>NZ_LR027847.1 GCF_900607225.1 [Pseudopropionibacterium] massiliense | reverse complement strand
TCCACCGGTTCGGGCCACACCCCGATCTCCGGAGCACGAAGATCCATCCGCTCCACCGCAACCCTCGCCAACACCGCAGGAGCAGGCGCACCCCCACGCCCGGTGGCCTCCTCGGTAGGAGTAGGCAATCCCGGACCCTCCTCGTAGCGAACACACTTCCCTGTACTCGAGTCTCGCTGGATGCAGTAGACGTTATTGCCAATGCGCTGTTCTGCAGGCAGACACAACATCCCCACACACTCAGGAAGAGCATCCTCCCCTGTGGGACGGGCACCAGGAACCCGCCCAGACCCCCCGGGCCGGCCCGGACGACCAGGCTGACCACCAGACCCCGGCACCCTGATCTCAATCAAACAGGAACCGCCCAATTTCCCCTTGCGCGCACAGCGGACACCGCCATCAGCTTCAGCCTGATCCACAGGAAAATGGACCATCATCAATGCGCACGCCATCAGAACGACAAGGAGTTTCCTCATGCTCGGCACCCCAAAACTGACTCGTTCGTAGAATCTCCGATTTTCCAACCCTCTGCCGTCTTGACCACGTCAATGTTCCATTCCAAATACATTGAACGCTTCCCCGGTTCAAATATGGACTGCCCGGTTCTCGAGTCCACGACATCAGCCTTGCTGCTATCCGTGCAGACCTGGACCGCGACAACACGAACACCATCCTCCTCCCGGGCATCCGAGGCACCGATGATCGCAACAACCATGACCCCCGTCTGGACCTGACCACGCCGGCGATACCCATCGACCACCTCCATATCCAGCTCCTGGGTCTGCCCCATGGTGATGTCCTTCAAGGGCTGGGGATCGCTGTCGAGGCTGCTGGAAACCTCGTCCGAGATACGGAAGTACTCGATTACCGTGTTGGCTGCTTCCAACTGCTCCGGAGTGAAGGTCCCCGACGGCTGCGGCTTCACCGGCATCGACGAAACCGGCGACGACGACGTCGCCACCGGCGAGGAGGACTGCTGAACACCAGCACCCCCCGACCCCCCACTACACGAACACACCAACACAACAACCGCCACCC
>NZ_LR027846.1 GCF_900607225.1 [Pseudopropionibacterium] massiliense | reverse complement strand
AAAACCCACATCAGCAACCTCCAACGCCCCCACTTCACCGACACCCGAAACGCATTCGAAACCTACATACGAAAGAAGAAATTCCCGTACCGCCTATAAACGACATCCTGTTTCAAGACTGCTATACGGTCAAGTGGGATCAAGGCATCGTCAAGAGTTCGCAAGCGTGCGTATAAGTCTCGCAGCGCGGCGCGGGTAGGCAGGTGCTGCCCGCCTGCGGCCCGCTCCAGGACGGTGATGGTGCTGATCAGGTGGAGCTGGCCCGCGGTCTGGCCAGCTGCGCGACGACGTTTGAGGCGTCGCTGTTCTTGAGCGACGAGACTTCGTCCACCGCTGTCGTCCATCAGTACGATGACATCGGTTCCCTGGTCCGCCAGGACAGCGGCGTGGGCGATGGCCATCGTCTCACCAAGGTCTTTTGGGGTCCGGACTCGTTTTTGAATGGGCGTCTTGGTGATACGCAGCACAGTGGCGGCGAGATCATCAGTGGGGTCGTCTGACAGGACCTTCATGAGCCGCTCAGGCAATTTCCGCCATACGAGTTCTGAAGCGGCGAAGCGGCTATCCTTCTGAGCCTTCCTCAGGATCTCTTCCTTTACGGCTTCTGGGACGCTCAGTGGCCCAAGAGCACTGAAAAGCAGGCGCTCCTTGTTCAGCGAAAAGAAGTTGAGGCCCGGGCCCGCGTCCATGATAGGGCGGCTTGTCACGTCATGGTCTCCAAGATGGAAAGGTCAACCTCAACCGGTGGCAAGCATTCGGCGCTCAGGTCGATCGGTTCCGGAGAAGAGGGGTTTACGCCTGCCTCCTCAAGCTCCGCAATCACGCGATCAACATCGACGCCCTGCAGGGTCGCGATGGTCTGGGCGGTCACGACCCCTTCTGCGTATCCCTCGATGGCGCGAGCGAGGAGACCCTGTGGTGCCCGCAGGGTGGCCGATGTGGCCTGCAGTGAGGCATATTGATCGCCCCAACCGTAACGCGTGGCGAGTTGCCGGGTGCTGCGCTTCATCCATCGCTCAGCGGTTGCCTGGTCGATGTAACCAGCGTCTCGAATGGCGATGGCGGCGATGGCGGGCGAGACCAAGAAGTGCTGCACGATGTCCGATAGGTCGGCCTCGGTCGGCTGCCTCCGCTCCTCCAGCAGTCCGCTGACCCCTTCGAGCGGTAGCAGGAGATGGCGGGCGAAGGAGTCGGCGCGGACCTCCTCGAGTGTGCGCGGCCCGAGGGTTTCGGGGGGTGACCAGTCGCCGAATACCACGTGGCCGAGTTCGTGAGCTAGCGAGCTGCGTTGCCTCATCGGGTGGTCAGTGGCTGCCACCCCGATGAATACCGCTTCTCGCGCCGGGTCGCGCATGGTCAGGCCGTGCTCGTCTGACGCGGCAGACACGATAGCGACGTCGTAGCCAGTGACCCGTTCGATCAATGCCACGAGGTCTCCCAGCGGCTGGCGGCCTAGGCGGTGGTTGCGTCTGAAGTCTTCAGCGGCTGTTTTGGCCTGTTGTTCGGCACGGCTCACCGGACCAGGATTCCTTGGTCGTCGAGATAGGCGTCGAGTTCCAGAAAGTGAATGAGCCGCTGCCGCATGGAGTCCATGCTCGCGCCGTTTGTGGAGCGAGCCGCGCATTCGACACGTCTTGCGACGTCAGTGCCAGTGAGTTGCGCGACGGTACAGCCAACCGCGTCAGCGATCAAGATTATCTCCGGCATCTTCGCCGTGCGGTCGCCGCTGAGGATGCGGCTCAGTGTGGCTTGTGAGATCCCGGTGCGAGCGGCCAAGGTCCGCTGGGAGAGTCTCGCCGCCTTGCGGGCGCTCTCGATCGCCGTGCTCAGGTTTGGATCCATGAGACAATTGAATCACTTCTGGATCCCTGATTCAATCCTCAGTCGATGACACTCCCAGCCCGTTGGTGAGCAGACCGCGATCGTCGAGCGAGGATGTGCAGATGCATGCCTCTGTCGCCGCCACGCCTGCCCGCATGCGCTGACCGCCTGTCGCTGACGCTCCCGCGTCCCTCGTCGACCTTCCTCTATCCTCGCCACCCACACCCCAAGGAACCCCCCATGCTTTCGCC
>NZ_LR027845.1 GCF_900607225.1 [Pseudopropionibacterium] massiliense | reverse complement strand
GGATACACAGCATTCACCTGATAATCCTGCAAAAGTTCTTCATATCCGGCAGCGAATCCTTCCACAACTCTTATTCAAGCGCTCCGGTAAAAATGATGCAACACGACATGCCGCCCCCGCAGCAAAACCTTGGGTAATACCCCAGAAAACACCAAACACAACGACATCTTGTTAAATGGGAGCTATACCAATCTTCTTCGCCTCGAGTGCTGGCAGCGGCCGAGGCAGACCTGACCCAGGCCGAGGGCTTGCGAATCAGGCCCCGTCCACGACAAACCGATTTCCGCTCAACAAGCAGCTCCTAAGGCGCAACTAGCACCGCCACTGCGCCATCGCAGCCGCTGTGGCCCTTTTCTGCCTCCCGCTAGACTCTCGTCGCCTCTACGGCAGAGGTTGCCCCCAGACGAAAGGTCCGAAGTTGTTACTCGATCACGTGATCCTCGCCCGCAAGTCCCTCAAGAGCAAGACACCTTACGAGGTCATTCAATGCAACATTGATGTGGTCAATTACCTGCTCGAGGAAGGCGCGGAAATGACCGAACTCAGTCCCGAAGCACTGGCCTCCTATCACGTCGACTTCTACCAGGCGCAGGTATCCAACGGCGGCATTGATCAATTCGTCGCGAACTCCGACTGGGTGCCCGAGGTGGTCAATCGCGTGATCGTTGGATTGTAGTGTGCTTTAAACAAAATTATTTTGTGGGGCGGTAGGGGAATGTGTTTGTTCGGATGAAGGTTTCGAATGCTTGGCGGGTGTTGGTGAAGGTTGTTCTTTGGTGGTTGCTGCTTCTTTCTAGACGTGTTCGATGGGGTTGTGCTCGGGGCTGTAGGGTGGACTGCCATAGGTTTTGTGGACGGCGGTGAAAAACTTGGATTATGGTTTAGGCTGCCGTCTCGGTTTTCCTCCATTCCTGATGGACTTCGTTCGGGGTGCGGTACCCGATCGCGGAATGAAGCCTGGTTTGATTGTACCAGAGTTCAATCCATGATGTCACTTCTTTGAGGCTTATTCATAGGGGTGTTTTGGTTTCCCTCAGCTAACGCTTTATCCCGAGGGGGGATGTGAGGGCGGCTTGCCCGATCTGGGATAATTCAAGGTGTAGAAAGAAAACCCTCAGATGAAAGACAAGCCGCTGCCATGAATACTACCACAAGCCTTGACCGCGACCAGATCCTTGACCTGTGCGAACTGATCCACACCTCCCGTTCCGGAAACCTTCCCGCAGCAGGGTCCCGCACCTTGGGGTTGTTCCGCTGTATCCAGGTCACTTTGTTGACGCTCAGACACAATCT
>NZ_LR027844.1 GCF_900607225.1 [Pseudopropionibacterium] massiliense | reverse complement strand
GGCAGGCCGGGCCTGACCGGCGTCGGAACCGGAACCGGAACCGTCGGGGTCACCGTCACCCCCGGAACCGGAACAGACGACGACGGCACAGGAGACGGCGACGGATCAGGCGTCAAGGACACCGACGGACTCGGAGTAGGCGTAGGCGTCGGGGCATCACAACTCGGCTGGTCCTTCACCGTCGTGAAGGTGGCGGAGGTCTCGTTCACCCGCGTCCACCCCTCCGGCAGCGGACCACCGATCTGATACCCCGCCTTCGCCGTCGCAGCAGCAGAAACACTCACCTTGCCGTCCCTGACCTCGATCCTCGGCTCGGAGAACTCCAGACCCTCCACCTCATCGATCGACGCGCTCGGAGCAGTCGGCGTGGTCGCCCCGACAGGACAGGACCCCACATCAACCGTGGGAACCACCGGAACCACACACCTCGGCTGGGTGATCGTCGAGGTGTAGGTCACCACACCATCGACAACCGACCAGCCCTCGGGCAGCTTCGCCACATCGATCCGGGAACCGTTCCTCGGGGTTGCGGTGACCGTGACGGTCACCTCGTTGCCGTTCGTCCCGAACACCGGCTCACCGTAATCAATGGAATCGGTGTCCTCGACCCCCGACACGGTCGGCTGAGTGGGAGTGGCCGAATCCACCGGACACACCCCCGGTTTCACGTCCGGAACCACAGGCACCGCAGCACAATCCGGCTGAGTGATGGTTTTGGTGAACGTGAAAGAACCATCACCATTGGCCACCCACCCCTCAGGCAGATTCCCACCATCGATGGTTCTCCCCGCAGCCGGGGTGGCGGTGACCTTCACCGTCACCTGTTTCCCGTCCTTGGTGATCTCCGGC
>NZ_LR027843.1 GCF_900607225.1 [Pseudopropionibacterium] massiliense | reverse complement strand
CCGAACCATCGACATCCAAGCCGGCGACGCCATCGTCACCGCTGAAGACCCCATCCCCAACAACATCCAAACCTGGCTCGACGCCATCCACAACACCCGGGAACGACACTAAATGAGCCAAGTCAGGTCGATGCGTTGTGAAGTGTGAGAGGGAAGTGATGGATATTCCTGTAGGTCCAGCTGTCAGTGACTCTTCCTTGCCGTGGGGTCGGTGGTTGGAGGTGGATGACGCCACGCTCATGCAGCTGTTGGAAGAACACGGCCTGGACATCACCACACTCGAGAGCAACCAGAACGGTGACGATGGGCGCGACCTGGGTGAGCAGCGGGATGCTGATGGTGGTGAGGTGGTGCCGTTGGCTGGGGGGTGGTTGCGTTTGACCAGCGGGGATGGTGGGGACCTGGTGGGGCAGCACGTCTCGGATCCGGTGGAGCAGTATCCGGTTGGTGCCTCTGTGGTTTTCGGGGAAACCGGGATCGAGGGGTTACCGGGTTGGGAGACGCGCAGTCGTGACCTGTCTATGGAGTTGGGGTGGTGGTGTCGGATCCTGCGCGACCCGGAGCGGGAACGCTACGCGGTGGCGGTTCACCGGTGGGGTGATCCGGAACCCGGACTCGTGTTGGTGGGGGTGTATCCCGATGTGGTGTTGTGCCGGGCAGAGAAACCGGTTGTGGTGTTCGTGGAACCGCATCCCGCTGTGTCGGGCAGTGCCAGGGCCCGTCTGCTGCCGGTCACCACGACCTGCCTCGATGAGCCCCCACGGATACTTGCCGAAGGGCCCGCCGGTGGGGTGAAGGTCGAGGCGTGTTCCGTGCGGCGTTTCGTCAAGGTCGGGCACGGTGTTCGCAGCCGCAGAACCTGGCAGGTCTTCGACCTCACCAATCCCCAACCGCAACCCGTTGCCGTACCAGAGCCGGTGCGTGATCCCGACCTGTTCGATGTCGCACCCCTGGGGGACGGGTGCGTGCTCATCCATGGGGTCAATGACGCTCAGCAGTGGCGTATCGAGGCCAGCCACATCAGTGACAGCCACACAGTTAAGCAGTGGCAGATAGCGGCCGGGCAGGGACGACTCCGCCACCTCGCCGGCGCACACGAGGCCGTGCTCGCCCGTATCAGCCGAACCCAGGATGCCTGCCACACCGAGGAGCTGGTGTGGATACCGCTGACACCCACCACCACAACCACTGCTGTTGAGCCCCGCAGGCTGCTCACCACCCCGGGAATGTTCCACCTCACCCCGAGCCCCGGCGCAACCTCGACCGGGTTCGTGATCGCCGAAATGATCGTGGGAACACCCCCCACCACCTGGTACCTCGACGGCACCGGACAAGTACTCAACCCCACCACAACCCAGCATCCCGGAACAGGCATCCACGCCACACGCGAACGCATCACATCCCCGGACGGATACCAGTTCGACCTCGACATCCGATGGCGCGGTGACTCGGCCACCTTCCACGGACCGGTCATCGTCATGGTCTACGGCGCCTACGGACTCGACATCGACCTCGACGCCGACCCAGAACTCGGCCACTGGCTGGACCGCGGCTACGCCGTGGCAACCCCCCACGTCCGAGGAGGAGGAGACCCCCAACGCCACCACGCCGGCTCCCAAGATAGACGCGACCGCTCCCTACTCGATGCCATCACAGCAGTTGAGTGGCTGCGCTCAGGACGAGGAGCAGCGACCGCCACCAAAATATGCGTCATCGGCGCATCCGCCGGAGGATTCCTCACCGCATCCCTCCTCGCCGATGAAACCGTGACCATCGACGCCGCCGTGATCGTCAACGGCTACATAGACCCCCTCGAATCACTCCTCCACCACCCCTCACTCACCGAACAAGCCGACCGAGACGAATGGGGCGACCCCCACCACAACCCCCACCACCGACACGCACTGGAGAAACTC
>NZ_LR027842.1:3376534-3469457 GCF_900607225.1 [Pseudopropionibacterium] massiliense | reverse complement strand
AGATTGTGTCTGAGCGTCAACAAAGTGACCTGGATACAGCGGAACAACCCCAAGGTGCGGGACCCTGCTGCGGGAAGGTTTCCGGAACGGGAGGTGTGGATCAGTTCGCACAGGTCAAGGATCTGGTTGCGGTCAAGGCTTGTGGTAGTATTCATGGCAGCGGCTTGTCTTTCATCTGAGGTTTTTGTTTCTACACTTTGAATTATCCCAGATCGGGCAAGCCGCCCTCACATCCCCCCTCGGGATAAAGCGTTAGCTGAGGGAAACCAAAACACCCCTATGAATAAGCCTCAATGTAGGAAACTTGCTGCGAGAGATCGACAGAAAGCAATCCTTGAAACTATTTCAAAAGTCTCTTAGTATCCGACGTAATCTCGCCGAAGAGTCTCCGAACAGCCTTCAGAGCAAGAGGGATCTTGTTGGCTCTTTGAACAATACGGCCTCCTTGAGGCTTATTCACAGCCATCCTCAAGTGCGCTCTGACTAGGGGTTTCGCTGGTCGACGCGTCGCCTGTGAATAAGCCTCCTTGCTGCGAAGTGTTGAAACGGGGCGGGCGTCAGAGCTTTATCGAGAATCACTCAAGATCTCGCAAGATCTTGCTGAAGCGTACCCTAAAAACCTCGAAGTCAGAAGGGATCTGGCTATCACCCTTGAGAACGTTGCCAAATTGATTGAACGCGTCAATCCTGAACGGGCATTGGAACTTTATAAGAAATCTCTCAGCATCCGGCGCGACCTCAGCGAGGCTCAACCTGAAAACCTTCGAATCAAGCAAAACCTCATTACTTCTCTAAACAATATTGCCGATTTACTCCGCGGCAACGACCCCGAACAAGCATTGGAGCTCTACCGGGAAGCCCTTGTCATCTGTCGTGACCTCGTTACACGGCTGCCCGGAAGTATTCAGGCCTTGCAGGACTTGGGAATTTCGGCAGCACGACTGGCCCAGTTGCTGCCCACCGAGGACCCCGAGCGGATCTCCCTGTGGCGAGAAGCAGCAATCAGCCTCCGCGACGCGCTGGCAATACAACCAGAAAACAAAGAACTGGCACGCATGTCCTACCACGCCGCCCTTTACTACGCCGACTGCGACCCCGACGACCGGGACGAATGGCTCGCCTATGCCGCCGAGCTGGCCGAACGCTTCGGATTCGAGGAGGACTGACTCAGACCCCACTCCGAAGACCCCTCACCGGGGGGCTGGGCGCAGGTTCTGCGGATACTCGTCACGTGGTTTCGACATGGGTCGCTCCTTCGTCGCAGCCCGGCTCAACCAGCTTCAGTCCGGCTCAATCGGCTTCGGGAACGGGACGGTAGTTCGCCGCGAAGACGTCCTCCGGGACGAACCACGAGTTGCCGGTGTCGTCGGTGACCCGCCACTGGTCCTGACCCGCGACGTCCTCGCCCTCCTGGGTCGCGACCCGCTCCCCCGGTTCTGCGCGTCGCGCCCGCACCTCGCCGGTGCGTTCGTACACATCCCCCTCGACCTGCGCGTAGGTGGCGGCGAAGCAGCCTGGTGTGATGCTCCAGGTGCGCTCCCCGGAGCTGATGATCATGTCACCGGGCTGGGCGGTCATGGTGCTGCCGGAGTCGGTGGTCCAGGTCTCGACCCGTTCGGCCACCCGAACCAGCCTGACCCGACCCGAACGGCGAAACCGAGCGCTGGTGTCCATGCTCCGACACCTTACGTCAAGCAGGTTGGACCAGCACGTGAGCGCCAGCGAACGGCTGAGTCGAAACCACCTCGCACCCGAATGGCAGACTCCAACCCCAGGTCCCCGGACACCCGCAAGAGGTTTCGACACGACCCACTCGCTGACGCTCGCAGGTCGGCTCAACCACCATCGGCACGACCGGCTCCGCCCTGTTGTCCGTCATGGAGTCGTGAGGTCGATTCCTGGAGGTTGGCGTGGCCATGGAAAATCACAAGGACCGGGACTCGGGTCAGGCGTACCTGCTCGGGGCGGTCGTCGTCGTGCTGCTGGTGTTGGCACTTGGCACGTGGGGCTGGCGGGAGACCGACCCGACCCTCCAATGCCTCGATGCCCTCTACCGGGCCTTCCAGCTGTTCGCCCTGGACATGCCCGAACAGAACCCCCCGCTGACTCTGAATCTGGCACGCTGGCTGGCCCTGATCATCGCGTTCTTCACGGTGGCGAAGGTCCTCCTGGCTGTTTTCACGCACCAGAAGCAGCTCTTCGACGCCAAACGGCGACGGAACCACGTCGTCGTGGTCGGCAACGGACCGGAGGCGGCGTCGCTGGCAGGCAACGACACCTACCGCGAGGCGGGCACGAAGGTCGTGGTGGTCGGCGACCTCGACCCCTCCGACCAGGCCTGGCTGGCCGGCAGGGGCGTCTCGGTCCTCCCGGATCTCAGCGACGCGCACCTGACGCGGGTGATTCGCGGCGCCGGAGACGTGGTGATAGTCGGCAGCGACGACAACGAGACCGCGAACCTGGTCAGCCGCGTCGCCTCGAGCGCGCCCGAGGTCAAACCGCTGGCGCTGTTCGACTCCCCCGCCCTGGCCCGGCAGTGGACGCGCACATCCTCGGACGCCACCCGCTCGGTGTGTCGCGTGACCCAGCTGGCGCTGGAAACCCTGCGGCTGTGCCCGCCCTTCCCCAGCGACGCCGCCGTCCCCGACCCCGTGGTCGTGGGCGACGGCCCCCTGGCGGCCGAGCTGACGCGTCGCATCATCCTCGGCTGGCAGCACGACGGGTGGCGACCCCGCGTCCTCTGCCTGAGCGAACGAACCGGCTGGGCCGACGAGCTGGTCCAGAAGTTCGGCGACGCCGTGCAGGTGGAGCGGATGACCCTGCTCCCCGCGTGCGTGGAGGCGAGGGCTCGGTATTAGGAAACTCATGAGCAATATCTGTCTGCTCCCCGCGTGCGTGGAGGCGAGGGTCAACGAGTTCCGCGACACCTGGGTGCCACCGGAGAAGGGCAGGGGAACGGTCGGCGGTATCCGGGTCTACCTGGCGTTGACGGAATCCAGCGACGCGGTGACCATCGCCCGGGAGCTGCTGGAGGACCCCACCACCCACATCGGTCTGGTGGTGGACCAGAACACCCACTGGAAAGACCTGTTCGGGGACGTCGCCGACCGGGTGCGGTTGATCTCCCGGGACGCGTTGCTGGCCGACCCCGAGGTCCTGGAACGCAACGAGGCCGACCTGCTCCGCGCCGAGCTGCGCCGCGACGCCGAGAGCTGGCCACCGGACTCCCCGAGCCTGTTCAGCGCGAACATCGTGCGGGACACGGACAGCGGCGAGATCATCGACGTCACACCCGATACGCGCCGGCTGGAACTGGGCGTCGACCTGCTCACCCGGGACGACGCGCGAGCGGCCCGCGAGGTGCTGGAGGCGGGAGGCATGAACGCCGAGACCGGGATCCCCCTGGCACCCGCTCCGCTGGCGGGGCCGTCGCAGCTGCGATCCATGCAGCTCAGGCTGCGACGGCTCCTCGCCGACGCGCTGCCCGGGGACGCCGATGCCCGCGACGTGCAGCAGTGGGCCATCGACCTGGCGTCCCGCCTGCCGGAGATGATGCAGCGTTCCGGCTGGACGGTCACCAGCGACACCCCGCCGCTGCTGGACTCCGGGAGCATCGAACACCTGGCGCAGCAGGTGCACGAGAGCTACCGGCGGCAGGGAATGGCGGAGGGCAACCCGACGGGATCGCGGCTGGTGGAAACCCCGTGGGAGGAACTCTCCGGGTTCAACAGAAGCAGCAACCGGGCGGTGGTGCTGGACTACCCGGTGAAGCTGGCCTCCGTCGGCCTCGGCTGGCGCCGCAGCGAAACCCCCGCGCCCGCGCCTGCGCTGACCGGCGAGCAGATCTTCACCCTCAGCGTCGCCGAACACCGCCGCTGGAGCCACTTCCAGCGCCGCAACGGTCGCGCGGGCCACTACTTCAACAAGCCGTGGAACGATCTCACGAAGGGCCAGCGATCGCTGGACGAGAACGTCGTCAACACCATGGGGGAGTTTCTGGCCTCGGAGGGCATCGAGATCTTCCCGGAGGTCGCCGACTGAGCGGTCCCGCCGAACTTCCCCCGGTTTTGCAGCACCCAACCCGAGAATCAGGCCCCGATGGGCCAAAATCCGGGTTGAGTGCTGCGCAACCGCGCCGACCGGAGCGAACCCACCCTCCCATTCCCGGTTACGCCCATCCCCCCGGTTTCGTACCAGTGCGCGCATGCACCCGCTCGGCGACGCTCGGCCGCACGGGCCAGCTCGCGGGGAAGGCGGGGTCCCGGGCCAGATCGAGCAGCTCCGCACTCGCCCCGGCCTCCGCCCCGGCCCCACCGGCCCGCCATATCTCCATCGCGGCCTCCAGCGCGGAAAGCCCCGTCTCCAGGGGCCTCCGGTCACCGGTGACCACGCACAACCGCAGGTCGAACACCCCCTGGGCGGTCAGGCGCCGCGCGTCCTTCGTGGTGGATGCCTCACCGGGACCCTGCGGCGGGCAGGGATCCACGTCCTCCTCCTCGGCTTCCATCCCACCCGCGGCCAGCGCGTACCGGGGCGCCTGCGGCCGTCCCGCCGTCCCGGCTTCCGGGATCGCCGTTCCCGTCAGGACATCGGCGGCCTCCAGCAGCAGGTTCCTCGATGCCGGATGCCCCCGGATGCGCGAGGACACCTCCGGGCTCCGCGCCAGGAATCCGAGCAGGGCCAGCAGCGGTTCCCGCCACTCCCGGTCCACCTCGATGCGCACGGCCAGGCGCCCGAGGAGGGTGAGTTCCTCCAGGTCCAGCAGCAGGGGATCGAGCAGCAGATCCGAGTTGTCGCGGCACCAGCGGATCTCCGCCAGCCCGCGCAGCAACCCCAGGGCCTCGCCCCCGCACACCTGGTAGATCCCGGATCCACACCCCTCCTCGGAGACCACGTCCAGCAGCCCCCTGGCGACGGGCCTCCCGAAGACCTGTTCCACCCCGGGTTCCGCCACGCCGACGTCCCCCACCAGGCACGACGGCACGAGGTCGGGGCGCGCGGGGTCGAGGTCCAGCACGGCACCGGGCAGGTTGATCGCGACGGCACCGGCGGGCGCGACGGGTTCGCGTCCGATCAGCACCATTCCCAGGCCGATGTTGCGGATCGGCGCCCGTTCGGTTTTCATCACATGCCCACCCATTTCCTGGTGCAGCACCTCAGTCCTCCGTTTCCGGGAGATCGTCACCCCGGAGCGCGGGACGACACCTCGTGAACCCGTTCCCCCACGACGGGCTCCACCGCGGGCCGTCGCACCTCCGCCCGTCGCACAGTCGCTCTCGTGATGATTCCACCGGGTTCCTTCCTGTTCAGCTCTTCATGACGGACGGCCGCCAACCACACCCTGTCCACCGGATGGACGACGGCCACGCAGCTGCGCGGTGTCGTCGAGCCGCACGCGGCCAGACGCACCACCTGTGTCATTTCTGTGTCAACTTGGATCCCCCACCCCCTTCTTCCACGTGGTTGCGAAACACTTTTGGCCATGACGGGGCAAGGAGCCGCAGCCGACACGGCCAAGGATGCGAGGTGGCGCGACATCGACATCGCCCCCTTGGCCGAGGCGGCCTGGCACATCACCCACGCCGAACGATCGGCCCGGTTCCATCGCCTCACGAGCTGTCCCACCCGGACGGCACCCTACGGCCACACGGACCCCGAGGGCACGGGCCTGCACCCCGCCTGCCGGGAAGCGGGGTGTCTGGATCTCCACCACGACCTGCTCGAACGCATGGTGAACCAGCTCACCCGCGACAACAGCCGCCACCCGGGCCGCGTCATCAGGAACCTTCCCGCGTACCTGATGCGGGTTGCCAGGAGCCAGCTGTCGGAGCAGAAACGCGCCGAACGGGTCCGGATCGGCGCCCGGGCCAAACCCACCCGCAGCGACGGCGCCCCGGGGCGTGTGCTGGCACGGTTCGAGGGCCTCGGCGATCTCCGCAGGGAATGGTTGACCAGGCTGTTCAGGATCATGCGGTCCTACCCCTTCAGCCCCACCCATGTTCCCGGACGCTGGCCCGTCGACGGGCTCATCGAGGAACGCGCCAAACTGTCCGACGGCCACACCCCCACGCGCGAGGAGATCCGGAAGGACATCGCGTTCGTCACGGAAACCGCGAAACGAACCCTGGGGGCGCGCTGGGTTCACGAGAACCTGACCCTCCCACTGATCAGCAACGACGCGTTCGAGGAGCTGCGGGAAGAGCACGCCGCCACCGACATCAACCTCACCGACGTGGTGCTCGGCAAGCAGCTCGTCGGCCTCTACCAGCACCTGCGCTCCGGGGCCCTGTCACCGACGACGGCGTTCCGTCTGGCGGCCGACAGGATCGGGGGCCGGGCCCCGGACCGGATCACCCCCGACATCTTCGCCATCCTGAAGGACCTGGACACGGCCGGCTGAGCTTCCGTCCGTCATGGATCCTGTTCGCCATGGCCACCCCCTGGCCCGGAACGGCGCCTACGCCTTCGTCGAGGTCTACAACGACGGCACCGTGATCCCCGTCCACCCCGACGGCGACCCCGTCACCTGAGAACGTAGGAGAACCATGTCAACATCATTCGACCTGAGACCCCTGTCCCAGCAGATCCACAATGTCGGACGCGAGGTCATCAACAACCTCGGAAACCAGATAAACGGCGTCCAGGCCCATCTGGGCGCCGTCCGCAACGACCTCCAACTGACCCGCACGGAGCTGGCCGGCCTCCGCGAGGAATTCCGGCAGTTCATCGAGGAGACCGCCCGCGCCGCCGCGGTGCAGCAGTCGCAGATGAAGGTCGTGGACCTCAAGGCGCGGCTGGACCGGGAGTTCGGGCACTACTCCGTGGTCCGCCAAACCTCCGTTGGCCTGCTGCAGGGCTTCGACATTGGCGACATCTCCAACGCCGTGGCCACCAGCGTCGCCGAGGAGCTGATGACCCAGACCCCCCGCTACTGGCTGGCCCCGGCCCTGGCGGCCCTGGCGGCCTGGTCCCACGACCGCCGGGACATCGCCGAGAAGTCGGTCGGGGAGGCCTTCCCCCGCGACCGCCACAAGACCAGCCTGTTCTTCACCCTGGTGCTGCGCCGCCAGGGACGCATGTCCGGTTCGGTGCGCTGGCTGCGCCACTACGTAGCCTCGCTCGACCCGTCGGCGCTGACCCGGGAGTTCGCGGTCATCCTGGAGGCCAGTGCCTGCAACGCCTTCGGCCCGGAGGGCAGCGAACTGCTCTCCGCGAAACTGTCCGAGTGGCCCCGGGAACTCCGGCAGTACCCGGAGGCCGTCGAGGAGCAGGTCGGGCGCTGGACCTCCGAGCTGGAAACCCATCAGCTCCGGCTCGGCGACAACGAATACCAGGCCCTGCGGCACCTGTGCACCCAGTGGGACACCATCCGGGGGAACATGGAGGCGGCCTCGGCGCTGCCCGAGGTGCTGGCGAAGTACCGGCAGGTGCGCGACCACGAGGCGGTGCCACCCGCATCCCTGGAGGACCTCCTGGACGACATCCTCGACACGCTGGTGACGGAGTTCGACGCCGAGGAGCTGCCCCTCAGGCGCGAGGTCACCTACCACGAGGCCATGGTCGAGGAACGAGGGGACCTGGAGCGGGCGGAGAGGAAGGCGGAGCTGCTGCAGGAGGCCCTGGAGGAAACCAACGACGCGGTGACCATCCAGACCATGGGCGCGATCAGCCCCGAGCTGATCGGCATCAGCGTCAACACCCAGAAGATGGCGATCGGCGTGGTCCGGGACGACTTCCGCGCCGCGGTCGGCCGCTACTGCAGCGGCTACCGGGCGAAGGAGGAACCCGACGTCGTCCTCGATTTCGGCGCACACCACTCCAACCACGCCGCCACCCACGGTTTCGTCGGAGCGAAGGTTCACGTCAACTCCGGCCAGCAGGCCGCGGAGGGCCTCCTCCGGGAGGCCTGGGGCAACACCATGAACCCGCAGATCGAACAGGCCCGTTTCAACAACAAGTACTACCTTCTGCCCGCCCTGATCGCCGCCGGTATCGCGGTCGTGCTGCTCATCATCCACCCGTTGGCGGGGATCCTCGCGGCGCTCATCGGGGCGGGGGTCGTCTGGTACCTGGGTGAGCAGAAGAAGAAGGCCGCAGCCCGGGAGGTCGAGGCGCTGGAACGCGCCAGGCAGGAGGCCTACGACCACTCCGTCCAGCTCTACCGCAACGCCATGGCCGAACTCACCGACGCGAACCTGACCTACAAGGAACTGGACGCCTTCGAGGCCCCCCTGCTGGAGCTGATCGACGGCTGGCCCACCGCCACCAGGGAGAACTGACATGTCCGAACCGACAACCCCCGCCCGAGGCCGACACCCCGCCGTCGTCCGCCGCCCGGTCGCATCGCGTTTCGTGCCTCGCGGCGACACCCCGGCTCCGGGGCCCCGCTGGTGCAGCACAACGTGCTGCGCCCCGGCCGCGGCAAGGACAGGCCCCTCACCGGCCGGGAACGGCTCATGGCCGGCGACCTGCAGTGGGAACCGCTGCCGCCCGGCAAGCTGTTCGTCAAGCGGGGATCGGAATGATCCCGGGGCGTTCCGACGGGCTGTTCTTCATCGATCCGCCGGAGGCGCCGGACAGGGAGGAGATCACCGACCTGTATTTCCGCAAACACCTCGGGGCGGATCCGTCGCGGGCATTGGCCGACGGATCCCGCTCACCCTCCCAGTTCCCACACGGCGGAGGCGGGCAGCCCGACGAGCCGGTCCGACATGACGTGCCCGCGGCCGGCCATGCCCAGCACCACCCCGCAGCGGAACCGGTCCCCCAGCCTGTCGCGCAGGAACCGCAGGCCCTTGAAATGCTCCGAGCGGTAGGTGCCGGAGGTCTTGACCTCGATGCCCACGACGGTGCCGTCGTCGAACTCGGCGACGACGTCCACCTCCACGCCGCCGCGGTCGCGGTAGTGGAAGAGGCGGAACTCCTGCTCGCTCCACGTCTGCTGCTTCAACAGTTCGGTGGCGACGAACGCCTCGAAGGGACCACCCAGGGCCTCGGCGGTGACGGGCAGGAGCCGCGCCTCGGTCAACCAGGCCAGGCGCAGGGCCAGAGCGGAATCGCTGACCGCGACCTTCCTGCGGCCCGTTTCCCTGCTGGTCAGGTTCCGCGACCACGGCGGCAGTTCCTCCAGCGCGAACACCCCCACCAGCACGTCGAGATAGGCGGTGACGGAGGTGGCGGGAAGGTTCGCCTGTTCCGCCAGCCACGCCTTGACCAGCTCACCTCCCTGATTGGCCGCGATCAACCGGAGCAGCGATTGCAGCCGCGCCGCCTGGTGCCCCGACTGCAACAGCACCGCATCCCGGTTCAGCACCCGGGCGACGTAGCCGTCAAGCCACGCGTTCCGGGTTCGCCCGCTCAGGAGCCGCACCTCCGGGAAGCCGCCCCTGGCCAGGGCCCGTACGTAGTCGGGGCGGGTCCAGGTCGTCTCCCAGCGGCGGGCGTCGGACAGGGCGGGCAGCGCCGCGAAGAAGTCGTCGCGCCGATTCTCGGTCTCCCCCACGCTGAAGCCCCGCAGCCGCAGCGTGACCGCCCGGCCCGCCAGCGAATCCCCCAGCCCGGGCATCCGCAGCAGATCGGAGGAGCCGGTCAGGATGAACCGGCCCGGGCGGCGGTCGCGGTCGACATCGGCCTTCAGCGCCCGGGTCAGCCCGGGCGCCAGCTGGGCCTCGTCGATGACGAGCGTGCCATCCCCGCCCTGCGTCAGGAAACCCCTGGGGTCCTCGCGCGCGGTGGCCAGCTGCTCCTCGTCGTCCAGGGTGACGTAGGTCGCCTCGGTGTCCGCGACGAGTTGCTGCGCCAGAGTGGTCTTCCCCACCTGCCGGGCGCCTTCGATGACCGTCACGGGGAAGGTGGCCAGGTACTCCCGGCCAACCGGCAACGCATGTCGTTCGACCAGACCAGACATGCCCCAAACCTACTCGGTTCGTAGGTTCGCAGAGGAATTCTCGTAGGTTCGCAGGCATATTTTCGTAGGTTCGCCCCGTCACCCGCCACCCTTCCCGACGGGAACGCCTGCCTTACGGATGAACGCCAGCGCTACATCGCAAGCACACGACCACAAGACAAGCGCACCGCGGGGGGAGCAGCGAAGAGTGCAGCGAGCGCGAAGCGCCCCGGCCCGGGATGCCGGGACCGCCGGTCGGCAAGTATGTTGGATCATGACCCCTGACCGTTCCGGAAGCGCCCCGGCCCATGATGTAAGGATTGCCATGAAATCCGACCACCCCGCCCTCGCCAAGGTGCAGAAGCTGCTGCTCAAGATCAGCAGCAACCTGCAGAAGGCCGACGAGAACACCTTCACGCTGCGCCACGAATCGGCTCGGGCGTTCATCCGGGTCGATGAAGAGGACACCAACTCCTTCGTCACCATCGAGATCCTCATGGTCAAGGACCTCACCCTCACCCCTGAACTACTGGAGTTCGTCGCCCTCGACAACTCCTACACCTTCGGACACATCTACCTCGAACCCCTCGACGGTTCCGCCGTCCTGATGTTCCGCCACACCCTCCTGGCCGACAACCTCGACGAGGACACCCTCGCCTGGGCGGTCGTCGGCATGCTGAAGTCCGCCAACAACGACGGCCAGAAGATCAAGGAACGTTTCGGCGGCAGTCTGTTCCACGAGGCGTCCTGACCCCGGCACCTCTGCCCATTCGAGACACTCGACGCGGGATCACCCGCACCGCCCCGTTGACACGGCTCCTACGATGAAATCATGGAGTCCGTCGCGCACTTCCTCTACCTGACGAACGTGATTCTCTGTGCCGTGCTGGCCGGCTATCTGCTCAGCTACGTCATCACGCTGGGGGCCTATTTCACGCACATGCTGAGGAGCGGTGGGCTGGAGAAGCTGCAGCAGTCCTACGCGCCTTTCCGCGCCGGCTCGAACGTGAAACTCCTCTACGGCACCTGCTACCTGGTGCAGCTGGTCGTCTCCGTCGTCTCGCTGCTGCTGAACCTCTCCCGGCCGCTGCCCGCGCAGGTCTACGCGGTCGCGGTGCTCCCGATCTTCCTGACGGTACACGTCGCAACGGGGTTCGGAACCGTCGAGGAGAAAATGGTGAGTGGCGGCGCCCTGACGCAGCAGGAAATCGACCGCTACACGAAACTCAACCGGCCACTGCACCTGTTCTACGCGGCCCTGTACGTGATCAGCGCGGCCTGGTTGATCACGGCGCTCGCCCGGTGAGGCCGGCGGAAGCTGCGACGAGGGTCCAGACCGTTGGCCTCACGGCCGGCGGCCGTCACGTGTTCGCTGTTGGTGAACTCGGAGAGGGTTGCCGCGTTGACCGTGTCTCCCGGCTTGTTCGGTCCCCAGTTCCACAGCACGGTGGTGCTGGGCACGTTCGCCTGCGCCGGAGCCCGGTAGTAGGCGTTGTGGTCGATGCCGGTGACCATCTCGTTGGCGTACACGGCGGCGGAACCGTCGGTGTTCTTGTCACCGGTGACCTTCATCGTCATCGCGTAGCGCCACGGGTCATCTCCCAGGTTGGTCTGCTCCGAGGAGAGAATGTTGTTGTAGATCGTGGTGTCGGTGGTGTCCCACGACAGACCGTGCTCGACGCTCCACTTCTGCGGACTCGTGCAGGTGCCGTTCGCGTCGCGCTTGTTGCATCCCTTGGAGCGGGTGTCCTCCTGGATGAAGATGCTCGTCAGTGCGTGCGAGATGGTGTTGTTCCAGATCTGGGTGTTGTCCGATCCGGAGACGTGGATCCCGGCGCCGGCACCCTCGATGATGTTGGAGGCGATCATGTTCTTGGAGGAGACCTCGTTGAAGATCGCCACCGGCACGTTGACGAAGTAGTTGCCCACGATCTGGGAGTTGATGACGCCCTCGTCGAACCAGACACCCACCCGACGATCCGCGCCGTAGTTCTCCGGGAGGGAGGCGTCCTTGCCGGAGTTCGAGTAGTCGACGGTGTTGTGGGCGAAGCGGATGTTCTCGGCGTGCGTGATCTTGGTGTCACCGAGGGTGCAATAGGCCTCGCACGTGGTTGTGTTGAAACCCGAGGTGTTGTTCGATGTCCACCGGTTGTGTTCGACGGTGATGTTGCTGGACTTGTCGATCCCGAAGCCGCCCGCACCGTTGTTCTCGAAGACGTTCCCGCTGATCGTCGAGTTCTGCGAGTTGGCGACACCGAGGGCCGACGCCGCCGAGGAGTAACGGAAGGTCGAGTTCTCGATCCTGAGGTCGGTGGCCGATGCGAACACCATGGCGCCGCCGCTCAAAAGACCGATCTCGGGGTCGGCGTAATCCCATTCCTGCACGGGCGAGTACTTCTCGACCGTCACCCCTTTGAGCGCGGACCCGGCCGCCGAGATGGTCAGGGCCCGCGAGCGCTGGACCACCTCCACCGTGTGCTCGGCGGGGTTGACGCCGATGACGTAGGAGGTGCCGGTGTGGGGCTTGACGTTGTACCCGCCCCGGCTGTTGCCGGGTTCCTTCAGCGTGACGGGATCGGGGTCGTCGACGAAGAAGCTGGAGGACGTCACCTCGGCCCTGGTCGCGACCTGGGTCAGGGGCTGGCCGTCCACGAACACCTGCTCGGGATGGGCCGCCATGCCCTCGACCTCCGGGTCCTTGTTCGTGGTGCAGACGTCACAGAACCGCACCATGTCGTTGGCGGTCGCCCAGGTGCCGTCGCCGGCGTCCTTCCACGTGGTGGGGTTCTTCGCGCCCGAGATCACGGGGTCACCCCCGCCCGCGCCCGCCCCGGTCTCGTCGTTATGTCATTCGGAAAGATTTTGTGGCGTATACGCTCTAAAACCTTTCACGACGTCGCGAAAATCTTTCGCCCGGGCATCGCTACGGCCCCGCATCCCGACCCTCCTGCTGATCGCCTGGCTCCGCGGACGCGGTCGCTGGCACATCCAGCATCGAGGACAGCCGTAACCACCGCCCCAACCGTCCCCGGCCCAATCGCCGGGAAGACGCCGCGAGCAGGCAGGTCGCACACCACTGATGGGCTTCTACGAGGTTGTGGGTATCGCGACCTATGATGAAGTCAGAGAGTTGGATGCAGACTGTCGAGTGACGTGGAGGAGGCGATTCAGATGACATGGGCGAGCGACGTGCTTCGCTACATGGAGAGTAGGCAGCACCTCGACGGACGCACCCAGAAGCACAAGCTGCTCTACTACGCACAGGCCTGGTCGCTTGCCTGGACGGGCAGTCCCCTGTTCGAGGACCGGATCGAGGCCTGGATCAATGGTCCGGTAGTCAGCGATGTCTGGCACGAGAAGCCCCACCCCGCTGGCGACATGGACGCCGGCCAGAAGGCCATAGCCGATGCGGTGCTGACGCACTACGGCGAGAAGACCGGTGAGGAACTCTCCGTGCTGAGCCATGCCGAACGGCCTTGGCGCGAGGCCCGGGGCGACCTTCCCGACAATGCCCGTGGTACCACCGAGATCACTCACGACTCCATGCGTCGTGAGTACACGCGTCAAAGCTTGAACGGCACCGGTCCGGTGCGGCCCTCAACGCCCCTGCAGGATGCGGATCCCGACCATGCCGTGAATCTCGCAGCCCGCATGGGCCAGCGCTGGAGCCGCACCTTGGCTCTCCTGGCCGAGTGACGACGCGAATCGGCCTTGACCTCTGCTTGAAAATCTACTGGCAAGAGGTCAATGCCGGTTCCCTTTGCGACCGAGAAAAGCTCGAAAGCACACTGGCGCAGCCTTTTCAGTCATTCGGCGGCACCGACCTGTATCCCACGCTCATCGAGAAGGTCGCGCGCCTGACCTTCGGAATCGCCGAGGCTCAGGCGTTCCAGGACGGCAACAAGCGTCTCGCCTGGCTCATCGCAGTGATTTTCTTGAATCTGAACGGCATGGAACTGGATGTGGACCAAGATGAGGCCGCCCACGTCATACGCGCCCTCGGCATCTGGGACAAGAACGACCAGCGCCTTCTGGACTACGCCGGCCTGATCAAATGGTTCAACGACTGCACGAAAATAACAGTGCAATGATCTTGAACCACCGGATATTCTTGACCCCACGTACAGACCCTCAGATGATGTGCCCAAGAAATTTGTCGAAATCTCGGCCGAACCATGAGCCCGACCTGGTTGTCGGAGTCATGCCCCACCCCTACATCGGCGCTGGCGCATCCAGCGCCGAGGAACGCGCAGCCTCCCTGGGAAGAACCTTGAATGACGTGGTCTCCGACGGTTTGCGGCTCCTGCTCGCGGAACGGCCTGGGCCGCACCGGGAGATCATGCTGCAGGCCTTCGGTGGCAGCGGTCTCCTACCGGGCGCCGTCCTTGAGGACAAGGACGCCCTCGCGCCCCTCCTCAAGGGCAACGACCGTAGGTGTTGTTGACCTTTCCCTGGCGCGCGCAAGCCATAGCCGTCTCCTTCCATCGAGCTGTATCCGTAAGGTGGTCGTCACCACCGGCGAATACGCCTACCGTCGCGACGACGGGGTCGCGGTCATTCCCCTCGGGCTGCTGGCCTAGAAGGTTGGGGACCCGACCTTCCCTCACTCCACTTCGACACCCACCGCGTGCCGTCCCTGCGGTTCCGGTTCGGGGGATGCGACGGTCAGGGCCGCGATGCCCGTCGTGATGGGGACGCTCAGGATCAGGCCGATGGCGCTGCCGAGGGTGCGGACGATCTCGCTCGCGAACATTTCCGCGTTCAGCAGGGCGGTGGCCGGGCGGTCGGTGAAGTAGAGCAGCAGCAGCACCGCCATGGAGCCGCCCGCGTAGGCGAAGACGATGGTGTAGATGGTGGATGCGATGTGGTCGCGACCGATCCGCATGCCGGCGGCGAACAACTTCCCCCGCCCCATCCTCGGGGCCGCGGCGCGCAGCTCCCACACCGCCGAGCTCTGCGTGATGGTCACGTCATTGAGCACACCGAGCCCGCCGACGATGATGCCCACCATCAACAGCTCCCGGAAGTTCATCCCCGGCAGGAGCTGCGCCAGGTCGTACTCGTTCTCCTCGGCGAAACCCGACAACCGGGCGAACTCCGCGGACAGCGCCCCCAACCCGGCGGTGACCGCCAACCCGAGCAGCGTGCCGGCGAGGGCCGTCGACGTCCGGATCGAGACGCCGTGCGCCACGTAGAGCACCACGAACATGATCGCCGTGCCCCCGACCAGCGCCACGGCGATACCCGGTTTTCCGGTGATGAGCGCGGGCAGCATGAATCCGACGAGCACCACCCCGGCGAATCCGAGCCCCAGCAGCGCGAACAACCCCTTCCAGCGCGCCACCGCCAACACCACCACGACGAACAGCACCGCCAGCACCCCCAGCACCGGAAGGCGATTGACCGACGAGTAGGACCAGCTGATCCCGTTCCCGGTGTCGATGCGATTGACCTCCATCACGTCCCCGGTCCTCAACCCGGACTGCGCCTGCGGGCCGAGCAGCGAGATCTCCACCGACGTGCCCGCGTCCTCGCCGGTGGAGATGGTGACCGTCGCCGTCAGGCATTTCGCCTGCCCCACCTGCTGGGTGTCGCAACCCTCCTTGATGTCGGTGATGGTGGCGCTCTCGTGGGTCAGGTTCTGGGCGTCGTAGACCTTCTTCACCATCGAGGAGAGGTCCTGTCCCGACGGCCACAGCCAGATCAGCCCGGCCACCGTGAGCACCCCGATCACCGCCAGGAAACCGATCAGGACGTTGCGCGCCGTCCAGTTCACCCCCACGTGTTCCAGTTCCTCCGTCGAGTGAGAATGTGAATGTCCTGCGCCCATGGGGAAACACGATACTCGGCGGCCCCGATCCTGCCCCGTTCCGCAACGGATGGGCCGGATTCCCACCGGAATGACGATCGCGACGGGTAGCCTTGCGGCCATGCTAGAGAGCGCCTGCTACCGGCACCCCGACCAGGCCACGGGGATCGTCTGCCAACGCTGCCACCGTCCCATCTGTCCCCGGTGCATGGTGGCGGGTTCCGTCGGATTCCAGTGCCCCGACTGCGTCGCCGCGGGTCGCCGGCAGACCCGTCAGGGGCAGCTGCCCTACGGTGGTTCCCGCAGCAGCCGGCCCGCCCTGACCTCGCAGGTGCTGGTCGGGATCAACGCGGTGGTCTGGTTGACCATCCTGCTGACCGGCGGGCAGAGAAGCCCCCTGTTCAGGATGCTGGCGATCCAGGCCCAGGGATTCTGCGCGACGGAGCGTTACATCCTCGCGGCGGATTCCCCGGCCCAGTGCGCCGCCCTCGGGGCGACGTGGACCAACGGCGTCGCCTCCGGGGCCTGGTGGCAGGTGCTGACCAACGCCTTCACCCACCTCGACGTCATTCACATCGCCTTCAACATGGTGGCCCTCTACGTGCTCGGACCGCAGCTCGAATCGGTGCTGGGGCGCGCCCGGTTCCTGGCTCTGTACCTGATCTCGGCGGTGACCGGATCGGCCGTGGTGATGTGGTTCTCCGACCCGTACATCACCACCATGGGCGCCTCCGGGGCGATCTTCGGGATGATGGGGGCGGTGCTGCTGATCGCGTGGAAACACCACGGCGACGTGCGCAGCATCCTCGTCTGGTTGGGTGTGAACGTGGCCATCACGTTCGTGGGGTCGAGCTTCATCTCCTGGCAGGGACATCTCGGCGGTCTGCTCGGTGGCATGGCCGTCACGGCCGCCCTGATCTGGCTCCCCCGCGAGCAGCGGCAACGCTGGCAGTGGCCGCTGGTGGGTCTGGTCGCGTTGCTGGCCGTCGCCGCGATCGTGGCGCGGGCGGTGACCATCGCGGGCTGACCCTCCCCCGCACGAAGCCGGCTGAGCCGGGGGGCACGAGGAACCTTCCCGAAGCTGGTTGAGCCGGACCGCGACGAAGGAGCAGTCCGAGTCGAAACCACCCCACAACCGGTGGCCAGAACCCGGCCCCCGGATACCTAGCTGAACATGGCCTTGATGAGCGGCCCGGCCGTTCCGGATCCCGACTGGCCGTCCTGGACGAAGGCCGCCACCGCGTACTTGTCGTTCCAGGCGATCATCCAGGCGTGGGCGGTGTCGGCGGCGGCGTCGCCGAACTCGGCGGTGCCGGTCTTCGCGCCGGTCATGACGCCCTGGAGGACGTTGCCCGACCCCTCCGCGACGACGGCCTTCATCAGCGTCTGGAGCTGCGAGGCCTCGTCCTGGGTCAGCGGCGTGGCCGTCGACTTCGCCTCGTGTCCCTTCACCAGCCACGGGATGCGCGTCTCACCGGCGGCGACGCTGGCCGAGACCGTCGCCATGCCCAGCGGCGACATCTCGACACGGCCCTGCCCGATCATGCTGAGCGAGAGGTCGAACGGGGCGTCGGCGGACTCCACCTTCCCGAAGTTGGAGGCGAACCCGGCGTCGTAGTCGGTGCCCACCCCGAGGGTGGCGGCCGCCTGCTGCAGCTTCTCCTGGGACATCTTGTCGGCGTTGGTCCCGAACGCGGTGTTGCAGGAGTTCGCGACCGCCTGGGTCAGGGTGATGCTGCCGGTCTTGTCGGCCGGGTAGCCGTCGTAGTTCTTCAGCTGCTTGTCGCCGATCTGCATGGTGGCGGGGCACTGCACCACCGAGTCGGCCCGCAGGCCGGCGCGCAGCAGCGCCAGCGACGAGACGACCTTGAACGTCGAGCCGGGCGCGTACTTCCCGAAGGTGGCGTAGGGGTATTCGCCCGAGCCCTTCGAGTTGGCGGCGGCGAGCACCCCGCCGTCCTTGATGTCCAGCACCACCAGGGAGGCGATCCCGGAGCTGACGTGGCTGTCGAGCACCGATTCAGCCTTCTCCTGCATGCCGCGGTCCAGCGAGAGCTGGATGGGGCTGCCGACGCTGGACTCCTGGGAGAACAACGGGACGGGATCGACGTTCTGGCCCGAACGCCCCACCACGTCGATGTTGATCTTCGGCGCCCCCCGCAGCTGCTCGTCGTAGCGCTGCTGCAGGCCGCTGATCCCGACCATGTCCGAGGTCATCAGGGCGCCACCCGATTTCTCCACCTGTTCCTTCGACGGGTTCCCGACCCGACCGAGCAGACCGACGGCGAAGGTGTCGGAGGGTGCGACGCTGGCGGAGGACTCCTTCACGAAGGCCCCGGGGATGCTGGAGACCGTGGAGGGCACCTGGTCCTGGGAGACGGTCTTGGCCACCACGAACTGCTTGGGACCGCCCGCCAGGACCTTCTGGGTGTACTCGTTGGCGTCGACCCCGAGCAGCTGCGCCAGCTGCTCGGCGGCCGCCTGCCACGTGGACTCCTCGGACTTCGACTTGTCGATTCCCACCTGGTAGACGGTGCGTTCCTCGACGAGCGCCACCCCGTCGCGGTCGTTGATGGCGGCGCGTTTCGGCCAGCTGCGCTGGTGTCTGAGGCGCGTCGTGGCGGAGAGTTTCTCGTGCACCACCGTCGGTGACCACGTGACCTGCCAGCTGCCGTCCGCGTTCTCCAGGGGGACGGTGGTGGTGTACTTCCAGCCCTCCTGGCCGACGGGGAAGGTGTAGTTGAGGTGCGCGGTGGCGGTCTTGCCGTCGGCCGCGTAGCGGATTCCCGCCGACTCCACCGTCGGCGTGATGTCGTCCATGCCGGCGAAGATGGTCTTCAGCTCGGTGGTGGCGTCGGCGGGCGGGGCGGACAGCGGGATGCCCGTGAGGTCCAGTTTCTGGATTCCCGCGGCGAGCCCCGCCACCACGTCGTCGGCGGCCGGCACCCCGTCGGGTGGGGTGTCGCGTTCCTGCCCGGAATCGCCGGGCGCGCAGCCGCCGAGCATCAGGACGGAGGCCGTCGCGGCGGCCAGCACAGCCCTCCGGGGGGTCTTCATGGTCACGTCGGCTCCCTTCCACAATTTCGCTGCCACGAGACTACCGGGACCCACCACCACAACCGACGGGAGGTTCGCGGCTCGACATGGACGCTGATCGGCTTCCTGCGCAGGGGCAGGTACTCTTGACGGGGTCGCCAGATCACTTCCCCGGATCGACCCGCGACTGCCTGTCGAATCTCTATCGAGGAGTGAGCCGGTTGACCGTCCCTCTCTGGATCTGGGTCCTGACCCTGCTGCTCATAGCGGGGCTGCTCGCCTTCGACTTCTTCGTTCACGTCCGCAGGGCGCACGCCCCCACCCTCAAGGAGGCCACGGTCTGGTCCATCATCTACGTGGGCCTGGCGATCCTCTTCGGGGTCGCGGTGACCGTCCTCGGCGGCGTCGAGATGGGCACCCAGTACTTCAACGGCTGGCTGCTGGAGAAGGCGCTGAGCGTCGACAACCTGTTCGTCTTCCTCGTGATCATGGGATCCTTCGCCGTGCCCAGGCAGGATCAGCAGAAGGCACTGCTGTTCGGCATCGTCTTCGCCCTGCTGACGAGGTCGGTGTTCATCGCGCTCGGCAAGGCGATGCTGGAGGCGTGGAGCTGGACCTTCTACATCTTCGGTCTGATACTGATGATCACGGCCGGGCGGATGCTGGCCCCCGAGGACGGGGACTCCGGCGACGCCGACAATTTCGTCATCCGCATGGCGAAGAAGTACCTGCGCACCACCGACCACTACGACGGCGACAAGCTCTTCACCGTCGAGAACGGCCGCAAGGTGCTGACCCCGATGCTGCTGGTGATGATCGCCATCGGCGGCACCGACCTGCTGTTCGCACTCGACTCCGTGCCCGCCGTCTACGGCGTCACCACCAACGTCTACCTGGTGTTCACGGCGACGGCGTTCTCGATGATGGGGCTGCGGCAGCTGTACTTCCTGATCGACGACCTCCTGGACCGCCTGATCTACCTCAAGTACGGGCTCACCGCAGTGCTCGGTTTCATCGGCGTCAAACTGATCCTCCACGCCCTCAACGAGAACAACGTGCCGTTCATCAACGGCGGGAAACACGTCGACGTGTGGGACATCGGGGACATCGACTCGCTGATCGTGATCCTCACGATTCTGACGATCACCGTCGCGGTTTCCCTGTTCAGCCGGAAGGGTCTCGTCGCCAGCGCCATCCGCAGCCTGGACCGCCGGGCCCACTCCTACCTGCACACCGAGTACCACAACACCGACGAGGAACGCGAAGCCCTCTACCAGGACATCATCACCCGAGAGGCCGGCCTGAAGAAATACAACCCCAGGTTCGTCGCCGAATACATGGACTCCAGCGGCCTCGAGGCGACCCTGGAGAAAGTCCACAGAATGCACGACGCCTGACACTGCGAATTCCACGAACCCCCTGCCTGATACACTCAATTCACGGACAATGGTATGTATCGAGGTAAAAACATGGACTATCCCCCTATTCGCTTTACTCGAAGTCGGAAACAGGTGATCTTCTTGATAATCGGCTGTTTGGCCTTCGCCGCCGTTTCGTTGTTTCTGATCTTCTCCAACCCCTCGGAAAATTTGCTGATAGGAATTCTCGGGTTTGGGTTCTTCGGGGTGCTGTGCCTACCCGCGTCTCTCTACATGCTGGCACATCCACAATACCTGCTGCTGGACGAGAACGGGTTCGAGATGCCCATGATGGGAAAGAAGGTCTTTCGTGCGCGGTGGGTCGACGTCGCCAGTTTTGAGATGACCAGCATCAAAGGGAGCCCCATGGTGGGGATCACGTACCAGCCAGGTTATGAAAGGCAGAAAATAGGGCGGAGCGTTCTACAGTTATTTTCCGGAGTGGAAGGTGGAATCTCGAGCATGTACGAAGGCACGACGACGGAACAGCTGTACCGAATACTGGAGTCGTACCGCGTTCATTACGGCACCGGAGGAATGAGAAACAACCCTCCTCTTCACCAGTGAGCACGACGCCGGTCAAAGGCAACACGACCGAGGACTGAAGCCACGGGGTTCGGGCCGTACCCCGACCAGCGGGCGCGGCCCGAATCACCGCGCCGCGGATTCGAGAGGTGCCCTGGCGGCTCAGTGATGTTCGACCCGGCGGATATCCTCGGTCATGTCCTCCGACAGGTCGGCGGTGCGGAACTCCTCGGTCAGCGGCAGACGCACGTGGAAGTCGGTGCCCAGGCACAGTTCGGCCTCGCCCTCCTCAAGGACGAAATCGATCAGGTGCCCACCCCAGGTGCGGTCGTCGTCGATGATGTGCGCGTGGCAGCCCGCCACCGAGATTCCCGACTCGTACAGGGGTGTGCGGAACCCGGCGATCGTTCCGCTGAAGTCCTCGTGGCGGGCGATCTCCTCGCCGTCGGTGGCCTCGACCATGGGTCGGTAGGGACGATCCTGTTTCGTCACCGTGCGTGCGCTCGCCCATGCGAATCGGCCGGTCACCCGCAGCGCGTACATGTAGTTCGAGCTCGGCACGAAAGCATCGATGGCCCGGGAGAACTCCTCCCGCGTCACCGGTCCCGCGAAGGAACGTCCCAGACCCGGCACGAAGTTGGTCACGACGGCGTAGGGAGTGCGTTCGGTCAACTCGGGCACGGTCACGGACCCGTCGCCGCGCAGTCGGTAGCAGACACCGCCCAGGATGATCATCTCGCCGTCGAGCCCGTTGAAGGTGCCGACGCCGAAGGAGCCGTGGCCGAGGAGCTCGGCCAGCGTCATCTCGTCCTCGTAGACGCCCTGGGCGAGAGCGGAGATGAGATTCGTCTGGAAGATCTCGTGGCGAGTGACGGCATGTGCGGTCATACCCCCACAGTAGACGCCTCAACCCCTGCGCCGGGCTGTGACGATGTCCGCCACCGTCTCCTCCAGGGGCGTGTGGGTCTCGCCGAGCAGTTCGCGGGTGTCGGTGTCGTCGGCGACGAAGGGTTCGGTGTTCTGGTAGAGGGTCTCCCCCACCGCCCTCAGCGTCGGGGAGAACCAACCCAGCACGCGCAGCAGCGACGCCGGCATGACGCGCAGCCTCGGTTCGCCGTCGCGGCCGGCGGCACGCAGCAGCATCCGGGCCAGGTCGCGGACACTGACAGCCGGGGCGCTGGGGACGTGCCAGGCCCGACCGGGCATCTCCGGATCGGTGGCGGCGCGCGCCAGGAGACGTCCGAAGTCCGGGATCGCGGTCATGGTGTAGGGCAGGTCGGGATCGCCGAGGACGCTCGTGGCCCCTTTGGCCAGCAGCGGATCCACGAACCGCGGTCCCAGGTAGGCGCCCGGGCCCGCGTCGGCCCCGAGGTAGGACGACCCCCGCACCTCGACCGCGCGAATGCGTCCCTGCCCGTGGGCGGCGAACAGCCTGCGGGACACCTCGGCCCGGACCTCGCCCAGCGCCGACGGCGGATGGTCGAGGGGGTCGGTGGCGCGCATCGGCATCCGGCCGCGCGCGTAGGCGTAGTGGTTCCCCGCCACCACGAGGGTCGCGCCCTGCCGTTCCGCCGTCTCGATGAGGTTGTCGATGGCGACGGGCCAGTCGCGGCGCCACCCGGCGATGGTGTAGGTGATGCCGCAGCAGGCGACGATCGCCGACCCGGGCGCGAGCGTCTCCAGGCCGTCGCCCGTGACGACGTCGGCCCTGACGGCCTGCGCCCCGGGCAGTTGTGTGCCGCTGCGGGTGGCGACCGTGACCCGGTGCCCGGTCTCCACGAGCGAGCGCGTCGCGGCCCTGCCGAGCGGTCCCGCCCCGATGACGGTGATGTGTTCCATGTCTCCTCCGATCCTGCGATCCCCAAGAACAGTAAACACCGTTCACACAATTTTGTAAACATCGTTCACGGTTTTGTCGTGCGTGGCGTGCGAGACTGGGACCATGGCACCCACCCCACGCAGTCAGGCCCGCGACGCCTTCACGCGGAGACTGCTCGAGGTGGCCCACCGTCACCTCGTCGAGAAAGGGGCCTCCGGGCTGGGCATGCGGGCCCTGGCGCGCGACCTCGACGTCACCCCCGGCGCCCTGTACCGCTACGTGAAAAGCCGTGACGACCTGTTGACCCTGTTGATCGTCGACGCCTACGAGTCGCTGGGGCGCTCCGTCGAGGAGGCCGAGGGCAGGATTCCGCGCGGGGACCACGAGGGCCGCTGGGTGGCGCTGTGGCGCGCCACCCGCAGCTGGGCGCTGGAGCACCGCAACGAGTACGGCCTCATCTACGGCACCCCGGTTCCCGGCTACCAGGCCCCGCCGGAGACCATCCCGGCTGCGTCCCGGATCTCGATCCTGCTGGCCCGGATCGCCTCGGACCTGAGGTCGCTGGCGGGGACGACGACGCCACCTCCGGGTTCACCGGAACCGGCCCCGGCGCTGCGGGAGGACCTCGCCAGGGTGCGTCGCTGGATCACCGAGCAGGGAATGCCCGGCGAGGTCCCCGACGAACTGATCATCGTCGTCCTGCGGGGCTGGACCGAACTGTTCGGCTGCATCAGCATGGAACTGTTCGGCCACTACGTCGGCAGCGTCGAGAACGGGGCGGCGTTCCTGGACGAACTGGCCCACCGCAACTTCAAGGAGCTTCAGGACCGGACGGGTCCCTGACCCAGGCCACCCCGACATCGGTGTGGATGAAGCCGTCTCCCTTGAACAGCAGAGGTTGTTCAGTCACCGTGGCAGTCGCGTAAGAGAAGCAGTCTCCGTAATTGAGACGGGCTGGATGCCCGGTCCCCTTCCCGTACTTGGCAGCAGCCCACCGGGTGATTCGCAATGTCGCGTCGTCCACCGGAAGCACCACCGCGCGACACTCACGGAGAAAATCATCCAATTCTGATGACCTCGCGGCGCCAAGGACAAGTTGAGCCTCCAACACGGTTCCCGCCGATATCCCCACCATGTCAGCGCCGGCAATGGCAATGCTGAAGCCCTCCGCCTCGGTTTCCCCACGCATGATGGCGATAACGGCCGAGGTGTCGAGGATCACCTGGGCGCACCTGTCTCGTCATAAAGGTCGTCATCCGTGAGCACCGGACCACCCGCATCGCGGAGACGCCAGCCTGCGGCAAGAATCGCATCGGCCCGCGCCCGAACGGAGTTGACGAGAGTATGCCTAGTGAGAACCTCGCGCGCCTCGGCTTCCATGGAGCGATTGTTCAAAGCCGCCAAACGTTTCAACTCATCGCGCACCTCGTCGCTGAGCCCTCGGATCGTGATGGTGGACATGCTTACACCTCCCAACAGAAATGCTAGCAATCGCCCCGAAGGAAACTGCCTCGCGTCAAGAGGCTTCGCATTTCCCCTTTCGCCTGCCTACACGTCATTCACCAGCGCTGTAGTGCAAGCAGACGACCACAAGGCAAGCGAACCCGGGCCAGGACAGGCGAGCAGCGGCAAGGCAGGCGAACCGGACGACGGGACGACGACCTGCGAAACTGGCCGCCTCATTCCCCCTTCACCTTGTGCCGGCCGATGGGCATCACCAGCGGCGCCCCGGAGACGGGGTCCGGCACCACCTTCGAGGAGATCCCGAACACCTCCTTGACCGTCCCCTCCGTCACCACCTCCGCCGGGGTGCCCTGGGCCAGGATGCTGCCCGAGCGCATCGCGATGAGTTCGTCGGAGTAGCGGGCCGCCAGGCCGAGGTCGTGCAGCACCATCACGACCGTGGTGCCCTTGCGGGCGTTGAGGTCGATGAGCAGGTCGAGCACCTCGAGCTGGTTCGCGACGTCGAGGTAGGTGGTGGGTTCGTCGAGCAGCAGGACGTCGGTCTCCTGCGCCAGCGCCATCGCGATCCACACGCGCTGCCGTTGACCGCCCGACAGCTCGTCGACGGGACGGTCGGCCAGGCCGGTGGTGTCAGTGGCGGCGAGGGATTCGGCGACCACCTCGTAGTCGCGGGGGCTCCACCGCCCGAGCATCCCCTGGTGGGGGTGGCGGCCGCGACCCACGAGGTCGGCGACGACGATGCCCTCCGGGGCGGTCGGCGACTGCGGCAGCAGCCCCAGCACCTTCGCGATCTCCTTGGTCGGCTGCTCGTGGAGGGATTTGCCGTCGAGGAGCACCTGCCCGTGCCTGGGTTGCAGCAGCCGGGCGAGGGAACGCAGCAGCGTGGACTTGCCGCAGCCGTTGGCGCCGACGATGGAGGTGATGGCCCCGGGTTTGACGGTCAGGTCGAGGTTGTCGATGACGGTGCGCTCGCCGTAGGCGAGGCCGAGTCCGACGGCTGTGAGGGAATGGTTCGCGGTCACTGGGTCTCCGGGGGTCAGTTCCGGCGCTGCCGGTTGGAGCGGATGAGGAGGTAGACGAGGAACGGGGCGCCGAGCGCGCCGGTGATGACACCGACGGGGTAGCGGATGCCGAAGGCGAACTGCCCGAGCAGATCGGAGGCCTGGACCAGGATCGCACCGACGAGGGATGCGGGCAGCACCAGGGAGGCGGCGGATTTGGCGATCCGGGCCGCGATGGGCCCCGACATGAACGCCACGAACGCGATCGGACCGCAGGAGGCCGTCGCCACCGCGATCAGGGTGACGGCCCCGATGATGGTCCAGATCCGCACGGAGAGCACCTTCACGCCCAGCCCCGTGGCGGTGTCGTCGCCGAAACGCATCGCGGCCAGTTCGCTGGAGTGCACCCACATCAACGGCAGGATCACCACACACGCGACGAGCAGCGGCAGCACCCTCGGCCAGCTCGTCTCGTTCAGCGACCCGGTCAACCAGCGGGTCGCCACCTGCATGTCCCACGCCGAGGCCCTCGCGAGGGTGTAGGTGACCACGGCCCCCAGCATCGACGAGACACCGATGCCCATCAGGATCAGCCGCGTGCCCGCGAAACCGCCCTTGTAGCTGAGGACGTAGATCAGCACCGCGGTGCCGATGGCAGCCACCAGGGCCAGCAGGGAGACGGTGGTCTCGCTGAGCCCCAGGACCACGATTCCGATCACCCCGGCGACGCTGGCTCCCGACGAGATGCCGATGACGTCGGGGGAGGCCAGCTGGTTGCGCAGCAGGGTCTGGAAGGTCACACCCGCGGCACCGAAGGCCAACCCGGCGAACACGGCGAGGGTGGCGCGCGGCAACCTGATCTCGCCGACGGTGAAACTGGCCCCCGGCACCGTTTCGCCGACGATGACCTGCCAGATCTCGTCGATGCCGTAGAAGGTGTTGCCCACCATCAGGGACGTGATCCACAATCCCGCCACGAGCACCGCCAGCACGCCGACCACCAGGCTCTGACCCCTCGTGCGTCTCAGCCGGGCGGCGCGCAGCTCCTGGACGCCGGGGGCGGTGCCGGAGGAGGCAACGGTACTCACAGTTCACGCACCTTCTGACGTCGGACGATCCAGATGAAGAACGGGGCGCCGATGAGCGGGGTGATGATGCCCACCTCGATCTCGGAGCCGGGGGAGACCACCCGCCCCAGCGTGTCGGCCCCGAGCAGCAGGATCGCGCCCGCGATCCCCGCGAAGGGCAGCATCCACCGGTGGTCGGTGCCGACGAGGAGCCGGCAGACGTGCGGTATGACGAGACCGACGAAACCGATCGGCCCGCAGGCCGCGGTCGTCACCCCGCACAGGATCACCGCGCCGATGGAGGCCACCAGCCGGGTGCGCATCACGTTCTCACCCAGCCCGGTGGCGACGTCGTCGCCGAGCGCCAGGGAGTTCAGACCGCGCGCCGAGAACAGGCAGATCAGCAGCCCGATGATCAGGAAGGGAAGCACCGGCATCACCGGATCCCACGTGGTGGCACCGCCGATCCTGCCGATCTGCCATCTGCGGAACTCCTCCATGACGCTCGCGCGCGGCAGCAGGATGGCCGACACCAGCGACGTGAACGCCGCCGAGGTGGCGGCCCCGGCCAGGGCGAGTTTCAGCGGGGTGGCCCCGCCGCGTCCCAGCGATCCGACGCCGTAGACGAACAGCGCGGCCCCGCCGGCACCCACGACGGCGACGAGCATCTGCGTGTAGGGGCTGGACAACCCGAAGAAGGACAGGCCGATCACCACCGCGAGGGAGGCGCCGGACAGCACGCCGAAGATGCCGGGGTCGGCCAGCGGGTTGCGGGTGACGGCCTGCATGGTCCCGCCCGCAACCGCCAGTGACATCCCGGCCAGCAGACCCAGCGCGGTGCGGGGCAGCCGGGACGCGACCGCCGCCCGTTCCACCGTCGCGACATCACCGGAGAAGGCCGCGAGGATGTCGTCGAGGGAGACGATCCGCACCCCGGAGGTCGCGGACGCCACCACGACCGCCACCAACGCCAGGGCCAACACCCCGAGCCAGACGAGACGCTGCCCGGTTCGTCGCCGGATCTCCGCGACCTCCGGGGAGACCGGGACCCGCGTGGCCGTCACTTGAGGCCTTCGGCCAGCTTCGCGATGTAGGTGTCCAGCCCCCAGGGAATGGACAGGGGAGACGGGGTGGCGGAGTTCCCGAGGGGATCCTGCCCCAGGAACACGACCCGGTCCGCGGCGACGGCCGGGATCCGGGCGATCAGCGGGCTGGCCTTCATCGCGTCCCTGAGCGGCGCGGGATCGTTGGGTGCGTAGGTGATCAGGAGATCGACGTCGTCGAACCGGTCGGAGTTCTCCGCAGGGATCTCCACGGAGAAGGCGGCCGCCTTGGCGGATTCGTCGGTCACCACCTGGGGTGCGACCATCCCGACCTTGTTGATGAGGAACGCGACGCGCTGGTCACCGGTGGTGTAAAAGCTGATCTTGGACAGGTCGGAGGCGTTCAGCCAGCTGAACAGCACCTTCTTCCCCTTGAGGTCGGGGTACTTGCCCACCACGTCGGCTATCTGCTTGTCCAGGTCCTCCGCGAGTTTCCTGCCCTGCTCCGCCATGCCCATGCCGCGGGCATCCAGGTCGATCATCTGCTCCAGGGTCGTGATCCACGGGGCCTCCGGGTAGGCGACGACGGGGGCGACCTTGCTGAGGGTCGCGTACTCCTCCGCGGTGATTCCCGAGAGGGCGGCGAGGATCACGTCCGGTTTGGTGTCGGCGACCTGTTCGAAGGGAATGCCGGAGGTGTCGTCGAAGAGCACGGGGGTCTGGCCGCCGAGGGCGTCGATCTTCTCCTTGACCCACGGCATCAGACCGTCGCTGTCGTCGTCTCCCCAGGTGGTTTTGCGCATGCCGACGGGCACCACCCCGAGCGCCAGCGGCACCTCGTGGTTGGACCAGCCGAGGGTGGCGATGCGTTCCGGTTTCTGCTTGATCACGGCCTCACCGAGGGCGTGTTTGATGGTGACGGGGAAGGCGTCCCCCGAGGATCCGGAGCCGTCGGTGGGATTGGTCTGGTCCGATCTGCCGGAACAGGCGGCGAATCCGGCGGTTGCGGTGGCGGCGAGCAGCGCGGCGAAGGTCCTTCTGGAAAGCACGGTGGCTCCGTTCGTCTCGAGGATGACCCGGTCATCGTAAGGCAAACCTAAATTCCAAACCAGACTCCGGGGTCCCCGGGTCTGAAAGGACGACATCACCCGGGAAACGAGAAGAGCGGCCCCCGGACACACCGGGGGCCGCTCGGGACCCTGTTCGTCAGGCGAAGAACCCGGCCACGGCAGGTTCAGCGGACGGGCTTGCGGATCTCCGCGGAGAGGAACCACGCCTGCTGTTCGAGCTGGTTGGTGAGGTCCTCGATGATGCCGGAGGAGGAGGGGTCCTCGTCGTCGATGGTGTCGTGCACGTCGCGCAGGGTGGCGACGACGGCCTCGATCGCGGAGATGGCGTAGGCGACGGCGTCGGTGGTGAGAACCTCACCCTCGGGGGCGACGGGCACGGTGGTGGAGGCGGCGACGGTCGCGGGACGGCCGTCGGGAGTGGCGTTGACGGCGCGCATGCGCTCGGCCACGTCGTCGGCACCCGTGCGGGCGATGCCCACGACCTCGTCGAGGTTCAGGTGGAGGTCGCGGAAGTTCGGGCCGACGATGTTCCAGTGGGCCTGCTTGCCGACCAATTCGAGGGCGATGAGGTTCACCAGGACGCGCTGGAAGCTGTCGCGCAGCGCGGCGGAGGCGGTGAAGGAAAGAGTCACATGGGGGGTGTTCACAGTCTCGGTACTCATGGTTTCAACATTACGCCCGTCTCCGAGAAAAACCATCCGAACGTTAGGAAGGCCAGCCTGACTAGGCACAACGCCCCTGCGCACCGGACCTGGGCCCCGCCGCACATCCAGGACCGCCGTCGAAACGTTCACCAACGGCCATAGTTGCCACCCGAAAGTTACACATTTCTGCGTGTCTCGTGCGGCGGCCCGTGGAGCGAAGTTAGGGTGCTCCTGAAGCTTCGTCAAAGGTCCAGCCTCCCCGTACAAACCAGCTGGGGGATGGCTGACCGCAATCAACCGGGTGCGCAGCGTGGACCCGCCACGCACCCGATCGAGCGCTCAACATCAAAACAACAATTTTCAAAAACAACACCCCCACCATACCTGCAGGGACGCAAAAACCAAGTAGGAGCTTTGATGTCTCTCAATCATTCAATCACTCGTCGCAGCATTTTCAAAGGAGCGGGCGGGATCGCCGCGGCCTCCTTCCTCGGCGCCGGTGCCGTCCTGGGCGGCTCCGCCAGCCCCGCGCACGCCGCCTCGGACCTGAAAGTTGTCGCGCACCAGACCATCGATCGGATGGAGTACTACAGGTTCTCCACCTCGTGCATCAGCTGGACCCCCCGCGTCAACATCCTCCTGCCCAAGAACTATGGCAACGGTTGCCGCTTCCCGGTGCTCTACCTGCTCCACGGTTCCTCGGAGAACTTCACGAAGTTCGACAAGGAGGTCGACATCCGCAACCTGGCGGCCTCACACGACCTCATCATCGTCATGCCCGACGGGGGTTCCGCCGGGTGGTACTGCAACCCCGTCACGTCGAACGCCGGCCCCCAAAAGTGGGAGACCTTCCACATCGAGCAGCTCATTCCCTGGGTGGACGCGAACTTCCGCACCATCGCCCAGTGCGAGGGACGTGCCATCTCCGGATTCTCCATGGGAGGCTTCGGGGCGCTCAAGTACACCGCCAAGTACAGCAACTACTTCGCCTCCGTCAGCTGCCACTCGGGTCCGGCCAACCTGCGCGGCTACTACGGCAGGACCGTGGTCCAGTGGGTCAACTCCTCCTCCTCGGTGGACCTCGCGGGCGGTTACGTCTACGGTTCCGACGAGAACCGGATCAAGGCCGACAACCCCGTCGACTGCGTCGAGAAGTACAAGGGCAAGAGGATCTTCCTCGTCTCCGGAACCGACTCCAAGAACTCGCGCGAACGCTGCGTGGTGCACACCCACCGGGAGTTCAGGGAGACCCTGCACAAGCACGGCATCAAGCACGAGCACTGCGAGGACTCCGGCGGCCAGTACATCCGCAAGGACCGCCTGAAGCAGGATCTCGACGGAATCGTCGGGCACCTCTGGCGCCCCTGCTGATCGGCACCAGATCCTGAAACAGGCCCGGCTCCTCGACCCGCAGCGGTCGAGGAGTCGGGTCGTGCCCGCCCGCCGGCGTCCTCGGGTGACGACGCAACAAGGAAATTGCCACCAGAGGGTTGCATACAGAGTTGCATCCAGTTAGAGTTTGGGGGAAACTTCAACCAGGACCAGGAATCCCCGGAAAGGCCACCGGGGACGGCGATGATCACCAGGTCAGGGTGATCGCGCCAGCACCGATCCGCGCCCCGGCATTTCCGCCACAACGCGCTCACACATCAGGGTGAAAACTCAATCACTAGGAAACATCATGTCCCTGGATCACAAACTCAGCCGTCGCACCGTCTTCAAGGGAGCCGGAGGCCTCGCCGCGGCTTCCATCATCGGCGCCGGAGCTGCATGGAACAGCACCACCCCCGCCCACGCAGAAGGCCTCGAAATCGTCAGCCACGAAACCGACGGCCGCATGCAGACCTACGAATTTATCACTCCCTCGGTCAAAAAACCCGAGAACCCCTCATACTTGGCCAGGAAGTACAATCCCACCGCGAAGAGAAACCCGCGCGTCAACGTTCTACTCCCCGACGGCTACGACAGCGGCAAACGCTACCCCGTGCTGTACCAATTCCACGGAGGCGGCGGACAATACACCGAATTCGACGGATACAACATCCGAGAAATGACCGCCGGACGCGACCTCATCGTCGTCATGCCCGACGCCGGACTCGGCTGGCACTGCAACCCCGTAAGTTCCAACGTGGGCCCACGCAACTGGGAAACCTTCCACATCGAAGAACTCATCCCCTGGGTCGACGCCACCTTCCGCACCTTCCCCGAACAAGCCGGACGCGCCGTCTCCGGATTCTCCATGGGAGGCTTCGGAGCCCTCAAATACACCGCCAAGTACAGCGACAAATTCGCCTCCGTCAGCGCCCACTCCGGACCAGCAAACCTCCGCAGCCAACTCAGCGCCGTCATCCGCTGGGCGAATATTACCGCAGCCGGGGCTGAGCTCAATGGCGGCACCATCTACGGTGCACCCAGAATTCTTTGGCGCCAAGACCTCATCAGCGCCGACAACCCCATAGAAAACATCGAGAGCTACCGCGGCAAGCGCATCTTCCTGGTTTCCGGAAACAACAAGGACGTCATCAATTTCCAGATCATGGGACTCTTCAGTGCTGCGAACGAACATGTCGTTCGCGAAACCCAACGCGAGTTCACGGCCGCACTCGACTCGGCCGGAATCAAGTACGAGCGCTACGAGGAACAGGGCGGCCACTTCGTCCGCAGGGAACGCCTCCAACAGGACATCGACGGCATCGTCGCCCACCTCCGCAAGGCCGAGTAGGAGCCCCACGACCCAGACGGCTCCGGACCCCCTCGACTTCCTCGTGGCCGAGGGGGTCCGGACGCATCCGCTCTCACCCGACCCCCCGGCGGCTTGACGGCGTCGATCCGTCGCGCGACGCTGACCAGCGGCACGACGGGGCAGCTGGTGGAACCGGACCACAGCACCTTGCCGCGACTTTGAACACCCCCAGTACTACAGTCACCGAGGTGACGACGCTTGCACTGCACGAGTGGGGGAATCCCGCGGCTCCGGCCCTGCTTCTGGTACACGGCCTGACGGAATCGGCTGCCGCCTGGCCCGACGCCGTGGCTGGCTGGTCCTCCCAGTATCACGTTCTCGCGGTGGACCTGCGGGGGCACGGGATGTCCCCACGGTGGGACGACGAAGCCCTGAACCGGGCACCGCAGACCATGCAGGAAGACCTCGAGCGGGTGCTCTCCTCACTCCCGGAGCCCCCGGTCGTCGTGGCGCACAGCCTGGGAGGGCTCATGTCGCTGCGAGTGGGCGTGGCCCGGCCCGACCAGGTGCGGGCACTGGTCCTGGAGGACGTCGCGCGTCCCACCGGACACTGGGGCCCGGCCTCTTGGTTCGTGGAACACCAGGAGCGGTTCCTGGATGCGTTCGTCGCCGATGGTGGCGCGGCCGAGCGGGAGCGGATGCGGCGCGAGACCTCATGGAGTGATGCCGAGATCGAGGAGTGGGCCCGGTGCAAGGAGCAGGTCGACCGCCGCTTCATACGCGAGGGCACCTATCTCGGCGAGGCCGATCTCGTCAGCGCGGTCAACCAGCTGACGATACCGACGCTGTACCTCGCACCCCGCCACGGCGACATGGCCCCTGACCCCTCCGATGTGACCAACCCGCTCGTGCGCCTGGTGCTGGTCGACGGCGTCGGCCACTGCGTGCGGCGGGACGCCCCGGAGACCTACCACGGGCTGGTCGATCCCTTCATCGAGGAGGCCTTCGACAGCACCAGCCGGTGACTCGCACCCTTCGGGATGTCGGTGAACAGCGACATGTTCATGCCGGTGGCGGGGTTATCGTTCCGGTGTGGATTCGAATGTCCTGATCGGTTTGATACTGCTGGTGGTCTTGGTGTTTGTGGGGTGGGTGACGTGGCGGCGTATCCGTCAGGAACCGCGGCGCCTGGCCAATGCCGGGTGGATCGCCGTCACCTTGCTGCTCGGTATCCAGGTGTTGGCGGTCCTCGGTTTCTCGGCCCCATTGATGGGGTTGGGTTTCCTGGTGCTCATGTCGCCGCTGTTGGCCATTGGTTTGGCGGGTTTCCTCGTCCTCAACGGTGTGGTCATGCTGTGTAGGGAACGTTTCTCCCTGGCCCACTCGTTGTCCCTGCTCGCCGGTATCGGGCTGGTTGCGGCAATGGTTGTTTGTGTCTTTGTGGTTCTTACCGGGGAACGACGGGCCTTTCCCGTCCCGACGTTCATCATGATCACCACCGGTTGGGTGGCGTTGATGTTCTTCTGTTTCGTCGGGTATTCCTGGTTCTACCAGCGTGTCGTTCGGAGGGTTCATCCGGATTTCATCATGGTGCTGGGTGCCGGGGTTCCTTCCGGGAGGGTCACCCCGCTGCTGGCCGGGCGTATCGACCGGGCGCTGGGGGTGTGGCGGGGTGAGGTCGATGCTGGGCGGCGTCCACTGTTGGTGATGAGTGGTGGGCAGGGTCCTGATGAACCCGTCAGTGAGGCCCGGGCGATGGCTGACTACGCGTTGGGGCGGGGTGTTCCGGAAGCGGCTGTGGTGTTGGAGGACCGTTCCACGACCACCCGGGAGAATTTTCGGATGTCGACGGACCTGGTCCTGGCCGAGCCGCGGCTGGGGCCGCGGGCTGTGGGGATCGCGGTCACCAGTAACTATCATGCGATGCGTGCTGCGTTGTTGGCTCGTGACCTGGGTACGGGTATTCAGGTGTTGGGGGCGCGTACCGCGTGGTATTACTGGCCCAGTGCGATGTTGCGGGAGTTCGTGGCGGTGGTGCGGAGGTCACCCAGGGCCTACGGGCTGGGCCTGGCCCTGGTGACGGTGCCATTGACGTTGCTGGTGTCACTGGCCGCCTGGCTGTCCTGAGGCGAACCGCCTCACCCCCTGCGCGCCGCGGCGGCGTCGAGGGGACGGATGCCGACGAACCCGGAGGGCGACCACGCGGCCCGTATGGAACGCTTCCAGCAGGGCATCAACGGCGTCATTGCCCATTTCCACAAGGCCGAGCAGAAGCTCTCGTATTTCTTGATTCTTTGACTATTTCTCGTGGTCGAGGCCGCGCCGCACCCCGAGCCGCGACATCACCTCCAGGTGAGCGGCAAAATCCTCCCCACAAGGAGTTGCATACGAACCTGTATCCAGTTAGGGTTCGAGGGAGGCTTCACCGAGTCGGATTCCCGAAAGGCCAGCGGGAGAACACTCCGGCATCAATTCCGAACTCGCACGAATCGGCAGTGGTCGTCTCGTGCCCCATATCGTGATGAAATTTCAATCAATAGGAAGCATCGTGTCTTTGGATCGCAGTATCAGTCGCCGCAGCGTCTTCAGGGGAGCCGGGGGACTCGCCGCCGCATCCGTCCTGGGCGCCGGAACCGCCCTGGCGGTCAACACCCCCGCACACGCGGCGGGCTTGAACGTCATCGAGCACCAGACCTATGGCCGGATGGAGTACTACAAGGTCTCCACCCCGTCGATCGCATGGAATCCGCGAATCAACGTCCTCCTGCCCGACAGCTACGCCAGCGGCCGCCGTTACCCGGTCCTCTACCTGCTTCACGGCGGGGCGCAGAACTTCATGAAGTTCGACAGGGAGGACGACATCCGGGGGCTCACCGCCGGACGCGATCTCATCGTGGTCATGCCGGACGGCGGAATCGCGGGGTGGTACTGCAACCCGGTGACCGCGAACCTGGGGCCACGCAACTGGGAAACCTTCCACATCGAGGAACTCATCCCCTGGGTCGACGCCACCTTCCGCACCTTCCCCGAACAGGCCGGACGCGCCGTCTCCGGATTCTCCATGGGAGGCTTCGGCGCCCTCAAGTACACCGCCAAGTACTACGGCCACTTCGCATCCGTCAGCAGCCACTCAGGACCCGCCAGCATACGGAGCATCAACGGCGCGGTCGTCCACTGGGCGAACGCCAGCTCGACCGTCGACCTGGGCGGTGGCACCGTCTACGGAATCCCCTGGGACCAGGCCCGAGTCAGCGCCGACAACCCCGTGGAGCGTATCGAGAGCTACCGCGGCAAGCGCATCTTCCTCGTCTCCGGCACCGACTACTTCGACGCGAACGAACACTTCGTGCTTCCCACCCAGCGAGAATTCGCCGCCGCGCTGGACGGAGCGGGTATCCGTTACGAACGCCACGAGGAGCCGGGCGGCCACTTCGTCCGCAGGGAACGCCTCCAGCAGGACATCGACGGCGTCATCGCCCACCTCCGCAAGGCCGGCTGACCGCGACCCCCGGAGGCACGGGATTTCACGAACGGAACCGGGGTCCCCGAGCCACAGGAATGGAGACCCCGGGGAAGCCGTTCAATCAGAAAAATCCTTGAAATAGCAATCAGAATTCCGCATGATGAAAGGGTTGCATACACAGTTGTATCCAGCTAGGATTGCGTTCAACTGGAGCGCGAACGAACTCCACGGGAGCGGAGGTTGGACAGACCATCCAAGACGCCGGGTTGACCACGTCTGTTGTGAAGTCAAACACCATTCCTGAATCGATTCCAGAGGGAAACAACCCACATCGGAATCACCTGTCCCCATGGAAATTCAACCACAAGGGAGAGTCATGTCCTTGAACCACAAACTCAGCCGCCGCACCGTCTTCAAGGGAACCGGAGCGATTGCAGCGGCATCCGCTCTCGGCGCCGGAGCGGCACTGGGTACCGCAGCCCCCGCCCACGCTGCCGGACTGGAGGTCGTCAGCCAGGAAACCGACGGCCGCATGCAGACCTACGAGTTCACGACTCCATCGATCAGAAGAAGAATAATCTCGTTCACATCGAAGGACTTCAATCCGGGCCTCTTGCGGAACCCGCGTGTCAACGTTCTGCTCCCCGACGGCTACGACAGCGGCAAACGCTACCCCGTGCTGTACCAATTCCACGGAGGCGGCGGACAATACACCGAATTCGACGGATACAACATCCGAGAAATGACCGCCGGACGCGACCTCATCGTCGTCATGCCCGACGCCGGACTCGGCTGGCACTGCAACCCCGTAAGTTCCAACGTGGGCCCACGCAACTGGGAAACCTTCCACATCGAAGAACTCATCCCCTGGGTCGACGCCACCTTCCGCACCTTCCCCGAACAAGCCGGACGCGCCGTCTCCGGATTCTCCATGGGAGGCTTCGGAGCCCTCAAATACACCGCCAAGTACAGCGACAAATTCGCCTCCGTCAGCGCCCACTCCGGACCAGCAAACCTCCGCACCACGAGCACCGGCATACGGCTCAGCGGTCAACCACTCACCGACGTGATCGTGCGCTGGGCGAATTTCACCTCGGCTGCCTTCGAGCTTCTCGGCGGTACCATCTACGGAGCCCCGGAAAGCAAGTGGCGTCAAGATCTCATCACCGCGGATAACCCCATCGAGAACCTCGAGAGCTACCGCAACAAGCGCATCTTCCTCGTCGCCGGCACCGATCGACTCAAGCCCGTGTGGGAAGGGCATGCCAAGGTGTCCGGGCTGCAGGAGCTCTTCAGCGTCTTGAACGAGGACACCGTTCTCAACACCCAGCGCGAGTTCGCAGAAAAACTCGATTCGGCGGGAATCAAGTACGAACGCTACGAGGAACAAGGTGGCCACTTCGTCCGCCTCGAACGCCTGCAGCAGGACATCGACGGCATCGTCGCCCACCTCCGCAAGGCCGAATGACAGTCCTTCCCGCGCCGCACCGGGAAATCAGAAACAAAACTGAATAAAGAAAAGAAAAGGATTTGACATCAGAGATCATCTGACATCAAATTCCTTCCACCACTCAACTCCAAGGAGAAAAATGCTCAAGCGCAAACTCGCAGCCATCGCCGGAGTCACCCTGACCTTGGCAACCCTGCTCGGAACCCCGGCAGCTGCACACGCGGATGATGGAGCGGACCCAGGCTGGGACCCGAAACTCAACCACACCTCGACGGGAGAAGAATTCCGCGGACTCTCCTTCTACTTCTGCAAGTACCTGGGAATCTTCTGCCGTAAGTGACTGATTCTCACACGACCCGTTCGCGCACCTCGCAGGTTTGGCGAAGCTCCGGGTCCACCCGTCACCGGGACGTGTCATGGCCAGTACCGCCGGAACCACCAATCACCGATCCCGTCGACGCGAATCCCATAGGGATGAAAATCATCTCAACCAACGAGAAATCCAAGGAGAAAGACATGCTCAAGCGCAAGATCGCCGCCGCCATCGGAGCCACCCTGGCCATCAGCACCTTGGTGGTGGGAACCCCCACGGTCGCGCAGGCCACGGAAACCCTGCCCGCCCAGTCCCAGCCAATGGAAATCGACCTTGGCGGCTGGTCCTCGAGCGAGTACAGCTTCATCCAGGACATGCTCTGCACGTATGTTTCACGCTTCTTCTGCAAACCGTGAAACAGCGTCACGGAACGCCTGCACTGCGATGATGTGACGTCATCGACACGGCTTCCTTCCCTGCAACGCCACACGCGAACACCTCAAACTGACGGATGACACGGTCCTCTCGGCCCTCGACGGTCGGGGGGATCGTGTCGTGCACACCTTGCGATCAATCCTCCGCCGATGTACCAAAGTAGGCAATTCACCCGACGACGGTCGTCTTTCGCGCAGAACTCCTCGATATCGACGTCCCTTGGTTTGTGGAATGGCAGTGTGACGGCCACCGGCCATGAATGAGAGGGATGATCTTGATCGAGATATCGCGGGTGACCCGTCGATTCGGGGAGCACCAGGTTCTACGGGAAGTGTCCTTCGAGGTACCCGCCGGTGCGGTGACGGGTTTCGTCGGTCCCAACGGCGCCGGCAAGACAACGTTGCTGCGCATCGTGGCCGGACTCGACCAGCCAGACGGCGGGCAGATCATCATCGACGGCACGCCCCTTCCCCGCGGTGCGGCACGGACGAACCTCGGCGTGCTGCTCGATGCCGGCTGGGTGCATCCCAGTCGCACGGCACACGATCACCTGAGGGCACTCGCACTGATGCAGGACGTACCACGTTCGCGTGTGGACGAGATTCTCGAACTGACCGGTCTGCACGCCGTTTCCAAGCGTCGAGCGGGCACGTTCTCCCTCGGTATGAAGCAACGTCTTGGCATCGCAGCAGCACTTCTCACCGACCCCGGCAACGTGGTTCTCGACGAGCCGGTCAACGGTCTCGACCCGGATGGGGTGACGTGGGTGCGCAACCTGGTCAGGATGTTGTCCGCCGATGGCACAGCGGTGTTGATGTCGTCGCATCTGCTCTCGGAGATGGCCCAGACGGCTGACCGGGTGGTGGTCATCGGGAAGGGCGAGATCATCAGCCAGGCAACCATGTCCGAGCTCACCCGGCTGGCGAACCCCGCGACCCTGGTCTCGGCCACCGACCCCACCGTTCTGTCGGAGGCCTGCCGCCGGGCCGGCGCCACGGTGGACGTGACGGGAAATGGGTTGCTGCGGATCTCGCTCGAACCGGAGGCCATCGGGCAAATCGCCTTGGCCGCCGAGGTTGCGCTGACCCACATGGAGCAGGAGACGATCAGCCTCGAGAAAAGATTCCAGGAACTGACCGCCGATCACGTGGAGTATCGCGGTGATCTCATCGCCGCCAGGAAGGAAGAGTCATGAGGGATGTCCGTGCGGAGCTGGTCCGTTCCAAGGCCTACCGAATCACCTACTGGGTGTGGCTCCTCATCCTGCTGGCCACCCTGGCCGCCGTCGCATTCAGTTCCTCGGCCGTCCAGAAGGCCTTGGAGGAAGGGGCAACGCACGCGTCACAAATCGAGGCCGTCGCCTTCATGCCGGGAAGCCCGACGTTCTTCTCCGGCCTGCTGCTGGCATTCTGGGCGACGACCCTGGTGACCGCCGACTGGTCCTCGGGCACGATCAATCACATCCACATGGCCATGAGCAACGGCCGGATCCTCCGCGCCAAGCTCATCGTGATCTCAACGGCATCCCTGCTGACCACCGTCATCACGACGGGGGCGGCAGTCGCGCTCTGCTTCTCACTCCTGCCGGCCTCCCTCGTCCTGGCGACACTGGCCTCACCCGTCCTCTGGATCAATGTTCTGGGTACGTTCGCCGTCCATCTCACCTGGGGCATCCTGGCGCTGGTTGCGGCCTGGTGGCTTCCCAAGCCGGCGCTTTCGGTGGGTACCGTCCTGATCGTGGTGGTTGGTGTGCCCGCCCTGGAGACCGCTCTCACAACCGCGGGTCTTGACACCCCGATCTTCTCCTATCTTCCGTCCTCCCTCATGAATGCGGCCACCCTGACCGGTTCCGAACTGGCGACGAGGGTGACGCCGCTGCTAGCGGGTCTCCTGCTGATCCTCTGGTGCGCCGTTGTGACGGCATCGGCTCCCATCGCCCTGCGCCGCGGCCGCATCTACCGCTAAACTCCGAGGAGGTTTCAAACATCGACACACAACCCAACCCGCAGCCCTACCATTGCAGAATGGAAACACACATCCGGGTGGTCATCGCCGAGGACGATCACTTCGCCGTCACCGCCCTGCAACGGTATCTGTCGGGGGCCCACTCCATCGAGGTGGTCGGGATCGCGCATGACGGCAGACAGGCATTGCAGGTCACACAGGAGCTGCAGCCGGATGTCCTCATCACTGATCTGATCATGCCTCAGCTCGACGGGATCGAGGTCACCAGACGCGTACTCGCCGAAGGGCTGATGTGCCGGGTGCTCATCTTCACCGCCATGGCCGACGAGACGACGATGATCAAGGCCCTGGAGGCGGGGGCCACCGGTTTTCTCCTGAAATCCGACCACCCCCACATGGTGGTCAACGGGGTCCTCGCGGCTTACAGCGGGGACACCCTCGTCTCCCCGAAGCTCATCACCGCCCTGCTGCCCATGCTGCGTCGCAGCACCGCCCCTCCGGACCTCAGCACCCGGGACCGCGAGTTCATAGTCCTGATAGGCAAGGGCAGGAGCAACGCAGAGATCGCCGCCCAAACCCACCTGGCGGTGAGCACGGTGAAGTCCTACGTCAGCAGGCTGCTGGAAAAATTCGGCCGGCCCAATCGAACTGCCCTGGCTGCGCTTGCCTACGAGTGGAACCTCATCGACTGAAATATTCCAGACGGAGTGGCCACACCCGCTTCCTCTCGGTGGAGGATCACTCACATGCTACGGTAGCCATCCCGTTGACGTCAGGAGATCCCTCCCGCCGCCACGGTCGCGTGGGTGTGGTGCCACTCCCATTGGCACCACACCCACGCGATGCATCAGGAAAGTCGATCAGATCCCCAAGTACCTGCGAACCTTGTCGATGATCACATCGAAGGCCAACCCATTACGAAGCCAGCCGAGGATGACATTCCTGTGTGCCCAGAGCCAGTTGACAATCTGCCTTCCGAAGTTCCAAGCGTAGGAAACGAGACGGGAGAAAAGAGCCATGATGCAATCCCTTCTTGAGTTACCGTGATTGATTTCCAAGCTTCCGCGGAGCCACCACCAGTACATCCTGTTTCGAACTGAACGGGAAGACCCTGCCGCTTGATCACCAACCTTCGTGCCACAACAAGCTACCTTGGCGGATAACACGATCAACTTTGGTATCGGAGCCACCACCCGCGGTGCATGTGCAGCGCGGGATGTTCCGCACACCAACCTTCACATGATCCACCGTATCCCCGATATTATATTAAGCAGCAAAACTAATTCCGCGAACACCCGGCCAAGGGAGCACCGAAGCAGGGAAGAACATCGATGAAAATTTCAATCGTATGGCCGGCGCGCACCCCTTCACCAGACTCGCGACCACCGCAACAGAACCGATCCGTTTCCCTGTGCATACAACATCGCACACTCTATACTGAGGCGCATGTCACGGATCGACAACATGACGCCGACCTCGCGCACGCTGAGGAGTGACTGGTCGGAGCCACTGCTTGCAGCACTTGCCTTGGCCCTGACAACCGTCTTCGCCCTTGTCGAGTCGGGCAACACCACGTATTGGCTCGTCAATGCACTTCCGTTCCTGAGCGCGGCCTTCGCGAAACGATTCGTCTTGCAATCCGCAGCCCTCACCACATGCCTGACCCTCCTCGGGCTGTACGTTCCAACCGAGGGCATGAGCGTTGGCGCGGCAGCTCTGTTGATCCATGTTTTCACGATAATTCGTTTGCGCATCAACCATGCCACGTGGTGGATGACGATCTGGATCATCATCATGGTCGGGGTCGCGATGGAGACACCGCGTCCCTCGGAAATAGCGATCGATGTGGCATCCCTGTTGATGGGATCAACGATAGCCGTGGGCGGGGCGGTGCTCTTGCGAAGCGGTGAGGAACGCGTCGCGGCCGCCGAGGAGCTCGGGCGTCAGAAACTGACCTCCTATCGATTCGAAATGGCTCGTGAGCTGCACGACACCGTGGCGCAGACGCTGTCCCACACAGCCATGCGAGCACATCTTGCACTGACTCATCCAGACCTTCCGGAGGAAATACGCGACGACCTGGAGAGGATCGCCTTTGACTGCAGCACCTCCGCGTATGATCTCAGAAGCCTGATCTCATCGCTGCGCACGTCGAGTTCCGTCGACAACCGGAAACAGCCGAACGACGTCATCACGTTGGCGGCGGAAACCAGACGGGAAGTCAATCGCCTCGAAAAAGCAGGTTTCTTACCCGAGGTCACCATTGACATAAAGAACATCACCCCCACCCGCGCCGTCACATTGTCAAAGATCACCCACGAGGCCGTGACCAATATGATAAAGCACAGTCCTCCCCGAAGCAGCGTGTCGATAATTCTTCGTGAAAACCAGGGTGACCTGATAGCAGAGTACGTGAATCCCGATTCGGGCAAGAAAGAGAACAAGGGTCGACTTGGACTGCTCGGAGTACAGGAGAGGATTCGACAGTTACGAGGATCGTTCGAGGTTGACAGAAACGATGGCCTATGGAAAACGATCGCCGTCATACCCCAGCCGCCGACATCGCTGTCCGGCAACCGACACTGACCGCGGGACGGCCATCAACATTCGCGCAAGGGTCACCGGAACCCCAGGAATGTGCAACCTCAACTTCCGGCGATCGAGCACCGTGAACGACATCAACACGGTGGACGACGGGGTCGGCCACACCCGCTGAAACGCGGAAACGCTGCGAACCATCTGTTCATCGATCACCCGCAGGCTGCGCCCCAGCAATCCCCTCTCCACGAGAACGACCCCGTCACCACGTCCCACCCTGGCCACCAGTGAGTTGGCCGCCGACAGGGCACCGGCGAGGGCGAGTCCCGCCAGCCACAGGTTCGAGGCCCACGCGAACACAACCGCCACCCCGACACCACCGGCAAGAACCGTGAACGGCAGTTTCCCGGCCCAGGGAGATCGTTGCTCGCAGTGAACCGGAATGAGGTTTTTCACCTCGTCAAATGCTCTGCCATACGCGATCACCGGAAGTATTGGAAGAGCCTCGAGATCCCTTCTCCCAGTGGCCAGGATGAGGTTCACCGAGCAGTATCCCGTCAACTGCATCAAGGGATTCCGATCAATTCGGATTCCCACCACCTCCGTCGCCCGCGCCTCGAAGGTCGTGCGCTGCACGATGCCGCCCTTCGTCTTGAAACCTGAAGGAACCCTGATCACACGGTAGCGGCCATAGGTGACCAACGCCCGCACCACACCATACGCCCCCGCTGCCACGACAGCGACGATCACGAGTTCCCACGTGACCTGAAGTCCAAACAGATCCACTCCAACATATTCGAGGAGGTCGGATCCGGTTCCGAGCAGGAATGGCACGAAGAGAAAGAACTTACCATGCGTGAATCCGATCAAAAAATAATCACGCGGACGAGCGCGATAGATCTCTTCGCCGGATTCCTCGATTGCGACGCATCCTCCCTCCTCATCTCCCGCAGGAGAAACGTCATGCAGGCTCAACAATCTTTCTGTTTCCGCCCTGGAGAGCGCATCGAGAACCAGACTTCGACGATTCTCGGCACCCACGGAGGCGGTTACCTGCGATACGCACAGCAGTCTCGCCATCCACCCCTGGTGCACCTCGAGACTACCCACCTCGGCCCAGGAGAGATGGGTCTCCTCCCGAACCGGCCAACCGGTACGAAATCGGATCCCCGCACCATCCGCGTGCCAGAAGGTCGTGAGATATTTGGTGAATATCACCTCAAGCCGGGTCACGGAATAGTACACCACCAGCATCATCCACAGGAAAGCCGCCCAGCCCGGTAGCGCCGCACCGACGCTTCCCTGGATCAGCATGAAGGGCACATAGACCACCATGGCCCGGTAGGTCGTCAAGACCAGCATGCGTGGATCATTGCGCCGCATGCCGCGCTCCGACACCGAATTGCTGCACTATTTCGCTGGCCCTGGCCGACTCCAGCGGCCCCAGATCGTGCGTTGTCCCGAGAGTACCGACCTCCAAGGTGCTGAGACCGAGCGCGCGTGCGAGCGGGCCCTGTCGAACGTCGACATAGAGGATCTGGGACGCGGGAATGCTGATGTATCGAGCAAACATGTATCCTCTACTGATCCGGAGTCCCGAGGAATCGGTCTCGTACCGGTAATATTTGTGACGCAGCCCCAACAGAACCACCACATCAAGAAATGTTGACACGAGTATGACGCCGAGCGCGGGCCATGTCACGATTTCCAGGAATCGTTGTCGGGGCCAGAGCCACCCGGCCACGAGTATCAGGAGCACAAGCAGGAAGGCACTCGCAAGAACACCCAGTCGCCACACCACGAGCGCCTGCCGCGGAAGTCTTCTGGGAAGTTCCGGCATCAGCTCGGGACCATGGCTCATTTCCACACCGCCTCTCACCCGCATGCTCATCCCGAGCATGGCACAGGGGTCCGCAGCGTGGAAGAAACGGCGACAAGAGGCCATCTTCAGTTGACGGGAAGACCGACTTAAGTACATCCAAACCGGTAGCCGCCCGAATCCACGGACCGCCGAGGGATTCGCCGGCACGTCATCATCGTCTCCCACCGGCACTCCGGCCCAACGACGGGCTCAACACCAGGATCACGACCGCGAAGGCCGGCACCACCCACAGCGCCAGCCGCAGGTCCGTGGCCTCCGACAGCGCACCGATCAACGGAGGACCCGCGAAGAACCCGATCCGCATCATCCAGGTGACGATCATCAGCCCGTCGCCGTGGTTCATGTCGGGCAGCTCGTCGGCGGCGTGCATGGTCGACGGGATCGCCGTCGCGACACCCCAGCCGACGCAGGCGAAGCCCAGAATCGCGGTGACCGGAGAAGGCCAGACCAGCGACCACCCCATGCCGAGAAAAGCGATGATGGCGCCCTGAACGACGGCGAACCGGGGCCCGATCCGCGAGACCAGGGCATCGCCGGTGAACCGGCCGACCAGCTGCGCACCCTGCAACCCGACGAAGGCCATGCCCGCCACGAACGGGATGACGTCGAACTGCCGGTCCAGGTAGATCGCGCCCCAGGTCGACCCGGTGTCCTCCATCAACCCGGCCGAGGCCCCGAGCAGCCCGAGCGCCGCGAGTCGCACGACGATCCCCGCGGGGAGGCGCCGCCGTCGCTGCTGCCGGCTCCATTCGGCCTGCGGCTCGTGGTCCAGGCCGGGCAGCAGCAGGGCCTTCGCCCCCAGCGACATCCCGCCGAACACCACCGTCGCGGCGAGGCACTGCACCCAGACGGGAATCCCAGCCTGCCGGGCGGCGGACCCGATGAAGCCCCCGCACACCGCGCCGATGGACCACCAGCCGTGGAAGCTGTTGAGGATCGGGCGGCCGTAGAGCTCCTGGACGCGCAGCCCGTGGGCGTTCATCGAGATGTCGGTCAGCGCGTCGAGACTCGCCATCAGGAACACCCCCACCACGAACACCCAGGCCGCGGGGGCGTTGCCGATGAGGTTCAGCATGGCGATCCCCACCACCTGCGAGATCACCGACACCCACGCCGACGAGTACCGCCGGATCAGCGCGGCCGTCACCAGGCCCGCGGCCAGACCGCCGACGGGTCCGATCGCCACCGCAGCACCCCACCACTGGTCGTCGAGCCTCAGGGCCTCCTTGATCTCGGGATACCTGGGCAGGATCGACGACCACGCCACCCCGTTCAACCAGAACAGCATGACAACACCCCACCGGGCCCGCCTGGCGTCAGCACTCATTCCGGGATTATGTCATTGTGAAAGATTTTGTGGCGTACACGGTACAAAATCCTTCACACCCGCGACGAAATCTTTCGCCGGACGGGCCCTAGACTCGTCGGCATGGACGCCATAGAGGTCATCTCCACCAAACGCGACGGCGGCAGGCTCAGCGACGCCCAGATCGACTGGGTGATCCGGGCCTACACCGACGGGGTGGTGGCCGACGAGCAGATGTCGGCGCTGGCGATGGCGATCCTGCTCAACGGCATGGATCGCGGCGAGATCGCCCGCTGGACCGCCGCGATGATCGCCTCCGGCCAGCGCATGGACTTCTCGTCGCTGGGCAAACCCACCGCCGACAAGCACTCCACGGGCGGCGTCGGCGACAAGATCACCCTGCCCCTGGCGCCGCTGGTGGCGGTCTTCGACGTGGCGGTGCCGCAGCTGTCGGGACGCGGCCTCGGACACACGGGCGGCACCCTCGACAAGATGGAGTCCATCCCGGGCTGGCGCGCCAACCTGGACAACGAGGAGCTGCTGGCGCAGCTGACCGGCGTCGGGGCGGTGGTCTGCGCCGCCGGTTCCGGCCTGGCCCCGGCCGACAAGAAGCTCTACGCCCTGCGCGACGCCACCGGCACCGTCGAGGCCATCCCGCTGATCGCGTCGTCGATCATGAGCAAGAAGATCGCGGAGGGCACGGGGGCGCTGGTGCTGGACGTGAAGGTCGGTTCGGGCGCGTTCATGAAGACCCGCGACCGCGCGGAGGAGCTGGCCCGCACCATGGTGGCGCTGGGGACGGACGCGGGCGTGCACACCGTCGCGCTGCTGACGAACATGGACACCCCCCTCGGCCGGACCGCCGGGAACGCCCTCGAGGTCCGCGAGTCGCTGGAGGTGCTGGCGGGCGGCGGCCCGCCGGACGTGGTGGAGCTGACCGTGCGACTCGCCCGCGAGATGCTGGCCGCCGCCGGGAAACCGGACCTCGACCCGGCCCCGGCGCTGCGGGACGGCCGCGCGATGGACGTGTGGCGACGCATGGTCGCGGCGCAGGGCGGCGACCCCGACGCGCCCCTGCCGGTCGCGGAACACACCCACGTCGTTTCAGCCGGCGAGAGCGGGTACGTCGCGCGCCTGGACGCGATGGCGGTCGGGGTGGCGGCCTGGCGGCTGGGGGCGGGTCGGGCCCGCAAGGAGGACGACGTGCAGGCGGTCGCGGGCGTCGAGATGTACGCCAAACCCGGCGACCATGTCACAGCGGGGGCCCCGCTGTTCACCCTCCACACCGCCACCCCGGAGCGTTTCGAACGCGCCCTGGAGGCCCTCGACGGCGCCGTCACCTGCTCCGGCTCGCCGGTCACCCCCGACCCGGTGATCCTGGGAAGGATCGACGCCGAGGCCTGAGGAATCCGCGGCCCGGGCGGCGATTTCACCCGCGCGCGTGCGCTGGTATAGTCTTTCCGCTGGCTCGATGAGCCGCCGGGGTGTGGCGCAGCTTGGTAGCGCGCGTCGTTCGGGACGACGAGGCCGCAGGTTCAAATCCTGTCACCCCGACACACTCGAGTTCTGGACCGCTTCGTCCCAGGACCTGTTCGGTTCGTATCACATCAGCGGAACACGCGGGCGATCCCCATCACCATGCTCGCGAAACCGATGACCACGAGCAGAAATCCCAGAAGACCGTCAACCGCCGGGAAACCCTCCCCGCCGCCGAGCACACCCCCCGCGGCCTTCACGACGTCCAGGCTGAAGACCACCACCAGGAGCCCGAAACAGAATTGGACGATACCCACGATCGCCCGGTGGGAACCCTTGACGTCGCGACTCACCGGTCTTCCCGGTGCTCCCCGTCCAACGCCGGATGCGGAACCGGCCCCGGGCACCGACGACTCGGGATCGTTGGCCTCTGACATCGTGGTCTCCCTCCGGAATCGAACCAGTCCCACGCTACACATCCCCGGATTCCTGCAGCCGGATCCCGCGGCCGTCCACCGTGCCGACCACGGCGGCGTGGCGTCCTCACAGGGTGTCATACATTACCGTATTCCGCACGATCCCTGATCTGATCACAATAACTGAGCGATACCCGGATGGCATCTCCCGCTCAGCGAGCCGGAACCCGTCGGTTCCGGCTCCTTCCTGATCAAACCCTTAATTTTTCCTGTGAAAATCACGGGGTTGTGAACAGGTCACCGGCCAGTCGCATTTGGTCCCGTTGAAGCTTCTGCAACAATGGGTGGTAGCCGGATCGCTGGCGACTACTTCGCCTCCGGAGTGGCGACAGCGACTGCTTGTCGACCGACACAGGTGTGTCAAGAAAGAGGGATTGTGGTTTCCGAGTGGAGGGTCGGAGTCGGCGATGTCGGAATTCTGGTGAGCAGAATTTTCGATTCATCGCGCGACGGCGCCCTGGTCGTGGTTTCCCCCGCCAGCGACACGAACCGACCCCGAATCGACACGAAGCTACTGGCCCAACGCCTGGCCCCCGGAACCGAATTGGCAGTCCTCGACTCCATGACCGCCTCCGAGCGCCTGTCGGACACGGTTGATCCGCAATTCCAGGTTTATGGCGGCGGTATTCGCGTGATTCTCGCCGGAGCGGCCAGAACGGATCACTGGAGGCGGCACCGGCTGTTCCGGGTATACCCGGGCGACGACGCGGACGGCGCCTGCCTCGACATAGCGGAATACGTCACATCCCACCAAGGGGCGGGCGGGCCGCATCAGAGCGGGACCGGAACCCCCCAGAAAGCCCTCTCGGACGACCAGATGGCAGCCCTCAACCGGTTCAGGGCCTCCCTCGACATCACGCCGCCGTCCGCACCCACTCCCGCGGGAAGGGTCCCGAAGCCCGGACCGCACCCGAGGCCGGGGCCGTCCCCCAAACCCGGCCCACACCGTCCGGCCAGCGCGCCCACCGCACCGGCCATCCCCACGCCTCCCGCGTCGACGGACACCGGGATCAGCGCAGCGGAGCTGAAGAACCTGCTGAACGCCCAGACGGATCGCATTGCCAACAAACTTCGCAGTTCCATAATCGACGATTTGATGCTGCTTCTCGACAGCGATCACGAATCCTTGGCGAGGGAACGCTCCCGTGCCGACGCCGCGGAGGAGGAATTGGATCACCTGCGCCGCCGAATGGCCGATCAGGAGGAGCGTCGCGGATATCCCCGGGTCTACAACGACCCGGAAAAACAGTTCCGCTGGGAGGTGGAATACGAATGGCTCACCGGGGAACCGGAGGAGGAACGCGGCGAGACGCTGAGTCCCTACGTCATCGGCGAGGGATTCCTGGATTCCATGGAAGCGGAACTGCTCCGCGACCGGGCAAAGATCATTCAGGTCGTCGTCGACGTCCTCTCCGGTCACGCCTGGGACCGGAGGAAAACCCATCAATTCATCATTCCCGGGAGGTCGGTGATCCAGAAATCCATTCCCGAGGGTGCCGTTCCGTGGCGGACGTACGTGAAACGCGGCGCCCCCGGTGCGGCGCGGTTGACCTGGTGGCAGTACCCGGACGGCACCATCGAACTGGTCCACGTCGGCCACCACGACGACCTGCTGCGGTAGCGGACCTCAGGTCGCGGGCGCGACGTGGATCGCCTCGGCTATCGGGGCGCTGAGCTCGATCTCGGTTCCCGCGTGCTCGACGGCCATCAGCCCCATCCCGGACAGCCCGGAGAGCACTTCCAGCCGCGTCCCGATGGCGATGCCGCGTTCCGTGAGGAAACGGAGAATCTCCGGGTTCGAGTCGGAGACCCGCACCACCCGCACCTCGGTGCCCGCGTTCACGTGCGCGATCAGCATCGCCCCGGGGTGGTCGATGTCCCTGCTCCTCGGGATGGGGTCGCCGTGCGGGTCCGCGGCCGGGTGTCCGAGGATCTCGTCCATCCGGTCGACGAGCGCCTCGGAGGCTGCGTGTTCGAGCCGGTCGGCCTCGTCGTGGACCTGGTCCCAGGGCATGCCCAGCGACGTGACCAGGTAGGTCTCGATGATGCGATGGCGCCGCACCACCGCACGCCCGATCCGTTCCCCAGCCTCGGTCAGTTCGATGTTGCCGTAGGGACGGTACTTGATCATTCCCTCCCTGGCCAGGCGCTTCAGACTGGCCGAGACCGTGGAGGGGGTGACGCCGAGGGCGGCTGCCAGGTCGGTGGTGTTCGGGCGGCGTCCGTCGTCGGGCCATTCGCAGGCCTTCCAGATCAGCGCGAGGTAGTCCTCCGTGACCCGGGTCACGTCAGCGCCGTTGGCCGTCATCATTCCTTCTTCCGGGTGGGTCGTCCTGCCGGAGGCTGTCACCGCCCCCTGCAGGCTGTTCGTCGCGGGCCGTGATTCTCCACCCGCGTTGACGATTCTTCCCGAAACGGCGACGGGTCTCAACAGGGCACCGGGTGTCGCAAAAGGTGTGGTCAGACACACTTTCAGTTACCCGTGGACACACCGGGACCGGCGGGTTCAGAGTGGTTTCACGAGCTGGATTTCCCCGGGAAACGAGGTCACCACAGCTCAATCCTCACAGGAGCTCTGGAAGGTCTGACGATGTCTCTGTGGTCCATCTGGTTGGTCGGATTCGGTGTATCCGCCGACGCGTTCGCCGCATCGCTGACCAGCGGCGTGAAGATGGGCCGGTTCAACTACCGGCACGCCCTGATCGTCGCCCTCACCTTCGCGGGTTTCCAGGCCGCGATGCCGCTGTTCGGGTGGCTGCTGGCCGCCAATTTCACCAGCCTCCTCGATCCCTTCGACCACTGGATCGCCTTCGTGCTGCTCGCGATCATCGGCGGCAAGATGGCCTGGGAGGCGTTCCATGCCGACGAGGACGAGGACGACGTCGGCCGGGGTGGCGGGCTCGATCTGCGTCGCCTGCTGATCCTGGGGGTCGCGACCAGCATCGACGCGGCGGCCGTCGGGGTGTCCTTCGCGATGCTGGAGATCTCCATCCTCCTGGCGATCCTCTGCATCGGCCTGATAACGCTGGTGGCGTCGTTCGCGGCGGTCGGTATCGGGCACCGGATCGGGGTGAGGTTCCGCAGGCCAGCCGAGTTCCTCGGTGGCATGGTGCTGATCATCATCGGGGCCCGCATCCTGCTGGAGGGGCTCGGCCTGCTGTAACCGGTTCCGCGGCCCCACGGCCGGGGCGCGCAATCCGGCCTCCCGCATCTGGTCAAACCTTCAGCAAGGGATACGCTGGCGCCGTCGTCACGCATCGGCCCCGACCCGTGAAGGAGCGCCATGGAACGCAACACCGAGTTGTTGCTCCGGGTTGCGCGCATGTACTACGTCCAGTCCGAGACCATGGAGGCGATCGCCCACCACCTGGGGGTTTCCCGCTCGACGGTGTCGCGGCTGCTGAAGGAGGCCAAGGACCGGGGGTTGGTGCGCATCACCATCACCGACCCCGACCGCCCCATGACCCGCCTGGCCGAGATCTTCCACAGGAACTTCCGCGTGCAGGCGCACCTGGTCGACGTCCGCCCCGGATCCAGCTACGTGCTGCGCCTCGAACAGGTCGCGAAGGTCGCCGCCCGGCTCCTCGACGAGATCGTCACCGACAACGATGTCATCGGGGTGGCGTGGGGAACCACCGTCTCCGCGATCGCCCAGAACCTGCGACCCCACGACCTGAACGGGGTGCTCGTCGTCAGCCTCAACGGCGGCGCCAACCAGCGCACGACGGGGCTTCCCTACGTCGGTTCCATCCTGCAACGCTTCGCCGCCGCGTTCCACGGCGAGGAACAGTTCCTGGCGCTGCCGGCCTTCTTCGACAACCCGGGCACCCGCACCGCCATGTGGGCGGAACGCTCCACCCGCCACATGCTCCAGGTGCGGGCCTCCTGCACGAAGGCGATCTTCGGGGTGGGGGGGCTCGGCTCCGAACTCCAGTCCCACGTGTACTCCGCCAACTACCTGGACGAATCCGAACTGGCCGAGCTGAAATCGGAGGGGGTGGTCGGCGACGTCTGCACCGTGATGCTGCGGGCCGACGGCTCCTGGCGCGACATCCCCCTCAACTCCCGCGCCACCGGCATGACCCCGGCGGAACTGCGAACCATTCCCCGCCGCATCTGCGTGGTCAGCGGAACGGGCAAGGCGGTGCCGGTGCTGGGCGCGCTGCGCGCCGGGGTCGCGACGGACCTGGTGATCGACGAGGAAACCGCCCGCGCGGTGCTGCACGAGATGCGTCCCGGGCTGCGCCTCGACTGAGTCGATTCCCGTTTCCGGTTCGGATGCGCTGCGTGAACCTCATAGGCTGTCCTCATGACTGATCTGCTCGTCACCACCATGGACGATGGGGTCGCCACCCTCACCCTCAACCGTCCCAACGCCATCAACTCCCTCAACCTGGAAATGCTCCAGGGCGCCAGCGAGATCCTCACCTCGTGGGCCCACGACGACTCGGTGCGGGAGGTGGTGCTCCGCGGCGAGGGGACGCGCGGGTTCAGCGCGGGCGCCGACGTGCGGGAGCTGTCGCGAGCCGTCGAGGACAACGGCCCCTGGCTGCGGTTCCTGGAGGTCGAGTACCTTCTCGACCTGATCGTCGCCCAGTTCCCGAAACACGTCACCGCCCACCTCAACGGCATCACCATGGGTGGCGGGCTGGGCCTGACGGTCAATGCCGACCGGCGAATAGTGGATTCATCGACCTTGATGGCGATGCCGGAGACGAAGATCGGTTTCTTCCCCGACGCGGGTGTCATGTACTGGCTGGCGCGGGCGGGGGCGCTGGGCACCCACATGGCGCTGACCTCCGGCACGATCGGCGGGGGTGACGCCCTGCGCATCACACTGGCCGACGAGTCGGCCGACGGCGACCTGCCCGCCCCGCTGTCGGAGGCTGCCTGGATCCAGGAGTGTTACGCCGGTGACGACGTGGTGGAGATCGCCCACCGGCTCGAGGAGCATCCCGACCCGGCCGCCCAGCAGGCGGGTCGCGAGCTGCGGGCCCGCTCACCGTTCGCGGTTCACGTCGCGCTGCGGGCGCTGCGCCGCGCCGCCACCCTCGAACTGAACGGGGTGCTGCACCAGGACCTGCGACTCGCGGAGCACATGATCCCCGTCGACTTCGTCGAGGGCGTGCGCGCGCTCCTGATCGACAAGGACAACCAACCCGCCTGGCGCTACGCCACCCTGGAGGACGTGCCCGCACGGGTCGTCGACGAGGTCTTCTCCTACTGACGGGAAAACCTTCACGGAGTACCACCGTGGCCTCTTGATGGCTAGGCTCGTGTCCCATGAGCGATGACCAGTCCCGCAATCCCGGCCTGCCCGCCCGCGACGGCTCCACCGACCCGTGGCTGTGGCTGGAGGACGTGACCGGCGAGGACGCACTGGGATGGGTACGTGAACGCAATGTGCGTTCCGAGGGGGAACTCGACGCGGACGGCGAGGTGTCGGCCCTGGCGGCGGAACTGAAGGCGATCCTCGACTCCCCGGCGAACATCCCGAACGTGGTGCGCCGCGGCGACCGGCTGTACAACTTCTGGACCGACGCGGAGCATCCGCGGGGGCTGTGGCGGCGCACGTCGCTGGACTCGTACCGCACCGAGGAACCCGACTGGGAGGTGTTGATCGACGTCGACGCCCTCAACGCGGCGGAGCAGGAGGACTGGGTGTGGCACGGCGCCACCGTGCTGCGCCCTGAGGACGGCCAGCCGTGGCGGCACGCCCTGGTCGCCCTGTCCCACGGTGGTTCCGACGCGGACGTAACCCGCGAGTTCGATCTGGTAACCAAACGGTTCGTGCCCGCCTCCGAGGGCGGGTTCGAACGGCCCGCCGCGAAGGGCAGCCTCAGCTGGATCGACTCCGACACGGTGTTCGTCGCCACCGATTTTGGACCCGAGAGCGTCAGCAGCTCCGGGTATCCGCTGCAGGTGCGTCGCTGGCACCGGGGAATGCCGATGCCGGAGGCGGATCTCGTCTACCAGGGCGAACCGACGGACATGCAGGTCGGCGCGGGTCGCGATCACGTGCCGGATTTCGTGCGCGACTGGGTCTACCGGGTCCGCGGCTTCTACGACTACGACCTGTTCCTGTTGAACCCCGACGACTCCCTGAGTCTGATCGACGTCCCCTCCGACTGCACGGCCGCGCCCCACCGCGACCTGCTGCTGCTCACGCCCCGCACCGACTGGGAGGTCGACGACGTCCTGGTACCTGCGGGATCCCTCGCGGTGGCACGGCTGGAGTCGTTCCTGCCCGGCTGGGAGGGCAAGGGCCCGCGCGTGCGGGTGTTGTTCGCCCCGTCGCAGTCGACGTCGATCGCGGACTTCTTCGTCACCCGCAACTTCATCGTGGTCACGGCCCAGGAGGACGTGCGCACCTACCTGCTGGTGTTCCACCACGACGGCGAACAGTGGCAGTCGCGCCGCATCCACCGCGACCTGCCGGGCACGGTGTGGGCATCGGCCGTCGACGACGTCGAGGGCGACGAGCTGTGGATCACGGCGACGGGTTTCCTCCAGCCGCCGACGCTGTACCTGGGCAATCTGGCACCCCTGCTTAAGGGCGGGGATCCGTCGCCGCTGGTGAGGATGAAGGCGGAACCGTCGCACTTCGACGTCACGGGTCTCGAGGTGAGCCAGCACTTCGCGATCAGCGATGACGGCACGCGTGTGCCGTACTTCCAGATCGGTCGCACCGACCTACCGCCGGCCGGGGAGAACCCGACCCTGCTCGGGGGGTACGGCGGTTTCGAGGTGTCGATGTCGCCGCAGTACGGGCCACTGACGGGCAAGGCGTGGCTGGAGCGAGGCGGCACCCACGTGGTCGCGAACATCCGCGGCGGCGGCGAGTACGGCCCGGCCTGGCACCAGGCCGCGCTGAAGGAACACCGGCACCGCGCCTACGAGGATTTCGCGGCGGTCGCGCGGGATCTCGTCGCCCGTGGCGTGACCACCCGGGAGCGCCTGGCCTGCCTGGGAGGGTCGAACGGCGGCCTGCTCACCGGCAACATGCTCACCCGGTACCCGGGTCTGTTCGGGGCGGTGGTGATCCAGGTCCCGCTGCTCGACATGCGCCGCTACACCAAACTCCTGGCGGGGGCGTCGTGGATCGCCGAGTACGGCGACCCCGACACCGCCGACTGGGACTACATCCGCACCTTCAGCCCCTACCACCTGCTGGACGAGTCGGCGGACTACCCGGCGACGCTGGTGACCACCTCCACCCGCGACGACCGCGTCCACCCGGGCCACGCCCGCAAGTTCACGGCGGCCCTGGAGGCCCTCGGCGCCGACGTCCGCTACTGGGAGAACACGGAGGGAGGCCACGGAGGTGCGGCCGACAACGCCCAGCGCGCCTGGATGAACGCCCTGATCTGGACCTTCCTGCACCGCGCCATAGGCCGCTGAGACCACGCACCGCGGCACCCGCCTCGGGTTGCTGGCCTTGTCGTCGTCCGCCTGCCTACCCGACGGAAACGCCAGCCTTACGGACAAACACCAGCGCTACAGCGCAAGCAAACGACCACAAGGCAAGCGAACCACGGCAAGGCGCCGAAACAGCACAACCCGACTTCACCCCGCTATCCCTGCGACCCTCACCAGGGCGGCCGCCGCAGCACCCAGTACCACGACCAGCAGGAACGGGGCCCGCAGTCGCAGGGCGATCACCGCGACCACCAGCGACGCCACCCGAGCGTCGACGGTGACGGCGCTGCCCGTGGTGAAGGTGGAGATCCCGATCAGCCCGGCCAGCACCCCGACGGTCATGCCGGCCATGGTCAGCACGGTGCGTTCGTCGTCGAGAAGGCGGCGCGGCACCAGCAGACCCGCCAGTTTGGTCGCGAAACACGCCAGCGACGCGACCAGCACCCAGCCCCACATCACCGCGCCCCCTCATCCCCACGGTTGGCGCGGCGACGCTGGAACCAGGCGGCGCCACCGCCGAGCACGACGGCCGCCAGGATCGGCAACCCGGCGGGCAGCACGGGCACCAGCGCGACCGTGACCGCTGCCGCGGCGATCGCGGTGGCCACCGCATCGCGCGCCACCAGGCGGGGCCACAGCAGCCCGCAGAAGGCGGCCAGGGCGGCGCCGTCGAGCCCCCAGACCTTCGGATCGCCCAGTAGGTTGCCCAGCAGCGCCCCGACCAGGGTCATCGCGTTCCACAGCGTGAAAACCCCGATGCCGGTGGCCCAGAACCCCAGCCTCCGCAGTCGCCGATCCGACTGGGCCGCGGCCACCGCGGTCGACTCGTCGGTGGTGACGTGCGCCATCAGGAGACGCCGTACCCCGCGGGGATGGAACCACGAGTTCACCTGCATCACGTAGACGGCGTTGCGCAGCCCGACGAGCAGGGCCGCCCCGGCGGCGGGCAGCCCACCACTCGCCAGCGTGCCGACGAAGGCGAACTGCGACCCGCCCGTGTACATCAGCAGACTCAGCACCATCGCCTGCCAGACATCGAGCCCGGCCGCGACGGCCAACGCCCCGAAGGACACCCCGTAGGCCCCCGTAGCGACGCTGACGGACAGCGCCATCCGCCACGTGGCGGCGGTTTCCGCGGTCAAAGATCCCCGCCCGTGATCCCCGCGACGAGACCACGTGCCGCCTTCTCACCGAGATCGACCACCACGTCGACGGGCATGCCCGAGTCGAGCTGCCGGAACCCCGCCTCCAGCAGGCCGCGGGTCAGCCCGGCCGCCACCCGCAGCTGCACCGGGTCGTGGACGAGGGCCGCCCACGCCTGGGCGATCGAATCGCGCATGACCGCGTGGGAGTCGTCCATCACCTTCGCGGTGGCCGGCGATGGCGTGATGGAACGGCTCAACCCCATCAACCAGCCGTGCCCGGTGCGGGCCGCCTGCTGCAGGTTCGCGCGGACCCACACGACGATGCGTTCGGCGGGCTCCTCGACGGCCTCCAGCTCGGCGGCGACCGCGTCGATCCAGGCCGGCAGGTGACGTGCCAGGACCAGGCCACGCAGGTCATCCACGGAATCGACATAGCGATAAATACTGTTGCGGGCAATTCCGGCGGCTGCGGTCACGGCGCCGGCTGTCAGCTTCTCGGGCTCGCCGGAGCGCATGATCTCCTCAGCGGCGTCGATCAGCCGGCGCTGAACCATCGCACGGTGCTGGGCAACGGTGGGGGCTGCGATCTTCGGCACTCGATTCCTTCCTGACTCCTTGGCGACCAATACTAGATCTTCGTCGCGAAACCGCACCAGAGGTAATCGCGATTCACTGACCACATCTTGAAACCCCATCTACACTGGACCGGCACCACGACGACCCGAGGGGAACCATGACCATCCACGAGCTCATCATCATCGGCTCCGGCCCTGCCGGATACACCGCTGCCATCTACGCGGCCCGCGCAGCGCTGAACCCCGTCGTGTTCGAGGGCGCCCTCGACAGCGGCGGCGCGCTGATGAACACCACCGATGTGGAGAACTTCCCCGGATTCCCCGACGGCGTGATGGGTCCCGACCTGATGGGGCAGATGCGCGCCCAGGCGGAGAGGTTCGGGGCAGGGCTGATCACCGACGACGTCGAGGCCGTCGACCTGACCGGCGAGGTCAAGAAGGTCACCGACTCCGCGGGCAAGGTCTGGGAGGCGAGGGCGGTGATCCTGGCCATGGGCTCCGAGTACCGCAAACTGGGTGTCGACGGGGAGGAGCGGCTCTCGGGCCGCGGTGTCTCCTGGTGCGCCACCTGCGACGGCGCCTTCTTCCGCGACAAACCCATCGCCGTGATCGGCGGCGGCGACTCCGCGGTGGAGGAGGCCACCTTCCTGACCCGCTTCGGTTCCCGCGTCACCCTCGTGCACCGGCGCGACGAGCTGCGCGCATCGAAGGCCATGGCCTCCCGCGCCGAGAAGGACCCGAAACTGGACTTCGCGTGGAACTCGGTGGTGGAATCCATCAACGGGGATGCGCGGGTGGAGTCCGTCACCCTGCGCGACACGGTGACGGGGGAAACCCGCAGCCTGGAGGTCTCCGGGGTGTTCGTCGCCATCGGCCACGACCCGCGCAGCGCACTGGTCAAGGGGCAGGTGGAACTCGACGGGGCGGGCTACGTGAAGGTTCTCGCCGACTCCCAGGCCACGAACCTTCCGGGCGTGTTCGCCTGCGGCGATCTGGTGGATCACACGTACCGCCAGGCCATCACGGCCGCCGGTTCCGGATGCCGGGCCGCCCTCGACGCCGAACGCTGGCTGGCCGCGAACGAGGCGTGACCGTAGACTCGCCACAAAGAACAAGGAGTGTGACATGGCCGTTGTCGATGTGACCGAGGCGACCTTCGCCGACGAGGTGCTGCGTTCGCCGATACCGGTGGTGGTGGACTACTGGGCCACGTGGTGTGGCCCCTGCAAACAGATGGCACCCATCATCGAGGAACTCGCCCGCGACTACGAGGGCCGGGTGAAGTTCGTCAAACTCGACATCAACGCCGAGGTGGCCTTCGCGGCCGAGAAGGGGATTCTCAGCATCCCCACGCTGGAGTTCTACAAATCCGGACAGGTGGAGAAAAGCCTGTCCGGGGGCAAGTCCAAGAACGCACTCAAGAAGGCCGTCGACGAGCTCATCTGATGACCGGCCGTTTCCCGCGTTACGGCGAGGGCATGCCTCGCCGTAGCGCGAGCAGTCCCGATTCCCCCCTGGAACCGGAGTTCCCCGCACCCCGGAGAACGACGGAGAGCGTCCCGACTCCTCCCAGGTTCACCGGACCACGCCGCAGCGCGGTCAGCCCCGAAAGCCCCGACACAACCACGGTTTTCCGGCGAATCACGGAACCGATCGCGCGTCGTTCGGCGGTTTCAGCGGAAACCCCCGCCAGGGATCCCGGTGAATGGCGCAACGTCCCGAGAGATGAGATCGACGCCAAGACACCGCAGCACCACATCCCACCCATCCCCGGATTCGTGAAGCTCATGGGGGTCGTCGCCTTGGTGGTGCTTCTCGTGATCGCGATCTGGGTGGGTATGAGCCTCAGCGGAATCGGAAGGCCCAGCGCGGATGCATCACCGGCCTGGGTTCTCAAGCTTCCGTCCCAGATCGCGGATTTCGCGCACGACGGGGTGAAGGAGTCCGATGCACCCGATGGCGAGGGAACAATCCTGCAGTCCAACTACTCCGACGGAAGCTCCAAGTTCACGCTGTTGTTGCAGCGCCCGGCACCGGATCTGAACTCCTACCTGTCCGAGTCCGGCATCACCAACGTCGCATCGGTGCACGACGCCTCGTGCGGCATCTACGAGAACCAGCAGAAACCGGTGTGCGCCCGGGTCATCGACAAGACGGTCATCATGGTCATGGGACTCAGTGGTCAGGACAACGAAACCTTGGCGGACCTGATTGGATCCGTCTACGACGCGGTGAAGAATCAGCGGTAGCTCCCGCGGTCGCGCACCGTGAGGCGGTTTCGAAGACTGCTTGGAGCGATCCAAACAGTCCTCGGTCCTGTTCCCGTTCCGCGGACTGAAGACGTCGGGAACATCAGCTGCCGGCACACCACTGTTCGCACTGGCGAACCGGCATGGAACCGTGTCGCTGGCAGGGCTGAGGTGCTGGCGCCATCCCCGGGACGGGATCAGAAGGCAAGACCCACGAGATCATGGCGGAGGAGTGAATCCTCGCGGAATCCGATGACGCCGTCGTCACCGCGGGTTCCCTGTGGGGCCCTGGACCGCGTCACCCGCATCTTCCAGAACCATGAGACCGAGGAATGCGCGTCGCATCCGAGGACCGCCGGCCTCGGCCCGGGAGAGGGAGGTGGTTTCCCGCTCGCTGTCACTCGCAGCCCGGGCGACGGTTCAGTCAACCGCTATCCCAACCCTTGGGACGTCTCATTGCGCTTCCAGGACAAAATCCCTTGTCAACGGCCAGAGCACCAACCACCGTATCCCGTTTTATCGACTTACCGATCAAACTCTATGGCTCCTCGCGAGAGGATTCTCAGGGTTCGACGGTGCGGCCGTCGATCACGGCCATGATCCGGTCGAGATCATCGGTGGATGCGAACTCGATGGTGATCCTGCCCTTGTTCCTACCGATGGCGACCTTCACCCGGGTGTCAAAGTGATCGGAGAGAAGCGCCGCGACGGCTGCTTCACGTTCTGACGGGAGCCTACGGACGCGGGGAGTGGGCTCCTCCTCGGTGGGGACGTTGCCGAGCCGAATGATCTCCTCGGTGCTGCGGACCGAAAGGCCCTCCGCGACGATCCGTTCTGCCAGCAGCTCCTGTGATCGTTGATTTGTCAATCCGAGCAGCGCACGCGCGTGGCCCGCGGAAAGAACCCCGGCCGCCACCTTCGTCTGCACGGTGGAGGGAAGGTTCAACAGCCGCAGGGTGTTCGAGATCTGCGGACGGCTGCGATGAATCCGCTGGGAGAGTTCCTCCTTGGTGCAGTTGAAGTCGCCCAGGAGCTGTTGGTAGGCGAGTGCTTCTTCCAGAGGGTTGAGGTTGGCACGGTGCAGGTTTTCCAAGAGCGCGTCGCGGAGGAGAGCGTCGTCGTCAGTTCCGCGGACGATGGCCGGGATCGTTTCCTTGCCAGCAATCTTGGAGGCCCGGAACCGGCGTTCGCCCATGATCAACTCGAAGTTCTTGGGGCCGACTTCACGTACAACGACGGGTTGCAGCACACCGAACTCACCGATGGATGCGGCCAGTTCGTTCAGGTCGTCCTCGTCGAAGACGTGACGCGGCTGCCGGGGGTTGGGGACGATCTGATCAAGCGGCAGTTCAACGAAATAGGAGCCGTCACGGAGCCGGTCGGAGGGAGCGGTGGTGTCGCGGGTGTTCTCTTCATCCGTCCGTGCAAAGAGGTCTCCCAGACCTTTCCCGAGGCCCACGTGTTGCTTTCCCCTGGCCATCAGGCGATTCCTTCCTCGTTCGTGGCGGCGCGGGCGATCTCCTCGGCGGCCTTGAGGTAGGCCACCGCACCGGGTGATTTGGGGTAATAGGTGAGGACGCTCTGCCCGTAGGATGGCGCCTCGGCGATTCGCACCGAGCGAGGGATCTCCACGTCAAGGGTTTCCTTTCCGAAGTGGGCCCGCACCTCACCCGCCACCTCGTGGGAGAGATTGGTGCGATTGTCGAACATCGTCAACAGCACCGTCGTGAGCTGCAAACGATCGTTCAGGTTTCCCTTGACCCGCTGGATGGTGCGCATCAGCTGGGAGACCCCCTCAAGCGCGTAGTACTCGCACTGAATCGGCACCATGATCTCGCTGGAAGCCACGAGCGCGTTGAGCGTGAGCAGCCCGAGGGAAGGGGGGCAGTCGAAGAACACGTAGTCGACTCCGGACTCCTCGATGTAGGCGGCCAGCGCCTTCTTCATCCTGGATTCACGACCCGGCTCGTTCACGAGTTCCAGCTCCGCCGTCGAGAGGTCGACAGTGGCGGGCAGGACGTGCAGGTTCGGAGTGTGGGGCGACTGCTTGGCAAGATCCTGAATGCGCTCACCGCGAAGCAACACCTCGTAGGTTCCCGGCGTCCCCGGATCGTGCTCTATACCAAGAGCGGTGGAGGCGTTGCCCTGCGGATCGATGTCGATCACGAGCACGTTGAGTCCACCGAAGGCGAGCGCGGTGGCGACATTCACGGTGGTGGTGGTCTTTCCAACGCCACCCTTCTGGTTTGCCACCACAAAAATGCGAGGGTTCTCGGGGCTCGGTAGCGTCGGCACCTGGGTCTCATCGTCATACTCCGTGCCGTACTCGTCATCGGCCACCCAGTCATCATCGGCACGATCGAAGTACGCGCGGCGCGGCCCGGTGGGGGTCTGGATGGCCGTTTCACGTGAAACGCTCTCGTGATCCTTCCAAGGCTCGACGTCCACGTCGTGTTTCGGAGTACGCTTGCGCTTGCGAAAGAACAGGGCCATTGAGTCCTCCTTTGACGGTCATCAACTTTATCCTGAGTCGCCGACGCGAACTGAAACCTCGCGGCGTTTCACGTGAAACGTACTGCACGAATCCGAACGGATGACAGATACCAACGGCCACACATCGTCGGACGCTCGTGGTGCCGCCGATCCATGGCGAAGTACAGCCACCGGCCCCCGCCGACGACTCATCTCGCCCCGCCACATCGCATGATCCATCGGGACAGCACTTTGGAATCCTGGGTTCTCGTTGTCCGACGGTCACAGCACGAGGTCATTCGAGGGCAGACGCGGGTGATCCACACCACTACACCACTCAGCCGGAACAGGATCACATCGTGAGGCTTGTTCACGACCTTCCTGACGCTGGTTGGGCCGGACCGTGGCGAAGAAGCACTCCACCTCGAAACCACCCAGCCGGCTCAACCGACTTCCATCCCTCGAGGTCCTGGCCACACGGCTCCCACGTGCGCATGCTCCCTGCCATTCTTGTCGTATCCCTTTTCAGCGGAGATCCATTGTATTTCGTGATGAATCCCCGCCGATGCAACGTCAACGGTGAGGCCTATTCACAGCCTCTCCGAAGCTGGTTGGGCCGGACCGCGACGAAGGAGCAGTTCGTGTCGAAACCACCGGAGCCCGCCGCAGTTCCCTGGACACGACCACCAGAGGATTGCGTCGGCCGGCGCCCCGCCTGTGAATATGCCTCGGTGTCCCGCGGCCTTGGTTTACCGGAGGAGGGATCGAATCGGACGCTGACCACCCCCGGCATCCGCGTCACGTCAGGATTCCGGAGCATCCCAGGACATATCGATCTCGCATTCTTGCGGGGTTGTGCGTTTCACGTGAAACGCACAACCCCGCGAGACGAATCTCTGCGCCATCGACGGATGCAGCGCCCCATTCTGTTCATCGAGAGATATATAGCCATATGGTTACATCTGCACATTGGTAAATTGCTACCATCCGAGCCACGGGGAGGTGCCCGATTAACGACCCACCAGCCTCGCGGCTCTCCCGACAGGTGCAGAACACCCGCTGTTTGCCCCTCGACGGCCCGTCATCGGGATCCCGCGGGGCGGAAACCACGCCCCAGCCATGCACATCGAACTGCACGCATCACCCTGCACGCATTACCGCCCAGGACCCACGAAAGCAGCGTTTCACGCTTCCTCACGCGTCATCGACTGGTCGCTCAACACCTAAAGAACTATCCATATTTATCGACATAGATACTATATCGAGGCAAATTCACAAGCCTCCCCCGAAGCTGGTTGGGCTGGACCGCGACGAAGGAGCAGTCTGTGTCGAGACCACCCGGCTTCCACCCCTCGAGACCCTGACCACAACCCCCTCACCTGCGAATGAGCCTCATGGCAAGACACGGATTGCTCATCGGACCTCATCCCTGCCAACCGTTCACCCAACGCACTCACCCGAAGGATCGTCCGGCTTCGTCATGATCGACCGAATCGTAATCGGTTTGGAAGTTGCGGCAGCGTCTCGACGATTTCATCATTGGATGGCACGGTACAGGTCAGCCACAACGATTGATGCCGGACAAGGAATAGAGCACCATGCCGACCGGATGCAATGGGTAGTGCGTCCGCGATCGCCACGCGGTATCAATCAGCGGCGCCGCTGAATGGGGCGAACCAAAAGACCCCTCCCCACCACAGGCAGGCGTTTCACGTGAAACGCCTGCGCAACCACGACATGGAAGGAACCGAGCGTGGAAACCAACCGCCGGGAGACCCTCGTGAATGGGAATGCGTCCTGCTAAATCCATGAACCAACCTGTACCTGTCAGAATACGCTGGTCGATCCCAGGCTTTCCACATCCCGGAAGAGCATAGGGATCGCACGCGTTCACGAAGTGACGGTTCGAAAAGATTCACAGGAAAGATAGAGGCTAATTCACAGGATGCTGGTTGAGCCAGCTCGTGAGCGCCAGCGAACGGCCGTGTCGAAACCACCCGGCAGCCGAGAAACACACTCGACCCCCGGATTCCTCAGACACCCACGGGGTGGTTTCGAGGTGGACTGCTCCTTCGTCGCGGTCCGGCCCAACCAGCTTCGGAGAGGCCATGAATTAGCGCATGACCTCTATCGAACGTCGCTCTCCTCGGCGATATGAGGGCTCCGTTCCTTGAGGCCTGTTCCATGTGGGCAGTCCCGGCGCAAGGGGTCCGGGTGATGGGCGGAAGCCGGTCGAGCAGGTCCCACGACACGCGACACGGGTACGCTGCCACAGAGGAAATTCTGATCGCAATTCAAACGTTTCACGTGAAACGCGAAAACCGCGTGCAACAAACGACACCAGTACCCACGACGAAACCAGATTCGTCAGATTTCCATCGCATCCCCATCACCCGGGGTCGTGCACTCGGAACTCTTCAACGACGTTCCTCATCCCGCAGAACTCTGGAAAATCACGAACTCTCACATCGCCATCCCCGGTGGTTCTGACCCTACCCCAGCGGTCGCCAGAGATCTGATCGTCCTGGCGCGAAGGCGCGTCCGGTTGCAGCCAGCGCGCTGGGCCAGACAATCCAAGATCTCCCTCCATGCATGAACAAGCACCGTCGCAGGGAGCCGCCCCGTGTCCTGATGCAACACAGCAACACGGTCCTCGAAAGAACTACTGTGCTCTGGTTCCGCGTGCCCTACTCCGAGCATCGAGTCGCATCCGACCAGATGCGATGCGTTTCAAGATTTCCAACCATCGGCACGCAGCCATATCGCAAAGGCACCACTGCTAGCTCTCCAGCAAATCAACGGTATGGAATTGAAATGATAAATAGATTAACCAATAAAACTAGTGATCGATCAATCCGTGGCAGAAGTCACTGGGATCTGCTCACGCCTTCACGAAGCTGGTTGAGCCGGACCGCGACGAGAGAGCGGTCCACCTCGAAACCACTCGGCAGTCGCACAGCAGAGCCCACCGCAATTCCTTGGAGGCTTGTTCATGAGACCTACCCGGAAGCCGGTTGAGCCGGACCGCGACGAAGGAGCAGTCCGTGTCGAAACCACCAAGCCCACCGCAGTTCCAGGACACGACCACCAGAGGATTGCGCTGGCCGGCGCCCCGCCTGTGAACAAGCCTCTTGGAACACGACCACCGGGGTTCGATGTGGCCAGCTCGCGGAGAGAGCAGGCCGGCTCAACTGACTTCCCCCTCGCCCGCGAATGGACCTCGCTCTGTCCCGCTTTGGTTCCGGCCCGGCGCGCGAGGTTTCGAAAACCCCTCCGCTGAAGATCGGGAAACCATCAGATTTCGCTCGCCCCGGGAGGGGCATCACGCCCCCAGAAACGTCAGTCGGCGTGCTCACCTCACCGGTTTCACGTGAAACGCGCAGCACACGTCCTTGGTTCTCCCCTGCACGCGCCGGAGGCGCGCGGCCGATTCATCAACCCGTGAGCGATGGTTCCGATCCGGGCGCCGCCCAGGTGCGCCATGCATCAGTGCAGACACGATCACCTCATCCGGGTCATCGACTCCTACCGTTTGATGGTTTTGTCGATAAAACTTTTTCACCACAGAAAATACGGAAACCGGCTCGGAGGTTCGTGTGTCGACGGTGCAGGAACACCTACCTCCGCGCCACCCGAACCACGCGCGTCCCTTCGATTCCCGGAGCTGCATGGACGTGAAGTACCCGGGCGGTCATGTGGTAGTCGTCCAGGCGCTTACGCGCCATCTCCATCTCGCTCTCCGCCCCTGTCCCCTTCAGGGCCAACAATTCGCCGTCCGGGAAGAACATGGGGGTGGTCCATTTCAGCAGCTTCTCCAATGAAGCCACCGCCCGGCACGTCACCACGTCAAAGGTTTCATCGCAGTCCTCGGCACGCAGTCGCTGCACACGTACCCGATCACCCAGATCGAGTTCCTCGACCACACGAAGCAGGAAGTTGTAGCGTCGCAGGAGAGGTTCCAGAAGAGTGATACGGAGGTCATCCCGACACAGCGCCACAGGGATTCCGGGTAGTCCGGCGCCCGAACCGATGTCAGCCACATCCATTCCCTGCCCCATCACATCCACCAGGGCCAAGGAATTCGAGATGTGTCTGCTCCATATCCTGTCGGCCTCACGCGGCCCGAGCAAACCCCATTCAATGGCCCGGGTCCGAAGAATTCCGGCGTAGGACTCCAGATTCCCGAACTGCTCCGGAAAAGTCTTCCTGAGAATGCTTCTCGCGCTTTCTTCCGTCACATCCAACCCCTTCGAACCCGCGCTCGACACGGGGTCTCACGGACAGTGGGCATTTCGCGCATTCCTGATGTCATTGGAGCTCGACCGGCTCGTGGGTGACGAGGTGAGGCTCTCAGGGCTTGGAGACCACCACACGACGAAATGGCGGTTCGCCCTCCGACTCGCTGGTCAGTCCGGCCGCCGCGACCTCATCGTGAACAACCTTGCGCTCATAGGCGTTCATTGGCGCCATCCGTACGGGTTCTCCGCTCTCGACGACCTCCGCGATGGCATCTTTGGCCAGGGCCACCAGCTCGAGGCGACGCTTCTCCCGGAAGCCGCCGATGTCCAGGGTGAGCCGGGAGCGGTGCCCCGTCTCGGTCATCACCACCAGCCGGGACAGTTCCTGCAGGGCGTCGAGTACTTCGCCATCCTTGCCAACCAGACGGTCATCCTCGGTGTCGATGACGACATGGGCTCGGCCATTGTTGACGGAGTTCTCGATGTCGCCGTCAAGGTCCGCGATGTCCAGCAGTTCCTCGAGGTAGTCAGCAACCAGGTCACCCTCGGCCAACAGGGTCTCGTTGTCGGTTTTCTCAGTCATGTCACTCCGATCGGATGGGGTCCGATTCATTTCTTCTTTCGGGCGGATCGCGTGGTGCTGCGGGGTTGCCGACGAACTCCACCCTGCGCACCCGAGGATTCACCCGAATTGTCGGTTTTCAAGGTCGTCCGATTCACCTGCTGACGCACGACACGACGCCTCCCGTTCTCGTCGACGGGCTGCTGCTGCACGGCGGCTTCAACGGGGCGCTTGTTCTTGCGTCGTTTCGCGTTGCGGGCCTCCATGATGGCCTTCGGGTCCTTGCCCCGGGCGCGCATCCGCTCCTCCCAGTCGATGTAGGCCGGGGTGTTGGGGGCCGGGTTGTTGCGGATAAGCAGCCCCTGCTGACCCATCGTCCAGACGTTGCTGGCGCTCCAGTAGAGCAGCACACCGAGCGGGAGCACCGCCGAGGAGGCCGCGTACATGACCGGGAAGATGTAGAGCATCACCTTCTGGCTCTGCGCCATGGGACCGCTCAGGGCCTCCGGCGGCATGTTCTTGCGCATCAACTGGAGCTGGGTCAGGAACAGGGTCAGCACCAGGACCAGTATCAGAACGATGCCCAGGACCTGGGTGGCGCCGAACGGCTCGAGGGGGAAGATGCGGCCCGCCAGTTTCGCCCCGAACAGGTCGGCGCCCTGGAGCGAGGCGACGAGGTCCGGGTTGGTCTGGAACCAGTACCCCCGGATCTGGTTGTCGGCCACGCCCTGGAGCACCCGGAACAGGGCCCAGAAGACGGGCATCTGCAACAACATGGGGAAACAGGAGGCCATCGGGTTGACCCCCTCCTCCGCGTAGAGCTTCTGCATCTCGCGGGCGACCCGTTCCCGGTCCGACCCGTGTTTCTTCTGCAACTCCTGGATCCTGGGTTGCAGCATCTGCAGGGCCCGGGACGAGTTGACCTGCTTGACGAACAACGGGATCATCAGGGTCCGCACCACCAGGGTGAGGGTGACGATCGCCAAGGTCCACGACACACCGGAATCGGCCCCGAACAGCGGGGACCAGAAACCGTGGAACAGCACCATCAACCCCGAAATTACCCAGTACAGGGGCTGCATCATCGCGGAGAGCAATCCGTAGAGGCCGTCCCAGATGGACAGCGGCACCAACAGGTCGATCATCTAGGACACCTTCTGCCCGGACAACGACCGGGCCTCGTCTCGTCGGACTTCCTCGGCCCACTCTGCGGCCTCGGGAGTCCCGGGAACATACTCGACCCCACCCGCCGACCACGGGTGACAGCGCACGATTCGCCACACGGTCAGGAAACCTCCCTTGATCCCACCGTGGAACTCGACCGCGCGCTCCCCGTAGGCGGAGCAGCTGGGATGAAACTTGCAGACCTCCCCGTACGACGGGGAGATGAATCTACGCCAGGCCCTGATGAACCAGAGCATCGGATACTTCAACACGTCGCCCTCGCGAAGGCCCGTCGCCAGGCCGATTCCAGATCATCCGCCAGTTTCTCGGGCTCGGAGAAGGACGGCGGCAGGGCACGCACCACCACGTCTGCGACGAATGGAGTCGGAAGCCCGGCGACGAGGTGCCGCAGGCGACGCTTCACCCGGTTACGGGCCACGGCGTTACCGATGGCCTTCGACACAACAAAACCCACCCGAGTCTCCTCGGGTGGATTCCGGTCGCTCACGGCCACGTGGACCACGACACTCGGGGTACCGGCCCGCGCACCCTGTCGGAACGTGGCGGTGAAGTCGCCGGAGCGACGCAACCGACGGGATCGGGGCAGCACTACCGGGATCAGGCGGACAGTTCCGCGCGGCCCTTGCGGCGACGCGCACTCAGGATGGCACGCCCGGCGCGGGTGCGCATGCGGGAGCGGAAACCGTGCGTGCGGCTACGACGGCGGTTGCTCGGCTGGAAGGTGCGCTTGCTCATGCGATGACTCCGTAGGTGATCTTCGACTCGGGAAGGTCCGCTCCCGTGGGCAGCGGCTGTCCAACGATACGCGCAGGGACGGATTTCCACAAACTGCGACCCCGACATCCGGGCCCCGCGAATTACACGGTTGTAGTCCTTGAACACGGGTATTTCCATGTTGCGGATGGCTTCCCGGGGCACTAGTTTCATGTCCCATGCGGCTGGCTTATCCACAGTCCCCGGCGGCCGCCGTCCAGGGTGGGGGAAGTTATACCCTGTTGTGGACAACCCTGTGGAATACCGCTCCACCCTGTGTGGAACGCCTTGTCAGGAAGGAGTCGCTCGTGTCCGTACCCGCCGTCCCCGAACTGGACGCCATGTGGGCGCGGATCGTCGGCGACGCCCCCATCTCCTCCAGGGCATGGCTGCGCCGCACCAAACCCATAGCCATGCACAGCAACACCGTGATGCTCGCGGTCTCCGACGAGACCACCCGCGAACGCATCGAGACCAAGCTGCGCACCGAGATCGAGACGAAACTCAGCACGGTGACGGGAACCAGGACCTACCTGGCCTTCGTGATCGACCCATCGCTACAGGTCGAGACCCCGGACCTCGACATCGCACCGCCCCTACCACTCATCGACGAGAAGGTCCGGCACCATCGTTCCGCGAACCCCAACTCCGACCTGAAACTGAACCCGCGCTACACCTTCGAATCCTTCGTCGCGGGCTCCTCGAACCGGTTCGCGCACGCAGCAGCGGCCGCCGTCGCCGAACAACCCGGCAAGTCGTACAACCCGCTGATGATCTACGGCCCCTCCGGGCTGGGGAAAACCCACCTCCTCCACGCCATCGGACACTACGTGCGCAGCTACTACGAGAACCTGCGCGTGCGGTACGTGTCCACCGAGGAGCTCACCAACGATTTCATCAACGCCATCTCCGACAACCGGACAGCCGAGTTCCGGCGCGCCTACCGCGACGTGGACGTGCTGCTGGTCGACGACATCCAGTTCCTGGAGTCGAAGATCCAGACCCAGGAGGAGTTCTTCCACACCTTCAACACCCTCCACAACGCGCAGAAACAGATCGTGATGTCCTCCGACCGGCCCCCGAAGCTGTTGGAGGCGCTCGAACCACGGCTCAGATCCAGGTTCGAGTGGGGTTTGATGACCGACATCCAGCCCCCCGACCTGGAGACCCGTATCGCCATCCTCCGCAAGAAGGCGGCATCGCAGCGGCTGACCGCCGGCACGGAGGTGCTCGAACACATCGCCTCGCACATCACCACCAACATCCGCGAACTCGAGGGTGCGCTGACCCGCGTCGCCGCCCTCGCGAGTCTCAACCAGCAGGAGATCACCCTCGAACTGACCGAACGGGTGTTGCGTGACCTGATGCCGGAGGGCAACGACACCCACGTCGACGCCGATTCCATCATCGCAGCCACGTGCGCCTATTTCGGGATCTCGGCAGACGATCTGGCGGGGGCCAGCCGCGTCGCCGCCCTGGCCCGGGCCCGCCAGATCGCCATGTACCTGTGCCGGGAACTGACCGACCTGTCGCTGCCGAAGATCGGATCCCGCTTCGGGGGTCGCGACCACACCACCGTGATGCACTCGGTGAAGAAGATTGACACGAAGATGGGCGAGGACCGCCAACTCTTCGACCAGGTGACCGAGCTCACCAACCGCATCAAACAGAGCTGAGAGAAACAGAGCTGAGAGCGCGAACACACCCGGTTGGTGTCGAAACCACGGCGCGGGTGGCCGGGGACCCGGGGGCGGGGTCTGGATACCGGGTGTCGGTGGTGGTTTCGGCTCAGCCGTTCGCTCCGCTCACGTGCTGGCTCAACGAGCTCCGGGAAGGGCACCGTGCCTGTGGAAAGTTGTCCACAGATCTGTGGATTCCGCGGTGGACATCGTGGTGGACACCGGACCGACGTCGAGCAATCCACAAATCCTCCCCGTGTAATTTTGGGTTAATCCACAGCTCGTACACACCCTCAAATCCAGCCTGACAAGGAGTTTTGCACGTTTTCCACAGGTTCCACAGGCGTTACTACGAGTATGAAGATGTAATTACAGAAAATTTCTTCAAAGTCACGGGCGGTGGAAACGTGGAAGACCCCGTCCAAACGGCTGACGTGGAATCACGGGAACCGAGGGCGTCAAACCCGTTCCGATCAGGCCGACTACCGGTATGCTGACGAAATACCACGCCGTGGTGGCTGCTGGTACGACTACCTAAGGGGACGATGTGAAGATTCGAGTGGAGCGCGACGCACTGGCCGACGCAGTTGCCTGGGTGGCCCGCAGCCTGCCGAATCGCCCCACGGCCCCGATCCTCGCCGGTTTGCTGATGAACGCCTCCGGCGACGAGGTGACGCTCTCCAGCTTCGACTCCACCACCTCCGCACAGGTGACGATGCCGGCCGAGGTCACCGACGAGGGCACGGTGCTGGTCTCGGGGCGGCTGCTCAACGAGATCGCACGTTCCCTGCCGAACAAGCCCGTCGAGATGACCGCCGACCACACCCAGGTCGAGCTGACGTGCGGGTCCGCGCGCTTCAGCCTCCAGACCCTGCCCGTCGACGAGTATCCCACCCTGCCCGAGATGCCCACCCAGACCGGCCTCGTCGACGCATCCGTCTTCGAGAAGTCCGTCAGCCAGGTCGTGATCGCCGCGGGCCGCGACGAACTGCTCAACGTCTTCACGGGCGTACGGGTGGAGATCAACGGCGACCAGCTGTCGCTGCTCGCCACCGACCGCTACCGGATGGCGCTCAAGGAACTCACCTGGCAGCCGTCCTCACCCGACATCGAGGGCGCGGTGCTGGTGCCGGGCCGGGTGCTGGCGGACACGGCGAAGTCCTTGACCTCCGGCAAGACCGTCACCGTGTCACTGTCCACCACCGAGTCCGAGGGCGAGGGCCTGGTCGGGTTCATCGGCGAGGGCGCGAAGGGTCGTCGCGAGGCCACCACCCGCCTGCTCAACCAGGCCTTCCCGAAGGTGCGGCACCTCATGGACGTCGTCGGCACCGTCACGGTGCGCGTCCCCACCGCCGACCTGCTCGCCGCCGTGAAACGCGTCTCGCTCGTCGCGGAACGCAACACCCCGCTGCGCATGCTCATCGACGACGACCACATCGCCCTCGAGGCCGCCACCGGAGACCAGGCCCACGCCTCCGAGGCCATCGAGGCGCAGGTCGACGTGGTCGGCGAGGAGAAATCCGTCGAGGCAGCGGGTTTCAACCCGCACTACCTGCTCGATGCCCTCGGCGCCCTCGACGCCCCCTACGCGCACTTCTCCTTCACGGCGCCCGGCAAACCCTGCCTCATCACGGGCCTGGCGACGATCGACGGCGACCAGCTGTTCGATTACCGCCACGTCATCATGCTCATGCGTCTGCCCGGCTGAACGACCCGATCCGGCCGATGAACACACGGCCGACAGGGCCCCGGTGGCGTTCGATACACATATGTATTAAGTTGAGGGTAGTCACACGAAAGGAAAGACCTATGACCTCCATTGGAGGCCTTCTGGCCATCCTCGGCTTCGGGTCGCTGATACTCCCCGCCTTCGGCATGCAGTTCAGGCTGCTGTCCGCGGTCGAGGGAGCGCAACCCTGGTTCGGCATCGTCCTGGGCGTTGTCGGGCTTGCTCTCCTGGTAGTCGGTTTCATGCAGAACGGCAAGCAGCAGGAACAGCAGCCACAGCAGACCCAGTGAGCCATTGACAGACCTGACGGGAGGGAACCACCGGTTCCCTCCCGTCCCCATTTCCGGGGAATAGGATCGGACCCGATGTTCGTCACTCACCTGTCGGTCACCGACTTCCGCAACTACGCCGCCGCCGAGCTGGACCTCGTCGCGGGCGTCAACGTCTTCGTCGGGTCGAACGGGCAGGGCAAGACGAACCTGGTCGAGGCCGTCGAATACCTCTCGACGATGTCCTCCCACCGGGTCTCGTCGACGGCTCCCCTGATCCGCGCCGGCGCCGACTCCGCGATCCTGCGGGGCCGGGTGCAGGCCGCCCGCGACGACGAACGCCTCATCACCCTGGAGATCGAGGTGGCCAACGGCCGCAGCAACGTCGCCCGCCTGAACCGTGCTCCCCTGCCGCGACCCCGCGACCTCGTCGGCGCGCTGCGCACCGTCGTCTTCTCACCCGTCGACCTGGCCATCGTGCGCGGCGACCCGTCGGACCGGCGGGCCTGGCTGGACACCCTCGTCACCACCCGCTGGCCGCGCATGGCCGGGGTGCGGGCGGATCTGGACAAGATCCTCCGGCAGCGCAACTCTCTGCTGAAGGCGATGTCCGGGAGGTCGCTGCGGCAGGCCGCACCCGAGGAGGACGCGACCCTGCAGGCCTGGAACGACTCCCTCGCGCGGATCGGCGCCGAGCTGCTGCACGCGCGCCTCGACACCCTGGCCGACGTCCTCCCGCACGCCGCCGGGGCCTACGAGACCATCGCGCCCGTGAACAACCGGATCTCGGCGCAGTACAAGACCTCCCTGGACCTGGCCGGCATTCCCGGCGATGCGGTCCGCGAAACCCTCGAGGCGCGGCTGCTCGACGCCATGGCGGAGCGCCGCCGCGAGGAGGTCGCGCGCGGGGTGACCCTCGTCGGCCCGCAGCGCGACGACATCACCCTGTCCATCGGCGACCTGCCGGCGAAGGGATACGCCTCCCACGGCGAGTCGTGGTCGCTGGCGCTGGCGCTGAAGCTGGGGGGATTCGCCCTGGTGCGTGCCGACGGCATCGAGCCCGTCCTGGTGCTCGACGACGTGTTCTCGGAGCTGGACGCGACTCGTCGCGAACGCCTCGCGGGAGCGGTCGCCGACGCCGAACAGGTGCTCATCACCGCCGCCGTCGGGGCGGACGTCCCCGACTTCCCGTCCGCGCGGCGGTTCCGGGTGCAGGACGGAGCGGTCGATCCCGTGGAGGAACCGGGGGTGACGGATGACTGAACCACCTTTCGACGACGACCTTCCCGACGAGGAAGCCCACGACCCGAGTGGGCTGGAGCTGGCGACCGAGATCGCCCACCAGACGGCCCGCACCTCCTCGCTGCTGCCCGAGGTCCCACCGCCACCCCCGAAGGCTCCAAAACGCCGTCGCTGGGCCGGAGAACAGCGGTCCGGGGCCCACCCCGACGACCGCGACCCGCAGCTGATCGGCAGCGTTCTGGAATCCGTCGCGAAACGCCGGGGCTGGCAGCGCCAGATCTCCCTCGCCACCGTGCTGCGCGACTGGCCCGGGCTCGTCGGCGCCGTGAACGCCGAACACTCCTCCCCCGTCGAGTTCAACGACGGTGTGCTCACCGTCCAGTGCGACTCCACCGCTTGGGCCTCGGCCATGAGGTACAGCGCCGGACCCCTGATCGCCAAACTGAACCAGGCCCTCGGGGAACGTTCGGTCCTGCGCATCGAGGTGCTGGGCCCCCACACGCCGAGCTGGAGGCACGGTCGCCGCTCGATCCGGGGACGCGGCCCCCGGGACACCTACGGGTGAGGGTCGTTTCACGTGAAACCACCGGGTGCAATGATCAGTCGCCGACCACGCCGTTCTGGCTGGCCGGGCACCTCGCCTGGGTCTCCCCGCCTCTGCCGGGTAGTGTTCATGATGCGAAGGCCATCACGGAATCCGGATTCCTCACAACCTTTTGGGAATTATCACCCTCGTGAGGAAACCCGCCCGCGATGAATTCACCGACGCCGATAGAAGAAACAACACGACCATCATAAACCGCATCCGTTGTCTCGTTGAGCGTGTCATTGCGATGGGAAATGTGTATAAGAGAATTCCTGCATGACGTGCCATAGTGGCTAGAACTGTTTACTGGATTGGGAGCAAGCATGAAGAAGGTCATCGTCGCTGACAACGTGACTCGCACCTACGGCAAGTTCACGGCCGTGGACGGGGTGTCGTTTCATGTCGCACAGGGTGAGCTGGTCGCGTTGCTGGGGTCGAACGGTGCCGGCAAGACCTCGTTGCTGGAAGTGCTCCAGGGGAGTACGCGTTCCAACGATGGTCGTGTCCAGGTCTTTGGGCTCGATCCAATAGCGGATCGAGCCGCCATTCGCCAACGCTCGGGCATCATGCTCCAGGAGGCGGGGTTCGCCAAGGACCTCACCGTGCGGGAGACCTTGGTCATGTGGGCCGGAACCCTGACAGCTCCCCGTCCCGTGGCGGAGTCCCTGGCCATGTGTGGCCTTGAGGATCGTGCCAACATCCGGGTGGGGAGCCTGTCTGGTGGGGAACGTCGCCGCCTGGACCTGGCGATGGCCACCCTTGGGCGTCCCGAATTGTTGTTCATGGATGAGCCCACCACCGGACTCGATCCTGCGGTCCGCCAGCACACGTGGGAATTGGTCAGGCGCATGCTCGATGAGGGATCGACCGTGTTGCTCACCACCCATTACATGGAGGAGGCCGAGGAACTCGCGGACCGCGTCCTCATCATGGACAAGGGACGCATCTTGACCGAGGGCTCGGTCGCTGAAATCGTGGCTCGGCATCCCTGTGAGATCACCTTCACGGACGTCGAGGTCAGCGATGTCGAGTTCGAAAGACTGTCGCACGTGGTGTGCCCGGTCAGCCATGATCGGGGGATCACCCACGTGCTGAGCACGGACCTCCACGCCACGCTGCGTGAGCTGTTGGCTCTGGCCGATAGCCGCAACATTCACCTGGATGGGCTCAATGCCCGGGCTGCGTCCCTGGAATCAGCCTTCCTTCACATCACATCGAGGAGCCATTCATGATTGCAACAGTTTTCCGTCGCACATGGGCCATTTCCAAGGCTGAGACGAGCCTCTATATGCGGAATCGCTCCATTGCGCTCACCGCGCTCCTGTTCACTCCCCTGCTGGTGCTCGCCAGCAGCCCCGTGATCCTGCGGGAGGAGAACAACGTCTCCATACCCACAATGGTCCTTCAGCTGGTGGTGAACACGAGTCTGCTGCTGGTCGTGTATTTCAACTTGACGGCCATCTTCGTGGCACGTCGAGAGGACGGTGTCTTCCAACGTATGGACACCGGAGAAGCAACCCGGTGGGAAACCGTGGTGGCCACCACCGTGCCCAGTGCTGCTGTGTTGTTGCTCCAAGTGCTTTGTGGGCTGCTCCTGGCCGGGCTGATTGCGAGGACATGGCCCGTCGCAAATCCCCTGCTCCTGATGCTGGCCCTGCTGTTGTCCCTCGCCCTGTTCGCGGCGTGTGCCGCTTTCACGTCGTCGTTCTGCCGAACCGTCGAATCGGCCCAGTACGGGGCGTTGCCCGGGTTTTTGTTTTTCTACTTCCTCTCAGGCCTCATCATTCCGCTCCAGTTGTTTCCTGAACCGGTACCGACCATATCCAGGTGGAGCCCATTAATCGCCGTCAACCATCTTCTGACCCTCAGCTCGGGGACGGACCCGCTGACCAACCAGAGCGCCACTTTCCTCCAGTCGTGGATCCAAGCCGGGCAGCCTCTGGCCGCGTTGACCCTGTGGCTGGTGTTGTTCGCCTACCTGGCGCATCGTCACATGCGTTTCAACCGGCGCTGAACACCGGGTCGAGAGCGGATCGAGCCAGGGCAAACCGCGGCCCGCAGCTGATCGGCAGTGTCCTGGAAACCATCGGGTGTAACGACCTGACGCGCAGGTGTAAATTTCTTTCATGGCGCTCAACATCAAGAACAAGCGGGTCTGCGAACTCGCCCGGCGGGCGGCCGACCGGTTCGGGACCACACAGGTCGACGTCATTGAGCGGGCACTGCTGGGACTGCTCAACCATGAGGAACGACTTCGACAGGCTCGGTTCGACAAGGTCATGGAAGTCGCCAAGGAAATCCATGACAGCATGACCGATGAGGAACGCGAGGCCCTCCGAAACGTGAACCAGGAAATCTACGACGAGGACGGATTGCCGCGGTGATCGTGGACTCGTCGGTGCTGATCGCCCTGATCCTGCAGGAATCAGGACACCAGGGGCTCGGCCGTGTCCTGAGGACCGGGGACACGCTTCACATGTCCACCGCCACCTGGGTCGAGCTGGGGGTGGTTGCTGATCGTCGGCTGTCCGGGGCGAATCAGCGCAGACTCGACGCCATGATTGACGGCCTGGGAATCGTTCTTGTTCCCCTGTCCGTAACCCAGGCCCGGCGTGCGCGGCAGGCGCACCGGCGTTACGGACCGGGATCCGGGTCATCGGCGCGGTTGAACATGGGTGATTGTTTCTCCTACGCACTGGCAATCGAACTCGACGAGCCGTTGCTGTTCGTCGGTGACGATTTCACCCACACCGACGTGCGACAGGTGGACCTCGACGCCTGAGCCGACTCCGGGGTGCCGATTCTCTTGGTTCAAATTCCCTTGGTTCAAGCCGGTTTTCGCACGCTCTTGACGACGGCGACCACCAGACCGACGACCATCAGGCCCAGATAGCCGTACCAGAGCGGATCGAGCGAGGATGCCAGCGACGCGGTCAGGTGGTTCGTGATCCGGTTCTCCAGGGCCCAGATCAGCTGATTTCCCCGATTCGGGACGGTGATCATCCCGCTCATGCCGCGCGTCGCCACGATGGCGAGCATCCCGAGCAGGGAGAACACCGCCAACAACACCCACCGACCGATTCTCGTCCCGAGCAGCAAACCCCCGACGAGCAACAGCCCGGCCGCCACGTGGAACAACCACCAGTACGAGGCCAGGGCCAGGATCTGGCTGGCCTGGTCCGCCTGCTGCGCCGGAATGTCGGCGACCTTGACCTGGACGCCGGACGGCAGCTCGATCCTGTCCATGAGGTCGGAGACGTCGGAACCCGCCGTCGAGCGGATGTTCTGCCACACCCTGGAGATGAGCGGGTCGAGGTTGATCGTGACCGACGGTGGCGTCCTGGTCCTGCCGGAGCCGTAGTCCGTGAGGTCCTTCAGCAGCGTCGCGCGGGTGTCGTTCAGCGTCAATTCCCACGCCGACTGCACCTCGGCGTCGGACATGGCGGCACCGACCCCGGCGTCGATGCTGCTCTTCAGGGTCGTGCGAAGGCCCGGAACCTTGTCCACCGAGTCCGGGAAGCGCTGCTCGATCGAACTGCGGATCGTGTCGGTGGCGGCCCCCCTAACGGTCTCGTCCCTGGCGATCTCCTGAACCAGTTGCCGGGTCGGATCCGGTGAACCGGCCGTGCGATCGGTCCATTGCAGAACCGAGCCGGCCAGTGCGCACAGGGTGGCGATCAACAGCAGGACGGCTGCGAAGAAGTTGCGGATCATTCGGTGCTCCTCAGGTAGACGGGGCGCGCACATCAATGCTAGGTCCTGTTCCGGAGGCGATACCCGGATGTGGTGCACCGGATCGGGTGATCGGTGGCCGGGGTGGCGTGACCCCGGCAGAAGGCCTCCAGGCGCTCTGGACGCCCCGGGGTCTGTATCCCGAGTCATCCGCACCCCTGGCGGGAGGTCAGAGAGTGGATTCTGGCCGGATGGCAGGGTGTTCAGAGGGTGCGGCGCTCCGTTTTCGGGGTAGAATTCCCAAGGTTGTACACGCCGTCGGTTCACCCGGCGGCTGTTTCATGGAATGGGAGCACCGCGTGACACAAGAGCAGGCCGGCGAGTTGGAACCCCAGGACGAGGCCGGGCAGTCCGGCAGCACACACACAGACTCGGCCTACGATGCGGAACAGATCTCGGTGCTGGAGGGCCTGGAGGCGGTCCGCAAACGCCCCGGCATGTACATCGGATCCACCGGTGAACGCGGCCTGCACCACCTGGTCTACGAGATCGTGGACAACGCCGTCGACGAGGCCCTGGCCGGCTACTGCGACCAGATCGACATCGCCCTGCTCGACAACGGCGGGGTGCGCGTCGCCGACAACGGCCGCGGCATTCCCGTCAGGGAGCACCCCGTCGAGAAGATCCCGACGGTGACCCTGGTGCTCACCGTCCTCCACGCCGGCGGCAAGTTCGGCGACGGCGGCTACAAGGTCTCCGGTGGCCTCCACGGGGTCGGGTCGTCGGTGGTCAACGCGCTGTCGCAGGAGTTCACCGTCGAGGTCTCCCGCGACGGCCACCGCTACGTGCAGACCTTCGACCTGGGCGTGCCCCGCTACGACCTCCAGGAACTGGAGGAAACCGAGGACACCGGTACCACCGTCACCTTCTACCCCAGCCCGGAGATCTTCGAGACCACCGTCTTCAACTACGAGACCTTGGCCACGAGGTTCCGCGAGATGGCCTTCCTCAACAAGGGGCTCAGGATCACCCTCACCGACCTGCGCACCGTCGACCGGGAGGGCGAGGACGCCGAGGAGGAGCAGCGCCACGACTCGTTCCGCTTCGAACACGGCCTGATCGACTACGTGCGCTACCTGTCGCAGTCGAAGGACCCCATCCACCCGAGCGTCATCGACGTCGAGTCCCACGACGAGGCCCAGGGCATGAGCCTGGAGATCGCGATGCAGTGGAACGCCTCCTACGCCAGCTCGGTGCACACCTTCGCCAACACCATCAACACCCACGAGGGCGGCACCCACGAGGAGGGATTCCGCGCCGCCCTGACCAACACCGTCAACCGCTGGGGCGAGACCTGGGGACTGGTGAAGAAGAAGGAGGACCGGGTCTCCGGCGACGACATCCGCGAGGGCCTGACCGCCATCATCTCCATCAAGCTCGCCGAACCGCAGTTCGAGGGCCAGACCAAGACCAAGCTCGGCAACACCGAGGCCAAGTCGTTCGTGCAGAAGGTCCTCAACGACCGTTTGGGCGACTGGTTCGAACGCAACCCCTCCGAGGGCAAGGACATCATCCGCAAGTCGCAGGCGGCCGCGCTCGCCCGGATCGCCGCCCGCAAGGCCCGCGACATGGCCCGCAACCGCAAGGGTCTCCTCGGCGGCGGTGGCCTGCCCGGCAAGCTCGTCGACTGCCAGTCCCGCAACCCCGGGGACTGCGAGGTCTTCATCGTCGAGGGTGACTCCGCGGGCGGTTCGGCCCGCGGCGGGCGCGACCCGAAGACGCAGGCCATCCTCCCGATCCGCGGCAAGATCCTCAACGTCGAGAAGGCCCGCCTGGACAAGATCCTCGCCAACAAGGAGGTCGAGGCGATCATCAACGCCCTCGGCACCGGCATCCAGGAGGATTTCGACCTCGACAAGCTGCGTTACCACAAGATCGTGCTGATGGCCGATGCCGACGTCGACGGCGCCCACATCCGCACCCTCCTGCTGACGCTGCTGTTCCGGTTCATGCGCCCCCTCATCGACGCCGGACACGTCTACCTGGCCCAGCCGCCACTGTTCCGGTTGCGCTGGACCAACGCCCCCCACGAACTGGCCTACACCGACGAGGAACGCGACGCGATGCGCGACGCCGGGCTGGCCGACGGCAAGAAACTGCCCAACGTCAACCCGATCCAGCGCTACAAGGGTCTCGGTGAGATGAACGCGGAGGATCTGTGGGAGACCACCATGGATCCGGCCAAGCGCATCCTGCTGCAGGTCAACCTGCAGGACGCCGCCATGGCCGACCAGATGTTCTCCGTCCTGATGGGCGAGGACGTCGAGCAGCGGCGCAGCTTCATCCAGCACAACGCCCGCGACGTCCGATTCCTGGACGTCTGATCACCGCGACCCGAAGGCAAGGAGTTAGTTACCCGTGGCTGACGAGACCGACCGCCCCGAGGGCGTCGACGAACAACTCGAGGCCGAGGCGCAGGGCCTCGAACAGAAGATGCAGGGGCACACCACCCCCGTCGACCTCCAGGTGGAGATCCAGAAGTCCTACCTCGACTACGCCATGTCCGTGATCGTGGGGCGCGCCCTCCCGGACGTGCGCGACGGCCTCAAACCCGTGCACCGTCGCGTCCTGTACGCGATGTGGGACGGCGGATACCGGCCCGACCGCGGCTGGAACAAGTGTTCCCGCGTGGTCGGCGATGTGATGGGTCTCTACCACCCCCACGGCGACAGCGCCATCTACGACGCCCTGGTGCGCCTGGCGCAGCCATGGGCGATGCGGCATCCCCTCGTCGCCGGGCAGGGCAACTTCGGTTCCCAGGGCAACGACAAGGCCGCCGCCATGCGCTACACCGAGTGCAAGATGGCGCCGCTGGCCGTCGAGATGGTCCGTGACATCGAACAGGACACCGTCGACTTCAAACCCAACTACGACAACCGGGACTCCGAACCGACGGTGCTGCCGTCGCGGTTCCCGAACCTCCTCGTGAACGGCTCCACGGGCATCGCGGTGGGCATGGCCACCAACATCCCCACCCACAACCTGCGCGAGGTCAACGACGCCGTCCAGTGGGCGCTGACCCATCCCGACGCCACCAGGGAGGAACTCCTCGAGGCCGCGATGGCCCGCATCCAGGGCCCCGACTTCCCCGGTGGCGGGCTGATCGTCGGGCGGCGCGGCATCGAGGACGCTTACCGCACGGGACGCGGATCGGTGATCATGCGGGCCGTCATGGAACTGGAGGAGGACTCCTCCGGGCGTCAGCGCATCGCGATCACGCAGCTGCCCTACATGTGCAACCCCGACAACCTGGCCACCAAGATCGCGGAACTGGTGAACTCGGGGCGCCTCACCGGCATCTCCGACATCCGCGACGACACCTCCGCCCGAACCGGTCTGCGCCTGGTGATCGTGCTGAAACGCGACGCCCAGCCGCGGGTCGTGATGAACAACCTGTACAAGCACACCGCGCTGCAGGACACCTTCGGCTGCAACATGCTGGCGCTCGTCGACGACGTACCCCGCACCCTGCGGCTCGACCAGTTCATCGCGCAGTGGGTCAAGCACCAGATCGAGGTCATCCGCCGCCGCACCGCCTTCCAGCTCGCCGACGCCGAGAAACGCGCCCACCTGGATCGCGGCCTGGTCAAGGCCCTCAACATGCTCGACGAGGTCATCGCGCTGATCCGGGCCTCCCGCACCGCCGAGGAGGCCTCGCGGGGCCTCCAGGAGCTCCTCGACATCGACGAGCTCCAGGCCCGTTTCATCCTCGACCAGCAGCTGCGGCGGCTGGCGTCGATGGAGATCCAGAGGATCATCGACCGGCTGGCCGAGATCGAACGCCTCATCGCCGACCTCAAGGACATCCTCGCCTCCGAGGCCCGGCAGCGTGCCATCATCGGCGCCGAGCTGCAGGAGATCACCGACAAGTACGGCGACGAGCGGCGCACCCGCATCGTCGCCGCCGACGGCGACTTCTCCGAGGAGGACTTCATCGCCGACGAGGACGTCGTGGTCACCATCACCCACGGCGGCTACGCCAAACGCACCCGCGCCGACCAGTACCGGGTGCAGAAACGCGGCGGCAAGGGGGTTCGCGGCGCGACGCTGCGGGCCGACGACGAGGTGGCGCACCTGTTCAAGGCCACCAACCACGAGTGGCTGCTGTTCTTCACCAACCTGGGGCGGGTGTACCGGGCGAAGGTGTGGCAGCTGCCCGAGGCCGGCCGCGACGCGAAGGGCGGGCACGTCGCCGGGCTGCTCAGTTTCCTGCCGGACGAGCACATCGCGCAGGTGCTGACGCTGCGCTCCTACGACGACGCCCCCTACCTGCTGCTGGCCACCCGCAGGGGTTTCGTCAAGAAGACCGCGCTCAGCTCCTACGACTCCCCGCGCCAGGCGGGCGTGATCGCCATCAACTTCCGCGAGGAGGGCGACGAGCTGATCGGGGCGTCGCTGTGCTCGTCCCTCGACGACGTACTGCTGATCTCCCGCAAGGGTCAGGCCATCCGATTCCAGGCCTCCGACGACCAGCTGCGCCCCATGGGTCGCGCCACCTCCGGGGTGACCGGGATGCGGTTCCGCGACGGCGACGAGCTGCTGTCCATGGCCGTCCTGGGCGGTGACGACGACTTCGACGGGCGGTTCGTGTTCACCGTCACCGACGGGGGTTTCGCGAAGCGCACCACTGTCGGCGAGTACCGTCAACAGGGCCGCGGGGGCCTCGGCATCAAGGCGATGCGTCTGTCCGACGGCCGCGGATCCCTGGTCGGTGGATTGATCGTGGGAGACGGCGACGAGGTGATCTCGATCAAACAATCGGGGCAGGTCGTCCGTTCGGCCGTCGCCGATGTTCCCGTCAAGGGACGCGACACCATGGGTGTCAAGTTCGTCGGTGTCAGGGGTGACGACGCCGTCGCGGCGATCGCCCTCTACCCGGAGGCCGCTGCGGAACTCCCCGATACGGATGCGGAAACGACTGGGGAACCGGGTACGGTGAACCAGACAGCAGTCGAGACGGCCGAGGAGGCCGAGGAGGTAAGCGGCGATGAGTGACAAGTCTCCCCATTGGCCCGGAGCGGATGGGAAGCCGGGTGTGAGTTTCGGTCCCAAGTCGCTGCCGGAGAACGAGGGTGAGGAGGCCGATGCGCCGGATGCCGCCAAGAAGAACTCCGCAACCCCACGTCTCGATGCCGCTGTCGCCCGCGAACACGCCACCGAGAAGACGGCGCAGAGCCCCACTGTGAAGGACCGACCGGGTCAGGAACTCGCAGTGCCCGGTCAGAGTGCCAAACAGGTGAGCAGGACCGGTGAAAAAGCACGGCAGGGCGGCAAGAAGAAGCCAACCGGACCCAAGGGTGCCCCCCAGGCTCTCCCGGAACCGGGGGCGGACGCCAAGCAGGGTGGCAAACCCGCCCAGAGGACCCCGCGGCCGATGCCGCACCAGGCCAGGGCCGCCCTACCCGGTTCCCGGACCGGGAAACCGGCGGCGCAAGGCGCGGGTGCTGCTGCCGGGGCCACCGGGACGGCCGCTGCCGGAGCGGGTGCTGCTGCCGCATCGGCCAAGGCCGCTCCCTGGTCCGCCACCCCCACTGCCGGTGCATCGAGCAACCCGACCACCAGGGACAAGTCACACAGACCCGAGGGAAGGCTGTCGAAGGTCGGCGAGGTGCGTCGCACCCGCAAGGCGAGGCTGCGCATCTCCCGTGTCGATCCCTGGTCGGTGATGAAGACCACGTTTCTGTTCTCCATCGCCTTCGGGATCATGCTGGTGATCATCGTCGCCGTGCTGTGGGCCGTCGTCGCGGGCTCCGGTGCGCTCCAGTCCATCAACTCGACCATGACCCAGCTGATCGGGGACTCCGGAACCAAGTTCAACATCGAGGACTACATCAACGCCGGACGCGTCATCGGACTCTCCGCGGTCCTGGCGGCGTTGAACGTCGTCATCATCACCGCGGTCTCGACGCTGTTCGCCTTCCTGTACAACCTGGCGGCGGCCGTCATCGGCGGCCTCGAGGTCACTCTCGCGGAGGACTGAAACCCAACTTGTCAGGTCAGCGACGGGTGTTGTAGAGTTCAGCGTCGTTGACGACGGGCCTATAGCTCAGGCGGTTAGAGCGCATCCCTGATAAGGATGAGGTCGCTGGTTCAAGTCCAGCTAGGCCCACACAGTTGGAGAACTTCTGGGGAAATCGAGGAAGCCGACGCATTTTCGCGTCGCATGATTCCGGCCACAACGACAGCAACCCGATCGTGCCGGGGAAGCGCTACACGAGAAAATCAATATTGATTCTCGTTACAGTAGAGGTGGCCATCAAACTCATGTTACGCTCTGCCTGCGAACTGGTGGTGGGCGGCCCCCGCTCACCACGGAACCCGGTGGGAATCCGGGACTGACGCGCAGCGGTGAAGGTGACGAGACCGGCAGCAGGCCACTGGGAGAAATCCCGGGAAGGTGCCGGAGGAGGACGATCCTGAGTCCGAAGACAGCCAGTTCGCGACGTCGACGGGCTTCGCGGTAAGGCTTCGGAGCGGCGATGTCCCGGGTGCGCCCTGCGCATCTCGCGGAATCATCGTGATGGAGCACCGTGGCAGGCGCCGTCGAACAACCTGAGCACCACCAACGCCGCTACCCGACGAAAGGCTGCACTCCCCATGCTCACACGACCCGCCACGTGGCTGGCCGCGGCTCTGGCCGCCGTCGCCCTGCTGATCAGCGCCTGCGGTCTTCCCTCGAACCAGGCGTCGACCGACGGCAAAACCCTGAGACTCATCACGGTTCTCGCCGCTGACAACACCGACGCCCACCGGATCCAGACCGCCTTCATCTTCAACTCCGGGACGGTCGAGACCCTCGTCGGTCTCGATCCCCAGACCCTGCAGCTCAAGCCCTGGCTGGCCGAGAAGTGGGAGACCACGGACGCCCAGAACTGGACCTTCACCCTCCGCAAGGGCGTCAAGTTCCACAACGGCACCGAGATGACCGCCGAAAAGGTGAAGGCAAGCCTCGAGAACGCCATCGAGGTCAATCCCGGCATCAAGACCGCCCTGCGGGCCCAGTCCATCGAGGCCACCGACGACCACACGCTGAAGATCGTCACCGAGACCCCCTACCCGGCACTGCCCTCCAGTCTCGTGCACTACAACTCCGTGATCGTCGACACCTCCGCCACGGATTCGAAGTTCCCCATTGGGACGGGCGCGTTCAAGTTCGAGAGCTTCGACATCTCCGGTGAGGCGGTGCTGGTGCGCAACGACGACTACTACGACGGCAAGGCGAAGCTCGACCGGGTCGTCATGACCGCCAACCAGGATGCCAACGGCCGCAGGTCGGCCCTGCAGGCCGGGGACGCCGACGTGATCTACCGTCCCTCCCTGGATTCCCTGAGCACCATCCAGGCCGATGACACCCTCCAGGTCGACAGCAGGCCCGGTACCCGCGTCTACCACATGCTCTACAACTACTCCGGTTCCAATGCCGCGCTCTGGAACAACGAGGAGTTCCGCAAGGGGATCGATGCCCTGGTGGACCGCGAATCCATCGTGCGTGACGTCATGGGCGGCCAGGCCGAGGTGGCCTACGACGTCTTCCCCGGCGACTACCCGATCTCCCCGAAGGTCGCGGCCCACCCGTTCGGCATCGAGGAGGCCCTCAAGCACTTCGAGGCCGCCGGTCTCCAGGTCAGCGACGGCAAGGTGACCCGCGACGGTCAGCCGCTCACCCTCAACCTCATCACCTACGAGGCCCGTCCCGAGTTGCCGAAGATCGCCCAGGTCGTCCAGGACCAGGCCCGCAAGGTCGGCATCGACATGCAGATCGCCAAGGCCGACAACATCGACGAGTACCTCCAGCAGAACGACTGGGACCTCGCGACTTACTCGCTGCTGACCATCACCCGGGGCGACGGCTCCTTCTTCCTCAACAGCTCCTTCGGTGAGGGCGCGGCCCAGAACCACGGCAAGCTCGACGACCCCGACCTGCTGGCCAAGCTGGAGCAGTACAACACCGAGGTCGACACCACCGCCCGTACCGCGCTGGCCAAGGAGATCGCCCAGTACATCGACACCAAGTACTACAACTCCTACATCACGGTCCCCTACGAGACCAGCGCCAGCAAGAAGACCGTGACCGGCTGGGTGACCCCCGGCAACGAGTTCGAGTTCCAGATGGTCACCAAGGACCTGGACATCTCCTGAGCCATGAGGAAATGGTTGATCAGACTGGCCGAGGTGGCGGTCTTCCTCCTGTTGCTGACCCTCGTCAGTTTCCTGGTGGTGAAGCTGGCGCCCGGCGACGAGACCCGTTCGCTGCTGCGGATGGACACCATTCAGGTCACCCAGAGTGACATCGAGGCCCTCCAGAAGGAACGCGGCCTCAACGCGCCCATCTGGGAGCAGTACCTCGCGTACCTGATGAACCTGCTGAGGCTGAACTTCGGCACCTCCGCGATGACCGGGAAACCGGTCATCGACGGGATCGTCAACGCCTTCCCCAGCACGCTCGTCCTGGCCGGGTGGTCCCTGGTGGCCGCCTTCGTCCTCGCCGGGCTGCTGGGGACCCTGGCGGCCCGCAACGTCGGGAAGTGGCCGGATCACCTGGCCCAGGGGTTCACCCTGGTCTCCTCCTCCATGCCGACGTTCTGGCTGGGGCTGCTGCTGCTGAACGTGTTCGCCATCGGGCTCAAGTGGCTGCCCTCCCAGGCGGCGCGTCCCGGCGGTCTGGTGATGCCGATCATCTGCATGACCATCGCCATCGTGCCGCCGTATGTGAAGGTGTTCCGCAACAGCCTCGTCGAGGCGCAGGAGGCGGACTTCGTCCGGGCGTCGCGTTCACGGGGCCTGAAGGAGTCGACGGTCTTCGGCAAGCACGTGCTGCGGGCCAGCCTCATCCCCCTGGTCACCATCATGGGGATGAGCCTCGGCGGCCTCCTCGGGGGAACCGTGGTGGTGGAGAAGATCTTCGCCATCCAGGGCATCGGCATGCTGGTGCTCGACTCCCTGACCAAACGCGACTACCCCACGATCCAGGCCTTCATCCTGCTGATCGGCATCATCGTGTTCCTCATCAACGGGCTGGTGGACCTGTCCTACCGCTGGCTGGATCCCGCCATCGCGCTCAAGGGGAGGAAGGCATGAGCACCGGAAAACGAATCGTCATGATCGCGGTCGCGGTCTTCCTGGTGCTGCTGATCATCGGCCCCTGGATCGCGCCGCAGGATCCCAACCTGACCGCGACGGCCGACAGGCTCCAGGGACCGAGCGCCGCCCACTGGCTCGGGACCGACGACCTGGGCCGCGACGTGTTCTCCCGCATCCTGACCGGCGGGCTCACCACGGTCGGGCTCAGCGCGCTGGCGCTGGGGATCTCCATCCTGATCGGGGTTCCGCTGGGTCTGCTGTCCGGCTACCTGGGCGGGCGGACCGACTGGGCCCTGATGCGGGTGGTCGACATCTTCCTGGCGCTGCCGGAGTACATCGTCGCCATGATCATCGCGGGCCTGATGGGTCAGGGGTTCGCGAACCTGCTGCTCGCGATTCTCGTCATCAAGTGGGTGGGCTACACCCGCCTGGCCAGGAGCGTCGTCATGCAGGAGAAGGCGAAGGACTACCTGATGGTCTCCACCATCAGCGGGGCCTCCACCCTCTCGATCATGCGACGCCACCTGCTGCCGCACATCGTCGGCCCGGTCATAGCCCTGGCGACGGTGGACATCGGCAAGGTGATCCTGCTCGTGGCATCGCTGTCCTACCTGGGGTTGGGTGTGCAGCTTCCCTCCGCCGAGTGGGGTGCCATGCTCAACGAGGCCCAGACGTTCTTCACGCAGGCCCCGCACCTGATGCTGGCGCCCGGCCTGGCGATCTTCCTGGTGGTGTGCGCCGCCAACTGGCTCGGTGACCAGCTGCAGAGCCTCTACGCCATCTCCGGGGAAAGGAAGGAGGAGACCGGTGTCGCTGCTTGAGATCGAGAACCTGCGCGTCACGACCCGCACCAAGGAGCTGGTCCACGGCATCGACCTGCGCATCGAGACCGGCGAGTGGCTGGCCGTCGTCGGGGAGAGCGGATCGGGCAAGTCCCTGACCGCCTTCTCCATCGCCAACCTGCTTCCGCGTGGCCTCAGGCGCACCGCCGAGACCATGACCTTCGGTGACAAGGACCTGCTGACCGTCTCCCAGGAGGAGATGCGCCAGCTGCGCGGCAACGACATCGCCTACGTCTTCCAGGACTACCAGGCGGCGTTCTCGCCGTACTACCGGATCGGGCGGCAGCTCGACGAGGTGATGCGCAGCCACACCGACTGGGACGACAGGCGCCGGGGGGAACGGGCCGCCGCGGTCCTCGAACAGCTGCGGCTCCCCGCCGAGCTGCTGAGGCGTTACCCGTTCCAGGTCAGCGGTGGGCAGCTGCAGCGCGCCGCCCTCGCGGCTGCGATCCTGCTGAAACCCAAGCTGATCATCGCCGACGAACCCACCACGGCCCTCGACGCGGTCAACGCGTCGCTGGTGCTCGACCAGATCGAGGAGATCCAGGAACAGGAGGGCTGCGCGGTGCTGTTCATCACCCACAACCTGCGGGTGCTGAGCCGGTTCGCCGACCGGATGGTGATCATGCAGGGCGGCGAGATCAAGGAGCGGGGCACCACGAAGGAGATCTTCGAGTCCCCGAGGGAAAGGATCACCCGCAACCTGATCGCCGCCATCCCGCCGCTGCGCAACATCCCCTCCCGGCTGCCCGTCTTCACGGAAGGAGCCAGCGCATGAGCGAATCCGAAACCCCCGTGCTGGAGGTCGAGGACCTGCACAAGACCTATCCCGGCGGCACCCACGCGGTGAGGGGGGTCTCGTTCACGATCAACAAGGGCGAGTGCCTCGGGGTCGTGGGTGAGAGCGGATCGGGCAAGTCGACGCTGGCCAAGTGCCTGCTGACCCTGGAACCGGTCTCCTCCGGTCGGGCGACGCTGGAGGGCGAATCCCTCCTCCAGCGTCGCGGCAAGGAGCTGCGCGACATCCGCCGCCGCCTGCAGGTGGTGTTCCAGAACCCGTCGAGCTCGTTCAACTCGCGCCTGACGATGTACGACTCCCTCCTGGAGCCGCTGCGCACCCGGGGATTCGCCGCGCCGAGTTTCGTGCAGCCGGGCACGCAGCGGAAGGTCGCCGAGCAGCTCGTCGACCTGGTGCACCTGCCCGTCGCCTGCCTGGACCGCAAACCCCACGAGCTCAGCGGCGGCGAGAAGCAGCGGGTCGCGATCGCGCGGGCCATCAGCGTGGAGCCGACCCTCCTGGTCTTCGACGAGCCCACGGCCAGCCTCGACGTCTCCATCCAGGCCCGGGTGCTGAACCTGCTGCAGGAGCTGAAGGAGGAACTCGGCCTGTCGTCGATGTTCATCTCCCACGACCTCAGCGCGGTGCAGTTCATGAGCGAACGCTCCATCGTGCTGCGCGGCGGCGAGATCGTGGACCGGTTCGGTCGCGACGAACTCTTCGAGGACGGCCGCGACCAGTACACCAAGGATCTCATCAAGCTCTTCGAGGGCTGAGATCCCCACAACCCGGTTGGGCCGGGCCGCTCTCGTCGCGGCCCGGCCCAACCGGTTTCAAGGGGTGGTTCCGGATCAGCTGGTGCTCGGGGTGCGGAGCCTCCGACCGATCACCGTCACGGCCACCACCGCCAGGTAGACGATCCCGTAGAAGAACGCCAGGCCCGACGACGTGGAGGCGTCGAGGACGTAGGCGGCCCAGAAACCCACCACCGAACAGGCGACGGTGATGCCGACGGTGATGATGTACATGCCGTGGATGCTGTGGGACAGCAGCTGTGCGATGGCCGCGGGGACGATCATCAGCGCCATGACGAGGACCGCCCCGGCCGCGTTGAAGGCGGCGGTGATCGTCACCGAGACCACCAGCATGGTCAGGTGGCCCAGGCGCTTGACCGGGATGCCCATGGTCTGGGCCAGTTCCGGGTCGAAGGCGATCAGCTTGAGGCGGGTGTGCAGCACCGTCAGGTACGCGACGTTCAGGGCCAGCACCCCGGCCATCACCCACAGGTACTGCGGACCGAGCAGCACGTTCCCGACCTTCAGCGGCAGGAAGGCGGCCAGGTTGAGGTCGCCCACCAGCACCGCCGACTCCGTGATCTGGACCCCGTTGAACCGGGTGCTGAGCAGCAGCACGCCGATGCTGAACAGGGCCGGGAACACCAGTCCCTGGGGGCCGTCACCGGAGACCAGGCCCGTCGATTCGAGCAGCTCCGCGCCCAGCACCACGACGGTGCCCATCACGGCCGCCCCGACGATGGACCACGGCGACTGGATGGTGCCCGTCGCCACGGCCGCGATGACGATGCCCGGCAGCACGGCGTGGCTGATGGCGTCGGTCAGCATCGCCTGCTTCCGCAGCACCAGCCAGATTCCCGGCAGGGCACAGGTGACGGCGGTGACGACCGCGAGGATCATCACCCACAGCACGAAGGTCATGCCGTCACCTCCCTGCGGTGGCGTCGCCGCGCCCGGAGCGTCAGCAGGAGGCTGCGTTTGGGGGCGAACAGGATCGAGGCGAAGGCGATGACCGTGACCACCAGCACGATCACCGGGCCGGTGGGAACGCGGCCGATGGAGACCGCCAGCCACGAGCCGGCGAGGGCGCTGAAGGCCCCGATCAGCCCCGACAGCAGCAGCATGCTGCCGACGCGCGTGGTCCACTGCCTGGCCGCGACCGGCGGGGCGATGGCCAGCGCCACCATGAGCACCAGCCCGACGGCCTTGAGACCGATCACGATCGACAGCACCACCACGGCGTTCAGCAGCACCGACAGCAGCCGCGACGAGAAGCCCAGCGTCGCCGCGTACTCCGGGTCGAAACAGCTCAGCTTCAACTCCTTGAACGCCACGGCCGCCACCAGGAAGGTCGCCAGGGAGACGACCACGCTGGAGACGATGTCCTCGACCGTCAGGTGGGAGGCGTTGCCGAACAGGTACTCCGCCAACCCGCCCTTGCTGGGATAGGGCCCGGCGAGAATGACCCGGTGCAGCACCATGCCTCCCCCGAAGAACAGCGCCAGCACGATCGCCATCGCCGCGTCCACCTTCGTCACCGAGACCTTGGGCAGCCAGTCGACCAGCTGCACCGCAATCAGGGAGACCACCGCGGAGCCGAGGATCAGCACCCAGTTGCTGCGGCCGTCGATCCCGAAGGACGCGGCGACGATGAAGGCCAGCATCACTCCCCCGATGGAGGAGTGGGAGACGACGTCCGCCAGGAGGGTGCGTTTCCGCAGGTAGGCGAAGGTGCCGATGGCCCCGGTGGTGAACCCGATGATGACGGTGCCGAGCAGCATCATCCGGTAGGTGTGGTTGGTCAGCAGCTCGGCGGGGTTCATGTCGTCGCCAGTCCGTAGGCCTGTTTCACCGCCTCGTCGGTGAACACCTCCTCCGTGGGGCCGAAACCCATCACGGTCCGGTTCAGCAGGCAGGTCCAGTCGCACAGCGTCGGGACGGTGGCGAGGTCGTGGTGGACGATGACGACGGTGCGTCCCGCGTCGCGCAGCCCGTGCAGCACGTTCGTGATGGTTTCCTGGCTGGCGGCGTCCACCCCGGCGAAGGGCTCGTCGAGGAGCAGCAGGTCGGACTGCTGGGCCAGCAGCCGCGCCAGGAAGGTACGTTGGCGCTCACCCCCGGAGAGCTGGTTGATGGGCCGGTGTGCCAGGTGGGGGATGCCGACCCGCCTCAGCGCGGCCGCCGCCACGTCGCGTTCCTTCGCCCCGGGCCGGCGGAACCATCCCAGGCCGCCGTAGGTGCCCATGAGGACGACATCGCTGACCGTGGTCGGGAAGTCCCAGTCGACGCTGCTGGCCTGCCGCATGTAGCCGACGCGGCGGCGCACCTTCGGCAGCGGCTGGCCGAAGCAGGAGACGGTTCCCCTCGTGGGTTTCAGCAACCCGACCACGGCCTTCAGCAGCGTTGACTTCCCCGCCCCGTTGGGCCCGACGATGCCCATGACCACGCCCTGCGGGAGGTCGAGGGTGACCTCCCGCAGCACCAGCGAGTCGCGGTAGGCGAAGCTCAGCCCGGAAACGTTCAGGGCAGCCGTCATTTGGTGAGCGCCTCAACGATGGTGGTGACGTTGTGCTTCATCACACCGAGGTAGGAGTCGACGCCGGCCTCGTCGCCGAGGGAGTCGGCGTAGAGCTCCTGGTCGGAGACCTCGACCTGCCAGCCCTTGGCGGCGACGGCCTCCTTGACGGACTGGATCGCCTGGGGGTTCTTGAGGTTGTCCTGGAAGATCACGGGCAGTTTGTGCGTGGCGATCAGGTCGGCCAGTTCGGCGATGTCGTTGGCGGACATGTCGGCCTCCGAGGTGACGAAGTCGGTGGCGTGGATCTCGATGTTGTAGGCCCGCCCGAAGTAGTTGAAGGCGTCATGGCCCGTCACCAGCACCCGGCGCTCCTCGGGGATCTTCGCGGTCTCCTGCTTGGCCCAGGTGTCGGTTTCCTCGATCTGTTTCTTGTAGGCCTCCGCGTTCTTGTCGTAGTCGGCGGCCTTCGAGGCGTTGATGGTCTTGAGGTGTTCGGCCATCAGGGTCACGACCTGCTGCCAGATCTTGGTGCTGTTCCAGATGTGCGGGTCGTGGAGATCGTTGCCCTGCTCGTCCTTCTCCGGCCAGGGCAGCAGCTCGCTCTGGTCGATCTTGTTGCCGACGGCGATGTGCTTGGATCCCAGCGATTCGAGCTGGGTCAGCATCTTGGCCTCCAGGTGCACGCCGGAGGAGAAGACCGCGTCGGCGGACTGCATCTTCTCGATGTCCTGGGTGGTGGGCTCGTAGGTGTGGGGGTCGCCGCCGGGCTTGACCATCGTCGTGATCTCTGCGTCGGGATCGAGCACCTTGGCGGCGTCGGCCAGGTAGCCGGTGGTCGCGAAAATGGCGAGCTTCTTCCCGCCGCCGGCGCTCTCCGAGGCGGAACCGCTGGAGCATCCCGCGACGAGGGCAACGGCGGGGACCGCGGAGAGCGCGGCGATGAGGGAGCGGCGGGTGAGAGTGGTGGATCGCATGGTTTCCTTCAGTACAGCATTAAATTAGTCTGACCAAATACAGATTTGCGAGGAATCTAACATGCGATGGATTCTCAGTATTGACTGGGGTTGGGATGTGCACACCCGTGATGTGCACATCGTGTCCGCATGCGGCACCCGGGGGCGGAAACCCTCGCTCCCCGCTCACTCCCCGCCGGGCGAGGGCTGCTCGTCCCCGGCGAGGATCAGATAGATCCGCCGACGCACGTCGACGAGCTCCCTGGCCGCCTGCTGGCGCTGGTCATCGGTGCCGGTGCGGCCGACCTGGCGGACGGCCTCGCCGAGCGAGTGCACGAGCTCCCGCAGGCGGGGGCCGTCATCGGTCGCCAAGGGGTTGGGCCACTCGGCGTGGTGCTCCTCGACGTGGGCCCGGCCCGCCTCCGTCAGGGATACCTCCCTGCGACCCCCGCTCGTGTCGATCCGGACGAGCCCCTCGTCCTCGAGCTGGCTGAGCGTTGGATAGATGGCGCCGGGACTGGGGGACCACGCTCCGTCGGTGCGCTCGGCGATGGTCTGCATCAGTTGGTAACCGTGCATCGACTCCTCGGCGAGCAGCAGGAGGACCGCAATCCGGACATCCCCACGACGCCGGGAGCGGCGACCGTGGTGTTCCCGGTCATGGCCCCCGGGGCCTCCCCGGGGACGTCCGCCGAACGGGCCGGGGCCGCGACGCCGGCCGTGTGGGCCGCCCGCCGGACCGGATGCCTCCCGGAAGTCGTCGTGATCGTTCCCGTTCTCCGGGTGGTACGGGAAGCCGTGCGGGGTGTGACTGTGCTTGTTCACGTCAGATCCTTTCGTAGTAGATAGCTCTACGATATATCGTGATCCTTCGTGTTGCAAGTCGATGGGTTCTGTGTCTCGCCGGGGTTGCGCGCAACCTGGAAAGGGTGTAGTGTTTTCACTCGCCCCGGAAGCCGCTGGGAAGCGGCAGGTCAGGGCGATCCCCCATCGACGAGCCCCGTGGCGAGTGTGCGGTCACATGGATCCCACTCAAGGTCACGGAACCCGCGATGCCCCGGGAGACTTGGTCGGGAAGCCCGACTTGCGAAACCGGGTGTGAGGGAGTATCTTGGAGAAGCTGCCCTTCGGGGTGGTGAAACCACAACGGCACAACTTGATGCAGGAACACGGGATTTGACACTCGGTGGAAATGCAGTAAAGTTTGTCGGGTTGCCAAACTGATTGGCTTCCGAATTTTGAGAACTCAACAGCGTGCTTTAAGTCAATGCCATTTTTTGGGGATGGACCATTTTTTGGTTTGTTTCTTGTTTTTTCCTTTGATTGATGGCCCCTGCAGTGTGTGCGTTTTGT
>NZ_LR027842.1:3268080-3376529 GCF_900607225.1 [Pseudopropionibacterium] massiliense | reverse complement strand
TGATTGGCTTCCGAATTTTGAGAACTCAACAGCGTGCTTTAAGTCAATGCCATTTTTTGGGGATGGACCATTTTTTGGTTTGTTTCTTGTTTTTTCCTTTGATTGATGGCCCCTGCAGTGTGTGCGTTTTGTGTGTGTTGTGGGGGTTTGTCGGTGATTGGGTTCTGTGTTGAAATTTTTTTTGGTGTGCCTGTGTCTGCTTGTAGTGGTGGGTGTGGGTGTGTCTGAATTTTTTCGATGGAGAGTTTGATCCTGGCTCAGGACGAACGCTGGCGGCGTGCTTAACACATGCAAGTCGAACGGTAAGGCTCCTTTTTTGGGGTACACGAGTGGCGAACGGGTGAGTAACACGTGAGTAACCTGCCCTCATCTCTGGGATAACAGTCGGAAACGGTTGCTAATACTGGATATGAGCTTTCAAGGCATCTTGTTGGCTGGAAAGATTATTTTTTGGTTGGGGATGGACTCGCGGCCTATCAGCTTGTTGGTGAGGTAGTGGCTCACCAAGGCTTCGACGGGTAGCCGGCCTGAGAGGGCGACCGGCCACATTGGGACTGAGATACGGCCCAAACTCCTACGGGAGGCAGCAGTGGGGAATATTGCACAATGGACGGAAGTCTGATGCAGCAACGCCGCGTGCGGGATGACGGCCTTCGGGTTGTAAACCGCTTTCAATTGTGACGAAGCTTTTTGTGACGGTAGCAGTAGAAGAAGCACCGGCTAACTACGTGCCAGCAGCCGCGGTGATACGTAGGGTGCGAGCGTTGTCCGGATTTATTGGGCGTAAAGAGCTTGTAGGTGGTTTGTCGCGTCGGGAGTGAAAACTCAGGGCTTAACTCTGAGCTTGCTTTCGATACGGGCTGACTTGAGGGAGGTAGGGGAGAATGGAATTCCTGGTGGAGCGGTGGAATGCGCAGATATCAGGAGGAACACCGGTGGCGAAGGCGGTTCTCTGGACCTTTCCTGACGCTGAGAAGCGAAAGCGTGGGGAGCAAACAGGCTTAGATACCCTGGTAGTCCACGCTGTAAACGGTGGGTACTAGGTGTGGGGGACATTCCACGTTCTCCGTGCCGTAGCTAACGCATTAAGTACCCCGCCTGGGGAGTACGGCCGCAAGGCTAAAACTCAAAGGAATTGACGGGGCCCCGCACAAGCGGCGGAGCATGCGGATTAATTCGATGCAACGCGAAGAACCTTACCTGGGTTTGACATATGCCGGGAGCGTTCAGAGATGGGCGTGCCTTTTTGGTCGGTTTACAGGTGGTGCATGGCTGTCGTCAGCTCGTGTCGTGAGATGTTGGGTTAAGTCCCGCAACGAGCGCAACCCTCGTCCAATGTTGCCAGCGGGTTATGCCGGGGACTCATTGGAGACCGCCGGGGTCAACTCGGAGGAAGGTGGGGATGACGTCAAGTCATCATGCCCCTTATGTCCAGGGCTTCACGCATGCTACAATGGCCGGTACAGTGAGCTGCGAGCCTGTGAGGGTGAGCGAATCTCTAAAAGCCGGTCTCAGTTCGGATTGGGGTCTGCAACTCGACCCCATGAAGTCGGAGTCGCTAGTAATCGCAGATCAGCAACGCTGCGGTGAATACGTTCCCGGGGCTTGTACACACCGCCCGTCAAGTCATGAAAGTCGGTAACACCCGAAGCCGGTGGCCTAACCCGTTTGGGAGGGAGCTGTCGAAGGTGGGACTGGTGATTAGGACTAAGTCGTAACAAGGTAGCCGTACCGGAAGGTGCGGCTGGATCACCTCCTTTCTAAGGAGCCGAATGGTATTTGTGGCTGGTTTTTTCAGGGATGTTGTGTTTCTGGGCTGGTCATGTTTTTGGTTTCTGGGTGGAACGTTGGCTTGTACCATGTTTTTGTGGTGGCGCGCTGTTGGGTTTTGAGGGGTCGGTGGTCTTGTGTGGCTGCGGTTTCTCTGTGGTGCCTTTGATTTTCTGGCTGCGTTGTGTGGTTGGGTGTCGGGGGTGTGTGTTTTGAGAACTTTATAGTGGACGCGAGCATCTTTGTAGATTTTGTTGTTGTTTTTTGGCAAGCTACTAAGTGCGATCGGTGGATGCCTTGGCACCAAGAGCCGATGAAGGACGTTGTAACCTGCGATAAGCCCAGGGGAGTTGGTAAACGAGCTTTGATCCTGGGATTTCCGAATGGGGAAACCTTGAATTTCCGGAGTTGTGTCCGGTGACCTCTGCCTGAATGTATAGGGTGGTTGGAGGGAACGCGGGGAAGTGAAACATCTCAGTACCCGTAGGAAGAGAAAACAATAGTGATTCCGTGAGTAGTGGCGAGCGAAAGCGGAGGAGGCCAAACCCGTGCCGTGTGATAGCTGACAGGTGTTGCGGTATGGGGGTTGTGGGATGCGATGTGGTCTGGCTGTTGACGGGCCGGCGAGTTATAAATGATGGATGAAGTTGAACTGGTTGGAAAGCTGGAGCGTAGAGGGTGATACTCCCGTAGGTGTATGTCTGTCACTCGTTTGTTGTTGTTCCCAAGTAGCACGGGACTCGTGGAATTTCGTGTGAATCTGGCAGGACCATCTGCTAAGCCTAAATACTCCTTGGTGACCGATAGTGTAGTAGTACCGTGAGGGAATGGTGAAAAGTACCCCGGGAGGGGAGTGAAATAGTACCTGAAACCGGTCGCATACAATCCGTCGGAGCTTGAAACTTTTTGTTTTGGGTGACGGCGTGCCTTTTGAAGAATGAGCCTGCGAGTTAGTGGTGCGTGGCGAGGTTAACCTGTGTGGGGTAGCCGTAGTGAAAGCGAGTCCTAATAGGGCGGTTTAGTCGCGTGCTCTAGACCCGAAGCGGGGTGATCTATCCATGGCCAGGGTGAAGCGAAGGTAAGACTTCGTGGAGGCCCGAACTCACTTGGGTTGAAAACCGAGGAGATGAGCTGTGGATAGGGGTGAAAGGCCAATCAAACTCCGTGATAGCTGGTTCTCCCCGAAATGCATTTAGGTGCAGCGTTGCGTGTTTCTTGCCGGAGGTAGAGCACTGGATGGTCTAGGGGGCCCACAAGCTTACCGAAATCAGCCAAACTCCGAATGCCGGTAAGTGAGAGCGTGGCAGTGAGACTGTGGGGGATAAGCTTCATAGTCGAGAGGGAAACAGCCCAGATCATCAGCTAAGGCCCCTAAGCGGTAACTAAGTGGAAAAGGATGTGGAGTTGCGTTGACAACCAGGAGGTTGGCTTGGAAGCAGCCATCCTTGAAAGAGTGCGTAATAGCTCACTGGTCAAGTGATTCTGCGCCGACAATGTAGCGGGGCTCAAGTTATCCGCCGAAGCTGTGGCATCCATGCGTGTGGCCGGAAGGTTGTGTGGATGGGTAGGGGAGCGTCGTGTGCGTGTTGAAGTGGTGGGGTGACCTGTCGTGGAGTGCATACGAGTGAGAATGCAGGCATGAGTAGCGAATGACGGGTGAGAAACCCGTCCGCCGATTATCCAAGGGTTCCAGGGTCAAGTTAATCTGCCCTGGGTTAGTCGGGACCTAAGGCGAGGCCGACAGGCGTAGTCGATGGACAACGGGTTGATATTCCCGTACCGGCGGAGCAACGCCCGTGCTGAGGCGCGTGATGCTAAGCATGCGAGACTGTCTGCTGCCTTTCGGGGTGGTGGGTGGTTGAGTCTGTGATCCGAGTGTGTAGTAGGCAAGCTGCGGAGGGACGCAGGAAGGTAGCTCATCCTCAGTGTTGGTTGTCTGAGGCTAAGTGTGTAGGGTGGGGTGTAGGTAAATCCGCATTCCGTGTGCCTGAGACATGATGGGCCTGCACTTTTTGTGGTGTGGGTTGAGTGATCCTATGCTGCCTAGAAAAGCTTCGTGAGCGAGTTGTGAGCCGCCCGTACCCTAAACCGACACAGGTGGATAGGTAGAGTATACCGAGGCGATCGGGATAATCGTGGTGAAGGAACTCGGCAAAATACCCCCGTAACTTCGGGATAAGGGGGACCTGATACGTGTTAAACCTTTGCGTTGAGAGCGTTGAGGGTCGCAGAGACCAGGCCCAAGCGACTGTTTACTAAAAACACAGGTCCGTGCCAACTTGTAAGAGGATGTATACGGACTGACTCCTGCCCGGTGCTGGAAGGTTAAGGGGAACTGTCAGCCATTTTGTGTGGTGAAGCGGTGAACTTAAGCCCCAGTAAACGGCGGTGGTAACTATAACCATCCTAAGGTAGCGAAATTCCTTGTCGGGTAAGTTCCGACCTGCACGAATGGAGTAACGATTTGGGCGCTGTCTCCACCACGAACCCGGTGAAATTGCATTACGAGTAAAGATGCTCGTTACGCGCAGCAGGACGGAAAGACCCCGGGACCTTTACTATAGTTTGGTATTGGTGATCGGTGTGACTTGTGTAGGATAGGTGGGAGACTGTGAAGCCGGGACGCTAGTTTCGGTGGAGTCATCGTTGAAATACCACTCTGGTCACTCTGGTTATCTAACCTAGGACCGTTATCCGGTTCAGGGACAGTGCCTGATGGGTAGTTTGACTGGGGCGGTCGCCTCCTAAAAGGTAACGGAGGCGCCCAAAGGTTCCCTCAGCCTGGTTGGCAATCAGGTTGTGAGTGTAAGTGCACAAGGGAGCTTGACTGCGAGACTGACGGGTCGAGCAGGGACGAAAGTCGGGACTAGTGATCTTCTGGTAGCGGATGGAAGCGCCAGGACTCAACGGATAAAAGGTACCCCGGGGATAACAGGCTGATCTTGCCCGAGCGTCCATAGCGACGGCATGGTTTGGCACCTCGATGTCGGCTCGTCGCATCCTGGGGCTGGAGTCGGTCCCAAGGGTTGGGCTGTTCGCCCATTAAAGCGGCACGCGAGCTGGGTTTAGAACGTCGTGAGACAGTTCGGTCCCTATCCGCTGCGCGCGTAGGAGTCTTGAGAAGGGCTGTCCTTAGTACGAGAGGACCGGGACGGACCAACCTCTGGTGTGCCAGTTGTTCCGCCAGGAGCACGGCTGGTTGGCTACGTTGGGAAGTGATAACCGCTGAAAGCATCTAAGCGGGAAGCACGCTTCAAGATGAGGACTCCCACACCGTCAAGGTGGTAAGGCCCCCTGCAGACCACAGGGTTGATAGGTCGGACGTGGAAGCACAGTAATGTGTGAAGCTGACCGATACTAATAGGCCGAGGGCTTGCCACAACACCAACAACAACAACTACTACTGCTAATCGCGTCCACTATAAGGTATCCCAGAACACACAAACACCACACACAAAATGTTTTATACACAACTCAACAACAGCAACAGTGACTATTGCTGGTTGTGTCACGGACTTGTTCCGGTGGCCATAGCGAGAGGGAAACACCCGGTCCCATCCCGAACCCGGAAGTTAAGCCTCCCAGCGCTGATGGTACTGCACACGCGAGTGTGTGGGAGAGTAAGACGCCGCCGGAACACCACCATCACAGCCCCCCGGGGAAACACACCACCCCCCCGGGGGCACACCCATACCCACACCCGCCAGAGTTCATCCGCTCGCAGGGGCTGGTTTCCTGAAGAATTCCCTGTAAGCTTGAGGTCCGGGTGACCATCCCGGGCGGCACGTAGGCAAGGGAGCCTTGAGTATGGAACGGATGTCTGGCCCTGACGGAGGTGGCGCATCGAATGCGTCAGCTCTTTCGCGAGTGCTCAGTGGGGAGGGACGATGAGTTTCCACAAGAGCGGCAGCCCTGCGGCCATCGCAACGGAGGTCACGAGTCTCTTCTGGCTGGCCGGTGTGCCGGGCGGTGCTGCTGTGGCTGAAGTGGTGAATCGCGGGCAGTCGTGGCTGGAGACCCGGCGTCTCGCCCACGGAACCCCAAGCCCTGAGGATGCCGCTCGATTCGGGAGACGTCTCGCGCGAACCCATGCGGCTGGCGCATCCCACTGGGGTGCACCCCCACCAGGATTGCGCGACACCGATGCGCGGCTGGCGGAGTTGCCGGCTCCCGTCAGTCACACCTCCCGATGGAACAGCTGGGGCGAGTTCTACGCCGAGGCCAGGTTGCGTCCCTACCTGAGATTGGCGGAGGTGCCCAGGGAGGCCAGGCTGGTGCTGCACCGGGCCATCGACCTGGTGGCGGAGGGACGTTTCGATGCCCCGCAGCCCGCGCTGGTCGGGGAGGTCGCGAGAATCCACGGTGATCTCTGGGCCGGGAACGTGATGTGGGCCATCACATCCGGTGGTAAGGGCACGACCGGAACGTTGCTCGATCCGTCGGCTCATGGCGGTCACGCCGAGACGGATCTGGCGGAGCTGGCGCTTTTCAGGGCTCCACATCTGGATTCCATCATCGCCGGTTATCAAGAGGTCAGCCCGCTGGCCGACGGCTGGCGGCATCGGGTGTCCGTGCACCAGTTCCACATGGTGCTGGTGCACGCTGCCCTCTACTCCGGGAACTACATTCCCCAGGCCCTCACCCTGGCTCGGCGTCTCAGGGGGGATGCGGAGCGGAGCAGGCGGCAGCCCGTCAGGATCGGAACGGCCGACCTCGCCAGCTGATCACCGGGCCCGGGGATAGTCCTCGGGCGGGATGCCGACCCCGACGGGGAATTCCTCCTCGGGGGCGTCCATGACCTCGATCGCCTCGTCGACCGGATCTGCGAGGGTGTAGTCCTCCTCAAGGCTGATCGAGAGCTGCTGCCCCTTCGGTTCGAGGGGACTGCGCAGGACACCGTTGTGTTCCTTCGTCATGCTGAACTGTGGGGTGATGATGTGCCCCGCGTTGACGTGCGGCTCCGCAGCCGGTTCCGGATCGGAGAGCCCGGCGGTGACGGGAACCTCGTCGACCTCGGTTTCGTCGATCAGCAGGTCGTTCGTGGCGGGGGCGGGGGCCTCGAAGGGCTGGGTGATCGGCGCGGTGATCCTCGGGATGTCGGGGATGGTCGCGTCGTCGTGGTGCGTCGTGACGGGATAGGCCGGTGTGGTGGGGGCCAGGTATTCCGTTTCGGGAATGTCCAGCGGGGCGGCGAAGGAGGGAACCTCCGGTGCCGGACCGGTGGCGATGAGCCGGGCGAAACTTCCGGTGTCGGTGAGGGCCGACAGATCATCGGATCCGCCGCTGGGCCGGGGTGTCGGTTCCTCGTCCTTGATGACGGGGATCAGCCGGGTCGCCGTGGCCGCTTCCGCGTCATCGGGTTCGGGCCAGGCGGTGGTGCTCTCCGGTTTCTTCTCGGGTTTGGGCACTTCCCGGGCCTTCCAGGCGGCGGTGAACTCCTCGAAGTCGGTGAAGGTGGGTTCCGGGATCAGCGGCATCAGCCGGGTCTCGGTGTTCTCCTCGTCCTCCGCGGGCTCCTCGTCCTCGTTGTCGGGTTCCCCCGGTTTCTCGTCCTCGCTGGGTTCCTCGGCCTTCTCGTCCTGTTCCTCGTGCTTCTCGTGGTCCGGGACCTCCACCTCGTGCTCGACGACAGCGGTGGGGGCGAGCTGTTCGTGGGGGTGAACCTCCTGCTCCTCGGCGGGTTCCTCTGCTGGCGGCTGTTCCTCGATGGCCTCGGTCTCGTCGGTTCCCTCGTCCGCAGGCTCGACATCCGTCGCCTCCGCGGTTGCGTCCTCCTCGGTCACGCCGGCCGGTTCGGGCTCCTCGGTCACGCCGTCACTGGTTTCTGTCGTGTCCTCGACGGGCTCGGGTTCGGTTTCCCCGGCGGTCTCGGCCTGGGGGGTGTCGTCCTCCTGCTCGGGTTCGGTTTCCGCCTCCTCCGTGGTGGGCTGCATGTCGGGGAGGGTGCTGGATGCGAACGCGATCGGGGTTTCCTGCGCCGCCCCGGCGCCGGGGCCGATCGTCTGCCAGGGTTCTTCCTTGATGACCCCGGTCTCCCCGGTTTCCTCGATCTGCGCCTGCGGGGCCGGCTCGGGTTCGGTGTCGTTGTCCTCGGGAGCCGGAGTGGGTGCGATCTGCTCGCGTTCGGCGGTGAGCATGGCCTGGAGTTCCGCGGCCTCACGGCGGGCCTGGGAGAGATCGTCCTCCAAGGACTCGATTCGTTCGATCAGGGTCGGCATCGTCTTGTCCCACGCGGCAGTGGCGCGGTTCTCCAGCCGGGCCATGTCGATTTCCTGCTTGTTGATCCGCTCCTCCAGCTCGACCACCTGGCGACGGGCCTGTTCGGCGGCGCTGATGTGCTGGTCGGCCTCCTGGGCGCGGGTCTCCGCCTCGGCTGCGCGGGCCTCCGCCTCGGAGACTCGCTGGTCGGCCTGCGTGACCTGTTGACCGGCCTCCTCGACCTTTGTCTCCGCTTCCTGGGCCTTGGCCTCGGCGTCACGGGCACGCTGGTTGGCCTCCTCGACCTTTGCCTCCGCCTCCTCGATTCTGGCCTCCGCTTCCTGGGCCTTGGCCTCGGCCTCGGTGGCGCGGGTCTCCGCCTCCAGCAGCCGCGGATCCGGCGCCTCGGATTCGGGTGCGGAGGGGGTGGCCTGGTCGGCGATCCTGGGGATCATGTGGGTGTCGACGGTGGAATCGTCGGAGACGGTGCGGTCGTTGAGGAGATCGGGCTGGGGAGTGCCCGTCTCGGCGGATGCGGTGGCCCCCGCGGCCGACGGGTTCGGGGCGAAGGGCGACGGGTTCGACACCGGCTGTTGCGAATCGGGGGTGGAGGCCATCACGATCGGGGAGGAGGACTGCGCGGCGACGGGGGCTGCCTGTGTGGTCACGGGAACCGTGTGGAGGCTGAGAGGCGTGGGTTCTTTCTTCTCGTCGGTCCCGGAGGCTGTCGTCGTCCTCACCTCGGGGGCCTGCCGCGTCGACTCCGATTCCTGCGCGGCGAGCAGTTTCGCGCGGGCGGAACGCTTTCCGAGAACCCACCCCAGGAACAACGCCAAACCGACGCACACGACAAGAATTGCCGCCAGTTCAATGGCCAGCAGAAGATATCCGTTCATGATCTACCTTTCCCCTCGTTGCACGAACGTCACTCGCCGGTTCGCTTCCTGGCCTTCCGGGGTCGAATTCGATTCCGCGGGTTCCGTGTCGGCTTTTCCGACCGCCACCAGTTGATCGCGATTCGCCCCCGCCTCGACGAGGGCATCGACGACGCGCTGGGCGCGTTTCTCCGACAGTTCCTTCCGGAAAGCCGGGGAGCGGCCGTTGTCCGTGTGCCCGTCGACCTCGACGGTGACATCCGGATTGGCCTGGAGCCAGACCGCCAGTTCGATGATCTTGGTCCGTTCGCCGGACGGGACATCGGCCTCCCCACCCTCGAACTTCACCACCGACCTCGGCATCTCCTTGGGGGTCGGGCTGGGTGAGGGGGGGGTGGGGGAAGCAGGCGGCGTGGAGGCGCTGGGTGTGGAGTGGGGCTCGGGGCGGGTGTCGCTGGTTGTGAGGTCGATGCGGCGGGCAACGAGGAGCGATCGGCCTCGGCGCGGATCACGCCCGGGATGTCCAGCACGAGCTTCATCGCCGTCGGCAGCTGCTCCGGGTCGGTGGCGGAGACGGTGGCGGTCAGCCCGGAGAAGGTGACGCGGGCGTCAACGCCCTGGGCGGCGAGTGAACGGCTGGCCTCCTCGGTGAGTGTCCGTTCCACGAGCAACGCACCACCCGCTGCCCCGACGGCCACGAGTGCGACCAACCCGGCGACCCCGGCCACCACGGTTCCCTTCATGGCACCTCCATACTCTTGTGAACCGACCTTATATCCCGACTTGCCGCATCCGGGTATCCGAGCCAGTTTCGCTGAACGGTTTTTGCGTTCACATCCTAACTTTCGTCTGGAATCATCTAGTATTCCACCTCGGGGGAGGACCTACAAAAAGGGATAACATGTCCGCGAGTGTCCTCGGGAGGTGTCCCGGCTCCGAGGCGCTGTGGCGTGACATATCCAACGAGGGCGGAAGGAAGCGCAATGGACGGACAATTCGGCAGCAGCAAGCACAACGATCTCAAGTTGGTGCTCAGCGCCATCAGGCGGGCCATACCGGAGCTTCACGGCGTCATGATCGCCTCCCAGGACGGCCTGGCCATCGCCCACGACTTCCCGGAGGCGGACGCGGAACGCATCGCCGCGATGGCCGCCACCGCCCTGGGGATCGGGAAACGCATCTCCGAGCGCACCAACATGGGGGACCTGTCGGAGTCCGTCATCCACGGCAGGAACGGCTACCTGGTCGTCTACGGAGCAGGTGAGGACACGGTGCTGGTGATGCAGGGACCGATCGAGTCCAACCTCGGCCTGATGCGGATCGAGGCCCGTGTCGCGGCCGTCGAGATCAAACAGCTGCTCACGAGGGCCTGATCATGGAAACGCTGCACACGATCGCGTGCGAAGCGGCCGATCAGATCCCTCCGCAGCGGGTTCTGCGCGACCAGGACCGCGACGTCATCCGGCGTCACCGGGACTGGCTGCTGACCCTCGGGCCGGACGTGGCGGAGGCTTTCGGGGACGTGCTGTACTCCCGGCTGCCGGAGGGCGCCGGGGCGTCACGGGAGAGCCTGGAGAACTGGTGGGGCAGGACGGTCAACGGGCCATGGGACGACGACTACCTGGCCTGGATGGCCCTCGTCGGGCTGGTGCACGTCACCAGACGGATCACGAATCCGATGATGCTGGCGGCCTCGGACCACGTGGTGCAGCTGGTCGCCGACGCGGCAGTCCTCTCCGGAATCCCCGACGACGATCGCCGCGCGTTGCTGGACGCCGTCGGGAGGGTCGCGGGCATCGTGCGGGTGGTCATCGCGTGGAGCCACGAGCGCGCCGTCAGCGCCGCCCTGTACGAGGCAGCTGGGATGCCGGAGGGGCTGCTCGCCAGGTTGCGCGACCAGGAGGTCGGCGCGTTTCTCGAACGGGCGCGCGCAGAGCTGAACCTGTAGCGTGATGTCATGATGCGACTGCGAAGCGACGTGCGTGCCTGGCTGACCGACATGGACGGGGTCCTGGTGCACGAGGAACAGGCGCTGCCCGGGGCCCAGGAGCTGATCACCCAGTGGACCCGCACGGAAACGCCGTTCCTGGTGCTGACGAACAACTCGATCTTCACCCCCCGCGACCTCTCGGCGCGGCTGCGGGACTCCGGGCTGGAGGTTCCCGAGGACCACATCTGGACCTCGGCCCTGGCCACCGCCACCTTCCTGGAACAGCAGCAGCCGGGGGCGTCGGTGTACGTGATCGGCGAGGCGGGCACCATCACCGCCCTCCACGAGGCCGGTTTCGTGCTCACCGACCGCAATCCGGATTTCGTGGTCATAGGGGAAACCCGGACCTATTCATTCGAATCCATCACTCGCGCGATCCGGTTGATTGACGCGGGGTCGCGTTTCATCGTCACCAATCCGGATGCCACCGGCCCCAGCGCCGACGGGGTATTGCCCGCGACCGGTGCGATTGCCGCTCTCGTGAGCGAGGCGACGCAGGAGAAACCCTACGTGGTGGGGAAACCGAATCCGATGATGTTCCGCTCCGCCCTGAACCGGATAGGCGTGCACAGCGAACACACGGGAATGATCGGCGACCGGATGGACACCGACATCGTCGCCGGAATGGAGGCCGGCCTCCACACCGTCCTCGTGCTGACCGGGATCACCACCCGCGAATCGGTGAGGACGTTCCCCTTCCGTCCGAGCGAGATAGTGGAGGGAGTTCACGAACTCGTCGAACAGGGGTCATCCGGAGACAGCTAAGGGTTTTCAAATCATTGAGGCTTATTCATAGGGTGTAGGCGAAGACGAGCCCGGTGACGGCTTGTATTGTGGTTTCGAAAGTGTTGTAAGGGCGGCGGTAATCGGTGTGCAGAACACGCCAAGTTTTGACGTTCGCGATGACACGCTCAATGAGATAGCGGACGCGGTTGATGGTCGTATTGTTTCTTTTATCGGTGTCTGCGAGTTCACCATGGGCGGGTTTCTTAGTGGGGGTGATCATTCCCAATCCGATGTAGCCTTTGTCTCCAATATGCATCGTGGCATCAAGGGCCTCGAGGAAGCCGGATTCCTTGATTGCCTTCGCATCATGCACATTACCCGGCAGGGGTGGGGAGACCCAGGCGAGGTGCCCGGCCAGGGTGCAGGCCACCTGCAGGTTCACCCCTGTGGTGTGGTGTTTGCCTGAGTACAGCTCGGGACGGTCGTGCCATGACCAGCAGGGCGCCAGAGTACCGTCGATGATGTACTGACGGTCCCGGTCGAGGTCCCCCACACCGGGCACCCAGGCTTGGAGGGCCTCGGCGATCAAGGGGGTGTAGACCGCCACCACTCGTGAGATGGTGGCCTGGGAGACCATGAGGATGTCGGCCAGCAACTCTTGGGTGAGATTGTGTCTGAGCGTCAACAAAGTGACCTGGATACAGCGGAACAACCCCAAGGTGCGGGACCCTGCTGCGGGAAGGTTTCCGGAACGGGAGGTGTGGATCAGTTCGCACAGGTCAAGGATCTGGTCGCGGTCAAGGCTTGTGGTAGTATTCATGGCAGCGGCTTGTCTTTCATCTGAGGTTTTTGTTTCTACACTTTGAATTATCCCAGATCGGGCAAGCCGCCCTCACATCCCCCTCGGGATAAAGCGTTAGCTGAGGGAAACCAAAACACCCCTATGAATAAGCCTCATTGTTCCTGCCCTCGCATCGCTCTGGTTGCCCACTCTCTGTACTCGCGCCCGATGTTGCGCCAGTTTCCAGCCCATGTTTTCTCGTCATGTGCGGGTGAGGTTGGTTCATCTGCGAGGATTTGGATTGTGATCCAGCCGAATCTAGTTTCTGCGTGTTCATGGGCGAGCTGATCCAGCATCTCCCACGCATCTGACTCACCCAGAAGGGTGCCGGACATCAATGTGACATTCCAGCAAGCACGAAGCTCATCAGAGGCGACGGATGAATCCACCGAATCCAATGAACCACCGCGTGTCAGGTCGGCCGGGATCGGGCCGCGGACCTTGGTCATGTGGCAGTCTCGGCACAGGCCCCGCAGGTTGGATGGATCCTCTGATCCTCCTGAAATGTGGTCGATCTCCGTTGCCTCCGCCTCGTTGCAGACCACACAGAGCCCATCGTTGCGTTCAAGGACTGTTTGCCGCAGGCCGCCCCTGATGTGTGGGCGCAGGTAGGCAAGGTCCAAGGAGAGAAAGGGGATGTGGTTGCTCAAGATCGTGAACAGAACATCAGGTCTCAAGCAGCGCCCATCGCGTATGACACTTCTCAGGTATCTGACGAGCATGGCCTGTTGACGGCAGTGGTCGGAACAGAAGGCCAAATGCTTGCGACCGATTTCAGTCGGGTCCAGAGGGATCAAGCAGTGGGAGCAGAGTCCCATTTGCCACTTCCGTTCGAGTGTCATGAGGATGTTTCCTCCTGCCGGAAGCCGTGACGTATTGTTGATCTTGTCGCGAATGATATCGCATGTGTGAAGGCGCAGCTGATCTCGAGTGCCGCCAAGGCTTGTAAGCCAGCTCGATCGACGGCGGGCAGGGGCTAATAACCCGGATTCAACACCGTCACAGCGCGTCGATGAGTTCGCGCATCAGCTGTGATGGTGTCATGTTACGTTCGCGCGCCACCTCGCCCAGCTTTGCCCGGCGTGCAGCGTCGAGACGGAGTGTGAAAGGCCGTGCTTGAGCGCCTACGCTGATGGGACGTCCAGGTATCGATGGACCGAGATGCTTCCCGGTGTAGCCCTGTTCGGATTCGGCCTCGGCGGCCCATCTCTCAATGTCCTGCTCCGTGAACGAAGTGCCGTTCACGTCGGTGTGCGTGCTCATGTGCCTACCTCCTGAGCCCAATCTCGATGAGAACCTTCCTCGTTGCCGGCATTGCGTGGAAAATCAACCAGCCATCAGGCTCATCCTCCACCGCGATGTATTCCAACAGCCGTCCGCCGGCGTCCATTCCCACTCCGACCCACTGCACGGGGTGAGTGTCACGTGCTCGGGATCGCAGGGTGCTTTCGAACGCTTCGATCACATCCGCAGTCGTGACCTCAGGGTGTCGGTCTGCGACCCTTGGATGTACGCGTACTCGCACCGGTGTTCCCATGCCCGTTCTTTTCGTATTGCAACCAGTGTAGTACGAAAATTGTTAGGTGATGGTCAGGAGCAGTAGGGCTGCGGAGGCCAAGGTCAGGAGGGTGTCGCGCCAGGTCCAGCGGAGGTCGTGCAGGCGGGTCGGGTGGCGGGTGATGCCGTAGCCGCGGGAGATCATCGCCGCCGCCAGGTCCTCCGACATGCGGATCCCGCTGGTCAGCAGCGGCACCATGATGGTGGCGTGGGCCAGGACGCGGCGCACCGGGCCGCGCGAGTCGATGGGCGCTCCCCGGACCCGCTGGGCCTCGGTGATCTGGCGGGACCGGCGCCGCAGGGTGGGGATGAAACGCAGCGCCGTCGTGCACACGAACACCAGCGGGTTCGGCAGCCGGAGGGTGCGCATCAGGGTGGTGAAGCGTTCGGCGGGGGTGGTGGCCAGCAGCGCCGCCGTCGAGCACAGCATCGTCACCAGCCGCAGCACCAGGGTGGATGCGTACCCGACCCCGCCCGGAGTGAGGACGGCGAAACCGAAGACCAGGACCAGCACCGGAAGCATCGGGGCCAGGAGACCCCGGAGTCCACGCATCCCGCGCACCCGCGCCAGGACCCCGGCGGTGAGCGCGGCCAGCCCGAGGTGGGCCAGGGGGTTGGAGGTCAGGAAGGTCGCGGCGACGGCGGCGGTCAGCGCCACCAGCTTCGAGCGCACGTCGAAGCCGTCCCCGCGCTTGGTCGCATCCCCGGGACGGTCCGGCCCGGCGGGTTCCGGGGCGGGGGCGGTCAGGATCACGGCGCGGGAGGCGTGGCAGGCCGCCAGGGGAAGGTCGTGGGTGATCATGACGATCGTGGTGCCGTCGCGGTTCAGGTCCGCAAGCAGCCCCATCAGCGCCTCGGTGCCCCGCCAGTCCAGGCCGGTGGTGGGTTCGTCGAGGATCAGGACGTCGGGGCTCAACGCCAGGGCGGAGGCCACCGCCAGTCGTTGGCGGTCCCCGCGTCCGAGCCGCAGCGGATGCGACCCCGCGGAATCCCCCAGCCCCACCCGCTCCAGGGCCCGGCCGGCCCGCGCCGCCACCTCCGGCGCCGGCAGTCCGGCATTACGCGGCCCGAAGGCGACCTCGTCGAGGACGGTGTTCGCGAAGATCTGGTGGTCGGGGTTCTGGAAGACGAACCCCACCTGCTCGGCGTGGATGCGGACCGCCCCGGAGGTCGGCTCCAGCAGACCGGCGAAATGTTTGGCCAGGGTGGTCTTGCCCGCGCCGTTGCCGCCCAGCAGCGCGACGAACTCGCCGCGGCGGATGGTGACGTCGACCCCGTCGAGGGCCAGCACCCCCGACGGGTAGCGGTGGGTCAGGCCGACGGCCTCCAGGACGGGGGGCGTGTCCGGTTCGGGTCGTTCCGGCACCCCGCCGCGGCACAGACCGCGGGGACGGATCCCGGCCGTCGCGACCCGCCGTTCGTCGTCGAGGAACGGGCCGGGCGCGCCGAAATACGCGAGTTTCCCCTCCTCCAGCACCAGGAGCAGGTCCGCCCAGGCGGCCACGGCATCCGGGTCGTGATCCACCACGACCACGGTGCGTCCCTCGCCGCTGAGGTCCGCCACGACGCGCCGCACCGCCGCCGCCCCCTCCGGGTCGAGGGCCGAGACGGGCTCGTCGAGGACCAGGACCCGTGGTTCCATCGCGAGCGCCCCGGCGATCGCGAGCCGCTGGAGCTGCCCGCCGGACAGGGTTGCGGTCTCGCGACCCGCCAGACCCGCCAGCCCGACCGCGTCCAGGGCCCGCCGGGCCCTGGCGAGCGTCTCGTCGCGGCCCAGTCCCAGGTTCGCGGGACCGGCGGCGGCGTCGTCGATCACCAGGCGTTCCATCACCTGGGCCTCTGGGTCCTGTGAAACCAGGCCGACGACGCGCACCAGGCGGGGCGGGGTGGTCTCGTGGGTGGCGATGCCCGCGACCCGCAGCTGCCCGTAGAGGTCGCCGGGATGGTGGTGGGGGACCAGGCCGTTCAGGGTCATCGCGAATGTCGACCTGCCTGCACCGGAGGCGCCCATCACCGCGACGCGGCTCCCCGCGGGAATCGCGCAGGTGATGTCGCTCAGCTGCCTGGTTCCGGTGCCGCGGTGGGAGAAACCGAGCCCCCGGGCCTCGATCACCGGGCCGTCGGTTTCGCTGTCAGTTCCGCCACCGGGTGCCACGGGACGTGTCCGGGAACCGCGTCGTGCAGGTCGGCGACGGAAGCCGGGGCGCAGGCGAGGAGCACGCAGCTGGCGGGGCCGCCCGAGGCTTCGAGGGGGAGGGGATTGGCCAGCCACGCGAGACCGCACCCGGCGGATCCGGCGAGCTGCCCGGCCTCGTAACCGATGCCCCGCGACCCGACCGGCAGGGCGTCGTGGACCGTGCCGGTGGCGACGAGGGCCTGCACGGCGGGCAGCGGCACGATGTCCGGATGGCCGATGAACACGTCGTCGTGCGGGGCGGAACGCGGCCAGCCGACGCAGATCACCACATCGCCGGGGCGGCCCCCGCCGGCCAGCAGGTCGCCCGCCAGGGCGCCGATCACCGTCACCCCGACCCCCGTCGCGGGCGAGGGCACGTTCTCCTCCGTGCTGCCCGTCACCGCCCCGGACGGGATGCCGACCTCCGATGCGACCACCCGGAACGTGTCGATGAACGCGGCGGCCCCGGCCATGTCGTGGCAGAGGGTGTTGATCAACGCGACGGGCCGCGCCCCGGAGCACAGCACCTCCAGCAGCGGCACCCGGGCCGCGAAGTGCGCCACCACGTCGGCGGGCGCCCGCACCACGTCGGCGGGCCGCGGCCCGATGCCACCCACCGAGTCGCAGGCAACCACCAGGAGCGGGGATCCGTCGACGATCAGGAGGTCGCGGACGCGACGAACCGGGTCCGTCACGATTTCCCGGAAGCTGTGAGCCGGACGGGACGCCCGGCGAGCCCGGCCGCCGCCAGGGCGATCCCCGCGATCACGGCCACGGCGACGTTGACGGCGGAACCCACCAGCAGCGGCACCACCTGCGCGGCGTACATCCCGATACCGCCGATGGGAAGCAGGATCGCGGGGGCCAGCAGGCCGTTTAGGAGCACCGCCACCACTCCGGCCACCAGGGCACCCAGGGGCCGGGCCAGCAGACCAAGGACCCAGGCGAACACGAACATCTCGGCCGCGACGACCAGGTGGATCGGCAGGCCCAGCGGAAACCCCGCGGTCGCGGCGGAGATCAGGTGCCCGAGCGCCCCCACCACGCCACCCTCCAGCGGGGAGAAAGCGGCCGCGGCCAGGCATCCGGGGGCGGAGTCGAGGGCGACGGTGCCCGTCGGGCTCGGGATCTTGATGAACGCCCCCACCCCCGACAGCGCCACCAGGATCGCGACCCGCGCCACCCGCCGCGGTGAGAAGAACCCCCTCGGGCCGGAGGTGGAGAGGGTAGGTTGCTCGCTCATGTGACCTTCCTCGTGGTGGGTGTCGTGGACCATCCCGAAACATAGCGGAGCGGGGAACCCGGTTTCGACGCGGACCGTTCTTTGTCCGGTGTGGTGGGATGGATGCATGACGACTCAAGTTGATTTCTGGTTCGACCCGACGTGCCCGTGGGCGTGGATGACCTCCCGCTGGATCCTGGAGGTCGAGAAGGTCCGCGACGTGAAGGTCACCTTCCACACCATGAGCCTCTACATCCTCAACGAGGGACGCGACCTCGACCCCGGATACCGGGAGCGCATCGACGCCACCCTCGTCGCCTCGCGTGCGGCAGCCGCGGTCCAGAAACTCCACGGCCACGACGCCCTGCGCGACTTCTACACCGCACTCGGCACCCGCTTCCACCCGGGTGGCGAACCGGTCGCCGTCGAGACCGTTGCCGCGGCCCTCGCCGACTGCGGCCTGGAGGCCGACATCGCCGAACGCGTCACCACCGACGAGTTCGACACCGACCTGCGCGCCTACCAGAAGGTGGCCCAGGACCTGGTCGGACCGGACGTCGGCACCCCGGTCATCCGCGTCAACGGCATGGCGTTGTTCGGGCCCGTCATCTCGCCCGCCCCGAAGGGCGAGGCCGCGGGTGAGCTGTTCGACGGTTTCGTGAAGGTCACCGCCTACCCGGGATTCTTCGAGCTGAAACGCTCCCGCGACGTCGGTCCGATCTTCGACTGAGAAAGCAGCGACGCCGGTTGCCCACGGGTCGTGACGTGATGTCGCAGCCCATGGGCAACCGGCGTCGTCCGGGAAAGGGTCAGCCGCGGATCTGGCTTGCCATCTGGGAGTCGGTCTCGCGCATGGCGTTCGCCATGGAACGCAGACCGTTGGCGATCCCGTCGAGGGACGAGATGGTGTTGCTGGCCGAGGTCGTGAAATTCTGGTACATCTCGTTGAACGCGCCAGAGGCCTGATCGGTCACGAAACCATTGGACACCAAGTTGTCGATGCGGGTTTTCAGGGCACTCAGCTTCTGGGTGATCTCTTCCTTACCGCTGACCAGCGCAGAGGCCTCGCTCTCCATCGCTTCGTAGGAGACATTGAGATTTGCTGCCATGAGTCGTTCTTCCTTTCTTTCGTGGGGATGTTGCTACAGGGTTGGCGGCGGTTCCCCACCGTGCCACCGCCAAGTCTTGTGTCAGGCGTTCTCGCCGAGCTGAATGAGCTGAGGCAGGAGGTCGCCGACGAGGAACGAGGTCAGCGGCCAGAACGCGGTGGGCAGGTCACCGATATCGGTGCCGGTGAAGTAGAGACACACGTCCCGTTCAACGCCGTTCACCGGACGGGTGCCCGCCAAGGCGCCCCGGAGAAACAACCTGTTCTCCCCGTCCTCGAACGAGGACACCACCCGTGACGCCTGAAAAACCCGGATGCCGAGCGCATCCACCGTCTCGTCGGCACGTTTGATGACATTGTCTCCCGGGGTGTCGTCGACGAGCAGGCTGGGCAGCGTCGCTGCCTCGCCGGCGCCAGGTGAGGCGAACACCGCGACCAGTAGCGGCGTGGTGTCGGGAAGCAGCAGGGCGCAGCACGCCACCGCGGGCTCGGGGATGCCGAATGCCGTCATCTCCAGGAGCGCGGCTGCCGTGGCCTCGGGATCCGTGACGATACCGGTCCGCATGAGATCGGGGAGCACATCGTTCAGCCACGCCGGTGCCTGCTCCTGCGGCATGTTGGGCGGCAGCGGCACCACCACGGGTGTCGGTTCACTCATCGGGCTTCTCCTCCTCGGTGGACTCCTCCGCGTCATCCTCGTCAACCCAGCTCAGGGCGGTCACCCAGGCGTCGAAGAACTCCTCCACCCCGTCGAGGGCCGTGGAGGCCTCCTCGGCCAGCATGCAGCTGACGGATGCCTCGATCGCCATCCAGCGGTCCAGGTCGGAGGGGTCGCCGATGATGTACTGGATACGCCGCGACAGCCGGGTGGTCTCGGCGGCCGCCGCCAGCAGCTCGTCGCGGGTGGTCAACTCGAGGATGTCATCGGGAACCTCGGCGAGCGAATCGAGCAGGGCCTTCCCCGGATCCTCCGGCATCCGGATCTTCAAACCCATCATGTTCCTGGGCTCGATCGTCGAGAACTCCCCGTCCGATTCCGCGGCCAGCGCGACGAGTACCTCCATGGGATCGGAGTCCGTCGCTTTCATGTCGAAGGAGCGGGTCACGATCATGGGCCGTACCGGGGAGAGCCGGGGATCCTCGGCAGGCAGGTAGGCCGCCCAGGCTCCCCGGCTCGCGATCTCCTCGAGCTGGGTCGTCATCCGGCTGGTGACCCAGCCGGAGACGCGGACACGCGTCACCTCGTCATCAATGTCCGCGAACATCCGGTCGGTCAACTGTTTGACCGATGAACGATCCAGCGGATCCAGTCGCACCTGGGCCCAGTCATCCGGGAGCAGGTAGTTGTATGTCACCATGTGATCACCTCAGTTTTCACGACCAGCCGGTCAGGCGTGCTGCGGTTTCTTCGACTTGAACAGACCCACGATCGTGGACTTGCCCCACTCGAACGCCTTGTTCTTGACTTCTCCGAGCGCTTCTTTCGTTTTGTTGTACACCGTCTTGCCGACATATTCAGGGGCTTTCTTGGCAATGGTGGGCAGCTTCTCGGAGAGAGCCTTCATCGCTTTGGGGAAAACTTTCTTTCCCTTCAGGAGCTGATCCGTATAGGCCCCTGCCTTGCCTCCCACTTTACTCGCGACGCTCTCGATCTTCGCGTCGATCTTCGCGTTGACCTTTGTGCTCACGTATTTGCCCAGGGCGGTGCCGCCCACCGCGGTGATGGCTGCTGAGATGTTCTCCCCGGTCGGATTCTGGATGGCCGACACGACGCTCTTGCCGGCGGTGACGTAGGTCTTCACCGTCTGGACGAACTTGGCCGCCTTGGACACTGTGTTGGCGACCCGCGCCAGTGTCGTCAATGCCTTGACGACGCCGGCTGCCAGGTTCAGTCCCGGCACGAAGGCCAATACGAAGCAGACGATGTCCAGCACCATACAGATCTCGTCGATGTGCTCCCAGATCCACTTGCCGATCTCGACGACTATGTTGATGACCTTCGAGACGAAGTCCTTCAACTTGTCGAAGAAGGAATCATCCAGCCCGGCGTTGTCGCTGGCCGTGACGAGTTTCGAGCACGCGTCCTTGTTGGCCTCCTGGACCCGGCGGGCGGCGTCCTGGATGATCTTGACCTCTTTCTGGTAGTCACCATCCGCCGCCTTGTACTGATCCGCCGCCTTGCTTGCGTTGTCCACGGCGGTTTTCTGGGCGTTCTTGTCGAAGGTCCGGGCCGCTTGGCGTGCATTCTCGTAGTTCTGCCTGGCGGCTTCCTTGCGTTGTTTCGCCCCCTGGGCGCGTTGCGCGGCTGCCCGTGCCTTGCGTTGCTCCTCGTCCAGAATCCCTGCGAACTCCTGCAGCGCGCGAGCCATTCCCTGATACCGCATGCCCGCGGCCCGCAACTGCTTGGTGGCGACGAGACCCTTCTCGCCGATTGCCTTGAAGGCATCCGAGGTGATCTCGTCACTGCTGTTGACCAGCTTGTCGACGGCGTGACTCGCGTCGATCAGCTGGTTGCCGGCGGTCGTCATGCGCTTGGCGCCATCCTGGATCTCAGCGGGTTCACCATCCAGGTTGTTGCCGACACCGGCGAATGAAACGTCACAGCCCAGACCCATCTGAGCCCTCCCCTCGGAATTGATCATCATCAAGCAGGACGTTGGCCGCCTCCTGCCGTTCCGTGCGGTGGTCGAATCCTGCCGCCTCCTGTGCCGCTACCGAGACATCGGAGGACGAGGTACTTCCCGAGCTGCCCGACCCCATGCTGCCCATGCCGCCCATCATCATCGGCGCACCCATCATGGCGCTGCGGTTCTCGGGTTTGCTGTCGAGGCTGGGCAGCGTGCCGGGCGTCGCGGAAGACGTGGTTGCCGCCGACTCGGTGGGGGTCAGGCTGGGCAGTTCGGGCGGCGTGCCCGTGCTGCTGCTGGTCGCAGTGCCCGGGTCGCCGGAACCCAGATCGGGGAGAGGGTCCGGGGAAGACATCCCACCGCCGATGTCGTCGCTGCCGGTGAGCGGTGGCAGATCGGGCACGCCGCTACCCGTCGACCCGGAGGAGCCGCTGCTCGGATCCTCCAGACTGCCGAGTGACTGATCGGCCTCGAGGTCGGGGATCTCGGGCGAGGTGCCCGGGTCGCTGCCCGGTGGCGACGCGGGGTCGCCGCCCTGGGGGAGCCCGTCCTGGGCCGGTGTCGGGGATTCGGTGTCCAGCGACGGAAAAGCGGGAACGTTGTCGGTGCCGGAGACGCCCGGGTCCCGGGGTGAACCATCGGGTCCCAGCTCGGGGAAGTCCCCGGTGTTTCCTCGATCATCCGGGGAGGTCCCGGGACCGATTCCGCCGGAGCTCCCGGGCTGTCCGAGCATCGGTCCGGTTCCCTTGGCGCCGCCGGCGGCCACGCCGAGGGACGCCAGGGCGCCTGCGCCGAGCAGACCACCCATGACGCTGAGCACCGTACCCACCGGCTGCCCGGTGAGGTCGGCCCAGCGCTGGGCGAAGTCGTTGATCAGCTGACCCAGCTGGCGGTTTCGTTCAGGATCGGTGCCGATGGACCCCGCAGCACCCGGCGATAGCAGGCCCAGTGCGCCGTCGGACGCTCCGGTTCCCGAATCGGCCCCTTCCAGCGGGGGAATCTCGGGGTTGGCGTCGGCCGGCGAGGAGGCATCTCCGGAACCCTCGGTACCCGGGGCCAGCGGGGAACCCGAACCATCAGCGGTGTCGCCGCCCAGCGGGGGAATGTCCACGCCGCCGCCACCGCCGGTGAAGCCGCCGCCACCGCCGGAATCGCCGCCGATCGGGGGAATGTCCACGCCGCCGCCACCGCCGGTGGAGCCACCACCACCGCCACCGGTGAAGCCGCCACCACCGCCGGAGCCGCCGATCGGGGGAACGTCCACGCCGCCGCCACCGCCGCCGCCGGTGGAGCCACCACCGCCGCCGCCACCGCCGGTGAAGCCGTCCACCTGACCGCCGCCACCACCGCCGGAGCCGGAGCCGCCACTTCCACCGCCGTCCGCCTGACCGCCCCCGGAGCCGCCGCTTCCACCGCCTTGGTTGCCGGAGTTGTTCTCCTGGCCCTGCGCCTTGTCGGCTCCTTCCTTGAAGCCCTCAGCCGCCTTCTTGTCGAGCCGTTCGAATTCCTTGTCGCAGTCCTCCACCAGCTGGGAGAGCTTGCCGAGGCCCTCGGACATCTTCTTGCGGCGGATTCCCCACTCGCTCTCCTGATCCTCGACCTCTTTCGCCAATGGACCAGCAGGTCCTACGGCTGTCGCCAGCTTTCCCGCGAAATTCTCCGAGTTGTCCAAGTAGTTCTTGGCATCCTTCGCGCCCTGACCAGCCTCCTTAACCAGCTGATTCTTGATAACTAGCCGATCCGACATCTACTCCCCTTTCGACTTCTAGGGTGCCCGAAAACTTTCGGGCCAGCAATGGGTTCAACTCACCATCGTGACGACCAGCCGAGCCGGGCTAGTCGAAGGCCGGCACCTGGACCTTGACGACGTTGCCGGCGCTCACCCAGAAACCGCGGCCCGGCGGGAAATCAGCGGCCCGGGATCGGGGCAGGGCGGCTTTCAGGATGTCGCCGTCCGTGGTTTCGGGTTGCAGCAACATACCCTGGCGGGCTCCCTTGAGCTCCGGGATGCTGGAGTTGAAACCCGAGAACGAGGCGGTCTCCCCGGCCCCCGCCATCAGGTGCCCGTTGCGGCGCGCCAGTTTCAGCGCCTCCGCCAACGTCGCGTCCGCGAGGGAACCGGCCAGCTCCGAGAACTGCTCCACGAACACCGCGACCCGCGGCCTTCCCGGCTCGGCCTCGGTGGTGAGGTAGGGCTTCAACTGGTTGTTGATGTAGTCCTGCACCCGGTCGGGTCCCGTGATCGCCGCCGTCCACAGCGGCAGCTTGGCGAGCGGTGAGGGCCGGGCCGTCAACAGAATCCTCGGCACCTGCGGGTGGGCGTTCGCCATCGACTGCGCGAGCCACCGTACCAGCGAGGACACCCCGGACTTCGGCGGCCCGGCCAGCAGGTACACCCCCTGCGGTTCGAAACCGATCGGTCCGAGACTCTGATCCTCCAGACCCAGCGTCGGGAGACCACCCACCGTGACCGGGAGCTCGGCGGCCGACACCTGCGCAGGCAGCCGCTTCACCGGCTCGGGACGGGTGCGCTGGAACTGCGCGATGCTCTGGGCCAGCAGCTCGATCTCCCGGGCCTGGGCCGGCGGCGACGGGTCGCTGCCGAGCACCGCCAGCTGCATCTCGTTGCCGTTGCGGCTGTTCATGCAGCGTCCCGGGGGACTGGCATTGTTCAGCACGTCCTTCGGCACGCTGAGGGTCAGGTACTGATCCGTGTCACTCATCCGCAACACGATCCGTTCCTGGAAGGAACCCTGCATGGCCGAAGGAATCGCGGCCCCACGATCCGCGGTGACCGCCACGTGGATCCCGACGCCGCGCCCCTCCGTCAGCAACCTGTGGAACTGGGAGTAGGTCTTCGCCCGCTGCAACCCCGAGTCGTACTCGGTGCGGAAGCTCTGGAAACCGTCGAGCAGGATCAGGATACGCGGCTCATCCTGTTTGCCCGGCTGCTGCCGGTACTTGCTGAGGACGTCGGCCGCCACTGCGTTGAAAGCCGTTGCCCGCTCGTCCAGTTTCTTGGTCAGCATCTCCATCAGCCGAGCCACCCGTTCGTCGTCGTCGCCCGAGATGATGGCGCCCACGTTCGGCAGCGTCTCGAGCATGTTGAGACCACCACCCGCGAAATCCAGGCCATAGATGTGAACGGGACCGGAGCGCGGTGTGATGGAGGCCGCGATCGCCAGCGACCGCAGAGCCGTGGTCTTGCCCGACCCGCTGGCCCCGTAGTAGACGATGTTCCCGGTCTCGTCCGGGTGGAAGGCGTCCGGGTACTGGCTCTGGTTGTCCGGGTCGTCCACGACACCCAGCATGAGGGTGGAATCGCGCTGCTGTTTCAGCGTCAGAAGATCGTAGGACTCGCTGAGCGTGTCCAGCCAGGGTCTGCGGGGGGTCGGGATTCGTCCCAGCGTCGAGGCCTGTGACACCGTGCGCACCACCCGCTCGATGTCCTTCTCCACCTGGTCGCCGGAGGTCGAGGCGCGGGGAATCTTCCACCGCGTCACCGTCCCGAAGTCCAGCTCGTCGACGTCGATGGGAGGAGCGGGGGGCTCCGCCGGGGTACGGGCACCCGGGAACGCCGACTGGAATGGGATCAGCCGTCCCGGCCCCATCTTCGCGACCCCCCTGCCCGGGTTCGCGGGGTCGATGGAGGCCGCGACGGGGCTGCCCAGCACGTCGGTGGAGTCGTGTTCGTCGTTCATGCGCAGCGCCACGCGGAGGTTCGTGTTCGCCCGCAGATTGTCCTTGATCACACCGGCTGGACGCTGCGTCGCCAATACCAGGTGCAGTCCGAGCGAACGACCACGCTGTGCCACGTCCACCACGCCGTCGATGAACTCCGGCACCTCACCGACCAGGGCCGCGAACTCGTCGACGATGATGATCAGGCTCGGCGGGCACTCCGGGTCACCGCGTTTCTCGAACTCGATGAGGTCCTTGACGCCCTTGGCGTTGAACAGGTGCTCGCGGTAGCGGATCTCCGCCCTCAGGCTCCGCAGCGCACGCCGCACCAGATAGGACGACAGGTCGGTCACGATCCCGACGCAGTGCGGCAGCTCCACGCACTTGGCGAAGGCCGCGCCGCCCTTGTAGTCGACGAACAGGAAGGTCACCCGGTCCGGGCTGTGGGCGTGGGCCATACCCAGCACCCAGGCCTGGAGGAACTCGGACTTGCCGGCTCCCGTGGTGCCACCCACCAAGGCGTGCGGCCCCTGGGTGCGCAGGTCGATGGTGAACGGTTCCAGACCGGCGTGCCCGACGATGGCACGCAGATCCCCGGCGCGTTCCCGGGGCACGGCAGGGGCCGACCGGTTCACGTAGGAGCCGTTGTCCCGCCACCGCGACAGCACCTGCTCGGGATCGTCCACCGACGACCCCAACAGGCCGACCACGGACACCATGCGTGGCAGGTCGGACTCGTCCTCGACCGGCGAGGAGGCGTCCACCAGCGGCGACATGGTCCTGGCCAGTGCATGGGCCGTCTCCAGGTCGACGGCCTCGGTCGAGACGGACGCGAACACCCGCTCGGAACGCACCATGCCGATGAGCGCCTCCCCGTTGGGCTGCAACTCCACGAAGGTCCGGCAAGCGGCCGGGAACTGGTGACGGCCACCGGCCACCCACACCACGTACACCCCGACGTCGGGACCGCGCTCGGCCAAGTGCGCGACCCGGGCGAGGTCGACGGCGGCCTCGTGCACCAGCACGATCACGGCGGGCACCACCGGGGCGGGGGTGCTCTCACCGGATTTCAGCGGGCCCCGCAGCGCTGGTTCGTCACCGTCGGCGCGCAGGTCGATGAGGTCCTCGAGCTGGTCCAGCAAAGCCCTGCCGCTCGGCCCGTCGCCTGCCAGGCACGGCCCTTCGATCGGCCGGTGCGACGACGAGGTGTGCGGCAACCATTCGAGCCAGCTCCAGTGCGGTTTGTTGTCGGTCGAGGTGAGGCACGTCAACACCACCTCGGCGGGGGAGTGCAGCGCAGCCACCTGGAAGATCAGGCCGCGCGCGATCTCGATCAGGTTCGCGCTGCTGCCTGCGATCCCCAGACCACCCACCGACCTCAGGTCGGCGACGATCGGCGCCTCGTGGATCAACCGGTACTTCTCGCGAAGTTGGGTCTGTTGGCGCTGCAACGCCACGAGTCCGCGACGCTGCGAGGCCTTGAACTGGTGCAGGGCCCGGACCGAACCGATACCCAACCGCACCTGCAGGAACTCGGGATGCTCGGGCTGCCTGCACCACAGCGCCCCGTTCCGGTTCATCGCCGCATCCACGCACTCCGCGGTGGAGGGATACAGCCGGCGCAGCTGCCGGAGCTCCAGCTCCTGGGCCTCGGCCATGTCATGTTCCGCCAGTTTCATGCCCTCATGGAAATTGGCCAGGTCCGTTTTCTGTTTGCGCTTGTTCTCGACCCGGGTGGCGAAGTAGGTGCCCATCATCAGGATGGGGCTCATGGCGACGAACAACAGGGTCATGGGGGATCTCGTGAAGAAGTACATCGACACCCCCATCACGAGCGGGGCGACGAGCGCCAGCAACGGGAATCGTGTGCGGGCGGGCGGTTCGGGAACGTCCGGTAGTTCCAGTTCCGTGGCCACGGGCCGGGCCAGCACCCGAGGGGGACGCATGTAGGCCACCTCGACGCTGGCACCGCCGCGCGCACCCGCCATGGCGTCGATGCGCAGCTGGGTCTCGCCGAGCACCGCGATGTCACCGGCCCCCAGCGTGGCCCGGTTGATCCGTTGGTTGCCGACCAGCACCCCGTTGGCGGAGTTGTCGTCGATGATGTCGACGGTGGTGCCCACCAGAACCCGGGCGTGTAGTTTCGAAACCTTCGGGTCGCTCAGCCGGACATCGGCGCTGGGGGAACGCCCAATCCTCGAGGCCCCGATGCGCAGCGGCACCTCGAGCCCCGTGTCCGGGCCGCTCAACACCCGCAGCACTGCGCCGACCGTTTCGCTACCCGCGTGGTTCTCGGGTTCGGGGACCACCCGGATCATGCTTCCGGAATGCACCCCGGACTCGGCCACCGCGGCATCGGGGGACAGCACCGCGACGTGCCCCAGGGGGTCCTGGACCTGCAGGGTCGGGCGCGGCCCCGAGGTTTCGAGGGGCTCGGACAATCCCTCGCTGAGAATGGCGGTGGCCACATCGGTCGCGGTCGCGGTGGCGTCGGCGGTGATGAGCACGTTGTGGAAGGAATCCCCCCGGCTGAGAGTGACCCGGAGCTGCATCAGTCCTCCATCATCTTGCGGTTCTGCGCTGCCTCGATGTCCAGTACGGGCAGGTGTTCGGCGGTCACGAGGCGGGATGACACCGCCCAGTCCACGAGGTTGGCGCGACGACTGCTGGCCAAGGAACCCACCCCGCCGTGCAGCCCCTTCACCCCGGCCTTGTCGAGCTTGTCGCACACGTTGTCGAGTTTCCGGTTGAAGCGGGTCTGGGTCCACCCCAGGCGCGCCGCCGCCTCACCGGCCGACGGGATCTGCCAGCTTCCCACCCCGGCCCGGCTCAGTACGGGCTCCGCGAGAGCCAGGATCGCCAGCAGCTGCGAATGGGTGAAGCGGGTTTCCCCCATGGTGGTGTCCCCCAGGTTCTCCTCCGGCAGCACCACCATCTGGAACACCGAGGAGGTCAGCGACACCTCGATCTCGTAGCCGACCTGCCCGGCATTGAAGGTCAGCAGCATCGACTCGAACACCAGCGGCAGGCCTGCACCGGGTGGAAGCGTGCTGGTGGTGAAGCAGTTGATGTCCGACAGACGGGCCGGGATACGGCTGCCCACGTTGTGCACCCACCACAACTGTCCGTCGTGGCGGATGGACAGGAACTGGCGGTGCAGGTACGGGTTGTCCTCGATGGCCAGATCACCGGTGCGCCCGATGACGAACTCCTGCCCCGGCTCCACCTGGTACACCTCGCCGGCGAAGTCGATCTGCAGAGTGTTCATGCAGCACACCCTTTGACCGGTTCGGAGCTTCGACCGTTCCTGCGGGTCAACGCCACCTCCAGGCACGTGTCACCCGGAAGTTTCGACACGGTGACGGTGGTTTCGCTGGTTGCCTCGTAGGCGGTTCCGTTGCGGGGATCCAGCAGCGTGTAGCGGAACTGATCCCCCGGTTCGGGAGCGGGGTTGGTCCACGTGAACGTCGCCTTGTCGCCGTCGATGCGTCCCGTCAGGTCCGTGACCTTGGGAACCACGACGAGGGGATCCACCGGGCGGCCGCTGCGGCTCGTGGTGGCGGTGACATCCGGGGTGGTGGCTCCCTGCCCCTGATTGAGCATGAACACCAGGACCGCCCCGACGAGCACGACCAACGCGACAGCCACGGACGTGATCAGTTTCCAGGGGGGACGTCGACCGACGGGGGTTCCGGGAGCCGGGGATGTGGGACCGGGCACATCGACGGGTTCCTGCGGCAGCTGCTCCGGAGGTTTGCCCGTGAAGGTGAAGTCCCGAAGACCGGGAGTGGCCACACCGCGGCCGTGTTGCAGCACGGCCGCCGGGATGGCAGGTGTCGAACCGTACCCGCCACCGGTGGAGTCCCGTCCCTCCAGCGTCGTCGAATTGGAGGTGGGGCCGGTGGCGCTGCTGGTCCGATCCACCTGGTCGGGGTCGATCAACTGGAACCCCGAGATCCGGGTCCCCTCGTCGAGCAGCTCCTCCTCGTCGTACTGGGCCTGCCCGGGTTCGGTGAACACGTCAATGGATGTGACGGGCTGGTTGATCACACCCTGGACGCTCTGCAGCGCCCGTGCGAATTCGATGGCGGTCTGGAAGCGTGCGTGCGCATCCTTGGCCATGCCCACCGCAAGCACCCGTTCCAGTTCCTCGGGCACATCGGGACGCAGGGTCCGGGGCGCCTGCATGGTCCTGATCCGCGCCTCCAGGTGCAGCCGGTCGTTCGACTCACCCGGGAGGTACATGGGGCTGTGACCCACCAGCAGCGCCCAGACCGTCGCCGACAGGGAGTAGACGTCGCTCCACGGGCCAATACTTCCCGCCGAGCTTCCGAACTGCTCCGGCGGCGCCCACAGGGGGCTCATCGCCAGCTGTACCGACGCCCCCTGATCCAAGGAGATCGAGATGCCGAAGTCGGTCAGGGCGGGCCGGGCGAAGGCCGTGAACATGATGTTGGAGGGCTTGATGTCGCGGTGGAGGATTCCCAGCCGGTGGGCGGTCTCGACCGCGCCTGCGATCTGGATTCCCAGCTCCATCGCCTTCGCGGGGCCGTAGGGTCTGCGGGAACTGGTGTCTCCCAGGTGCTGAGGCGCGCACATCTCCATCACCAGGAAGGGACGGCCGTCGTCGGCCACACCCATCTGGAAGACGCTGACGATGTTGGGGTGGCTGCTGAGTTTGGCCATGAGGCTGGCCTCGGTGCGGAAGGCCTGACGTGCCCTGTCGGTGCTTCCGCCGCGATGCAGGACCTTGATGGCCACCTCGCGATCGAGGCTGTGATCGTGGTACCGGAAGACGTCAGCGAAACCGCCGCCGCCCAGCCAGTCGATCAGCGTGAATCCGGGAATTTCCGGGGCGGTTTTGCGTGGTGGCATGTCAGGGAATCCGATCCAGGTTGATGAACACCCCGTGTCCCAGGTCTATTACGTCTCCGGGGACCAGGAGGGTGTCGTTCTCCGGTAGGCGGACGGGCGGGTTGCCGTGGCGTCGCAGATAGGAGCCGTTGCTGGACCCCAGGTCACGAACCAGCACCGACCAGCCCTCCAGGATGAAGGCGATGTGGTTGCTGGAGATGTGCCGGTGGGGTAGGGCTATCAAACGTGGTGGCTCCGGCGACGAGAAAGCCGTGCTCCTGGGGTTGCGTCCCGCAACCACGGGGCCGCGCAGCGGCACCGTCTCGCCCCCGGTGATGCGAAGCCACCCCAATTGCGGTCGTTCCACCAACTGGGGTTGGCCGCTGACGGGAGCCCCGCACTCGTAGCACTGGACCCGCTGCGGGGGATTGGGGTGTCCGGCGGCGCAGAAGGAGGCCAGTACCTGCGGGCCGCGGGTCTCAGGAAACGAGGCGATCGGGATCTCGTCGTTTGCGGCAACGGTCAATCCGTCGCGCAACTCGCCGGCCGTGGTGCTGTTGCCGGGCCGCGCATCCGGCTCGTCCGGTTTCGCCGCGATGTTCTCCCCGCCGCTCGTTCCGGGATCCGACACCTCCGCCGAGTCGTCCCACAGGTGGGCATAGGGACCGTCGGGGACGATCGACTCCGGATCGACGGACACAACCAGGGTGGTCTGTCCCCTGGAATCCCGAGGGTTTCCCGGATCGGACAGCTTCCTCTTCGGAACCGTGATCATTACGCCCGCATCCCCGGCGTCCTGGTGGGGCTCGGGTTCCTGCGCGGGCTCGGGCTCGGGTTCCTGCGCGGGCTCGGGTTCGGGTTCCTGTACGGGTTCGGGCTCGGGTTCCTGCACGGGTTCGGGTTCCTGCGCGGGCTCGGGCTCGGGCTCCTTGGGTCGGTCATCCTGGTGGCCCTGGTCGTCCTTCGGGATCGTGGCCGGGACGTGATCGACCAGGGTCTCTGCTTTCTGCTCATCTTTCTGCTCATCCGGGGACCTCACCTCGGCCGCCACCTCCACCGGGGCCGTCAGTGTCGGCGGGAACGGTGAGTCGTCCCCCCAGGACCACAGCACGCGGCCGGCGTCGACGATTCCACCCGTGAGCGGCAGGTTCCTGTCGTGGCTGCCGGATGCCTGGAGTTCCACCGCGACGGCTCCCGCCACCAGTTTCTCCTCCCACGTGGTGATGTTCTCGCCGTTGAGCCTGACATCCTGATCGCCGGTACGCACCGAAACGAACCATGCCCCACGAACGGCCACGTGAATTCCGTGTTCGGCCAGGATTGCCACGGCGAAGGGTGGAATGTTCAACAATCCCGCGCCCGTGGCCTCCATCAGGGCCTGCAGGAAGGTTGCGAGCCTCGCCTCGTGCCGCACGGTCGTCCAGAGTTTCTCGGCCTGTTCGTCACTGATCCCGCTGTCCAACAGCGCCACGCCCTGTTCCCAGGCCAGCAGTTTGCAGGCTCCGGGGGCCCATCGTTTGGTCATGGGACCAGTTCCTCCTCCTGAGCGGTCTCGGTCTCGTCATCGCGCACCGTGGCCTCGTTGATTCTCATGGCCGCCCCGGACACCGGGGCGACGTCGTCGGCGACCACGACCACCGCTGTTGCATTGTCCTGTCCCCCGGCTGCGTTGGCGGCATCGACCAGGGCCTCGGCCTTTCTCTGGGGGTTGCCCTCCCCCAGCAGGATCGCCGTCATCAACTGCTGTGTCAGGCCGATGTAGAGCCCGTCGGAACAGATCAGCAGCTGGTCCTGCGGCAGGGCGGGAATCAGCCACTGGTCGGGTTGCAGCGGCTGCGTCAATCCGCCCCCCAACGCGCGGGTGATGACGTTGCGGCTGATGTTACCGGGTCCTTCGTGACGCACGGAATGGTCGGCGGTGATCTGGCTCAGCAGCCCGCGGCGCAGCAGATACACCCGGGAATCACCGATGTTGAACACCAGCCAGCAGGGATGACCGGACTGGATACTGAGCCCGACCCCCGCGATGGTGCTGCCCGGGGGGCGCCCTTTGCCGGGGAGCCTCCGGATCGCCGCAGCCGCCCTGCTGATTCTGCCGATGACCCCCTCGGAGGTGGCCCACATCAGGTCATTCCGGGGCCGGAACGTCTCCACGGCCGTTTGGGAAGCGTCCTGACCGTTGGAATGTCCACCCATGCCGTCCGCGACGATGAAATATGGGGCGGCCGCCAGGAACGAATCCTCGTTGCGCGCTCGCACCTGCCCCCGGTCGGAGCAGCCCCCGTGACGTACCGTGAACCTCGGCTGATCCATGCCGGTTCTCGCTTTGTCGGTCATCATGACACCACCTGGAAGGATCGACCGCCGAAATGCACCGTCGCCTGGTCGGGAATATCGATCACCTGCTGCGGGGGGATCCGCACTTTCGTCCCGTTCAGTTCAAGGACGATCCCGTTGCGGGCGCCGACGTCCATGACCTTCACCCTTCCCTCCTCGGGAATGACCACGACGTGCGTCTTCGACATCTGCATCGACGGATCCGGTAGGTCGACCAACCGGGCGGTCGGGAAACCGTCGGGTGTGATGGGGTTGCGTCCGAGAACCACGGCGGTCTCCAGCAGCAGGGGTGTTCCGTCGTCGAGACGGATCGTGGTTCCGGTCGGGGCGGCGAGGTTCGCATCCAGTTCGGTCTCATCCACGGGTGGAACCGGTGGCGCCGTGTTTGGCGCCTGTGGGGAAGGGATGGGCGACGGTGTCGCAGGGGCCGCCTGGGGGGTGGGGAAATCCGGCAGGCTCCTGAGGACGCCGGGCTGCCCGGCAGGGCCGCCTGGGGTGGGGCGAAGGGCGCAGCGGCGAACGCCGCGGGGCGGACCGGGTTGCTGAGGGCCCGGCGGGGCAGCGGGCGGGGAGTACAGCGGGGTGGAGGTCATCCCGGGCATGGTCACCTGCTGAACACGTGCCGGAGGAGCCGGGGGGACCAGCGCAGCCGGGTCGAAGACGTCGCGGATTCGTTTCGGATGTATCGCCACCAGCCCGAGCCAGCGATCCACCAGCGACTGCCCGTTCCGATAGGTGGCCGCCAACAGGATCCCCATGACCCCGAGGGTCACGTAGAACAGCAGGGCCGTGAGCAGCCGCCCCAGGAAGGCCTTGCCGCCGGCACGCTGACCGGTTGCCACCGATCGGTACTCGAATCCCAGCATCAGCGCGGGAATGGTGCGCGACTGGAACAGCAGGACCACCCCGTTGACCAGCAGCCACACGCCGAAGGCAACGGAGCAGAGCACCACCCACACGGCGTCGATCTTCACGTGGAACCTGCTGGCCCACAGCTGGAGTCCGATCGCGCCCCCCGCCAGGAGGACTTCCGGCAGGGCCAGGAGCAAACGAGCCGAAGCGCGTCGGATGGTGGTCACCGTGGCCCCCGTGAATTTCTCGGGGATCTGCTGCTTACTGGCCATCAGGTTTCTCCTCGGGTGTGATGCTGGACTCCACCTTCGTCCGGCGCAGCGAACGCAGCGACAGCGCCACCAGCACCCGGCGATACCACGGAAGGTCCTTGACCAGCTGGTGCGTGATGCCGTCGGCCACCCGCCAGGCCGCCTCGGCCACCGGGGCCTCGGGCGGGACGGGTCCGTACACGGCCGTGCTGATCCGCTCCGCCGTCTCGGCGAGGGCGATCGTGGGATGGAGGCGCTGCAACTCGGCGGCAGTCTCGCGACGGGTCCTGCTCTGCGCGGGCTGGAATCCGAGATCCCGCGCCCGGTCCACGATCTCGTCCCAGGCCCCCACCAGGCGATCCTGGGCCGCGGCGGCGTTGCGACGACGCCCGGTCCTGCGGATCTTCAACCCCAGCACCACCAGGAACGGGGACGAAATCACCCCGACTCCCCCCACCACACCGAGTGCCGCGAAAACCAGCCCCCAGTCGATGTTCCAGTTGTCGTCGCCATCCCGGTCGTCGGCCTCCCGGTCCGGGATCACCGGTTCCTCCGGGACCTTCTCCGGCGGGTTCGGTGGCGGATCGATCTGCGGTTTGGGTTTGGGCTTGGGTCTGGGAACCTCGGTGTTGGGTTGCTTGTCCCGGTCGGGGGTGGGGTTGAAACTCACCCACCCGACATCGGCGAAGTTGGCCTCCACCCAGACGTGCGCCTGGGTGCCCTTGACCTCCCACACGTCTCCCGGGTTCTCCTCGGGGTAGAAACCGAGCACCACCCGCGTGGGAATTCCCAGCTGATTCGCCATGATGGCCATCGCGGTGGCGTACTGCTCGTCATCACCCACCAGGATCGGGCTCTGGAACATCGTGGACAGGCGTTCCGTCGTGTGTCCGGGACGGGAGCGGTTGCTGTCCTTGGAGCCGTCCGAGTAGTAGCCGTCGGTCCTGAGCCTGGTCTCGATGGCCACCATCTGTTCGAAGGCGGTGGATTTGCCGGCGGCGTAGTCGACCGCCAGCGACGACATGATCTCGGGGACCCGTTCCAGTTTCGCCAGTGGGGCATTCCCCGGGACGGTGGCGCCCAGCTCCGCCCGTTGCTCCTCGGTGGGTTCCGTGGTCGTGGAGGACTCCAACCGGTAGGTGTCCCCCGATTCCGTTCCGGCCGTCGCGAGAACCTGCTGCGCGCTCTGGTTGAAGTAGGTGCCGTCGGCCATCAGATCGGCCCGATTCCCGGAGAACTCCAGCCAGCGCGGTGAGCCGGCCAGCGGCACCCAGATCCCGTTGTACTCGCCGACCGAGACCTGCAGGGTCGTGTTGGCCTCGATGTCCTGGGTGATGCTGCGACCCGTGCGCAGGTAGTGGTTGGCGTCCTGGGACACGTTGAACACGTTGCCGTCGTAGGTGTCCATGACCGCCAGCCGCAACCGGCTCCCAGCGGGCATGCCGGTGACCGTGAACAGGGTCGTGTCCTTCTGCTCCACCTCGTAGCGGCGGTAGCTCATCAGGGGAGAGGGATAGTTGCGCAGGTTCAACGGGGGAGCGATGTGGTCGCGCAGCACATCGCGGTGAGCGTTGCCCCCGGTGATTCCCGTGGCCATGACCGTCGCCGAGACCCCGACCCCGAGCAGTGCCGCCGCCGCCACCGCCCGCCGGAGGGTCTGGGACGACTCGGCCTGGTTGTTCACCAGGATGTCGGCGTTGTCGGCGCGCTGGGTCATCGTCTGATGAACCCACACCCACACCAGCATGCCCGCGCCGAGAGCGGCCCCGAGCCACGTCGCGGTCGGTGCGGTGCGCACCCCCATGGCAATGCTCACGATCAACAGCACCAGGGATGGCAGCAGCGGCCAGAACACGGCGCGGGTGCGGGCCGCCAGCGTCGCGGCGACCACACCTCCCAGCAGCCCCAGCAGCCACGGCACCACGGCGGGGCCGGTGAAGTCGTCGGCCGGGGTGGCCACCGTCAACAGGTCACGCCAGCTCTGGACGCTGAGCAGCACCAGACGACGAACGGTCTCCAGGGTCGGGACGAACCCGGCGATGGTGGTGCGTGGCAGGGCGAACGCGCCGCCGAACAACAGATAGGTGACCAGCGTCGCCAGGACGGTCAACAGCAGCGACAGCCTGAACCGGGCTGCCAGGAGGCCGACCAGCACACCGAGGGTGATCCCGGCCATTCCGGGCAGGAAACCGGGCCAGCCTCCGAAAGCCGGTTGGAGCGCCACCACCGACGGGATCAGCAGCAGCCAGACGCCGGCGCACCGCAGTCCGGAGCCCTTCACGACAGGCCTCGCATCACCAGGGGCAGCTGGTCGAGCAGCGGCAGGTCCAGAACCGTCAGGTCACCGAGCTGCCGGCGTGCCATCTCCAGGTCCGAGCTGACGCGCAGCGCGAACGTCATGACCTGGGGTGGCAGCACCAGCTGTGCGGCACGCAGCTGCGCGGGGTCGGTGCCACCGGTGACGAAAGCCGCCACCGACGCCCCCGGGGTGTCGTGTCCCGCCCGGAGCGCCACCTGGCTGAGGTCGGGACCCTTGTCGATCTGCGTCACCCGGCACAGTTCGTCGAGCGCACCCATCGCGTTCGGGAAGGCCACCGGCCCCTCGAAGGTGTACAGGCTGACCTGTCGTTCCTCCCGCAACGCCGCGACGGCCAGTGACGCGGTCACGCTGACCGCGGTCTCGAAGTCGTCCTCGCTCGCGTAATCGCTGCGCAGGGTGGACAGCATCAGCAGGAGATGGGCGCGCATCGTCTCCTCGAACTGACGCACCATGAGACGTCCCGTGCGGGCCGTGGTGCGCCAGTGCACGGCCCTCCGGTCGTCGCCGGGGACGTAGTCGCGCAGGGCGTGGAAGCTGACATCGGAGCTTGACAGGTTCGCGGTCGTGATGCCCTCCACATCCTTGAGAAAACCGACGGCCGCCAGTTCCAGCGGCACCATCCGGGGATGGACGAACAGTTCCATCGGGTCGCTGAACACCTTCGTGCGGCGGATCAGACCCACCGGATCGGCCTGCACCGCACGTACCGGGCCGACGGGGATGACGCCCCGGCGTCGGGTCGGGATGCTGAACAGCTCCTCGTGTTCGTCGTTCTCACCCAACGACGCCACCCGGAATCGCGCCACCGCCCTGCCCACCGGTAGTTCGATGGTGGCGGCGGGCGTGCCGCCGGGACGTCCGCGCAGCAGCACCCGGCCCAGGCCGGGGTCCCCGGCGGGGACCCGCGGCTGGTGCAGCTCCAGCAGCACGTCGTGGGAGGGGCGGCGCAGCGTCAGCAGCACCGCGACGACGAACAGCACCAGCGCCAGGAAAGCGAGCCCGCGGAACTCCAACCAGCCGTGCGACCACCCGATGATCGCGGAAACCCCGCCGATGACCAGCGTCGCCCAGCCCAGTGGCGTGACCATGGCGACGAACCCGATGCCGCGGACACGCTGCCGCAGCGTCAGGACCTGCTCGCCCAACGCCTCGAGGAATCTCACGATCCGCTCTGTGCCCGGTTCGCGGGGGCGGCCACGGAGTTCAGCACCCGGGCGATCACCCGGGATGCGGTGGAACCGGCGAACTCGGCGGTGGGTGCCATGATGATCCGGTGCGTCCACACCGGGGCGGCGAGATCCTTCACGTCGTCGGGCATGACGAAATTGCGGCCGTGGGCCGCCGCCCAGACGCGGACGGCACGCACCATGGCGATCGCGCCCCGGGTGGACACGCCGATCGCGGTGTCCTTGTCCTGACGGGTGGCCTCGGCCAGGTCCTGGACGTAGTCGACGATGGTGGGGTCGATGTAGTTCTCCTTGACCAGGTCGCTCATCTCGCTGACGGCCTGCTGGGAGATCACCGCCGTCAATGACTTCGACCGGTCCGGCTGGGACGCGCCCAGCAGGATCTGCGACGCGGCGGCACGGTCGGGGTAGCCGACGCTGGTCTTCATCAGGAAACGGTCCAGCTGGGCCTCCGGCAGTTTGTAGGTGCCGGCCTGTTCGATGGGGTTCTGGGTGGCGATCACCATGAAGGGACGACCGGCAGGGTGACGTACCCCGTCGACGGTGACCATGGCCTCCTCCATCACCTCGAGCAGCGCGGACTGGGTTTTCGGTGAGGCGCGGTTGATCTCGTCGGCCAGGACGATGCTGGCGAAGACGGGTCCCTTGTGGAACTCCCACTGACGCGTCGACTGGTCGTACATGGTGACGCCGGTGATGTCGGAGGGCAGCAGGTCGGGGGTGAACTGGATGCGGTTGTGGCTGCCCTGGACAGTGGCGGCGATGGCGCGCGCGAGGGCGGTCTTGCCCGTCCCGGGGGAGTCCTCCAGCAGGAGGTGCCCCTCGGCCAGCAAGCAGGTCAGGGCCAGCCTGATCACGGATGCCTTGCCCAGCAGCGCCTGCCCCACGTTGTCGGTGAGTTTGGCGAAGGTGTCCGCGAACCAGGCGGCGTGCTCGGGGGTTACTGTCATGACTGCTCCTTCTCGCCGCTCACTGTTGTGTGCAGTACTCGGTGACGTTACCGACGATTTCCTGCTGGCCGATCCGCCAGGTGTTCTTGTACTGGGCCCAGCCCCAGGAGCCGTTGGCATCCACCTGGATGTCAATGTTGCCGTCCTCACCCGTGGTGCTGGGCACGTTGCAGTGCACCGTGCTGTTGGGCTTCCAACGCTGGAGTTGGACCTCGTAGACGTGGCAGCTGCCCCAGCCGGCGGGGCACCCGGTGGCCTCCGCTCCCCTGCGGTCGTTGGCCTCGGGGGGTGCCCAGGTGGTGCCGCACGCCTCGTTGCTGGCCTGCTGGCCCTCCGAGTTCGTGACGGTGATCTTCGCGCACCAGTAGTCCTTGAAACCCAGGCCGTCGCGGGTGGCGCTGCCGCTGGCGGCGACCTGCTGGTTGTCGATGGTGACCGTGGAGCTGCGACCCCCGCTGTTGACGTCGGCGTTCCAGCTGTAGCTCACCGACCGGTACCCGCCGGATGCGGAGATGCTGGGAACCGACGGCGGACCGTAGGCGTTCACGGAGGCCGCCGCAGATTCTCCCTCGGTGGTTTCCCCCTTGACGTTGGCCACCGGGGTGAGGGTGACCTGGATGTCGCGGCCGTTGGTGAAGGCCCCGTTGGTGACCGTCTGGCCGTTGGAGACGGTGCCGCTCGCGCCGTTGGCGTTCCAGCGGTAGCTGATCTCGTCGGCCCTGACCCCGTTCCCGGAGCTGGCGTTGAAGGAGAAGGTCACCTGGTTGGGCACCCCGGTGGGTTTCAGTGAGAAACCGGTGGGGGCGGAGGGTGGCTGGTAGAACCGCACCGCGTTCGAGGCCGGGGACGGATCGCTCCACTTCTTGGACTTGTTGGTGGAACGTACGGTGAAGGTCCTGTCGGAGGAGTCGGTGTTCATGCTGACCGTGGTCTGGGTGTTCTGCCCCGTGTAGACGACCTGACCCGAGCTGTTCTCGGTGACCTCGTAGGTGAGGTTGTCGTCGCCGTTGATGTTGGCGGGTTTGCCCCAGGACAGCGACGCCCGCGGCGTCACCCCGGCGGCCGCCCTGCTCATGCTCACCGTCGGCGCACCCTGCCCCGACGGCGCACCGGCGGGAATTTCGGCGGTGGACCAGTCGCTCCACAGGTAATCGGCCTCGCGGGCCACGTTGTTGTCCGCGTAGCGGTTGACGGCCTGGACGCGGAACCGGTAGGCGGTGCCGTTGGTCAGCCCCGTGAAGGTGTAGGAGGTGTCGCTGGTGGAGAACGTCGTCTGTCCACCGATCCCGGGGGAGACCTGGATGTTGTACTTCTCCACCGGTGATCCCCCGTCGGGCACCTGGGTGGCGGGCCAGCTGACCGCGATCTCCCGGTCGCCGGCGACGGCGGTGGGAACGGCGGGCTGGTTCGGGCGCACGTCGGGATGCGCCTGGGCGGGGTTCGACGGTTCGGAGGTTCCGACCTCGGTGACCTGGGCGACCGTGAAGGTGTAGTCGGTGTTGTTGTTGAGCCCGGTGATGCGGCAGTTGGTGACGGTGCCGCAGTTCTGGCTTCCGCCGTTCCACGAGACCTGGAAGTGGTCCAGGGTGCCGCCCTGCAGGTCACCCTGGGTCCAGGCCAGTTCCACGGTGCGGGAGACGTCCGACCGGGCGGTCAGGCCCGTGGGGGCCTGCGGGGTGCCCTTGACCATCAACATGACCTGGCCCGTGACCTGCCGGGAGGCGTCCCCCGTGGCGTCGGTCGCGGTGTAGTTGACCACGACGGTGCCGACCTCGCTGGGTGTCACGGACAGGTCGGTGCCGCTGACCGAGACCTCGGCCTTTCCCTGCCGCGCGGTGGCGCCGCTGATCGTGATGGCCCCGCCCTGGTCGGCGAACGGGTTCGTGATGGCGGTGGTGAGGTCGAAGACCTTCGCCTGGCCGACGCGACCGTCGGAATCGGTGAGTTCCGTCGTGGTCATGAGGGGGCGCGTGGTTTCCACCACGGTGACGGGAACCTTCATGTCGAGGGGGTCGGTCTTCCCGTCGTGCACCCGGATCACGACCGTTCCCGCATCGCCGAGCGGGGCATCGGCGGTGGCGGAGATCCGCATCTCCTGCCCGGAGACCTCCACGTTCAGCGTTTCCGGGGCTGAGACCCGCGAATAGGTCATCGCCTCGTCGTCACCGGGGTCGGGGTCCTTGACCATGTCGCTCAGCCGGACGGTGGCGGCCTGCTCCCCCTTGGCCACCGTAACGGGTGAGGGACGCAGTTCCGGGGGAACCATGCCGGAGGCCTCCACCTCGATGGGCAGGGAGAGAGTGGATTGCAGACCGTTCGGGTCGTCGAGGTTCTCGCCGTCGTGCACCCCGAATCTGAGGGTCGTCGGACCGTAGAAGGAGGAGTCGGGGGTGAACTCGATCGCCGTGTCGCTGACCATCTTGAAGCCCTGGTCTGCCGATGCCCCCGTACCGACCACCACCGATTCCTCCGATGTGAGCTTCGGCGAGTGGCCGCGGCGGGTCAGCACGTAGTCGGACAGCTCGACACGCAGGGTCTGGCCGGCCTTCACCCTGGCGGGGATCGCCTCGGGGTTGAGGGTGGGGGGAACGTTCGCGACCCCCGGCACGAAGATGGCGGCCCGGGCGGTGCCGCCGTCCTTGTCGGTGATGGTGTAGAGCAGCACCTGGGGGTCGTCGCTCACCGGCACCCTGACCTGTCCCGACTCGACGCGACCCGGGGATTCGACCTCGATCCGCAGATCATCCTGGCTGCCGTCGGGGTCGCTGTCGTTCTTGAGCACCGGAACATCGACCTCGGTCCTGCCCAGGACCGAGGAGACCGGGAGCCTGTCGTCCACCGCCACCGGCGGCATGAGCTGGGCCTTCTCGTCGACGATGAGGGTGCCGTAGCCGGTCACGGAAGCCCCGCCGCGGTCGGTGATGTCGTAGCTGAACTTGTAGCTGCCCGGTTCGTCGGGGGCCACCACCTTGACGTCCTGCCCGACGATCTCGAGGTCGGTCTGCCAGGGGGCCTGGGCCTTTGCGCTGTTCGCGACGATGCTGATCTCGTCGCCGTCGGGATCCACGTCGTTCTGCGTGACGGGGATCTGCACGGTTCGTCCGGGACGCACCGTCACCTGGTCGGGTACCGCGATGGGCAGCTGGTTGGTGGCCGGCGGCGGCACGACACCTATCTGGATGCTCGCCTCGCCGACGGCGCCGAACCGGTCCCGTACCTGGTAGGTGAACGAATCCGTGCCGCTGGAGCCGTGCGCGGCGCTGTAGGTCAGGTAGCCGCCCTCGACCTTGACGCTGCCCAGTCTGGGTCCCTGCGAGGACCCCTCCATGAGTTCCACGGAGTCACCGTCGGGATCCACCCCGCTCATGAACACCGCCACCGTCGTCTTCGCGCCGGCGAAGACACGTCCCGTCACCGGGTGAGGGGTGGGTTTCTGGTTCGCGCTGTCCTGTCCGCGCACGGCGATGTCGATCTTGGCGCTGGCCCGGTTGCCCGCGGAATCGCGCGCGGTGTAGACCAGCGTGGTGTTGCCCGGTTTGCTCCCGGCGCGGAAACGCACCAGGTCGCCGGAGACGAAGGCGTCTCCCAGGGCCGGGTCGCCGCGCACCTCCACGTCGGAGGCGACCCCCAGTTCCAGGCCGGTGGGCGAGTAGTCGTTCGACAGCACGGGAACCGCCACGATGTCGCCGGTGCGCACCACGGCGGTGTCGTCGAGGACCACGGGGGGTTGGTTGTTCAGGAGGGGCTGTTGCGGCAGCACCACCACCCGGGCGGTCGCCGACTCGCGGCCGTTGGAGACGGTGTAGGAGAAGGTGCGGGGGCCGCTCAGCTCGTTGGGTGCCGAGATGCGCAGCGTCGAGTGGTCCTTCACCTCGACGGTGATGCCGAGTCCGGCGTCGACGGAGATCGACTGGACCGCCAGCACCCCACCGAGGGGATCGGTGTCGTTGTCCAGGACGTTGACCAGCACCGGTGCGTCGGAGGGCAGCAGGGCGAGGTCGTCCTGGGCGCTGGGCTTCGGGTTGGTGGTCGCCGGGTCCTGCACGTCGACGCGGATCTTGCCCCCGGACGCGTTCGGGCCGTCGGAGACGACGTAGGTGAGTTCGTGGGAACCGACCCGGGTAGAGGAGAACAGCGCGTTGGCCTTCTCGTAGTCCGTCTCGAGGGTTTCATCCTCGGCGGGTTCGCTCATCTCCGAGAGAGCGAGGGTCTCGCCGTTGGGGTCGGAGTCGTTGCTGAGGGGACGCAGCAGCACCCGTTCCCCCACGTTGACCACGTAGTGGTCGGCGTTGGCCACCGGTGGCAGGTTCGTGGATCCGGAGGAGACCTGGACGGGGATCGTCTCGGTGGTCTCGTCGGTGCCGTCGGAGACGGTGAGGCTCAGCTCCCGGGCGCCGGGCCCGACGGTGCCCAGATCGTGCACCGAGATGAACCCGTCCTGACGGAAGGTCACGGTCATGCCCTCGTCGCCCGTGGCGTTGACCAGGTAGAGCGGGTCGCCGTCGGGGTCGGTCCAGTCGGGTAGGGCCGAGTACTCCACCGTCGCCTGCTCGGTCATGGCGACGGTGTTCTTGCGTGCCAGCTGGGGTGCCTTGTTCTCCGATGCGGGGGTCACCGTCACGGTGGCGGTGTTGGACAGCTCCTCACCGTCGAAGGCCTGATAGGTGAACGTTACGGGGTCGGTGGTCTCGGGGGGAAGGAGGATCTGGGCCACGCGACCGTTCTGGCCGAGCGAGACCTGCACGTTGGCGGGGACGTCGCCGAGCTTGACCGTCATCACGTCGCCGTCGGGGTCGATGTCGTTGAGCAGGACCGGCAGCGTGGTGGTGATTCCCGGCCGGGCCCCGAAGGTGTCGTCGGTCGCGACGGGCGGTTCCTGCTCGGCGTTGTTGTCGTTGGTTCGTTCGCGCTGGTTCTCGTCGGTCTGCTGCTCGTCGGTCTGGTTCTGGTCCTCGATCTGGGACTTCACGTTGTCCCAGTCGTTGACGATGGCCATGTTCTCGTTCGGCAGGTAGATGTTGCCGGCCGCGTCGTTGATGACGACGATGTCGCGGCTGACCCGGAACATCGGGGCGCTGCTGGTGGCGAGGGTGTCGTTGGTGCTGTTGACGTCGTCGGACTCGCCGGGGCAGTCGCGCACGTGGGCGCCGGAACCCGACCAGGCACCGTAGACGCATCCCGCCACGTCGACCGGAGCCGCCGGTTGCCCGGATGGCACCTCGGTGCGCTGCGGATCGCCGCCGCCCAGCGGGATGGTGAGCAGGGAGTCGGCGGCGGCGACGCTGACGTGACCGCGTTCCAGGCTCGGCTGCTGGGCCAGGGCCGTCGCGGTGATACCGGGAACCTCAGTGCTGGAACCGGCCGTCCGGACCCGCCCCTCGTCGACGGCCACGAGCTGGTCCCCGGCGATCGTCAGCTGGGTGCTGCTCGTGATGCCGTCGGGCAGCGTGCCGGCGGATTCGGTCCGGAAGTGGTCGTCGGAGCCGGTGACCCTCGTGATGGCCCCGGACGCGTCGACCACGAAACCGGTGCCGTCACGTCCCACCACCACGTGGGGGGAGTCGACGTCCTCCAGCAGCGGGACGGCGCTGGAGGAGAAGTCGGCGAACCGCTCCAGGCTGGTGGCCCAGACCTTGTTCTCGCCCGCGTCCGCGATCAGCACGGTGTTCGCGCCGTGGCTGTACTCCAGGTTCCCGGTGGTGACCCGGGTCCCCATCGTCAGGGTCGCGGTGTCGATGGGCCTGGCGGCCTTGTCCGCCTTGTCCTGCAGCAGGACCCGGTTGCCCTCCTGGGAGATGTCGAAATCACGCGTCGGCGCGTTCAGTCCGCCGTCGATGATGCGCGACTGGTAATTGAGGTGACCGGTCATTCCCTGGGTGGTGTTGGTCACCCACACGCCGCCGTCATTGAGATCCACTTCCTCGGCCGGTACGCCTCGGTGTGCGAATGCAAACCCACCCAAGGTGAGGATGAGTAGTGCAGTGACTCCACTTTCCACCTTGCGGCGAATAGTTGGTTGCACAACTACCCCCCTGAGACAAATTCAGACGAACCCTTTCAGCATAGCCGGGAGAGGAGTTCAGGCTCCATAGTCACGGTGGGTCAATGTTGTGCTCAGTCCCCGAGACCCGTCCCCACGTCGCGGGCGGTCCGGATCCACGGGTGGTCCGGTGGGACCTGCGCCAGATTGCCCGCGACCTTCTTCAGGTCGACGGGTTCGGTGCCGTCACCCCTGCTGGCGACCATCACGCCGCTGACCCCGTCGGCGATCAGCTCGGCGGCGGCGGTGCCGATCCGCGACCCCAGCAGCCGGTCCTCCGCGCACGGCGTCCCGCCGCGCTGCACGTAGCCGAGGATGGTGACGCGGGTCTCCAGGCCCGTCGCTTCCTCCAGGGAGCGGGCCAGTCGGAAGGTGTGCTCGCGGTGTTCGTCGAGGACCCGCGCCAGGTGCGATTTCGCGGCTGCCTTCTCCTGCGGGGTCCCGGCGGCCCTGCGCAGCGACTCGGCGGCGGCGATGGCCTGCGCGGCCGCGACGTCGTTGGCCCCCTCGGCCACCGCGATCACGCTGAAGTTGGTGCCGCGGGCCTGCCGGGCCCGGATGGTCTCGGCGACGGCGTCGACGGAGTACGGGATCTCGGGGATCAGGATGACGTCGGCGCCGCCCGCGATGCCCGCCCCCAGGGCCAGCCAACCCGCCCTGTGGCCCATGATCTCCGCCAGCAGCACCCGGTGGTGGCTGTGGGCGGTGGAGTGGAGCCGATCGATGGCGTCGGTGGCGATCTCCAGGGCCGTGGAGAAACCGAAGGTGTTGTCGGTGTGGGCGACGTCGCGGTCGATGGTCTTGGGCAGGTGCATCACCGGGATGCCGGCCTCCGCCAGGCGCAGCGCGTTCTTCGCGGTGCCGCCGCCGCCGAGCATCACCAGGCAGTCCAGGTCGGCCTGTTCCACGACGTCCTTGATGGTGGGGATGGCGTCGACGGTCTCACCGCCCAGGCGCATGCGGTGCACCTTGTCGCGGCTGGTCCCGAGGATGGTGCCGCCGATGGTGAGGATCCCTGACAGCGCCTCCGGGCCGAGCTGGAAGCACCGGTTCTCGGCCAGGCCGCGCACCCCGTCGCGGAAACCGATCAACTCCATTCCGTGTCTGCCGATGGCCGCCTTGCCCAGCCCGCGGATGGCCGCGTTCAGGCCGGGGGAGTCGCCGCCCGCCGTCAGAACACCGATGCGTTTCGCATTGCCCATGAGAACCTCCTCGTCCACGTCGAGCCTACCTCGAAGCGGGATGCGGCGCTGGGTACTAGCTTTGATCCATGCAGCGAGTACTGGTGGGATATGCGACCCGCGCGGGTTCCACGGCCGATGCGGCCGGGATCATCGCCGACGAACTGCGTGCCCGGGGTTTCGACGTCGTGGTGGCGGATCTGCGCGACGACCCCGACCCGGCCGGTTTCGACGGGTTCGTGCTGGGCAGCGCCACCCAGGCGCTGACGTGGCTGCCGGAGTCGCTGACGTGGCTGCGCAACCACGGGGAGCGGATCGGGCGGGTCGCGCTGTTCAACCTCTCCATCACCGCCGTCGATCCCGCCAAGCAGGACGTCGCGCTCGGCCACAACAAGGCCGCCGCGGAGCTGGTCGAGGCGATCTCACAGGCGGCCTTCGCGGGTCGCTACGCACCCGAGAGGGTCGGTTTCCTCAAGAAGCTGCTGTTCCGGGTCCTCGCGAAGAAACCCGCCGACCACGTCGACCCGCCGACGATCCGCGCCTGGGCCCGGGGGCTCGATTTCACGAGGACGAGCGAAGCGCAGTGAGGAAACGGGATGCCGCCTCCTGGCGTTCCTCGTGCCCGGCCTTGGCCTTCTCGTATGTGTCGGCAGTGGTTTTGATGGCGTCCTCGACGCGCCTGGCCAAGGAGTCCTTGCTGGCCTCCAGTGCGTTGAGCCGTTCCATGGCGGTCTCGTTCGTCTTGTAGCCGAGTATCGCCGCGACGATTCCTGCGAGGCCGAGCAGCAGGAACCAGTTCGAGCGTGTCGCCAGGAGCAGCGCGACGGAGGCAGCCGTCAAGGCGGCCCCCGCCCACATGATCTCCCTACCACGAAGGAGGGGGCCCGTGGGCTGCTGGGAGTCGTAGCGTCGCATCAGGGTTCGCATCGCTGTCTGGTCGTGGATGCCCTGAGGGCCGACGGTGAGGCTGTCGTAACCGGAGACCTTCTCCTCCGGGAGTCGCGGTTCCGGTTCCGTCTGCCATTCCCGCGCGGCCGGCGCGAAGGCCTCGGCGATCAGCAACCACAGGCTGCGGCGGTCCTTCCTGCTGGCGTGGTCGTCGAGGGCGGTCTGTCGCAGGGCGTCGATGACGATGTGACGTTTTTCGGGCACCTCTTCGGGGAGTTTGCTGGCGCCGAGGGGGTTGGTGAACTGTTCCTCCAGGAGTTCCGCGCGGACCAGCAGCGCGTGTTCGCTCTCGCTGCCGCCGCTGATGTGGGCCTGCATCGCCCGGACGAGCATGGCCCGGGTGGATTCCCAGGCATTCTCCTCAGGCGAGGCCTCCTCCACGACCACGGGGGTTTCCTCGGGTTCCGGTTCTGGTTCTGGCCTGCTCGAGGTGTCCCGGAAGCGTCCGGAATCCCGGATCACGAAATCGGGGCGGTCCGTTCTGGTGGCGGTCCGGTCGATCTTCTGCTCGGGGGTGGGTCGTGGGGTGAATTCCTCGAGCTGTGACGTCACCCAGCCCAGTGCCGTGGCGTCGTTGGTGCCGGCCTGGGATCTCGCCCACTCCAGCCAGTCGTCAGCGCTGGTGATCAGCGGGTGGAAGGTTGCGGTGAGCGTCGTCAGGGCCGCCGGACCGAAGGCCCCGCGCAGCGTGGCACCCCACAGCAGCAGCTGCCACTCGGCCCAGGTGCCCTGGTCGTCGGGGGTCAGGAGCATCGGCAGCTCTGCGACCACGTCCTCGCCCGCACCGAGAGCGGCCCGTGCGACCGCGAGGAAGACCTGTGTCGTGTGGGGGTCGCGTTGCCGGGCGAGTGCGGCCTGCTCCGGGTCGACGGAACCGTCGGGTCGCAGCGCGGACACTGCAGGGGGCAGCCAGTAGCCGTCGACGTCCGGTCGCTGTGGGGGAATGCCGCCGTCCAGCAGCACCTGGAGGTCCTGGAAGGCGTAGCGTCGCGCCTCGGTGTGCTGCGGGAAGGCCGCCAGCTGTTTGCGGATCCCGTCGAGCTCCACGAAGGCGACGAAGGCGTTGGTGAGCGCGTCGAGCCGGGTCTCCAGCGAGCCCTGCATGGTGCGCAGCTCGGAACGCAGTTTCGAGGCGTCGCGCTGCTGGCGTTTCCTGCTGGCGGCCAGGGCCTCTGCCTGGGCTTCCAGCTCCTTGCGCAACAATTGGTCGCGCCCATACTCACTGGACCAGGACCACTCTTTGTCGTTCACCATCCCACCATGATGCCTGCGGGTGGGGGGCAGCCCTCCGCTTGCGGATGGTGTCCTGGCCGGGACGCGAGACGCCTAGACTTTGAAACAGCTTTGATGAATCGGATTGGAGCGGTCGTGACTCATGAACTTGGGGACATCTTCGTGTATGCGCCTTGGAGTCGTCTCAATGAGACGCCGGAGGAGATCGCGCGGCGAGCCTCCCGTTTCATGGAGGAGTTCTCCTTCCGGGTCTCGGTCGGGCGGTGGAAGCCAACACAACAGGAAGAGGATGAGTGGGACGGAACCGAGGCGGGACTGGCCGGTTTCATCGGAAACAGAATCATGAGGAAGAGTGATGGGGAGAACGCTCCCGAAGGGGGGTATCATTTCCTGCTGGAGACCGAGAACGATCTCCTGGAAACCTATTTCTCCGTGACGGCGGGTCAGTCGAAAATTCTGGAACCTGTTTATGGCCCCTCTTTTCATCAAAGGTTTTCCCAGTCGATGGATGCGTTTGTTGAAGAGATGGCGCAGCATTTCGGCTGGTTACCATTCCCGGATCCTGATCAGCCGCCGTGTGTGTCGGCGGATTTTTTGTGGGAAGCGTCTCTTCGCGCAGTGATTCCCGCTTTCGATCCCATCTTCGCCGTGGGGCAGGAACTTGATGTCATCATGGAGCAGGAACCTGAGGGCTGGTTGCTTCCCATCGGTTACCGGGTGTGGATCAATGAGCGGGTCGGGGGTGTCCGCGCCTGTGCGGAGGGTTTGACCGTCGAACGCTTGGGAAACGGCACTCTCGTCAGGGTGCCGGATTCCTGGCCGGCGGAACGCGTCATCGAGACCCTGACTGAAACCTTCCGGTCCAACGACCTCGACGGCCTGCTCTGAGAATCGCGCCTCACTCCGCTTCCTCGCGTCCTTTCACCTCGGCCTCGAATGCGGTGAGCCAGTCGTAGGTGCGGCGTGTCGATGACAGTCCGTAGTGGAGGGCGGCCTGGTTGAAACGGCCGACGTCCCGGTACTCATCGGGTACCGCTTGTTCGGAGATCTGCCGTTCCACGGATTCCAGTCGTTCGAGTTCCGCGGTGATGCGTTCCCGGAGTCGCGCGATGATCGGTGGGCGATCGGCCGCAGGGATGAGACCCAGGAAATAGATCCGGGCAACCCCCGTGACGTCGAAGTTCCCCCGGATCTCGGCTTGCATCCACGTCGCGAATTTCTGCCTGCCCAGGGACGTGGGCCCGTATTCCCGGCGTCCGCGGGCCCCGGGTTCCTGATGGGTGACCTCCACCGCGCCCTCCTCCAGGAGCTTGTCGAGGGAGCGTTTGATGCTTCCGGCGCTGGATCCGTAGAAGAGGGACACCCCGGCCTCGAAGGCCTTCATCAGGTCGTACAGGCTCATGCGGGCGATGTGCAGCAGCCCGAGGATCACGTAGCTCACGGGTGTCACGGTAGCGGAGGTGTGGATTCCGGGAGGTCGAGTCATGGCCCTGGTTGAGATCGATCACGTCTCCAAGACGTACAGGACCCGGGGCGGTGGGGTGGTGGCGAACGACGACGTCACCCTGCACGTCGAGGAAGGGTCGGTGTTCGGGCTGTTCGGGCACAACGGGGCCGGCAAGACGACGCTGGTGAACCAGCTGCTGGGGTTGCTCCGCCCGGATGCGGGCTCGATCACGGTGGCCGGTGAGAACATCGTCCGGAACCGGAGGCGGGGACGCTATCTGTGCTCGGTGCAACCGCAGGCCTCCGTTCCCCTGGGGGAGCTCACGCCGCGCGCCATCACGTGCCTGATGGCCAGGATGCGTGGAGCCGGCGACGAGGAGATCATGCGCCGGGTCGGTGAGCTGTTCGAACAGCTGGACATTGCCGAGTGGGCCGATCAGCCCGGCAACACGTTGTCCGGGGGAGTGCTGCGGTTGACCTGTTTCTGCATGGCGGCGATCCGGCCGGGACGCGTGGTGGTGCTCGACGAGCCCACGAACGACGTCGATCCGGTGCGGCGCAGATACCTGTGGGGTGCGATCCGTGCCCTGACCGGGGACGGCACGGCGGTGCTGCTGGTGACCCACAACATCGGCGAGGCCGAGACGGCCGTGGACGAGATGGCGATCCTGGATCACGGCAGGGTGCTGGCCCGGGGGAACGCGGCGCACGTCAAGGCGGCAACCGTCGGGGACGACATGAGGCTGCAGGCATTCACCACGGCCCCGCGTGAGGTTTTCGGGCATCCGGACTGGGCCGGGAGCGTCGAGGTCAGGAACGGCCAGGTGGTCGTCTCGTTCCCGAGGGAGCGGGCTGTCGATGCCCTGACGTGGGCCGCGGAGCTGCGGGGCCGCCGGTTGGTGGGCGACTACTCGCTGCGCGAGACGTCCCTGGAGGACACCTACGTTCAGCTGGTAGGGAACAAGGAGGTGGGCGCGGATGCGCACTGAGGGAGAGCTGGGAAACGTCTTCAGGCTCCAGGCCCAGAAGTTGGGCGGCCACCTGGTGGCCTACGGCATATTCTTCACGGTCATAGCGCTCGGCGTGATCATCGGGTTCTCGTTCCTGGTGTCCTCCTCCCCGAGTGGAAACGAGATGCTGTACCTGGCAACGGGGGCGCCGACGATCGTTCTCATCATGACCGCGCTCGTCGTCGTTCCCATGCAGAACGCGACCGCGCGGATAGCCGGGTACATCGACTTCATCAAGTCGCTGCCAGTGAACCGCAAGAACTTCCTGTTCGCCGACTGCACGGTCTGGCTGCTCATCACGGTGCCGGCGATCGTCATCTCCATCGTGACCGCGCATTTCATGTTCCATCCCGGTTTCTCGGTCTCGTGGACGATCATTCCCACCTACGTGCTGGTGGTGACGGCGTGTTTCGGCATCGGCTACGGCTATTCGTTCGCGATACCCGCCGAGCTGGCGATGGGGGTGTCGCAGATCATCGCGTTCGGCGCCCTGATGTTCACGCCGATCAGCTTCCCGATGGACCGCCTGCCCGAGTGGCTGCAGGTGGTGCACCTGGCTTTGCCGCTGCACCACATGGCGCAGGTGATGAGGGCCTGCCTGGCCCATGAGACCTTCCAGGCGGGAATCATCAGTTACGTTGTGCTCGCCGTCTGGTCGGTGCTCGGCTTCCTCGCGGCGATCCGCGTCCTCGAGCGGGCCTGACCCGGTTGGTGCGTGACGGTCTGGCAGGATGAGGCCATGTACCCCACCTACACACCCGACCCCGGCCGTTACGACGGTCGCATGCCCTACCGTCGCTGCGGACGTTCCGGGCTGCTGCTTCCGGCCATGTCGCTGGGGCTGTGGCAGAACTTCGGTGACGACAAACCCCTCGGCGTGCAACGCGAGATCATCCGCCGCGCCTTCGACGCCGGCATCACCCATTTCGACCTGGCCAACAACTACGGCCCGCCCTACGGTCAGGCGGAGATCAACTTCGGAACCATCTTCCGGCAGGATCTCGCGCCGTTCCGCGACGAGCTGATCATCTCCACCAAGGCCGGCTGGGACATGTGGCCGGGCCCCTACGGGCAGGGTGGCGGGTCGCGCAAGTACGTGCTGGCCTCCCTCGACCAGTCGCTGGAACGCATGGGGCTCGACTACGTCGACATCTTCTACTCGCACCGTTTCGACCCCGACACGCCCATCGAGGAAACCATGATGGCCCTCGACCATGCGGTGCGTTCCGGCCGGGCGCTGTACGCCGGCATCTCGTCGTACTCGGCGGCCAGGACCCGCGAGGCGGCACGCATCGCCCGGGAGCTCGGCACCCCGCTGCTGATCCACCAGCCCAGCTACAACATGTTCAACCGGTGGATCGAGACCCGCGGGCTCGTCGACGCCTGCGAGAGCGAGGGCATGGGTGTCATCACCTTCACGGCCCTGGCGCAGGGGCTCCTCACCGACCGCTACCTCAACGGTGTTCCCGACGACTCCCGGGCCGCGCGCGACGGGTCGCTGAGCCGCGACCAGCTCACCGACGACATCCTCGGTCGCATCCGTGCCCTCAACGAGATCGCCCACGACCGCGGGCAGTCGCTGGCGCAGCTGGCCCTCGCCTGGGTGCTGCGCGACCCGCGGATCACGTCGACGCTGATCGGCGTGTCGTCGCTGCGGCAGCTCGAGATCAACCTGGGAGCCCTGGAGAACATGGTCTTCACCGACGACGAGCTGGCCGCCATCGACGAGCACGCCGTCGAGTCCGGGGTCAACCTCTGGGCCGCGCAGACCGAGGACTGAGAGGCGCACAGCATGCACACTTTGCACACCTGAAGCCTTCAAAGTGTGCATGCTGTGCTATCGTTGGTCCCATGGCACTTCGAAGTATCACCATCAACCCTGAAACCGTGCGTGCTCCTGCAAACAGCGGTGAATGGCCGGAGTGGATGGTCGAGGTCTCGAAATACGTGAAACGAGCAGCTTCGTTGGGAGAATCGGTGACGCTCACGGCCAAGCGAAGGATGCTTACACCTGCGCAGGTTGCTGATTTGACCGGAGTGTCACGATCAACGATTTCCCGAAAAATCGCTGCCGGGGAACTGCGTGCGGTGAAAATCGGAAACCGGAATCAGATTCCATATGAGGAGTTCGAGCGATTCTGGCAGGCGACCATGGGCGACGTCGTTGAGATCACCCGGGACGAGATAAGAACAGATCTGTTCGGTGACTGACGATCCGATCCGCGTCTTCCTCGACGCGAACGTCTTGGCCAAGCCTGTCACCCGCACCCTTTTGATGGTGGGCGGACCGCTCAGCGGTTTCGCTGTCGTGTGGAGCGAGACCGCTGAGCGGGAGGCCAGCCGCCATATGAAACCAGGTGCGCTTTCACCGACTCTCATTCGACAGCGATTTGGGGGAGAGCTTGGACCTGTCGGTGAAGGTGCAAGTAGGTTTCTCGGAACGACGGAGGAGGATAGACAAATTCTTGCCGATGCCGTCGCGGCCAAGGTGAGCTTCCTGATTACGGCAGATGTGGATGATTTTGCAGAGGTTGATCTGGTTTCTGTTGGTATTTCTGCGGTGAACCCGGATCTCTTTCTTGCTGCGAAACTGACTCGAAGAGCCTACTCGACAGTGATTGATCTGTTTGTCGAACGGCAGGCCGCTCCCCCAACGACGGCGGCTGAATTTCACAGCGCCGTTGCTCGGCAGCACCCGTTGTTGTTCGCTGCGCATGCTGACCTCTATGACATCGCCCCCATGCCAAGCGTCCATTCCGCACCGACGGTGTTGTTCCGCGGTGAACGCCCCCTGCGGTCCGAGGACTGAGAGCCGGGTTCACACCCGCAGGTCGCGTCTGGTGAACAGCGGGAAGGACGCGGCCAGCAGCACCGCCGACCCCACCAGCAGGATCGCGACGTGTCCCCAGTCGGCGCCGTTCTCCAAGGGGCTGGTGGCCCCGTACCAGTGGAACGGGGAGATGCGGGCCCAGTCCGCGAGGTCGGGGTTCATGGGCAGGGTGGTGTTGACGACGTAGCCGACCACTCCCACTCCGGTCGCGGTCCAGGTCGCGGCCGCCGGGGTGCCGAGGGCGGCCGCCGCCAGCAGCGCCGCCGAACCGACGAACAGGCCCAGCGCCAACAGGTGCGCGGTGGCGCCCGCGACGTTCTCCGTCGCCAGGTCCAGGCCGCCCAGCCGGACCCCACCCCAGATCCCGAGCCCCGTGAGCCCCGCGACCAGGGCGACGAGCGTCGCCTGCGCCGCCGCCGTCGTGGCCAGCATCCGGGTGCGGGTGGTGGGGGTGGACAGCAGCACGCCGAGCCGGCCCGAACGTTCGTCCGATCCCAGCCGCGACGCCACCGCCGCGCCGGCCAGGATCACGGCGGCAGGGGCCATCAGGCTCATCGTCTCGCCCCAGTAGAACCCGGCGGGGGAGGCCATGTCGGTGGCGCCCCAGACCTGCATGAGCTCGGGCGGCAACGATTTCGACGCCATCTCCAGCTGCGGGGCCATCTGCTCGTACAGCGGACCCATCAACAGGCCCATCACCGCGAACATCACCACGCCCAGCACCAGGAGCAGACCGGTGTGGCGGGAGACCAGGAGGCGGTAGCGGGAGGGTCCGCGACCGGCAGTCGAACCGGTCCATCGGGTTGTGGCGTGCCGGGCCGGGCGTGTCCTGGAGGCTGCCCGACGCAGGTCGCGGACCACCAGGCCGGCGATCCCGACGGCCAGCAGCGCCGCCGCGACGCCGAGCATCAGCGCCAGGTAGCCGCCGTCGATGCCGTTCAGCAGCACCGCCGGTTGGCTGTACCAGTACCACGGGATGAACCGCGCCAGGTCGCGGCCCTCCGACCACTGGGGCAGCAGCCCGGCGAACAACCACCCGAGCCCGAGGACCGCCGAACCGAGCCCCAGCGCCAGGCCGCGGCTCCCGGTCGCACCCCCGATCGCGAACGCGATGCCCCCGTACACCAGGGCGTTGGCGCCCAGTGCCAGGCAGAGCTCCCCGAGATGGGCGTCCCCCAGCGTGAGGTCGAAGGGCAGACTCGCCAGCGCGGCCGCACCCCACAGCCCCAGCGACGTCACACCGACCGCCAGCACCAGCACCGCGGCCTTCGTCACGCCGACGCCGAGCCGGGAGACCGGAAGGCTGAGCAGCAGCGACAGCGTGCCGTCCTTCTCCTCACCGGCCACCAGCTGCGCCCCCACCGCGACGGCGAACCCCGCCACCGCGATCGCGCCCAGGAAACCGAGCATCTGCGTGTAGGACATCACCGGGGCCGAGGCGCCGGCGGGAATCCCGGCCATCGCCAGCAGCGCGGGCGGCAGGGATGCATAGATGTTGGTGTCCATCGACTGCACCATCGCGACCCCCATCAGCAGGAAGGCGAGGATGCACGCGACGATGACGCAGACGGCCTTCCAGCGCGGCAGCAGACCGCGTCCCAACACTGCGAGGGTGGTCATGACTGCTCCTGGTAGAACGCGAGGAAGATCTCCTCCAGGTCGGCGTCGTGGGCGGTCAGGTCGACGACGCGGCGGTCGCCGAGCGAATCGAGCAGGGTTCCGAGCTCCCCGTCGAAGGCCATGCGCACCCGCGGTCCGTCCACGGTGATGTCGCGGGCCCCGGGGATGCGGACGAAGTCGCGCGGGTCGGCGTCGCCGTCCAGGAGCAGATCGACGCGCCGCACCGAGCGCAGGTCCGCGACGTTCTCCACCGCCACCAGGCGGCCCGCGCGGATGATGCCGACCCGGTCGGCCACCTGCTGCACCTCGGAGAGGGTGTGGGAGGACAGGAACACGGTGCGGCCCTCCGCGACGATCTCCCGCAGCACCTGGTGGAACTCGTGCTGCACGAGGGGGTCGAGGCCGGCGTTGGGTTCGTCCATGATGATCAGCTCGGGTTTGTGCATCAACGCGGCGATCAGCCCCACCTTCTGACGGTTCCCCGAGGACAGCTCCCCGACGCGCTTGTCGAGGTTCGCGTCGAATCGCTGCCTCAGCTCGTCGACATGATTCCAGTCGACGCCGCCGCGCAACCGGGCGAAGAACCGCAGCGTCTGCGCGCCGGTCATCGCGGGGTAGAGGGCCAGGTCGCTGGGCAGGTAGCCGAGCCGGCGGTGGATCTCGACGGCGTCGCGGCGGGAATCGAGACCGAGCAGCTGGGCGGTGCCGCCGGTGGCGCGGATCTCGTCCAGGAGGATGCGGATGGTGGTGGACTTGCCCGCGCCGTTTGGGCCGAGGAAACCGAAGATCTCCCCGGTGTGGACCTCCAGGTCGATGCCCTTCAACGCCTCGAAGGAGCCGTACTTCTTCCGGAGCTCCCTCACCTCGATGGCGTTCATTGCTCTTTCTCCTTTCCTTCTGTTTTCTCCTTAAGTTGGGGCCGCAACTGCTCCAGCAGGTGCGGGGTGAACAGGCTCGCGAACAGCGTGAGCTGCACTTGCACGTAGTCCGTGACTCCCGGTTCGGCCGCGATGTCCCCGGCGGTGATGTCGATGTCGAGGAGGCGTTTCAGGTGGCGGCCCAGCACCAGCGAACCCAGCGAGTAGATGGTCAGCATCCGCGCCGCGGCGGGAACGTCGGGGATGGGGGTCATCAGGTTCGCGTCGATGGCGCGGCGGATGTAGCCGGCGGCGTCGTCGGCGAGCTGGTCGACGAGGGCGTCGATGGCGGTGCTGGACTCGGTGAGGCGGTGGGCCAGGTAGCCGAGGATGTTGTCCTGCCCGGTTTCCCGCAGGGTTTCCAGCACGTTGGGCATCGGCCCGCGGATGGCGTCGTTCTTGGCGTTGCGGATCAGCGTGGCGATGTGCTCGTCGCAGGTCAGCAGCAGGCCGTCCATGGTGCCGAAGTGGTGCCGGATCAACCCGATGGACACGTTCGCCCGCGCCGCGACGGAGCGCGCCGTGGGTTTCTCGCCCGCCGCGATGAGCGCGATGGTGGCGTCACGGAGTCGTGCTCGGGCTGTCAGATCATCAGTCATGATACAAGCGTATAGGAAACTGAACGCTTGTACAAGGGGCGGGCGTGTCGAACCCGCTCTCCTGCAAAACCACCAAAATCCGCATCCCTCCCGCGATTCGTGCGCAGGCCGGCTCAACCAGCTTTACGCCTCACACGTACCATTGCGGCGAATGGGTATCAGGAGGGGATGTGGCTGTCGTAACCATCAGGAATCTGCCTGACGCGACTCATCGCGCCTTGAAGGTGCGGGCCGCCCGCAACGGTCGCAGCACCGAGGCGGAGATCCGGGCCATCCTGAACGATGCCGTGATCGAACCGGGTCAGGTGCGGCTTGGAACCCTGCTGCGTGAGATCGGGCGCGATGTCGGTGGGGTCGATCTTGACATCACCCGCGACTCCGCTCCCTAAGAAAGTGCTCTCGGAGGTCCATCCATAAGCGTGCCTGGCGGGTCGTCACGTGGGAGGCCGGAAGTCGGCGCCCTGCGAGGTAGGTTCCGGCTGCGCGCCCATCATGGCGCGCAGCTCGTCGGTGAATCCCTCCACCACGACCTCGCCGTCGAGGCGACGGAACCGGTCGGGGGTGAGTACGACGCGATGCATCTCCACCACCCGTTTCCCGAAGATCTCGACCCTGGTGCCGTTCGGTTCGTAGCCCGCGCTGCGGGAGACCCCGAGTGACGATTCGTTGCCTGTCACAGCCTCCGACTCGGCCCGCTGCGCCCCCAGGTGATCGAAGGCGAAGTGCAGCAGCAGTTTGCGCATCCGCGCGCCCCAGCCTCTGCCCTGGTGTTCCAGCGCCAGCCAGGAACCCGAGTACACCACCCGGCGTTTGGGGAACTCCTCGGAGATGAGGTCCTGGCAGCCGACCAGCACACCACTGACGTAGACCCCGAACGCCAGCGTCCAGGACTCCGGGCGGAATCCGGAACGCCACCCCCAGTGTGCCTGGATGGCGTTGCGGCGCCGCTCGGGAACTGGTGCCTCGCACCACGGGAAAAACCAGTCCACGTTCTCCTCGGCGAAGATCGGGGCGCTCAGCAGGTCGAGGTATTCGGGCATGTCGGCGTCGCGGAACACCCGCAGCGTCATGTCGTCGTGGGTGATGCGCAATCCGAAAGGCGGATAGGCCTCGACGAGGGGGTCGCTCATGATTTCACGACGAACTTGAGTTCCCGCCCGTCGGCCAGGCGAGGCAGCTGGTCCGCCAGCAGGGTGACGATCCGGGGCAGCATGGCGGTGGTGTTGCCGCCGATGTGGGGGCTGATGAAGGCCCCGTCGGCCTGCCACAGCGGATGGTCGTCGGGGAAGGGCTCCGGGTCGAACACGTCGGAGGCCATCCGCAGCCGTCCCGCGACCACCTCGGCGGTGATGGCGTCGGTGTCGACGACGGGGCCGCGCGCCACGTTCACCACCAGGGCGTCGTCGGGCAGCAGCGCCAGCTCCTTCGCGCCGATCAGGCCGCGGGTGTCCTCGGTGAGCGGCACGATCAGCACCAGGATGTCGGTGTTCGGCAGCAGCTCGGGCAGCTCGTCGATGCCGTGGACGTGGCCGTGTTCGTCGTCGCGGGCGGTGGTGGCGACCCGCGTGATCTCGGTCTCGAAGGGAGCCAGCCGCGACCGGATGGCCTCGCCGATGGCCCCCGTCCCGACGATCAGCACCCGCGAGTCCGCGAGCGCCCGGGTGGATGCGGCCTGCCAGCGGCGTTCGCGTGCCCAGCGCGGCAGTTCCCGCTGCGCCGCGAGCATCAAACCGACGGCCAGCTCCGAGGTGGAGGCCTCGTGCACCCCGCGGGCGTGGGCCAGGGCGACGCCGTCGGGGGTGATGTGGAGGAGGTTGTCGTAGCCCGCCGACTGCGCCTGCAGCAGACGCAGCCTCGGCAGGTCCGCCAGCGACCTCCACTCCGGGGCGGGACGGAAGTACGGCAGGACGGTGGCCACCACGTCGTCGGCCTCGTCGCCGAGCACGTCGCGGATGGGGGAGTTCCAGTCCCAGATGCGCAGCTCGACGCCGAGCCGGTCCGCGGGGGTGTGTGAGGTGAGAGCTTCGAGGAGCTGTTGGTCCGGAAGAGTCACGATCATGTATCGAGTCTAGGGCTAGGCTCGATACATGACCGAGATCGATCCCCGGGAAGTGCCGGGTGACCCGCTGGCCCTGCACTGGGTGGTTCGCACGGGCAGCCAGGACGTCGTCGGCGAGGTGGCGGCCGCACCGGGCCCCCTCGGCGCGCTGCTGGAGGACCGCGTGGTGTCGCTGGCCCTGCTGGAGACCGAGGGGATCTGGACCTGGCTGGCCCCCGGGAACACCTGGGCCGACCGCACCGACGAGGTGCGCGAGGCCATCGGTGAATCGCTGGAACTGGACGGCTGGCAGATCCGCGACGACTCCGCCGATCTGCTGCGCCTGATCGCGAACGACGTGATCGACAACGACCTGGCCGATTTCATCGAGGCTGCCGACACCACCGTCGAGGTGATCGAGAACGACGCCCACTGGCTGTTGCTCGACCTCGGCAGGGTCGACGCCCGTGGCCCCGCCGCCAGCGACGAGCTCCAGCTCAGGATCGAGGTGGCGATCCGGGCCCGCTACCCGATCCTGCGGGAGGTCTCGCGGGTGGGCGGTCCGGAGAGCGGTCAGGTCGGCCTGGCCAATGCTCCGCGCAGGGCACTCTGGACGGACGGGTGAACCCGGCTGAAAGTTAAGGTTCGCGACACCAACCCTCGTAAATCTTGTAAGGCAAGGCGTTGCTAAGTTCGCGAGTATGAACGAGACACCTGCTACCGCAAGGACACTCGCCGACCTGAAGGTCGGGGCGAGCGCGCGCATCACCGGGTTCGACAGTGACGACGTGATCAGCCGCCGGCTCTTCGACCTCGGTTTCGCCCCAGGGCTGACGTGCAGGCTGGAGCGTCGCGCCCCGCTGCACGACCCCCTCATGTTCAACGTCGGCGGCACCGAGATCGTGCTCCGCCATTCCGAGGCGTCGAGAGTGCTGGTGGCGTCATGACCTGCCACGACGAACATTCCGCACCGGTCGCAACGGGTCTGCGTCGTTTCGTGCTGGTGGGCAGCCCGAACTGTGGCAAGACGACGCTGTTCAACGCACTGACCGGGCTGCGCGCAAAGACCGGCAACTACCCGGGGGTTACCGTCTCCCGCTACGAGGGCGTCCACAAGCTCGGTGACGTCGAGGCGATCATCGAGGATCTGCCCGGCACGTATTCCCTCGACCCCATCAGTCCTGACGAGGAGGTGGTCACGGAGGTCCTGGACGCGGGTGAATCCGTGCACTCCCCGATCTCCGGGCACATCGTGCTCATGGATGCCACGCAGCTGCGCCGCGGCCTCGGGATGCTGGCCCAGGTGCAGCAGCGCGAACGCCCCACCATCGCGGTGCTGACCTTCACCGACGAGCTGGCGCGGCGCGGCGGTTCCGTCGATGTCGACGCCCTGTCGCGGGCCGTCGGGGTGCGGGTGATCCCCGTCGTCTCCGGCGACAAGCGCGGCGTCGAGGTGCTGTCCAAGGCTTTCACCGAGGTCGACTCGTGGCCTGCGCCGGTCGTGCCCCCACCCACCAGCCACGAGGAGGTCGCGGCCTGGGCCGATTCGGTGCTGGAGAGCGCCAACTACCGCGCCCCGGACATCGACGAACGCACCCGCCGCATCGACAGGGTGCTGCTGCACCCGCTGTGGGGGACGCTGGTCTTCTTCGCGACGATGTACGTGTTCTTCCAGATCATCTTCACCGTCGCGGCTCCCATCAACGACGCCTTCGAGGGTTTCTTCGTGTGGATGGGCGGGATCGCCAAGGACATGATCCCGATCGACTGGCTCGCCTCGCTGGTCGGCGACGGCATCTTCGCCGGTGTCGGCGCGGTGGTGGCGTTCGTGCCGCAGATCACGCTGCTGTTCCTCATGATCGCGCTGCTGGAGGGCAGCGGGTATCTCGCGCGGGCCGCGTTCCTGATGGACCGCGTGATGGGGATGGCCGGTCTGGAGGGGCGCGCGTTCGTCGCCCTGCTGAGCTCGGTGGCGTGCGCGATCCCGGGGATCATGGCCACCCGGACCCTGCCGTCGGCCAAGGACCGGATCGCCACCATGATGGGTGCGCCGCTGATGACGTGTTCCGCGCGCCTGCCCGTGTACACCCTCATGATCGGGATCATGGTTCCCGGCGACCTGTTCTGGGGTCCGTTCCAGGCCCAGGGCACCATCATGTTCGGCCTGTACCTGCTCGGCGCGGTCTCCGCGATGATCGCCGCGTGGGTGTTCAAGCGCATCGTCGGACGCGGTGCCACGCAGCTGCCGTTCTACATGGAGATGCCCTCCTACCGGATGCCCAGCGCCCGCTCCGTCATCATCGCCGTGTGGGATGCCTGCAAGGCGTTCCTGCGGAAGGTCGCGGGGATCATCATGGTGGTCACCATCGTGCTGTGGGCGCTGCTGAACTTCCCCAGCCCGAGCGAGGACGCCATGACCGCCGCCGGCGTGGACGTCGGCGACGAGGCGGCCGTGACGGCCTACACCCTCGACAACTCCTACGCCGCGGCCATCGGCCGCGCGGTCTCGCCGGTCTTCGACCCGCTCGGTTTCGACTGGCGCATCAACATCGGTGTGATCAGCTCCCTGGCTGCCCGCGAGACCGTCGTCTCGACGCTGGGTCAGGTCGCGGCCGCGGAGGACCCGGATGATCCGGGCGAGTCCCTGGAACAGATGACCCACAGCGACGGCCCGCACGCCGGTGAGCCGGTGTTCACGCCGAGCACGATCGCGGCGCTGCTGGTGTTCTTCGTCTACGCGTTGCAGTGCGCCTCCACCCTGGGCGTGATGAAACGCGAGACGGGGACGTGGCGGTGGTCGATCATCGCGTTCGTCTACATGGGCGGGCTCGCGTGGGTGGCGGCGTTCGCGGCGAAACTCATCGTGGGGGCGTTCACGTGACGAGGCCGCTTCCGATCCATCCCGAGGCCGTTCCCGGCGATCCGCAGGCCGTCCGGTGGGTGGTGCCCACCGGCGGCGTGCCCGTCGGGGAGGTGCGCGGCGCGCCCGGCAGCTTCGGGTCGATGCTGGAGTACGGGGTGATCTCCCGGGCCATGGTGGAGGCCGACGGCGTGTGGACGTGGCTGGCCTCCGACCAGGCGTGGAGCAGGGTCGGATCCAAGGTGCGCGACGCCATCGTCTCCTCCCTGGCCGAGGAGGAGGGCTGGGATGTCGAGCCCGGCTCGGCCGACCTGCTGCGGTACATCTCCCGTGACGTCGTGGAGCACCAGCTGGCGGCCTACATCGCCAGCCACGGCGGTCAGATCCAGGTGGCCGACAACGACGCCGAGACGGTGGAGGTCGACTTCGGCGGGGCATGCCAGGACTGCCCCGCCGCCGGCCAGACCCTCCACCAGCGCATCGAGACCACCATCCGGGCCCGCTACCCGCAGCTGAAAACCGTCAAACGGGTGGGCGAGACGGGCAGGAAGAAGCGGGGCATCACCTGGCTGAACCTCCCGGGCCACAACTGCTGAGGTCGCGCGCCCCTGTCAACCGGCAGGGGCGCACCGGGACAGCGTAGTCCGCCACACTTCATGAGATATGACTGTTCGCCTGACGGGAGGTGAATGTTGCGGTGAATTCCTCAAACAAGTATTTGCGGTATCGAGGATTCAGGGGCAACTTTGGTGGTTATAGCGCCCTTGCATTTGGGATTTCTGTAGTTCTCTTTGAACTCTATTTCAGAGGGTTTGGTCTAGTCGATGGAGAGTGTCGCTTAGATAGTGATTTTAGCAAGCTGCTTTTGCCTCAAATACTGTGTGGAGTTCGTGAAACACCTTGGGCCAATTTCAGTGATATACTTCTGGTGTTGACCTTTCTAGCTGCTGCTGCTATAGGGGTTTTTGTCGCCAGCGGGAACAGTCCGAATGTAGAAAATGATAATTCTGCGCATGGACACGCCTTGGGGGTGTCCAGAGTTGATCTGGCTGACGAGGCGGTCGAATACTGCGCATTTTTCGTTGCTGTTTATTTGTGGAGAACGCTGATACTGACTTCTGCAAAAATACTTATGGCAGTCTTCCTGTCGAGAGATTCGGCGCGCGAGGAAGCCCCTGATCTGATAATTTTTGGCGCCTTGGGGGTAGGTATCCTGGGGTGTGGGTGGATTAATAAAGCGCTGATCCCTAAAGTTTATGTGCTCCGTCTCGGCCTCAAGGGAATGGAGCGAAGAAAGTGGCGTCTAGTGCTGCTGGAGGCCGAGCTCAAAAGGAGTCTAGAACTTGATTGCGGCGTCGGCAAACATGTAGTTCCAATGGCGGGAATACATCCTCATTGCGTGTGGATTATTAGATGGCTTCCGGTAGCGCGGGTGTTGCTGGCTATAGTTGTTTTTAGAGCATTCCTGTGGATGTCGGTGGGATATAGCGATAATCAGCTTGAAGAAATGCTTTTCTGGCGGCTAGCAATGATTCCGATCGCCCTCGTGGTCTTTTCCGAATTTATATCGGTTTTCACGGATAAAAGATACCATGAGGTTTATTCACGGGCAACACCTCGGCCAGCGAAACCCCTAGTCAGACAACACTTGAGGACGGCTATGAATAAGCCTCCATGTTGACAGGTGTCTTAAGTGTTTTGTTGAGGGAGCGCGAGCTCCTTCATGGGAGCTCCTCGTTTTCGGTAACGGGCTTCGCGCTGGAACGTTTCTTCTCGGTGGGTTCATATCTTGTTTGATCATTTTGTTCGACGATCATAAATTCTTGTTTCTGGGGGTCCTGTGTCTGGCCTTTGTGATATGGCATGTGGCGGTATCTCTCATTGCCGCGATGCCGGGAATGCATGGGAAAGAAGGACTTTGGGATGCAAGCTGGTGGACTGAATTGAAGGAATGGAAGGAGAGGGACTTGGGGCGTGTGTCCCCCGAACAGGCGCGATGCGCTCTGGTACTTCAGGATTACATGCGCGCGGAAGCAGGGGAACGTTTCAAGTGGCTGCGATCTCCCGTCGAATGGGTGAGAAAATCTCAGGGTCCTGTCGGAAAATCGATGGAATCTATGAAAAACCGAATTGAAAAGTCTTGTGCGCTGCTTGCGGACGCCATTGAGGACATGGGTGGCGGAAAATCCCCAATCCAATGAACATCTCAGGTTTTGAAGCTAACGGCTTGAGAAGCTGATCCTGAGGATGCGCACCATTGAGCCGGTTTCGTAGTGGTAGACATCCGACCAGCTGTCTCTCGCGTATTTGTCCATTCCGCGCAACGTGGTGCACTGGCCTATCGGGGCACTGGATCTCGGTGAAAAGGCGTCGCTGCGGGGAGCCCGGAGCAACGTTGTGCCGCGCTGGGCGGCTTCCGCATTGAATTGCTATCGATGTCACTCGCGTTGGGGTGGGTTGCGGGTGAAGCGGATCGATCGGGTGTGGAGGGTTTCCCCGGTGGGGCCCTTGTAGGGGATCGGCTTGCGGGGGTTCCGACCCCGGATGCCGCTGATGGCGGCGGCCTTGGCCGAGGCTTCCGGGTCGCCTCCGATGCGCTGGCCGTGCTGGTTGGTGAACGTCAGGCCGCCGGGGATGTCGGGGTTGCCGGTGATCGTGTAGCGGCCCTGGTGGTGTTGCCGGTGATGGGTGGGGCAGAGCGAGACCACCGTTTCGCGGTTCGTGGCGCCGCCGTTGCTCCAGTGCTGAATGTGGTGGTTCTCGAGGAACCCGGTGACGGGGCAGCCGGGGTAGCGGCAGCCGCGGTCGCGGTCCTCCACCAGGCGGCGGGTCCGAAGCGGCACGATCCTTTGCGAACGGCCCACGCTGACCGGCAGGGAATCGGTTTCCCAGACCGGGATGAGGACGCCGTCGCAGGTGAACTCGGCCAAGAGGTGGTGCGGCAGGGCGCCCTTCTTCGTGAGCCAGCCCTCGCCGGTGGTGTCGAGGTGCAGGTGGACGCGGTAGTGCTCCTTGCGGCTGCCCGAGATGATCGCCCTGAGGGAGCGGTTCGCCATCTCGAACAACCCGTCGGCGAGGGTGGCCTCGGTGTTGCCGCTGGTGAACAGGGCGTCCTTGGCCTCGCGGATGGCGGTTTCCACCAGGGCGCCGTCGACGGCCGGGGCGCTGAGGCGCAGCTCGAAACGCCCGGTGCGGGAGTTGGTGGTCATGGACAGCTGTGACGCGTCGGCCCGGGCGGTTGCGTGCGGCTCCGGGGAGGGCGTCTCGACGTCCGGGTGGTGGTAGCGCGACAGGGTGCGTCGCAGCTGCGTGACCGTCGCCTTCTCCGCGAACTCGGTGATGCTGGCCGAGTACGACTCGGGCGCGTGCTGGGCGACCACAGCGGCCTGGTCCAGTCCGAGCCGCCCGGCGCCCAGCGCCTCGACCACCTCGGGAAGCTCGCTGGATCGTTGCGCCACCCGCGCCACCGCTGCCGCGTTCGCGGGGGAGAGGCCGACGAAGACCTGCAACCAGTGTTCGATGGAGCGGATCCCGTCCCCCGCCCAGGTGTTGGACGAGAGCAGCTCCTCGGCCAGGGCGACCAGATCGGCGTGGACCACGGCCAGCCTGCCCGCCAGCTCATGGGCTGCGGTCACGCGCCGATGCCAGGCCGCGGCGTTTTCCTCCGCGGGGCCCTCGACGAGGGGGGTGTGGTCCGATCCAGCCATAAGGTAATGGTACATGAGTTCGATTAGATGCGCAAGAGTGATCCCGAAATTAATTGACCCAAGCGGCAGGTCTTCTGGGTGACGGTCGAGTTCTGGCAGCCGGACGGCGAGGTGGTGTCGAGGAACTTCCCGAGGCGGGTGCTCTGACATCGGGTCACTGGTCGGGCGGGGGCTCGACCGTCAGGACCTCGGCCCCGCCAGGCAGACCCGGTTCGTGGATTCCAGGGCTGCGCGTTTGACGTGCGCGTCGCCCCAGTCGGTGACGGTGAGGCCCGCGTCGGGGTGGGCCGCGCAGGATCCGATCACCGCGATGTCGAAACGCATGCGACGGATGACGCCGGCGGTTCCGGAAGCGGTGAAGGAAATATCCGACGGTACGACCGGAAGCAACAACTCCCAGGGGGTTCTCACATGGCTTGAGGGCCGTCTCGGCCTCGCGAACTGAACCGAACCGCGAAACCGGGCGCGGGATGGTTTCGACTCAGCCGTTCGCTTCGCTCACGTGCTGGCTCAACCGGTTTCGATGGGGGTGGTTTCGACTCGGGCTGCTCCTTCGCCGCGGGTCGTCTCCTACCTGCGACCCCCGTGACCCACCAGGTAGCCGAACGCGACCACGGCTCCGGTCCGGGTGAGGCCGAGCCGGGCCAGCCAGTAGCCGTCGATCAGGCCTCCCACGACCACTCCCGCCAGGCCGAGGTCCGCCGCCGTCAGGGAGAGCTGCTGCATCACGGCCCCCGCTTCGAGGAGGGCGAAACGACCTCCCCGCTCCCCGTACTTCGCGGTCAGGCGGTCGGGGAACAGCGTCGCGACCACCAGGCACGCGGGCTCCCCGGCGATGGGGGCGTTGATCCGCGACTGCGCCTCGGGCCATGGCGGGGACGGGTCGGGGAGGGTGACCAGGCCGTGGTCGACGGGGTCGTAGTAGAGCATCCGGCCGGTGTGGTTCTCCACCCGCCAGCCGACCACGAACACCTCCGTCGCGTACGACGCGCCCGCCGACGGGAAGGCGCGATGCTCCGGGCCGCCCCACGCCCGGCAGGAACCGAGCAGCCGCGCCAGGTCCCTGGCCCCGAGGAGTCGCGACGAGAAATCCCGCCCGCTCCTGCGCCGCGCCGCGAGTCTTTCCAGGGGCCGCCCACGGGTGTGGGGCAACGGGTCGGGCGCGAGCGGGTGGTCCAGGCGCAGCTGCCTGCCCTCCGGGTCGTAGGAATCCATCATGCGGGTGAATTCCCCCACGTTGTGGGCATTCAATTCGGAGGCCTGCCAGAAGTCGTCGAAGAATGGTGTGTCCATCACCTCACCCCAGCGGATGTGGTTTCAGATTGGGGAACCGGGATTCCGCACCCCGTCCTGGATAGCGCGATTCCACCATGCCCTCCACCTTGTGCAGGAACGGCCAGGCGTCGTGGGAATGAATCAGCGCCATGTCCGGCGACAACGCCTTCACCACCCGCAGCCCCGCCTGGATGGCGTCGATGGTGCTGACCTCCCGGTAGTACACGCGGATACCGGCGTTCCGCACCGCCTCCCGGACCGCGTCCAGCGCACCTCGCGGCTCCTCGGGGGTCGTCCGCCGCGACGGGGCGTGCAGGACGTCCTTTCCCCGTAGGATCGGCAGCTCCGGCCACAATTCCGGATACAGCGTGTAAATACATCGCGTGTTCGTCGAAGGAATGCAGATCGGTGTCCTTCGGGATCCGGGAAACGTCGGCCAGTTCCCCGTAGACACCCGCGAACAACACCCCCTGATTCCATTCCAGATAGGCCTTGTCGACGGCGGAGTTCCAGTCGTGTTTGCAGGCCACCCCGAGCGAATACCGCCACAGGCCCCGTTTCGGTATCCCACCCATCACCGCGGCGACGGGAAACGGGCTGTAGGCGGGGGTGAGGTCGAGGACGGTGAACCCGCCGCCCAGCCGCGCGACCTCCGAGGCCAGGGAGCCGGGAGGGGCGACGGCGTGCCCGGACAGGCCGTGCAGCCACGTCGTCATCAGGGCGTCGCGTTCGATCAGCTCCTGCACCCCGCGCAGCAGGGCCGCGTGCGCGTCGGGTCCCGCCGCCAGTCCGGAGGAGTTCGGCACCCCGGTGCGGTGCGGGTCCTGCAGCGACACGAAGGGCTGCGGCACCCACACCGGGGAGTTGTCGAGGAGGGAGAAGACCTCGACGTACGGGCATTCGGGATCGTGGATGCGGCCGTGCGGGAAACCGGGCCGGGCGCGCTGATCGGGGGTGAACAACGCGAAATCCTCGGCGTCGATCCGCTCGTCGGACGGGATGTCGCGGCGAGGTCGCGTCGGCAGCCGGACCAGCCCCGAGGCGGTGCGTTCGACGGCCTCCCCGATCGCCGCCAGGCGTGCGTCGCGCTCCCGTCTCGCGACCCCTCCGGAGGCGCTCTCCCAGGGCGAGTCGATCCTCCGCGGCACCCCGTAGTGGACGATGTCGGCGTCGGCCATCGACAGGGGAGCGCGCTGCGGCGGCAACACCATGCCGTGGCGCTGCCCGACGGCCTGCTGCATCAGATGGGCGCTGAAGGTCATGGAGATGGAGGCTGGGAACCTTCGTCGGTCTCCTCCGGTGAAGCGGAGGGGGCGAAGAGACCCTCGGCGACCTTCTCCACGAAACTCTGCCCTCCGCGACGCCAGCGGATCAGCAGCGGGATGGGCGCCAGCGTCCCGACCACCGCGGCTTTCACGCAGTAGAAGGTGATGTCGTCGAGGCCGTTCTTGCCGGGGCGGAGAGTGAAGTCAATCAGGCCGAGTTTGCCCACCATGATGAGTTCGAAAAAGAACAGGAACAGGAGAATGGTGGTTCCGGCGATCGATATCGCGAATGCCTGACGAGACTGCAGTAAATCGAGTATGAACCAAGAGCCGATGAACAACATAAATACGGGTAAAACCAAGACCAGAAACAGGCTCGGCAATCCTGACGGCAACCCGACTGTACTCATGAATAGGGCCATCAGTAGAGCGGACATGGGAAGCAGCAGGGTCAGGAGGGAATAGAACATCACATCCGGTTGATTGACCCGGCCCGTCTTTCGTGTAACCATGACCACGCCCGCGCCGATGACGCCCGCGGCGGCGCACGTCGCTGCGCAGCAACAGCAGCTGCAGCAGCAGGTGGGGGTGGCCACCGTCCTTGGCGCGCCGGCCCCATCGAACTGGGTTCGCAGTGCCTTCATGGTGCGATGCTACCGGGCAGGTCGATCCCGCGGCAGTAGTCGCAGAGAGGGACGGTGAGCAGTTTCTCGCGCAGGACGGAACGGTCGGCGAGGTTCCAGGCGACGGTCCAGCCCACCAGCGACGTATCCCCCTGAAGACAGCGTCGCACCTCCGATGCGAGCAGCGCCGCGACGAGATCGGGATATCGCCTGGCCACCTCGGGGTCGGCGACCGGTCGGCGTTCGCCCCAGCGTTCCCGCAGCCGGCCCTGCAGGCAGGCGACGCACGGGGTTTCGTGCGGGATCACCAGTGGACCGATGGAGACGGTGTGATGAAAGGACATGTCGACGAACAGATGCGGTCGCTCCAGCTCGGATGCCTGCCGGACGATGTCCGACGCGGCAGCGGTGTGACGAACCAGCACCAGCAGGTCGGCGGTCCCGGCGTCCCGGGGCTCGCCTGGCAGCACCGCATCGACGGGGAGAGGATCGCCGATGACCGCCACCGATCCGCGCCGCTCCTCCGCGATCTCGGGACGGATCATCCCCGCCGACAGCAGCTGCTCGAACTCGACCGCTCCCGCGGGGTCGAGGCCGTCGCGGGTCACCGCATCGCCGGCCGCCAACCGTGAAACGAGAGGGCTTGGGTCGAGCTGGAAACGGGCGTCGTCGCCGCCGTAGATCTCGAAACCGTCATTGCGTTCCACGATCCGCCACGACGGGGACAGCCGGTACATGTCCCGGAGAATAGTCGCTCGCTGAAATGGGTCGGGGTCGAGAGCCGAATCCGCATGCGGTGATCGAACTTTCCGCGGTCACTCGTCCCGGGGCCCCGGCTCCGACTCAGGGACCCATCGCCGAAAGACGGCTTCGGAAACGGCGGCGACGACGACCACTCCGGTCGCGCTCCAGAACAGCGGATGCCCGATCATGGGTGCCAGCACGGCCACGCCGGTCAGTGCGTACACCGTCAGGGTGTATGACGCCGAGGCGGATCTGTCGGAGGCGGTGTTGAGCTGGTAGAGATTCACGCCCGTCGTGACCAGCAGAAGTGCAGCGAAAATCAGAATTCCTCTCCACGGGGGAATCCATCCGAGAGCCAACACCAGCAGCACTGCGAGTGCGATGACAATGGCTTTCGCGGCTGTCACCTTGATGAGGACGCCGAGCCGGGTCGGATGCCTACCCATTGGTGATGCTGCAGGCCGCCACGCCCGAGACTAGCCCGCCGACTATACCTGCGACACCGCGGAATGCTACGCGCGGAACCGTTCGGAGCAACCAAGAGGCGACCTGCATGTACTTTCCTCTTTTCAGCCAATTGGCGACTGTTCCATCAACGACCCCGAGGACACCTGAGCCGAAAGACCAGCCAATGACGCATTTCATGGAAAAGTTCTTTCCTTCGGGTCTGTTTGTGTTCGAGTTGTTTCCCGCGGAAAAAAATCTTCTTCAGACTTGGCGGCAGTCTAGGTGGCGTGTTCACTCGACGCAAGCATCTGGTGATGGCTCATGTTGATCGGGTCGGATCGATCGGCTTTCCCGCATGCGGAGAAAGGTGGAGGATGGGGGGCGTGCTAGATGACCTCGGGATGGAGATCGCGCTGGACCGCCCACCCGGGCGGGTGGTCTCTCTGGTGCCGTCGCTGACGGAGGCGATCGCCGTCACCGCGCCCGGTGTGCTCGTCGGCGCCACGAACTGGTGCACCCACCCCGCCGACCTGGACGTCGCGCGGGTGCGGGGCACCAAGAACCCCGACCGCGCCGCCATCGCCGCGCTGCGCCCCGACCTGGTGGTGGCCAACCAGGAGGAGAACCGCCGGATCGACGTCGAACGCCTACGGGCCGCCGGAATCCCGGTGTGGGTGACCCGCATCGACGACATCGACGACGCCCTGGGCAGCCTGACCCGGTTGTTCCGGGAGGGATTCGGGATCCGGCGGGTCGGGTGGCTGGAGGACGCCCGCGAGGTGTGGGACCGCCCGCCGCGGCTGTCGGGAAGGGTGGCCCTCCCGGTGTGGCGGGACCCCTGGATCTGGGTGGGAGGCGGCACCTACCCCGACGACCTGCTGCGCCGTCTGGGGCTGGTCAACATTGTCGATGACATGCGGTATCCGCATCTCAGAATCAACGACACCCTCGGTGGCAACCCCGATTTCGTCATGCTCCCCGACGAGCCCTACCCCTTCACCACCACCGACGGACCGGAGGCGCTGGGTGGGGTGAGGGCGCTGCACGTGAAGGGCAGGTCGCTGTTCTGGTACGGCCCCGCCATGGTCGAGTCGCGCGCCGACCTGGAGGCCGCCATTCCTGAAGTCTGTTGAGTCGGCCTGCTCGCTCCGTGAGCTGGCCAAGCCGGGTTGAAGGAACTTATGGGTAGGCCTTGCTGTCGCGACATGCGGCGAAGTCCATCGCACCCAGTCTTGTGTTCCAGATCCTTACGCCGCCTGCGGGGCGAATCTCATGGCTGGATTGTGGTGATTTCGGGTCAAACCATGATGCGGTCTCGATTTTTGCCGAAGCAAGTGTCAAGGCTTCGTCGAGTGAGGGTTCGAGGTCGGTGTCCTGCGAGCACAGGATTACCAGATCGATGTCAGGATCCCGAGCTTCTCGTATGACGGCGAGGGCCACGAGGACGTCTATGCCCTTCTCCCGGGGTTTTCCGATGGTCAACCAGCGTCCCTGCTGGTCGGTTGCTTTCCGTCCGTGCCCATCGCGTTGGTACTGATATCGCAGTGGTCGGTGGGTTACCCTCACCCTTGGATCGAGCTCCCATTCGGCCTTCTGGGCCAAGTTGCGTCCGTAGGATCGAGGGTCGATGTCCGCGGATGGAAGCCCGCGGTACACCAGCACCTTGGTTACGACAGCGTGGGGAAAACCGGGTCGTTGGCGTTGGTTCCGGCAACCGACAATCCGGTTGGCGTAGTGCAGTGGATGCACGAGATGCTCATGCGGCGGCTGGTGCGGCTCGAACAGTCCCACTCCGGTGAGGTGCACGTTCTGGTAGTCGATGACAAACGCAGCCCGAAGATCAGACACCGTTGCCTCCTGTAGACAAAAACCCCACCAGTCCCGGAGGACGGTGGGGAGCTATGGCCTCAGTCTTCCACGTCTGTGGCTCGTGCGCAATGGTTTCGCGCAGATTTCTTTCCCAAAGCGATGTTGTCATGGGTGGGTCGGGTGCGCCCGTCACGGACGAACAGATCCAGGCCCGGGCGGACCGCGTGACCTGCGTCGGGCTGCGCGGAAATGCTATCGCCGCACCTCTGCGACCGCCTCCGGGGTGATGGAGTAGTCGGCCACGGTTCTCGCGGCCATCCGTCGCACCGCCGCCGGGCGCGCCAGGACCGGGGCAAGTGCGGCGACGAACGGGACGAGGGCGGGCGGGTCCTCCAGGATCGGGGTCAGGACCTCCCGGGCCGGTGCCAGGGGAGCGCGCCCGAGCAGGGCGCGGGCAACGGCCTTCACCACTCCTCGGCGGGTCCCGGTGGTCTCGGCGGCTCCGAGGCCGATGGCAAGCGTCGAGCGGGTCCGCACACCTTCTCGCGCCACCACGGGCTCCTCGTACGGTGGGGCGGCGTCGGCCAGGCCGGTCATGAGGGCGGGGAGATCGACGCCGGCCGCCGCTGCGTTCGCGGGCTCGGAGATGCGGGGGTTGCACTCGATGAAACACGGCCTGCCGTCCTCGTGGAAGTAGTCGAGGCCGAGGCCGCCGTGCCACGACAGGAAACCGCCCAGGCGTTCGAGGGCCGTCACCGCCTCGGGATGATGGACGCTCACCCTCGCGGCCGCGCTTCCCCCGACGCCGGTCGCCAGCAGCTCGCTGGACGCTGCCGCCATCAGCCGGCCGCGGCGGAACAGGCCCTGTACCTGGGCGTACCGGCCGGGCGCCGGGGCCTGCGCCATGACCCGACCCCGTGGGGTGAGCGACGTGAGAGCCGCGGCCGCCCCGTCCCGGGAGGAGACGCGGACGACCCCGCGACCGGCGGTCGAGAACTCAGCCTTGAACCAGACGGGGAAACCCAGTCCCGAGAGATCGTCCTCGATCTCGACCAGTCGCCACGCGGGCTGCGGCAGCCGGAGGTCGTCGAGGAGGCGTGCGAACTCGATCTTCGACTCCACCCGGTCGAATGCGGCGATGTCGGCGACCTCCACCCGGTGTCGCATCAGGTGCCGGCCGGCGGAGAAGAGCCAGGCCTGCTCGTGGGTCGGGAGGAGGGCGTCGTATTCCCCGGAGGTCATCAGCCGGTCCGTCGCCGCCAGATAGCCCAGCGGATCCTGCGACGGGGGCGGGACACGACGAATGGCGCGGCAGTACCTGCTGAACCGTGCGATGGGGGTCCGGACACTGGACATCGCATCGACGACCGCGCCGTCGCGCCCGAGCACCGTCACGAACTCCCGGGCCGTGAGGCTGGAGGCCTCGGAGAGCAGCACCCGGCGTCCTGCGACCGACCTCATTCCGGCCCGGCCCCCGTGGCGCCCGTGCCCCCCGTGACGTGGTGCTGGATGGCGGGGGCGAGGGCGTCGACGAGGGTGGTGAGGTCCATGGTCGCGACCGGGGGAAGCCCCACCACGTAGCGGCCGATCGCGACCCCGAGCAGCTGGGCGGCCGCCAACTGGACGCCCTCCGGGGAGTAGCCGTGGTCGGTGATGCGGTCGTCGCGCAGCAGTGAGGCCTGGACATCGGCGAGCATGCCGGTGAACTCCCCGGACTCGGTCACGGCCGAGCGCACGATGGCGCTCAGCATGGGGCGTAGCCGCGCATCCTCCCACAGGTCCAGGTAGGCGCGGGTGAAACGCCTGCCCGCATCCCCAGGGTCGCCGTCCAGGGCTGGGTAGATGTGTTCGGGAAGCCTGAGCCGGGTGGTGATGGTGGCGGCGAACAATTGCTGCTTGGTGCCGAAGTAGTGGCCGACCAGGGCCGCGTCGACGCCCGCCGCGCCCGCGATCGCCCTGATGGAGGCTCCCTTGAAACCGCGCTCGGAGAACTGGCCGAGGGCCGCATCGAGGATCGCCTCACGGGCGCCGGTCGGCTGGCGGGGGCGTCCTCGGGGCCTGCGGGTCGCGGTTTCTTCGTCGCTGCTCATAGCGACAGGGTACCGCCGCCCCTTGAATAATTCTACAAGTGTTGATTTACTGGTCGTGGAGCACCCGACGGGGCTCGTCCAGGAAGGAGACGTCATGTCAGATCTCAGCTACACGGTCATCATCGACGGGGTGGCGTACACCGATGAACAACTCGCCCACTGCGAGTACGAGCGCACCCTCCACGTCCTCCACGAACTCAAACGTCTCGGCGCCGACGTGCGCGACGGCGGGAGGGTCCTGTCCCACACCGACATCAACTGGCTGGAACCCGAACGCGCCGCGCAGATCTCCCTCGACATCCGCGAGTCGCTGGGCGAGGACGGCGTCACGGAGCTGTTCGCCGACGTGCTTGCCGACTCCGATCGACGCTGGAAGCAGTACAACGAGGGCTACGTGACCGGAGACGTCCACACCGCCGGGATCGAGATCGACGTGACCGGCGTTGGGATTGCCGAGGTCGTGGCGGTCCTCGGTGGGGTCGCTGACCTGCGGGCGGCGCTCGCCGCAAATCCGGAGCACTTCTTCGTCGTCGGTGACATCACCACGGGGCAGCGCGGCATGGAGACCTTCGGGATGTTCGGCGAACCCACGGCCTTCCACGGCGTGGGCAGCTCGGATCCGGACGCGATCCCGGAGGCTATGCCCTTCGGGCCCGACCCCGACTACCCCGTGCGCATCTACGGATCCGCCCTGCTCCTGAGCGACGACACCGACATCCACGTCGGCGCTTTCCACCAGTTCCGGCCCCGCGAGGACGGATTCCGGGTGAAGTCGATCTTCTTCTGCCCCCGGAAGGCCCCCAGGGCCGTCGCCGACGGACACAAAATCCATTTCGCCCTGGAGATCCTGAACTCCGTCAAGACCGCCCACGCCGCGAAGCAGAACGCCTGAAACCCGAACGAGACGACGGCGGAGATGAACATGACCACGGCGCGACTCATGGACCGCCCCGAGGACCTCGAACACCTCGGCCTGGAGGCAGGTGTCGTCCGGGCCTGGGAGGACGGGCGCCGCGACACCGACGAACCGATGCACAACGAGGTCTGGTACTTCGACGCGACCGCCGAGGACGGCACCAAGATCGTCGTCGGATTCCGCCCCAAGATGCCCGGCGACATGGGTAGGGAGGTCGGCAGCCCGAACCTCAACGTCAACGTGACCACCCCCGACGGCCGGGAGTTCGTCGACTTCATCGAGGTCGACCCCGCGGACGCGGAGATGGCCGGCGATCGCTGCCACGTGCGTTACGGCCGGCACTCCGCGACCGGCGACCTGAGGGAATACCGCGTGGTGGTCGCCCCGGTGAACGGGGTCGGGGTCGACCTGCGCTACGAGGCGCTGGTCGAACCGTTCCGCCCCGGGGGCACCGCACACGTGGCGCTCGGCTCCGGCGACGAGTACTACTACACCGACTTCTCGATCCCCAGGAACCGGGTGACCGGCACCGCCACCGCGGGCGGAAGGACCTGGGAGATCGTGGGAAGCGGCTACCACGACCACCAGTGGATGAACATCCATCCCTTCGTGGCCTGGCACCACTGGTTGTGGGGGCGGTTCTACGGTGAACGTTTCACCGCCGTCATTTATGACTTCACCACCTCGGAGAGGTTCGGTTTCACCAACATCCCGATCCTCGGTGTCATGGACGCCGCGGGGAAGCTCGTCCTCGACAACCGCCAACCGGTGGAGCGTGTCGTCGAGACCTACCACGACGAGGCGACCGGCAAGGACTACCCGAGACGAGCCCACTACGTCTTCCACGACGGGGACGTGACGGCCACCCTCGACATCGAGTGGGTCGAGCTGATCGAGTTTCGCGACACCTACGGCGACGCCGACCGGGGTGACCGCTACGGCATGTCCGGTGAGGGCATGAAGGCCCGCTACGATCAGATGGGTATCCAACCCACCTACATGCGCTATTACGCCACCGCGACCCTCCGGATCGACGATGGAAGCGGCGTCACCTCGGAGTCGGGAGACATGATCTATGAGTTCAACCACGTCGGAAGACCCGATCCTCGCGCCGGAATCTGAGGCGGGCCGAGCACGGTGACGGGATCAACCGGTATCAGGCGATCCGTGAGACATCGCACCGAGGCTGAACATCGCAACCACCCTGCGTGACGAGGCCCTCACGGGGCTCACGCGGCAAACTCCGGGGTGTGAGACGCGGCTGCGAAGCGCCGGCGCCTCACCGGCGGCGTGGGCTGGTTCACGCGCTCGACGAGGACGGCCGAAACCCTCCCCGGGAAAGCCCGCGAACATGCTCGCACCGTTCGTCGGGCACAATCCCGGAGTGCCTGCTGAACGTCGCCCCCTGACCCGGTTGCGGTTGTTGCCCGTCCGGATGGTCCAGTTCGCGCTCATCGAGCTGGCCTGCTGCGCCTTCCCGATCGCGATCTTCCTCGGTTTGGCCGTCACCTCCGTGATCTGGGGTCGCGTCGCGATGCCCATCGCCCGGTACGACGCGCTGCTGGTCTACGTGGTCGTCGTGCAGGTGGCGTTCGTGGTCCTGAGGCTGGAGACCTGGCGCGAGCTCTGCGTCATCTGCGCCTTCCACCTGATCGGCCTGGCCCTCGAGGTGTTCAAGGTGCACGTCGGGTCGTGGAGCTACCCCGACGCCGGGATGGTGCGAATCGCGGGGGTGCCGGTGTTCTCCGGGTTCATGTACGCCTCGGTGGGGTCCTACATCTGCCAGGCATTCCGTCGTTTCGACCTGCACGTCGGCGGGTTTCGCTGGGTGTCGGTGAGCCTGCTGGCGGTGGCCGCCTACCTCAATTTCTTCACCCACCACGTCATCGCCGACCTGCGCTGGCTGATCGCCGTCGCCTTCCTCGTGGCGTTGTGGGGCTCCACCGTCCACTTCACCGTCGGCGGCGACCGCTACTGGATGCCGACCGTGCAGGCCTTCATCCTGATCGGCGGTTTCCTGTGGCTGGCGGAGAACGTCGCCACCCTCCTGGGTGCCTGGAGCTATCCCGACCAGCTCGGCGGATGGCATCTCGTGCACGTCGGTAAGTTCGGGAGCTGGGCGCTGCTGATCACCCTCAGCTTCGTGCTCGTCGCGGCGGTCAAGGCCAAGGAAGGGGTGCTCTACGGCGCCGGCGCGCCGCGAGTCACCCGCGACCGGTTGCGTCCGGACGAAACCATCCGGTGAGGCGGACCGGGAGATCCAGAGGCATCGAATTGTCCGTTTCCTGAGACACCCCGATGGTTGCTCTTTCAATTATCTCCGAACTGTGGCAGCGTGACGACTGGAGGCCAGGCCTCGGGGGAGGCGCAACATCCAGAGCCCCGGAGATCGGGGTTCGCAACCAAAAGGAGTGGATATGTCCACCGTTTCCCGTCGTGTACTGCTCGGCGCAGGGGCCGGAGCGCTCGCCGCAGCCGCAGTCAGCCTGCCCACCAGGGCCGAGGAAAGTCCTGATGCGGAATTCGCAACGAAGCTGCTGGCGACGATGTCACTCGAGGACAAGGTGAGCCAGCTATTCGTCCAGCACATCCATGGCACGAGCGCCACCGAGGCGGACTCGCGCAACGAAGCCCTCTATGGGGTAGCTCGACCCGTCGATGTGGTGCAGCAGCTACGTCTTGGAGGCGTCGTCATCACCTCTGAGACGGGCGACTTCGGGGGGTCGGCGAAGAAGGTCCAAGATTTCACGAATGCGTTGCAGAACGCGGCCATGCAGGGCGGTCGACCCGCGCTGCAGGTGGTGACCACGCGCTCCGGCAACGAGCTGCGAGCCCAGGGCATCCCGATCACGGAGTTCCCCAACGAGATGGCCTTCGGGGCCGTCCAGGGGAGCGTCGCCATCGGGTGGGGTATCAACGATTACCAACCCAAGGAAGCCGGAGTCCTGGGAATCAACTCCTACCTGGGAATCGTCGCCGACGTGGAGTCCAATCCCAGCAATCCGGTTCGGGGAGTGCGCTCCCACGGCTCCGATCCCGACATCGTCACCCGGCGGGTGCGCAACTTCGTCGACGGCGCGCAGCTGGGTGGCCCCATCCTGTCGGGCATTCAGAGATTCCCTGGGGGCGGAGACGTCACCCAGGGGCCTGACGGCCTGCCGGTGCTCAACCACTCACGTGAGGACTGGGACCGGATCGATGCCGTGCCGTTCAAGCAGCTCACCAACACCAGCTATGTGAACACGGTGCTCGTCGGACACATCGTCGCTCCCGCCCTCGACCCGTCGGGTCTCCCGGCCTCCCTCAGTGCCCCCATCATCACCGGGATCCTGCGCAAGGAGTTCCGCTACGGCGGCATCGTCATCACCGACGCGCTCACCGAACCCTCCCTGCGGCAGCGCTACGGCGACGCCGAGCTTGCCGTCATGGCCCTCGAAGCGGGTGCCGACCAGCTCCTGATGTCGGCCGATCCGCGCGCCGCGCACGCTGCCGTCGTCGCGGCGGTGGGTTCCGGCAGGCTCACGGAACAGGACATCGACCGCAAGGCCAAGCGGGTGCTGCGGATGAAGTACTCCCAGGGTCCGCGCGAGGAGGAGGACCTCCGCAACATCGGTGGTGAAGGTACCCGCCAGGCGGTCGACAGGGTGGCGACCCGGGCCATCACCCTGGTGCGCAACGACAACGCGCTGCCGCTGTCCGCGAGTGGATCGAAGGTGCTCGTCGTCGGCTCCCGTGCCGGTTTCGTCAAGGAGTTCGGCGAGGCCCTCGGAAAGACCGGGGCGAACGTGTCGGTCGTGACCATCGACGACCACCCCACCGCCGACCAGGCCGCCCAGGTGCAGCAGGCCGCCGGGTCGGTGGACGCCGTCGTCGCGCTGACCTACAACGTCGCCGAGAACACGGAACAGGCCGATCTCGTGAACGCCCTCCACGACGCGGGTCTCAGGGTGATCGCGGTGGCGGTCGGAAACCCCTACGATGTGGGCCGCTACGGCTCCGCCGCGGCGCTGTGCACCTACTCCGACCAGTCGCTGATGGCGGCCCCGCTGGCCACGATCATCACCGGCGGGCAGAAGCCGCAGGGCAAGCTGCCGGTCGCGATCCCGGCCCCGGACGGTGGTTCCATCCCGGTCGGCACCGGCCTCAGCTGGTGACCACCGAGGGCCGCTGACCCTTGTCCGTGCGGGCGGGTCGCGGCCCAACCATCCGGATTGCGGAATATGCCCGTTGATGGAGTAACATGCCCGCATGTCCATGTCGCAACCGGTGTTCTGGATTCTCGTGGTGCTCGCGGGCGGCCGCCGCCACGGGTACCAGATCATGCGGGAGGCCGACCTGGCCTCCGAGGGCCTCGTCGCTCTCAAACCGACCACTCTCTACGCCGCCCTCGAACGGCTCGAACGCGACGGATCGATCCAGCAGGACGGGGAGGAGGTCGTCGACGGCCGGGTGCGGCGTTACTACCGCATCACCGAGGACGGGAAGCGTCTGCTGGCCGCCGAAACCGCCGTGCTGGAGCGGTCCGTGCGAGCAGCCCGCGTCGGTCTGGGTCCCGCGTGGGGACCGGCTCCGCGTCTGACGGGCGCGTGACATGGCCGACGAACAGAAGTACCGGAAGCTGCTGCGGTGGTATCCGAGGCCGTGGCGGGAACGCAACGGCGATGCGCTGCTGGGGGTGATGCTCGACGATGCCGAGCGGCGTGGTCGCACCGTTCCCTCGTGGGGGGAGCGCTGGTCGGCGTTCACCCACGGGGTCGGGACGCGGTTGGATGCCGCTCTGGCGTGGCGTTCCGCGATCGTGGCAGTCGTCCTGAACTCCGGCGGTCTGCTCTGGATCTTCGCCGCCCCGCGGGAGCTGAGGGCCTGGGTCCCGGATCCGGCAGTGCAGTTGATCATGACGACTGCTCCCGTCCTGCTCGTCATCTCGCTCGCAGCAGTGGCCCGGGAACGTGGAATCCTGCCTGATCCCCATGCTCTGCTGGCGACCGTCGCCGGGGCGCTGGCGGCCCTGGCCGGAAGCCTGGCGTGGGTGTCCTGGAGCATCCGGTTCGATGCGGCCGACGCCGACCAGCCCATTCCCCTGGCCGGGCAGCTCTTCCTTCCGTTGCTGCTGTGCGCGGTGCCGTTTCGTGTGGCTGCGGTGAGCATCATCACCGATGGGCTGTCGTGTCTCTAGAGGCTGTCCCGGCCTGTTCGTCTCCTCATCGGAATCGGTGCCGGGGCTCTCATCACCCCTCTCGTCATGGGAATGCCCACGCAGTTGTCCCCCTACGTGACGGTGTTGGCCGCCGGCGCGATGGTGCTGGCGGGCCGGGAGACACGGACGCGGCGCACACCGGCGGACAGCGTGCCTCCTTCCGGGGCGCGCCTGGCGAGGTTCCTCGGGGCCGTGTCCGCCATTCTGGGCGTGGTGGGTGCCGGATGTTTCGTGGCCGGGGTGAGGGATGTTGCCGGGGGCGGCGAGCTCATGGTGCGGGGAGTCCAGATTCTCTGCCTGACCGTGTGGTCCTGCGCGGCCGCCAGTGCGCTGTTGGTGGTGTCGCGTGAGCCTCGTGGCCCCGTGGTCCAGTGCACGTCTGGGGGCCGGCCGTCCTCCTGAGTGTCTCCAGTGCCGTGGTCGCCGTCGCGTTCCAGGTGGTTCCTCCCGGGCCGGGAGATGGCATGGTGCATGCTCTCCAGATCTCCGGGGTGCTCGGAGGTGCGGCGGTCGCGTGGATGCTCATCACCCGGTTGCGGCTTCCCGGGTGCCGGCGGGTGTTGAGCGGCATCGCGGTGGGGCTGGCATACGCGGCGATCGCCTGGATACTCGCCTGGTCGTTGCTCTTTCTGGTGGCACCGGCGCTCGGGGCCGTCATCGCCTTCCAGCGCCTACCGGGGTTGGCGTCGGACAGGTTGCGTCCACGGTGAGCCGGAACCGGCCGGGCATCGAGGTGGGCAGGGCTACGTCCTGATCGGTGCTTTCCTGTGGCTGGCGGAGAACGCCGCCACTCTTCTGGGGGCTTGGAGCTATCCTGACCAGCTCGGCGGATGGCGTCTCGTGCATGTCGGCAAGTTTGGGAGCTGGGCTCTGCTGATCACCCTCAGTTTTGTGCTGGTCGCGGTGGTCAAGGCCAAGGAGGGGGTGTTCTACGGTGATGGCGCACCGCGGGTCATCCGCGACCGGCTGCGCCCGGACGAAACCACCCGGTAATGCAGCACTCAAAGCCGTCAAACCCCGATTTGGCGGTCAAAACGGAGTTGAGTGCTGCAAAACCGTGAAAATCCCGGGATTGCGCCAACCGCCGGTCAGAGGCTGTCGTAGTACTCGTCGGAAACGGGCTCGCACCACTCGTTGCGGGTGTCCTCGCCCGGCACCTCAATGGCGATGTGGCTGAACCACGAGTCCTTCTTGGCGCCGTGCCAGTGCTTGCGATTCGCTGGGATGGTCACGACCGAGCCCGGTTCCAGGCTGACGGGGGCCTCGCCCTCGGCCTGGAACCAGCCGCTCCCCGCCGTGCACAGAAGGATCTGCCCGCCACCCCTCGACGCGTGGTGAATGTGCCAGTTGTTGCGGCAGCCCGGCTCGAAGGTGACGTTGGCCACCGCCACCCCTTCGGTGTTGAGCATGTTCAGGTAGCTCTGGCCCGTGAAGTACTTCCCGAACGCCGTGTTCTTCTCCCCGCGAGGGAAGATGCTGTCAAATGCTGCGTCGCTCATCTGAATCCTCCTCGATGTGGATGATTCACACGCTACCGCTGCATTCCAAAAGGGGAAGCGGTGCCCATCACGAGGCGGAGGGTTCGGGGTCGGGATCCTGGGTGATCTGCAGCCGGTGACGACGGGAGATGATGCGGTCGACGATGGCGGCGATGGCCCCGTCGCCGGTGACGTTGGTGGCGGTGCCGAAGGAGTCGATGGCGATGTAGGTGGCGATCATCAGGCCGACCTGCGCCTCGTTGAACCCGAGCATCGACTGCAACAGGCCCGCCGCGGTGACGATCGCGCCGCCGGGAACCCCCGGGGCGGCCACCATCATGACGCCGAGCATGCAGATGAACCCGATCATCAGCACCGGGTCGATGGGGATGCCGGAGAGCATCATCACGGCCAGGGAGAAGCAGGTGATCTTGATGGTCGACCCGGCCAGGTGGATGGTGGCGCACAGTGGGATCGCGAACGACGCAACCGGCTCCGAGGTCCCCGACTTGATCGACTGGCGCAGCGTGACGGGGATCGTCGCCGCCGACGAGGAGGTGCCCAGCGCGGTGAGGTAGGCGGGCAGCATGGTGCCCAGCATCCGGAACGGGTTGCGTCCGGTGACGGCCCCGGCGACGAGGTACTGGAGCAGCAGCATGATCCAGGTGAGGATGAACACGAACACCACCACACCCAGGAAGGTGGCGATGACGGTCAGCACCTGACCGCCCTGGGTCATGTTGAGGAAGATGCCGAAGATGTAGATCGGCAGCAGCGGGATGATGATCTTCGAGATCACGAGATTGACGACGTCGCGGAACTCCTCGAATCCGCTGCGCAGCGCCCTGCCGTCGATGGCGGTGAGTGCGACGCCGATGACGAAGGCCAGGATGAGCGCGGTCATGACCCCGAACAGCGGCGGTATCTCAATGGAGAAGTAGGGCTTGAGCAGGGCGTCCTCCGGGTTGCTGAGGGCGCCCGTCTCGGCGGGCAGCACCTGGGGCAGCACCAGCAGGGACGCGCCGAGCCCCATCAGCCCGGCGAAGAGGGTGGAGGCGTAGGCCAGACCGGCGGTCAGCGCCAGCCACTTGCCCGCGCCGCGACCCAGCTCCCCGATGGCCGGGGTGATCAACCCGACGATGATCAGCGGGATGGAGAAGCTCAGGAACTGGCCGAAGATGTCGTTGAAGGTGACGAAGATCCGGGTGGCCCAGGTGGGTAGGACCGACCCCAGGAGGATCCCCAGCGCGATGGCAACCACGATCCGGGGCAGGACCCCGAACCTGAACCCGGTGCTCTTCTCTGTGCTCATTCCTGAACCGTAGTGGAAGCCGGTCCGACCGGGGAAGCTGTCCGTGTCCGGCATCGGACCGGCCCCTGGGAATGGCTAGTTTTCTTGCCGAACGTGCCGGGGTCGCGGTCCTCGTAGGTGGAGCTCCGTCCGGTGCCCAGCGCGGCGCGGAGCTTCCGCAGCGTTCGGTTTCGAGAACGAGAACCTCCCTGCGGAGGAGAGCGGTTAGGGTTGGGAGCTTGTGCGCCTCCGATGGCTTCGGCGCTTCGAGGAGCACAGCGGGAGCCCCCCTTGGTGTTTGATGACGGTTGGGAAGAATCTGCGTCTGGCAAGGAATTTCAGGTCGTTAATCCTGACCGAGTTCCGGAACTGCCGGGTCGGGAACTCCGTTTCTGCCAGGACCTGAGTTCCGGTTCTGCCGTCGCCCCGGGACGGAGTCTGTAATATTTGAGCTTCCCTTCAGTAACTCGAAAGGCGGGTGTGATGGGGCGTGGCGACGGGCTGCCGTGGGTGTGGGGCGTGCCCGTGGAACCGGCGGGGTTGCCAACTCCGGAGGTCGCACCCGGCTCGCGGCTCGCGATTCGCGCCGTCGCCATGGAAGCACCGCGGGAGATCGGTTTCCTGTGGCTGTGCCAGATGCGTCGCGCTCCGTACTCCTACGACTGGCTGGACAATTTCGGACGACGCAGTCCGCGACGGGCCGATCCATCGCTGACCGATCTCGCGGTGGGCCAGTCGTTCATGACGATCTTCGAGCTGGTGGACTTCACCGACAGCGAGTCGCTGACGCTGCGGATGAAGGCCGGTCGTCCGACCCGGATCTTCGGCGCGATCACCCTCCACTACCGCGTCGAAACGATCGCCGGGTCTCGCAGCCGGCTGGTCGCGGCGATGTGGATGCCCCCCATCGGTCGGGTGCTGGGACGGCCCCTGAGGTATCTGCTGGCCTGGGGCGACCTGCTGATGATGCGCAAACAGCTGTTCACCATCGCCGCACTGGCGGAACGCGACGCGGGTGGGTCTCGGGGAATCGAAGGGGGTTGCTGAGGGGTGGGTTGTGAAGCGTGACGACGGAGATCCCTGCGCCTTGTCCGCCATATGGCCGACAAAGCGCAGGTCGGTTAGTGACCAACCCGTCATGTTCTTGTCGGTCCCGGTTTCCGGGCTTCAACGCCGGCTTCGTAGCGCGCAGTGGATGAAAGGTGGTGGCGATCTTGGCCAAAAGTTATCTACCTCCTTCCTTGTTGATGATTAGCGTGGTGACGCATACCCATCGACATACGGTTAATGGGTCACTGCAAGGAGGTGACATGTTCATGTCAACAAAACACAAGATCTGGAGTGCTTTCTGTGCGGCGTTGCTGACGCTTGCTGTGGCGTGCTTTGGGAGCATTCCTGCTGTCGCCGACAATCCTGACCCGACAAAGACTTCCGCGGCTGAGGCCGGGCCAAAGGCGTTTGAGGAGAATCTCAAGCGAGTGGCTGTGGCCGATGCGGAGGCATCCGCCAACTTGGAGAAGTTCCATGCACTCACACCTGAGCAGCAGGGGCAGATCGAGCAGGTCGTTTCAGACGGTACCGCAGGGAAAGAGCTGCAAGAAGCGCTCACCGGCTCAAATCCCGAACAGGCCGGAGCGTTGTCGAAGATCACGGTCGACAACGGTGTGGAGAACGAATCGACTGGCGAAAAAGAGGATGCAACCAGCGATCGTCGTTCCTCGTATTCGGTCAAACAGGAGATTTTCGGAATCACCATCACCAAGCTTTCGCAGAGTTTTATCTATCAGGTGCAGGGTGGCTCGGTTGTCGCCACCAAGTCCTGCACTGCGTCCAGCGTCAACTTCAATCTCGCGGTTGCCCTGAGTGAAGACACCAGCCACTGGACGCAGAACTCTCACGGGGTCTGCGAGACGACGTGGCATGGTAACATTTTCTTCAAAGGATTCGGTGTTCGTCTCGACAAGATTCAGCATCTGGAAGTCGATGCCAGAGGCTTTTACAGCGGGTGGCTTGTCAACGCGTGACTCATGGACAAAAATCAGGCAGATCATCACGAGGAGGGACAATGGTGCAACAACACAAGGTCGCGGAGCAGGGTGTTCGAGGACTGTCCTCTCTCACCTGGGTGTGGATCCTTTTCGCCGTGAGTGTTGTCACCCTGATCCCGGCGCTGCCCATTTCCCTGGGTCTCTCTCTGGTGGCATTGGTGTTGGTTTTGCAGACGCGACGTAACGTACCGCACCGGCGCTGGGGGCTGGTGGTGGTCCTGATCTGGATTGGAATTCAATCCGTTGTCACGGCTGCGGGAATTGTTGCGTGGCTGTCATTCCAAGCCTGATGTTGGGGCTGGGGTCGACTACCAAGGGTCGGCCCCAGTCTCACCTTGGTTTCTTCTGCTGGGGTTCTTCGCTATCGACCGTTTTTCGTGGAGCATAGGGGACTCGAACCCCTAACTTCCACCTTGCAAAGGTGGCACTCTACCAATTGAGTTAATGCCCCGGGACCGGGCAAGCATACCCGAGGACGGGGCCTCAGGGGAAGTTCGGGTGGTGGCGGTGGTTTCGACACGGCTGCTCCTTCGTCGCGGCCCGGTTCAACCAGCTTGAGGGAGGGCTTGGCTCAACCGGCTTGGGGAGTGTCGGTTTCCGGGACCGTCGACAGCGCCCAGTGCGGGCCCTGGGCCCAGCCGGTGAACGGGGTCACGGGTTCGCCCCGGTGGCAGCGGGCGAGGTCGTCGAGAATCCGGGTGGCGGGCCAGGTGGTTGCTCCGGGGAGGCTCCGGAGGGCCTCGGCGGCGGTGTCGTCGCCACAGACGGACAGGAAGAACACCGCCTGTCGCCAGGCGTAGGCGGCGTTCTTGATGGTCGACAGCGGCCAGGGGCTGTTCCTTGCGCGCTCCAGCAGCTGGAACGACCTCCTCGCGGCGCGGTGCGCCAGCTCGGCCCAGCTCCGGCCGAGTTGCACGCCGAGCTTCACCAGAACCGCCAGGTTGTGGGTGGTGATGATCTGCTGGCGTTCGATGACCTGGCCGTTCGCCGCGATGTTCCAGCCCACGGGAACCTCCCCCGCGACCATGCGGTCGAACCCACCGACGCTCCCGTGCCCGTCCGGTTCCGGCAGGCTCAGCACGGCTGCGTAGTCGATGCCGTAGTAGCGCTCGTACAGCGACCCGCGCAGCAGCCCCGCCGCCACCTGCGCGGCCCGCTGGAACTTCGGCGCGAACCGGCCCATGAAGATGTCGGCGGCCAGCTCCTCGGTGAGCGGCAGCCGCACCTGCGCCATGTCGAGGAGGGTGCCGTACTCCCGGATGAACCCGTTCGGCAGGATCGTGCCCGGGAACGCGTCCAGCACCACCGACCCGAGCCGCCGCGCCAGCACCAGGGGATCGTCGAGAGGGCCACCGGCCGTGAGCACCTGGAGGGCCGCCACCCACGGCAGCTCCTTGAACCGCACCTGGGATTCCAGGTCGAGCAGCAGCAGACTCCGGCGCCGCCGGAACGCCCGATAGGTGGCGGCGAGCAGCGCGCCGACCAGCGGATCATCCGCCGACGAGGCCACCTGCCCGGCGGTGAGCTGCGGGATCAGCGACGCCAGCACCTCCGCCGACGGCACCACCCCGAGCGCGATCAACTCCTCCAGATCCGCCACGAGCCCCAGCCGCAGGGTGCGCAGCACCGACGCCGGCAGCGGGGTGCCGGCGGGCACCACGTCGGTGGCCTCGTCGTCGGAGATCGGCGCGGAGGCGGCGGGAAAATCGGTCAGGCCGACGTCCCCGCGCAGCTGCGCCACCCGGTCCGCGACGACCACCGCCACCTCGGCGTGCAGGGGCCGGGAGGCCGCAACCGACTGCCGGGCGCGCAGGTCGTCGGATCGTCGGCTGCCGGGCAGGCCGCGTTTCGCCTCGATCCGCGCCAGGACGTGCCTCACCCGCCCGGGCGGCCAGGCCCCCGGCCGCCCGTCGATCACCTGCCGCAGCGCGTCGATCAGGATCGGCAGGTTCTCGCCCGGCCGGCGGTACTTGCGGCAACGGGTGTGCTGCTGTGCCGCCCGGTCGTAGTCGGCGATCAGCGCACGGGCCTCGTCGATACGGCCCTCGTCGAAGGCGGGCGCCTCGACGATGCCCGCCCAGAACGCGACCACCCGGTCGGTCAGCGGCAACCAGACGGTCAGGGCCTCGCGCTCCGCCGCGACCCGCGGATTGACGCGGGCGCGTTCTAGGGATCCCGCGACCTGCCGGGCCGTCCACCGCGACACCTGGTCCGGGCGCAGGGGCGACGGCGTTCCCGGATACGGCGAGAACCGCAGCGACCCGGCCAGCGGCGAGACCTCGTCGAGCAGCGCCCGGGCGGAGTCATGGGCGCCGTGCCTCAGCAGGGCCGCGACGCTCAGGAGGACGGCGTGTTCCGGGAAACCGACGTTGTAGGCGCCGGTTTCCAGCAGGACCTCCAGCTCGGCCAGGCCCTCCGGGGTCAGCCACGATTCGAAGATCGCCCGGCGGGTGACCTTGATGCCCAGCTGTTGGGCGCGGAGCCTCTCGTCCTCGGCCGGCGGGATGGCGGCGGCTGCTTTGCCGGTGGCGAACCCGCCCCGCACCACCCTGGGGGTCACCCAGGTGGGAAACCCGACGAGCGGCATGCGGCTGCCGATCCTCAGGGTGCCGTCCATCACACCGGCGATCACCTGCTGCCATCGTTTCACCCGCTCCAGGGCGGCCTCCCGGACGGCCGGGTCGGGGTGGTCGGCGGCGGTGTGCATCGCCTGCAGGAGCTGGTGGTGGGCGTACTGACTCACGATGTCCCTCCGGGCGGCGACACGAACCTGGCCGGCGTGGCAGGTGCTGCCCCTGCGCCTTCCGGGTCCATAGCCCGGTGCTCTACTACTGAGCTACACGCCGTGGCAACGAGTGTAGAAGACCCGAGCGGCGGGCGTCGAGAGCGGTCCGGTTGCGTCGCTCACAAGGTCTGGGCGCGGTTGAACGCCATGCACGCATCGACCCAGAAACGCAGGCGGTCGTCGTCGGCGATCGCATCCGCCGACACCTGGATCCAGCCGGGACCCATCTCGCGCCCCGGGCCCATCTCGGCGGGCGAGGCGCCGGGTTCCCCGGCAAGCTTCGCATCCTCGGCGGGGTCGGCGTGGGCCAGCAGGTGCCCGCCCTTGAGGGCGCAGCACACCATCTTGTCGCGCACCATGAAGGCACGCGACCCGAACATCGGGACCACGCGGGTGGTGGGTTCGTCGTCCAGGATCCCGTGGAGCCGGGCGACGAGCTCGGTCTGCGCTGCTTTGGGGTCGGTCATGGTGCGCTCGGCGAGGCGAAGGAGAGCCTGTCGAAGACGAGAACACTGCCCGTGATCAGGCCGTCCTCGACGGTGAAGCATTCCGCGGCGGGGGCGATGTCGGTGATGGCCGTCTGTGGGTAGTAGAACAGGGCGACGCGGTTTCCGTCGGAGAAACTGGCGATGTCGACCAGGCCGGTGAGGTTCGGGGCGAATCCCGCGATGAACTCGCGGTACTGGGCCTTGCCCGTGAGATCGACGCCGGGAGCCCGGCACGTGATGTCGTCCGCGACCAGTTTCATTGCGGATTCGATGTCCCCGCTGGTCCAAGCGCGGTGATAGCGGTTGACGATGTCGAGTGGTTCGGTCATGGATGATGCTCCTCGATCGGGTGGATGATCACCGGGGCTCCAGAAATCGGGACCCGGTGGCGTGCCCCGGGATGTCTGGTGCAGGCGGGGCAGGAAATGGTTCCAGCCCTTGGTGTGACCGGGAACCTCGCTGTCGGGCAGGTCCGAGTGGGTGATTTCCACGCGGGTTCCGCCGTTGATCTCGATCAGCCGGAATTCGACGGTGGAGGCTCCCGGCGGTAGCACGTCGCTCCCTGCGAAACCCCAGGAGACGATCACTCGCGAATACGGTTCGACGTGCAGGTACTGACCACGAACCGGATGACCAGCGATACTTACCGAGAATTCCCCGCCGGGGTGCGGTTCCAGATGGGCGTACTGGCCCATCCAGGAGGTCAGGCCTGCTTCCGTGGTGAGGAAGCCGAAAACGATGTGCGGGGGAGCGTCGATGTCCACCGAGTCGGTGAATTCAGCCATGGTGGGCCTCTTCCGCAGCTGCTTTCAGGGCCGCCAGCTTGGTGGGCCAGAAACCATCGAGATATGAACGCACCGCCGCCAGGCCGTCAGTGTTCAGGACGTAGAGATGCCGGGTCGCGTTCCGAGTGCTGGTTGCCAGGCCGGCGCGACGCAACACCCCCAAGTGGTGGGAGGCCGCCTGTTGGGACAGTCCGACCTTCTCCGCAACCGATCCGACCTGAAGGGGTTCCGAGCGGATGGCACGCAGGATGGCGCGACGATTCCCGTCGGCGAGAGCTCTCAAGGCGAGATCGATGGTCGCGGGTTCGGCGGTCATGGAGACCACCATACACAAGCAAATTTTTGTACTCAAGAGGACTTGTGGAGCTTGTCTGTCGCCAGACCGTCCACGGGTGCGGGAAACTTTTTCCATGGGTTGGATGGTGTTCGCGGTGGCGATGGTCGTGTTCCTGGGGTCGGTGGTGCTGCTCCTCAGGCGGATCCTCGCCTCGCACGACGAGATCTACGACGGCCTGACGCCCGGTGTCCTGCCGTCGCGGGAGGAACGGAAGACGACCCCCACCAGGCGGCTCCGGTCCACCGAGTACAAGGGTCCCTTCCCCGTCGCCTTCACCCCGCCGCGCGACGTCACCCCGGGGCTGATCGGGATGGTCATCGACGGGGTGGTGGATCCCCGCGACCTCACCGCGACCATCGTCGATCTCGCAGCCCGCGGGTTCCTGCGCATCGAGGTGCTCGACGACGGCAAGGGCGGGCGACGCGGGAAGGACTGGCTGCTGCACCCCGTCGACGGGCCCCGCTCCAACCTGATGCGCTACGAGAGGACGTTCCTGCAGGGGGTCTTCCCGCGGGGGCGGGCGACGCGGATGTCGGAGCTGGTGCGCAGGCACAAGAAGGTGTTCCGGCAGCTCACCGCCGACATCTACGAGGAGGCCAGCCGCCGCGGCTGGTACCGGCAGAACCCGAACCCGGGCGGCCGGCGTCACAGGTTCTGGCGCGTGGCGGCCGGGGCGGTGGCGGGTTTCGCCGCGCTGGTGATGGCCGGAGGGGACACCGCGGGCCTGCTGGCCGCCGCCCTGTTCGTCGCGACGGGAGTCGCCGCCGCCTTCGGGCCGAGACGTCGCGTGCCCCGCACCGGCGCGGGCACGGCCACGCGCATCCAGGCCCTCGGGTTCAGGCAGTACCTCGCGACCGCCGAGGCCGGGCAGATCCGCTTCGAGGAGGCGGCGAACACCTTCAGTCGCTACCTGCCCTACGCGATGGTCTTCGGGGTCGCCGACCACTGGGTCAAGGTTTTCCGCGAACTCGCCATCGAACGAAACGTCGAATGGGACTTCGACTGGATCGACGTCGGCGCCGACGTGGCGGGGGAGCTGGTGTTCCAGTTGCTCGCCTCGGATCTCCTCGACGGCGCCGACGGCCTGTTCGACGGCATCGGCGGCCTGTTCGAGGGCTTCGATCTGGGGGATTTCCTGGACGGAATCGACTTCGACATCGACTTCTGAGGACACTCCGCCCGCGACTTCCCGGTTGTGCGGTACTCAATGCGGTTTGCGGCGTCCGAAAGAGGTTTTTCGTGTTGGGATGGAGGCGCTGACCTGCAAGGGCGAATGTACCGACACCGCATCACCCGGCGAGCCCACAACCTACATCTCGGCCCATCAGTACCGACAGCCCAGACGAGTCACGCCCCGGCACCAAAACCGCCCTGTCAACTCACAGGGGAGCGTTTTGATTCTCTTCACTTCGACACCAGAGTGGAACGAAACGCAATCAGCTATTATTAGCTGTAGACATTTCGTGCCGCCCGAGTTGAGGTGAGGCCATGACACCGATCACCCCGTCAACCGCTGACCGTGCCGGACTGTCCCGCTCCGGCCTCTACCGGGCAGCCTGCGCTGGCGGCCTGACCCGGGTCGCACGCGGCATCTACCTCCCCGCGGACGCGCCGGCCATGGACTGGGGCCTGGTCGAAGCCGCGACCCGGCGATCCGACGCAACGATCTGCCTCACTTCTGCGCTCGCCCACCATGACCTGACCGACGCCATTCCTGACACTCTCGATGTCGCGATCCCCCGTGGCGGGCGCTCCCCCGCAACCGAGCACGCGATCACCTGGCACCAGTTCGATGCCGCCACCTTCGACCTCGGTCGCGACGAGATCCCCATCGAAGGTACGGACCTATCGATCGGGATCTACTCCCCCGAACGCTGCATCGCGGACGCGTTCCGCCTGCGCGGCCAGCTCGGCTACGAGAGCGCACGAGACGCCCTCAAGGAATGGCTGCGCCGCGGCGGGAAACCCAACACCCTGATGCGGATCGCCCTGCAGCTCCCCCGAGCCAGGACTCCGCTCCTTCACGCCCTGGAGACGCTGTCATGACGCGCGGCGAAGAAGTCTTCACCATCCTCCAGTCCAAGGCCCGATCCACTGCGAGCAGAACCGGAGGGCCGGCACCCACCCAGGAATACCTGGTTCGACACCTACTCGAGTCCTTCCTGGACCGCCTCGTCCGCAGCGAGCACGGGGATGACTTCGTGCTCAAGGGCGGAATCCTGCTCGCCGCGTACGGCGTTCGTCGTCCCACCAAGGACGTCGATGCGAACGCGATCAACGCCGATGTCACTCCCGAACACCTCACAGTCGTCGTGACCGAACTCGCCGAGGCGTTATCCGACGACGGGGTCACCTTCGACATCAGCAGCATCAGCGTCCAGGAGATTCGGGAACATGCCGACTACCCCGGCTACCGGGTACGTGTGAAAGCATCCATCGGACCGTGGAGGGGCACCTCGGCATGGGACGTCTCCACAGGAGATCCCATCATTCCAGCACCTTGCCTCGTCTCGATCGAACGAGTACTCGGTGAGCCATTGCAGCTACTGGGATATGCGGCCGAGACAGCCATCGCCGAGAAGGCTGTCACCATCCTGGAGCGCGGCATCACCAGCACCAGATGGCGCGACTACGTCGACATCGTCCAACTCTGCGGTCAAGGCTTCGACCCTCACGAGCTGCGACGATCCGCCGAAGCCGTCGCCCGCTACCGTGGCGTGACCCTCGAACCTGTCGGCCCTCATTTGAAGGGCCATGGCGCCACCGAACAGGCCAAGTGGGCCGCTTGGCGGCGCAAAGAGCATCTCGAAGAGGTCTGCGAAGCCCAGCTCGCCGACCAGGTCACCTTCGTCGCCCGCTTCATTGATTCCGTTTTCGCATCCACACCCCAGTGATTAATTGCGCAAGGCCAAGGCCACATGTCTTTTCGCGTCTGCACTACCGCGGTCGGCGCCAAGCTAGCTGAGGCAACCTCACTGACCAGCTTCGGACTCGTGGCGCCGTGTGACCTGCTCATCTCGACGAGTGCTGCAGAACCGGGGTTTCCTGCGGATCACTCAGCGGCGACGATCCGCCGCGCCACCCTCACTGCCTTGCTGCCGCCCTTCCGCGCGGCCAGCGCCGCGATGTTGGGCAGGTCCGGCTTCCCGGGCACCTCCGGCAGGAGATGGAGCACCGATTCCAGCACGGTCGCGACCCCGGTGGGGAGCTTCTCCGCCCCGGCCAGCTCCTCCGAGATACTCGTCAGCAGCGGCCACGCCAGGGCCAGGCCGCCGGCCTCCGCGATGCTCGCGAGCATCGCCGCCACCTTCACGGGGGCGATGTCCTCCCGCCACTCCCTGCGCCACGAACTTTCCCAGGCCGCGACGAGCACCTCCGGGCCCAACCGGGACTCGTCCCACGCCGCCAGCAGCGCCCCCGCGATCTCGTCGCGACCCTGCGGAGAGGCCCCGCTCGCGAAGACGAAGGCGAGGAGAGCCATGGGCGGGTCCACGTGGAGCACGGATGCGACCGCCTCGGTGATCTCCCAACCGGAACTGCTGCCGAAGGGCAGGTTCACCTGGGCGGCAGTGGTTGCCCACATGGGGTGTGCCGGAAGCAGGGTGCTGCCGATGCTGTGTTCCCCGCTGCGCCCCGGTGCCCGGTGTGTCTCGTCCCACGGTCCCGCGACCCCGAGAATCCTCGCGACCACGGGTTCGTCGCCTTCCATGCGCACCCTGTGGCAGGGCTGGTCGCGCTGCTCGTTTCCGGGGTCGCTGGTGGGGGGAACGAAACTCATCCGGCCCGGTTCGGCGGGGGTTTCCAGCCAGAGATCGACGACCTCCTGCACGGTTCGTCCCCCGGCGACGCGTCCCGGCAGGTCGCAGGGCGCGGCACTGGCGCGGTCGATCCGTCCCAGGGCGACGAACAGGTCGATGGGCAGCACCTCCGCGCCTTTCTCGGCACAGCGGCGCAGCCGGTCCCGGAACCTCTCCCAGGCAACCCGATTGTTCTTGTGGGTGGGAGCGGACAACAGGCACGGTATCCGCCCGATGGCGTCCAGGACATCGTTGCAGCGTCGAATCGCGACCCGCGTGAGTGCCGCACCCCGGGGTGACCTGCCTCGTTCCTTCATGCCGGTCACCCGCTGCATCCAGCGCTGCACCAGCTGCTTCCACACCCCGTGTGCGTTCGCGTCGTGGGTCAGTTTGTCGCGCAGTACCTTGACGACGGCGTCGCGGCCCTCGGCCCACCCCAACGCGACCAGCGCCGCCAGGCCGCGTTCGTAGGCCTCGACGGGTGCCCAGTTCCCCGGGGCATCGCTGTCCAGCCTGTGGATCAGCTCGTCGAACTCCACCTCGTCCAGCACCCGGTCCAGGTCGTCGAGGGGCTCGGGCGGGATGCCGAGCGGGTCGCGCCACAGCCTCAGCGACTCCGCGGGCCCGGCGGTCGCGCCCCAGCCGTCGAGGAGCTCCCGGGCCAGTCCGGCGGTGGTGGAGTCGGGGTCGGTGGTGATCGCGGTGAGCGTCTCCACCAGGTCCTGCGACGGGTAGTCCACCGTGCGCAGCGCCTTGAGGACGGCGCGTTTGACGCCCTTCTCCTTGCGGGCCAGCACGTCCAGGGCCAGCGTGGTCAGTTGGTCGTCGCCCAGGCCGAGGGGCAGCAGCTGTTCGACCGCGAACTTCACGACGACGGGATCGGCGTTCGGCAGGGCCGCCAGGAATCGGTCGCTGTGTTTTGCCAGCAGGGGGGTCAGGCCCAGGCCAGTGATCTGGATCAGGGCGAACCGCTGCGAGGGGCGGTTGTCGCCGCGTTCGAACACCTGGAGGAGCGCCAGCAGCAGGGCCTCGTCGTCGGTGGGTTCGGTCACCCGCAGATCCGCGACGGCCTCCCGGATCCGAGCCTGGACCTGGGGGCGCTGATCGGCGATGAGGTACTGGCCGAAGGCGTTCGGGGCGGCGCAGGCGGCGACGAGGTGCTCTTCCCAGCGGCGTCCCGGTCTGGGGGAGGAGCCGTTTCCCTTCGCCCAGCCCGTCAGGAAACCGGGATCGTCGGGAATCGGCAGGTCGAGGGCGAGAACGAGTTCGTCGATCAGCTCGGTGTAGGTCCCGTCGGTGCTGCGGCGTTTCAGTAGGCGCGTGATGAGATCGCCGGCCCAGTCCGGACCGTTGCTGACCAACCAGGGGAGCAGCCGGTCGCGGGTGATGGGCAACCGCATCAGTTGCCAGACATCCCAGGGGAAGAAGACGGTGGCGCACTGCGCGGGGGTGGCGCCGACCGCCGCCGCCAGCAGGATCAGACGCTGGCCGCCCGCACGAACCTCCTCCATGCGTCGCCGCAGGGCGGGAAGGGCCCTGCCGAGGGCCTTCCGGATCGCCGAGCGGTCGGCCTCGGTGAGATCGTCGAGGACGGTGACGAGGTCCTTGAACGACTCCGGCTCGGTGAGCAGAGCGGCCAGGGCGTCGGCATTCCAGGTCATGGAATGAACCTATCGGCGGTGGGTGACTGAACTGCCATGGGTTGTGTGGACGGTGGACGAGGTGTGGCACGCCACCAGGTCTTCTGCCGCATGAGCCGGCATGCTGCCTCCGGAGTGGTCCTTGCCGCCATTGCGTTCCACACGGCTATTCGTTTATTCGTTGTTCTCGGCACTTGGCATTTGGTACTGGCGGATACCTCAATCAACGGGATGGGGGTCCGGGAGTTGGATGATGGCCCAGCCGTCCTCGAACTCGATGCCGATGGTGCCGTCGGGTAGGGCTGCTGCTTTCCAGAGTGAGAGCATGTGGCTGCCGAGGTCCAGATCCTGAAGTTGGCCGGCCTGCTCGTCCCAGATGCGCAGGTGGTTGTGGTTGTCGCCCGTGACCAGACGGGGCTGCTCGTCGGCAGTTGGTAGGACGTCGAGTGACAGGAACGCAGTGAATTCGCTCGGGTTGGTCACGTACTCGTACAGAGCGGCGGCATGGAGGCGTTCACCGGTTGCGGGGTCCCAGATGGTGAGGAAGTGATCATCGGTGACGGCGGCGATCCTGGCCGCGCCTTCGTGGGTGGTGAAGGCGGCCGTCTCTTTGATCTGGTCGGGATGGATGCTCAAAGACGCATAGGCTTGGCGACTCTCGGTGGCCTCGATGGTCTCGTCACACGGGAAGGAGGCATTGCGGGGCACCTCGGTGAGTGGGTGCGGCTTGTCCTGGGTGAGGTGAAAGACGGGATCCCAAATCCGTACCGTGTCGTCATTGTTGGCTGTTGCCATCAGACAGTGGTTCTCTGGCCCGGCGAAGAAAACGATGCCATTTCCGCCATGGATATTTCCAAACATTGGCCGGCTCAAGGACTCCTGCGTTGTCGGATCCCAGAACTGGATCATGTCGTCTTCGCCGATGGAGACCAGCAGGGTTTTCTCGTCTTGTTTGAAGGGTGTGAGTGCACGGGCCGGAAGAAGGCCATGACCTTGGATGGCTGCCCCGGTGTGATGCCCGGATACAGGGTCGAGGATGTGCAATGTCCCATGAATTCCTGTTGCCGCCAGCAGGGGATCATTGTCATTCCATGCGGTGCCTTGGTGTCAAGTGGTGGAAGCAACGAGTTTGGCGTTCGTGTGCTTCGCGTGGAGTTGGGCCATTCCTGGGGCTGTTCTGGGACATCCACCCAAGCTCTTCAGCGATGGCACCCTGTTGCCACGACCCTATGACACCGCCTACATGTTTCATGAAAAGCGACGAGAACAGGTCTAATTGAGGCTTATTCATAGCCATCCTCAAGCGCGCTCTGGCTAGGGGTTTCGCTAGTCGATGCACCGCCCGTGAATAAGCTTCATTGAATGCGTGAGCAGTGCCATGGGGTCATGGCAGCAGCGCCTGCTGTGGAGGATCACGGGGGTGAACCGTGGGGGTGTTGCGTGGTCGCACCGACCGGTGAATCCTCAGGACCTCTGAAGCTCGACGATTCGCCTCGCGACCGTCACCGCCTTGCTGTTGCCCTTCCGGGCGGCCAGTGCGGCGACGTTCGGCAGGTCGACGGCGATTCCCGCGGCCCGCACCTCCGGGAGGTGGTGCAGCACCGCCTCCAGCAGGCCGAGCGCAGAGGCGGGGACCTGTTTCAATCCCGCCAGTTCCTCGCACACCTCCACCAGCAGCGGCCACACGAGGGCGAGGCCGCCCGTGCCCGCGATGTGGTCGAGGGTCTTCACCAGCCGGTGGGGCGGGGTTTTCATGCGGGTCCGCCACGGGTTCCGCCAGGCCGCGACGAGGTCGCCGGGCAGCAGACGGCCGTCGTTCCAGGCGTCGATCAGGAGAACGGCGGCCTCGTCCCAGGCGTCGGGAGGCAGCTGTGCGCACGCCCCGATGACCGCCAGCGACGGCACCGGCCCGAACGACCGGGCCGTTCCGGCGAACCTCTGCAACACCCGCAGGGCCTGCCATCCCCGGTTTCCCTCGGCGCCGGTCAACACCTGCAGGGCCTGCAAGGCCGGGACGGCCGGGAACGTGGGGAACAGCTGGAGGGCGAACGGGCGCTCCGAGCTGGTCCAGTGGGTGGCCGGTTCCGCGGGCTGGTCGGCCGGCGGCAGCCCCAGCAGCTCGAAGGCGAGCGGTTCCCCGCCGACGACCCGGGCATCGAGGAACGAGGACCCGTCCTCGGCCGGGGCGAGTCCGGCGGGCGGTGCCGGGTGGTCGCGCCATGCTGCGAGCACCTCGGACAGTGAAACCCCGGCCTCCCCGACGGGCTGCTCGAGGTCCGTGAGGTCCTCGGGGATGGGGCCGTCGAGCCGGGTCAGGGCGGCCGCGACATCCACGGCGCCCAGCTCCAGGCCCGCGTCGCGGTACCGGCGGGCGCGGTCGGTGAAAACCTCCCAGGAGATGCGCAACGCGCTGTGGCTCGGGGTCGCGAGCAGGCACGGCAGGTCGCCGAGACGCTCCAGCGCCGCCGTGACCCGGGCGGTCGCCAGCCTCGACAGCCGGGACTCATGCGCCAGCCGCCACGACTTGTTCACTGGGCGTCCCAGGAACCGGGCCAGCGCCTCCTGCAACAGCGTGCTGGGTTCAAACCTGCCCAGGTTCTCGAAGGCCGCCGTCACGACCTCGCGACCCCTGGCGTGTGCCGTCGCGACGAAACACGCCAGGGCGTGCTCGTCCCCGGTGGCGTCGTCCTGGTAGGGCTTCAAGGCCTTGGTCAGCACGTCGGTGAGGGTGAGGTCGTCGAGCACCAGCGCCGGATCGGTGAACTCGGGGAGCGGGCCGGGGTCCGGGCCGGAGGGGTTACACCACAGACCGGAGACCTCGGCCTCGGGCCTCGACTCGCCCCAGCCGTCGAGCAGCGAATGGGCCAGCCCGGCCGCGACGGAATCCTGCCCGGATGCGATGAACCGAACCGTCTCCAGCAGCTCCGGTGTCGGTGATCCCACCCGCGACAACGCCCGCAGCACGTCGCGGCGGGGTTGTTTCTCCTGCCGGGGCAGCACCGCGACGGCGATGTCCGCCAGTTCGCCGGGCGTGGTTCCGGGTCGGATCAGCGCATCCAGGACGCGGGCCAGGACGTTGGGCTGGACGGAGGGGAGGGCGGCGATCAGGCGGGCGCGTTCCTCCCAGAGCTGCGGGGCCAGACCCAGCCCGATGAGCCAGTCCAGGGCACCGCGCTGCGCGTTGCGGTTGTCGCCGCGCTCAAGGATCTGGATCAGCGCCCTGCTCACGGTCGCGTCGTCGAATTCGCCGAGGTCGCGGAGCTGCGCGACACGGGTGCGGACGTCGCCGGCCCTGGTCTCGTCCGCCCAGAAATTGGTCTGGAACCGGAACGCGTTCTGGGCGGTGCAGGCGATCAGGAACTGTTCCGTCCACCGCACCCCGGGGCGGGGCAGGAAGCAGTGCCTCAGCCAGTCCTCCAGGTAGCCGGCGTCGGCGGGTAGGGGCAGCTCGTGGGTGGTGACGAGCGGGTCGACCAGCGCAGCGGCGAACCGGGCGATGGACCGCCGTTTCATCACGGCGGCGACGAGCCGGCCGGTCCAGTCGCGGCCGCGCGCCAGGAACCGGGTCAGGACGTAGTCGCGGGCCGCCGCGTCGCGGGCCAGCAGGGGCATCGACCACGGGGTGAACGTCGCGAGGGTCTGCTTGACGGAGCAGTCGAGGGTGGTCGCGAGCAGCGAGAGTCGTTCACACGCGTTCGGGCCGCGCAGCCTCTGGCGCAGTTCGGGCAGGGCCTTCCCGAAAGCCCGGCGCGTGGAGGTGCGGTCGGTCTCGGGTAGGGCGGTGAGCCGCGCGAGGAGGTCGGCGATCGAGTCCGGCTCCATGATCAGCCCTGTGAACTTGTCAGCATCCCAGGTCATGGGGTGAACCTATCGGTGGCGAGTGACAAAGCGACCACCCTCACGCCCGGGCGCGCACCCGGCGCCTTCAGGGTGAGGTCCTCACGCCAGCCCCGCCCGCACTGATCCTGCACGGCGCGCGGGATGAGTCCGCGCCGATTCAGCTCTCACAAATACTCCGAGACGCACACCCGGCCCTCGTCGGGTTGGAGACGTTCGCCGTTGGGCACACGCTCTCGTGGAAAACTGACCTTGGTGGCTGGCGGGCCACGATCACATCCTGGCTCGGAGCGCGCGTCTCGGGTTGGCGGCCCGAGGAGAGACTCCGCTCGACACTTACTTCATCCGGTCATGCCCGGACAAACCCAACTCAAGCCGTACCTCCGCCGGTATCATCGGGGGTGATCATCGGGGGTGTTGGCCTTGTTTGGGCCATTGAGCGAGGGAGGACCAACGTGGCTGAGTCGTGGCTGTCCGCAGACGACATCGTCGCCCACCTCGGGATCACAAATGGCGCCGTCTACACCTGGACCGCCAAGAGGGCCACGCCCGCCCACAAGGTCGGGCGCCTCTGGAAGTTCCAAGCCAGCGAGATTGACGATTGGGTGCGCCGAGACGACGCTTCGGCCTCGATGCGCGACGAGGTTGTCGAGTAGTCGCATGCGGATCATCAACAACGTCAGCGACCTCCTGGGCGACGACCTCAAGAACGAGATCGCGCCAGGCTCGAAGGTCCGTATCGCCGCATCGACATTCTCAATCTTCGCGTTCGAGGCGCTCCGCAAGGAGCTGGAGAAGGTCTCCGAGCTGGAGTTCATCTTCACCTCACCGTCGTTTGTGACTGAGAAGGTCTCAGATAAGCTCCGCAAAGAGCGCCGCGAGTTCTTCATCTACGGCGGTCAGGCTGAGTCAAGCCTTGCCGGTTCCGAGTTCGAGATCAGGCTGCGCAACAAGCTCACCCAGCGCGCGATCGCCCGGGAGTGCGCGGACTGGGTTCGCAGGAAGGTCACCTTCCGCTCGAATGCTACGGGTAACCCGATGCAGCAGTTCGCGGTGATAGACGACAGGGCCGCCTACACTCAACTCCAGGGATTCACCACCGCCGATCTCGGCTACGAGCGGGGCAACGCCGTCTCCAGTTTCGTGAACCGACTCGACGAAGCTCCGATGACCGAGCAGTACCTGCATCTGTTCGACCAGATCTGGAACAACCCTCAGCAGGTCAGCGACGTCACGCAGGCCGTCCATGACCATATCGCCAGTGTGTACACCGAGAATTCCCCGGCACGCATCTACTTCCTGATCCTCTACAACCTGTTTGCAGAGTTCCTCGACTACATCAACGAGGACGTCTTACCGAACGACCGCACGGGCTACCCGGAGACGAAAGTCTGGCAGAACCTGTACAACTTCCAGCGCGACGCAGCGACGGGCATCATCAACAAGTTGGAGACCTACAACGGCTGCATCCTCGCCGACTCCGTTGGTCTGGGAAAGACGTTCACTGCGCTCGCGGTCATAAAGTACTACGAGTTGCGTAACAAGTCAGTACTGGTGCTGTGCCCGAAGAAACTCGCCGAGAACTGGACGAACTACAACGCCAACCTCACGACCAACATCTTCGCCTCCGACCGCTTCAACTACGACGTGCTCGCCCACACTGATCTGGCGCGCACCAAGGGTGAGTCGCTCGGCCTGCGGCTGGATCGGATCAGCTGGGGCAACTACGACCTCGTCGTGATCGACGAGTCCCACAACTTCCGCAACGCCGACTACGCCGAGGAGAAGGAGTCGCGCTACCAGCGCCTCATGCGCCAGGTCATCCGCGAGGGAGTCAAGACCAAGGTGCTGATGCTCTCAGCCACCCCGGTGAAAAACCGTTTCAACGACCTCAAGAACCAGCTCCAACTCGCCTACGAGGGCGAGTCAGAGAATCTCGCCCAACACCTGAGTTTGTCCACCACGGTCGAGAAGGTGTTCTCTGACGCCCAGCGCGTGTTCAATGAGTGGTCCAAACTCGACACCGAGCATCGCACCACCGACCGCATCCTCCAGATGCTCGACTTCAACTTCTTCGAGCTGCTCGACTCCGTCACCATCGCCCGATCACGCAAGCACATCCAAGCCTTCTACGACACCACCGAGATCGGCGCCTTTCCGGAGCGACGCCCACCCCTGTCCATTCGCGAGCCGCTCACGGACCTGCCGGAGGTCCCCGGTTTCAATGACATCTTCGAGCAGCTTCAGGCACTGACCCAGGCCGTCTACACCCCGCTCGCGTACGTGTTCCCGAGTCGTCGCTCCAAGTACGAAGACCGCTACAATGTCACCGCAGGGAGCGCCCGCTCCAACCTCGGACAGGCAGGTCGTGAACAGGGCTTGAAGAAGCTCATGACCGTCAATCTGCTCAAACGCCTGGAGAGCTCAGTTGATGCCTTCCGACTTACCCTGGCGAAGATCGAGGACTCCGTCACTCACACGCTGGGTCGGATCAGCAACCATGCCGACGACCTCGCAGACCTGGGCCCGGAGCCCGCCGGGCTCGACTTCGATGTCGACGACGAGGACGACGCGAACATCGAGGCGCTGTCCTTTGGTGAGAAGATCAAGATCGACCTCGATGACCTCGACATCGAGTCCTGGCAGCGCGACCTGCGCCACGACCGCGAGATCCTCAAGGATCTCCTCGGCGAGATGCGCAAGATCACGTCCGAGCATGACCTCAAGCTGGCCAGACTCAAGCAGCTGATTGCGGACAAAGCCCGGCACCCGATCAACAAGGGCAACCGCAAGGTGCTGGTGTTCTCCGCGTTCGCTGACACCGCCGACTACCTCTACCGAGAACTCGCCCCCACACTCGCCAAGGTCGGCCTTGACATAGCTGTCATCACGGGAGGCAGCCATGGTGCGAAGACGACCCTGGGAGTAGGCTTCGATTTCCAACAGGTCTTGTCACTGTTCTCACCTCACTCGAAACAGCGCCACCTCACGATGCCCCGAGAAACGCGCGAACTGGACGTGCTCATCGGAACCGACGTGATCAGCGAGGGCCAGAACCTCCAAGACTGCGACTACCTGATCAACTACGACATCCACTGGAACCCCGTGCGCATCATCCAGCGTTTCGGACGCATCGACCGCATCGGCTCCACCAACAGCCAGATTCAGCTCGTGAACTTCTGGCCCGACATCTCCCTCGACGAGTACATCAACCTCAAGGAACGCGTCGAGAACCGCATGGTCATCGCCGACCTCGCCAGCACTGCCGATGACAACGTCCTCACCCTCGAAGACTCCGACGCCGCCTTCCGCAAGGAACAGCTACGCAAACTCCAAGACGAGGTCATCGAACTCGAAGATGTCCGAACCGGCGTCTCGATCACAGACCTTGGGCTCAACGATTTCCGCATGGACCTACTTGGCTACATCAAGGACAGCGGAGACCTGAGCACGGCCCCGCGGGGGCTGCATGCTGTGATCCCGTCCGACCCCAGCAAGGGGCTACGCCCTGGCGTGATCTTCGCTCTCCGGAGCGTCGCCGCCGACGAGCACATCAACCGAGGCAACCGGCTCCACCCGCACTACCTGGTCTATCTCGACAATCAGGGCGAGGTCATCGTGAACCACACCGAAGCCAAACACCTCCTCGACCTGCTCCGCGCCGGCTGTCGCCCCCACGAAGAGCCCATCACTGATGTCGTCGCCGCGTTCAACGCCGCGACCAGTGAGGGAGCGCAGATGAGCAAGTACTCCGCCCTGCTCACCGACGCGATCCACTCCATGATCGATGTCACCGAAGAACGCGACATCGACAGCCTCTTCACCGGAGGCAGCATCACCGCCCTGACCCAGACCATCGCTGGCCTGGACGATTTCGAGCTGACCGCGTTCGTCGCCGTCGTGGACCCCGCCGAAGGCGGTGCCGATGACTGACATCCTCTACCGCTGGCCCGAAGCAGCCAAGTTCGGCAGACGAGTGCCCAAAGAGAAATTCTACGAGCACGGCGCCGTCAACGCTACAGTTCGTGAGAAGTTCGTCTCTGAACTTGCACGCATCACTTGGTCCTACAAGCTCGCCGAGTCCACCATCAACCTTCCCGAGACCTCAGCCGTGCCCGAGGTGCAGGTCTTAACGCTGGACGCAAAGACCGATGACGTCGGCGAGGCCGTCCTCAACACCATCGACAGAGCCATCCCGTTCCCGATCATCTTCGAGATCACTCGCAGCACTGCCGAGCAGCCCGAGGTGCGGACCGTGGCCGCACACAAGCAGCTCGGAGCCGGGGCTCCCAAGCTCAGCGCCTACTACTCAACCGGCTGGCAGCCGGGAGACGCGCAACGCCAGCCCCTGCCCACGGCGATCAATCTGCCCGCGCTCTACGCCGCGCTGCTGCAACCGCTGACGCCGATCACCGCCCGGCCAGGCGAAGAAATGTCAGACGTCGCCGACAGGCTGGCCACGGTGCGCAAGCTCGAACGAGAGATCGCAGCCTTGGAGCACAAGCTCCGAACAGAGCCACAGTTCAACCGCAAGGTCGAGCTACGCCGTACGCTCAAGACGAAACAACACGAACTGGAACAGCAGAGATAGCCCGTGGAGAGACTACGCATGACATCACCCGACCTCACGCAGGCCAATATCGACAAGATCGCCGAGCTGTTCCCCAACGTCATGACCGAGAGCCTAGACGCCGACGGTAACCCCAAGAGAGCAGTCGATTTCGACCTGCTGCGCCAAGAACTTTCTGATCACATCGTCGAGGGGCCGCAGGAGCGGTACCGCCTCGATTGGCCCGGCAAGCGCGCGGCAGCCTTTGCGGCGAACGCGCCGATCGCCAAGACCCTCAGGCCCGTTCGCGAGGAGTCGGTGAACTTCGACACTACCAAGAACCTCTTCGTTGAGGGCGACAACCTGGACGCGCTCAAGTTGCTGCAGGAGTCATACCTCGGCAAGGTGAAACTGATCTACATCGACCCGCCCTACAACACCGGCAATGATTTTGTCTACGAGGATGACTTCGCAGAAACCAGCGCCGACTACCTCGCCAGGTCCGGCCAGAGATCAGAAACAGGAGACCGCCTCGTCGCGAATACCGAGGCAAACGGTCGCTTTCACTCAGACTGGCTCAGCATGATGTACCCGCGATTGAAGCTGGCAAGAAAATTGCTCGACGAATCAGGCATCATAGCAATCTCAATAGATGACAACGAGGTGTCCAACCTCCGCCTTGTCTGTGACGAGGTGTTTGGCAGGCAGAACTTCGTCGCACAGTTCGTATGGACGACTAAGAACGCCGCCCGCGGAGTTCCTCCGAAGACGCTTCTAATGTCGAATCATGAGTACATCGTCGTATACGCACGGACCGTCGACAGTGTGCGGTTCCAGGGGCTAGATCGTAACGAAGCCGATTTCTCCAATCCGGACGGCGACCCCCGGGGTCTCTGGCGTTCAGAAAGCATGAAAGCAACTGGGGCACAAGACAACTTCTTCACGATCAGTGACCCCAGGACAGGGAATGAGTTCCATGCGAACTGGGCGTTTTCTCGCAGTCGAGTTGCCGAGATGGTTGCTGATGGCTTGGTTCTCTTTCCGGACTCTCCGGATGGGACACCTCGACAGAAGAAGTTCATCGACTCCTATGTCAACGACCGTAAGGCGTTCGTTACCAGCTTGGGTTGGTACTCGACTGAAAATGCAACGAAGTCATTGATGGCCCTCTTTGGGGGCGAGAAGGTATTCGACTTTCCCAAGCCGCTGGAGTTGTTGACATTCTTGATTCGCCAGGCGACTTCCGTTCATAACGAAGATCTGGTCATGGATTTGTTTGCTGGGTCCGGGTCGTCTGCGGCTGCGACGATGAAACTGAATGCAGAGGACGGCGGTAATCGCCGGTTCGTAATGGTCCAACTGCCTGAGCCGATTCCCGAGCGAGGGGCCGCTGGTCGCATCGGTCTCAGGAACATTGCAGACCTTTCCCGAGAACGAATCCGGCGTACGGCCCTCGGAATTGACGACAGAGCTGGTCTTGTCAGTGCCGGGTTTGATCTTGGTTTCCGCTCCCTACGCGTCGATAGCAGCAGCAGGGCAGATGTGCGGAAAAGTGCGGATGACACAGAACAGCTTGGTCTCGACGATCTGGCGCCGAGTATCAAGCCGGACCGTTCCGGTGAGGATCTATTGTTCCAAGTGCTCCTTGACTGGGGACTTGAGCTGTCGCTACCAATGACGCGCGAGCACATAGATGGCCGAGAGATACTTTCTGTTGATGCCGATGCGCTGGTCGCGTGTTTCGCGGAGTCTGTGACTCCCGAGGTCGTGCGGGGGATCGCAGAGCGCGGGCCACTACGCGCGGTATTCCGTGACGATGCCTTCGCTTCCGACGCCGCACGGATCAACGCGGAGCAGGTGTTCCGCGAGGTATCGCCCGCGACTGAGGTACGGACTATCTGAGGAACGACATGACCTTGACGAGCGACGAACTCACCGGACTCCTCGACCGGCTGTTGGCTGGTTGGGAGAACGAGGTTGTCGAGTTCAAGGAGGCTACACGTCAGTTCTCGGCTGACAAGACCGGTGAGTACGTCTCGGCGCTGAGCAACGAGGCCAACCTGCGCGGCCTCGCGTCGGGGTGGCTCGTGTTCGGCATCTCGAACGCTCGCGAGGTCGTCGGCACGTCGCATCTCCTCGACGTGCAGCAGCGTCAGGCGTTGAAGCATCACATCCATCAGTCGATCGACCAGGGGCTGACAGTCCGCGAGGTCTACGAAGTCATGCACTCCGGCAGGCGCGTGGTGCTGCTGGAGGTGCCGGCGGCACCCCGCGGTATCCCGATCTCATGGAAGGGTGACTACCGTGCCCGTGCGGGTGAAAGCCTGGTGCCGCTGTCACTGGACAAACTGGATGAGATTCGCCGGCAGACCATTGGCGCGGACTGGTCCGCGGTTGTCGTTCCTGAGGCCACGCTCGCTCATCTCGATCCTGCGGCGATCACCCGCGCACGTCAGGGGTTCACCGAGCGGTACACGTCTCGTATCCCTGCTGCCGACATCGACGCATGGGACGACGCGACCTTTCTGGCCAAGGCCCGGTTGACCCGCGACGGCCAGATCACCCGGGCCGCGCTTCTCCTGCTCGGGGCCGATACCTCAACGCATCTACTGACGCCCCACCCCGCGCAGATGACGTGGAAGCTGGTTGGCGAACAGCGAGCACACGAGCACTTCCGGCTGCCGTTCTTGCTGAACACCACGGCGCTGGCGAAGCGTATCCGTAACGTGCAGCTCCGGCTCCTGCCCCCTGACGAACTGATCTATCGAGAGATCAGCAAGTACGACGAACGGAGCCTGCTCGAAGCGCTCTACAACTGCATCGCGCACCAGGACTACACGCGGAACTCTCGCATCGTCGTCACCGAGCACGCCGACCGCATCGTCTTCGAGAGTGTGGGCGAGTTCTTCGACGGTGCGCCCGACGACTATGCGCTTGACGAACGCACCCCGCGTCAGTACCGCAGCCCGTTCCTGGTGGAGGCAATGACGGAACTGAACCTCATTGACCAGATGGGCTACGGAATCCATCGGATGGTGCAGGATCAGGTGCGTCGTTTCCTGCCGCTGCCGGACTACGATCTCAGCACCACCGGCGAGGTGAAGCTCACGATCCCGGGCGCTGTGATCGACGAGTCCTACTCTCAGTTGCTCATGGTCCGCACCGATCTCCCGCTTGAAGACGTGCTTGCGCTGGATCGGGTCCAGAAGAGGCTCGACATCAGTGAGAAGGCCGCCCGCCACCTGCGCAGAGCCGGGTTGATCGAGGGCCGCAAACTCCATCGCCGGATCACTCCTCGCGTCGCTGCCGCGACCGGAGCGATGGCTGACTACATCCGTACCCGACCCCAGGCGGATGCGCACTACGCGGCGCTTCTGACTGACTTCCTCCGAGTTCAGGGCCACGCAAACCGCAGCGACGTGGAGGCGCTGCTCCGGCCCGCGCTCAGCGAAGCGCTCACCGAGCAGCAGAAGGCGACCAAGATCACGAACCTCCTGACGAAGCTGCGGCGCCACGGTGTCATCGTCAACCGCGGCACCCGCACGAAACCACGCTGGGAGCTTTCTTACGCAGGCGACGAAAGTGTGCAGTCCGAGCCCCCGCGCAAGAAGGATGACGACGCCAGCGGTACCGCCAGAGGCCCGGGATCAGCGTGAGCACACGCATCCCGGCCGCCTACACCCTTCTAGCAGCGACGACGAACAGCGCCGGTTGCAGAAAGAAAGACACTCGATGAAGCTCCAGTTCAAGGTCCAGCAGTACCAGACTGATGCCGTCGATGCTGTCGTCGAGACCTTCGCCGGGCAGCCGAAGTATGACGGCATCTCCTACCGGATCGACCCCGGCAAGGTTGGCTCCGTGACCGCCCCGGCGCTGTTCGAGGTGGTGGAACGCCCGGACGCCGGTCTGCGCAACGCCGAGATCGTCCTGTCGAGCGCACAACTGCTGGAGAACGTGCACGCGGTGCAGCGCTCGCGGAACCTCCCGCTGTCGGCGAAACTCGCCTCCAGCGCCGCCGCGCCGGGCGCCCCGAACCTTGACGTGGAGATGGAGACAGGTACCGGCAAGACCTACGTCTACATCAAGACGATCATGGAGCTGCACAAGCGGTACGGCTGGTCGAAGTACATCGTCGTGGTGCCGTCGGTCGCCATCCGCGAGGGAGTGAAGAAGTCATTCGACGTGACCGCCGAGCACTTCCAACAGCTCTACGGCACCAAGCCGCGCTCGTTCATATACAACTCGTCCCAGCTGCACGAGCTGGAGCGGTTCAGCTCCGATTCCGGGGTGCAGGTGATGATCATCAACATCCAGGCGTTCAACGCCACCGGCAAGGACAACCGGCGCATCTACGACGAACTCGATGACTTCCAGTCCCGCCGCCCGATCGATGTCATCAGCGCCAACCGCCCGATCGTGATCATCGACGAGCCGCAGAAGATCGGCGCACCCAAGTCGCTGGAAGCGCTGTCACGGTTCAACGCCTTGATGCTGCTCCGGTACTCCGCCACACACAAGGTCGAGCACACGAAGGTGCACCGACTCGACGCGCTGGACGCCTACAACCAGAAGCTCGTGAAGAAGATCGCCGTGCGGGGCATCACCGTGAAAGGACTCGCCGGATCAACCGCCTACCTGTACCTGGACACCATCGAGATCGCGAAGGGCGCCAAACCGCGCGCGAGGATCGAGATCGAGGTGCAGACGGCAACGGGCATCCGGCGGCAGGTCAAGCGTCTCGACGTGGGCACGAACCTTCACGATCTCTCGAACGGGATCGAGGCCTACAGGGGATTGTTCATCACCGAGATCGACGCGAACCGCGACGTGATCGAACTAAGCAACGGCGATGTGGTCGCGGCAGGGCAACTGGCCGACCGGGACGTCACCGAGGAGACCAAACGGCGCATCCAGATTCGTGAGGTCGTTCGCGCCCACCTGAACAAGGAACGGGCGCTGTTCAGCCAGGGCGTCAAGGTGCTCTCGCTGTTCTTCATCGACGAGGTTGCCAAGTACCGCGACTACAGCCGTGAGGACACTCTTGGCGACTATGCGCGGATGTTCGAGGAGGAGTACGCCGCGATCCGTGAGGAGGTGCTCGGCGAACTCGCCATCGATGCGGCGACCGAGGAGTACCAGACCTACTTGCGCCGCGACGACGTACGGCAGGTGCACGAGGGCTACTTCTCCATCGACAAGAAAACCAAGCACCAGATCGACGGCAAGGTCTCCCGACGCGGCGACGACAAGGGCCAGTCCGCTGACGCGGATGCCTACGATCTGATCCTGAAAAACAAGGAACGGCTACTCTCGTTCGCTGAACCAGTGCGGTTCATCTTCTCCCATTCGGCGCTACGCGAGGGATGAGACAACCCCAACGTGTTCGTCATGGGGATGCTCAAGAAGAGCGACAACACCGTCTCCCGCCGCCAAGAGATCGGACGGGGCCTGCGGCTGTCCGTCGACCAGCACGGAGAGCGGATGGACAACCCCGTAACCGTTCATGACATCAATGAGCTGACCGTCGTGACCGACGAGTCCTACACGGACTTCGTGACCGGCCTCCAGTGCGAGATCTCCGAGTCGTTGGCCGCGCGGCCCCGCAAGGCCAGCGTCACGTTCTTCGTCGGCAAAACAATCCAGACGCCCTCGGGCGAGTCGGTCATCGGGAAAGCCGTTGCCCAGGCGCTCTACAAATATCTGGTCGAGAACAACTACGTGAACGAGGACGACACGATCGCTGATGCGTACGAGCAGGCCAAGGAGGAAGGGACGCTCGCCGCGCCGACCTCTGAGGTGCTCAAGCCAGTCATCGACTTCGTGTGGCCCCTGATCGACATCCTCTACCTCGATCTGCCGGTGCCCACCGATGACCGCAAGCCGAAGAAGATTCCGCTGAACGAAGCCAACTTCGCGCGCAAGGAGTTCCAGGAACTGTGGGGTCGGATCAACCATCGGGCCGTCTACCAGGTCGAGTTCGACTCCGCCGAGCTGATCCGTAAGGCGATCGCGCACCTTGACGCGCACCTCAACGTCGCCGCACTGCAATACGTCGTGCAGGCTGGCCAGCAGCGGGAGCAGCTGGAGGCTGACGACCTGACCAGCGGCTCCGGCTTCGCGGTGCAAACCACGCAGACGCACACCGAGACCGTGAGCGTCGGCTCGCAGGTGAAGTACGACCTTCTCGGCGAGATCACCGAGAAGACCCAGCTCACTCGCCGCACAGTCGCCACGATCCTCGGCGGCATCACACCAGGGACCTTTGCGAAGTTCCGCCTCAACCCGGAGCAGTTCATCACCGAAGCGGCGCGGCTCATCAACGAGCAGAAGGCCACCGTCATCGTCGAGCACCTCACCTACGACGCGCTCGAAGACCGATTCGATTCCGCGATCTTCACCGAGAACCAGACTGCCCAGGATTTCTCAAAGGCCGGGTCGAAGCTCAAGAAGCACATCTACGACTACGTGGTCACCGACTCCAAGATCGAGCGCGAGTTCGTTACTGAGCTCGATACCAGCCACGAGGTCGCTGTCTACGCGAAACTCCCACGAGGGTTCTTCATCCCGACGCCAGTCGGTGACTACAACCCTGACTGGGCTATCGCGTTCACCGAGGGCAGCGTCAAGCACGTCTACTTTGTCGCCGAGACCAAGGGCTCGTTGTCCACACTCCAGATCAAGGGCGTCGAAGATGCCAAGATTGAGTGTGCTCGCAAGTTCTTCGCGTCACTCAGCGAGAAGAACGGCAACGATGTCACGTACGACGTCGTGACTGATTACACCGAGTTGATGCAGCTCGTCACCTCGTAGGAGGTCTGGAGTGCTACACGTTTCGTGGACAGTGACGAGAAACAGGTCTACTTGAATGCGTGGGCGGTGCCATGGGGTCATGGCAGCAGCGTCTGCTGTGGAGGATCGCAGGGGTGAACCGTGGGGGTGTTGCGTGGTCGCACCGACCGGTGAATCCTCAGGACCTCTGAAGCTCGACGATTCGCCTCGCGACCGTCACCGCCTTGCTGTTGCCCTTCCGGGCGGCCAGTGCGGCGACGTTCGGCAGGTCGACGGCGATTCCCGCGGCCCGCACCTCCGGGAGGTAA
>NZ_LR027842.1:3149140-3267981 GCF_900607225.1 [Pseudopropionibacterium] massiliense | reverse complement strand
CAGGACCTCTGAAGCTCGACGATTCGCCTCGCGACCGTCACCGCCTTGCTGTTGCCCTTCCGGGCGGCCAGTGCGGCGACGTTCGGCAGGTCGACGGCGATTCCCGCGGCCCGCACCTCCGGGAGGTAACGCAGTACCGCCTCCAGCGCCGTCACCGTCGCCGCCGTGGTTCTCCGCTGCCCCGCGAGTTCCTCCGCGATTGTCACCAGCAACGGCCATGCCAGGGCCAACCCGCCGGCGTCGGCGACGGTGCACAGGACCGTCACCGTCTTCGCGGGCGAATGGGGCCAGGTCTCGTGTTTTGCCCGCGGCATGTCGTTGAGTTCGTCCCACCAGGGGCTCCGCCAGGCGTCGACGAGGTCGCCGGGGCGCAGGCGGCCCTCGTCCCAGGCGGTCAGGAGGGCCTCGGCGACGCGGTCGCGGTCCTTCAGTGCCGCCCCCGAGATCACGGCGAGGGCGACGAACGACAGCACCGGTCCGAATCGCCCCGCCACCCACGCGATCGGGAGGAAACCGGCGACCGCATCTGTGGGATAGTTGTGCCCGAGCTCCTGCAGGACCAGCGCCGCGGGTCGGGTCGGGTGTGCCGGGAGCAGCATCAGGGCGGCCTCGGAATCCGAGTCGTACAAGATTGAGCCGCTGGGCCGGACGTGAACCTCGGTGCCGTCGTCCCCCACCGACTCGATGTGGATCACCGTGTTGGGGTCCGGTTCCGGCCAGGCCTCGGGCAGGTCCCGCACCACCTCCCAGTAGAGTCTGCGATCCGGGTGGAACCGTTCCGCCCAGGCGTTGCGCAGCCCGAGCGGCCCGAACGTGCCGGGCTCGTCGCCGTCGGCGATCAGCCTCGCCACCGGGCGGTTCAGGTACGGGCGGTCGTCTTCGGCCGCCGGGCTGAGCCGGAGCACGCCGGGGCGGGGTTCGTCGCGCCAGCGGGCGAGCACCCCGGACAGGCGGACCTCGACGCCGCGGATGGGCAGGTCGAGGTCGGAGACATCCCGCGGGGCGCAGGTGCGGTCGAGGCGGGCCAGGGCGACGGCGACGTCGGTGGGCACCAGCTCCACCCCGGCCTCCCGGAACCTGCCGATCCGTTCCCGGAAGGCCTCCCAGGAGATGTGGAACCCCTCGTGGGTGGGGGTGGACAGCAGGCAGGGCAGCTCGCCGAGCAGTCCGAGGACGTCGCGGGCCCGCTGCGCAGCGAGGAAGGACAGGGGACCGCCCGGCGACGCGGCGGGCCGGATACCCTGGCCGGGGACGATGGTGCCATCACCCAGGCACACGACCAACCGGGTCAGGAAACCACACCAGCCCTTCGGCGACACGTTCCTCCCGATCAGCCGGACCAGATACTCGGGGCCACCTGCGCGGGCGGTGGCGACGAGGGCCGCGAGGAGACGCTCGTAACGGAAGGCACTCAACCACCACCGGGTGTCGATGTCGGTGAGCAGCGCCAGCAGGGCGGGTTCGTCGAGGACCAGGGCGTCCTCGGTGAACCCGGGAAGAGGCTCCGGCACCGGCAGCGACGGTTCCCGCCACAACCCGAGGGGCTCCTCCTCGGGCGGGGCGGCGTCCCAGCCGTCCAGGAGCTCCCGGGCCAGCCCGGCGGTGGTGGTATCCGCGCCGGCGACCAGCGCCTCGACGGTCCCGACGAGATCCTGCGACGGCGCCCCCAACCCGCGAAGGGCCTTCAGGACATCGCGTTTGACGCCCTTCTCCTTGCGGACCAGGACGTCGAGGGCCAGGGCGGTCAGGTCGTCGTCGCCGAGGCCGTCGGCCAGCAGGCATCCGGTGAAGAGTTTCACGACGGTTTTGTCGGCGTTCGGCAGGCCCGCCAGCAGGCGGTGCCGTTCCGCGGGGAGCAGGTCTTCCAGGTTCAGCGCCCGCAGCCAGTGCGCGACGGCCTGCTGCGCGGTGGGGCGGTCGCCGCGTTCGACGACCCGGAGCAGCGCGTCCAGCAGGGCGGGGTCGTTCGTGGGTTCCCGTTCCCGCAGGGCCTTCGCCTTCTCGCGGATGTCGGCCTCGTCCCTGCCGAGGCCGGGAAAGGTGAGGGCGTTCGGGGATTCGCAGGCCTGCAGGAAGTGCTCCTGCCAGCGCGTGCCGGGCGTGGGATCGGAGTTGTTGCTGGACCAGCCTGTCCAGTAGTTGGTGTGGTCCGCCCCTGGCAGCGGCAGCCCCAGGGTGACGCACAGGGGGCCGACGAGATGGCTGATCTGCCAGAGGTTGTCGCGTTTCCTCAGCAGGGCTGCCACGAGTTTCTCCACCCAGTCCGCGCCCCGGTCGGCGAGCAGGGCCACCGCCTCGTCGATGGCGTCCTCGTCTTGCAGGGAGGTGACGGTCGAGAGACCGAACGTCGCAGCGGTCTGGGCGGGGGTGCTGCCCAGCGCGGCGGTGAGCAGCATCAGGCGTGCATCGGGGATCCACCATCCGTCGGTCAGCGCAGCCTTGATGGTGCGACGGCCCTTCTTCAACACCCGCGACCTCGATGCCCGTTCCTCGGGGTCCATCGACTCCAGTTCCTCGATGAGGCGCCCAAGGTTGGCGGCTTCCTTGGTCATCCGGACGAGGTCGGCCTCCTCCGGGGTGAGTTCCCGGTCAGTCATGGTTGGGTGGTTCTCCCCTCGACGATGGGCCGTGTGGTGTCGGTCGTGTGCCAGTGCTCCAGGAGCGAGACGGCCAGCCGCGCGGTGGTGGCGTCCGGTTGGGTGGCGAGGGAACCGACGACGTCCAACAGTTCGGGTGGGGGTGCCTCCAGCGCGGTGAGGGCCTTCAGGAGGGTGCGTTTCGATGCCTTCTCCCGGCGGTTCAGCACGATCAGTGCCAGCTCGGTCAGTTCGTCCGGTGTGAGGTCGCAGGCCAGGAGCTGCCTGATGGCGAACTTCACGACGGTGTTGTCGGCGTTCGGGATGGCCGCCAGCAAGGGGGCGCGTTCCTCCCGGATCTGTTTGTCCAGGTCGAGGGCCTCCAGCCACAGCAAGGCCATCCGTTGCGCGCCGGGCCGGTCACCACGTGCGAACACCCGGAGCAGGGCCCGTGCCAGGGCCGGGTCGTTCGTGGGTTCCAGCTTTCGCAGGATCTCGGCCGACCGTGCGACGTGATGGGCGTAGTCGGCCTGCCCGTTCGCCGTCCCCGCCAGCACGTCGGGTACGGCACAGGCGGCCAGGAAGTGTTCCTCCCAGCGTTGCTCCGAGCGGGGAATGGCCAGTTCGTGTGCCCAGAGCTGCCAGTACCCCGGCCGGGTGGGCAGCGGAAGGTCGTGGGCGACGACGAGAGGATGCACCAGCCGGGTGTGGATGCCGACGTCGGGTTTGTCGAGGATGGCGTCTACCAGTTGCTGCCCCCAACCGGGGTCGCGGGCCAGCAGGGCCTCCCGCACCCTGCCGAAGACCTCCTCGTTCTCCCACAGTTTCCAGACCCACCAGGAGGTGACCATGCTCGCGACCTGGGACGGGGTGGAGTCGAGCAGCGCCACCAGGACGATGCCGCGATGCCAGGGATCCAGATCCGTCGCGTGGTCGCGATGACCTTCTCGTTCGAGGCGGCTCCGCAGCGCGGGGAGCTCACGGTCCAGAGCCGTCGATGCGGCCTTCCGGTCGGCCGGTGACAGCGCATCGATGGCGGCGACCAGTCCTTCGAGGTCCCGGGGTGCCCGCAGGAAGGAGTCGAATCGTTCTCGGCCCCACGAGATGTCCGTCATTGCTGCTCCTGATCGTTTCGGGTGCTCGATGCCACAACATCTCCATGTTTGCTCGTGATTCCAGTGGTGTGCATCGGGGCGGCGCCGAGGGGAGTCGATCGGATCCGGGGATCCCGCAGAGATCGGGGGGGCGTGAAATTCGTGGGCACAGGGGACGGGGGTTCATCCGGTACCGGATGAACCCCCGACTTATGCATGGTTGACCTGAGCAGAACACGAGCCAGGAAGCTGAGGATGGCAGATGTCCTACCACCTGTCAGTGTAGTGGGCCGGCGATGCCGGGCAACATCGCTCGGCGTTTCGCCCCCCGACCGGGAACGACCGCGGCGGGAATGGGCTGCGCCCGATCGTTGTGGTATCCGTTGAATCCTGCTGAACCATCCGGGAGGTCCGATGAGAATCTGGTCGTTGCATCCGGAATACCTCGACAGGCAGGGGCTTGTCGCCTGCTGGCGGGAGTCGTTGCTGGCGCAGAAGGTCCTCGCCGGGAAGACCGTCGGTTACACCCGGCACCCGCAGCTCGCCAGGTTCCGGGCCCTCGACGACCCGCTGGCCGGGATCGGCTGCTACCTGCGGGGACTCGCGGACGAGGCCGCGCGGCGGGGATACCGATTCGACGTCACCCGGATCACGGAACCCGACCGTGCGCTCACGCTCACCGTCACCCGAGGACAGCTCGACGTCGAGGCCTCCCACCTGCTTGCCAAGCTGAAGGGGCGCTCACCCGACCGGGTCCCGGGATTCCCCGCGTTCGCGGACCTGCGTGCGCACCCGCTGTTCACCGTCGTCCCGGGACCGATGGCCGATTGGGAGCGTGCCCGGCCGTGACTTCCTCCGGGTCACAGGGCCTGCACGATCAGTTGCGCGATCTTCACGGCCTTGAGTGAAACCGTCCGGGTTGCCAGGGCGGTGGCGTTCGGCAGGTCGACGGTGACTCCAGCGGCCTGCACCTCGGGTAGGTGGTGCAGCACCGCTTCCAGGACCGTCGAGTCCGGCGCCGGGATCACGTCCTGGCCCGCGATCTCCTCCGCGATGCCGGTCAGCAGCGGCCACACGAGCGCCAGGCCACCCGCGTCGGCGATGCGTCCCAGCGTCGTGGTGATCCGCGGGACCGAGATCTTCCAGGACCTCCGCCACGGGCTGTTCCAGGCCGCGACGAGGTCGTCGGGGGTGAGGCGTTCCTCGTCCCAGGCGGTCAGTATCAGGGCGGCGGTGCGGTCGCGTTCCTTCTCCGTCGCGTCAGAGGCCAGGATCAGGGAGACGAAGGATGCGACCGGCCCGAACCGGGGGGCCGTGGCCACGAGGTGCTCGAAGATGTTGAGGGCGAACGTTCCCGAGGCCTGGAGCGCCAGTCCGGCGGGTCGGGTCGGATGCTCGGGCAGCGTCACCAACACCCACGGATCCTCCTGACACGGGTGAACCGGCCGGTAGGGGAGCGCCCAGTGGCTGCGGATACCCAGCAACTCGTGGACGGTGGGCTCGTCGCCGTCGACCTCCACGCGCATGGCGGACGCGACCCCGTTCTTTTTCTCGGGGGCGGGCAGGAACCGCAGTTCACCGGGTCGTGCCGGGTTGTTGCGCCAGTGGTCGATCACCGTCGCGAGGTCGGCCGTCACGCCGTGGATGGGTTGCTCGAAAGCGGACAGGTCCTCGGGTGTTGTGGAGCGGTCGAGTCGCGCGAGGGCCACCGCGATGTCCGTGGGAAGCACCTTCACCCCGGTGTGCCGGTAGTGCCGCGCTCGCCCGGCGAACACGTTCCAGGCGATGTGGAAGTCGGTGTGGGTGGGGGTGGACAGCAGGCAGGGCAGCTCACCGAGCCGGCTGAGGACGTCGATGGCCCGCTGCACGGGCAGGAAGGTCAGGGGTTTCGACTCCGACGTCACCGGTCGTCTCGGCTCTCCCTCGGCGCGTCTGCCCAGCCTCTGCAGAAGCCGGGCCAGGAGCGATCTGTGGGAATTGATGTACCTGATGCTCGTGCGGATCGCGTGTCTGACCCGGTTCGGGCCGCGAACGTGTGCCGTGGCCACGAGAGCGGCCAGGGCGTGTTCCTGAAGGCCGGGATTGCCGCGTCGATCGGCGTCGAGTTTCACGATCAGCGTCTCCAGGTCGGGGTCGTTGAGGACCAGGGTGGTGCCGGAGAGGCTGCGCAGCGGCTGCGGGCAGCGACCTGCGGGTGTACGCCACAGGCCGGGTTTCCTCGTTCTCGTTTCCGAGTGGTCGGCGATGGAGGAGGTGGAGCCGGGGGGTGGTTCCTCCGGGGTCCCGTCGGCACTGCGGTCCCAGTGTTCCAGGAGCTGTTTCGCCAGCGCGGCGCTGGTGGTGTCCTGCTGCGTCGCGATCAGCCGGACCGCGTCGAGAAGATCCTGCGATGGAGTGATGAGTCGGGAGACGGCCTTCATCATGGCGCGTCTGAGGGCTTTCTGCGGGTGCGGCAGGACGGTGAGTGCCAGATCGGTGAGCTCGGTGTCGGTGAGGTCGGTGGAGAGCAGCTGTTTGACGGCCAGCCTCACGAAGGAGCCCCCGGCCCTGGGCATGGCCTTGAACACGTGGTTTCGCTCGGTCGGGAGCAGGGGGATCAGGCCGAGTCCTTTCAGCCACAGCATTGCGACTCGTTGGGCGTTGTCCCGGTCGCCGCGGGCGAAGATCTGGAGCAGGGCACGCAGCAGGGCCGGATCGTCGGTGGGTTCGATGGCGCGCAGGTCGTGGATGTCGCGGGTGATCCGGTTCAGGTAGGTGGTTCTGTCGCCGCGACGCACCACGAAGGCGTTGGGCGCGGAGCATGCGGCGATGAACCTTTTCTCCCAGCGGCAGTGAGGGGTGGGTGCCGAATGGTTTCGCATCCAGCCCGACCAGTAGCGGGAATCCGTGGGCAGGGGCAGGTCGAAGGTGTTGATGAGCGGATCCAGCAGTGGGGGGAGGTGCTCGGCCAGACTGGTTTTCTTGAGGGTGGCCGCGACGAACCTGCGTGCCCACTTCTCGTCGTGGGCGGCGACTCGTTCCACCACGTAGTCGTGCGCAGGCCTGTCGTTTGCCAGCTGCCGGATGGACCACTCGGTCAAGGTGGCGACCATCTGTGTGGGCGTGGTGTTCAGGAAAGCGGCCAACACGACGCAGCGGTACTCCAAACCGAAGGGTGCCCTGCTGCGCAGCACCGGTAGTGATTTCTTGGCCAGGGCGCGTTGCTCCGGTGAGAGCCGGCCCAGTTCGTCGAGCAGGTCCCCGGTTGTCCTGCTCCGGTTGACGATGCGCTCAAGCGCCAGTTCCTCCGGGGTGAGTGACCTCTCTGCCATGTTCCTGGTTCCCGATCAATCAGCGGTGTTCGGTGGGCACCCTGCTCAGTTCGGCGGCCAGGAGATGTTTGCACACCCCCCGTGATCCCGCATTGCCCTGCCACCATGGGCAGGTGCAGCTCGGTGGTGCGGTGCGGACCACGTAATCGCCGTGGTCACCCCGCACCCGGAAGGTCCCGGGGTGTCCCTCGAAGGGCCGCACCGCGCCGGTGGCGACGAGGCGTTTCGCGTGCCTCAGCCGCGGGTTGTCCCTGACGACCCGGTCGGTGTCGCTGGGCAGTTCCCGGTGGAAGTAGGCCTGTTCGTACAGGTCGAAACCCACCCTGCCGTCGCCGGCCAGCACCGCCAGGCCCTGCCCCACACGTTCCCCGCTCAACCCGGTCTCCGCGGTCAGCGAGGTGGCCTCGATGCGGGGTTCGAACGCCAGGCAAGCCGAGATCAGCGCGGAATCGTCGACGGCGGTGGGAGCGGCCAGTTTCGTCAGCAACGCGCCCTCGCCCGAGAAACCCCGGTAGTGCTCGGCGGTGAGGGTGAACGTCAGCCGCCCGTGGGGCAGCGAGAACTCCCACACCGACGCCGCCATGGGGGCCTGCGGCAGACCGTAGACCCGCATCCCGGTGATCTGGGGACTGAGGCGGCGAGCCGCCCGCAACCGGTTGAGGCCCTCCGCGTACACGGTGTCTCTCCCGGGGCGCAGCGCCGGTTTCACCCCCACCCGCGAGACGCTCCAGTGCCCCCGGCGGCCCGTCCCCGAGGGCAGCGCCGCCAGGAACTGCCGGGCCTGCACGGTCGGCGCCTCGCCGATCAGCTCCAGATCCCGCGTCAGCTCCTGCGACGACCCGAGCGCCTTCACCCAGCGATCCGGTAACTCCACCTTCTGCTCCACGTGCGTGGCATCGAGGATGGAGACCCGCAGCTCCTCGTTGCCGACGGCCAGGTGCATCAGTTCCGACGGCGAAACCTGCCCGAGGGCCTCCCGCAGCGGCTGGTTGATGTCGACGTTGGTGGTGCCGTGACGGATCTCGCCCCCGTCGAAGGCGGCCGCCAGGAGATCCAACCGCACCCCGACGGTGTTGCAGGCCGAGAACGCCTCGAACCGCATGCGGTCCCCGTTGGCGGTGCAGATCGGGTCCCGCATGCCCGAGGGCGCCGGCTGGAAGTACCGGGTGCGGGCCACGTCGGCCAGCACGAGCAGGCCACGGGCCAGCACGAGCGGCTGGGCGGCGAATCCCGAGAAGAACTCGGGCGCCTCGGTGAGGCCTCTGGGTGTGAGGGCAGGAGCCAGTTCCAGGGTCAGGCCGGTGTCATCGAGAACCGATGCCGAGGGGAACGATCTCATGTTGGAACCGTACCGGGGAACACCGGCAAATACTGAGGAAAAGCCAAACAAGTGGAGGGCGCGGATGTTGTTCATGCTCCGGGTGCACGTCCCGCGGTGGTGACGTTCATGCCGCCCCGGATGCCGGGAAGGTCCTGGTCTCCCGTGTGTTTGACATGCGTTGCGCGCATGTCAAACACACGGCTGGTCTCTGTGGTGGTCCACACGGGCGGTAACCTCACCGAGGATGCGGCGTACGCGATGCGACCCCTCGGATGGGTGCCCGTGGAAGTGGAGGAAAGTTCGTCGAGCGAAGCCTGATTCCCGAGATCGGGTTGACGATCTGCGTCCTTGCCGTTCAGGTGGTCGGTGTGCTCGTGCTGGGATGGCCGGCCGGCAACATACTTCTGCTGCTGTGGCTCGAGAACCTGCTGCTGACGCTCATGGCCATTCCCCGGATGGTGGTCTTCCGCCGTTTACCGGAAGGTGGCTGGGGTCAGTTCATCGGAACGGCTTTCGGGATGCTGTTCTTCTGCGCGGGCCACTTGGTGTTCTCCGCCCTCCTCGCCTTCATGTGGCGGGTCGAGATCACATGGGTGGCGCTCGGGGTGCCTGCCGTTCTGCTCGTGATCCGTTGACCAGACCACCATCCGCGGGACGAGCGTGGTGGTGTTCCTGGTCCTCAAGGCCGGTGCGGAGATCTACACAACCCTGCGGCCCTCGGGAAGAAACCCTGGTTGAGGGATCTGCGGGTGCCGGCGGGGTCGAAACCGGGTGGTGGGTTTCCCGGCGCGTGCGCTGGGGCTTGTTTGTCGGTGGAAGTCGCGGGTGTCAAAATGAGCCGTCACGTTCGGGCGCGGAGAGGAAGACCCATGGATCATGAGACCGCGCGGCGCGGAGTGCTGGACGCAATCCCGCTGCTGGCCTCGAAACGATCCGAGAAGAAGGTGATCACCGCGCTGTGGGAGAGGGGATACGACCGCGCGGCAGCCGAGCAACTGACCCTCCTGGTGCCCTCCGCGCTGGCCTGGCCGCTGTGCCGGCAGGCCGGGCTCAGGAACTTTCCCGACCATTTCGTCGTCGCCGACGACCGCGGCCGCGAGATCCGGGTTCCCGTTGCCGACCTGCACTACTTCACCGCCGCGCTGCGGCTGGGGGTCGACACCTTCGAGAACGGGTGGCTGGAGGAGGTGCCCCGCCGGGTCTACGAACGGGTGGTCAGGAGGAGCGCGGAACTGGACGCGGTCGGCAAAACCCTCGAACAGGGGGGCGATCTGTCGGGGAGCACGATGCAGGCGCTGATGATCTACGTCAAGGACGCCGAGGCCTTCGTCAGGGCCGACTCAGTCGGCTGAACCCCGTTCCATCAGGTCGGGAAGCCAGCGGCCGCATCTGTGTACTGTATGCGGGAGAACGGATCGGGGTCACCCGCGACGGGAAACTGGCTGCCGTGGCGGTCGGTGTCGAAGACCTCGAAGCCCTGGAGGCGTATGAGACGGATCAAGACATCGCTGCGTATCGCAGGTCCAAGGAGGAAGACGACGGTACGAGGATCTCTCTCGCCGAGTTTCGGGCTGAATTGCCATCGTGACCTATGAAATCGTGTGACCACCGGGCGCCGGGGATGTGGTCTCGGCCAGTTCGTCGCGGACCGTCATGAGGGCGAACCCCAGCAGGTTGAGGCCGTGCCACGAGTGCGGATCGGCGATGCGGTCGTCGTCGGCGGCCAGGCCGACCCCCCAGATGCGGTCCACGGGGCTCGCCTCCACCAGCACCCGTTCCCCCGTGCCGAGCAGGAACTCCCGCAGGTCGGGATGCTGGGAGAACTTGGCCCGGTTGCCCTCCACCACGAGATCGAAGCGGCGCTCGTCCCAGCGGTCCTGGTCGAAGCCGCGGACCTCGCGACCCAGCCTTTTCGCGCAGTCCGGGTGGGAGGCGGCGACGATGCGCTCCACGGCCCCGTCGTCACCGAAGAGCCGCGCCTTTCCCGCCATCATCCAGTGCTCGGCGGTGGCGTAGCGCACCCCGTCGACCTCGAAGGGTGAGGCCCACCACTGGCTGAGGCAGCTTCCCGAGAGGCTACCGTTCGCCGTGGGCCGGTGTCCCCAGAAGTACAGGTATGTCGTCTTCTGTTTCCTGGCCGTGCGGGCCAGCAACCAGTCCAGGTCGTACATGACCCCTCCAGTGACTGCTCTTTGCGGGATGACAAGCCCTGATCCTAGTGCTCGCGGAGCGATTCCCGGTTTTTGTCGGCGGCGTGTGGAAAGCTTGTTCCGTGACGATCCTGGAGCTCCCCTTCCCGAACATGGACCCCGTGGCGATCGCCATCGGGCCCGTGAGGATCCACTGGTACGCCATCATGTACCTGCTGGCGTTCGCCATGGCCTACGGGCTGATGCGGCTGAGGCTTCGCCACCAGCCCTTCGTGTCGATCACGAAACCGTCCCCATGGGTTCCCGCCGACATCGAGGACCTGCTGCTCTACGGCATCGCGGGCGTGATCCTGGGAGGGCGGCTCGGCTACGTGCTGTTCTACCAGCTCGGCTACTACGTGGGCCATCCGCTCGACGTCCTCAAGGTCTGGGACGGGGGCATGAGCTTCCACGGCGGTGCCATCGGCGTGATCCTGGGGATGGTGTTCTTCGCCCGGCGGCGCTCCCGCCCGTTCCTGCAGGTCGCCGACTTCCTCGTCCCTTCCGTTCCCATCGGGCTCGCGGCCGGGCGGATCGGGAACTTCATCAACGGGGAACTGTGGGGTCGCGCGGCCCCCGCGGACCTTCCCTGGGCGATGCGATTCCCCACCGGCGGCAACGTGCTGCGCCACCCGTCGCAGCTCTACCAGGCCCTCCTCGAAGGGGTGCTGCTGTTCGTGTTGCTGTGGTTCTACGCCCGCAAACCGCGGTTCCGCGGCCAGGTGGCCGCCGCCTTCCTGGTCGGCTACGGCTTCTTCCGGTTCATCGCGGAGTACTGGCGCGAACCCGACTCCCAGCTCGGGTTCCTGTCGCTCGGGTTGTCGATGGGACAGTGGCTGTCGGTGCCGATGATCCTCGCCGGCGCGGCCTTGTGGCTGTGGGCCCGGCGCGGTGGCGTCTCCGACGTGCAGGAATCCACCGACGAATCCGGGGAGGAAACCGCCGACGAGGATCCTGAGGAGAAGACGGGCGGGGACGCCGGCGAGAAATCCACCGGGGCTGTGGAAGAATCCCCGGAAACTGTGGACGAGGCGGGGGAAACTCCCGCCGAGGGGGACGAAACCCCAAGCCAGAGCTGAGATCCCCAACCACAGGTGGGTTTTCCACAGGGTTGTGAACACTGTGGAAACCATCGTTGAGGCTCGTTCACAGGATGCTCGCTGGCGCTCGCGGGTCGGCTCAACCGGCTTTGATGGGGGTGCTCGCGGGTCGGCTCAATCGGCCTTGGTCTCGATCACCAGGGCGCCCGGGCCGGTTACGGTGTGGCCCCCCGGGACGGGGCCGTATTCGCCCCACGCCACCAGGACCTCACCCTCGACGGGGATCTCCACCAGCCGGTCCCGGGCCCGGGTGGCGGCCACCGTGGTGGCGCCCCGTCGCATCAGGACCGTGTCCTCGTCCAGCACCTCCACCGACACCTCCGCCAGCGACCCCGAGGCCAGCTCCGGGCGGTCGCGTCGCAGCCGCAGCAGCTCCTGGTACCAGGCCAGCATCCTGGCGTGGTCGGGTTCGGTGATCTCGTCCCACTGCAGCGCCGCCGACCCGCGGGTCGCGGGCGACTGCGGGTCCGGGATCTCCGCGTCCCAGCCCATGCGCTCGAACTCGCGGGCGCGACCCTCGGTCACCAGCGGACCCAGTTCCGGGCCGAGGTGGCTGAAGAACGGGAACGGCGTGGAGGCGGCCCACTCCTCGCCCATGAAGATCAGCGGCGTGAACGGCGACAGCAGGTACAGCGCGGCCGCAGCGGCCTGGCAGCCGAGTGGGGTCGAGTGCGAGATCCGGTCGCCGACGGCCCGGTTGCCCACCTGGTCGTGGTTCTGCAGCGAGACCACGAACGAGTGCCCGTCGTACAGCCCCGAGGCGGGATCGACGGGAGCACCCCAGTCCTGGCCGCGGAACGTCGAGAACCCGCCCTCGTGGATGAACACCCGCGTGAGGGCCTGTTGCAGCACCTCGGCGGTGCCGAAGTCGATGTAGTAGCCGTCGCGTTCCCCCGTGAAGAAGGAGTGCAGCGCGTGGTGGACGTCATCGGCCCACTGCCCGTCCATGCCCAGCGCCCCCGGCACCGAGCCGACCGGTGAGACCGTGACGGGCTGGTTGCGATCCGACTCCGCGAACAGCGTGAACTCCCGGCCGGTCTCCCGCTCCCAGGCGTGCACCTCGCCGCTCAGCTCGGCCAGGTAGTGGCGCGGGGAGTCGTCCTGGAACTCGTGGACGGCGTCCAGCCGCAGCCCGTCCACCTGGTATTTCACCAGCCACTGCCGGCACGCACCCAGCAGGAAGTCGCGCACCTCGCTGCTGCCCGGCTGGTCCAGGTTGATGGCGTCCCCCCACGGGGTGTGGTGGGCACTGGTGAAGTACGGCCCGAACTGCGCCAGGTAGTTGCCCTCCGGGCCCTGGTGGTTGTGGACGACGTCCAGGATCACGCCGAGCCCGCGCGCATGGCAGGCGTCGATGAAGGCGACGAAACCCTCCGGCCCCCCGTAGGCCGCGTGCACCGCGTACTGGCCGACGCCGTCGTAACCCCAACCCTGCTCGCCGGGAAAATCCGCGACGGGCATCACCTCGACGGCCCGCACCCCGAGATCCACCAGGTGATCCAGGTGCGTGATGGCCGCCTCGAAGGTGCCCTCCGGGGTGAAGGTGCCGATGTGCAGCTCGTAGCCGACCGCGCCCCGCAGGTCCGCGCTGAACGTGGCGGGACGGTCGAACAGTGCCGGATCGACGATGCGGCTCGGCCCGTGCGGGCCGTCGGGTTGGCTGAGGCTCCGGGGGTCGGGGAGCAGCATCCCGCCGTCGATCCGGAACTGGTACAGCGTGCCGGGCGGCAGCGGTTCCGACCACCACCAGCCGCCGTCGCCGCGAGCCATGATCGTCTCGGTGCCATCGACGACGACCTCCACCGTGTCGGCGTCGGGGGCCCACACCTCGGGACGGGTGATGTCTCGCATGAATGCTCCTCGGATCAGGATTCGGGGTGTCTGCTGGCGCTCACACGCTGGTCGTGTCGAAATCATGGTGAGGGTGGTCGGGGACCTGGGGGCGGGTTCTGGCCACCGGGTGCCAGTGGTGGTTTCGACTCAGCCGTTCGCTGGCGCTCACGTGCTGGCTCAACCGGCTGCCTCTGCTGGCTTCGCATCAGTCGACCTGGTGGACGAGCAGGGCGACCGGCAGGCGGTCGAGGATGTCGGCCAGTGATGTGGAGCCTCCCGGGTACTCGCGCCCGGTCAGGACGTCGCGGAACCGCAGGCTGGGCAGCACCAGTTCGGCATCGCCCCAGCCCTCCTCGTTCAGTCCCGACTGCACCCGCGTGGCCACCGTGATGGCCACCGGGGTCTCCGAGTCCCGGTATCCGCGTTCGAACACCACCGCGTGGCCGGTGTTCAGCGACACCGACCGGTAGTCGGCGTCCGGGCCGCGGAACGCCTCCGGGTGGTCGCGGCGCAGCAGCAGCGCCCGCGACGTCACGAGGAGTTTCTCCGCGTCCAGGTCGGCGGGCGGGTTCATGCCCAGCGCCGTCAGCACCCCGGAGCGGCGGTAGTAGTCGACGGGGCGGCGGTTGTCCGGATCCACCAGCGACAGGTCCACCACCTCGCAGCCCTGGTACAGGTCCGGGACCCCGGGCATGGTGAGCTGGATCAGTTTCTGCCCCAGGATGTTGGCGCGCACCGACGGGAAGGTCAGCTCCGTGAACGCATCCAGTGCGGCCCCCACCTCCGGGGTGGTGAGGCATGCGGTCGCGAACTCGATGACGGCCGACTCGTAGTCCTCGTCGGGGGAGGTCCAGCTGGTGTGGAGTTTCGATTCCCGCATGGCCTTGGTCAGGTACCTCGTGAGGCGGTCGGCGGAGATCGCCTCGGCGCCCGCCGCCGTGCTGGGCAGTGTCCAGGTGGCCGCGAGGGTCTGCCACAGGAACAGTTCCGTGCCGCCGTCGAGCAGGGCGGGACGCAACTCGGAGGTGGCGGCCCGCAACTCACTGACGCAGTGCTCCCACTCGCGTGGGTACTCGGTGAGGACCGCCAGCCGGGCACGCACGTCCTCGCTGCGTTTCGTGTCGTGGGTGGACAGGGTTGTCATGCTGGTGGACCAGTCGGCGGCCAGGGTGCGGCAGAAACCGTGGAAGTCGTCCTGGTTGATGCCGATGATGTTCGGGTCGGAACCGACCTCGTTGACGCCGATGAACCGGTTCCACCGGTAGAAAGCCGTGTCCTCTTTCGACTTGGCCATCACCGGTCCGCAAGTCTGGGCGAAACGGACCATGAACTCGGCCCGCAGGTCCGACGGGTTGTGGGCGCGGCCCGGCAGCTGGTTGAGGATCTTCGACGGCGCGGGCAGCGTCACCGCGCCACCCATGTCGGTCTCCCCGGTTTCACCGAGGGCCAGCGCCACGACGAAGTCGAGGGCGTCCAGTTCGTCGATCGTTAGGTACTCCCTGGCCTTCGTCGCGGCCTCGACGATGATCTCCCGCTCCGATTCCGGGGTAGCCCTGCCCGGTTCGACGTAGGCGCGGTAGCGGCTGAACTGGTACAGCAGCTCGCGGATGGCGTGGTTGAGCTGGCGGCGGGTGTGGTCGCGCAGCCGGATGTCGCCGTCGCAGATGGCCATCGCGATGTTGACCAGGCGGTTCAACTCCGTGAACAACGACTCCTTGACGACGGTGCGCTTGGCGTTGAGCACGGTGGATGCGAACCCCTCGCCGGACCCGGACATGCGCTCCCACAGGTCGGTGAGCCTCGGAACGCTGCCGGGGACGTGGAACAGGCCCGCGACCCGCAGCAGCGAGTCGTAGCCGGTGGTTCCCGCGCACTCGAAATCGGCGGGGAGGACCTCGTCGTATTCGAGGATCTTCTCCGCCACCACCCAGCAGCCGCCCGTGGCGCGCTGCAGATCCGCGAGGTACTGGCGGGGATTGGCCAGGCCGTCGATGTGGTCGATGCGGAAACCGTCGATTAGCCCCTCGGCGTGGAGTTGGATCAGTTTGCGGTGGGTGGCCTCGAAGATGGCCGGGTCCTCGACGCGGATGGCCGCCAGGGTGTCGACGTCGAAGAAGCGGCGGTAATTCAACTCCTCGCTGCCGATCCGCCAGTAGGCCAGGCGGTACCACTGCCTTTCCAGCAGCTCGTCGAGGGGAAGGTCCTCGGTGCCGGGGCGGATGGGGAAGACCTGGTCGTAGTAGGCGACCACGGGCTGCTCCTCGCCGTTGATGACGTCCGTGGTGAAGCTGATGTGTTCCAACTCCCGGCCGATCCGGTTGCCGAGCACCGGCATCAGGATGGCCTGGGAGTCGGTCATGTCGAGATCGAACCATTCCGCGTATGCCGATTCGGGGCCGCGCCGCAGCACGTCCCACAGCGCGTGGTTGTGCCAGATCGGGGTGGGGACCGCCATGTGGTTGGGCACCACGTCGACGACGACGCCGATGCCCTGCTCGTGCGCGGCCTGCGACAGCCGCCGGAAGGCCTCCTCCCCACCGCACTCCTCGGAGATGCGGGAGTGATCCACGACGTCGTAGCCGTGGGTGGAGCCGGGGGAGGCCTGCAGAATCGGGGAGCAGAACAGGTGCGTGACGCCTAGGGAATGCAGGTAGGGCATCCACGCCGCGGCGTCGTCGAAGGTGAAACCGCCGTGCAGCTGCATCCGGTAGGTCGAGTTCGGTACGGTCCTGTTGGTCTCCACCCCTTCACTCTACGCAAGGCCTACGACACGGTACCGGCCCGCCGGGCTCTTCGGGTCCGGTCCGTGCCCGCGAGGAGGCGTGCAGGGCATCGTCGGCTGCCTTCAAGCGGTTGTCGTCCGGTCCGTGCCCGCGAGGAGGCGTGACCGTGGAGCCGGTTGAGCCGGGAGGCGGCGAATGGGCGGTCAGGTCCAGGCGGCCTATGAGGTCTTCCCCGGCTGACCTTTTGGCCCGTTGGTCGTCTACAGGTCGGCACGGTGCACCTGGCCCTGGTCAGGTTATTGGCGTCCAGCGTAGCGCCAGCTACCACCGGCGGAGATCTTGTCAAGTTTCTTGATGTTCATGTGGAGCAGCTCGCGGAGGCGTGCAGCGCTCCAGTTAGTTGATAGCGATGCTGAGGGTTAAGATCAAGTTTGTTTCTGGGTGGTTTTCGCATCGCTCGTCTGCTGCTGAGATGTATAGTTTTATTCTTTCTTTGCGTGCCCATCTGGTGGTTGCTGGCTTGGGGGTTGGTTTGGTTTCTGTCCAGTTTTCTTGCTCGGCGGTTGTCATGATTCTTTGTACTGCTTCTTCTGGGGGGAGTGTTGTTGTGAAGCAGCGGGTGATGGATGGTGGGGGTGGTTTCCAGGTTCCGTCCGCGGATTCTTCGGTGCCCAGGAATTCGATACCGTCCCAGGTTGCTGTGTAGAGGGGGTCTTGCCGGAGTCTGTTCTTTTGCAAGGCCTCGGCTGAGCATCCGGTGAGGAGGAGGCATGCGATCAGGATGAGGGTGACGGCGGTGGTTTTGGTTCGGTGGTGCATGGGTGTCCCCGAGGATTCGCGGGATTGAGGAACGGGGTCATTGTGTGGTGCCCGACCCGCGGTCGGGCACCACACAATGAGGATTTCAGCTACCGGTCTTGGGCAGTCCGGGGCGTAGCGGTGGGGTGGTGCTCCGGCTGGGTGGCTGGGTGGGTGTTGGTTGTTTGGTCGGGTTGGGAGGTGTCGGTGCCGTGGTCGGAGCCGGTGGAGGTTCCTGCGTCGGATGTTGAGTTGGTTCTCCGGTTGGGCTCTGTGTCCCCAGCGGTGGGTATGGTGCGGCCAGGTCGATTCTAGTGGGAGCCAGGGAGGGATTCCAGTCAGGGCCAGTGTCGGCCACCGATGAGGTTGGGATTACTGAACCGTGCGGAGTTGGAGGGATCACCATCAGGTTTGCCGTCAGTTATTGCGGGGTGGGTGGTGGCCTCGAAGACGCCGGGTTGGCGTTCTGTTGGGATTCGGGGTGTCGTCGCAGGCGTCGCCGATGCCGTCGCCGTCGTAGTCGGTTTGGCCGTAGTTGTAGACGGTGGGGCAGTTGTCGGTGTCGTCGGGGACACCGTCGCCGTCGATGCTGACATCGAGTTTGATGGTGGCCATGGAGGTGGCGCCGGTTGAATCAGTTATCCGTAGTCCTACCAGGCCGGAATATGCTTCATGCCAGGTGTATTCAAAGGTTGGGGAGCTGGATGAAACCTCGAAATCACCGTCTCCGTTGAGGTCCCACTCGTAGCCGGTGATGTCGCCGTTCTTCGAGTAGGAACCACGGGCGTCCAAGCTCAGAGGCGCGCCGATGGCGCGGTTGTAGGGGCCGTCGAGCCAGGCGAAGGGTTTGTTGTTGGCCTTCTCCACGGCGGCGGCGATCGCCTCGGGGGCTGTTTGGGGGTTGTTGACCTTCACGATCTGCCCGCCGGTGCGTTTGGCGAGGTCGGCGAGTTCCGGGGTTTCGAGCCAGCCGTTGGTGTCGAACGCGTAGACCTCCACCGGATCCAGCTCGTAGGACTTCTTCTCCACATCGGCTTTCGTGTAGCCGGTGCGTTGTTCAGGATCGACGGGAGGGGCGTCTGCTATCAGGACTGTTCTCTTCTGGGCTCCCGGTCGCCAGTCAAGTCTCGTGAATGCTTCCATCATGGCGGAGTACACTCCTTCCTCATTGTCGCCCCCTGGAGTGGGTATGATTTCGCCGAGGGTGGTCTGGATGGCAGAAGGGTCGGAAGTGAATTTCGATCTTACGACCGGCATGTCGCCTCCGTACCAGACCTGAAAACCGGAAACCGGGAAGCCTGAATAGGTGACCAGTGCAAAACGTGTGTTGCTGTTGTATTTGGTGAAGGAATCCATGGCGTCCTTCACTTTTTGTCGGGTGGCCTGTGGGTTGTCGAGCATCTCTCCTGAGGTATCAAGAATTATGGCCACGTCCACTGGGGCTTGTGACGTGTTTGCCTCGCGTGTGAAACTGGCCGGGTCCACGGTGTTGTTCAGGGCCTCGCTCATTTTCTGATGGCCGATCTTGTTCGGGTGATACCATTCCATGACGTCGGATGAGAAGGTGGCTTCGGTTTTCCCAGACTCTCCGAGGTGGCCCTCGGTTTCCCAGAACTCATTGAGCCACCGGTAATCATTCTTGAGCATGGTGCTGGGATGTGTTTCGTGCCCCTCGAAGTCGGAGCGGAGAGAAGAAACGTAGTGCACCGTGTGGCGGCTGCCGTTATTGTTCGCGTTCCAGTCATGAACCAACTGCTCCTGAACTGCGGTCAGTTTATTCACAAGTTCGCGAACCCTATTGGCCGTGGGGTAACTGTAGAATTCGTTGCACCTCCCTGATGCTGAAGAATCCCATTCGATGCATTCAGACAGCAGGAAATTCTGGTGCTCGATACTGAGATGTGGGTATCCCATGAGGACAATCTGAGCATGCTTGTCCGGCAGGCGGGCCTCTAGTCGGTTCAGGACGCTCTCGGTGTTTGCTCTCAGCTCCCCACTCTGAACAAAAGCCTCGGCAGCCTCCACACTCTCTTTGCATTTCTCCGGGCTCTGGGTGAAGAGCACGAAGCAATTTATTGCAATATTCCCGAAGGAATTCTTGTCATTTCCGCCCATGCTGAGCATGACCAGATCGCTGTCGATAGGAATGTTGTCTATTTGACCTGATTTGATCGCATCGGTTGTTGCTCCGGAGAAGGCCAGATTGTGGAAGACCGTGGCGATGCCTCTGTCCCGCAGCGAGTTGACGTAGTGATGAGCCCAGTTGTTCCGGCTCCGGTAAGTTTTTTCGGGGCCTTTGTCGTAGTAGTCGCCTGCGCCATTCCCTGCCGAGAAGGAATCCCCCAGCAGGGTCACCACAGCAACCTTTCCATCGTTGGCTGGTGGATCCGCGCTGACCGGGTGCGCACTCATGAAGTTGACACACAAAGCGAGTGCCATGGCCAGCAGTAAGATTTTCTTCTTGGTGGTTGTTTTCTTCACGATTTTCTCCTGACTTACCCGAATGTGAGGGTTAGGGTGAAGTTTGCGGTCGGGTATTGTTCGCATCTGGCAAGTGCTGTTGACAGAATAATCTTCATCCCTCCCTCTGAGGTGTCTTTGCTTGTGATCCGGACTTTAGGGCCATTGGCGTATCCCCTTCTCCAGCCATTGCGTTTGGCAGTTGTGAGTATGCGGTCGAATGCTTCTTCAAGGGGAAGGTCTGTTGCGAAGCAACGGGTCATCGATGTGGGGGGTGGTTTGGGGCCGTCGTCCTCGCTTTCCTTGAAGCCCAGGAATTCGATGCCATCCCAGGTGGCAGAGGCCATGGGGTCCCTGCGTATGAGGTCGCGCTGCCTGGCGCGTGCTGAGCAGCCGCTCAGGAGCAGGCAGGCACACAGGATCAAGGTAGTGGCCGTCGCCGTGGCTCGGTGGTGCATCATTGCCTCCCGGGTGTGGTGATGCTGACACTACCTGGGAGGACCCTCCGGGTGGAGGAGTTCGGGAAAAATTTCTCCCGAGAGCGGGGATGGGGTTTCGACTCGGGTCGCTCGTTCCTCGTGCTCCGGCTCAACCGGTTTCGGGAAGGGGTGCGATCGGCTTTCAGCCCTGTGACTGCTGGTCCTTCCACCAGTTCAGCAGCAGGTCGCGGGCCTCGTCCTCGGGGAGGGGGCCGTGGTCCATGCGGTGGTTCAGGAGGAACTTGTACGCCTTCCCGACATCCGGGCCCGGTTTGATGCCCAGGATCTCCATGATCTGCGCTCCGTCGAGGTCCGGGCGGATGGCCTTGATCTCCTCCTGCGCGGCCAGCTCGTCGATGCGCCACTCCAGTTCCTCGTAGTTGCGGCGCAGCCGGGTGGCCTTGTTGCGGTTGCGGGTGGTGCAGTCGGCACGGGTGAGGATGTGGAGGCGTTCCAGTTCGTCGCCGGCGTCACGCACGTAACGGCGCACCGCCGAGTCGCTCCAGGAGGCATCACCGTAGCCGTGGAACCGCAGGTGCAACTCCACGAGCTTCGCCACCGACTTCACCGTCGCCGTCGGGTACTTCAATGCTTTGAGGCGCTTGGTCACCAACTTCGCGCCCACCACATCGTGGTGGTGGAAGGTCACCTTCGAACCCTCGAAACGACGGGTGGCGGGTTTGCCGATGTCGTGCAGCAGGGCGGCCAGCCGGTTGACGATGTCGGGTTGGTGGCCGCGGGCCTTCTCCAGGTCGATGGCCTGCTCCAGCACGGTCAGCGAGTGCGCGTAGACGTCCTTGTGGCGCATGTGTTCATCGCGTTCCAGGCGCAGCGCCGGCAGCTCCGGCAGGAAATGCCCGGCCAGGCCGGTGCGCACCAGGAGATCCAGGCCTTCGCGGGGGGAATCGGTGAGCAACAGCCCCGTCAACTCGGCCTGAACACGTTCCGCGGAGACGATGGTGATGCGCTCGGCCATCTCCCTCATCGCCTCCTGGACCTCCGGCGCCACCCGGAAACCCAGCCTTGACGCGAACCGCGCGGCCCGCATCATGCGCAACGGATCGTCGCCAAAGGACACCTCCGCCGGGGCGGGGGTGCGCAGCACGCCGTCGGCGAGGTCACGCAACCCACCCCACGGGTCGACGAACTCACCCGCCACGACGTCCACGGCCATGGCGTTGACGGTGAAGTCACGGCGGACGAGGTCCTCCTCGATCCGTTCCCCGAAGGCGACCACCGGTTTGCGGGAACCGGGCTCGTAGGCGTCGGCGCGGAAAGTGGTGACCTCGAGCTGCCACTCCTTGCCGCCCTCCTTCTTCATGGCGCCGATGGTCCCGAAGTCACGGCCGATGTCCCAGGTGGCGGGGGTGAAGTCGCGGAGGATGGCGTGGGTCTCGTCGGGGCGCGCCGAGGTGGTGAAATCCAGGTCGTGCCCGAGCCTGCCCAGCATCGCGTCGCGCACCGAACCGCCGACGAGGTACAGCTGGTGCCCCGTCGCGTCGAAACGGGAACCGAGGTCGCCTATCACCTGCGAGATGCGGAGCAGCTCAGAGACGGCGTTGCGCTGGGCTTGGGTGAGGTCTGGCACGGGCGAAAAGTCTACGCGGAACCCCCGGGGTCGTGTGCGCGATGGGGCAGCGGCGATCCCGGTGGGGGCGAGGCGGCGCTTCCCCGACGACATGTCCGGGAAACCCCTTGCCACAGGCCGTGCAGGATCCATGGTCGACCCTGTTCTGTTGACCCGGCGGGACGGTAGGGTGACGACGAAAGTTAACTATTGCATTAGCAAATAGCTGGTGTGGTGACCGAGGAACGTGGAGAACCGCATGGATGGTATGAACATCGTTGCAGGCGACCTCGAGAGTCTGGCGCAGTCGTCGGCCAGTGTGGCCGAGGACATCGTTGCGAAGAAGGTGGAAGCCGCTTTTGGGGATGCCTCTTCTGCGATGCCTGGATCCGAGTCGTCAAAGCTGATTTCCGAGACGGGCGACACAGTTGACAAGCGGATCAGGGATCTCTCTGAGAGGTATACGGACTTCACTGAGAAGGTCAAGGCGAGTCTGCATGAATATCAGCAGAACGAGGGGTCCATCCAGGGTGCCATGAACTCCGTGGGGAGTTCGTCCGCCGGCATGGGCGGAGTTGGTGCGGCTGCCTCTGCCGGTGCTGCCGCCGCCGGTGCCGCCGCTGGAAAGATCGCGAACAGAATGGGCGGCGGTGCTGACAAAGCTGGCGATGGTGTGGTGGAACCTGAGGCCAGCCTTGGCGGTCATTCCTACGGGAAGATCACCGGGGGATCGTCCCTGGGCGGTCATTCCTACGGCACCGTGGGAGAGGGGTCGGCCGAGGGGTTCCTCGGGTACGGGTCGCCCGGGACCGAGCGGCAGGACGCGCATTCCTATGGGAGTGCGGGGGAAACTTCCGCCGATGGGGACCTCGGGTACGGGTCGCCCGGGACCGAGCGGCAGGACGCGCATTCCTATGGGAGTGCGGGGGAAACTCCCGCCGATGGGTACCTCGGGTACGGGTCACCCGGGAGTGGCGATTCCGGGCTCCTCGGTGGTTCGGACGGTCCGGTCGTCGAACCGATTCCCACGAGCCCGGGGGACTACTCCATCGATCCGATTCCCAAGGCTGATACTTCGGGGCCGACCATTGAGAACCTCAGCGCAACGAGTGAAGGGATGGCGTGAGCATGGCAATCACCTGGGGTGACATCCAGAACTGGAAGCACGGTAATTTGAGCACGGCCATGCAGGATCTCGCGACCCTGCGCAAAGGACTGGCGGAGGGCAAGTCCGCTGCCTCGAAGGCCAAGGGGCAGATCCAGTCGACGGGGGCCTCTGCCGACGCGGCGAAGGCATCCTTGCAGAAGCTGGTCGAAGAGCTCGGTGAACGTGTGGATGATGCCTCCGAGCTGGGGTTGGCCACCTCCGAGGCCTCGGATGGCGTCTGGGACGTGGAGACGAAGGTTCACGAGTGCACCTCGTTCGTGGCGCAGTACCCCTACCTGAGCATCGACGACGACGGGGGCGTTCACTGGGACATGGATCTCGTCCCCAGCAGTCCGGGCGAATTTCTGAACACCGTCTCGCCCGTGAATTTCTCCGAAGCCGCGAAGTCAACGAGTACTACCGAACGAGTGATCAACTCGCTCAACCCGCTGGCAATTGCCAGTCCCGGATTGGCCATGGGGAAAGCGCTGTTCGATGCCAGCCCTGCCGGCCTCGTCATGGACAACGTTGAGCGGAAGCAGAAGGCGGAGGAGCTGAAGAAGCTCATCGATGCGGCGGTCAACCGGGCCGCTGAGGTCGACGAGGCCTACGTCAACCGGCTGGTCGGTGTGCGCGACGGTACCTACGACCACTCGAAGCTGAAAGGAAAAGCGCCCCGGTTGAACGTGCCGGGGCTGGGGAGCCTGCCGATTCCCGGCCAGGAGGACAAGCCTTGGCCGCCTGAGGGCGTGGACAGCCCCACAGAGGTCAGCAACTGGTGGAACTCCCTGACCGAGGAGGAGCGTCGGGAGTTCATGGATAAGAACCCTGACGCCATCAGGAACCTCGACGGCATGCCTGGGAAGGTTCGCGATGAGTTGAACAGAAAGGCTCTTCCGGGGGAAATCGAAAAGGCCGAGCAAGAGATGAAAAATGCTCCCGCTGACAGTGAAGAGGCCAAGGAAGCCAAGCGCAGGTACGATGATTTGACAAAGATCAAAGAAATCACGGATAAGCCGGACCCCACGGGAAAGCCCTACCAGCTGCTGGGCCTCGACGCATCCGGCGATGGGGACGTCCGGGCGATCGTCGCAAGTGGGGACGTCGACACGGCCAAGAACGTCGGCACCGTGGTTCCCGGGATCAGCACCACGGCGCGCGACAGCATGGGCGGCCTGGTGAATGAGGCCAACACGCTCCGCAAGGCCTCCGGTACCGATCACACCGCGACCGTGGCGTATCTCGGCTACGACGCGCCGCCCGCCGCCGAGCCTTTCAAGGAGCAGAACGGCAGCCTCACCGACATCGTCAGCTCGGAGACCGCCAACAAGGCGGCACCTGACCTCAACAGGTTCAACGAGGGCATCCAGACCTGGCAGGAAACCCAGGGAAGGGATCCGCGGATCACCAACCACGGCCACTCCTACGGTTCCCTCTTGACGGGCACCGCCGCGCGTGACGCGAAGATCGGCCTTCTCGACGCCGTCGAGCTGCATGGCTCCCCGGGCGGTGGAGTCAATGATGTGCACGAGTACAACGTTCCTGACGGTCAGGTGTACGCCTCGGCCAACAAAGAGGACAAGGTTTCTGGTCTCGGTCTTGACGGGTCTTTCGGGAAGGATCCGAACACGCTCGACGGCGTCAATCAGATCGCGTCCAACGACGGCGGGCACAGCGACTACTGGAACAATCCGGAGTTCGCCGAGGACAACGCCCAGATCCTCAACGGCGAAGATCCGTCCGTCGACCGTGCCGACAACAAGGCGGAAGCCGCGTCGAAGGGGCACTGACAGCCCGTCGGTGACGCGCCGCGTAACAGCTGGTGCGGGGTGATCCGCGGTACGACCATCGGTTGTGCCGCGGATCCCTCGCGTTCGCAACAATAACAGCACACCCCCCTTTCGGAAATGGGTGGGTGTGGGTTACGCTCATCGCTCGTGCCCGAGGCGTCTGAGAGGTGAGCATGAGCACGGAATCGACACAGGCGGGGGTCAAGGGCGAACGCTCCGGTCCGGAGGCCGGACGGATGCAGGGCCACTGGCTCCTGGCGAAGCTCGGCAAACGCATCCTCAGACCCGGCGGGCGCGCCCTCACCGCGAAGCTGCTGGAACAGGCGAAACCCACCGGCGACGACGACATCGTGGAACTCGGCCCCGGCGTCGGCGCCACCGCCGAGGTGTTGCTGCGCGCCAACCCGAGGTCCTATCGGGGCGTCGACCCCAACCCGGAGGGACGCGACGCCGTCAAGAACATCCTCGGGAAACACCCCCGGGCCGACTACGTCGTCGCCGATGCCCGCGAGACGGGACTCGACGACGGCTGCGCCGACCTCGTCGTCGGCGAGGCGATGCTCACCATCCAGGACGACGCGGGCAAGAACGCGATCGTCGCGGAGGCCGCGCGCCTGCTGCGCCCCGGGGGTCGCTACGCCATCCACGAGATGGCCTGGCTGCCCGACCACACCGACGAGGAACGCGAAACCGCCCGCCGGGAACTCTCCCGCGTCATCAAGGTCGGTGCCCGCCCCCTGACCCTGGAGGGCTGGACGGAACTGCTCGCATCCCACGGGCTGATCGCCGAATGGCACGACCGCGCACCCCTCCACCTCCTCGAACCCCGGCGCATCGTCTCCGACGAGGGCCTGTGGGGTGCGCTGCGGTTCTGGAACAACGCCCGCCGGCTCCCCGGCGCCCGCGACCGGCTCAAGGCGATGCGGCAGGGATTCCAGCTCCAGGGACGGCTGATGGGCGGAATCGCCGTCCTCGCCCGCAAACCCGGCGCGGCGGGCACCCGATGACCACCGACCTCATCCTCGACGACGTCACCCTCGTGCGCGGCGGCAACACCCTCGTCGACGGCCTCGACGTGGTGGTCGCGCCCGGGCAGACCCTCGCCGTCACGGGGGCCTCCGGGGCGGGCAAGACCACGCTGCTGAAGGCCATCTCGGGTCTCAGCCCCTGCGACCGCGGGTCGGTGACGCGCCCCGAGGGGCGGCTTGCGCAGGTGTTCCAGGAACCCCGGCTGCTGCCCTGGTACAACGCCCACCGCAACGTCGCCCTGGTCGTCGGCGGCGAAACCCCCGACCTGATCGCCCAGCAGTGGCTGGCCCGCGTCGACCTCCAGCAGGCCACCCACCTGTACCCCCGGCAGCTGTCGGGCGGCATGCGGCAGCGGGTCGCGATCGCGCGGGCCCTGGCCACCAGCCCCACCCTGCTGCTCGTCGACGAACCCTTCTCCGCGCTCGACAAACCCCTCGCCACGGCCCTGCGCGCCGACCTCGTGCAGCTGCTCGCGGAACAGGAGGTCGTGACGGTGTGGGTCACCCACGACCCAAAGGAGGCCGACGACGTCTCCCACCTGCACCTGCACCTCGACGGGCCGCCCGGAACCTGGCGGCTCACCACCGATCCCGACGAAACCGAAGAACCCACCCCTGACGAGGAGACATCATGAAGCGTCGATCCCTGTTCACCCTCACCGGACTCGGCCTGCTCGGCACCGCGGGCCTGGCCGCCTGCTCCGGCGGCCAGCCGGCGGGGGAGGGCTCAACGTCCGCCTCGAAACTGGAAACCCTGCGCGTCCACGTCCCCACCACCCTCGCGTTCATGGCCCCCATGGCCTCCTTCGGGACGCTCGGCAAACTCGACGGCCTCGTCGGGAGGACCGACGTGCAGAACTGGGCCACCGTCGACGTGATGAGGTCGCTGATCGTCGGCGGCGAGACCGACCTGGTGGCCACCCCGTCCTACGCCTCGGCGAACCTGTTCAACAAGGGCCTGCCCGTCCGGCTGGTCGCGATCACCGTGTGGGGGATGCTCTACATCCTCGGCCCGGAGGGGTCCTCGGCGCAGGGCATCGAGGGGTTGAAGGGCAAGAAAGTGGGCGTCCCGCTGCCCAACAACATGCCCGACCTGGTCTTCCGCTACCTGATGACCCAGAAGGGCATCCCCCTCGAAGGCGGGGCCGACGGCATCGAGATCGCCCCCTACGACCAGGCCCCGGAGCTCGTGAAGGCCCTGATGGCCGGGCAGGTGGAGTACGCGGTGCTGCCCGAACACGTCGCCACCGTGGCCCAGAACCAGGCCAAACAGGCCGGGAAGAACCTGGACCGCACCGTCAACCTGCAGGAGGCGTGGGCCGAGGTCACCGGCGGCCAGGGGCGCTTCCCGATGGCCGGTGTGGTGATGCCCCAGAAACTCGCCGACTCCAACCAGGCGCTCGTCGCCGGTGTGCTCAACGAACTGGAGGAGGCGGTCACCAAGGTCAACGCCCTCGACGAGACGGCCGTGGCGGCGATCACCGCGAAGACCGAGGTGCCGGAGGCCGTCGTCAAGAACGTGATCCCGCGGCTCCAGCTGGAGATGGTCCCGGCGCAGAAGGCCAAGGCCGAGCTGGAGGACTTCTACACGCGCCTGACCACCCTCAGCCCCGACATCGTCGGGGGCAAGATGCCCGCCGACGACTTCTACCTGGCCGATCCCAGGTGAACCCAGCCGAGAACGAGGCGCCGCGCTGGCGGGTCGTGCTGCTGTGGTGGGTGGGGCTCGCCCTGGTGCTGCTGGCCTGGGAGGTCGCCTCGCGGAGCCAGCCCAGCTACGTCCTCCCCGGGCCCGGCGCCACCTGGGAGGCACTGCTGGGGCTGATCCGCGACGAGGAACTCGGCACCGGCGTGCTGCTCACCCTCCAGCGGGCGTTGGGCGGGTTGGGGATCGCCTGCCTGATCGGGCTGCCCTGGGGCTGGGCGGCCGGCACCTGGCGGCCCGTCGAGGAACTGACCGCGTCCTGGACGCAGCTGCTGATGGCCATCCCACCGATCGTGATCGTCGTGGTCGGGATGCTGTGGCTGGGACCCAGCCCGTCGGTGGTGCTGCTGGTGGTCGCGCTGGTGACGATGCCGCTGCTCGTCACCAGCCTGCGTGACGCCGTCACCAACGTCGACCCCGACCTGCTGGAGATGGCCAGGCTGTTCCGCTTCGGCCTGTGGGGCACGGTGCGGCGGGTGATCATCCCGGCCGTGGTGCCGCCGGTGCTGTCGGCCGTGACCGTCGCGGTGGGGCAGTCGATCCGGTTGACGGTGATGGCCGAGCTGCTCAGCACCACCACCGGCATGGGCGCGGAGGTGCAGCAGGCCCGCACCAACCTGGAGACCGCCGACGTGTTCGCCCTGTCGGCGGTGATGGCGGTCCTCACCCTGGGGCTGGAGCTGCTGTTCCTGCGTCCCCTGAGGAAACGCCTGAACCGGTACCGGTGACCCGGTACCGGTTCACAGGAAGTTGCACGACCCCGTCGAACCCAGCCGCGACTCGGTGCCGTCGATGTAACGCAGCCTCGGGACGGGAACCAGCGGCACCTGCTGCCCGTCCCGGGGCACCAGCACCCCCGCTACCCGGGAGAAGATGATCAGGTCCGCGGCCAGGGCGGCGTCGGTTTCGCTGGCCAGCTCGATGGCCCTCGCGACCGCCGGATGCTCCCGGCGGGTCAGCCAGCCGTCGCGGTAGCTGCGGTCGAGCATCTGGAAGCGTTGCTCGTCGAGACCCTGGATGCCCCGCACCAGCAGGTCGAGGGCCTGCTCGCGTTCGGAGTCGGGAAGCAGCTGGCCCAGCGTGACGCGCGCCTGCGCCAGCCACTGCTCGGTGCCCTCCAGGAACTTCAGGCGCGCCAGGGCGCGGCGCAGCAGCCGCTCGGCGGCCTCGCGGTGGCCGGGCCCGCTCTCGGCCAGGAGGGATCCCGCCTCCAGGAGCAGCAGCGCCTCGTCGCGTTCGAGGCCCGGGCGGCCCGCCAGCGAGTCCAGGAGCCGGGAAACCACTGCCGCGTGTTCCGCTTCCCGCCGTGGGAGCGTGGCCAGGTCCCGCAGCAGCGCCGCCACCGCCTGCGGGTCGGTACCCGGTGCCGTCCCGGGGCGTGGTTGGTCGCCCAGCCAGCGGGTCGCGTCCCGCGCATCCCGATCCCGGGCGGTGCGCGGCGTGGTCGCCGCGATGTCCAGGTGGGCGGGGAGGGGCAGTGTCCCGGCCTTGGTGCGGAGCCGGTCCGCCTCATCGGGCTGGCACCAGTCGGCGAGGCAGCCGGCGCGGAGGGTGAGGAGTTGGCGACGCAGCACGCCGAGCCCGGAGGTTCCCCCGAGCCTGGTCTCCGCGACCTCCAGGCTCCTCAGGGCCTCGCCGATGCGACCCGCCCGGTGCTCATGCTCCGCCCGGGCCAGCAGGAAACGGACCCCCGGCAGCCCCGTCGGCGCATCCGCGGGTGTGCCGTGGCGGAGCGCGAGCCGGTCGGCGTCCTCCAGGTGACCGGCCCGGCTGAAGGCCAGCAGCAGGAGGACGCGGGTGCCCGCCTCGTGGTGGTGGTCCTTGCCGCGTTGGTTCTCGGCGACGGCGTTCAGCAGGGCGGCCACCGCCTCGAAGGGGCGTTCGGCCAGCAGGGCGGCCTCCCCGAGCAGCCGCCACGCCCAGCCCGCGATCCCGGCGTCGGGATGGTCCCTGAACCCGGCGATGGTCTCCGCGCCCGCCGGGTCGCCGCGTCCGATCAGGCAGGCCGCCAGTTCCAGGCGTGCTGGGATCGCGACTTCCCGCGACGCGGCGGGCAGCCGGCTCAGCAGCACGGCCTGCCCCGCCGCGTCGCAGGCCCGGGCCAGGGAGACGGCGTCGCCGCGGTGCCGCTGGATGCGCGCCTCGGCGCGGAACGCCTCGACGATCTCGTCCAGCGACCCGCCGCGGTCCAGCAGGCCGCTCTGGTGGTGCCGGACGGCCTCGACGGCCTCGTCGTTCCTGCCCGCGCGGTCGAGGTCGAGTGCTGTGGAGATGGTCATCACTGCCCCTGTCCTTCCCACCCGGAGCCTATCGGGAGAGGGACCGGGTGGGCGGCGGGGCCGGGAAATCCGCTCCGGAAGCCCTCAGGACAGCTTGTCGCGTCCCGGCAGGTCCGCGGGCATTTCGAGGTGCGTCGACACGTCGGAGGCCGGGGCCAGGCCGTGCTTCTCGAAGGCCTTGCGCAGGTACTCGGCGGCGTCGATGTTGATGGGGCTCTCGGTCCACATGGCGTAGGGCAGGTTGACGAAACGCTCCTCCTTCACCGCGGTGAGGTCCTTGGTGGCCGGGTGCGACTTCAGCGCGTCGATCTTCTCCTGGTACGACTGGCCGGGGTACTCCACCAGCGCGATGACGTCGGGGTTGGCGGTGGCCAGGCGTTCCCAGTTCACGTTGGTCCAGGTGTCCTCGATGTCGGCGGTTGCGTTCACCCCGCCCGCGGCCTCGATGATCGCCTGCGGGGCGCCGTATTTGCCGCTGGTGAACACGTTGTCCTTGGCGGAGTCGAAGAGGAACACCACGGGCTTCTTCTCGGGCTGCGCCGCCCCCTGGACGGTCTTCAGACGGGCGTCCATGTCGTCGACGGCAGCCTTGGCGACGTCGCTGTGCCCGGTGATGGTGCCGAGGTTGGTGATGTCGGTGCGGACCGCCTCCCACGGGTCGACGACGCCGCGTTTGGTGGTGCCCTCCTGGCGGCACGACTCGGTCAGCAGGTAGGAGGGGATGCCCTTCTCGGACAGGATGTCGGGGGTCAGGTTCTTGCCCTCGGAGAAACCGTAGTCCCAGCCCGCGACCACCAGGTCGGGGGTGTTGGCGAGGATCGACTCGAGGGTGGGGTACTCCTTGGAGACGTCGTTGAGGCCGTCGACGGTCTCGGCCCCGTACTTGGCCTTCAGGATCGGGACGTCGCGGCCCATGCTGCTGACCGCGGTGATCTCCTTCGCGCCCCCGGCAGCCAGCGCCAGGGCGATGATGTTGCCGTCGTTGACGTACATCTTCTTGGCCTGGGAGGGGAGGGTCAGTTCCTTGCCACAGTTGGTGACGGTGACCTGCCCGGAACCCCCGGATGCCTCGGTGGAAGCGGCCGGCTGGGTGGGGGAGGAGCATGCGCCGAGGGCGAGGACGGGCAGGGTCAGCCAGGCGACGGTCCGGGTGCGGCGAATGGTCATGGGGTCTCCTCGGTTTCTATTCCTGGGTTGATTGGTTCAAGCGGCACGAGGCCGTCGACGACGAGGTGCTGCACCCCGTCGTTGACCGCCGGGACCTGCCGGGCCCGCACCTTGAAGGCGGACTCCAGGTTCACGGCGGTCATGACTTCTCCGGGCGTCCCGGCGGCGTGGATCCGCCCGTCGGCGAGCATCACGATCCGGTCGAACCAGCCCATGGCCAGGTCGAGGTCGTGGATCGAGGCGACGATGGTGCGGCCGGTGGCGCGCATGGTCTGCAGCAGGTGCAGCTGGTGGTGCACGTCGAGATGGTTGGTGGGTTCGTCGAGCAGCAGCAGGTCGGTGCCCTGCGCCAATCCCTTGGCGAGCATGGCGCGGCGCCGTTCACCTCCGGAGAGGTGCCCGCAGCGCCGGTCGGCCAGGTGCGTCAAACCCACCATCTCCAGGCACTCGGCGACGATGCGTTTCTCGTCGGAGCCGCCGACCTGCCAGGGCATCAGGTGCGGCAGCCGCCCGAGGGCGACCATCTCTGCGAGGGAGAGGTCCTCGGGGGCGGCCTCCTCCTGGGCGACGAAGGCCATCAGCCGCGCCCGTTCCCTCGGGCGGAGCCGGGAGAGGTCCCTGCCGTCGATTTCCACGCGACCCGACGTCGCGGGTCTGATGCCCGCGAGCACCCGCATCAGGGTGGACTTGCCGACACCGTTGACCCCGACCAGGGCCGTCATGGTGCCGGGCTGCACGTCGAGATCGATGCCGGAGACGATCACCCGCCGCCCGATCGAGCAGGTGAGGTTGTCGGCCTTGAGCGCGGTCACGAGCCACCCCCGAATCCGTAGTTGCGTCGACCCATGACGATCAGGAAGACCGGTGCACCGATCAGGCCGGTGACCACCCCGAGTGGCACCTCGGCGGGGGCGACGATGACCCGGGAGAGCACGTCGACCCACAGCAGGAACAACCCGCCGACGGCTGCGGCGACGGGTAGCAGCCGCCGGTGCAGGGAACCCACCACCATGCGGCACAGGTGCGGGATGACCAGACCGACGAAACCGATGCCGCCGGAAACCGCCACCAGCACCCCGACCAGCACCGCCAGCAGCAGGAAGAGCCCCTGCCGCAGCAGGCCGACGGGGATGCCGAGGGCCGCGGCGGCGTCGGGTCCCCAGGCCAGCGCGTCGAGCCAGCCGCTGCCGAGCAGGAGCAGCACCAGGCAGATCACGACGACGCCGGTCGCGAGCGGGAGCCGGTCCCACTGGGCGCCGGAGACGCTGCCGAGCAGCCAGTACAGCACCGACTGCGCGGCGCGCGGGTCGGGGCCCTTGAACACCAGGAAACTGGCGATGGCCGAGAAGGCGGAGGAGAGCACCACCCCGGACAGGACCAGCCGGATCGGGGTGAGGCCACCCTGTGCCATGGCCACCAGGTAGACGGCCAGCGCCGCCCCCAGGGCCCCGAGCAGCGCCCCGATCGACGTCGACCACAGCCCGAAACCGGACAGGATGCCGAAGGTGATCACGGCGGTGGCGCCGACGGAGGCGCCTGAGGAGACGCCGAGCAGGTAGGGGTCGGCGAGGGGGTTGCGCACCAGCGTCTGCATCGCGCAGCCCGCGATCCCGAGCCCCGCGCCGACGACCACCGCCAGCAGCGCCCGGGGGAGCCGCAGGTCCCAGATGATGGTTTCGACGGCCTTGTTCCCGCTGTTGACGCCCTGCAACCTGCTGACGATCACCTGCCAGATGGCCTCCTGGTCGAGGGGTTCGGAGCCGATGTTGACGGAGTGGACGACGCTCAGGGCGGTCAGTGCCAGCACCACGACGACGATGGGCAGGGTGAGGTGTTTGAGCACCCTGCGGGCTGCTTTCAGGCTTGCCAACGAAGCTCCAGTGTCCACGAGCCCGTTCGCGAGGCTCTCAGCCGATAGAACGAAGCTGCGGTCTTCGGACTCCGGATCCTCCTCGCCTGCTGCCTTCCCGGGTTTCCCCAGTGGCCTGCATCGCAGGTTTGTCACCGTCACCGCTGCGCGTCAGTCCCGGATTCTCACCGGGTTCCCATGTCCTCGGCGGACCAGCTTCACGGCGGAGATTAGCAGTTGAAGAACAAATTTGTCTCATCGCCGAACAAACCCCGCGCCACCGGTTCAATCCGGTGGCGCGGGGTGATGGGGAGCGGGGATCTCTCAGACGTCGAGGCCTGCGAACAGGTCGTCGGCGGGGCCGTCACCGGGGAAGGGAACCCCCGCCGCCAGCCGGTAGGCCTCGCCCGCCCCCTCGACGGTGCGCATGAAACGGAACATTCTCCACAGCGGGTGCTCCGGGTCCACCTGGCTGCGGTGGGCCTCCAGGGCGGCCTGGCACAGGTCGGCGCGACCCTCGTAGGGGATCACCGCCGCGATGTGACGCGGGTCGATGTTGAAGCGGCGGCGCATGGCCTCCTCGTCCACGCCCTCGGGCAGGGGCATGCCCAGCTCGCGGGCCTTCTCCGCGGCCTTGATCCACGCCTGCGGGTTGTGGCTGATCCACAGCACCCGGCTCACCTGCCACGGCTCACCCAGGTCCGGCCGGTACGACGACACCCCCGCCAGCAGCGTGGCGTACATGGTGACGCGGTGCGCCTGGATGTGGTCGGGGTGGCCGTAGTTGCCGTTCTGGTCGTAGGTGGCGATCACCTGGGGCCGGCGGTCGCGGATCAGGGCGACGAGATGGTCGGAGGCCTCCAGCAGGTCGGCGGCCCAGAAAGCGCCGTCGGGCAGCTCGTCGCGGGGGATCGCGCGGCCCTCGTCGTCGGTGGCCATGCCGGAGTCGTGGTACCTGCCCTTGCCGCCCAGCCACACGTGGTCGGTGATACCGACGATCTCGAGTGCCCTCGCCAGTTCGTCGATGCGGTGCGCGCCCAGCTCCTCCGGGGTGTAGTGCTCCCACTCGGGCACCAGGATCTCGCCCAGCTCCCCCAGGGTACAGGTGACCAGCGTCACCTGGGCGCCCTCGTCGACGTAACGCGACATGGTGGCGGGCGACTGCGACGACTCGTCGTCGGGGTGGGCGTGGACGAACATCAAACGGCGATCAGACACGGGGGCAAGGATAGCCCCGGGGGGATGCAGGAAAAGCGCATCCGGAAAGTGGCTTCCCGGGACGCGGAGCAGGAGGGACGGGTGAGGGCGCCGGCCAGACCCACCGGATGGAGGTTGTGCGGTCAGGTGAATGGGTACTGGTGAGGCTGCCCCATGGTTGTCGGCATGGTTTGGGAGGAGCGGGGGGGCTGTTTTTCCCGCTGCCACATGAACAAGTGGGCAATAATGCAGAAGGAGAGCGCGAGTCCAAATGATCCAAAGGGCTCAGTGAAAACCCTGTAAAACAGGTCATAGGGATCGACTATGAATCCTGTTCCTGCGCGATCAAATGCCGTGGTAAATGCTATTGCAATGTTGCACAGCGCGGAAATGAGCTGGCGGATGGCCGTTGTCAGCAGTATCTTGTATCCTCGTCCTCGCAGGAAGAAAATCCCCCCGGTGAGGAGGCCGGCGGTAATGAGGGAGCCCAGCGCGATGGAGAGCAATGAGGTGATGCTTGGTGTTATCCGCATCGTCGTCATGTTGAAGCTGGTCAGCGCTATGGTGAAACCTGTGCCGTGGAGTGCCACTCCCCCATTGATGATCCCGGTGATGGCGGCATTTCTGGCGATTCTTGACTGCATCGTGGGGCCGTGCGAGGACTGGTTTCCTGCAAGTGAAAATGGCATCTGCCCGTGGGGCGTCGGGCACTGGAACATGCTGGGATGTTGGTTGTGAGGGGCCGATGGGGGTGCGGGGTTTCCGTATTGGCGAAGGGGATCGGCCTGTGGGTATGGCGGGTATCCTGTCAAAGAAGGATCCGGCTGCCTTGGATCGGGAGACCCCAAGGTCATGTCAATGTACCTTTCATGGGCGAATCCATTGCCATAATTGTACAGCTCTTCAGGGTCATCCATGCCCGTGGGCTGCTGTGAGTCTCGCGAGCGGTGTCAGGAAACCTGCTTCGCCCATTGCCGGGTTGCGGGCTTGCGCAACAGGACGAGGCTGCTTACGGTCAGCCCCAGATCTGTCAGCGTGTAGATCGTGGCAAATATGAAGAACCCGCCCAGAATGGAGACTGTTCTGATGAAGTTCAACAAGACCAGGAGCCACAGCAATGCATAGACTGTTGTCAGTATGATCTGCCAGACGGCGGAGGACAGCAGCGCCGCGTAGCCCCTTCCTTTGAGAAAAGTGATTCCAGCGATGAGCAGAGCGATGGGGACGGGAAGGGTGATCAGAATAAGAACCCACCCGAGCAATGCCCCTGAGTCGCCGTAGAAGTGTGCCGAAGATATGCAGTTGAGATAGGCGGCCCCCAAGGTGGGTGGCAATGCCAGCGAGGCGCTGACGATTCCGAGAATGGCCGCGGTTGTGGCGGTTCTGGGTCGTTCTTGACTGTTTGGGCGAGGAGGAGTCCCGTGTGGGGATGGCGGCTGTGACCGGGGTGCTTGGTCACGGCTTGCCGGAGTGCGGTGAGCGAGATGATGCTCAAGCTGTTGAACAGATGAATTGGTTGGGGAATCCGGGTCCGGAGTTACGGCGTGGTCGTGACAGTCCACTGGGCTCATTCAATGAGCCCCTCGAAATAAGTCCGTGTCCATGCGTCAACTATAACAATTCGTGGGGTCAACCGTCATCGAGGCTTATTCATGGCCTCTCCGAAGTTGGTTGAGCCGGTGCGCGACGAAGGAGCAGTCCGAGTCGAAACCACCCCGCGGGTATCTGAGGAATCGGGGTCCGAGTGTATTTCTCGGCCGCCCGCTGGTTTCGACGCAGCCGTTCGCTGGCGCTCACGAGCTGGCTCAACCAGCATCCTGTACGTCCTTGCCTCGTCCGTCATCGCTCGTGGGGCGCAGGGCCAACCCGTCGACAACCCACGGGTTCCCTGAAAAATCTGGTGGCCGCCCCGGAGCAGGTCCGGGACGGCCACCGTGGGAAAGCGGTGCCGACGTCAGGACACGGAGTCCTTCCACCGCTTCGTCTCCGATTTGGACAGGTTTGTGAGGGTGGCGATCGCCAGGCCCAACCCGGCCGCCACACGTAGGAACGTTCCGGCATTGGGTGGGGTGTTGAGCAATCCCGAAGCGCTCAGCGCGAGGAGCAGGTCCGCCACCACGATCACGATCTGCGCGATGGCGCCGGCGGTCAGGAGCGTGTATCCCTTGCTGCTGCGGAACTGGATGCCGCTCACCAGGAGGAGGGCCCCGACGACGATCATGGCCACGGCCAGGACGTAGGTCATGTTCACGAGATTCATCGCCTGGGCGAGCAGATCCGCCCTGGCCCTGTCCTGCAGCTTGTCGAGTTCGCTCTGGAAGGCCCTGTTCAAGGCAATGGTCAACACCGCGGATGCTATGCCCAGCGACCCGCTGACGATGCCCAGCGTGGCCGCGGCCTTCGCCCCCTTCGGGCGCTGTTGGAAGCCGCCGGGCGGGCCGTATCCCTGGGGCGGGGGTGTTCCGTTTGGTGATCCGTAGGGTGCTCCGGGTTGGCTCATTCGTGGGCCTTTCTGTGCGGGTCCATTACTGGTACGAGACTGTACTTAATTCAGGGGATGTGTCCTCAATCCGACGTACGTCCCCATGCCCGGCGCCAAGGTGTCCTGCCCCTTTGATGTGATGTGGGCCGGGCCGGGGTCAGGAAACCTGCTTCACCCACAGTCTCGTCGCGGGTCTGAGCAGCAGGATGACGTTGCTGATGGACAATCCCAGGCCAACCAGTCCGTAGAAGACGGCGAGCACCACCAATCCGGCCGCCGCCGATCTGTTGGAACTGGTGGAATTCATGTCGGCGATGAACTGTGCGCCGTACAGCATCATCGCGGTCAAGAATGTCGTCATCACGGCCTGCGCGACAACCGAGGACAGCAAGAGCTTGTATCCCTTGCCGCCCAGGAAGCGGATCCCGCAGACGAGGAGACCGGTGACGATGGCGATGGTCGTCAGGGACAGGAACAGCGACGTGGCGCTGGCCACGGGATCCGACGAACTTCTTGACCAGTTGCTGATGGCAACGTTCAAGGCCCCCGCCACGATGAAGATCCCCAGCGAGCCGCTGATGATTCCGAGGATGGCCGCGGCGGTCGCGGTGACGGGTCGTCTCGGACCGCCCATCGGTGGAACCACCCCATACGGTGGCGGCACCTGCCCGTAGGGTGTCTGGTACCCGTACAGGGGCGGTGTCTGTTCGTGGGGCGCGGAATGGCCGGGCTGTTGCGCGTAGGGATTCTGCGGCGATCCGGCGTATGGCTGCGGTGGCGGACCGGGAGGCCGGAATGATGGCATGGCGGTGGCGCCGGGATCCGAGGGGGCGGGGTTGGGAGAGTCCGGATGATTCATCGTGGGCCTTTCCGAGTTGCCCATCAATTCTAGCCGTACCGGCCTCGTGGCGGCCTGAAAGTGTGGAATCCCCGCGGTGCAGTCTTCGTGGTCCCGGATCCGGGCAAGGCCGGTTCGATCCGCGAGAGGCCCGGCTCGACCACGTGATTCCGCCGGTGCCCGTGTCATGATGTCCCACATGGACGTTTCCTGTATGGCTCCCGTGCAGCCCGAGAACTGGGGGCACGCCGAGTGGCCGCTCGGTGCGCACCTCACCGACGATGGTGCGACCTTCGCGGTCTACGCCCCTGACGCCAGCCGGGTTCAGCTTGATTTCTTCCCCCGGGCCCTGGGGGTCGACGCCGCGGCCTCCTTCGTGATGTCGGAGGGCCCCGACGGGGTGTGGCGGGCCCACGTGCGTGGCGTCTCCGAATACGATCTCTACGGGTTCCGCGTCTGGGGTGCGAACTGGCCCTGGGATCCCGCATGGAAGCCCGGCAGCTCCGTTGGTTTCGTCGCTGACATCGACGAGCACGGCAACCGTTTCAACCCCAACAAGGTGATGTTCGACCCCTACGCCCGGGAGATCACCCACACCGTCTATTCCGATGCGATCCTGGAGACCGGCCTCGACGGCGGCGCCTTCGGCACCGGTCCCGACGACTACCGGGGCGCGCCCCGCCGCGAGGCCGACACCGCCCACATCGCCCCCAAGGGGGTGATCCTGCGACCCACCAGCCCGGTGTTCACCAAACCGAGGCTGCCGGGCGAGAAGGCCGCCATCTACGAGGCGTCGGTCTCACAGATCGTCGGGCACCCCTCGATCGTCAGACTCGGCACGCTGCTCAGCAGGGAGCCGGGTTTCGAGGACGTGGTGAACATCCCCGGGGAGTACCTGGGAACCTACCGGGGGGTTGGGATGATGGCGCCCTACCTGAAGGCCCTCGGTATCACCACCCTGGAGCTGCTGCCCATCCACGAGACCAACCAGTCCGAGTCCTCGCGTGAGGGCCACACGAACTCGTGGGGCTACATGACGCTGGCTTTCTTCGCCCCCAACCGCAAGTACGCCCACGACAAGTCCTTGGGTGGGCCGACGCGCGAGTTCCAGCAGATGGTGGCCGCCTTCCACGAGGCCGGGCTGGAGGTCTACCTCGACGTCGTCTACAACCACACCGCGGAGGGTGGCAACTGGGGCGGCGACCCGAACACCGTCGGATTCACCTCCCTCGGAGGATTCGCAGCCGCCGAGTACTACGTGATGACGGCGTCGCACGCGCTGGTCGACGGCGCCACGGGCACATCCAACCAGCTCAACTACTCCTCCCCCGTCGCACAGCAGCTGGTGCTCGACTCGCTCGAACACTGGACCGTCGAGATGGGGGTGGACGGATTCCGTTTCGACCTGGCGACGGTGCTCGGTCGCAAACCCAACGACGCCGCCCGGGAGGACTGGGACAACCAGAAGCGCTTCTACACCGACCACCCGCTGCTGACCGCCATCGCCGAGTTCGCCGAGGAGCAGCACATCGAGGTCATCGCGGAGGCGTGGGACCTGTGGGGGTACGAGGTCGGCAACTTCCCGCGCGGCTGGGCCGAGTGGAACGGCCGCTACCGTGACGCGGTGCGTCGTTTCGCGAAGGGTGACGGCAACACCGCCGAGTTCCTGGACGTCGTCAACGGTGACCACGAACACTTCGCCGACAACGGTGGGCCCCAGAAGACCATCAACTTCATCGACGCCCACGACGGCTTCAACATGGCCGACCTGGTCAGCTACCAGGAGAAGAACAACGCTCAGCCCTACCCGTTCGGTCCTTCCGACGGCGGCTCGGACAACAACCTGTCGTGGGACTCCGGGGGGTCGCGGGAGCTGCGGCGGCAGCGAATCCGCAACTTCCTGACCATCCTGTACTTCTCACGCGGGGTGCCGATGTTCGTCGCGGGCGACGAGTTCGGCCGCACCCAGAACGGCAACAACAACCCGTGGGAGATCGACTCGGTGGCGATGTGGAACAACTACGCCATGATCCCCACCAACGCCCCGCAGCAGGTTGCGGTCGCCCCCGGTGTGACGGATGCGACATACCATGACAACCTCGGCACCTTCGAGACGGAATCGGACGTCAACGGGCTGTTCCGGTTCACCAGGTTCCTGGCGAACCTGCGGCAGCGCCACGAATCGTTGCAACAACCCCATTACGGGGACATGGTTCCCGATGACAGGGATGTCTCCTACCTGTTCCACACCCCGTCGCTGGAAGGGCATCCGCAGGACGGGGACAGGGCGCTCAGCGTCTACATCAACTCTCCCGGCGACAACTTCCTCATGATGATCAACATGGCCGACGCCCAGGTCAAGTTCAATGCGCCGATACCTGCCGAGGGCAGGGTGTGGCGTCGGTTGATCGACACGGGAGTCTGGGCAGAGCCCGCCGACAACTCCTGGCCGGAGGGTGAGGGCATGATCCTCGACGGTGTGGCCCAGGTGCAGCCGTGGTCCGTGGTGGTCTGGCACGACTCCCCTGCCCCCGTCGGCTGATCCGATTCGTGCGGAACCGGGTCGGGTGAGCCCTTCGGGCACCCGACCCGGCCGTGTTCCACGGATTGCGATCACGGCCGTGGGGCATCCCGCGCGCTAAACTAACAAATGTTAGTCAAAGGTTGTGAGGGAGAGCCCTCCCGGGCCCGGCTCGAAACCGCTTCCGGAGGTCAGGAGCTGATTCCATGCGTCGTGACACACGATCCGCCCTGCTGGACGTCGCGCAGCAGCGATTCGCCGTCGACGGGTTCGCGGGTACCTCCGTTCGTGATCTCGCTGCTGCGGTGGGAATCAAGGAGAGCTCCGTCTACAACCATTTCGCCAGCAAGCAGGCCGTGCTCGACGCACTGCTGGCCCGCATCGACGAACGCCTGGTCGCGGTGGCGAGGCGTTTCGGTGTTCCGCTCGGGCATCCGAAGGATGCCGCGCCCGTCTACGAGACCATCACCCTCGACCACCTGGGAGATGCCGCCGGCGGATTCCTGGACGCCTGGCTGCACGACCCGGAGATCGTCGCGGCGCGTCGCGTGCTGACCCTCGAGCAGTACCGCACCCCGGAGGCCGCCCGGCTGCTGCGCGAACTGACCGCGGAACGCCCCCTGGCCTTCCAGGCGGCCGTCTTCGCCGAACTCGTCCGCAAGGGGAGATTCCGTCCCGCCGACCCGGAGGCCCTCGCCCTGGCCTTCTGGGGGCCGATCCTGGCGATCCTGGCAGCGGCGGAGGAGCCCGGCCGCGAACCCGAGGCGCAACGCCTGCTCGACCTGCACCTGAAACACTTCCGGGACACCTACGCGGTGAAATCCGGTCGGTCGGAGGGGGAGTCGTGAGGGTGGCGCGAGGCTGCTTGCTGGGTATCGCCGTCTTCCAGATCCTCTCGACGCTGGTCGGGGCGGTTGAACTGGTGGTCGTTCCGCGGTGGTTCGCCCCGATGCTCGAGACCACGGTGTTCGCGGGCCAGTACGTCCTGGCCGCCCTGCTCCTCGGGGTGGTCGTCGGCGGATTCCAGTGGGCAGCCGTCGTCGTCCATCTGCGGGTGAGGCGATGGCTTCCGCTGGGACACGCGCTCGCCGGGGCGGTGATGATCGGGTGGATCGCGGGCGAATGCCTGGTGCTGAACAGCTTCCTCTGGCCCCACGCGCTGTGGGGCGGCCTGGGGATCGTGCAGCTGCTGCTGGTCCTGGTGCTGCTCGGTGTCCTGCGGCCGTTGCCCGGCTGAACCGGTTCCGGGGCGCTATCCCTCGTCTTCGCCCCGCGACCGCTGGGTCACGCCGTCGGGGCCGTACGGCCACGGGCCGGTTCGTGGGATGGAGATGGCCGTCAGATCCGCCAGCTGCCCCGGGGCCAGGGTGAGTGACGCCGCGGACAGGTTCGCCCGCAGCTGTTCGACGGTGCGGGCTCCCAGGATCGCGGTGGTGACGCCGGGTTGTGCGACCACCCAGGCCAGTGCGACGTTGGCCGGGGTGGTGTCGTTGTCGGCCGCGACCTGCCGGAGGGCGTCGAGGATCTCCCACGTGCGCTCGTCGCGGGCGATCCGGTCGTAGGCCTCGATGCCGCGATGCGGGTTCTCGCCGAGCCGGGTGGTGCCCGTCGGGGTGTCGTCGCGGGAGTACTTGCCGGTTAGCCAGCCGCCCGCCAGCGGCGACCACGCCATCACACCCAGCCCCGCGTCGGCGGCCGAGGGCAGCATCTCCCACTCGGCCTCGCGGCGCAGCAGCGAGTACGCGGGCTGCAGCATGACGGGGCGGCGCAGCCCCCGTGCGTCGCAGGCCCGCACGGCCCGCTGGATCTGCCAGCCCAGATAGTTGGAGATGCCGCCGTAGCCGATCAGGCCGTCGCTGACCGCCCGGTCCAGGAAGTCCATGGTCTCCTCGACCGGGGTGACGGGATCCCAGGAGTGCACGATGTAGAGGTCGACGTGATCGACCCGCAGGCGCCGCAGGCTCTCGGTGAGCGCGCGACGCAGGTGCCGTCGCGACGCCCCCAGCGACCCGCCGAGCGCCGAGGTGGGGAAACGCCCTTTCGTCGCCAGCACCACCTCCTGGGTGACCTCCCGCGGCCGGGAGCGGAGCCACTCGCCGACGATCTCCTCGGAGGTGCCGTCGGCGTAGACGTCGGCGGTGTCGATGAAATTGCCTCCCGCCTCCACGTAGACATCCAGCATCGCCAAGGACTCCCCGACCGGGGATTCCGCCCCGAAGGTCATCGTTCCCAGCGCCAGCGTCGAGACCGAAACCCCGCTGCTGCCCATCCGCCTGCGTTCCATCTCGCCTCTCCTCTCCGGATTCCGATCCTACGTGGATGGATTCCTCCACAACCATGAAACGGGGCCAGTGGTCCAGAAACCGGTGGTGGTTTCGACTCGGGTCGCTCGTTCCTCGCGACCCGGCTCAACCGGCTTCGGAAGGGGTGCTCGCGACCCGGCTCAACCGGCTGTGGGATCACTCAGCCGGATTCCGATTTCGGGGGGCGACCCGGGCGGCGCATGGGGGCGGCGTCGCCCGGCAGGCGGCCGGCCCGTTTCAGGGCGTCGCGGAGCAGGTACTCGATCTGCGCGTTCACCGACCGCAGGTCGTCGGCGGCCCAGCGCGCCAGGGCCGTGTGCACGGATGGATCGAGCCGGAGCAGCACCTGTTTGCGCTCCGGCCGATCCGCGGATCTCGGGGTCACTGATACAGTGACCCTGCGTTGACTATGGGTGTCGCCCGCGAGTCGCCGCACAGCACCACCAGGAGGTTGGAGACCATCGCGGCGCGGCGCTCGTCGTCGAGGACCACGACGTCGGCGGCCTCGAGCTGGTTGAGGGCGTCCTGGACCATGGAGACCGCGCCCTCGACGATCTTCTCGCGGGCCGCGATGATGGCGGCGGCCTGCTGTCGCTGCAGCATCGCCTGCGCGATCTCGGAGGCGTAGGCCAGCGACGAGATCCGGGTCTCGACGACACGCAGCCCGGCCAGCGCGATCCGCGCCGCCACCTCGTCGGCCATCTCCCTGGCGATCACCTCGGTGTCGCCGCGCAGCGTGATCGTGGTGTCCTGGTTGTCGTAGGGGTGGCTCATCGCGATGTGCCGCAGCGCCGCCTCGGACTGGACGCGCACGAAGTCGATGTGGTCCTCGACGGCGTACTTGGCCTGGGCGGTGTCGGCCACCTGCCACACGACGATGGCGGCGATGTTGATCGGGTTGCCGTCGGCGTCGTTGACCTTCAGCTCGTGGGTCTCGAAGTTGTGGACCTTCACCGAGATCTTCTTCTGGACGACGAACGGGACCACGAACCACAGGCCGGGCTTGCGGACGGTGCCGATGTAGGAACCGAAGAACTCCAGCACCTTCGCCTCACCGGGGCTGAGCATGCACACGCCGGAGGCCAGGACGGCCAGCAGCAGCGCCCCGACCCCGACGAGGATCGGCCCCAGGGGCAGGTTGTCGATGCTGATCTGCTGGGCCCCCAGGGCGATCACCCCGACTGCCACGACGATCCCCAGAATGCCGATGCCTCCGGGCAGGGCCCAGGCTCGGCGCTCCTGCACGTCGACATCCGGGGTGGAGGGAAGTGGAACGTTGGTGGTCATGTCGACTCCTTCTTCGTGATGTCAAAATGATATCAGATTTTGGGGTCCGCGTGGTGGCGGCGACGAGACGTGGGTGTGAAGACGCCTGCTCCGGGAGATTTCAGGGGAAACCTCGATGCCCGCAGTGGAGCGCTCTCGTAGTGTTCTGAACGGTTGGTTACGGGGTGTGTGGCACAGGGACGTCGCTGGTTTCCACCGCACAACTGCGATCTCCAAGGAGAAGCTCATGAGAAAACTCGACCTGTTGCGCCCCCTGGTGGGGGCGACCGCCATTGTGACGGTGGCGTCGCTGGCCGCCTGTGGCATCACCCGGAACGGTGGCGGGGCCCGTCCCTCCGGCAGCGGTTCGGCGGTTTCGTCGCCTGCGTCCACATCCCCGCCCCCGCTGTCCCCGTCGCCGACCTCCTCGGTGGCCGTTCCCTCTCCCTCTCCCTCTCCCTCCTCCTCCGCTTCCCCCTCGCCCGAGGTGCGGGAGCAACCCGGGGTGCCGACGACTCCTGTGTCGGAACACGAGACCTGGCCCGCGGTGGAGGGGCGGAACCGGGATCGCCAACTCGACTACGAGGGCGCCGGCGACCCCGTGGTGCGACTGCCCGCCGCGCTCGGCGACGACCTCGCGACGTATGCCCGGCAGGAGATCACGTGGCAGACCTGTGGCGAGGGCGTTGAGTGCGCGACGATGAAGGTGCCGCTGGACTGGGAGAACCCGGGCAGGGCGTCGCTGGACATCGCGTTGACGCGGAAACCGTCGGCCGCCCCGAGCCGGGGCCCGCTGTTCTTCAACCCCGGCGGGCCGGGCGAGTCGGCGCGCCCCACCATTCGGGCACTACCCGCCGACGTGGTTCCCGGGTACGACCTCGTCGGCTGGGATCCGCGAGGTGTGGGGGAATCCACCCATGTCGAGTGCGGCACCACGGAGCAGACGGACGCCGCCTTCCTGGCCGACAACACCCCCGACGACGAAGCCGAGGCGGCGGCGCGACGGGAGGCGTGGAAGGGCTTCGCCAGGCAGTGCCGCGACGCCTCCGGTGAACTGCTGGATCACGTGAGCACCATCGAGAACGTCCGTGACCTCGACCTGCTCCGGCATCTGCTCGGCGCGGAGAGGCTGGACTATCTCGGCTGGTCCTACGGCACCTTCGTCGGCGCGACCTATGCCGAGCTCTTCCCGGAACGCTCCGGGCATCTGGTCCTCGACTCCGCCGTCGACATCTCCGTTCCCTCCCCGCCCCTGCTGGGCGTCGACGGTTTCGAGAAGGCGTTGCAGCATTTCGCCGACTGGTGTGCGGGGAAGGCGTCCTGTTCCCTCGGTGAGGATCGCGAGGCCGTGCTCAGCCGCATCGACACCTTCCTCAAGGGTCTCGACGCAACCCCCGTGGCCGCGGGGGAACGGAAGCTCACGCAGTCGGCGGCGGCCCTCGGGATCGGGGCCGCGCTCTACGGCACCGCGGCCACCTACCCGAGGCTGGCGGCGGCCGTCCAGCAGGCCGTCGACGGTGACGGGAGGGCGCTCCTCGCGTCCTTCGACGCCATCACCGGGCACCAGGGCAACGGGTGGACGACGTTCACCTACGCCTTCCCGTCCATCTCCTGCACGGACCGTCCCGACCGGGGCATCGAGGCCGCGGCCAAGGACCTGTCCAATCACGCCGCCGAGGCCCCGGTGTTCGCGGCCAACCTCGGGATGCTCCCGATGTGCGAGTACTGGACCGCGGACTCCGCGCCCAACCTCACATTGACCGCCAAGGGGGCCGGTCCCATCCTGGTGATCGGATCCAAGGTCGACCCCGTGACCCCACACGACAACTCCGCCGCCATGGCGAAGCAGCTCGAGTCCGCCACACTGCTCACGTGGGAGGGGGAGGGGCACGCGGTCGCCTTCTCGAGGAAGAGCACATGCGTCGACGAGGCGGTGGTGACATTCTTCACCACCGGCGAGGCTCCCGCCGACGGCACCTCCTGCCCGGCCCGCTGAGACCCTGGCGGTGCCATGTGCGCGGGCATCCTCACGCGGTGCGTGCGGATGTGACCGTTCTGCGCTGGATGAGGGTGTTCAGCACCGTCGCCGCGGTCTCGGCGTCCCCGAGGGTGATCACCAGGGGTTTTCCCTCCGTTCGGGCGATGCGGAGCGCCGGGCCCTCGGCGGTGACGAAACCATCCATCGTGCCGTCGAGGGAGATGCGGCGCCCCCAACCGCCGAAATCACCCAGAGGGTACGCCGTGGTCGATGTCGCGCTCTCCAGAGTGCTCAACGGAAGACTGACCCAGCGGACGATCCCGAGGCCGAGCACCCTGATCCCGCGGAAGTCGATGATCACCCGTGAACAGGTGGCCAGTTGCGAGACCGCGCCAAGAACGGCAAGCGCCAGCACGAAGAGAGCGGCGCTCCAGTGCCCCTGCGCCATGAGGAAGACGGCCATCGATACGGTGGGTACCAGCAGGATGGGAAGAACGATCCAGATCATCCTGCTCGTGGTGGTGCGACCGGTCCAGGCGATCCGATCGCCTGCCGTGGGCTGGCTCGCCCCGTCGTGCAGAGGGGCGGTCATCACCACGGCCTCTCGTCGCGGGGCGCGGGTGACGAGCCAGGTGAGTGTCCCGACGCCGAAGCCCACCCCTCGGTGAAGCCGTCCGCCCTGCCATCGGCTCCCCAGTGCACGGCGATCCGCGCGGGCAGGTCGTCACGGATCATCCAGACGGCCAGGGCGGAACCGGCGGAGAAACAGACGGCGACGACCAGGGGAACGAGGACCGCGCGGCGCCGGAGCGACGACGGGCGTCGCGGGGGGAGCGTGGATCCGGTGTTGCGTGTGGTCATCGTGATTCAGTCCTTTCCCGGAACATGCGGATGAGGTCGTCCAGCGGAATCCCGAGCCGGTTGCTCTCCGCCATCGTCTGGGCGATCAGATCGCTGAGCCGGGAGAATCCCGGCGCCGTCGCGAGCACGACCGCACCGCGGCCCTTGCGCAGCTCGATGAGTCCCTCGTCCCGCAGCAGCTGATAGGCGCGCAGCACGGTGTGCATGTTGATATCGAGGGCGGCCGCCACCTCTTTCGCGGAAGGCAGGCGTTCCTTGGGCTGGAGGGTTCCGTCCGCGATGGCCCGCCGCACGGAAGCCGCCACCTGCTCGAAGAGCGGAGTGGACGACGAAGGATTGACCCGCCACAACATATTTCTATTGTAACTAGAAATATGCGGCTGGGCAACAGGCTGTGGATCGGGTCATCCGGCCTGGAAATGGTGAAGCTGGTTGAGCCGGACCGCTCCTTCGTGGCGACCCGGCTCAACCAGCTGGGAAAGGGTGTGGAGGCGTTCAGCCCGCCAGGGATTTCAGCGCCTCGAAGGACCTGCGGGCGTCGTGGATGGGACCCTCGCCGGGGGCGGGATCCTCGTCGAGCATGATGTCCTGCTCCAGCACCCAGTAGCCGTCGAAGCCCACCCCGTTCAGCAGGGAGACGATGGTGGCGAAGTCCACGTCGCCGTCGCCGATGGAGGCGAACATCTCGGCCCTGATGCCCTCGCTCCAGGTGAGCTCCCCGGTCAGGAGCTTGTCGGTGAGCTCCTTGTGGACGTCCTTCGCGTGCACGATCGCGACCCGCTCCGGGTGGCGGCGCACGATGTCCACCGGGTCCGCGCCGCCCGCCATCAGGTGGCCGGTGTCGAGGCACAGCCCGACGCCGGTCTCGTCGAGGATCCGCTCCACCTCGTCGGCGTTCTGGATCATGGTGCCCCAGTGCGGGTGCACGCACGCCGTCACGCCGGCCTCGGCGCACACCTCGGCGATTCGGTCCAGGTTGCGGTACAGCGTCGCCCAGCCCTGCTCGTCGAGGACGGGACGGTTGTCGTAGCCCTCGCGACCCGAGTCGCAGGCCAGCACCAGCACCGACCCGCCGGCGACGCGGAACGCCTCCAGCTCCGCCCTGACGGCCGGAATCGGGTCGTGGTCGGGGTCGTGCATCACGGCCAGGAAGAACGCGCCGACGGGGGTCAGGCCGTGCGCCTTCACCGCGGCCGCGCGGGCCTCGGGTTCGACGGGCAGCCAGCCCTGCGGACCGAACTCCGTGGCCGTCAAACCCAGTTCCACCATCTCGGAGAGCACCCGGTCGGGGCTCATCTGGAACCCCCAGCCCGGCACCTCGCACACGCCCCACGAGATCGGGGCCCCCGCGATCCTCACCTCGCCACCTCCACGCTCTGCCCGCTGCGGGCGGAACGCTCCGCGGCCTCGGCCAGCACCAGCGCGGCCACGCCGTCCTCGACGGTCGGGGTCACGGGGGAGCCGTTGTTGACGGCGTCGATGAAGGCCGTGAGCTCGTCGCGGTAGGCGTCGGCGTAGCGCTCCAGGAAGAAGTCGAGGTAGACCTCCTGGGTGGCCGACCCGGTGGCGTCGTTGATGACCAGCGACGTGGAGCGCAGGTTCTCGGCCACCAGTTCGCCCTCGGACCCGAAGACCTCCACCTTCTGGTCGTAGCCGCTGACGCAGTGACGGGTGTTCCTGATGATCGCGACCGCGCCGCTGGCGGCCCGCAGGGTCGTGACGGCGCCGTCGAAGTCGTCGATGTCGGCCAGCGCCGGGTCGAGCTTCTGCCCGATGGCGTTGACGGAGACGATCTCGCCCAGGAAGAACCGGGCCTCGTCGAAGTCGTGGATGGTCATGTCCTTGAACACGCCACCCGACTGCGCCAGGTACTCCGCCGACGGCGGGGCGGGGTCGCGGGAGACGATGGTGAGCTGCTCGACGCGCCCGATCCGGCCCTCGGCGGCGAGCCGCTGGGCCTTCGCGATGGAGGGGTCGTAGCGGCGCTGGAACCCGACCATCACCGGCGGGTGCTCGAAGGTCGCGAGCTCGGCGGCCAGTTCACGGGCCGCCTCGACGGAGGACGCGACGGGTTTCTCGCACAGCGCGGCCTTGCCCGCGCGGGCGGCCGCCAGGACGTGCTCGGCGTGCAGGGGGGTGGGGGAGCCGATGACCACCGCGTCCACGTCGTCGGCGGAGAAGGCCTCGGCGGCGTCGGCGGAGGCGCGCGCCCCGAGGGGCTCGGCGAGGGCCTTCGCGGCCTCGATGACGGGGTCGCAGACCAGCACGAGCCGGGCCTGGGGATGAGCGGCGACGGTGGCGGCATGGACCTTGCCGATGCGACCCGCGCCTATCACTGCGATGCGCAGCATGGGGTTTCCTTCCTGGGAGTGAGATGCCCGCTGGCCTTGATGCCGGTTTGCTGGGCCGGGGAGTGGGTCAGGGTGCGGGGACGATGATGTCGCGCACCAGGGCGTCGAGGTCCGCGTCGGCGGCCAGGAACTGGCGCAGCGTCTTGCGGGTGGGTCCGAACTCCTCGAACTCCTCGACGGTCATGCCGTCGGGTTCGTAGGCGCGGACGAAGTCCGGGATGCGCTCCAGCTCGGCGATGTAGCGGGGATCGACGGGGTCGGCGATGCGCTCGCGGGCGGTGTAGCCGGAGTTTGCGATGATCTGCTGCCACTTGAACGGCGGGGAGACCACCACGTCGCCGCCGACGAACTCGGCCCACTGGTTGACGTTGCGGAAGGCGGCCGCGAGCACGCGGGCGCGGTAGCCGCGCTCCTGGAAGATCTGGTAGGCGCGCTTCATGGCGGCGATGCCCGCCCATTCGAGGGCCGACGGGTCGATGAAGATGCCGTCGCGGGCGACGACGTGCTTCAGCCAGTCGTCGAGACGACCCACCATGATCGTGACGACCGGACCCATCTCGGAGGTGTCGTGCCCGGCGGCCTCGCGGGCCTTCAGGCCGCGTTCGATGGCCTCGGCAGCCTGCACGGCCTGCGGCACGGAGAAGGACACGGTGACGTTGATCGAGACGCCGCGGGAGGTGGCGTCCTCGATGGCCTCCAGGCCGGTCCTGGTGGCGGGGATCTTCACCACGATGTTGCGGGCCAGGTTGTGGAACTCCTCGGCCTGGTCGGCGAGCTTCTTGGCGTCGCGGTGGAAACGCGGGTCGGTCTGTACCGACAGGCGGCCGTTGCGTCCCTTGTGCTCGTCGAAGATGGGCTCCAGGAGTTTCGCGGCCTCCTGCGACATGTCCTTGACGGCCTGCCAGCCGATCTCGGACTCGCCCCAGGTGGGGTTCGCGTCGGCGATGGCCTGGATGCGCGGCGCCCACACGTCGAGGTGCTTCTTGATGGTGGTGTAGGCGATGACCGGGTTGCAGGTGGCGCCGACGCCGCCGTAGGAGATGGACTGGCGCAGCTCGTCCAGGTCGGAGGAATCGTTCCAGAGCGCCGTCGGGGTGTTGCGGGCGGCGTCCAGGAGAGGTCCTGGTGTGTATTCGATGTCAGTCATGGACTTCAGGCTCCTTCTCGGGGGTCGCGGCAGCGTCATCGCCGTCGTCGAACCAAGTCAACCCCAATGGCAACACCAAGTCAAGCGCTTGTAATGACAAACTGGTCGGTGGCTTGGGTGTCGCGGGTCCTGTGGTGCGGGAGCCGTGTCCGCTGGTTCCCGTCGGTCACTCACCGAGCGACAGGCGAGGGCTGACGATGCCCAGCTCGAATCCCCGGATCACCGCCTGGAGGCGGTCCCGCACCCCGAGCTTGGTACAGGCGTTGGCCAGGTAGGCCTTGACCGACCCTTCCGAGATGTACATCTTCTTGGCTATCTCGCGGTTGCTCAGCCCGTTTCCCAGGAACTGGAGCACCGAGATCTCGCGGGGTGCGAGCCCCACCTCCGTCGCCGTCGCCGCGGCGACGGCCTGGGTGTCGTGGGCTCCTCCGATCACCTGCCGCGCCATGAGGCGCACCACGGACGGGGACAGGGGGAGGTTGTCGTCCATCGCGTTCCTGATGGCCGCGAGGATCTCGTCGGGGTGGGCGTCCTTCACCAGGTAACCGGCTGCTCCGGCCCGGAGGGCGGGAACGACATAATCCAGCGTGGAGAACGTGGTCAGCGCGAGAACCCGGGTTCCCGGCACCTCCGAGACGATCCTCCGGGTGGCCTCGATCCCGTTGAGCCGAGGCATCTTGATGTCCATGAGAACGAGATCCGGGCAAAGGGTTTTCGCCGCCTCGACTGCGGCCTCTCCGTCCTCGGCAGTTCCAGCGACGGACACCCCGTCCTCGTTCTCGATGAACGTCCGTAGGGCATGCAGCATCAACGGTTGGTCGTCGACAGCAAGGACCGTGATGTCTTCCATGTGAGTAGCTTAGAGGTTCTGTGGGCTAGTGGTGTGTCCCGTAAATAGTTGTTTGGTTGTGGGGTGGTTTGGGGGGTATGCGTGATGCTGCCCCTGCTTTGGAGTTGTTGCTTGGTCAGCATGAGTCATTGGAGGTGATCGCCCGGAGTACGTCGGCGGCGTATCGGCAGGTTCAACGGGCTCGTGCGTTGTTGTTGGCTGCGGACGGGGTGGCGAACACGAGGATCGCGGTCGAGGTGAGGGTGACTCCGAAGACGGTACGGGCGTGGCGGGAACGGTTCGCTGAAGAGGGGTTGGCCCGGTTGGGTGAGGTTCGTGTGGGGCGGGGCCATAAACCCTCGATCCCGCAGGCCACGATCGAGCAGGTCGTTGACTTGACCTTGCATACCAAGCCTGCGGGCCAGACGCATTGGTCGTGTCGGAGTATGGCCGAGCGGGTGGGGATCTCGTCGTCGCAGGTGCAGCGGATCTGGGCGGCGCGTGGGCTGAAACTGCACATGGTGGACACGTTCAAGCTGTCGAATGATCCCCAGTTCGAGGCGAAACTTACCGATGTGGTGGGTTTGTATCTGAACCCGCCGGAGCAGGCGATCGTGCTGTGTGTGGACGAGAAGTCGCAGATCCAGGCCCTGGACCGTACCCAACCCTCGTTACCGATCAAGAAGGGGCGGGCAGCGACGATGACCCACGACTACAAACGTAACGGCACCACTACCTTGTTCGCGGCCCTGGAGGTCGTGACCGGTCGTGTCATCGGTGAGTGTTTGCCCCGGCACAGGGCCAGCGAGTTCGTGAAGTTCCTCAACACTGTTGATGCCGCGGTGCCGACCGGTCTGGAAGTGCACGTGATTCTGGATAACTACGCCACCCACAAACACGCCACCGTGACCCGCTGGCTGGCGCGTCACCCGCGGGTCTGCTTCCACTTCACCCCGACCAGCTCGTCATGGTTGAACCTGGTCGAACGCTGGTTCCGGGAACTCACGGACAAGGCCCTACGTCGTGGCGTGTGTGGTTCGGTACCCGACCTCATCACCGCGATCGAGTCCTACCTCGCCGCCCACAGCAACAATCCCCGTCCCCTCGTCTGGACCGCCACCGCCGAATCCATCCTCACCAAAGTTGCCCGCGGACGCGTCACCCTGAACAGGGAAACCAAATCAGGGACACACCACTAGGAGCCCACGCCGTTGCGGTCGTCCTGATGATGCGTTGGCATGGATGGTCCGGAGCTCTGTCCCCGCAACGGCATCACCCGGTGACGACCTTCGTCGGATCGCGCGCACTCCGCTCTCCGGATTCAGAAGGTTCTTACGACCATGGAAGCCAGAGGCTTGGGCCAGAAAGAGGTGGCTTTTTCAGGAAGAAGCTGCCCGGTCGCTGCATATTTCAACACCAGCGGTAGAGACGGTGGGTGAAGCAGGAAAGCCACCCCTTGTTTCCTTTTTGCGATGCATATTGCCTCCGGTATCGCGTGGCTATACGACCATTGACGAGATGTTTCCTCGGAAATCGGTGCAATGGCGAAATGAAGGGCGGAGATGTCCAATGAGCATCCGCGGTTGAGAGAAGCGATTCTCCAGCTGGTTCCATCGGTGACCAGAAGTTGATGGGGATTACAGTTTTCCAACACCCCTTCGGCATCACCATATGGAGGATCTATTTCCCTGAAAGTGACGCCCGCCGTCCTGGATTCCACCTCCCGTAGAGATGTGTTGTGAATAATTCGGTGAATGGCGCCGAGCCGAAGTGAATTTCTGTTGATATCTGTAATCATGGCGAGCACGTGTCCGATTGAGGAATGCGATACCAGTCTGTGATGCCCGTCGGCAACGAGAGTTTGACATTTCCCGAGTTCGATGTGTAGCTTGGAGGCTAAGTCGGGGTCCGTAACTCGCCAAATTCGGCACATGAAGTCGGGGGGGCGTGTGACAATCGACGTCGCAGCTGTCATCTTGATCGTGTCGATCAGGGTGCGTGCAATCGACGTCATGTGTTGCACGAGCAAAATTGGTTCAATGTCAACGCGCGCCATGCTGAAGTGTTCTCTCATGCCCATGGTTCTGGTGCTATCGGTATGCTCATGGGGTACTATTCTTGACCCTGCCCCCTTTGATAGATCGACTTCAACCAGAATTCCACACACCGTGACGCCATTTACGGAATACTCCATGACATAAATCGATTCTGGATCGCGGTGCATCACCCCCTCCGTTTCCCACTGGGACAGTCGTGCTGCTGAACCAGTAGGATCTTCCGGCCACCCCAGAAGCCGCACATTTGTCTTGTCGTTGGAGCAGAAGAAGGAGAGCGGGTTCTGTGAGGAGGATGTGTGCCCATTCGAAACTCCAAGGAGCACTTGACTTATGCTTGGCTTGATGTAGCGATAACCGGCAAACCCTCGTGTCAATGGTCCGAGGCCTTCCTGTGGATTTTTGAATTGTTGGACGGTCGTAGCCGTTGAGCTTCTGAGGCCTAAAGTTCTGTGCATAAAAGTGATTTCTCCTTCGATAATGCTTGAAATCTATGTAGCGAGACTTGTTCGCAGGTGGGCGCCCGTCGGCGTACTCTTCTGGTCAGGGGTGCAGGTGAGGGGGTCGTGGTCAGGGTCTCGAGGGGTGGAAGTCGGGTGGTTTCGACACGAGTTGCTTCTTCGTCGCAGTCCTGCTCAACCAGCTTTGGGGAGACTGTGAATAAGCCTCAGCGTGACGAATAGTGAGGGAGGGGAGCCAGTTCATGGTTCTCTCCCCTTGTCCTAGCTAGCCAAGGACTTGTTCACGGGCGTCCTCAAGTACGCCTTGGCCACAGATTTTGCCGGCGAATGCGTCGCCTGTGAGTAACTCCTCAGGGAGGATGGTCTGTAGGCGGATTCCTGTTTCTCGTTATTCTCCTTTTTCCTCTGTTTCTCCGGGGTTTTCAGTATCGGAGGAAATAAATTGGGTATTATGTTGTCTTCTTGGGGGTAGTGGTCTGTTGCGCCCGCGATCAGGCACTGGAATGTGCGCCTCCACTGTCCACTTGTCGCCGTGCAATTCTGCGGTGTATCGGCCTCCCGCTGCGGAGACTCTCTCCCTCAAACTGGTGAGGCCATATCCGGTTGACAAGTTTTGATCATGATCTGGCGCGTGCTTTCTGGTCTTAGCTTTGACCCTGTCGTTGATTATCGTGATGGTCACCTCGGTTGGACCGACCAGTAGTTCCAAAGAGCATGTTGCGCCGGGATGAGCGTGTTTGATTATGTTGGTTATCGATTCCTGGGTGACCCGAATGCAGGTGATCTGGACTGAAAAGGGTAACGATTCAACGCGCGGGTCCACCGATATCTTGTGCATTTTGAACCCGAGTCTGGCGAGCGATTTAGTTTCTTGTTCGACCTGTTTGTTCACGCTTTGACTTGTGACGATTTGATTGGAAAGCAACTGAGGCTTGCCATCCTCGCCCGTGCGCAGGACCTCGAGGAGGGCTCGAAGTTCCATCAACGCTTCGCGTGCCGAATCATCGATGACCCTCAAGGTTTCGCGGAGTTGATCCGAGTCATGTGAGTGGCGTTGGGCCATAACCTGCATCGTGATGACCGTGATATGGTGGGCCACTACATCGTGCAGCTCGCGTGCGAGATTCTGACGCTCTTCTTGGCGGATCTGTTCTTGACGCTCTTCGACTTCTTTGACTCGTGCATGGGCCTTTGCGGTACGTATGACAAGGTGCCTGAGGACTAGGCCTATGAGAGCGAGGAGCAGGATCAGCCAGAATGCGATCCACCAAAAATTCTCGGGATCATATATTGATGAGATATCTCTGTGCCAGGCCACGACGGTCACCCATGTGATGCTTACGAGGCAGTGAATGACGACCAAGCGGATTCGGCACAGAGCTGATGTGATCAAGGTTATCACGCATGCTGCTACGAGAGGAAATCCGGGAAGCTGGGTCATGAATGTTGCAATCATGGCCAGAGTGCAAAGGATAACCGAAAGACGTGCTGAAAGAAGGGCGATCCCGACTGCCGCATGGGCTAGTATCATTTCGGTCAGGAGCCAGGCCGCTCTTGAGTCCAGCGGGCCTTGTCGTATGTAGTTGAGGTCGCTCAGAAAGGACATGAATACCACGCATGGCACCCCAAGTCGAAGCCATTGGGGTGCGGGAGTGGAATACTCTGCTTTTCCCCAAGAACTCCAATTTGGTCTGAGCATATTGTTTCCTCTCGGGTAGTACTCGTTCGGATTTCGGTAATATCTTTCACCGGCAGAACAAATATAGGAAGTATCCGCACAAATCGCTGGGGGTGGCGGCCTGGGTGATTTTGGAATGGTCGGGCGTGTAGGCGTTGGCTGGGGTTGTTGATGGGCTCAGAAGAGCCAATATTGTTGCGGTAGTGACAAGAAATTTGCGTGCGAACATTCGATTCTCCTTTGAAATTTTGTTTCGCTTGGTTTGACGTTGCTCTTGGAGCGTTATATCGATCATAGGAGGATTTTCGACGGGGAACAGTGCACCATTGGCTAGATTCATGGCATCTTTTGCTCCTTGCTTGGTTGTGGCTGAGTGCTGAATCTGGACCATGGTGTGGAAGTTTGCGTGTCCAAGAAGTGAGCATAGCTGGTGGTGGACACTGCGGGGCAAGTGTGGAGCCGGTGATCCCACGAAGAGAGCCAGGTGTCTCACCATCGCCGAGTGTTGCCGAAGAAGGAGGGTATACGGGTCCCGCTTCCAGACCGGCGGCATCCTTGGTGGACCAGGGAACCGACAGCGAGGTCAAGCACTCCCAGCCCGAAGGGGGAGAAAACAGTGGGCAGATCGGGGTCCAGGGCTACCCGGTTTCGCAGTACCCCACCTAAGGTGCCGGTCACGAAATCACGTTTGCCCACGAGCTGTTCCAGCAGATGGGGGCTGGTGTCCGCCTTGAGGCAGTGCTCGACGTCATCGAGCACGTTGTTGCAGCCCATGAGCGTCTGCGGCGCCAAATCTCTGAGGGAAATGTTGAGGACGAGCTGCCGTGGTTCCAGCCGGAAGTCTTCTGGCACGTACGGGGTGGGTGCGGTGGTGGCCAACACCACGAGGTCGCAGGCAAGCGCTTCCTCCAGAGTGGAGACCGTGGCGCCATCGCCGAGGTGGAGCGCCAATTTGGCTGCTGATTGCGGATCCAGGTCGCAACATCGTATCCTCGGTGCGAGTCTGCCCACGGCGGCGAGGTGCTCAGAGACGGCCCGGGCTATCAGGCCTCCGCCGACGACACCGACCGTTCTTGGGGATTCCCTGAGAACTGATGCTGCCAATGCGGCGGAGGCGGCGGTTCTGGCGGCACTGATCCTGCTCGATTCGAGTACTGCGTACGGGAAACCTGTGCTGCAGTCATTGAGGACCAGCACTGCGGAAGCACGTTGCAGGTTCCCGGCGATGTTCTGAGGGAAACTGGCGATCCACTTGATGCCGGCCACCGAAGCTTCTGGGGCCTCGGATCCCAAGTAGGCGGGAAGGGCGATGATACGGGCGCTTGACTCACCGGGGAATCGGAGGAAGCAGCTATTGGGGTTGACGTTGTGTCCCGCGTCATGGTTGACATAGGCAGCAGCGACGACATCTATCACGTCCTTGATACGGCCGGACAGCTCTCGCTCCACCTCGGCGGCACTGACGATCAGGAGATCGGCGGGATGTTCGTGCAGGTCGATGGACATTTCTTCCTTTCCTATTTCACCGGACTCAGTGGGCGACAAGTGCATCAGGGACCACGAAGGCTTTCGGCGGCGTATCAAGGTCCAGGGCTTTCACGCCGAATCGTTCGACAACCCAGCCATCGTCGTAGATGGTCTCCAGGTAACGCTCTCCCAAGTCCGGGCTGATGGCCACCACGGTGCTTCGTGGAGCGAACTTCGGGGCCATCGCGGCTACGGCTGCAAGCACCGTTCCCGTCGAACCGCCGACTAGGATCCCACTGTCTCGCGCGAGTCGACGGCACATGTGGATCGCGTGGATTTCCTCAACGTGAACTTTCTCCAGCACCGGGGAATCTTGGAATATTGGGGGGCGTGTGCTGGTCCCGAGCCCGGGGATGTGGCGTGGCCCGGGAGGCATCCCGAAGGTGACTGAGCCCGTGGTGTCCACGGCCACGAGTCTTGTGCTCGCGCCTCGCGCGACCAGCCCTTGCATACAGCCCATCAACGTGCCGGTGGTCCCGGCGCCGACGAACAACCAATCAGGATCGCCGCAGGCGTCGATAATTTCTTGGTATGTGTACAGGCGATGGGCCTCCGGATTGGCTGGGTTTTCGTACTGGTTGAGCCATACGATTCCGGGATCCGAATCGAGCATTCGTCGAAGCAGCTTCAGGCGGGTCTGAAGGAAACCGCCATTGGTGTCCCGCTGCGATACCACCAGAACTTCAGCCCCCAAGGCGCGCATGTGCGAGATGGAGCGGGGACTTGCATTCGGGTCGGTCACAACGATCATGTGATATCCCCGAGCTGCTGCCAACGATGCCAGTGCGATGCCGAGGCTCCCGGAGGAGGACTCGATTATGTGGGATCCCGGGCCTATGCGGCCCGAAGCCTCGGCCGCTCGAATGAGCTGGCGAGCGGTCTTGAGTTTGATGGATCCGGATGGGTTGAGACCTTCTAGTTTCAACAGTGTTCGGACTCCGGGCACAAAGTCGTGGAGGGCCAGGAGACGATCCGAATCTGCCAGATCCCACAGCTGTTCAGCGATCACGATTGGTTCCTTCTTTTCTGACTTGCTGGCGTTCCGCACGCAGGAGAAATGCTGCGGGCGCGAGGGTGATGACTGTGGCGACGAGCATCCACAGACTTGCGGTCCCGAAGACTTGAGCTGTGAGCCCGTGATGTTCCGCAGCCCCTTGCCGGATGGCCATGAGAGTCACGGCAGCAGCTAGAGTTCCCCCGAGCCGTTGCAACAGGTTGAGCTGTGATGAGGCATCAGCGATGGATCCTCCGGGGATGGCTTCGAAGGCCCGGGTCATGGCGGCGAAGACGGTCAGGCTGGTGCCGACCCCTCGGAGAACAAGAGCCGCGCACAGCACCTCGTAGGAGGTGGATTTGTCCACCAGGACGAGTGGAACTGAACCGATGAGAGTGATCATGATCCCAGCGATCATCGTGTGGCCGCCGTGGAATCTTCGAAGTATGGACGGGCAGGTAAATCCCGCAGCCATCACGCCGATTCCTCCCGCGGACAAGATGAGCCCAGTTTCTATCGGGTCGTTACCCCTTGCGGCCTGGAGATATAGGGGAATAATCACCATGGGTGCGTAGAGGTGGAACCCCAGCAGGGCGATATTGATGCTCGACCAACCATAGATGGCGTTCGAATAAAGCCTTAGATTCAGTAATGGTTTTTGGGTTCTCAGTTCTCGAAGAATGAATAGTGCTCCGGTGGTTACTGCTGCTAGGCCGATTCCGAGCATCAAGGGATGAAGCAAGGGTAGAGTTCCCAGCATTCCGCACAGGACGATGCAGGAAAGGATTGCCAAGACCCCGGTCGCTAGCCCGGGCAGATCCAAGCGATGTACCCCACCTTCAGGTATTTCGGATGGCACGTAACGCATCACCAACAACAATACGATGCATGCAGGAACGTTGATCCAGTAGACGGCGGGCCAACCCGCTGCTGAAACCAGCAGACCACCTATGGTTGGGCCCACCAGGGGGCCGATCATGGACACGCTACCCTGGAGGGACTGGACATGACCGATCCGTTCTCTTGGTACGCCGCGGGTCAGCAGCACCGTGGAGACGGGGGTGAGTACACCTGCTGCCATTCCGGTCAATGCCCGTGCTGTGATCAAGAACCAGAGAGTGGGGGACAGGGCGCAGGCGAGAGATCCAGCGAGGAAGCCGACCAATGATGCAGCGAAGACCCGTTTCGACCCGAAACGCTCTACGAGCCAGGCGCATCCAGTCATGGTGGTGCAGAGAGCCAGCATGTAGGCGGTCAAGATCCAATGACTACCTGCAATATCTCCGAATTGCTGAGCTGTGGCGTGCAAAGAGACATTGACGACGGTCGTGTCGAGCATCGCGAGAAAAGAGCCCGTCACGGCCACAAACATGCTGCTATATCCCCCCGCCCCAGATGAGGTGGAACGATGAATAGGTGGGGATGTCTGTCGCGTAAAAACGTCGATGTGGTCAGTGGTCATGATTTTCTCTCATGTGGCGAGTTCTTTCCCGTGATCTTCTCTATATCGTCGAGGAGTCCGGCGATCGAATTCGGATCATCTCCTTCCCGATGGGCGACGGTGAGGTGAGTCATCCCATTGTTGGTGAAGGAACTTATAAAAGTTCCTACATATGGCACCAATAGGGGAAAGGAGCTGAGTCTTGTCGGCGCGAACCCAGGGCTGACGAAGGGCTTCAGATCCATCACCCCGTGGTCGGAGATGATTGCGGCATAGGGTGGACATGTATCGCTCTTTATGGCCTGCGCCTGTTCCAAAGTGTTGGCGTAGGGATTAGAATCCTGGAATCTCATACGGAGTGTGTCTGTCTCGCGGCCTTGGGCCAGGAGCTTGAGGAGCCGTCCATAGATTCGTTGCCAAGACTCTTCAGGACTCACTTGCAGTGGGAGTTGGGCGCTGAGGTTGGCGGTTGAATTCACTGTGGGGTCGTGCCGGCGAAGGTCGACGGGAATGATCACGGTTACTGCCGCGCCGACATACCGTGCGACCGCTGCGGCGATCCTGGCGCTCATGGCTGAGGCGCTGGTGGCGATGGTACGCCGGGTCCATCGGATGCACCCGCCAGCCTCGGTGGCGCCGAACAGGGGAGCGGACAGCCGGGCGTGCGGTGCGGAAGAACTCGATTCCGTGTTCGGTTTTCGACAGGCCTTGACTGTTCGAACGAAATGCTGGTCGGTTGCTGTGTCAGGAGCTCCGAGCGGTGTTTCGCCTCGCAACACCCTGAAGACGTCGCGCAACCAATGCTGCAGACCACGCCCATCGGAGACTGCATGGGTAGCCCGCAGTACCAAGGTGGTGCTCTCGTGACCGAATAGATGTACTTCGGCGACGGGGCCGCCAACCACATCAAGGCCCTGTCGAAACAGGTCCACGTCATTCGCGTTTGTTAGTGGTGCCGCATGGGAAATTACAGCCGGGAGAGGGCCCCCGCCGACCCAACGGGTGCCTCGTCGCACCACGGCGATTCCGGGATTCGCATCACAGGCGGAGGCCACGGCGGCTTCCAGCGCTCGCGGTTCGAGCGAGCCTTTTCCTTCGAGAACCAGGTGGATCATCGGATGATCGTGTTGGGCGGCCACGTTGAGATAGCCGCGTTCGATTCCTGAGATTGGTCGGCTGTAGGTCACTGCGGACATGATGACCGTTCCTCATCCAACCACGGCACCTCGACTGGTTCCCCGAGCGTCCCGATCTTCTTGCTGATGGCTTGCCACCAGCGGATCGGTCTGGGTTCGGGAGATGCGATGCATAGTGCACCAGCCCCAGGAACCAGCAGACTCAGGATCCAGTGACCGGCTGCTGGACGCCATCCTGGATTCCACTCGGGCAGGCGCACGGACCCGAAGGTTTCCTTGGTCAGTTCTGAAACTTTGACCAGAGACTCACACTCTGCATACTCAAGGATCGACAGCGGGCTTTCGCGTCCGACCAAGTTGGCCAGGAAGGACAACGCTCCGGGGCGATCGCGGGGATCCTGCAGGTCGATCCCGACATGGATGCCGCTTGTGAGTGCTGTCGCACTCCAAGCCCCGATGTGGGAGACGGAGCCGAACAGGCGCAGCGCAGGCCATTCCCAGCGATGGTGGTGATCAGTGACCAACTGATTGCTGACGTCGACGCATCGAAGTGCAGCAGCAGCCTGTCGTAGAAGTAGCCTCCCGGCTGGGGAATGGACCTCACCGAACCGCCCTCGGGGCAGATTGGCGTGGCGTATCACCATCACGTCGATGATGTCGGTGTGTGCCGATGGGAAACTGGGTTCAGGGCTGAGAATGACTGTGGTCATGCTGCTTCCACCACCATCGAGGCGAAATTTCCGCCGTGTGCGAATGAACTCACCAACACGAGATCTCCTGGTTTGGTTATTGGATCGGTGAGGAGGGTGGCAAGCCCTAGACCTGCGGCGCAACCCCAGGTTTCCCCGACGGTGTACTTCGGTTTGAATTGAGTTGCTCCAGCCAGTCCGCAGCGTTTGATGGCTCGGCTTTCAGCGAGATCGACGACGGGATGGCCGCTGGTGGCCCGTACTACGTGCGCGATGTCTGCTGCATCTACTTGGGCTTGGCCCAAGGCCGTCAGCATGCTGTGGGACCAGGCGATTCCGTCGCTGCTGAGCCTGGCCACACCGACGGGTTCACCACTTCCTCCGAACCCTCGAGGAATTCCCAATATCTTGGCGCCTCGTTTTTCAGCCCTGCTCCGGGCCTCAAGCAGGATGGCAACGGCCCCCTCCGAGAGAAATGCTCCTCGCGAAATTTTCCCTGGGGGTCCTCCGCGATATCCAGGCAGCCGAGTGGTGACCCGCACGGCGAGCTTGGGCAGCTCGTCGGCGATCACGACGACGATTCGGTCGGCCCCGCCGCGTGAGATCACCCGGGAAGCGAGTTGAATGGCCAGCACCGAACTGGTGCCGCCGCAGGCCAGCGTTGCGGTGTATCCCCGGAAACGGTTCAGCAAAGCCAGGTGGCCAGCGGCTGCATTTATCACAGTGTTCGGGAATACCAAGGCGTTGCCGCCGGTGATTCCTTGGCGGACGATCCCTTCATTGAAGGAGCTGACAGCGGAAAGCGGGCCGTAGCCGGTTGCGAAAATGATGCCGGTTTCTTCCGCCAATGCCCGAGGCTGTTTTCCCAGACCTTTCATCAGGTCAGCAACCACTGCTCCGGCAAGAATCCCCATGGGGTCCATGCGCCGGACCTTGGATGGGTTGAGTCGTCGTGACAAGGTCTTCAGATCGGCTTTGCCGAAGGGGACCTGAATGTCATCGTCGAACGTTTCGATCCTAGTGCACTGTGTCCCGGAGGCAAGCATCTGGTGTATCTCCTCAATCGAGGATGCCCTACCCACCGTCCCGGAAAGGCCGGTAATTGCCACGTCTCGATGATAAGCAACGGGGTCCCTGTCGGGTCGATACCCTGGCTTGTTCACTACAACGGAAGCGTTGTTTCCTCCGAAGGCGAAGGAGTTCGACAACACCACGCTCAGTTCAGCAGGACGGCTTTTCTCAGGGACGATGTCCAACCCCGAGCGTGACTCGAGACCGCGAGTGCCCAGAGTCGGTGGCAGGACCTGATTGACGATCGCGAGCACACAGCAGATGGTCTCCACCACTCCGGCAGCCCCCAACGTGTGGCCCAGGGCGGACTTGACGGAGCTTGCGGGTGGGATGCGGGAATCCTTGAAGAGCAACCGGATCGCCTTTGGCTCGACCGAGTCGTTGGCGGGGGTTCCAGTCCCGTGGAGGTTGATGTAGTCGATCTCTCCGGGGGCGAACCGTGCGACTTCCAAGGCAGATGCCATGGAGCGGCAGGCACCCTCGCCTCCCGGATCAGGGGCAGTTTGGTGGTGGCCGTCGCAGGACGTCCCATATCCCGAAATCTCGGCGAGTATGGTGGCCCCACGACGTTTCGCATGCTCTTCCTTCTCAAGAATCAGGAAGCCGGCTCCCTCCCCGAGGGTCAGGCCGTTGGAAGCGGAAAGTGGGCTGCAAGGCTCGGTATCGAGCGCCCCGAGACAGGTGAATCCGTAGGAAGAGAGTTCTGTCAGAGGATCGACACCGCCGCAGATCACCACATCCGCATCGCCGAACCAAAGCTGTTCGACGGCGTACCCCACTGCTATCGCTCCGGCCGCGCAGGCATTGGACATCAAGGCCCGTGGGCCTCGAAGTCCGAGTTTTTCAGCCAAATGATCTGCAACGCAGTGAATCAGGGATTCAGCCATCATGTTCGCATCCAAAATGCCCTTCTCGAGGAACTTTCGATGAGCATGTTCCAACGAGGGCATCGCTCCAAGACTGGAACCGATCACGAGTCCTATGCGGTCTGAATTGGTTCGATCAATTATCAACTTGCTATCTGCTAGCGCTTCAGAGATGGCCGTGTCCGCCAAGGCGTAGCAGCGATCTACTCGCGAATCCTGTTCAACTGGTGCCAAGCCAGCCCAGTCACTGAGAAGTTCCTGAGTGTCGAAGAGGATGTTTTTGCGGATGCCGCGGCGACCGGTACAGACCCCCTCCCAACACTCTTTGGCATCATTCCCGGTGGCGGCGGTCAGGCCGACTCCAGTAACCACTGCGTGACTTCTCATCGCTCAGCCCATCTTCTCAACAGCCGAGCGGGCGAGCACGCGGGGCAAGGAGACGGTTCGCACGGGAGCGGAGGCGGACAATTCAAGTGTCGGTACCCCGTAGGGCGCATCGAGGATTGCGAAGTACAGCTCTTCCTCGGGATTCACCGAAGGAGCTCGGTAGAAGATGGTGCCGATCTCCTCGAGACCTACTCGGATGGTTTCCCCGTTCTTGAAGACGGTACCTGCTGAGGCCACGACCGGCGCCAGCTTACGTTGGTCCCGAGTAGGAGCGATGAGGGAGTCTGAACCGTGAAACTCACCTACGCGATTCCAGTCCAAAAGCCACGACAGGTCGGCAGTGTTGACGTCGAGATCGCGAACGCCCATGGCGTAGTAGGGCATACCTGCTTCCGCCTGGACGCGTGCCAAGCTTTCTTCGGAGACCTTGGAGCCCCCCAACCTCTCAGCATGTGAGAATACAACCTCGTGAGCTGAGGCAGCGTCGTCGGAGACGAGGAGGTAACCGTACTCGCCGGTCGTGCCGACACGTGCCAGGAAGGGAGTTCCTGTCCCGGTGTGGCCCGGGACCTCGATATCGGTGATGGAATGGAGCACCAAGCCGGCGATGTCGAAGTCCACCAATTCGGCGGCGACCTTCCACGCAGCCGGCCCTTCGAAGGCGATAGCGGTCCATCCATCGGGCGCAACCTCGACCTTCACATCACCTGTCACGAAAGGAGTCAGGTAGCTCGTCATCTCTTTCGAGGTTGCGACGGTTCGTGGCAGCAGCCAAGTCTCATCCTCCCGCTCCATGTGGAGGAAGATCGCGAATGGGATGCCGTCCCTGCGCAGCGCCAGGCATTCCCGGGTGGTTTCGATGTCGACATATTCTGAGCTGCGCGACAAGAAGGCGTCGAGGAAATCGAAGCGGTCCTCGCCGGTGATGCGGATGAGAGGGCCGGTAGGAGTGTGGACGCCTACGGACTCGCGGAGGGTGCGGTAATCAGCGATGGTATTCATGGTTTTTCCTTTCTGTGGTGTTTTGGTTCGAGCGTGCGTCGTCAAGTAGACACACTCAGCTAACCCGTGGATCAGCAGGGGGTGCGTCTGTCGGGTGATTGGGAAGTGTGAGATTTGGCTAGAAGGATGCCAAGTAGGAATGTCTACCGACCAGTCCAGATGTATTTTCCAGGAGAGCGAGACGCCACCGAGCCGTTCGAGCGGATGCTCTGATCACGCACCCGACCAAGAGATCGTTCCCGGTAGATCGAACGATTATTTCAGGGAAGCCCTGCTGGCCCAGTGTTGGTTCCAGGCAAAGCCATTCACCGCTGGCGAGTTCGACCCCTAGCCGACTCGTCCAGCGTTGCCAGATGGCACCAACGGTGGCGGTCTCTACCTCGCCTCGGTTGGATAGTCGAACTCTGGAACCCGCCGCAACGGCTGGGGTGAGCCAGAGGGCTATCTCTCCAGTGGGATTAGTGGTGGAGATGTTGATGTTCCAATTGCAGTGTTCCTGATTCGGATCGAGAACCCAAGTAATGTCCTGAGTTGGGGAAGACAGGCTGTTTTCCTCTCCGAGAAGCCAGTCTGGGTGGGGCAGGCCCCAACCCATGCCGATTTCGCGATTGTGGCGGTCTCCTTCGCGAGTGACCCACATGCCAGCCGACCAAGATGGGTTGCAGCTGAGCCTCCGTACACGTGGATAAGGGCAGTGAAGAACAGCTGCTCCATCATGACGCCACCGGACGATGCCGCCTGCCCCGGGGTCGAAGCGGATCTCTACCCCTTCTGGGGAGCCGCTGCGGGATGCGTCAGCATTGCGTTGGGGGCTGGGAGTGCCGTAGTTGGATATCCGCGTGGTTAGTGTGGCGGCTCCCTCTTCGTTCAAGGTGACATGACGTTCCACGAGGGAGCTGGTTACGAGTGACATGTCTCCGTTCCCAGAGAGCTCGATGACCGTTGATTCGTCGGTCCAGCGAATCGGTGTGCCAGGCCAGAGGGGCAGTCCGGCAGCCGGGATTTGGGTGGAGTCACGGACCGTGAGTCCGAGGGCGACGGAGGCTTGACGAATGGGTGCTTCCCCCATGGGGTCGGCATCCAGTTTTGCCAGGCGTAGACCCAGTTCCTGGAACATTTTCATGGTCTGTCCCGGCTCTCCCGAGAATTTGGTGACCATGAGGTCGCCGGATAGCGCAATCCGGCATGACAACCCGCTGCTTTCATCCGTCAGGGTCAGAACGTCGGCTCTCTCTGTGATGGACAGAGGGTGACGTGGGCCACCTCGCCAGCCAGCAGCACGATGCGGTGCTGCGTCGGGCCATGTGAGGGAAATGAGCGGCCCCAAGTGGTCGTCTGCGTAGACTGCGATGGCGCCATCCGTGAGCACGTTGATGACCCTCTCGCCCCATCTTCTGCTGGTCTGAAGTTTGGTCTCCTCCGGACGCGGCGTGCTACTCGGGCGGACGGGGAGGTTTCTGACGCCGTCAGGAGTCATGACCGTTGCGCTGAGGAGCTCGGCTCGGTCCACATCGATACAGGCCTCGACGATCATGGAACCGAAGCTCATTTGATATCGCACCACCGAACGGTCGCCCTGGGTCATGACGTCTCCTGTGAGGTCATCACCGAGCTGTTTCAACACGGACCCCACGGCTATCAGTTCTGGCAGATGCCGTCGTTCATCCTCCGTGATGTGGTTACGAATATGTTTCAGGACCAAGGGAAGGTAGCAATACAGTTCAACACTTCCGTCGACTCCGGGACGGCCTCGGCCTCGGCTGATGCAACCGACGCGGCGGTAGAGTCGGAATGCGTCTCGATTGGCCGGATTGACTGTGAGTCTCAGCACCTCTAGATCATGGTCGAGCATCCATATCACGGCTGCGGTGAAGAGCTGACCGGTGAGGGTGCCTTTCCGATGGCCGGGGGCCACGAAAAACATGTCCGCAAACATCTCATTCTCGTTTGCGGTCAGTCGGCCGATGCTCGAGAAGATCCCGAAGGTGGCGATAATCTGTCCATTCTCCTCTGCTATGAGGAATCCCTTGGTTCCTCGTTCCTCGAATTCGCGGCGGAGCTGTTCCCCTGTGATTCCTCCTGCGACCGGATTTGGGTTCTCGGGATGGGAATTGTACAGTTCGGCAATGAGGTCGGCGTCGCTGTTCATATAGCTGCGAATCTGCATGGTATTACCTACCTGGTGGATGTTACGATCAGTGTGCCGTTGGCAACGACGTTCCTGCCAACGCGAGCGGTCACGGCTGCTTCCCGGAGGCCACCGAATCTGGGTCCGAGGACTGCTTCGAGATCCAACTGATCACCAGGTCTCACGAGTCTGGAGAACTTCATCTTGGAGATGGAGCCGAGGTATCCCACGCTTGCCTGAACGTCTTGGACCGATACTTCCGGAGCCACCTCAAGACGCTCCGCCACGTAGATTACGGCGACTAGCTGGGCGAGGGACTCGATGATCAGGACCCCAGGCATGATGGAGTGATTCGGGTAGTGGCCTGCGAAGAAGGGTTCGTTGATGGAAACGTTCTTCACGCCGCGGCCACGTTCTCCCGGAATGACATCATGGGCCCGGTCGATCATGAGCATCGGCCAGCGGTGAGGCAACATCTGCTTGATTGCATCGCTGTCGAAGTCGCGAGTGATTCCCTCAGAACTCACGGCTGGAGCCGTTCTGGTGGGTACGGGGGTCATCACTTCTCCTCGTGCGCCTCGATGAAGTCGACCAAGGCGTTGATTGAACCGAACGCGCCCGCGTCATCGTCGCTGATGGATACGCCAAAAAGATTCTGTATCATGACGACAATCTCCAAGCTGTCGAGGGAATCCATTTCCAGCCCTCGTCCGAACAGTGGCTGATTGTCTGACACTCTCTCGGGGCGAGTCTCAAGGCCGAGTTTGCCAATGATTTCAGACTTGATCATCCAAGCTTTGTCGAAGCGCTTTTTGGCGCGCGCATGAACGTCTTCAGTTGTGAGGGTGGCGGTGGACATTAGTATTTGTTCCTTTCGGGATCGGTTGGTTTGTGGCTGGGTTGTCAGCCATTGATCATTCCGCCGTCGACCGTCAGCACCTTCCCGGTGATGTAGGACGAAACAGGGGAGGCCAAGAAGCAGATGGTTTGGGCCACCTCGTCAGGACGGCCCAGGCGGCCGAGGCTGATTGCGGAAATAGCTTGGGCAAGTACGGACCGGGAGACCCGCCGAACCATGTCGGTTTCGATGAAACCCGGTGCCACGGCATTCACGCGGATGCTGCGGCTTCCAACTTCCTGCGCCAAAGACTTGGCGAGGGCGATGATACCTCCTTTGCTGGCGGCGTAATTTCCTTGTCCGGGACGTCCAGCTACTCCGCTGGTGGAACTTACCAAGACGATTGATCCCCCAGTGCCGAGCATCGCCTTGGTGGCTTCCCGAGCGCACAGGAAATTGCCTGTTAGATTGGTAGAAATGACGTCGTTCCACTTGACTTGCCCCATGGTTGCGAGTAAGCCATCGGATGTGACTCCTGAGTTTAGCACCGCAGCATCAAGTCTCCCAAAATGTTCGCGGATAGTTTTGAACAGCGACAACACTTGGGACTCTTCTCTGATGTCAACGTTCACGACTTCTGCTCGGCGTCCCATATCGCGAATCTCCTCTGCGACCAGAGTCGCCTGTTCCTCCTTGCTGCGGTAGGTGAGGACTACATGCGCTCCCCAAGCTGCCAAGCATCTTGCCGTCTCTGCGCCGATGCCGCGGGACCCTCCTGTTACCAGCGCCACAGAATCGGATGGGAACAGCGTCGGTGGGTTGGGTCGCCCAGCGAGGTTGGTTGCCATGCCTGTTGCTCCTGTTTTGTTGTTATGTGTAGCTTGGGGGGTCATTCTTTGATCTCCTCGGGATGTGATTCCTTGATCATTTGGAGTCTGACTTCGCTGACGTAGCGATTTCCCTGTTGATCCATGAGCCAGCTTTCCTGGGGGCGTGGTAGGCACTCAGAGATCACTATGCGGTGATCTTCGTCGGATCGTGCGCGCTGTTGGCGCACACTGCTGATGAAGGAGGCCACGAGAGGCACACTACCGAAATGCAGGTAGGTAGGTTTCACCTCATCTGCAAATTTAACAAACACCTCGTCCGGAAGTCCGTGTTTCTTCTGCCAAGAACGAACGGCTAGATAGTCAGCTTCCCTCCTTCTGCGGGTATGGATCTCAATGTCATCCGTGGATGGCCGCCACGTTTCCCGGAACAGCACGAGCCGATCGATAGAGAGTCGGGGAGTGTGTGCTCCTCCAAGACCCACCTTGAAGGCGTCGGCGGCAACCATGCTGATCGGGACTATCCATGCCTGAGCCAGTGGCACGTGACGTTCGTCGGGACAGAACAGCTCAAAGCCCTCGGAACCCTCCACTACTTCCAGGGAGGCCATCGGCCATACCTGGGAACGATCACGGCTAACAGCCCGTGTGAATCCGAGGAGCCGATCCTGTGATCCTGATGTGGCGGTCACCACGCGGCCGGTATTCCAGCGCCAGCTCTCAGGAAAAAGGGGAACCAGTCGCTCAAGACCGAGCGCGTCGTTGATTCTCTCCCGTATGGAGCCACCTGGGACGCTCCATTCAACGGCTGGGATGTCAAGGGAAGCGAAACAGGCGTGGAGCTCGCCGAGCACGGCGATGAACTCTCCTTGGCTGAGTGCTTCGGGATTGTCTGCAATGAATTGAAGATCGGGGCTGTGGATGCCGAGACCAGCTGGAGCCTGAACTTTCGGGAATGCAGCTGCAACAGCAGCAGCGAGTTCCTCGCTGCGTAGCTCTCTTCGATTGCTGTCGTCCGCTGCGAACTGATCAAGTATGCTCGCCCAACGTCTTGATAGGTCGGTGACCGCATCCTGGAGGGGGGCCGTTTTATCTCCCCAGAACAGGGAAAGCGAGGGTTTCCACATGTCAGACAAACGAAGTGGACGATTTGGGGAGGAGAGATGAAGAGCCAGATCAGAGAGTGCCTTGGAGTAGCTATCGTACAGCCGCGTGGCGAACCAATCTGCAGAACGGAGGAGCAAGGAAAGAGCGTCATCAAGCGAGTCCAGTATCCCAGAGCCGAGTTCCCATTCCACGTCGCGGCATGCGTCGAAGTAACAAAGGGTGCGACCAGCGTACATGTTCCCGGCCTCGCGTGTGGGTTGCCTGCCGGTGGATTCTAGGAACTGGGTGTCCAGCCGCGAGAGAGCCTCCATCAGTTCATCCTCGTCCTTGGCGGCCCCCACTTCAGCGAGTAGAAGCTCGAACCGGTCCAAGATTTCATTTAATTCCTCACGCAACGGTTCATCTCTGATTCCTGCGACGCGATCCCGAAGAACCTGCCAGGCGTCAACAGATATCGGGATAGCCGGACCGCGAGTGAGTATCCGTTTCCGAGAGAATTTTTCAAGAATTTTTCGAACGGCGTTTTCAGGAATTTCTCTTGCAGCCTCAATCGCGATCGCGTGAGTAGATCGGGAACCATCCACGAGACGCAGCACGGCTACTTCTTCTGAACGCAACTTTAGCGGGGGCTTTCCCGGGATGATGATGACGGACCGGAACTCGTCCAGGTGGAGCATCGGTTCCAAGGCTACGGGAAGCCACTCGGTCACGCCTTCGCGGGCGGCGATCCACGTGCCCAGTTCCGTTACCATCCAGGCCTCGAAACTCGGGTGAGAGACGGTTGTCAACTCAGGGCCGTGATGGAATTTCCCGGATCCTTGGTTTCCGCTGATGCGTACCCATGCGAATGGACCGAAGGAGCCAATGGTGTCGGCTTTTCCACAGTAACGTTGCCAGTACATGGCCAATCGGCGTTCCATGGAGCGGCGGCTGGAGTTCAACCGATCTGCTGGGAGGCGAAGTTTTTTCGCCATCCGTAGAAGCGGGGGATTCTGCCACCCGAGGGCAAGCGCCAAGTGTGGATCTTCGGCGATTCTGCTGATTTCGGCGGAGGTTGTTGCACTGGCTTGTTCATAAGCTTTTGCAAAAGTTTTTTCGTCGATTTTCTTGGACAGTGCCTCATCCGCTGCTTGGAGAAGATCAGGGGTTGCCAGATGGTCCAAACCTTCAGCAGGAAAACCTGTACTACGCAGGAGTCCTGACTCCCAAACCATCCAGCCGTGCTTCCCGTACGGTTGAAGTTTTCTCAAGTCAAAGGTATTTGTGGTGGCGGGTGCAGCGATGGTCATCGCATTGCTCCTTCGAGGTCAGCAGCATGATTGAGGACGGGGATCAGTCTTCTCAGGCCCTTCTCCAGCCGATCTGGGGTGGCGTTGGAGAAACAGATCCGCAGGCTGGGTGAGGGAAGCCCATCCGGACGGAAATGCGTTCCCGGTATTACCCGCACCCCTTCTTTGGCAGCGGCCTCCGAGACTTGGGTGGTATCGATTGACTCGAGACTGGTGAGCCACAGGTAAAATCCCCCTCTGGGATCCTCCCAAGCCCATCGCTCTACGGCCTCTGACGATTCTTTCAAGATCTGACAAGCGAACCGTGCTTTCTCTGCATAGCGAGCCCGGTAACTCGAAATCAAGGTTTCCCAGCCAAGTCTGCGATGGGTCTCCGCGATAATCGCCATCGAGAGTGGGGACGGGCTCAGCGCCTGTATCTCGATGCATGTGCGCAATCTTTGGGTGAATGCGTGGGGAGGATCGATCCAGCCGACCCTGAGGCCGGGAGCAAATACTTTGGAGAAGGTGCCCAGGTGGATAACTTTCTCCGGGAGTAATGATTTGAGGGACGGGAAAACTTCGCTGTTGAAGCCGAGCATTCCATAGGGGTTGTCCTCGATGATTGTAAGACCCAGCCGTGCGCAGGTTTCGACGAGGACGGAGCGGCGAGAAGGATCTTGGGAGGCTCCAGTGGGATTAGAGAAGGTGGGGACCACATAGACGGCTGAGACGGTATGACCTTTTGCTCGTAGGTTGACAACCTGTCGCTCGACGTCTTCCACAATGATGCCCCCGCGATCAGTGGCGACTGGTGCGATGTCCAGTTCGGCTGCGGCGAACGCGGCCAAGGCGCCTGGATATGTTGGGACCTCACAAAGAATCACGTCTCCTGGTAGGGCGGCAGCCACAGCGACGAGCCCTTGTTGTGAACCGGCGGTCGGGATCAGGTTCTCTTGTTGAGGCGACATGCCTTCGAAGGCGGTTAGATCACGAATGGCCGCTGCTAGGTTTCGAGGAACCGTGGGGGTCGTGTATTGGAGCAGTGTTCGGGCACCCAATCTCATGAGTCGCCCGGTGATCTCCGCGACTTCAGCACTAGGAAATACTGATAGATCCGGGAGACCTCCCGCCAGTGAGATCACGTCGGGTTTCGTGGAGAACAGATCAGGGAGTTCCACTCCATTCCCGGCGTCGGTCATGACCTTACCGCCGTGGCTTGTTCAATGTACTCGTGCAGTGCGGACGGGGTCGAGAGCCGACCATCGGCCAAGGCCTCCGGGTCCAGTTCCACCCCTAGTTCGTCCTCGATGGCCACCAGCAGCCCCAGCAAGGCCAAAGAATCAATTCCTTGATCGATCAAGCTGACCTCGGGGTCTGTGATTGCCGCCGAGCATTTCTGCTGGATGAACTGATTAAATTCATGCTGTTGCATGGGCTGTTTCCTTTGTGTTTGTAGAATTGTTTCGGATAAGTTCTGCAATGGCCTTGCGGTCTGGTTTCCCATTGCGATTCGCCGGGAAAGTTGGTAGCAAGCGAACTGATGAGGGACGTCGTGCTTGGTCCAGATGAGACCAGAGATACTGCAAGACCTTTCCCTCTTCCGTGTCGCCCACGTATGCGAGAATAAGGGGGTCCGTTTCAGTTTCGGGCCGAAGGGCCACTGCCGCTTGGACGCCGGGGCAGCGGTCTGCAGCATCCTCAATTTCATGGAGGGATATCCTCATCCCATGCCGTTTGATGATGTCGTCGCTACGGCCAGAGAAGTACAGGAGGCCATCCTCGTCCAAGTAGCCTTGATCCCCGGTGTGTAGGGCCACTTGGGAGCCGTCTGGGCGGAACCGGCCATTATCGGTCAGGGGGATTCCCCAGTAGCCTGACATCACGGTGTCACCGCGAACAACGATTTCTCCCTCGAAGCCGGGAGGTAGGGCGTTTCCTTTTGAGTCTTCAATGGTGATCCTGAGTCCAGGGATGGCCCGGCCAACGCTGCGGGGATGCGCTGCGTATTCCTGTGGGGGGAGGATCGAGATCCGTTTGCACTCGGTCATGCCATACATCGAGGCGTAGCTGGCTCCCGGGAAAAGCGTCAGGAGCTGCTCCATGGTCCTCTGATTCATACGGGCCCCGGTGTTGGTGAACAACCGTACATGGGTGTTTTCCGGGCGATGAAGCTGCAAAAGAACGAGCATCTGGGCGAGTGTCGGAACCAGCGGCACCACGGTCACCCGGTTGTGTGTGAGGACGTCGATGAGATTGAAATCGGAAGTTCGTTGTGCCAATACGATGGTGCAGCCGACTCGGGCTGCCAGGAGTAGCTGGTAGAGGCCGTAGTCGAAGGCCAGCGGCAGCCGGCAGAGGATCACGTCATCGGGGTGGTAGCGGAGTTGACTGTTGATGGAGCGGGTGGCGGTGCTGACCTGCCGGTGAGGGCACACGACGCCTCGGGGGTTGCCCGTGGTACCAGATGTATAGATGAGCAGCGCGAGCTCGTCAGGGGTAGGAAGTCTCGGAGCGGACCACTGATCCGGGTTGCATGCAAGAGCGCTGAGCCATGCGGCGTCGGAGGTGAGTACCCGGGGTCCGGATGTCAGCTCCAAGGTTCCTGCACGAGGATCGGTCACTACTGCACGGGCCCGGCAGTTCGTCACGGTGTAGGAGATCTGTTCTGCGGTGAGCTCGTCGTGCAAGGGTACGAAGACCACTCCTTGTCGCAGGGCAGCCCAGAACCACACCACCATCCGGTGATCCGGGGCGCCCGCGTAAACGAGCCGATCACCTCGTGCAAAGCCCTCGGCTGCCAACCAGGCGCCGACCTGTCGGACGAGACTGAAGAGCTCGGACCAGGTTAGGGTCACTTCGCCGTCTATGACTGCGACACCACCGGGGCGATGTGTGACGTTTGCGATGAGGTCCAATACCACGGACATGTCACACTCCTGTTCTGGAAAGGGTCAGCAGATCCTTGGGGGTCTGGACGCAGAGGGTTCTCAGGTCTGGAAACCGGCGGGTCATGAGACCGGTCATCACCCGTCCGGGCGGGGCTGCCACGACCAGCTCGGGTGAGAAAGTTCCCAAGGTGGTGAGGCAGAGGTCCCAGCGCACGGGTACGGTCAACTGGGCGATGAGCCGTTCCCGGATCTCGACACCGTTCGTGACGAGCCGCCCGTCGAGGTTCGACAACAACGGATGAGTCACGTCGTGGAATCGGATGCGGTCGGCGGCCCTCTCGAATTCGGCTCGCGCTGGTTTCATGTAACTGGTGTGGAACGCCCCCGCTACCGATAGTTGGTGGACCTTGGTGCCTTTCGGGGGATCTTGTTTGAGGCGGTTAACGTTCTCGATGAGACCAGCGGCGACCACTTGGCCGGCGCCGTTGTAGTTGGCCGCGGTCAGGCCGATCTCGTGAAGACGGGAGACGATGGACTCCGGGGTTCCGCCGATGACGGCAGCCATCGTGGTTGGCGCGAGTGAACAAGCCTGAGCCATGGCCATACCTCGAGCACGGGCCAGGGATACTGCATCCTCGGGTGCGAGGGCACCTGCGAAGGCCGCCGCCGCGAGCTCGCCAACGGAATGACCGGCCATGATCCACCGAGTCGTCGTCAGAGGTAGCAGGTCTCGGAGAAGCAGGGCCTGCGCCACCAGAAGGGGCTGGGCGTTCTCGGTTCGGGCGATCTCTTCCGTGCCGGCCTTGGTGCCGAGATGGACGAGGTCGACATCGGCGGTCCGGGACCAGGACCTCAGAAGATCAACGGCGTGGGGATCTCGTAGCCATGGACGAAGCATTCGGGGGAACTGGGCTCCCTGGCCAGGAGTGAGCAGGGCGTACATGACCGACCTCACTTTCTCCCTGTGCTGCGGGCGAAGCGACGGGATGCCCAGAAAATGAATCCGATCATCCAGGCCAAGGCGTTGAAGATCGCCCAGCCGAGGGAAGTGTGTTCACCGGAGAAGGTGTATCCATCGGTGAGGGCATGTCTGGCGATCGCCGCGACGCCGAACATGGGTGTCACTTGGCCGATGCTCAGCATCGTTCCGCTCAATGGTATGAACAGGTTCCCGATGAAGGCGAAGGCCGTTATGGTCAGGCCGGGGATGTGCATCACGACCTCGGGGCGAAGGGCCAGGCCGAGGGCGATGCCCAGAGCGGCAAAGATTCCGGAACCCAGCCAAGCCGTCAGCAACCCTGAGAGCCAGACCTCAGCAGTGCCACGGGCGCCGGTGATGAATCCCAGGACACCGACAACGGTCACCGGAATCGTTGCAGCCATTACGGCCGCGAGCACCTTCGTCAGCACGTACTTGATCCCGCCCAAAGGAGTCATGCGGATGGTGCGCATCCATCCGGAGGCCTGTTCCACGGAGATACTGACCGCGGTCGCAGTGGCGGCTGCGGTGCCACCGTAGATGGCGATACCGATGGTCATCCACATGGCGAAGTTCCCGTGGGGTAGATCCGCCCCGGACGGCCCGGTGCGGAACAGAGCAATGTAGAGCACCATCGGCAATGCCAGGGTGAAGATCAGGGAAGAGCGGCGGAACGGCCGTTTCAGCTCGTACTTGAGATACCCGAGAGGGATTCCCCTGGACACCCTGTGGGCACGTGGAGCGTCTTTGCGATCGACTCGGGTGGTGCTGGAAACAGTGGGGGCTTGGGCCGTCATCCTCATGCCGCCTTCGATGTGAGCGCGAGGAAGGCATCGTCCAAGCTGCGGGGAACCACCTCGAGGTCGATGCCGTCAAGAGCGAGGACCAATCGGGCAAGCTGGTCGGAATCCTTATGATGAAGGCTGACGCGGCCCCCGCGCCGCTGGGTGAGCACCACGCCCGCTCTGGACAGGAGATCGGCCTCGGCCCGTGGACTGAGACGCGCCGAGACGATTCGCCCACTGGCTGCGGCGCGAATTGCATCAGCGGTGTCATCGGCAACAACCCGACCACGATTCATCAGGATGATCCGGTCGGCGAAATCATCCGCCTCCTCAAGGTAGTGAGTGGCGAACACTATGGTGCGGCCCTGTTCTGCGTCACGTCGGACCTCGGCCCAGAACTCATGGCGGGCCTCTACATCCATGCCCGCGGTGGGTTCATCAAGGATCAATAGATCGGGATCGGGCAGCAAGGCCATCCCGAAACGCACCCGCTGCTGCTCGCCACCCGAACAGCGCGACACCTTCCGGTCGGCGATCGGGAAAAGCCCTGCCCGCTGCATACAATCCTCGACCCGTGACGGATCGAACAGGGATCCAATCATCGACAAGGTTTCAACGACCGTCAGCTCCGGCAACAAACCACCGGTCTGCAACACCGCTGCCGCCCGGCCCGATTGCACCGCATGCAAGGGGGGCTGACCAAATATCCGAATCAAACCCCGATCAGGTCGCACAAGCCCCAGAATCATGTCAATGGTCGTGGTCTTGCCTGCGCCATTCGGTCCAAGAAGAGCAACCACTTCGCCTGCGTTGATCGTGACACTGATGCCGTCGACGGCTTGAACCGGATTCCCGGAATCATCTCGGAATTCCTTGAAAATGTTGGTGATCTTTAGGGCTGGCTCTGTTCCGCTGCTGCGGGATGATGTTGGCAGTTGGCTCATGACGTCAATTAGTCCTTCTCTGCTCGGTTTGGGCGGTTGCACTGCCCTTGTCAATTTGATCATGTGTTGTTTCCGGAAGTTGATAATCCAAGAAGACCCAAACGCTTTTCGAATGCAATGCGCGCAGAGACTCTCTTCTCGGTCACCCTCCAAGGGAATCCGATTCTGTTGCCGCTTTTCATGAAGCCCTTCGGTGGCTGCTCGTGAGCGCGGTCTGAATGAATGAATTCTCCGGTGGTTGGGCGTTGCCCGTGCTTGGGTTTTCTGTGGTTTCTCTTGTTCGTTCAAGATTGTTTCTATTGTCTTCTGTATTTGCTCCGTGTGTTGCGGATGGTCTCACTTTAAACCCGCGAATCGCGTATCACAATGGCCCTAACCGTGCTTTGGGTTGAAGGGAACTGGGCGTCTAGCCAAAAGTGGATCCCTGGCGGGCCACGTGTGCAGGGAAAGGTTGGGGTCCGTGGCCCGGCTCAGCCAGCAGCCGTGGCCCGGAAGTCCGCGGCGGATGGCTGTCCGCCGCAGTGATTCGTGCGAGGCTCTTCAGGACGTGAACAGCGAGAAGTGGAAGGAGTACAGGCTCGGGCGGTAGACGTGCTGCCCGAACTCGACCACCCGCCCGTCGGCGGCGTAGCCGGTGCGTTCCATCGTGAGCAGCGGCGCGCCCTCCTCCTCGCCCAGGTCCTCGGCCTCCTTCACGTTCGCCCCGCGGGCGCCGATCACCTGCCGGGCGGAGGCCACCTCGATGCCACGCGCCGCAAGGCAGCGGTAGAGGCCGCTCTCGCCGAGTTCCTGCCAGGCCGGCGCGATGTCGAGGGGGATGAGGTTCGTCATCAGCGCCAGGGGGTGGTCGTCGGCGTAGCGGAGGCGACGCACCGTCAGCAGTCCCTCGCCCCGGGCGATGTCGAGTTTCTCGGCCTCCTCCCGGGAGGCCTCGCGCACCTCGTAGGAGAGCACCCGCGTGGAGGGGGTGAACCCGGCCTCGGCGAGGTCGTCGTTCAGCGAGGACAGTTTCATGGGCCGGTGCACGTGGGGCGGGGTGACGCGGGTGCCCACCCCCCTGCGGCGCGTCAACAACCCCCGCGAGGCCAGCTCCTGCAACGCCCGGCGGGCCGTGGGGCGGGCCACGTCCAGGCGGGTAGCCATCGACACCTCGTCCTCGATCATCGCACCCGCCGGCAGCGCCCCGGACAGGATCGCGGTCTCGATCGGTTTCGCGATCTGCTGGTACAGCGGGACCTGGGAGTCGCGGTCCAGCGTGATCTCCGGTTCGTAGGTCGGTTCCATGATGCGATCCTCGGGGCCGGAACAGGCTTTGTCCCGACGTGACGGGTAGGTGACAGTTCTGAATGATCATACAAGCCAGAGGCATGTTCGCGGTGCAAGGAGGTGCGAAGAACGGAAAGTAATGTCCTGACATAGGTTGACTGGGGTCCTTCGCGTGGGCAGACTGGAGCAATCCCCAGCGACCGTGAGGAGCCATCCCCGACACCAAGGAGTCATCACCGTGGATGAGCCGGTACTTGACGTCTGCACCATCGGCAGGTGCGGGGTCGACCTGTACCCGCTGGAGATGAACACCCACCTGGAGGACGTCACCCGGTTCGGCAAGTTCCTCGGCGGCTCGTCCGCGAACGTCGCCGTCGCCGCCGCCCGCATGGGGCATTCCGTCGCCTGCGTCACCGGGGTGGGCGACGACCCCTTCGGCCGGTTCGTCCGCTCCGAACTGACCCGGCTCGGCGTGGACGCCCGGCACGTCGTCGTGAATCCGGAGTTCAACACCCCCGTCACCTTCTGCGAGGTCTTCCCGCCCGACAACTTCCCGTTGTTCTTCTACCGCCAACCCACCACCCCCGACCTGGAGATCGGCGTCGACGACCTGCCCGACGAGGCCGCCACGGCCCGCATCCTGTGGCTGACCGTCAGCGGGTTGTCGGTGGAGCCGTCGCGGTCGGCCAACCACGAGGCGCTGCGACGCCACCACGGCAACGGCATGAGCATCCTCGACCTCGACTACCGGGCGCGTTTCTGGCCCAGCGAACAGGAGGCGACGGCACAGATCCAGCAGGCCCTCGACCACGTCGACGTGGCGATCGGGAACCTGGAGGAGTGCCGGATCGCGGTCGGCGAGACCGACCCGGACGCCGCAGCCCTCGCGCTGCTGGAACGCGGGGTGGAAGTGGCCGTCGTGAAACAGGGAATGATGGGCACCCTGGTGCGCACCGCGACGGAGCGGGTCTACGTGCCCGTCACGAACGTCCGGGTCCGCAACGGGCTCGGCGCGGGTGACGGCTTCGGCGGGGCCGTGTGCCACGGCCTGTTGCAGGGCTGGGACCTGGCCAGGACGTTCGCCTTCGCGTCGGCGGCGGGCGCCATCGTCGCGTCACGGCTGGAGTGCTCCACCGCCATGCCGCGTATCGACGAGGTGGAGCGCCTGATGGCGGCCAACCCGCAGGTCGTCCCGGTCGTCAGCAGAATCCGGCACTGAGGAGGAAAACATGGACAACGACACCCACGTGATCAAGGCGGGAAGCACCGCCCACGGCCAGTTCGAGACCGACGTCAGCATCGAACGCGCCGGTTGGGAGTGGAGCTCCATCCGCGTGCTGGCGCTGCCCGCGGGCGGATCGGAGACGGTGACCTCCGGGGTCTCCGAACTGCTGGTGCTGCCGCTGTCCGGGGGTTGTGCCGTCGAGGTGAACGGCGAAACCCACGTGCTGAACGGACGCGAGGAGGTGTGGAGCGCCATCACCGACTACCTCTACATCCCGCGCGGAACCACGTTCACGGTCCGCAGCGAATCCGGGGGGCGGTTCGCGCTGCCCGCGGCGAAGGCCACCCGCGACCTGCCGGTGCGGTACTGCCCCGTCACCGAGGTGGTCACCACCCTGCGCGGCGCGGGCTCGTGTTCCCGCCAGGTCAACAACTACGCTCTCGGCAACGACCTGGAGACCTCCCACCTGCTGGCCTGCGAGGTGCTGACCCCGGGCGGCAACTGGTCCAGCTATCCGCCCCACAAGCACGACGAACACAACGAGGTGGAACGCGTCCTCGAGGAGATCTACTACTACGAGGTGCGACCGGGGCTGAACGGGTCGCCGGGGATGGCGTTGCAGCGCATCTACCCCTCGGGTCACGACATCGACGTGTGCGCCGAGGTGCACTCCCGCGACGTGGTGACGATGCCGCACGGCTACCACGGCCCGTCGGTGGCCGCTCCCGGATACGACCTCTACTACCTCAACGTCATGGCCGGGCCCGCCGAGGACTCCACCTGGCTGATGACCGACGACCCCGCATACACCTGGATCCGCGACACCTGGGCCTCCCAGGACGTTGATCCCCGGCTCCCCATGACCCCTCTCAACTAAGGAAACCCAGTGTCAACAGTGCGTCTCACCGTCGGGCAGGCGGTCGTCCGCTTCCTCGTCAACCAGTACACCGAACGCGACGGTATCGAGCGGCGTCTCATCGCCGGCGCCTTCGGCATCTTCGGGCACGGCAACGTCGCCGGGGTCGGCCAGGCCCTGCTGCAGAACGACCTCGACCCCACCCCCGAGGGCGGGCGGATGCGCTACATCATGCCCCGCAACGAGCAGGGCATGGTGCACGCCGCCGCGGCCTACGCCAAGACCACGAACCGGTTGAGCACCTGGATGTGCACCTCCTCGATCGGCCCCGGGTCGCTGAACATGGTCACGGGCGCGGCCCTGGCCACGACGAACCGGCTGCCGGTGCTGCTGTTCCCCTCCGACCAGTTCGCCACCCGCTTCCCCGACCCGGTGCTGCAGCAGGTCGAGGACCCGGTCTCGCCGATGACCGCCGCCACCGACTGCTTCCGTCCCGTCTCGCGGTTCTTCGACCGCATAGAACGGCCCGAGCAGCTCATCCCGTCGCTGCTCGCCGGGCTGCGGGTGCTGACCGATCCGGTTGACACGGGCGCGGTGACCATCGCCCTGCCGCAGGACGTGCAGGCCGAGTCCTACGACTTCCCCGTCGAGTTCTTCGCGCGACGGGTCTGGCACGTGCGCCGCCCACCGGCCGAGGCAGCCGCCATCGAACGGGCCGCCGCGATCATCCGGGAGGCGCGCAAGCCCCTCGTCGTCGCGGGCGGTGGCGTGATCTACGCGGAGGCGTCGAAACAGCTGCGGGCCTTCGCGGACGCCACCGGGATTCCCGTCTCCGACACCCAGGCCGGCAAGGGCGCGATCAACCACGACCACCCGGCCGCGGTCGGCGGGGTCGGGTCGACGGGCGCCGCCTCGGCCAACGCCCTGGCCGAGACGGCCGACGTCGTGATCGGCATCGGGACGCGCTACTCGGATTTCACCACCGCCTCGCACACCCAGTTCAAGAACCCGGATGTGAAGTTCGTCAACATCAACGTCGCCGCCTTCGACGCCGCCAAGCACAGCGCCGAGATGGTGGTCGGCGACGCGCGCGAGTCCCTGGAGGCGCTGACCGCGGCCCTCGACGGGTACCGGGTCGGCGACGACTACACCGAACGCATCGCCGGCCTGAAGGCGGAATGGGCGAAGGCCACGCACGAGTGCTACCACCGCGATCAGACCCCGCTGCCCGCGCAGACCGAGGTGTTCGGGGCGCTCAACGAGCTGATGGGCGACGGGGACGTCGTCATCAATGCCGCCGGTTCGATGCCCGGTGACCTCCAGTGCCTGTGGCAGGCCCCCACCCCGGAGCAGTACCACGTGGAGTATGCCTTCTCCTGCATGGGCTACGAGATCCCCGCGGCGATGGGTGTGAAACTGGCCAGGCCCGAGGCCGAGGTGGTTTCCATCGTCGGCGACGGCACCTACCAGATGCTGCCGATGGAGCTCGCGACCATCGTCCAGGAGAGGATCAAGGTCATCTTCGTGCTGCTGCAGAACTACGGCTTCGCCTCCATTGGGGCGCTGTCGGAGAGTCATGGGTCGCAGCGGTTCGGCACCCGCTACCGCACCGGCGATACCCCCCACAACGCCGACGGCGACCTGCTGCCCGTTGACATCGCCGTCAACGCGGAGTCGTGGGGCCTGAAGGTGCTGCGGGTCCACGGCATGGACGAGTTCCGCAAGGCCTATGCCGAGGCGGTGGCCTGTGAGGGGCCGGTGATGATCCACATCGAAACCGACCTGTACGGCCCCAACCCGCCTGGCTCCAGCTGGTGGGATGTGCCGATCTCGGAGGTTTCGCGTCTTGAGTCGACGCAACAGGCCCGCACCTGGTACGAGGGCAAGAAGACCGACCAGCGCCACTACCTGCGCTGAATCTCTCACCGGGGCTGCCCTGAAGGAAGGGCGGCCCCGGTGCCGTATTGTTTTGTTCTGGTGGTGTGCGACCCGTTCGAACGGTAGGGTGGTGACATCAGACATCTTCGATGTCAAATGTTGTAGCAGGTGAGAGGGGCACCACATGGGCACCCATATGTAGTTGGAGCTTGGGGCTCAGCAGCGTGCGGCTGCTGTTGTTGTGCGGGCTGGTGAAGAAGCCGAGGATGGCCTGTCGTTGTTGACAGATGTTGTGTCCGAGCATGCGCCCTTGATAGCTGGTCCCGCGGCCGAGGGTTTGGTTGATGTGATATCTGGGTGGGCGGATTCGTTGAGGGCGTTCACTGGTGGCCTGCGGGGATACGCGGATGCGTTGGTGGCTGTTGATCGTGATGTGGTGCAGACCGAAACAGAACAGCGGGAGAGTTTTGTGGCGTCCAGTTCCCGGATTGCTGGTCGGATGGGGGGCTGAGGCGTGGCAGAGGGCAGGTTGATTTTCAGGGAGGCCAGCGCCCAGGCGTTGGAGGACGCCTTCGCCAAGCGGGCGGCTGGGTTGCGTGAGGGGATCGGTGGCATGGATGAAGGGGTTCGTTCTGAGGTTGCTGCGTGGGATTCTGGTACGGAGTCGCGTCAGGCGCAGGAGTAGAAGGCCGGGCAGGTGCAGAAACGTGCCGAGTCGTTGGTGCAGGCGATGGAGCGGGCTGCGGCGGTGATGAAGGAGATTCATTCGCTGGCTTCTCGGGTGGAAGCGGACAACGTTGCCATTGTGGATTGATTCAGGGGTTTAGCGGTATGGCTGGTCAGGATTTTGAGGTTGATCACGAAACGTTGAAAACCACTGCGCAACAGATCGCAGAAACAACTCAGGGTGCGAAGGGAACCAGCATGAGCAGTTGTGTTCCTGGGGTTCAGGATCTGGCGAATGACGGCCTGGCCAAAGCGGTCGACGAGTTCCGGGATCGGTGGGAACGTGCCACCACGCCAATGATCGAGGATGTGGATGAGATGGCGAGGCGTGTTGAGAGGATCGCCGCTAATTACGCCACGTATGAGGCTGTGGTGGAGAAGAAGGTGAACGCTCTGAAAGGGGCGATGGGGTCGTTGATGGGAGGGTTGTGATGGGTGTGCAGTATCGGGGGGAGCCGGAGTTCGTGATCGAGGGGAATCCGTGGACGCGTCGCGGCCATGAAGACGTGCTCCGAGAGTTTCGACCAGGTGGATGAGTCGCTGAGTGGGGTTGAGACCGAGCATTGGGTGGGTAAGGCTGCGGATCGTTTCCGTTCCCGTCTTGAGGAGGAACCGCGGCGTTGGAGTCGTGCTGCGGATGGGTTCCGCAGCGCCGCCGCCCTGGAGGGATACGCGGCTGCTTTGGAGGCTGCGCAGCAAGCGGCGCGGGTGTGTAAGGAAAACTATGAGGAGGGTAAGCGGGTCAGTGCAACCGCGAGGGCGGATTACGATTGCGATGTTGCTGAGGGGTTTCAGAAGAAGGCGGCGTGGGAGGCGCAGAACGGTCCGGGTAGCTACACGCTTACTATTACGCCGTTCACGGATCCGGGGCAGGCGTTGCGTGATCGTGCGATTGCTGATTTCCAGGCTGTGATCGAGGATTTGGAGAAAACTGGTAGCGATACCGAGCAGGCTGTTGCGCAGGCTCATGCTGATGCTGACCCGACCCGCCAATGGCCCAACAAAGCAGGAGTCGCCTCCCCAGCTGGAAACAACGCAAGCGCCGCAGCTCCAGCGAAGAAGATGACTCCAGAAGAGGAGGACCAGGAGTTCGGTGTGCTGGATTCTCAAATTGAGCTTGACTGGCGTGCAATGACCAAAGAGCAACGAAAGAAAATACTGCAGGCGATCGTCGATGAGGAGTTCGCCAAGGAGGGCATGAAGGCGCCAAAAATCACATTCGAGGACATAAAGCCAGACAGCACACGGGGCGATTGGAATGAAAATGATAAGGTGCTTAGAATCGACCAAAGTCTTCTCAATGATCCTTGGGAATATGATAGTAATGCAGAGATAGGTTGTGATCCTAGGTCTGCGATCAATTATGCAGTACATGAGGCTAGGCACGCGAGACAGTGTGAGATTATCCGAGACACCGATGTTGGCTTTTCTGATTGGCTTTGGGGAAACGAGAAAGAAGAAGAGCTGAAAAAGCATGGCGTTACCCGTGAAGAGGTGGAAGCGTGGAAAGCTGAATATCATCGTCCTTTCTGGGCTGATTGGGGCAAAAGCAAGGAGGAAAAAGAAAAAGAATATTGGGATCAGTAAATCGAAAAGGATGCGCGAAAAGCTGGGCGTGATTTCGTCAATTCAATGACTCCGGAGGAGTTTGAGAAATACAAACGCAAGGCCGGCGTCAAATGAGCGAGAGGTCAGGGAGAAAGTGACGTGCGTCGACGTAGCGTGCTTGGTGTGAGCCTCTGCGCGTTGCTGGCCGGGTGCGGTTCTGGCCGGACGAGTGGCGAGCAGGGGGCGAGCGGTGAGTGCGTCCCAGCGAGCGAGGCGATGTCGAGCCCGAGCGTGAGCCCCTCCCGGAAGAGCGACGGCTCCACGGTGGACATTGCGTACTTTCCCGAGGACTACATTGCAGCTGAGGGGCTGGCAGTCTCCCCGGACGGCGCACTGGTGGCGGTCAATCAGTTGCGCGCCCGGTTCGTGTTGGGGCTTGACTCGACGTTCGGGACCGTGATCTGGGACGCATCCACGGGGAAGGTCGTGCGGCGGTTGGACAATCGTCGAGACGGAGTGCTGGCCTGGCACCCTGGAGGTGAATGGCTGGCAGTGGGTGATGCCTTCAATGCCGCGATTCAGGTGACTGATCGTGAGGGAAACCTGCTCTGGGAGCTTCGAGGACATGAGAAGATCGACGAGCTCGGTTCACCCATCGCCGGCCTGGCGTTCAGCAAGGACGGGGAACTCTTGGCATCGGCGAGCCGGGACGGGACAGTCCGACTCTGGGGAATGCGCAAGGACCAGTGCCGGCCCGTGCGGGTGCTCACGATCAGTGAACCGCGAAGACTCAGCTTCAGCCCGGACTCTGATCGATTGGCGGTCATAGCAGGGGACGGGTGCTCGATCTGGAACGTTCACAGCGGTGAATGCGAGAAACTGCTGCACGAAGTACCGCATCCGGTCAAAGGGGTGGCCTATGGCCCCGACGGTGTCCTGGTAGCCATCACCTCCGACCCCGGGGCGTCGTATCTGATCAGGGGCGAACAAGTCGAGGCCGGCCCGGAACCACCGACGAGTAGCCCAAGCCATGTCGCGGTCAGCAAGGACGGCAGGATCGCAATCTCCGCGTCAAGCGATCCCCAGGTCATGTTGTGGGACCCGGCAACCCAGGTCAGCTCACTCGCCCCGGAGCCACCGGAAACGGTGGGGCGCATGGAGTGGTCGCCGGACGGACAGAAACTGTACGCGGCATCGCAAAAACACGGCGTGCTGTGCTGGTCGGCGGACGGCCTGCGTCACTTCGATCTCCCATGAACGCGCGATACCGACGATTCAGGACTCCTCGGATGCGCGGCATGCTCCGAGGTCGGCAGCAAACCTGAATCTCACGACGACAACACGTGTAGGCGATGAGGGCGACCCGAGACCAAGGAGAAGCAATGGATTTCGTAGAAGTAATGAAAAGTTTTGTCCTGAACCCGAGCGAGGAAACGCTGGCTCCGCTGCAGGCCGAGATCATGGCCGCCGCCAACTACGACCCCCTCGTGTTGTTCGAGTCCGTGGTCTCTCCGCTGATGGACAGCGGCAACTATCAAGGAGCCGTCGACGCGGTGTGGCGCATGCTGCCCGGGGCGTTCCTGAGCCCCACGGCACATGCGATGCTGGCCTACAGCTACGACCAGCTGGGTGACGAGAAAGCGGCGCAGCGCGAGACGAAATTTGCCCGGCTGGCCCTGGACACCCTGACGAGCAGCGGCGACGGAACCCAGGATGCCCCGTACCGGGTGCTGCGGGTGAGCGACGAGTACGACGTGCTGCGCTACCAGCAGCGCACATCCGTGACACAGCGTGCGGTCGTCATCGACGAGCAGGGATACGACGTGCACCAGTGTTCCGACGGCAGCGAAGTGTGGTTCAAGCTGCTGTGGCAGACCGGCTGAGCGAAGGGACCACACCGTCACCTTCCGCGGTGTGGATGCCGGTCCCGGGACGGGGATCGGCTTCAGTGTCCGCAACGACACGATGCGCAGGCATGCGTATTCATGCCGGATTCGATGCGTAACTTTCCTTGAAGCGGGCATCGCGTATCCGGAGGGCTTCCCTGGCAGCTTGGAACCGGACTAGCCTGACTCCCGAGGAGGGTTCGGTGAACAAGGAGGCTTATTCATGGCTTCTCTGAAGCTGGTTGAGCCGGACCGGGACGAAGGAGCAGTCCGAGTCGACACCACCCCATAGATGTCTGAGGGCTCCGGGGTCCGAGTGTGTTTCTCGGTCGCCTGGTGGTTTTGACACAGCCGTTCGCTGGCGCTCACGAGCTGGCTCAACCAGCATCCTGCGAATAAGCCTCCTTGCGCTCAGCGTCACCAGCGACCGGGATGAGGGCATCATCCGTCGACTGGTCGCGTCCTGGCGGTCTTCGCCTTCCGCTGGCGCGGTCAACGGTGAAGCAAGGGCCGCAGCAGTCTGCCGGCCACACAGGCTGAATGCCCGGGTGGGGGCTCGTTGCGTGGTCGTTCCGCGTGGAGGCCGGGAAGGGCTTCCCGCGGACCGGGGCGCATTACCCCTTGTCAGAGCCGTGACGGCTGGTGCCCGGGGCATGAACCGTGTCGTGTGTGGCTTGCTACACTCCTCCCGCTGATCACCGCTGACGATCAGTTTGGTCACAAGGAGTTTGAACGTGGCACTGCCCTGGATCGAAATTGTTGAATGTCTCGACCCGGACCCGCAGCTTGTACTGTGGCGCTACCCGGATCCCGACGGGCGGATCAAATCCGGGGCGAAATTGATCGTCCGGGAGAACCAGAACGCCCTGCTGCTGGCAAAGGGTCAGGCCGCCGGTGTCTACCTGCCCGGCACCTACAGCCTCCCGACCGGCAACATCCCGATCCTGTCCAACCTCGCGGGGTGGAAGTACGGGTTCGCGTCGCCGCACATCTACGACATCTTCTACATCGCCACCCGCCAGTTCATCGATCTCAAGTGGGGAACCCCGGCGCCGGTGATGATGGCCGACGAGAAGTTCGGGCAGGTTCGGGTGCGTGCGTTCGGGTCCTACTCCGCGCGCGTCACCGACATTCCCCGGTTCTTCCGTGAATACGCTGGCGCCTATCCGGTGCTGACGATCCGCGACCTCGAAGTCCAGCTTCGTGACTACATCGCCGCGAAGTTCGGTGAGGTGCTGGCCACCCAGCAGATCTCCGTCCTCGACGTCGCCGCAAACCTGTCGGCGGTCAACGCACGCCTGCAACCCGCCATCGCTCCCTATTTCCTGGACCTGGGGGTGACGCTCACCCAGTTCACCGTGACCTCGGTGACGCTGCCCGACGAGGTCAACGAGTACTACGACAAGGTCACCAGCATGAACATGATCGGTGACATGTCGCGGTTCCAGGCCTTCAACACCGCCATCGCAACCGCCAACCCCAACACCGCAGCCGGGCAGGGCGTCCAGGGAGGAATGGCCATGGGCATCGCGATGGGGCAGGTGCAGCAGCAGCTCGGCGCACCGGCCCAGCAGGGTTTCCCCGCCCAGCCGATGCAGCCGGCACAACCGGCAGCGCCCGCGCCGTCCGCACCGTCCGCGGGGACGGATGATCCCGTCGAGCGACTCGCGAAGCTGAAGAAGATGTTCGAGGCCGGGCTCATCACCGCGGACGAGTTCAACGCCAAGAAAACTCAAATCATCGAGGCCCTGTGATGGCCGAGTCGTTCGTCGAGAGGATGCGTCGCCAGGCCGTTTCCGCGCCCAGATCATCGATCCGCTTCGAGGAGGAGAAGACACGCGCCGAGACCCGCACCTGCCCCGACTGCGGTGCGCCGCGGTCCGAGGCCGACGGGGTCGGGGAGTGCAGCTACTGCGGGCACGTCTTCGTCGCCGCCCTCGCCACCGAATACGCCCGAGACCCGCAGGAGCGCCCGTGAGTCACTCCAGCGACCAGCTCAACGCCCTCGTCCCGCGCCTCGAAACGTTCCTGGGAAAACTGACGTTCCGTGCCCGCGAGGTGGCTGCCGAGGCGGCTACCACCTTCGCGGAGATGCAGGCCTCCGGCGACGAGGACACCCGCGTCGCGGCCCACACCCTCCAAGCCGGGGTGACCTCTCAGATCACAGGACTGGCGAACAAGGGTCGCGAGGTCTTCGAGCAACAGTTCAAGGTGTTCGCGACGATCGACGACCCCGCGACCGAGGCCGCCTACGAACGCATCGAGGAGCGGTTCGAGGCGTGGGAGGACAGCCTCGAGGCCATCGCCGAGGAGGCCTTCGCCGCCCCCGAGACCGACCACGACCAGGCCATCTGGGAGCAAGCCGTCACCGATTGGCGCGCGATCCGGCTCACATGCTCCCAGTGCGGGGCACCCGTGCCGGTTCCGTACCTGTACCCCGTCTCGGTCTACCTGGCGTGCCAGGGATGTGGTTCCCGCGCCACCTTCACGCCGTCCTCGACCATGGTCGCGGCGACACGCGTCACCGCCAGGAGACGCCCTGATGACCCGTGGGTGGCTGGTCCCGCCCATATCGGAAACTGATCGGTTCCACGACACTCAAGAGAGCAGGAAACATGCTGGGAAAATTCTTCAAGAAAGCCAAGGAGACCGTCTCCGGGATCAGCGATGCCGTGCGCGGTGTGGAGCACGTCGACTGGATCACCCATGCCTTCCCGTACAGCCTTGAGATGCTGATGGACGTCGACGAGGCCCGCGACCTCTCGCGTCCCCGCCCCCCGGCCGGCCTCGACCCGGCCGCCGTCCAGTACGCCGACGCCTGGTACGGGATCTGGGCGCGGGTGCGTGACGGGCACGTCGCTCCGGTGCAGGCCGTCGAGGCCGGTGACGTCGCGGGGGCACAGCAGGCGCTGGCCCAGTGGGAGGCGCAGCTGGCGCAGGCCGACGTGGAACAGGCGCGGCTCGGTGATTTCCGGGGCAACCGTCATCTGGTGCTGGCCAACTCGGACATCCACACCACGCTGGAGGCCATGGTCGAGGAGGTGCGCGAGTACATCGGGCTGCGCATCTCCGGTCAGGACCCCATGGAACACGCCACCGGGGCGATCAGCCGGGTGGTGTCGATCCACACCTCGATGAACAATGCGCTGCTCGGGTTCTACCACGACCCCTCCGGCGCCGCTGCCCGTGCCGCCGAGAACGCCGCCTTCGCGCCCATCGAGGCGATGCGACAGGTCAACCCGGCTGCCCCAGAACTCCAGCCGGTGCTCGGGGTTTCCCTGCACGACTGGGTCGCAGCGTCGGCGAAGATGCACGCCGGGATTTCGGGTGACGAGATCGCGCGTATCCTCGGCGTTGAACGCCCCCAGTGGGATCAGGCGTCGGCGGAATGGACCCAGCGCGTCCAGATGTTCCCGATGACAGTCGGTATGGAGTACGCGAACCTCATGTCCCGTCCCCACCCGAAGTTCGACGCGGCAGGCTCCGCCGGTGGGGCGCCGTCGAACGCGGCCCGGCTGTCCACCGACCGTGACTTCTACATCGAGTGCGCAGCCGCCGCAGCTGCCGCCACCGAGGCGGGTCTCGACGCGGGCGGCTACCTTGAGTCCAACTATGGGGTCACCGTTGCCCAGGTCGGCAGTGCCGGGGTGAACTGGATGATGGACCTGCGCAACGCGGATTCCCTCATCACCTTGCAGCAGGCAAAGCAGCGGGAGATCGCCGCCCGTATCGCGTCTCAGACTGGTCCCGGGATCGCCGACGACATCCAGTTTTGAGAACACTGGACCGTTTGATGCGGGCCGTGGGTGCAGCGCCCACGGCCCGCATCAACTTTGGGTGCATTCCCGCCGCTCTCTCGTCTCCGTCGACTTACGATGAATCACAACACACCTGCTGGTGCGAGAGCGGAAACGTTCTGGACGCCTGTGCAACGACGTTTCGGGGTGGTGCGGTGACGCGGCCCCAGAGATATGGGGAGATGATGATGAAGAAGAACTTCACGAAGGTTGCCGAGAACCCGCAGGCCACCCGGAATCTTCGCGCTTTTCAACTGATATGGCTGACGCAGCTCATCGCCCGGGTCGGCAACGGCATGACCGCCTTCGGGCTCGGGGTGTTCGTGTACCAGGAGACGGGGCAGACGACACCCGGCGCGCTCATCATGCTCGCCGCGTTCCTGCCCGGGCTGCTGCTGGCGCCGCTGGCCGGGGTCCTGGTGGACCGGTTCGATCGACGTCTGATGATGATCCTCAGCGACACGTTGTCGGCGATCGGGCTGATCGCCCTGCTGGCCGCCTTCCACCTCGGCTTCCGCGAGGTCTGGGTGATCTGCGCCTGCGTGGCCTTCAGCTCGGTCTTCGAGGCGCTGCTCGACCCGGCCTACCGCGCCACCGTCACCGACCTGCTGACGCCCGAACAGTACGCCAGGGCCTCCGGCATGACCCAGCTGGCGGCCGCCGCGCAGTACCTCATCTCTCCTGCGGTCGCGGGCCTGGTGATGGTGCAGTTCGGCATCAACGCGGTCCTGATGATCGACGTCGCGACAATGGTGACGACCGTGTCGTTCACGGTGATCGTGTGGCGCACGATCAAAGCGGAGCCGAAACCGGTCGAACAGGGCTTCTGGGAGGATTTCCGCAGCGGGCTGGCATACTTCGCCCGCAACCGCGGCATCGTGGTGCTGATGCTGCTGGTGACCCTGATGACCTTCTGCATGGGATTCCTGCAGACCCTCCTGACCCCGATGATGCTCGACCTCGCCGACGAACAGACCCTCGGGCTGGTGCGCTCGGTGGCCGCCATCGGCATGGTCGTGGCCAGCCTGGCCATCGGGGTGTTCAATATGGGAAACAACCACATCCGATACCTGGCGATCGCGCTGGCGTTCGGCGGGGTCGTCGTGATCGGCCTGGGAATGACCACCGACGTGGTGCTGATCGGGGCCGCCACATTCCTGTTCTTCATGATCCTGCCGCCGTTGAACACGAGCGTCGAGGTGCTCACGAGGTCGTGGATTCCCAACGAGACCCAGGGCAAGATCTGGGGACTGATGGGCCTGGTGTCCCAGCTCGGTTTCCTCGCCGCCTACTGCATCGCAGGGCCGCTCGCCGACAACGTGTTCAACCCGCTGCTGCGACCCGGAGGGGCGCTGGCCGACAGTGTCGGTGGCATCGTCGGCGTCGGGGCGTCACGGGGCATCGGGCTGATGTTCGGGCTCGTCGGGATCCTGCTGATCCTCATCGCGGTGATCACACCCCGGGTCAGGGCCATCCGGGTTCTCGAGGACAATCTCAAGGAGCAGCTGGTCGTTTCGAGGAAGACCGAGGTCCGCGTGGGTGAGGTCGTCGGGGGCGTCAACGCGGAGGCGTGAGGTCGCGACCCGTTTCCTGTCGGCCTTTCGGATGACCCGGGGCACGTTCCGGGGCTCTTCGCCCATCGGCTGGTTACTGTGGTTGCGGGGAACTGAGCCATGGTGCGCGGACGGGGAACACGGGGCGCGTGCAGACGGAGGTGACGATGGGATTTCTCGACTGGCTGGGCAGGAGACGGGCGAGGGCGTTCGATTTCGCGACGGTCGACTCCGTTCCGATGGCCGAGGCCCTGGCCGCCGAGGGACAACTGGTGCCGCTGCACCTCGTCCCGCTGCGTTTCGGCGGGCAGGACATGCCCATGAACCGCGTCTTCGTCCCCGCGTCCGTCGTTGAACGCAAGGAGCATCACGACGAGACGATCGAGGGCCTCGTCAGGGATCACAGAGCGGACGGCTACTCCTGCACCCCCGAGTACCGCGACAAGAGCGTCATACCTTTTCGGTTGGATGGCATGGCGACCGAGGAGGGAATCCCGGTCTACTCGTGGTCCATCGACGTGTGGTGAGACCGGACCCCATCGCCTGAATCATCCGCGGGGCCGGCGGGGAGGTGCCTCCCGGGCGGTCCCGGGGTGAACCTCCGCCATCTCCAGGGAGAGACTGGGGACATGGAGAAAGTCGAACTCACCGGGGTGCCGGAAACCATGTTGCAGACCCTGCACGCCAGGGCCCAGTATGCGCTGTCCCACCCGCAGCTGCTGTCCGACCCGCAGGCGGTCGAGCTGGTCTCTCGCATCGACTACGACTTCACGGCCGCTCGAACCGATCGGTTCATGTCCTTCGGGACCGCGGCCCGCACCCTGCTGTTCGACGACCTCGTCCACGACTTCATCACCCGGCATCCCGGCTGCACCGTCGTCAACATCGCGTGCGGGCTGGACACCCGATTCCACCGTGTCGACGACGGAAAGGTGCATTGGTACGACCTCGACCTACCGCAGGTGATCGACATCCGTCGGCAACTCATCGCCCCGGTGGACCGGGTCCGGATGATCTCCGCCTCGGCCATGGACCCGCGGTGGCCCGAGGAAGTGGAGGTGGCGGGTGAGGTTCTGGTCATCGTCGAGGGCCTGACCATGTACCTGAGCGCCGACGACCTGCGGGTCCTGATGGGGATCATCCACGACTTCTTCCCCGGCGCGACGGCCCTGGTCGAGGTCATGGCGCCTCTGTTCCGGCGTTTCGGGCGGGAGAAGTCCGTCGTCAAGTCCGGGGCGCGGTTCACCTACGGGTGCCGCAACGGCAAGAAGTTCTGCCGCACCGTCGCTCCCGGTTTCCGGGCCGAACGCGACGTCAGGTTGTCCGAGGGGATGAAACGGATCCAACCTCGGAGTTGGCTGATCACCTGGACCCCGATGTTCCGGATGATCGAGGAGAGAATCCTCGTGTTGACGGCTCGGCCCGCCGCGAACGGGTGACGTCACGCGATCCCGGTAGCGCAGCACCCAACCGACGAGAACCCCGCGCGTGGGGACGAAATCGGATCGAGTGCTGCGCAGCCGGGTGGATCTAGTCGGAATCCTCCGGTTTCTCCGCGGCGCCGCTCAGGTGGGCGCTCAGCCGGCTGTAGGCCACGGACAGGGCGAAGCAGATCACGCCCGCCACCAGCAGCGACAGGATGCGGGTGATGGAGTTCTGCCCGGACATGTCGATCACCGCGAGCTTGAGCACCATCAGCATCACCAGCACCAGCCCGTACAGGCGCATGGCCGTGGCGTGGGCGCGGAAACCCGCGACGATGCTGAGGGCGCCGGCGATGATGAGGGTGGCGCTGCTCGTCGCGGAGTCCACGTTCGTCGCGGTCAGGAGGGTGTTCATCCCGAGCAGCGAGAGGGTGAAGGTGATGCCGGTGGCCACGCCGTGCCACGGGTGCCGCACCAGCGGCCACATCATCCACACCACCGCGCAGCCCAGCGCGAGTACGAAGGGGATCAGCACCAGCTCGTGGGTCAGGAAGGCCCACGCCTGATGGGTCACGGGCAGCCACGGCACCAGCGACCAGCCGGTGGCGGCGTGGACCACGTACTGCATCAAACCGGCCGCGCCGAGGGTCAGGATCATGGGCACCGACGACGACGGGGCCAAGGGCACCGGGGCGGCATCGGGGTCGTCGACCAGGTGCGCCCGTTGCCCGAACAGGCGGCCGGCGAGCAGGGGCAGGGTCGTCGCGTGCCCGCTGCCGAGCCCCAGCGCGATCAACGCCACCACGACACCCAACACGAGGATTCCCCAGACCGTGACGCCCCAGGCCCGTTCGATGCCCAGCCGCCACAGCAGCTCCTGGACGACCGCGGGCAGCCGGATGGCCAGCAGGAACACCACCAGCCAGACGGACACGAGGTGCTCCGGCCTGTCCGGGAGGCCTTTCTCGACCACCAGCGCGACCGCCACGGCCACCGCCAGGACGCCCAGCCGCACCAGGATCAGGTCGATGCCCGGGTCGTGCCCGAACCAGGTCAGGACCACGACCGCGACCGGCACGGTGATGACGTGGGTCGCGTTGCCCGCGAACACCGTGGGCAGCGCGGTCCAGGCCAGGACGATGACGAGCGCGCCCAGGACCAGGGATTCGTTCCTCAGCTGGGGCAGCAGGATGCCCACCACCACGAAGGCGCTGGCGAACAGGCAGTGGCCCGCCCACTGCCCGGCCTTCGCGGCGACCCCCTTGAAGATCGGCGGCACCACTGCCGCGGCGAGGACGATCAGGTGGGCGACGGCCAGCAGGGTGAAGTCCTGATCCTGGAACCAGTCCAGTGTGGCCCGCGGTGGCGGCACCGGCCTGAGGCGCAGCGTCGAGATGGCCACCAGCAGCGGGGCGGCCAGCCAGGCCGGCGCCCAGGGGTTCGCCGGGGTCCCGGGGGACGGCTCCGGCGCGGTCGCAGGGATCCCGCCCGCCCTCACGACCAGGATGAGCTGGGCGAACAGGAGCGACACGAGGGCCAGCATGGCCACGAGGGTGCCGGTCTCGGTGATCTCCCTGGCCCTCTCGACGGGTGCCAGGAACAGCGCGGGAAGCCCGATCGCCGTCGCGGACAGCAGGTAGAGCGGCCTGAACCTGGGCCGCGCGACCGCTTTGCGGGCGGTCATGGCGGTGGGCAGGGGGATGGCCGCGACATAACCCACCACCATCGTCAGGCCCAGGAAGGACTGCTCGGGGTGGACGTGCGACTGCGCCGCGGCCAGCCCGATGGTCGACAACCCGCCCAGCGCGGTGATGATCGTGATGTAGGGCAGGTGGGTGCGCGCGGCGACCAGGATCAGGATGATCGTCCAGCCGGTGAGCGTGAGGAAGGCGGGCAGCGGGGTCAACAGCCCCAGCAGGACCGCGCCCACCAGGCAGACGAACCCCAGCCCACCACCGATGCCGGTGAGCGTGGCGGCCGGCAGCCGGTTCGTCGTGGCCCTGGAGACCATGCCCATCCCGACGACGGTCAGCGTGACGCCCGTCACGCCGACGGCCCCGACCTTGACGATGTCCGGTATCGAGTTCCACAGCAGCGCGATGAGACTGGCCGCGGCCAGGAAGACCAGCACCGCCGCGGCGGCCGACAACAGGTACTTGCCCAGGGCGGCCTCACCCGCGCGGTTCCTGATCGAGGTCAGAGGTGAGGACTTGGGCTTCGGGGATTCGAGCATCTCGCTGAGAGGCACATCGTCCGGGCTCCCGGGTGATGACGCCCTGACGTCCGCGTCCCGCGTGAGCGGTTGAGGCTTCTTCGCCACCTGTGGAGAAGGAACGGGGACCGGGATCGTCCCGGGCAGCCGGGGAGGCGGGGGCGCCGGCTTCGGGGGGAAGGCGCCGGTGCAGGTGCCGATGGCGATGGCGGGGATGCGACCGGTTCCTGCTGCTCCCGGGAGGCGCTGATGCGTTGCTGCGAGGCCTCGGGGAGGGTGTCCAGCTTGTCCAGGTAGGAGATGATCACGTCCATCCTGAGGGTCAGGCCGTCGATGGCCCTGACCACGTCGCGCAGGCTCGGTTCCTCGGGTTTCGGGCCGGTGCCCTCCGGTTGTTCGTCTTGTTCGTTCGTCTCCATCGTGGAGCCCTTCCAGCCGTTGTCCAACGGAGATTCCAGATTAGGGGAAGCCGGGTGCGGCAGGGAGGGATTGGGAAAATCCCGGGCGATGGGCTGCGGGGTCCAGGGATGGCGGCGTTGACATTTCACTCTGGAAAAGTCGTGACAAACTCTCGATCTTCCCCTAACATCTGGGATGTTAACGCTAACTTCGGGCACTCGGACGCGACGCAGCAGCCCTGCCGTTCCGGAGACCGACCGATTACGACAAGGGAGTTCGTATGAAGTACCGTCGTGCAGCAGCCGCGCTGCTGTGTGCCACCCTGGCCCTCGGGCTCGGGGCCTGTTCAGGAGGCTCCAAGGACAAGAGCGCGCAGGCGAGCAAGATGTACACCTGGGTGTCCAACGAATCCGACCGCGCCCAGTGGGACACCTTCGTCAAGGGCGTCCAGGAAACCGATTCCAACTTCAAGCTCGACATCGAGGGCCCCAGCTTCCAGGACTACTGGACCAAGATCAAGACCCGCATGTCGTCGGCTGACGCGCCCTGCATCGTCACCACGCAGGCCGCCCGCGCCCAGGAGCTCGGTGAACTCCTCACCCCGCTCGACGATCTCGCCAAGGAAGCCGGCCTCGACCTGACCCGGTACAACCAGGCCATGATGCAGGGCATGACGGTCGACGGGAAGGTCCGCGCCATCCCCTACGACGCCGAACCGATGGTGCTGTTCTACAACAAGACCATGTTTGCCCAGGCCGGGTTGAAGGAACCGGGCGTTGACTACACCTACGAGCAGTTCCTCTCCGACGCTAAGGCGCTGACCAAGGATGGTGTGCAGGGCTTCGCCGTCGCCCCTGACATCAGCTACCCCTACCTGCCGTTCGCCTTCGCCAACGGCAACGTGCCCGTCAAGGACGGCAAGCTGAACATCACCGACCCGGGCTTCGTCGCCGACATCCAGCAGACCTTCGACCTGGTCGGCAAGGAGAACGTCGCCGCCGCCCCTAACCCCGCCGACACCACCGACGTGCCCATGCAGGGCTTCCAGGCCAAGAAGGTGGCCATGGTGATCGAGGGCCCGTGGTTCTACTCGACGATCCGCCAGGGCATGGAGAACGGGGTCGGGGTGGCCGTCGTCCCCTCAAAGAGCGGCAAACCCGTCGGCATGATCCAGGGCTCCGGTTTCGGCATCTCCGCGAAATGTCCCGACAAGAAGGCCGCCTTCCAGAACATCATGAAGATGACCACCCCCGAGGTCGTGGCCTACGTCGGAAAGAACCGCGGCACAGTCCCCTCCATCGACTCCGCGCTGTCGGGTTGGGCCGAGGGCAAGCCCGCCCAGGACGCCGAGGTCATGAAGACGCTCCTCGCGGACGGGCAGCCGCTGGTGACCACTTCCACCTGGAACCAGGTGGTGACCCAGTTCACCCAGTACTCCCCGGAGGGTGCCCGCGGCACCCGCACCGCCGAGGACATCCTGGGAACCATCGAAAAGTCGGTGAACTGACCCCATGACGACGACGGCCACGCCGTCGCCCCGAAGCACGGTGAGGAAGGCCCGCAAACCCGGCGTCAACCAGCGGTTGCTGGCCTTCTTCCACCTCGCTCCGGGCATGAGCGGCTTCCTGATCTTCATTGTGGTACCGCTGATCGCCTCCATCGCGATCAGCCTCCACAACTGGCCCCTCTACGGGGACCCCGAGTTCGTCGGTGTGGAAAACTACGCGCGGTTGCTCTCCGGTGAGGACCCGGCGTTCTACACGGTCCTGGGCAACACCCTGGTGTTCGCGATCGGCTACACAGCCGTGAACCTCGTGGTCTCGACGGGCATCGCGGTCTGGTTGCATTCGCTGCCCGACTGGGCGCCGTTCTTCCGGGTGCTGTTTTTCATCCCCGTCGTCACCCCCATGGTGGCCAATGCCCTTATCTGGCGGGTCATGCTCGACGACCAGGGCGTGATCAACGGGATGCTGGCGGCCATCGGCATCACGGGACCCTCCTGGCTGGGGCACCCGACCTGGGCGATGGTCTCGCTGATCATGATGTCGCTGTGGCAGGCGGTCGGCTACAACATCGTCGTGCTAGCCGCGGGTCTGAACAACATCAACCCCGCGATCATGGAGGCCTCCAAGATCGACGGCACCACCGCGTGGAGCCGGTTCTGGCGGGTCACCTTCCCGATGCTCTCGCCGTCGCTGTTCTTCGCCTCCGTGATGACGGTGATCGGGGCCTTCAAGGTGTTCACCCAGCCGTTCATGCTCACCAGGGGCGGGCCGGGCGAATCCACCAACACCCTGGTGCTGTACCTGTACCGCAGCGCCTTCTCCTACGACAAACTCGGCCTGGCGTCCTCGCTGGCGTGGGTGCTGTTCGTGCTGGTGATGCTGGTCACGGCGCTGCAGTTCGTCGGCCAGAAGAGGTGGGTGAACTATGACTCCTGATAAGAACCGCCCCCGCCGCTGGGGGAAGATCGTCTCGAAGACGCTGCTGGTGGTCGTGGCCGTTGGGTTCGTCTCGCCCTTCGTGTGGATGCTTTTCTCCGCACTGAAACCGAGCAACCAGGTGCTGTCCACCGGGGCCGCCCTGCTCGGCGACGCGGTGCGCTGGGACAACTTCGCGGAGGCCTTCAGCTCCATCCCGTTCGGACAGATCCTGGTCAACACCTTCGCCTACGCGCTCGTCGGGACCCTCATCACCGTGGTGGTCTCCGTGCTGAACGCCTACGCCTTCGCGCGCCTGGAGTTTCCCGGACGCTCTGCCCTGTTCTCGGTGTTCATCGCCACCCTGGTGCTGCCCATCGAGGTGCTCGTCATTCCCCTGTTCCTGGGGGCCGACGCCTTCGGGCTCGTCGACTCCTACCCGGCGATCGTCCTGCCCTTCGCCTTTGGGGCCTTCGGCACCTTCATGCTGCGGCAGTTCTTGCTGTCGCTTCCCGGCGACTACGAGGAGGCAGCCCGGATCGACGGCGCGGGCCAGGTGAAGATCCTGTTCCACGTGATCATCCCGCTGCTGCGCGGCCCCATCGCGGTGGTGGCGGCGTTCGCCTTCATCGACTACTGGAACGCCTTCCTGTGGCCGCTGATCATCATCAACAGCACGGACAAGGCCCCGCTGCAGCTCGGCCTGTCCATGTTCACCGGTGAACGCGGCACGGACTGGGGGCCGCTGATGGCGGCGTCCACGATCGCGGTGCTGGCCAGCCTCGTGATCGTGGTGGCGATGCAGAAACAGCTGGCGAAGGGACTCAACATAGGAGGATTCGGTGGTCGCTGACCTGGAGGAACAATTCGAACGCGACGCCGAGCGCTGGAAGGCGTTGGCGCGTCCCACCCCGGAGTGGTTCCGGCGCGCCAAGCTCGGTTTCTTCATCCACTGGGGGCCGTACTCGGTGCCCGCGTGGGGGGAGCCCGTCGCGGAGCTCGGCGAGATCCCGCCGACGCAGTGGTTCCGTCACAACCCCTACGCCGAGTGGTATCACAACACCATCCGGCTGGACGGCAGCCCCGCGCAGCGGCACCACGCGGAGGTGCACGGCGGCTGTGACTACGACGACTTCCTCGACGCCTGGCGGGCCGAGAGGTTCGACGCCGACGCGGCCGTCGCCGAACTGGTGGCGGCCGGGGGGTCGTACGTGATGGTCACCACGAAACACCACGACGGCGTGTGCCTGTGGGATGCGCCCGGCACCGGGGACCGCAACACCGTGCGTCGCGGACCGAGGCGTGACCTCGTGGGGGAGTGGGCCGACGCCGCGCGGCGCGCCGGGATGCGGTTCGGCGCCTACTACTCGGGTGGCCTGGACTGGCACGCCGCGCCGACGGTTCCGATCGGGCTGCGCGACGACTGGGACCTGACCGAACGACCCCTCGACCAGGGCTACGCCTCCTACGCAGCCGGGCACGTGCGGGACCTCATCGCCCGCTACAACCCCGACGTGCTGTGGAACGACATCAACTGGCCGGACGCCGGCAAGGACTTCGGGCCCGATGGGATCGGCACCGTGTTCGAGGAGTACTACGCCGCCAACCCGGAGGGCCTCGTCAACGACCGCTGGCAGGTGCCCCACCAGGACTACGCCACCAGCGAGTACCAGCACCTCCAGCAGTGCGAGAACGCGGCGGTGTGGGAGCACTGCCGCGGGGTGGGGCTGTCCTTCGGGTACAACTCCGTCGAGGGCCCCGAACACGCCATGACCCCGCTGGAGCTGATGAAACACCTCGTCGACATCGTGTGGCGGGGCGGCCGGATGCTGCTGGGGGTGGGTCCGAAGGCCGACGGGACGCTACCCGGATGGCAGTCGGAGATCCTCCGTGGCATCGGGCGCTGGATGCGGGTCGCGGGTAGGTGGCTGCCCGACCTCGTCGCCGACGGCGAACTGGAGGTCGAGGGCGCCTGGACGCGGCTGGGTCGCGTCGGGGATTCCCGCCTGCTGTTCATCGACGCCGATGTCCCCGTCGCCATCGCGGCAGGGAGACTGCTGACCCCGGAGTGGGCTTCCCTGGAGGACGGGACCCTGACCGGCGCCGAGGACCGCCCGGGCCCGGCGGTCGTGGAACTGACCTGAGCGTCGGGGCGTGCTCAGCCGCTGAAATGACGAGCGATCTCGGGTATTCGCCGATCCAGCCAGTCGCGGTGCCGGGGAAGCGGTGCCAGCAGCTGCGAGGTCTGGGCCCACGCCCCTTCCAGATTCCTCGCCACCCGGGTGACCGCATCCATGGTCTCCCCGACCGGTGCGCCGACTCTGCGGGCGAGCAGCTCGAAGGACTCCGGGGAAACCTCCTCGAAACGCCGGGACCGGCCGAGCTTGAGGCCGAGATCCTCCGGGTCGTTCAGGTAGGGGGCCGTCGAAACCAGGTCGTAGGCGGGGGAAATGACCGGGCGACGGGGATCGCGGTAGATCAGTGAGATGTTCTTCAGGTGCATGTCGCCATTGCCGATGGCGAAACTGAAGAACAGCCTGCGAACGAATTCGAGATATGACTTCTTGTCCCACCTGCGGTGAATCAGGGCGGCGGCGGTCTCGAACGAGCCGCGGTACTTGTCTTCCGGGTAGAAGTTCCGGACCTGGGCCAGGTCCTCGATGTGTATGCGCCGGTTGCCGTCGCGATCGAAGCGCCGCACAGCGTAGGCCCATTCCTGTCCTTCCGGCCACGCTGCGTCGGGCAACTTCGGAAGGTCGTCGCGGTGCCACAACCGGATCTCGGGAACATCGATTCCGCAGAGCCCGGCCAGCGTCATCATCGCGAACTCGTTGGCGGGCACTTCCGGGTACACCGCGTCGGGCATCTTGACTATCCAGTCCCCATCCCGATTGCCGGCGGGCAGGGTCAGGCGGTCACCCTCCTGGAGCAGCGAGAACTTGAGTGCCACCCCGGCTAGGCTGAAGTGCAGGAGACCATCACCCGGGGAAGGCGGCGGTGGAGGGAGCGTTTCCTCCGGGCGCCACAAGGGATCGGCCTGCCCATCGACCGGTGTGATGACCACCGCTCCTGGAAGCCCGTTGCCGAGGCGCACCAGCAGGCGCATCTCGCGCTGTTCGTTGACGTCGGCGTCCCGCGCCACCCACTGCCTGAGCCTGCCCTCCGGCAGGAGGTTGGAGAACCAGGGCGGCAACCGCAGCGCGGAGGCCACGCGTCTGCTGGGCTGATCCTCGAAGAACAATCCCAGGACGGGCCTGTCCGGGTCATCCCAGTAACCCTGCTGCCATTCCAGCCAGGTGTGGTCACCCCGAGCGTAGAGGTGGGCGACGGTGTGTCCGGTTAGCTGAACCTGGAAACCCTCGATCACCACAGGGCGTCCTGGGGGTCGGGGTCCTCCTCGGGTTCAGAATCCAAGTCCAGTGATGCGAGGGGCGGGGAGTCATCGATGTCCCAAGATGCATGCGACCTCAAGAAATCGTCGATGTGGCGTTGCAGCATTTCTTGGCGATCGCGGACCGTTTGCTGGGGGTCGGATGAATTCCTGAAGAAATGTGAATCGCGTACTTGGTCCTCTGAAGTCGGGATCTCGCGTACTGCCTCCAAAGGTATTCCTGGTGCTATGACACGATTCCCCAAAGAGTTGCGCAACTCCTCGGGGAGAGCGGTTCGCGGGAACACTTCCGGACACGCCGGCCTAGGGCTTGAACTTTGCTCGATCTCCAGGGCCAGGTCCTCGTCTGTGAAGGGCGAGCCCGTGTCTGGTGACAGTGGACCTTTGGCCCACAGTGCGCACAACATGATGTGTCCGGAGGCGCGGTTCGATCCGAAGGTCGCTGCCTTCGGAGAATATCTCGGTTTGTCGGTCACGGTTTTCAAGAGCCGCTGAACCGACTCGCTCTCTTCTTCGGGAAGAATGCAAGAAGTCAGGGAACGCACAATTCCAGTGGTTCCTCCGCTGCCCAAGGTCGGGCCGGTCATGGTGGTTCTCCAATACCAGCGTTTCAAGAGTTCGAGATTGCGCTGGCTGGGGGCGGGAAAATGTGTGAAGAAACGAGTTGCCACCACAAGAAGAAAGCGATAGGCCAAGAAGGTGAAATGAGGAACCCCTGTTTTATTTCTCAGAAAATCAATTGCGCTCTCCAAGGCTTGCAGGGCCCTTTGGTGTGCTTCCTCATTGTTTTCATCCGGGAACTCGGCCTTTCGCTTTCGCTCATCGCTGAACTCGAGGTGAATATCCCGGTACACGTCAGGTCCCCGGGTGGCCAGGAAGGCGTGCAGAATGGTATCCAGATCGATGTTTCCCCAGCGTAGGCGTTCGCGGATCTCCTCCTGAATGGTTTCGAAGGTTGTGGCCTTCATCGCGTTCTCCTCGGGCGCGAAGAGCCCGCGGAAGGTTTCGGCCCGGGTGAGGCGTTTACCCGCGTTGTTCATGCGGTCGTAGATCTCGCGCAGCACCCTGTCGTCCTGGGAACGCACCTCGTAGGCGGGGACGTGGAACTCCCGCAGTCGCTGCGTAGCGGAATTGATCTCGTCAATCTGATCCAGGTACTGGGGACGGTCCCGGGTCCAGGTCAATAGCTTTCCCAGATCAAACAGCACCGGCAGTGGGATGACGTGGGCGTCCGACTCGTTCCCGGTACGCGCTCGTACCTTGAACGGTCGGGTTCTGAGGTCGTAGACGAGTGCGAACTCGCCATCCAGGCCATGCACTGGGTCGAACACGTTCAGGAAAGTGGTGAGCCGCTGCTGCCCGTCCACCACGTACAGGGCATCGCTCTGCTCAGGGGCGTTGATCTCCACGTTTCCGAGCCTGATCGTCTCCGCCGGCGCTGGGCGTCGCCACAGCAGGAGGCTGCCGATAGGGAAGCCGCGCAGCACGCTGTCGATGAGCGCCACCGCATCCGGTGTTCCCCACCGCAGACCACGTTGGAAGTGCGGTATCCGCACCTTCCCCTCGCGTATCAGGGAGACGAGCTGTGCCAGCGGGAACGTCCGGGCGCTGGGTTCGGCGAGCAGATCGGGGTGCGGGTCCGTGGCCGAGGTCATGTTCTTCCCTTCGTGAGGTGTCCTCACGATTCTGGCACGTCCCACCTCCTCGGATGCTGCCTGCTGGATTGACAGCCAAGGCACAGCGTCGGCTGGGCCGCGACTCAGGGCCAACAGGCTTCATGGAATCCCCAGACAGGAGCAGGAGGATTCATGAAAAGGATTTCTCGTCGCGGTGTGTTCGCGGCGATGGGACTGGGTGCGGTCGGGGCGGTGATCCTGACCGGGTGCGGCTCGTCCGGGGGGACGTCATCGGGCGCCTCCAGCGGGAAGGTCGCCGACGGTTACCTCGACCCGGACTCGCTCCATTCCGTGGAGATCACCGTCGACCAGAACGCCTATCAGGAAATGATCACCGCCTACACCTCGAACCAGACCAAGAACTGGATCGAGGCGACGGTCACCGTCGACGGGGTCGCGCACGAGAAGGCCGGCCTGAAACTGAAGGGGAACTCGTCCTTGCAGGGGATCTCCGCCGACAGTGAACCGCAGAAACTCCCGTGGCTCGTGCGATTCGACAAGTTCGTCGACGGCGCGAACCACGACGGCATGACCCGCATGGTGATCCGCGCCAGCTCGTCGACCTCCGCCCTGAACGAGGCGGTGGCCCTCGACCTGCTCGCCAAAACCGGGCTGGCCAGCGAGAAGGCCGCCCACATCAGCCTCAGTGTCAACGGCTCCGACCCGGTGCTGCGGCTGACCTGCCAGGACCTCGACGAATCCTGGGTGGGGCAGAACTTCGACGTCGCGGGGCTGCTGTACAAGGCGGAATCCACCGGCGACTACAGCTACCGCGGCACCGACGAGTCGGCGTACAAGGATGTCTTCGACCAGGAAACCGGGGAGGCGAACCTCACCCCGCTGATCGAGTTCCTGCAGTTCATCAACGAATCCAGCGACGCCGATTTCCAGTCGGGGCTGGCGCAGCGGGTCGACGTCGACAAACTGGTCACCTACCTGGCCTTCGAGGACGTCATCGACAACTTCGACGACATCACCGGCCCCGGCAACAACTCCTTCCTGTGGTGGGCGGAGCAGGCCAACCAGATGACCGTGGTCGCCTGGGACCACAACTGCGCCTTCGGCCTCAAACCGGGGGCCGGGCAGCAGGGGCAGGGCGGTGGTGGGCAGCCTCCTGGTGGGGGTGGCCAGGATCAGGGACAGCCTCCGAGCGGCGGCCAGCAGCCCGGGGGCGGTCAGCCACCGGGTGACGGGGGTGCGCCGTCGAACGGCCAGGCGCCAACCGGACAGCCGCCGGGTGGTGCCGGGGGCCAGCAGCCTCCGGCGGCGGGGCAGAACCCCGGCGGTGGCGGGAGTCAGACGAAGGCGAACGCCCTGGTGGACCGGTTCAATTCGCTCATGGACGGCGAGACCAGGGTGTCGGCGGAACGCGACCGTCTCAAGCAGGAGCTCTACACCTCCGGGGTGGCCCAGACCGTTCTCGACGCCCGCGCCAAGGTTCTCACCGACCAGGCCGGTTCCCTGATCGAGCAGTCCGCCGTGGAGGCCGACAAGCAAACGATCGCGGCCTACTTCACCACGTAGAAGCCGCCTCCCGCCGACGTCTTCCCGGGGTTCGCCTGCCTTGTGGTCGTGTGCTTGCGCTGTAGCGCTGGCGTTTGCCTGTAGGACAGGCGTTTCCGCTGGTAAGACAGGCGTTCGACGGGAAGGCCAGCGAACCGCGGGGGCGACGGGAGATGACGGTCCAGGCGTGCGACACTTGGACTTCAACTCGTGCCCTACCGGGGTGGAGCCATCCGACGTGAAGGGAGGCGACCGTGCCCACGGGAACCGTGATCCGGGAGATGCGGGAGGCGGAGTATCCGCTGCTCGAGGACTTCCTGTACGAGGCGATCTTCATCCCCGAGGACTTCGACGGCGAGATTCCGCGTTCGATCATCCGTGAACCCGAGCTCGCCGCGTTCATCGAGGGTTTCGGTACCCGCCCCGATGATCACTGCCTGGTGGCGGAGGTCGACGGGACGGTGGTCGGGGCGGCGTGGGCGCGCATCGCCAGGACGTACGGCCACATCGACGACACCACCCCGCTGCTGTCGATCTCGCTGCTGCCCGAACATCGCGGCCGGGGAATCGGTACGGCCCTGATGGATCGGCTGCTCGACCACCTGCGAACCCTCGGCCATCGACGGGTGTCCCTGTCCGTGCAGAAGGCGAATCCCGCGCTGCGCCTGTACCGGCGTGCCGGTTTCACCGACCACCACGAGCAGGGCGACGAACTCGTCATGACCAGGGACCTGACCGGCTGAGGATGCACGCCGTCGTGCTCGTGCGACGGTTTCGCTGGCATCGACGCGGGCTGCCTTGAAGACGGAAAATCGCCAGACAAGCCCTCAAGGAAGTCCTAATTTGGGAAAAATATTCCGAGAATGGCTCAAATCTGTGATCTGCTGGTAGTGTGGCAGTCATGCTGCTCGACTTCACCGTCTCCAACTACAGGTGCTTCGCGGAGTCGGCCCAGCTGTCCTTCGTGCGGCCGAGCCTGCGCACCCAGACACCGAAGGCGCCGCAGACCTGGGAGGACGTCACCTACCGTGTGGCGGCACTCTACGGGGCGAACGCATCGGGCAAGTCGACCCTCTTGACAGCCCTGGCCCATCTGGGTGCCGCCGTGGCTGAACCGGGAACGCCCCTCTATCAGCCTCACGCCGCGGTTGCTCCGGAACGGCCCACCGTGTACGAGACCAACTTCGTGACCGATGGCGTGCGTTACCACTACGTTGTCGAGGCCGCCCCCTGGGGTGTGCGCTCGGAATCCCTCGCCGCCTACCCCAAGGGCGTTCGGCGCCTTCTGTTCGTCCGGGAGCAACGCGGCCCTGACGCCGAGACGGATGTGCGGGTGGGTGCATCGGTCAAGGGCCCCACCGCCGAGGTGAGGCGCATACTCACACCCGGCGATCTCATGCTCGCGGTTGCCGCGCGCTATCGCCACACCACTCTTCAACCCATAGCCAGAGGTCTGCGAAGAGGCGCGGCTCTTTTCCCCATTCGCCGGGAGAACGACAACGAACAACAGCGGCTGCAGTGGGTCATGTCACGGATGGTGGAGGCGCCGGCCAGATGGAAAGAAATCATTGATGCGCTCGCGGCCGTCGCCGATCTGGGCATTGCCGGAGTCGAGGTCCAGGAACAACAGGTTCCCCCGAACGTGCTGGCGCGAATCCGCGCCATGCTTTCCGCGGCGGTGGACGAACCGGGAGAAATTCCCGGAGATGCCGTCGATCCGATCGTGAGATCACTCGTGTTCACTCACGTCGGCATCGATGGCGAGAAATTCGAGCTCGGCCTCGGCGCCCAGAGCGATGGCACGATCACGTGGCTCGCCGCCGCGGCCCCCGCCGTCGACGTCCTGGCGCGGGACGCGCTTCTCATCATCGACGAACTCGACGCCAGCCTGCATCCAGTTCTGGCGGCAGCCCTGGTGACCATGTTCAAGGACCCCGACATCAACCGGACCGGAGCCCAGATCCTCTTCTCCACCCATGACACATCACTCATGGGAAACCATCCAGAACGCTGCCTGGAATCCGGCGAGATCTGGTTCACGGAAAAAGGACAAGACGGCGCCAGCGAGCTCTACTCGCTCGCAGATTTCGATTCGCGTCCCGGAAACAACGAACAAAAACGCTATCTGGCTGGTCGCTTTGGCGCTCTGCCCACTATTGACCTGTCGAAACTGTTCGATCTGCCGGGAGCCCTCACGACATCCACCGGCGTTGCGGAATGACCCGGATGGGTGGGAAACCTCGGCGCCGAGCCGCGCCCCGTGTGACCCGGACGACGATCCTGCTCATAACCAACGGGGAGAAGACCGAGAAGAGCTATCTGGAGGGAATCCGCCGCATCGTGCCTCGCGACGCCAACCTCTCCATAACGGTCAAAGGCGAAAACGGCAAGGAACCAGAGACCATCGTCAGGAATCTCACGAGGAGCCAAGGAGGACTGGATGAATACGACGAGGTCTGGATCGTCGTCGACCACGACGGGAAGGATCGGCGGGGTTTCCTCGACGCCTGCCGGAAGGTGCGTGGGACGCGGATGTTCGGCATCGTCTCCACGCCGTGTTTCGAGGTGTGGTTGAACGCGCACTACGAAAGGGTGCGGAAATACCGGGACCAAGAGGACGCCAAGAGGCATTACGTGCGACTGACCGGACTCACCGGGGCGGCGGCCAAGAACCTTCCGAAGGACTTTCCTTACGACGCGGCCCCGGATGCGGCGCGACGGTGCTGCCTGACGGGTGCGACCATCCCCGGGGCGAATGAGCAGGGGCCGAGTCCGTCGACCGCGGTTCCGCGTCTCCTCGAACGGCTCGGACTGCTCATGGGCGATCCCGGGGTATGACCGGAAGGCCGGGCTGTAGCCTGACGGTCGGAGGACGAACCGAGGGAGAGGCGACGATGAGCAGCACCCGGGACATCGAACGTTTCCGGGCCCGCATGGCCACCAGGGAGCCGGTGCGGGCCGGCGACGAGATCTTCGCGTTGATCCACGCATTTGCTCAGGACGCCCTGCGGTTGTGCGCGGAGATCAACGGGAGCTACCACGAACCCGCCGAGCTGCGCAGGCTGTTCTCCCGGCTGATCGGGGCCGACGTGCCCGACGACTTCACGCTGTTCCCACCCTTCACCGCCGACTGCGGCAAGAACATCCACGTCGGCAGGGGAGTGTTCATCAACTCGGGATGCCGGTTCCAGGACCAGGGAGGAATCCGCATCGGCGACGGCAGCCTGATCGGCCACAACGTCGTCATCGCCACCCTCAACCACGACCTCTCCCCGCAGCGGCGAGCCGACCTCCACCCCGCCCCCGTGACCCTGGGGGAGAAGGTGTGGATCGGATCGAACGCCACCATCCTGGCGGGTGTGACCATCGGCGACGCGGCGGTGGTGGCCGCGGGGGCCGTGGTCACGCGCGACGTGCCGCCCCGCACCGTCGTCGGCGGCGTCCCCGCCAAGGTCATCCGGACCATCGACACCTGAGAACGTGCCGCGGGAAACCGCTCGGACTTGGGCTGTTGTCCGGACCGCACAAAGGGGTGAGGATGGTCCCCATGGATCTCTTCTCCCCCTGTGACCTCGGCCCCTACCGGCTGCGCAACCGGCTCGTCATGGCGCCCATGACCCGGCTCCGCTGCGGCCGGGACGGCGTTCCCGGCGACATGGTCGCCGAGTACTACGCGCAACGCGCATCGATGGGGCTGATCGTGACGGAGGGGGCGTTCCCCGACCTGGCGGCGCGCACCTGGGTGGGGCAGCCCGGCATCGAGACAGCCGGGCAGGCTGCGGGGTGGCGGAAGGTTGCCGACGCGGTGCACGCGCGCGGCGGCACCGTCGTCATGCAGATCATGCACGCCGGGCGGCTCAGCCACCCGACGATCAACGGAACCGGGCGGGTGGTCTCGGCCAGTGCGACGACGGCACCCGGGTACACGCACAATGCCTCGGGGCGCGTCGACTACGTCCCGGCCGAACCCCTCACGGGACCCGAGATCGAACGGATCATCGAGTCCTGGGCCCGGGCGGCACGCAACGCCGTCGACGCCGGGTGCGACGGCGTCCAGATCCACGGCGCCAACGGCTACCTGATCCACCAGTTCCTCGCCTTCAACACCAACATGCGCGACGACGAATGGGGCGGCGACCCGCACCGGCGGGCGCGCCTGGCCGCCGAGGTGACGCGGGCCGTCGCCGCCGAGATCGGCGGGGAGCGCACCTCCATCCGGTTGTCGCCGGAACACAATATCCAGGGCATCGAGGAAACCGCCCCCGCCGACGTCGAGGCCACCTACCAGCACCTCGCCCGGGAAATCGCCCCGCTGGGCCTGGGTTTCGTCGACATCCTCCACATCGATCCCTCCTGCGAGCTGGTGCAGGGGATACGTCGCACCATCGGCGCCCCGCTGGTGGTGAACCGGGGCTTCGGGACCGTGACGGACCGGGACGGCGCGGCCACCCTCGTCGCCGATGGGGTGGCCGAGGCCGTGGGAGTCGGCAGGCCCGTGCTGGCCAACCCGGACCTGGTGGAGCGCTGGCGCACCGGAGCCCCGGAGAACGTCCCGGTCCAGGAGACGATCTACGGCGGCGGGGCCAGCGGATACACCGACTACCCGGTACTCCAGGGCTGAGATTCCACTCTGACGTTGGTGGAGCCGGAGCCGGCGTGCGCACCGTGCTCTGACCGTCATGTCCGGCGCCGTGGTGCGCTTGCGCAACCAGCTAGAAGGTTCTAGAGTAGGAGTTACTAGAACCTTCTAGAACATGGCTGTTCGGAGGAGACATGACAGGAAACCCATATCGCACCGCACTGCTGGGGACCGGCCGGATCGGTTCCCACCACGCCCGGACCATCCACCGTGAGGTCCACGGCCTAGATCTCGTGCTGCTCGCCGACCCCGTGGCCGGCATCGCCCGGACGCTGGCCGACGAACTCGGGGTGGAGCGGGCCGGGACCGATCCGGTGGCCGCCGCCACCGACGAAGATGTCGACGCCGTGGTCATCACCACCCCGGCGCGCACCCACGTCGACCTGGCCGCCGCGGCGATCGAGGCGGGCAAACACGTGTTCGTCGAGAAACCCATGGCCCTCACCGTCGCCGACAACGACCTGCTGACGGCGGCGGCCGAGACCGCGGGGGTCGTCCTGCAGGTGGGGTTCAATCGCCGCTACGACCCGGGTTTCGCGGCCGCCCACACGGCCATCGCCGCGGGCCGCATCGGGCAGGTCCAGCAGCTGCGCTCCCTCACCCGCGACCCCGGTCCCTTCACCGCCGACCCCACGAAGGTCCCCCGGTGGACCATCTTCTACGAGACCCTGATCCACGACTTCGACCTGCTGAACTTCTTCAACCCCGGGGCGAGGGCCACCTCCGTCTTCGCCCGCGCGGACGCGCTGGTGGTCCCCGAGCACCGCGACACCGGTTTCCTGGACACGGCCTCGACATCCATCCGCTACGACAACGGCTCCATGGCGGTGGCCGAGGCCAGCTTCTCGGCCCTCTACGGATATGACGTGCGCGGTGAGGCGTTCGGCAGCGCGGGAATGGTCACCGCCGGGGACGTCCGCCTGACCTCCATGACCGCCTTCCTGGCGGACGGCGTCTCCGCCGGCACCGGCCGCGCCGACACCGAGCTCATGCACTCCTCCTACCGGGACGAGTTCCATGCCTTCGCCCGCGCCATCGCCGACCCCGCCGAACCCGTCCCGACGGGGGAGGACAACCGCCGCGCGCTGGAGATCGCCCTGGCCTGCATCAGGTCCGTCGAGGAGAACCGTCCCGTCGAGATCTCGGAGGTGGACCGATGAGCATCCGGCTGGCCGTCAGCGCCGAGACCGTCCACGTCGGCCTGCCCTTCCTGGAGCGGGTGCGCCGGATCGCGGACCGCGGTCTCCAGGTGGAGATCTGGGACTGGAGCAACCACCTGGACGACCTCGACGAGCTGGCCGCCATGGACGCCGAGGTGGTGTCCATGACCGGCTACCTGCGTGGCAACCTCACCGACGACGACGCCATCCCGGAGCTGCTGGCGACGGCGGAGGAGTCGCTGCGGGTGGCGGAGAGGCTCCGCTGCCCCCGCCTGAACCTCCACGGCACCGGGCTGGACGGCCGGGGGCTGCCCGTGCGGCCCGTCGACACCGTCACGGGCGCCATGTGGGCGAGGGCCACCCTCACCCTCCAGCGGCTCGCCGCGCTGGGTGAACGCGAGGGCCGGGTCTTCACGCTGGAGAACCTCAACCTGGCCGTGGACCACCCCGGCACTCCGTTCGCGCGGGCGGAGGACACCCTGGCGCTGGTGTCCGCCGTCGACTCCCCCGGGCTGCGCATGAACCTCGACCTGTACCACGCCCAGATCGGGGAGGGAAACCTGATCGAGCTCTGCCGCAGGGCGCTGCCCTGGGTGGGGGAGATCCAGGTGGCCGACGTGCCCGGCCGGTGCGAACCCGGCACCGGGGAGATCAACTACCCGGCCGTCGCGGCCGCCCTGCGGGAGATGGGCTACGACGGCACCGTCGCCCTGGAGGCCTTCGCCAAGGACGACCCGGACGCGGCCATCGACGCCTTCGTCCGGGCCTTCACCCCGGAGGCCGAGTGAAACGACGGCCCCGGGCCGTCCCCGGCCGGGCGTTCGCCCTCCCTGCGACAACGCCCGGCCCACCCAACCGATCACCGCGACCACGCCGGTCCGTGTGAAGTCTGTGGAGGAGTCATGAGTGACGATTGCATCGTCGAGATGCGTGACATCAAGGTGCAGTTCCCCGGTGTTCTCGCCCTGAAGGGCGTCAACTTCGACCTGAGACCGGGTGAGGTGCACGCGCTGATGGGGGAGAACGGGGCCGGGAAGTCCACCCTCATGAAGGTGCTGGCCGGCGTCTACACCAACTACGAGGGCACCATCACCTACAAGGGGGAGCGGGTGGTCTCCCGCAGCATCCAGGAGCAGCGGGAACGCGGGGTGAGCATCATCTTCCAGGAGATGGAGCTGCTGCCGAACCTGACGGTGGCCGAGAACATCTTCCTGGGTCGGCAGCCCACGAACCGGGCGGGAAGCATCGACTGGGCCGCCATGAACCGGCGGGCGCGCGAGCTCCTGGACAGCGTCAACACCCTCATTTCGGAACGCGAACTCGTCTCGTCGCTGAGCGTCGGGCAGATGCAGATGGTGGAGATCGCCAAGGCGCTGTCCTTCTCGGCCGATGTGATCATCATGGACGAACCGACGGCGGCGCTCACCGGCAAGGAGGTGGATGCGCTGTTCGACAACATCCGGGACCTCAGGGCCAGGGGCGTGGCCATCTGCTACATCTCCCACCGTCTCGAGGAGATCAAACGGATCGCCGACCGGGTGACGGTCTTCCGCGACGGCGCCAACGTCGGTACCCGGCCCACCGCCGAGCTCTCCATCGACGAGATGGTGACCATGATGGTGGGCCGCGAGATGGACGACTACTACCCGAGGGTGGAGACCGCCGCGGGGGAGGTGCTCCTGGAGCTGCGCGACATCCGGCGCGGGGAGGTGCTCAAGGGCGTCTCCTTCGCCGCGCGCGCCGGGGAGATAACCGGGCTCTACGGGCTGATGGGGGCGGGCCGCACCGAGCTGATGCGGGTGGCCTTCGGGGCCGACCGCTGCGACTCCGGCGAGATCCTGGTGGCGGGCGAACCGGTGCGCATCCGCAACCCGATGGACGCGAAACGCAAGGGAATCGCACTGCTGACGGAGGACCGCAAACAGCAGGGGCTCATCCTGGACTTCGACATCAACGCCAACATCACCCTCGCGAACTTCGCCAGCGCCATGGGCAGGTTCGGGTTCGACTTCCGCAAGGAGAACGAACACAACCGGGAGCTGGCGGAGTCGGTCCGGGTGAAGACCCCGTCGCTGAAGCAGCTCGCCCGGAATCTGTCCGGCGGCAACCAGCAGAAGGTCGTGCTCGCGAAGTGGCTCAACACCGACTCCGAGGTGTTCATCTTCGACGAACCGACCCGCGGGATCGACGTCGGGGCGAAGGTCGAGATCTACAGGATCATGAACCGGCTCAAGCAGGACGGGAAGGCCGTGGTGGTCGTCTCGTCGGAGCTGACCGAGTGCATGGGGATCAGCGACCGCATCTACGTCATGCACGAGGGGAACATGACGGCACTGATAGAGGGCGACGAGATGCGCGACCTCAGCGAAGAGGTCGTCGTCGCCTACGCCACCGGGGCGCGTACCGGAAGGACGACGGGCGAGGAGGCCTGATGAACACCAAGGAAACCGCGGCGAAACTGCCCCGGATCAACAGCACCAATCTCACCTCGGCGGCGGTGCTGATCGCACTCGCCGTCCTGCTCTCGGCGATCTCCCCGGCATTCCGGGACCCGCAGAACCTGATCAACATCCTCCAGCAGGTCACCGTCAACGCCATCCTGGCGCTCGGGATGACGATGGTGATCTTCACCGGCGGCATCGACCTGTCCGTCGGCTCCGTCGTCGCCTTCAGCGGCATCGTGATGGGCATCCTGGTGGTCGACATGGGGGTCAATCCGTGGCTGGCGGCGCTCCTCGGCATCGCGCTCGGGTCGGTGTGCGGCACGATCAACGGCCTGCTGATCTCCCGTTTCAAGCTGCAACCCATGATCGCGACCCTCGGCATGATGAGCATCGCGCGCGGCGCGGCCCTGACCCTGGCCGGGGGCCGCACCATCAGCGGCTACCCGCCCGGTTTCACCTGGCTGGGCAACGGCACCATCCCCGGCACCACCATCCCGGTGCAGATCGTGTTCATGCTGCTGCTCTACGTGGTCGCCTACTACTTCATGAAATACCGCCGCTTCGGGCGGGCCCTGTACTCCGTCGGCGGGAACGAGGAGGCCACCCGGCTCTCCGGCATCAACGTGTTCAAGTACAAGACCCTGGCCTACACCGTCTCCGGTGCCCTCGCGGGCATCGCCTCGGTGGTGCTGGTGGCGAAGCTGAACTCGGCGCAGTCCATCGCCGGGCAGGACTACGAACTCGACGCCATCGCGTCGGCCGTCATCGGTGGGGCCAGCCTGCTGGGCGGCAAGGGATCGATCTGGGGCACCCTGATGGGCGCCCTGATCATCGGCGTCATCCGCAACGGGCTGAACCTGCTGAACGTCTCGTCCTACCTGCAGAAGCTCATCATCGGTTTCATCATCCTGATCGCCGTCCTGGTGGACGCCTTCCGCAACCGCGAACGTTCCTGACGGCCCCGTCCCACGAACCGGAAGAGGAGAAGAAAGATGAGAAAATTCGTGACCTTCCTCCTGGCGGTCGCGGTGCTCGCCGCCGTGGGTTGCGCGGGCAGTTCCAGGTCCGAGGACGGTGTGACCAGGATCGCCTACATCGTCAAGGCCATGACCGACGAGTTCTGGATCAACATGAAGAAGGGCGCCGAGGAGTACGCGGCGGCCAACGGCATCGAGCTGAGCTTCCAGTCGCCCGAGAAGGAGACCGACGTGGAACGGCAGATCCAGATGGTGGAGAACGCGCTCGTGTCGAAGGCGGACGCCATCATCCTGTCCGCCGCCGACTCGCAGGCCCTCATACCGGCCATCGTCAGGGCCAACGAGGCGGGGGTTCCCGTGATCCTCGTCAACGACACCATCGAGCCGGAGGCCCTGGAAACCTACGGCGGCCACGTCGCCACCTACGTCGGGATCGACCAGTACGCGGCGGCCAAACTGGCCGGTGAGGACGCGGTCGCCAGGCATCCCGAGGGCGGCAACGTCGTGCTGCTGGAGGGAATCGCGGGCGTGAGCGCCCTGCAGCAACGGCTCGACGGGTTCAAGGACCAGGTGGCGGCGGACCCGAAGTTCAGGATCGTTGCCTCCCAGACCGCCAACAACGACCGCCACCAGGCGTTCAACGTGATGCAGAACATCCTGCAGTCGAACCCGGACGTGGACGTCGTGTGGGCGATCAACGCGGAGATGGGACAGGGGGCCGTCCAGGCGATCCAGCAGAGCGGCATCACCCGCAGGATCGCGGTCTACGACTTCGACGCGTCCAGCGACGACATCGCCGCCATCAGGGCGGGTACCCTCGTCGGTTCCGTCGCCCAGTACCCGAAGCTCCAGGCCGAGGGGGCCATCAACGCGGCCCTCGAAGCGATGGCGGGCAAGAACCTTCCGACGCACACCGTCACCAGGGCGGAACTGATCACCGCCGGAAACGTCGATACTCTGGACTAGCAACTCGTCGAGAGGCCCCGCGGGGTCTCCACAGAACCAGCGCCGGTGGCCGGGGACCCTCCCGGCCACCGGCGCGTCGGGGGAGGGAACCGATGGCAGCGAAACGCCCCACACTGGTCGACCTGGCGGAGGCCAGCGGGTTCTCCGTCGCGCTGGTGTCGATCGTGATGCGCGACGCCCCGGGGGCGTCGGCGGAGACCCGGCAGCGGGTGAAGGAGGTGGCGAACCGGATCGGGTACCAGCCGAACTGGCTGGCGCGGGGGCTGCGGCGCAGCAACTCGGGCCTGCTGGGGGTGAGTTTCGCGATCTCGCACCCGTTCCACGCCGACCTGGTGCGGCACCTGTACCAGGCCTCCTTCGGCAAGGACATCGACCTGGTGCTGAGCGCGCACCTGCCGGGGCGCTCGGAGGAACGGGCGGCGGCGACGCTGCTGGACAAGCGCTGCGAGGCGGTGATCCTGCTGGGACCGACGATGCCCGCGCAGGAGGTCGCCGCCCTGGCCAGGGACGTCCCGGTGGTGGCGGTGGCGCGCCGCCTGGAGGGGGTCTCCGGCGTCGACGTGGTGCGTTCCGACGACCACGCGGGCGAGGCGATGGCCGTCGATCACCTGGTCTCGCTGGGGCATCGGCGGATCGCGCACGTCGACGGCGGCACGCAGGCGGGGGCCCCGGAACGGCGCGCCGGGTACCGCGAGGCCATGACCGGGCACGGGCTGGAATCCGGCATCCGGGTGGTGGCCGGGGGCATCGAGGAGTCGGACGGTTACGCCGCCACGATGGCGCTGTTCGACTCGGGACCGGCCCCGACCGGCATCCTGGCGTTCAACGACGAGTGCGCGGCGGGGGTGCTGTCGGCGGCGGCGGTGCTGGGGCGCCGCGTCCCGGAGGACCTGTCGGTGGTGGGCTACGACGACTCCCGCCGGGCGGTGACGACGCGGGTGCCCCTGACCTCCCTGGCGCAGACCTACGAGGCGTTGGCGACGGCCACCGTCGACCGGGCGATAACCCAGGCCGGGGAGCGGTCGGAGGCGCTGGAGATCGTCACCCAGCCGGAACTGGTGATCCGCGAGTCGACGGGCCGGGCGATGGATTCCCCCGAGGACCGATGATCCGGCCCCTCAGCGGTGGCGCATGAAGGTGTTGAACAGCCGGGTGGCGAGGTCGGTTCCCTCCAGGTCCCGCAGGAGATCGGCGTGCGGGAAGTCGATGTCCTTGGGCTGGCCCCGATAGTGGGTGATGGTGTCCTCCGAGTCGAAGTAGGAGCGTTCGCGGATGATTCCCTCGTAGAGGAACGACAACCAGTCCTGCTGGATCGTGGTGATGCCGAAGTTGTTCTCGCTGTTGATCGGCACGTTCATCCTGTCGAGGTTGTCGAAGAACATCGCGACCTCCGCGCCGTGGAAGGCGCCGCGCAACCCACGGTAGAGCTGCGGGATGTACTCGAAGCGGTACCCGTAGATGTCGGTGAAACGCGAGAACCGGTCCATCAGGTTGAGGGCGGGGCCGTGGAACATCACCAGCTCCATCATCTTGATCTGGAGGTCGGCGACGTCGTCCGCCTCCGGACGCAGGGCCTCCGCGATCTCTCCCGCCCGGGGGCCGAACATTTTCTCGACGGCGGCCGGGAACTTGGATTTGCTGGTCGCGATTCCCAAGCGTTTGTACAGCATGGGAATTTCGAGCATGGACAGTTCGTCGGACGTCGTTCCGATGATGACGGGGATGCGTGGGAAATATCCCTCCTCCAGTGACTCGAGGGGATCTCCCAGAAAGAACGATTTCTCCAGGGTTGTGGAGAGAAAAGTGTGTGGTGCCTTGAGCTTGAGAATCTTCTCCGGGGGTAAGGAGGCCAGTTCGGAATAGCCGGCGAGGCGATTGGTGGAGAGGAACTCCTGAAATGCCTCGCGTTCCTTCTCCGGGACCAGGGGAAGGGGGGTGACGCATTGTCCACTGCACAGGATCAGGCGATGGAAGAGGTCCCGGTTGTAGGGGTTGAGGATCTGGTGCAGGGCGTAGAAGGCTCCGCCGCAGTGCCCCATCAGGGTGATGTTGTCCGGGTCGCCGCCGAGTTCCGAGATGTGGGTTCGGATCCAGCGCAGGGCCATCTGCTGGTCGAGGAGGGCGCGGTCGCAGCTGATTCGGTCCCCGTCGACCACGTGGAGGTGGCCGAACAGCCCGATCCGGTAGGTGATCGTGACCACGACGATGTCCTGCTCGGCGAGGTGGGCGCCGTCGTAGACGGGGGTCGTGCCGGATCCGCAGTCACCGCCGTGGAGGAAGACGAGCACCGGTTTCTGGCTCTCCAGTTCGGAGGTCCAGACGTTGACGCGCAGGGAGTCCTCGCCCTGGACATCCTCCCGGGGCTGCCATTCCCGTCGGAGCTGGAAATTCTTCAGGAAATGGTTCATGAACGTGGATGGCATGCGCTGGGGGAAGCAGTGTCCTTTTCCTGAATTGACGACCTGCCCCTTGACGGGGGAGATGGGTTCGGGATCCTGGAATCGCTCCGCCCGTGCATAGGGAATTCCCAGGAAGCGTTGGATGGGTTTCCCGCTTCTGGACACCCCGACCCCCTCCGAGGTCACCCTGCCGAACGTCGTCTCGAATATCATTGTGCCCTCCGGGGCGTTGTGTTGTTGCTCGTGGTCTTTTTCAGGCGGCTGCCAGGCCCAGCCAGCCGTTCAGGCGGAATTCCCTGGTTCTGTTCACGTATTTCCGGGCCTCCTCGCGGGAGAGGTCGTGTTCGACCGCTCTGCGCAACGCATCGACGCCCGAGGCCGCGACGGTGCGGAGGAAGAGCTCGTCCGCGGGGGATTTGTCGAATCCGGGGAGGAGGCGATACGTCGCCTCCTCGACGGCGATCAACCGCTCGGGATAGTCCTCGTACTTCGTGCCTGCCGCGTGCCGGAAAACCAACCGGAACGCGTCGATGTGGTCGTAGACGAACGCGAGAACGGTGTCGGTGTCGTCGGTCGAGCGGCGGTGGGATTCGAGGGTGCTGGTTCCCGCTGCATCGTGGAGGCTGACCCACAGCTCGAACAGCTGTTCGGTGGGTTCGTGCACGAGCGCGTCGAAGAGCAGCTCCTTGCTGGGGAAGTGGTGGTAGATCGCACCCGTGGTGGCTTTCGCGACCTGCGCGATGCGCCGCATGCTGGCCTCCTGGAAACCGTGGGCCCGGAACTCCTCCGAGGCGGCCTGCAGGATGCGTTGTCTCGTCAGTTCCGAGCTGCGACTCACGACCCCTCCACGCGCTGATGACGACATGTTCAGTAACGACGTTATCTCCTGTGGGTCGCGGGGTCAATCGGCGGGGGATGTCCGGGCCCGGTGTTCCTCACGCAACCGGACCAGCTCCTTCTGGTCGTTCTCGGAGAGCTGCTTGAACCAGCCCATGAGATGACGGTCGTTGCGGGGAACCCCCGCCTTGGCGGCTCTCCGGTACCAGGCGGGCAGCAGGAAACGCGGGAACCAGATGAGCGTGCCCAGCAGCGCGAGGGCCGCGGTGGGAAGGAAAACCAGGCCGATCAGCCCCTTCACCCACGAGGGAAACGAGTTCCCGACACCGGCGATGCCCAGGCAGAGCAGGCAGATCCCCGTGAACGGCAGGGAAAGGGCACCGGAGGCCCGGCCGGTGTAGGTCGTGACGAAATCCGGGATCCTCGCGTTCCGGATGCGCACCCCTCCCCAGACCGCCAGGAGACCGAGGAATCCCAGGAGGAGACCCGTGACCTCGGGGGAAGCGGCGCCGTGCCGTGCGGAATCAAGCAGGATCATGAGCCGGAACCCTCCCGGGTGAGTCGCGTCGAGGCCTCCAGGAGAAGCTTCCAGAAGGGGCGTCGTGGGTTGCTGGTCACGGTGATCTCGTTCGTTTCCGTCCGGTTCCGCAGGATCGCCGCCCCGCGGTGCGGGGTCATCACCCAGGTGAGCGCCGGCTCCCCGTCCGGGCCGAGCAGGGACATGGGAACCCAGCGCTGCGCGGAGAATGCGACGGCGTCCCCCCGGGTCGCGGCGCCGGGCGGGATGTCGGCGAGCAGCTTTGCCAGCAGTTCGTGTCGCGTCACGGTGTAGCGGAAACGCATGTCCCAGGCGGGATGGAAACCGATCAGCTCCAGCAGGACCCGGGGAATCCGCTCCGTGGGGCAGAAACCGAGGGCGCTTCTGTCGGAATTGGTGCGTGGGCAGATGAAGGACAGGACGGCCAGGGCGCTCGGGCCGTCGATCCAGAAGGTCAGCAGCCTCGGTGGGGAGCTCTTCACCTGCAAAGCCATGTGCCGCCCGTGTCGCAGGTGCCGGGCCACCCGTGCCCCCAGCTCCGTGGCCACGCCGTTCCATTCCACCAACCCCGCTCGCGCCAGCTTCCAGCCGGTGTAGGACAGCATTGCGTTCTTCGCGGAGCGGTCGGGCGACGCCAGGTCGTCGAAGGCCCTGAAGGCCTTCTCCGGGAGTTCGACGACCTTGGTGGAGAGGCAGGGGATGGCCGGTGCGGCATCGACGGGTTCGGTCCGCCAAGGGGAATGGGGCATGGCAGGCCGGAGTTCGGGTGGTTCGAGGATCGCCAGGTTTTCCCGGGGCGCGTCGTCGCGCCGCTCCGCCCATTCGTCGCAGAGGAGCGCATCGGCGGTCAGCACCTCGCGGGGAAGCCCACGTTCTTTGCGTGGCAGGGGCCGGAGGCTGCCCAGGATCGTCTCGTGGACACCGCCGCGACGCCAGGTGTGCCAGGGCACGGTCACGGTCAGCTCCGCCAGCGCCTTCCCGGCCACCAGCAGGTCGCGGATCATCAACAAGCCGGGCGATTCGGCGTCACCCCCGGCAACGTCCGGCGCGGAGAACGCCCACAACCGGCGGCGCTCGCGGATGTCCGCGTTGGCCCTCCGGTCGGGAATCGCCTCCACGTGGAGGACGGTTCGCTCCCGGGAGATCCCCCGGAGATTCGCCCACGACGCCCGCGCCAAGGAAGATCGGACGGGGCGTTTCACCCGCCATTCCCGCTGCACGACGTTCGGGGTGAAACCCGCGAACGACTCATCCGAGACGGCGGTTACCAGCCCGTCGTTCATCTCTACCCTCCAGGTGGCGGGTACGTCGAAGGCGAAGCAGGTGCCGCTCAGGGTGGGATTCACGACGTCCCGGGTCCTGAGGTTTTGTTCAGTGTGGCCTCGTGCTCCCGTCGAAGCAGGACCAGCTGTTTCTGGGTTTCCTTGGGGAGTGCCTTGAATTTTCCCATGAGATGGGGGTCGTGTCGCGGGACCCTGGCTTTCAGGGCCCGCCGGTACCAGGCTGGGGTGAGGAACCTGGGGAACCTGATCAAGAAACTCGAGAGCCAGACTAGTATGCACAGGACTCCTGTTCCCCCAATGAAACCCACGAGCAGGGGATGGAGGTATTTGAAATAGTCTCCCAAGAACAGGGCGAGCATGCCAAATCCTGCGAAAGGTAGCCCTAGGGCCTTTGATGTTCCTCCTTGATAGTTGACGACGAATTGAGGTGTTGATTCATTTCTTATTGACCTGACTTGGCTCATGTTTGGTGTTTTTGGGGTTGGAGGGGGTGTTGGCTAGGGGTTTTGGTTGGTGTGGTGTGCACTAATCGGGGGTGTTCTAGCCTGTTGGGGTGAGTCCGTATGTGAGGACGGT
>NZ_LR027842.1:3099772-3149129 GCF_900607225.1 [Pseudopropionibacterium] massiliense | reverse complement strand
CCTGACTTGGCTCATGTTTGGTGTTTTTGGGGTTGGAGGGGGTGTTGGCTAGGGGTTTTGGTTGGTGTGGTGTGCACTAATCGGGGGTGTTCTAGCCTGTTGGGGTGAGTCCGTATGTGAGGACGGTGAAGACCGCGTCGGGGGCGACGGCGGTTCAGGTGGTGTGGTCGTCGTCTCGTGGATCGCGGTCGATGGATCACATCGGGTCGGCACACACGCCGGAGGATGTTGAGGTGTTGAAAGCGGTGGCGCGGCAGCGCATGATCGCCGCTGGTCAGGACGAACTCGATTTCGGGGACGGGCAGCCACGACGGCGGGCGCTACCGATCCGGCGGTCGCGGGCAGAGCACTTGTGGAATGCCTTGTCGGTCGGGTTTGAACGACTCGGGTTCGATACCGCCAGTGGTGGTGACGAGGTTTTCAAGCAGTTGGTGCTGGGCCGGTTGATCGAGCCGGCCAGCAAGTTGGAGACCTTGCGGGTGCTCGAAGAGATCGGGGTTCGGCCTTGCGGCTACGCGACGGTGAAGCGTCGGCTCGCCGTGTATGCCGAGCCGGCGTGGCGGCAGCAGATAGCGTCCGCGTGCGCTTGTCACGTCGGGTTGGGGCCTGCCACTTTGGTGTTGTACGACGTGAGCACGCTCTACTTTGAGACTGATGTTGGGGACGGGTTCCGGGAACCCGGATACAGCAAGGAACGCCGCTTGGAACCCCAGATCACCATCGGGTTGTTGACCGACGCGCGGGGGTTCCCGTTGATGGTGGAGGCGTTCGAGGGTAACCGTGCGGAGACGACCACGATCATCCCGTCGCTCCAGGCGTTCCAGGCCGCTCACGCCCTGCCGGAGGTGACGGTGGTGGCTGATGCGGGCATGTTGTCTGACGGGAACCTGCGGGCGTTGTCCGGGGCGGGGTTGCGGTTCATCGTGGGCCAGAAGATCCCCGAGGTCCCCTACATCGTGCGGGAGTGGCTGAAGACCCATTCCGGTCAGCAGCCCCCTGACGGGCTGACCCTGACTCAACCCTGGTCGAGGGGCCCGGCCGGGGCAGCAGTGACAGAGACGATCTACTACCAGTACCGGGCCGACCGAGCACGCCGTACCCTACGCGGTATCAGCGAGCAGGTCAGCAAGGCCGAACGCGTGGTCGCAGGGAAGATCCCGGTGAAACGGAACCGGTTCATCACCCTCACCGGCGCACAGAAATCGGTGAACCGGGACTTGGAGGCCAAAGCCAAAGCGCTGGCTGGCTGGAAGGGATACATCACGAACCTGGCTGACCCGAGGCCGGAGTACGTGATCGGCGCCTACCACCAGTTGTGGCAGATCGAGAAGTCGTTCCGGATGAGCAAATCCGATCTGAAAGCCCGCCCGATCCACCACCACTTGAAAGACTCGATCGAGGCCCACCTCACCATCGTGTTCGCCGCCCTCGCCGTCGCTCGCTGGTTGGAGGCCACCACCAAAGTCAGCTTGAAGACCCTGGTCAAAACACTACGCCGCTACCGAACCATCGACATCCAAGCCGGCGACGCCATCGTCACCGCTGAAGACCCCATCCCCAACAACATCCAAACCTGGCTCGACGCCATCCACAACACCCGGGAACGACACTAAATGAGCCAAGTCAGGATACATGACCACCACCGAATCTGGTCCCGAGGCCAGTTCCCGTCTCGGGGAGGTCCTGCTCGAGGCCCGGGGCGTCAGCAAGTTCTTCCCGGGGGTCCGGGCGCTGGAGGGCGTCGACTTCACCCTGCGCACCGGGGAGGTGCACGCCCTCGTCGGCGAGAACGGCGCCGGCAAGTCGACGCTGATGAAGGTCCTCTCGGGGCTCTACCAGCCCGACGAGGGCGAGGTCCTGATGCGGGGCGAACCCATCACCCTGCCGACCCCGCTCGCCGCCCAGCAGGCGGGCATCAGCGTCATCCACCAAGAGTTCTTCCTGATGAACCACCTCACCGCGGCGCAGAACATGTTCATCGGCCGCGAACCCCGGCTGCCCGGCGGCCTCCTCGACCACAAGAAGCTCAACAACGACGCCGCCGAACTCCTGGAGCGGCTCGGGGTCAGGATCGACCCGCGCATCCAGGTGGGGAAACTGACCGTCGCCTCCCAACAGCTGCTGGAGATCGCCAAGGCTCTCTCGTTCAACTCCAAGGTCCTGATCATGGACGAGCCGACGGCCGCCCTCAACGACGCCGAGGTGGAGACGCTGTTCCGGATCATGGACGGCTTCATCGGGGACGACACCGGCATCGTCTACATCTCCCACCGCATGGAGGAGATCCGCCGCAAGTCCACCCGGATCACCGTCCTGCGCGACGGGAAGTTCGTGGCCAGCCGCCCGAGCTCCGAGGTCACCATCCCGGAGATCATCCAGCTCATGGTCGGCCGCAAACTGGCCTCCGACGTGCGACCCGAACCGCGCGAGAACACCGAGACGGTCCTCGACGTGAAGAACCTGTCCACCGCAGAGCTGCTCAAGGACGTCAGCTTCCACCTGGAGAAGGGCGAGATCCTCGGTTTCGCGGGGCTGATGGGCGCGGGCCGCACCGAGGTGGCGCGGGCCCTCATAGGCGCCGATCCCCGCACCGGCGGCGTCGTCACGGTCGGTGGCGAACAGGTGGACATCCACAGCCCGAAGGACGCCGTCAGGATCGGCATCGGCTACCTCTCCGAGGACCGCAAACGCTACGGCCTGGTGCTGCAGCAGGACGTCGCGGCCAACACCGTGCTGCCGTCGCTGAAGAAGTTCTCCACGGGCGGGCTGCTGCAGGACGGCAGGATGCGCCAGGCCGCCGAGAAATGGGTGAAGACCCTCGCCACGAAGACCCCCAGCGTGCGCCAGCAGGCCCGCAACCTCTCCGGCGGCAACCAGCAGAAGGTGGTGCTCGCCAAGTGGCTGGAGCGCGACTGCGACATCCTCATCTTCGACGAACCTACCCGCGGCATCGACGTCGGCGCCAAACAGGAGATCTACGACCTCCTCGACGAACTGACCGACCAGGGCAAGTCGATCATCATGATCTCCTCCGAGATGGAGGAGGTGCTGCGCATGTCCGACCGGATAGCGGTGATGTGCAACGGCCGTATCACCGGATTCCTCCCGAATGCCGAGGCCACCCAGGAGAAAATCATGGAGTTGGCCACCCAGTTCACGACAACCGAGACCACGAGCGAGGCCAACTGATGTCCACCGCCACCGCCGCCCCCACCACCGTCCGGTCCAGGGGTATTCCCGAGCAGTACAAGGCGATCCTCCAGCAGATCCTGGTGGTGGCCGTCCTGATCCTCCTGTCCGTCTTCTTCACCATCATGAAACCGGCGTTCGCGGACTGGAGCAACATCTCGTCGCTGCTGCTGGCCTCCGTCGTGACGGGCGTGCAGGCGCTCGGCCTGTCGTTCGTGATCGCCACCGGCGGCATCGACCTGACCCCCGGGCTCGGCATGGCTGCGACGTCGGTGTTCGCGGGGGTGCTGATCGCCAAGTCGGGCGGTTTCGGCCTGCCCATGTGGGTCGGGGTCCTCGGTGGCCTGGCGGCGGGCGCCCTGCTGGGGCTCATCAACGGGGTGCTGGTGGCCTACATCAAGATGCAGCCCATGATCGCGACGCTGGCCATGATGATGGTCTGCTGGGGCGCGGCCCTGGTGATGGCGGGCGGCAAGAACATCTCGCTGCGCAACGTCGAGGGCTACAGCGGAATCGCGGTCGGTGAGATCATCCCCGGCGTCTACAACAGCATCCTGATCCTCATCCTGCTGGCCGTGGTCGCGGGCGTGCTGATGAACCACACCGTCGTCGGGCGCTACTCCCTGTCCATCGGCTCCAACGAGGAGGCCACCCGCATCTCCGGCGTCGACACCCACCGCTGGAAGGTGTTGGCCTACGTGATCTGCGGCCTGTTCACCGGTATCTCCGGCATCCTGATGTCGTCGCGGCTGTCCGCCGCCCAGCCGACCCTCGGGCAGGGCTACGAGATGTACGCCATCGCGGCGGCCGTCATCGGCGGCACGTCGCTGCGAGGCGGCCGCGCCTCGATCTTCGGCGCCGTGATCGGCGCCGTGACCATCCAGACCATCTTCAACGGCCTGACCATCATGGGCGTCCAGGACCAGTGGCAGAAGGTGGTCCTCGGGGTCGTCGTCCTCATCGCAGTGGTCGTCGACATCGTGCGCAGGGGCGGCAAGGAGGAGTGATCCTCGCCCTCCCATCCCACAACGTGCAGTGCAGCACAACCCCTGAATAGGAGAAAACAATGAAGAAACTGCTCATTGCCGGGCTCAGCGCAGCACTGGTCGTCGGGTTCAGCGCATGCTCGAACCAGTCGACGAACTCGGGCGGGAGCTCGGGGGGCGGCCGCGTGGCGCTGGTCGCGAAGGCGAACTCGGCCGAGTACTGGGTGAAGGTGAAGGAAGGGGCCGAGGCCGCCGGCAAGGAACTCGGGGTCGACGTCAGCTTCAACGGACCCGACACCGAGTCCGAGGGCGACAAGCAGCTCAACCAGCTGCAGAGCGCCATCAACGACAAGCCGCTGGGCATCGGGTTCGCGCCCCAGGACGGCGCCCAGGACGGCGCTCCGGCGCTGATGGACCGGGCGAAGGAGTCCGGGGTGCCCGTGGTCATCTTCGACACCCCGCTCAGCGGGTCCGACGTGCCGGTTGCCACCGTCGCCTCCGACAACAAGGGCATGGGCGCCCAGGCCGCCGAGAAACTGGTCGCCCTGACCGGCGGCACGGGCAAGGTCGCGATCATCGCCCACGGTGAGGTCGGCACCGCCGCGGCCCGTCGCGACGGTTTCAAGGAGTACCTGGCCAAGAACGTGCCCGAGTTGCAGGTCGTCGACGTGCAGAACGGCGAATCCGACCCGGCGAAGTCGCGCGACAAGGCGCAGGGCATCCTGCAGGCGCACCCGGATCTGGTCGGTTTCTTCGGCACCGACGACGACTCGACGATCGCCATCGCCGACGAGGTGTCCGCGAAGAACCTGCCGACGAAGGTGGTCGGCGTCGACTCCTCGCCCGACGTCATTTCCCTGTTGGAGCAGGGCAAGATCAGCGGCGTCGTGGTGCAGAACCCCTACGGCATGGGCAAGAAGACGGTCGAGCTGATCGTCGCCGCGTCGAAGGGCGAGAACCCCGCGGAGAAGAACGTGGTCTCCGAATCGGTGTGGGTGACCACCGACAACCTCAAGGACCCGGACATCCAGCAGATCGTCAACTGACTGGTCCCCGGCGTGGTGAGGGGCGGTCCCGATCGGGGCCGCCCCTTCCGGCATCCGACCTGCGAATCTGTAGCGTTTTGATCTGCGAATCTGTAGCGTTTTGACCTGCGAATCTGTAGCATTGGCGCGATGGAATACTCGGAAAGGGCGATTGACAAGGAGCTGGATGAGCTGCTGCCTGAGCTGCCCGCCATCGCCCTGGACGGCCCGAAAGGGGTGGGCAAGACCGAGACCTGTCGACGACGTGCCGGCGGCGTTGTGGCCCTGGACCGCGACCGGGACCGGGAGGTCTTCGTGGCGGATCCCGAGCGCATCACGAGAATCACCCCGCCCGTGCTCGTCGACGAATGGCAGCTCGCTCCGAGCTCCTGGGACGTCGTGCGGAGAGCCGTCGATGACGGCGCCCCTGCCGGTTCCTTCCTGTTGACCGGCAGTAGTACCCCGCTGGCGAAGGGTCCCGGACACAGCGGGGCGGGACGCATCGTGTCGCTGCGCATGCGCCCCATGTCCTTCCCGGAACGAAACCTGGAAAATTCCACGGTTGGCCTGGGAGAGCTCCTCGGGGGAGGCGCCCGGATAGCGGGGGAATCCGGGCTGGGACTGGTCGACTACGCGGAGGAGATCACCCGTTCGGGATTGCCGGGAATCCGTGGCCTGGGGGAACGGGCCAGGCGTCTTCAGCTCGACGGGTATCTGGCCCGCATCACACGCCGGGTCCTGGACGGTGACGGCGAGGGCATGGCTCCCCGAGGCGAATCGCTGGGGAACTGGCTGCGGTCCTACGCAGCCGCAACCTCGACCACCGCGGCCTTCGAGGCCATCCGGGACGCGGCCACCCCGGGGGATGCCGACACCATGGCCCGCACCACCGCCATCCGGTACCGCGACTGGCTGGACGCGCTGTGGCTGCTCGATCCGGTGCCCGCCTGGCGGGCACCCGGTTCCGTTCTGCGTCGCCTGTCCGCCGGACCCAAACACCACCTGGCGGATCCGGCACTCGCGGCGCGAGCCCTCGACGTGGACGTGGACCTGCTCCTCGACGGACAGGGCCGGGTGATCTCCGGGCACGGGACCCTCCTCGGAGCCCTGTTCGAATCCCTGGTGACGCTGACGGTGCGGGTACTGGCCCAGGGTCTGGAGGCGCGCGTCTGGCACCTGCGGACACACCGGGGAGAACACGAGATCGACCTGCTGGTCGAGGGACGTGGCGGTGTGCTGGTGGGGGTCGAGGTGAAACTGTCGGCGTCGGTCACGGATCGGGACGTCAAACACCTCCTCTGGCTCCGCGACCAGCTCGGCGACAAGGTCAAGGACCTCGTCGTCGTGAGCACCGGCCCTACGGCCTACCGTCGCGGGGACGGGGTGGCGGTGGTGCCCCTGGCGCTGCTGGGGCCGTGACGCCGGGGCCGGGGCTCCGCGATCCAGCCCTGTGATCCGCCGCAGCGAGCATCCCTCCCGCTGCCCCCTTTCGCGACCACCACCCGGTTCTGCAACCGTGCAGCACACGCCGCACCAACAACCCCCTCCCTGACAAGCACTGTTGCCACGACCCCATGACACCGCCGAGTGACCGGCCGTAGCGGATGGAGGCCGAGGGGTCCTTGACGGATCGACGACTCGGAGACTGGCCAATTGGACAGTCCCATTTCGTCCGCACGACGGTATTGCGCCTCCTGAGATCCACGTAGATTTATTCCTGTCAAGACGACCTGACGAGAAACATCAACGAAGGAGGCGAAAAAATGATCAACCTGCTGGACTTCCAGGAACTCGATGCTGGACAGACCAACGAGGCCGAAGTTGCTTGGAGCATCTTCTCCATCGTCTGCTGACTCAACCCAATCACCAATCAACAACCAACACAAAAAGGAGTAAAACCATGACCGACGTCCTCGCCTACCAGGATCTCAACACCCAGAACACCAACGAGGCCGAAGTCGCCTGGAGCATCTTCTCCATCTTCTGCTGACCCGGCATAACGAACACATGATGAGAATTGACGTGACGCCCGCGTCAGTGGGTATCCATATCCGAAATTCACGCCGGGCGTCACGTCTATTCTACCGAAAGTCCATAGGAGAACAGCATGTCCCCCACCTCCGGTTTTGTTTGCGAATGTCGCAACCTCTACGTTTCACACAACCCTCAAGCCGAGAATCCCAACATGGTACTGCAGGATGTAAATCTCGCGGTCGCTCCTGGTGAAATGGTGTCGATCGTGGGGCCGTCCGGTGGCGGCAAGTCAACTCTCCTGTACACCTTGGCGGGATTCACCCGCCCCTACCATGGGACGACGGAGCTGCTTGGGAGGTGCACCACAAAAGCAAACCAGCGGCAAATCTCCGCTATTCATCGAGCTGGCGTGGGATTCGTTTTTCAGCAGTACAACCTGATCCCATCGCTGCCGACAATTGACAATGTCACCCTGCCCCGTAGATTCGCCGGTCAACGCATTGACAAGAAGTACGCGTCACTCCTTCTGGAGCAGATGGGCCTTGGCGCCGAGATCACAAAGCGAACTGGCGACCTCTCTGGCGGACAGCAGCAACGCGTGGCAGTCGCGCGTGTCATATACTCCCAACCGTCGCTCGTCTTCGCCGACGAGCCGACGGGCGCCTTGGATTCCCACAACGGATCGATCATTCTCGACGCACTGAAGTCCCTGACACAAGCCGGCAGCGCCGTCCTCTTGGTGACCCACGATCTTCAAGCGGCTGCCCGCGCTGATAGGGCCATCACGCTCCGCGACGGACAAGTGCAGCGAATATTCGTTAACCCGACGGCGGATGAGCTGTTCGCCGGAAGCCTGTTAGGTGGCCAACATGTTTGATCTCGCAATCCGCGATACCGTGGAACACCGAAACGTCTGGGCCGGGGCTTTCCTGGTCACAGCCGTGACCGCCATGTTCACGGCTTCGTGCAGCTATGCAATTCTCCTGGGGATGCTTGGCCCTGACAGCGCCTTCCTCACTCCCACGGCGCGCGACGCCCTGCAAGAGGCATCCGCAAACCTGATGGTGCTGTCTGGAATCCCTTCCGTCCTGGTGCTTGGCTGGGTGCTGAACACGCTTGTGTCACAGACTCGTCACACACACAGCTTGTGGCGCCTGGCAGGGGCCAGCCCCCAGCAAGTTGTGCGGATCTTCAGCACCCAGGTAATCCTCGTCTCCGCTTGCGGTGCATTGGCTGGGGCCGTGGCTTCGGTCCCGCTCCATCACACTGTGGCATCCCTGCTGGGACGAGGCACGATCGACGCTTCCCAATCACCGCCGGAGTCCGCCAGGTACTTGGGAATCCTGATTTCAGTTGTAATCGTCGCCGCGTGGGGAATCTTGGCTGGAATTCGGCCCGGTGTTCGCGCATCTCGCACTTCCCCCTTGGCGAGTCAAGCGCCGGATACAGAGGCCCCGGTTCGCGCACGACGCCTTACCAAGCTTCTTCTGTTCGTGGTCCTCGTCCAAGTTCCGCTCCTCTCGCCAATGTTTGCCGTCCCCAGGTCGCAGGGACTTGCCGCGGGATTTGTCACCCTGTTGCCCGCTACTCAGGCTCTGGTCCTCACAGTCGCCCTCGGCGCCCCATATTTCCTAACCCCGCTCATGCGAGCTTGGACATGGCTTCCTGGGCTCACTCAATGGACATCATGGGCTATTGCTCGTCACATCGCCATCACCCGGGTGAACCAATCAAGCGCGACGGTTACTTCCCTCATGGTTGGCATCGGCCTCTTCGGCAACTTCAACATGGTGGTGGCAGCAGCATCGAACGCGCAAGGGACTCCTATCAACACGTTTGACGGCATTCTCATGCTCACCCCTATTGCCATGATCGGCGCTATCGGAAGTACCGCTGTCGTGTTCATGGCCTCCCGTCGCCGGGCGCATGATCTGACATCTCTTCGCATAGCCGGCGCTTCCCCGTTCGCAAGTGTTGCAGTGTTCATCTGCGAAGCTGTCATGTACGTTGTCACCGCGGTCCTGATCGCTCTCATGCAATCGGGCATCGTATTCCTGATACTGACGGCATGCGCCAGCCGTTGGCAGACATCCATCGATTTGAGTGGCCTCGACTTGACCGGAGCCACGGCCGTAGTTCTCCTGGGCGGCTCAGGTACCGTCATGATCATGCTCATGGGCGGGCTTGCCGCTTGGCGCCGACCACTCTCAACCTGCCTGGTAAACGAATGAGAAGAGTGATGATCGAACAACATCACATCGCTACCAGCAGGCCCACCGGGCTCACCTCCGCTCTCCCAGTGGAACGATTGCTGCGCGATGCCTTGGAAACGAGCAACTCCAGGGTCACCCACTTCGCCCGAGAGTCAGTGATCCACAAAGTGGATTTCAATGAAACCGGACGAGCCCCGATCAGCCGTCGAGTGGGCAACCAGTGGGAGTTCCTCGGCGATCTTCTAGCGACGGCTTTCGGCGACTCTGACGGCGATACGCGCGTCCTCGGCGTTCTCCCCTCTCCCTCCGGAGGAGCCCTCCTCGTCCGCGCTTCCCGCCTCGGGGCAGACCATGCCATGACCCATGAAGTGATTGTCAACGGCGCCGACCTGGAAAAAGGCTACTTTCAAGCCGCCGCCAGCAAGGGAGGGCTCCAATGGCAGGACGAGGACACGGTTCTGGCCTTTGTGGCCGCAGATGAGTCAGAATTGACTCGTGCCGGACACCCCCGTGTCGTCCGCCTATGGCGTCGAGGAGAGCCGCTCTCCGAGGCCACGGTGATAGCGGAAGTCCCACAGGATGCTGTGACGGTCATGGCCGAGCATCTTGGGAACGACGCCTACCTCATCACGGAGCAAACTATCTCCGGGCGTCGCTGGCACCTGCGCAGCAGCCGAGAAACCCGAGCTCTGGACCTGCCCCACGGGTCGCAGGTTTGGGCTGGGCGCAACGGTGTCTACGCGAGCCCTGCTACCGGGAGTCACGCCGCTTTCAAGGCTCAGGGGCTCGTCTTCTTTCCTGCGGAGGAGCCCTCGCGCTCAGAGGTCGTGCTTGAGCGCGCGGTCGTGGTCAGCGCAGCTCCCTTTGAAGACGGTATCGCCGTTGTCGTCGTCCGCGACGGTCAAGAATGGCTCATGCATGCACGTCGCACCGACCGGAGCTGGGCGATCGATGATCTCGGACATTGGGGCGGGGCCTGCACCATCATCCGAGCAGACCGGGACCAGGTCGTCACCTCGTTGTCCAGCCCGGCCACGCTGCCGCACACCGTGACCTGCCGGGCTGCTGAGCCCATTCGCGACGTTGCTCCGCGACTGGAGTACCGCGAACTCGGAGAGGCGGCTTACCACTTGTGTCGGACCTCCGGTGCTCCCGCCCCCACGCTGGTGTGCGTCTACGGTCTACGGCGGCTTCGGAGTGAGCGTCAGGCCTGAGTATCGCCCTGAAATGTACGCAGGATGGGTGGCTCACGGGTTCAACCTAGTCCTCGCTCATGTGCGAGGCGGTGGGGAGAAGGGAGTTGCCTGGGCCCTCGCGGGGCAGAAGACGGGGAAGCTCCAAGCCGCTGACGACTTGGCTTCGATCCTGCAGGACCTGACCGATTCGGGCATCTCTGACCCGGCCCATCTGGCCTGCCTGGGCAGTTCCAACGGGGGCCTCCTGGCAGCGCTGACCTGCATACGCCATCCCGACCTCCTGCGGGCGGCGGTCCTGAACAACGCCTTGCTGGATCTATCCGTCATGGAATCCACCTCGGCCGGCCGTGGCTGGCTCGAGGAGTACGGATCGTGGTCGAAGGATTCCGGAGACATGCACGCCTACTCACCGATCCACCAGCTTCCAAGTGACTGCAGCTCGCTGCCGGAGGTTCTGGTCTGCTCGCAACGCAATGACGACAGGATCCCCTTCCAGCGTGCAAGGGCCTTCGTCGACACCCTCACCGGTCGTGGCGGTCAAGCCACGCTCTTGGAAGGTCGCGGTAGCCATCGCGGCCCGACGGATCAAGCCGCAGGCATCGACCTGTTGGCAACAATTTTCCGCTTCCTACATTCCACCATCACCTAGGAGATATCATGCTGAGTGCCGTTGCCCACATGTCCAAACTGGATGCCTTCTACCGTGAGGCATCACAGAAACCCAGCAGCCCATTCACCGTCACTGTACCGGTCGGCTGGCACGTAAAACGGACGGCCGACTGGGTGTTCTACGCGCCCTCGGGTTCCGAACTCCCTGCTCAAGGGTGGAAGGTTCACGTCAGCGCTTGCGCCAGCAAGGCTCAGCAAGTCCTCGACGCCACGGCGGCCATCGCAGTCGACCTCGGCGTAGCTTTTAAACACCTGCCGGACGAGGACAAGTTCCTTTGGCGAAACGGCAAGAATTGCGATCGCCGCCACTCGGGGAAGTTCATAGCGCTCTTCCCGTCCGAGGAACAACTTCCGCATCTTTTGTGCCGGCTGGAGAGTCGCCTCGCCGGGCTGGAAGGCCCCTACATTCTCTCCGACCGGAGGTGGGCACAGGCACCTATCTATCTCCGCTATGGGCTCTTTCGTCCTCACTCGGTAGACGCTGGAGTGCCAGATACTCACCTGCGTGACCCCAACGGAAATGCCATACCAGATGACAGGGCGCTGTCCTTCTCGGTTCCTGGTTGGGCTCCGGTCCCGGATGTCTTGGAATCCTGGCTCCAGGAAGTCTCGGCGGCAAGCCAGGTCGCGTTGCCCTTCACGATCGACAGTGCGCTCACTCACTCGAACGCCGGAGGCGTGTATCTCGGCCGATACGGCGATACACCCGTAATTGTCAAGGAGGCGCGTCCCCACGCCGGTCTCGATCTGAACTGGGCAGACGCAGTGGATCGGCTGGACCGCGAGCGGGAAGTCCTCGAAGGCCTCGAGAACCTGCCCGGGGTTCCGAATGTCCTGTACAGCGGTCGGCACTGGGAGCACCTGTACTTGGTTGAGGAGTACCTCCCGGGGGTCCAGCTCCAGGACTGGATTCACTACAACGAGCCCCGCCAGAGGACTGACCCTCGAACCGGTGACCAGTGGGCTGCATCGTGTCACTCGGTGCTCGTTGCGCTCAGAACTCTCCTGAACACGCTGCACAGATCAGGTTGGGCACACATGGATGTCCACCCAGGAAACGTGCTGATCAATCCCACGACTCTCGACGTGTCCCTGATTGACTTTGAAAACAGCGTCCCCTCCACCGCCCAGCACAGAACCCAGATCATGGCTGCACCGGGTTACGGGCTCCAAGGACTTCACTCGCCCCGGCGGCACGACCTGTACGGGTTGAGCCGGATCGCGGCGTCGATGCTCTGGATCTCCCGCTCGGAGAGCGCGGTTGAGCCCAATCACCTGCACACAGTGCTTGACCTGGCACGACACGATCACGATCATCCGTGGCTGCGCCCAGGTTCCTCCGCCACCGATGCCCTGTTGGACGAGATCGAGGATATCTCGCGCGAGGTGGCCGGAATCGAGGGCTCAGTGATCACACCCATTGCTCCTGTGTGCGCCTTGAACCGCGTCCCGGATCGTTCCTGGACGAGGGAACTGAGGAACGGCCTCATCGCGGCAAGTGCTCTTCACCATCAGACGGGCAGGATCTATCCCGTTCACTATCGAGGCCTCGAGGAAGATTGGACCGGCATAGCCAGCGGCGATGCCACCATCGCACGGGTTCTTGGTGCCTCGCTGCCCAGCTTCCCGACCCCCAACGCCCGCCATCTCGGTCTCATGAACGGTCTGGTTGGCGACCTGCTGGCCCTGGAGAAGGACTTTCCTCACGAGACTGCCGAGGTGGTCCGCACCAAGCTCGAGGCTCTCCTGGCATCGGGGAATCACTCCGTGTTCTCAGGACTTCCGGGCATCCTGCTGGGACTCACACGGCTGCGTGTGGTCAAGGAGGATGGAGAGCTATCCACCCGCGTCGCTGAGGCGGTGGAGTCGCTCGCCCGCCGGTACATCGCAGATCCGGAATTCATCGTCGTATCGAAGATGAATCGAGGCAACGATCCTCGCATGCAGAGCACAGGCCTGCTGTACGGCAATCTCGGTCTCGCCTGGGTGTTCAATACCGCCCTTCGCCAGCCCGGTTTCCTGAGAGAAGTCGACCTGCTGGAGAAGGCCTGCACCACGGCCCTGGCTCGCGAGTTGGCGTCCTACATCGAGCAGGATGGCAGCTTCCTCGCCGATCAAGGGACGAGGGGCTTGCCATACCTCGCAACCGGCAGCGCTGGCTTCGGGGTGCTTCTCCCGCGAGTTCGAGAAGACCTCTGGCCCGAAGGTCTCAGGTCGTGTCTTCCAGGGCTTCGCAAGGCTTGCGACGCACTGGGGTCCATGTTCGCGGGGTTGTTCAACGGTTACGCGGGCCTGCTGCTCGGATACGCCGGCCTGACTCGGTTGCTGGATGAGAACCCAGCCGCCGAGCAAGCTCAGATGCGGCTTCGGAGGAGTCTTGAACGCAACGCGGTCGGCCTGACCTCTGCCACCGACTCACCCGCCGCAATGATCTGTGGGGATGGCTGGCGCCTCAGCGGGGATGTGGCCACCGGGACAGCGGGCGTACTTGTCGCGTTGCGGGCGCTGGAAAACGCCGATGAGGACCTGCTGGGCTGGATTTTCGAGGAGGATCCGCGATGACAGCCGCACCGGCACGCGCCTACGACGGGGATACCAGCACAATTCTCATGACGGCCTCCGCCGCCGGTTATTCCACGCCGAGGCGCTCAGCTGTCAAATCACAGTCCCCGCGCCACGACCCACTCTTCCGACTTTGGTTCGCCGCGGACACCTCACAGTTGGCGGCACGGGTGCTCACGTCAGTCGCCCTACCCCTACTGGCAATCGCCGTGACCACTTCCTCCAGTGCCGCGAGCCTGGTAGTGGCGGCAGGTGCGGCTGGAACAAGCATGGCCCTCCTGCCCGGCGGGATGATGGCGGACCGACTCGAGCGTGATCGGCTTATCGGCACCTTGGCCTGCTTGACGGCAGTTGCGTACTGCCTGATCGCGGGGTTCGAGTCCTTGCGTTCATCTGTCAGCCTGGTCTGGCTCCTGGGCTTCGTCTTCTGTGCCGCGGTCTTCCAGTCCATGGCAACCCCCGCGTTCTCCGCGACGCTCAAATCGCTAGTACCGGCAGACCGATTCGCCGCTGCGGCAAGTCTCTCGGAAGGACGGTCAGCTGCCCTTGGCTTGGCAATTCCCGCGGCGGGCGGCGTTCTCTACACGTTGGGAAGCTGGGTACCCTTCCTGGCCGCGGCGCTCGCGTCGCTCTTGGCGGCCTACTTCTACCGACGGCTTCCACGACGAAATACCACCGCTGCGGCGAAAGTTCCAGCTGAACATCAAGGTTTCTGGTCGGGCATAGGCTTTGTGATCCGAACCCGCACTCTTTGTGCGTTAGTACTTACGGTCACCGTCGTGAACTTCGCTGCATCGGCGGTCATGATTGCCACGATCTTCCATCTGCGCTCGCAGGGAGTCTCCGCCGCCGTGGTGGGACTTTCCACCTCCGCTCTGGCGGTTGGGTCGATGTGCGGAGCGGTGGTCGCGGCCGTCGTGGTGCCCCGCGTCCGTGGTGGGGTGCTCATCGGATTCTGCCTGGTGTGGCTCACGGCGATGATCCTGCCGATCGGAATAGTTGCAAGCAATGCTTGGGCAGTGATCGGCCTCATGGCCCTGGCAATCCTTTCCGCACCCGTCCTCAACGCCGTGATCGGCGGCTACCTGGTGGCGAAGGTTCCATCAGAGCTCCAGGGCCGGGTCGACAGCGCAGTGTCATTCCTTGGATCCGTGACGACACCCTTGGCGCCTCTGGTTGCAGGTTTCGCCCTGGACATCGCTGGATACCCGGGCGCCGTGGCATTCTGCGCTGTCCTGGTCCTGGGGGCAGGCATCCCAGCGCTCACCTGCCGGGGCGTTCGCAGCATCCCTCGCCCCGAGGCGTGGGGCTCGCTCAGCTGATTCCGCCTGTCAAACCTACCGAGGAGTTTCCCGGCAATCCCTCCGATCAGCGTTGCAATCAGCAGCTGCTGGGTTAGCATGTGATATGGGTCAGGGTAACCACATGGGAGGCTAACGGTGGCATCGCTTCAACCTCATATCACGGTTGGTATCGTCGACGACGAGGCCTTCGTTCGAAGTGCACTACGGGTGTACCTCAGTAACACTGAGGATATTGAGGTCATCGGCGAGGCGGCCGGCGGTACCGAAGCACTCTCGATGGTTGAAAGCAGCAATCCCGACGTCTTGCTCCTCGACCTTCAGATGCCTGACCTTGATGGAGTCGAGGTCACACGCCGTCTCCGGGAAAAGGGGTTCACCACACGGATAGTTGTGGTCACCGCGCATGTCGATGATCAGTATGTCACCCCAGCCCTGCTGGCCGGGGCCAGCGGCTACATCGTCAAGGACTCCGAACCACAGAAGATTGTCCAGAGCGTGTGTGACGTAACGAGAGGGGAACTTGTCATCGACCCACAAGTGATCCGCTACCTGATCGACGCTGCAAGCCGTTCCACCCCAGCAAAACACTCGGGCGTCTCCGCGGTCACCGAGCGCGAGAAACAGGTACTGCAGGAACTTTGTGCAGGCAGCAGCAACAGCGAAATGGCAAGCCACTTGTTTCTCTCGGAGTCCACGATCAAATACTATCTGTCAAATCTCATGAGGAAGTTCCAGAGTCGAGACCGTGTGCAACTGATAGTATCGGCATTTCGTGCAGGGTTGGTCGCGTGAGAATTAGGACTTGACATGGCGCTAAGTGGCGCATCGCCTGGGCTGCGCTTTCCGCGTTCCCTGCTCCACGATCCGGTCCACCAGCTACCACGTAAGATGTCGTGGGCTCTGTCAGTCATCACGGCGGCCGGAATGCTGGATGACGCCAGGTCTCTCTTGACGGACGTGATGACGGGAGTCTCTCCCTCCTCGGCACTCATCCGCCTGTTCATCCTCGTGGGCTGCGGGGGAACCGGTTTGGTTCTAGCTTTCAGACCCTCCTGGGCTCCGGTACCATTCGCCCTCCTGGTGGGCGGAACAGCCCTGATGCCCAACTCCAACAACCTGAATCTCGTTGCACTCTTCCTGATGGTACTGGCAGCGATGCTGCTCGACTGGATCAGGTTGCTCAGCATGGTCCTCCCGTATCTGGTGATGCGAGTAACCTTCCACGCCGATGCGAGCGCCTTCTGGGAACCCGTCGTCGGAATCGTCTCAGGCATCGCACTCGGCAGAATCGTGTGGGTTCTCCTCACCCGCAAGGAGCGCTCGGAGCGCGAAAACGAGCAACTGATGCGCGAAGCGAAGGAACGAGAGGAAGCCGCAGCCATACGTGCCGGGCTCATGGAACAACGTTTCACCGCGCAACGCCGGGAATTGACACGGGAGCTGCACGACGTCGTGGCCCACGAACTCACCAGAATCTCGATGCTGGCAACACTCGCCCAGACAACACTCTCCCCAGAAGAAGCCGGCCCTGCTTTCGGGGAGATAGCAACTGTTGCTCGTGGCGCCCTGGGGGAGATGCGACATCTGGTGTCGATCATCAGCGTGGATGAACCCCGAGGACAGCGACAGGACTCACCCCCCGCGCCGGAGCTCGACCTCGACGAGCATCTCGCGCGTGCGGAAACATACTTGAAGGACGTGGGATTTCGTGTCGAGGTTTTCCGTGATCTTGCGGATGATGTACCCGGTTCCCTGCGCCACGCAGTCGGAGCAGTGCTCCGAGAGGCCAGCACCAACGTCGCCAAACACGGCGCCCCGGGTGGCACTTGCAACATCGCACTGTCGACCCGTGACGGGCGGCTCCACGTCGAGGTCCAAAACCAGGTGGCCTCGTCTCCCGATGTCCCCCGCATGCCCGATTCGGGGCTCGGGATCGATCTCCTCGAGGCCCGTGTGGCAGCCTTGGGTGGCAGGCTGGAGACCGGCAGCCGGGACGGTGTGTGGACCTTGACCGCGGTGTGGGAGCGGTGATCCACCTCGTCACGTTGTGTCAAACGTGTGGTTGTTCAGTGCATGGAGGCTTGTACACAGGTGGGAGCATCGGCCAGCGCAATCCTCCGGTGAGGGGATTGCGGCCAAGGGCACGGAGGCCCTGTGCGTCCCGAACATCAGCGCAGCCGGAAAGGCGAGGCAGTGGGCCAGCGCACCAGTCCAAGATCCTGCGGGTTTTGGCCTGGGCCGGCTTTTCTGGGCGTTCGCGTCGGCTGTCACCGCCTGATACCCGCAATTCCCGGCGTTGAGGTGCATCCCTTGAGACACCACAGGCACCGATTCACACGATCCGGTCAGCGGATGAAGACGGGGGCATCGGGTGTTGAGCGCTGCTCGTCGTAGGTGTACCCGTTCTCGGCGAAGCCGGGGAGTTTTGCTGCGGAACGGACCCGGTTGCGGACCAGCCAACCGGCCATGGCGCCGCGGGCGCGCTTGGCGTGGAAACTGACCACGCGGACGGTGCCGTTCCGGTCGCGGTCCTCGAAACGCGGGGTGATGATCCGCGCGCCGAGACGGTCGGCGTCGACGGCGGCGAAGTACTCCTGCGACGCCAGGTTGACCAGCACCTTCGCCCCGGGGGAGGAGGCCAGGTCCTCGCGCAGCAGGTCGGTGATGCGCCCTCCCCACCAGTCGCGGAGGTTGCGGCCGCGGTCGGTGGCCAGGCGGGTGCCCATCTCCAGGCGGTGCGGCTGAATCAGGTCGAGGGGACGCAGCAGCCCGTAGAGCCCGGACAGGATCCGCAGGCTCTTCTGCGCCTCGGTGAAGTCGCGGGCGTCGAAGTCGCGGGCGCGCAGCCTCTGGTACACGTCGCCGTTGAAGGCCAGCACCGCCGGGCGCGAGTCGTCGGGGGTGTGCGGGGCGGTGAAGGTGCGGTAGCGCGTCGCGTTGAGGTGGGCCAGGTCCTCGGAGATGCGCATCAGTGTCGCGATGTCGCCGGGCGATTTGGTGCGCATGATCTCGATCAACCCCTCGGCCTCGTCGATCAACCGCGGCTCGGTGTGCCCGGTGGCGGTGACCGGCGAGTCGAAGTCGAGTGACTTGGCGGGGGAGAGGACGCTCAGCATGCCCTCATTGTCGCCCATCCCCTCCCCGCTGGTTGAGCCGACCTGCTCGCTCTGCGAGCTGGTCGTGTCGAAACCATCCTGCGCGTGTCCGGGGTCTCGTGGTCGGGTTTGTTGTTCGGGTGTCGGGTGGTTTCGACTCGGGACGCTCGTTCCTCGCGTCCCGGCTCAACCAGCTTCAGGAAGGGTTATGAGAGCATTTTCAACAAGATGAGAAAGCTCTCACGTCAGCCTCATCGTTTGCTTCTTTTCGGTTGCGATGCTCTTCCCAGTCCCGGGAAACGGGACCGGAGAGAAAGGCAACGATCATGGCGGAAACCTACCGGGTGCTGCTGTACAGCCACGACTCCCAAGGCCTGGGGCATGTGCGACGCAACCTGGCCATCGCCCACAACCTGGCCCGGCGCCTGCCGGGAGCCGTCGACGCCGACGTCGCGGGGCTCCTGGTCACCGGGCTGGCTCCCGCATCACGCTTCCCCCTGCCCGAGGGCTTCGACTGGGTCACCATCCCCGGCATCACCAAGGGCCGCGACGGCTACCGGCCACGCAACCTGTCCGGCGCCACCGGCGACCTGATCAAACTTCGCTCCCGGCTGCTGCAGGCCACCCTGCTCGGTTTCAAACCCGACCTGGTAATCATCGATCGCCACATCTACGGCGTCTGGTCCGAGCTGCGGGAACCCCTCATGTGGCTTCGGGAACAGCATCCGGCCGTGCGGGTGGTGCTCGGGCTGCGCGAGGTCCTCGACGAACCCCGCGTCGCCGCGGCGGAATGGGAACGCCTCGGCGACCCCGACCGGCTGCGCGACCTCGTCGACGAGGTGTGGGTCTACGGCGACCCAGCCGTCCACGACCCCGTCGCCACGGGCGAGGCCCCGCCCGCCCTGGCCGATCGCATCCGCTTCACCGGCTACCTCGCCCACGACCGCCGCGTCAGCGACCACGGCGAACCGTTCAGCCCCGCACCCTTCGTGCTCACCACCGCGGGCGGCGGATCCGACGGCCACGAGCTGCTGCGCGCCGCCGTCGCCATGCGTGTCCCGGACGGGTACGAGAACATCGTCGTCACCGGGCCGCAGCTCGACGACGCCAGCTTCGAGGCCATCGCCGCGCAGGCCGCCCCCGGCACGCAGGTGCACCGCTCCTGGCCGGGCCTGGGTGGCCGGATCGCCGAGGCCGCCGCCGTGATCTCCATGGGCGGCTACAACACCGTCTGCGAGATCCTCGCCACCGACACCCCCGCGCTCGTCGTGCCCCGCGAGACCCCGAGGCTGGAGCAGCTGATCCGCGCCGAGGCCCTCCGCGACGCCCGCGCCCTCGACGTGATGCGCACCCCGCAGGTCAGCCCCGAAACCCTCGGGGCCTGGGTGAGAGGCGCCGTGACACGCCACGTGGACCGTTCCCACATCGCCCGCGACGGCCTGGCGGCCACCGCCGGTTTCGCCGCCGACCTGCTCAGCGACGCCGACCACGTGGAAAGGCAGGTCGTGGCATGACCCGCATCGGATACGTCCTCAAGGTTTACCCGCGCTTCTCCGAGACCTTCATCGTCACCGAGATCCTGGCCCGCGAGGCCCAGGGCGACTCCTTGAGCATCTACGCGCTGCGTCCCACCACCGACCCCCGGTTCCACCCCGAGATCGCGCGGGTGCGTGCCCGGGTCTCGTGGGTGCCGCGCCCCGCCAAGGCCAGCGAGTTCTGGGCGCAGCTCAGCGACTCCCTGCGCCACGAGGACCTGCGGCGCCGCTTCGCCGGGCTCGCGCCCGACATCGCCGGCCTGCCCGCCGACGAGGTGGCGCAGGGAATCTCCCTGGCCGCCTCCGTGATCGACGACGGCATCGACCACCTCCACGCCCACTTCGCCTCCCTGGCGGGCCGGATGGCGTGGCTCGCGTCCCGGCTGACGGGGGTGCCCTACACCATCACCACCCACGCCAAGGACATCTACCACGAGTCCGTGGACCGCGACTGGCTGCGGCGGATCTGCGGCGACGCCGACCGGGTGATCGCGATCAGCCGCTTCAACGAGCGCCACCTGAACGAGGTCCTCGACGGCACCGGGGCCAGGGTCTCCCTGCAGTACAACGCCCTCGAACTGGAACGCTTCCCCTACCGCGACCCGATCCAGCCCAGCCTTCCGCTGCGCATCGCCACCGTCGGGCGGCTCGTCCCGAAGAAGGGTTTCGCCGACCTCATCGACGCCGTCGCGGCCCTCGACATCCCCTTCGAACTGGACATCGCGGGCAGTGGCGAGCTGCACGACGACCTCGCCTCCCGCATCGAACGCCTCGGCCTGGGGGATCGCGTCCGCCTGGTGGGGCCGCTCACCCAGGACGAGGTCTCGGAGCTGATCCGCGGCTCCCACGTCTTCGCGGCCCCCTGCATCCCCGCCGCCGACGGCAACATCGACGGCCTGCCGACGGTGGCGCTGGAGGCGATGGCCCTCGGCACCCCGGTGGTCGCGACCTCCGTCAGTGGCCTGCCCGAGGTGGTGCGCGACGGCCTCACCGGCATCCTCATCGAACCCGGGGACGTCGCCGCCCTGACCCGTTCCCTGGCCGAGCTGGCATCGGGCCGGGTGCCCGTGGTCACCCTCGCCCGCAACGCCCGGGCGCTGATCGAGGAACAGTTCAACAGCCGCCGCCAGGCGGCAACGCTCTCCGCGTGGGAGGGAGGAAACCGATGAGAATCGCCTACGTCACCGTCGATCCCGGAATCCCCGTCTTCGGCACGAAAGGTGCCTCCGTGCACATCCAGGAGGTGGTGCGGGAACTGCTCCGCCGCGGACACGACGTCACCGTCCACACCACCCGCGCCGGCAGCGACATCCCCGACGACCTGGCCGGCCTGGAGGTGATCGAGACCCGCATCGACGCCGACGACCCCGGGGCCAGGGAACGCGCCCAGCAGGAGACCTCCGCGCGGATCGCGGCGCGCATCATCGCCTGCGGCGCCGACCTGGTCTACGAGCGCTACTCGCTGTTCAGCACCGCGCTCGCCGAGGTGGCCGACGCCACCGGGGCAGCCGGGATCCTGGAGGTCAACGCCCCCCTCATCGAGGAGCAGCGCACCCACCGCGTGCTCGTCGACGAGGAGGCCGCCGGGAACGCGCTGACCCGTCAGGTGGCGGCCGCCACCGCCACCGTCGCGGTCTCCGATCCCGTCCGCGACTGGGTGCGGGAACGCACCGGCTCGGAGAGCGTCCACACCGTCCCCAACGGCGTCAGCATCACCCGCATCGTTCCGCGGCCCGAGGACGTCGGCGACCCGGTGGTGACCTTCGTCGGCACCCTCAAACCGTGGCACGGCGTCGCCGACCTGCTGGCCGCCGCCGCCCTGGCCAAACGGCCCTGGAAGCTGCGGATCATCGGCGACGGACCCGAACGGGCCGCCCTGGAGAACCAGGCCGCGGCCCTCGGGATCGACGTGGACTTCCGCGGCGCCGTCGCCCCCGCCGACATGCCGGGGCAGCTCGCCGGATCCGCCATCGGAGTGGCCCCCTACCCCGATCTCGGCGGCGAACAACAGCAGTACTTCTCACCCCTGAAGGTCTACGAATACCTGGCGGCCGGGCTGCCGGTGGTGGCCTCCGCCGTCGGGCAGCTGCCGCAGATCCTCAGTGAGCTGGGCACCCTGGTGCCACCCTCCGACCCGGCCGCGCTGGCCGCCGCCATCGACACCCTCGCAGCCGACCCCGTGCTCCGCGGCAGGCTGGGGTGGCGGGGACGAATGCAGGCCGAGGAGAAACACAGCTGGGCCGGTGCCGTCGACCGCATCCTCGCGCTGGCCGGCGACGGGAACTCCGATGGCTGACCGCGACAAACCCTCGATGCGGCGCAGCCTGAAGCTGGTCGCGCCCGACGTCGCCCCGCACCGCACCCTGATCCTGTTCGGGGTGCTCGCGCTGCTGCTGGAGGTGGCCTTCCGGGTGCTGGAGCCGTGGCCCCTGAAGATCGTCGTCGACGCGGTCACGGCGTTCCGGGGCGCGAAGGTCTCCCACCAGCCCGCGAGCGTCGAGCTGCTGATCGGGTGCGGTGTCGCGCTGCTGCTGATCGTGGGGCTGCGTGCCCTCAGCAACTACCTGGCCACCATCTGTTTCGCGCTGGTCGGGTCGCGGGCCGCCACGTCGCTGCGGGCCCGCGTGTTCCGGCACGTCCAGGGCCTGTCCCAGCAGTTCCACGCCCGCAACCGCAGCGCCGACACCGTGCAGCGGATCGTCGGGGACGTCGCCCGGATGCAGGAGGTCGCGATCACCGCCGGGCTGCCGCTGATGGCCAACGTCGCGACGCTGCTGGTGATGGTGGTGGTGATGTTCGTCCTCGACCCGCTGCTCGCCGGCGTCGTGCTGGTGGCGATCGTCGCATTCGCCGTGACGTCGGGCCCGACGTCGCGCAAGATCACCGACGCATCCCGGCAGACCCGCAAGGGTGAGGGGCAGCTGGCCAACACCGCCCAGGAATCCCTCGCCTCGATCCGCGTGGTGCAGGCCTACGGGCTGGAGGGCATGGTGGAGCAGAACTTCACCTCCGCGAACCGCACGTCGCTGCGGGAGGGGGTGCGGTCGCGCCGCTACGCCGCCCGGCTGGAACGCGCCACCGACGTCATCGTCGGCCTGGCGACCGCGATCGTGCTGGTCGGCGGCGGGCTGCGGGTGATGCAGGGCGCGATGAGCCCCGGCGACCTGGTGCTGTTCACCACCTACCTGCGCACCACCATGAAACCGCTGCGGGACATGGCCAAGTACACGGGCCGCATCGCCCGGGCCAGCGCGTCGGGGGAGCGGGTCGCCGACCTGATGGAGATCACCCCCGACGTCGTCACCCCCGACATGCCGGTGCGGCCCGGCGTCGTGACGGGCGCGGTGCAGTTCGACCGGGTCGTCACGCAGTACGACGGCGTCGAGGTGCTGCGCGGCCTCGACCTGGACATCCGGCCCGGCGAGCGGGTGGCGATCATCGGGCCGTCCGGGGCGGGCAAGTCCACCCTCGTGTCGCTGCTGGTGCGGGCCATCGACCCCGTCTCCGGGTGCGTGCGGCTCGACGGGCACCGCCTGACCGACCTCGACCTGACCCAGCTGCGCGCCAGCGTCTCCCTGCTGCACCAGGAGGCGGTGCTGTTCACCGGAACCATCCGGGAGAACATCCGCATGGGCCGCGCGGACGCCACCGACGCGGAGGTCGAGGACGCCGCCCGCGCCGCCAACGCCCACGACTTCATCACGGAACAACCCGACGGCTACGAAACCGTCGTGGGGGAACGCGGCGGCACCCTCTCCGGCGGCCAGCGGCAGCGGATCGCGATCGCCCGGGCGCTGCTGCGCTGCTCACCCGTCGTGGTGCTCGACGAGGCCACCACCGGCCTCGACCCCGAGGCCGCGAGCCTGGTGCTGGACGCCATCGACCGCCTCGCCGCGGGCCGCACCACCCTGGCCGTCACCCACGACGCCGAGGTGGCGCTGCGGGCCACGCGGGTGGTGTGGATCGAGGACGGTCGCATCCGGCTCGACGCCACCCCGGAGGAACTCGTCGCCACCAGCGACGTGTTCCGGGCCTGGGTGCAGGCCAGCGGCCGCGACATGGACTCCATCAGGATCGGAGGTTCGCGATGAACACCGGACAACTCGTCGCCCGCGTGCTCGACCCCGGCTGGCTCAGCGAACAGGCGGGACGACCCGTCCGGGCCGCCCGGCTGCGGATCAAACCCCGCACCTCGCTGGTCGTCGGCCTCGACGACACCGCCGGCCAGCCGGCCGGCTGGCTGCGTTTCCTGTGGCCCATCAGCCACAACAAGGCCGCCCGGACCCGCCGGGAAGCCGGTGAGCTGGGCCTGGAAACCGCCGAACACGAACTCGGGGAGCTGCTGGTGCAGACCGGCCCGCTGCCCGCCGACCCGAAACTGCTGACACGCATCGCAGCTGCCACCGCGGCCGGGAAACTCGGGGCCCGGGAGGCGTCACAGGTGCTGCGCTACAACCCGCTGCGCCGACTCGTGGTGCGCGACGGGACGCGCGTGGTGCGGGTCGCGACCAGCCGGGACAGGGGGGTGGCCTTCGACCGTTTCGTCGCGGGGGTGGTCGAGACCCCCCTCCGTCTCGACGACGGCACCCTGGAGGGCGTCAGCGTCCACGCCTTCACCGGCGACCAGGACCTGGCCGGCCTCCTCGCCGGAAACCCACCGCGCCGGCCCTCTGACGGAAGCCGGTTGAGCCGGCCTGCGAGTGATTCTGATGGAAGTTGGTTGAGCCGGGCTGCGAGCGAAGCGAGCGGCCCGTGTCGAAACCATCCCGCCACTGACCGCGATCCTACCCAAAGCACCCCCGATCCCATCCGCGCCGCAGGGGCGATGCTCGCCCGGCTCCACGCCGCCGGGGTTCCTGACGACCTGGCCCGCTCGCTCGCTCTCCGCGCCCCCGACCCCGTCGCCCAGGGCCTGGCCCACGCCGCCCTGCTCGACGAACTGGCCCCCGGCCTGGCGGAGCGGATGCGCCGGGTGGTCGCGCGGTTCCCTGGGGCGGCCTCCGCGATACCGGTGCTGTCCCACGGCGACCTGTCACCCGACCAGGTGCTCACCACCCGCACCGGCGACCGGGTGTGGCTCACCGACTTCGACCGCGCCTGCCTGGCGCCCCGCGCCGTCGACCTGGGCTCCTTCCTCGCGGTCCTGGGCGACGACGCCTTCCTGGACGGCTACCGCGACGGCGGCGGCCAACTGCCCCCCGGCGACCAGCTGCGGCGAGCGGTCGCGGCGTCGCTGATCCTGCGGGCCGCCGACTCGCTGAGGCGCGCGTCCCGCGACTGGGAGCAGGAGATCTCGGCGCATCTCGATCGAACACTGGAGGTTGTGACGTGAAGGCCCTGTCAACGGTTCGTGCGCTCAACGGAATACGGCGCGCCTGGCCGGGACGCAACGGCTCGATCACCTTCGAACTGGCGGCCCCCGCGGGCAAGCTCCGCGCCGGATCGGCCAACCGGGCAGGGGAGGTGTGGATCACCGGCTACGCCTCCGACCCGAAACTCCCGGAACTGACCCCCGACCTCGTGGGCAGGCTCGTGGTGCACCGGCTCCACCGCCGCGCCGTGGTGCTGACCCACGACCGGGCCGTCAAGTTCACCCGCCGGGGACGCGCCAACGCCGTCGCGGTGCAGTCCTCGCAGGTCGCGGAACTGTGCGACGGCTCCGGGATCGCCGCGGCCCGGGTGCTGACCCACTCGCCGTCGCGGGTGGAACTGGCGCTCCTGCCCGGCCGTACCCTCCACGGTCTCGGCGGCGATGCGCTGCCCGGGTGGCGGCGTTTCGCCGAGACCTGGCCCGGCCTGGTTTCGCGGCCCGCCGGGCTGCCGGAACACACCGGCGCCGACGAGGCCAACGTGCTGTGGCAGTGGTTCGAACGCGCCCGGGAACACCGGGCGCTGCCGCTGCTGGACCGGCTCGGGGCCGAGGTCGTGGGAACCTGCCAGCAGCTCACGTCCGGTGACGACGGCACCCGGGTGCTCACCCACCGCGACCTCCACGACAAACAGCTCCTGTGGGACGGTGACGCCCTCGGCCTGCTGGACCTCGACACCGCGGCCCGCGGCGAAGCGGCCCTCGACCTGGGGAACCTGTGGGCCCACGTAGAACTGCGACACGCCCAGGGAAGCCTCGGCGCGCAGGATCGCGACCACGTCCTCGAACTGCTGCTGGGCGACCTGGCCGCGTCCCTGCCCGCCACGCCGGGTCGCCTCGCCGTCTACCACCGGGCCGCGCGGCTGCGGCTCGCCTTCGTCTACGCCTTCCGGCCGCGGTCGGCCGGCTGGCTGCCCCGCTGGGTGGAGGAAACCCTCGCGGCCTCCGACACCATCCCCTCGTGAACAGGAGAAAATCATGAAGATCTCGGTTGTCGGCTGCGGCTATCTGGGAGCCGTTCACGCCGCATGCATGGCCGAACTCGGACACGACGTGCTCGGCATCGACGTCGACGGGACCAGGGTGGCGGCGCTGTCCGCGGGCCGGGCGCCGTTCTACGAACCCGGTTTCGAGGAGCTGCTCACCCGTGTCCTCGCGACCGGCAGGCTGCGGTTCACCACCACCCCCGGCGACGACCTGGCCGACGTGGATCTGCACTTCATCGCCGTCGGCACCCCCCAGTCCGCCACCGGCGCCGCCGATCTGCGCTACGTCGACGCCGCCATCGGCACCCTGCTGGCCGGGGCCGCCCCCGGGTCGGTGGTGGTGGGCAAGTCCACCGTCCCCGTCGGCACCGCCGCGAGCCTGGCGGACCGGCTGGCGGAACGGGACATCGCCCTGGTGTGGAACCCGGAGTTCCTGCGCGAGGGATTCGCCGTCGCCGACACCCTCCGCCCCGACCGCATCGTCTACGGCCTGCCCGCCGACCCGGCACGCGCGGAGGTGGGACGCGCCCGGCTCGACGAGGCCTACGCCCGGCTGCTGGCCGACGGCATCCCGCAGATCGTCACCGACTACGCGACGGCGGAACTGGTAAAGGTGGCCGCCAACTCGTTCCTGGCCACCAAGATCAGTTTCATCAACGCGATGGCGGAGCTGTGCGAGGCCACCGGCGGCGACGTCACCGCCCTGGCCGAGGCCCTCGGACACGACGACCGCATCGGCCGGCGGTTCCTGGGGGCCGGGGTCGGGTTCGGCGGCGGCTGCCTGCCCAAGGACATCCGCGCCTTCGTCGCCCGCGCCCAGGAACTCGGCGTCCACGACGCCGTCTCCTTCCTCCGAGAGGTCGACGCCATCAACCAGCGCCGCCGCGACCGGGTGGTCGATCTGGCCCTGCGCAGCCTCGGCGACCAGCTTCCCGGGTCGAGGGTCACCGTGCTCGGGGCGGCGTTCAAACCCAACAGCGACGACATCCGCGACTCGCCCGCCCTCGACATCGCCCACCGCCTGCACCTGCTCGGCGCGCAGGTGAGCGTCACCGACCCCAGGGCCCTCGACGCCGCGGCCCGCCGTCACCCGGACCTCGTCGCGGAACCCGACACGCGACGCGCGCTGCGGGACGCCGACCTGGTGCTGCTGCTCACCGAGTGGGACGACTACGTCCAGCTGGACCCGTCCGAGGCCGCGACCTGGGTACGTCGCCCCGTCATCATCGACGGCCGCAACGCCCTCGACCCGGCCCGCTGGCGCGCCTCGGGCTGGAACTACCACGGCCTGGGACGGTGAAGTTGGTCGTGTCGAAACCATGGTGACCCGGGCTGGTTTCGACTCGGACTGATCTTTCGTCGCGACCCGGCCCGACCGGCTTTCAGGGGATGATGAATGGGCGAGAATGAGGGGATGAGGAGGTTTCTGCGTCGCGGCGGGTTCACGATCCGCGCCAGGTTCATGGTCGCGCTCGTGCTGGTGGCCGGGATCGCGCTGACCATCTCCGGAGCGATCGTCGGGATCCTCCAGAACCGGTATCTCTGGGAGACCACCAGGAACCAGCTGGAGCGCGTGGAGGGAGAACTGGCCGCGTTGGTCACCAAGGGGGTGGACCCGGACACCGGGGAACCGTTCAACTCCGCCCCCAAGGTGTTGGAAACCTTCATGAGCCGCAGCGTCATCAGTCCCGACTCGGGGGAGGCGGGGTTCATCGATGGTGTGCACCAATTGGTCGCCCCCTCGGACGTGGAACTCAGACCCGAGCAGGATCCCGAGCTCCTGGCGGCCGTCGCGGACAACCTGTCGGGGGGAGACAACGTCATCAAGTTCGTCCGGACGCCCATGAGGAGCTACAGGGTGCTGGTGGCGAGCGTGATCATCGGCGATCACCGCGCCACCCTGCTGCGCGTCATCGACCTGGATCGGGCGGGGGCCCAGCTGCGGCAGTCCATGGCGTTCTACGCGGTGGCGGCGGTGCTGACGGTGGCGTTGCTGATCGCGCCGACCTGGTTGATCGTCGGCAGACTACTGCGGCCGATCGGGGAGCTTCGGACCGCCACCGATCAGATCGATGAACACGACCTCACCACCCGCGTGCCGGTGCGGGGTCGCGACGACCTGACCGCCCTGGCGAGGGCCGTCAACCGGATGCTGGACCGGGTGCAGGGCGCGGTCGAGGGGCAGCGCCGGCTCCTCGACGACGTCGGGCACGAGCTGCGCACCCCGATCACGGTGGTGCGCGGACACCTGGAGCTGATCGACCACGACGACCCCGCCGACGTCATCCAGACCCGGGAACTCGCCATCGACGAACTCGACCGCATGGGAGTGCTCGTCAACGACCTCCTCACGCTCGCGAAGGCCTCCCAGAGCGATTTCGTGACCCCCACCAGCTGCGACGTCGCCGAACTGACCGATCAGGTGCTGGTGAAGTCGAAGGCGCTGGGGAACCGCGACTGGCAGTTGGAAAACGTCGCGATGGTTCGGGCGGTGCTGGACCCGGTGCGGATCACCCAGGCGTGGCTCCAGCTCGCGGCCAACGCCGTCAAGTATTCCGACGAGGGAACCCGGATCGGCATCGGGTCGCGGGTGGAGGACACGTCGGTGCTGCTGTGGGTGCGCGACCAGGGCATCGGCATGACACCGGAGGAAACCAAGGCGGTGCGGCAACGGTTCGTCCGGACGACGGCCGCGGTGCAGCGGGCATCGGGGTCGGGGCTGGGCCTGAGCATCGTCGACAGTATCGTGGAAGCTCACGGCGGGCATCTGGACATCGAATCCGTGCCGAAGGGCGGATCGGTGTTCACCCTGCGGATTCCGATGAATCCCGCAAGCCCCCACGCAACGCCCATCGGGCCACTCCCGGAGGGTGCTCCCGAACCGAGGGGACCACAACAGTGAGCAGCATATTGATCATCGAGGACGAACCCAGGATCGCTGGGTTCATAGCCAAGGGGTTGAAGTCGGCAGGATTCACCTCCGAGACCACGCCCTCCGGTGAGATGGGGGCCACGCTGGCGGTGCACGGCAACTTCTCGCTGATCATCCTGGACGTCGGGCTGCCGGACATCGACGGGTTCGAGGTGCTGGAACGCATCCGCGGCCAGGGGGTGGCGACGCCGGTGATCATGCTCACGGCCCGCTCGTCGGTGGCCGACCGGGTGGCGGGGCTGGAGGGCGGCGCCGACGACTACATGCCGAAACCTTTCTCCTTCGAGGAACTGCTGGCCCGGATCCGGCTGCGGCTCAGGACCGAACCCGAACCCGCGAGAACAACGGTCAACTACCTGGAACATCGCGGCCTGGTGCTGGACTACCGCACCCGTCGCGCCCAGGTCGACGGCCAGTGGGTGGACCTGTCGGCCCGCGAGTTCACCCTCGCGGAGGTGTTCCTGCGCAACCCGGGCCAGGTACTCAGCCGCGAACAACTCCTGAGCAACGTCTGGGGCTTCGACTTCGACCCCGGCTCGAACATCGTCGACGTCTACGTCTCCTACCTGCGCAACAAACTGGGCAGACAACGCTTCGAAACAGTCCGAGGGATGGGCTACCGCCTGGTGTGAGGAGGTTCCCAAGCTGGCCGTGTCGAAACCTTCTTACACCAAGCTGGTCGTGTCGAAACCATGGTGAGGGTGTCTCCGCGGAGAGATTGTCGATGCTGTTGTCGGATGAGTCTTCGATGGGCGAGCAAGGTCCTTTATAATCGTATGTATATTCGATATAGCTCCTGGGGTATGGCACGGCTATTGCCGCGTTTGGCGGAGCGAATTGTCGTGCCTGCGTCGTCGAGGTTGCCCGGACGTACAGTGCCGGCCGCAGCGTTTGCATTGACTATTGGCCACTCGCGTGACTTTGAGATGCCCCTGAGTAGTTAACGAGTGTTAAGGTACTTGTATGCATTTCGTGCTCAGCTGAACAGCCTTCTCGGGACAAAAGGTGATGTCCCGGTGCTATGATCATGTTGCGCAGTGAAGGGTTGATCGCCAAGTTGATCATTGAAATCAATTTGATGAAATTTCAATGAAAAGATGTGTGGTGACCCGTAAACTCCTAGTCAGGACGATTCGCCTGGCTGGCGATTATTTGTTAAGGGTAGTGAATAAGGTGCTGTGGGCGGGGTGGAGTCGGCAGGAATCTTTCCTGAGTCATGGGCGACCTTGGTGTGAATTTGGCTCAGTGGCCTCGCAGGGGTTGACATGGGCTTGTAGAGTGTGTTGTTGTGAAGAAGCAAAGCTGAGCAAGGGGCTCCGGGCGTAATGCGTATGATGCTTTCGCCGGGGCAAGATGAAATATCAACCATGAGGAGGGCTGTGGAAGTATGGAGATATCTAGCGAAGTCTGAGTGATCCCGGGGCGAGTTGCTCTTGACGGCTCCGCGGCGGATGACATGAGTTTGCAATACGTGATTCGCTACTAAGAGACAAAACAAATGCTCGGAGGCCGTCCGGGCTGTGTAGGCAGGGTTCCATGTCAGGTCTGGAATTGAGTTGGTCGCGTGAAGAATCAAATTGCTTGTTTCATTTGATTCGCCCGGAACTTGACGGACCAAGCTGTCTGGATAATCGTCAAACTTACTTGGAAGGCAATAGAGAGGAAATATCTGTGGCTGTGCGTGTTGAGCACCTTCAGGGTGCGACGAAAGGGTCGCCTTTTTATGGTCGCCCGAGGCCGCTTGCTGAGATGCAGGTTGGTTTGTTGGATCGGCGGTTGCAGTCGGTGGAGTTGCCGGCTGGGTGGTTGGTGCAGTGCTGGGATGGCTGGGAAGGGTGGTCGCCTCGGGATTGGGAGCCTCGGTTGCAGGGGTGGAAGGTTCATGTGTCGGCGACTCCTGAATGTGCGGTGGAGACATTGGCGCGGACCACGAGAGTGTGTGTGGATGCTGGGGTTTCGTTTAAGTTCTTGTCGACGCTGGCGGAGTTGCGCGGATCGTCGTCGAAGAATCAGGCTCGTGGTGCGGCGGGTAAGTTCATTACGATCTATCCGGATGATGATGGCCAGCTAGGCGAGTTGCTGAGCGTTTTGGCCAGCGCGCTGAAGGGGCAGGAGGGGCCCTATATCCTGTCTGATCTTCGGTATGTCCCGGATGCTCCTGTGTTCGTTCGGTATGGAGCGATTATGGGTGCGCGGGTTCCTGATGTGTATGATGAACCGGTCGATTCGATTGTCGATCCTCGTGATATGCGGTTGATTCCGGATCATCGTGATCCGCGTGTTGTGATTCCTGATGGAGTGGAGGTTCCGGAGTTCCTTCGGCCTGCGTATGAGGCGTCGCAACAGTCGTGTGTGTCTCGGTTGGATGATTTTGTGAGTATCAAGCCCTTGAGTTTCAGTAATGCGGGTGGGGTGTATCGTGCGGAGTTGCCTGATGGTGAGGTCAGGATTTTGCGGGAGGCCAGGCCGCATGCTGGGTTGGATGGCAGGAATCGGTGTGCGTTGCAGCGTCAGTTAGTTGAAGAGGAGGTGCTGCGGGATCTTGTTGGTGTGGAGGGTGTGCAGCAGCTTCGGGGGGTGTTTACTGCGTGGGAGCATCGCTATTTGGAGGTGGATTATATTCCTGGTGTGACGTTGACGTCGTGGATGTCGCTGAACACCTACCTACGGGAAAGTGATCCTGTGGAGTATGCCCGTCAGGTGGTGGGTATTGTGGACCAGATCGTCACGACTGTTGAAGCAATTCATCAGCGTGGGTGGGCGTTTGGTGATCTTCATCCTGGGAATGTGCTGGTCTCTGATGACGGGACGGTGACGATGCTTGATCTGGAGGATGCCAGCAGGTTGGATTCCAAACGTGAGCTTGGTGTCAGGGTGTTTGAGTATTGTGCTGATGAAACAGCGGATGCTGGGCAGGCTGACTGGTTCGCGGTGGCGCGTTGCATTATGCTTTTGTATTGCTCTGATTTTGAGATCGAAGCGGTGTCGCCGGCGTTTTGGGAGCGGTGTCGCCACAGGGTTCGTGATGTGTATGGTGCACGGGCGGCTGAGCAGTTGGCGTTGGTGGAGAGTCGCTATGCAGCTGGTATTCGTCCGGTGACGGCCAGTGATGTCACTGTGGGTGTGCCATCACAGCGGCTGAGTGTGGATTCTGGGATTTCCGGGTTGTTGAGTGGAATTGAGTGGTCGCGACAGTTTGGTCCGGATGGGGCGTTTCCTGGTGATGTCAGCCAGATTACGGCGGGTGTTCATGAGGTGATCACGACCGGGCGTGCCGGCGTGGTGTTGGCTCAGCAGCGTGTTGGTGTTCAACCTGCCGATGGTGATGTGGATGCGTTGCGTAAGACCGCTCGGGAATGGCCGGGGCAGGAGGCTCCGGGTTTGTTGAACGGTGTGGCCGGTGTTGCGTTGACGCTCAGTGAGGTGGATGCCCAGCGGGATGATGTTCAGCGGGATGCTGTGGCTGCTGCTGGGAAGGCGCTTGAGTCGGCTTTGGGGCGTCGCAGGTTGGATCTGGCTGCGGGTCAGGCGGGAGTGATCCTGGCTGCCTTGGAGGTCGCGAAAACGGTCGGAGACTCGGAGTTGATGGATCGTGCGGTTGCGGCCTACCACAGGTTGGATGCCTGCCTTGTTCCGGACGGATCGGCGTGGACTGCGTTGTGTCGTCGTCGGGGCTTGTTCTGGGGATTGACCGGGGTTGCGTTGACGGACCTGGTCGCCCATGCCGTCACCGGCGCTGAGGAGCCTCTTGCCAGGGCGAGGGTCCGGTTGCGTGCGGATCTAGATGCGTGCGTGACTGTCCCTTCTACTGGTGAGGTGATGATCGATGATCGAGGAGCGAACCGGGTGCTTCCCTACACCGAGTGGGGATCTGCAGGTGTGCTGCTGATCGCTTCAGCGCTTGAACGCGTCACGGGTGAACCGGTACTGACATCGCAGGAACGTGACGGGATCATCGAGGCCTGTTCGTCGGAGTTTTACATCTACCCTGGTTTGGATCACGGTCGCGCTGGCATCCTGGTCACGCTGACAGCTGCCGGCGATCAATACCGGGCAGAGGCCGATCGGCAGGCGGGTTTGTTGCTCGACAGCCTCCTGACCCATGACGAGCACGCCCTGGTGATCGGTGACGGGCTGATCCGTCTCAGTTCCGACCTGGGTACCGGCGCTGCTGGGGTCGCGCTGGCCCTGCACGCCTACCGGTCACAACAGCCCTACCTCGGCCTGCCGATCAGCGCCTGTACCGCCAGCCTGTTACAGCAATCGGCAATTTCACAGCTTGGCTCGGAAACACGCGACCTCGTCGGGGTCGTACCGAGTCACTAGCTCCCCATCCCTCAACACGAGGGATGTGGCGAGCTACCCAATCCAACACTAAAACCCTGTGAGAGGAGGTGACAACCATGGCTAACGTTCTCAATCTTCAGGCTGACGCCGTCGAGCTGACCCAGGAAACCAAGAGGTCCACTGACTCGAGCATGGTGTGGTGCGTTAGGTCGAAAGTGAGCTGGGTCTGCTGGGGGTGATCACCACAGTTGTATCCATGTGCGCCAAGTAGATAGCAGATAGAAATCTGCTTCTAGACGCTTGGTTAAGCCAAGTAACGGTATCTGCTGAAAATCAGTATCTATCCCTAATGATTTCTGTTTTTGGCAGATGATGAGCAGGAGGGGGTGGTAAAGATTGTTTGCCGCCCCCTCCTGCCCCAGTTCAGTGAACACTGCAATGAGTTGATTGATAAGGAAATAAGTTTTCGCTGAGCGTAGCATAAATCAGCACTCAAAGCTAATCGTAAGGAGTTGACAACTATGGCTAACGTTCTCAATCTTCAGGCTGACGCCGTCGAGCTGACCCAGGAAACCAAGAGGTCCACTGACTCGAGCATGGTGTGGTGCGTTAGGTCGAAAGTGAGCTGGGTCTGCTGGGGGTGATCACCACAGTTGTATCCATGTGCGCCAAGTAGATAGCAGATAGAAATCTGCTTCTAGACGCTTGGTTAAGCCAAGTAACGGTATCTGCTGAAAATCAGTATCTATCCCTAATGATTTCTGTTTTTGGCAGATGATGAGCAGGAGGGGGTGGTAAAGATTGTTTGCCGCCCCCTCCTGCCCCAGTTCAGTGAACACTGCAATGAGTTGATTGATAAGGAAATAAGTTTTCGCTGAGCGTAGCATAAATCAGCACTCAAAGCTAATCGTAAGGAGTTGACAACTATGGCTACCGTTTTGAATCTTCAGGCTGGCGCCGTCGAGGCGTCAAATAAGCGCTGCTACCCATCGTCGCGAGATGCCAGTCTTGTCTGGTGTATGCCGTCGTGTACTAGTTGGATCTTTTGCTGAATTCTGTGGTGGATTGGGCGGCGAGAGTGATGTTTCGCCGCCCAATCAACCTTCAATGAGCGACATTCTAAAGATTGTTCAGTTGATTTGAGGCGGAGTGATGGGTAAGGACAGGGGAATGGTTGCTGCTTCGAGTTTTGCGAAACGTCTGGACCCGTTCCGTGTGGACTCGTTTGGCCGCGGCCTGGTTCCCCGGCGCGCTATGTCTGAAAATTCCCGGAATCCGCCGGAATCTCGAATTCCATCGATCGAGGAATCTTGGAACTCAGCTCCCAACAAGCAGTCGCGTGGTCGTTCTCAGGGTGATGGGCCAGTCGCAATGTTCCTTGCCGATCCACCAAAGAGCCGTCTTCGTCGTTTGGTGGGGGTTTTGCGGTTGGAGCCGGGGGCGTTGGTTCTGATTTTTGTTGGTACGGTTTTGTCGTCTCTTGTGTCGTTGGCGCAGCCTTTGTTGGCGGGGTCGATTGTGGGGGTGTTGCAGGGTGAGGGGTTTTTGGCTGCGCTTCCGTATGGGCTGGTTCTGGCTGGGTTGGCTGTTTTTGCTTCCGGGATTACGGCTGTTGTGAATGTTGTGGGTGCGAAGGCTGGTAATCGTACGGTTCGTGTTTTTCGGGATGAGTCTGCTGCGATTGCGTTGCGGGTTCCTGCGGATAAGCTTGTGCAACATCCGACGGCTGATTTGGTTGCTCGGTGCAGCATTGATTCGGAGCATTTGAGTAAGGTTTTCAGTCAGGGGCCTGTGCAGGCTTTGGGTGGGGTTGTGATGGTGGTGGGGGCGTTGTTCCAGATGGCTGTGTTGGATCCGGTGCTCACTGTTTCTGCGGTTGGTTTGACGGTGGTGTGTTTGGTTTTCATCATTGTCATTTCGAATAGGTTGACGTCGTTTTCGTTCCGTCGTCAGGAGGCTCAGGGGGCGTATGTTGCGGAGGTGACCAGGGCGTTGGATTCGGTGTTGACGTTGAGGGCTTTCGTGGCTGATAGGTTTGCTGTGCGGCGTTTGGATAAGTCGAGTGGTGAGCTTCTCGAGGCGTCGAATCGAGGTGCCAGGGCACATGCTTTTATGTCTCCGGTGGTCACGATTTGTGTGCAGGCGACGCTCTTGGTGATTGTGTGTATCGCGGTGGTGCGGGTGCAGGCGGGGGTTTTGTCTGTTGAGCAGCTGGTGTCGTTTTTCATGTACATGATGCTGATCATCACTCCGATTACTGGGAGTGCGGGAACTGTGATGGATATGGCAGAGTGTTTGGGGGCTTTGCAGCGGATCATCGACCTGCGCGCCGTGACCGATCAACCCGCATCCCGGATCCAGATTAAGCAGCCAGTTGCCGCCCAGGTTGGTGGTGTGCCTGTGAGGGCTGGTTTGGTGGGTGAGGTTGGTTTCCGTGATGTGTCGGTGCGGTACCCGCAAGCGGGTGGGAATCGTGAGTACGCGTTGGCGGGGGTGACGTTCAGTGTTCCGGCTGGTTCGTGGGTGGCGATGACTGGTTCGTCGGGTTCGGGTAAGTCGACGGTATTGTCGTTGTTGGAGAAGTTCATTGTTCCTACTGAGGGGGCGATCATGGTGGATCGGGTGCCGCTTGGTGAACATGATGATGATGAGTACCGGCGTCAGGTCGGTTACATCGAGCAGGCGTGTCCGTTGTTCAGCGGAACCGTGCGTGACAACCTGTTGTTGGGACGCGACATTGATGATGACCGGTGTTGGGAGATCATTCATCAGGTTGGTTTGGGTGAGACGATCAGTGCTCGCGAGGGCGGGTTGGACACCCCGGTGGGGGAATCGGCGTATGCCTTCTCCGGTGGGGAGCGGCAGCGATTGGCGATAGCCAGAACCCTTGTCGGTCAGCCACGGATGCTCCTGCTGGACGAGATCACCTCCGGGCTCGACGTCCTGAACCGGGAACAGATCATGAACCTCATCCGAACCACGATGGGAGGGATCACCACCTTCGCTGCCGGACACGGCCACTTCGGCATGAACATCGCCGACCTGGTCCTCGTACTCGACAAGGGGCGGTTGGTTGAGTTCGGACCGCCCGCCGAGGTACACCGACGTTCCGCACTGTTCCGCTCCCTTGTCGCAGCCTGATGAACAAGGGGGGTGTTGTTCACGGGCAACCCTGAGCGTGTCGTGGTCAAGGAATTCGCTGGTGAATGTGTCGATGAGTTGTGACGTGTGAGAGGGATGTGATGGATATTCCTGTAGGTCCGGTTGTGGGTGGTTCTTCCTCTTCGTGGAGTCAGTGGATGGAAGTTGATGACGCCACGCTCATGCAGTTGCTGACAGAACACGGCCAAGACGTCACCACACTCGAGAGCAACCAAAACGGTGACGATACACAAGTCCCTGAGGATCATGTTGAGATGGTTCCATTGCCTGGGGGCTGGTTGCGTCTGAGCATGGGAAGTGGCGGGGACGTGGTCGGACAGTTGATCTCGGATCCGGTGGAGCAGCATCCGGTTGATGCACCTGTGGTTTTTGCGGAAACCGATATCGAGGAGCTGCCGGGCTGGGAGACAGAGAATCGTGACATCTTTCCGATGTTGGGGTGGTGGTGTCGTCTTCTGCGTGACCCCGAACGGGAACGCTACGCGGTGGCCGTCCATGAGTGTGACGTTGTTGAACCGAGGCTCGTGATCGCTGGGGTGTATCCCGAAGCAGTGTTGTGTCAGGCAGAATCGCCGGTTGTAGTGTTCGTGGAACCGCATCCCAGCAAGCCGGGCAGGGCCAGGGCCCGCCTGCTGCCGGTCACCACGACCCGTCTGGATGATCCTCCGCGGGTACTTGCCGAGGGACCCGCCGCCGGAGTGAAAGTCGAGGCGTGCTCTGTGCGGCGTTTCGTCAAAGTCGGTCACGGCGTTCGCAGCAACAGAATCTGGCAGATCTTCGACCTCGCCAATCCGCAGGAGCCGCAGACTATACTCACTCCTGTTCCAGCGCATGTCTCCGCTCTCATTGACGTCGCGCTTCTCGATGACAAAGCAGTGCTGGTCCAGGCAACCAATGAAGGTGAGCAGTGGCACATCGATGTCAGTGAGTTCACGCATGGCCGAGTGCAGGAAACGCGGCGAGTGGCAATAGGGCAGGGAGAAGTTCGTCGTGTCATCGGCAGCGACGGTTCTTTGCTGGCGCATATAAAGCATGCCGATGCGCACGACCGGATAGAAAGCCTCTGTCTGGTGCCGATGGCGAATTCATCGCAGATCTTTGAGGAACCTGAACCCGTGCTCAGCTCGCCGGGAACATTTGCCCTGAACTTGAATATCTGTGCGTCATCGGTCGGCTTTGCTGTCGCAGAACTGAGAACAGGGGCACCGCCTGTCATCTGGTATCTCGACCCCACCGGACGGGTGCTCAACCCGTCGAACAAGATTGGGGTGGACGTTCACTTCGCCCGTGAACGCATCACATCCCCGGACGGATACCAGTTCGACCTCGACATCCGATGGCGCGGAGAATCAACCACCTTCCACGGACCGGTCATCGTCATGGTCTACGGAGCCTATGGAATCGACATCGACCTCGACGCCGACCCAGAACTCAGCCACTGGCTGGACCGCGGCTACGCCGTAGCAACCCCCCACGTCCGAGGAGGAGGAGACCCCCAACGCCACCACGCCGGCTCCCAGGACAGACGCGACCGCTCCCTACTCGATGCCGTCACAGCAGTTGAGTGGTTGCGCTCGGGACGAGGAGCAGCAACCGCCACCACAATATGCGTCATCGGCGCATCAGCCGGAGGATTCCTCACCGCATCACTGCTCGCCGATTGCACAGCGCCCATCGACGCCGCCGTGATCGTCAACGGCTACATAGACCCCCTCGAATCGCTCCTCCGTCACCCCTCGCTCACCGAACAAGCCGATCGAGACGAATGGGGCGACCCCCAGCACAACCCCCACCACCGACACGCCCTCGAGAAACTCTCCTACGCAAACTCACCACCACCCCCCCCCAACCCTGATAGTCATCTCCGCCAAAGACGCCCGCGTCAACCCCCGCCAAGGACTCACGTGGGCGCTTCGCTCCCGAACACTCGGCGGAAACACCACCCTCTGGTACGACCCCAACGGCACCCACGACACCGGAATCCGCACCAAAACCAACCCCATCACCACCTGGGTCACCAACACACTCGCACAACAATAAATGGACTGACATGGTTTTGTGGGTAGCAATGAGATATCTGAAATATGGTTCAGGTTTACTCACAGCTATCTTCAAGTGTGTCTTGACCAGGGATTTTGCTGACAGGCGCGCCGCCCGTGAACAAGGCCTGGTGGCGTATCGAGCGGGTCGTGTCGAAACCGCGGCGACCGCAGTCCAACCCTGAGAGAAGTTATCGAACTGTTATCGAACATATCTTCTATGTGTGGGTGGGGTTGGATATAATCGTATGTATGTTCGAGATGGTTCCCGGGTGTGTGGCGGAGGCTTTTGCCGCGCTTGATGAGGCGAATCGCCATGCCCGGGCCGCCGAGGTCGCCGCGATGGTGGCCGTGGCGAAGGCCGCCGAACTCTACGAGGTTGATCAGGAAGCGGTGTTCGAGGGCATGGAGCGCGTGATCTTTCCCGGTCACGCGGGCACCCCCGGGGTGGGGGAGTTCCTTGCCGCCGAGATCGCCGGGATCCTCGGGATCTCCACCGGCTCGGCGTTGCAGAGGATCGCCGACGTGCTGGATGTGCGCTTCAGGTTCCCGCGGCTGTGGGAGGCCTTCCTGGGCGGGGAGCTGCGGTGGTGGCAGGTGGTTGACGTCACCAACCGGGCCGCCGTGCTGGGCGTGAAGGCGGTGGAGTGGCTGGATCGGCAGCTTGCCTGGGCGATGAAGGTCTGGTCGTGGCAGCGGATCCTCAAGCACATTGATCGGTGGATCGTGGAGGCCGATCCCGCGGTCGCCGCGGAGCGGGCCGAGGCGGAACGCCACCGCCGGGACGTGGAGGTCTCCGGGATCACCGATGGGCACTGCACGATCTGGGGGATCGTGGACGCCGCCGACGGTGTCGCGTTCGATCACGCCCTCACTGCTGTCGCCCGGACCCTGCCCGCGGAGGAGGGTGACCTGAGGCAGCGGCGCGCTGCCGCGGTCGGTGTTCTGGCCCGGCGGGTGAGCGGTCAGGACGCGCTGCCCGCGGCCACCGTGGTGGTGCACGTGAACGCCACCGACCCCGCCCTCAGGCTCGTGGAGCCGACGGAGGAGGTCGGCGGGATCGCAGGTTCGAGTCCTGTCGCATCGGGTGCAGCCGTGGTGGAGCGCTGGGGGGCGCTCCTGACCTCCCGGCTCCCCGGGTTCCTGGCCGGTTCGCGGGTGACGGTCCGGCCCGTCGTGGATCCCTGGGCCATCAGCCCCGAGACCCCGCACCGTCCTTCCGTGTCGCTGCGCACGGCGGTCGAAACCCTCATGCCGCACGACGTGTTCCCCTACGGGGCGACGCCGTCACGGAGCTGCGACCTGGACCACACCATCCCCTACGCCGACGACGGCGGTCCGGGACAGACCAGGTGGGGAAACCTCGGCCCGTTGTCGAGATTCACGCACCGGGTGAAAACCCACGGCGGCTGGCACCTGACCCAACCCGAACCGGGCATCTTCCACTGGATCTCCCCAGCCGGATACCAGTACCTGGTCACCGCGCAGGGAACCATCCGCATCGCATCCCCCACCCCGGCCCCGGGATCCCGAACCCCCGCCCGAGTGGGAGGACCCACCCCCACCCGAGGCGGAGCGGTCGCTGGAAACCGAGGCCTGGGCCGCCGCGGCATGGGTCCTCGCCACCTGACCGGCGCCCCGGGCTGCCCGCACGAAGCCGGTTGAGCCGGGGGCGAAACCGGCTGAGTGGTTCGTGCCGGTTGGAAGCTGGTTGAGCCGGGCCGTGAGCCCCTGGGCGAAAGCCCGTGCCGAAACCGAAACCGCCCGAGCTATTCCTCCCGGTCCGGGAGATCGAGGTCGCGCCATTCCTCGAAGTCATCCAAGGCGCTCGTATCGCCGTTCCGCAGCGCCTCGGCGACCGCCCGGGCGAGCTCGTACCGGGGGTCTTCCTCCTGTCTGAGGCGTTCCAGGTTCCCCTCAAACGACCAGTCGCCGGTCGTGACCCCATCGGCCAAGAGGGCCTTGAGTGCCCGCCCCGACGTGATCCGGTGCCGCGGGGAGTGCATGAATAAGTAGAAGTGACACTCCGCACACAGCGCTTCTTCACCCTGCTCAGCAAGTTCCAGTGCGCGCTCCGCAAACTCCACCCCCTTCTCGTCCTGCTCTGTCATGAACATAAGGTGGGCGTAGTTTCTGAGGGTTTTGGCTTTGTTGAAGTCGATAGCGAGGGCTTGTTTGTATAGTTCCTCACCCTGCTTGTTCTTATGCTGAATTTTTCTGAGCTTCTTTGCGTTTTTCAGCTTGATGTTGAGGCCTCTTTTGTAGAGTTCTTCTGCGCGGTCGTGGTCGTGGCGAATGTTTGTGAGGAAATTAGCGTAGCTGTGGAGGGTGTCGGTGTTTTCGGGGTCGGTTTTGATGGCGTATCGGTAGAGTTCATCTGCGCGGTCGTGGTCGTGGCGAATGTTTGTGAGGAAATTAGCGTAGCTGTGGAGGGCGTCGGTGTTGTTGGGGTCGGTTTTGATCGCTTGTTTGTAGCGGTTTTCTGCGCGGTTGTGGTCGTCGTGAATATTTTTAAGCAAACTAGTGGCGAAAGGATTTGCGGAAGTAGGTTGCTTCAAAAGCTTTGCTATTTCCTGCAAGAGGCTTTCTGTTGCTCTATCCCCTATGGACAGGTTCCTGGAGAACATTTCAAAAACCAGGATCACGGCTTGGAGTGCTGTGTGCGGGCAGGTGGCCATGGTCGTCAGCGTGGTCTCGGTCAGGGGCCAGTCCGCCTCCTCCGCTATGAGGTCCAGGGCTTCCCAGGAGTCCTTGCCGGTGCGCAGCACGAGTGGCGCATCGGTGGTTTTGCCGATCACCCAGGACCATTCTGACTCCCAGTCGGGATCCTCCCAGAGATCGTCGTCGTAGGCTTTCGCCAGCGTGAGGAGGGCCTCTTTGCTCGCGGACCCCAGGCCGACGCGGCTCCAGTCCGCCGCGGCCTTCACCAGGCCGGCCCGCCCCTTGTGGCTGTCGAGCGCCGACGTGAACCGTCGGCGTATGTCCTCGGCCCTGCCGAGCACGCGACCGAGCCCGAGCTGCTCAATGGATGCCAGATCCTTGGCGTAGCTCGTGGTTCCCACCGCCTCCAGTTCGTCGTCGGACAGCTTGGCTTCGAGGGGGAGCGGGCGGAATCTATTGACGATCTCCCAGCCGGGGAACTTGCTGTCCAGCTCTGCGCGCCATCTGGTGTAGTTCATGCGGGTCGTGGTGGCCACCACGGTGCAGGAATCATCGGTCCACGTGTTCAGGACCCCGAGCGTGAACTCCTCTTTACCCAGGAAGCGTTCCAGTTCGTCGAGGAAAATGATGGCGCCGCGAACGGGTCTTCGCCACTTTTTCAGCAGCTTCTCCACGTCGTCCTCGCTCTTGGGGAACAGGACGCGGGCGTCGGACCAGCCCGCGCGGAGCACCTCGACCACGAGGCGGGTCTTGCCCGCCATGGACGGGCCCTCCACCAGGACGGGGCGCGTTCCTTCACAAGATCGTGAAGCCGTTCGTGCGCATCGCGGCGGACGTACTCATCGATTTTCCTGTCGGACCTGTGAATGCGCAGCGAGTTCAGGTCTGCTTTGCCGATCGGGCCGGAATCCCCGGACACATCGGCGATCCATGCATTGAGCGCCCGCGTCGAGATCCAGGTCCTGACCGGCGGTGTGAAATCCGCGACAACGCCTGCGGCGAATCCCAGGGCGAGCGCGATCCACGAACCGCCGAGGAGGGGGATCGTGGAGCCTGCAACGGTTCCGACGAGCGGCGGAAGCAGCCACCACGCCGACGTGCCGGGGTCGAATGATCGCGTGGACCGTTTCGACATCCTTGGCTCCCTCCGGCGCTGCCCTGACAACAGGATAGTGGGGCCGGTGAGGCGTGGAGCTTGTCTCCGAGTCCTTGATCCCGGAGCAGGAGCGGCGAACCGGGATCAGCGGTCAGTCGTCGTCCCGATCGTCGCCATCGTCGTCGCTGTCCCTCGTGGTCGTCCGCGTCGTGGTCTTCCTGTCGTCGTCATCATCGTCATCGTCGCTGTCGACCTTCTTCGGGGTCGCGGGCGCCACCGTGGTGGTCCTCGTGCGGCTCGTGGTGGTCGGGTTGCTCGTGGTCCGGGTCGTTGCCGATGACGTACTGTCGCCCGATGACGTGGTGGCCACGGTGGTCTCCGTCGCGGCGGGACCCGTCGGTTCGAGCGAGGAAGCCTCCGCAGGCGACGGGGAATCGCCGGGCGACGGCTCCGGTGATGGGGTGGCGGCCCCGGAGGAGACGACGATGGCCGGTGAGGTCAGCTCGGGTTCCGTCGGGTGCGCGAGCTGGAACAGCAACCCCGCCGTCAGCAGCCCCGCGGCGCTTATGCCCACCAGGGTGAGGGTGAGACGGGTTCGTTCCGACTTCATTTTGCTTCTCCTTCCGCGTGATTCAAGTGAACCCCATGTGGATGAGGAATCGCGCAGACCTTCATGAGGAAGTTCTCATGAAAAGCCACGCCGGTTGTCAATACAAGTTTCTACGATCCGCGACGGCGATCCGCCCGGACCCGGCCCGCCCCGGCGGCCCCGATCGCGGCAGGCTGGCGCATACCGCGCGGGAGGGTTATTGTATGTACAAAGCTCCCGGCGGTTCCGGCCGTCGGGCCAGCGGACTGGACGGACCCAAACGCGGTGCAGTCGGCACTGCTGCCGGTGGGGGACGAAGCAATCCGCCGGACCAGCCTGAACGCCCCAGAAACCAGGGAGAGGTACATGACCACAATCACCCACTGGATCGACGGCGCCCCCTACGAGGGCCAGCCTTCCCACACGATCCCCGTCGAGAACCCCGCCACCGGCAAGGTCGTCGGTGAACTGATATCCGCCAGCCCGGCCGACCTCGACCACGCCGTCGCCAGCGCCAAGGCGGCCCAGAAGAAGTGGGCCAAGGTTTCCCTCGCCAAGCGCACCGCCATCATGTTCAAGATGCGCGAACTGGTGCTGGCCCACCAGGACGAGCTGGCCAAGGCGATCGTCGAGGAGCACGGCAAGGACTACTCCGACGCCATCGGTGAGATCCAGCGTGGCCGCGAAACCCTCGACTTCGCCTGCGGCATCAACGTCGCCCTGAAGGGCGAGTACTCCTTCGACATCTCCACCGGCGTCGACATCCACACCATCCGCCAGCCCGTCGGCGTGGTCGCCGGCATCTGCCCCTTCAACTTCCCCGTCATGGTGCCGATGTGGATGCACCCCATCGCCGTGGCCGCCGGCAACGCCTTCATCCTGAAGCCCGCCTCCCACCCCCACCGCGTCGCTGATCATCGCCCGCCTCTACAAGGAGGCCGGCCTGCCCGACGGCGTGTTCAACGTCCTCGCTGGCGACCGCAACCTGGTCTCCAACATCCTCACCCACCCCGGGATCGACGCCATCTCCTTCGTCGGCTCCACCCCGGTGGCGCACGTCATCCAGGACACCGGTGTCGCCCACGGCAAGCGCGTCCAGGCCCTTGGCGGCGCCAACAACCACGCCATCGTCCTGCCCGACGCGGACCTCGAATTCGCCGCCCAGCACATCTCCGCCGCCGCCTTCGGTGCGGCAGGTGAACGCTGCATGGCGCTGCCCGTCGTGGTGGCCGTCGGTGGCATCGCCGACAAGCTCGCCGAACTGGTCGCCGCCAATGGCGCGAAGATCAAGGTCGGTTTCGGCCTCGACGAGGGCGTCCAGATGGGTCCGGTCATCACCGCCAAGGCCCGCGACCGCATCGTCGGTCTCATCGACGACGCCGAGAAGCGCGGCGCGAAAGTGGCGCTCGACGGCCGCGGCCTGAAGGTCGAGGGCTACGAGGGCGGCTTCTGGCTCGGCCCCACCATCCTCACCCACGTCCCGCTCGACGCCCCCGCCTACAAGGAGGAGATCTTCGGCCCGGTGCTGTGCATTGTCGACGCCGAGAACTACGCGGAAGCTATCGAGATCGTCAACGCCAGCGAGTTCGGCAACGGCGCGGCGATCTTCACCAACGACGGTGGCTACGCCCGGCGTTTCCAGCTGGACGTCGAAGCCGGCATGGTGGGCGTCAACGTGCCCATCCCCACCCCGGTGGCCTACTACTCGTTCGGCGGCTGGAAGGAATCGCTGCTGGGCGACACCCACATCCACGGCCCCGAGGGTGTGCACTTCTACACCCGCGCCAAGGCCATCACCACCCGGTGGCCCTCGGAGTCCGGCGCGTACGCCGCGACGATGAGCTTCCAGCGCGAGGAGTGACCACCCCGGCCTGAGCCGGTGACGACGGGCCCCGACGACCAGGTAGGTCGCCGGGGCCCGTCATGTGTGAGCATCCACTCGGTCTTGCCCTGAGCATGGGGCCACGGGTTGGTGCGTGGTCCGCGAATCCGACTCCATGCGATGACGCTACTGTTGTGTGGTCCCCCAGTTCCGGAAAGACGAACCCTGGAGAACCATGAAGGACAGCTCTGGTTTGATCGACGATCCGCGGTGGCACTTCGGTGCCGGAGCGGAAGGCGAGCCTCGCTCCTACAACCAGTGGATCGCCGACTGTCGCGACGCCAACGGCGACAGCATCTGGCCCTACGAGGGCGATGGCGCGGTGAGGGACGGCATGGATCCCGCGAGCGTTGAGACTTTTTGGCGGACCGGGGAGTACGTGGAGAAATACGGGTCCCGGATGGACCGCGTCGGAGAGCCACGCGGCGCGTACCTCTTCGGGGTCGACGCTCCGCGCCCCGTCGTCTTCGCGGAACGTTCCCTCGAACCGACCGCGACCGGGCTGCCCTACCACCGGTACCGATTGACCGGTGAGGAACTGCCACCCGCGTGGCGGATCGAGACCGGGCGGGTGGTTCCCGCCCATGGGGCCCGTGGTGGGGGGCGCCAGGTGCTGTTCCGCGACGCCGGGAAAGACCTGCTCAGCGTCGAGGAACTGCTGGAAATGGGTCTCCTGGAGGAGGTGCGGGAACGTGCCTGATTGCGTGGAGCGCCTGAGCCGTGCCCTGAACGATGTGGGTGTGCCGGTGCACGACCGTGAGGATGGTCTGCTCATAGGGGGCGAACGAAACGCTCGTACCGTCATGTTCTGGGAGGACGAAGGAGCGTGGCACGTCGGTCATCTGGACCGAGTGGATCAGAAGCGCGTCGCTGCCCTGATCACTGCGGATCGTGATGTGGCGCTGCGGTGGTTGGTCTGTCGCGTCGCCAACCGGTACCGCCGTGAACAGGGATGGCCGTGGCTGCTTCCGCTGCGGGCGGCACCGGCAATCGCATGGGGGTGGGGTGTTGAGCCGGTTCCGGAGCCATCAACCTCTGAGACCGCGAACATTCGGGTGTGGGCAAGACCGGTTCGTCCGGGCGGGGAGCCGGTTGATGTGCGAATGCTCACCGCTCTTCCGGACGCCGTCGAGGTGGCGGTTCTGTCCCACCTGATGGACCTGAGCCCCGACCAGGTCCTGGACTCCTACCTCGCCCCGAACGGCGGTGCCCTGGAGCACGTGGCGGGGACGGGGGACCCGGCGGCGATCACGGAAGAGGCCTTTCAACACATGGTGACCGCCCGTGGGCTCCGGATGGTTCCTGACGAGGACGGTTTTCACGCCACGGAGATCGGATGGGTCTCCCACCTCTGGATCGAGGACGGCTGCTGGTGCTTTGGCCACACCGAACGTGGCGAGCAACGCACTGCAGAAATCGTCAGCCCTGAACTGGGCCTGGTGCTGCGGTGGATGGCCTTCGGGTGGTTGAACGATGTGCGGCGTGGCAGGGGTTGGCCACAGATCATGACCGGACACTGGGAAGCGGGGACGGCACCCGGCTGGAGCCGGCAACAGCTGGGAACCCACGGGATCCTGACAGGGTTCACGGGGTCTGGAACCGAATTGATCCTGCGCGGGCACCGACCTCACGCGCTGGACGTGCTGTCGCATCTGATGAACCTGAGACTGGACCAAGTGGTCGATTCCTTCCTCTCCGAGGACGGTGGGTTGCTGTGCGAGGCCGTCGACCCCGGACCCCGGCGCCACAACCCGGCCGTGCTGGAATACGTCGCGCAGTACGGCGATCGTCTCGATCAAGTGGGCGACCCGCGTGGTAGTTATTTCTGCGCGGTTCCCGGTCCGAAACCTTATTCCTTCGAACAACGCTCCCTTCCACCCGATGTGGTGAAGGAACCTTACTACCGGTATCGGCTGTTGGATCTGCCGCCCGAGGTGAGGCTGGTGACCAGCATCGTTCCCCCCTGGTTCGGCCAACCTGGTGGTGCCCGTCAGGTGATCTTCCAAATCGGTGAAGTTCTCTTGACGGCCGAAGAATGCATTGACCTGCGCATTCTGGAAGGAGACGCCTGATGTCCATCATGGAAGAACTGGTTGCCTACGCATCCGAAGCCGGAGCTCAGGTGGCGGAAACCTTCGGTGGAAACTCCATGACGTGGAATGGCGGATTCTACTCGCACCACCTGTGGAACGTGGACGATGAATGGTTCTACGGGTACGGTGAGCGAGGCCGTGAACGCGTTCCAACCATGTGGAGCCCGCATGATCAGCTCGTCTACAAGTGGGCGGCCAGCCGGATCGCGATCGATGCCCGAGCGGCGCTGGAGCTGCCCCCGATCGTTCTGCCCGATGCCATCGAAACTCTTGGCCCCGAGTGGAAACTTGTTCAACGGACCGCACTGACGGGAAGCCTGATCCTGGAAGGCGAACAGATCCCCATGACTTTGAGAACCGTTTTTCCGCAGTGTCGGACCCTCGTTGAGTACTCCCATCTGATCCGCCTGCCCTACGACGAAGTACTGGCTTCCTATCGAGCACCTGACGGAACCCCACGACTCGGGTCGTTCATGTCATGGAGGCTTATTCATGGTCTCTCCGAAGCTGGTTGAGCCGGACCGCGACGGAGGAGCAGTCCGTGTCGAAACCACCCCATAGGTGTCTGAGGAATCCGGGGTCCGAGTGTGCTTCTCGGCTGCGTGGTGGTTTCGACACAGCCGTTCGCTGGCGCTCACGAGCTGGCTCAACCAGCATCCTGTGAATAAGCCTCAATGGTGCAGATCTACGGCGAGATCGGCCTGAACTACGGGTCTCAATGAAATCCGGTCTGGAAGACCGGAACAATCAATCCGGCTCTGCGCAGAGCCTTTTGTGGCGTGCGGGTGATCTCAATGAAGTCCGGTCTGGAAGACCGGAACAATGGCTCGCCTCGGAAGGCGGTCCTGACAAGGAACTTTACCAGCCTCTGCGAGCGCTCCGCCTCCTGACTTGGCTCATTTAGTGTCGTTCCCGGGTGTTGTGGATGGCGTCGAGCCAGGTTTGGATGTTGTTGGGGATGGGGTCTTCAGCGGTGACGATGGCGTCGCCGGCTTGGATGTCGATGGTTCGGTAGCGGCGTAGTGTTTTGACCAGGGTCTTCAAGCTGACTTTGGTGGTGGCCTCCAACCAGCGAGCGACGGCGAGGGCGGCGAACACGATGGTGAGGTGGGCCTCGATCGAGTCTTTCAAGTGGTGGTGGATCGGGCGGGCTTTCAGATCGGATTTGCTCATCCGGAACGACTTCTCGATCTGCCACAACTGGTGGTAGGCGCCGATCACGTACTCCGGCCTCGGGTCAGCCAGGTTCGTGATGTATCCCTTCCAGCCAGCCAGCGCTTTGGCTTTGGCCTCCAAGTCCCGGTTCACCGATTTCTGTGCGCCGGTGAGGGTGATGAACCGGTTCCGTTTCACCGGGATCTTCCCTGCGACCACGCGTTCGGCCTTGCTGACCTGCTCGCTGATACCGCGTAGGGTACGGCGTGCTCGGTCGGCCCGGTACTGGTAGTAGATCGTCTCTGTCACTGCTGCCCCGGCCGGGCCCCTCGACCAGGGTTGAGTCAGGGTCAGCCCGTCAGGGGGCTGCTGACCGGAATGGGTCTTCAGCCACTCCCGCACGATGTAGGGGACCTCGGGGATCTTCTGGCCCACGATGAACCGCAACCCCGCCCCGGACAACGCCCGCAGGTTCCCGTCAGACAACATGCCCGCATCAGCCACCACCGTCACCTCCGGCAGGGCGTGAGCGGCCTGGAACGCCTGGAGCGACGGGATGATCGTGGTCGTCTCCGCACGGTTACCCTCGAACGCCTCCACCATCAACGGGAACCCCCGCGCGTCGGTCAACAACCCGATGGTGATCTGGGGTTCCAAGCGGCGTTCCTTGCTGTATCCGGGTTCCCGGAACCCGTCCCCAACATCAGTCTCAAAGTAGAGCGTGCTCACGTCGTACAACACCAAAGTGGCAGGCCCCAACCCGACGTGACAAGCGCACGCGGACGCTATCTGCTGCCGCCACGCCGGCTCGGCATACACGGCGAGCCGACGCTTCACCGTCGCGTAGCCGCAAGGCCGAACCCCGATCTCTTCGAGCACCCGCAAGGTCTCCAACTTGCTGGCCGGCTCGATCAACCGGCCCAGCACCAACTGCTTGAAAACCTCGTCACCACCACTGGCGGTATCGAACCCGAGTCGTTCAAACCCGACCGACAAGGCATTCCACAAGTGCTCTGCCCGCGACCGCCGGATCGGTAGCGCCCGCCGTCGTGGCTGCCCGTCCCCGAAATCGAGTTCGTCCTGACCAGCGGCGATCATGCGCTGCCGCGCCACCGCTTTCAACACCTCAACATCCTCCGGCGTGTGTGCCGACCCGATGTGATCCATCGACCGCGATCCACGAGACGACGACCACACCACCTGAACCGCCGTCGCCCCCGACGCGGTCTTCACCGTCCTCACATACGGACTCACCCCAACAGGCTAGAACACCCCCGATTAGTGCACACCACACCAACCAAAACCCCTAGCCAACACCCCCTCCAACCCCAAAAACACCAAACATGAGCCAAGTCAGGA
>NZ_LR027842.1:3098392-3099763 GCF_900607225.1 [Pseudopropionibacterium] massiliense | reverse complement strand
ACCGTCCTCACATACGGACTCACCCCAACAGGCTAGAACACCCCCGATTAGTGCACACCACACCAACCAAAACCCCTAGCCAACACCCCCTCCAACCCCAAAAACACCAAACATGAGCCAAGTCAGGTGACAAGGAACTTTACCAGCCTCTGCGAGCGCTCCGCCTCGCGGGGCTCCACAACACACCACTCTTGAGTTGTCAGGGGGCAAAACACCTAGTCAAACCCCCTGCGAGCGCTCCCCGGGGGAGACGACACGACCGGAGGTCTCGCAGCGGCTCACACCACCACGGACCCCTCGTCGGGCAACCTACCCGGCACCCCCAAGCATAACGGCGCCCGTCGGGGCGGAACCATCCCGGTAGCCTTCCCCCGCGCGGATGCCGCACAGGGGTCGGGGAGGGTCTTCCTTCGATCTGTCGTGGCGCCCGTCGGCTGCGCGGTGGCTCGGGTCAGAAAGTGGTGACCCCGTCGCGATTCATGAAGGCGCCGTGGCCGGTTTCGGTGTTCCAGCAGGTCAGCCCGTTCTCCTCGGAAGCGCACACATACTTCTCGTAGTAAACGGCGGCGCCATAGGGGACCACCTGTGGTTCGCGGTCGGGGTCTGAGAACAAAGGGAGGCTTATTCACAGGCGGCGCGCCGGCTGACGCAATCCTCTGGTGGTCGTTTCCTGGGAATTGTGGCGGGTTCTGGTGGTTTCGACACGGACTGCTCCTTCGTCGCGGTCCGGCTCAACCAGCTTCGAAGCGGCTGTGAATAAGCCTCATGGTGATGTTGTGCCCAAAACGATTCAGGATTTTTCCGGCAGGGCGAGCTGGTCGTGCAGACTTCCCCCATCCTCTGCCAAGAAACTGTTGATTTCCTGTGCGAGGGTGAGAGGCATGAGGTGCGAGAGCGCGTTGAGTTCCTTGTGACGAGGGAAAGTGGTTCGCATGACCATCGGTAGGGGGGTGCCGTGAGGGTCGATCAGGCGTCCGTGGTTACTGTGCCGGTAGGTACCGTAATAGAGCTCTTCCACCTGCCATCCGGGTAGGAGATCTGGGTCGCTTTTGTGGGTGAGGACGGGTTGCCAGCCCCTGTCGAAGCGCACATCGTTCAGCAATTCGAAACCTGTCCAGCGCAATACCACGTCGCGGTCGGTGCTCAGTATCTCTGCTGATCTCTTCTCGCCGCGCTCGGTGTGTCCAAAGCGCCAGCAGCCATCCTCGATCCAGAGACGTGGAATCCACTCACAATATGTGCTCGGGAGGATGAAACCGTCCTCGCGGGGTGAGGTGCGGCCGCCCCGGACTCGGAGAATGTGTTGGAAATCCTGCCCCATGGTGGCGACGGGGTCCCCATGTTCGAGGAGGTGGTTCAGGGGGCCGCCGT
>NZ_LR027842.1:2858463-3098291 GCF_900607225.1 [Pseudopropionibacterium] massiliense | reverse complement strand
GGGAGGCGTAGGTGGTGTGGGTGGGGATGTCGGTGTTGCGGAAATCGTGCATGGTGCCGGTTTCGGAGGCTTCGAAGTCTGCTGCGACTTCCCGGACCTGGGTGGCCAGTCTTTCCACCGTGTTTCCGGAAGACGAGATCGCTAATCTGGCTATTTCCTCGACCAGAAGAAGGGGTGGTGTGATCAAGGGGCCGATCATCATTCCCAGACAGCCATCGGTGATACTCGCTTGTCCAGCTGCGTCGAGGGCTTGTCCTACCGCGTCACTGACCTGCCCCAAATGGTCGGCATGCGAACGTAAACCCTCAGGAGAAACCCGAAACCCATCCACCACAATCCTCCCGACACAACACCAAACCGGCCAACAACATCCTCCACACTGGAAAAGCCCGGATCGGGAAGGAGCCGCTCAGTGCGAAGCATGCAGAACTGTATCCTACAGGGGTTGAGGTCGGTTCGAACTTCTGTCCACGAGGATCCCGGAGATGTGGGGAACCTACCGGCGTGGTTTCCTGCGCGGTGCATCCTGTGAACGCAGGCGAGAAGCAGCCAGGGCCGCGAGAGTCCCCAGACAGCCGATTCCGGCGATGATCCCCAGGACCATCGTGCGCATCGGTCTCTGATCCTTCTGGGGGGAGGGAGGGGTCATGGTGGGCACATCCTGCGTCGCTGATTCTGAGAAACGCGGGTTCGGAGGACCGGGCACGGCGCCGTCATTGGTGAAGGTCAGGGCAGCATACGGAGCGACCAGGCCCCAGCCGATCTTGTCATCACGCAGGGAGCGTGTGGGACGCAGAGCGGTGGCCAGGATCCGATACTTCCAGTCCGCCGGGGTCTCGTCCGGGTGGGCGGCCGCCACCAGCGCCGCCACCGCACCCACATACCCGGTGGCGTACGAGGTGGACGGCTTGTCCCCGGAGAACACACAGTCCCCGGCACCCAGGAAGGTCGTGAGCACGTTCATGCCCGGAGCGGCCACGTCGACGTGTGGGCCGTGGATCACGGTATCCGACGGGGCGCCGGTGGTGTCGACTGCCGTCACCGACAACACATCGGAGTAGGCCGCCGGGTATTGCGGCACGTTGTGTTGTTTCGCAGGGGATTTGGGGTCCACGTTGCCAGCCGATGCGACCACGAGGGCGCCTTTGCTGGTGGCGTACTCCGTGGCGCTCTTCAGCGACGGATTGTCGGCGGAGGAGGACAGGGCGACGACGATCACCTTCGCGCCGTTGTCGGCGGCCCACTGGATTCCTGCGGCGGTGTGGGTGGGTTCCGGTCCACGGGTATTCTGGGCCTCCTGCGGGTCGTCCGTCTTCACGAGCACCCGAACCGGCAGGATCTGCGACTCCGGTGCCACACCGATCAGCCCGGAACCCTCGACCTCCCGGGCACTGATCTGCCCCGCAAGTGCGGTTCCATGCATGCCCACGTCAGTGCTTCCGTCCCCGCCGTCCATCATGTCGTAGCCCGGCAGGAGCACGTTCTTGTCCTTGAAGTGGACGTTGTCGCCAGCCACGCCGGAGTCGACCACCGCCACGGTCACCCCGTTGCCGCGTGAAATCTTCCACGCCTCCTCGATTCCGAGCTGATCGATCGCTGGTGGCCGCTGGGGCACCAAGGTTGGTTTCTCGACCGTGCATTGGCCGGGCGCGGGCGTGGGGCTGTTCTCCTCGACGACCTTCGCCGGCCTGTCACCAGCCGCCCCCGGCAACAGGGCGTCGTGGTTTGCCTGTGCGGGCACCGTCGACATCGCCACCGTTACCAGGCCACAGACCCCGCTCGTCAGGGCCCGGACCGCCGTGCCCCGCCCTCGCCGAGCACGCGAGTACCGTTTCGTCATTGTTCCTTCACCGTGTCCCAGACCTTCCCGGGGTTCAGCGCCTCCCCCTCGGGAATCAGCGCCGCCCACGGGGCGGGGACTTCATAGGCGGTGCTCTCGTCGTACTCCAGACGCTTCAGGGTGTCATCCGCAGGGGAGCCGATGCCGTGAAGGGTTCCCAGGTCGGATACCAGGGAGACCACTCCGAGGCTGCCGCCGGACGTGGTGCGGATCAGCGCACCCGACCCGCCCCGGACCGAGGTGGGTGTTGGTGGGTTCAACGAGTCGCCGGAGCTCCCGCCACTGCCTTCCTGGGTTTTCGGGAGAGCCTCGGCGAGGTCCTGGCTGGTCATCGAGTGGAGCACGGACGTCGACGAGTTGTCCGGTTTCTTCGCGAGCTGGGCGCACGGCAGGGAGCCTGCCGGCATGGTGTCATCGATGCTCTTCGGCCAGTCGGCCGGGGAGATACCTGCCGCGTCGATACTGACGATGTCGATCTTCGAGATGTCATCGAGTGTGGCGCTCAGCGGAGTTCCCGTCCGGTAGAGCTTGTCCGTGAGGTTCGTCAGCTGCGTGGCCTTCTTGTCGCCAATGACGACGTACCGTCTGGTGGAGTCGCCGCTCTTGACCTCGATGACGCTTCCGATGACCGCCGAGCTGAGCGAAGTGGGCATCCCTGTGACGGGCCGGCCGGCACCCTCGAGCTCCAGGAACGTCAGGTCCGAGCCCGGTTCGAAGAGGGAGAGCCACTGCGAATTGACCGTGACCGGGGCGACGGAGTCCAGGCCCAGGGCGTACAGCGGGTTGGGGGTCTGCCCGCTGGGGATCTTGTGTCTGAGGCCGTTGGTGATCAGGAACACTTCACCGTCCTGGGACTTGACCAGGGCGCTGCCCCGGGCTGTTCGAGCAGCTGGAAGCTGGGCCACCCAGGTGTGTGGTTTCCCGGAGATGTCGCACGAGAACCACTGGTCCGAGTGGAGCTGATCGGCCTTGGGCACGTCGTCCGGGACACCGGTGATGCCGACCTGGGAGCCGCGACTGATGCCGTCGATGGTGGAGGCGGGCACCTCGCTGGTCTTGTACTTGCCGGCCTCCGACATCAGACGGGCCGAGGTGATGTTGGTGACCGGGCGCAGAACGCCGCGGATCGTGTAGTACCTGGCCCCGGTGCCCTTGACGACGATGAGGGTGGAATCCTGCCAGTCCTGGGGAAGGGTGGGGGCGAAGCGGCTCATGACGATGCCGACCCCCAGCATGATGGCGACGACGACGCTGCCCACGATCAAAGGGACGAAGGGAGATTTGGACTCCAGCTCACGCCCGCCCGGTATCCCGGATGTGAACGCCGTGATCAGGCGACGGCGGTTGTACCGCTGGGCCTCCAGGATCTCCTTGTTCGATGGCATCAGAGAACTCCCCAGACCAGAGCGGTCAGCGGCAGGATCGCCAACAGCGCCAGGATCCCTGCCGCATCCGCCAGCCGGGTCAGCCAGGGACGCAGCTTCTGCGACACCACGTTGGTCGCCAGCAGCAGGACCGCGGCCAGGATGATCGCGCCGAGGGTCCAGGGCAGGGCCGAGGGAACGACCCTCGTGGTGGAGACGGCGGCGAAAACTGTCAGGAACATGCCCGTGAGCACACCGATGAGCACCTCCACCGGTGAACGCAGCGACCGGGTGGAGAGCATCAGAGCCACACCGACGCAGGCCAGCAGGGCGACGGCGGTGGGCGAGGTGGTGAGCATCGGCGACAGGACCAGCATGGCCGCGGAGCAGCCGGCTTTCAGGGAGATGACCAGCACGCGGGCGCCGCCGACGTGGGAGTACACCTGCGCCGGATCGATCTTCTCGTCCTCCCCGTCCGTGTTGATGGTGACGGGCAACCGTGCCAGGGCGACCCAGGGGGCGCTGAGCGTGACCACGACCAGAAGAGCCATGACCAGGCTGGCCGCGCGCTCGGGGCGCAGGTTCATGGAGTACACCAGGAGACCGGCGAGGCAGAAGGAGACGCCTGCCGCCATGGGGGCCGTCATGGAGATGCTCAGGTCCGAGGGAAGCACGAGAAGGGCTGCTGCGCCGACAAGCAGACCCGCCCCGGCCGTTGCCAGGGGAAGCGTGGACCAGTCCCCGGGGGTGATCGCGAAGGCGGCGCAGGCGATCAGGATGGGCGTGGTGTGCCCCAGGGAGAGCGCCCCGGGACGATTCGGCATCCGCGCCACGACCGCGGTGGCCAGGGTGGTCAGGAGGGCTCCGCTGACGCCGACCGCCGCCGTCAGGACCGGTTCACGGGTTCCGGTGACCAGGAGCAGGGCCGCGAGCAGTACCAGAGCGGCCGAGGCGTGTGCCGAGAGCTGGACCGAATTGGTTTTCTTCCAGGGGGTCGAGTTGTCGGCCACCGCGGTTCCGACGGCCTCGATGAGGTCGTCGTATCGTTGGTCCTGGGCGTTGGTGCCCATTGGTTCGATCGTGAGGACGGCGCCGGGACGCACCTCCTGATCGGGCAGCGTCCTCGACTGGTTCAGGGCGTGGCCGTCGGACGTGCGAACCGTGAAACCCTTCGTGGCGGTCCCGGGATCCAGCGGTCCCAGAGCCTTGACCATGGCGGGGACCAGCTCGGCGAGTGCGACATTGGGTGGGATCGACATGTCGACGGTGCTGCCGTCCATGGCCAGTGAAACTGGCATGAGGGCTCCGGCGCTGGAGCTTCCGGTTGAAGGCATCGGGTTCCTCTGTCTGTCGTGTGGGCACTGGAGCTGGGGTTGGTCGTGTGGGCACTGGAACGAGGTCCGCGGTCAAGGTTACTTCCTCCGGGGGCGACGCCGTGTCCCACAGGACCGCCCGGGGTACCTGACCCGGATGTGCAGTACAGTTTTGCTGTCATCGACGGCTGCGGCAGAACTTGCTCGGTCGCACCGCTACCCATCTCACTGGAGGATGTACATGTCAACTAACTCGTATAGCGCAGGTGCAGGCGCAATTCTTGCTGGCGCCGACGCCAGTGCGACGGCTCGTAACGAAGTGCAGTCAAGCATCAGCGCAGTCGATTCGTCCGCGCAGGCCGTGCGTGGTGGCTGGGAGAGCCCCGCATCCAGGGCGATGCTTGAGACAGTCGCTCGCTGGCGGGAATCCGCTGAGGCGGTCAACAACGAGCTGAACAACTTTGAGGCCAATCTGCGCTCCACGCAGACCGACTACAACGCGGCTGAGGATGAGCATCAGTCGACCTTCCAGGGCATCGCGTCCCGCATGGGCTGATTGATCTTTCCGGAGCAGAGGAGACAACACAATGAGCGAAGACATCAAGGTATCTTTTTCCGTCATCCAGCAGCTCGCCACTGACGTTCAGAACGAGTCGAACAAGATTCAGAGCTCCTTGGACACCCTCGACAGCGAGGTCAAGAAGCTGTACGGCAGCTGGGACGGCCAGGCGCAGCAGGCCTACCAGAACTCCAAGGCCAAGTGGGACCAGAAGATGGCTGACATGCACAGCATCCTTCAGGAACTGCACGCGAAGGTCGGGGATGCCGGTGTCCAGTACCAGAACACCGAGGCAAGGAACGCCAGCCGTTTCGAGGGCTGACCGCTGAGAGGTGGGGCAGGGGCCAGGGCTCCTGCCCCATTTTCGTGTTTCCGCGCGGTCGCTCGCCACGAGGGCGGGGGCCGCAAGGGGCCAAGGGCGAGGAAACGGCGTCTGGTCCCGCTGGTCATGGCAGCGTCCCTCTCGGGGAATCTCGCATCCTGCAGCCGGGACGGGCGTCGGGGCGTGAACCTGCTCACTCGTTCATGATTTTCATCGTCCGCTCCCCCAGGATGAGGGTCGTGCCGAACGCGATCGGGGTGCGTTTGCCGCTTTCCAGGCGGGTCACCATGTTCTCCGGCGTGCGGATCACGATCCCGTTGGTGGAGAAGGCGTCCTCCACCCAGGGGCCCGTGCTGGTGACCCCGACGCGCATGTGGGTGCGTGAAAGCGAGTGGGTGGGGTCGGGGACGGCGACCAGCCGTTCCCCCGTGGCGGCGTTGCCGGGGTCGCGACCGAGCACCAGGACGGCGTCGATCTTCTCCCGCTGCCCCGAGTCGATCACCAGCCATGCCACGGGCTCGGGCGTGACGGCACTTGCTGGCGAGGCGGCGGAGTGCTGGGGGCCCTTGGCGGAGTGGCGGAGGGTGATGTCGGGGGCCTGGGCGGCGGCGCGGCGTGGACCCGAGGGATGACGGTTCTCGGGCGGGGGCGTGACGTCCCGGGGTCTGGAAGGGGAAGCGGCGATACCGGGGGTTGCCGGTGCCGGGAGACCTTGGTTGGTGTGGCGCGCATCCATGGGGTCGCGGTTGACGGCATCCCCTCGGCCGGACTGCGGGGCCGCGGTGGCGTGTGCGCTTCCCGTGTTGGCGGGGCCACGGCCACCGATCGGCGCCTGAGGCGGACCTGGGTGGGGTTGCGCGGGTTGGGTTCCCTGCCCGGTGGATGCCATACGTGGGGTTTCCGGAGGCACCGCGCTGCTGCGCCAGACAGGCGGCTGGGGAGCACCGGGCCGGCTCTGGAACCCCTGCGACGCCGCCGAGTCGTAACCGGTGTGTCCGGCTGGCATCTGGGGCACCGGCTGGCCCCAGGGTTGTGGCGCGGAGGTGGGGATCTGGGGGGCCTGCTGCCCCCAGGGTGTCTGCGGTGCTGCAGCGGCGTTGTAGCCCTGGCCGGTGGACATGTGAGGAGCTGATTGGGCAGAACTCGGCTGTTCCCAGGACCCCTGTGCGGGGAATGCTGATGGTACGGGGGGTTCCTGCGTCCGGGGGGTTCCCGTCCAGGACCACGGTGTCGTGTTCGGTGGTGCCACGGGGTTCGCGGAGGGTGCGCTCTGCGGGAACGGGGAGGTCGGGTTGGTGAAGGACTGGTTCGCGACGGCGTCGCCCTGCGCGGGCGCGAGGGCCGGTGCGGCGGCGAAATCTCCGGGTGCCGAGAAGGCGCCCTGGGCCTGCGCCCGCTCCTCCGACGCCGCGGGCTTGCGCAGATCCGCCGATGCAGTGCCGGAGACGCGGTCCACCCAGTCCCGGCCGTCGCGACCCAGCAGGATGCTGAGCAGGGGACCCACCACGGTGAGGTGGAGCAGGGTCATCAGCACCGAGCGAATCAATTGACGCTTCAGACCGGGTGCCCGGGAGGTGCCGTCGGCGACGGCCGCGGTGTGGGCGAGCAGGGCCCCGGGCGTGCGACCCGTGCGGGCGCGGAGCAGACTGAACACCACCGCCATCTGGAGCACGACGATACCGATCATGATCGGCGAGGGAAGCAGCAGCCAGACCAGGGCGGCGACGGCTGCGAGACACAACGCGTCCGTCAGGTAGACGCACGCGCACTTCACGCCACTGGCAGGAGCGAGAACCCCGGTGGGGCCCGAGGGCGTCGTGGTCGGGAGACCTGCTGGCCCGGGTGAGGGGAACCCGGTCTGGGGGAGGTGCTGGGCAGGAAGGGTCTGGGTCATGATGCCATCTGTCGGACGAGGTCGAACAGCCCGGCGGCGTAGACGGCTGTCGGTAGGAGGAGAAACACGGAGAACGTCTGCGTGATGTCGGCCATGCGTCCGATCAGCGCGGAGGGACGGGCCCTGGCGAGAGCCGTGGTGGCGATGCTGAGTGTCGCCGCCGTGACGGTCAGGACCAGGGCGGTGATCTGCGGGCCCAGGGCCTGGGATGTGCTGGGCGTGGTCAGGGCGGCGATGGCGATCAGCAGGGCACTGACCCGAGGCAGGATCCGCCCCAGCCGGTCGCGCCGGGCGCGGGGCACCAACGCCATGCTCAGGAAGGCGGTGACCATCATGACGGTGCCGATGATCCCGGCCCACTGGTCGGCGCCCATCGTGCGCGAGGCGGGGAAGGCGGTCAGACCGACGGCGCCGCAGCACACGATGAGCAGCAGCTGATCACGGGCCGTGGCCTCGCTGATCGAGCGACGGACCCTTCCGACGGTGATGGGTGAGGGCGGCGCGACCTGCGGGGCCCGCACGGTCGGGGCGGAGGTGGTCACGGTGGGCAGGTCCAGCAACTGGGTCTCCGGGATGCGGAAAGCGAAGGTCGGGATGGTCGAGACCGCGATCGTGGCCACCGCCATGACCAGGGACGCGACCATGATGACGGGGATGTCCCACATGATGATGAGCGATGTCAGGAGACTGACCATGCCCCACACGGCTGCCAGCGTCGCGCTGAGGGCCGACCTGTCGAGCAACCAGATGCACAGCGCCGCCATCAGCGCCGTCCACGTGGTCGTCGCCACCGCCAACTGTGAGAGGAAAACCGTGGAAGGCGGCAGGGCGGCTGTTCCACAGACGCCGATCAGCGTCGTGGCGGCCAGGAGGCCGGGGGCTGTGCTGCGGAGCCGCCACCATCGCAGCGACCCACCCACCAACACCGCGCAGATCACGGCTGCCGTCACCCTCAGGGCCACCGGTACGGACCACCATCCCAGGGCGGGGCCGATCAGGCATGCCACCTCGATGCCCGTCGTCAGGGCGAGGAACACGACGAGAACCAGGGTGGGGCGCAGCCAAGGGGAGGCGGCGCGGGTGGCGACCTGTTTGGCGACGTTGGCGCTCTCGACGCTGCCGCTCAGGGTCAGGACGGCACCGGACGGCAGATCGGGGCCTATGACCTGTTCCAGTCCCACCGGGGTGCCGTCGGGGTGGGCGAGGTTCATGGCTGTCGGATCGATCTCCAGCATGCGCATCAGAGCGGCCACGGTCGTACCGACCGGGACCGCGACATCGCGCTTGGACGCGCCGTGCAGGACCGTGGTCGACGCGAGAGGCGTGGACATGCGTTCCTCCATGGTGCTGGGCCGATATCTGTATCCGTGCGACTGGGCCAGAAGTGTGACCCATCGTATGACGATAGTATGGGCGTTGGCTTCGACGGTACCTAGACCATACGACGTGACCAGACCACACGGCGCAACCACACGAGACGGGGAGTACTTTGGGAATGGCCCAGACCAAGCAGAGCGAGGCTAAGGCCCCTGATCTCCCCACCGGACAGATTGACATCCAGGCTCCCCCCGATCAGCCCGAGGCCGCGGGCATGGGAAACGTCCTGATGACCGTCATCCCGATGATGGGTTCGATGGGCGTCATGGTGTTCATGGCGATGTCCCAGGGAAACAACACCCGGATGCTGCTCATGGGCGGCGGCATGATCGTCGCCATGCTGTCGATGGTGGGGTTCAACATCTACCGTCAGGTCTCCGGGCACCGGCAGAAGATCGACACCCTGCGCCGCGAGTACCTGACCTATCTGAGCGAGACCCGCACGACCGTGCGGGTCGTGACCCGTAAGCAGCGCGCCTACATCGGCTGGCACCTGCCCTCGCCGGACGCTCTGGTGCTGATAGCCCAGGAGGGCACCCGCCTGTGGGAACGGGAAATGGGCGACATGATGGCCATGCAGGTGCGGCTGGGTACCTCTTCGCAGTCGCTGGCGATGGAACTCATCGAACCGGAGATCGCCCCCCTCGCCAAGCCCGACGTGGTGTGCCACTCCGCGATGCGGCGGTTCATCGACTCGCACTCCATGGTCGACGAGATGCCCTTCGGGGTCATGCTCGGTGACTTCAGTCACGTCGACGTCGCCGGCCCCGTCGACGCGACACGCTCGCAGGTGCGGGCCATGCTCATGCACATGACGACCTTCGCCTCCCCGCAGGCCCTGCGCGTCGCGGTCATGTGCTCCGAGGAGGACAGGAAGCACTGGGAATGGGTCAAGTGGCTTCCCCACGCCCGTTCCACGCAGGTCAGCGATGCCCTGGGGCCGGCCCGCATGGTGGTCACCGGCCCCGGTGAACTGGAGGAGGTGCTCGGCGAGGAGTTCACGGATCGTGGCGCGTTCCGGGCACGTTCGGAGGCGACGACGTGGCCGCATCTCTTCCTGATCCTCGACGGCGTGGACCTGCCGGTCAACAGCACCCTCGGGGGCTTCGGGGGGACCGAGGGCGTGACGGTCGTGCGGACCATGACGTCCTGGGGGCCGATGACCTCCCGCTCGACCCTGCGCATGATCCTGCACCCCGGGAAGGACGGGGACCGCGGGCAGATGGAGCTGTTGCTCCTCGACCAGAAACCCATCATCGCCACCCCGGACGTCATGGGGGAGGCCCAGGCCGAGGCGGTCGCGCGTCGCATGGCACCGTGGGCCGACGAGGAACGCCCCGAGGCGGAGTCCCCGGTGGGCAAGTCCGATCCGAAACGTTCCCAGGACCTGACGGAGCTGCTGGGGTGTGGCGACATTCGTGACTTCGACCCGGACAGGCAGTGGAAGAGACGTGAGGGCCGCGATCGGTTGAAGGTTCCCTTCGGGGTGACCCCCGAGGGCGTGCCGGTCGCCCTCGACATCAAGGAATCGGCGCAGCAGGGCATGGGGCCGCACGGTCTGCTGGTCGGTGCGACCGGTTCCGGCAAGTCCGAGGTGCTGCGAACGCTGGTGCTGGCGATGGCGTTGACGCATTCGCCGGAACAGCTGAACTTCGTCCTGGTCGACTTCAAGGGCGGCGCAACCTTCGCGGGAATGTCGGATCTGCCCCACGTCTCGGCCATGATCTCGAACCTGGAGTCGGAACTGTCCCTGGTGGACCGTATGCAGGACGCCCTGCGCGGTGAGATGGTGCGCAGACAGGAGGTGCTGCGTGATGCGGGAAACTACGCCAACGTCACCGACTACGAGGCGGATCGGATCGCGGGAAAGCACGACTTCCCGCCCATGCCCGCGCTCTTCCTGATCCTCGACGAGTTCTCGGAGCTGCTGAGCGCGAAACCCGAGTTCGTGGATCTGTTCGTCGCGATCGGTCGTCTGGGACGCTCGATGTCGATCCATCTGCTGCTGTCCTCGCAGCGCTTGGAAGCGGGACGTCTGAAGGGCCTGGACTCGCACCTGTCCTACCGGATCGGTCTGCGAACCTTCTCCGCGAGCGAGTCGCGTGACGTCCTGGGGGTTCCCGACGCCTACGAACTGCCGGCCTACCCCGGCGTCGGTTACCTGAAACCCGGTACCGATCAGATGATTCGTTTCCGCGCATCCTACGTGGCGGCCCCGCCGCCCACCCGCAAGGCGGAGGTCGTGGCCCGGGAGGGAGGGAGCGCGGTTCCGGTCAAGATCCTGCCCTTCACGACCGAGCCGGTCGCGAAGGAGGAGGAACCCGCGGAGGAACCCGTCGCCAGCGGTCCCGTCGTGAAACCCGGCGACGAGATGTGGGAGGACATGACCCAGATGGACATCGCCGTTGCCCGGATGAAGGGCAAGGGGATGCCGGCCCATCAGGTGTGGCTGCCGCCGCTGGACGTGTCGGACACGATGGACTCGATGATGCAGGATCTCACGGTGGTCCCGGACGTGGGGTTGATCTCCCCCGCGTGGCGTGCCCGCGGGCCGTTGTGCATCCCGGTCGGAATCGTGGACCTTCCCCTGGAGCAGCGCCGCGACGTCCTGGAGTTCGACTTCTCCGGCGCCAACGGTCATTTCGCCGTGGTCGGTGGACCGTTGACGGGCAAGTCGACGACCCTGAGATCGGTGGTGATGGCACTCAGTCTGGTGCACACCCCACAAGAGGTGCAGTTCTACGTCCTGGATCTGGGCGGCGGTACCTTCACGCCCTTCGAGGGTGCGGCCCACATAGCGGGCGTCGCGACCCGTGACCGCCCGGACGTGATCAACCGGATGATGGCCGAGATCGAGGGCATCATGAACGATCGCGAGAAGTATTTCCGTGCGAATCGCATCGACTCGATGGACACCTACCGCCAGGGTCGGGCCGAGGGACGGTTCGACGACGGCTACGGTGACGTGTTCCTCGTGATCGACGGGTGGGCAGCCATGAAGACCGATATCGAGGGTCTGGACATGCGCGTGATGGCGATGATGGCGCGTGCCCTGTCGTTCGGGGTGCACGTGATGGTGGCCTCCAACCGGTGGGCGGATTTCCGCCAGCAGGTGGCGGATGCTCTCGGGTCGCGGTTGGAGCTGCGGCTCGGCGACGCCAGTGACACGAAGTTCAACCGGAAGGTGGCGGCAGCGGTTCCCCTGGAGCGTCCCGGTCGCGGTCAGGAGGTGGGAACCCACCACGTGCTGGTGGCGCTGCCGCGCGCGGACGGCGATCACGATCCCTCGACCCTCGGCAAGGGCGTGGCGACGACCCTCGAAGCCATCGCGAAGGCCACGAAGCCGGGGCCGAAGCTGCGTCTGCTGCCCGGACGGATCACGGTCAAGGAACTGTTGGACCAGCCGGCCGCCGCTCAGGGGCTCGTGCTGGGGGTGGAGGAGTCCCGCCTCGGCCCGTTCATGTTCCATCCCCGCCAGGAGAGCCACCTGTTCTTGTTCGGCGACGCGAAGGCGGGCAAGACGACATTCCTGCGTTCGATCGCCCAGGAAGTGGTCCGCACGCACAGCCCGAAGGATGCGCAGATCTTCGTGGTGGACTACCGGCGTTCGTTGCTGGATCAGGTGCCGGAGGAATACCTTGCCGCCTACATGACGAACAAGGACGAGGCCGAGGAGAACCTCGGTGGCCTGGCCGAATACCTGAAGACGCGCATGCCGAACGACAAGGTCACGTCGAAGCAGCTGCGTGACCGCTCCTGGTGGACGGGTGCTGAGGCCTGGGTCCTGGTCGACGACTACGACCTGGTGGCGTTGCAGGGACGCAACCCGGTGGCGGTGCTGCAGCCGTTGATGGCGCAGGCCCAGGATGTCGGCCTGCACGTCATGGTGGTTCGTCGTATGGGTGGTGCTTCCCGGGCGGCCTTCGAGCCGGTGCTTCAGGCGATGAGGGATTTGGGGACGACCGGCATTCTCATGTCGGGCAGTCCGGATGAGGGTGCGATCATCGGCAGGATCAAGCCCATGAAGCTGGATGCGGGTCGCGCCCAGGTGATCTCACGTGACGCGGGAAACTTCTTGGCGCAGCTGGTGTGGTCGGAGCCGAACACCTGAGCCGGGAGCAGTGTCCCGCCCACCCTGGGCGGGACACGCCAGGACGTTGGTCAGAGTGCCCCACCGGGACGCCACACACCCACCCGGGGGGTGCCGCCGTCCTCGGGCCGTTCGGGTTCATCGGTGATGCCGTAGACCTCCTGGAGTCGGGAGATGGAAGGGTCGTCCTCGCCGAGGTTTTCCTGGGCCAGGGCGACGACTGCGCGTCCCGCTTCTTGCCGGGCCTTCTGGTAGGCCTCCAGGATCGCTTTCCGGGCCCATGCCAGGTCCTGCCCGAGGTCGAGGTCGATCAGGGTGCCGGCTGAGTCGACGGTCACCTCGATGCCGTCCACGCTGCTTCTGCCGCGCACCTTCTCCGTGCCCTGCCGGAAAGCCGTGGCTGCGGCGGCTCGTCGGTGTACGGCCTCGATGTCCACGTCCAGTTGTGCCAGGCGTTGGTCGAATGGGTCCATCGTGATGGTCTCCTTCCGGGATGGAATCAGTTTGGTCCTGCGGCGCACCCTGCCGACCGGAGTGTTTGTCCGTCTGGTGTGGACCTTCTGGTGCCGCCAAGGCTTCAACCGGGATCGTCTGAGTCTACTGGCCAGCAGCGATGCGGCGGAGAACATTGTGGAGGCGTCCTCCGTCTTCTCGCAGGAAGCTGGTTGGAGTGCTATAGGTTTTGTGGATAGTAGTGAGAGTTCGGATTATGGGTTAGGCTGCCGCCTTGTCTAATTCTCGCTGCGGTAGCCATCCTCGATCCAGAGATGTGGAATCCATGAGGCTTATTCGCAGGCTGCCTCTCTGCCAGTGAAATCCTTGGTCGGATCGTATTTGAAGGTGGCCTTGGATATGCCTCCATCCGTAATATATACCCGGGAGGGTGAACCGTTTTCATGGGTGATGTGTTACTGTCGCGGGCGTGGATCAGGTGTTGGAAGTCCTGCCCATGGTGGCGATAGGGCCCCGTACCCCTAGGTTATTGGTGTGGTGAAGCGTTTGCAATATGCGGTGTTGATGGGGCAGGGCTGTCCTGTGGCGTTGTTGATCGCGGTGGCGACGGCTTGGGTGAGTCGGGTAAGGCCTTCCGTGGTGGTGGATGAGGTCCACTGGCCGTCGTCGGTGGGAAAGAGTTGTTCGACGATTTCAATGGTATGCCCGGCGATTTCTACGAAACGTCCGGTGAAGAGGACGGTGCCGGGAAGCAGCGCTACTTCTTGGACTTGAGGTACTGCTGAGAGCGGGGTTACGTCTCTTCCGGTATGGAGGATGACGGCTGCGATGCCAGGGCTGGTCAGGCCGATGGTGGCCACGGTCAGGTCGCGGCTGGTGGCTGTGATGTTCTGAGTGACCAGAACGCTTGGGGCTGTTGTACGAGGGGTAGTGATGCCGCGGAAAGTGACACCACCAACAGGAGGTAGGTGACGTATGCCTTCGATGGCGTTGGCCAGACGTTCCTCGGGTGTGGGCTCATGAGTGTGGGAGGGCGGGGTCTGGTTTGTCATGCATGACTCCTGAGAGGTTAGCTGATAACCCTGTGGGGTATTCTACCTGTTGTGCCCCTTGGGTAAAGAGGGCTATGAGGGCTATTCACAGACGGTGGGTCAACCAGCGAAAACTCTAGTCAGACACATCGTGAGGATAACTGTGAATAATCCTCTATATGCGAACCATGAGGCTTATTCATAGGGGTGTTTTGGTTTTCCTCAGCTAGCGCTTTGTCCCGAGGGGATGTGAGGGCGGCTTGTCCAATCTGAGACAATTCAAGGTGTAGAAACAAAAACCTCAGATGAAAGACAAGCCGCTTCCGTGAACACTACCACAAGCCTTGACCGCAATCAGATCCTCAACCTGTGCGAACTGATCCACACCTCCCGTTCCGGAAACCTTCCCGCAGCAGGGTCCCGCACCTTGGGGTTGTTCCGCTGTATCCAGGTCACTTTGTTGACGCTCAGACACAATCTCACCCAAGAGTTGCTGGCCGACATCCACACGGTTTCCCAGGCCACCATCTCACGAGTGGTGGCGGTCTACACCCCCTTGATCGCCGAGGCCCTCCAAGCCTGGGTGCCCGGTGTGGGGGACCTCGACCGGGACCGTCAGTACATCATCGACGGCACCCTTGGTGTCCTGCTGGTCGTGGCACGACCGTCCCGAGCTGTACTCAGGCAAATACCACACCACAGGGGTGAACCTGCAGGTGGCCTGCACCCTGACCGGACAGCTCGCCTGGATCTCAAAACCATCAGCGGCTCTTCACAGAAGTGAGTGGATCAGGGGTTTGAATCCGCCCGTGTCGGGGAGGCACCGGGCGGTGTAGTTGACGATGCTGCGGAAGTCTTTGGCTGTGCCGCGGAGGTGTTCGAGTAACCCATTCACGGCCTCGGTGGGGCCGTTCGACGTGCTTGGATGGTCGAAGAACGTCAGGATGTCGTCACGGTGGTGTTTCATCGTCTGCCTCAGTGACCGTAACTCCTCGAGGCCGGCCGGGACGCCGCTTTGGATGCTGGTGATGAGCCGGGTCATGATCTTCTTCCCTTCGGCTGGCTGGTCGGCTTGGTAGGCCTCGATCACGCTCTGGTAGAGGCTCCAGGTGACCTTGAACGCGACATGCCGCTGGTCGGCGAACACCTTCGCGAGCCGGTGCTGCTGTTTGGTGGTCAACAGCACCGGCCCGGGTCCGGGCGATGTGTCGGATGCCGTAGAGCGGGTCACCGGAACGCCCCCGATGCCCCAGCGTCTCTTGCTGGACGCGCTGGACGGCAGCGGTCGAGCTTGTCCCCTACCAGGGCCACCACATGAAAGGGATCCATCACGGTGGTGACGGTGTCGATCGTTTCGAGCGCGGCGGTCTTGTAGCCGGTGAACCCGTCCATCGCGACGATCTCGACCCGGTTCCGGAACGCCTTGGTCTGGGCTTCGAGCCAGGACATCGATCGCCTGCTTCGAGTGGCCCTCGACCACGGCCAGAAGGCGTGATGGGCCGGTTCTGGTCCTTGTCGGGGTCAGGGCGATGATGACGGTGACGTACTTGTCGCCGTTTCGGGTGTGCCGCCAGACGTGCTCATCGACCCCGATCGTGGTGACACCATCAAGCCGGTCTGCGCTGTCGACCAGCTCGGCGCCGGCGGCCAGGATCGCATCCGAGGCGGTGTTCCATGCCACGCCGAGGTTGGCCGCGACCCGGGCGATCGACATCCGCATCGACCAAGATCGACTTGACCGCCAACATGATCGCCTCACGCGACAGCTTCCCCTTCGACGGCGCCGCCGCCGTGATGCTGTGACGCCAGATCCGTCGACACGGCCAGCACCGGTAGCGAGGAACCACCACCTCCAGGATCGTCGGTTTCCATCCGAGCGGCACATGCGCCAACCGGCGCAACACCGCATCGTGTCGGACCCCCGGCCTGGCGCAGCCCGGACACGGAGGCGGTGGTGTCGTGGGGCGGCAGCGCAGCACAGTGTGGTCGGGTTCGACGCGCTGGGCGGTCACGGACAGCCCGAGACGGTCCAGACGGCAGAACGTATCGAGGCAGGGTGGGGTAGCGTTTCGCACAAGGGCCCTTGGGTTTTCAGATGTGGCGTAGACACCCTCATCCTGCCAACCCGAGGGCCCGCCTCACGTCACCAGGTCCGTCCGAACTCCAGCCCCACCACCCACCGCCTTCTGTGAAGAACCGAATAAGTTTCAGTGTGAGGGTCTGGTCGCTCTGCTGGGCGTGGAGGTCGTAGAGTTGGTACAACTAAATCTACTTTTATGAGCACGGGTGCAGAAAGGTGGCACGGGATGGTGAAAGATAGTGCCAGTTTAATCGACGAGCCGCGGTGGCATTTCGGCGCCGGGGCAGATGGTAAGCCCCGCTCCTACAACCAGTGGACCGCCGACTGTCGCAACGCCAATGGTGATGAAATCTGGCCCTACGAGGGCGACGGCAACGTGCGGGATGGCATGGACTCTGGTACGGTCGAGACGTTCTGGCGGGTCGATGACTACTTGGAGAGATTTGGAGTCCGACTGGATCGAGTCGGCGATCCGCGTGGAGCATATCTCTTCGTCGTCAGCGGTCTGCGCCCTGCGGCTTTCGCGGAACACTCCATTAGCCCGAACGCTGCGAGGCTTCCTTACCACAGGTATCGTGTGGCGGGACGGGAGATGTCATCCGGCTGGCGGATCGAGACGGGCCAGGTGGTTTGCGCCCATGGAGCCCGGGGGGAGGCCAGCAGGTGCTGTTTCGTGACTCCAGCAATCAGCTGGTCAGCGTCGAGGAACTGACAGGGTTGGGTCTTCTGGAGGAGGTGCGGGAACGTGTCTGATTGTTTCGAGCGGCTGGTGTCGGTACTCAACAATGCAGGCGTGTCCGTGTTTGATGCCGGAGGCTCTCGGCTTATCGGGCGTGAGAGTAACGCGCGCACCGTCGTTTTCTGGGAGAGCGCCGGGAAGTGGCGTGTAGATCATATGGACTGGGTGGATCAAAAGCCCGTCGCAACTTTTTCCACCGCTGATCGTGACATGGCATTGCGGTGGTTGGTCTGTTGCGTTGCGAATCAGTACCGGCACCGGATGGGGTGGCCATGGTTGTTGCCGCTGCGAGCGGTGCCGGGGTTCGCGAGAGGTTGGAGTGCGAGCCGCGTTTCGGAGGATATAGCTCCCATTTAACAAGATGTCGTTGTGTTTGGTGTTTTCTGGGGTATTACCCAAGATTTTGCTGCGGGGGCGGCATGTCGTGTTGCATCATTTTTACCGGAGCGCTTGAATAAGAGTTGTGGAAGGATTCGCTGCCGGATATGAAGAACTTTTGCAGGATTATCAGGTGAATGCTGTGTATCCGTCGATGCGGAAACGAGCGATGGGGCTGTTGATGCTGCATGTCGGGATCCCGGTGGAACAGGTTTCCAGGGTGGTCGGGAAGTCCGAGAGGTCGTTGCAGCGCTGGGTCGCTGAATGGCGTGATGAACGGATGGCCTCCTTGTACACCGGGCACATCGGGAACCGGAATGCAGCGAAACTGTCCCAAGCACAGCATGACGAGGTGATGCGGGTACTGCAAACCCCTCCCACCGACCCTGACGGGCTGCCGGTGGGGTTCTGGAGTCTGCCAAGGTTGAAGGACTACATTGCCACCGAGTTCGAGGTCGTCCTCGCGTCGGACTCCTCCTACCAGGTGCTGCTCCACCATGCTGGACTGTCGTTCAAGCAGCCCGCCGCCCGGGACCAGCGCCGCCCCGCCGAGGAGGTCGTGGCAGCCCGTGTGGAACAGATCCGCGACCTGGTCGATCACGCACGTGCGCAAGGGTATCTCGTGTTCGCAGCTGACGAGGTGCGCATCGAACACGAAGCACTCACCCGACGAGCCTGGTGCCGCCGAGGGGTACCCACCGTGCTGGAAGTGGACCGGCAACGCCGCTGCCAGTCCTACATCGGGTTCCTCAACCAGGCTGACGGGAGTGTGGAACTCACAGCGCTGGACTGGCAGAACAGTCACACCATCATCGATGCCCTCACCCAACTCGTCGACAAACATCCCGGCCAGAAGATCACGATCGTGTGGGACAACGCCGGATGGCACAAATCCCGGGAACTGAAACAACACCTCGGTAAAGGAAACAGGTTTGCAGACATCACCCTCCTGTGGCTGCCACCCTACTGCCCTGACCACAACCCCATCGAGCATGTTTGGGGCGAAGCAAAAACCCACATCAGCAACCCCCAACGCCCCCACTTCACCGACACCCGAAACGCATTCGAAACCTACATACGAAAGAAGAAATTCCCGTACCGCCTATAAACGACATCCTGTTTCAAGACTGCTATAGTGAGAAACGTGGCATCCGGGCGATGGGTCAGCTGATTCGGCCTGACGGGGTGTCGGTGGAGGGGCAGATGCGTACCGCATTCCCGTCAGCTGTCGAATTGGCGGCCCTGTCGCATCTCATGGACTTGAGTCCCGACCAAGTGCTGGATTCCTATCTCGCCCCGGAGGGTGGCGCTCTGGAGTCCTTGGTGGAGTCAGAGAACCCGGTGGCGGTTATGGGAGAAGGTTTTCGACGGATGGTCGCAGCCGTTGATTTCCGGGTGGTTGCGGACGAGGATGGTTTTCACTGGTCGGTGCCGGGCATGGTGTTGCACGTCTGGATAGAGGATGGCTGCTGGTGTTTTGGTCACACCGAACGCGGTGAGGAACGTACCGTGGATCTCGTCAGCGTCGACCGCGATCTGGTGCTCCGTTGGATTGCCTATGAATGGTTGAACGGTGTGCGTCGCAGCCGCGGCTGGCCGCAGATTATGGCGGGATACTGGAAGCCGGTGATGGCGCCCGGCTGGAGTCAGCAGCAGCTGGGCGATCGACACGGAATTTTGATAGGGCCCGGAGGCGATGCGACCGAGGTTATCCTGCACGCTTACTGGGTCAATGCCTTGGATGTGTTGTCGCATCTGATGAACCTGGACTTGGAGCAGGTGGTTGATTCTTTCTTGGCCGAAGATGGCGGCCTGCTGCGCGAGGTCGTCGATTCTTGGCCGAAACGCAGTAACCAGAGCGTGTTGGACTATGTTGCTCAGTATGGGGATCGTCTCGACCGAGTGGGCGATCCCCGTGGCAGCTATTTCTGCGCAGTGCCTGGTCCTAAACCCTACTCCTTCGAGCAACGGTCACTTCCTCCGAGCGCGGTGAAAGAACCCTACTATCGGTACCGTCTGCTGGATCTACCGCCGTATGTGACCTTGGTCAGTGGCATCATTGCTCCGTGGTTCGGCCAACCGGGCGGTGCTCGTCAAGTGCTCTTTCAAGTCGGCGAGATCCTGTTGACAGCTGAAGAGTGTATTGACCTGCACATTCTGGAAGGAGATTCCTGATGTCAATCATGGATGAGCTAGTATCTTACGCATCAGAAGCCGGTGCAGAGGTGGCAGACACTCCCGACGGGCATTCCATGAGTTGGAACGGCGGGCTTTATGCGCATCATTTGTGGCGCACGGATGATGAGTGGTTCTATGGGTACAGCGAGCGAGGTCGGGAACGTGTCCCGACCATGTGGAGTCCGTACGATCAGCTCACATACAAATGGGCAGCAAGCCGGATCGCGATCGACGCCCGGGCTGCGCTGGAACTCCCAGCTATTAATCTGCCTAATACTATTGAGACTTTGGGGCCCGAATGGCAAGTTGGTCAGCTGACCTTGCTGACGGGATGTCTGATTTTGGAAGGCGAACGAATTCCTGCAGAGGTGAGGGCTATCTTTCCACAGTGCCGGCACCTCGTGGAGTATTCCTACCTGATGCGGTCGTCTTATGATGAAGTTTTGGAATCATACAGGACATCCGACGGTGCCCCGTGTCTCAGTTCATTCGTATCGTGGTGATCGTCACGTCATTCTGGAGGGTCGCGCGGTGTGCGCGCTGTACAACCCCTCAGGGATTTGGCTCGAGCATGGAGTGCAGGTGTCCGCCGTCTTCTGTCAGGAGACTGTTGATTTCTTGTGTGAGGGTGAGGGGCATGAGGTGTGAGAGTGTGTTGAGTTTTTCGTGACGGGGGAAGACTGTGCGCATGACCATTGGTAGGTGGATGTTGTCTGGGCTGATGAGGCGCCCGTAGTCGTCGTATAGTTTTTGGACCTGCCATCCGGGTAGGAGGGTTGGGTTGGTTTTGTAGATGAGGATGCTTGGCCATCCTTTGTTGAAGCGTACGATATTTAGTAGTTCGAGGGCTATCCAGCGCAGCACTATGTCGCGGTCGGTGCTCAGTATCTCTGCTGATCTCTTCTCGCCGCGCTCGGTGTGTCCAAAGCGCCAGCAGCCATCCTCGATCCAGAAATGTGGAACCCAGTCAGAGTATGTGTTTGGGAGGATGAAACCGTCCTCGCGGGGTGAGGTGCGGCCGCCCCGGACTCGGAGAATGTGTTGGAAATCCTGCCCCATGGTGGCGACGGGGTCCCCATGTTCGAGGAGGTGGTTCAGGGGGCCGCCGTCGGGGGTGAGGTAGGCGTCCAGGACCTGGTCGGGGGCCAGGTGCATGAGGTGGGAGAGGGCCGCGAGTTCCGGGGTGTGGGGGAAGGTGGTGGTCATGTCCATCTCGACCGGGGTGCCGTCGGGTCGGACGAGACGCCCGGTGGCTTTGATGGTGGTGGTGATGGTTTGTTCTGAGGTTTGCTCGGCTGTCCAGCCGTTCGCGAATCCGGGGATGTTTCGCAGGGGAAGCAGGTAGGGCCATTCCTGTTTCTCGCGATATCTGTTGGCGATGCGGCAGATCAGCCAGCGCAGGGCCACGTCCCGGTGCGGGGTGCTCAGCGTGGCGGTGGGGGTTTCGTCCCGCATGTCCCGGTATCCGATGTGCCACAGGCCGTCGGTGTTCCAGAACATGACGCCGCGGACGTTCTGTTCCCGGCTGAAGAGCAGAATGCCGTCTCGGTCATGGACGCCCATGCCCATGTCGGTGAGGGTGGTGATGAGTCGTTCAAGGCAGTCCGACAAAATCGGTGGCCCCCTTCAGAATTCCTGCGTCCAGTAGTTCGTTGACACTCAGGGCTCTCCCGGAGGGGCCGAAAATCTGAACCTGCGATGCTCCTCCTGCAGTTCCGTGCCAAGGATAGACGATACCCCTGTCTATCCTGTGTCCTTCGGGCAACTCGCCCGTGAGCTCGTACTGATAGTACGACTGCTTCACTGATTCTGGGGAAATGGCACGTTCCTCGAAGGTGGCCACTCGGCCATCGTCGATTCCGCCGAGGTAAGAGCCAAAAGGCCCTCCCACGCGATCAACCCTGGTGCCATGTTCTGATATGTAATCATCGATGTTGTCGTATCTTTCGATACCTTTTGTCTTGTCCAGCCCGTTCTCGACGGGAAGCTCTTCCGGATCTGGCCACTTGGGGCTTCCCTGTTCGTCGAGGTACTCGTTGGCCCAGTCGTTGTATGAATTGGGTTTCCCGTCCGTGGTGCCGAAAATCTCCTTGGGGTTGTCAACCAACCCGGTGCTGTCATCCATGACCTTTCCGACATCCGCATTGGGGCCGTCGTAAGGTCGTGGTTCCCGAATTACCTTCAGGGCGTCATCGATGGTTTCCGGGGGCTGGTTCCGGAGCCTGTCCAGCTCGGTGTCTGTGCCGTCATCGCCGTGGTTGTTGTGGTCGTCTCCTCCGTCGTTGTTGTGGTTGTTGTGGTCGTCTCCTCCGTCGTTGTTGTGGTTGTTGTGGTCGTCTCCTCCGTCGTTGTTGTGGTTGTTGTGGTCGTCTCCTCCGTCGTTGTTGTGGTTGTTGTGGTCGTCTCCGCCGCCGCCGCCGTGGTTGTTGTGGTCGTCTCCGCCGCCGCCGCCGTGGTTGTTGTGGTCGTCTCCGCCGCCGCCGCCGTGGTTGTTGCCGTCATCTCCGCCGCCGCTGCTGGTTTGTGGGGGTTCTTCGGCGTGGCGGGGTTCTATTGTGACGGGGTCGGTTGGGTGTGTGGTGGGGTCGTCGTCGAGGGCGCGTTTGGGGGTGTTGGGTTCTCCGGTGGTGTGTCCGGGGGTTCCGTCTGGGGTTGTGGTGTTGCCTGTGTGGGGGGTGTTGTTGTTGGTTGGGGGTGCGCTGTCGGCGGTCATTGTGGCGTGTGAGCCGTCAGCGTGGGTGGGGGTGTTTGCTCCTCCGCTGGTTGGGTTGGTGTGTCCTGTGCCGCTGTTTGTGTGAGAGGAACTGCCGTGTGGGGATGTGACGTTGTTGTCGGCGAGGTGTGTGTTGGCGTCTCCGGCAGGGTGGTGGGTGCTGTTGCCGCCCCCGAGGCTTGAGCTGCCGAGGTTTTCGCTGGAATGAGCGGAAGGTCCTTCGGGGGAAGTGGCTCCTACGGAAGAGTTTGATGTCACACCGGCGGAGGCGGTGTTGTTGGTTTTTCCGTCTGAGGGGTGGGGGGTTCCTTTGGAGTAATCGGCGCCGCTGCCCGTGAGGGTGGCGCCGCCACTGGTTGAGGTCGCGCCACCGGTGGTTCCTGTGGTGTTTGTGCCGCTGGTTGGGTTGGTGGTTCCTGTGCCGCCACCGGAACCGGCGCCCCCATTGCCGGCCGTGTGACCTGCGTCACCGGCTGCACGGCTGGTGTCGCTGAGGTTGTTTGTGTGGTGGCCGAGGTTGTGGAAGAGGTCGTCGAGTTTGTTTTTGAGGGTGTGGAATAGTGTTTTGAGGTCGCCGAGTTTCTTGACGAGGTTGCGGGCGCTGGTGACGAGGTTTTTGACGTTGCGGCCGACTTGGCCGATGAGGGATGCGATGCGGGTGGCGATTTGTTCGGCGACGATGGGCCAGGCCAGGCCGACGGTGGCGATGAGTTCTGCGGCGTAGGAGAGGATGGAGCCGACGACTTCGCTGATGGCGTCGCGGACGAAGTCGTGGACGAATTGGACGATGAAGGCGGTGACCTCGAGGGCGGTGCCGATGGCGCCGGCCCAGGTGCCGGCTGCGTTGATGACGCGTGTGATGTCGCCGGCTGCGCCACGGTAGGCGGTGATGGTGGTTCCTGTCATGTCGGCCAGGTCCGTTTGGACGGTCGAGGTCATGGCCTCAGCGGTGGCGTGGAGGTGTTGTTGGACGTTTTTCCAGGTGGTGGCGTGGGCTGTGACCTGGTCGGCGTCGCCGGTGAGTTGTTCGAGCTAGGTGGTGAAGGGTTGGACGTGGTCGAGGACCCAGCCGAGTCCCATGGCGATGAGGGTGCCGATGGGGTCGGAGGCGGCTGCGGCGGCGTCGAAGGCTCCGCCGACCACGGCGAGGCCGCCTGCTACCCAGTCTTTGTTGTTGATGGCTTGGACGAGGGCTTCACCGTCTTCGAGGAGGAAGGTGCCTGCCAGGGGGGTGGTGGTGTCTTTGCGTTCGGCGACCAGGGGGTTTGTTTCCGGCATCCTGTGATCACCCGCCCATCCGGGCTGCCAGGCCTGCGCTGTAGCCGCGACCCGCACCGCCTGTAGTAGATGGTATGGCGGTGGTGGGGGAGGCGTAGGTGGTGTGGGTGGGGATGTCGGTGTTGCGGAAATCGTGCATGGTGCCGGTTTCGGAGGCTTCGAAGTCTGCTGCGACTTCCTGGACTTGGGTGGCCAGTCTTTCTACCGTGTTTCCGGAAGACGAGATCGCTAATCTGGCTAGTTCTTCGACTAGGAGTAATGGTGGTGTGATTAAGGGGCCGATCATCATTCCCAGGCAGCCATCGGAGATACTCGCTTGTCCAGCCGCGTCGAGGGCTTGTTCTACCGCGTCGCTGACCTGCCCTAAATGGCCGGCGTGGGAACGTAAACCCTCAGGAGAAACCTGAAGCCCATCCACCACACACCCTCCCAAAAACATACAACAATCAACAAAACACCCATCCGAGAGCACAATGCTCGAGACAAGCTCCACGGATGATTATAGGTGGTCCGCAGAGGCGGGTGGGGCAGGTCCACAGAATTTCTTCAGGCACGCGGGATGGGGCGCGGCAGCGTGTGGTGAAGCCCCGTCGGGGCTGCCGGACGGGGTCTGGAAATCTGGTGGTTCCTCGCGAAGTTGCCGAATGTCGGCTCCGAGGACCTGTTCGGTGGCTAGACTCCACACCAGAAAGGCCGCGCGTGCGCGTTGCCGTGGCGGTCCCCGACGAGTACGCAGTGTTGGAGGCAGTGATGAACCTGGGCAGGATCGTACGTGGCCTGGCTGCGGCAGCTTCAGCGGTTGTGCTGAGCCTGTCCCTGTCGGCCTGCTCCTCGGGCGGACCATCGGCACCCGCGTCGCAAGGGGGAGCGGGCAACGGGGCGGCGGGAGAGGCCGATGGTCTCGTCAAGGAGTTCCTCGACAGGGACCTGGTATTGCAGGATCGGTACGAGGAACTGAAGGACAAACCCTTCCGGCTGAACTCCGACGGTACGGTCACCGGGCCGTCCGAGACCCTGCTCTACATGTCGAAGGCGACGAACTGGCGATTCCAGGACGGCACCCTTGACCTGTGCACGTCGCAGGACTGCACCCACTGGTCGGCGTGGACCGTGGCCACGGGTGAATCCTCTCCTGTCGCCACGGGAAAGGTCTACGTACTGACCTTGGCGAACGCGGAAAAGGACAATGGAGCCCCAGTGACGCGCACGCTCATCGTGGTGGGGTGATTCGACCGATGGTGGTCCCGACCGGGACGGGGACCACTGACTATCGCTCCGGGGTTTCTTCGTTCATACGCTTACTGATCGACTTGGTCTGGACGAAATAAAAGATGGGTGCGACCGCCGGGGTCGCACCCATCAATTATTCGCAGGACGCGCTACTTCTTGTGGTAGCGGGGAGAGGTGGCGTATTCGGAGATGTCGGGGTAGTTGGTGACAATGGTGTCATCCACTCCACGATACACGTAGGAGCTGTCGCCTATGAGGGTGACGGGATCTGTCAGGCCATCTTGGTAGTCCGCTAGCGTCTGCTGATTGGGCAGGGCGCCGGGTATTTTCTCCCACAGGGGGTTGGTGTCCTCCAAGGAGGTCGGATCCTCGGTGAGGAACTTTACCGGATCGATCAGTCCCCACCCGTACTCTTCATTCCATCCCTGCCCGTTGTTGTTGGCGGTGTTGATGAGGGAGCGAAGCAGCTGGTTTCCACTTGCGTTGGGCCATTTCTGCTTTCCCAATGCCAACAAGCCGGCAACCATGGGGGTGGAGTAAGACGTCCCTGCGCCTTTGCCAAGCTTCGTCAGATTGCCGCTGGAGTCCGGTATGCGTTCGGCGATACCCTCGCCAGGAGCCATGATGGTCACATGTTTCCCGCGGGAGGAAGTTTCGGCCCGCTTTCCTTCTAGATTGGTGTAGCCAACCGCTGCCACCGTGTTGAGATTGCCGAAACTCCGGTTCGTATCCCCGACGGTGTTGTCGGCGCCAGCAATGACGGGGACTCCCATCTGTGCGGCCCGAGCGATTGCCGGTGCAATGCTTTCTTCTATGGGGGAAGCTATAGACAGGCTGATGATGTCCACCCCGTCGCTGAGAGCCCGATTGATCTGCGCATACACCTTGTTGCTCTCACTCAGCCTGCTCTTGCAGTTTTCTTCGGGGATTTCTTTGGTGCCCTCGGTTGGAACCCTGTAGTTGATGATCTTGGCTTCGGGAGCCCATCCCCAGTCTTTGTTCGCCAGAATTGAGGCGACCGTGGTCGAGTGGGAGATGGTTTCGGGGACTGATTGGAAGGGACAGGCCTCGCGCACCTCGATGTTCGCCCCCTGGAGCTCGGGTGTGCTCAGATCGGGTTTGTCCTCCACGTAGGCGATGGTCACACCCTTGCCGGTGTAGCCCTTGGCGTGAAGGTCCTTGAGGCCCAGCATGTCGGCGTAGTCCTGATGGGTGATCGCATCGTCGGCCACCGCGGTGGGAACCCCTGACGGGGGGAGCGCCAGCGACACCAGGGCCGCCAGCACTCCCGCCCGCCGCAGGATTTTCCTGCGGATGGTCACCACTTGTCCTGTTCCTTGGTGTCCAAGGGCTGCAGGGAGGAGGCGTCGCCCGCGCCGAAGTGAGAGGAATCCACGGGCGTGGCGTCCTCGTCGTCGTCGATGCGCACCACCTGGTAACCCACCAGGTTGCGGGACTTCTTGTTGTCCTTGCCGCTCCCCGCGCCACCGCCGGCGCCGAAGGCACCCATCCCGGCGCCACCGCGGGCCGCGGCACCGGATGCGGCTCCACCCGCGGCTCCCGCACGGGCCGCGTTTGCGGCGGTCGTTCCCGCCAGGCCGCCGGCCGTGCCGCCAGCCCCCGTGCCGCCGACACCACCGATTCCGCCGACACCCCCGATACCTCCGATGCTGCCGACACCGCCGATGCCGCCGATTCCACCGGCGCCGAGGGCGCCCATGCCGCGGGCGGCCAGGGCTCCGGCACCGCCGCCTGCGAGGGCGCCGATGCCTGGCGTGAGCATTCCACCCGCGATTCCGGCCTTGGGCTCACCCACTGACCCGATGGCGGGATGCGAGTAGTCGGAACGCCACCGGGGATCATTGGCGTTGCCCACATCCGCGGGCAGGTAGCCGCCCACCGGGCCGTCTGCAGTCATGCGGGAGTTGATGGGGTACTTGAGCGCGTCCTGGGGCCACTGGGCGTCCTTGAAGGACCCCACCCCGCCGGAAGCGGAGGGAGATGTGGTGCGCATGATGCCATCGGCACCCGAGTGCAGGCCGGAGGCGTACTTCGCCGCGGCGGCAGCACCGGCTCCTCCCGCCCCGATTCCGGAAATCACACCCGCTCCGCCGCCGGGAATGCTGCCCCCACCAGCGCCCCCGCCTCCGGAATCTGCCTACCTGCGCCGCCGCCACCTCCGGGGATGCTGCCGCTTCCAGGTGTGCTACCGCTTCCAGGTGTGCTACCGCTTCCGGGATTGGAGCCGTTGCCACCGGTCGGATCAGGTGTATGGGGCGAATCTTCCGTGTAACGTTTGATGTCCGGGGAATTGTTTTGCAGAGCGTCTGCCATGGTGTCCAGGGCTTTTCGGGAGAGTTCCTCGCGTTTCAGGTTGTTCTGCTGGGAGACTCCCTCGAGGTACTTGTCCACGGGCATGAGAACGCCCGCCCACTCCACCTTCTCGGTGATGTTCTTGATGCCCGATTCCAAGGGGGAGAGCAGCTCCGGCGAGAGATTGCGGAAGGTCTCCCCCGCATCGGCTATGGCCTTGCGGGCGGCCTCATGGCTTTCCTTCAGGTGCTTGATGTTCTTCTCGTGCAGATCGTAGGCGCTCAGGTAGCTTCCGAGCTGCTTGTCGATCATCTCCCCGACCTTTCCGGTCAGGCCGGGATTCTTCTTGACATTCGTCACCAAAGTTCGCGCCTTCTCGAGGGCGAGTTCCACTTGACGCTGGTTTATGGTGTCGAATATGCCATCGAAGAAGCTGATCAGCTCCGAGACATTTCGCAGTCTGTCGTAGTAGGGGCTGTCTGAAGCCGTGCAGACGTTTCCTGACATGGTGTCAGCCTTCCTGGGACGTGGAGGTGTTGATCGGGGGGAGGGAAGCCGTGGGCGCGTTGTAGGAATAGGGGCCCGATCCGGTCGTGGTGGTGGAAGGCATCGCTGCCGCCTGGAGCTTTGTCTGCAGGTTCGCCTGGATGGCTTCGGCATCCTGCTCGTCGTTCTCCATGGCCTTGACGGTGTCCTGGAGGGCCTCGACGAACTTGTCGATGCGCTCCCCCAACGTCTTGAACTCGTCGCTCATGACGAGCAGGTTGGCCTGGTAGCTCTTCCTGTAGCCGACGGCGGCCATTTCGACGCCCCACTTGCTCTCGGTCTGGGCGTCGTGCATGCGTTCGAACTGCTTGGCGAGATCGTAGTTGGCGGGACTCGCCTCGTCCCGCATCGTCTTCTCGGTCTGATCCGTCTGATTCTTGTCGTAGCTGTACCCGTCGCCACCCGCGCCGTACCCATCGCTTCCCGCTTCACCGGCTGGGGCCGAGGTGGCGGAATAGGCCCCCGCGGGCGGGGCGGCGGTGCCGTTGCCGATCGGCTGGGCCGTCTGGGGCGCAGAGGCGGTGCTGTTCGATTCTTCGGCAGAGGGGGTGCTGCCAGTTCCCCCATACGTGGGATGCGACATCTGATGCTCCTGCAGGGATGAAATTTGAGGTCTCGTACATCATAGGTGCTAGACGGGTCGTGCTGAAGCGGTGAGCCCTGCACACCAAGGCCTTATTGGGACCAGCGACGAGGTCTCGAACCCCCGGCAGCCGATCACGAGGGCAGGATGACGGAGGGGCTTTCTTGGATGGTGTAACCCACCCCCACCTGCCGGTCGCGCGGGTAGAGTGATGCATCGTCGTTGGCGCCAAAATTGCGCCCGAAGCAGCCCATGAGACCGGAGCCGCCCATGCAAGTCGACTACCACAACCTGGAACTCGCACGACAGGTGCTGGACCGCCAGGCTAACGACCACCTTCCGGCCATGAAGGACCACCTGGGAACCTGGGCCAGGCTGGAATCCAGCGATCTGGGAATGATCCTCCAGGTTTTCAAACCCGCCAATGACATCCTCGTGGACGTCGGGGACACGGTGCTGGAGACCGTGCAGAAGATCTACTCGCAGGGAGCGAGCAGTCTGGACGGGGTCATCAACACCTACCTTGACGCCGACAAGCAGGCCCACGAACTCCTCTAGGGGCTGGCCGCCACGATGGGACACCACCTTCCCTCCTACCAGGATCCCCGGGACAATCCGCCATCCCTGGGGGCGGCGCGGGACGATGCCGGTCCCTACTACCGGGCGGGAAACCCGAACCTCTTCCAGCGCGCCTACGAGGACGGCTACCGGGCCGGTGACACGGTCAGGAACGACGTCATTGAGGGCGCTCCCGAACGGGTGGGCAGAATGCTCGGATCCAGCGCCAGCGTCGCCGAGGAGGATGACGTTCAGTCCTACCTGGTGACGCCCACCGGTTCGTTCAGCGAGCTGGAGAACCTGCGGTGGAGCGCAGGTCTGATTCTGGGCTCCCTGGACTGGGTGTTCGAGAAACTCTTCGGGTTCTCACTGCTCAACGAAATCGTCTACAAGCCCTTCGCAGGGGACTGGAACCGGGTGCAGTGCGCGTCGGGTGCCTGGAAGGTCGCTGGTGATGCCATGGGAGCGATCTCCAAGAACACCACGGGGATCCTCCCCGGGCTGGCGGAGTGGACCGGCAAGGGCTCCGAGGCGTTCACCTTGGCCACTGCCGCCATGGCCTACGTCGACAACGCCATCTCCGGGGTCGCCGGCACCATCTCCACGGTGCTGAAAGGATTCGCCTACCTCGTCAAGACGATCTCGAAGAAAATAGGCGAGAAGCTGAAGAAAATATCGTACAAACTGGCACGCATTGCTGCGGAAGCAGCCGTACCGGCGGTGGGGTGGGCGATTGCCGTGTTCGAGATGGCGAGCACCGTCCAGGAGATCTACGACGATTTCATGTGGGCCTACAAATGGATCGGCCGGATCTACAACTTCATCTCGAGGATCATTGCGGCGAAAGCCACCATCATCGACACCTACCGCCAAGCAGCTGATGTTGTCGAGGCGCTGGGACGAGGGGCGGTGGCCCGCGCATGAAGGACAAGGAGATGGAGGAGGACTTCCGGGTCGCCGCCAAGCAGTTCCCCGAACTCGCGTCGATGTTCGACGAACTGCACGACGTCATGGACGAACTCGAACGCTCGGACGAGGAAGACGCCCGCCGGGAGCAGGCCCGGGAGGACGCCGGCAAAGAGGCCGACGAAGAACGCGCCGAAAAGGCGCGCTCGGGAGAGCTCGGCCCGGAATGGCAGAAGATCCAGAAACGGATCGACGATGGAAAAACCACCCTGATCGATGTGTTCACGGGCGAGGATCCCTCCCCCGAGGCCCAGAAGCTGCGCGACCGGGCCAACACGAATCTGGGACGCCTCCACGACCAGTGGGCCAAGGAAGCCGAAGAAGATGACGCGGAGAACCCCCTCACCCGGATTCGCGCTGCGAGACAGGCCCAGGCCGACCACGTCCTGTCCATGCTGGAGGAAGCGCGGGGCGAACATCCTCACCGGTTCTGAACCGACCAAAAATTGTCTCGCGAGATGCCGTCCGCGAGGATCCGCGCGGTCAGCCGGACGACCCCACAACCGAGCAGGAAGAGAGAACGACCATGGTGGACCTGAAAGTTGACGACGGTGTGCTCCACACCCTTGCCGGCGACCTCCAGAAATCCGCGGGCGACATCGACTCGACGTTGTCCCACATGCAGACGGACATGGGTGCCCTGCAGGGGGAGTGGACAGGCGAGGCCTCGGACAGCGCATCCGGCTGGCATCAGAAGTGGGAGGAGGACATGCGCACCCAGGTCGGTTATCTGAAGGAACTCGCGAAGATCATTTCCGAGATCGACGACATGTACACCACGGCGGATCAGGACGCCGCGGCCTTCTGGCCGTTCTGAAACCGTTTCACGACGAAGAGGAGTTCTCGAGAATGGCTGACCGGTTCAGGATATGGGGGATGCTCGATGCCACCCCGACCGCGCGGATGGCCGTTCGGGGAATTGACCCGGTTCCTCTGGTGGAGTTCACCCGGGCGACCCTGGGCGGCCTGAAGTGGGGAGCCCGGTACCGGGACGCGAAGATCCAGTGGCAACCCGCCCTGCCCGACGACTCCCCGTGGCTGGTGCACGTCATGGGCCGGGGTGAGAAGGCTGCGTGGAAACCGAACTGGACCGATCTGCTTCCGGAGGATTTCAACCTGATTCCGGGCATCCGGGAGCACATGGGGGAGCAGCGCGTCATCCTGGCTGCTCGCTCCCTCGAGCCAGCTCTCACCGACTTCATCATCTCCATCGAACAACGCTCCGAGACCACCAACAAGACCCTCTTCGCCGAGAAGGCCCTGGAGGCCGTCGTGAAGGCCCTGGAAGCCCAGGGCCACAGGGTGGAGCAGATGCACGCGGTCAAGCCCAAGGATCTGGAACAGGCGTGCCCCCTCAACCGGAACACCCGCGTCCTGGTGGAGAAGCAGGCCAAGCGGCTGAGGAAGACCGCGAGAAAAGGTTTCTGACGGTGTGGCGAGGGGTTGTGCCGCACATGCGCGGCACAACCCCTCGGCGGATATGACGGTGCGAGACCAGGCCCGGGTGCTACCTGTTCTTGCGCTCGTCGATGATGATGGCGATGACGATGATCCCGCCCTTGACCACCATCTGCCAGTACGGCGAGACGTTCATCAAGCTGAGGCCGTTGTTGATGACGCCGATGATGAGGGTACCGACCATGACACCCCAGACGGTGCCGATGCCGCCGTTGAAGGAGGTGCCGCCGATGACGGTGGCGGTGATGACGTCGAGCTCCATCATGTTGCCGTAGGCCGGGGCGCCGGAACCGGTGCGGGCGGTCAGGATCACGCCCGCCAGGCCGGCCAGCAGGCCGATCAGGGCGTAGATCTTGAGGTGGGTCTTCGGCACCGAGATCCCGGAGACCTTCGCGGCCATCTCGTTGCCGCCGATGGCGTAGACGTGGCGTCCGAAACGGGTCCGGTTCAGCACGAACCACATCACGACGGCGGCGAGCGCCAGGATGATGATGGGTGTGACCCCCTGCCCGATGAGGTTGAAGTTCCACGCGGTCCCGGAGATCGGGCGGCCGTCGGTGTACAGGTTCGCGGCGCCGCGGGCGGCGGTCATCATGCCGAGGGTGGCGACGAACGGTGGAATCCGGAAGACCGCCACCAGGCTGCCGACGATGGCGCCGACCAGCGTGCCCACCGCCAGTGCCGCCAGCACGGACACGAAGATCGGCAGGGCGGGCAGCCCCGGGATGAAGGTGCTGGGGCCCGGGGGCTGGGCCAGGGACGCGGCGACGACGGCCGCGAGGGCGGCCGTGGCGCCGACCGACAGGTCGATGCCCTTGGTGATGATCGCCGCCATCATGCCGAGGCCGATGATGCCGATGGGAGCCACCTGCACGACGACGTTGAGGAGGTTCTGCAGCTGCAGGAACCGGCCCTCGGTGATGATGCCGAGCAGGATCACGAATCCGAGCAGGATGAACACGATCGAGTACTTCTTCAGGAACTCCCCGAAATCGAAGCTCGAACGGGTGGTGGTTGCGGTTTCAGACATTGGGGTTTCCTTCACTCGCGGCGACCTCGTCGCCGCCGGTTGCCAGGTGCATGACGGACTCCTGGTTTGCCTCCTCACGGGAAAGCTCACCGGAGATGCGTCCCTCGTGCATCACGAGGATGCGGTCACTCATGCCGAGCACCTCTGGCAGCTCGGAGGAGACCATGATGATTGCCTTGCCCTCCTGGGCCAGCATGGACATGAGACGGTGAATCTCGGACTTCGCGCCCACGTCGATGCCGCGGGTGGGTTCGTCGATCATCAGCACGTCCGGGACCGTCAGCAGCCAGCGGGAGATCAGCGCCTTCTGCTGATTGCCGCCCGAGAGGTTCTTGATCAGCTGGTTCAACGACGGGGTCTTGATGCGCAGCTTCTCGCGCTGCTCCTCGGAATCCTTCCGCATCTCGCCGACGTGGAGGAAACCGTGGGGGCTGTAGCGGGGCAGGGCCGCGGCCGTGATGTTGTCGCGCACCGACAGCACCCCCATGATCCCGTTCAGCTTGCGATCCTCCGTCAGCAGCGCCATGCCCGCCCGGATGGCGTCCGAGGGCTGCCTGATCCTCAGCGCCTTGCCGTTCAGGACGACCTCACCGGAATCGGCCTTCTCGATGCCGAAGATGGTCTCCAGCACCTCGGTGCGGCCCGCGCCCATCAGCCCCGCGAGCCCGAGGATCTCGCCGCGCCGCAGCTCGAAGCTGACATCCTTGACCAGGGTGCCCCGGTTGAGACCCTTCACCGAGAGCACCACCTCGCCGATCTCGGCCTCCTCCTTCGGGAACAGGTCCGTCAACTCGCGGCCCACCATCAGTTTGATGAGCTTGTCGCGGTCGAGTTCCTTCGCCGGGTAGGAGCCGACGTGCTTGCCGTCGCGGAAGACGGTGATGTCGTCGGAGATCCTGAAGACCTCATCCATCTTGTGGGTGATGTAGATGATGGCGACGCCGAAATCGGTCAGGCGCTTGATCATCCCGTGCAGGTGCGCCACCTCACGTTCCGGAATGGCCGAGGTGGGTTCGTCCATGATGATGATCTTCGCGTCGTAGCTGATGGCCTTGGCGATCTCGACCATCTGCTGCTTCGACACCGTCAGGTCCTTCATCCGGGCCCTCGGGTCGATGTCGATCTTCCACTCGTCGAAGAGCTCCCGGGTCTTGCGGAACATGGCGGCGGGGCTGAGCAGCCCCAACGTGCCGCGCGGCTCGCGGCCCAGCCAGATGTTCTCCGCCACCATCATCTCGGGCACGGGGGACAGCTCCTGGTGGATCATCGAGATGCCGTGCTCCAGGCCGTCCTTGGTGTCCTTGAACCTCACGATGTCGCCCGCCAGCTCGACGGTTCCCTCATCGGGGGTGTACATGCCGATCAGGCACTTCATGAGAGTGGATTTGCCGGCCCCGTTCTCGCCCATCAGCGAGTGCACGGTGCCGCTGCGGACGTCGAGATTGACGTTGTCCAACGCCACGACGCCCGGGAAGGTCTTGCGGATGTCCTGCATCCGCAGAATTACCTCTTGCATTGGTTCTCCCTGCTAGAGGGGACGGGATCCCCCGGCCCCTGCGTCGTCACTGCTGGAACTGGCTCATGTTCTCGGGTGTGACCAGCTGGTAGGGGACGTTGATGACGTCCGGCACCTCGTCGCCGTTGATCATCCTGATCGCGGTGTCGACCCCCGCCTGTCCCTGGCCCTTGGCGTCCTGGAAGACGGTGACCTCGAGTTTGCCCGCGGCCATGGCGGTCAGTGCGTCGCCGGTGGCATCCACGCCACCCACGAGCACCTTGTCGAGCATGCCGGCGTTCTCGAAGGCGTTGATGGCGCCGAGGGCCATCTCGTCGTTGTTGGCGCAGATGACGTCGACCTGCTGCCCGGACTGGATCAGGTTCTCGGCCAGTGCGAGCCCCTTGTCGCGCGCCCAGAGGCCGGTCTGGTTGAACACGACCTTCATGTTGTGCTTCGCGGCGACCTCCTCGCAGCCCTTGGTGCGCAGCTGGGCGGCCTCCTGGGTGGGATCGCCCTGCAGGATGGCGACGTTGCCCTGGTAGTTCGACAACTTCGCCAGCTGCTCCATCTCGAGTTGGCCCGCCACCAGGGAATCGGAGCCGACGTAGGGCACGCCCTTGGGCAGGTCCGCGGGGCGGCGGTTCACGTAGACCAGCGGGATGTTCGCCGCCTTGGCCTTCTGGGTGATCTGGGCGGTGGTGGCGGTGTCCTGGGGCAGGACGATGAGGGCGTCGACGCCCGAGGCGATGAAGTTCTCGATCTGGTTGAGCTGGACCTCGATCTTCTCCTCGGCGGAGGTGACGCTGACCTCGGCACCGGCGGCCTCGCCCCGCGCCTTGATGGAGTTGGCGACGTTCTGGAGGAACTGGTCCAGCAACGGGAAGGAGGCGCCGATCTTCACCTTTTTGCCGTCCTTCGGTTTGACGACCTCGGCGGGAGCGTAGTCCTGCGTGGTGACGGCCACGGGCTGGCCGTCCTCACCCGTGGTGCCCGGCAACGGGTCGCTGGTCATGCCACACCCGCTCAGCGCAAGCATCGCGCTGAGCGTGAGAACGGCGAATCTCGGTACTCGCTTCATTACTTCTCACTTCCTCGTGTCGGTGTCCCCGAACAGGACCTGGAAGTCGCCTCCCTGCGACGAGTTGATCCTGTCGCAAAAAGGCGCGGAATGTCAATACAAATGACCGGATGCCGAAGTGTGAGACGCTTCAACCGTCTCGGGGGTCACTCGTACGGAAGGTAGCCGCCGTTGCGGTGGATCTCCTCCAGGTCCATGCGGGCCCGCAGGATCCGGGCGGTCTCATCGCTGATTCTGCGTTCCCGGACGAACTGGCCCAGCAGTTCCCGTTTCCGGGCGAGCACCGCCACGTGGAGGCGTTCGAGGGCGACGATCTCCGCCACGTCCTCCTCCTCGTCATCGTCGGCGCCGATGTGGGCGGCGATGTCGTCGAGGCGTTCCTCCATGGCCTCGGCGATTCGCGGGGCAACCCCCGCCTGTTCTGCGAGGGCGGGCAGTTCAGGGCGAACGGCCTCCAGGATTGCGAGACGTCCCTCGGTGGCGAGCTGTTCCTCGGTCAGCTCGGCCTCTTCGTCGTCGCCGGTGTGACCGCCCTTCGCGGCCCACGCGATCACCTTGGGCAGCAGCGGACCCTGCACCGCCATCCCGATCACGATCGCGAGGGCGGCGACGAGAACCACCTCGTCGCGATAGGGGAACGGTGAACCGTCTTTCATGGCCAGGGGGATCGACAGCGCGATCGCCAGGGAAACCCCGCCGCGGAAAGCCGAGATCGCGCTGACGACCCGGGCCCGGTAGCTCAGGCGCCGTTGCCGCTGTTCAGGCCGGCGGTCGAGGGCGCGGATGATCATCACCGTGATCTGCAGGAACACGAAACGGGAGACCACCAGGGTCACGGCCACGCCGACCGCGATGCCCGCCAGCGTCAGGAGTTCGGAGAAACGGAAGTTGACTACCAGCAGGCGCGTCTCGATGCCGATCAGCAGGAACAGGGCGCCGTTGAGCAAGCTGGTGGCCAGCGGCCAGAAATGCTCCGCCTGGGTCCGCGACTCGGGGGTGCTGAGCTGGTTCGACAGCGTCGAGATGATCAGGCCCGCCACCACCGCCGCCAGCACCCCGGAGGCGTGCACCAGTTCCGCGGCCAGGTAGGCGGCGTACGGGGTGACCAGGAGGGCCATGTTGATGGTGATGGGTTCGTGGAGGCGACGAAAAGCCGGGTAGGCGACCGCGGCGACGGCGATCCCGATGAGGATCCCACCGAAGAACGAGACCACGGCCATGCGCGTGATGTCCCACGGGGTGTACTGTCCGCCGAGCGCCAGGCCGACGGCGATGGTGTAGACCACCAGGGCGGTGCCGTCGTTGGTGAGACTCTCGGCCTTCAACAGCATGAACTGGCGGCGCGGCAGGCCCTTGGCCAGGGCAGCCGCGGCGGTGGCGTCGGGCGGGGCGACGGCGGCACCCAGGATCAGGGACGCCTCCCACGGGATTCCCAGCGATGACGCGATCCACGCCACGGCGAAGGCGGTGGCCACCACGAACACCGTCGAGGTGATCAGGATGCCGCGCAGGTCGTGCCGGATGGCGTTCTTCGAGGTGGTGAGGCTCTCCCAGAACAGCAGGCCCGGGAGGAACAGCAGCAGCACCACCTCGGGGGGCATGTGGAGGCTCTCCATGCCGGGCACGAAGGCCAGTGCGAACCCGAGGAGGACCTGCGTCAACGGCACCGGAAGACGCAGTTTGGGGGCCAGGGCATTGCCCGCCACCACCGCAATCCCGACTCCGACCGCGATGATGAGACCCTCCATGCGTCACCCTTTCCTGGATTCCCTCGGTAAATCGCCCGGCGGTTGGAGCCGGGCCGGTTGAATTATCCCTCATGTTCCCAAAGCGCAAAGCCGGTTGAGCCGGCCTGCGAGCGGCAGCGAGTGGGCCGTGTCGAAACCAGGGCGAGGGTGGTCGGTGGTTTCGACTCGGACTGCTCCTTCGTCGCGGTCCGGCTCAACCGGCTTGTGGGGAGGGCCTGGGCTACTTCGCGAACTCCTTCTCCAGGCGTTCGCGCATCCGCACGTGGATGGCGTCGGCGTCCTCCTCCCAGCCGAAGACGCACACCGACAGCGGGCCGTCGTAGTCGATCTCCCGGAGGTATCCGAAGACCTCGTCCCACGGCACCTCGCCGTTGCCGATCTCGTTGTGCTGGTGGACGCGGGCGTCCACGCCGGGAGGGTTGATGATGTAGCGGTTCCCGACGTTCGCGAGATGGTTCCACACGTCCGCGACGTGCACGTGCCGCAGCCTCGGGCCGGCGTACTCCATCATCGCCCGCGGATCCCCCCGCCCCTCGGACAGGTGGAACATGTGCGGCAGGCAGAACTCGTAGTTCAGCCACGGCTTGTTCACCCCGCGCACGATCTGCACGGCCCGGTCGTTGGTCTCGACGAAATCGTAGGGGTGGGCCTCGATGGTGCACTCGATGCCGCGTTTCTCGAAGTCCGGGATCAGCTCCTCGATGGACCTGTAGAACTGGTGCTCGGACTTGAGGGGCTCGTTCGGGTCGCCCGAGAACTCGGTGGCGATCAGCGGCACCTCCAGCTCTTCGGCGATCTCCAAGAGACGACGGAAGTTGCGCACCTGGGCCTGGCGTTCCTGCTCGTCGGGTGACGACCAGTTGAACACCGGGTTGAAGGTCCAGATCTTCACGCCGGAGGCGGTCATGGCCTTCTTGACCTTCGCGACCTCCGCGTCATCGACCTTGGGATAGTGGTGCCACTCGTGGAAGTCGGCACGCGGCGACAGCTCGATGTACTCGTAGCCGAGATCGGCGGCCTTGAAGCATTCCTCGGCGACGCTGAGGTGGGGATGGTACATCGACGGATCCAGCAGGATTTTCACCATGGGGGTTCCTCCTCAGGCGTAGAACGCGGGCTTGGGCATCATCTCGACCGCCACCTCGCCGTCGGCCTCAAGAGCCTTGACGCCGGCGTCGCAGACACAGGCGGCCGCGTAGCCGTCCCACGCGGTGGAGCCGGTGTGACGGTCCTGCGCGACGGCGGTGATCCACTCCTGCACCTCACGCACGAAAGCCTGGCCGAAGCGCTGGTTGTGGTCCATGGTCAGCCGGTTGCGCCGCCCCTGCAGGTCGGCGCGCTGCACCAATTCCTGGTCGCTGAGCCGCACCGCACCGTTCTCGCCGACCAGCTCGCACTGGATGTCGTAGCCGTACTGGCAGTTGACGAAGATCTCGTCGTCGACGCGCACCCCGGAGGTGGTGGTGAGGATCAGCACAAGCGGGTCCTGCAGGTGCGGGAAACGGTTCCTGGTCTTCTTCGGCTTGTCGACGCGGGCCGAGACGAACTCCTCGCCGAGCAGCCAGCGCATGGTGTCGATCTCGTGGATGGCGGTGTCGTTGATCGCCATGTCCCAGGTGTAGATCTCCGGCACCGTCGGGTTGCGGTGCGCGTTGTGGACCATGAGGGCCTCACCGATCTCGCCGGCGTCCAGGATGGCCTTCATCTCCCGGTAGGAGGCATCGAAGCGACGCATGAAACCGACGGTGACGAGCTTCTTGCCCGCCTTCTGCTCGGCCTCCATGATGCGCGCACAGGCGTCGGCGGTGGGGGCGAGGGGTTTCTCGCAGAAGACGTACTTGCCGGCCTCGACGGCCGCGATCACGTCGGGTTCGTGGGCGGGGCCGAAGCTGCAGATCATGACGGCGTCGACGTCATCGGAGGCGATGAGGTCGACGGCGCTCGGGAAGGTCGTCGCGCCGATCCGGTCGGCGACCTTCCGGGCGTTCTCGGCGTTGAGGTCGGTGACGGCCACCACCCGGCCGCCCGCGATGACGCTGTGGATGCGTTCGATGTGCGCCTGCCCCATGCCGCCGGGGCCGATCATTCCGATTCGCAGGGTCATGGTGTCGCTCACTTCACTCCGAGGCCGATGGAGGCCAGGTATTCGCGGACCTTGATGGCGTTGGGCAGCGGGTAGGACGGGTCACAGCCGTACATGTCCTGCTCGCAGATGACGTAGAGCTCCTTGTCGAGGTCGGCGAGGGCCTCGACGAGGCTCGGCATGTCGGGTTCGCCCTCCGGCGGCGGCACGGAGCAGCCCGCCTTGACGGCCTTCACGAACGGCCAGTCCTCGTCGTGGGCCTGTTTGACGAGCTTCGGGTCCATGGCCTTGATGTGGACGTAGGAGATGCGCTCCGGGTAGTCGCGGATCAGGGAGGTGTTGTCGGCCATGCCGTAGACGATGTGGCCGGTGTCCAGGCAGAACCCGACGTACTCGGGGTCGGTGGCCTGGAAGATGCGGTCGATGTCCTCGCGGGTCTCGATGTGGGAGTCGCCGTGCGGGTGGAGGACCATCGTGAGGCCGTAGTCCTCCTTCATCATGCGGCCGAGCCGGTTGGCGTTGGTGATGTACAGCTCCCAGGCCTCGCCGTCGAGGTGACGCATGTCGGTGAACTCGCCGGTGTGCTCGTCGCGGAACATCGGTGGCAGGTGCACCACGTACTCGGCGCCGACGGCGGCGTGGGTCTCACCGATGGCGCGGAAGGTGCGCTCCGTGTCGGCCCAGGCCTCGGCCTTGTGGAGGATGCCCCAGCCGGTGCCGGCGACGACGCGGAAACCTCGCTTGCCCATTTCCTCGGCCAGGCGCTTGGGGTCGGTGGGGAAGTAACCGAAGGGACCGGTCTCCATCACGGAGAAACCGGCCTCGGCCATCTCGTCGAGGGCTTTCTCCCACGGGATCTGCGCCGGGTCCTCGGGGAACCAGACGCCCCACTGGTCGGGACAGACGCCGATGGTCAGCTTGTTGTATCGGGGCTCGGGGTTGCGGGACTTGTCGGCCATGAAGGTCCTTTCTGGCGCGTCGTTGGGCACGATCCAGCCTAGGTTCGGCCATATGTCCTGTCAATTGCCCGAGGGTACTAATTTTTGTGATGGAAGTGATTCTCGACACGGTTTTGTGGGGTAGCGGGCGGTGGTGCCCCGGGCCCAACGGGCGGATCGCACATCCGGTCTGCCCGGAGGTCGCGCCAGCTAGGATGCGGTCCATGGACACTGCCTTGTTCGAGGAGCGAGTCAAGGAGATCCCGAGGTTGCGAAGTTGCCTCTCCGGCGGTCGGGTCGAGCGCTGGCCACGAAAACAAGCGTTGCGTGACATGCTCTTCGACATCGTCGTCGACTGCATGCGCGAAGGACCTACGTGGACGGAGCGTGAGATCACCCAGGAGCTGGCCGCGATCACGGCGGACCCCGTGACCTTGCGGCGCGCCCTCATCGACGAGGAACGACTGGTGCGCTCACCTGACGGAAGCCAGTACCGACTGGCGCTGAAGGCTGCATCCGGGTAGCCGCTTCCGGAGGACAGGCGTGCCGGGACTCAGTCGCGGCTCACCAGGGCGCGGATGCTGAAGATCACGCCGAAGGCTGTCCATGCGCTGAGGACGAGGACGTCCTGCATGTCAACCGGGTAGGTGTCCGACAACAGCCCTGCCCGGATGAGGTCGCCGGCCGGCCGGAAGGGCAGCACGTCGTGCAGCGCCTGGAACCAACCCGGAAGCTGCGAGGCCGGGAAGGTGACCGGCGAGAACAGCATGACGAAGAAGACCAGCACCTGGCTGATGAGCTGGGCCAGCTGCGGTGACAGGAGCACTGCGAGCGCGTAGCCGACCGAGGTTGCCATGACCGTGACCAGGAGCCATCCGCCGATCAGCGGCAACCAGGCGAAGCTGTAGTCGAACCCGTAGCGCAGGTGTGCTACCAGGACGGTGACCGGGATGGCCGGCGCCGCAATCAGGGCCCAGACGACCAGGTCGGAGATGAACAGCAGCAGCCGGGGCACCGGCAGTGAACGCAGGTAGGTGAACTGGCCGCTGGTGCGTGCGTGCGCGACGCCCTGGGGACACAGGACCAGGCCGATGACCATGATCATGACCGTGGGTGCGCCCGCGGAGAGGAACTGGGCCGTGGGCACGTCGATGCTCGGGATCAGGAACCCGAACCCGACGATGACGGCGCCGGCGACCAGGGCCTGCACCAGGGTGAACAGCGGAAGCATCGCCCCGTTCTGGGCGAGATTCCAGCGGAAGAGGACGTCGTTGATGGTCCAGTGGCTGACCGGCTCGGGGACCGGTCGGACTACTCGGCTGGTTGGCTGGGCCGTCAGCTCAGACATTCGCGAACTCCTGATTCGAAGCGGTGGCAGTCACCGTGAGGTAGGCGTCTTCCAGCGTCACGGGGGTGAGGGCGTAGCCCTCGATATAGTCGCGCGAACGCAGCTCGTTGGCCCAGGACACAGCCCGTGCTGCGTCGTCGGCGGAGACGTTGAGCATCACGCGCCGCCCGATGCGGACGCGACGGCTCACGGCGAAGGGGGAGGAATCCTCGGTGGGGTCGATGCCGTCGGGATTGAGTGAGACCTCGAGGCGCAGGTCGGCGTCGATGCTGGCGCGCAGCGACGTCGGCGACCCGGCGGCCACGACACGGCCACGCTCGAGGATGTCGAGTTCGTCCGCGAGGCGCTCGGCCGCGGCGCGGGCATCCGCGCGGGACATGCCTCGAAGCTCACCGGCGATCTCGATGGCCGATTTCGGCGTGAGACCGTCGAGAGGCGCTTGGGCCTGCGCCTGGAGGGCGACACAGCGTCGCACCGTGGCCGGGTGTGCCACGGCGTCCACTCCGGCGACCCGGATGCTTCCGCTGTCCGGGCGAAGAAGGCCGACTACCTGCGAGACGAGGGTCGTCTTGCCTGCGCCGTTATGGCCCAGCAGCCCGACGACCTCGCCGGCACGAACCCGGAGGTCGACCCGGTCGTTGGCCACGACATCGCCGAAACGCCGCGTCAAGCCGTCGACCTCTAGCACTACATCGCTCATGATGACTCCCTGCATAGTGACCCGACCAACGGCCCTTCAGGATCCATACCGCCGGTATCGTGATTCCGGTGGTATGCCACATACCGCCGGTATGTCAAGGGGCCGACGACACTCACGTAGTTTCCCCCGGGAAACGGTGGGATGGGGCCACGATGGGGTGTGGAGGTTGAAGAGAGTCTGTCGATGGCAGCCAGGATCGAGATCACTGAGAAGTACGCCCGGGCCTATGCCGAGGCGCCGAAGAAGGGCAAGACCCAGATCCTGGACCAGGTGGTCGAGGTCACGGGCTGGAACCGGGACCATGCATCCTCGAACACGCGCACGGTGTTGGGGTTCCTCTTCCCCAGTTCAGTGGTGGCGAACTCGTCAAGGGCAGCCCTGGCCGCGCCCGCGTCTGAGGCCTGGTAGACCGGTTTGAGCGCGGCCGCGGTGATGCTCGAGGAACGACGCATCCGCCGACGGATCGACCTGCCCCGCTCAGTCGTGCGGCGGCTCGTCGAGCAGGTTCATGATCCGGTCCACGTCGGCCAGCGGAGTGGAGTGAGCACCATCGGGGGCCGGCCCGCTCGTGTCGAGGAGCAGCCGGCGGAGGCCGTCTCGCAGCAGCGGGCCGTCCACGTCGGAGACGCCACTCAGGAACAGGAGCGTGGCCCCCTGATCGAGAGCGGCCATGAGGTAGCCGATCTGGCGGGAGGTGAGGGTCTCGCCCTCGCTGCGGCGTCGGTCGGCGAGGCGGCCGTAGGCGTCCAGGTGGGCGCGCATTCGCTCGCCGAGGGCGCTGGTCAGGGAGGGGTCACGGGCGGCAGTTGTGATGAACTCGAGGGTTGCCAGACCGAAACCACGGACCAACTCGGCGGGGTCCATGGAGATGGACTCGTCGATCTGCGCGCCGGTGGCCCGGACGGCAGACTCGAACGGGTCCCAGTCCTCGCCGCGCAGCGCGCCCAGGTTGTAGTCCATGACCGCGAGGAACAACTCGGCCTTGCTGCCGAAGTTGGAGTATACGGCTCCCTTGGAGAAGCCCGCCTGACCAGCCACGGAGTCGAGGCTGGCGCGGTTGTAGCCGTCACGACTGAACGCGACCAGAGCGGCTGCGATCAAAGCGTCTCTGGTCTGCTGCTTCTGCTCGGCGCGGGTCCGTCGGGGGGGAGGGCAACCACTCACGCAGTTTCCTCACGTAGTACCTCACTGTCAAGTTCCCGGGAAACGAGGGCCTTACCTCACGTAGTGGAGTGCTACACGTTTTGTGGACAGTGACGAAAACCTGGCATGTGGTGTGGGTTGCCGCATCAGTTGTTTCCATTCCTGGTGGAGTTCGTTCGGGGTGCAGCAATCGGACGTGGGCAAGGGCGCGACGGCAGGAGCGGGACGATGTGGTCGTCGGCTGTCCGTCAGTACTTCACGACGGCCTTTCGGAGTCTTGGTCGGGTTTGGAGGAATCATGGGAGACAGATGCGGCACCGACCACGGGAATCGCTACGACCCGACCGGGCCGGTTTTCATCTCGTACCGGCAGAGCGACGGCACCGAGCTCGCCAAGTGCTTGGACCGTTTCCTGCGTGCCGGCGGTCTCGTGCCCTGGCGTGACCTCGTTGATCTGCCCCCCGGTGAGACCGCCCGCCGCGTTCACGAGGCCTTCGAAGAAGGTATCGCGGCCGCCGTTCTCATCGTCACGCCCGAGATCCAGCAGAGCCAGTTCGTCCCCGCTGAGGAGCTTCCGGAACTGCTCAAACTCGAGCAGGAACCCCACGACTTCAGCCTTCTCGTCCTCAACACCATCCCCAAACAGGACGAGACGGCTTCCAACGACAGCCGGTCGCAGGAAGACGGCGTGGATGCCGGGCAACCCTCAACCGACGATGCTCCCGCCGATCACCCGCTCGGCGGGTGTGGGCGATCGGATGAGGCCATCGACGTGAAGGCTCCCGGCCGGCTGCTGAAAACCACCGGCCAGCCGCTGAAGAAGCTGAAGCAGTACGGTCTCGGTGAGTGCCGTCAGCTGTACCGGGACCTTCTCCACCGCCGGCTCGGGCATCTCATGAGACCGGCGGAGCGGTACCTGCCGATCGGCCTGCCCACGGGTGTCGTCGCGGCGATCTCCAGTGCCCTCGGGTGGTTGTTCGGCGACGGCGAGGTCACCATCCAGACACAGACCCGCCCGATCCCCGACGCCCACACGCGTCGTTCCGGCACCACCCGTCTCGGTCGCGAGCACGACCTCGCCGTCCGGCTGCGCCAGGATCCGAGGACCGGCATCCCCGCCGTTGAGGACTACCGGCATCTGAAGGAGACGCTGCCGATCATGGTCGATGCCCTCTATGCGCACGGCGTGAGTGGTGTGACGCTGACCGGTGGCGGTCATTTCAGCCTCGGCTGGGCACTCGGCACCGCCCTGCCGATCACCCGCCAGGGCGGCCTGCGCGTCATCGACCTGCAGGGCAACGAGTGGACCGACGCCAGCCGCAGCGACGACCAGAAGACGTTCCACGCGGTCGCGGGGTCGTTCGCCGAGCACACACCCCAGGATCCCTCACTCCAGGAAGCCGACCGCTTGCACCGCGTCGCCGTCCTGATCCGCAACCAGAACGGCCAGAACCAACAGCCCTTCGACGAACTCAAGGCCACCTGCGACGAAAGTTTCGAGATCGTCATCGAGGGCAGCGGCGTCCACTTCTACCCGTCCAACGAGGGCGCCCGCCTGGCCACGGAGATCGCGAACGAGCTGCGCAAACGCGGCGCAGGCAGGGAACTGCACATCGCATGGTCGACTGCGACTTCACTCGCGCCGCTGGTCGCGCGTCGCACCAACACCCTCAACTGCGTGCTCTACGAGTTGACCCAGAATCCGCTCGTGGCCAGGCAGCGCTACCAGAAGGTTCTGCGTGTGGCCGCGGGCATGCCACACGGCCCCATCGTCGAGGTCTTCGACAAGGTCGCTCGACCCAGCAAAACAACACGTGTGGAAGGAGAAACGCGTGACTGATTTCGTCAACCCCTACACGTTCGTGCCGTTACCCCGGAAGGTGGTGTGCAGACAGCCACCCGGACACGACCCCGGCCCCGACGAGGCGCCGGAACGCTACGTCGGCGCGCTGGAAGTCACGTGGCACATCCAATCGCCGATCGCCATTCCGACGGAGGAGTGGGGCGGCATCGGTGGCGACGTCCGCATCCCCGGCAGCTCCATCAAGGGTGCGGTCCGCAGCACCCACGAGATGTTGTTCGGCGGCTGTCTGCGTCAGGTCGACCTGGGCTACCGCCCCACCTACCGGCAGCTGCCCAACATGGACGCGCTCAAAGACTGGCGGATGGCCGTCGTCCTCGATGACGACGAGGTCCTGCTGTGCGAGGAGGAGAAGAAGCGGTCGTCGGTCGACTCGGAGACGCTGCGCCAACGTCTTGGAGGAAAAGCTCGAACCGGTGACGTCATCGCAGTCAACTCCAAGAACGATTGGAAGGACAAGCCGGAGCGGCGGGTGGCGGAGCGGTTCCAGGTCCGTGACCGTCCCGCCGACGCGAGCGGGTACGAGGACCTGGCCGGCTGCTATGTCGTGCTGATCGCCAAGGAAGGTGCGCGTCACGAGACGGCCATGGTCAAGGGAAAGAAGGTGCGCACCAAGTGGTACTGGTCGCTGGGAAAGCTGACCCGGGAGCGCGCGACCATCTCGTCGCAGGCCACACGCGACTTCAGCTGGGCGATGATGGAGGCTCGCCCCGATGGTGAGCGGTGGATCGACGTGTTCCGCGGGAAGACGAAGCTTGGGCAGGCGCGCGGCAACAAGCATGCGCTCGAGCCCGGCAGCGTCATCTGGGTGAAGGTGCTTAACGGCAAGGTCACCGCCATCAAGCTGAGCCAGTTCTGGCGCGAGCGGTCCAAGGAGTGTCTGGGAAACCGGATCCCGCAGGAGACCCAGCCGTGCGACGACAAGAATCTGCGACTGTGCCCGTCGTGCTCGGTGTTCGGGTCGGCCGACACCCTCAACGACAAGCCCCAAACAGATGAGCGTCGCCGCGAGGGCGACCAGCGCTCCTACGCCGCGCACGTCCGGTTCGGTTCGGCGATCGGTGTCGACCTGCAGGGCGACGAGGTGACCTTGGCTCCGCTCGGGCAGCCGCACCTGGGGGCGGGTCTGACCTACCTCGAACCCACGTCGCCGGCGGCCGCCCCGGCCTCGCGCGATGAGCGCTGGAGTCGCTGGGACAGCGACGGCAAGCAGAAGCGCCAGCTGCGGGGCCGCAAGTTCTACTGGCACTCCGACCCGGAACACCAGCTGGAGCACCTGCGCCGAGACAAGGGTGTCGGGAACCTCCCCGGACGGCACCTCAAGCGCGAGCACCACGGCGACGACATGTGCACCAAGGCCCAGCTCGTCACATCCGGTACGTTCCGGCAGCGCATCACGTTCGACGGTCTGGACAGGTTCGGCGTCGCATCGCTGCTCGCGGCGCTCCAGCCGGGGCGCGTCCTCGGCGATGGCGAGTTCGCCCTGCACCTCGGGCGCGGCAAACCGCTCGGTCTGGGCTCGGTGACCGCCGAGATCACAGCGGCGAGGATCACGACGGTGGCCGCCCGTTACGGTGACAAAGCGGAGACCCCGCTGGAGGCGTTCGTCATCGATCCCGCGGAGGTGAAGGACCGCTGCGGCGACCTCGACGCCGTCCACGCCGGCGCCCGGAAGGTGCTCGATCTCAAGGGGCTGGGCGAGAACTGGTGGAAGGTCACCTACCCGACCACCCAGCCATGGAAGCAGTTCGGTTCCAAGGAGTTCGACGAGTCCTTCAACTTCTTCAAGGATTTCGGCGGCCCGGCCCAATCCGACGGCAAAAAGAACTTCAGCTGGAAGCCCGGAGCCTGGAAACCGATGCCGGAGATCACCGACCACGACCAGAGTGATTGGAGCGCGAAGTGACAACCTACGTCGTGATCGGGGCGAAACGGATCCAGCAGTGGATCGCTCGCACCTCGTGCCTGGCCCTGACCAAGGGTGCCTCCCACGCCCTCACCGATCGCACCCGCCCCGACTACCTGCGCGACAAGCTCCCCGCAGGCCTGAAACCGAGCGATGAGGTGCCCGACATCGCCGGCGTCGTCGTCCTGGAATCCGACGAACCGGTCGCCGATGACGTCGTCGACGCGGCCCTGACGGTGGTCGCCGAGGGTCTGCCCGGGTTGGAGTGGAACGCCTGGGTGCAGGAGGCCGGCAGCTACGTCGAGGCCTACCAGGCCACGGGCGGCGGGCAGCGCTGTACGCGGGTGCGGCACCGGGTGCCGTCGACGCGCCGACTGCCGATGCTCACCGAGTGCGAGGGCTGCCACGAGGAATCCGCCGAGATCTCGGTGGCCGTTCCCGAGGGCAGGGACAGCTATGGCGCCGACTGCGTCGTGCGGCGGGAGGCTTTCAACCAGTGGAAGCGCGACCTGAAGCCGCGCGAGGACGGCGTCGCGGAGCCGGAGATGTTCGAGCACCTCACGAGGATCGAAGAGCCGGGCGACGACGACCACCCCGTCCGCGCGATGGGTCGCCGCGACGCCGACAACCACCTGGCGTTGATCTGCGCCGACGGCAACCGCATGGGTGACTTCTTCAAGAAGGTCGCCCAGCTGAAGGATCCGCAGGCACACAAGGCCTTGTCAAAGGCCCTCGACGACGCCACCCGGGAGGCCGCCGAGCAGGCCCGCGAGGCCATCATCGCCACGATGGTGAATCCCAAGTTCTGTCCCGACGTCCTGCACTACATCGGAGGCGACGACGTCATGGCCAGCGTCGCCGGCCGGTTCGCCTGGATCTGGGCGGTAAACCTCGCCAAGGCTTTTGAAACCGGTTTCCAAGCTCGCGTCGGCGAGGTGTGTGCCAACCGCGGCCCACAGTTCCAGGCCGTCAGGACAGCGGCGGGCCGGGCGAGCCTCGGCGTCGGCATGGTCTTCACCCACTACAAGGCGCCGTTCGCCGGCGCCCGGGAGTTGGCCGAGGAGATGGAGAAGATCGCCAAGAAGACGGGCAAGGGCGAGAAATCGTACATCGCCTGGGCCGATACCACCGCCGACCACCGAGCCCTGAAACACCACGTCATTGACACCCCCGAGGCCGCCAGGCAGCTCGCCGAAGGCCACGTCCTGGGCGGGCTCACAACTAGCGCCCGCAGTGCCCTGAAGCAGGAGCTCGATGCGGGGCGGGAAGCCGTCGCCTGGGCCACGCGCACCAAGCGGGACAACGTCGAATACCTGAAGCAAAGCTCCGAGGGCCAGATCCGCGCCGATCTGGATCGTGCCCGCTGGTGGCCGGTCTTCGGGGAAACCAAGGAGGGTGAGAAATGAGATTGAGGTTCGACGTGGAGTTCCACACGCCGTTCGTGATCAGCTCCGGCAAGGCCATCGACGGTCTGGACCACACGATCGACGAGGAAACCCCGTTCCCCAGCTCCGCGGTCAAGGGGCTGCTGCGCGCCCATGCGTTGCACTGGCTCGGCCTGCCGAGGCCCCTCGTGGGCGAGGTGTTCGGAACCGCCCGCAGGGGCAGCGACTGGATCTTCTCCGATGTCGCCGTGGAGCGCGTCGGCACCGGGTCGCTGAAGCACGGCGTCGAGCCGTCGCTGTGGAACCGGGTGCGCGTCGACGAGCACGGCCGCGCCGAGGAACGCGCCCTCGTTGCGGGCCAACAGTGCTGGGCCGCAGCGGGCGAGTTCACCATCGCCTGGGACGGCCGGGGCGAGCCCCCGAAGCTGCTCGTCCTGGTGCTGCGGGCCGCGGCCCGTGACGTCGTGAGCATCGGGCTGAACCGGCGTCGCGGTTTCGGCTGGGTCACGATCCGCGACGCCGAACCCTGGACCGACGACGACAGTCGCGCCTTGCTGACCGTGAAGGAGGAGTCGTGAGATACCAACTGACCCTGGAGTTCCAGACGCCGTTCAGCATCGGCATCGGCAACGAGTCGCTGTTCCACACCACCACCCAGCGGGTGATCCCCGGAGCCACGCTGCGGGGCGCCCTGGCCGCCCTGTGGTGGCGCGGGTGCAATTCCGCCGACGACTTCGCCGCTCTGTTCGATCACGACCTCCTCGTCACCCAGGCCGTCCCGGACGGGGCGAGACTGCGGACCACCTCCGAGGTCATCTGCAAGTACCGCGCCACGACCGAATGCGGGGAGGTCATCTACGACCGTGCGCTGTTCGTCGCCTCGGGTGAGACCCTGGACGCCGGGGTGTGCCCGCGCTGCGAGGGCCCGCTGACGGCCAGGCCCGGGTGGATCGACCTGCCCGACCCGGTGCGGCGCGGCCGCGTGCAGCTCCGCGCTGACGAAACCGCCGAGGACGGGCGGCTCTACTCCCGCGACTACGTCGGGAAGGGCGCGCGCTACATCGCCGAGATCGAGACCAGCGCCGACGTCTCCTGGCTCCACGACGCCACCGTCCGGATCGGGCAGGGCCGGTCGCAGGACCGGGGCCGCGCCCTCGCCACCGTCGCGCCGCTGGAGGAGAAACCGTTGACGTGGCACGACCGCCCCGTCGCCATCCACCTGACCAGCCCTGCGATCATCACCGACGAGTGGGGCGCGCCGAGCCTGGACCTTGGCGACGTCGAGCGCGAGCTGCAGCGGGTCAGCGGCGACGAGAACCTGACTCTCAACCGTCGCCCCGAGTGGGTGCGCAGCGAGCTGGTCACCGGCTGGCACGGGCGCAGCAACCTGCCGAAGGTGCCGGACTGGGCGCTCGCGCCAGGGGTGAGTTTCGTCGTCGGCGGTCTCACCGCCGACGGCTGGCGGCGGCTGCGCCGATGCGGCATCGGATGGCGTCGTATCGATGGCTACGGCCAGCTTGCGCTCACCGGTTGGGAGCCGACCAGCCGGCCGTCGTTTGAGGTCACGGCCGAGTGGTGGGAACAGGAGAGCGCCGAGCTGCGGAAACACAAACGATGGAGCGACGTCAAGGGGGAACTGTTCGTGTCCTGCATCAGCCTCTCGGATACCAGCGAGGTGTCTGAGGAGAAGACCCGGCGCAACTTTCAAAGAGTGCTGGACAAGGCTCCGTCCCAGTTCCACGACAAAATCCGGGAGCTGCTCAGCATGGAGCCTCGGCAGCTGGGGCAGCTGGCCGGGCTATTGCGGTCGGGCAGCAAGAAGAAGAGCAGGAACAAGAAAGGAAGGAGGAAGTGATGCCCCGCTACGCGACCTTGATGCGGTTCGACCTCACCATCGACACCCCGTGGGCGGTCGGCGCGTTCACGCGCGCCGGGACCACTGGTGAGGATGCGGTCCAGGCGCCCATCCAGCGCAGGCCCGACGGGTCGGTGTACCTGCCGGCGACCTCCCTCGTCGGCAGCCTGCGCGACCACCTCGGCGAGGCGGCCTCCCGTTATCTGGGGGCCGAGAAGGGCGGGGAGACGTCGCCGTCGCAGCTCCGGGCCCTCGGTGCGAACGTCGTCGAGGCGAAAGCGCCCGAAGAGGCCACGGGAGTCGCCATCGACGGCCACCGGCGCGCCGCCAAAGGGGGCCACCTGTTCACCCGCGAGGTGATTCCCGGCGGCACGCGGGTGCAGTGGTGGCTGCTGTGGGACCGCGACGACGCCGAGACTGCAACGCTCGACGCCTTCCTGGACCTGGCGGCCACATGGCGGCCGGTCGTCGGGCGGCGACGGACATCCAACCAGGGCTGGGGCACCCTCCACGCCATCCACCACCGCACCATCGACCGCCGCGATCCCGCCGGCCTGACCTGGTGGCTCCAGGAGCGACGTGCCTGCCTCGCGCCCGATGCCGAACTGACCGGCTGGGAGATGCGGCAGGGCGAATCCCCGTCGCCGAAGCCATCGATCGAGTATCGCTTCGAAGTGGTTGACCCGCTGCACATCGGAGACGGCAAACCCCCGCGGGATGCGAAACCGGGCAAGAACAACGTGCTCTACACCAAGACCGAGATGCCCGCCGACTCGTGGCGCGGTGTTTTCCGGCACCGCGTCGCCCACATCCTGAAGGTGACCGGCCGGGAGGAGAAGGGAATCGACGAGCGACTGTTCGGGTCGGCGCGGACGGAGGGGGAATCCCTCGACGGCGGGAAGCGCGGGATCCTGCGGTTCGAGTCGTCGCCGGTGCGGCTGCCCGGTGGCGGCGAAGCCGGGTCGGCGGGGTTGCCGTTCCTGACGCAGGTCGCGATCGACCGCATCTCCGGCGGCAGCCTGATGAACTCGCAGACGACGGCGGATGCGTCGCACGGGTCGCTGTACTCGGTGCAGTACCTGCCGCCCGGCTCCACCCTGAGCCTGCGCATCCACGAGCTGCAGCCGCTCACCGACGAGGAACGCGACCTCCTCAGGGCCGTCGCCCGTGACCTCGACGAGCAGATCATCGGAATCGGCGGCGGCACGACCCGCGGTTTCGGCTCCCTCAAGCGGAAGGACACCGACAATGGCTGACTGGTTCGCGCGCCCCCTCACGGCACGCCCGGAAGGGGAGTTCACCGCCTACGCCTGGGCCGATCACACCGGCTGGCATTTCGCGCCCGAACCGCCCGAACACGTCATCCCGACCGGCCACGTCTGGGCCTGGGGCGGGAACGACTGGGCGGCGTGGCGGGAGGAGACCGACCGGTGCGCCGGCCTGTGGCTGCGCCGCGCCGACGTCACGCCCGGCGACGACTGGAAGCCGGCCACCGTCGATGTGCTCGGCTCGCTTGGGGAGGGAACCCTGCCGTCGCTGCACCGCGACAAGCGGTTCTTCCGCAGCGACGACGGCAACGCGAACTGGCACGGTCTGCCGGCGCACATCCTGCGGGTGACGGCCCCGGCGCGCGTGGACCTGTTCGACTGCCCTGAGGCGATGAGGCGATGAGGTGACGTCATGGCCTGCCCCTCCTGCACCGCCGAGTGGTTGAGCGCCGCCCGGCAGGAGGGGCCGGCCGATGACCTCGACGAAACAGTAGGCCAGTTCCGAGTCGTGGCGGCGCAGCAGGGCGATGGCGTCGGTGGGGCTCGTGAGGTACTTGCCCTCGGGGTCACGTCCCAGGGCCTGTTGCAGGTCCTCGACGTGGAGGCGGCGGCTGAACCCTGAGGGCATGAGCTCGCGGTCGAAACGCTCGACCACATAGGCGCTCTGGTCATCGAAGTGCGCCACGCGGGCTCGCGGGACTGCGAACCCGGCCCGTCGGACCAGGTCCATTGCCCGGGCCTCGAATGCCTCGATGTGTTTGTTCCGGGCGGCACCGGGTTTGACGATGTGGGTGGACGGGGTTTGCGCGTCGGGCCGGTACCAGCTGCCGCCGATGCGGGCCAGGGCGAACTTGGCCTGGACACCGGCCAGCGAGAACCGCAGTGGCCAGTCGCCGGCGAAGGCCGAGGCCGTGGGCCTGGCCTTGATTCCGGCGATCCATGCCCCGATATCGGCCGTGGTGGCGATCAACGGTTCGTGGTCCGGATCGCTTCTGGGCTCGCTGCCCGGTGCGGTGAGCTGCACGGCCCCGGCGACGTCACCGCCGACCTGGCGCAACAACTCGAAGGTGTCGGTGCTGGTGGCACCCGAGGCCCTCATCATGTCGCGCAGCGCCACCGGGTCCTCGGGCAGCAGGCCACGCAGGTAGTGTTCGGCCGCGCCGTCTGGGGCCGGAGCGTCGATCGGCAATGACAGCGAGACGACGCGGGTGGCGTCGGCGTCGTAGACCAGCCGGGCAGCGCGACCGGTCTGTCTTTCGAAGCGTCCGACGTGATCGCCGTGCAGCCAACACTCGAGGACCTCAAGCATCCTCACTACCTTGCACCCGGCCCACGTCCATGTGCGCGGCCCTGAGGATGAAGGCCAGCTGTCCCGGCCGCGGGGGCGCCGCGCCCTCCAGTACCCGGTTAACACTGGCGGGTGTGATCCGCTCGTGCGTACTTGGCCGGTCGAACAGGTCGTCATGATCCGCCACGCGCAGTCGTTCTGCCTCCTCGGCCAGGGCCGTTGCATCCAGGTCGAGGATCTCCATCATGTCGCGAAGCCGGCGGGCGACCTGAGGGCGGGTCAGGCTGGTGGCGGATCCCAGGTGACGCAGGCGGTCGCGGGCGTGTTCGTCGGCCACCCGGCCCCCGCGGGCGAAGGCACGCAGCAGGGTCGGCTTGTGGTCCCAGTGCTGTCCGAACCGTTCGGGGCGGCTGCCGCGGGTGAGGTGCTGGGCCACCACGCCCGGCTGGTCGCTGTTCAGCATCCGACGCAGCGCCGCGGTCACGGCCGGCCGGTGTTCGGCCGCCACCCGCTCCAGTCCATGGTCGAGCAGAGCGGTGAGCAGGGCGTCGACACCGGCCTCGTCGATCATGGAGGTCACGCCACCCACCCTACCGGCGATGTCGGCGTACGCATACATCCACGTGGCGGTCATCCATCCTCGCCCGGTCGGCGCGGGAGCCAACGGGGCGGTTGGCTTCCTGCCGTGGCCGGGGTTTGGGTTTGGCAAAGGATCCGCAACAGGAGGCTCTTGGTATGTTCGGACATGTGGGTCGCCGCAGGGGCCGGCCCCTGAACCAGGGAGAACAACATGAGCAAGCGGATCGGTGTGGGGGTCATCAGCCTCGGGTGGATGGGCAGGCTGCACGCCCGCAGCTACCGCGCCCTGGCGGAGCGCTACCGGGGCCTGGGGGTCGAGGTGCGTCTCGTCGCCGCCTGCGACCCCGTGGAGGAGGCCCGCGACGAGGCCGTCACTGCCCTCGGCTTCGAACGGGCCTACGCCGACTACCACGAGCTGCTCGCCGACCCCGAGGTCGACGTCGTGAGCATCTGCTCCCCGAACTTCCTCCACCACGAGATCGCCCTGGCCGCCGTCGCCGCCGGGAAACCGTTCTGGATCGAGAAACCCATGGGGGTCTCGGCGGCGCAGTCGCGCCAAATCGCCGAGGCCGCCGAGGCCGCCGGGCTGATCACCGCGGTTGGCTTCAACTACCGCCACACGCCCGCCATCGAACGCGCCCGGCAGCTCATCCGCGACGGCCGGATCGGGCGCGTCACCAACGTGCGCTGCTGGCTGATCGCCGACTACGGGTCGTCGCCCGACGGGCCGCTGACCTGGCGCCACAGCCGCGACAAGGGTGGCTCTGGTGTCATCGGCGACCTCCTCAGCCACGGCGCCGACCTGGTGCAGTACCTCGCCGGGCGCATCGAATCCGTGACCGCGACGTCGGCGCAGTTCATCTCCGAACGCCCCATCCCCACCAAGGCCGGCATCGGGCACTCCGGCTGGGAGGTCTCCGACGAACTCGGCCCCGTCGAGAACGAGGACTGGGTGGCGGTGCTGGCGCGCCTCGAGGGCGGGGCGGTCGCGACCATGGAGGCCAGCCGGGTGGCGGTGGGGCCGCGCGCCGAGTACGTCGTCGAGGTCTACGGGACCAACGGGTCGCTTCGGTGGAACTTCGAGCACCTCAACGACCTCCTAGTCTGCGCGGGCCGCGACCAGGAGTTCCAGGGCTACACGCGCGTGATGGCCGGACCCGACTTCCCGTCGTTCAGCATCTTCCAGCCCGGGGCGGGCACGTCCATGGGCTTCGACGACATGAAGACCGTCGAGGCGGCGCAGTTCATCGAGTCGGTGCTGACCGGCGAGCAGCTCGCCCCGTCCGTGGCCGACGGCTGGGCGGCCGCCGAGATCGACGAGGCCGCCGTCGCCTCGGCCGCCGACGGCCGCTGGCACGACGTCCCGGAGGTGACGGGTCGCACCACCTGGGGTTCGTGAGGGTCGGCCCGCCCGTGCGGCGGCCGGTCGCCCCGCGAGTCGCTGGTCCTGTCGCCGAGTGCTGGCCTTCCCTCCGGGAACGCCAGCCCTGTCGTCGTCCGCCAGCGCTACAGCGCAGGCGTTCGCCCGCAGGGCTGGCGTTTCGGTTCGGGCGGGGCGGGGCTCGTGGGGCGGGCGGTGTGGACAGGTGTGCATCTCGCGCGTTCAGAGCGAACAAAACACCAATTTGTCTAGACATTTCGTGGTGACGGGCGTAGCATCTTTCGAACCCCTGCCGGGAAGTAGCGAAGGAGCTGTGATCCCCATGACCCCGACCATCCCCGAGACGATGAGAGCCGCCGTCCTGCGAGACGTCGCCGACGGCATGAAGGTGGAAACCATCCGCACCCCGCGGCCCAGGAACGGCGAGGTACTGGTCAAGGTCTCCGCCTGCGGAATGTGTCACTCCGACCTGCACGTCATCAGCGGGGCCATCGCCTTCCCCACCCCCTGCGTCCTGGGCCACGAGGTGGCGGGCGAGGTGGTGGAGATCGGGCCCCACAACGAACACGCCGGGCTCTCCGTCGGCGACCGGGTGGCCGGGGGATTCCTGATGCCCTGCGGGCAGTGCGAATCCTGCGCCGCCGGCCGCGACGACCTGTGCGAGCCGTTCTTCTCCCTCAACCGGCTCAAGGGCCGCCTCTACGACGACACCACCCGCCTGTTCGACCTCGACGGCAACCCCATCTGGATGTACTCGATGGGCGGACTGGCCGAGTACTGCGTCATCCCCTCGACCTCCGTCGCGAAGCTGCCCGGCGACGTCGACCCCGTCGCCGGGGCGATCCTGGGTTGCGCGGCCATGACCGCCTACGGCGCGGTGCGGCGCGGCGCCGACCTGCGCTACGGCGAGACCGTCGCGGTGGTCGCCACCGGCGGCGTCGGGTCGAACGTGATCCAGATCGCCAAGGCCTTCGGGGCCCGCCGGATCATCGCGATCGACGTCGCCGACGACAAACTGGAGGCGGCCGTCGAACTGGGCGCCACCGACACGGTGAACTCGGCGAGGGTGGACGCCCGCGAGGCCGTGATGGGGCTGACGGGAGGCCGGGGCGTCGACGTCGCCTTCGAGGTGCTGGGGCGGCCGCAGACCTGGCTCACCGCGCTCGACGTGCTGCGCGACGGCGGCCGGATGGTGCCGATCGGGCTGGGCGCCGGGGTGCAGAAGGCGGAGGTGGAGATCAACCGCACGGTGCGCAGGTCGCAGTCGATCATCGGTTCCTACGGGGCCAGGACCCGCCGCGACCTGCCCGAGGTGGTGCGGATGGCCGCCGCCGGTGTCATCAACTACCGGCACATCGTCAGCCGCCGCTACGGCCTCGACGAGGTCGCCGCCGGGTACCAGCAGCTCCACGACGGCCAGATCACCGGCAGGGCGGTGGTCGACATGTCGCTGTGACGGGTGGTCGCGTGGATTCCGGGTGATCCGCGGCTCAGTGCAGCAGGTACAGCGACGAGACGATGGTCAGCGCGATGATGATGCGCGTGAACCACGTCTCGTCGATGCGGCGGATCACCACGCGACCCAACCAGGTTCCCAGCAGTACGACGGGCGCCAGGACCAGCAGCGGCACCAGCATCTCGCCGCCCAGCAGCCCGAGGCCGAGCGAGAACGGCAGCTTCGCCACGTTGATGAGGAAGAAGAACCACGCCTGGGTGCCGAGGAAACGGATCATGTCGAAACGGGCCGCCAGGAAGTACAGCGTCATGACGGGGCCGCCGGCGTTGGCGGCCATCGTCGTGAAACCCCCGAGGGCGCCGTAACCGATCCGCGCCGGCGCGCCCTGCGCGGCGTCGCCGAGGCCGCGCCGCATGCTCCACAGGGTCAGGGCCGTCAACGCCAGCAGGATGACGCCGATGGTGCGCCGCATGGTGGTGTTGTCGGCCCAGGCCAGGAACGTCGCCCCCAGCACCAGCCCGGCGATCACGGGGGGCGCCAGGCGCAGCAGGGTCCTGAAGTCGGCGTCCCGGCGGTAGACCCAGATCGCGACCAGGTCGCCGGTCATGAGCATCACCAGCAGCACCGCCGTCGACTCGCGGGCGGGCAGCACGGCGGCGAACATCGCGGCGACGAAGGTCGCGAGCCCGGGAAGCGCGGTCTTCGCCACCCCGACCAGCAGCGCCCCGGTAACCAGCACACCCCAGGTCAGCGCCGTCAACTCGATCACCGGGCCAGCTTAGGACACCCCCGCGCGGCGGTGGTCGGCGGCCGAACCCGGTTCCGCTGCACTCAACCCGGTTCGGACCGCTCCGGGCGCGATGTGGGGAGCTGAGTGCTGCGCAACCGGGTGTTCCGGGGATGGCCCGGTCCCCGGTCGCAGGGTTTGGGGCAATTCAGACCCGGACCACCCGGAGCCCATCGGGGAGGGAGGCCAGGTGGTCCTCCGGGGTGTCCCGGTCGAGGATGGCCACGTCGTAGTCGGTCAGCGGCGCCACCCGGTGGAGGGCCCGGCGCTCGAACTTGCTGTGGTCGGCGTAGAGCACCCGCAGCGACGACGAGTCCAGCATGGCGCGCTTCACCTCCGCCGCCTCTGCCGTGGGGTGGTAGACGGCGCCGTCGGTGATGGCCGACGCCGACATGAACACCGCGTCGGCCCGCATCCGCCGGATGGCGTGGACGGTCATGGGTCCGAACAGGGCATCCGCCCAGGCCAGGTACTCGCCGCCGGTCATCAACAGCCGGATGCCGGGGTGTTCCTCCAGTTCGCGGGCGATGGGCTGGTAGTTGGTGATCACCGTCAGCGGCGTGCGGCGCGGTAGTAGCCGTACCAGGGGCAGGCCCGTCGACGAGTCGTCGAGCATGATCGCCGACCCCGTCTCGACGAAATCGAGGGCGGCCTCACCGAGCCGTCGCTTGACGTCGACGTCCCGGCCCATCCGGTGGCGCGACGAGGCCTCCTGGAGGTTCGAGGCGGCGGCCGTGACCACCCCCTTGACCCGCCGCAACAGCCCCAGGTGTTCCAGCTCCCCGAGGTCGCGGTAGACGGTCATGGTGGACACCGACGCGAAGCGGGCGATCTCCTCGACGGTGCGGCTCCCGGCCTCGCTGACGAACTCCTGGATGGCGCGCTGTCGCTGCCGCTGGCCGGCGGCGCTGCCGCGTCCTCGGCGCGTGGTTGCCATGATGCCCCTCCCTCGCATCAGGGTATCGCAGGAAGCGTGGGAAACCATGCCCCAAGCCACGTATTTTGTGATATTCTCCACGCATCATTGGTTGTGAATCACACAAAGGGGTTTTGATGAGCACCATCACGATTCTCGGCGCAGGGGCAATGGGATCGGCCATCGCCACTCCACTGGTCGACGCCGGACACCGGGTCCGGCTGTGGGGCACCCACCTGGACGACCACCTCGTCGCCGCCGTGCGGGCCGGCGAGCCGCACCCCCGCACCGGGGTGGTGGTGCCGCCCGAGGTCACCCCTCACCCCTCCTCCGACATCGACGTCGCGCTGGCCGGCGCCGACGTCGTCGTGCTGGCCGTCTCCTCCCCCGGGGTGGTGGACATCACCCGGCTGGCGGCGCCCTTCCTAACAGGGGTACGCGCCATCTGGCTCACCTCCAAGGGATTCGCGCCCGACGCGGAGGGCCGCGTCCAGCTGCTGCCCCAGATGATGGAGGAGGTGCTCACCCAGGAGGCGGTCCCCGCCCCGCCGGTCGTCGCGATAGGCGGCCCCTGCACGGCCAACGAGGTGGCCTCCCGCCACCCCACCGCCCCGATCTTCGCCGCCGCCGAGTCCCCCGAACGCTGGGCCCGGATGGCCACCACCCGCCAGTACCGGGTCGCCCACAGCACCGACCGCGACGGCGTCGAGCTATGCGCGGCCCTCAAGAACGTCTACGCCATCGCCCTCGGAGTCGCGGACGGGATGGGCGAGCTGGGTGACCAGCCCTTCCACGACCTCAAGGCCGCCGCCTTCGCCCGGGCCCTGGCGGAACTGCGGCTGCTCCTCGACGCCGAGGGGGCCGACCCGTGGACCGCCCTCGGGCTGGCGGGCGCGGGCGACCTGGAGGTCACCGGGCTGTCCGGGCGCAACAAGGTCTACGGGATGCGGATCGGCGGCGGCGAACGGGCCGACGAGGCCCTCGCCGCGATGACCGCCGCCGAGCAGACAGTGGAGGGCGTGCCCGCCGTCGAGTTCGCCCTGCGATTCGTCCAGCAGCGCCACCCGCGGCTGATCGACGACCTCCCGCTGCTGGTGGCGGTGCACGCCGTCGTGCACCAGGGGCGGACCACCGACGAGATCAGGGAAGCCGCGCTCTCCCTCTGAGACCCAATACCCAGGCAGGTGCCACATGTCCGATTCCCCCGTCATACTCGCCCTCGACTCCTCCACCACCGCGACCAAGGCCATCGCCTTCGACCTGGACGGGTGCGCCGTCGCCCAGGCCCGCCGCGAATATCCCCGCAACACCCCCAGGCCCGGCTGGCAGGAGCAGGACGCCGGGGACTGGTGGCGGGCCACGTCCGAGGCCATCCGGGAGGTCACCGGGAAACTGGAGGGCAGCGGGCGGGAGATCCTGTCGCTGTGCATGACCCACCAGCGGGAGTCCTTCGTCCTGCTCGACGAGAACGACGCCCCGATCCGGCCCGCCGTGCTGTGGCTGGACACCCGTGCCGGCGACCAGATCGCGCGGTTCGGCAGCGACCAGGTGCACGCGCTGTCCGGGAAACCCCCGTCCACGACCCCCAGCCTCTACAAGCTGATCTGGCTGGCCGAACACGAACCGGATGCGATGCGCGCGGCCCGGCGGGTCGTGGAGGTGCACGCCTACCTCACCCACGAACTGACCGGGCAGTGGGTGACCAGCTGGGCCACCGCCGACCCGATGGCGGTGCTCGACATGAACTCCTTCGGGTACTCCGAGGAGCTGCTGGCCCTGGCCGGCCTCGGCCTCGACCGGATGGCCGCGCTGCGGCCGCCCGGCAGCGTCATGGCCACCGTCACCGACGAGGTGGCCGACTCGCTGGGCCTGCCGCGCGACCTGCCCGTCGTCGCGGGCGCGGGGGACGGGCAGTCCGCCGGGCTGGGCGCCAACGTCACCACGGCGTCGCGGGCCTACCTGAGCCTCGGCACCTCCATGACGATGGGAATCCACTCGGAGCAGTACCTGTACTCGCGGGCCTTCCGCACCCTGTCGAGCCCCATCGCGGGCAGCTACACCCTGGAGGCGCTGCTCAGCTCCGGCGGGCTGTGCATCGCGTGGTTCCGGGACCGGCTCTCGGGGATGGACCCCGCCGACGGGCCGATCGAGCCGCGCCTGGAGGAGCTCGCCGCAGGGGTCCCCGCCGGTGCGCGCGGGGTGCAGTTCCTGCCCTACCTGACCAGCGCGGAAACCCCCTACTGGGACGCGAACGCGCGCGGGGCCTTCGTCGGTTTCTCCGACACCCACGGCGTCCCGGAGCTGTACCGGGCGCTGCTGGAGGGCCTGGCCCTGGAGGAACGGGTGTCGCTGAAACGGGTGGAGAAGGCGACGGGAACGCCGGTGGAGCGCCTCGTGGTGATGGGCGGCGCCACGAAGTCGTCGCTGTTCAACCAGATCCTCGCCGACGCACTGCAACGCCCCATCGACGTGTGCGCCGAGACGGAGACCACCTGCCTCGGGGCCGCGATCCTGGGGGCGGCCGCCGTCGGGGCGGGCGGGGTCACGGACGTGAAGGAGACGGCGGCGAGGATGAGCCGGGTATCGCACACCGTCGCTCCGCAACCCCACCTGAAGAAGCTCTACAAGAAGGCCGCGAAGGCCCACGCGGCCCTGTACCCGGCGCTGCGCAAGGTGTTCCCCGTCATCGCGGAACTGCGCGAAAAAGCGAGCTGAACGCCCGGTCGCTCAGGAAACGCCACTCGGGATGTCGGTGTGCGTGAAATCGTTGCCCTTGAAGAGCAACGGTTCGCCCGTCACCTTGGCGGCCGCGTAGCTGAAGCAGTCGCCGAAGTTGAGTTTCGCCGGCGAGCCCGAACCGCGGCAGAACCGCTCGTGGGCCCGGATGGCCTCGTGCAGGTGCTCGGCATTGATGTCGAGCACCTCGATGCCAGTTCTGGCGATGAACTTCTCGGCAAGCCCCGGGCGCTCTCTGAACACGATCGCGAGTTCCAGCACAGAAGCAGCCGACATCCTGATGTTGTCCGTTGCGGTGAGAATTCTCTTGAAGGTCTCCGCCTCGGGCTCCTCATTGAGGATTGCGACACCTACAGATGTGTCGACTATCACTTCGGTAGTCCATTCTCGTCGTAGATGTCGTCGTCGGTCAGGAAAAGATGCCGGTACGGTGCAGCTTCGGCCTGGAGCTCCTCGATGGCGGCCAGCCGGTCGAGTCGTCGTTGTTCCTTCTCGGTGAGCTGCTGCTCGACCGCGTCCCGGACCACCTCCGTGGCCGTGACTCCGCGTTGCTTCGCGAGATGGTCGACCATGGCCCGTACGCGGGGATCGTCGATGATGAGGCTCGTCATGAAGCAAGTTTAAGAGGTCGCCAACGTGTGGGAGCTGGCGAGCAGGGAGCGGGTCAGGTCGGGTTGAAGGTGGCGACCGGCTGGTTCGTGAAGCGGGAGTAGTGGCCCTGGAAGAGGGCGTCGATCTTGTCGAGCTGGCCGTTGCGGTGCTTGAGGATGTGGAAGGCGGCCTGGCCGCGTTCCTCGTCGGTGGGGTTCTGGGTGTAGAGCTCGGGGCGGTGCAGCATGATCACGATGTCGGCGTCCTGTTCGAGGGACCCGGATTCGCGCAGGTCGGCGAGCTGCGGCACCCCGTCCTTGCGCTGCTCGGCGTTGCGGCTGAGCTGCGACAACGCGATCACCGGCACTTCGAGCTCCTTGGCGAGGAGCTTGATCTGGCGCGAGAACTCCGAGACCTCCAGCTGCCGGGATTCCACCTTCTTCCCCGAGGTCATCAGCTGGATGTAGTCGATGCAGATCAGCTGGAGGTTGTTGCGCTGCTTGAGGCGACGGGCCTTGGCGCGGATCTCCATCATCGTCAGGTTGGGGGAGTCGTCGATGAACAGCGGTTTCCCGGAGAGGGTGACGGAGCGGTCGGTGATGCGCTGCCAGTCGTTCTCGTCCATGCGGCCGCCGCGGATCTTCTGCAGCGGCACCGAGGCCTCCGCGCTCAGGATCTTCATCACGATCTCGGTGCGGCTCATCTCCAGGGAGAAGAAGACCGTGGCTAGGTCGTTGTGGATGGCGGCGGCGCGGCAGACGTCGAGGGCGAAGGTGGACTTCCCCACGCCGGGACGTGCGGCGACGATGACCATCTGGCCGGGGTGGAGGCCGTTGGTGAGGGTGTCGAGCTCGGTGAAACCGGTGGGCACCCCGGACAGGGCGTCACCGGAGTTCGCGATGGCCTCCATCTCGTCGAAGGTGGGTTCCATGAGTTCGTTGAGCGACTTGTAGTCCTCGCTGGCCCTGGAGCCCGTCACCTCGAACAGCGTCTGCTGGGCCTCGTCGACGATCTTGTCCACGTCGCCCTGCCCCTGGTAGCCGAGCTGCGAGATCCGGATCGACGCGGTGACGAGGCGTCGCAGGATGGCCTTCTCGCGCACGATCTCCGCGTAGTAGGAGGCGTTGGCGGCGATGGAAATGGATGCGAGGAGGTCGTGGAGGTAGATGGCCCCGCCGACGCGCTGGAGGTCGCCACCGCGGCCGAGTTCGGCGGCAACGGTGATGGGGTCGGCGGGCTCCCCGCGGCCGTAGAGGCTGATGATCGACTCGAAGATGGTTTCGTGCCTGGGCTGGTAGAAGTCGCTGCCGCGCAGCACCTCGACCACGTCGGAAATGGCGTCCTTGCTCATCAACATGGCCCCGAGAACGCTCTTCTCGGCCTGCGGATCCTGCGGGGGAGCATGCCCCACCGGCTCCTCGGCGTATTGCTCCGACATGCATCCCCTTTCCGACCCCCGCCGACGCACACACGGCAGGGCTAATCAATGTAACCCGACGGACTCCTGGTCCGCCGGCTCTCCCGCCCCGAGACCGCCCGACCTGTGGAAAACTCTGTGGACAGCTGTGGAAGACCGGTGGGGAAGCGACGACAACGCTGGCCGGAACCGGGGGAAAACCATCCGGAATTGTTATAAAACCGTTATCTTTGTGGATGGGGGTCGCCCTCCGGTGGGGTTTCCGCGCGTTTCGCCTGCCTTGCCGTCGTGTGCTTGCGCTGTAGCGCTGGCGTTTGCCCGCAAGGCAGGCGTTCCCGCCGGGAGGGCAGGCGTTCGGCGGGAAGGCAAGCGGGCCGGGGGCGGGTGAGCGCTTGAACCGGCTACCCCTGGGGGGTATAGTCCCCGGTGTGGAGAACGGGCACGACGGCTGCCGGGCGCAGCACGGATACACCGCCGACAAGCAGGCCTACCTGCGGCGGCTCCGGTTGATCGAGGGGCAGGCCCGCGGGATCGCCCGCATGGTGGAGCAGGACGAGTACTGCATCGACATCATGACCCAGATCTCCGCCGTTACCAGCGCCCTCAAGGCGGTGTCCATGGCCCTGCTCAAGGACCACCTCGAACACTGCGTGGCGGCCGCCGTGCGTGAGGGCGGGGACGCCGCCCAGGAGAAGTTCGACGAGGCCATGACCGCCATCTCCAGGCTGGCCCGCTGAGCGTGGAACCCCCTCCGGCAAGGGCCGGAGAAAAATGTCAGACCCCCGGAGCACACTGGGGACCGGAAAGGAAACAACCATGAAGACCGACTACGCCGTCGCCGGGATGACCTGCGGACACTGCGCCGCCCACGTCACCGAGGAGATCCAGACGATCAAGGGCGTCACGGGCGTCGACGTCGACTGGGAATCGGGCCGGATGGTCATCGAATCCGACGAGAAGATCCCCTTCGACGCGGTCACCGCGGCCGTCGCCGAGGCCGGCGACTACACCGTCACCGAGGCCTGAGACGCGGCGACGAACCGAACAGGACGAGCAGGAGGTGAACAGCAGATGACCAGCACTGGAGTCACGCAGCGGGGCCCGTCCGGGGCCGCCAGGAACTCGGTGGCGATCTCCCTCGACCTGACGGGCATGACCTGCGCCTCCTGCGCCAACCGCATCGAGAAGAAACTCAACAAGGTCGACGGGGTGCAGGCCACCGTCAACTACGCCACCGAGAAGGCCAGGGTGCAGGCCCCGAAGGGCACCACCGCCCAGGACCTGATCGCGGTGGTGGAGGCCGCAGGCTACGGGGCCCGCGAGACCACCGTCGAACCCCGGGAGGAACGTGCCGACGTGCTCCTGCCGCGGGTGCAGCTGGCCTTCGCGCTGGCGGTCCCCGTGATCGCGGTCTCGATGGTGCCCGCCCTGCAGTTCCCCGGCTGGCAGTGGCTGGCGCTGCTGCTGACCACCATCGTCGTGTTCTGGTGCGGACGCAGCTTCCACAGGGCCGCGCTCGCCAACGTCCGGCACGGCGCCACCACCATGGACACCCTGGTCAGCCTCGGCACCTCGGTGGCGTGGCTGTGGTCGGTGGTGGCCATGTTCCTCGGGCACGCCGGTGCCATCGGCATGACCCACGAGTTCACGCTGACCCTCGGCCACGCCGACCCGATGGGCAGCGTCTACTTCGAGGCCGCCGCGGGCGTGGTCGCCTTCCTGCTGCTGGGCCGCTGGATCGAGGCCCGCTCCAAGCGGGAGGCCGGATCGGCGGTGCGGGCGCTGCTGGAGGTCGGGGCGAAGGAGGCGACGATCCTGCGCGACGGCGCCGAGGTCGCGATCCCCGCGGGTGAACTGTCGCTCAACGACCTCATCGTGGTGCGGCCCGGCGAGAAGGTGGCCGCCGACGGGGTGGTGGTTGAGGGCAGCTCCGCCGTCGACGCCGCCATCATCACGGGCGAGTCGCTGCCCGTCGAGGTCGAACCGGGCTCGGCGGTGGTGGGCGGCTCCGTCAACACCACGGGCCGCCTGGTGGTCAAGGCCACTGCGGTCGGGTCGGCCACCCAGGTGGCGCAGATCGCGCGGCTCGTCGAGGAGGCTCAGACCGGCAAGGCCCGGGCCCAGCGCCTGGCCGACCGGATCACGGAGTTCTTCGTGCCCGCCGTGCTGGTGCTGTCCATGCTCACCTTCGTGGTGCAGCTGCTCGTCGGCGCCGGCCCCACCTTCGCGCTCACCGCCGGCATGGCGGTGCTCATCATCGCCTGCCCGTGTGCGCTCGGGCTCGCCACCCCCTCGGCGCTGCTGGTGGGCACCGGTCGCGGCGCCGAGTTGGGCGTGATCATCCGCGGCGCCCAGGCCCTGGAGAAGGCCCGGTCCGTGCAGGCGGTGGTGCTGGACAAGACCGGCACGCTCACCACGGGGAGGATGTCGGTGCTGGAGGTCGCACCCGCCGACGGCGTCGACGAGGCCGAGCTGCTGGCCGTCGCCGCTGCCGTGGAGGCCGGCTCCGAGCATCCCATCGCCCGCGCCGTCGTGGAGCGCGCCGGGGACGCGCCCGCGGCGGAACGTTTCGAGGCCCTGCCCGGCATCGGGGTGCGGGCCCTGCTCGACGGGGTGCCCGTGGCGGTCGGATCCCGCCGGCTGCTGGCCGAGCAGGGGATCGAGGCCCCGGGCGAGGCCAGCCGGCTCGGCAGCGAGGTGTTCGTCATCCGCGACGGCGCGCTGCTGGGGCGGATCGTGGTCGGCGACCAGCTCAAACCCGGGGCCGCCGAGGCCGTGGCCGGGCTGAGGAACCTGGGATTGCGACCGGTGCTGCTGACCGGCGACTCGTGGGCCGTGGCCCGGGATGTGGCCTCCCAGGTGGGCATCGAGGACGTGCACGCCGAGGTCCTGCCGCAGGGCAAGGCCGAGGTGATCACCGGGCTGCAGGCCGACGGGATGCGGGTGGCGATGGTCGGCGACGGGGTGAACGACGCCGCGGCACTGGTCATCTCCGATCTCGGCATCGCCATGGGCGCCGGCACCGACGCGGCCATGGCCGCCAGCGACCTCACCCTGATGCGCGACGACCTGATGGGCGTGGTGGACGCCATCCGGCTCTCCCGCGCCACGGAACGCACCATCCGCGGCAACCTGCTGTGGGCCTTCTTCTACAACGTCGCGGCCATCCCGGTGGCGGCCCTCGGGTTGCTGACCCCGATGATCGCGGGCGCGGCCATGGCCTGCTCCAGCGTGTTCGTGGTGCTGAACTCTCTCAGGTTGCGTAACTTCCGTTACCCATTCCCCGTGGTTCCCCATTTCGCCTCCACCCTCCCGGTCAGAGGTCGTGGAACCCGTGGTCACACGAGGGTTCACGCCCCGGGGTGCGGAAGCTGACGAGGACTCTTTCCCGGTTGGGAGGGGTGAGGGTTACAATCGAACTGCGCGGTCCTGAGAGATTCTCAGGTTTCGTTTGGAATTAAATCGGTGCTCGGCTAGGCTGGCCCCGCCGGTAAGGTCCGGGAAGTCTTAGACCAGGAAGAGATCTATGGCCAAGAAACACGTGGTTATTGCCGCAGTGGCAGGCGGTGTGGCGCTCACCATCGCCGGTGGCGTCGCCGTCGCCATGGCACTGCACAAGAACGATGTGGTCCTTTCCGTGGACGGGGAAACCCACAACGTCTCGGTTCGCGAGGACACGGTGAAGCAGGTGCTCGAGAAGGACGGGATCACCGTCGGTGAGCACGACGTGGTGGCCCCGTCGCTGGACACCAAGATCACCAACGGCATGGAGATCAGCGTCCTCTACGGACGCCAGCTCCAGCTGACCGTCGACGGTGAGGCCCGCACCGTGTGGACCACCGCCCGCACCGTCGAGGACGCGCTGACGCAGCTCGACCTCAACGACCCCGACTCCAAGCTGTCCGCGTCCCGGTCGGCGGCCATCGGTCGCGAGGGACTTTCCTTCGACATCAGCACACCCAAGAACGTGACCATCGACGCCGCGGGCACTCCTGTCGAGCTGCGGGTTGCAGGGACCGTCGGTGACGCCCTGACCGCAGCCAAGGTGACCCCCGACGAGGACGATGTCGTCACCCCCGCCGCGGACACCTCCCTCACCGATGGCCTGGCCATCGCCTACACCAACGTCGAACAGCGCACCACCACCAAGGAGGAGGAGGTTCCCTTCGAGAAGAAGGAGGAGAAGTCCTCCGATCTGGAGGAGGGCAAGACTAAGGTCACCACCGAGGGCGTCAACGGCGTCAAGACCCAGAACTTCGTCGAGGTCTACCACAACGGCACGCTGGTGTCCTCCGAACTCCAGAACGAGCAGGTCACCAAGGAGCCCGTCGCCCAGGTGACCCAGGTCGGCACCAAGAAGAAGGCCAGCAAGTCCTCCGATGACTCCTCCGAGTCCTCGAAGTCCTCCGACTCCGGTTCCGGATCGGGTGGTGGCGACCTCAGCCCCGCCAGCGGCAGCTCCTGCCAGGCCTCCTACTACTGGCAAGAGCAGACGACGGCCTCCGGTGAGCGGTTCAACCCGAGCGACCTCACCGCCGCCCACAAGACCCTTCCCCTCGGTAGCAAGGTCAAGGTGACCAACCCGAGCAACGGCAAGACCGTCGTGGTCCGCATCAACGACCGCGGCCCCTACGTCGGTGGACGCTGCCTGGACCTCTCCAAGGCCGCCATGGAAACCATCGGCGGCACCTCCGCCGGTGTCATCACCGTCAACTACGAGGCCCTCTGACAAATAAAACGTGGCTTCATGCCCTTCCTCAATTCCCGCTGAACCCCTGCACCCAACCTCCGTGCAGGGGTTCAGTGGGTTCTGAGGACCGGTTCTCCCTGTCTCCTGTCTCCCAAGCTGGTTGGGCCGAGCATCACGAGCGTCAGCGAGTGGGGTGTGCCGGAGCCACGTCGTACATGTCTGGGGTGTTGCGGTCGGCTCTTGCTGTCGACTGCGGGGTGGTTTCGACTCGGGTCTCTCCTTCGTCGCGCCCCGGCTCAACCGGCCTGGGGGAGGGGACGGCGCTGGGCCATCCGCTGGTAGATGCGCAGCATCTCCTGGGCCTGCGATTCGACCGTCCACTGACCGGCCAGGCGGCGCGAGGTCTCGGATGCGTGGGCCCGCCACTGGGGGTCGGGCAGTTTCTCGATGATCCGCATGATCGCGGCGGCCAGGGACGCCGGGGTGGGGCTGGCGAGTTCGGCGTTCACACCCGGCTCCAGCACCAGTTGCAGCTCCGGATCCACCGAGACGATGGGCAGGCCCGCCAGCGCGGCCTCGTGCAGGACCAGGGCCTGGGTGTCGGTCTGGCTGGGGAAGGCGTACAGATCCCCCATCTCGTAGAACGCCCCCAGCGACTCGCGTTTCTGCTCACCCGGCAGGATGATGTGGCCGCGTCGCCTGCCCGCGTCGAGAACCTTCGCGATCCTCGGGTAGCGCTGCCAGTCACCGACCACCATGAGCTGAGCATCCGGGCGCTGGGCGACGACCAGCTCGAACGCCTCGCACAACAGCGGCAGCCCCTTCTCCGGGGCGATGCGACCGACGTAGATCACCAGCGGACCCGGGCCGCGCGGCACCGGCGGGGGGCCCGACGGTAGCGGGTCGACGCCGTTCGGCACCACGATCAGGTTCGCATCCGGCGCCAGGGAACGACACCGGGCCGCGGTCTTCGGCGACGGGGAGGTCACCAGGTCCGCCGAGTCCAGCATCTTCTTGCACAAACCCAGCAGAGTCGCGGTGGAGCGTCCCCGGTCGGCGAACCGGACCGCCGCGTCGCGCAGGTCGGCGGAGTCGAGGATCTCCCCGTGGGTCAGTCTCGCGAACGCTCGCACCACCCCGTGCAGCAGCGGCAGGACCGCGGCGTAGTGGTCGGCGTAGGCGTCGAAGTCGGTGTGCCAGGTCATCAGCATCGGCTTGTTCAGCCTCTTGGCCGCCCAGGTGCCGAGCACCCCGACGGTGCCCAGCCCGTGGACGTGGATCACGTCGGGGTCGAGCTCCCCGACCTGCTCGATGGTGCGCTCGAAGTGCCTGCCGTTCGCGACCCGCGTGGGCATGTTCGGCACCCGCACCGACGGCAGCCGCAGCTCGACGCGACCCTCCCGGCCCAAGTGCGGGTTCGGCCCCTTGGCCTTCGGCGCGACGACCACGACCTCGTGGCCGGCGTCGAGCAGGTTGCCCTCCAGCTGCTGGACGGCGAACATCAGACCGTTGCTACCGGGACCGTAGTTGTCGGTGAACTGCGCAACCTTCAGGCGACGGGATGAGTGCTCAGGCTCTTCAGTCACGCCCGACACTCTAGCCGAACCGCTCCCCACGCGGGTTTTCGCGCCGAAAATGCCCTGGTGATGAAGGTCCGGGATCGGAACCGGGTCGTCGACCGTCACGCCCCGTACTGCGGTCGGAGCTGATGTCGGTGGGGTCAAGCGCGTGCGCGGGACCCGGGTTGCCGGGGCATTCGGAGTGAAATTTGGGGCCTCGGTGTGCTCCCGGGCCGGCCAACCGTGGTCAGCGGGTTTCCGGACCTGTCGTGACCCCGGATCACGGTGAGGAACCGACCGAGGGATTACCACGAAAGCACTTGACCTTGACGTAGCGTCAATGTGTTCCCTAGATGCGGAAGCGCTCAACAGGGCGTGTCGCGACCTGATGGAGGCGAAATGATTGAGACGCAGCTACTGACCAAGGACTACGGGAAGAAACGGGCCGTTGACAACCTGACGATTCAGGTTCGGCCTGGTGAGGTCACGGGCTTTCTTGGCCCGAATGGGGCGGGGAAGACCACCACCATGAAGATGATCATGGGACTGCAAGCCCCTTCCAGCGGCGATGCGACGATCAATGGCCGCCCGTTGTGCCGCCATCGTGCCCCGATGCGCGAGGTAGGGGCCTCGCTCAACCAAGGGATTTCCACCCGGGGCGTACGGCCCGGGCTCATCTGAGTTCCCTCGCGGCGACGCACGGCATCGGCCGTCGCCGCGTCGACGAGGTGCTGGGACTCACGGGTCTGGAAGCCGTGGCCAACAAGCGCGCGGGGACGTTTTCACTGGGTATGGCCCAGCGACTCGGAATCGCGGCGGCTCTGCTCGGGGACCCCGCGACGCTGATCCTGGATGAACCCGTCAACGGCCTCGACCCCGAGGGAGTTGTCTGGGTGCGAGACCTCGTCAAGCAGCTCGCGGCGGAGGGGAGAACCATTTTCCTCTCAAGCCATCTGATGAACGAGATGGCCGTCACCGCGGATCACCTGATCGTCATTGGGCGGGGCAAGCTCCTTGCCGAGGGATCGATGGAGTCCATCTTGAAGGCGGACTCCGAGGTGACTACGACGGTGCGGTCGCCGCAGATCGTACAGCTGCGCGACGTTCTCGTTCCTCAGGGCGCCTTTGTGGAACTCACGGGTTCTGACGAGGCCGTCGTGAAGAAGATCGAGACCACCGTCATTGGTGAGATCGCTGCGAAGAACGGCCTCGTCCTGCACGAACTCACTCCGGTTAGGACGTCGCTCGAGCAAGTGTTTATGAACCTGACCGGAGACGCCGTCGAATACCGGTCGACGAGTGCTCACGAATCACGAAAGGGACAGAAATGATTGATGTGCAAGAGACGGCCATCCGAACAGGCGGCCCGCTCATCCAAAGCGCGCTACCCACTAAGACGAACAAGGCCGACGTACGAGCAGCCACCTCCCAGCCGAGATGCTCGCTGCTTGGGGTTCTGAAGTCGGAGTGGATCAAGCTCTGGTCGCTGCGTGCGGTGCAGGTAACGGCAGTTTTCATGCTGGTTCCAATGACCATCATTAACTTGCTGGTTCTCCTGTTCGCGGATGTCAGCGGCGGTACACAGCTGTTGGCGGTCGACGCCACGGTTCGCATGTTCACCACCATCGACTTGGTCTTCATCATCGTTTTGGGCGGCATGTTTGCGGCAGGTGAGTTCTCGACGGGATCCATCCGGCCCAGCCTCGGCGCGGTCCCCAATCGTGGGCTGCTCGTGGTGGCGAAGATCGTGGTGCTCGCGATTTCTGTGCTGATCCTATCGATATTCGCAGTCGGCATCAGCGTGGTCCTTGGCCTGATCGTGCTGCCGGCGCGGGGCGTCGAGCAATCACTGGAATCCCCTGCGGTCCGCATGATCGTCGGTCTGTGCCTGTACTCCATGTTGATGGAGCTGTTTTCGTTCTGCATCGGATTCCTCGGCCGCTCGAGCGTTGGCGCCATCTCGGTGACGCTCGGGATCCTGTGGATTCTGCCGTCGGTCGTCGGGATGCTGGGTGACGGTGAGATGGCCCAGGCGATCATGGCCCGCCTGCCGGGCGTGGCTGGTTCGCAGGCATTCGCGCTGGAGCCGGCGTCGTCGACGGGCGGTGCCTGGGGCGGCCTGGCCATCCTCGCCGCAAACGTGGTCGTGATGTCGGTGATCGCGGTGGGTCAGTTCAAGAGGCTCGATGTGTGAGAAACGAGGATGTGTGAGAGGTGAGTAGATGGGGGCGACTGAGGTCGTCCCCGTCGCCTAGTCCCAACAGGACGAGCCGACGGGGGACTGGATTGCTATGGGTTTTGTGGATGGCAGCGAAAAACCTGGATTATGATCCAAGGAGGCTTTGTGGGTAGGTCTTGGTTGGGTGTTAGGTGTGGTCTCTCGAACCGACTGTGGTGTGTGGTGTCGCTGTCGGGATTGTGAGTTGTTCCGTGGATGGGGTTGTGTGGTTTCCCTCGTCTGTGAGGGGTGGGGCGGGTGTGGTTCTGGGGTTTGGGGTTTCAGGCGATGGGCCACCAGCTCCAGGGGAAGGGTGTGTCGATGGGGATGTTGGTTGTGATGGTGGTCGTGAGCATTGTGCATCTTCCTTTCTCGAGTCCTGAGGTGCTGCCTTCCGGTTGACCTCGTGGACTCGATTCAAGATGCTGACGTAGGGTCAAACTCTGGGTGCTCTGGGTGCTCTGGGTGCGACGTGGCGTCACTTGGGGCTTGGGAAGAGGGTTGTGGTGAGTTGGGTCTCAGTTGTTCTCGGGCGGTTGTGATCACGGTGAGTTGGGCTTCGTTGTAGGTGAACTCTTCCATGGCGGAGGCGAGGGCAAGCGTCTTCTCGCTCATGGGGGCGAAGCGAGCACGGATCGGGCCAAGGACCCTGACGTAGTCGTCGGTCAGTGCTTTGATTTCTTCTGGTGGGGCGTCGGGTTCCAGGGCTTCCAGCCGCGCATCCAGCTCTCGGAGCTCCCGGAAGTTCGGGTCGTCATGTTTTTCGATGGATGTCCGGGTGAGTGTTTCGTACTTGAGCCGGTCATGGTCGTCGGCGAATGCTGCGAGTAGTTCGATTTCAAGTTTCAACCGGTCCTCGGCGTCGAGTTCGGACTGCGCGTCGGCCCAGGCGTGTTCTAGGTCGGCGAACTCGGTGGCGACGTCGAGTGGGGCTTGGAGGTTTTGGATTTCCTCGATTTTGGTTCGTTTTTCGTGGAGCTCTTCGATTTGCTGGGTGAGGAGCTGTTTTTGCGCGTCCAGGGCTGTTGTGGCTTCCGGGCTTGTTGGGTCATCCATGATCTGGCGTACGTGCTGAAGGTCGAACCCGAGTCCTGTCAGCCGTTTGATCCGGATCAGGTCGATGATGTCCGTGACGTTGAACAGGCGGTAGTTCCCGGAGGTTCGTTCTGCTTTGGGGAGGAGGCCGATGCTTTCGTAGTAGCGCAGGGTGCGTGGGGTGAGGCCAACCATGCGGGCGGCGTCCTTGATTGAGAAGTCCATTCGTGGGTTCCCCTGTCTCCGTTGTGGTGGCTGTTCGAGAGCTTACCGTCGGGAGGTGGCCTCGCGGGGTTGACCTTGACGTAGCGGCACGGTGGATGGTGTCGGTATATCCATCAACGATCTGAGTAGCGCGATGTCGCCCGGTGGTGTGCCTTTGGACGGGCCGGGGGAGCGGGCGGCTTTGACGGGGCTCACGTGGAGCACGCAGGCGATCAGTGAGCTGGTGGGTATCACGGTTCGTACTTTGAGGTACTACCACCAGATCGGTTTGCTTCCGGAGCCCGAACGGACAACGAGGGGACTCGTGTATGACGAGACCCATCTGCTCGCCCTGCTGCGTATCAAGCGTTTCTCGATGATGTCGCTCACCCTCAACGAGATCGCCGACATCATCCACACGCCGGCCAGTCCTCGTGCCCGTCGTATTCTCCTGGACCTGGATCAGACCTTGGCGGACCGGGTGGCGGAGATCGAGAGTCAACGTCGCGTGATCGATGAATGTCTTCGGGACAACACCCCTGTCGATGTCCTTCCCAGGTTCGCGCGGCACCTCGCCGCGCTGCGGAGATTGGGGAGCTACGACACCTCAGCTGCCGACAAGGCACTGGAGGAGTTGGCGTCCGGATACGGCAGTGAAGAGGTCACGCGGGTGGTCGAGGAGGTGATCCAGGACCCGGTGATCTCCCGGCTGCGCGTGCTCGAGGAGAGGTTGCGTCGGCTCGGCGAGGACTCGGGAGAACCGGAACTTGCCGATCTGGCGAAGGATTACGGGCAGCTACTCGTTGATCTCTACACTCTCAACGCTCAAGCGGGTCTGGAGTCGGTCTCTGGGAATGACCTGGTCGAGGCCATCGGGCTGAAAAGGCATGGTGCTTCTCGGGTGCCGGTTCCTGAACAAGCTCCCGGCGCCTTCGCGATCAGCTGGAGGATGACACCGCCGATCAGCGCCATCGGGAACAGGGGCACGTACGCGAAAATCTCAAAGGGGAGTGTTCTCGCCAATCATGGCGGAGGCGTAGGTCGCGCGTCCAATCCAGCGGAGACCTTCGAGGATGAGCCAACCGATGAGGATCGCCAGCGCCATGATCGCGATGTGCAGGGACAGGGGGCGCGACGGACGCGGGGCGGCTGGTCATCTTCCCTACCAGCAGTCCCACGCTGAGGATCAACAGGGAGAAACCGATGGCCTGGGGATTCGTGTCATCACCTCGCAGTTCGTGGAGCACCGGGGCACCCTGGCCTGATGTGTCCGAGCGACGCCGGGTGTAGCAGACCGGGGGCGCGACACCTCAAGGCAGGGGTGCAGCAAACTGGTTTCACAGGCCAGCGTCGCGGACGATCATGGCGGCGGAGACCCGGTTGTCGACGCCCAGTTTGGTAAACATGCTGGTCAGGTGGGATTTGACCGAGGCGAGGCTCAGGTGCAGGCGGGTGCCGATCTGATTGTTCGTCAACCCCTTGGTCATCAGGACCGCGACCTCACGTTCGCGTTCGGTGAGGGCGGCGACCAGAGCCCGGGCCGACGGGTCTCCCGCGGCCGGTGCGTCGGTGGCGACGGTGATGAGGGTGCGGGTCACGTCGGGGGCCAGGACGTTTTCACCCGCCACCACCCGCTGGATGGCCTCGACCAGCCGGGCCGGGTCGGCGTCCTTGAGCAGGAAGGCGTCCGCGCCGAGCTTCAAGGCCCGCACCACGTAGTCGTCGGTGTTGAAGGTGGTCAGGACGATGACTCGCGGCCGCGTCTGCCAGCCGCGCAACTCCTCCAGGGTCGCGAGCCCGTCGAGACCGGGCATCCGCACATCCAGCAGCACGACGTCGACGGGCTGGTCGCGCAGGGTCGTGAGTGCCTCGGCGCCGTCGCTCGCCTGCCAGGCTACGTCGATGCCGTCCTCCCCCTTGAGGATGAAGTTCAATCCGGTGCGGACCATCGGGTCGTCATCGACCAGGGCGACGGTGATCATGCTGTTCCTTCGGGAGTGTAGGGAAGTGTTGCTTTCAGTATGAATTCTTCCCCCTCGATGCCGTGGGAGAGGTCGCCGCCGACCAAATCGACGCGTTCGGCGATGCCGACGAGCCCGAGTCCCGACCCCGACCGGTCGGGCTGTGCGAGGTCGGCCAGGCGATTCCTCACGACCACCCGGAGACGGTCGGCGGTGGTTCTCAGCGACAGGGCCACCGGCGTTCCGGGGGCGTGTTTGCGGGCGTTGGTGAGGCCTTCCTGGACGATCCGGTAGGCGTGACGGGACACACGGTCGGGCACCTGCGCCGGGTCCCCGTCCAGCTCCACCCTCACCTGCTGCCCGGCTGAGCGGGCATCCGCCAGCAGGGCATCGAGCCCCGAGAGGGTCGGCTGGGGCGGTTCGGGCGGGGCCGTGCTGCCTCGCAACCGGGCCAGCATGGTGCGCAACTCGTCGAGGGAGGACTGCGCGTTGCTCTGGATCGCCCGGGCCAGGTCGCCGGCCTCGCCCTCATCGGAGCGCATGTGGTGCGCCAGCGCGCCCGCGTGCAGGGCGATGAGGGAGATCCGGTGGGCGACGACGTCGTGCATCTCACGGGCGATCCGTTCGCGCTCGACCAACCTGGCCTCGTTGAGCTGCGCCTCCCAGGCGTCCTGCCGGGCCGCCTGTGCGACGGCCCGCTGCTGGTTGGCGTCGGTGGTGCTGCGGCCGAGCAGCCCGACGAGCAGCGCGATGACCACCCCGGTGGCGGAGATGAACACCTCGATCCGGGTCGCGGAGCCGCCCGAGGTGTCGCGCAGCATGGTGACCGCCTTGGCCGCGATGAGAACGCAGGCCACGGCGATCGCGTCGATCCCCTTGCGGTGCCGGGCGATGTGGGCCTGCGCGGCCATCGCGGGGCCGAACACCGCGGGAGACAGCAGCCACAGCCCGGCCAGGGAGACCGCGACCGGTATCGGGGCGCGACGCAACCACACCAGCAGGAGCATCGCGACCAGCCCCGGGCCCAGGAGTATCGCGGCCCGTCCGGGATCTAGGTGGTGCGACGGGTTGATCAGGGGGATCGCCAACGGCGGGCAGTAGTACAGGAAACCGAGCGCGGCCACTGCCCAGGCCACCGGGCCGATACCGGGGCGTGCCGCGTCGGTGGAATCGCTCATGCGATCAGCCTTTCACGTCCGGCCGGTGGCAGTCGCCAGCCGATGGGCCAGGGTGTCTCAGCCGATGGGCCAGCGCGACCACTGGCCGGACGGAACCGGATCACCGGCCGGTTGCCCGATGTGGGATCCCGGGTGGTTCCGGTGGAGTTGGTGCCATGCTCGAACTGACTCATGTGACCAAACGTTTCGGATCCGTCCTCGCCCTCGACGACGTGACCTTCACCGTTCCCTCCGGCCAGATCGTCGGTTTCCTCGGCCCGAACGGGGCCGGCAAGTCCACCTGCCTGGGCATCCTGACCGGGCTGGTGACCCCGGACGAGGGAGGCGCCACCGTGGGCGGCGTGCGCTACGCCGACCTGCCCAACCCGGCCGCGACCGTCGGGTCGCTGCTGAGCACAGAGGGATTCCACCCGGGACGCAGTGGCCTGGAGACCCTGCGGATGGCGGCACGCACCCTGGGTCTGCCGCGGCAGCGGGTGGGGGAGGTGCTGGCCGAGGCCGGCCTGTCGGAATCGGAGGCGCGGCGTCGCGTCGGCACCTATTCGCTGGGCATGCGGCAGCGACTCGGAGTGGCCCAGGCGCTGCTCGGCGACCCGCAGGCGCTGATCCTGGACGAACCGGCCAACGGCCTCGACCCGCAGGGCCAGCGGTGGCTCTCCGGCCTGCTCCGGGCTCGCGCCGCCCGCGGCTGCGCGGTGCTGCTGAGCAGCCACCAGCTCCACGAGGTCTCGCGCCTGGCCCATCGCGTCGTGATGATCGGCGGCGGACATCTGCTCGCCGACCACACCACCGGCGACGGCACCGACCTGGAGGAGCAGTACTTCACCCTGACCGCCGGCACCGACCGCGCCGCCTGACCCCGTTCCCGGAATCCCGCCGCCCCCGTTCCCCGCGCTCACCCGAAAGGCACCACCATGACACTGACCAGTTCCCCCGAACTCACCGCCGCGACCCGCACCACATCCCCCCTGGCGCTGACCCGCACCATCGCCGTCGAGGCCCGCAAAACGGTCAACACGGTCTCCGGCAAGACGCTGCTGCTCCTCGGGGCGACGCTGATGGCGGTCTTCGGTCTCGGCCGTGCGATTCTCCCGGCCTCCGACACCACCTTCGGCCGCATCGCCACCACCGCCTGCATTCCGGGATCGTGGATCGTCATGGCGGTCTCGGTGCTGCTCGTCAGCGGCGAGTTCGCCCGGCGGGAGGCCGCCATCACGTTCACCCTCGACCCGCGCCGCGGCCGGGTGCTGACCGCGAAGGCCGTCGTGGCCGTGGGGTTGGCGCTCGCCGCTGCCTGCTGGGCGCTGATCGTCGCCGGAGGTGCGTACCTGCTCGCTCCCGCCCTCGCCGGCGCCACGCTTCCCCCCGACCTCGAACCGGGCCGCATCGCCGTGGTGTTCGGGGGGCTCGTCTTCACGGCCCTGGCGGGGCTGGCCCTCGGGCTGCTCACCCGCAACGCCGTGGCGCCGATTGTCGTGATGCTGGTGTGGCCCACCTTCTCGATGCTGATCGCGCGGTCTTCGGAGGTCGCGCAGAAGATCATCCCCTGGATCGACATCGAGCCGGTGGCCTCGCTGTTCCATTCCTCCTCCCAAGCGTGGGCCCAGCTCGGCACCTCGGTGCTGGCCTGGATCGTCCTGCCCGGCGTCATCGGCGCCTGGCGGCTGTTCCGCGGGGACCTGTGACCCGTCGCCTGGCCGATCCCGGTCCCGGACGTGCTGCGTCCGGGACCGCCGTCATGCCAGGTGCAGTTCCCGGTCGCAGGCTGCGACCACTGCCGGGTCGTGACTGATGACCAGCACCGCCCGCCCCTCACAGGCACGCCACACGTCGCCCATCAGGGCCTCGGCGGTGGCCTGGTCGAGGTGTTCGGTGGGTTCGTCGAGGATCCACAGGTCGCGGTCGGCCACCAGCAGCCGAGCCAGGGCCAGGCGACGGCGTTCCCCACCGGAGAGGGTGGTGCCGTCCTCGCCGACGAGCCGGCTAGGATCCAGCGGCAGGCCGGCGCGGTGCAGAGCGTCGCTGATCTGCTCGTCGGTGGCGTCCTTGTTGCCGATGCGTACGTTCTCGGCGATGGAGGTCGCGAAGATGTGGGCGTCCTGCGCCAGGTATCCGATCCGGCCGCCCCGCCGCACCGTGCCCGCGCGAGGCGGGATCAGTCCCATGGCGGTCACCGCCAGGGTGGTCTTGCCGATGCCGGAGGCGCCGGTGCAGGCCACCTTGTCCCCGGGCCGCACCACCAGGTCGAGGTCGCTTCGAAGCACGGGTGCGCCGGGCCAGCCGATGGCCACGCCGTCGAGCTCCAAACCGGGGTCGGTCTGCCCGTCCGGGACGACGTCGCCGGTGCCGATTGGTTCGGCCTCGAGGATCTCCCGGACGCGGACCAGGGAGGAACGGGTGCGGGTCCACGTCTGGGCGGCTGCCACGAATGTTGCCAGCACCTCGTGGAGGGCCAGTGGCACCAGCGCCAGAACGGCCAGGAAGGTGGGGGGCATGGTTCCGGAGGCGACGGCTGGTCCGCCGATCGCCAGTCCCGCGACCACGGCGCATCCCGCGGCGAGCACCTGCGCGGAGGCCGCCACCCCCTGCACCCACGCGCTGCGTGCCTCCTGGTGCCTCAGGCGGTCGTCGACCTCCAGCAGCTTCGCCAGGCAGGCGTGCTCGGCGCCGTAGGCGACCAGGTCGGGGGCGGTGCGCGCCACCTCACGAACGGTGTCGGCGAGTTCTCCGCGGGTCGGGGCGGCGTCGCGATCGGCGGTGAAGGTGGCGCGCTGCGCGAGCAGGGGCACCACGACCCCGGCCAGCAGGGTGGTGGCGAACAGCGCCACCCCCGCCCACGGTGAGACGAACGCGATCCCCACCGAGGTGCCGGTGATCACCAGCAGGCCCGATGCGACGGGAATCAGCACCCTCACCACGACGTCGGTGACGGCCTCGGTGTCGGAGACGGCCCGGGTCAGCAGGTCGCCGCGGTGGGCGCCGATCAGGGTGGTGCGGGCCAGCGAGTCGTAAGTGCGCATCCGCAGCACCGACTGCATCCGCAACGCGACGTCGTGCCCGATGAGACGCTCCACGTAGCGGAACACTCCGCGCGAGATCGCGAAGGTCCGCACCCCGACGGCCGGGGCCTGGAGGTACAGCACGGGGGGCAGCAGGGCCGCGAAACTGATCAGCCACGCGGAGACCCCCATCAGCGCCACCGACGACGCCGACGCCGCGGCGGCCAGCAGCACCGCCAGCCCCAGGCGCAGCCGACCCCGTGGGATGGCGCGGATCAGGCCCGTGAGCAGCCCCCTCACAGCCTCACCACCTCGTCGGCGGCCGCCAGCACGGCGCTGCGGTGGCTGACCACCAGAGCGCCCGCACCCGAGTCGCGCACGGCGCGGATCACGGCCGCCTCGGCGTCCGCGTCGAGCCCCGCGGTGGGCTCGTCCAGCACCAGCAGCCGCGCCCCGCCCCGCCGGATCCGGATCAACGCCCGGGCCAGCGCCACCCGTCGCCGTTCCCCGGCCGACAGGCCCTCGCCGTCGTCGCCGACGGATTTGTCGAGGGGAAAATCGGCCCCGGCGTCGCGCAGGGCCGCTGCGAGTTCCGCATCCGGGATGCCGGGATGCCCCAGGGCGATGTTGTCGCCGACGGTGCCGGCCACCATGCCGGGATTCTGCCCGACCCAGGCGGTGCGGGCCCGCCAGCGTGCCACGTCGAGGCCGGTCAGGTCGGTTCCGTCGACCATGACCCGGCCGGAATCGGGGCGTTGGAAACCCATCACCAGGCCCAGGGCCGTGGATTTCCCGCCGCCCGAGGCCCCGGTGAGGGCCACCACGCGACCCTCCGGCACGTCGAGGGACAGTCCCGTGACGGCGGGGCCGGTGGCTCCCGGCCAGGTGAAGGTGACCTCCTCCAGGGTCAGCCGCGACCCCGCGGGAAGGTCGCCGCCGCCGGGGGCATCGCCCAGCTCGATCAGGTCGAGGGCTGCGTTCGCGGCGGCCACGCCGTCGGCGGAGTCGTGGAAGTGGACCCCCACCTGCCGCACCGGCAGGAACGCCTCGGGGGCGAGGATCAGCACGAACAGGGCGGTCTCGAAGGGCATCTCACCGCCGGCGAGCCGGAATCCCACGGTCACCGCGACGAGCGCCACCGACAGCGACGCCAGCAGCTCCAGTGCGAACGAGGACAGGAAGGCGGTGTAGAGAACCTTGATCGTCTGGCCGCGGAACCGTTCCTCCGTGATCTCCAGGCCCCTGCGCTGGGCCCGGGCGCGCGCGAAGGCCTGGAGGGTCGGCAGGCCCTGGATGAGGTCGGCGAAGTGGTTGGCCAGCCTGTCGGCGCGCGTGAAGGCGCGGCGGGTGGCGGCCTGCGTGGTCCAGCCGATGAGGGCCATGAACACGGGCACCAGCGGCAGCGTGAACGCGACGATGAGGGCGCTCGGCCAGTCCGCCAGCAGCAGCACCCCGCCGACCAGGAAGGGCACGCTCGCCGCCAGGCCCAGCTGCGGTAGGTACTTGGAGAAGTAACCATCCAGCGCATCGAGCCCAGTGGTGGTGACCCTGGTCAGCGTCGCGGATGAGGCCACGGGGCGGATCAGGTGCGCGGCGAGCACGTCGCGCCGCAGCCGCGACTTCACGGCCGCCGCGGAGCGGTGCGCCAGCACCGAGTTCACCCAGGCCAGCGCGCCGCGCGCCGCGAAGATGACGAGCAGCAGCGTCAGGATGAGCAGCCAGTCGTCGGGCAGCGCCCGGTGGGTGAGGACGACCGCGATGGCGCGCGCCAGCAGCCACGCCTGGGCGATCACCAGCCCCGAGGTCAGGATGCCGACGAGAACCGAGGCGACCAGGTAGTTCCTGGTCGCCTCGGCGCGTTTCAGGAGTCTGGGCTCCACGGGTCCGGGCATGCGGACAAGAATAGGGGTGGCCGGAGGATCAGTAGACGATCTTGTCGGGGATGTTCCTGGTGCTGACGCGCCTGCTGAACACCCAGTAGCTCCATGACTGGTAGGCCAGCACGATGGGCACGAAGATCACGGTTGCCCAGGTCATGATCGTCAGCGTCAGCTCCGAGCTGGCGGCGGTGAGGATGTTGAGGCGACTCGTCACCGGCTGCGACTCGTCCTGCGCGAAACCGAGGTTGCCGTACATCTTCACGAATATTCCGCAGATCAACGCGACGACGGACAACCCGCCCAGCACGAAACCCCAGCCCTCCCGTTTCCGGTGGACCGTCATGAACACCGATGCCGCCAGTGCGGCGACGGCGACCACTGCCGTGCCCCAGCCGAGCGCGGCGAGGTTCCCGAACTCGGAGGCCGCGGGCCAGAACGCGTGCTGGCAGATCACGAAGACCGCCAGCACACCGACGACCGGCCATCCCCAGGTGCCCACGAAGCCTCGGGCGCGGTCGTGGATCTCGCCGCGCGACTTCAGCACCAGGAAGGTGGCGCCGTGGATCAGGAACAGGGCGACGAACAGCATCCCGCCCAGCAGCGCGAACGGGCCGAACAACCCGAGGAAGCTACCGTTCCACAGCTTGCCGTCGTTGGCCAGGCCGATCACGAAGTTCGCGAACCCGATGCCGAGTACCAGGGAAACGGTCAACGACCCGTAGGTGGCGAAGATGTCGAACGTGTTGCGCCACTTGGCGTCGGGATGCTTCGAGCGGTACTCGAACGCCACCCCGCGCAGGATCAGTCCCACGAGCAGCAGGAGCGTCGGCAGGTAGAGCCCCGAGAACAGGGTGGCGTACCACCCGGGGAAGGCCGCGAAGATACCGCCCGCGGCGGTGAGAAGCCACACCTCGTTGCCGTCCCAGGTGGGGCCGATGGTGTTGACCATGACGCGGCGTTCCTTGTCGTCGCGGCCGAGGACGGGAAGGAGCATGGCGACACCGAAGTCGAAGCCCTCCAGGAAGAAGAAGCCGATCCACAAAACGGTGATCAGCAGGAACCAGACGATGTTGAGCGCCGGAACAGCGGTTTCAAGCAGGGGCATGGCAACTCTCCAGCTCAGTACGCGAAGGACATGGGGGCGTCGGGATCCTCGGAGACCTTCGGATCGGTCACCTCGGGCAGTCCCTTGACCGTGTAGTGGAGGAACAACCCGACCTCGATCACCGCCAGCAGGCCGTACAGCAGCGTGTAGACGATCAGGGAGAACAGCACGTCCCCGGCGCTCGCGGTGGGGGAGATGCCCGCCTCGGTGGGCATGACACCGGCCACCAGCCAGGGTTGGCGTCCCATCTCGGTGAAGATCCAGCCGAACGAGATCCCGAACAGCGGAAGCAACGGCATCGCGGCCATCAGCGTCGTCCACAGCCTCGACGGTTTCGGTGAACGTCCCTTCCGGGTCACCCACAGCAGGAGCACGCCGATCAGCATTCCTGCCCCGCCGAAAACCATCATGAGCCGGAACGACCAGTAGGTGGCGTTCACGTCGGGGATCGGGTTGATGCCGCCGTACCTGTTGGCCAGCTCGGGTGCGTACTCGGCCTGGATCTCGGTTCGCGAACCGTCCTGCTTCGAGTATCCGTGTTCGGCGTACTGCTCGCGGATGGTGTCGATGCCCTTGATCTGCGGAACCCCGGCGATGAACGACAGGACGCCGGGAATCTTGATGTCGATGACGGTGCCGGTCTGGTCGGCGTTGGGGATGGTCAGCAGCGAGAAATCACCGGTGTCCTCGAAGGCTCCCTCCGCCGCGGCGATCTTCGACGGCTGGAGCTTGGTGATGTCCTTGGCCTGTGCGTCTCCGGTGAGGAAGGTGAACGCGGAGCCCGCGATCAGGACCCAGGCGCCGAACTTCGTCGCCCACCGGTAGGCCTTCACGTCCGCCTCGGGAACCTCCGCCAGGCCGTTGGCGCGGGCCAGGTGCCAGGCCGAGATGCCCGCGATCAGGCCACCGGCCACCATGTAGGAGGCGAAGACGATGTGCGGGGTCGCGGACCGCAGCAGCGGGTTGGTCATGATCGCCAGGAAACCGTCCAGCCCGGCGATCTCGGCGCGGCCCAGCTCGGCGTTGAATCTGGTGCCCACCGGGTTCTGCATCCAGGAGTTCGCGGCCAGGATGAAGGTCGACGACAACAGGGTTCCGATGGCCGCGGCGTAGATGCAGGCCAGGTGGATCTTCCTCGGCAGCTTGTCCCAGCCGAAGATCCACAGCCCCAGGAAGGTGGATTCGAGGAAGAAGGCGATCAACGCCTCCAACGCCAGGGGGGCGCCGAAGACGTCGCCGACGAAGCGGGAGTACTCCGACCAGTTCATCCCGAACTGGAACTCCTGGACGATGCCCGTCACCACGCCGAGGGCGAAGTTGATGAGGAACAGCTTCCCGAAGAACTTCGTCAGTCGCAGGTACTGCTCCTTGCCGGTGCGCACCCAGATCGTCTGGAGCACCGCCACGAGCATCGACATCGCGATCGTGATCGGCACGAAGAGAAAGTGGTAGACGGTGGTGATCCCAAATTGCCACCGCGCTATTGCGACCGGGTCCATGGGCGGAACCTACTACGTCGGAATGTCATGTTTCAAGATGTCGACAAGATGTCCCGATGGGTTTGTTGTGGGCATTCGGCCACGGTACTTCCGGGCGGCGTTGCGGGTGAGGGGAACCGGCCGCCCGTAGAATGTCGTCATGGTGTCCCGGGGCGAGCTGGAACAGCAGGTGATGGTGCTGCTGTGGCGGGCCGGTGAGCCGCTGACCGTTGCCGAGGTTCAGGAGCTCTTGGCGCGTGACCGGGACCTGGCCTACACCACCGTCATGACGGTGCTGGACCGGCTCGCGAAGAAATGCCTTGCCAAACGCGAGCGTCGAGGCCGCGCGTGGTGTTATGAACCAGCTGATCCGCAGTCGGTGGTCCTGGCCCGTGAGATGGCCGACCTTCTTCGAGACGTGCCCGCTGAAGTTCGCGACGAGGCCCTGCGCCTCCTGGCCGAGTCGCTGTCTTCGTCTTCCTCCGTCCCCTGACCGGGTGCGCATTATGTCATTTGGAAAGATTTTGTAGCGTATACGATACAAAATCTTTCACGATGTCGTACAAAGTTTCATCTGGGCGTTCTTGACGTTCGTTAAGAACTACAAGTCGTAGTAATCACATGCGACAATAGGTAGTAGAAATGACGGTGTTTTCCACAGGTGGGAGGTGGCCTGGCGAATCGCAGATTTCGCCGCCCATGATGACGATGTGACCTCCAGAACCATCCTTCCCGAGCCACTCCGTCGTCGTGCGCGCACCCAAGCTGGGGTTCTCACGACTGCCCAGCTCACCGCAGCTGGGGTGAGCCGTGCCGTTATCCGTGGGCTGACCGGCAGGGGATGGGTGCACATCGCCCACGGCATTGTGTGCTTCAGGAGGCCCACGTGGGAGTCGCTGCTGTGGTCCGGTCTGCTGCGTGGTGGTGTGGGCGCTGTCGCCGGATCCGAGGCCGCCACTCATCTCAACGGCATCACCCGCCGCGAACCCGGCCGTATCGTGATCTGGCTGCCGAGAACATCCCGGCGCGTCCGGTTCTCCTTCGAAGGATGGAGTATCGAGTACCGCGTGGGACACCGTCCCGCGGTCGGGAAACCCCCGCGGCTGCCGCCGGCCGCCAGCCTGGTCGACTACGCCCGCGACGCCACCGAGGACGAACTGATCCACGCCGTGGCCACCGGAATCTCCAGAGGGCTGCTGTGCCCCGGCGAGGTCGAACGGGCCTTCGTGGAACCTGCACGCGTCAGGCATCGTGCCGCCGTGTTGCTCCTGACCTCCACAGCGGGGGAAGGGATCGAGAGCATCCTGGAGTGGCGCTACCTCTGGCACGTCGAACGGGCGCACCGGTTGCCCGCCATGGTTCGTCAGGACCGGCGGCTAGCAGGGGCCCGGTTCGACGGCACCTACCCCGACCACGGGTTGGTGGTGGAACTCGACGGTCGGGAGTTCCACGACGCGGTGCAGGACCGGCTCCGGGACAACCGGACCGTGCTCAACCTCGGATGGACGACGTTGCGCTACGGCTGGTCCGACGTGCTGAACGAACCCTGCCGAGTGGCGAACGAGGTGGGGTTCGCTCTCCGACAGCGGGGATGGAAGGGGAGTGTGGCCACCTGTCCGAGATGCCGGGGGAGGCCGCCGCCACGGGTCAAACCGCCGCCCGGAGGGGTCGTGGAGCTGCTCGAAGGACTACGGGGCCGCGCCCGGGTGGGGTGAGACGACCGTCGGAAGGTTTCGAGCCGGGCCGCTCGTCCCACGCGGCCCGGTTCGACCGGCTTCGGGGGCTGGAAGTTGGTTGAGCCGCCCTGCTCGCTCTGCGAGCTGGTCGTGTCGAAACCATGGTGACCGTGGTCGGGTCTGGCTACCGGGCGTCAGTGGTGGTTTCGACTCAGCCGTTCGCTGGCGCTCACGTGCTGGCTCAACCAGCTTGAGGGAAAGGGCGCTCACGTGCTGGCTCAACCAGCTTCACGGAAAGAGGCGCTCAGGTGCTGGTTCGACCGGCTCGGGGAGAGGGAGCCGTGCGACCTCAGGCGTCTCGGGAGTTCGACGAGACGCCGGGTCGGCCCTCGTGGACGATCTTGCCGGGGTTCAGGTTGCGCCCGGGGTCGACGCCCTCGAACAGCGTCCGCTGGATGAACACGCCCGCCGGGGAAATGTCCTGGTCCATCCAGGGGGAGTGCTCCTCCCCGACGCCGTGGTGGTGCGAGACCGTGCCGTGGCAGTCGATGAACGACTGCTGGATGGCGCGCTTGACGGCGTCGTAGGTGTCCATGGCCTCGGCGGAGTCGTCGGCGATGGCGAAGGTGAAGTACTGGCAGGCACCCGAGTGGTAGGAGTGCGACAGGTGACAGAACACCGTTCCCCTGACCCCCCTCTCCTCCATGGCCTTCAGGGCGGCGGCGACGGTCCTGGTGTGGATCTCGGCCGCGTAGCGCCACGGCGTGGAGGTCTCGGAGACGTCGCAGATCATGCCGTGGTCCAGCATGAAATCGCGGATGTAGGGGGTGTCGTACTTCTTCTGGTCGTAGAGGGCGCCCGGTCCCTTGCCGACCCCCAGCCCGCCGTTGGCACGCACGATCTTGCCGACGAGCCCCTTCTCGTAGGTGACGTGGTTCGGCGACCCCTCGAAACCGACGAAGGCCATGGCGATCTGCTCCAGGTCCCATCCCTTGGCCAGCATGAGCTTCTCGATGCCCTTGCTGAGCAGCGACGACAGCTTCGAGGAGCGTTTCCCGTTGGCCATGATGTACTGCGTCTCGATGGCGTCCGAGACACGGGCCATCATGACGGAGGCGTCGGAGGAGACGATCTGCTCGCACGCCTTCAACCCGTTCTCGTAGGTGGGGAAGAAGTAGGCCTGGATCTCCCGCACCTCCGGGATGCGGTGCACGTTCACCCACGCCGAGGTGATGATTCCCAGGCGCCCCTCCGATCCCAGCACCATCTCACGCACGCTCGGGCCGGACGACGTCGACGGCAGCGGCCGCAGCGACAGGACCTGGCCGGGCATCACCATGCGCAGGCCGCGGCAGATGTCGGCGATGTCGCCGTACTTGTCGGACTGCATGCCGGAGCTGCGGGTCGCGATCCACCCGCCCAGTGTCGACCACACGAACGAGTCGGGCTGGTGTCCCATCGTCCAGCCGCGCGCCTGGAGCTGTTCCTCCATGTCGGGGCCGAACACGCCCGCCTGGATGTGTGCCAGCCCGGACTGTTCGTCGATGGCGAGCACCCGGTTCATCCGCCCCAGGTTCACCGAGACCACCTGCCGTTGCTCGCCGGGTTCGGCCTCCAGGGCGGCGACGATGTTGGAGCCCCCGCCGAACGGGATCACCACCGCGTCGGCCGCCACCGCCACGTCGACGATCCGCGCCACCTCGTCCTCGTTGGCGGGATAGACCACCACGTCGGGCAGCCGGCCGAACTCGCCGGCGCGCACCCGCATCAGGTCGCGCACCCCCTTCCCGAGGCCGTGGACGACGCGGGTCTCGTCATCGGACTGCACGTACTCGGCGCCGGAGATCCCGATCAGGGAATCACGCAGTTCCGGTTCCAGGCGCGATGCCGGAACCTCCAGGTCCGAGAGCTGCGGCATCGGGGTGACCGGCTCGTTGATGTCGACGCCGACCAGTTTCTTCACGAAGGGGGCGAACTTCGGTTTGTCGTCGTGATGGTACGAACGGCCCTCCTCGCCCCAACCCCACCACTTGTGCTGCTTGACGCCGTCGATCATTGGTCCTCCTGGTGGTCCTGCTGGTCAGCGCGGGCCCGGGCGTCCTCCGCCAGGGCGGTGACCTCGGTCTTCTCCGCCTTTCCGAGAGCGGCGGCCCGGGCGTACTCGTCGAGTGTCCTGGCCCCATAGGCGCGCGCCGTGGTGTCGTGGAGTTCGAGCACCTGGCGGCGCATCCGTTCGTTGAATTCGTGGGCGATCTCGCCGCGCAGCGGCGTCATGGGCCGCCCTATGACGACGTGCACGATGGGGCGTCCCTTGGGAAGGTGCTTCTGGTTGCTCGGCCAGGCGGCGTGCGCGCCGATCAGGGCGATCGGGACGGCGGGAATCTGCCGGGAGATGCACAGCGCCGCCACGCCCGGTTTGAACGGGCCCATCGCGCCCGTGCGGGAACGCGACCCCTCCGGGTAGATCAGCAGCGGCACCCCGGCGTCGAGGAGCGCCGCCGACAGACCCCTGACGTTGCGTTTCTTCGGATCGTTGTCCTTGCCCCGGTCGATGGGGTAGCCGTTGAAGAACAACGACATCGGCCCGGCCTTCCACCACTTGTCGTAGAAGTAGTCGCGCGCCGCGCCCGCCGCCAGGTATTTCGAGATCCGGTTCGGCAGCGCCCCGTAGATCAGGGGGGTGTCCAGGTGGGAGGAGTGGTTGGCGAACACCACACACGGTGCCTCCAGGCCATCCAGGTTCGCCTTGCCGTGGACGTGGACGCGCAACAGCCGCCACATCGTCGGTTTCAGCAGCAGCATCTGCGCGGCCTGACGGGTGGATGCATTCAACTTGGAGGCGTGCTTACCCGGTTTCGGGACCTTCGCCATGTCTTCAGCGCTTCCTTCTGCTAGCGGACAGCTTGCGGGAGAACCAGCGGATGAATCTCCGGGGTCCATGATCCGCGATGAACAACGACGCCTTCCAGCGTTTCGTCGGTACCGACTCGATGCGGCCCTTCTCGACGTCCCGCAGGCACTGCCTGACCAGTTCGCCGGCATCGATCCACACGAACGACGGCAGGTTCGTGGCGCTGATCCCGGCGCGCTGGTGGAACTCGGTGCGCACCCAGCCGGGCAGCAGGGTCGTCACCGTGACACCGGTGCCGCGGAGCTCCAGGGCGAGGGCCGTCGACCAGGTGCGTGCCCACGCCTTGATGGCGGAGTAGTTGCCGGTGAAGATCGCGCCCGAGGTGGAGGCGACGTTGATGATCCGACCCCGGCCCCGTGCCTTCATGGCCCGGCCCGCGGCGCCGCCGAGGATCAGCATCGCCAGGCACATCACGTCCATGGCGCGTTCGTGGAGTTCGATCTGGGAGGCGTCGAGCAGCGAGGCGTGCAGCCCGAACCCGGCGTTGTTGACGAGCATGTCGACGGGCTCGGTCCCCGATTCGAGCCGCTGCGCCACCCTCATCACGTCGTCACGGACGGACAGGTCGGCGGGCAGCACCTCCACCTCGATTCCGTGCACCTCCGACAATTCCGCGGCGACCTCGCGGAGGCGGTCGTGGTCCCGGGCGACGAGCACCAGGTCGGTTCCTCGGGCGGCCAGTTCCTTGGCGAAGGCGTTGCCTATGCCGGCGGTCGCGCCCGTGATCAGTGCTCGTGCCATGGGGCAACGCTATCCCGCCGGGGCAAGCGGTGGAAAGTACGCCACGGGGACGTTGAGGACCGTGTCACGGGCCTCGTCGAGTTTCCACAATCGAGGAGCCTTCGCCTTGTTGCTTTCCCTGCTCGGGTGGTCGGTGTCCCCTCGATGCCGGTCAGGCAGTGAAGTCGAGGACCTTCTCCGGCGCGGCGCGGCGGGCCCGGTGCGGGGCCTCGGTGAGCGGTGCGGGACCGGTCTCGGTCTCGTTGGCCACTCCGAAGGGGACGTGGACCGACGGGGTGCGCAGGGTGCGGTCGAGGTTGGCGCGCTGGTCGTCGAAGAACATGTGGGGGTTCAGGACCTCCAGGACGGGGGCCTTCGGCAGGCCGCCGAGGAAGAAGGCGTCGTCCACCTTGAGACCCCAGGAGTGGAGGCTGTTGACCGCGCGTTCGTGGGCCGGGGCGGAGCGTGCGGTCACCAACGCGATGCGCAACCGCGGCTCGTAGCCGGGATCCTGCGAGGACAGGGTCGTCTCCTCCTCCTGGATGCGGTTCAGGCCTGCCAGGAAGGGCGTCAGCGGACCGGGGGAGAGGGGGACGTCGGCCAGCTCGGTTTCGTTCCGGGCGTAGCGCCCCGGGCCCTCCTGACGGAACACGCGTTCCGAGGAGTCGTCGGCCAGGACACCGTCGAAGTCGAAGGCGATCCGCAGCTCCCTGCCAACCTCGGGCATCGTGCTGCCGCGCAGCACCGTGCCCGCCGGGTGCCCGTTCGCCAAGGCCTCGGAGACGTCGTCGTGATTGGCGGACAGGAACAGCGACATCTCCAGCGCGGGCATGAACTCGAAGGTGGGGCGTCCTTCCCGGAAGGCCGCGCGGGTGATGGGTAGCCCGGCCGAGCGGATGGAACGCATCACCCGAAGCCCGGATTCGGCGCTGTTGCGGGACAGCACGATCACGTCCACCGCCTCGGAGAGCACGTCGTTGAGCCCGAGAAGTCGCCGGATGAAGGGCAGCGCGGGCCCGGGCGGCAATGGCCGGTCGAGGCGTTTCTCCTGGTGTTCGCGGTAGGCGGCGACGCCCTGTTCGCGGAAAACACGATCCGACTCGGTCAGGTCGAACAGCGCGCTGCTCGCCACGCCGATGGTCAGCAAGGTCATGCCAGGACCTCCATTGACGAAAGATGGGGAAGTGCCGGCCAGAATACAGGCCGACACGCTCCAAAGTTAGCTCACAGGGCAAGGCCGGAGTGTCGCTGATGAACCGTCTCGAAGCTGGTTGAGCGGGGTCGCGACGAAGGAGTGGCCCGTGTCGAAACCATCCGGCCCCGGGCTTCTCTGGGCGCGCGTGGGATGGTTTCGAGCCGACACCGGCTCGCAGAGCGAGCCGGTGTCGGCTCGAACAAGGTGACGTGGGGCGGCTCAGGCCTCGATGATGCGCAGGGTGTCCTGGGCCATGGCCAGTTCCTCGTTGGTGGGGACCACGAGGATCGTGACGGGGGAGTCGGGGGTGGAGATCACGCGCGGTTCCTTGGAGCGGACCGCGTTCTTCTCCTCGTCGATGATCAGACCGAGGTGGCGCAGCCTGTTGGACGCCTCGGCGCGCACGAGAGCACCGTTCTCGCCGATCCCGGCGGTGAACACCACCGCGTCGATTCCGCCCAGCACCGCGATGTAGGCGCCGATGTAGCTGATCAGGCGGTGGATGTAGACGTCCATGGCAAGACGCGCATCGGCGTCGCCCTCGTCGATCCGGGCCTCGACGTCACGCATGTCGGTGTGGCCGCACATGCCGCCCATGCCGGACTGCTTGTTCAGCAGCGTGTCGATCTCGTCGATGGAATAGCCCTTGTCGGAGAGGAACTTGAAGATGCCCGGGTCGACGTCACCGGAGCGGGTGCCCATCACGAGGCCCTGCAGCGGGGTCAGGCCCATCGACGTCTCCACCGCCCGGCCGCCGTCGACGGCCGAGATGGAGGCGCCGTTGCCGAGGTGGCAGACGATGACCTTCAGGTCCTCGACGGGACGTCCCAGCACCTCCGCGGTCTTCTTCGACACGTACGAGTGGGAGGTGCCGTGGAAGCCGTAGCGGCGCAGCTCGTACTTCTTCGCGACCTCCTTGTCGATGGCGTAGGTGTAGGCCTCGGCGGGCAGCGTCGCGAAGAAGGAGGTGTCGAAGATCGCGACGTGCGGCACGTCGGGCAGCAGCGCCATGGCAGCCTCGATGCCCGCGATCCCCGGGGGGTTGTGCAGCGGCGCCAGGGCCTGCAGCTCCACCAGTTTCGCGATCACCTCGTCGGTGATGAGCGTGGACTCCTGGAAGGTGGAGCCGCCGTGGACGGTGCGGTGTCCGACGGCCCGCACCCCGTCGAGGGACGGCCCGTACTTCCCGAAGGCCGCGACGACGGCGGCGAACGATGCGGTGTGGTCGGGGAACGGCTGCTCCTCGACGAACTCCTGCCCACCCGTCTCGTGCTTCAGTTTCCCGACGTCCTGTCCGATCCGCTCGACGATGCCTACCGCGAGCGGGCTCTGCGTCTCCGGGTCGAAGAGCTGGTACTTCATGGACGAGGAGCCGCAGTTGAGCAGCAGGATGTGACTGGACACGGATACTTTCCTTGGGAGTCGGTTGCGGACGGGGTTCAGGACTTCAGGACGATGCGGGGCTCAGTCCGTCTGGGCCTGGATGGCGGTGATGGTGATCGTCGAGACGATGTCGTCGACCAGCGCGCCACGGGACAGGTCGTTGACGGGTTTGCGGAGCCCCTGGAGGACGGGGCCGATGGCCACCGCACCGGAGGTGCGCTGCACGGCCTTGTAGGTGTTGTTGCCGGTGTTGAGGTCCGGGAAGATGAACACCGTCGCGCGACCCGCGACCTCCGAGCCCGGCATCTTCTTCGCCGCCACCACCTCGTCGACGGCCGCGTCGAACTGGATCGGGCCCTCCACCTTGAGTTCGGGGGCCTTCTCGCGGACGAGGTTGGTGGCCTCGCGCACGTTGTCGACGTCGGCGCCGAAACCGGAATCACCCGTCGAGTAGGACAGCATCGCGATGCGCGGCTCGATGCCGAAGCTGACGGCGGTCTGTGCCGAGGAGATCGCGATGTCCGCGAGCTGCGCGGGAGTCGGATCGGGGTTGACCGCGCAGTCGGCGTAGACCACCACGCGGTTGCTCATCGCCATGAGGAAGGAACCGGAGACGACGGAGACGCCCGGTTTGGTCTTCACGAACTCCAGCGACGGGCGGATGGTGTTGGCGGTGGTGTTCACCGCGCCCGAGACCATGCCGTCGGCCATGCCGAGGTGCACCATCATCGTGCCGAAGTAGGACAGGTCCGCCAGCTTCTCGCGGGCCGCCTCCAGGGTGACCCCCTTGTGGGCGCGCAGCTTCGCGTACTCGGCGGCGAAGCGCTCCAGCAGCTCCGGGTCCCTCGGGTCGACGACGGTGGCCTTGGTCAGGTTGAGCCCCAGCTCCGCGGCGCGCCGGGAGATGGCACCCGGGTCGCCGAGGAGGGTGATCTCCGCGATGTGGCGTTTGAGGACCGTGTCGGCCGCGGTCAGCACCCGGTCGTCGGTGGATTCGGGCAGCACGATCCGTTTCAGGTTCCTGCGGGCCATCTGCATCAGCTGGTGCTCGAACATGCTCGGGGTGCGGATCTCGGCGCGTGGCAGCTCGATGGCGGCCAGCAACGCCTCCTCGTCGACGTGCCGGTCGAACAGGGCACGCGCCAGTTCGACCTTCCGTGGCGAACTGGTGGCCACCCCGCTGACCTCCCGCAGCGCGATCGCGGTGGAGAAGGTGTCGTTGTCGGTGGCGCCGATGGGAAGGTCGACCTCGGAGTCGCTCAGCAGCGTCGCCACCGCCTCCGGGATCTCGAAGCCTCCCGTCAGCAGCAGCGACCCCAGGGGGCCGTAGGCGGCGGAGCGGTGCGCCATGATGAGCGCGGGCAGCAGGTCGAGCCGGTCGGCGGGAACGATGACCGTGGCCTCCTTCTGGAGGCGCGGCAGCAGGTTCGGCAGGCTCATGCCCGCGACGATCGTCGTCAGTGCCTCACGGTTGAGGCTCTCCGGTTTGCCACGCCAGAGCGTCGCGTCGACCGCCTCGAAGTGCTGGCCGACCGACGGGGCGTCGAGTACGGGGTTCGCGGACAACACCGAGACCGGGACGTCCCGGACCTCACGCAGCGCCGAGGAGAGTTCCTCGCTGATCTCGGGTTCCGCGCGGGTCGCGATGACGGCGACGACGGTGTTGTGGCGAGCCTCGAAGGCCTCGATGGCCTCCTCCGCCATCCGGCACACCTCGTCGACGGACCTCTCCGATGCGCGGCACACGTACAGCACCGGGGCGTTCAGGTTGGCGGCGATGAGGGCGTTGTGATCCAGTTCGGTGCCGTGGGTGAGGTCGTCGAAGTCGGATCCGACGATCACGACCGCCTCGAAACGCTCCGCCAGCGCGGAGTACTTCGCGACGATGGTGTCGATGGCGGCCTCCGGGTCATTGGCCCAGTCCTCGTAGCTGACGCCGACGCTGTCCTCGAAGTTCTGGCGACGCAGGGTGTTGGTGGCCAGCAACGCCGTCGTGATGCCGTCCTCCTTCAGGGACTGCACCAACGGGCGGAAGAAACCGGCCGAGCGGACTTGGCGCGCGAACAACTCCAGCACGCCCAGAGCGATGGCGCTCTTGCTGACCTGCCACTCCGATGAAGCAATGTAAACGCATCTGGTCACGGGCCAAGCCTAGCGACTCGTCGAAGGACGTGCGGTGCCGACCCGGCCGTGGCGTCCACACCCGTTGCGCGCGTCGACCGATCGTCTCGCGGAACGGAAGAAGACACCGTCCCGGGCCACGCAGCCGCACCGACTCCGGTAGCGTTGCTCCCACCCCCTGCCCGCGGGGTTTCGTCGGGAGGATAACTCCGAAAGGAAGGCAATGTCGCGCACCGAGACCGACCTGCTCGGCGATCGTCAAGTCCCTGACGACGCCTGGTACGGCATTCACACGTTGAGAGCCATCGAGAACTTCCCCATCTCGGGTGTCACCGTGAACTCGGTCCCCGAGTTGATTCGCGGAATGGTTCAGGTGAAGAAGGCGGCGGCGCTGGCGAATCGTGAACTCGGCGTCCTGCCCGGCTGGGTGGCGCGGGCGATTCTCCAGGCCTGCGACGAGGTGCTGGTCAAGGGGCGGTGCATGGATCAGTTCCCGATCGACGTCTTCCAGGGTGGCGCGGGGACGTCGGTGAACATGAACACCAACGAGGTGCTGGCGAACCTGGCGCTGGAGCATCTGGGATTCTCGAAGGGCCGCTACGACATCGTCGATCCCAACGACCACGTCAACCACGGCCAGTCCACCAACGACACCTTCCCGACGGGTTTCCGGGTGGCCCTGGACCACGTGTTCGGGGAGTTGTCGCACGCGGTGGAGGACCTCTCGGATTCCTTCTACGACAAGGGCGAGGAGTTCGAGCACATCCTCAAGCTCGGGCGCACCCAGCTGCAGGACGCTGTGCCGATGACCCTGGGGCAGGAGTTCACGGCCTTCGCGGTGAACCTGGAGGAGGAGCTGCGTCACCTCGACTACGCGCGGTCGCTGCTGCTGGAGATCAACCTGGGTGCTACGGCGATCGGCACCGGGCTGAACGCCCCGCCCGGATACCGGGAACTGGCCGTGAAACACCTCTGCGAGATCACGGGACGGCCTTTCGTCACCGCCGCCGACCTGATCGAGGCCACCTCTGACACCGGCGCCTACGTGATGGCCCACGCCGCGTGCAAACGCCTTGCGACGAAGCTGTCGAAGATCTGCAACGACCTGCGGCTGCTCAGTTCCGGGCCGCGCGCCGGACTCAACGAGATCAACCTGCCCGCGATGCAGGCGGGCAGTTCGATCATGCCCGCCAAGGTCAACCCCGTCATCCCGGAGGTGGTCAACCAGATCACCTACAAGGTGCGCGGCAACGACTTCACCGTCGGGCTCGGGGCCGAGGCGGGACAGTTGCAGCTCAACGCCATGGAGCCGGTGATCGCGCAGGCGCTGTTCGAGTCGATCCGGCTGCTCAAGTCGGGTTGCGACGTGCTGCGGACCCGTTGCGTCGACGGCATCACCGCCAACGAGGACGTCTGCGAACGCTACGTGCGCGGGTCGATCTCGGTGGTCACCCTCCTCAACGACTACATCGGGCACCGGGCGGGCGACGAGGTGGGCCGGGAGGCCGCCAGGTCGGGCAAGTCGGTGCGCGACATCGTCCTGGAGAAAGGTCTGCTGGACGAGATCACGGTGGATCGGCTGCTGTCCTTCGAGAACCTCTCCGGCCACCCGGGGGAGCAGAAGGTCGCGGGGAAGGCCTGAGCGGCGGCAGCCCGGGTTCTGCAGCACTCAACCCCGAAAACGCGGTTTCCCGGACCGGAAAACGGGTTGAGTGCCGCGCAGCCGGGGGAACCCACCGGATATCTCCTCAGTCCAGCTGTTCCCGCAGCCAGGCGATCTCCTCCGCGTGGTTCTCCGGTGGGGTTTCCAGCATGACCGGGGCGTCGGCGTCGCGCAGCAGGGCGATGAGGACCTCCGGGTCGAGCTGGCCGCGGTGCAGGGGGGCGTGGCGGTCGCGCCCGGAACCGGCCGCGTCGCGGGAGTCGTTGCAGTGGACCAGGTCGATGCGGCCGGTGATGCCCCGCAGGTCCTTCACAACGGTGGTCAGGTCCAGGCCGGCTGCGTGCGCGTGGCAGGTGTCCAGGCAGAGGCCGACGTCGCCCAGGTTGTCGGAACTCTCCAGGGTCGACCACAGGTCGCGGATGGATTCGAGGTATCGCATCATCGCCTTCTTGCCGCCCGCGGTGTTCTCGATGAGGATCGGCACCTTCAGATCGAGGCCGTCGACGCACTTGCGCCAGTTTTCGTAGCCGATCCGCTGGTCCTCGTCGGCGGTGACGTGACCGCCGTGGACGATCACGCCGCGCGCCCCGATCCCGGCGGCCGCGTCGATGGTCTGCTGCAGCAGTTTCCGCGACGGGATGCGGATGCGGTTGTTGGTGGAGGCGACGTTTATGACGTACGCGGCGTGCACGTAGAGCCCGATCCCGGCATCCTCGGCCTGCGACCTCAGGGCGGCGGCCCCGTCGCCGGGGACGGTGGGTTTCCTCCACGACTGCGGGTCGCCGAGGGTCACCTGGGCGATGTCCGCCCCCAGGGTGATGGCCTGCGCGATCGCGGCGTCCGCGTCAACATGAGCACCTATCAGCATGGGCCCAGCCTAGGTCCTGTTGGGGGGCGATTGTCGTTGACATGCGTCACACGCATGTCAACGACGTTGCGGGTGGTGCTGTCCGGCGCCCCGAAGACGAGTGATGAAAGGTTCCCGACGGGACGGAAGGGCCGGGCAGCTGCCCGGCCCCTTTCCATCAGGGTGATCAGTTGCTGCCGGTCTCGGCGCCAGCCTGGAGAGGGTGTCGGCTGAGGCCGGCGGTGACGGTGGAGTCGGGTGATCGGTTCCGCGATCACCGGGATCCGACGGGTGGGTGCCGCCGCGGGCGTGGTCTCCGCCGCGGCGGGTGGTCTCCGCTGCCGGCAGGGTGGTCTGCGCTGCGGCGGGGTGGTCTCCCTGCGGGTGGTCCCGCTGCCGGTGGGTGGGTGCCGCGGCGGAGTGGTTTCCGCTGCCGGCGGGTGGTTTCAGGGCGGGCGGGGTCGAGGTGGACGCCGGCGGGGTGGGTGCCGCGGGCGGAACGACCTCCCACTTGAACGAGGCGGTGCCGCTGACCGTCACGTCGGTATTGGAACCGATGATGATGGTCTGGCTGTGCCGTTCGACGGTGGCGCCCTTGGTGATGAGCAGCTTGCCGGCGTAGACGCTGCCGGTGGCGCTGATGTCGAACTTCTGCTCGCCCGACTTCACCTCGGCGGGGACGTTGAGGTACAGGTCGGTGCCGGTGGGAACGGCGTTGAGATCAACCTTGCCGCCATTGGCGTCGACCAGGTCGTACTCGAGCTTGTTCGTCACCTTGATGGTGGCCTGGTTGGACTCGAAGCGCAGCGGTCCGACCTTGTCGCCGGGCTTGAAGGAGCTGCTGACCGAGCCCTTGAACTCGATGGTGGGCCGCGCGGTCTCCTTCATGCCGACGTTCTTCTCGCTGATCAGGTACTCGTAGAGTTTCTGGATCCGGGTGGAGGAGGCCTCGCCGACAGCGCCGGTGACGCCGGTGTACTCGAAATTGTTGGTGAAGTGCCAGATGGCCGACTGGGTGGCGGTGACGGCCTCCTTGTCGGTCAGGCCGGCCACGCCGGCTGCCTCGGCGACCACCTTGAGATCGGTCTGCGGGTAGCTGCGCTGGGCGATCCAGGCAACCTTGGCCTGCACCTCGGCGTTGCCCTTGAAGTTGTTGGTGCCCGGGAAGTCCTTCCAGTCGCCGACCGTCAGGTCGGAGCTGAATTTCACGCCGACATCGAGTTCGATGCAGTAGGCCTTGATGGTGGCATCCTTGCCCTCGCGGGTGTGGACGCTGAACAGCTGGGTGGGAACGGTCCGGTTTCCCTTGTTCTTCACATTGAAGCCGTAGAAACCTTCCTGGGTGGTTCCGAGCTTCGGGTAACCCTCGGGGTACTTGAAGCCTGAATCGTCTGCGCGTGCTGACGTCGGGGTGCCGAAGGCGAGGGTGGCCGCCAGCGTCGTGGCGGCGAATGCCAGGAACTTGCGCGTCCTGGTCCGCGATGAAGCAGCCTTCATGAACTTCCTCAATTCTTTAGGGGTTCACGGCTCGTCGGAGGGTCACGGCCTGTGGACAGGTCGCTGACGGTCTCCTCACAGAGTCGCTTGGCGAACTATAACCCATGTGGATGCACTTTAGGGAGGGAGGGTGCCATAGGTTCCCCTGACGGACGTCGTTCCTGCGCGAACGGCGCCCGCTTTGGTTAATTGAAGTTTGCATCATGTGTGTCCGGGCGTGTCGGCGGTGGCGTCGATTGAGGATGGCAAGGGGTTCTGGCCGAAAGTACTACGGAAAATCTTCAACTATCGTCTCCTCGGGTTCGGACGGCGAGGAAGACTGCTGAACGTGAGAAGGGGCCGGGCAGCTGCCCGGCCCCTTCTCGCTTCTGGGGGTTGTCAGTTGTTGCCGGTCTTCGGCAGGCCCGGCTTGCGGATGGCCGGGGGATCGGCGGGAGCCGGTGCCGTCACAGTGGTCGTGGCGGTCGTGGCCGGCCGACTGGTCTCCGTGTTGCCGTTGGGGGCGCAGTTTTTGCCGGTCTGGTTGGCTTCCGAGCCGTTTCCGGAGCGGTTGTTGCCGGTCTGGTTGGCTTCCGAGCCGTTTCCGGGGCGGTTGTTGCCGGTCTGGTTGGCTTCCGAGCCGTTTCCGGAGCGGTTGTTGCCGGTCTGGTTGGCTTCCGTGCCGTTGGTGGCGCAGTTGTTGCCGGTCTGGCTGGTCTCCGTGCTGGTGGGGTGGCTGGTCTCCGTGCCGCCGTTGGGGGAGCGGTTGTTGCCGGTCTGGTTGGTCTCCGTGCCGTTGGCGGAGCGGTTGTTACCGGTCTGGCTGGTCTCCGAGCCGTTGGGCTGGCAGGGGGTTCCGGGCGGGGTGGTCTGCTGGGTGACGGACCAGCTGATCTTGCCCTGGACCTCGGTGGTGACCTCCTTGTTGGAGCCGATGATGATGGTCTGACCGTGGGGGCCGCCGGCGACCGCGTCCTTGGTGATGAGCAGCTTGCCGGCGTAGATGCTGCCCGTGACGGAGGCCTTGAATTCCTGCTCGCCCGAGGTCATGTCGGCCGGAACCTTGAGGTACAGATCGGTGTCGACGGGAACGGCGTTGACGTCGACCTTGGCGCCCTGCGCGTTGACCAGTTCGTACTTGAGTTCGCTGGTCAGCTTGAAGGTGCTCTGGGTGGACGTGAAGCGGATCGGGCCGACCTTGCCCTCGGAGCCGTTCTCGCTGCGGGTGAAGGAGATGCTGCTGCCCTGGGCCTCGACGGTGGGCTGCGGGGTTTCCTTCAGGCCGGTGTTGTTCTGCCCGGTCAGGTACGTGTACAGCTGCTGGACGCGGGCCGTCGCCGCCTGGTCGGCGTCCTTCAGGCCCGACCACTGGTAGTCGTTGGTGAAATGCCAGATGGCCGCCTGGGTGGCGGTGATGGCCTCCTGCTCGGTCAGGCCTGCGATGCTGGTGGTCTGGATGAGCTGGGCCAGGTCGGTCTGGGGGTAACTGCGCTGGGCTATCCATGCGACCTTGGACTGCACATCGGCATTGTCCTTGAACTTGTTGGTGCCCGGGAAGTCCTTCCAGTCGCCGACGCGGAGGTCGGACTCGTACTTGATGTTGACGTCGAGTTCGATGCAGTAGGCCTTGATGGCGCCTTCCTTGCTCGCCGAGGTGTGCACGGTGAACAGGTTGGGCATGACGTGACCCGAGGTGCCGTCCTGTTTCTTGACGTTCAACCAGAAACCGGCCATGCTCTCGCTGCTCGCGCCGACCTTCGGGTAGCCCTCCGGGTAGCTGTTCGAGTGGTCCTCGGCCTGGGCCGTGGGCGTGCCGAGGGTAAGGGTTGCCGCAAGGGCTGCGGCCACTGATGCCAGGAGCTTCCGCGCCCTGGCGCGCGATGAAGCAGCTTTCATAAAACTTCCTCAATTCTTTAGGATTTTACAACCCCCGGTCGGGGGTTAGCTGCCCGCCCAAGGGGGTGCTGTGTGCAGCATAACCCACGAGGGTCAACTTTCGGGAAGAGAGTCTTACGGGAAGCGGGTTTCAGGCTATCACCCCTAGTGAGCCCACACAGGCTTTGGTAATTGAAAGTTATACTTTTTGGTGATTCCGATTTCCCGGGCGAGGGTCGGGGGTGGGGAGGCGGGCCCCAGTTTGTTTGGGGGGTTGAATATTCCGTCGCCGAGAGCAAATCGCGATTTTTTGCGATTCCTGTTCCGGTGAAGGCGGGAAGATTGCGGGGTCGAAACTGGTTGAGCCGCCCACTCGCGTCACCGAGTGGGCGGCTCAACCGGGTCCGGCTCCCACCGTGGCGGGAGATCGTTCCGGGGAATTCATCCGCCGGTCGCCGGGGGGACCTGGCAGACGAGGGCCTCGTAGGGTTCCATCGGGTTTGAGCGATCCTTGGTGGTGCCCGCGATGATCTCGAGAGCCCGGTCGCGGTGGCGTCGCCGCAGGGGATGGCCCGACAGGTTCACCTCGATGAACCAGCGCTCACCGTTGTGCTCCCGGAACCAGGCGAAGTAGTCCTTGACGTCGGCGTCGATGAAACGGATCGACCCCAGGCTCAGCGTCGGGTTGGAGCGGCGCAGCCAGATCAGGCGGCGATAGTAGCGCAGCACCGAGTCGGGGTTGTGCTCCTGGGCGGCGACGGAGTAGCCCACCGAGTCGTCGAAGGCCTTGATCCACGGGGTTCCGCGCGTGAACCCCCAGTGCTCGTCGCGGTCCCAGCGCATCGGGACGCGGGCGTGATCGCGGGAACCGGCCATGATCTTCCCCCAGGCCCCGGGGCCCTCGGCCGCCAGGAGGTTCAGGGATTCCACGTCGCGCAGCGCCGACTCGTCGGGGAAGTCCTGGTTGACGGCCCCGATCTCCTGTCCCTGGAAGATGAACGGGGTGCCGCGCATGGTCAGCAGGATCGTCGCGAGGGCCTTGCCCAGCTGGTCGCGGAACCGGGGGTCGGGGTTGACCTTGGAGATCATGCGCGGGTTGTCGTGGTTCTCGAAGAACAGACTCATCCAGTCGTCGGAACCCAGCCGGGACTGGTAGTCGATGTAGTAGCGCTTCAGGAAGTTCAGATCGTAGGCGTACTCGTCCCAGCGCACGTGCCCCGGGGTCTCCAGGTGGTCGAAACTGAAGATCAGGTCCAGCTCGTCCCGCTGGGAGCTGGTCAGCAGCCGGGCCACCTCGACGCCCGCCCCCGGGGTCTCCCCGATCATGATGGGCCGGGCATCGGCACCCGGCGCCTCGTGGCCCGGTTCCACGTCCGTGCGGGTGAAGGCCTCGCGGCGCAGCTGCGCCAGGTGGTCGTGCAGGTGCGGGCCGTGGAAGTAGTGCTCCACGCCCGTGAAACCCATCACCTGTCCGACTGTGGCGTTGCCGTCGGGCAGGCCGTCGCGCTTGGAGATGTAGTTGATCACGTCCAGGCGGAACCCGTCGACGCCCTCAGCCAGCCAGAACCGCACGATGTCGGCCACCTCGCGGCGCACCGCCGGGTTGTCCCAGTTGAGGTCCGGCTGTTCGGGGGCGAACAGGTGCAGCACCCATTTCTCGCCGATGCGGCGCCAGGCGGGGCCGGAGAAGAACGACGTCCAGTTGTTGGGTGGGGTCTCGGGGTCGCCGTCGCGCAGGAAGTAGTAGTCGCCGCGCGCGCCCTCCGGGTCGGCCAAGGCGTCCCTGAACCACGGGTGCTCGTCGGAGGTGTGGTTGACCACCAGGTCGAGGATGATGCGCATCCCGCGTTCGTGACAGGCGGCGATCAGGCGTCGCAGGTCGTCGATGGTGCCCATCTCGGCCATGACGGAACGGTAGTCGGCGATGTCGTAGCCCATGTCCTTGTTCGGCGAGGTGAAGATGGGCGAGAGCCACAGGCAGTCGATGCCCAGGTCGTCCAGGTAGGGCAGCCTCGCCAGGATGCCGGGCAGGTCGCCGATGCCGTCGCCGTTGCTGTCCGCGAAGGAACGCGGGTAGATCTGGTAGAACACCGCCCGCTTCCACCACGTCGCGGCGATGGGCCCGTCGAGGCGGGGCGGCGACTCTGGGCAGTCGGCCAGCAGGTCGACGAGGGTGTCGACGAAACCGGGGCCGAACATGCGCCCCAGGATCTTGTCGAGTTGTCGCAGCCGCAACCGCGATACCAGGGGATTGCGCACCCAGGCGGTACTGCGCCCGGTCTGCAGCAGCATCTTGTCGATGATGTCGCGTCCGAGCGGATGGGCGTAGACCTCGGCGACGGTGGCGTTGCGATCGAGTTTCACGGGTCAATGGTGCCGTGTTCCGTCGTGGATCGGGAAGAGGTTTCGCGGGAAACCCGCCCGCGCATCGCAAAATCTGGGGGAACCCACATTCCGGGAAAGGCCGGGCGGTACGTTTCAGCCATGAAGAAACTACGCAGAATCGGCATCGTCGCCTTGATCCTGCCCCTCGCCCTGGCGCTCAGCTCCTGTATCCGGATGCACCAGGAGATCAACGTGAGCAGCCAGGACAGGATCGAGGTCAGAACCGACTTCGGGGTGCTGAAGGAAAACGCGGAATCGGGTGGCATCAAGGACTCCGGCGGGGTCTGCCAGCGCGGAAAGAGCTCGTCGAAACTCCCCGGCGACCTCAAGCAGGAGGGCTACCAGGACGACAAGTACATCGGCTGCCGGCTCTCCGGCACCACCAAGCTCTCCGACATCACCTACCTCAGCTTCGACGCCTCCAGCAAGCAGTGGACCTTCCACATGCCGGGCAGCAACTTGCAGGGGATCAGCGCGACCATGATCACCGACTTCGAGGTCAAGGTGAGCTTCCCGGGCAAGGTCCTCACCGCCAGTGGCAAGGGGGAGATCTCCGGCAACACCGTCACGTGGAAGAACCCCTCCGACCTGACCGACTCCGAGGGCCTCAGGGCGACCGCCAGCAACGACCCCGACCTGACCTGGCTGTGGATCGTGCTCGGGATCGTCGTGGTCGCCGGCGGTACGGTCGCGGTCATCCTGGTGCGGCGTGGTAGGGCGAAGTCGGCCCGTCCCGGCCCCGGGCAGCCCGGCCCGCAGGGCGGATTCCAGGGCCCGGTCAATTTCCAGCAGCCGGGCCAATTCCAGCAGCCGGGCCAACAGGGTCAGCCCGGTTACCCGGGTCAGCAGGGGTATCCGGGTCAGCCCGGTCAGCAGGGGTATCCGGGTCAGAACCCCAGGCAGTGAGAGGCGGCGTCGAGGGGCCGGGCGGCGCCGCCCGGCCCCGTGTCGTCGGTGGCGGTTGTTAGGGTCTCGGCCATGACCGAACTGAACGCCCAGCCCGACGGGCTGAGAATCCCCGACGAACTGCTCGGGGGTGTGGTTGATCCCGAACTCGAGGAGTACATCCGCGACCTCGTCTGGATGCAACTCGTGCGGGGGAATGACTGCATCAACGACCACTCCTTCGAGATCGCATCCGCGGTGGAGGACGCGGAGGGCGGCGGTGCGCTGTCCGACGAGCAGTGCCGCGCCATCGCCCAGTACCTGATCGATGCGCGCCGCGCCCAGCAGGCGGGATTCGGGGACGTGCCCGCCACCAGGCTGGACCGCGCCTTCGAGGCGTTGCGGAGGGCCCACGTCGTCGCGGAGCAGGATTTCGCCTGCTGCAACACCTGCGGGCACGCGGAGATCGAGGGTGGCCAGGGCGACCTGGGGTACGTGTTCTTCCACCAGCAGGACACCGACGACCTCGTGGAGAGCGGCAGCACCTACCTCAGCTACGGCATCTTCTGGCCCGCCCACATCAGCGAGGAGGAGTACAAGGCCCTGAACGACTCCCAGCGCGAGGAGCTCTACGACGCCACGACCATCACACTGATGAGGAGCGTCGTCATCCCGATCCTCCAGGAACACGGCATCGGCGTCAGCTGGGAAGGGAACGTGGACACCCGCATCCTCCTCACCGGCGTCGAGTGGTACGCCCCGCTGCCCCCGGCGGAGGAGAGCTGAGGACCGGTCCGCTCAGCCCGGGAAGGGCCCCACGGGCTCGGGACGAAGCTTCTCCGCCAGGACCGGTGGCAGGGCCAGCAGCTCCGGCTGGTTGAGCTCCCCGGGCATGATCCACGGGGTCCTGCCGGTGCGCGGCTGGGTGGTGCGGCGGAGCCTCTCGCCGTCGCTGACCAGCCAGTTCGTCCAGGCCCGCGACACCAGGCCGGCCAGCTCCAGGGCGCGGTCCTGACAGGTCGCGGGCCAGGCCTCCGGGAGCTGCGGCTCCGCGGGGAAGGCCGGTTCCACCAGCTTCTGGCCCCTGCGGGAGGCCGCGTAGGAGCGCACGGCCTCGACGATGGCGCGCTGGTGGGCGCGGGTGGCGTCGATGAACTCCCCGAGCAGCGCCGTCGGATGCCCGTCGCCGATCGGCAGGCCGGTCAGGTCGCTGCCGGGGGTGGTGATGACGATGCGGTCGCGGGTCAGCGAGTGCACCTTCTGCAAGGCGTGTTCGCAGGCCAGGTCCACCACGACGGCGTTCGTGCTGGACGCCTCGGCAGGGTCCGTGCGGCTGACCAGCCAGATCGCGATCGTCTCCGAACGCCGATCCACCGCGGCGAAACCGAGCATGTCTCCTCCTGGGATTGGTCCACCACACCCTAGCCCGCACATGCGCGTGGCCATGAAATCGGGCTGGTTTCCAGCCATTGGTTGGACACAGTCATGGTTCTTGGCAATGGTCTCTGACAGACTGGCATCGTGAGTTCACTTCCCCTGACCTCGGAGGACCTGCTCCGGTACCGTCGCGTCCTGGACGAGGCGCTGGCGGCCGACAGGCTGGATTCCGCGCAGTACCGGACGCGTATCCGGTCGTTGGTGCTCGCCGTCAACAAGAGGGATCTGAACGCCTTGATCCAGGATCTGGTTCCCGCGGTCGGGGAGCCGGGTTTCAGTGACGAGGGTCACGAGGTTCCCTCGGTCCTCTCCTCCGTGCCGGTCGTACCGAAACCCCGGCCATGGGAGACGTTGCGGACGAGCGAACCCTCCCCGATCGACTCGTTTCCCTCATTCCCGGGTGAGGAGGAACTCCCGGGTGAGGAGGAGGATTTCGTCCCCGATGAGTCCACCACGTACCCGGACGAGGACGGCACATCTCCGGATGAGGCCGCTCTGGACGAGGAAACCACCCGCATGGCAGAAACCCGTCCGGACGAGGACGGCGCCTCTCCGGATGAGGCCGATCCGGACGAGGATGCCACTCACTGGGAGAAGAGCCGTTCCCAGGTGAACGAGGAGTCGCCAGAGCCGGTGATGGCGGCCTCCCCGGAACTCCTCGACGAGGACAGTCCCGCAACCCACGTGGTGCCGGTCGTACCATCCGCGCCGCCGGCGGTGTCCGTCGAAACCGTGCCGGGGGAATTGGTTCCGGTCAGACAGTGGTCGGCCGAGGTGTCCTCGGTCGAGCAGACGTCGACATCGACGGCCTTGTCACCGGTTGGGCAGAAACCGACCACCGAGATCTCCCGAGTCGGGCAGAGGCCAGCGGAGGTGGCCCAGGTCGAATCGCTACCGGAAGAAAAGGCGCTCTCCCCGGTCGAAACGGATGATGACGGATCGGTGAACCGGGTGGTCGTTGTCATGGTGCCGTCCGCGCCATCCCCGGACGAACCGAACGTGATCACATCATCCTGGGACGAGCTGCTCGCGGCCGTTCCCGCGTCGGCGGCGTCGCCGGTGCAACCGGCCGAATCCTTCCCGGTCGAACCTGCTCCGGCAGCCGAGGCAATGGCTGCACCGGAGCCGGAACCCGAGGATACGGAAGATGCGGAAACGGTCACCCGCATTTCCGCCCCGATGAACTTCGACGACTCGGAGGCCCCCACCCAGGTCCTGGACGCCATCAAGGACCTGTCGATCTTCCGGGAGGAGGCGGCCCCGGCCGAGGAGATCGTCGAACCACCGCAGCCGGTGCTCTGCACCATGAACCAGACACTTTCAGCACCCTGGCTGATCCCATGGCCGACCGCCCCGCCATCTGGCTATGCGGTGCCCCAGATGCCACCCTGATTCCCGAGCCATCCCTGCGACCCTGCCATGCCCCCTGCTGCCTCGCGCCGAATCCGGCACAGGAACCCTGGAACCCCTACGGACCGGATCCCCTCGCGACCATGCCGCCGCCCCCGGAGCCGACGATGACGGCATCCCTGGGCGTGGACCCGGGCCGCGGTGCCGTTCCCGCGGCCTCACCGTACGTCCCTCCGCCGTCAGCCGGGCAGTACGCGGTCGACCCGATGCCTCCGCCGAGCATCCCCTATCAGCCCCCGGCCCCGATCTACAGTTCGGAGCCCTACGGTTCTGAACCGGCCGCCCGCCCGGCCCCGAAACGTCGCGGCGTCTGGGCCTGGATCGTCGTGACGTTGATGGTGCTGGCGCTGCTGGCGTGGATCGCCTATCTGGTGTTCTTCCCGCAGGCCAGGCGATCCGCATCCGAGCCGCTCTCCCAACCCCGGGAGCCGGGACCGGTCGTGGTGGCCTGGGACGACACCAGCGAATGAGAGGCGCGTGATCCGGTCTTGGCGACCTCGGGTGTCGCGTCACCCCGAGGACTGAATTACGTCCGTGTAGTTTTACCCGGTTGTGGAAAAGCCTGTGGGAAACCGGTGGCGGGTGTCCCGCGCCGGAGGTCATCGTGACCGGGCCCACCGGGTGTGTGCCGCGGGCCGTTTCCTTTTCTCGCACAGGGATCCGCGTGTATCGCGATGAGAACCCGTGTGACGCCGGTGATTCGACGCTCCACCCCGGAAAATCGGGGATCCTCACCCGAGTTACACCGGTGTGGTTCTACCCAGCCTGTGGAAAAGTCTGTGGAATCCGGGAGCGTGGTTCGTGCGAGTGACTGGAGAGTCCCGGAACACCTGCCCCGGGAGACGGTCGCTGGCGTGATCGGACGGTGCTTCCCTAGGGGGAGAGGCTTCCCTGGGGGAGCAGCGGCGATTCGGGGAAGGTCAGGACCGGCAACCGCATGGTGAACTTCGCCCCGGCGCCCGGCTGGTTTCCTGCCCGGACCGAACCGCCGTGGGCCTCGACGGTGTGGGTGACGATCGCCAGACCGAGACCGGTTCCGGGGGTGTTGCGTGCCCGGTCGGAGCGGTAGAACCGGTCGAAGATGTGCGGCAGGTCCTCGTCGGCGACGCCAGGGCCCGAGTCGATGATCGTCAGCACCCCGGCCGAGGTCAGCTCCACCCAGATCTCGCCGTCACTGGGGGAGAACTTCACGGCGTTGTCCAGCAGGTTCGTGATGGCGCGTTCCAGTGTGGAGGCGTCGCCCAGGATCGGAACCGATTCCAGGCTCGTGTGGAAGGTGATGTTCGGTCCGCGACGGGCCGCGCGGGCCAGCGCCGCTTCCACCACCTCCGACATGTCGAGCCGCTCCGGCTGGCGCTGGAGATGGTCGTCACGGGTCAGGGCCACCAGGTCACCGACGAGGGCGGAGAACTCGCCGAGCTGCGCGGAAACGTCGTCGAGGATCTCGGAGCGGGCCCCTTCCGGCAACATCCCCGACTTGTCGTCGGCCACCAACAACTCGATGTTGGTGCGCATCGACGTCAGGGGGGTGCGCAACTCGTGACCCGCATCGGCGATCAGCTGCCGCTGCTGCTCCCGCGATGTCTGGAGGCTCTTCAGCATCAGGTTGAAACTGCGGGTCAGCTCGCCCAGGTCGTCGCGGCCGTAGATACGGATCGGGTTCAGCTGATCGGTCTGGGTGACGTTCTTCACGGCGGTGGAGAGGCGGCGGACCGGCATCAGGGCGGTCTGCGCCATCCACAGGGCCGTGAGGGTCGTGGTCAGGATCCCCACCAGACCCGACAGCGCGATCACCAGCCACAGTGAGTTCAGCGTCGTTCCCAGCGACGTCAGGGGGCGCGCGTAGAGAATGGCGTAGTTCTGGGACTGGCCGGTGCGGTCCCGGGCCCGCACCGGAACCGAGACGAGACGATACTGCTGACCGTCCTCCAGCCTCACGGAGCGGGCACGATGCCCGTGCTGCATGCGCGCGACGGCGATCTCCCCGGCCGCGGGGACCAACGCCAAGGACTGCTTCCCGGCCTGGGTGGTCTCTCCCGTCGACGTGGTGACGGCCAGCAGCTCCTGGGAGGTGCCGAGCCCGGGGCCGAGATTGTCAAGGTTCCTGATGTCGGAGTTGATGATTGCGGCGGTGGTGCGGGCGGCCGACAACATTTCGCGATCCAGCTGGTCGCGCAGCGAGATTCGCGTGGACATGTAGGCCGTGGAACCGACCAGGAGCACGGCCGCGGCCACGGAGATCCCGGTCAACGAGGCCAAGCGGGACCGGAGTGACTGACCCGTGATGAGCCGCTCGATGCCCCGCCGGAGCCTGATCCAGAGCGAACCGATCACGGGGCGGTTTCACGCAGCACGTAACCGACGCCGCGAACCGTGTGGATCAGGCGGGGCAGACCACCCACCTCGGTCTTGCGACGCAGGTAGCCGATGTAGACCTCGAGAGAATTCGCAGTGGCGGGAAACTCGAACCCCCACACCTCGTTGAGAAGGGTGTTGCGCTCCATCACGCGGCGGGGATTCTCCATGAACGCCTGGAGGAGGGCGAACTCGGTGCGGGTCAGGGAGATGTGCTTCCCCGCGCGGGTCACCTCGCGGTGCTGCGGATCGAGCGTCACGTCACCGAACACGAGCACCTTCGAATCGTTCTCCGGGGTCGGTTTCGAGCGCCGGGTCAGGGCCCGCAGCCGAGCCAGCAGCTCGTCGAGGGCGAAAGGTTTGACCATGTAGTCGTCGGCACCGGCGTCGAGACCGTCCACCCGGTCGCCGACGGCGTCACGGGCCGTGAGGATCAGGATGGGCACGTCATTGCCCGACTGTCGCAGCATGCGGGTGGCCTCCAAACCGTCGAGACGAGGCATCATCACGTCCATGATCACCGCGTCCGGGGTGTGCCCTGCCAGCTGCGCCAGTGCCTCGACGCCGTCAGCCGCAGTCGTCACCTCGTCGCCGGAATACTTCAGGGACCGGGCCAGCGAGTCACGCACGGCCTGGTCGTCGTCCACCACCAGGATCTGCATGGCACAAGACTGCCATCAAAAACCCGAAACCCTGAGAACAACGCCGGGACAGCCTGCAAACTACCCCGGGGAGGTACGCCACGATTCACACGGGAACGTGCCGCAACCCGCGAAAACACCTAGGGTTGCTGTCCATGGCGAAGGTCGTTTTTGTGTGCTGGGGCAACATCTGCCGTTCCCCGATGGCGGAGCGGGTGGCCCGCGGGATGGCCGCCGATCGGGGGATCGACGTGGAGGCCGACAGCGTCGGTATCTCGTCGGAGGAATCGGGCAACCCCATCGACCGGCGGGCCGCCGCCGTGCTCCGTGAGGCCGGGTACTCCACCGGCGGGCACCGGGCCCGGCGGGTCACCGTCGACGACCTCGCATCTGCCGACCTCGTCGTCGCCGCCGAACGGTTCCACATCGACAGGCTCGAAAAGCTCTGCCCCGACGCCACCTACGCCCTCATCAACGACTTCAACCCCGCGATGCCGAAGGGTCGGGACCTCGACGACCCCTGGTACGGCCCCGCCTCCGGGTTCCGCAGCACCCTGGCCGACATCGAGGCCGCCATGCCGGGCATCCTCGACGCCCTCGCCTGATCATCGCCGCTTGTCGCGGGCGATGCGCGAACCCGGACCCCGGCGGGCGCGTTTGGACTGTCGCGATACCCTGTGAACTTCCTCGCAGAAAGGCCTCGTGATGCTCAAAGGACGCAGCTTCACCAAGGAAACCGACCTCACCCCTGCCGAGTGGAAGGCCGTCCTGGACCTCGCCGCCCAGCTGAAGGCGGAGCGGCGGGAACGACGCGAGGTCAAGAGGCTGGTGGGCAAGAAGGTCGCCCTGCTGTTCGAGAAAACCTCCACCCGCACCAGCTGCTCCTTCGACGTCGCCATGACGGAGCAGGGCGGATACGCCACCCGCCTGGACACGGCCGGGTCGCAGTTCGTCCACAAGGAATCCGCCGCCGACACGGCACGTGTGCTCGGGCGCTGGTACGACGGCATCGAGTACCGCGGATTCGCCCAGGAAACCCTCGAAACCATGGGCCGGTATGCCGGGATTCCCGTCTACAACGGCCTGACCGACTCCTGGCACCCCACCCAGATGCTCGCTGACCAGCTCACCATGCTGGAGCACTCCGGAAAGCCCCTGGCCGAGACGTCGTGGGCCTTCGTCGGCGACGTGCGCAACAACATGGGCAACTCGAACCTGATCTCGGCGGCCATGGTTGGCGCCGACATCCGCCTGGTCGCGCCCGCACAGCTCCAGACCACCGACGAGGTGCGCGCCCAGGCAGAGGCGATCGCCGCGGGGACGGGGGCCCGCATCACCATCACCGACGACATCGCGGAGGGCGTGGCGGGAGTCGACTTCCTCCACACCGACGTGTGGCTCTCGCTCGGGGAACCGAAGGAACTGTGGGCCGAGCGCATCGAACTGCTGAAGCCCTACCAGGTCAATGCGGAGATGATCGCGGCCACCGGGAACCCGCGGGTCAGGTTCATGCACTGCCTGCCCGCCTTCCACGACCGCAACACCACCGTCGGGGAGGAGATCTACCAGGCCACCGGACTGGACGCGCTGGAGGTCACCGACGAGGTGTTCGAGTCGGAGGCGAGCATCGTGTTCGACCAGGCCGAGAACCGGATGCACACCATCAAGGCCATCCTGGTCGCCACCCTCGCCGACTGAGCCTTCCCCTCGCCGTCCGGCCGTGCGCGGGTTCCCCGGTTGCGCAGCACTCAACGCCGTTTCGGGCGCGGAATGACACGTTTTCCGCGTTGGGTGCTGCGCAACCGTTTTCCTGGCGGTGAGGGGCGCGTTGCGGCCCGGCGTAACGGATGATCCCGCGCACGGGACCTCTGATCCGAACTACCTCTCGTTTCCTTCGCCTTGTCCTTCGTCCAGTCTGCGGCAATATCCACCCCAAGCGAAGATAAAAATCACGACACCTATGAGCCACCAGGCTGAAACGCCGGTAAGTCGGATCGCGAGAGCGGCCAATAGCGCGACACCGTATCCACCGTATTCCATGATCTTGGCTGATTTCAGCATTTCTCCTCCTCGTCTTCTCCCAAGAGGTCGATGATGTCGGCGAAATTGAGATCATCGGGGACCTGATGACTCACGAGCAGGCGAGTTCGTGGATCGCGTTTCAGTATTCCGGAGACCACGCCGACGGTTTCGTCGTCGAGACTGGTGAACGGTTCATCCAGAATCACAAAATCTCGCGACTTCGCCAACTGGGCCGCGATCCAGAGCTTCTGACGCATTCCGCCCGAGTAATTCCCGGCCTGTTTCTTTTCGAGGTCGCTTCTGTTCAATCCCAGTTTCAGGGAGGTCGTCATGGCTCTATCCAGGTATTCGGATGGCTCGTCGGCCAGGAGCTGAAGCAGATTGAGGTTCTCCATACCGCTGAGCGCGGGGAAGAACTCGGGTTCTTGGGAAGCGTAGGCGACCACGAGACGTAGATCCTCCTGGTCAACCTCCTCGCCTCGCCACAGGCAGCGTCTCACGTCGGCCTTGAGCACGCCCGCCACGATGTCGCAGAGGGTGGTCTTCCCGGCGCCGTTTTTTCCTCTCAGCAGCACGATGGAGCCCTCGATGAAATCGAGATCGAGGTCCTCGAACAAAGGGGACTCGGCATAACCAAAGGTCAGCCCTTCCAATATCAGAAGCTCTTTCGACTGCATCTCTAGCCAACCTCCGCATATGAGATCGTAGATTCAATGACGGCCCCGAGGAGATAGAGCCCGGCGGCGATTCCGACAAGAGCCAGAATCCCCGCAGTACCAAAGGGAATGCGCTCCCCGGAGATGACTCTCTTTTTGATGATCCGCAGGGCCCGCCAGCCCTCGAATCCCAGAACGCCACATGCCACAGTTGCCGCCAGCTCGAAAAAAGCGTGGGGCAGGACGCCGGTAATGATTGGCCCCCAACCACTCTCCGAGTAGACGGCAATGGCGGTTGCTCCGAATATCAGCTGGTTGTAGGCTATCAGGATCAATCCACCAGCCCCGAACGAAACCAAACCCAGAATGATGATCAGTCCGCCAACGTGAAGATTGTTGCCCAGGATCGTCCAGAGCGACAGCCTGTTGTTGGCTGCGGTTTGCCGCGAATCGCGGCCGATGTAAAGGCCTGTCAAGAAACCGATGACTGTGGCAATCGACGCCACAATAAGATTTCCAAGTCGGTAACGGATGAGACTCACGTCAACTCACCTCGACCGACCTGCGGGAAGCAACGAGAACGCTGACGGGGAGGCCGAGCACAACCGCTCCGAGTGCTGACCACCACGCCGGCCCCTGAAGGATGCCGAACAGAGGCAGGAAGATGAAGGCGGAGACAATGGCCGCTTGGGTCAGAAAGATGGGCATCATCCGAATTGAGCGCAGCAGACGATAGCCTGACAAGGAGACGAGATCCTCGAAATTCATCCCCGGGGACAGGGCTTCTGACTTTCGGAGCAGCACCTCCAGGGCGTCAACGGGTGAAGCCATGCAGAGCCTGGTTGTGGGGAGGGACAGGAGGGTGGCGAAAACCGCTCCGATGGCCAGCGCGGCGATGCTCAGCCCAATGCCGAGGGATTCAAAGCCGAGAAATGCGATCAGCAATGTGCATCCGCTTGTGAGGAAAAGGGTGACGGGCAGCGCCAAGCGCTGCAAAATCTTTTCGGTTGACTCGTAGTAGTTCAATCTGGTTGGTCGGCCCGTCTGCCTGAAAATTCGCAAGGCCTTGATTGCCGAGCCGAATTCAAATACGGCTGGGTAGTGGGCGGCGAACCCTCGCGGTACTGCCGTGACAATTACATAGATCTGCACTGCCGTGAGTGAAAGAATCGCGGCTGGATTGCTCAGCCTGGGGATTATCGAGAGATCGAATCCGACCAGCAGCCAGAACTCCATGGGAACGATCACGCTGAGTTCGCTGTGTCCATGGCGTGGAGAGAGTTTTCGCAGCTGGGAAACGATCACCCGCCCGAATGAAGCCGCTCTCGGTGAACGAGTCATCCGATCGACGTAATGACTTCGGAAACCGTCCGGGGTGGTGACCCCCATGTGGGAGGATCTCACGAGGAAGACCGCTACTGCCAAGAGGGTTAGGGCGGCCACACCTGCGTGAATGAACCACGTGCTGTTGTACGTGTCGCTGGCCGTCTGGAGCAGTGAGCTGTACAGGACGCTGACCGCTTCCGTTCCGGCGAGGTCACCCCTGCCGCTGAGGACCGCGCTCCTGAGCTCGGAAAGAAGACTGAAGATGGCGGACCAAACCCATGTTGATCCCGCCGCGATGATGACTCCGCTCAAGGCGTATGAAATCATTCCCGATATGCTGTTGATCCTCATCCTGAAGAAGGCGCGAGAAACGAAGATGGTGTATGCTCCCATGGTCAGAACCGCCAGCGAGAGAAGCGCGCGCCAGTCTGCCGTGAGGATCGTGAAAGCAACCCAAAAGATCACTGTTCCGAGATTCTTGAACAGCGAGAACCAGAAAATGTTGTCGATCAGAAAAATTCCGATTCCCGTTCGGTTCTTCCGTATGAAATGTATGTACTCGGACTTGTAGCGGCGCAGATGAACATCCAAGTCGTCGAACAGTGGTGAGAGGGCCGTCAGGGTGATGGTCGTCAGGGCGAGCGGGAGCAGGAGGCTGCCACTCGTGTATCGTTCCACGGCCACGAGAGAAACCACATTGACGATCAACTGTATGACCCAACGCCCGGCGATCAGGGCGGGATACCACGTGTTGACGTTGATTCTTGTGAAGGATGACCAGAGTTGCGACGCGGAGAGGTCTGCATTCTTGGTCAAGAGAAAGGAGAGCCTGATTTTTCTTCCCATTGTCTCGCCTCGTCGTCGGGGCCTCAACCTGATGTCCCCTTCGGGCTGATCAGGTCGTGAAATCCACGCCCATGATGGAAGTCTATGCACGAACGGTCTGGATGCGCCAGGGCATCTTCGGGTTGCTGGGGAACTCTTAACTTTCGCTGGTGTTCAGTCGAAGCCGATCTGGCCATTCGTCAAGGGGTGAGGGATGGTTCAACCAGCGTGGCTCCTGAATCGGGTCAGCCGTGGATCGTGAAGATGACGTGGCGGCGTTCGGCCGCTGCCTCCAGGTAGAAGCTGCGCAGGTCCGCCAGCGATTCCAGCGCGTAGCTCTCCTCCTCCGGGCCATGGTCCGGGCCGCGCAGCTCCTCGGGTAGGCCGGTGTAGGCGTGATGGAAGTCGTCGTCGCCGAAGGTGTCCAGCCACCGGGCGATCTCCTCCACCTCGTCCGGGCTGGAATGGGTGACCCAGACGTCGTCGTCCTCGTGGAGGGTGCGGGCTCCGCCGATGACCCCCCGGGCGGGCCATTCGTCGTCCTCACCGTCGGGGGCCAGGGCGTTGTGGATGGGTTCCCACGCCCTGTCGGTCTGGCATGCGCGCTCGAAGAGTTCCTCGTCCTCCTCGAACTCCTCCAGGATGTCCGCGAGGTCTTCCTCGTTGTCCGTCAGACGAGAGACGTCGGCTGCGTCGAGGCGGAGGTGAAGTCCAAGCATGGGGGCAGCATAAGGGGCCATCCCGGGGGAGAACAGAATCTTCCCTTGTGGATGTCATTTTCTGATTCGCAGGACGCCGTTCAATTGCGATGCCAGCGCGACGGCCAACCGCATGGTGGTTCTGTCCTGCTGGTCGAGGAGCACGAGGTCGGTCCACCAGGTGAAGGTGTCCGGGGGATCGTGGAGAGCGGCCCTGGCCTCGGTGCCGTCCTGGATCGGTTTCGGGTTGTGCACCCGCAGCAGCGGGGCGCCGGTTTCGGAGAACATGGTGCTGAGCGCGCCATTGCTCCACTGGGTCACCGTGCCCGAGCCGACGATGAGGCCGAGAACCAGCTGCTGGAGCTCGAGGGTCGGGGGAGTCTCGCTCAGGAGAACCAGTTCAACGGCCATCAGCGGTGTTTCCTCCCGGGGTGATCGACGGGGTGCCGCCCAGAGCCGCGGCCAGCCTCTCCTGGTCCAGGGCATGCGTGAAGGCGATCATCTGGTGCCAGAAGTTGTCTCCCCGGCTGAAACGCACCAGCAGACCGGGGGCTTTCCTCAAACCGACGGGGGTGACGTCGTGGGTTCGGGAGATTTCCTCCATGTCGATCCGCAGATCACGCACGGCCGGGGGCCCGATGAGCGCGGCCAGTGGCACCTCGCCGTTCCGTTGAATCGCGAGCTGCCCGAGAGAACCGTCTCGTTCCTCCGCCTCGCCGTAGGAGACGATCGCGATGTTGGGTCGGAAGCGGGTCCCAAGCTTTGTCAGCGTCTCCGTGATCGCCGGGTGCATGGCGAGGGAGGTCCCGTCGGGAAGACCGGCCGGCTTTCCGTGGGGACCGGTTGGCAGAAGCCCGCGTGTGTGTTCCAGCAAACCCCTGTCGGTCCTGGCGACGGCGATGCTGACCATGGCGCCCCGGTCGCTCCGCGCGAGGTGGCGGCGGGTGAGCGGCATCTGCTGTTGCAGGGATGCGGTGAGGGCGGCGAGATCCCAGGGTGTGGCCAGGGGCTCGCACTCGTCCCACCGGATGAGGCGCCCGCCCCCGAGCCCGGAGACCATGTGTTCCGCCACCCTGCCGCACCGGGTGTTGCTGCGCGTGCGTTCTCGCGAGAAGACCTCGAAGAAGAACGTTCCCAGCCCGGGCTGATCCTTTCCCCGTTCGAAGGACGACAACCTGGGGCGGTCCGGGGAGAGGCCCTGCCACAGGTCGGCCATACCGGAGATGGACAGCCCGGTGATGGCATCGTGGTCGCGGCCCTCGGGATCCTGCACCACCCAGCGGCCCCCCGCGTTCCGGAGCTCGTCGGCGACGAACCACCCGATGTGGGCCGATGACTTGGTGAGCAGCACCGGTCGTTGCCCGTCGTGGCGTGCCTCAAGGATGAAGGAACGTATCGGCTCGGTGAGGATCACCTGGTCGCACTCCGAGACGAACAACCGGATGCCCGGTTCCCAGAACTCGGCGAACTGGGGATCTGAAGTGCTCATGGTTCAGGCCACTGAGCAGAAGGGGCAGAAGGGAAGGCCGGGGTCAAACCTGAGCGAGCTGGCAGACCGACCCGGCCACCTTCGAGATGGCCCCTCCCGGGGCGCTCGTCAGTTGCGTGGGCGACGGGCCCCGTCATGGCCAGGCGAGTTCGGACCGGGGTGAGGGGCCGTGATGGAGGTTCTGGTCTCATGCGGTGGTTTGGCTGTGGGAGTAGACACGGGTGGGGATGTTGTGATCATGGAAGTGTTGACGGAGGCGGTTGGCGAGGTCGCGGTTGTCGAGGTGCCATTCGTTGTGGGCGGTGGGTGGGATGGCCGCGATTTGGTGTTGGGCGTGTTCGGCCCAACCTTCGATGACGGCGTCGGGGAGGTTGGTGGGGAAGCCGCCGAGGGCGGTGAGGAAGATCTCTTGAGGGCGGGGTGGGTGTGATCTGTTTGGTCGGGTAGGGTGAGGGTGGCAGGGTTTTGTGGTTTTGGGGGTCGTGCGTGTGGGAGGGGTGCCGTGTGGGCACCCATATGCAGTTGGAGCTTGGGGCTCAGCGGCGTGCGGCTGCTGTTGTTGTGCGGGCTGGTGAAGAAGCCGAGGATGGTCTGTCGCAGCTTGTGGGTGTTGTGTCGGAGCATGCATCGAAGGTGGCTGGTCCCGCGTCGGCGGGTTTGGTTGATGTGATATCTGGGTGGGCGGATTCGTTGAGGGCGTTCACTGGTGGCCTGCGGGGGTATGCGGATGCGTTGGCGGCTGTTGATCGTGATGTGGTGCAGACCGAAACAGAACAGCGGGAGAGTTTTGTGGCGTCCAGTTCCCGGATCGCTGGTCGGTTGGGGGGCTGAGGCGTGGCAGAGGGCAGGTTGATTTTCAGGGAGGCCAGCGCCCAGGCGTTGGAGGATGCTTTCGCCAAGCGGGCGGCTGGGTTGCGTGAGGGGATCGGTGGCATGGATGAAGGGGTTCGTTCTGAGGTTGCTGCGTGGGATTCTGGTACGGAGTCGCGTCAGGCGCAGGAGCGGAGGGCCGGGCAGGTGGAGAAACGTGCCGAGTCGTTGGTGCAGGCGATGGAGCGGGCTGCGGCGGTGATGAAGGAGATTCATTCGCTGGCTTCTCGGGTGGAAGCGGACAACGTTGCCATTGTAGATTGATTCAGGGGTTTAGCGGTATGGCTGGTCAGGATTTTGAGGTTGATCACGAAACGTTGAAAGCCGCTGCGCAGCAGATCGGAGAAACAACCCAGCCTGCGAGGGGCACCAGCATCAACAGTTGCGTTCCTGCCGGTCAGGATTTGGCGAATGACGGCCTGGCCAGGGTGGTTGATGAGTTCCGGGATCGGTGGGAACGTGCCACCACGCCAATGATCGAGGATGTGGACGAGATGGCGAGGCGTGTTGAGAGGATCGCCGCTAATTACGCCACGTATGAGGCTGTGGTGGAGAAGAAGGTGAACGCTCTGAAAGGGGCGATGGGGTCGTTGATGGGAGGGTTGTGATGGGTGTGCAGTATCGGGGGGAGCCGGAGTTCGTGATCGAGGGGAATCCGTGGACGCGTCGCAACCATGAAGACGTGCTCCGAGAGTTTCGACCAGGTGGATGAGTCGCTGGGTGGGGTTGAGACCGAGCATTGGGTGGGGAGGGCTGCGGATCGTTTCCGTTCCCGTCTTGAGGAGGAGCCGCGGCGTTGGAGTGGTGCTGCGGGTGGGTTCCGGAGTGCTGCTGCCGCGTTGGAGGGGTATGCGGCCGCGTTGGAGGCTGCGCAGCAAGCGGCGCAGGTGTGCAAGCAAAACTATGAGGAGGGCAACCGGGTCAGTGCAACCGCGAGGGCGGATTACGATTGCGATGTTGCTGAGGGGTTTCAGAAGAAGGCGGCGTGGGAGGCGCAGAACGGTCCGGGTAGCTACACGCTCACGATCACGCCGTTCACGGATCCGGGACAGGCGTTGCGTGACCGTGCGGTCGCTGACTTCCAGGCTGTGATCGAGGAGTTGGAGAAGACCGGTAGCGACACCGAACAGGCGGTCGCACAGGCCCATGCCGATGCCGACCCAACCCGCCAATGGCCCAACAAGGGCAAGCCGACCCTCGGCGCTGTCGGGGCTCTGCCCGGGAAATGGGAAAACCCCGATCCTGACGGCAGGGGCGGCGACAGGGTCAGGGAAGACGAGCGCCGCGGAGGTAAGCCGGGCAGCGGCCATTTTGACAACGACTGGGCAGGGCGGGCGATTCTGGAACGGTATCTTACCGGTGGTGACGATTGGAACATCGACAATGATCCCGCTTGGACCCGCTACATGCAGGAAAACCAGACCCTGACTGAGGAGATGAAGAACTACAACAACACTCAAGCTTCGGCCGCGGTTAAGCAGTATCAACAATCGGGACAGGGGAACGGAACGTTCGACACCACGAGTCAAGTGGCAATGGAGAACGGCGAAGGAATCGTTGGATATCAATATCTCCACGGCACCAACCAAGAGGCTGGCGGTTTCCAACACAATGGCACAACATCGGTCAAACCGCTGCCGGACGGTACGTATGAAGTAACTGTCAATTCGAACTACCGGTGGAATGACGTGATCGACCCGAATCCTCAGCACTCCACGGATCGCACGAAGAGCACCATTGCTGAAATTCTGACGCTCGGGCAGGCTGACCCCTACGACATCCATATCGGATGGGAAGGGAGCAGCACGGTGATCGTCGATGCTCAGGGTAACGTGGTGAGCGGAAGCGGCAAGGGATGGCCATACTGATGAGGACGAAGACATGGGTCTTGCTGGCCGGTGCCGTGGGGGTGGTGGCTGTTCTGGTCGTGTGGTTGTGGGGGGTGTTTGCCGTGAACCCGGTTGTGTTGCGTGATGGGGAGACGCGGACCTCGGCGTCGGGGCGATACACCTCGGAGTTTCTCTCGGAGGAAATTGATGGGAAACGCAATGTGTATCCGGTGATCAAGAACTCGGCGGGTGAGGTGGTGTGGAGCGACGACGAGCGCTATCTCATGAGTGCGCATCCGGTGGGCGTGGTGTGGCAGGAGAATGCCGACGTGTTGTGGCTGCTGTCCGGCGACATTGGCGCGTCACGTGTGGTGGAGAAGGACGGGAAGTGGGTCAAGGATTGGGACTGGGAAACGATGCCTCCCGAGATCAAGAAAATCAAGGAGGGCTCATGACGGCAGAGCTGCATACGGATACCGGACGTCCAGATTCTCGGGAACTGTCGCGCGTCGTCGCAGTGAAACTACTGACGCGCTCAGGCGTCTTGACAGAGGAATCATTGGAGTTCCGTCCGACGGGCACCGTGACGCGCACCCCCGTAGACCCGGGTCAACTCGTTCCCGGAGACCCAACCGGGTTGACCCAGGCGGCGGCGGCGCTGACCGAGTGGGCCGCCACGGCTCCGACAGGCCTGTCGTCGCTTGCTCTGGAGGCGAGCGCTGCTCATGCCCGTCTGGGTCAGCGATTGGCAGAACAACGCGCCGAAGCGGAAGCGCTCTTTTCGCGTGTCCAGGCCGAGGGCGTTCCGGCTGATGTGATCTGTAACGCAAAGAACGTGAGAAGCTTCATCGCCGCCAACCCTGCACAAGCAGAAGCTGTCGGCGAGCTGGCCGCCCGGGCCGCAACAATGCGAATGGCCTGGGTTGACCTGCAGAATGATTTCATTGATGATCTCGCCGGGGTTCGTCAAGAACTGGACATTGCGGACTGGTGACGAGATCATAAGCGGCGTCCCGTGTATTTCGTGAAACCTCTCGATTGTGGAAGTCGATCAGCACCTCGGCAAGCGAAACCCTTGGGTCAGGGCAGCTTGAGGATGGCTGTGAACAGGCCTCGACGCGTCTGCTGTCGAGGCATTGCCGCCACCCCGGCCGCCTGATTCTTCGGTCCCAGCGTCCTGATCGGTTTGAATCGCACCCGCCCCGCTCGCCCACGACATCCCTTCCGGGAATTCCCTCACGCGGGACGAAGAGAAGCAGACCGGCGGAGAAAATAAAGAGCTTCCGTAGTCGCTCGCAACTCCGCCCCGGTCGGGTGCCACGCTGATCGGCGAAGAGGTTGTCGGCAGAGGCCGTGGGGCCGAATCCGATCATGGATCAGCTGTTCTCCTCGGTCTCCTGCAACCATTTCCTGGTCGCTTCCCAATTAGCCTGGTAATCGGCCTTGCGCAGAGCCCTTCTCCACGGTTTGACGGCACAAGCCGCTGTCCAGAACACGACGAGAGCGGCCAGCCCCGACGGCAGCGCCAGTTCGGGTGCCTGCCACCCGCCGATACCGACCCCGACGATGGGAGGCAGAACGAAAATCCAGATGGCATGGTCCCAGCCACCGGGCCTCGGATTCCGGGCCCGCACCACCGTGGGGCGCTCCGCTAGCGTGAGGAGCACGCTGCTCGTCGTTGCCGTCGCGAGGCCGATCAGTGTCGCGGTCCCGAAACCGATTTCCAGGTGCAGCAACCAACTGAGGGGGTACAGCACGCCGACGAGAAACGGAACCCCGACCAGTGACGACAGCAGCCGACTGAGCACGCTCGCCCACAGCGGACTGCATTCCCGGGCCCCACCTCGCTTCCGATCATTCCTGCAAATCTCCTGGCCGCCCCCGGGCGCATCCTCGTCAATCATCCGGACACCCCTCCGGCGCCTGACCTCCCAGCAGTAATTGCACCACTCAGCCGAAAAGGGATCATCACATATTCCACCGCTGACCGCTCCTGCGTCGCAAAACCCTAATCCGCAGAATCCCGGGAAATCATCATCGGACCACGCCCCTTCAGTTTTCCGCATGCATGCAGGTGATCGCGGAACGTCGATCTTGTTGTTCCGCGATCACCTGAAACGAGGTTCACTCTGTCTTGTCCCGCGGAATCACCCAGCCGTCACTGAGTTTGTCCTCTCCGAACGTTTCCGCGGTCATCTTTTTCGTGGCCTCCCACTTGGCACGCACCTCGGCCTGGCTGTCGCCCCGTTTCCACGGCTGCGACCACAGGCCAACGGCCCAGAACACGATGAGAACGGCGAGGGCCGTCGGCAACGCGACGTGGGGCGAATCCCACCACCCGACGACGAAACCCACCAGCGGCGGAACCACAAAGATCCACATGGCGTAGGCCCAGCCGCCGGGAGTCGAATGCCGGGCCCGCACCACAGCAGGTCGCTCACCCAGAGCCATCAGGATCTCACTGGTCACGGTCGCCACCAGCCCCAGCACCACAATGGTGCCGAGGTCGGTCCCCGGCTGCATGATCAGGCCGAGCAGCCACAACACCCCGACGACCAGAGGCGCGATGACCACGGAGATCATCACATGCCCCATCACGGCCTGCCCCAGCGTCGCGTATCCCGCCTCTGCCGGTTCTCGCCTCTCCTCCGCCATTGGGTTACCTACCTCCTTGGACTAGCACATCGCCATGTTCTCATTTTACGAGAAACACCATTTTCTGACGCCCTGAACTCCAAGGAGGCTCCCGAGGAGTGTTGCTGCCTCGGCTCCGATGTTGGCAGCTGCATCTCCGGAGACAATTGCGTGGTAGATCCCCTTGATGCCCCCCCAGATCTTTCGTGCTTTCTTGATCCAGCCGATGATCTTCAGCGCCGCGAAGCCGCTAGTAGCGACGAATCCGGCCAAGGCCGCCACGCATTGCAGGAAATTGAAGTTCGGCCTGGCGCCAGTTCCGTCAGGGCGCATGGCGATGGTTGTGAGCCCCTTGAGGTACGGTTCAATGGCCTTCTCGTAGTTCGGGTAGGTCTTCGGGTCCGCCTCCTTGAGATGTTGGGGCATGGATTCAAGGGCTTGGAGGATGCGATCCAGCTGTTGGTCAGGTGTCTCGGTCAATGGTGGCTGGGCCTGGGCTGCTGGCGCCGCTACCCCTACCGTTGCGATGGCTCCCAAAGCCAAACTTCCTCGAAGCACTACTCTGCGCGACACACTGTTCATGATTGTTGTCCTGTCTGTTTTCGTCCGGCACTGGATGAGTGATGAATGTCCGGTGGTGAAACCGGACGCATGGGGAGACTTATTTACGGACGGCATGTCTGCCAGGAAAACCCCTAGTCGGAGCGCGTCTGGACGTGTTCATGAATAAGCCTCGTGGCATCCCCACGGGTGCGGGTGATGTCTTGACCTTCACGCGCATGAAGTTCTTCGTCAAGGATCTGGCGGAATCAACTGCACCAGGTCACCAGATTTGCACATCTCTCGGCGGAGGAATATCCAACTTTCGTCCAAAGTTTTTAACTTTGGTTAAGGTGCTGAGGGCTGCCGCGGGATGGTGATTCGCGTGATCCCGCTGCCTGGTGAAGCGCTCGCGACGTTGGAAACAAAAGCAGCTTTGTCGCTTTAGATCCGCGACGGATCCCATTCGGGTGTCGTCCTCGTTGACACGCCCGAGGAGCCGAGTGGGGCGAAGGATTTTCGGGCGTGCCGGTCGACCGGGTAAAAGGGCCAGTCAAACGGTGAATGACCTGCGAGGGTGTATTCGTCAACCTCCGGACTCGTCGTGTCGTTGCGCTGACGAGACCAGCGCTCGTGTGCTGGAGTGTTCCGCAGTCCATTTTCCCTAACCAAGAGAGGACTGCTTCATGAAGATGACGCGTTTGTTCGCGGGTGCCCTGCTGGCCGCCGTGCCGCTCGTCGCGGCTCCGGTTAGCCAGGCCTCCGCCGTATCGGATGCGCCTCAGACCGCCGTGCAGGGTGCCCCCGCGGCCGTCGTGCAAAGCAGTGCTGCATACTCCCGCACCATCCTGGTCAAGGTCAACGAGTTGCGCGCCAGCCTCGGGCTGAGGCCCGTGACGCGCTACGCCCAACTGGACTCGATCGCCCAGGACTGGTCCCAGCAGATGGCGTCGAGGAACTCGATGTCGCATCGGCCGAAGTTCGCCAGCGGCTACCCGCGAGGGTGGAGCTCGGCCTCGGAGAACGTCGCCATGCGAGGCGGCTCCGGAGGTGGGGACATCGGTGCCCGGCTCTTCGAGCAGTGGCGGAATTCGCCGGGCCACTACGCCAACATGGTCGCCCCCGACGCGAACGCGCTGGGCATCGGCCTGGCCTACAACTCGTCCACCAAGTCCTGGTACGGCACCCAGAACTTTGCCAGCTACAAGAACCCGGGTGGCTCTGGCCTCGTCGCTTCCTGACGACACCGATCAACGTCCGCGACATCGGGGCGGTCCGAATCGGCTCAGCCGGTCATCGGGCCGCCCCGATGCCGTACGGATGGAACGCCCTCCGCGATACAGAAAGTACAGTCCCTCGATACAATCGTGCAGGCGGTGGGTGTGGGGAAGAATGGGCGCGTGACGTGTGACGACGAGGTGCGCTACGACATCGACCGGCTCCCGTCCCGCGACGAGACGCGGGCGCTCTACGACTCCGTGGGCTGGGGCGCCTACACCGACGACATGGATGCGCTGATCCGCGGACTGGAGAACTCGGCGGTCGTGGTCACCGCGCGCTCGGGCGGGGAGCTGGTCGGCCTGGCGCGCATCGTCTCCGACCGGGCCACCATCGCCTACCTGCAGGACATCCTCGTCCACCCCTCCTGCCGGCGTCGCGGAATCGCGACGGCACTCGTCACCCGGGCCTTCGCACCCTTCGAGCGGGTGCGCCAGCACGTGCTCCTGACCGACGCGGAGCCGGGGCAGCGGGCGTTCTACGAGTCGCTCGGCTTCACCGAGATCCGCGACCTCCCCGGGCAGGGATGCAGGTCGTTCGTCCGTTTCAACCCGTGACGCACCAACCCCGGCGGCGAGCCCCGGCTAGCCTGTTCCCATGAGTGAATCCCGGGTGCGTGCCGCGCGGCAATCGGACGTGGAAGCGCTGGCCGCGCTGGCCGCGGAAACCTTCCCGATGGCCTGTCCGCCCGAGATCACCGACGAGGACATCGCGGCCTTCGTCGAGGCGAACCTCAGCCCCGAGCGGTTCCGCTCCCACCTGGACGCGCCGCTGCACGCCGTCCTCGTGCACGAGAGCGACGGAGGCCTCGACGGTTACCTGCTCATGATGGCCGGCGACGACTTCCTGCCGGATCCCGCCTTCGGGGTCACCCACCTGCCCGCCGCCTACCTCTCCAAGTGCTACGTGCGCCTCGACAGCCACGGCGGCACCGTCTCGGCGGCCCTGCTGGACGAGGCAAAACGCGTTGCCACGGCCGACCTCCACGCCGCATCCATCTGGCTCAACACCAACCAGGGCAACGCCCGTGCCTGCCGGTTCTACGAGAAGCACGGGTTCGTGAGGGTCGGGGTGAAGACCATGCCGGTGGGCGACCAGATCTGCGACGACTACGTGTACGAACACGTCCTCGCGACCTCGTGACGACACCGCATGAGGCGTCTCTGGACGATGCGGCGGTGAAGACCGCCGAAGCCGGTCGCGCGGATGCGCATTCCTGAACGAAACGAGAGGACGCACCCGTCGAAATCCGGGAACGGGCCCGGGAAATCGTCCCTCTCGCCTGTCAGCCTTTCGGCCAGATGAGCATCGTGGGTGCTCAAAGCACCCATATCCTGAGATTTTCTTGGGGCTCTTCGAGGGTGGGCGGATGGTCTCTGAGGCCCATGAACAAGGGTTGTTGCGCTCGAACCTGCCCGAAAGTTACGTATCGTAACCTGAAAAAAAATTAAGAAGGTGCTTGGATGAACGGGTACTTGCCCCCCAACCGAGAGGACTGCCGATGAAACCGATGAAGATGGTTCGGAAGATGGCTCGTCTGTCCCTGGTGGCGCTGCTGGCCGCTGTGGTTTCGTTCTTCGCCCTGACTGTTCACGCCGAAGCGAATTCACAACGGCCCGCCGTTCTCCCAGCGGAGGTCAACAGCAAGGGCGAGGAATACGCCAGGACCATTCTCAACAGGGTCAACGAGCTGCGCGCCGGTCTGGGGCTGAAGCCCGTGACCCGGATCGCCGAGCTGGACGCGGTCGCACAGGACTGGTCCGAGCAGATGGCCTCCCGGAACTCGATGGACCACCGCCCGAACTTCACCGACCACTACCCGCAGGGCTGGAAGGGAGCCTCCGAGAACGTTGCCTGGCGCAGCGACGGCGGTGACGTCGGCGCACTGCTGTTCGAGCAGTGGCTGGGTTCCCCGCCGCACTACGCCAACATGACCGACCCCAACGTGGACTCCCTGGGAATTGGTGTCGCCTACAGCCCGGGCAGCGGCAACTGGTACGCCACCCAGAACTTCGCAGGCTACGGCGACCCGCTCGCTGCGGGACTGACCGAGAGCGCCGGGGGTGCGGCCCGGCCGGGTGCAGGAAACGCGGAGAACGCCCACAACGCAGCGCCCGCCTCGACCGATTCCTCCGACGACTCGGGTGAGAAGAGGACGTCCCGGGGCGGTGAACGCAAGCCCACCGATGCAACCACGTCCGCCACCCCGAAGAAGGAGACCAGGAGCACCGCGGCAGCTGAAACCTCGACCGGTAGCAAACCGGGACTGCCGAAGACCGGTGCCCAGCCCCTCGTGTGAACCTGCGCAAGCCGGGCCGCGAACTTCCGGGCGAACAGCCCCGGAAATGGGAACCACTGCGGGGCAAACCCCTCGACCCCGGTGGTGTTGATTCCCTCGCGGTCCGGCTTTCGTTTCTTCACGCACCCGCCAGCGCGTTTCGACCAGTTCCGCGAAACGGCCGCCCGCGGAGTCGTCGCGTCGGGGTCAGTCGATCCGAAGCTCCCCCATGGCATCCCAGCCGTCGCCGTCGACGGCGCGCGAGATGATCCTGGGGGTGGCGGTCAGGAAGGGGCGCATGGTTTCGAGCCCAGCCTTGAAATGGTCGGAGGTGACGTGTGCCTCGGCCGCGTCATCGTTGAAGGCCTCGACGAGAACGAACTCGTTCGGGTCCTCCACGCTGCGGGACCACTCGAACCATTTGTTGCCCGGCTCGGCGCGGGTGGCGGAGGTGAACGGCCCCACCGCCTCGATGAACTCATCGGCCAGTCCGGGCTTCACGGGAAACTTCACGACGATCAGGATCATGTCGTCAACTCTATGTCTCCTGCCCTGAGAGACGGGGCCGGGGCGTGTGATCGGGTCTGCCTTTCGGGTGCAGGAGGTTTCGACTCGGCGGGCTGCTTCTTCGTCGCGGCCCGGCTCAACCGGCTTCAGGGGTGGTTTTGACACGGACACTGGCGCTCCCCGTGCTGTTCGATGCTCATGCCGTCGGGCATGTGACGTAAACGATGCCTGTCGCCATCAGGCCTCGGTTTTCTCTCGTGCGAGGCGGCGTTCTCTCTTCCGCCTGGCGTATCGCCAGCCGTAGGCCACGCATCCAACAACGATGATGTAGAGGAGCGTTAATTCCACCACCCCGACGCGAGCCACTGAGGAAACAAGAGAAGCGAGCAGGAGCGGAAGAAAAAGGCAGACCAAAATCGAGAGAATTACCCGAATGGCAACATGCATGGTCGTCGCCCCTTTGCCGGGTCCTCAAGGTCTCGTTGACATCACTGTATGTGCTTCGCTGGGATGACCAAGCGGCAGGGGTCTCCCGGAACCCACCGGGAGACCCCTGAAGCCTGTTTGCCGACGGATCGGCGCGGGTGTCAGATGCGCAGGTCGTCGGTCAGCGGAGTCGGGTGCCCGAAGCGGTGGTTCGTCACCGAGACCGCCTGCTCGTGCAGGTAGGGCAGCAGCGCCAGGCGACCCGGGTAGAGGGTCGGGCCGGCGTGCACGCTGACGTCGATGGAACCGCCCACCGCGGTCAGCAGGTCCCGCTCACCCAGGTGCCGCACCCGGCCCCGGACGTCCCGGTCGAACTGGGCGTCGTCCTTCACCTCGACGGTCAGGCCGAGGCCGGTCAGCACCTCCGACAGCTCCTCCGACGGGGCGTCGCGGAACGAGAAGGTCGCGGAGGAGCCCGTGACCAGGGCCGCCGAGGCCTCCCGCAGCACACGCACCGGGTCGTCGACCTCCACCCGGACCGTCACCGGCGTGGGACGGTACCGGAACGCGTTGATCTCCGCCCTCAGGGCCGACGGGTCGTGCGAAACCCCGAACAGGGTCCGCCAGGCCGCCTGGTCCGAGGTGGCGGCGACATTGAGCTGTTCGAGCTGCTGCTCGTCGAGCACCCGGGCGGCGGCCCGGAAGAGATGGACGAGCTTCGGGTCGGTGAGGGCACCGGCGGGACCGAGGTCCTTCGGCTCCCAGGAACCGAAACCCACCACGTAGTTCGGGCCACCGGCCTTGCCACCGGTGCCCACCGCGGAACGCTTCCACCCGCCGAAGGGCTGGCGCCGCACGATGGCCCCGGTGATCCCGCGGTTCACGTACAGGTTGCCGGCCCTCACGCGGTCCAGCCAGAACTGGATCTCCTCGGCATCGAGGGAGTGCAGACCGGCCGTCAGGCCGTACTCGGTTCCGTTCTGCCACTCCACGGCCTGAGCCAGGTCGCGGGCCGCCATCAACCCGAGCACCGGCCCGAAGTACTCCACCTGGTGGAAGGCGCTGCCCGGCCGCACCCCGGTCCGGATGCCCGGCCGCCACAGCCGGTCGTCGATGCGCTGCGGTTTCAGCAGCCACGTCTGCCCGTGCTCCAGTTCGGTGAGGCCACGCCTCAGCTTCTCGCCGGGCACCTCGGTGAGCGGACCCATCTGGGCCGCCGGATCCTCCGGCCACGCCACCGTCAACGACGATGCGGCGTCGACGATCTGGTCCAGGAGACGCCGCGACCTCGCCACCGACCCGACCAGGATGCCCAGCGACGCGGCGGAACACTTCTGCCCCGCGTGCCCGAACGCGGACGCCACCAGGTCGGCGGCCGCCAGGTCCAGGTCGGCCGACGGGGTGATGATCAGGGCGTTCTTGCCGGAGGTCTCGGCCAGCAGCGGCAGGTTCGGCCGCCAGGAACGGAACATCTCAGCGGTCTCCGCCGACCCGGTCAGCACGACCAGCTCGACGCGTTCGTCGCGCACCAGCTTCTCGCCGAGCGCGCGATCACCCATGACGACGTATTGCACCAGGTCGCGTGGCAGGCCCGCCCGCCAGCACGCCTCGGCCAGCAGCGCCGCGCAGCGACGCGACGGGGAGGCGGGCTTCAACAGCACCGCCGACCCCGCGGCCAGCGCGGAGGCGACCCCGCCCAGCGGAATCGCGATCGGGAAGTTCCACGGCGGAATGACCGCGGTGACCCTGGGTGGACGGTGGGCGGCGCCCTCGACCTGCTCCCCGGCGAGGGAGGCGTAGTAGTGGGCGAAGTCGCAGGCCTCGGAAACCTCGATGTCCGCCTGGTCGATGAGCTTGCCCACCTCGTCGGCGGCGACGGTGACCAGTTCGGTGCGCATCGCCTCCAGCTCCACACCCAGCCGGTGCAGCGCGGCGGCGCGTTCCTCCGCCGGGGTCGCGGCCCAGCGTTTCCCCGCGGCGACGGCGGTCTCCAGCACCTCGTCGAGGGCCTCGGCGGAGTTCAGGGTGCCCTCCGTCACGGTGCCGCTGCCGAGATCGGAGGCGGGCAGCGACTCGCGGATCGAATCGGCCCAGCGTTGGTTGCTGAGCAGCGCGGGGTCGGTGTCGGAGGTGTTGGTGAACACTGACGTCGGTTCGCTGCGTTCCTGCGTCGCCCAGGCGGTCGGGGTGGGGGAGCCGACCAGCGCAACGGCGTCGCGGTAGCGTCCCTCCTCCTTGTCGAGGAAGGCGGCGTCACGGCCGAGGGAGGCGGCCCCGGACATGAAGTTCTCCGGCGCTGCGTTCTCCTCCAGGCGCCGCACCAGGTAGGTGATCGCGGAGTCGAACTCGCTGCGCGGCACCACGGGAACGTAGAGCCGCAGCGCGCCCAGCTCGTCGAGGATCACCCGCTGCAACGGCACCGCCATGCCCGCCAGCATCTCGATGCCGAAACCCGAGGTGATGCCGCGGGCCTTCGCCAGTTCGACGGCGGTGGCGAGGCTGTAGATGTTGTGGCTGGCCGAGCCGACATGGAGGGTCTTGATGGACTCGGGGGTCAGGAGCCGGTCGAGGGCGCTGAGGTAGCTGGCGTCGGTCTCGACCTTCGACGGCAGGATCGGGTTCGGCCAGCCGCGCAACTCCGCCTGGGTGCGTTCCATCGCCAGGTTGGCGCCCTTGACCAGACGCACCCGCAGCGGAATGCCGCCCGCCTCGCAGCGGCGCCGCGCCAGCTTCTGGATGCGATCGATCATCAGCGGCGACTCGCGCAGGTAGGCCTGGACCGCCAACCCCATCCGCAGCTTCGGCAGCTTCATGGCGAACCGCTCGAACACGTCGAGGGTGAGGTGGAGGTCGCGGTACTCCTCCATGTCGAGGTTGACGAGCTTGCCGGATCTGTTCGCGGCCTCCATCAGCGGGCCGAGACGAACCACGGCCTCCTCCACCGTCGCGTCGTGGGCCCACGGCGAGTGGGGACCCATCACCGAGGACACCTTGATGGAGACGTAGTCGACGTCGGGTCGGTTCAGAAGCTCGATGGTGCGGTTGAGACGCGAGGACGCGTGCTCGTCGCCCAGCACGGCCTCACCCAGGAGGTTGATGTTCAGGCTCGCGCCGCTCCGCCGCAACCTGGCCAGCGCCGGCCCGAGGTCGCGGCCGATGTCGACCACGAGGTCACCCAGCAGCAGGGAGAAGGCGCGCCGCACCGCGGGCAGCATTGCCCGGGGCGCGGGGGCGACGCCAAGACCGAGGCCGGCACGTAGATAAGGAGGAAGGAAGGGTACGGACTGCCGGGCCAGGCGGCCCAGGTTCTTGGCCGCCACCGCCGGGTCCTCGGGACGCAGGACACCGTCGACGAACTCGAGGGTGAAACGGAGCCCGTCCGGGTGGTCGAGGGCGCTGGCCAGCAGCTTTGCTGCGCGAGGTTCCGGGTGGGCGAGGGAGCGCTGCGCCCAGCGTCGCGCGGTGCGCACAGCTTTGTCCGTCAATGCTTGGTTGGTCACGTTGCTCACAGGGACATCTTGCCTCAAGTTCCGGCCGCACGGGCCGGGGAGGCGGGATTTAGGACATAGCGTCCCGATTGTGGCCCCTCCCGTGGGCGGGGCCGGCCGTCGCGCATGACCATTGAATTTCCTGGAAGTATCTTTGTCCGGAGAATCTTCGTGGCAGGGTGGGAGCGTTCGCATCCCAGCGGGTTGCCAGAGAACCAGGAGGAGACCATGTCAGATTCCGTCCGTCGCCGTTTCCGTCTGCTGCTCGCGTCGGTGCTTGTCGGAGGGTTGCTGGCAGGTTGCGCGTCCTCCACGGACCAGAACGCGACCTCTGGTCCCGAATCGCCGAACGCCCAGGACTCGGCGGCCATCGCCCTGCCCACGACCCGCCCCTCGGCCGGGGCGGGTGCGTCGCCGTCCGGGACACGCTCGCCGGTGTCGATCCCGGGTGCCTATCCGGGGGCGGGCGGGCCGCGACCCGCGAACGCCACCCCGATCACCACCGTCCACTCGGGGTATGCGGTGATCATCACCCCGTCGAAGAACATCGGCTGTGAGTTCTCGGACACGACCGCGGGCTGCGGGATCGTCAACTACACGAACAGCAAGCCCTACGGTTCCGACGAACTCGGCCCCAAGTGGTGGGTGAGGATGAAGAGTCCTACCGCCGCGAACCAGGCGGAACCCGAGATCGTCTCGAGAAGCGAACCTCCCCTGTTCCAGAAACCGGAAACCCCCGGCCAGCAGGTGGAGTACGGAACCGTCGTCTACCAGGGGGACTACGTGTGCGCCTCCGAGAACGCGGGCCTGACCTGCTGGAACACCACCACCGGTCACGGCGCGTTCATGAACCGCGACGCGACGACGACGTTCTAGAGGTTCCGCGGCCACCGCGCAGGATCGTCCCGTCAGCCCCGGCCGCGGGAGCCGAACCGGTCCCGTAGGGTGTGACCGCTGAACGAGGAGGATCAAGATGAGCGACCGCGAGTTCGTTGCGCTGGGAACATCCAGCCTGGTGCCCACGAAGACGCGGAACCACAACGGCTACCTGCTGCGGTGGGGAGCCAGCGGCATCCTGTTCGACTGCGGCGAGGGCACCCAGCGGCAGATGACCCGGGCCGGGGTCTCGGCGCGCACCATCGACGTCATCTGCCTCACCCACCTCCACGGCGACCACTGCCTCGGGTTGCCCGGGGTGTTGCAGCGCATCTCCCTGGAGCAGGTGCCCCACCCGGTCACCGTGGTCTACCCGGCCCAGGGGCAGGAGTACGTCGAGAGACTCCACCGCGCCAGCATCTACCACGACCAGGCCGACATCCGGTTCCTGCCCGTCGAGGCGGGCCCGGAACCCGGCGAGGTGCTGCGGACCGGGGACCTCATCCTGTCGGCGGCCTCCCTCGACCACCGCGTCCCCACCATCGGGTACCGGGTGGAGGACCTGCCCGGGGTCAGCTTCGACCCGGAGGCCCTGACCGCCCGCGGCATCTCCGGACCCGCCGTCGGACGGCTGAACCGCGAGGGCCGGGTGGAGATCGACGGCGTGGTCACCCGGCTGGAGGAGGTGTCGCATCCGCGACGGAGGAGGTCGTTCGCGTTCGTCATGGACACCCGGCCCTGCCCGGCCGCGGAGAAACTTGCCGAGAACGTCGACCTGCTGGTCATGGAGGCCACCTACACCAGCGACCTGCAGGAATTGGCGGTCGAACACGGACACTGCACAGCCCCGGACACGGCCCGCATCGCCGCTGCTGCCGGGGCCCGCCGCCTGGCCATGACCCACTTCTCCACCCGGTACACCACCACCGAAGCCCACCTGCGGGAGGCGAGCGGCATCCACGACGACGTCATCGCCCTGGAGGACCTCGACCGGGTACCGGTGGACCGTGCCACCCGCTGAACACGGTTCCGGTCGCCGGCGGGAACCCTCGGAACCGGAAAGGACGAGGAGCATGGATCACGACCTCCTGGAGTCGCTGCGACGAGCACACGCCGAGGCGAGGATGACCGGCTGGGATTTCTCGGCCCTGGAGGGCAGACTCGTCGCGGATGATCCCTGGTGATCTACCTCGGCCACGTGCCGTGGAACGCACTCGGGTTCAGCGTGGACGCACACGCGCAACAACTGTCGGAGCTGGCCGCGGGGACCGGGATCACGGTCACGCAGCGGCGTTTCCGGATTCACGCCACGAAACCGTGACACGGCCCGGGAGCCGATGCCGTCCGGTGCGTGGATCCGGAGGGGAGGTTTGCCGGGCAGTGGCAGGATCGACTCATGGATGCTCAAGCAGTTCTGATTGATTCGGTCAACCGGCCCGTCGAGGCGGCCCGGACGGTGCTCAAGGAGATCTCCGCGGAAACCCTCCACGCGATGCCCGGCGGCCGGGCGAACTCGATCGCCTGGCTGGTGTGGCACTCCGCCCGGCAGATGGACATCCAGGTGGCGTGGCTGGCCAACGCAGGGCAGTTCTCGGAACAGCTGTGGATCACCGGCGGCTGGGGTGAGCGCCTCGGAATCGACCGCGGCCCGAAGTCGATCGGTTTCGGCGACACCGCCGAGGACGTCGCCGCGCTGCGCGTCGAGGACCCTGCCCTGCTGCTCGACTACCTCCAGGCCTGCACCGAGGCGTTCAAGACCTACGTCTCGGGGTTGTCCGCCGACGACCTGGACGAGGTGATCGACACCAAGTGGAACCCGCCGGTCACCCGCGGGGTGCGGCTGGTCAGCATCATCGACGACGCGGTCACCCACCTGGGGCAGGCGGCCTACGCCCGCGGCCAGATCGAGGAATGGAGCATCGGCTTCTGACGTGGTCTCCCCCAAGGTCCTCGGCGCAGGCCGTCACGGCGTGCCACCCCGGGGTGTCGGATCGGCCTGTCGCCCATGGGGTCGTCCGCGGGTCCGCCAGGTTCTTTGAGAAAGCACTACGGGTGTTTGGCGCTGCGAGGTGGGAACCGTGCCGGGATTTGTGATCCGCCCGGCCCGCGAGGACGAGCTGATGGGGCTGGGTGTCATCGAGCAGGAAGCGGATGCGCTGTTCGCCGGGATCGGGATGAACGACATGGCCGCGGCGGATCCGGAATCCCTCCTGCCCGCCCAGCGTGCCGGACGGTTACTGGTCGCGGTGACCCATGCGGACGAGCCGGTGGGTTTCGTCCGGCTCGAAATCGTCGACTCGACCCCTCACGTCGAGCAGGTCAGCGTGCTTCCCGGGTACGCCGGGCGTGGCCTCGGATCCCGCCTGCTCGATGCCGCCGAGGAACGGGCCAGGAAGCGGGGGTATCGGCGCATGACCCTGACCACCTACCGGGACGTTCCGTGGAACGGCCCCTGGTATCGGCGAATGGGCTGGGAGGTCGTCGAGGAGGACCGGCTGACGCCGGAACTGAGGGCTCTCCGGAAACGCGAGGGGGCCGCAGGCCTGGATGCCCGCCCCCGGCAAGCGATGGAGAAACACCTGAGCTGAATGGGTCGCCGGGCCCGCAAACCGCGAACAGGGCCGGCAAGCCAGGGATAAGCACAGCGAACGGTGAAACAGAGGAGTGGGGAGCGGTAGACCTTCCCGGAGGGTTCGTTGACCGAAATCAACACGGCGCCCAGAGGGATAGCAGGGAACTGCCCAAAAGGATAGTAGTTCTTCTCCCAGAGGTATGGCTGGCGGCATGGGCTATCCAGCGAGACTGGCTGATCGGGAGCCGGATCCCCTTCATGCCGTACGTCGCCGCGGTCACGATGGACGACCTCAAACACCACTTGGCCGATCCTGCGCTCGCCGCTGTCCTTCTCCGCGCAACCCCGGAAATACTGTCCAAGGGGCAGGGACGGTGGCTCGGGTCGCGAGGGTCGTTGGTCGGGGGACTCTTCGAGAACCTGGCGATGCTCACCGTGCGGGGCACCGCCCAGGTGTCGGGAGCCGACGTGTTTCACCTGCGCACCAAACGCGGTGAGCAGGAGGTGGACCTGATCGTTGAGGGACAGGACGGGCGGATCGTGGCCTTCGAGATCAAGCTGGATCGGGCGGCCTCGGACAGGGACGTGAAACATCTCCTGTGGCTGAGGGAGAAACTGGGGGACCAGGTGGCCGACCTGGTGCTGCTCAACACCGGCGAATACGCCTACAGGCGCCCCGACGGGGTGGCCGTGGTTCCCTTGGCCCTTCTGGGTGCCTGAGGTTGCCCACACACGCCGTCGGTTTGCTGGCCCTATTCGCGGTTTGCTGGCCTTGTTCACGTTTGCCTGTGCTGTGAGGCCAGCAAACGTGAACAAGGCCAGCAAATAGACGGCAAGGCCAGCAAACAGGGGGGAAGGCCAGCGAAACGTGAGGCAGACGCGTGAAAAGGGTGGGCGCGCTCAGGGCCTCGGATGTGAGGGACGGGGAGCCCGTGAGGCTTGTTCGCGGTCCTCCCAGGTGTGCGCTGACCAAGGGGTTCGCTGGGCGTCGTGCTGCCTGTGAACAAGCCTCCGCGATCGTCGCTAATCGGGCTGGTCGGGGAGTGCCTCGATGACGATTCCACCGAAACGCGCCTCGTCGGCGTAGCAGCTGATGCCGTCGATGAAGCAGCGGTGACCGGGATGGGTCTCGGTCTGGTTTGAGTCCGCGTAGTAGGCGATGAAGCCACTCCCGATGGACGTGTTGAAGAACTCCAGGGCCCGCCCCGACTCGTCGGAGGCCTTCGCCGCGCAGGTGTCGCACACCCTGCGCGGGTAGCGCGGCAGGGTTTTCGTGGTGGCGCCGCAGATGGGGCACGGGATCTCGATCAGGGGCACTGCGTTCTCCTTACCTGTCCTCTCAATCATCCTGCGGTTCGGGGCCGTGCCGTCCACCGGACGTAAACTGCCCGGGTGCGGGAACTCGACTGGGGCGGGGTGCCCAACATTCGCGACCTCGGCGGGCTGACCGGTCGCTGGGGCGTCACACGACACGGGAGGATTGCCCGGGGACCTCGCCGCGAGCTGATCCCGGAGCAGGGCTGGCGGGCCGCCCGCGACTGGGGACTGCGGAGCGTGGTGGACCTGCGCTGTCCCGAGGAGCAGGGCAGGCGCGACGGCGATCCCCGGGTGGGGGAGGACGCCCTGCGGGACGTGACGATCCTCTCCGCACCCACCGAGGACCACGACAACGCGGAGTTCCGGGAAACCTGCTTCCCGATCCTCGATTCCCCCGAATACTGGGCCCACAACCTGCGAATCCTCCCCGGCCTGGTGGCCGCCGCCCTGACGACGCTGGCGGCAGCCGAACCCGGGATCCTCGTGCACTGCAGCGCAGGACGCGACCGCACCGGCATGGTGACCGCCATCCTCCTCGCCAACGCGGGAGTCGCGCCTGGTGCCGTCGCCGATGACCACGCGCAGTCCGTGCGGGCCATGGCGGGGGTCACCAGTCACGCCCCGACCCACGACCGACAGGCCGCGTGGAGCGATGAGCAGGTGACGGCGTGGCTTCGCAGGACACAGCCCCTGGTCGAGCGGTTCGCGTCGGGAATCCCGGCCCATCTGGAGATGATCGGGCTTCCCGAGATCACCCGGAACCGGCTCCGGGCGCTCCTCCTGGATGCGTGAACCCTGTCGACTGCTGCCCCTACATCCGCGGATGACGGTTGCGCAGCACTCAACCCGGTTTTTGCCGCTTGTGGGGCGATTCCGGGCGTTGAGTGCTGCGCAACCGGGTTAAGCGCTGGTGAACGGTCCCCGGGGCGGCTGTGTCGTAACATGTCTGAAACATCTGAGACAATCGGGACAGCTCGAAGAGGAGGACCCCATGGTGGAGATCGACACCCTTGCCCTGAATCCCAACCCGCTGGTTCGTGCGCTCGGCAAACAGCCGCACGAGTTCACCCGGGCCGACATCACCCGGTTCGTCGCCGAGCAGGGCATTCCCATGCTCAACCTGCGATACCTCGGCGGTGACGGGCGGTTGAAGGTGTTGAACTTCGCGATCCAGTCTGCCGACCACCTGGACAGGATCCTGACGATGGGGGAACGGGTCGACGGATCGTCGCTGTTCGAGTTCGTCGACGCCACCAGCTCCGACCTCTACGTGGTGCCGCAGCTGCGCACCGCGTTCCTGAACCCCTTCTCGGAGCTGCCCACCCTCGACATCATGTGCGGGTTCTACGACGTGGAGGGCAACCCCCTGGCCAGCTCCCCGCAGCAGATCCTCCGCAAGGCCCAGCAGGCCCTCGAGGACGAGACCGGCTGCCGGTTGGAGGCCCTCGGTGAGCTGGAGTACTACCTGTTCTCGCCCGCCGAGGACCTGTTCCCCGTCGAACCCCAGCGCGGCTATCACGAGGCCGGGCCGTTCTCGAAGTGAGAGGCGGTGCGCGTCGAATCCCTGGCCCACCTGACGCGGATGGGCTGCTCCGTGAAGTACGCCCACGCCGAGGTCGGGAACTTCATCGCCGACGGCCTCCAGATGGTGCAGCAGGAGATCGAGTTCCTGCCCACCGACGTCACCCGCGCCGCCGACGAGATGGCCCTGGCGAAGTGGGTGGTCCGGCGGGTGGCGCACTCCCACGGCATCGAGGTGTCGTTCTCGCCGAAGATCGTCGTCGGGCAGGCCGGTTCGGGCATGCACTTCCACACCCGGTTGATGAAGGACGGCGTCAACCAGTTCTCGGAGGGCTCCGGGCTCACCGACGTGGCGCGCCGCGTCGTCGGCGGCTACCTGTCGCACGCCGCTTCCCTCACGGCCTTCGGTAACCCGGTTCCCACGTCCTTCCTGCGGCTCGTCCCGCACCAGGAGGCCCCCACCGCCATCTGCTGGGGTGACCGCAACCGCTCCGTGCTGGTGCGGGTGCCGCTCGGCTGGCAGAACCTCGACGACCGCATGTTCCGCGACGCCAACCCGCAGGAAGGCCCCGTCGGGGAACTTCCCAACGACTCCCAGACCGTCGAATTGAGGTCCCCTGACGGCGCGGCCAACATCCACCTGCTGCTGGCGGGCCTCACCGTCGCCGCCAGGATCGGGCTGAGCGACCCGTCGATGCTGGACTACGCGATGGCCCGCTACGTCAGTGGCGACGCGTCCAGGCACGAGGGCCTCGACCAGCTCCCCTCCTCCTGCGCCGAGGCGGCCCGGCGGCTGCTGGACCAGCGCGCCGACTACGAGGCGCTGGGTGTCTTCCCGCCCGGCCTGATCGACGCCTGGGCCGGGCAGCTGTTCGCGCTCGAGGACGAGAACCTGCGCGAGGAGATCGCGGCCGACCGGGTCCTGGTGGAGGACCTGGTGGCGCGGTACTTCCACATCGGGTGACGACATCCCACGGGGGAACCGTCTCGCGGGCCGGGACGGATGTGAATCCGCCCCGGCCCGCGACACGCGCGGCCTCCAGTAGGGTGAGCCCATGACCCGGGACGGCCACCACACCCGCAACGCCGAACGCACCCGCGCGGCGGTGCTCAAGGCCGCCGCCGAGGTGCTCGCGGAGCGGGGGACGGGCGCTTCGCTGGCCCGGATCGCCGAGGTGGCCGGGGTGTCCAAGAGCGGTCTGCTCCATCACTTCGCGAACCGGGAACAGCTCATCGTCGCCCTCATGGAGGACGTGGTGGCCACCCTCCGGGAGGCCGTGATGCGGCATCTCGACGCCTCGGACGAGCGTCCCGGGAGGCTGCTGCGCGCCTATGTCAGGGCACTCTGTTCGGGATCGGAGGAGGTGCTGCGGTACTTCTCCCCGACCCCGGTGTGGGCGGGGGTGTTCGAGTTCCCGGAGGCCATCGAGGTCTCGGAGCGGGACGCCGCGTGGTGGGCCGAGAACCTGGCGGCCGACGGCCTGTCCCCGCAGCGGGTCCTGGTGGTGCGTCGCGCCGCCGAGGGGCTCGCGATGGCAGTCTGCTACGGCGAGGAGACGCAGGCCAGCCTGGCCGAGGGCAGGGAGCTGCTGCTGTCCCTGACCGAGGGCGATGCGCTACCGGACTGAGCTTTCCACGTCGGTCCGGGGTGCTTCATCGGGGATGGCCTCCTCATCTGACGGGGTGGTGCGGGGGATGGTGAACCAGGCGAGAACGGCGGTCGCCGCCAGCAGGACCGCGGCGCCCGCCGAGGTCCACTGCATCGCCGTGGTGAAGGTGTGCCGCGCCCCGGCCAGGGCGGGATCGGCCGGGCCCAGTTGCGAGATGGCCGAGGCCAGCGACTCGCGGAGCTCCGGGCCGGTGTCGGGCGGCAGGGCGGCGCGGTACAGGGCGGTGTGGACGGACCCGAGGAGCGCGATCCCCAGGGCCGTGCCGAGTTCGTAGGCGGTCTCGGCTATCGACGACGCCGCCCCGGCGCGTTCGGCGGGCACCGCCCCGACGATGGCGTCGGTGTTGAGGGTCATCGACAATCCGATGCCGAAACCCACCAGCGCGAAGGCGATGATGATCCCGACCAGCCCCGTCGCGGACTCGGCGAACACCAGGATCACCAGGCCGACGCTGCCCAGCCCGAGCCCGGCGCTGATCGCGCCGCCGGTGCCGAGCCTGCGCACGGCGATCCCCGTGAAGGCGACCACCACGATCGCGGCCACCGTCCCCGAGAGTTCCAGCAACCCGGCCTGGAGGGGGCTGAGCCCGCGCACGAGCTGGAGGTACTGGGAGAAGAAGAACAGCAACCCGACGAAGGCGAAGATGGTCACCGTGTCGGCGGTCACGGCCGCGGTGAAGGCGCGGTTCCGGAACAGGGAGATGTCGATCAGCGGGGTGGTGAGGGAGCGTTGCCGGCGCAGGAACCACCAGCCCGTCACCAGCCCGAGGGCGAGCGCGACCACCGCGGTGGGGGTGGGGCCGGCGGAGAAGACCTCCTTGACGGCCTGCACCAGCGAGACGATGGCCACCATCGACAACACCGCCGACAACAGGTCGATCCGTCCCTTCCCGGGGTTGCGCGACTCCGGCAGCAACCACAACCCGCCGGCGACCACCAGGATCATGACGGGGACGTTGATGAGGAAGACGCTGCCCCACGGGAAGTGCTCCAGGAGCGCCCCGCCGATGATCGGTCCGATGGCGGCCCCGGCCATCGTGCCCGCCGACCAGATGGCGATGGCCCGTGTGCGCTGCTGTTTGTCCGGGAACAGCGAACGGATGATGGCCAGCGTCGACGGCATGATCGTCGCGCCGCTGATCCCCAGCAGGGCCCGGGCCGCGATCAGCAGCTCGGGGGAGGTGGCGAACGCCGCCAGCAGCGATGACAACCCGAAACCGACCGAGCCGATCATCAGGAGGCGTTTGCGGCCGATGCGGTCGGCCAGGTTGCCCATCACCACGAGCAGGCCCGAGAGCGTGAACGAGTAGATGTCGCCGATCCACAGGATCTGCGACGCGCTCGGCGCCAGGTCGGCGGTCAGGGCGGGAATGGCCAGGGTCAGCACGGTGCCGTCGATCGCCAGCAGCATGACGGCCAGGGTGAGGACGCCGAGGGCTGCCCAGGAACGGCCGGTCGCGGCGGGGGCGGTGCGGGAGGAAGTCATGTCCACACACCTTACCGACCAAATGGTCGGTAACAAAGCGGTGGCGGGTCGTCCGAGGGCTCGGGGTGTGGATCACGGTGTCCCGGCGGCCGGTCGGCCGCCGGGGCACCGCCGTGTGGAAGTCGGGTGGACCCGGCTCGAGAGGGAGCGGATCCATCCGGGGTCTCGATGGGTCGACCCACAGGTGCCCGGTTGGAGGGAGGGAAGGCCTCGGGTGGCGTGGGTGCAGCAATTCCGAAGCCGTCCCGAAGGTTTCCTTCTTGTTTTCCTCGTGGCGAGAACCTGATGCCCGATAGTCTATCCCTGAGAGGTGGAGGAATCATTTTCGGCCTCCTCTTGCGGTTGAAAATCAACATAGAGGACGCTGTGCTGAACTTTCGTTTGTTAACGAAAGTTCAGCACAGCGTGAATGTGGGTTCGCGAACTCGTCCGTGTGGTGGTTCCACACCTTCGTAAATGCACATTTTTCAACGCACAACACGATTTAGTAAAATAATCAACTACTGTCCGTCGGATCCTCCGACGGACCTGGTCCCGGGGCGGTGGCCCCGTGATCCAGTGGGCTAGGCCGCCACCGGGTGGCAGGAGAGGAGGTGCGGTGAACCCCGAAGAGGATCTGGTGATCGTGGAGTGGGTGAGTCGGGTCGTCCTGGCCGGGGTCATGATCTTTGCGGGGTGGTTCATGATCGTACTGGCGCGCTATATCCGCGGTAGAAATTTCAAGCGGGGGGAGAAGATCGGTATTCGGACGGTCAGCACCATGGCAAGCCGAGAGGCGTGGCACGTGGCGCATGTCCAGGCTGCCAAGTACGTCCAGATTGCGGGTCTGGTCTCCTACCTTTCCTCCGTGTGGGTGATGGTCCCTTACTTTTCTTATCAGATTGCGACGACGGGCTTCTACACGATTGTCATGGCCGTTGTCGGTACCGTCTTGTACGGTGCGTACCTCGGGGACCAGGCGGCAACGGAGTACCTTCGCGACCAGACGGATGAAACGACGGAATGAGGAACTCCGGGTGATCTCAGGGGCGGCATCGTCCTCCCCGGGGCGGAGCAGGACGTGCCGTCGCGTCCCGCGAAGGTTTCGCAGTCGATGCCGGTGTGTGCCGGCGGGTCGGGCCGTTCTGCTCGGAGGTCCACCCGTGGTTCTCGCGGTATGTGCGAACGCCCCGCAGGGCAGCACCTGCGGGGCGGTGAGGCGGGGCTGATCTCCGCGGCGCCCAGTGCAATGAGGCTTGTTCACGGCCTCTCCGAAGCTGGTTGGGCCGGACCGCGACGGGGAGCAGGTGAAAGAACGTATCGCTCGTGGACGTGCCCGCCACGCGGACTACGAAGCTGGTTGAGCCGGACCGCGACGAAGGGGCAGTCCGTGTCGAAACCACCAAGGTCCGCCGCAACTCCGGGACGCGACCACCAGAGGGTTGCGCTGGCCATCCCCCCGCCTGTGAACAAGCCTCCAGGGTTGGCCGGGTTGGTCTCCTTTTGTTTCTTGCTTTTCTTCGTGAGGGTTTGCTGGCCTTATCGGTGTTTTGCTGGCTCTGATCCTGTTTTGCTGGCTCTGATCCTGTTTTGCTGGGCTTGTTCATGTTTGCCTGCGCTGTGAGGCCAGCAAACATGAACAAGCCCAGCAAAACATTGGTAAGGCCAGCGAACCGCTGGTGTGACGGATGAACTGAGGCTTGCTCACGGCGTCTCCGAAGCTGGTTGAGCCGGACCGCGACGAGGGAGCAGTCCGAGTCGAAACCACCAGAACCCGCCGCAACTCCTCCTTGGATGCGACCGCCAGGGATATCGACACGGCCTACTCGCAGAGCGGGCAGGCCGGCTCAAGCGACTTTCACACCTCAGCTGCATCCCCTGACCAGAGGATTGGGTTGACCGGTGCCCTGCCTGTGAATAAGCCTCAATGAAGTCCGGTCTGGAAGACCGGAACAATTCGTACGTGCGAAACGTAAATCGAATCCGGACATGGAGTCTCAATGAAGTCCGGTCTGGAAGACCGGAACAATGGCTCGCCTCGGAAGGCGGTCCTGACAAGGAACTTTACCAGCCCCTGCGAGCGCTCCGCCTCGCGGGGCTCCACAACACACCACTCTTGAGTTGTCAGGGAGTAAAACACCTAGTCAAACCCCCTGCGAGCGCTCCCTAGGGGAGACGACACGACCGGAGGTCTCGCAGCGGCTCACACCACCACGGACCCCTCGTCGGGCAACCTACCCGGCACCCCCAAGCATAACGGCGCCCGTCGGGGCGGAACCATCCCGGTAGCCTTCCCCCGCGCGGATGCCGCACAGGGGTCGGGGAGGGTCTTCCTTCGATCTGTCGTGGCGCCCGTCGGCTGCGCGGTGGCTCGGGTCAGAAAGTGGTGACCCCGTCGCGATTCATGAAGGCGCCGTGGCCGGTTTCGGTGTTCCAGCAGGTCAGCCCGTTCTCCTCGGAAGCGCACACATACTTCTCGTAGTAAACGGCGGCGCCATAGGGGACCACCTGTGGTTCGCGGTCGGGGTCTGAGAACAAGTGGTGCCGCACTGCCTCCACTTTTTCGACAGATCCATCGATGGGAACCCACCATCGCGGTATTCCATTGTCGCTGCCGTACGGCTGATCTGCTTTGTAGCTCTGGATTCCGCAACCGGCGTAATCCGGAGTGATCTCGCAGCCGATGTTTCCCGAGGGAGTTTTGATGACGGCCATGATGGGAACGGATGCGACTCCTTCCAGTGGATAGACCGCTGTGATGAGGGTGGCGTGTGCGGGTCGGGGACCGCCTGCGCCCGGGTAGATTCCCGAGCTGCTCGGTTTCGTCGTCCCGGCCGTGGGGATCGCGGGTTTCCGTGCCTGGGTGTCGTGTGTTTCGGGGGTGCGCGTGGCGGGACCGTCGATTCCTTCCGTGCTGGTGATCGTTCTGCGGTCCGCGGGAGCGTTCGTCGTCGCGGGTGGGGGAGCGCTTGCATGGATCGTGCAACCGGTCAATGGGAGAAGTGTCGATATCAGTGTCGCGCCCAGTGCGGCAGCCTGTCGGTGAACGGATGAGAGCGGGGACACCGTGTTCTCCTGTGATTGTGATGACCCACCTGGTGGTGTGGGCGCAGAATACTCCTGATTCAATTCGCGATTGCCGGTTCGAGCAGGTCGACTGATCGAACCGGGAACGCCGATCGGTTCTTCTCGACCTGTCGCCGAGGATCCGGGCGTCGGTTTTCCCACCGAGGTAGAAGGGCGTCACTCGGTTCGTCCACAACTCCTTGAGGCTTATTCACGGGGGCACCGGCCAGCGCAATCCTCCGGTGGTCGTGTCCTGGGAATTGCGGCGGGCTCTGGTGGTTTCGACACAGCCGTTCGCTGGTGCTCACGAGCTGGCTCAACCAGCATCCTGCGCATAAGCCTCCCCGGATGGCAGGGAGAAACTCCAGCACGACGACCCGGCCCGGGCGTTGGCTGCCGAAGCGCGAGGACCCCGGGGGCGGTTCACACGATACGCAGCTCCGGGTATTCCGGCTTCCACATGCGCTCGTAGATGTCCTGGATCGGGTTGGTCAGCGGGCGCCTGGCCAGGCCCTGGGATTCGGCGGTCTCCGCGACCGCCTTCGCCACCGTCGCCGCGACCATCCGGAGGTCGCGCATGGTCGGTAGCAGCGACGCCCCCGGCTGGTGCTCGTTGACGAGCCCGGCCAGCGCCTGGGCGGCCGCGTAGATCATCTCCTCGCTGACCAGCCTGGCCCGCACCACCGACACCCCCAGCCCGAGGCCCGGGAAGATGAGGGCGTTGTTGGCCTGGGCGATCGTGTGGTGCACGGAACCGCGCCGCACCGGCTCGAACGGGCTGCCCGTCGCGATCAGGGCCTTGCCGTCGGTCCAGTCGAGCAGGTCCGAGGGGCGGGCCTCGCAGCGGTCGGTGGGGTTGGACAGCGGCATGATCACCGGACGTTCGCAGTACGAGTGCATCTCCCGCACCACCTCCTCCGAGAACGCCCCGCCGCGTGCGGATGTGCCGATGAGGATGGTGGGGTGGGCGTTCCGGACGGTCTCCAGGAGGTTCACCCGATGCGGATCGGCGACCTCCCAGCCGTCGATCTCGGAACGGGGTCGCGCGTAGGGGCTCTGGAACTCCCGCGTCCCGGGGCTGTCCTCGATGATCAACCCGTTGTGGTTGAAGGCGTAGAACTGACCCGGATCACGGCCCGCCGCGCTGAGCGCACCCTGGATCATGTCGGCGATACCGATGCCCGCGGTCCCGGCGCCGTAGATCACGAAACGGTGCCTGCGCAGCGGGATCCCGGTGCGCCGCACTGCCGCGATCACGGCGGCCAGGACGACGGCGGCGGTGCCCTGGATGTCGTCGTTGAAGGTGCAGATCTGTGTGGCGTAGCGCTGCAGGATTCGGTGGGCGTTGGCGACACCGAAGTCCTCCCAGTGGATCATCGCGTTGGGGAAGAGCTTGGTGACCACCTGCACGAAACGGTCGATGAACTCGTCGTACTGTTCGCCACGGACCCGGGCGTGACGCTCCCCCAGGTAGCGGTCGCTGTGCAGCAGCCCCAGGTTGTCGGTGCCGACGTCCAGGACCACCGGGATGGCGCGCTGCGGATGAATGCCCGCGGCGGCCGTGTACAGCCCCAGTTTCCCGATGGCGATCTGGATGCCGCCGATTCCCTGGTCGCCGATGCCGAGGATGCCCTCGGAGTCGGTGACCACCACCAGATCGACGTTCTCGGGGGTCAGCTCGAAGTTGAGCAGCGACTCCTCGATGCGTTCGGGATGGTCGATGGACAGGAACACGCCCCGGGTGCCGACGTACTCGTGGCTGAACCGTTCGATGGCCTCCCCGATGGTGGGGGTGTAGACGATGGGGAGCATCTCCTCCAGGTGTTCGCTGACCAGCCGGTAGTACAGCACCTCGTTGCGGTCCCGCAGCTGCGACAGGTAGATGAACTTCGACAGCGGGGAGGGGCAGCGGCTGAACTGACCGTAGGTTCGTTGCAGCTGCTCCTCGATGCTGGAGACCCGGTTCGTCAGCAACCCCGCCAGGTTGAGCTGCTCCCTCTCGGAGTCGGTGAACGCGGTGCCGCGGTTCGACACCGGGTTGGTGAGCACCAGTCGGCCGCGGGAACTGATCTCCAGGATGGTTCTCCGTGAACCGGTGTCCAGTTTGAATCCCGACTGCTGCATGTCGACGCGCCTCTCGCCTTGTGGTTGTTTCAATTGTTCAGGAACCCGGGGAAGCGCTGAACGAGGCCGGTATCGGCCAGGCCGTCCGATCCCGGGAGTCGCGGCCACGACATGATCAATCAGTGTTTCCCGGGGATCAATCTACCGGGGTGGGGCCATCCGTGAACGCGGTGGGTGGATGGGGCTGAATTGCGGACACCGACCCAACGGCTACTTCTGGGCGGGTGTGGCGAACTGGCTCATCTCCCGGGGCCTGGCGCCCGAGGTCGGCATGGACCCCGAGAGCAGCATGTTCTCCGCCCAGGGAACCCCGGCGGAACTCGACGCCTTCCTTGCGGCCATCGCCCCGTATCTGCTGGAGGACGACGCAATGGCAGCCCTCATCGAGGAAGCCGACGCCGCCGGACACGATTTCGACGACTGACCGCGCGCCCGGCGCGCAGGAAACACCGTGGCGGCCGGCCCATTCCACGGAACCAGCCGCCACGGTATTTCGTTGAATGTGCAAGAATCTGGTCGGGGTGATGCCCGACCGTGATGATTTTCTCCCGAACCGGCACCGCGTGACAGGTCGCGCTGGTTAACTGGGCCGTGACCATCCCTGTGGGGGAACAGGAGGATGAAATGCAGATCCCCAGTCCCGTCGATCGTGCCGCACTGGCGGAACGCGCCGTTCGGACACGCAGCATTCGACGTCTCTGGGCGATGCCCGGGACCCGCCTCGGGGTGGTGTCCCACCCGTCGAGGCTGTCCCATCGGCTGTTTCTGGCGTGGCGATACTGGTGGCAGGCGCACCTGTTCGACTGCATCGTCGACGCCCAGACGCGCGCTCCCGAAGCGGAACGGGCCGGGGTGGCGCGGAAAATGGCGCGGGCCAGCCTGATCCGTAATGGTTTCAAACGCACGAACAGCTACTACGACGACATGGCCTGGTGGGGGCTCGCCCTCCAACGCGGCAACGACGTCCTCGGGACCTCGGTCAGCGTCGAGCCCATCATCCGGGCCTGCCGCGGCGCGATCCGGGCCGAGGGCGTGGTTCCCTGGCGAGTCGGCGACGATTTCCTCAACGCCCCCGCCAACGGGCCGGTGGCCATCATGCTGGCGCGCGCCGGGTACCGCGACGAGGCGGCGCGGATCACCGACTGGATCGCCAAGAACCTGATGCTCGGCAGCGGCCTGGTGGCCGACGGGGTGGTGGCCTCGCCGGAGGGGGCGCGCCTCGACGCCACCGTCTACACCTACTGCCAGGGGGTCGTGCTGGGTGCTGAACTGGAGGTGATGGGGGCGGAGTCCCCGCGCCGGATCGCGGACCTGGTCTCCGCCACGTGGCGTCACCTCAGCGACTCCGACGGGGTGCTCACCGGTCAGGGTGGGGGCGACGGTGGTCTGTTCGCCGGGATCCTGGCCCGCTACCTGACGCTCGTGGCCAACCGGCTCCAGGGCAACGACGACACCCGCCAGCTCGCCGCCCACATGGTGCGATCCTCCGCGGAAGCGGCGTGGCGCAACGCTGCCATGGACGCGGATGGGCTGCCGAGCTTCGGACCCGAGTGGAGCCAGCCCGCGCAAGCCCCCGAGCGGAAGCGCTGGACCACGGAACGCGACCTGTCGGTGCAACTCTCGGGCTGGATGCTCATGGAGGCGGCAGCGGCCCTGGGTTCATGAACCTTCGTGGCGTTCCATGAAGTCGAGGATCGCGGCCCCGGCCCTCTCCGGTTCCTCCAGGGGCAGCGAGTGCCTGGCCCCCTCCCAGAGGCTCGCCTCCACCATCGGCACCAGTTCCTCGGCGCGGCGCACCGCACCCGGGGGATCGGACAGCACGGCGCTGTTTCCCGCCATTGCCACGTGCACCGGGACGGCCAGTGAACCGAGCTGGGCGTCGGTGAACTGCTGCGGGAGGTCGCGGGCGGAGGAGTAACCCGTGGTTCCCGCGTCGATCATGCGGGCCAGGGGGTCGTCGCGATCGGTGGTCTCGCTGCCGCCGATCCGCGCCAGGGCGGCGTCGCGCCACGACTGCGGCAGCAGTGGGATCGAGGCCGGAATCGCCAGCAGGTAGACCTCCCATCTGAGGCCGGAGAAGGTCTGCACCGGGTCGAACAGGCTCAGCGAGACCGTCTGCCCGGGATGGTGCAGGGCGAAATTGGTGGCGAGCCAGCCGCCGAAGGAATGCCCGACGACGTGCACGTGCGGGGCTTCGAGTGTGGTGAGGGTCTCGCTGATCCAGCCGGCGTTCGCCTCGGTGGTCTCCAGCGGCACCGACTGGTTGCTGAGACCCGCGTCGCCCAGCGCGTCGACGGCGTAGACGGGACGTTCGCGGGTCAGGACCGGCAGGAGAACGTTCACGATCAGCGATGCGACCAGGGCCAGGACCAGCAGCCGGCGGCGCTTCCGGCGAGGTGGGCGTCGCGTGGGGTCGGGGAGAGCTTCTTCGATCATAGCAATACATTTGCACTGTTTCTTTTGCGATGCAAGTGCACCGCCACAACCTCTATGCTCATCCCATGCCGAAACTGGTGGATCACGACGTGCGGCGCAGGGAGATCGCACAGGCCGTGTGGGCCGTCATCGCCGAGCGGGGGATCGAGGGCGTGACCCTGCGCTCCGTCGCCGCCGAGGCGGGGATCTCGGTGGGGCGCATCCAGCACTACCACGCCTCGCGGGAGGAACTCGTCCGCGACAGCTGCCGAGAGCTGCTGAAGGCGGCGACGCAGCGGTTCGAGGCGGTCGACGACGCCGCTCCCGGGGAGCGGCTGCGCCGGCTCGTCCTGGGGCGGATCCCGGTCGCCCGGGAGTTCGCGATCGGCACCTCGATCTGGCTGGCCTACGAGGCCAAGAGCATCGACGACCCCGTCATCGCCGACCTGGTGCAGCAGGGGCACGCGGGGGGTGTGCGGGAGGCGGCCGCGCTGCTCGACGAGTGCGGTGTCGCCGACGCCCCCGCCGTCGCCCTGCGTCTCATGGCGACGGCCGAGGGGCTGGCCGTCCGGGTTCTGGTCGGCGGTCTGGAACCCCGGGCGGCCACCGCGCTGCTGGAGGATCTGATCACCGAGGTGCTGCCCGGCTGAATCGGCGGGAACCGAACCGGGCGGGACGCCTCCCGTGCCGTGGGGTGTCCCGAACCGGTCGCAGGCAAATTCATCCAAGCCGCACGCGCGACCCCGCCGTGTGCTTCGATCAAGGTTCGGAACACGGCGGCGACGCCATCGTGGGCATCAGTTGATGCTACGTTTGATGCCGGAGAGGACGACTCATGAGAACCACCGTTACCCTGGATGACGATCTGGTGGCGCGCGCCCAGGAACTGACCGGCGTCAAGGAACGCTCCGTCCTGCTCCGCGAAGGTCTGGAGACGCTCATCCGCGTGGAGAGTGCCCGCCGCCTGGCCGCGCTCGGCGGCACCGAACCCGAGGCGCGGGTTTCGTCGCGAAACCGGGACATCGGGGACCTCGCGAAGTGATCCTCGTCGACACCTCCGTCTGGATCGACCATTTTCGTCGAAGCGACCTGCGCCTGGTGCGTCTGCTGCGCAGCGACGAGGCGGGGTGCCACGCCATGGTGATCGGGGAGTTGTCGTTGAGTTCCATGCCCGCCCGTTCGGTGCGGACATCGTACCTGTCCAACCTCTTCCGGTTCCCCAGCCTCCACGACGACGAGCTGCTGCACCTCGTCGAGTCCAGGCGGCTGTGGGGGCGCGGCCTCAGCCTGGTGGACGTGAACCTCATCGGGTCGGTCCTCGTGGTGCCGGGGGCGTGCCTGTGGACCCGTGACAAAAGTCTTCAGAAGATCTCGGAAGAACTTGAGATCGCCTTTGAGTGAAGGCCGATCGGAGTTGGTTGAGCCGAACCTCACGGACCTCAGCGAACCGGTCGCGCGGAAACCCTGGTGAGGGTGTCCGGGGGCGGTTGCTTCTTCGTCGCGGTCCGGCTCAACCAGATTCGGGGAGAGGGTCTCAGCCCTTCAGGCCGGAGGTCGCGAGCCCCTCGATCACCTTGCGCTGCATGGCGAAGAACAGCACGAAGATCGGTGCCATGGCCATGACCGAGGCAGCCATCATCAGGTTCCAGTCGGTCACGTGCTGGCCCGCGAAGGTCGCGATGCCGGCGCTGAGCGGCATGTTCGACTCACGGGTCGTCACGATCAGCGGCCACAGCAGGTCGTTCCAGCTCCACAGCACCGTCGTGATGGCGACGGCGAACAGGCTGGGCTTGACCAGTGGGAACATCACCTTCCAGAACACCTGCCACGGGTTGCAGCCGTCCAGCCGGGCGGCCTCCTCCAGCTCCTTCGGCAGGGACATGAAAGCCTGCCGCATCAGGAACGTCCCGAAGGCCGAGAACAGACCCGGCAGCACGATGCCCCACGGGGTCTCCAGGAGATTGAGGCCCTTGATGATCTGGTACTGGGTGATCAGGAACGCCTGGCTGGGGATCATGAGGATCGCCAGCAGCAACCCGAACAGCACGTTGCGGCCCTTGAACTGCATCCGGGCGAAGGCGTATCCCGCCATCGAGCACAGGATCAGCTGGGCTCCCGTCCGCAGCGCCGTGATCAGCAACGACGTCCAGAACTGCGAGAGGAACGGGATCCTGGTGAACACCTCCGTGTAATTTCCCCACTGCGGCGAGCCCGGGAGGAACTGCGGGGGCACCGCCTGGATCTCGGTGTTCGTCGACAGCGACATCAGCACCTGCCACACGAACGGGAAGACCATCGTCAGGCCGCCGAGGGCCAGGACGACGTGGGCGGGCAGGAGACGGCTCTGCTTGTGCATGCCCCGGTGCGGTCGATCAGACATAGTGCACCCACTTCTTCTGTCCCCAGAACTGGAGCGCCGTCACCACACCGACGAGCGCGAGGATCAGGATGGAGACCGCGGCCCCGACCCCCCGGTTGTTGTTGACGAACGCCTCCTGGTAGAACAGCGAGACCAGCGACCGCGACGAATTGGCGGCGGGGTTCCCCGCACCCAGCATCGCGTAGAGGGCATCGAAGAGCTGGAACCCGCCGATGGCCTGCATGATCGTCAGGAAGAAGATCGACGGTGTCAGCAGTGGAACCGTGATGCTCGTGAACTGGTGCCAGGAACTGGCCCCGTCGATCTGCGCGGCCTCGTAGAGCTCCTTCGGGATCGCCTTCAGGCCCGCCGAGAGGATGATGACGTTGAACCCGATCGAACCCCAGATCCCGAAGATCGCGACGGCCAGCATGACCACCCCGGGCGTGGACAGCCAGTAGGGCGGGTCCGATATCCCGATGGCCTTCAGCATCTGGTTCAACAGCCCGAAGTTGCCGTTGTAGAACAGCCGCCACACCTGCACGATCGCCACCGGCATCGCCAGGTAGGGCATGAAGAACAGCACCCGGTAGACGGCGCGTCCCTTCAGACCCGGCAATTCCAGCAGCGACGCGATGATCACGGAAAGCGGTACTGCCAGCAGCACCACGGCCGTGTAGAAGAGGGTGTTGATCATCGCGGAGGGAAGATCCGGGCGGGAGAAAAGGGTCGAATAGTTTTCCAGCCCGACGAACTTCTGATCGCCGCCGAAGGCATTCGTCCTGGTCAGCGACGCATACAGATTCCCGATGATCGGAAAGTAGTAGAAGATGAGGACGCCGAGCATCAGGGGGCCGATGAACAGCAGGGGCCAGGCCCCTGCCGACATCGGGTTGACGCGACGTCGCCGGGAGTACGATGCCTTCGCTCCGCCACTCCTGTCGACGGTCATTTCCGTTTACTCCTTCACTCCTGCCCGAGCGCCGTGTTCATCTCGGCGGCCAGTTTCTTGCAGCCCTCCTCGGCGCTCACCTTGCCGGTGAACACCTCGCTGAGGCTGGTTTCCTTGTCGGCCCAGGCGGAGGTGTTCTTCGAGACCGGGTAGGGAACCGCGTAGGTCTCGGCCGCCTTGGTGAACACGTCGAGGTTCCAGCCCGGAGCCTGCTCCAGCCACTTGGCCTGGGTGCCGTTGAAGGCCGGGATCGCCGTGCCGTTGGCCGCCTCGGTCTCGGCCGCGGCCTGGCTGCTGAACGCCCGGACCGCCGCCTTCGCGGCGGCGAGGTTCTTCGACTTCGCCGAGGCGACGTAGGCGAGACCGTGGATGATGGTGGCCTGCGTCTCCTTCTTGGGCAGCGGCACCACGACGACCTCGTCGCCCTTGAACTGTTCGCGCAGCTCCTTCACGTGCCAGGAACCGGCCCACATGATGCCGGCCTGCCCGTTGAGGAACTGCTGCTTCGCGGGGGTGTCGGCGAGAACCTGCATCTCGGGCATCGAGCCGTCCTTGACCAGATCCACCCAGTACTGCACGCCCTCGATGCTCTTCGGGTCGTCGAACCCGGACTTGTGGTCCTTGATGACGTATCCACCCGCCTGGTGGATGGTGTTGTAGTAGCTGGCCTGTCCGTCGTCGAGACCCACGACCACACCGAATCCGGCCTGGGCGTCTGCGATGGCCTTGGCGGCGGCGTGGTGCTCCTCCCACGTCCACTCCCCGGTGGGCACCTGCACCCCGGCCTTGGTGAAGATCTCCTTGTTGATGAAGCAGGCGATGGTGTCGTAGTCCTTCGGCACGCCGTACTTCTTGCCCTCGACCGTGTAGAGGTCCACCAGCGCCTTCGGGTACTTGTCCCAGGCGACGTCCTTGAGGTCGTCGATCTCGGCGAGCATCCCGTTCGAGGCGTAGAGCTGGATGTTGGGTCCGTTCATCCAGAACACGTCGGGCAGCTGGTCACCCTCGGCCTGGGTGCGCAGCTTGGTCCAGTAGTCCTTGTAGGCCGCCACCGACGGGGTGATCGTGATGTTCGGGTACTCCTGGTTGAAGGCCTTGATGTTGGCCTCGACGGTGGGTGTCTGGTTCTTGTCCCAGTAGAACAGGGTCAGCTCGGCCTTGGTGTCCTTGCTCAGCTCCTCGCCGGACGCCTGCTGACCGCCCTGCCCGGAACAGGCCGACAGGGCGGATGCCGCTCCGAGCACCGAGGCGGCTGCCAGGAAGGTGCGACGCTTCATCGGGTTCTCTCCTTCTGATCGATGGTCACTTGACCTGATTGTTGGTGAAGTAGGTGATGATCTCCGGGTCCAGCCTCGGGATGTCCCGGGGGGAAGAGCCGTTGCGGAGGGAATCGGTGGCGGCGATCGCCGCGGCGACGGCGTACCAGGCGCCGAGCGGGGAGGTGTCCGTCGGGGTGCCGTCGGTGATGAAGGAGACGAACTCGCTGATCGTCAGGACATCGGCGTCGTCGTGTCCCTTGTCGTCGCCCTTGATCGGGAACCGGGCGTCGCCCTCCGAGTCGTAGAGGTGACGTCGGTTCCACAGCTTGATGTGACCGCCCTCGTAGTCGCCGAAGTTCTCGATACGGCCCTCCGTGCCGATCACGGTGTAGTTGCGCCAGTAGTCGGGGGTGTAGTGGCACTGCTGGTAGGAGGCGAACAACCCCGACTCCATCCGCATCAGCATCATCGAGATGTCCTCGACGTCCACCACCGGGTTGAGGCCCTTCTGCGACAGCGGCGGCCAGTTGTCCATGTCGAACCAGTCGCCCAGCAGCTGCCCGGAACGGTTCTGGCGGTCGGTGATGCGGTCGTAGAGGGTCAGGCCGCCCATGGCGGTGACCTGTGTGGTGTGGGAATCGGCCAGCCAGTGCATCACGTCCAGGTCGTGGGCTGCCTTCTGCAGCAGCAGGCCCGTGGCGTGCTCGCGGGTGGCGTGCCAGTCCTTGAAGTAGTAGTCGCCACCGTTGCCGACGAAGTGACGGCACCAGATCGCCTTCACCTCGCCGATGGCGCCGCGACGGATCAGGTCCCGCATCGAGCGCACCACGTGCATGTGGCGCATGTTGTGTCCCACGTAGAGCTTCGTGCCGGTCTCGTGGGCGGTTCGCAGGATCTCGACGGCGTCGTCCATGCGGGTCGCCAGGGGCTTCTCGACGTAGACGGGAATCCCGGCCCGGAGCAGCTCGCAGGTCACCGCGGCGTGCGTGTCGTCGGGGGACGTGACGAGGGCCGCGTCGATGCCCTCGGCGATCAGTTCGGTGACGTTGCGGGTCAACTTGATGTCGCTGCGGCCGAGGCGCTGCGGGAGACGCGCCTCGGCATCCGGGTGCGGATCGGCGGCGGCGGTGATGCGGCAGTTGAGTCTCGGGAGCTCGAAGTGTTTGGCGATGTCGGCCCGGGCTCCCACCCCGACCACGCCGATACGCAGCGTGGCGCGCTCCGAGGCCGCCGGTTGTGCCGTGGACATTGGCGAATGGATTCCTCTCGCTGTGATTCTCGTGATGTGGCCGATTTCCTTGGGAATCGGGATCAGCCGTGTGGACTCGCCGAAGAGAGCGGTCCGGGCATCCTGGAGGGCCAGGGACAGGGCCCCGACGATGGCGGCACCCTGCCCGAGCCGGGAAACCTGGAGATTCAGTTCGGCCGCACTCGACTCGCGATTGACGCGCAGGTGGTCGATGATCTCGGCGAGAATGCCCGGGGACTCGCGGTTCGGCAGGGTCAGGACGATGCACGCGGGATCGAGGACCGCGGAGACGGTGCCGATGCTCTCCGCGGCGCGCACCAGGTTTCCCGGCGCCGGACCGGACTCGTCGACGATGCGCAACCCCACCTCGCCCGCGTTCTGCCGGTTTCCGCGGTGCAGCTTGCCGCCCATGACCAGGCCGGTGACGATGGCCCGTGACAGGGCGATCAGGAGGAGATCGTCGGTGGGTTCGAGGGAACCGTCCCCGCAGCGCAGGGCGAACTCCCCGAAGGCGGAGGCGTTCACGTCGTTCTCGATCCGCACCGGCAGGTTCAGGCGTTGTGAGAGTTCGCGGCCCAGGGCGAAACCCTCCCACTGGGGGACGGCGTCGCTGCGCATCAGACGGCCGTCGAGATCCACGGTGCCGGTGGTGGACACCACGATCGCCAGCGGCGGGCCCGCGGTGCCCTCGGTGATGTGCGTGCTGATCAGGTCCAGCAGGGTTGTGAACCTGACGGAGGAGTCCACGCTGACCCCGGACCTGTGGTCGGTCTCGATGATCTCCCCGTCGAGGCGGGCGACCGCCAGCAGCGCGCTGCGATGGAGGAGATCGACGCCGATGACCACCCCGGCGTCCTTGCGGGGGGCCCAGGTCTCGGCGGGTCGACCGACGTTGCCCTCCGCTCCCTGGGGGGCCACCAGACCCAGCTCCGTGAGGGAATCGAGCAGGGTGGTGATGGTGGGTCGGGACAGGCGGGGCCGTTTCATCAGTGAAATGACGGGGGGGGTCGGGGGGGGGGCGAGGGGCTCGTAGACACCGGCCAGGCGGCTCGGCCTACTGTTGTGAATGCGTGTGGGCATCAGCGACCTCGTTTTCTCAAGATACTTACGTAAGTACCCGGCTGAACAAATCGAGAGTAGAGGGATCACGGCCAAATAGTCAAGAAAGCAATTACAGGCCGAGGCCTCCTCCGGTTCACTGCGGCCGGTGGCGCTCGTTCCGCGTGCGCATTTTCCCGCGGAACGAACGGCTCCGCCTCGTTTTGTGGGGAAATCCAGCGCATGTTCCCGGGGCTTCCTGATCCCTGCGCGACGAGTGTGTGGGGAGTGTCCCATGGGTTTCCGTCCGGGGAAACGGGATCGGTGGCTTTTCCGCAGGTTTTCGTGACGGGCGCGGGCGACGGCGTAGCATGACCGCATGTCAAAGCGCCTGCCCGATGAGTACTTCCGGCAGACCATTTCCGAATCCTCCGACGTGCGTTCCACCGCGTCGGGCGAGGGGCCGTGGGTTTCCCCGGGCGGCAGCGGTCGCAGGCCCCGCTGGGTCTCGCTGCGCCTGGTGATCGCGAGCTGCGTGGCGGCGGCGCTGGTCGGGGTCATGGGGACGAGGCTGGCCATGCAACCGGAGAGCGAGACCTCCTCACCGACCCCCAGCCCGTCCATCACCAGCGTTCTCGACCTGACCCCTTACGACGGGGCCGCGACACCCGTCGCGGCGTACCGCGCCACCGGGGAGTGCTCGCAGGACGGACAGGATCGGGCCGCGGCACTGGTGGACGCCCGGGCCGACACCATCTGGCGCTGCCCCGGCGGTGGGGTCGGGGAGACGATCACCTTCGGTTTTCCGCCCGGAACGGAGCTGGTCGGGGTGCGCATCGTCAACGGCGACGCCACCGGCGATGCCTACCGGACGGGGCGCAGGATCATGGCGGTGCGCTGGACCTTCTCCGACGGTTCCTGGACCGTGCAGCCGCTCGACATCAGCCATCCGGAGTATCAGGAGGTGCGGTTCCCGCCCGTCGTCACCGAGGACGTCCTCATGACGGTGCTGTCCACCACGGAACCGGGAGGCCCGGGAACCGACGCCGACGCCGTCGCGGTCTCCCGCGTGGAGTTCCTGGGGCGCGGCTGAGCACCGGCGTCAAGGGGCTCCACCGGTCCGGCCCCCGCCCGCACGCCTGCTCTCGGGGCCTCGCCGTTTTGCTGGCCTTGTTCACGGTTTGCTGGTCCTGTTCACGTTTGCCTGCGCTGTGAGGCCAGCAAACTTCAACAAGCCCAGCAAACCAGTGATAGGGCCAGCAAACCGGTGATGGGGTCGGCGAGAGGTTCACTCCCAGGCGGCGGTGTCGATGAGGATGGTGACCGGGCCGTCATTGACCGACGCCACCTGCATGTCGGCGCCGAAACGGCCGCGCTCGACGGTGGCGCCGAGGGCCTCCAGCTCGCTGGCGAGGGCCTCGATGACCGGCTCGGAGACCGACCCCGGGGCGGCCTTCGACCAGCCGGGGCGGCGGCCCTTCCGGGTGCTGGCGAACAGCGTGAACTGGCTGACCACCAGGATCGGGGCGTCGACGTCGCGTGCCGAGAGCTCGTCGCGCAGGATCCGCAGCCCCCAGATCTTCGCGGCCAGGGTTCTCGCCGCCGCGGCGTCGTCGTCGCGACCGACGCCGGCCAGCACCAGCAGTCCGGGGCGGGGCAGCTCACCGACCACCTCGCCGTCGACGGAAACACTGGCGGAGAGTACCCGGGTGATGACAGCGCGCATGGGTGTTGTCTACCACGTCCCGCGGTGCGCGAAGGGTAGGGTTGCGGTTCGTGGGAATGATCGCTGCGTGGGTGTTGGCGGTGGCCGCGGCCGGGATCGCGGTCGTGGCGTTGACGCTGGCCGCCGTCACACTGCTGCGAGGGATCAAGGGACGAAAGGACTGAGCATGGAGGGTTTCCAGAACATCGACATCGAGGTACCGGAGGGGCTCAACCCGGAACTGGTGGCCCTCGGCTGGCTCGTCGGCGTGTGGGAGGGCTCCGGCAACGGCACCGACCACGAGGGCAACGACTTCACCTTCGAGCAGCGCATCGAGTTCACCCACAACGGCGGCGACTACCTGTTCTACCTCTCCCAGGTCTTCGGCATGGGCGAGGACGGGAAGTTCGACCAGCCACTCGGCATGGAGACCGGTTTCTGGAGGCCGAAACGCGACGCCTCCCTCGAGGTGACGCTCACGAACTCCGACGGCTGGACCGAGGTGCTGGTCGGCAAGATCCAGGTGACCCGCATCGACCTGCTCACCGACGCCGTGGTGCGCACCGATGGCGCCGCCGTCAGCCACACATCCGGGCAGCGGCTCTACGGCAAGGTGGAGGGCGACCTGATGTACGCCCTCGACCGCTCCACCGCCGATCACGAACTGCGACCCCACATGTGGGCGCGCCTGACGAAGCAGTGAACGCGATCCTCGTCGAGGACGGCGTGGACGCCGGCCTCGTCTGGCACCACGGCAATCCCGTCGCGGAGGCGCGTGCCATCGACGCGGGGGAGGCGGTGGTGGACCTGTCCAACCGCGACGTCCTGGAGATCGCCGGGGCGGACCGGCTCGGCTGGTTGCACTCGCTGACCTCGCAGCACCTCGAATCCCTGGAGCCGGGAAGCCCGTTCGAGGCGCTGATCCTCTCGCCGAACGGGCACGTCGAACACGTCCTGGCCGGGGTGGACGACGGGACACGGACGCTGGCCTGGACCGAACCGGGACGCGCCGCCGCCCTGGTGGACTTCCTGACCTCGATGCGTTTCATGATGCGGGTGGAGATCCGTCCCCGCGACGACCTGCGGTTGGCGTGGGTCGGGGACGGCGTCGAGGTGCCGGGGGACTGGGCGCGTCGCCCCGCGCTGGGGGGCCACGAGGTGTTCCGCCCCGCGGATGCGCCACTGCCCGAGGGCAGGGGCGCCGGGACATGGGCCTTCGACGCGCACCGCATCGCCTCGGGAACACCGAGGATCTTCGTCGACACCGACGCCCGCACCATCCCCAACGAGATCGGCCTGTTCGGCACCCACCTCGACAAGGGCTGCTACCGCGGCCAGGAAACGGTGGCGCGCGTCCACAACTTGGGTCGCCCGCCCCGCCGGTTGACGCTGCTCCACCTCGACGGCACCGCCGAGGCGCTGCCCGCAGCCGGATCCGCCCTGGAACTGGACGGCAGGCCCGTGGGTTTCGTCGGTTCCTCGGTCCGCCACCACGAACTGGGCCCGATCGCCCTGGCCCTCGTGAAACGGGCCGTCCCCGTCGACGCCACCCTCACCGTCGACGGGATCGCTGCCGCCCAGGAGATCCTCGTCGACCCGGAGGTCGGCCTGCACTTCCGCGCCAACCTGCGCTGAGAACCCGGGTTTCGCGTGCACGAGGCCGGTGCGGCGTTCCGAATCCGCACGGGGTGGAACGGCCGAAACCCCGTGGCCGGGTCCTCGTGACATGCTGGGATGACGGGATGGGCCAACGGATGACACGGGAGAAGGAACCATGGACGTGGATGTGCTGGTCGTGGGGTCCGTGAACGAGGACGTCGCAGTGTCGGTGGAGCGGCTCCCGGGCCCCGGGGAGACACTCCTGGCATCCGATCTCGCGATTTCCTGCGGCGGCAAGGGAGCCAACCAGGCCGTCGCCGCGGCCCGCGACGGGGTCCGGGTCGCCATGGCCGGCGCCGTCGGCGACGACGAGGCGGGCAGACGGCAGGCCGCGGCCCTCGATGCAGCGGGCGTGGACACCCGGTGGTTGCCGAGGCTGGCCGGTGTCCCCACCGGAACGGCGTTCATCCAGGTGGACACCCGGGGGGAGAACACCATAGTCGTCGCCCAGGGGGCCAACGCCCGGGCCGCGCTCCCCGCCGGCGACGTCGAGGCCCGGGTCATCGTGACGCAGAACGAGATACCGCAGGCCGTCCAGCGGGCGGTGGACGAACTCGCCACCCGCACCGGTGCGCGGCTGGTGGTCAACGCCGCCCCCGCGCCCGCGGCCCCGCCGCCCTGGTACGGGAACGCGGACCCCCTCGTGGTCAACGAACACGAGGCCGCGCAGCTGGCGGCCTCGAACGAGGCCGGTGCCGGACTGCTCCACCGGCTGCGGGAACGCACCGGGGCCCGGAGCCTCGTGATGACCCTCGGGGAGCGCGGAGCCCTCGTCAACGACGGGACCGGGGTGCACGCGATCCCGCCGGTGGTCGTGGAACGTGTCGTCGACGCCACCGGGGCGGGGGACACCTTCGTCGGTGTCCTGGCGGCCCGGCTGGCGCGGGGCGAAGGGCTGGTGGCGGCGGCCTGTGCGGCGAACAGGGTCGCCGCACAGGCCGTCACCTGGCAGGGGGCCCGCCCGCCGGCTGGCGGGTGTTCCCCGGAAGCTGGTTGAGCCGACCCGCGAGCGTCAGCGAGCAGGTCGTGTCGAAACCATGTGGTGGCCTCCGGAGAACCGCGGTAGGTCTCGGACTGCCGGTGGATGGTGTCGGCTCACCCCCGTCCTTTCCTGCCTGCGACGCTCTCTGAACAGGTCAGAGGGCAGCGATGGCGGCCTCGTAGTCGGGTTCCTGCTTGATCTCGGGAACCAGCTGGCTGTGGATCACGGTGCCCTTCTCGTCGAGGACGATGACGGCGCGGGCCAGGAGCCCTTCCAGAGGGCCGGTGACCATGGTCACGCCGTAGTCCTCGCCGAAGGTGGTGCGGAAATCGGAGGCGACCGTCACGTTCTCGATCCCCTCGGCGCCGCAGAAACGGGCCTGCGCGAACGGCAGGTCACGTGAGATGCACAGCACCTTGGTGTTCTCCAGCCCTGCGGCGCGTTCGTTGAAGGTGCGCACGCTCGTGGCGCAGATGCCCGTGTCGACGGACGGGAAGACGTTGAGGATCAGCCGGGAGCCGGCGAAATCGGCGAGGGCGACGGGGGACAGGTCGTTGCCGACCAGCGCGAACCCGGGGGCCTTGGCGCCGACGGCGGGCAGCGAACCGTGGGTGTGGACGGGGATCCCGTCCAGGGTGATATCAGTCATGTATGAATCATCGCCGATCCCGTTCCCGAATCAAAGGAAAACCGGGATGAGGAGATGGCGGGCCAGACGACGTGACAAGCTTGGTGCATGAACCAGAACCTGCGTGAATTCATCGACATGGTGCGCAACGAGGGCTACACCGTCGGTGACGTTCACGGCGAGGACCAGTACCTCATCGACCCGCTCGGCGACGCCGTCGAGACCTGGCGGGACAAGTACCCCTACGACACCCTCCTCGGTCGGGACAGGTACGAGGCGGAGAAGCGCCAGCTGCAGATCGAGCTGCTGAAGTTCCAGTACTCGACCCAGGACAACGGCACCAAGCACATCATCCTGTTCGAGGGACGCGACGCCGCTGGCAAGGGCGGGGCGATCAAACGTTTCACCGAGCACCTCAACCCGCGTGGCGCGCGGGTCGTGGCGTTGACGAAACCCACGGAGAAAGAACGCGGGCAGTGGTACTTCCAGCGCTACATCGAGCACCTCCCGACCGCCGGGGAGATCGTGCTGTTCGACCGTTCCTGGTACAACCGTGCCGGCGTGGAACGGGTGATGGGGTTCTGCACCGACGAGGAGTACCGCATCTTCATGAAGCAGGCGCCGGTCTTCGAACGGATGCTCATCGAGTCCGGGATCACGGTGACGAAGCTGTGGTTCTCCGTCACCCAGCGGGAGCAGCGCACCCGGTTCGCGATCCGGCAGCTCGACCCGGTGAGGCGCTGGAAGCTCTCCCCCATGGATCTCGAATCCCTCGACCGCTGGGAGGACTACACCCAGGCGAAAACCGCCATGCTGAAACAGACCGACACCGAGATCGCGCCTTGGTACCGGATCAAGTCCAACGACAAGAAACGCGCCCGGCTCAACGCCATGCGCCTGTTCCTCGACCTCCACGACTACGACGGCAAGGACCCGTCGGCGATCAAACCCACCGACCCGCTGATCGTGCAGCGGGGCCGCAAGAAGTGGGCGAAGAAGAACGCCGACGGTGAGATCGTCCAGTCCGATGAGAACGAGGACTGACGTGGAGCCCCACGCGGCGTTCCCGCCCCGTGGTGGGGATCCCCGCGACGCGCAGAAGTGCAATGGGCCCTGCCCGGCATCTACCATGAGTTGAAGGAGGTGGAGATGAGCGACAAACAGCGACCCGAGCTGGTTCAGGACATGCCTCCGCAGCCGTCGAGGGGCAGCAACATCGGTTTGATCGTCGTCCTCTTCCTGATCCTGGGAGCCGGTCTTGCCGCCGGGTTCTGGTGGGTTCTCCGGGGCGGGCAGGGTGCCGCCGAGCCGGCGGCAACCACACCTGTGGCGGTGTCGCTTCAGCCCACCGAACCCGCCTCCGCAGAGGCCAGCAGCACTTCCTCCGCGACGGCGATGGTGCCCACACGGGAGCCCAGCACGCCTGTCCCGACGCGCACGCGCAGCAAACAGGCCGTTCCGGCCATGCCGAGGAAGTTCGGCGATTTCGAGACCAGGAATACGGCCGACGGCAGTGACGCCCTCGTCACCGTCACCTACTGGACGGTGAAGAAGGACAAGTTCTTCATCATCGGCTACATGCAGGGCGGTTCGGTCGAAACCCAGACCAAGGACCTCAAGGACGTGAGAACCATCGGGAAGACCGTCTGCGGAACCAACGACTTCAATGGATACGAGTGCTTCGCCCAGGTACACGGTGGTGTCGGGAGGACGACGATGGGCCCGGGCGGGACGTTGGAGGAACTGGCGGAGATCAGCAGGACCTTCTACGAGACCTGGAGGTGAGCGGCAGGGGCTCTGTGGAGGCCCGCGTCAGGGAAGAACGACCAGGGCCTCGACCAGAGCAGCCAGGGGACGCAACCCGTGGTCGTTGATGCGCTGGGAGTTGGCCGAGGGGGTGACCCCTTCGAGTTTCGCCGCCGTGGCGTTGTCCAGCCCCGCCCGCAGGTGCACCCAGCTCCGCCGGGCTCCCGGGCTGAGAGCCGCCAGCGTGGCGTCCATCACGCGCAGCATGGGGTCGACGAGGGGATTTGCGACGGCGCGGGCGTCGATCAGCGCGGTGCGTGATGTGCGGTTGCCGGGCTGCCGGGACAGGGCCTCCGCGCGTTCGATGGCCTCCCGGGCCCGCCACCACGCGGATCCGTCCTGGATTCCGCGCCTCGCGTCGATGACCTGCACATCCCCGCCACCCAGGCCGCAGCGCACCTCGGCGATCCCCAGCAGCTCGTCGCGCAGCAACAGCATCGCCGCCACCGCCCGCCCGAGAGTGGTGTAGACGCCCTGGATCTCGTCTCCGACGGTCACGCGCAGCGGATCCAGCGGAGGATGGGCGTCGTTGCAGGCCTCGATGGCCGCCAGCAGGGCCTCGTGGACGCGCGACCGATCGGAGCTGCGGGAGCGCACCACGTCGCCCAGCAGAGCCACGCATTCAGGAAAACCCTTCATGTAGAAGATCTTAAGTGATGTTCTACATCGACTGTTTCCGGGGGGTGCGGCAGGCGCCGGGACTTCGCCAGCCCCAGGACGTGGTCGCGGAACAGCGCGGTCGATGGCAGCAGGCGGCGACCCGCCGCCCAGCTGAGGCCGATCTCCCGGAAGGCGTCGTCCTCCGCGAGGGCCTGTGGCCTCACCCCGGCAACGGCGCGACCGGGGGCCAGCGCCACTCCGAGTCCGGCCGCGACGTAGCCGTAGAGCGTCGGCAGGTCGTCGGCGACGAGGCCGGCCTCTGGTTCGATCCCGTGACGGGACAGCAGGGAGTCGGTGACGACCCACAGCTGCGAGGTCCTGCGCATCGTGATGAGGCGTTCCCCGCCGATCCGGGTGATCGGGACGGGGGCGGTGCCGGCTGTGAGCGGATGTCCCTCGGGCAGCAGCAGCCGGAGGGGTTCACGCAGCAGCCCGCGCCAGTGATGGGCCCGGCCGCGGGGCCTGAGCGTGGTCAGCTCCAGGTCGATCTCGGAGCCCGTCCCTGTCGCCGGTGTGGTCTCGTCGTGTCTGGCACTCAGGTCCAGCTGCACGTCGGGATGCCTTTGCAGGAACCCGGCCGCGATCGCGGGCACCAGCCACTCCCCGAGCGAGTGCGGGAAAGCGACGGTGACCAGTCCCGACTCTGGATCCATCAGCTGGGCCACCTCGGCCAGGCCGTCGTCCAGCTGGTGGAGCATCGCGTCGACGTGATGCTTGAACATCGCCCCGGCGTGGGTCAGGCGCAAGACACGTCCCTCGCGCCGCAGCAGGGGGGCGCCCACCTCGTCGGAGAGTCTGGCCAGGGCACGCGAGATCCCGGGCTGGGAGGTCCACTCCAGCTCGCTCACCTCGGTGACGGTGGCGCCGTCGGCGACGAGCTGGAACCAGCGGAGGACATTCGTATCCATACTTATAACCTAACTGCATGGATTATCTTACAAACGGGTATTGGACGCATGGGATCTCCCGGCGCAGCATTGAGTCATGAGCATCCGTAACTTCCTCAACCGCTTCCTCGATTCCGAGTTCGGTGTCTACCCCGCCACCCGTGGCGCGGTGGTTGTGATGCCGACCCTGACGGCCCGTCCCGCCATCATCCGCACCTCCGACACCTCTGAACACGCCGAGGTGAGCTGGCCCGGACGTGGCTGGGCCACCGTCCACTGACCTCTCGATTTTCCCGTGCGGGGCCGGATCGTGAAAGCGAGCCGGCCCCGCTTTTGTGTGTGAAGCTGGTTGAACTGGGCCGTGAGGGACGAGGGACCCGTGTCGAAACCATCCGGCAGCCGGACAACACACCCGACCACAGGACCCCGGACGGGTGCACGATGGTTTCGACACGACCAGCTCGCTGCCGCTCGCAGGCCGGCTCAACCAACTTGATGTGAGACGGTTTCGGCACGGGCCGTGGCCGGTCATGGTGTTCGCGACTCCTCCTAGCCACCCCAGCAGGTGCGCACGCCGTACTCGACGTTCTTCGACGTGACGCCCGGTGCGGGTGATCCGGTGACCAGCTCGGTTCCGGTGGCCAGGTAACCCGATGGTTCCCTTCCCTCCCGGACCTTCGCGACTATCGCCTCGACGCCCTCGCGTGCCATGTTCTGCGGGAACTGCATGGCCGTGGCGTCGATGTCGCCGGGGCGCACCGAGTTCTTCATGGCCTCGCAGCCGCCGTCGATGGCGACCACCACGACCTTCGACAGGTCCTTGTCCGCAGACTTCAACGCCGTGACGGCGCCCTGCGCGGCGGGTTCGTTGACCGCGTAGACCACGTTGATGTCCGGGTTCTTCGTCAGGGCCTCCGTCATGGCCTGCTGCGCCAGTCCCTGGTCGCCCTCGGTGTTGGCCTGGTCAACCACCCGGCCCGAACCCTCCTGGACGCCGAAACCCTCCTGGAAGCCGGCGCTCCGGTTCTCACCCGAGGTGATGCCGGGGGAGAGGTTCAACATCATGATCTGCGGGCTCAGGCCGAGCTCGTCGATCTTCGCCCGGGCGTAGCGGCCGATCAGCTCCCCGGCCCGCTTGTTGTCGGTGCCGAAGTAGGCGTTCGTGGTCTCCTGCGGCTCCATGGGGGTGTCGAGGGCGATCACGGTGATGCCCTTGTCGCGTGCGGCCTGGATGTCGGCGGCCAGGGCCGTCGAGTTCGTCGGGGCGATGAGGATGCCGTTGACGCCCTTGTCCACCATCTCCTTCAGAGCCGTGCGCTGCGACTCGACGTCGACGTCGCTGCTGCCCGCCGCGGTGGTGAGCGTGGCCCCGGCCTTGCGGGCCGAGTCCTCGGCCACCGTGCGCAGCGTCACCCAGTACGGGTTCGTCTCCTGTTTCGTGATGAGCCCGATGCTGACCGGTGGCCGGTTGTCGGAGCAGGCGCCCAGGGCGGCGGTGATGCCGACGGCCAGGGTGGCTGCCAACCACTTCGACAGGGCTTTCATGATGTCTCCTTCCCAGTGTGGACCATGTCGTAGGCGGCGTAGGCGGCCACGAGCGCCAGGCACACGGCCGGCACGATGAAACCGATCGCCGATCCCGCGACGTCCATCACGCGTGCCTGGACCATCGGGATCAGGGCGCCGCCGAGGATGGCCATCACCAGGCCCGCGGAGCCGAACTTCGCGTCGTCGCCGAGGCCCTTGAGGGCCATGCCGTAGATGGTGGGGAACATCAGCGACAAGGCCGCCGAGATGCACACCACCGCGATCAGGCCGACGATGTTCAGCACGAGGATCGAGGTCAGGCAGCAGCCCACCCCGAAGACCGCCATGATGAGCAGCAGCACCGCTGGGCGTACGATGCCGAGCACGAAGACCATCACGAACCGGGCCACCAGGAACAACAACAGGCTGGCCTGCAGCCACCAGCCGGCCGCCTCGGGTGAGGTGCCCACCACGTCCTGTGCGTAGATGATGGTATAGGTCCAGGCGCAGGTCTGGGCGGCCACGTTGAAGAACTGCGCGGCCACGCCGTAGCGGTACAGCTTGTTGCCCCACAGACGCCCGAAACGCCCACCGCCACCCTCGGGTGTGGCCTCCTGCGGGGGCAACGGGAGCCTGCGGAACGCGATCAGCAACCAGATGATCACGAGCGCCACCGCGATACCGAGATAGGGGCCGAGCACCAGGGCGAGATCGGCCTCCTGGGCGGCGAGGGCCTCCTCCTCGTTCATGATGGACTTCGCGGTCTCGGGGGTCAGGTGGGGCAGGATCAGCACCGCGCCCATCAGCACACCCAGGTTCGCGCCGATCGGGTTGAAGGCCTGCGCCAGGTTCAACCGCCGGGTGGACGTCGCCTCGTCACCCATCGCGATCACCAGGGGGTTCGCTGAGGTCTCGAGGATGGACAATCCCGCGGCCAGGGTGAACAGCGCCAACAGGAACATGGCGTAGGTGAGGGTCCTGGCGGCCGGGATGAACAGGAAACCTCCGATCGCGGCCAGCCCGAGACCGGTCAGCAGGCCGGCCTTGAAGCCGAACCGCTGGTTGATCATCGCCGCCGGAATCGCCAGCAGGAAATAGGCACCGTAATACGCGAACTGCACCAGCGACGACTCGAGGATGGTCATGGTGAAGATGCTCCGGAACACACCCACCAACACGTCGGTCAGGTTGGCGGCCGTGCCCCATGCGGCGAAGCACAGCAGGAGCAGCAGGAACGGGACACGCAACTCCTTCGCTACCAGCGCAGGACGTTGCTGGGTTGACGGGGCGGCCATGTGACCTCCTGTTTCCGGGCATCTTCGCCCTGTAGGGTCCGGTCAGTCTAACTCCGATGAAGGACGTTTTCCCATGGGTTTGGAGAAAATTCTGCTCCACGGAATTGTCGGTGACGGGTGGGAGGCTGGTGGCATGGAGACGTATTCGTGGGTCGCGATGGTGGTGCTTGGTTTTCTGCTGGCCACACCGGCGGGCACGCCGGTGGTGCGCGGACTGTTCCGGCTGGTGGACTGGCAGACCCGACGTGAGGCCCAGCGGCGCGAGGCCGCCGAGGCGGGGGAGGGGGGTCCGGAGTTGATAGACCTCCGGCTGGTCCGGGCCGGGAAGGAGCTTCCCGGGGGTCGCTGGATCGGGCTGCTCGAACGCGCCGCCACCTATGCCTGCATCGTCGCGGGGTTTCCCGCCGGGATCGGGGTGGTGATGGTGGTCAAGGGTTTCGGCCGCTACCCGGAGCTGCGCACCTCCGACACCGCCACGAGCGAGCGCTTCATCATAGGAACCCTCGCCAGCCTGCTGTGGGCGTCGCTGTGGGCGGGGGCGGTGCTGCTGCTTCGTGGCCCCCTCGGGATCGGTTGACCGGTTCGCCCACCCAAGGGCTCGGTCCGGCTCTGAAAGTGCCCGGTGTTCCCGCGGGAAATGCTCCCGGAAAACTCCCGTGACGATGCGGGTATTTCGATCTTGTTCCCAATGGCTTTGGAAACACCCCTTTCGGTGGTACTCCCGGTCAATCGGGTGCTGTACTCTTCGGGCTGTTCATCATGAGGGGGAGGAACCAATGCCGGAGATCATCGTCGGCGCCCATGCGGCAATGCCGTCCGAAAGGGGCGATCAGGAGGCTTTCTACGCGGGGCTGGCGGAGAGAAACCTCGCGACGGCTCTTGAGATTCCCTTCTCGGATTCCATTCATGAGGATCTCGACTGGTTCGTCTCCCAGGTGCGTGGCCGGTTCCGCCACGGCGTCGTCACGGCCCTTCCCGGCACGGTGAGACGGCTCGCGGAGGAACCCGCCTTCGGGTTGGCCTCCACCGACGACGAGGGGCGCCGGGCGGCTGTCGAATGGATCACCGGGGTGCGTCGCGCCGCCGAGGAGCTGAACCAGCGAACCGGGGAGGAAACAGTTTCCTTCATCCACATCCACTCGGCCCCGGGGGTGCGGGCATCGGCCGATGCCTTTCAGCGTTCCCTGGCAGATCTGGAGGCCGACGACAGGTTCCGGGCGGAGGTCGTGATCGAACACTGCGACGCCTATTCGCCGATCTTTCCCGGGGACAAACGATTCCTCAGTCTCATCACCGAACTCGCCGTCGCGGACGAATGCGGGTTCGCGATCAACTGGGGCAGTTCGGCCATCGAGTGGCAGAACCCGGACCGTCCGCGCCAGCACGTCGAGATCCTCGCCGAGACCGGGCGGCTGCGCGGTCTGATCTTCTCCGGGGTCGCGGCCGTCGACACCCGCTGGGGGAGGGCGTGGGCCGACCTCCAACTTCCCCTGTCCACCGACGAGCCCGCCTCGCTGATGACCCCGCAGCGTGTGACCGACTGCGTCCTTGTCGCAGGCGATCGGGTCGCCTACTGGGGGGCGAGGGTCAAGGCCCCGGCCGCAGCCAACGTCGAGACCCGGCTCAAGGTCGTGGCCTCCGTGGTCGACCTGCTGAAGCCCCGGGACTGACCACATTCCAGCCAACCGGATTTGTCCTGGTCGAAGTTGGTTGAGCCGGCCTGCGAGCGTCAGCGAGCGGGTCGTGTCGAAACCTCGTGCGCGTATCCGGGGATCTGTGGTCAGGTCTGTTCGTCGGCTGCCGGGTGGTTTCGACTCAGCCGTTCGCTTCGCTCACGAGCTGGCTCAACCAGCTTCGGGGAGTGGGGTGCTCGCGGGCTGGCTCAACCGACTTGAGGAAGGGGTGGGTCAGCCGCGCTTCAGGCGGGCGCGGTCCTTCTGGCCCAGCACCACCTTGCGGATCCGCACCACCGCGGGGGTGACCTCCAGGCACTCGTCGGCGGCGCAGAACTCGAGCTGCTGTTCCATCGACATCAGGCGCGGCGGTATGAGGCGTTCCAGTTCCTCACCAGTGGAGGAACGCACGTTGGTGAGTTTCTTCTCCTTGGTGGGGTTGACGTCCATGTCCTCGGGGCGGGGGTTCTCGCCGACGATCATGCCCTCGTAGACCTCGGCCCCCGGGCCGACGAACAGGGTGCCCCGCTCCTGCAGGTTGAACAGCGCATACGAGGTGACCACCCCGGTGCGGTCGGCCACCAGGGAACTCGTCGGGCGGGTGCGGAAATCACCGGCCCACGGCTCGTAGCCCTCCGCGACATGGTTCATGATCCCGGTGCCGCGGGTCTCGGTCAGGAACTCGGTGCGGAACCCGATCAGGCCACGCGCCGGAACCAGGAACTCCATCCGCACCCAGCCGGTGCCGTGGTTGACCATCTGCTCCATGCGGCCGCGACGCAGCCCCATCAGCTGGGTGGTCACGCCGACGAACTCCTCCGGGGCGTCGACGGTGAGACGCTCGATCGGTTCGTGCACCTTCCCGTCGATGACCTTCGTGACCACCTGCGGTTTGCCGACGGTCAGCTCGAAACCCTCGCGTCGCATCATCTCCACCAGCACCGCCAGCTGCAGTTCGCCGCGGCCCTGCACCTCCCATGTGTCGGGGCGGTCGGTCGGTTTCACCCGGATCGAGACGTTGCCGATCAGCTCCTGCTCCAGCCGTGCCTTCACCAGCCGCGCGGTCAGGTGCTTGCCCGACCTGCCCGCCAGCGGGGAGGTGTTGATACCGATGGTCATGGAGATCGACGGTTCGTCGACGTGGATCAGCGGCAGCGGTTTCGGGTCGTCGGGGTCGGAGAGGGTCTCGCCGATGGTGATCTCCGAGATGCCGGCGATGGCGACGATGTCGCCGGGACCCGCGGACTCGGCCGGGACGCGTTCCAGGGCCTCGGTGACCAGCAGCTCGGTGAGTTTCACGTTCTGGACGCTGCCGTCGTGGCGGCACCACGCCACCTGCTGGCCGCGTTTCAGCTCGCCCGCCACCACCCGGCACAGCGCCAGTCTTCCCAGGTAGGGGGAGGCGTCCAGGTTCGTCACGTGCGCCTGGAGGGTGGCGCCCTCCTCGTAGGAGGGGGCGGGCACGTGCTCCAGGATCGTCTCGAACAGCGGTTCCAGGTTCGGCGAGTCCGGCATCTCGGAGTCGGCGGGCTGGTTGAGGGAGGCGCGCCCCGCCTTCGCGGAGGCGTAGACGATCGGGAAGTCCAGCGCGTCGGAGGCGTCGTCGTCGAGCAGATCCATGAACAGGTCGTAGGTCTCGTCCACCACCGCGGAGATCCGGGCGTCGGAACGGTCCACCTTGTTGACCACGACGATCAGCGGAAGCTTCTTCGCCAGGGCCTTGCGCAGCACGAACCGGGTCTGCGGCAGCGGCCCCTCGGAGGCGTCGACCAGCAGCACCACGCCGTCGACCATCTCCAGGCCCCGCTCCACCTCGCCGCCGAAGTCGGCGTGACCGGGGGTGTCGATGATGTTGACGGTCACCTCCCGGCCGTCGGGCATCCGGTGCCGCACGGCGGTGTTCTTCGCCAGGATCGTGATGCCCTTCTCCCGTTCCAGGTCCATCGAATCCATGACCCGTTTGTTCACGTCGGCGCCCTCACGGAAGGCACCCGACTGCCACAGCATGGCGTCGACGAGCGTCGTCTTCCCGTGGTCGACGTGGGCGACGATCGCCACGTTGCGCAGGTCGTGACGGATGGGCATGCGGGCTCCTAGAGGGTCTCGGTGGCAGGGCCGCGGGACAGTGTACGCCTCGGAAACCGGTGTTCCAGGCATGCGGCGGCCCCGGACGGCTCGCGCCCGGGGCCGGGAAGGGAACGGATCAGCCCTTGAGCTTCTCGACCTGGGCCTTGAAGAGCTCAGTGACGGTTTCCTGGGACGGTTCCTGCCCGGTGAGCGTCGTCGACTGGGCGATAATGGTGGTGCCGTTCAGGCTGCCGATCAGCAGGTAGGCCTTGGCGTTCAGCGCCTTGCCGTTGATGCTGGATTCGGACGAGTTCGCCACGGCGACGAGATCGTTCACGCCATCGACGGCGGGCACCTGCTGCGTCTCGATGCTCTGCTTGAAGGGGCTGCCGGACACGGTTCCACTGGCCGAGGCGCACCTCTGCGCGTATTCCTTGTACTTGCCGGGAGCGGTTGCATCGGAGCTCAGCAGGACCGACTCGACCCCGTTCTGGGTCATTGCCATGGCACCCGCCCCGAGTTGCGTGATCCCCGTGCTGAGGCAGTTGGCGGGCTCGACCTGGACGTCGGTGCCCTGAACGGCGTTCTCCATGTCCGGGAGCTGGTCCATCTTCTTGAGTGTCACTCCCGCGACCTCACCGGTCAGGACCTTGGAGCTCAGGTCGGGATCGGCCGCCTTCTGCCTGGGGCCGGCGGTGTTCTCGGGATTCGTCGCCCCGGGAGAACTCTGGGAGCTTCCGGAGGCATTCGCCGCCGGGGAACCCTGCGAGGCCGATTGCTGATCGGCGGACGGGGAGGACGTAGGAGTGGCGTTGGAGCAGGCGCTCAGGCCGATGGTGAGGGCGGCCAGCGATGCGGCCGCGATGTGGGGGAAACGACGGAACATGATCAGTCCTCCGAGTGGTTCGACGACCGGTCAATTCTCGCATTCTCCAGGGTCAACCCCTGAGCCTGTCCACCTGGGCCTTGAAAATCGCCACGACGGTGTCGAAGGACGCATCCACACCCGCGAAGTTGCCGTCGAACGTGGTGGTCGTGTAGGCGACGATGTTCGTGTTGCCGACGTTGCCGGTGATCAGGTAGGACTTGTAGCCGGCGTCCCCCTCCGTGCCGGGGATGCCGTGGTCGGTCATCGTGGCGACGATGTCGCCGGCTCCCTCGATGTCGGGGACCTTCTGTTTCTCGATCGTCAGCAGCACGGGGGAACCGTCGACGGTTCCGTTGACCTCGGCGCATTTCTTCGCGTACTGCTGGTGCCTCTCGGGGGACATGACGTCGCTGCCCAGGGCGACCGTGACGATCTCGTGTTCGGTTTGCGCATGGGAGCCCACGACGAGCTGCTCGATGCCGGTCGCCTCACACGCGGCCGGGTCGAGCTGGTGCTCCTCGAAGTAGTACGGATACGACAGCGCCATGAGCGGTTCGGAGTTGGTTTCCTCCACCTCCTCGAGTGTGAAACCGGCCACGGACCCGGTCAGGATCTTCGAGGCCGGAAACGATCCGTCTCCTGGGCCCGAGGAGTCGGGAGAAGGCGTGGGATCCGCCGATGCCGTGGCTGACGGGGAATCCGTGGCGGGCCCGGACGTCTTCGGGTCCTGGGGCTCCTGGGAGGTTGACTGCTGGGCGGTGGGTGCGGGATCGGCGGGAACGGTGCTCGTGCAGGCACTCAGACCGAGGATGATCGCCGCCGCGGAGGTGGCTGCGATTGCAGGAAGGGAACGGGGCATGAGAACTCCTTGATGCGTTTGCACGTGCGATCATCTTGTCATCTCGATGGGCCGCGGCACGGGGTCAGCCGTTGAGTTTCTCGACCTGGGCCTTGAAAATCTCCGTTGCCACCTCGGCGGAGGGAGATCCCTGGTCATCTGATGCCGAATGCGTACGGACCACGACGTTGATGTCACCGACGTTGCCACTGACGACGATCGACCATGGGGCCTTCCTGGGCGACGTTTCGCCCTCATAGTGCCAGATGGTCTCCGTCACGACGATGTCGCTGACGCCTGCGATGTCAGGTTCCGGCAACAGCTCCACGTTCATGGCGAAGGGCACCGAACTGGCGGTCCCGCTGGCGGAGGGGCACCTCTGCGCGTACTCCCGGTGGCTTCCGGGGGAGGACGTGGCGGAGCCCAGCATGACGGTGGCGGCCACGGCGTCACCGTCTGTCTGGGAGGCCACATCGGGATAACTGAGGCCGGTCGTGAGGCATTCGGGAGGATCGACCTCGCAGTCCCCGCAGTGGCCGAAGATGGTTCCTATGTCGTGTGGCAGCATGATCCGGTCAATTTCCTGCAGGACGACACCGGCGATCGGACCGGTCAGGAGTTTGGCGGACAGAGCGGAACCGGAGGACGCCTCGGCCGGGCTCTGGGGTGCGGCCGCTTCGGAGGATCCGGTGGCCTGCGGGGCCCGGGAATCCTGCTGTGGGGGTGTCGTCTGCTGGTCGGTGGACGACACCCCCGAGCAGGACCCCAGGGCGAGGACCGTCAGCAACGTGACGGCGACGATGGACACGCGACGAAACAGACTAAACATCGGATCCTCCTTGCGGCGGGGAAGGGTGCGGGAAGCATCGCACGCCAGCGGGTCACCCGGCCCCGGGAGAAACGGAGGACGACCTGCGAAGGGTTCGCATCCGTGATCGCGCCGGGGCCGGGTCCGGTTCTCAGCCGTTGAGCTTCTCGACCTGGGCCTTGAAGAGCGCCACGGCATCCGAGTAGGAGGCGTCCTGGTGGCCATCGAACGGGAACAGGTGGACCACGACGTTGACGTCGCCGACGTTGCCGGTGATCAGGTAGGACCTGGGGCCGATCTCGTCGGTGTTGGGGGTGCTGCCGCTCCCCGAGGTCGCGACGACGTCGGTGGCGCCGTCAATCGCGGGCGCGTCCTCCAGCCTGACGGTCTCGAAGATGGGTTCCCCGTCGACGGTTCCGGTGATCGTGGAGCACTTCTGTGCGTACTGCCTGTGCTTCTGGGGGGAGGAGGTGTCGGTTCCCAGGGCGACCCTGGCGTGGGTGGAGCCGAGGGAGCCCTCGGTTCCCGCGGTGAGGTTGTCGAGACCGGTCTGATCGCATCCGTCAGGGTCGAGTTCGTAGTCCAGGGCCTCGTAGAAGGAGTTGGAAATTGCTGCCAGTGGGCTGCGGGACTCCATTGGCGCCAGGGAGAAACCGGCCACGGAGCCGTTGACGAGTTTTGAGGACAGATTCTGCTCCGAGGCGCTCTGGGACGGCGCGGAACTGCTCGGCGACGGCGTGGAGCTGTTCTGGGAGGATGCGGACGGTGTCTGGGAAGGGGCGGTGGATTCCTCGGTGGTGCCGGTGCCCTTGAGCTTCTTGACCTGGGCCTCGAAGATCTTCACGGCCGTGTCGAGGGACGCGTTCTTGCCCGTGGAGGGGTCATCGGTGGGCGGGTATGTCTGGACCGTGACGTTGACGTCGCCGACGTTGCCGGTGATCAGGTAGGTGTAGAAGCCCGCGTCCCCTTCCGTGCCGAAGAAGCCGTGCCAGGTCTTCGTCGCGACGACGTCGATGACGCCGTCGATGGCGGGGATCTGCTGCGTCTGGATGGTTTCCAGGGCAGGCGTTTCGGTGAGCTGGTCGGTGATCTCGGCGCACTTGTTCGCGTAGTCCCTGTGCTTCCGCGGGGAGGACGTGCCGGTGCCCAGTGCGACCCGGACGTTCTCGTTCTCGGTCGTCGCCTCGGATCCCACGACGAGCTGCTCGATGCCGGTGGCCTCGCAGCCGGCGGGATCGATCTTGTGTTCCGCATCGCTGTCGTAGTAGGGGTTCTCCAGGTCCGGGAACGGGCTGCTGGCGTCCTCGTGCACCTGCACCCGGGCGAGGGTGAAGCCGGCCACCTGGCCGACCAGGAGCTTGGAGGACAGGTCGGATTCGACGACTTTCGCGTCACCGATCGACTGTGTCAGAGCAGAAGCGGCGGTGTCATCGGGGGAGGGAGTGGCGGGGATGGTGTTCGAGCAGGCGCTCAGACCGAGGGTGAGGGCGGCCAGGGAGGTGACCACGACGGTGGAGATACGATGGCTCATCGATGTTCCTTCAGTCCAGGAGTTTGCAACTGCAAATATTATGACGCAAGGGATGCCCCCCTTGTCAACCCCGAATTTTTCACCTCGGAAGGAGGATGCGAGAAACCTCCTTCCTGGCCGCGGCGGGGCCGCTCGAAGTGAGCGCGGCCTCGGCGGCTCGGCGGCAGTCCTCGACGGTGACCCGGGCCAGGGTGCGGCGCACCGGTTCCAGTGCGCGCAGTGCCATGGACAGCGACGTCACCCCGAACCCGACCAGCACGGCTGCCAGCGCGGGATCGGCCGCGGCCTCCCCGCAGACGCCGACCGGTTTGCCCGTCCGCCTTCCCGCGCGTCCCACCATGCGCAGCAGCCTCAACACGGCGGGCTGCCAGATGTCCTGGAGGTCCCCCAGGCCCGTCGCCTGACGGTCGGTGGCCATCGCGTACTGGGCGAGGTCGTTGGTGCCGATGCTGACGAAGTCCACCTCTGCGAGGATCTCCTCCGCCTGGAGGGCGGCCGAGGGAATCTCCACCATCACCCCGACCGGCCCCAGGCCGGCGGCGCGGGCCAGTTCCGCGAATTCCCCGGCCTCGGCAGGGGTGGAGATCATGGGTGCCATCACCCAGACCTCGGCATCGCTCGCCCGGGCGGCCCGGGCGATGGCCTCCAGTTGCCGGGCGAGCACCCCGGGGGACCGGATCGTGGTGCGGTAGCCGCGCACCCCCAGCGCCGGGTTCTCCTCGCCGGGCATGGTGAGGAAGGGCATCGGCTTGTCGCTCCCGGCATCCAGGGTGCGCACCACCACGCGGCGCCCGGGGAACTGTGCCAGGGCGTCGCGGTAGGTGGCGAACTGCTGTTCGAGATCCGGCTCCACCTCGGCGTCGAGGAAACAGATCTCGGTGCGGAAAAGACCGACCCCCTCGGCGCCCGCTCTCGCCGCGGCCCGGGATTCGGAGACGGACCCCACGTTGGCCAACAGGGGCACGTGAAAACCGTCGCGGGTCACGCCGGGGGCGCTCAACGGTTCAAGAGGGCAGGGCGTGGTGCGGGCACCGGCGCGCTGCGCCTCGTCGGGGGAGACGATCACCTCACCCGATGCGCCGTCCACCAGCACCTCGGCCCCGTCGGGAATCGCGAGTGCGTCGCGGAAACCCACCACCGCGGGGATGCCCATGCTGCGGGCCAGGACCGAGGTGTGGGAGGTGGGGCCACCATCCACGGTGACGATGCCCAGGCAACGCTCCCGTTCGAGGGATGCGGTGTCGGATGGCGCCAGATCCTGTGCCACCAGCACGAAAGGTTCCCCGGACTCCGGGATCCCCGGCATGGGACGATCCGTCAGGCGGCAGACGACGCGGTCGCGGATGTCGGTGATGTCGGTGGTGCGTTCCGCGAGGAGCCCGCCCGCCGCGTGCAACCGCTCCACGATGTCGTTGGTGGTTCGCCACATCGCCGTCGCGGCACCCACGTGCAGGGCCTCCATCAGGGCCTGCGCCGATCGGAGCAGCTCGGGATCGCGGGTCAGGGTGGCGGTGGCCCGCATGATCTGGGCCGCATCATCCCCGGAGTCGTCGGCCCGCGCCTCGTAGTCGGCGGCGACCTCCTCCAGCGCGGCCATCAGGCGGTTCTTCTCCCCGGGAAGTTGTGAAGTTCGCAGGCGGGACTCCATCGGGGGATCGACCAGCGGGGCCGCCATCAGCCGGGCGGGGCCCACCACCCGTCCCGGACTGACCCCCAGCGGGCCGGTCGGCGTCACGACGGTCGGTCCCGGGGGTCTTGCGAGCTCCCCGAAACCATCCGCGATCAGGGAGGCTAGGGCAGTCACCGCCTCGGCGGCCTGCGGGCCGCGGGCCCCGATCCACACCTCGTCGCCCTGCCGGGCGTTCAGGGTGGCCAGGGCGATCGGTGAGGTCGCCCCACCCTCCAGGCCGTGGCAGCGCAGCCGCACCTCTGCATCGAATTCTCGGGCCGCGGCGACCAGCAGGGCAGCGGGCCGGGCGTGCAGACCGGATGCGTTGTGGAGCGTGACCCGGGTCTCCGCGTCGGCCACCCACAGTATTTCGCCGGTTTCCTCCGCCGGCTCGTCATCCGGGTGGGGCTCCATCCCCAGCGCGGACAGTTTCGGGGCGAGCGCGGCACGTGCCTCGTCGGCGACCTCCTCCAGGGTGCCGCCCGTGGCGGAACGCACGGCAGCGGCCAGCAGACCCTCGACGAACGGGGCCGCGACCAGGATCGCGTTCACGTCCTCGACCAGATCCATGGCGAACTCGGCGCTCAGTACCGCGGATCCCAGGTCCATCAGGACCACCACCCCGGCGCCCCCGTCGGCGGCCCGGAGCGCCTCCGCCACCCGGGTGGCGTCCGTGCCGAACCTGCCGTCCCGGGTCCCGGCGGCGATCACGATCTCCGGTCGTGGCCCGTGCAGCATCTGCAACGACAACTCCACCGCGGCCTCGGCGAGCGGACGGGAGTGGGAGACGACGACGAGCCCGACCAGAGCCACGGTTCAGCTCTCCTCGACGGCGGCCACGAGGGCCTCGAACAGATAGGTGGTGGAGGTGGCTCCCGGGTCCTGGTGCCCGGCGGAGCGCTCCCCCAGGTAGGAGGCGCGGCCCTTCGTCGCGACCAGCGGGATGGTGGCGTCCCGGCCCTGCCGCGCTGCCGCGAGGGCGGCCTCGGCGGCCGCCAGCGGGCCGTCGTCGACGTGCGACTCGAAGGCCTCGACCGCCGGTGTCAGGGCGTCGATCATGGTCTTCTCGCCGACGGCCGCCTTGCCGCGCGCGATCACCCCGTCCCTCCCGGCCGCCAGGGCGTTCGCGAAGGTGGGCAGGGACACGTCCTCGACCTCACCCAGCTTCGCCCCGAACTTCATGAAGAAGGTGCCGTACAGCGGCCCGGCGGACCCGCCGACGGTGCTGACCAGGGTCATGCCGACGGACTTGAACATCGAACCGAGGGGGGAGGTGGGGTCGAGTTTGCCCAGGACCGCCGTCATGCCGCGGGCCATGTTGGTGCCGTGGTCGGCGTCGCCGATGGCCGCATCGAGGTCGGTGAGGAGGTCCTTGTTGCTCTCGACGAGGGCAGCGAAGGCCCGCAACCAGGCCATGCACTGCTCGTGGGTGAACATCACAGTCCCCACCGCAATCCCGCCGTCCTGACGGGCGCGTCCCACAGGGTCAGCAGCTCGTCGTCGGCCTTCAGGACGGTGACGGAACATCCCGCCATGTCGAGGCTGGTGATGTAGTTGCCCACCAGGTTGCGCGCCACCCGCACCCCGGCGGCGTCGAGGAGGGCCTTGACCTCCCCGTACATCAGGTACAGCTCCATGAGCGGGGTGGCGCCCATGCCGTTGACCATGACGACGGTCTCCGAACCGGCGAAGTCGTGATCCGCGAGGATCGGCTCCACCAGCTGGCGGGCGATGTCCTTCGCGCCGGTCAACGGCTCGCGGTGCCTGCCCGGCTCACCATGGATGCCGATGCCGATCTCCATCTGGTCCTCGGGCAGGTCGAAGGTGGGTCTTCCCGCGGCGGGGACGGTGCAGGAGGTCAGCGCCATGCCCATGGAACGGCCGTTCTCGGTGACCTTGTTCGCCACCTCGACCACCGCATCCAGGTCACGGCCCTCCTCGGCCGCTGCCCCGACGATCTTCTCCAGCAGCACCGTCAACCCGACCCCGCGGCGACCCGCGGTGTAGAGCGAGTCCTCCACCGCGACATCGTCGGCCACCACCACCGTCTCGACGCGCACCCCCGCATCGGCTGCCAGTTCCGCGGCCATCTCGAAGTTCATGACGTCACCGGTGTAGTTCTTCACGACGTGCAGCACCCCCGCACCCGCATCCGTGCCGACGGTGGCCGCCAGGATCTGGTCGGGGCTGGGAGACGTGAACACCTGACCCGCGCAGGCCGCGTCCAGCATCCCGACCCCGACGAAACCGCCGTGCAGCGGTTCGTGACCGGAACCTCCCCCCGAGATCACCGCGACCTTTCCGGCGCGGGTGGGGGTTGCGCGGAAGATCACGCGGTTCTCGTGATCGACCCGGACGTTCTCGTCTGCGGCATCCACGCCCCTGAGGGCCTCGGACAGAACCTCGTCGGGCGAGTTCATCAACTTCTTCATCGGGGTGCTCCTGCTTCATTGCGGACCGTTTACCCTCGATGCTCGCGCGAAACCGCTTGTGAATCAAGCAAAGAGCGTGCGTGCTGCACGAGCGTGCCGGGCCGGCGGCCATGAGGGCACGAACTTTCGGCTGGGGTTGTGGTGCCGGTATGGGTAGGATGCGGCGGTAAGGCCCCGGCTTTGCTGGGGCTTGCTTCGTGTCTTGGAGGAATCAATGCCTGGTGTTGTCGTGGTCGGAGCCCAGTGGGGCGACGAGGGCAAGGGCAAAGCAACCGATCAACTGGGGGATCGCGTCGACCTGTGTGTGCGCTACTCGGGAGGCAACAACGCGGGCCACACCCTCGTGGTCGGGGGTGAGACCTTCGTCATGCACCTGTTGCCATCCGGGATCCTCAACCCCGGCACCACGACCGTGATCGGCAACGGCGTGGTGGTGGACCTCGACGTGTTCGCCGAGGAGCTGCAGACCCTCGTCTCCCGCGGGGTCGAGGTGCCGCACCCGCTGATCAGCGCCAACGCCCACATCATCACCGAGTACCACAAGGTGCTCGACAAGGTCACCGAACGCTTCCTGGGCAAGCGGCGCATCGGCACCACCGGCCGCGGCGTCGGCCCCGCCTACTCCGACAAGGTCAACCGGATGGGGGTGCGCATCCAGGACATCTTCGACGAGTCGATCCTGCGGCAGAAGGTCGAGGCCGCCCTCGACCAGAAGAACCAGCTGCTGGTCAAGGTCTACAACCGCCGCCCCATCGAGGCCGACGCGATCGTCGAGGCGCTGCTGGCTCACGCCGAGACCATCCGGCCGCACGTCATCGACTCCGGACGGTTTATCAACGACGCCCTCGACCGCGGCGAGGTGGTGCTGTTCGAGGGGGCCCAGGCCCACCACCTCGACGTCGACCACGGCACCTACCCGTACGTGACCTCGTCGAACCCGATCGCGGCGGGCGCCTGTACGGGGGCGGGGGTCGGTCCCACCCGCATCGACCGGACCATCGGCATCGCGAAGGCCTACACCACCCGCGTCGGCGAGGGGCCGTTCCCCACCGAGCTGCACGACGAGGACGGTGACAGGCTGCGTCGCGACGGCGGCGAGTTCGGGGCCACGACCGGCAGGCCGCGTCGCTGCGGCTGGTTCGACGCGCTCGTGGTGGAACAGGCCGCGAAGATCAACGGTTTCACCGACATCTTCCTCACCAAACTGGACGTCCTGTCCGGCTGGGAGAAAATCCCGGTGTGCGTGGCCTACGACGTCGACGGGACACGCCACGACGTAATGCCCGTCACCCAGTCCGATTTCCACCACGCCACACCGGTCTACGAGGAGCTGCCCGGCTGGGGCGAGGACATCTCCACCTGCCGTCGCTTCGAGGATCTGCCGGCGAACTGCCGGGCCTACGTGAAGCGCCTGGAGGAGCTGATCGGCTGCCGCATCTCCGGGATCGGGGTCGGTCCGGGACGCGAACAGACCATCATCATCAACGATCTCCTGTGAGAGGCCCTGCCATGGACACCACCCCGATCATCGTTCCGCCCCCACTGGATGCGGCCCTCGCCGGCGACGGGGAGCTGCTGGCCGCCTGGGAACGGCTTCCTCCCAGTCATCGGCGGGAATGGATCAGGAGCATCGAGGACGCGAAGCGTCCCGAGACCAAGCAGCGCCGCGTGACCCAGCTGCGGGATAGGCTCCTGGGAAGCTGAACCATCCAAGATCGTGTCGGCTTTTGGGCCGGTTTGGTCGGGGAAGGGGTCCGATTCCCCCGAGCTGAACGAAGGTTAGGTGAGTATTGGGCACATGGCCTCGGTGGGATCTCGCAGGAAACGCACGAAACTGAACTGGTCCGGAAAATCCTCCGGCACCACCCCGGACCTGGCGCGCCCCGAGGCTCTCCAACTGGTCAGGAGATACCTCGAGGCATCCGGGGAAACGGAGTCCCGTGACCTCGCCGCCTCGCCCGACCCCGAACTCCTGCAACGTCTGGGAGCGGTCGGCGAGGACGGAATGCTCACCAACGCTGCCTGGCTGATGTTCGTGGGCAACGGACGCCCGGTCATCGAGTACCGGCTCAGGGGCGGACACAGGGAGCTGCGGTTGAGCGGGGAGCTCTCCGCCCTGGAGCAGCTGACGCTGGTGCTCGATGCCGTCCGCCGGAACAACCCCGAGGCCCGGATGCCCGACTGGGCGGAGGAGGAAACCGTCCCCGCCCTGAACGCCCAGGCGGCCCGGGAAGCCGTCATCAACGGGGTGGTGCACCGCGACTGGACCGTCGTGCACGCCACCGAGGTGGAGCAGGAGCACCGTTTCGGGGCGTTGAGGGTGCGCAGTCCGGGGGGATTCGTCGGGGGCTTCGGGGAGTACAACGTCTTCTCCCGGCCGCCGTTCCAGCGCAACGCGCATCTGATGAAGCTCCTGAAGCCACTCGGGCTTGTGGAGGGCCGGGGGATGGGGGTGCGCAGGATGGTCACGGGGCTGGCCAGGAACGGCCAACCCGCCCCGACCTTCCGGGAGGTGGAGGGCAGCAGCGTCGAGGTGCTCCTGGGAGGGCGCCCCCCCGATCCCGCATGGCAGCTCTGGATCGCAGAACTCGGGTGGCCACGGGAGCTGGAGGACCACCGCCTGCTGTTGCTGCTGCGGCGAGTCGCGGATCACCGCTGGATCGACATCAGGACCGCGGCCAGGATCACCCACGCGAATGAAATCCTGGCCCGTACGCTGCTGAGAAAACTGGGCAGCATCAAGGTCTCCGGTTCCTGGTTGCTCGTTCCGGTCGCCGGTGTGCCGCCGGAGGGACCCGAGGTGTGGACCCTGTCCCAGCCTGCACGGGAGGGACTGACGGCGCTGTACGACCGGGTGAAGTTCGCCATGCCGGGACGCGACCGGCAGGCCGTGGCGCGCAGCTACGTACAGTCGAGGGGCAGGCTGTCCACGACGGAGCTGGGATCGATCCTCGGCATATCGGCGGCGGGGGCGGTCCCGCTGATCCAGAAACTGGAGCGAACCGGGGTGGTCCGGCCCGCATGGGCCCACCGCAAGGGCCGCGGATTCCACTACGTCTTGAAGGATCCGGTTTCGGGGGAAGGATGAAGCCATGACCTTGTGGCGCATCAAACGTATATACGAGGAACCCGCCGAGACGGACGGCTACCGCGTTCTCGTCGACCGGCTCTGGCCGCGCGGGATCTCGAAGGAGGCCGCGCACCTGGACGAGTGGTGCAAGGACGTGGCGCCGAGCACCGAGGCGAGACGTGACTTCGGGCACGACCCGGCCCGGTTCGAGGAGTTCAGGGCCCGCTACCGGGCCGAGCTGGAGGCCTCCGGCGCGGCCGGGGCCCTGGCGGCAAGACTCGCCGACCGACCGGTCGCGACGCTGTTGTACGCGGCCCGTGACCAGGAGACCAATCATGCGGTGGTGCTGCAGGAGGTCCTGAGCGACCCTCGGGGTTCCGCCTGAGGCCGTGTTCGCCGCCCCGTGACTGCCGCGTCGCGTTCGCCACGCAGTTCTTGCCCCGTCAGGGCGTGGTGCTGGGTGCCTCGGGCGTGGGGGAAGGGGGCCCGGACGGTGTGGCCGATTCCGCCGGGGCCTCCAGCCACTCGGTTGCCGGGTAGAAGATTCCCGTCGCTGCGAGACCCCATGCGGTGACCGCGACGGACCCGCCCCAGGCCACGCCCTGGACCTCGCCGATGTCCTGTTTGGTGGTCAGGGAGATGATCCGGAGTTTCCCGTTCTCCTGCTGCGCCTTGAATCTTTCGGGAGTGGTGTAGACGACCTCGCCGAAGACGCAGGCCGCGCCCGGGATGGCCTGCTCGGAGGAGTCCCAGGACAGCATGGGGGTCGCGGAGCCGGGCTGGCGCACGGAGAAGACGGGTTGGCTCGTGCTGTTGAGGAGGATGAGTTCGCGCTGGTCCGTGTTGATGGGGGCGTTTATGCCGGCATAGAAGAAGTCATGGCTGTCCTCATGGAACGTGACGGTCTCGCCCGTGCTCAGGTTGCGCGCGCGGGCGGCGTGTTTCTCGGTCAGGACGACCCGTTTCCTGGGACGTTTGGTGATGGTGTCGTTGTAGTAGAGCCAGTCGCCTCGAACCAGCGCGGCGCTCCAGTCCGTCATGGTCTCCATGGCGCCGGTGGCCAGGTAGATGATGACGTCCTCGCTCTCCTCGGTGCCGGGCACGTCCTGCGTGGCGGTCAGCGCCTCACCGCAGGCGTGCATGTAGCGATGGTCCTCGGCGAGAAGGGTGCTCGCGTCGAACTGGACGGACAGGTCCGCGGCGCTCAGGCGCAGCCCCAGGCCGCCGGTGCCGGTCTCCAGCGAGTCGCCGTCCGCCGACAGCAGGAGGGCGCTGCGGTCCGCGTTGAAGGACAGCGAAAAAGGCCGGGAGAGGTCTGAATCCAGGCGAGTGTCGATCATGTAGGAGTCGCTCACCCGCGCGGATGCTGCGATCGTGCCGTCGGCCAGGGTGATCTTCACCAGGTCGACGGGGCAGGTGAAACCGGTCTGGTCGCTGTCGTCGGAGAGCAAAGGGATTCCGACGACGAGGTAGGCGTGGGTGTCGTCGATGAGAGCGGGGCCCGCGACCACGGCGGTGTCGGGTTTCTCCGGAGTGGCCGTGGGAATCTGCGTGGGAGGGGAAAAGCCTTCCACCGTGACGGCCCGGGTGGTCCAGGCCCCCTGCCCGTCGGGTAGAACTGCCCAGGTGGTGGGGCCCCGTAGGTCGACGACCACGGGGCAGTGGCCGCCGCGGATGGTGTCCTTCAGCTCCTTGACGTGCACGCTGCCGCACAGGTAATGGGTCCGGGCGGCCGTGATGGAGCCTGCGATGTTGGCGTCGGGCCACAGCGGCTGTTCGGAGAAGGACGTGGGGGTCGCCGATTCGCTCGGCGGTGATGGCAGAGGGGCGCGCGTGGGGCTCTGCATGGGCGCTACGGACGGCGTGGGAACACCTCCGGGAGTGTTGTTGGAACAGGCTCCCAGGGCTGCCAGTGCGCCCGTGGATGCGGCGGTGAAGAAGGTGCGGCGACGCATGAGAGGACTCCTCGGATACCTGGTCAGGACTCGGTGCTGGTCGGCTGGGGTGCGCTCGGGGATGGTGATTCCGTCGTGGGGGTGTGATCGCCCCAGGCGGTTGCGGCGTGGAAGCCGGAGGAATTGGCGATCCCCCAAGGAGTGACGACGTCCTCGACGCCGTTCAACAATCTGCTTCCATGTTCCTCTGTCTCGGTGATCTTCGCTCCGGTCGTCAATGAGATGAGGTCGATGTGGTGATTGCTCGTTCTCTCGGAATCGTCCGGGTCGTAGCAGGTGTAGAGGACATCGCCCAGGACGCTGGCGCCCTCGGGTATTTTCTGGTCTCCCGCTGTCCAGCTGAGTATGGGGGATGCGGCGCCGGGAAGACGCACGATCAACTGGTTCACGCGGTCTCTTCCATCATGCGTGGTGCCCGAGATGATGGCCTGTTCATCCGATGTTATCGAGGGCCAGGAGATTCCGTATCCGACTTCTTTGCTCCATACGCCCTGCAGCTCGACGGTCTGGCCGGAGGCCAGGTTTCTGGCTCGAGTTTTCTTGTCAGATCCGAGAACATCGTGATCGTAGTAGTACCAACCGTCACGCACCATGATCGGGTCGTTCTTCTCTCCGGCGAATTCGTATTTGCCGTCGGCAAGGAAGATGATCATCTCGCTCGGGGAGGTCGCATATTTGCTGCCGACCGCCTGCCCGTAGGAGGTGACGACGGTGGCGCGCTTGCTGTTCAGGATGGAGTGGGCATCGAACTGGATGGACAGGTCCTCCGCACTCAGCCGCAGCGCGACGTAATCCGACCTGCCCTTCTGCGTGGCCGACAGCTGAGGGTCCCCGTTGCCTCCTGCCAGGAGCAGGGCGGCGCGGTCGGTGGAGAAGGACAGGTTCATGTCGCTGACCCCCTTGGCGAGGAAGCGATCGCTGACGGTCGTGGATGCCACCACGGAGCCGTCGGACAGGCGGATCTTGAGCATGACCACCGGGCAGGTGGCCGTGTCGTCGACGCTGGTGGTGTTCGAGTCGTCATCCTGCTGGGCCAGCACGCCGATCACGAGATAGGCGTGGGCGTTGTCGAGCAGGGCCGGGCCGGCCCAGAGCCTGGTGGGGGCCTTGATGTTGTTCCTTTCCTTGTCGTAGCGGTCGGTCAGTTCCACCTCCTTGGTGATCCATGTTCCCGTCTCGTCGAGGGTGACCGCCCGGGTCGTGGGACCCGCCACGTCGGCGATGGCGGCGCAGCGGCCCGACGCGAAGACATCCCGTAGCTCGTCCACTGCCACGTTGCTGCACAGGTAGTGGTCGTGGACGGCCGTGATGCTGACGTCGAGATTGACGCCCGGCCAGCTGGCTCGTTCCGTGAATTTGTGGGGAATGGCGTTGGGGCCGGGAGGAGGAGTTTGGGCTGGAGGTTTTTCGGAAGGAGACGTGCACGCACTGATGACAGATGAAACTGAAACCATTCCTGCGGTTATTAAAAAGGTGCGACGGCGCATGGAACTCCGGGTGAAAACAAGAACATCGGTGAGGTTGTCGGGAAAGATGATTCTGGTCTTTCCCCAGCCGGTTGCAATGACCGGTTGATGTCACCAGTGTAAATGAGGTGGGGGTCATTGAGGCTTGTTCACAGGATGCTGGTTGAGCCAGCTCGTGAGCGCCAGCGAACGGCTGTGTCGAAACCACCCGGCGGCCGAGAAGCACACTCGGACCCCGGAGTCCTCGGATACCCGCGGGGTGGTTTCGAGGTGGACTGCTCCTTCGTCGCGGTCCGGCTCAACCAGCTTCGGAGAGGCCATGAATAAGCCTCATTGTTGCGTCGGTTCGGGTTCCGGGCCGGAGGTTTCGGAGGGCGTGTCCCGGGATGACCTTTGCAACAAGACCTAGATGTCGAGTTCCTCGAGGGGGGGAATCTTCTCGGCAGCGGCGACCCGGTCCGCCAGCTCCGGTTCCTTCTCTCGCAGTTGATCGAGAGTGTCGTAGATCTCGAGGGTGCGGTCGCCGCGGACCCAGAAACTGTGGGTCCACGTGAGGGGGTCGCGCCAGAGACGTTCTCCCTGGCCCTCCCATTCGGCCGGGTCGGCAATGACCTTCTCGTGAACGGCGTACCGGTTCTGTTTGGTGAGGTAGACGAACCGGACGCGGACCCCGTTGTCGATCTTCTCCTCGAGGCGGAGCAACTTCCGGCCGGTGAAGCGGACCTTGTGGCTGACGCCGTCGTCGTCGATGGTCAGGTCGATGACCGTCATCCCCTCGTTGCGCAGCACCGCCCTGGCCATGTATTCGCTCAGGGCGATCGCGATGGCGTGGGACAGGCCTCCGGGCTCCTGCGCGGCTCGTTCGAAGAGCTCTTGATCGCTTTCCGAGACGTAGATCGTTCGTCGTGGCATGGGGTAAGTATATGCATACGTATACTCACCATCTGCCAAGGGAGGGTCGCGTGTGCACGCGGAGGCCCCGGTCGGTGGCCGCGGGGTTCATGCCGCATCGACCTCGGGGAGCCGCACCATCCGCCAACCGTTGTCCAGGCCGACCACCACCCCGTCGGGAACCGGTGCGATCGCCCGGACCGGTTGCCTGAAGTGGGTCTCGTGGAGTTGATCACCGGTTGCGGGGTCCGTCACCCGAACCGTGCCGTCGCCATGTCCCGTGGCGATCCGTAGCCCGGGCAGGGACGTCCCGAGACCGGGCTCGAGCCCCGAGGGAAGCCGGTAGGAGGCGACTTTCCGTTCGGCCTGCGGATCCCACAGCGTGTAGCCGCCGTCCTCGTCGATCACCACCAGCAGTGTCCGTTCCGGCGCGGTGTGGGCGGTGACGCTGTTCAACCGATCGTCAGGCCCGGTCAACCGTCCCACCCGGCGACCGGCTTCCGGGTCCCACAGCAGGGTGACGCCGTCGCCGCTGGAGGCGAGCCGTGGCTGCCCGTCGGGGGTGAGCCAGGCGGCCAGGTCAACCACCGCGACCTCGTCGCCGATGAGCGCAAGCCCGTTCTGCTCCCCGGACTCGGGATCGATGACCCGGATGCCCGCGTCGCCACAGGTGACCGCGATCCGGGGGCGACCCGACGCGGTGTTCCACGCCACCAACCGCGACCCCGCGTCCGCTTCCGCGACCAGCAGCTCACCGATCCGGTTACCGGTGACCGGATCCTGGACGTGGATCTCACGGCCGGCCGTGAGCACCGCGAGCCGTGGACTCCCGGCGCTCGAGACGAAGGTGGTCAGGCCGACGGGGTTGCCGCTGATCGACAGCCTCCGCAGCCGGCGTCCCGAATCGGCGTCCCAGACGCAGACGAAACGTTTGCGACCGAGGGTGACCACCCGTGATTTCCCGTCCGTGGTGGTGAAGGTCGCAATCGACCTGACGGCACCGCGTCGTCGCGTGTGCCAGAGCCGGGCCAGGGCCACCGCCCCCAGGGTGGTGGCGGCGACGATTTTCCTCGGGATGCGACGCATCCGGATCAGCCTCCCGGGCTCGTGACGTCGCATGTCATCCGGCGTTCTCCGGAGCGGGCGTTCGGGTCTGTCATGGCCTGAACAGTACCCGGCGTCAACGACAAAACGGAGGCGGAGTTCATACCCCCAGGGGCAGTCGCAGCAGCGCCCAGCCGTCGTCGAGGCTCACGGCCAGATCCCCGTAGCGCAGCGACATGATGGTCTCGGTGTAGTCCAGGGCGTGCATGGCGTAGGTCATCCTGCCCGTCGCGATGTCCCAGAACCTGATGGAGCGGTCGAGCCCGGACGTGACCAGACGGGTGCGGCCCTCCCGGTTCGTTCCCACCAGCACGACGTCGCAGAGGTTCTCCTCACCGCTGCTGAGACGGCCCAGCTGCCGGCCGTTGCCGGGGTCCCAGACGCGGACGATGTAGTCGTCCCCGGTGGTCACCAGCCGGGGTTCGCCGTTCGCGGCGGAGAAAGCGCCCACGCGGGTCATCGGGCAGGGCGGTCCCTGCAGGGGTCTGCCGATCTGTCGCCCCACGTCGGGATCCCAGATGCGGATGGCGCCCTCGTCGCCGACGGATGCCAACCATGCGTCGCCGTGACGGGTGGTGAAGGTGCTCAAGGCCCTGACCGGCCCGGCGTGGCCCGTCAGTGACCGGCCGACCTGGGTGCCCCGGATCGGATCCCAGAGCCGGATGCTGCCGTCGCTGCTGGCCGTGGCCAGCCGGATCTCCCCGAACGGTGTGGTCCAGGACAGGATGTCGTTGATGCGTGCGGCGTGCCCGGTCAGGGGGTCGCCGACGATCTGTCCCGAATCGAGATCCCAGATTTGCAGGATCTCCTGTTCCGCGACGGCGAGCATCTGCTTGCCCTGCTGGGTGGTGAACCGGGCGCTGCACGTCTCGGCCCAGAGCTGCCCGGGGCAGGCGTTCAAGGCCCCGACCCACTGGCCCGTGTCGGTTTCCCAGATCTGGAGGACGTCGTCGTAGGGGTGGCTGATGGTGCCGACCCGGGGCGATCCGTCGCTGGCCGTGAACCAAGTGATCACCTGCATCTCGTCCAGTTGCTCGACGAACCTCGCCGCCGGACGTGACTTGGAGGCCGGATCCCAGACCCGGATGGTGTGGTCGTGGGAGGCGGAGGCCAGCAGCGGACGACCGGCGGGGCCGTAGAAGGAGGAGACCGCCGTCACCTGGAAATCGTGGCCGCGCAGCGGGACCCCGACCTCCTCGCCGGTCGCGCGATCCGTGATCTTGACGTTGTTCTCGTCGGGGGAGGCCAGCAGGGTTCGACCGTAGGCGTCGGTGAACGTCGCCTCGCGTCTGGCGGAGATGCCCGAGAGTGGCGAGTCGACGGGTTCGTCGGTCTCCTCGCCGGTGCCGGGATCCCAGGTGCGCGTGGTGGCGTCGTCGCTCTCGGAGACGAGCAGGGGTCGGCCGTCGCGGGCGTTGCAGCGGGAGAGATCGGTGACGTCCCCGGTGTGCCCCGCAAGCGTCAGATGCGGGGTCTGGGGACGTCGAACGGCCTGGCGGACGAACCACGTGGATTCGTCGACGGCGCTCGGCGGCATGGACGTGAACCAGGCCGTTGCGAGCTGCCGGATGCCCTGCCGGTCCTGCGGGTCCGCGTCGCGCAGCAGATGGCTGGCGGCCAGCATGCCCGCGACCCTGGGGGGCAGCGAGTACCGCCCGAAGGCGTCATGCATGATCCGCTGGGTCAGTTCGCGAGGGTTGATACGGTCCATGGCGAGCTCGTTCTCGGCCAGTTCCTGCAGCCACGCCTGCACACCCGAACGGGCGGGAAGCGTCGCCTCCTCGTCGTGGGGGATGTCTGCATGCATGGCGAGATGGGCAGGTGATCCCGGGTGGATGCTCATCTGGCTCCTCGTGCCTCTAGTCGCCGATGGTTACAGGTTAATCGAGACTCCGGTACGGCGAAGGAGATCCCCTGTCGGCCGAACGCCCGACAGGCCGGGCCGGTGGGCGCCGGGAACCCGGTCGTGCAACCTCTAAGCTCAGGGTGTGACCACTGTTCTGCTTCTCGGCTCCGGCGGGCGCGAACACGCCCTGGGCCGCGCCCTCGTCGCCGATCCCTCCGTACAGCTTCACGTGGCCCCCGGGAATCCCGGGCTGGCCGGGATCGGGACCCTGCACGCCGCCGACCCCTCCGACCCCGCGGCCGTGGTTGCGCTGGCCCGGCGGGTCGGGGCCGAGCTGGTGGTCGTGGGGCCGGAGGCGCCCCTGGTGGCGGGGGTGGCCGACGCCGTCCGGGAGACGGGCATCGACTGCTTCGGGCCGTCCGCGGCGGCCGCCGAGCTGGAGGGCTCCAAGGCCTTCGCCAAGGACGTGATGCGCACCGCCGGGGTGCCGACCGCCGACGCCCGCGTGTGCGCGACGCCCGGTGAGGCCGCCGCCGCCCTCGACGCTTACGGCCCGCCGTACGTCGTCAAGAACGACGGCCTGGCGGCAGGCAAGGGGGTCGTCGTCACCCCCGACCGCGCCGCCGCCCTGGCGCATGCCGAGGCCTGCGGGAAGGTGGTGATCGAGGAGTTCCTTGACGGGCCTGAGGTGTCGCTGTTCGCGATCTGCGACGGCGTCACCGCGGTGCCGCTGCTGCCCGCTCAGGACTTCAAACGCGTCGGCGACGGCGATGCCGGTCCCAACACCGGCGGAATGGGGGCCTACTGCCCGCTGCCGTGGGCGCCGGACGGGCTCGTCGAGGAGATCACGACCCAGGTGATCGACCCGACGCTGCAGGAGATGAGGCGCCGGGGCACGCCGTTCACCGGGCTGCTGTACGCGGGGCTGGCGCTGACCGGGCGCGGGGTGCGGGTGGTGGAGTTCAACGTCCGGTTCGGCGACCCCGAGACCCAGGCCGTCCTGGCCCTCCTCGAAACCCCTCTCGCCGATGTGCTGCGCGCCGCGGCCCGCGGCGAACTGGCCTGCCTGCCGCCGTTGCGGTGGCGCGACGGCGCCGCAGTGGTGGTCGTCGAGGCGGCACGGGGATACCCGGGCACCCCGGTCGGGGGAGGGGGCATCGACCTGCCCGCCGACACCGACCTCACCTGGACCGTGCACGCCGGGACGAAATCCGTTGACGGGCGGTTCGTCGCCTCCGGGGGGCGGGTGCTGGGGATCGTCGGGCTGGGAGAGGATCTCGACCAGGCCCGCGCTCGCGCCTACGACCACCTGTCGCAGGTGGACTTTCCCGACGGCTTCCACCGCACCGACATCGGCATCCCACACTGACAGAGCCTCCCCCGAAGCTGGTCGTGTCGATGGTGGTTGAGCCGGCCTACGAGCGTCAGCGAGTGGGTCGTGTCGAAACCGTGGTGGCTTGGGGTTGGGTCTGTTCTCCGGGCGCGGGGTGGTTTCGACTCGGACTGCTCCTTCGTCGCGGTCCGGCTCAACCGGCTTGAAGGGGTGCTCCGCCACCTCCCATGAAACCTCCGGATATCGGGCGAAACAAGCGGTGGAGACAATAGAGTTGCCCGCATGAGCGTCCCCAACGTGCTGGCCACCCGTTACGCCTCCGCGCAGATGCGCGCCATCTGGGCGCCCGAGGCGAAGGTGGTCGCCGAGCGGCGGCTCTGGCTGGCGGTGCTGCGCGCCCAACGCGACCTGGGCGTCGGCTTCGGGGGGGCCGACCCGGACGAGGTGATCGCCGCCTACGAGGCGGTCGTCGACGAGGTGGACCTCGACTCCATCGCGGCCCGCGAACACGTCACCCGCCACGACGTCAAGGCGCGGATCGAGGAGTTCAACGCCCTCGCCGGGCACGAACACGTCCACAAGGGCATGACCTCGCGCGACCTCACCGAGAACATCGAGCAGTACCAGGTCCTGTCCTCGCTGCGCGTGATCCGCGACCGCGTCGTCGCCGCCCTGGCGCAGCTGGCCCGGCTGGCCGTCGCATGGGCCGAGCAGCCGCTGACCGGTCGTTCCCACAACGTCGCGGCCCAGATCACCACCCTGGGCAAGCGGTTCGCCACCGCCGCCGACGAACTGCTGGTGGCCTATCGGAGACTGGAGGAGCTGATCGCCCGCTACCCGGCGCGCGGCATCAAGGGGCCGGTCGGAACCGCCCAGGACATGCTCGACCTCCTCGGCGGCGACGCCGACAGGCTGGCCGAGCTGGAACGCCGGGTCACCTCCGAGCTGGGTTTCGAGGCCGTCCTCACCTCCACGGGGCAGGTGTATCCGCGCAGCCTCGACTACGACGTCGTCACCGCGCTGGCGCAGACCGCCGCGGCCCCGTCGAACGTGGCCACCACCATCCGCCTGATGGCGGGCCTCGAACTGGTCACGGAGGGTTTCAAGGAGGGACAGGTCGGCAGCTCCGCCATGCCCCACAAGATGAACACCCGCTCCTGCGAGCGCGTCAACGGGCTGGCGGTGATCCTGCGCGGTCACGTCTCCATGATCGGCGAACTGGCCGGCGACCAGTGGAACGAGGGCGACGTGTCCTGCTCGGTGGTGCGGCGGGTGGCGCTGCCCGACGCGTTTTTCGCGCTCGACGGGCTGTTCGAGACCTTCCTCACCGTGCTCGCCGACTTCGGGGCCTTCCCCGAGGTGATCGCCGCAGAGCTGGACCGGTACCTGCCCTTCCTGACCACCACGAAGGTGCTGATGGCGGCGGTGCGCAGAGGAGCGGGCCGCGAGGAGGCCCACGAGGTCATCAAGGAACACGCGGTAGCCGTCGCGCTGGAGATGCGCCACGGCACGAGGGCCAACAACCTCCTCGATCGCCTCGCCGCCGACCCCCGCCTCGGGCTGACCCGCGACGAACTGGGCGCGCTGGTCACCGATCCCCTCGACCTGGCGGGTACCGCAGGGGCGCAGGTGGCGCGGGTCGCCCAGCAGGTCGCCGTCATCGCCGATGACCACGCCGAGGCGGCCGCATACCGCCCGGGAGCCGTGCTGTAGGGGGAGGAAGTCCGCATTTACGGGAGGTGGGGATCCCGGAGAAGGCCCGGGAGGGCGTCCTCCCGTCAACCTAATGAGGATTATTCACAGAGGTCGGTTGGGCTGAGTTGACCCCTCGCTCCAGTGGTTTGCTGGCCTTACCGATGTTTTGCTGGGCTTGTTCACGTTTGCCTGCGCTGTGAGGCCAGCAAACGTGAACAAGCCCAGCAAACCAGGATTAGAGCCAGCAAAACAGCGCTAAGGCCAGCAAAGCCTCCTTGTTGTGGAGCCCTGACGTCATCGCTTGGAGTCATGTCAAGGGTGGTGACTGGAAGCGTCGGATCACGCCACTCGTCGGCGGGGTCGAGGAACTGGCACCATGAAGCGCGAAGCTCGGCTCACCGACCGTCCGGAAGGCTGCCGAGCTCACTTCACACCGCTAGTGCCATGCGCATCTCCAGTATAACCCGAACAAGGGGTGGCTTCCCCAACGGGTCTGCTACTTGGCTGCGGGGTGGTTTCGACACGGCTGCTTCTTCGTCGCGGCCCGGCTCAACCGGCTTGAGGGGAGGGAAGTTGGTTGAGCCGGACCGCTCGCTCTGCGAGCCGGCCGTGTCGAAACCAGGGCGACCGTGGTCGGAGAGCTGGGATGCTGCCCGACCCGATCGTCTCCGGAAGAACGCCTCTCAGGCTCACCGCCCGGTATTCTTGGGTTTCCGCCGCGTCTGCGCCCCCGGAGGGTTAGCATTCCAGGATCATCAGGAACTTCAGAGGAGCGTCATGAGTCAGTCTCCCCGGAACATTGACCCGCCGGGGCCGGATCCTTCGGGTGGCGGAGCACCTGGCTCCGTCTTCAGCGAAGCGGTCAAACCGGTCGACGCTTCAACCGGATCCGCTACCCAGAAGCCCTACCAGATGGAAGATCCCACCGCCGTCAATCGCTACCTGTACGGACCCGAACAGTCGTCTTCCAGCTACGATCCCTATGCCGCGGGCGGGTTCCCGTCCCAACGCTGGGAGGACCCGAACCGTGACAGTGTTGCGAGCTGGGTGGGGGGGTGATACTGCTCATGGCCATCCCCCTGGTGAATTTCGTCACGGTCCTGGTGATGGCGCTCTCGTCGAGCTTCTCGCGCGCCAAGCAGAACTTCGCCCGCGCCATCCTGCTCGTGATCGGGATCTCCCTGGGATTGATGCTTCTCGTCGGCCTGATGTTCGGGGCAATGTTCTTCACCAGTCGCCGCTGACGCGGCCAAGGGGCCGCCGACCGGTTCCTGTCCGGTCGACGGCCCCTTCTTCCGGGAAGATCACGAGGTGGCGGTGAGGGCCTCCCGCCACTTCAGGGGTTTGCCGGTGCGCAGCAGTCCGCGGTCGTAGATCCGGGCCGCGAGCCAGACCGTCGCGACGGTTGTGAGGATGAGCAGCGCCAGCGAGGCGAAGGGCTCCCAGCCGGCGCTCTGGCCGAGGAAGATGCGCACCGGGACGGCCACCGGGGCGGAGAACGGGATGTAGCTCATCACCGTCATGGCCAGGGGATTGCTGGTGCCGACGGCGACGCCGAGGTAGGGCAGCATCACGAGCCAGCTGAGGGGCTGCAGCGCGGTGTTGAGGTCCTCGGTGCGGGAGACCAGCGCGGCCGCCGCCGCGTACAGGGCCGCAATCATGACGAACCCGAACAGGAACAGGACGACGAACCAGACGATGGGCCACACGAGGTTCGCCACCGGCAGGACGCTGCCGTTGATCGCCAGTCCCCCGAGGACGGTGGCCGCGATGGCGAGGATCTGCGCCAGCGCCGCGGCGGAGTTCCCGATGATCTTCCCGGTGAGCAGTGCCTTCGAGGAGATGCTGGCCAGCAGGATCTCGACGATGCGCGTCTGTTTCTCCTCGACCACCGAGTTGGCGATGCCCATGCCGAAGACCATGGCCGCCATCATCCACACCATGCCGAAACCAAGCCCCAGGAAGTAGCGGAGCATCGGATGCGGGGCGTTGGGGTCGAGCAGCTGCACGTTCGGGGACACCGACAGGGACGAGAGCAGGCCGGTCGGGGCGTCCCGGAGCGACAGCACCTCGATTCCCAGCGGGTTCGACGCGTCCGGGACCACGGCCGCCTTCGCGTCCTCGGAGAGCACGGCGCTGCGGGCCGCGTCCTGGTCCGCGACCTCGATCACCTCGACGTTCGGCAGGTTCCTGAGCCGCGGGGCGAGGTCGGCGGTGGTGGCGACGGTGGTGGTGCCGCCGTCCATCCACTTTCCGATCTGCGGGGTGAAGACGACGGCGAGGAACATGACCGCCAGGGTGATGATCGTCGAGACGATGAACGACTTCGACAGGCACCGCACCACGATTTCCCGTTTGGCGACGATACCGACGGTGCTCCAGAAGCTCGGACGGGTGGGGGTCTGGGTGTTCACTGGGCCATCTCCTTGTAGATCTCGTGCAGGCTGCGGGTCACGCGCTGGAAGGTGCTGACGGTGCCGCGTTCCAGCGCGGCGGCCAGGACGCGGTTGGCGGTCTGTTCGTCGGGGGCCTGGAACCGGACGTAGCCGCCGTCGAACTCGACCACCGGGACGATGTCACGCACCCAGCCGGTGTCGGCGCTCGTCTCCAGGTCCCACTCGTTGCCGGTGTTGGCGGCCTGGAGCTCGGCGCGGGTGCCGTTGGCGCGGATCTCGCCCCGGGAGATGACCACGAGCTGGTCGCAGAGCCGCTCCACCACGTCGAGCTGGTGCGAGGAGAACAGGACGGGGGCGCCCGTGGCGGCGACCTCACGGAGCACGTCGACGGTGATGTCCACCGAGTCCGGGTCGAGACCGGAGAACGGTTCGTCGAGGATCAGGGCGTTGGGCCGGTGGATGAGGGCCGCGGCGATCTGCACCCGCTGCTGGTTGCCGAGCGACAGCGACTCCAGGGTGTCGGTGGGTTTGCCGTTGAGCCGGAGGCGTTCCAGCAGCTCCAGGCCGTAGCGACGGGCCTCGGTGGCGTCGCTGCCGTGCAGCTGGGCCAGGTAGACCAGCTGGTCGATGATCTTCATCTTCGGGTACAGGCCGCGCTCCTCCGGCATGTAGCCGATGGTGGCGCGCTGATCGGCGTTCATGGGTTGACCGTCGACCAGCACCTGCCCCTCGTTGGCCGCCAGCACCCCCAGGATGATCCGCATGGTCGTGGTCTTGCCGGCCCCGTTGCCGCCGACGAAACCCGTCATGAGGCCGGGCCTGATGTCGAAGGAGACGTCGTTCAACACATGCTTGTCACCGAAGAACCGGTGAACGTTCCGTACGCTGATCATGGCCTCAACGCTACGGATCGGGACCCGGTCGGCGCTTCCCGCGGCAGGGGGAAATCCGTCCTCCCCCGTGCGGGGGAGGTGGAGCGGTGACATCGCTCTCCCAGGTGGCCCTACCGTTGTTTTGACGGGTCTGCTCTGGGCAGGATCGCGGTTCCGCAGCACTCAACCCGATTTAGCACGGTTTTGGGGCCATTTTTGGTGTTGAGTGCTGCGGAACCCGGTAAACCTCCCACGACCACAGGTTGAGCATGGGCTTCCTCAGCCAACAGCGGCTGAATCAGATCCACCCCTCCGAGGCGCTTCCCTGCACAACACTTGCCTTGTCGCCGTACGCCAGCGCTATGGCGCAAGCGTTCGACCGTAAAGCAAGCGTTCCGTTGGAGAGGCAGGCTGATGGCGGTAAGGCCAGCGTTTCCGTCGGTTCGGATGGTGGTGAATGGGTTTTCAGTGCCTGGGATGTGGTGGTTCAGTTGGTTTGTTGGGCGCCGGGTGGTTTCGACTCGGACTACTCCTTCGTCGCGGTCCGGCCCAACCAGCTTGGGGAGGGGAACACCTGCGGTCCGGCTCAGCCCGATCGGGGTATGAGGTTGTTCTCGTAGGCCCAGATGACCGCGTTGATGCGGTCGCGCAATCCCAGCTTGGTGAGAATGTTGGAGACGTGGGTCTTGACGGTCTCGGTGCTGACGAACATCTCGGAGGCGATCTCGGCGTTGCTGAGGCCGCGTGCCAGGTGCAGCAGGGTGTCGTGTTCGCGTTCCGTCAGCACCTCGGCGGCGGTCCTGCCGGGGGAGTGGGGTTCCCGGCGGGGCGCGGTGAAGCGTTCGATGACCCGGCGGGTGACCTGCGGCGACAGCAACCCTTCGCCGCGCCCCAGGATCTGCACGGCCTCGATGAGTTTCTCGGCCTCCGCGGTTTTCAGCAGGAATCCCGACGCTCCCGCCTGGAGGGTCTCGAACAGGAAGTCGTCGCGGTCGAAGGTGGTCAGTATCAGCACGGCCGAGCCGCAACCCCGGGACGTGAGTTCGCGGGTCGCCTCGATCCCGTTCATCCGGGGCATCTGCACGTCCATGCAGACCACGTCGGGATGCAGTTCGAGGGCCAGTTCGACGCCCCGGGTGCCGTCGCCCGCCTCGCCCACCACCTCGATGCCGGGTTCGGTCTCCAGGATGGTCTTGAAGCCGGTGCGGATGAGGGGCTGGTCGTCGACCAGCAGGACCCGGATCATGCGACCGCCCTCGTCGGGATCTCCGCCCGCACCCGGAAACCACCCCTGGGCTTCGACCCGGCCTCGAGCCTGCCCCCGAGGGCGGTCACGCGTTCCCGCATCCCCACGAGCCCTGTGCCGGTGCCCGGAATGGTGCGTCGCATCCCGAAGCCGTCGTCCGAGACCTCCAGCTCGACGGAATCCTTCCGGGAGCGCAGGCGGACGGCGACGCTGGCGGTCGGGCCGGCGTGCTTGGCGGCGTTGGTGAGGGCCTCCTGCGCGATCCGGTAGAGGGTCAGCTCCACCGCGGGGCTGAGTTCGGGCAGCTCCCCGATCGTCTCGTAGCTGACGTGGGCCTCCGCGAGTCGCGCGGACTCAACCAGGCCGGGTATGTCCTCCACCGTCGGCAGGCCCTCCTCCGCGGCGGTGGTCTCCCGCAGGGTGAACACCATCGAACGCAGGTCGTTCACCGCCTGTCGCGCGCTGGACTCGATCTGTTTCAGCGACTTCTCGGTGTGTTCCGGATCCCTGCCCAGCAGGCGCCGGGCGGCCGCGGCCTGCACCGACATGGTGGTGACGTGATGGGCGACGACGTCGTGCAGCTCGCGGGCGATCCGGAGCCTTTCCTCCTCGATGGCGCGGGCGATCAGCTCTGCCCGCAGCGCCTTGATGTTCCTGTTGGCCTCGACCAGTCCCTGGCGTTCCAGGGCCTGCTGCCAGGTCCGGTCGCCGAAGATCCATGCGCCCGCGAAGAAGGCGAGGTTGATCACCAGATAGAGGGTGAACAGCGCCGCCAGGGTGGTGGCGGAGGCGAACTGCACGTTCAGTTTCGCCGACCCGAGGTTGACCAGGATGCTCAGACAGACGTTCAACCCCATGGCGATGCTGATGACGGTCCGGGTGGCCAGAGCCGCCCCGCGCCGGGCCGACCACGCCCCGATCGAGTAGAACGACAGGAAGAGCGTGACCTGGGACGCGTAGAGATCCATCCCGGTGGTGTTGGCCAGGGCGATGTAGAGCGCGTTGACGGCGATCCCGGAGGCCAGCGGGTGGCTTCGCCGCCAGACCAGGGGAAGGGGAAGCAGCAGACAACCGATCAGCTGGGCCTCAAGGGGCGTGGCGAAGGTCGTCGAGCCCAGGACGAAGGTCAGCCAGACCATCAGGCACCCCACCACTGCGGCCACGGCGGTGATGATCAGGTCCTGCCTCAGCCAGTTCTCGGGCAGTGCGCGTGAAGCCATGGTGCGATGGTAGAGGTTCCTCGCGCAGGTGCCCGCGCCGAGGTCCCGCGGGTGTTGGGTTCATCCGCCTTCTCGTGGTTCTTCCGGCGGAAACGCCTGCCTTGCGGTCGAGTGCCTGCGCCACAGCGCAAGCCGACGACTGCAAGGCAGGCGTTCCCGCCGTCCGGCCGCGGAGCCCCTAGGCTGGCGTCGTGAGCCAGTTCGAATCCCTTGGTCTGCCCCTCATCCACGCCGGGAAGGTGCGCGAGATGTACGCGCTGCCCGGCGGCGACGTGCTGATGGTGGCCACCGACAACATCTCCGCCTTCGACCACGTCCTGCCCACCCCCATCCCCGGCAAGGGGGCCGTGCTCACTCAGCTGTCGCTGTGGTGGTTCGAACGGCTGCGCGACCTGGTGCCCGACCACATCGTCTCCGCGGACGTACCAGAGAAGGTCAGGGGCCGCGCCGTGGTCGTGGAGAAACTCGACATGGTGCCGGTCGAGTGCGTGGCGCGCGGCTATCTCACCGGATCCGGGTGGGCCGAGTACCAGCGGTCGCGGACGGTGTGCGGGGTGCCGCTGCCCGACGGGCTGCGCGACGGCGACAAGCTCCCGGCCCCGATCTTCACCCCCGCCATCAAGGCCGGGCCGGGGGAGCACGACGAGAACGTCGACCTTGCCACGATCGCCCGCCTCCACGGCGACGACCTGGCCGCCCGGCTGCGCGACCTCACCCTCCAGGTGTACGCGCGGGCCGAACGGATCGCCGCCGGGCGGGGCATCATCCTGGCCGACACCAAGTTCGAGTTCGGGCGCCGCGGCGACGGAACCCTCGTCCTGGCCGACGAGGTGCTCACCCCCGACTCGTCGCGGTTCTGGGACGCGGACCTGTGGCGGCCGGGGGGGTCGCTGCCCAGCTTCGACAAGCAGTACGTCCGCGACTGGTTGGCCCGGGAGTCCGGATGGGACCGGGAGACGACCCCGCCGGAGCTGCCCGCCGAGGTGGTCGAGGCCACCCGCGCCCGCTACGTCGAGGCCTACGAACGCCTGACCGGCCGGTTGTTCCGGGAGACCCCTGCCGTATGATCACCGGATGATGCACCGGGACCATCTCGCGGCGCTGGCCCACGAGACCGTCGAGATCATCGACCGCGGCTTCTACCTCAACGGCCGCGGCGAACGCGTCGAGCTGCGCGGGCAGATCGAACACGCCGTCGCGGGAACCGTCGAGTACGCCCCCGACGCCGAACTCCCGAACCCGGAGCCGAAACCCGGGAGAGTGCACGTCAAGGTGCAGCAGATGGGTACTTTCGAGGCCGCCCACCGGCTGCGGGATGCGGATCCCATCGCGCTGAACTTCGCCTCCGCCAAGCACCCGGGCGGGGGTTTCCTGCTGGGTGCGCAGGCCCAGGAGGAGGAACTCGCCCGCAACAGCGCCCTCTACGCGTGCATCCGTGACCGCGACATGTACCGTTTCAACCGCGACCACGAGCGGGCCTACACCCACGCGATGATCTACTCGCCCGCCGTGCCGGTGTTCCGGGGCGGGGATGATTCCCTCGTCGACGAGCCGTGGCGGACGGCCATCATCACGGCCCCCGCCCCCAACGCGGGAGCGGCGAAGTGGCGCACCCCGGGGGAGACGGCGCGGCTCGAGGCGGCGCTGCGTGAACGCGCCCGCCGGGTGCTGGTCGTCGCCCACGACCACGGCCACCGGAACCTGGTGCTCGGCGCCTGGGGCTGCGGGGTTTTCCGCAACGATCCCGGTTTCGTCGCCGCCACCTTCCGTGACCTGCTGGCCGGTCCCTTCTCCGGGGCCTTCGACCTGGCGGTCTTCGCCATCCTCGACCGGACGAGAGACCAGTGCGTGCTCGAACCCTTCCGCGCCGCTTTCACCTGACCCGGGTTCTCGGGCGATCCGCAGGTTCTCCCCGGCCCGGTCGAGCATGGGGTTGGTGTCCGAGTCCACCGCCCCACCCCCGGTGGACGGACGGGCCGGCCGGGTTCCCGACGTCCAGGGCGATGGCGTCGAGAACCGCCCGGTGCCGCGGGTCGCCGGGGCTCGGGAACGCCCCTCCACGCGCCGCCGTCCCAGTAACGCATGTGGCCCGTGGATCATCGGGATCCGGATACCAACCGGGTCGCGACATGGCGCGGAATTGTAGGACAAGCCGGGATCCGGCCCGATAGGGTGCTGTCATGCCACGCGTCGTCGTCAACGTCATGCCCAAACCCGAGATCCTCGATCCGCAGGGCAAGGCGGTCACCGGTGCCCTCACGCGCCTCGGGTTCGAGGGAATGACGGTCCGCCAGGGCAAACGCTTCGAGGTGGAGGTGGACGGCGAGATCACCCCCGAGGTCCTGGAACGGGTCTCCCGGGCCGCGGAGAAACTGCTCGCCAACACCGTCATAGAGGCCTACGAAGTGGTGACAGACTGATGCCCCGCATCGGCGTCGTCACCTTCCCGGGTTCCCTCGACGACCACGACGCGCTGCGTGCCGTGAGGCTGTGCGGGGCCGAGGCCGTTCCGCTGTGGCACGGCTCCGACTCCATCGACGGCGTGGACGCCATCATCCTCCCGGGCGGTTTCTCCTACGGCGACTACCTGCGCTGCGGGGCCATCGCGCGGTTCAGCCCCGTGATGGACACCGTCATCGACGCTGCCAACAAGGGACTGCCCGTGCTGGGGATCTGCAACGGGTTCCAGCTGCTCTGCGAGGCCCACCTCCTCGACGGGGCCATGATCCGAAACGTCGACCAGCACTTCATCTGCCGCGACGAGAGGCTCCGCGTCGAATCCATCGACACCACCTGGACCTGCGGTTTCACCAGGGGTGAGGAGATCGTCATCACCCTGAAGAACGGCGAGGGCAACTACCAGGCCGCCCCCGAGACCCTGAAACGTCTCGAGGACAACGCCCAGGTGGTGTTCCGCTACCTCGACAACCCCAACGGATCGGCCAACGACATCGCCGGGATCACCAACGAACACGGCAACGTCGTCGGCCTGATGCCCCACCCCGAGCACAACGTCGAGTCGCTGACGGGGGCGTCGCTGGACGGTCGCAGGTTCTTCGAGTCGCTGATCCAGTTCCTCACCGCCCGCGCCGCCTGAACCGGACCCTCGCGCAGGGCCGGTCCACCCGTGCCGGGATTCTTCCGCATCAGCATGCATTCCTGTCGGCGCGATCACATACACTTGAAGCAAAAGTCATCGCGATTCTGAAGGAACCCCACATGGCGAATCCCGTGTTCAGCCGCAGTTCGGCTTTCAACCAGCCGCCTGCCTATCAGCAGCCCTACGGCTACCAGCCCCAGCCCGGATATGCACAGCCCCAACCGCAGACCACCGCAGGCGTCATGACCATGGACGACGTCCTGGCCAAGACCTCCATCACCCTGCTCGTGGTGTTCGCGGCCGCGGCGGCGACGTTCATGCTGCTGCCGCTCAGCCTCGTGTTCCCGACGATGATCGTCGGCGGGCTCGGTGCCCTCGTCGTCTCCCTGGTCGTCGCCACCCGGCACAAGGTCCCGGTGGCCGGTGTCCTGCTCTACTCCGCGCTCGAGGGCCTGTTCATCGGCGGCATCTCGAAGTACTTCGAGGTGACGTGGCCCGGCATCGTCGTCTCCGCGGTGCTGGCCACCTTCGTGACCGCGGCCGCCACGCTGGCCGTCTACAAGTTCTTCAACATCCGCGTCACCGCCAAGTTCCGCAAGATGGTCACCATCGGCACCGTGGCCCTCGCGGGCGTGTTCCTGGTGAACTTCGTGCTCGCAATGTTCGGGATCAACACCGGGCTGCGGGCCGTGGGCAGCAACGCCGGTCTGCTCGCGATCGGTGTCTCGATCCTGGCCGTGTGTCTGGCCGTGTTCAACCTGGTGATCGACTTCGACTACGTGGAGCGCGGCATCGCATCCCAGGCCCCGGCCCAGGAGTCGTGGCGGGCGGCCTTCGGCATCACGGTCACCATGGTGTGGCTCTACGTCGAGATCCTGCGCATCCTGTCCTACTTCAGGGATTGACCCCTCAGGCGGGCTGCTCCGGGACCCGGTGATCAGCGGCTCGGCAGGTGCTGGCTCAGCACCTGCCGAGCCGCTCGGGTCCAGGGGAGCCTGCGCCAGGCCTTCACCGGAACCCAGTCGGCCCGCGCCGTCGATCCTCCCAGGTCGTGGACGCGGGGGCGGCTGGGTTTTTCACATGCAGCGGAATAGATGATGCGCAGGGCGTGATAATCCTCCAGGCGGCCGTTCGGGGCGCGACCGATCCAGTGATCCGACTGGAGGGTCAGCAACCGTTCGGGCGCAACCTCCTGGCCCGTCTCCTCGTACACCTCGCGCAGCAGACCCGCCGCCGGTTCCTCGCCGGCGTCGAGACCGCCGCCCGGAAGGTTCCAGGCCCCGGGGGCCCCGGTGATCCGCGACAGCACCGTGCCCAGCAGGCCCCGTTCCGACAGCACGATGCCGTATGCTCCGACCCGTTGGCGGATCAGCGGCACCTCATCGGTCCCCGGCTCCTCGTACACGACCACCCTGTCGGCTGGTGGGGCGTCAGCGGGTGAGGCAGGGTGAACCTCCAGGGTGACCACGACGTCACCGTCACGACATTCCGCTCTCAAGGGTCGTCCGGCGATCCACCCGGCCCGGTGCAGAGCGCCATCGGGATGTTCCCCGTGACCGAGAACCAGATCGATCACGGGATTGTCGGCAAGAAGACCAATCAAACGCACCTTGGCATCCTATTGGCGTCACCGGGTCTTCCGAGCCGCACGGGACATCCCGGTGCGATCGCGCCGGAGGTCCCGGAACGGAAGCCGTGTCGCCGGCCCCGGTTCGTCCTCGGTCAGGTGCTGGTCCGGCTAGGCTGAGTCCGGTCAGAGGAGGTGGCACATGGACTATCGCGACAGCGTGGACCTTTCCGATTCGCACACCCAACGCGCCTCGGGCGGTGGGGGCGGCGGCCGGATGGCCCTCGGCGGCGGCATCGGCGGGTTGGTGGTGATGCTGCTGGTCGTGTTCGTCGGTCCACGGCTCGGCATCAACGTCTCCGATCTGCTCGGACCCGGTTCGAGCCAGAACAGCAGGCCTGCGGTGCAGGGAAGCGACCTCGACCACTGCAAACAGAAGGACGTCAACGTCAACACCAACCGCGAGTGCCGCTGGCCGCTCTACGAGAAGGTCCTCCAGGACTACTGGTCGAAGACGACACCGAACTACGAGTACGCCACGGTGAAGTTGTTCTCCGGCACCATCAGCACCGCCTGCGGGGTGGGGCAGACCGAGATGGGGCCGTTCTACTGTTCCGGGGACTCCACCGTCTACATCGACGACTCCTACGTCGGCCAGCTCCTCAAACAGCTGGGGGCTTCCGGTGGGGACGCGGCCGAGCTCTACATCGTCGCCCACGAATTCGGGCACCACATCCAGAACCTCGACGGGACCATGCGCAAGGTCAGGCGCGACACCGGAGCCGATTCGTCGCAGGTGCGGCTCGAACTCCAGGCCGACTGCTACGCCGGGGTGGTGTTCAACCAGGTCATGAAGGACCCGAACTCGCCGATCAGGGCGGTCAGCAAGGACGACCTGCTGCGCATAGCGGACGCGGCCCGCTCCGTCGGCGACGACCACATCCAGAAACAGCAGGGCGGATTCGTCAACCCCGAGTCGTGGACCCACGGCAGTTCCGAGCAGCGGCAGCGCTGGTTGAGCATCGGGTTCGAGTCCGGTAATCCTTCTTCCTGCAACACCTTCGACACCCAGGACCTGTGAGGCTGAAGTGAGAATCGTCGCCCCCGAGCAGCTGGCCGCTGCTCTACCCGGGCTGCCCGGAAACCCCCGCATCGTCACCCAGGGCAGCTTCGGCACCCCGCGTGCCCTGCTCGGGCTGCTGGACGCGGTCATCCCCGAATACCGGTTGTTCATCGTCAACGGGCTCGGCAGGCTGCCGGACCGCGAGGGGGTGCGGATCGAAACCACCTTCGTCGGTTCCGGGCTGCGCGGGAATCCCCGCGTCGACTACTACCCGGCGCGACTGTCCACCACCCCCCAGCTGTTCCGTGGGGCACTGCCCCCGGATGTCGTCGCGGTGCAGACATCGCGGGTCGTCGACGGGAGGGTCAGCCTCGGCATCGAGGTGCAGGTGCTGCCCGGCGCCATCGACGCCGCGAAACAGCGCGGCGCGGTCCTGGTGGCGCAGATCAACGAGAACCTGCCGTTCATCCACGGCGACGGGGTGCTGTCGGTCGACGACATCGACCTGGCCGTCGAGATCGCCGAACCGGTGCCGGTGGCGCCCGAGGCCAGGATCGACGACGAATCCGCGGCGGTCGGGGAGCGGCTCGCGGCGATGGTGCCCGACGGCGCCACGCTCCAGCTCGGCATCGGTGCGCTGCCGGAGGCGGTGATGCAGGCGCTGCGGAACAGTCGCGGCCTCAGGGTGTGGACCGAACTGATGGCCGACGGTTTCTTCGGGCTGCTGCGTTCCGGCGCCCTCGACGAGACCCATCCCATCACCGCGACCTTCGCCTACGGTTCCGAGGAGCTCTACGCCTGGGCCGACGACAACCCGCAGCTGCGGCTGCTGCGCTGTGAGACCACGAACAGCCCCGGGAACATCGCCGGGCAACCGGCTGTGACCAGCATCAACACCGCACTGCAGGTCGACCTGTTCGGGGCCGTCAACGCCACCCGTGTCAACGACCGCATCATCTCCGGAACCGGCGGGCAGGCCGACTTCATCGTCGGGGCGCTGCACTCCCCGGGCGGGCAGGCGATCATCGCGTTGAAGTCGTGGCACCCAAAGGCCAACCTCTCCACCATCGTGCCGAAACTCACGGAACCCACGACGTCGCTGCAACCGTCCTGGGTGGTCACGGAACAGAACACGGCCCGCGTCTTCGGGGCCTCCCAGCGCGACCAGGCACTGGGCCTGATCGGGACGGCCAGACCTGAGGCCCGCGAGTCACTGCGCGCCGAGGCCGAACGCATGGGGCTGCTCGGCTGAGGAGATCCATCCCGGAGCCGGTCGGGCGAAGTTGGTTGAGCCGGCCTGCGAGCGTCAGCGAGTGGGGCGTGTCGAAACCAGGGGGTTGTGGTTGGGTTCTGGCTACCGGGTGTCAGTGGTTTCGACTCAGCCGTTCGCTTCGCTCACGTGCTGGCTCAACCAGCTTCAGGAGAGGTTTCGACTGGGTTGCTCGTTCTTCGCGGTCCGGCTCAACCGGCTTTCAGGGAAGGACGCTCACTGTTTCAGCTGGTCCTCGGTGTACTCGGTGCCGTCGGGGTCCGTGAAATGCACCTTGCCACCGCAGTCGTAGCGGATGATCGGCGTCGTACGCCTGTAGCGGTTGTCCACCTCGATCCTGCACTCCGCCCTGAGACCGGGGTTGAACTTCTGGATCGAACGCGCCAATACCAGGGGTTTGAGCTGGATCGGGTCGAAGGGGACGAGGGAGGAGGCCTCCTTGATCCTGGTCGTGTACACGGGAAGTGCCGCGGAGCGGATGCGTCGCTCGGTGATGCCGTTGTTCGCCGGTAGGTCGATCCAGTACCCGGTGTTGGCTCCGAAGCCGATGCGTGTGGCGGCCCGGCTGCCCCCGATGACGGCGGCCAGACCGTCGGTCAGGTCCGCCACGGACGTGTAGCCGAGGTTGCGCACCGCGGTGCCGTCCTTCTCGAAGAACACGGTTTTCGTCTCGGGTGTGGTGGTGACGGTGAGGTAGACCTCGCCGGAACGCTGCTCGACGATCTGCAGGATCTTCTCAGTGCCGGTGGCCCCCATGCGGGTGGCGGTGTCGAACAGCTCGCTGATGTTGCCGAGTGGGTAGTCGGTGGGGCGGAAGGTGGCCTGCCCGAGGTATTGGATGTCGGAATCCGCGGGGGTGATCTGGTTGGCGCGCCAACGCAGGGTGAACGGCTTCTGAGTCGCGTCCAGAACGGTGAGGGTCACCTCGGAGGAGGAGACGTCGAGCTTCAGCGCGGGACGGTTGTTCGTGATCTCCATCATGCGCCGCACGACCTGTTTCGCACCGCCAGTGGCCAGGTCCTGGGTGATGCTCATCGGAACCGGGAAGGCCACCGTCGGCGACGAGGACGCGCTGGCTTCCGGGGTGGCGCTCGCGGAGGTGGCAACGGATGGGGTCTGGGAGGGTTCGGGATCCGATGTGGATGCGCAGCCTGCGAGCAGCACGACCATCGCTGTGGTGATGACGCGGCGCAGATTCACCGGTTCATTCTACGGTGGGTGGTGGATCGGGTCGTGATACCGAAGTTCTGATCCAGGTCGTCCTTTTGGCCGAAAACACTCACCCGCACCTGACCCCGGTGGCGTGGTTCGGGCAATAACCTCCCGGGTTCTTGTGGAGGTACTGCTGGTGCTCCTCCTCCGCGTGGTAGAAGGTGGCGCCGTCGGTGATCTCGGTGGTGATCTCGCCGAACCCGGCCTCGGTCATGCGCTTCTGGAATGCGTCGCGGGAGGCGACGGCCGCCGCGTGCTGGGCGGCATCCACCGGAAAGATCGCGGACCGGTACTGGGTGCCGATGTCGTTGCCCTGCCGGAAACCCTGGGTCGGGTCGTGGTTCTCCCAGAAGATCCTCAGCAGGTCGTCGTAGCCGACGCGGGAAGGGTCGAAGACCACCTTCACCGTCTCGGTGTGGCCGGTGCGGCCGGTGCAGGTCTCGCGATAGGTGGGGTTCGGGGTGCTGCCCCCCATGAACCCGACGGCGGTGTTGACCACGCCGTCGGTGGTCCAGAACAGTCGCTCCTCACCCCAGTAGCAGCCCATCGCGAAGTAGGCGACCTCGCAACCCTCGGGGACCTCGTCCAGCCGCAGGCCGAGCACCGCGTGCCGGGGAACGGGCGACAGCACCGGGACGTCGCGCCCGGGCAGGGCCTCGTCGGCGGTCACGAGCTGGGGATTCCGGCGGCCGCTCAGCCACCCGAGGACATCGATCTCCATGAAATTCAGTGTACGAGGCACGCCTGCCTCGAGACTGAATGGAGCCGGAACCATTCCAGTGAAGCCGGTTGAGCCAGCACGTGAGTGCCCCCGCTGCGGAGCTGGTTGAGCCGGGTCGCGAGGAACGAGCGGCCCGAGTCGAAACCAACGCTGACGTCCAGGAAACAGACCCGGCCTTCAGGATGTTCCCCGGTTCTGCAACACTCAACGCGCTCAAACCGCTATTCGGCGGCCAAATCGGGGTTGAGCGCTGCGCAGCCGGGTGAGTTGAATTCTGAACAGGGATCCTCAGCGGCCGTAGTGGTACCGGCAGGCGGCAATCTGGATCTCGGTGTCGGTGATCCGGTACACCAGCCGATGTTCCTCGGTGATGCGCCGGGACCAGTAGCCGGAGAGCTGGTGTCGCAGTGCCTCCGGTTTGCCCAGCCCCTCGTTCCCGTTGCGGGCGATGTCCCGGATCAGGGAGTTGATCCTCTTGAGGGTCCGGCGGTCCTGGACCTGCCACCAAAGGTGGTCCTCCCACGCCTCATCGGCCCAGCAGATCCGCATCTCAGCGGTCGTCGAGAAGGTCGTGCAGGGTGCCGTCGTTCCTGTCGAGCTGTTCCATGGCGCTGGCCAGCCGCTGGGCGTTGACGGGCGAACGCAGCAGGTAGGCGGTCTCGCGAAGGGACTGGTACTCCTCCAGCGAAACGATCACGACGGGTTCGTGTCCCGCCCGGGTGATGACGATCTCCTCGCGATTGTTCACGACCTCGTCGAGGACCGCCGCGTAGTTGGCCCGGGACTCGGTGTACGACATGGTCTTCACGGCCACCTCCTGTACGGGAAAGTGTACAAAGCATCCGTGGATGCGGGCCACTCCGAGAGGGTAAACCGTCACGGTCGGGTGGGGATGTGGTCGCTGCTTTCGCCAATGTGCCAGGACCGTGGAAGGCCAAGGTGAGGAGCGCGGGATGGCCTGGTCGCCGCGAGCGGCAGCGATGGCGAGTGGTACGAGTGGTAGCGGTCAGGGACGGCCCCTGATGGAGGAGTTGATCCGGATCCCCCGGTGGTGTCCGGCGGGGAGGAGCTGCTTGCATCGCAGGTCGCAGATGGGGTTCCTTCCCGGGCGCGTAGCGGTTTTCATGTCAGCACCGCAAGCATGGAGACGTGATTGAAAAGGAGTGAAAATGAGGCTGCCGACCCGGGGGCGTGCGACCCGTCCAGGCGGTCCAATGGCTCGGTGTGACGGCGATCATCCCCGCCGGGATGGACCTGGTGAGCGACGTGAAACGCCGTACCGGGTGGCCTCGGATCGTCATGGCGTCGCTGCTGCTGGCCGGTCTGCTCGGCATGGCCCGGTGGTCCTGGACGAGCAACGCCCTGTCCTGGGACATCAGCGTCTGAGCGAGTGCGGAAGAATGACGCCATGATGTCCTCCCCGCCCCCGATCCGTCGCAATGACGTGATCCTGGCCATCGTATGCGGGGTGGTTGCAATCGTCCTGCTGATTCCTATCAGCGACCTTCCCTGGGAGCGCCACGCAGCTCTGGTGGCTGTGGGAGGGGTGCAAGGGATCGTCGTGGTGTGGTGGAGGCGCCATCCCGTGGTGTGCCAGCTCCTGGTCTGGGGGTTGCAGCTGGTCATAATGGCGCTGTTGCCCGAAACATCTCACTTCATGATGCTGGCGCAGGCGGTCGCCGGGTTCGGCATCGGGCTCCGGCTGCCGCTCCCGCGGGGGGTCGTATTGATGGGCCTCCTGGCGCTGGGCGAGATGCTGGCCCACGTGGTGCGGGATGTGTTGCACCTGGGATGGACGGAGGCGATTCTGGGACCAACGGGAGGAATCATGCTCATCACCGTCATGCTGAGCAAATTGTCCCTCTACCTGGGGCCGGTGTTCGGCGGGGCGATGTCGGCCGCCCGGACCCAGCGCGTGCAGCAGCAACGCGACTGGGAGGCCCGCGAGCACCAGCACCAGCTCGACCTGGTCCTGATCGACGAGCGCCGCAGGATCGCGGGTGAACTGCACGACGTCGCCGCCCACCACCTGGCCGGCATCGTCGTGCAGTCCCAGGTCGTCGGGCGGCTGATCGACCGCGACCCCGCAGCCGCCAAACAGGCCGCCGCGCAGCTGAAGTCGCAGAGCCGGGAAACCCTCAACGGGCTGCGGTCGGTGGTGGGGCTGCTGCGCCGGAACACCGCACCCGTGGCGGGGCTGCGAGACCTCCCGGAGCTGGTCTCCACCACCCGCGACCTCGGCGTCGACGCGACACTCACCCTCTCGGCCGCGCGTATCGCGCTGCCCCCGGTGGCCGACATGGCGGTCTACCGGGTGGCGCAGCAGGCCATCAGCAACGCCCTGCAGCACGCCCCCGGGGCGTGGCTGCGGGTGGACGTCGGGCAGGTTGCCGGCCAGTTGGAAATGACCATCGTCAACGGGCCATCCGAGAGGCCGGGCGATTCCGGGTCAGGAGGCAACGGTTTGAACGTGATGCGGGAACGGGCGGCGACGGCCGGGGGAACCCTCGACGCCGGCCCCACCCCGGAGGGTGGCTGGCGGGTCCGGCTCGCCGTTCCCGTGGTTGCCGAGGAGGAGAGATGATTCGAGTCGTGCTGGTGGACGACCAGTCGGTGGTGCGGGCGGGATTCCGTTTCCTGCTGGAGGAACACGGCGACATCACCGTCGTGGGGGAGGCATCGGACGGCCGTCGGGCCGTCGACCTGGTAGCCCGGACCCGCCCCGACGTGGTGTGCATGGACCTGCGGATGCCCGCGGGGGACGGCCTGACGGCCACCCGCCGGATCGTCGCGTCCCGAACGGACGGGGTGCCCGCGGTGCTCGTGGTCACCACCTTCGACCTCGACGCCGACGTCTTCGGGGCGCTGGAGGCCGGGGCCGACGGCTTCATCCTCAAGGACTGCGAACCGGAGGAACTGGTCGACGCCGTCCGTCGTCTCGCCGCCGGGTACGGGCTGGTGGACCGCAGCGTCACCCGCCGGGTGATCGCGGAGTTCGCCCGCCGTCACGCACCTGCGGCGAACCCGGCCGAGCTTCAGCAGCTGACCGCGCGGGAACTCGAGATCGTGAAACTCCTCGCCACGGGCATGTCGAACGCGGAGATCGCGGCCGAACTCGTGGTCGAGATCAGCACCGTGAAGTCCCACCTGACCCGAATCCTGCCCAAGATCGATGCCAGGGACCGGGTGCAGGCGGTGGTGTGGGCCCACCGCAACGGTCTCGCCGGATGACCCGTGGGCCTCTGAGGTGTGGCTGTGCCGAGGCCTGATGAAGGTGGTTGAGATGCGTCGAAACCGACTCTCAGGCGTTGAGGTCCCAGTCGATGGGGTCGGCGCCCTGCGCAACGAGGGCCTCGTTGGCACGGCTGAACGGTTTCGACCCGAAGAATCCGTTGCGCGCCGACAGCGGCGACGGATGGGCGCTGGCGATCACGGGGGTTGGACCCAGCAGGGAACGGGTGGACTGCGCGTCGCGGCCCCACAGGATAGCCACCAGCGGGCCGCCGCGCCCCGCGAGGGCGGTGATGGCGGCGGTGGTGACGGCCTCCCAGCCCTTGCCGCGGTGCGATCCCGCCCTGCCGGGGGAGACGGTCAGCACCCGGTTCAGCAGCAGGACCCCCTGCTCGAACCAGGCACTCAGGTCGCCGTGCGGGGCGGGCGGGACGCCGAGGTCGTCGTTGAGCTCCTGGTAGATGTTCTGCAGGCTGCGGGGGATGGGGCGCACATCGGGGGCGACGGAGAACGACAGACCGACCGCGTGTCCCGGGGTCGGGTACGGGTCCTGTCCGACGATCAGCACCCGCACGTCGGCCAGCGGCCGACTGAAGGCGCGCAACACGTTGTCGCCGGCCGGCAGGTAGCTGCGTCCCTCCGCGAGTTCCCGGCGGAGGAAGTCTCCCATGGTGTGGATCTGGTCCTCGACGCCGGCCAGGGCCTCGGCCCAGTCGGGGGCGATGAGTTCTTTCAGGGGGCGTGCCATGGCGTCACTCTAGCGAGGCCCGACCCCAGTCCCCGGGTGCCCACGGCATGGTTTCGACTCGACCGGCTCGCTGGCGCTCGCTGGTCGGCTCAACCAGCCTCTGGAATTGGAATCCGGGGCATCCGGGAGTAACCTACGGAGGCGTAAGTTACGGAAGCGTAGGTTCGTGATGACTGCTGTAGCCGACAAACCCGAAGGGGATCTCGCCGCCACCCCGGACGGCGGGAGACGGCCCCGCAAGCCCCTCATGCGGGGCTGGCTGCACCTGGGGTTCGCTCCCGCCCTGCTGATCGCCGGCCTGGTGCTGACGGCCCTGGCCCCGACCCTTCCCGGACGTATCGGCTGCGCCGTGTGGACCCTGAGCGGGGTGCAGCTGTTCGGCACCTCGGCCGCCTACCACCGCGGCAACTGGAACGAGCCGACGATGGCGGTGTTCCGTCGCCTCGACCACTCCAACATCTTCGTCTTCATCGCCGGCACCTACACCCCGCTGACCCTCACCCTCCTCGGCGGGGGATCCCGGTGGGTGCTGCTGGGGTTGATCTGGGGGATAGCGGCCTTCGGGATCGTCTTCCGGATCTGCTGGGTGGGTGCGCCGCGCTGGCTGTACACGCTGCTCTACGTCGCCATGGGGTGGGCGGCCCTCGGGTGGCTGGGTGAGTTCTGGACCGCGGGAGGCCCCGCGGTGGTGCTGCTGATGCTCGCGGGCGGCCTGGTCTACTCGCTCGGGGCGCTGGCCTACGGCACCCGTCGCCCGCGCCTCAACCCCCGTCTCTTCGGGTTCCACGAGGTCTTCCACGCCTGCACCATCGCGGCAGCCGTCTGCCACGGGGTGGCAATCGGGTTGGCGGTGTTCTGACCCGGGGTGACGCGTGGTTCCTGTTCACGGGTCCGAGAGCGACACGCAGGCCAACTGCGGTTGACCGATGAGACCCGCGGGCGGCGCTTGCCGGCATCAGGCGGAGACGCGAACAGCACACGCCGATCCGGGAACATCGTGGGCCGAACCGGATGCCGCGGGACATGAGGAGGCCGGCGGGCTCCTCGCTGCGCGGCTCGGATCGCCCCGCGACCACCCGGGCGAGGAAGCCGCGTCATGCCCGATGCCAGAGGGGGGTTTTCAACTCGGTGTAGTCGGTGACCGGATCGAAGCAGCGTTCCCCGCGGCACACGTACACGGCCCGTTTCCCGCGACCCTCGAGCCAGGAACCGAAACCCTCCGCACCCGCCGGGGCGGTCAGGACCACCGATCCCGCCGGCGCCAGCCGCCAGGCCGCCCGCGCCAGCTCGTCGAACGGATCGCCGGAGGTGACGACGACCATCGCGGGTTTCAGGCCGCGACGGGCCTCGTCGGCGATCATCAGGTCCTCCAGGGCGGAGCCCGCGAACCGGGGGGTCTCCGCCACGGTCGCCCAGGTGGTGGCGGCCGCCTCGTCGGCCCGTGCCAGCAGATCGGGGCGCTCCGCCAACAGCCCCACCCGCCGCAGCGCCCGCACCAGGGCGCTGGTCCCCGATGGGGCGACGTTGTCGGTCAGCGACCGCGAGCGCACGAACAGCTCGCCCGGCACCGCGTCGAAGAAACCGCCGTCGCCGGCGCCGAAGAGCTCCACCGCCCGGTCGCAGAGGATCTCCGCGTGACGCAGCCACGTGGCGTCCCCCGTCGCCCCGGCCAACATGGCGAGGGCATCGGCCAGGGTGCCGTGGTCCTCCGCGGTGGCGGGCGATGCGTCGACCTGCCCCGCCCGCGACGAGTGCCGCAGCTCACCATCGACCAGGTGCGTGTCCACCAGGTAGCGGGCCGCGCCCAGGGCCAGTTCCAGCCAGTGCGGTTCGTTCCAGATCAGGGCGCCCGTGACCAGCGACGAGATCGCCAGGGCGTTCCACGAGGTCACGACCAGGCGGTCCTTGGCCGGCGGGAACCGGTGCCCCCGCTCGGCCAGGAGCCTCGCGGAGACCTCCGCCAGCTTGTCGAAATCGGGGCGGCCACGCAGCTGCAGCGTCGACAGCCCCTCCCCGAACGTGCCGCCGGCGGTGACGTGGAAGACCCGGGTGGCCCAGTCGCCGTCCTCCTCGCCCAGCGCGTCGATGATCAGCTCCGGCGACCACAAATAGTGGATGCCCTCGAAAACGGCCCCGCGGATGTCGCAGGAATCGGCGTCCAGCCCCGCCATGAAGGCCCCGTTCTCGTCGCGCAGCTCCCGCTCCAGGAAACCGGCGATGCCGTAGGCGGTGCGCTCCAGCAGCGCCCGCAGCCCCTCGTCGTGGTCGGCGGTGCGACGCCAGCCGCGGATGTAGGTGCCCAGCAGCAGGGCGTTGTCGTCGAGCATCTTCTCGAAGTGCGGCACCACCCAGCCCGGATCGACGGCGTAGCGGTGGAAACCCCCGCCGATCTGGTCGCAGATGCCGCCGCGCGCCATCGCCTCCAGGCTGCGCTGCGCCAGTTCCAGGCTGCGGGCGTCGCCGCGCACCAGCAGTGCGTCCAGTGTCGTCGCGGACGGGAACTTCGGGGCGGTTCCGAAACCGGCGTGGATCAGGTCGAAGTTGGCGGCGATAGTCTCGACGGCCGCGTGGACCTCGGGGATGTCGTCCGTCAGGGGCGCCACGGCGAGGGCCTCCAGGTGCCCGGTCACCACGTCCGCGCCCGCGATCAGGGTCTGCCGGTTGGTTTCCCATGTCTCGGTCAGGGCCTGCAGCACCTGCATGAACGAGGGGCGCCCCGGCTGCGGTTCGGGCGGGAAATAGGTGCCAGTGAAGAACGGGCGGCCCTCCGGGGTGAGGAAAGCCGTCAGGGGCCAGCCGCCCGCGCCCTCGTTCATCAGCTGCGTGGCCGTCATGAACACCTGGTCCAGGACCGGATGCTGCTCGCGATCCACCTTGACCGGGACGAAATGGGTGTTGATGAACTCCGCGACCTCCGGGTTCTCGAACGACTCGCTCCCCATCACGTGGCACCAGTGGCACGACGCGTAGCCGATGCTGAGCAGGATCGGCCTGTCCGTCTCGACGGCGTGTGCCAGCGCCTCGGGACCCCAGGGCCACCAGTCCACCGGATGGTGGGCGTACTGGAGGAGGTGGTCGCTGGAGGAATCTGCGAGTCGGTTCGCCATGAGGGTCAAGCTTAGGGCTTCCGCGGAATCCGGGGCTGCCATCCCCACGCTGGTTGAGCCGGGCCGTTACGAAGGAGCGGCCCGTGTCGGGGCCGTCCTCTCTGAAGCTGGTTGAGCCGGGTTGCGACGAAGGAGCGGCCCGAGTCGAAACCATGCCGCGAGCACCAAAGGGTCTTTGTGACAGGCCCCGCCCGGCCGCCAGGTGGTTTCGACTCGTCCTGCTCGCTGGCGCTCGCAGGTCGGCTCAACCAACTTTTCCTCTTCGAAGCTGGTTGGGCCGGGCCGCGACGGAGGAGTGGCCCGTGTCGAAACCGTGCCGTGGGTGTCCGGAGGGTCTCGTGGAAGATTTGAACATGCTGTCACACTGGATGCATGAGCACCCAGACCTTTGCTGATCGTCGGTCCCTGGAAGGGGCCAAACCCGGAGTCGTGGTCGTCGGTGGTCTGCTCGCGCTCATGTGGGTGCTGGAGATCATCGACAGCGCGTCCTTCCACGCCCTCGACCAGCTCGGCATCGTCGCCCGGAGCCTCGGGTCGCTGCCGCACATCCTGACCGCCCCGTGGCTCCACTTCGGTTTTCCGCACCTGATCAGCAACTCGGTGCCGTTCCTGATCCTCGGCCTGCTCACCTGGCTGGCGGGTCCGGGACGCTGGCTCGCGGTCACCCTCATCACCGTCGTCACCTCCGGGCTGACCGTCTGGCTGATCGCCCCCTCCAACACCATCACCCTGGGCGCCTCCGGCCTGGTGTTCGGATACCTCGCCTACCTACTGGTGCGTGGCTTCTTCACCCGCAACATCTGGGAGATCGCGCTGTCGGTGGCCGTGTTCTTCTTCTACGGCTCGATCCTGCTGGGCGTGCTGCCCGGCGCATCGGGGGTCTCGTGGCAGGGACACCTCGGCGGGGCCATCGGTGGTTTCATCGCCGCGAAGTTCCTCCACGGAAGCGACCCCGCCACCCGGCGGGCCTGACCCCGGCGCCGGCGGCACGGTTTGCTGGCCCAACCACCGGTTTGCTGGCCGTATTGATGTTCGCTGGCCTCACAGCGCAGGCAAACGTGAACAAGCCCAGCAAATCCGGTGTAAGGCCAGCAAACCCCGGGAGCGGGTGGCTGGTCGTTGGGGGAGGCTCAGATGATGAACTCCGGCACCAGGGGTACCTCCCGCAACCCGGTGAACAGGTCGTCCTCCGGAATCATCGTCGGCACCTTCGAGATCACCAGCTGGTAGTCCTCCGTTGGCCAGCCCGCCTGCTGGATCGCCAGCGGTACCGCGAACCAGGGCCCGTGGGGGTCGATCTGCGTGGCGTGCGCCCGCAGCGCCTCGTCGCGTATCTCGAAGTACTGGGCGCAGTTGACGAACGTGGTGAGGCGACCATCCGAGAACGGATCGTCGTCGCGGGCCGGTGCAGGATGGCTGGGGGCGATGCCCTGCTTGTGCATCAGGGCCTCCAGGGCAGCGAACCTGCGTCGGTGGAAACTCATGTGGTAGTACAGCTTTGCCGCCTGCCAGGCGGGGCCGTGCTCCGGCCACAGCGACGGATCCGCAGCCGCCCTGAACGCCTCGACGGTGATGCGGTGGCACTGGACGTGATCGGGGTGCGGGTAGCCGCCGCGCTCGTCGTAGGTGGTCACGACGTGCGGGCGGAAGTCGCGGATCACCTTGACCAACCGCCCCGCGGCCTCCACGACGTCCTGCAGCGCGAAACACCCCTCGGGCAGCGGCGGCGGGGGATCGCCCTCGGGCAGGCCGGAGTCGACGAAACCCAGCCACACCTGTTCGATCCCCAGGATCTCGCGGGCACGGGCCATCTCCTCGGCCCGGATGGCCGGCAGGTTCGCGAGGATCTCGGGGTTGTCGGCCAGGGCGGGATTCAGGATGTCACCGCGCTCGCCGCCGGTACAGGTCGCGACCATGACCTCCACGCCTTCCGCCACGTACTTGGCGGTGGTCGCGGCGCCCTTGCTCGACTCGTCGTCGGGGTGGGCGTGCACGTGAAGCAGACGCAACGGGCCCTTGGAGTGCGAGGTCATGGAAGATATTCTGGCGGGTCGTGGGCGAAGCAGCCGAATCCGGCTCGTGGGGGTCACGCCCTGTGCGCTCGCGGTGGGCAACGGCATGCCCCGGTTGAGCAGCGCTCAACGCGGTTCTGGCCGTCGCAACGGGTCGTTTCCGGCCCGGGTGTTGCGCAACCGCGATGCCCCGGGGGAGGGAAGGGCCGGTGCTAGCATGTCGGGATGTCCGAAACCAATGCCGAAACGGTGTGGCTCACCCAGGAGGCCTACGACAAGCTCGAGGCCGAACTCACCCACCTCAAGACCGTGGGTCGCCCCGAGGTGACCGCCAGGATCGCCGCTGCCCGCGAGGAGGGCGACCTCTCCGAGAACGGCGGCTACCACGCCGCCCGCGAGGAGCAGGGGCAGATGGAGGGGCGCATCCGCCAGCTCGAACACCTGCTGCGACGCGCCCAGGTGGGCGAGGCCCAGGGCGACCCCGACGAGGTCAGCCCCGGCCGCATCGTCACCGTCGCGTTCTTCGGCGACGATGACGACACGGAGACCTTCCTGCTCGGGTCGCGGGAGATCCTCGGCACCGATTCCTCCGTGGACCAGGCCGTCTCCCCACAATCGCCGCTCGGCGCAGCGGTGCTCGGTCATCGCGTGGGAGACGAGGTCAGCTACGCCGCCCCCAACGGCCGCACCATCTCGGTGACCATCAGGAAGGTCACCTCCTGACGCTGCTACTCCAGTCCCGCGATCAGCTGGGCCGCCACCTCGGCGCTGATCTCACCGGTCGCCACCCTCGCCAGGATCTGTTCCTGCGGGGTGGCGGCTTTCGTTTCCCCCTGCTCGTCGGGGTCGGGCCCGTCGGGTTGCGGGGGAACGGACTGGTTCTCGGGGCTCATGCCCAGCTTCATCAGCAACGCGTCGAACCGGGCGCGTGCCGTCGGGTAGGAGACCTGGAGGTGCTTCTCCACCTCGCGCAGGTTCCCGCGGGAGGTCAGGAAGACGCGCAGCAGCTCGTGCTCGGCGGCGTCGAGACGGTCGTAGGGGGAGGACGCGAACTCTCCGGCCAGCTCGGAGCCGCAGTGTGTGCAGCCCTTCCGGATGATGATCAGGTCCTCGCCGCAGACGGGGCACTCGGCGGGGGCGCGGTACAGCTCGGAGGTCATGCGGGCACCTCGCTCTTGACGGTGGCCAGGCCCATCGTGACGGTCAGGTCGCACCGGGCCGAGCCGTTGCCGAAGACCACCTCGTCGGCGCCGCCGTTGTCCTCGGGCCAGCGGATGTGCCCGAACTTCGCGTCGGCGTGCACCGTGACGCTGGAACCGGGTTTGAGGATCAGGGTCAGCGACCCGGACTCCACCTTCAACCGGGAACGCCCCAGGCTGACCGGACCCTCGACCGTGACACCACCGGCCTGGCTGAGCAGGTCGGAGACCTCGACGACGTCGCTCAGGTGGCATCCCCCGGCGGTCACCCGGACGCGTCCGAACCGGGGCACCCCGGTGCTGCGCACGCCGCCCGTGGTGGCCTCGACGTCGATGATCAGCTTCGGGTTGACCTTGACGAGCAACTCCTTGCCGAGACCGATGTCGCGGAGATCGTCGAGGCTGCGGGGTGGGCGGATGAGGGAGAAACCGTTCAGGTTGGGGCCGAACTCCCCGGTGGAGCTGACCTCCATCATCTCGCCGTTGCGACGCAGCACGTGTGGGCCCTCCACCGACAAGGTGGCGACCGACGAATCCCCCTCGATTCTCACGCGACGCCCGACGGCGGTGATCGAGACCCGGGTCAAGCCGCCCGGTTTGCCCTTGGGGGCCTCCTCCTGTTTCGGGTCGGACTGGGCGGACCGGGGTGTTTCACCGGTCTTGTTCTTGATGGCGGAGATGCGCCGGTTCGCCTCGGCGGTGTCGATGCGACCGGCTGCCAGATCGTCCAGGATGGAACTCAGATCAGGATTGGTCATGAAGCAATGATAACTCAATCCTCACATTCTGGAAAGGTTAATTTAGCTTTTTTCAAGAAGGTGTGCGGTGTCGCGAGATGCGTGGGGTGGGATTGCCGTTGCCGGGGTTGTCCGGGTCGTCTCGCCGGTGCGGCTCCGGGATCGATCGCCTGCCGTCCCCGGGATGGTGTGCAGCGGATTTCGCTGCCGTCGATGACGGCCGCTATAGTGTGTTTCCGCTGCCGCCCTAGCTCAGTAGGCAGAGCGACGCTCTCGTAAAGCGTAGGTCACGGGTTCGATTCCCGTGGGCGGCTCACGGTTTGGAACAGCCTCTGACCAGGCATGATGCCGGCTCGGGGGCTGTTTTTCTTCCGTCCCCGCGTGTGCTCCGGTGACATTCCGGCCCGGAAGGCCTCCTCGGCTGTGAGGACCCGGGGGTGCGTCGAAGCGGTTCGTCGCCGTGCCGCTGGCCTGTGCCGGGACGTCGAGGGTTTGAGTGCAGGCGGGAGTCCGGGTGTGGGTGCCGCCGCGGGCCGTAGACTTTGCCGCATGTCGGACAACCTGCCTCAACAGCCGCCACGGGTGCAGATGCGCATCGGTGACGCCGAGCGTGACGCGGTGCTCGGTGTGCTCCAGAACGCCTACGGCGAGGGTCAACTCACCCTTGAGGAGTTCGACGAGAGGCAGCAGAACTGCCTCAGGGCCCGATACATCGACGACCTGTCCGCCCTCGTCGTGGACCTGCCCGGAGGTGCGGGATGGCACCACGCCGTCACGAGACCTGCGAACCCCGCCTCGGCCCCCGTCGTCACCCGGGGTGCCGCGGTCAGGAACGAGATCGCCTTCATGAGTGGCAAGGTGATCCACCTGGACGCCAGAACCCCGGCGGTGACCAGCTTCGCCCTGTGGGGTGGCAACGAGATCCGCACCGAGGCGGTCATGGGTTCCGGGGTGGAGATCGAGCTGTCGCTGAGCTCGATCATGGGCGGCCACAGCGTCTACGTCCCGGAGGGGGTCCGGGTCATCGACCAGAGCGTCAACATCATGGCCGGGGTGGATGTCTCGGAAAAGGCTGACGGCGACGGATCCAACGGCACGCTCATCATCAAGGGATTCAACTTCTGGGGCGGCACGTCGGTGCTGTTGAGGGAGAAGGGGAGGTGAGGAATTCGCCGGGGACGACTCCGCTGCGACCTGCCCGACCCGGCGCCAAGTGGCGGCCGGTTGAGCCGATCACCAGGGGAGCGTGACAGATCCGGCCGTGAGATCCCGGATATCCCTTGGGTATGTTCTCGACGGCCTCGATCGGAGGAGAACCGCGAGTCGTCCCGCCTCCGCGGAGTCTGCCCGCTTCCCCTCGCCGAGGCCCGGGAAGTGGGCCGGGCGACGTCGGGGACGGCGGGTTTCACGCGGTCAGGCGCGTGGCAGCAGGGGTACCCGGAGGGGGCGGAACATGATGGTCTGCTCCCACTCGAAGTTGTCATGCCAGTCTTCCAGGATGGCGGGGTTGACCCCTGCCTGGACGACCAGGTGCACGGGTACGTCGTTCGGGGCGTGCGGGGTGAGGAGTTCGCGACGGAGCCGGCCGTCGACGAACCAGCGGACGTGGCCCGGGTCGATGTCGACCTGGTAGTGGTGCCACTGGGTGACGTCGAGGTGGATCTCCTCGGGCGAGTGATCCGGGCTGCCGGTCTCGGGGTCGGGCCAGTGGAGATTGGTCAGTGTCTGACCGCTTCCGACGCGGCCCTCGACGAAGTTGATCTCCCCGAGGGGCCACTCGTTGTCGTTCTGCGGCCACAGCATGGCGACCAGTTCCACCCGGTCCGACGAGGGGGCTCGGAGCTCGATCTCCCAGGAACCGTGACCGGGTGCGTTGTGGACGCCGGCCCATGCCGGGCACAACAAGGAATTGTTCAGCGCCTGTTCGTGTCTCGCCCCGAGCTCGCGGTAGAGCTGATAGGCGGCGCGATCGAGACGCAACGTCAGTGCGAAGGTGCGGCCGTCGGGAAGCATCCTCGTCATGTCGGGACTGTAGCGGCCCAGGGTTCCGTGTGCTGGGCGTTGCACCCCCCAGCCCCCGTAGGTGTTGTACGCGAGTAGGGCGTCGTTCAGTGGCTGGATACGCATTGCCGGCCACCTCCTGTCCATCTGTTCATCGGATTGGTGTCCCGGGGAATTCCATTCTGCGCAGCCAGTGCCTTCGTCTCAACGGTAACCGGCGTGGCCGCCGCGGATTGAGCGATGGATCACTGCGTCGATGGCGTGGCCGTGGCGCCGGGGAAAGTGGTGGCCCGGTTCTGGGGGAGTCCGGTCAATGGGGGCGAAATCCGGGGTTCGCGGATGCGGAAAGCGCGCGGGGAATTTCGATCGCTTTTCAACTTTTTCATGATCTTGCGGGAAAGGTCGGGTGGGGCGACCGTGATGGCCGTAAGCTTCTTTTCATGTCGGAAAACCTGCCCAAGGGGTCGCGCCGGGTCCAGATGCGTGTTGGTCACCTCGAACGTGGCGAAGTGCTCGAGATACTTCAGAACGCCTACACGGCAGGGCAGATCGGGCATGAGGAGTTCGAGGACAGGCGGCAGTTCTGCCTCAGGGCCCGCTACGTCGATGACCTGTCCGGGCTCATCTCGGATCTCCCGGCCAGCGACAAGTGGCGCAGGGCGGAGCCGGCCGACTCGCCGCCGGAGAGGATCATCGTCGCGGACGAGGTGTCCCCGTACAGCGAGGTGATGGTCCTGAAGCGGGGGACGGTCCGAATGAGTCCCAGCATGTCGACGATACGAAGTCTGGTCGTGATGGGCAGCAGCACGATCCACATCGAGGACATCATGGCCCCGGGTGTGGTGATCGAGCTGAGCCTGAAATCCGTGCTGGGAACCATCATCCTCTATGTCCCGTGGCGGGTGCAGATCATCAACCAGAGCCTCAACATCCTGTCGGCGATCGACATCGAATCGGAAGCCGATGGCGATGGCGCGAACGGCGCGGTCATCATCAACGGCTGGCACATCATGGGAACCTTCAACATCCGGGTCGAGGAATACCTGAAGAAGGAAAAGGAAGAGAGGCGGAAGAGCCGCGCCATGAACAGCTACAGGAGAAGGAGGACATGGCGTCTGTGAGGGGACGAACCACCCCGGTGCCCTGGCCGCCGCATCGATGATCCGGGACGCGTGCGGCACGCGCAGGGGCCTTGTCGGCTCCTCCCGGTGCGGCACGCACATCCGGTCGCGCGGTGCGCGCAGGGGGACCCGGGGGAACCCTGACAGAACCCGAGTTGAGCCCCTGAGGCTCAACTTTGAGTTGCGACGTGACTTGTTCGTGTGGCATAGTTGAGTCCGCCCCACTCAAGGGGCTTGGGATTGGCAACACGCGCTAGCCGCACAACGAATCAGGAGATACCCCATGGCACGTGCAGTAGGCATCGACCTCGGCACCACCAACTCGGTCGTCGCTGTCCTCGAGGGTGGCGAGCCCACCGTCATCCCCAACGCCGAGGGAGCCCGCACCACACCGTCCGTGGTCGCCTTCACCCCCTCCGGCGAGGTTCTCGTGGGTGAGGTGGCGAAACGTCAGGCGGTCACCAACCCTGACCGCACCATCCGTTCCGTCAAGCGCCACATGGGCACCGACTGGAAGGTGGACATCGACGGCAAGGACTACCGGCCGCAGCAGATCTCGGCCTTCGTCCTGCAGAAACTGAAGCGGGACGCCGAGGCCTACCTCGGTGAGGCCGTCACCAACGCCGTCATCACCGTTCCCGCCTACTTCTCCGACGCCGAACGCCAGGCCACCAAGGAGGCCGGTGAGATCGCAGGCCTGACCGTGGACCGCATCATCAACGAGCCCACTGCCGCAGCCCTGGCCTACGGCCTCGACAAGGGCGACAAGGAGCAGACCGTTCTGGTCTTCGACCTGGGTGGTGGCACCTTCGACGTCTCCCTCCTCGACATCGCCGACGGCGTCTTCGAGGTCAAGGCCACCAACGGTGACAACCGGCTCGGTGGCGACGACTGGGACGCCAAGATCGTCGAGTGGCTGGTGACGCAGTTCAAGAACAAGCACGGCTTCGACCTGTCGCAGGACAAGATGGCCCGGCAGCGCCTCCAGGAGGCCGCCGAGCGCGCCAAGATCGAGCTGTCCTCGGCCTCCGAGACCTCCATCAACCTGCCCTACATCACCGCCTCGGCGGCCGGCCCGCTGCACCTCGACGAGAAGCTGACCCGCGCCGAGTTCCAGCGGATGACCCAGGACCTCCTGGACCGCTGCCGCACTCCGTTCAACACCGTCATCAAGGACGCCAACACCAGCGTCGACAAGATCGACCAGGTGCTGCTGGTGGGTGGTTCCACCCGCATGCCCGCCGTCGCCGATCTCGTTCGCGAGCTGACCGGCGGCAAGGAGCCCAACAAGGGCGTCAACCCCGACGAGGTCGTGGCGCTGGGCGCCTCCCTGCAGGCCGGTGTGCTGAAGGGCGAGGTCAAGGACGTGCTGCTGCTCGACGTCACCCCGCTGAGCCTCGGCATCGAGACCAAGGGTGGCGTGATGACCAAGATCATCGAGCGCAACACCACCATCCCGACGAAGCGCTCCGAGGTGTTCACCACCGCCGAGGACAACCAGCCCTCCGTGATGATCCAGGTGTACCAGGGTGAGCGCGAGTTCGCCCGCGACAACAAGTCGCTCGGCAACTTCGAGCTGACCGGTCTGCTGCCCGCGCCCCGCTCGGTCCCGCAGATCGAGGTCACCTTCGACATCGACGCCAACGGTATCGTCCACGTCCACGCCAAGGACCTGGCCACCGGCAAGGAGCAGTCGATGACCGTCACCGGTGGCTCCGCGCTGGCCAAGGAGGACATCGACCGCATGGTGCGCGAGGCCGAGAGCCACGCCGAGGAGGACCGCAAGCGCCGCGAGAGCGTCGACATGCGCAACGAGGGCGACGCCCTGGTGTTCCGCACCGAGAAGCTGCTCAACGAGAACGCCGACAGCATCGGCGAGGAGGTCAAGGCGCCGGTCGTCGAGGCCGTCGACAAGCTGAAGGAGGCCCTGAAGGGCGAGGACAACGACGCGGTCAAGGCCGCCATCGACGACCTCAACACCAAGGCCGCCGCCATGGGCCAGGCCATGTACGCCGCCGCCCAGGCCAAGGCCGAGGCCCCGCAGCAGGCTCCCGAGGGCGATTCCTCGAAGCCCGGTGGCGACGCCCAGGATGACGTCGTCGATGCGGAGATCGTGGACGACGAGGACTCCAAGTGAGCGAGCAGCCAACCCCCGATGAGGTAGTGGCGCAGGCCGAGGCGGTTGTCGAATCAGCCGCCTCGGCCCCCGCCGGGGCCGCCGGGACGGCAGAGGCCCGGCGGGGCGTGGAGAAGGACGAGGCTGCGGAGGAAACGCCCGACTGGGAGACCGTCGCAGCGGAGCGGACCGCCGATCTGCAGCGTCTCCAGGCCGAGTACGTCAACTACAAGAAGCGCGTGGACCGTGACCGGGCGCTGGCCCGGCAGCTGGGGATCGAGGTCGTCGTGACCGATCTGATGCCGGTGCTCGACGCGATCCAGCTGGCCAAGTCCCACGGGGAACTGGACGGCGGTTTCAAGATGGTGGCCGAGGAGTTCGAGAAGGTGGCGGCCAAGCACGGCCTGGTCATCTTCGGAGCAGTCGGTGACCCCTTCGACCCGACCCATCACGAGGCCCTCATGGAGGTTCCCCTCGAGGAGAAGGTCGCCGTGACCACGGTCTCGCAGGTCATCCAGCCGGGCTACCAGCTGAATGATCGCGTGATCCGGCCGGCGCGTGTCGCCGTCGCCAATCCGAGCCAGGGCTGAGCCGCGGACGGGGCCGGAGCAGTGGTTTCGGCCCCCGCAGATGAGAGGCGATGAGTGAGCACCAAGGACTGGATAGAAAAGGACTATTACAAGGTTCTCGGCGTGGACAAGAAGGCCAGCGCCGAGGAGATCAAGAAGGCTTTCCGGAAGATCGCCCGGGACAACCACCCCGACGCCAACCCCGGTGACAAGACCGCCGAGGCCCGCTTCAAGGAGGCCTCCGAGGCCAACACGATCCTCTCCAACCCGGAGAAACGCAAGGAGTACGACGAGGCGCGCAGCCTGTTCGGCGGTGCCGGGGTCCGCTTCGGGCGCAGCGGTTCGGGTGATGGCAACACCGGTTTCGAGGATCTGTTCCGCAATGCGGGAGGGGCGCAGGGCGGTTTCGGCGACCTGTTCGGCAACCTCTTCGGCGGCGGGTCGAGCGGAACCCGGCGCGGCTCCCAACGGGGTCCACGCCGCGGCGCCGACATCGAGGGCGAGGTGAAACTTGCCTTCGAGCAGGCGGTCGAGGGCACCACCGTCGCGATGCGCACCATCTCCGACGAGGCGTGCAGCGCGTGTCGCGGGACGGGAGCGAAGCCCGGGACGCTACCGAAGGTGTGTCCCGGCTGCGACGGCTCCGGGATGCGCAGTTCCACGTCGGGCGGGGTGTTCTCGATGAGCGAACCCTGCACCGACTGCCGCGGTCGCGGGTTGTTGGTTGACGACCCCTGCCCGGTGTGTGACGGTTCCGGGCGCGGGAAATCCACCAACACCGTCAACGTCCGGATCCCCGCCGGGGTCACCGACGGGCAGAAGATCCGCATCAAGGGCAAGGGCGTGGCCGGTCAGAACGGCGGTGCGGCAGGTGACCTGTACGTCACCGTGCACGTCACCCCCCACAAGCTGTTCGGGCAGCAGGGCAACAACCTGACCATCGAGGTCCCCGTCACCTTCGCGGAGGCGTCGCTCGGGGCCGACATCCAGATCCCGACGCTCCAGGGTTCCAGGGTGAAACTGCGTGTTCCCCCGAACACCCCGAACGGTCGCACCCTCAGGGTTCGCGGCAAGGGGGTGCGCAGGAAGGACGGCACCATGGGTGATCTGCTCGTCACCATTCAGGTGAAGGTGCCGGAGCAGCTCAGCGAGGCAGCCAGGAACGCGCTGCAGGAGTACGCCGAGAAGGCCGGTCAGGAAGATCCGCGGGCCGCGCTGTTCGGAGGCTGACATGGGCAAGAACCTGCCCCAGGCCTTCGATCCCGAGGCGCCGGTGTTCCCGGTCTCGGTTGCCGCGCAGCTGGCGGACATGCATCCGCAGACCCTGCGCGGCTACGACCGGCTCGGGCTGGTGGTCCCGAAACGGTCGCGGGGGAGGGGGCGGCGCTACTCCTTGAAGGACGTCGCGAAACTCCGCCACATCCAGCACCTGAGCCAGAACGAGGGAATCAACCTGGAGGGGATCCGGCGCATCCTGGCGCTCGAGGAGCAGATCGAGTCGCTGACCGCTCAGGCGGAACGCCTGTCGGAACTTCTGCGGCGGCTCGGCGAGACCCGGGAAGCGGCCCGCATCTTCACGGCCGACCCGTCGGGCGCGGTCCATCACGGACGTTTCCAGGCCCGCACCCGCCTGGCCCTGCCCTACCACTGAACAAAACAGATGAAAGGCCTGGCCCGCGCGGGCCAGGCCTTTTCACACCCCCGAAGCCGGTTGGGCCGGGACGCGAGGAACGAGCGGTCCGCGTCGAAACCACCGCTGGCAGTCGAACAGCCGGCCCGGCCACAGCACCTCGCGCGGCGGGTGTTCTCAGCGTCGGCGGAGCCACACCGCCGCGTCGGTGGGAAGTTCTCCCGACAGCTCGGTGCTGGCCAGCAGCACATCCCCCTCGGGCAGCGGAACCGGATCGCCCGCCACGTTGACCAGCACCCGCACCCCGCCGTTGTCGAAGGCCACGACGTGCTCGTCCGCATCCACCCAGGTGAGTTCGCCCAGGCCCAAACCGAGCTCGCGGCGCAACCGCAGGGCGTCGTGGTACATGCTCCAGGTCGAACCCGGAACCCCGATCTGCCGGTCGGCAGCCAGGGAGGCGTAGGAGTCGGGCTGCGGCAGCCAGGTCCGGCCGGTCGGGGAGAAACCCGCTCCGGGGGCGTCGCCGATCCACGGCATCGGGATGCGGCAGCCGTCGCGTCCCACCTGGTCGCGTTCGGAACGGAACCAGATCGGGTCCTGGCGCAGGTCGTCCGGAACGGTGGTGTGCTCCGGCAGCCCCAGTTCCTCGCCCTGGTACAGGTACGCCGACCCGGGCAGCGCCAGCATCATCAGCGTCGCCGCGCGGGCGCGCCTGATGCCCAGCGCGGCATCGGGTTGCGGGTCGGTGGCGGCGATGCCCTCGGTGTCGGAGGTGTCCTCGCGTGCCAGGCGGGTGGCATGCCTGACCACATCGTGGTTGCTGAGCACCCAGGTGGTGGGCGCCCCGACGGCGGCGTTCGCGGCCATCGTCTTCGTGATCACCCGGCGGTAGCTGGCGGCGTCCCACGCGGAGGACAGGAAATCGAAGTTGAACGCCTGATGCATCTCGTCCGCACGGACGTAGCGGGCCAGGCGCTCCGGGTCGGGAATCCACGCCTCGGCCACCAGCACCCGGTCGCCGTCGTACTCCTCCAGGACCCTGCGCCACCGCCGGTAGACGTCGTGCACGCCGTCCTGGTCCCACATCGGGCCCAGGTTGAAGTTGCCCTGTTTGGTGTGTTCCTCCGCGTCGGGCAGGCCGTCGGCTTTCACCAGGGAGTGCGCCACATCCACGCGGAAACCGTCGACCCCGAGGTCGAGCCAGTGCCGCAGGATGTCGTCGAAACCCTCCTTGACCAGGTCGGAGTCCCAGTCGAGGTCGGGCTGGTGGACGTCGAACAGGTGGAGGTACCACTGTTCCGGGGTGCCGTCGGGGCGCTTCAGCCGCGACCATCCCTCACCGCCGAACAACGACCGCCAGTTGTTTGGAGGCAGCTCACCGCTGGGGCCCCTGCCGTCGCGGATCAGGTAGCGTTGCCGCTCCGGGGCGCCGGGTTCGGCCGCGATCGCGGCCTGGAACCATTCGTGGGCGTCCGAGGTGTGGTTCGGTACCAGGTCGATGACCACCCGCAGGCCCAGCGCGTGGGCCTCCTCGATCAGTCGGTGGGCGTCGGTAGTGGCACCGAACAGCGGATCGACCTGACGGTAGTCGGCGACGTCGTAGCCGGCGTCGGCCATGGGGGAGCGGTAGAACGGGCTCAGCCACACCGCGTCCACGCCCAGTTCCTTGAGGTAGGGCAGTTTCGAGATCACGCCCGGCAGGTCCCCGTAGCCGTCACCGTCGCTGTCGGCGAAGGAGCGGGGATATATCTGGTAGATGGCGGCGGATCGCCACCACTCGTGGTTGTCTGTCATGTTCTGGGTCCTGTCGATTGACGGATGATCAGGTCGGGCCGGAAAACCAGTTCCGTACCGTCGGGGGTGTTGCCGTCCATTGCCCGCACCAGCCCCGAGACGGCCGCCTCGCACATGGCCTGGACGGGCTGGCGTACGGTGGTCAGCGGGGGATCGGTGAATGCCATCAACGGGGAGTCATCGAAACCTATCACGGAGAGGTCCTCCGGGACCCGGAATCCCCGGGAGCGGGCCTCACGGATCACTCCGAGCGCCATCAGGTCGGAGCCGCAGATGATGGCGGTGTGCCCGGTCGCCAGCAGTCTCGCCGCCGCGACCTGGCCGCCCTCCGGGGTGAAGATGGTGCGTTCGATGCTGTCCTTCCCGAAACCCAGCTCCAAGAAGGCCGACGACTTGCGCTGGGTGGGCAGGAAACGGGCCGGGCCGACGGCGAGCCCGATGCGTTCGTGCCCCAGCGACCTCAGATGGGCGACAGAGGCGGCGACGGCTTCGGCATCGGAACAGTTCACGAAGGCCGAGGCGAGTTTCGTGGTGTGGCCGTTGATGAAGACCGTCGGAACCCCGGCCTCCACCAGCCGCAGGTAGGGGGTGAGGTCAGCCTCGGTGTCGGCGGCGGCACCCGATATGGACACCACGCCGTCGACCCCCAGGTCCAGGAGGGTGGCGATGCACGAGGACTCGTTCGCGCCCAGCGGACCGGCTGCGGCGATCACGGCGCGGTGGACGGGCTGGAACATGGCGTCCAGGCGCTCCGCGAAGGCGGGGAAGGAGGGGTTCGACAGCTCCGGGACCATCACCCCCACCACCCCGGTGCGTTGCTGCAATTTTTCACGATCGTAGCCGAAGTCGGCCATGGCCTGGAGCACCGCCCGGCGCGTGTTCTCCCGGATCCCGGGTTTGCCGTTGAGCACCCGGGAGACAGTGGAGACGGATACACCGGCGCTGGCGGCCAGGTCCGACATCCGTGGTCGCGGGCTCATCCGTACCTCCGTTGGTCAGTCTGTCTGCCGAACGTTATCAAATTGTGGCCGAGATTTTCTGAAAAATTGCTGCAAACATGCAGAGTTTTTGTTAGCGTTTTGCATCAGCGGCGTCGAAGTCGACCCGCAGAACAGGAGAACCACATGAGCAAGCGCCTGCTCGCCCTGGCAGCCACCGGCCTGGTCCTCGCCCTGACCGCCTGCGGCTCCGCAAGCAACACCACATCGAACAGTTCCTCCGGCGGTTCCCAGGCATCCGGAACCCTCACTGTGTGGACCGACGAGACCCGCATCGAGGGTTTCAACGCCATCGGAGAGGCCTTCCAGAAGGCCACCGGGGTCAAACTGGAGGTGGTGCAGAAACCCACCGATGACGTTCGCACGGACTTCATCGCCCAGGCCCCCTCCGGGGCCGGCCCCGATCTGATCGTCGGCGCCAATGACTGGGTCGGCAGTCTGGTCAAGAACGGAGTCGTCGCACCCGTGGAACTCGGCGACAAGGCAAACGGTTTCTCCGATGCCGCGAAGAAGGCCTTCACCAGCGACGGGACCCTCTACGGCGTTCCCTACGCGGTGGAGAACATCGCCCTGGTGCGCAACAATGCCCTCGCCAAGGACACCCCGGCCACTTTCGACGAACTCATCGCCCAGGGCAAACAGCTCACCCCGGACCATCCCGTGCTGATCCAGCAGGGCGACAAGGGCGACGCCTACCACCTGTACCCGGTGCAGAGCTCCTTCGGTGCCCCGCTGTTCAAGCCCGACACCACCGAGATCGGCATGAAGGGTGAGGCCGGCGAGAAATTCGCCGCCTACATCAAGACGCTCACCGACGAGGGTGTGCTGTCCGAGTCCATCGGAGGGGACCAGGCCAAGCAGGCCTTCCTCGACGGCAAGTCCCCCTACATCATCACCGGCCCCTGGTGGACCGGCGAGTTCACCAAGGCCGGGCTCGACATCTCGGTGCTGCCCGTGCCCTCCGCGGGCGGCCAGCCGTCCGCCCCGTTCATCGGGGTGCAGGGCGTCTACCTGTCGTCGTACTCCAAGAACGCGCTGCTGGCCAACCAGTTCCTCGACTACATGGCCGGTGACGAGGCGCAGAAGATCCTGCAGGAAAAGGGTGGGCGCCTGCCCGCGCTGAAGTCCGCCGCGGCGGCCGTCACCGACCCGGTCCTCAAGGGCTTCGAGACCGCAGGTGAGAGCGGCCAGCCCCTGCCCGCCACCATCACCACCATGGATGCCGTCTGGAGCCACTGGGGTTCCGCCGAGCTCAGCATCCTCCGCGGGGAGGATCCGGTGTCCACCTGGCAGCAGATGATCTCCAACGTCGAGGACGCGCTCGCCAAGGGCTGATCGGTGCTCCACGCGGGGGCGCTCCGGCCCCCGCGTGGTTTCCGGTCCGGGAACAACATGAAAGAAAGAACCGACCCAGCAGAGCCGCGGCTGTCCCACGCCCGCGACTACACGCGTCCCGGCTTCTACGCGAAGCTGGTCCTGATGGCCCTGGTCAACGCCTTCGGGCTGTACGGCATCATGGTCTCGATTCCCCAGCGGCAATGGCTCGTGCTGGGTTTCCTCGCCGTGACGCTGCTCGTCGCCGACTACGTCTACTTCTCCAAGCGAGCAGTCCCCGCCAAGTACCTGCTGCCCGGCCTGGTCTTCCTGCTCGTCTATCAGGTCTACGTGATGGGCTCGACGGCCTGGGTGGCGTTCACCAACTACGGCGACGGCCACAACGACTCCAAGCAAGCTGCCATCACCCAGATCCTCAAGGCCTCTGACCGCAGGGTCGAGGGCACCTCAACCTATCCCGTGACCGTCGTCGAGAAGGACGGCGAACTGGGATTCGCGGTGGTGCGCGACGGCCACGCCGAGGCCGGAACCCAGAACACTCCTCTCGCTGAGGTGCAGGGAGCGGTTGTCGCCGGCACCAGGGTGACGGAGGTGCCCGGGTGGAACGTGCTGTCGCCGCCTGACGTGCAGGCACGGCAGAAGGATGTGCTGGAGTTGCGCGTCAACCTCAGTGACGACCCCACCCAGGGGTGGTTGCGCACCGACAACGCGTCCTTCGCCTACGTCGCGAAGTCGGCGTTGACCCACGACGCCGCGGCCGACACCTTCACCGACCCCGACGGGAAGATCTACCACGCCGACGAGTCCGTGGGAGCCTACGTCGCCAGCGACGGATCGCAGCTCACCCCGGGCTGGCGGGTGTTCGTCGGGACCAGGAACTTCACCGAGGTCTTCAACGACTCGCGGCTGACGGGACCGTTCCTCAGCATCACGGCCTGGACGTTCGCCTTCGCGATCCTGTCCGTGGCCACCACGTTCGCCCTCGGGCTGGCCCTGGCCGTGATCTACAACGACAAACGGGTGAGGGGACGCACCTTCTACCGCGCGATCTTCCTGCTTCCCTACGCCTTCCCCGCGTTCCTGGCGGCTCTCACCTGGAAGGGCATGCTCAACCGGGAGTTCGGGATCATCAACCAGATGCTGGGCGGGGCCGACATCGCGTGGCTGTCCGACGGGAACCTGGCGAAGTTCGCCATCCTGGGGGTCAACCTGTGGCTCGGATTCCCCTACATGTTCCTGGTCAGCACGGGTGCGCTGCAGGCCATCCCGGCCGAGCTGACCGAGGCCGCCATCATGGACGGGGCGGGGGCGTGGCGGAGGTTCCGCAGCGTGACGCTACCGATGCTCATGGTTTCCCTCGCGCCGCTGCTGATCGCCAGTTTCGCATTCAACTTCAACAACTTCTCGCTGATCTACATGCTCACCGGCGGTGGCCCGAACTACTCCGGCTCCCCGCTGCTGATCGGTGAGACCGACATCCTGATCTCGATGGTCTACGCCATCGCCTTCGAGTCGGGAGGCAAACAGTACGGCCTGGCCTCGGCACTGTCCCTCATCATCTTCGTGGTGGTCGGTGTCATCGCCTGGCTCGGATTCCGGCAGACCCGCAAGCTCGAGGAGATCATGTGATGAACGACAACGTCACCCTCAAGGGCGCCCGCTGGTGGAAGGAAGTGGGCTGGAAACACATCCTCGCGGTGGTTCTGATGCTCTACTGCATCTTCCCGCTGCTCTACGTGCTGTCGGCCTCCCTCAACCCGGGAGGCACGATCAGTGGATCCAGCCAGCTGTTCCGCACCGTCTCGGCGGAGAACTACGCCACACTGTTCGGCACCAACTTCCCGCGCTGGATGCTGCAGTCGTTCGTGGTCAGCATCTCGACCGCGATCGGGACGGTGCTGATGGCCGCGTCGGCGGCATACGCGTTCAGCCGGTACCGGTTCACGGGACGCCGCGGCGGGCTCACGGCCCTCATGCTGGTCCAGATGTTCCCGCAGATGCTGGCCTTCGTCGCCATCTTCCTGCTGCTGCTGATGCTCCGCGACGTCTACCCGGTGCTGGGGCTCAACTCGGCCCTCGGGCTGATCGCCGTCTACCTCGGCGGTGCACTCGGCGGCAACACTTTCCTGATCTACGGGTTCTTCAACACCATCCCGAAGGAACTGGACGAGGCCGCCCGCATCGACGGCGCCACCCACGCCCAGATCTTCTGGGGGGTCATCATGCGGCTGGTCACCCCGATCCTCGTGGTCGTCGGCCTGCTGTCCTTCGTCAGCAGCTACGGTGAGTTCATCCTCGCCAAGGTCGTGCTGCAAAGGCCGGAGGACTACACCCTGGCGGTCGGCATGTACGTGTGGGCCTCCGACGAACGCAACGCCCCGTGGTCGCTGTTCGCGGCGGGCGCGGTGGTCGCGGCCATCCCGATCATCCTGCTGTTCATGTACCTGCAGAAGTACATCGTCGCCGGACTGACCGCGGGCGCTGTCAAGGGCTGAGGGTCCGGAAAACTCCGCGGCCGGGCATCGGCAGGGACTGACGTCGTCGGTCCCTGCCGATGCGCTCTCGGTAGGGTGAGGGCATGACCAATCTCGCCTGGAACGTCGAGAGGGTGCTGCCCTCCGCCATCGCCGACCTGCACAAGCTCATCGCCATCCCGTCCATCTCCTCGATGCCGGAACACGACGCCGACGTCGCCGCCTGCGCCGAGACGGTCTCCGGGTTGTTCCGGGACCTCGGGGCCTCGGAGGTGAAACTCCTCGACGGCGGCGGGAAACCCGCGGTGTGGGCGAACTTCCCCGGACCGGAGGGGACACCGACGGTGCTGCTGTACGCCCACTACGACGTCCAACCCACGGGTGATGCCGAGGCCTGGACCTCCCCGGCGTTCGAACCGACGGAACGCGACGGCAGGCTGTACGCGCGCGGATCGGCCGACGACAAGGGCGGGGTGGCGCTGCACGTGGCGGCGCTGCGGGTCTTCGACGGCAAACCGCCGGTCGGGGTGAAGGTGTTCATCGAGGGCGAGGAGGAGATCGGGTCGCCGAGCATGCCGACGCTGCTCGACCGCTACCGCGACGAACTGGCCGCCGACGTCTACGTCGTCGCCGATTCCGTCAACTGGGAGGTCGGCAAACCCTCGCTCACCACGTCGCTGCGGGGGGTTGCCGCCTGCGAGGTGACGGTGTCCACCTTGGCGGAGGGGCTGCACTCGGGACAGTTCGGCGGGATCGTGCCGGACGCGTTGACCGCGCTGTGCCGGCTGCTGGCCACCCTGCACGACGACGCCGGGAACGTCGCGATCGAGGGGCTCGTCTCCGGGCCCGGACCCGACCTCGACTACCCCGAGGACCGGTTGCTGGAGGAGACCGGGCTGCTCGATGGAGTCTCGCAGCTCGGCGACGGGTCGGTGGTGGAGCGGATGTGGTTCAAACCCTCCGCCTCGGTGCTGGCCATCGACGCCACCCCCGTCGCGAAGGCCTCCAACACCCTGGTGCCGTCGGCCCGCGCGAAGGTGAGCGTGCGTCTCGTGCCCGGGCAGGACCCGGCAGCCGCGGCGAAGGCGCTGGAGGAGCACCTGCGCAGCCACGCCCCGTGGGGCGCTCGGGTCGAGATCGATTCGGAACAGGTCGGGGCGCCGAGCCGGATCGCCCTCGAAGGGGAGAGGGCCGAGGCCGCACGGAAGGCCTTCCGGGACGCGTTCGGGGTCGAGGCCGTGGAGATCGGCTGCGGGGGCTCGATCCCGATCGTCGCCGAGTTCGCCGACCGCAACTCCGAAGCCCTGGTGCTGGTGACCGCCGTCACCGACCCGAACTCGCGGATGCACGGCATCGACGAGTCGCTGGACCTCGGTGACTTCGCCAAGGCGGCCCTGGCGGAGACCCTGCTGCTGAACAATCTCGCGGGCTGAGCCCGCACATCCCGGTTGCGCGACACTCACGTTGGTGGAATCCCGGTCTGCAACCTCAGATCACTCGACGCCGCAGAGGCAGGAAGCCGATTGTCAGGATCGCCAGGGGGTAGGCGATGGCTGTCGCGATCAGGAGCGGGTAGTTCAGCGTGGCCGTCACGTTCGGGGCGTTCGTGGTCAGGAAGTTGAAGACGTTGTTGGGCAGCCATTTTGCGATCTCGCGCGCCGTATCAACCGGGATCTGCCCGATGATGATCGGTGCGATCAGGATGATTCTGATGTAGAGTCCGAGGGCCGTCGCGCTGTTTCGCAGGATTAGGGCGATGCCTGCCGCGAAGCTCACCGCGCTCATGGTGACGAAGGCGAGTGCTGCGATCTGCCTCCACACGGCGGCGTCGAGCAACGAGATCGAGTACGGCGTGCCTGCCAACAACCAGCTCTCGAGCGGCACCACGACCACCATCATTGCGACAGTCCCGACGGCGCACGTCAGAGCGGGCCATATCGTCTTCGCCACCACGAAACTCAGCGGTCGTTGAATGGCAGAGTGGGTGGTGTAGATGAAACCGGAGGACCACTCGGAGCAGATGAACAGAATCGCGACGACACCGAGGAAGATCTGGGCGAAGGGGAATCCGAACACCGCGATGTCCTGGACGAAAGCCGGGTCGTCCAATGGATGGCCGCTTCTGAACGAGTTGGTGACACTGAATGCCACGGCGGCGACCAAACCTGTCATGGCGAGGAGCCCGGCGGCCAAGTTGAGAAGCAGCGTCCGATTCCCGAAGAAAACGTGACTCTGCATGCGCAGGGAGGCGAATCGCCGCAGGCGCACAGGCGATGGGGGTGTGTGCCCTTCCCGCCCTCGACGTGCCGTCGTGTCCGAAATCCGATTACTCAACGTTGTGGTGCTCATCAGCTTGCCTTCCGATGGTCAGGGGCGGTTAATTCCAGATAGGCGTCTTCCAAGGAGGTGCGTTTGGTCGCGAGGGTGAGTGGGACGAAGCTGCCTTCATGAAGGATCCGCCCTATGTCCTCGTTTTCGCAGTCGAAAACGTGGATGACCCCGTCGACCATCTCGGCCCGGAGCCCACGTCTGGCAAGTTCGCGGAGGAGACGATGATTCTCAGTCGTGGAGACGACGACACATGAGGATGTCGTGTGGATGTCCTGCAAGGAACCGGACCAGATGGTGCTGCCGTGGTTCACCATGATGATGGTGTCGGCCATTTCCTCGACTTCAGCCAAGGAGTGGGAGGACAGGAGGACTCCGCCGTCTTGCCGAGCGAAGTTGCGCAGCAGCTCCCGCAACCAGATGATCCCATCGGGATCGAGGCCGTTCATCGGTTCGTCCAGGATGAGGAATTGCGGCTCCCCGAGAAGCGCGAGGGCGATTCCGAGACGCTGCTTCATTCCCAGCGAGAAGGTGCCGACGCGACGCCGCAGCGCGTGCCCCAGACCCACCTGTTCCAGGAGTGTCCGCCCCTTGTTCTTCGAGATGCCGTAGGCCGCGGCCAACGACTGCACAGCGGTCATGGGGGTGAGTTCCTTGAGAACGCCTTGCCGATCGATGAGGGCCCCGAACGTCGTCAACGGGTCGGTCAGATCGCGGATGCGCTGGCCGTTGATGGAACAGCTTCCACTGTCAGGTTCTTCCATGCCGGTAAGCATCCGCAGTGTGGTGGACTTGCCGGCTCCATTGGGACCCACGAAGCCGACGATCTCGCCGGGCTGGACTGTCAAGGAGACGTCTGCGACGGCCTGGATGGTGGCATAGGACTTCGAGATGTGCTTGATCTTGAGCATTACAGTGTCGCTCCTTGAAGCTCGTGATGGGTTCGATAGGCGTTGTACATGCGGAAAAACAGGCCGTGACGGTCAAACAGATCATCGAAGGTGCCCTGCTCGGCGATTTCGCCATGATCCATGACCAGGATCCGATCTGCTCCGGTAATGGTTTCGAGCCGGTGCGTCACCGTGATGGTGCTGCACCCGACAGCACTCAGGTTCCTGTGGACAACAGCCTCCGTCTCCTGATCCAGTGCCGACGTTGCTTCATCCAGGATGAGGAGACGCGGGTGTCGCAGCAGGGCTCGCGCGATGGCGATCCGCTGCCGTTGGCCCCCCGACAGGTTCTGTCCGCCGTTCGTCAGGAAAGTGTTGAGGCCCATCGGCAGGCCTTGTTCCCTCAGGTTGAAGCAGGCCTGATTCAGGGCTGCGATGAGTTCAGAATCGTCGATGCTCTGGTCCCCCCAGACCAAATTGTCCCGAAGAGTGGTGTTGCGTAATGGGGCGTCCTGCGGCACGTAGACCACGTTGTCGAAGAAGCTCGGCTTGGCCACCTCGGCCAACTCTGTTTCACCGCAGCGGATGCTTCCCCGATCGGGGCGGTAAAGGCCCGCCAGCAACCCGACGAGCGTGGACTTCCCGCTACCCGTGGCGCCTACGACGGCGATCCTCTCGCCTTCATGGCACTGGATGCTGACCTGGTTGATGGTCTGCGGTGCGAAACGTGAGAACTTGAACGAGGCGGCCTCGGCCAGCAGGGGGAAGCGGAAATCCTTGCCGGAGACGTCGGCGAAAACGCTGTCCTCCTGGGCCGAGAGGATATCGTCGATGCGCCGAACGGTGGCGTTGGCTTCACCGATCTCGATGGCCATGGAGCCCAGACTGCTGAGCTGACTGAAGAAGACTCCGGCGATCATCTGGAGACCCACTGCTGCTGGGAGCGCCATCGCCCCGCCCAAGGGGGAGATCGCCAACACCAGGACGGAGAGCGGGCCGAAGCTCTGGATCGTGGAGACGGTAGCGGTGAGAGTACCGGACAGCAACGCTCGGGTGCGGCGGGTGCGAACCGCGGCTGTGTTGTGCCCCACCCATGAGGTGAACGCCTGCTGTTCAGACCCGAGGCTCTTGACCAACTTGATCGAGTTCAGCGAGTCCACCATGACCGCATTGGCCAGTGATTCCGAGGAGTTGAGGTTCTCGGTCAGCCTGTTGGCGACGCGTCGGCTGGCCTCGAAGGCGACGACATAGACGCCCAGGATGAGGGCGACCACCATCCCGATGGTGGGGGTGGCGACGACGATCCACCCGAGGCTGACGAGGGCGATCACGCTGGAGACCACACCCCGGGCGAGGGTGGTGGACAGCGATTCCTCCAGCCGATTGACGATACCGACCCGGAAGAGCAGTTCACCCACGGGCCGCACCACGAAGTAGGAGTACGGGGCGTTGAGCAGCTTGTGGAAAACTGTCTCGCCGAGCCGCTTGCCGATGTCGGTGGCGCAGAAGGTGGTGACAGCGATGTTGAGCAGTTGGATCAGGAAGAAACCAGCGGCGAGAGCCACCAGCATTCCTGTCAACGATGCCTGAGGCGTGGTCGTCGCCTGCTGGAGCAGGCCACTGGTCAGGTTTGGAAGTGCCATTGTCGTGGCACCCACGACAACGGCGCCGATGAGTACAGCCGCCAAGAGGTACGGACGACGCCAGGCGATACCGAGCACGCTCCGCCACGGAGATGGATCAGGGGTTTCTTGGCGGGTGGCGGGGCTGGTCACGCACAGGGCCAGGCCGGCGAAGTGCTCAGCAAACTCATCGGCACCCACGACGCGCCGGCCTCCAGCCGGATCGACGATGACGTGGCGTTTTCCAACGGTCCGTTCCAGGACCACGTAGTGCGACGGCTCCCAGAGCAGGATGGCTGGCGTGGGAAGTCGATGGACTGTGGACACGATGGCGCGGTACACCTTGGCCGTGGCTCCCTGGGATTCGATGAGCTGCTTGAGCTGTGGGATCGTCAGTCCGTCCCGTCCAGGAGCGAATGCCTCGCGCAAGGCGTTGAGGGAGAGTCTGCTTCCCGCGCTCCGGAGCGCCATGTGAGCGCAGGCGATGCCGCAGTCAGACTGGGTGACTTGGTAGGAGGTCTTCACGCGAGCCACAGTGGACTCCTCACGGCAGGTCGGGTTTCGTCCATGGAGGCCTCGAAGAGCGCAGCCCCTCCGGTGCCGCCCATGAGGGAGTGGGAGATGGAGTTGCGGGTTGGTTTGGTGAGCTCGCGGGGCAGGACCTCCCTGAGATAGCGCCGTGAGGCGCATGTGACGTCCTCGGCCAAGTGGTCGTCCTGGGTCAGGGAAGCGACGTGTCGGAGGATCCACAGGTTACCCACGTCGCCGTGACACAGGGAGATGTTCCCGCCGAAGCAGTCGCGTTTCGTGGCGTCCACAAGCAAGCTGATTGTGGGCTCCAGGTGATGGTCATCGAAACGTCCCGTGGAGTGGATCTGGGCCAGTGCCAAGAGCAATCCCGGGCTGCCGGAGCACCATCCCCGACCCTTGAACTTGTGGTCCGTCCCGATGGGCCACAACCCTGTCCGTGGATCTCGTTCGTCGAGGAGCGAGATCAGGACGGCGCGTGCCACCGAGTCGACCTCGCTGGATCGGACGAGAGGGGCGGCCAAGGCCAGTGCGGCCCCGACCCCTGCGGTGCCGTGGGCGTACCCGGTCAAGGACATGGGTTTCCTGTCTGAAAGAACCCAGTCCGCGAGCCTCCGGGAGACTATCCGAAGAGCTGCCAACGACTGCTCCGAGTCATTGAGCGGGTTCGCGACCAGGTTGGTCATCAAAAGCACCATGCCTGCATCCCCGGCCACGATGTCGTACCCGTTCGAGGGAGCCACCGCCAGAGTGCGAAGCAACTGGCGTGCCTGCCCGGCCAACGCGGCATCATTCACCAATTGTGCGTAGCAGTCAGCGGCCCAGAGAGCGGACTCGGTTCCCGCCAGGGCGCCGCGCGTGAAGCGGGGATCCAGCAGGTCGGCCTGTTGGAGTTTGTCCACCAGCTGGCGGAAGAAATCGTCCGCCCGGGTCCTGGAGCCATCCACATGGGCCGATGCCAGGGCCACTCCGCTGGACCCTGCATATGCGTCGATGCTGAGCTCGTGGGGATACCAGTACTGGTGGGCGGTGTCGCTCAGGCGCGCTCCCAGCCACGTTGGGGTGAACTCGTTCTCGCCGCCCACGAATCCGAGATTCAACGCATCCCAGGAGTGACGTGTGGGTGTGGCGGTTCCGGGGGCGACCGGGTTGCTGAACCGGAATGCGGTGCCCTCGGTGTCCTCTTCGTAGTACGGGGCGAAGGACACCTGGATCAGCCATTCGCTGAGCTCGATGAAATTCTCGTCGATTCGTTCCAACGCATTCGTGATCGAGTCGAGCGGGGATGCGGTCATCGCATCGGGTAGGACCACCTCGTCCCCTGACAGTAGGTCCGTGCCGGTTGCCGCTACGACGAAGGCGGGGGTGTCCCACTGTGCGAGCTGCCTCAATTCCGAGGCGAGAAGGGGAGCGGGGACGTCGTCTCGAAAGACGCCGACCCGTGAGAGCGCGGCCAACAGGAGCTCGGGGTCGCTGAGGCACGCGGCGTTGGTGGCGAGCTCCAACGCCTTTGAGTAACGGATCGTGTCGGCGGCGACACTGCGGACAGTCACGTCGGCGAAAGTGCGTCGAATGAAGGCGAGCAGCGCCGGGGTGTCGGGTAGGGCCGCTGTGAGGGTCAGCCGGAAGGAACGGCAGACGGCGTCGATGAAATCCTTGGCGACGAATCTCTCCGGCGGCGATTCCTCCAGGGACTCCGAGACGCCGGAGGGCTCGATACGCATGTCTGATGTGAAGGGGTCGCGAAGGGTCAGCGATCGTTCGCCGCTGCCGGTGGGACGACGCTGCCCCAGGACCCCGACGTCCACGAAGATGGGATTGCGTTTGTGGGGCACCATCAAGGGTGAGGGAAAAAATCCGGAGGTCGTCACCAGCTGGCTCAGGGCGCGTGCGGCAGGGCCGAGCGGATTCCTGCTGGATTCCAGGACGCTGGAGAAGAGGGTCTCGGTGTCCGTGAGAATTGGGATTCCGTCCCGGAATCGGACGTTCTCGAAATGGACATCCGAGATTCCGAGGAGCTGGATCGTTGCCGCGAAATTTCCGAGGGCCTCTGGGTCGTCGAACCTGGTTTCTTGGTTATCAGCCACGTATTCGGCCCAGCCGTGATCACCGCTGTCAATGACCTTGCATGAGAGAAATTTGGTATTTCCGGTGATGTCCTGGAGATGCTTCTGGAAAAGTGAGAAAGCCTGATCGTTTGCCAAGGATCTCGGCTTGTACACGACCTTGGATTTGTCGGAGAACGTCAGAATGGAGACGGATTTTCCGTGGTGAGAATCTCCTTCGCCCAAGGAGATGTTGGAGACCTTGACGTCGTTCCCGACTCCGAGTTCGTGGAGAAATGGTAGATCTGATGCTGTGTGATCGAGTAGTTGGAGAATGAAATCGGTGCGACGACGCACGATGTTGCGTGCGATGTGTACGGCAATCGGGAAACGTTCCTGGAACAGCCGCAGGCCGTGCTTGGAAGCCAGGAAGGTGGACAGGCGTGTGTATTCGGCCGTCCGGCATGTGATCTGGTCATCGGGGAGCCGGTGTTCTGAGGCGAGGTGGATCTGCGCCCTGAGCAGGACATTCTGCATCTGCGAGACCGTTGCCGTGAGGACGGAACGCAGCGTGTCGCGGGGGTGCGACAGGAGCTCATGGTCTCTCAGCCGGCCGAGGAGGCAAGTCAGATCCTCGTGGGCAACGGCCAGGGTTGCCTCGAAGAAGGGGATGGGTTCCGGGGAGTCCGTGGTGGGCAGCAGCTCAAGAGCCTGCTGGAGCAGTTCCGGTGGGCAGCACGTGACCGCGGTCGCCCCCGTGGTCCGCGACATGAGGTTGGCCAGCTCATCGGCGGCGCGATTTCTATGCAGAAGTGCGTCGACCTCGGTGGAGTTCAGTTCTGGAAATGCCGCGTAAACTGTTGGGTGCATGATTGGGCTCCTGTGTGGTGGTGAGTGACGGTGGGGGGCGAGAATGCCCTCACGACCCCACCGCCGGTAGAGTCATTCCGCTGGGTCACTTGAACAAGCCGCAAATGAAACCATGGCACTCCCAGGAAACGGTGCAGACGGCGCCGATGGTGCGGGTGCCGGGGACGGTCCAGAGGCCGCCGGCCTGGGTTTTCTCGGACTGCGAGAGCTCGTGATCAGCGACTTCCTTCAGGAAATTCATGTCGGACATGGTTACTCCTTTTTCCTTGGTTGACCCTGTGCCGACCTGATTCAAAACTATGAGGTTCTCGCCAGCAGGTCGACCGGATGCCAACTTTTGGGGAATGGGCCACTCGTGTGATTCAGACGCTGCTTGGCATTCTGGTCAGAGTGGATGCGGGATTCCGGCGAAGTCTCTGGAGTCCTGCCGGGTCGCGGGGCCGGGGGATGAGTGGCGTGCGGCCCGGCTTGTCGGTCCCGGGGTCCGTCGGGGATGTGGGTTACCGACGAACCCGCGATAAGCTGAGTCGGTGCTCCGACCTGATGGCCGACTATCCCTCGATCTCGACCCCGTCGACCACGGCCCGAAGGACGCCTGCGGCGTCTTCGGGGTCTTCGCCCCATCCGAGGACGTGGCCCAGCTGACCTACTACGGGCTCTTCGCACTCCAGCACCGCGGCCAGGAATCCGCCGGCATCGCGGTCTCGACGGGGGAGCGGATCACCGTGTTCAAGGACATGGGGCTGGTCTCCCAGGTCTTCGACGAGGCCACCCTCACGTCCCTGCGTGGGCGGCTCGGCATCGGCCACACCCGCTACTCCACCACCGGCGCCTCGGTGTGGCACAACGCCCAGCCGACCTTCCGCGCCACCCGCAACGGCGGCCTGGCGCTGGCCCACAACGGCAACCTCACCAACACCCACGAACTGGAGTCCTGGCTCCGCGAACTCGACCCCGGCCAGCGGGTCCCCGAGAAGAAGACCATGGACTCCACCAACGACACCTCGCTGGTGACCGCGCTGATGTCCTCGTTCGGGACCGAACCGATCGAGCAGGTCGCCATGACGGTGCTGCCCAGGCTGCGCGGGGCCTTCTGCCTGACCTTCATCAACGAGACGACCCTGTTCGCCGCCCGCGACCCGCAGGGCGTGCGCCCCCTGGTCCTGGGGAGGCTCGCCACCGGCTGGGTGGTGGCCTCCGAGACCGCCGCCCTCGACATCGTCGGCGCCAGTTTCGTCCGCGAGGTGGAGCCCGGCGAGTTCATCGCCATCGACGAGGCGGGGCTGCGCAGCCGGCGTTTCGCCGAGGCCAGGCCGAAGGGCTGCCTGTTCGAGTACGTCTACCTGGCCCGCCCCGACACCACCATCGCGGGACGCAGCGTCCACGCCACCCGCGTCGAGATCGGCCGCATCCTCGCCCGCGAACACCCCGTGGAGGCCGACCTGGTGATTCCCACCCCCGACTCCGGCACCCCCTCGGCCGTCGGCTACGCGGAGGCCTCCGGCATTCCCTTCGGCCTCGGACTGGTGAAGAACGCCTACGTGGGCCGCACGTTCATCCAACCCAGCCAGACCATCCGGCAGCTCGGCATCCGGTTGAAACTGAACCCGTTGAAGGAGGTCATCGCGGGCAAACGGCTCGTGGTGGTCGACGACTCCATCGTCCGCGGCAACACCCAGCGGGCCCTGGTGCGCATGCTCCGCGAGGCCGGGGCGAAACAGGTGCACGTGCGCATCTCCTCGCCGCCCGTGGAATGGCCCTGCTTCTACGGCATCGACTTCGCCACCCGCGCCGAGCTGATCGCGCCCGGGCTGGGGGTTGACGAGATCTGTCGGTCGCTGGGGGCCGACTCCCTGGGCTACATCTCCCTCGACGCCCTCACCGAGGCCACCCACCGTCCCGCCGCCGACCTCTGCCGCGCCTGTTTCGACGGCCGCTACCCGATAGCGGTCCCGAAGGGCCAGGCCGAGCTGCTTCACCTGGAGGAGAAATGAGCCAGTCCGCCTACGCCGCCGCCGGGGTCGACATCGAGGCCGGTGACCGCGCCGTCGAACTCATGAAGGCATCCGTGGCCCGCACCCGCCGCCCCGAGGTGCTGGGTGGGCTCGGGGGCTTCGCCGGGTTCTTCGACGCCTCGGCGCTGAAGGGATACGCCCATCCGGTGCTCGCGACCTCCACCGACGGGGTGGGCACGAAGGTCGCCATCGCCCAGGCCCTCGACCGCCACGACACCATCGGCTTCGACCTGGTCGGCATGCTCGTCGACGACCTCGTGGTCTGTGGCGCAGAACCCTTGTTCGTCACCGACTACATCGCCTGCGGCAGGGTGGTTCCCGAACGGATCGCCGCCATCGTCTCGGGCATCGCCGACGCCTGCGTCGCGGCGGGCTGCTCCCTGGTCGGCGGGGAGACCGCCGAACATCCCGGGCTGCTCGGCCCGGGTGAGTACGACGTCGCGGGCGCGACCACCGGGGTGGTGGAACGCGACGCCATCCTCGGTGCCGACCGCGTCGAGGCCGGGGACGTGGTGCTGGCGATGGCCTCCTCCGGGCTGCACTCCAACGGCTACTCGCTGGTGCGGCACGTGCTGCTGGAACAGGCCGGCTGGCGCCTCGAGATGCACATCGACGAACTCGGCCGCACCCTCGGCGAGGAGCTGCTCACCCCGACCAGGGTCTACGCCCTCGACGTGCTCGCGCTGATCCGCGAGGTCGAGTGTCACGCCTTCAGCCACATCACGGGGGGCGGGCTGGCCGCCAACCTGGCGCGCGTGATCCCGGCGGGCCGGAGGGCCCGGCTGGAGCGCGACTCCTGGACCCCGCCCGCGATCTTCCGGCTCGTGCAGCAGGCGGGACGGATCTCGCAGGCCGACATCGAGGCCACCCTCAACATGGGCGTCGGCATGGTCGCGATCCTGCCCGAGACCGGCGTCGACGCGGCCGTCGCGCTGCTGGGGTCGCGGGGAATCGACGCCTGGGTGCTGGGCCGCATCGAGACCCACGACGGCCCCGGTGTCGCCGAACTGGTCTGACCCCATCACCCGGCTTTGTTCTCCTTGGAGCTGGTTGAGCCGACCTGCGAGCGGCAGCGAGTGGGTCGTGTCGAAACCATGTCGTGGGGG
>NZ_LR027842.1:2520283-2858362 GCF_900607225.1 [Pseudopropionibacterium] massiliense | reverse complement strand
GGGCGGTTGGGCCATACCGAGCTGCTGCGTTCGGGGGGGAGGCCGAGTGTGTGGCGGGTGCCGATGTGTTCGAGGTGGTCGGCGAGTTGGGCGAGGGTGGTGCCGGCTTGGTCGGAGATGGCCTCGAAGTACAGACCGCCTTCGTATTCTTCGACGTTGGTCACGGGGTAGCCTGCGAGTTCTTGGGGGTGGAGACCGCGTATCCAGGAGACGAGTCCGACGAGGGAAACCGCGCGCTTTGAGGCGGTTCGGGCGTTGATCATGTCCTGGTTGAAAGCAATGTTGCTTCCGGAGATGTAGTCGGGGTGGAGGTGTTTGGCAGCTGAGCGGACCAGGTCGGACAGCATGGGGAAGGTCGATCTGTGAAGAATGAGATCGAACGTCTGCTGCCCAGCCCGATCGACAGCCCTGTGAAGCCGGAACCGTCCCACGGAGTTGTCCGACTCGAGGTTGTCGGGGTCGCCATCGAGGTAGGCCTCACCTGAGACGCCTTCGGAATAGACCGGTGAGCCGTCCAGTTTTCGAGTGCCTGGAACCTTTCTGGTTGAGATGGCGGATGCGATGACCTCGGCGTCGGTGCTGTTCTCCTCGATGATGAACCAGTTCCCTCTCGAGTCCGGAACTATTTCTTCTGCATCCTTGAGGAATCGGGATACCCCGGGGGTGAAGTCTCGTAGTTTCCCGTCTGGGTTGAACCAGATGGCGGTGAAGCCGTGCCATTCAAGAGGGGTTTCACGCGTGTCGTGGTTTGTCATTTTTCATTCATTCCTTTCTTTCGGGATGTTCTGGGGTCATGTGTCCGGTGATGTGAAGTTCAAATACGCTCGTTCTTGTTTCGTGAGGCTCGTCGTCCATGGCTGGGTGCTGCTTCAGCTTGGGTTGAAGTAGATGTCGACTTGGCCTTGCAAGTCTAGAGGTAGTCCTCTTCGAACCTCGTCTGCGACAATTTTTTCCTGGAAGTGCCATTCGAGTTTTGCTCCTTCCGGCATTACTTCCAGTTGGCGCGCCATTTGCTCGTAGAAGTCGTTCATGGTTTGGATGCGTTTTGGCTTCAGACCTTTTGATTTTCCGAAGAGCCAGCCGTATTTGTTCTTGGCCTCGAGGAAGACCTCCTGTGGGTTTCCGTTGCCGTCCCTGCGCCAGACGTGGCTATCGAAGTCGACTGATTGTCCGTCGGATTTGCGGACAATGTACTCCTGTATCGCGAAACTCTTCTCGTTCGCGTTCAGGGTGTGATCGACCCCGGTGACGTGCTTCTGGTACTCGGCGGCCGCCTTGGACATCCCGCGGTTGCGGGTCTGTCATTCCCCGGGGCCGCCATCGGAATCTCCCGTGGCCGGGGTTCGAGGCTTGTCGAATCCGGGTCCTGTATCGCCGGTCCACTCGTTGCCCATGTGGGGATCCGGGTGCGGTAGGCCATCAGGATAGTAGGCGGGGTTCGTTCCCGGGGGCAGGTGCTCAGGTGTGCGACCTGATGCGGAGTTCAGGGCTGCGGGGTCGTTCCCGTCAGAACCATGAGTCTGATGATCGCCGGCATCTTGGCGGGGATCATCGGCGGCCCGACGTGGTTTGGCTTGGCTCTCGGAGCGCTTGCCGGTACCGGGGGTGGGATCCGCGGTGTGATGAACGACATCGGAATTGCGGGTGATTCCCCTGCGCCCATTGCCGGGTGGGCCGGCGTAGGCGGGCTGCCGACCGTGTCTCTTGCGGATCTCGTCGGCCAGGTTGTCGGCCGCCTCGCCGAGTTTGTCGAGTCCTTCGAAGATCTTCTGGTTACCCTTGTGCATCCATTCCTTGACGGATGCGCTGAGGTTCGTGAGGCCGGTTGCGAATTTCGGGATCTGGTTGCGCAGATACGTGGTCGGGTGCGGAATTTTGGGAAGCAGACCGAGCTTGCCCAAGGTTTTCAAGGCGGCGGCCTTCCCGAAGAGCCCGAGGCCCAGCTCGGTTCCGGTGGCGACGGGATCGCTCTTCCACTTGTGCCAGCCGTCCTCGCCGTTCCAGTGGGCATCGAGATCGAAACCCACCAAGCTCGCCCCGGCGCGCACGAAGACCTCCATGCGTTCGCGTTCCCACTCGCTGGGCTTGTACCCTCCCCACGCGGCGAAGGGGGCCACGGCAACGGATACGACCAGCGAGGTACCCAGGTCGGTGATGCCCACCGCACCGCCCCAGATCGTGTTCCACGTGTTCCCGATGCTCCAGCCGTGCTCGTCGAAACCCGCGAGGCGCGTGGCGTTGTCCCAGGCTTCCTGGAAGAACCGGCTGGCCCCCATGTTGAAGGAATCAGCGCAGTTCTTCGCCTGGCGTTCCCCGGGGGCTCCCCACGGCATGGGGCCCATCTGCTCCAGTTCTTCGAGGGTGGGGGCCGGGGGAGCCGGAATGCACACCGTCGAGTCCGTTTTGTTGATCCTGTCCGCGCACTCGCTGACGGCCTGGGTGATCTTCACGTAGATCGCGTTGTACTTCGCCACGAACTCGTTGTTCTTGTCGACGGCGTGCTGATGGCGTCGCCAATCGGTCTTCTCCGTCTTCAATGGCGGCGCGCCGCCACTCCACCCCACACCGGCAGGCCGCGGAATCGTGATTCTCGAATCCGGCACCTGTTCATCGTACCCGGCTTGAGCCTCCTCCCGGAACTTCTTCGCAGCCTCCTCCAGGTCCTGAAGATCCTTTTTGATCGTGACCATCGTGCTGGCATAATCCTGGATGGCCGATCCCGATATCACCAGTGCAGCCCTGATGTCGAAGGAGGGAAGAGTGGTTTTCAGCATCAAACCATACACCTGCTCCTGCTCCGGAGACTCGTAGATGTCCGGTAACCTGGACCACGACTCCCTGATCGCGGTCGTCCGTGAAACGACATCGATGCCCATGGAACTCGAGGAATCGCCGGCAGAATTGATCGTCTCGGGATCCAAGGTTTCCGGCTTGCAGGGAAATGCGTCTGGGTTTATCAGGCCAGTTTCATCCACTGGGGCATTCTCGCCCGGCATGTCCTACTCCTCACCCTTGTAGCCGTATTGCTCGAAATACGAGAAATCTCCGGATGCCGCAGATTTGAACATCTCCCTCTCGAAGTTGCCTGCCATCTCCTGCTGCGCTTGCTCGTAAGAGATCGTTGCATTTCCCACCCCCACAATTCCGGCGTTCACGTGCGACGCCACCGCGTGCAGGTTCTTCTTCTGGGTTTCCATCACCCGCTTCAGCGCAACCGGAATGTGTCCGGCAACCTGCGGGCACCACGACAGAGCAGCCTCGACGGCTCCGAGCTCTTCCTCGGAAAAAGTGGCGGCCAGGCCCTTCTGCTGCTCGGAAACCTCCAGCAGCATCGCCTTCACGGCCTTGGGTACGATCTTCCACTGGGACATCAGCAGTTCCCTTCCTGCAGTTCAACGGCGACACTCGTGCCCGCCGAGCCGAACCCCCGGATACAGAACCCGACCGAAAGAACCCCGGCATCCGCAACCCCGGGCCGTACGAGGGATCGAGATGTCCCGCCCCGGGACTTGGCCAGAACCGACCCGACTTCGAGCAATACCCGCGAGCGAATGACATGCACCGGGCCCGCGTCAACCAAAAAGATGACACTCGCGCGCCTCGTGTCGCGTGCGAGGGCGCGGGACGGCTTCCGGGGGCGGATGGGTGGAACCAACAAATCTCGTCGGAGGAATTGTAGGTTCTCGACCTTCGGAGGAAACCTACGCCCCCGTAGGCTACGGTTGCGTAGGTTTTTAGGAGAGGTCATGAATCACGACATGGTGCAGTTGCTGACCCCCGACGGGCAGCGCGTCGAGAACCCCGGGTTCTCCTTCGGGGGAACCGACGACGACCTGACCCAGTACCTGCGGGACATGGTGCTGGCAAGGCGTTTCGACACCGAGGCCACGGCCCTCCAACGGCACGGGGAACTCGGTTTGTGGCCGCCCGCCCTCGGGCAGGAGGCCGCGCAGGTCGGCTCCGCCCACGCCCTCGGTGCCCGCGATGTCGTCTTCCCCACCTACCGGGAACACGCCGTCTTCCTCGCTCTCGGCCTGCCCTTTCAGCAGATTCTGGCCCTGTTCCGGGGCTGCGACGCCGGGGCCTGGGACCAGCTCGACCGGTTCCGCAACTACCAGATCATCATCGGCTCCCAGACCCTCCACGCCACCGGCTACGCCATGGGGTTGCAGCTCGACGGCCTCGTCGGCAACGACGACGGCGACGATGCGGCCGTGATCGCCTACCACGGCGACGGGGCCAGCTCCCAGGGCGACGTCAACGAGGCCTACGTGTTCGCGGCCAGCTACAACGCCCCCGTCGTCTTCTTCTGCCAGAACAACCAGTGGGCGATCTCCGAACCCATCGCGTTGCAGTCGCGGATCCCGCTGTTCCAGCGCGCCCGGGGATTCGGATTCCCCGGGGTGCAGGTGGATGGCAACGACGTGCTGGCCGTCCACGCCGTCACCCGCTGGGCCCTGGAACGCGCCCGCAAGGGCGAGGGGCCCACCTTCATCGAGGCGTTCACCTATCGAATGGGCGCCCACACCACCTCCGACGACCCCACCAAGTACCGGCCCGACGAGGAAACCGCCGAGTGGGCCGGCCGCGACCCCATCGCCCGCCTGACCACCCACCTGAAACGGCAGGGGGTCATCGACGACGCCTGGCTGGCCGCTCTCGACGCCGACGCCCGCGACTTCGGCGCCGAGATCCGCGCCGCCATCCCGAAACTGACGGACCTGACCATGGATGAACTGTTCGACAACGTCTACGCCGAGAACACCGTCGCCCTCGAGGCGCAGCGCCGCGAGTACGCCGAATGGGCGGCAGGGGAGCAGGCATGAGCAGTATGACGATCGCCAAGGCCATCAACCTGGGTCTGCGCCGCGCCCTCCAGGCCGACCCGAAGGTCCTGATCGCCGGCGAGGACGTCGGGAAACTCGGCGGCGTGTTCCGCGTCACCGAAGGCCTCCAGGCGGAGTTCGGAACCAACCGGGTCATCGACTCGCCGCTGGCGGAATCAGGAATCATCGGCACGGCCGTCGGGCTGACGATGCGCGGCTACCGCGTGGTGGCCGAGATCCAGTTCGACGGTTTCGTCTTCCCCGCCTTCGACCAGCTCGTCACGCAGGTCGCGAAACTGCACGCCCGCACCGCCGGGCGGCAACCGATGCCGATGGTGGTGCGCATCCCCTACGGCGGCGGCATCGGGGCCGTCGAACACCACTCCGAATCCCCGGAGGCCTACTTCTGCCACACCCCCGGGTTGAAGGTGGTCACCCCCTCCAACCCGCACGACGCCCACTGGATGATCCAGCAGGCCGTCGCCTCCCCGGATCCGGTGATCTTCCTCGAACCCAAACGCCGTTACCACGTCAAGGGCGAGGTGAACACCGAGCAGCGGCCCGCCCCCATGCACCAGGCCGGGATCCTCCGGCAGGGAACCGACGCGACCCTCGTCGCCTGGGGGCCGATGGTCCGCACCTGCCTGGACGCCGCCGCCGTCGCCGCCGAGGAGGGTACCTCGGTGGAGGTCGTCGACCTCCGCTCCCTCGCGCCCATCGACTGGGTCACCCTCGCCGCCTCCGTGCGCCGCACCCGCCGCGCCGTCGTCGTCCACGAGGCACCCCGCACCCTCGGGTTGGGCGCGGAGATCGCCGCCCGTCTCCACGAGGACCTGTTCTACGACATGGAATCCCCGGTGCTGCGCGTCACCGGCTACGACATCCCCTACCCGCCCTCGCGCCTGGAGGACGAGTTCCTGCCGTCGACCGACCGCATCCTCGACGCCCTCGACCGTTCCCTCGCCTGGTGAGTACAGGAGACAAGGAGTGATGATGAAACGCCAGTTCCTTCTCCCGGACCCCGGTGAGGGTCTCACGGAGGCCGAGATCGTGGCCTGGCGGGTCGCCGCCGGGCAGGAGGTCGACGTCAACGACGTGCTCGTCGAGATCGAGACCGCCAAGTCGCTGGTGGAGCTGCCCTCGCCCTACGCCGGGACCGTGACGTCGCTGCTGGTGGCGGAGGGGGTCACGGTGGAGGTCGGCACCGCCATCGTCGAGATCGAGGACGGCGTCGAGGGTGGCGGGGAGGAGCCCCCGACCCTCGTCGGCTACGGGCCGCGCGACGAAACCGCCAGGTCGAGGCGCCGCCGCAGAAGCACTACTAGTCGGGATGCGGAGGCCGCCCTCCAGGGGCTGGGGGAGAGCTACGCCTCCCGTGAGCCGTCGCGGCGTCCCGACGACGTGGATCCCGCGGGCCGGGTCGTTGCCGCTCCCGTCGGTGATCCGTTGCCGGAGACGGGTGACGCTCCCACCGAATCGACATTGGTGCTGGCCTCCGACCCGCAGTCCGCGCGGGCCAAACCGCCGGTGCGCAAGTACGCTCGCGACCTCGGGGTCGACCTCGGGAAGGTCGCGGGAACCGGGCCGGAGGGCACCATCACCCGCGCCGACGTCGAGGCCGCGTGGATCTTCGAACGGTCCCGTGCAGCGGGGGAGGGTGTCAGGGAGGAGCCCGCGCAGGGCAGGGTCGTCAACGACGCCGCCAGTTTCCAGGACCCGGGACCGCGGAGCCACGGCTTCGGGTCGCCGCGCGGCCCGGGGGGTCGCGGGGAACGTCGCGTTCCCATCAAGGGGGTGCGCAAGGTCACCGCCGAGGCGATGGTGCGTTCCGTGAACACCCACGTCCACGTCACCGAGTGGTTGACCACCGACGTCACCGGCACGATGGAGTTCGTCGAGACCCTCAGGGCGCGGCGGGAGTTCGCGGGTCTGCGGGTCTCGCCGCTGCTGATCCACGCGAAGGCGGTGTGCCTGGCGCTGGGCCGCAACCCCGACCTCAACACGTCCTGGGACGAGGAGAACCGCGAGATCGTCTACCACCGGGACGTGAACCTCGGCGTCGCGGCCGCCACCCCGCGGGGGTTGATGGTGCCCAACATCAAGGCGGCGCAGGACCTCAGCCTGCTGGAGCTGTGCCGGGCCCTCAACCAGCTCGTCGCCGTCTCCCGGGACGGCAAACTCCAGCCCTCCGACTACGCGGGCGGCACCTTCACCATCACCAACGTCGGGGTTTTCGGGGTCGATGCGGGAACCCCCATCATCAACGGCGACGAGTCGGCGATCCTGTGCATGGGCGCCATTCAGCGCCGCCCCTGGGTGGTGGGCGCCGGCCCGGAGGAGAGGGTCGTGCCGCGCTGGGTCACCACCCTGGCCGTCTCCTTCGACCACCGCATCATCGATGGTGAGCAGGGCTCCCGGTTCCTCCACGACGTCGCCGAGATCCTCGCGGAACCCGCCCTGGCGTTGCTGTTCTGACCTCCGGGGAACGAGAAGGCCGGGCCCGTGGGGGCCCGGCCTGGAGACGTGGGGAGGAGATCACTCCTGGGTGTCGTCGTTCTTCTTGACCACCGATGCCAGAGCTTCCAGGATCGCGCGGATCAGGATCAGCGCGATCAGGCCCGCGGAGATCGGGGCCAGCAGGGCCCAGATGATCTGGGTCGGAGCTACGCTACCGTTACCGAACGCGAGGCCCATGGGGGAGACCATCCCGTTGATGAGGGTGACGAGGACGATGACCCCGACTGCGATGGTGGAGATCATGTAGACGGCGCCAAGACTGCCCTTCAACAGGCTGCCCTTGAAACCGAAGTCGAAGAGCGCCCCGAGGCCGGACGGGGCCTGCGGTTGGCCGCTCCACTGCTGCTGGCCGCCGTAGGGAGCAGCAGCCTGCTGCTGGCCGCCCCACTGCTGCTGCTGGGGCTGCGCCTGCTGGGCCGCCCCCCAGGCCGCCTGCTGGTTCCAGTCCTGCATGTTCTGCTGGGCGGTGTTCTCCTGTCCCGGGGTGCCCCACTCCGGGGCTGACGGGACGGACTGCTGGGGCTGGGCGTTCCAGTCCTGCGCCGCGGTCACGGAGGTCTGATCGTGCGCGGGCGCGTTCCAATCCTGGGCTGCGGGTTGGACGGTGGTCTGATCCTGGGACTGGGCCCCCCACTCCTGGGCGGGCTGCTGCCCGGGTGCGTTCCACTCCTGGGCCGACTGCGCGTTCCAATCCTGGGCGTTCGATTGCTGGGGCTGGGCGTTCCAATCCTGGGCGCCGGTCCACTGGTTGTTTGACATGGGTGCCATTGTGCCACTCGAAACCGACACCGCCACCCCGCGGTCTCGACATGTGCGCCAGAATGAGGGTATGTGTCCTTCCCAGCTCAACGTAGATCTGGCCGCCATCGACGCGAATCTTGCCCTGGCGAGTGAACGCAACCCCGGCCGTGCAGTCCTCCTTCCCGTCAAGGCCAACGCCTACGGGCACGGGATAGTTCCCGTCGCCCGGCACGTCGAGTCCGTGGGTTCCGCCCAGTGGCTCGGCGTCGCCGAGGTGTCCGAGGCCGAACAGCTCCGCGAGGGGGGTGTCGAACTTCCCGCCCTCAAGTTCTCCCCCTGCTTTCCCGAGGAACTGGACCGCGCCCTGGCGGTTCGCCTGACCATCTCCGTCGGCGATGCCGCGGGGGTGAGGGCAGCCCAGGAGGCCGCCGAACGTGCCGGCATCCGGCATCCCGTGCACCTGAAGGTCGACACGGGCATGCGACGCGTCGGCGTCCAACCCGACGAGGCCGTCGCCCTGGCCACGCAGATCAGGAACAGCCCCAATCTGATCCTCGAGGGCGTGTTCACCCACCTGCCGATCAGTGACTGCCCTGAGGGGGAGGAGTTCACCAGGGACCAGCTCGCCCGGTTCCTCGCCGTCGTGGACGAGATCCGCGACGCCGTTGGCGAGATTCCCTACGTCCACGCCGGGAACTCCGGGGCGGTGCTCGGCCACGACCTGACGGGCACCAACCTGATCCGCCCCGGGATCATCGCCTACGGTTACCGAGCCGACTCCTCCACCACTTGGGAGGGGTTGACCCCCGCCGCCACATGGACGTCGCGGGTCTCGTTCCTCAAACGCGTCCCCAAGGGGGAGACCGTCGGCTATGGCCGCACCTGGACCGCCCCCTGTGACACGTGGATCGCCACCGTGCCCGTCGGCTACGGCGACGGCTATTCGCGGCTGTTCAGCAACCGCGGACGCATGCTGGTGGGTGGGCGTTCCTACCCGATTGCGGGCCGGGTGTGCATGGACCAGACGATGATCGACCTCGGTCCCGACGATCCGCAGGTCGCGGTGGGTGACGAGGTGGTGCTGCTCGGCCGTCAGGGCGACGAGCAGATCACCATGGAGGAACTCGCCGACCTGATGGGCACCATCACCTACGAGGTGCCCTGCCTGATCGCTCCCAGGGTGTCGCGTCTCTACCAGCAGTAGATACTCCAGGTTGTGGAGACGACGTGGGTGCTCCTCCCGGGGCTGGTTGAGCCGACCCGGGGAAGCCGGTGAACGGATCGGCTCAATCGGTTCGCGGAAAGAGACGAGGTGCCGCCGCCGACGGGGTCCTTCACCCCGCGTCCGGAGGAGCTGTCAGCTCCGGGGCGACGGGGGTCCGGGCCCCCTCGTCGACGGAGCTCAGGCGCGGCAGTTCATCCATCGAGACGTCCAACGCCCGGAACCGTCGCGCCGAGACCAGCACCCGTGACTCCAGCGTGCCCATTGCGGCGTTGTAGTTCTTGACCGTGCCGTTGATGGACGCGCCCAGTTTCTCGAAGTGTGCCCCCAGGGTCGCCAGCCGGGAGTACAGCTCGCGTCCGAGCGCGCTGATCCTCGTCGCCGACTCCGCCAGCCGGGATTGCCGCCACCCGTGGGAGATGATCTGCAGCAGCGGGATCAGCAGGCCCGGGCCCGCGAGGGTGATCCGGCGGGCGGCGGCGTACTCGTGCAGAGTGGGTTGCTGTTCCAGGGCGAGGCGGTAGAACTCGTCGCTTCCGAGGAACAGCACCACGAACTCGGGACTGCCGGCGTCGAGGGCCCAGTACTCCTTGGCGGAGAGCTGGTCGATGTGGGTGCGGACGTGTCTGACGAAGCGCCGCAGGTGCGCGGCGCGTTCCTCCTCGTCCTCCGCCTGGCAGGCCTCCAACACGGCCGACAGGGGCACCTTCGAATCCACGAACACCGCCCGGCCGCCGTCCAGGTCGATGCGCATGTCGGGGCGCAAACGGTTGCCCTCGGAGGATGTGTAGCTGGTCTGGGTCTCGAAGTGGCAGTGCTCCACCAGCCCCGCGACCTCCGCGATCCGCCGCAGACTGGATTCACCCCAGGCGCCCCGCACGTGTGGGGCGCGCAGCGCCGTCGCCAGTGACGCCGCTTCCTTCCGCACCGCCTCGCCGGAGACCCGGACCCCCTCCACCTGCTGTTTCAGCTCCGCGGCCAGGGCGGTGCGCTGCTTCTCCACCTCCGCCAGGCGCTGCTGGAGCTGCCGCAGCGCCTCGGATATCGGGGTCAGGCGCAGTTCCGCGGCGCGGTCGGCCTGTTTCGTCTGCTTCTCCAGGGCATCCGCCGACAGCGCCCGGAACTGGTGGGCGAGCTGTTCGCGGTCCGCGGTGACGTCCGCGGCCCGTTTGACGGCGGCGTCGCGTTCCGCCTCGGCGCGGGCCGTGCGGGTGGCGGCGCTCTGGCGGGCGAGCAGGAAACCGAGGGCCACGCCGACCAGCAGCGCCGCCAGGGCCAGAAGCAGTGAGGAAGTGTCCATGAGGGAAGGGTGACAGACGGCACCGACATTTTTCGCCGCACCCCATCGCGTATGCGGGGATGCAGCTCCCCGGCCTTGGGCAGAGCGGGTCCACCCACGCACCCCATCGCGTATGCGGGGATGCAGCAGCGAGCGTTCCTCAACGGGGGCGACCGCACCATGCGGGGCGTTTTGTCGGGGGTGGGGTGTTGAATGGGATCGTGTTCGCGAATCCTTCCTCCCACCTGGATGACCTGGCCGCCTTCGTGACGGCCTCCCCGACCAGCTACCACGCTGCCTGGAGCATGGCGTCGCGCCTTGCCGATGCCGGTTTCGTCCCGGTCGACGAGAAGGGCCGGTTCCCGCAGGGCGCCGGCCGGTTCTTCGTCGTGCGGCACGGCGCGGTGATCGCCTGGCGGCAACCGGAACGCATCGACGAGGCCACCGGATTGCGCGTCGTGGGTGCCCACACCGACTCCCCTGCGCTGAAGGTCAAACCCGAGGCCAGTTTCTCCTTCCGCGGATGGGGGCAGATCGCCGTCGAGATCTACGGCGGTGCGCTGCTGAACTCGTGGCTGGACCGGGAACTCGGCATCGCGGGGCGCATCGTCACCCGCGACGGCGCCCAGCACCTGGTGCATCTGGACTCCGTGGCCAGGCTTCCGCAGCTGGCCATCCACCTGGACAGGTCGGTCAATGACGGTCTCAGGCTCGATCGGCAGACCCACACCCAGCCCGTCTTCACCCTCGACGCCGAGCCCGATCTGCTGGCGGCCCTCGCGGAACAGGCCGGGGTGAGGCCCAGCGACGTCCTGGGGCACGACCTGTTCACCTACCTCTCACAGCCTCCGGGGCGTTTCGGGTTGCACGACGAGTTCTTCGCCTCGTCTCGCCTGGACAACCTCTCCAGCACCCATGCCGGGTTGACGGCCATCGAGGACCTGGGCGACGGCGACGACCTGGTGGTGCTGGCCGCCTTCGACCACGAGGAGATCGGCTCCGCCACCAGCTCCGGGGCGGCCGGGCCGTTCCTCGAGGACGTGCTGGAGCGGATCACGTCCGTCGCCGGATGTGATCTCGACGCGACGAAGGCGCTGTACGCCCGCGGTTCCTGTGTCTCGGCGGACGCCGGGCACTTGGTTCACCCCAACTACCCCCAGCACCACGACCCGCGAGTCGATCTCGTCCCCAACGGCGGCCCCATGCTCAAGGTCAACGCCAATCAGCGTTACGCCACTGACGCGGTGGGTGAGGCGCTGTGGCTGCGCGCCTGCGAGGCCGCAGGGGTGCCGTCGCAGGTGTTCGTGTCCAACAATGCGATGCCGTGCGGCTCCACCATCGGCCCCATCACCGCCACGCGGCTGGGAATGGTGACGGTGGACGTCGGCATCGGGCTGTTGTCGATGCACTCGGCCCGGGAGATGTGCGGGGTGGATGACCCGCATCATCTGGCCGCGGCGCTGCGCGCCTACCTGGCGGGATGAAGTTGGTTGAGCCGGCCTGTGAGCGTCAGCGAGCGGGGCGTGTCGAAACCACCCGGCGGAACCCCTGGAAACAGTGTGCAGGCCCGCCTGCGAACCCGGCCGAAGGAGAGAAAAAGGCCGGTGCGGCGGGCCTGCCGAGCGCTTGTGGCATAGCGCGTAGCGGTGGTCCTGAACACCTGTGACCAACTGTGTCGTTCACTGAGGAAACCCTAACCCACGGTATTTGGGAAACGCAAGAGGTTCGTAAATATTTTTTGCCGGCGCGACGGTCCGTCTCCCGGGGTGGCGTGCCGTAGACTCGTCGCTCGTGGCTCTCACCATTGGAATCGTCGGCCTCCCGAACGCCGGCAAGTCGACCCTGTTCAACGCGCTGACCCGCAACGACGTGCTGGCGGCCAACTACCCGTTCGCGACGATCGAACCGAACGTCGGTGTGGTGGGGGTGCCGGATTCCCGGTTGCCGGTGCTGGCGAGGATCTTCGACTCGCAGCGCATCGTGCCCGCCACCGTGAGTTTCGTGGACATCGCGGGCATCGTCCGGGGCGCGTCGAAGGGTGAGGGCATGGGCAACGCGTTCCTCGCCAACATCCGTGAGGCCGACGCCATCTGCCAGGTGACCCGCGTCTTCGAGGACGTCGACGTGACGCACGTCGACGGGAAGGTGGATCCGGCCGGCGACATCGACACGATCACCACGGAACTGATCCTCGCCGACCTCCAGACCTTGGAGAAAGCGCTGCCGCGTGTGGAGAAGGAGGCGCGGATCAAGAAGGAGTCGCGCCCGAAGCTGGAGGCCATGCGGGCGGCCGTCGAGGTCCTCGAATCCGGGAAGCGGATCCACGGTTCGGGGCTGGACATGGAGTTGCTGCGCGACCTGTTCCTGCTCACGGCGAAACCGTTCCTGTACGTGTTCAACTGCGACCAGGACGAACTGGCCGACGAGGACCTCAAGGACCGAATGCGGCAGGTCGTCGCCCCGTCCGAGGCGATCTTCCTCGACGCGAAGTTCGAGGCCGAACTGGTGGAGATGGACGAGGAGGAGGGCCGCGCATTCCTGGAGGAGATGGGAATCGCCGAGCCGGGCCTCGACGTGCTGGCGAGGGTCGGCTACGAAACCCTCGGCCTCCAGTCCTACCTGACGGCGGGCCCCAAGGAGGCCAGGGCCTGGACCATCCCCCAGGGAGCGACGGCCCCCGAGGCGGCCGGGGTGATCCACACCGACTTCCAGAAGGGCTTCATCAAGGCCCAGGTCGTCAGCTTCGACGACCTCGTGGCGGCAGGCTCCGAAGCAGCGGCGAAAGCGGCCGGCAAGATGCGCCTGGAGGGCAAGGACTACGTCATGCAGGACGGCGACGTCGTGGAGTTCAGGTTCAATGTGTGAGGCATCTGAGACACATGACATGGGCGAGTCGGCACCCGGCACGCTGACCGATGCCGAGGATGCGTCGGAGGAATCTCAAGCGCCATTGGGGCAAGATCCCGCAGTGATTGAGATAGACCCTGAATTCGGCCTGGCGTTCGGGGACTGGTCACAGACGGGGATCGATGTGACTCCGCTGACGGGCTTGAATAAGGAACACGACAAAGATCTGCTGGATAAAATCTCGATCGCTGCAGGGATCGGCAACACATCGGTCCAGGTCCTGCAAGGTGTTGCCAATGTTCAAGGACTTGTCCGCTTGGCGCCGGAAACAGTGGCCAAACTGCAAGTTCTCAAGCCAATGACTTCCAGTGGTCTGAATCTCGGCGCACTGACGGACGGTGGCGGGAAGGTGGCTCATCTGATCCGATGGACGCCCGCCTTCGGGGCGCAGGCGGTCAGCCTGCTCGCCGCCATGGGTCCTGCCGCAGCATTTCTGGCAATCCAGCTGCAACTGTCCTCGCTATCCTGCCGCATTGACAAAAATATCAAGCTGACGAAGAAAATCATTCAAAACTTGGAAGAGGAACAGTATTCGCGAGTGCAAGCTCTTGAAAAGACTAGTCAGGACTGTTTGGAGTCGGCTTTGGAAGCCCGTGAAGTCGGCCCACGAATCTGGGATAGAATCAAGATGCGTGAACCGGACCTTCGTGAACTCTTTGACAATTTCAAGAAAGAATTGAGTGGGTGTTTAAGTAATATTGGGGAATGTTGCCGAGGTGGCGGGAAATTCCTCGAGGAGAATGCGGTGGCTATCGAAAGAAAAGCCGCTGCGCTGGTTGCATCTCTGGGGTCTTGGGTTCGATATCAGGTTTTGTATGTGCAAGTTCACAAGCAAGATGCCGCCTTGTCTAAGGATGAGAAGCATCTTGAACGCGCTATCAAAACGGCTTCAAAAGAGATTTATGATTTTCGTTCCGAGGGTTTGGGTCTCCTCGAAAAACTCGAATGTGTTGTGCATTGCTATTGCTTGCTGAGGGACAAATCTGGCTCTTCGAAGAGGGGCGTGAAATGGAGTCAAAGGTTTTCGGGGAGACGGCCCGGGGACTCTGAAAAAGAGAAGCCCGAGGCATCGAGGCCCCGAGGGATCGAGCAGGTGCGCACCTTGGCGGAGAAGCTCTCTGAGCTGCGCGAGTCGATCCAGCCACGTCCTGAGCCCCACAAGCCCGAGGTGACCGTCTATAGAACAGACGGGGATGTCGCCCGAGATATCGCCCTTCTTCGTTGGGTCCTACCAGATTGTTACGATCAACTGCGGGTGCTCGCCGAAGTGAAAACCGGCAATAATAAGAAAGCAGAGTCTTCCTTGCTGGGTGTCACCGCTGACTCTTTCTTCTGTGTTCCACGAGATGAAATTCGCAAGAAGGGTAAACTTGCTCGTACCGTTCCGCTGGCTGATATTCGTTATGTCAGATGCAAGGAGGAAGAGGGATTCGATATCATCACCAAGGATGGAGATTTCTCCATTTCTCTTGAAGAATGGTTGCAGGAAAGCGAAAAGAGTGACGAGGCCCACAAGATCGGGAGGCACTTGGCCAGTTTTGCAAACCTTCCTGACGAAGAGCGCGGAGAGGAGCTCCCGATTTCAAATGTGTCGCAAAAATCCGGTCGAAACGAGCTGGAGCGGTGAACTTTAGCGTATCTTGGCTGAGTGCTGAAAGTGGCAATGGGTAAATCGTGTGTGGCTCAAGGAGGTTTATTTACAGACGGCGTGTTGGCCGGTAAATTCCCTAGCCGGAGCGCGATTCAGGATGGTCGTTAAGTAAGCCTCAAGGATTGTCCAAAAAGCGTGGTTTCGATGAGCTTTACTCCATCGTTGGCTGAAACTATCCTCGTGTCTGTCTTTGCTCGATTGACTGGTCTTCTTGTCTTCCGCCAGCCTTCCCGTAGTTCGCTGGCCTTCCCGACAGAAATGCCTGCCTTGTGGACGAACGCCTGCGCTGTAGCGCAAGCACACGACCACAAGGCAAGCGAATCATGGGTGGCTTCCCTGAACGGGCGGTCCGGCTCGGTGAAGTTTGTTCACGGCCCTTCCCAAGTGTGCGTTGACCAAGGGTTTTCCTGGCTGGCTCGCCGTCTGTGAATAAGCCTTCATGAATAGGTCTCAGTGTATTCCACTGGAAACTTCATTGCATTGGCAGCGTGTCAGTGCTGTGAGCAAGCCGTTGGGGTCGCTGTTTGTGCTGAGGTGCGTCGGCTCAACACGGAGATGCTTCCAAACTCTCAATCGATCACGACTTTGAGGTCTCCTGCGACGTACTCGAGTGAGAGGCTACCGCCGATGGCCTCGAGGTAGCGGCGGATCGTTCCGATCTTCGTGGTGTCGAGGTCGCCGTGCTCGATCTTGGAGATTTGACGTTGCCCGACGCCGATGCGTTCGGCCAACTGCGCCTGCGTCAATCCGGCATTTTCGCGGAGCTCTCGAAGTCGATAGGCGCGAACCTCTGCGAGCATCCGGGATTTGTATGCCTCGACTTGGCCGCGGTCCACGGAGCGTTCGGCGAGAATATCGTCAATCGTCATCACTTTTCTGGCCTCTTCCTCAATGCGCGGATATGTTTGTCGAACAGATCATCGGCCAGTGGGACGTTCCTCTTGTACCACCGAGTCCAGCTGCCAGCTTTGTCGCCCGCGATCAGTAAGATCGCCATGCGCTTGGGGTCAAAGGCGAAAAGGATGCGAACCTCGGATCGCCCTGCCGAGCCGGGGCGAAGCTCCTTCATGTTGCGATGCCGTGAAGCGGTGATGGTGTCAACGAGAGGGCGCCCGAGTGAAGGACCACGATCGCGAAGTACCTCCAGTGCAGCGATGACCTGTTCGTAGGAGGTTTGGTCCAGTGACCTGAGCCAGTCAGCGATCAACGTGACGTCTACCTCCCACATACCCTTCAGTGTAGACCCTGCAAGGCCTGAATGGTAGAGATGATTCTGTCGTTCGCGCTGCCGCTGCCCGTACTCCTGGGACGTTTGGTGACGCGACGGGTCTGCGGTGTGTTCCGTGTGAACCCCGGTGGACCCGAGCGGAATTGAGATCATGGGCCACCATTAGGAGGCCCAGAATGGACAACAAAATGGCTCCGGTTCATCCAGGAGAAATCCTCGTAGAGGAGTTCCTGAATCCGATGGGTATTACTCAGCATCGGCTTGCGATCTCCATCGGGGTGCCGCCTCGCCGAATCAACGAGATCGTGCACGGCAAACGCCGGATCACGGCTGATACGGCGCTGCGCCTGGGACGTTTCTTCGGGGTGAGTCCGCAATTCTGGATCAACTTGCAGTCGCACTATGACCTCGAAATCGAGAAGGAAGTGCTGGGTGAGGAATTGGACAAGATCCAGCCTCTGGGATCCGTCGCATGATCGTTGTTCGACACGGGAGCCTCTCGGGTGCGCAGTGGGGGAAATTCTCTGGCAGATGGGCCGTGGAGGCTTGTTCATGGCCTCTCCGAAGCTGGTTGAGCCGGACCGCGACGAAGGAGCAGTCCGAGTCGAAACCATCCGTGGGTGTCTGAGGACTCCGGGGTCCGAGTGTGCTTCTCGGCTCTGCCGAGTGGTTTCGACACGGCCGTTCGCTGGCGCTCACGAGCTGGCTCAACCAGCATCCTGTGAACAAGCCTCAGAAGGGTCGCAAAGGACCGGTTCGTTTCCTCATCCCCGGGGACCGGGGGTAACAGTAGAGAGTGAGGCCGGGGATTCGTGGGGCCGCGAGCGCTTGGAACTGCATCGTCATCTGCCCCACCCGGGGATGGTTGAAGCGTTTTCTACCAGAGCTGTGCTGGGCGATGTCGTGATTCTGCCAGCGGGCGACAAGCGTGTCGGAGTCGATGATGTCCAGCGAACCGGACAGGACGAGGACGGCCACGTCGGGCATCCCTGCGATGATGCCTCCCGGGCTGGAGGAACCGTCATCTCGTTCGGATCGCCGTGTGGTGGAGGCGACGCGGGTCGCCGGATTCCGTGTGCGAGCGAGAACAGGTAACTGGCCTCGACGGGATCGAGCCGTATGGTGTGCGAATGCCATCCGCGGGATTCCGGCGAGTGCTGTCCAAGGGATGGCAATCCCCCGGGTAGCGTTCCTTTGATACAGGACGGGCAGGCGCGACAGCCTGACGTGGAGGCTCGATCGAGTCGTGGATGAAAAATGTGAAGGAATGCCGATGAGCAGGATCGTGGTTCTGGGGGCGGGCGGATAGATCGCGCGCCACGCCGTTGACATGCTGGCCGAGCGCGGCCACGAACTCACCCTCGTGGTGCGCAACGCCTCGCGAGTGCCGACGCCACCGGCCGCCTCGCGCGTGGTGGAAGCCGACGTTCTCGACGCCCCGGCGCTCACCGAGGCGATGCGGGGAGCCGACGCCGTCTACGCCAACCTGTCCGGACCCGTCGACGAGCAGGCCCGCGTGATCGTCTCGGTCATGGACGAGCTTGGCATCAAGCCCCTGGTGTTCGTCACATCCCTGGGGATCTACCACGAGCTTCCGGAGCCCTTCGAGACCTGGAACGACGCGATGATCGGGCAGGATCTGCTCCGCTACCGGGCGGCTGCCGACGTCATCGAGGCCTCCGACCTCGACTACACCATCCTGCGGCCGGCCTGGCTCACCGACGCCGACGAGATCGACTACGAGACCACCGGACGCGACGAGCAGTTCAAGGGCACGGAGGTCTCCCGGCGCAGCGTCGCCGCGGTCGTCGTCGAGGCCCTGGAGGAGCCCCAGCGCTTCGCCCGCACGAACCTCGGCATCAACAAGCCCGGCACGGACGGTCCCAAACCGTCCTTCATGTGAATCGGTGGTCTGCCGGCGCACCGTCGGCTCACCCACCTGGACCAATGTTGAGAAACGACAGGAGATGACCGCCATGATCGGTTTCGACTCGCAAGGCAACCGGATCGACGTTTGACAAGGACCTGGGGCAGAACGACGTCCCCGATCCCGATCCCGCCAAGGCGCCCACCGGCGCCGAGGGCCGGGAGGCCCTGAACGCGCTCGTCGAGCAGTACGCCCAGATGTTCGCCCACGGTGCCCGCACCCCGGTGCTCAAACGACCCAGCGACGTCGGCATGGACTACGAGGATGTCTTCTTCCCCTCCATGGACGGCACGCCCCTGGAGGCCTGGTTCATTCCCGCCGACTCCGACCGGCTCCTGATCGTCAACCACCCCATGACCTGCAACCGCTACGGCTTCCCCGGGCACCTGGAGCCGTGGAACACCATGTTCGGCGGCTTCGAGGTGGACTTCCTGCCCGAGCTGCGCCACCTGCACGACGCCGGCTACAACATCCTCACCTACGATCTGCGCAACAGCGGCCTGAGCAGCGACGCCAACGGCGTCACCAGCGGGCTGGGCCTGCTGGAGAGCCGGGACGTGGTCGGGTCGCTGCGCTACGTGCGCAGCCGCCCCGAGCTGGCGGCGATGAAGCTCGGCCTGTTCAGTCGCTGCATGGGAGGCAACTCCACCATCATCGCAATGGACTTCTGGCCCGAGGAGTTCGCCGACGTGCAGGCCCTGGCCCTCCTCAACGTCGTCTCGGGCAAGACCTTCATCGAGCGCGGAGCCCAGAACATCGGGCAGGACCCGGCCGAGGCCGCCCGCATGCTCGACGAGCGCCTCCGTCAGCTCACCGGCTTCCGTTTGGACGAGGAGACGCCGCGCCCGCACGCCCACGCGGTCACGGTGCCCACGCTCATGACCCAGCTGCGCCGGGACTTCCTGGTCAATGCCGAGCAGGACGGCCAGGAGATCTTCGACGCACTGGGAACGAAGACCAAGGAACTGCTGTGGATTGACGACTCCAACCAGCGTTTCTACGTCTACAACTACTTCGGACAACATCCCGAGAAGCTCATCGCCTGGTTCGACGAACACATCGCCTGACGTCACACCGGATCGTTTCGTCATCGCTCTTCCGCACCCCGGGCTCCCGTCTCGCGATCAGCAGACGGGAGCCCATCGGGTGAGCTGCACGTTTCCGGCTTGGCGCTGCCTGCGAACGAGGGGCGTTCCCGTGCCGACCGCCGGCGGAATGACGAACCCACCCAGTAGGGTCTGCCGTGTGACTGTTTCCGGCGTGAGAATCGTCCCCTACCGGGCCGCGATGCGTGAGCGGGTTCTCGACCTGTCGATCCGCGCCTGGGATTCGGTTTTCGATGCGATGCGCGGTGACCTCGACAGCGGTTTCGTGCCTCGTTTCGTGTATGACAACTTCTACCCGGATGGGTGGGATGTTCGTCAGAGGGCAGATCTTTCCCGGGTCCTCGACGAAGAAACGGGAAACTGCGACATCGCGCTCGTCGACGATGAGATCGCCGGGTGGGTCTGCACCCGAATTCATCCCGAGGACTCCATGGGTGAGGTCTACATCCTGTGCGTCGATCCCGCGCATCGGCGCGAGGGCATCGGGCGAGCGCTGATGGAGTACGCGCATGAGCGCGCCAGGCGGGCCGGGATGCGGATGGTCATGGTCGAGACCGGCGGGGACGCAGGCCATGCTCCGGCGCGCGCCACCTATGAGGCGATGGGCTACGAGCGCTGGCCCGTCGCCCGGTACTTCAAGCAGCTGTGACCCGCCGATCCGAGTGGGTCCTGGTCATCTCTCTCCCGCCGTCGCCGGGATTGGGATGACGTGTGCCTCGACCATGAGGCTTGCTCGCGGCCGCTCCGAAGCTGGTTGAGCCGGATCGCGACGAAGGAGCAGTCCACCTCGAAACCGCCAGAGCCCGCCGCAGTGCCCCCTCGCCAGTGGATTGTGCTGGCCGGTGCCCCCACCTGTGAACAAGCCTCCATGTTGTCCATGGCGAACAGAATCGGCGTAACCAAGCGATGCGGCTCTTCCGCTTGGCATAGGGATCTGAGAGGTCGTGGCTGGGGCAGGAGAAAACGTCAGTTCTCAGAACTCGGCGGGAGCTCGGTGCTTCCGGTGGTGAACAGCACGACTACACCAACATGGCCGAGATGAGTAGGTCCGAAGGGGTGAAGGTTGTGGACAGTGCCGCGGAAATCGTGCCCGGTCATAGGAGGAACCCGGTTGCGCAGCACTCAACGCTGTTCCGGGCCCTGAAAGAGGCTTTTTTGGACTTGAGTGCTGCGCAACCGGGATTTTCTCCGGTATCCCGGGTGTAGGAACTGGTCCCGGCATGGGCGGGGCGTGGGGCGGGAGGCCACTGCCCTGCCTCTTGTTTGCAATTCTGCCCGCGAGCATACGGGACCTGAGGATACGGACCCGTGCGAGGATGGTGCGAGATCATCGGCACTGGGAAATCCGCCCCTGTTTCCCGGTCTCCGCGCCGAGTCCATATCTCTTGGACTTGCTCATCGCGGCGATGCACGACCTCATCCGGCGGATCGCTTTTGGAGGCCGTGGGGTGTTTCGCCCGGAGCGCTGCCACGTAGGGGTGTTGTTGTGTGCTTAGAGAGCTGTGCGACACCTGGCCCGTAGGATTCGTGATTCACTGCTGCCCCGGCCGTTCGGGAACGGGGCGTGCAGGTGGGGAGATGCTGCGTGCTCGCCGAGCGACGTTCCGCCCAGGTGATCACGTCCAGGACGCTGCGCGCCGTGTAGGCCCGTCGGCCTCCGCCTATCGATTCGGTCGTCAGGATACCGGCGGCCCGCAGGGTCTCCAGGCCTCGGGATGCGGCTGTGCGCGAGATGCCATGGATTCTTGAAGCCGTTGTGATTGTGAGGACGGGTGTACCCGGAAGGTCCTCCAGGATCCGTAGCGCTGCCGAATCCTTCCGCTGAGAGCGACTTGCGTTCCTCAGGGTGGTCCAAGGCGGTGGGGAAGATGACCTGATGGTGAATAGGTTCATCAACTTTTTGACCAGCTGAGAAATGAGTGATAACCTATTTTCATCATGGTCGGCTCACGTGGTTGTGTGTCGGTAAATATGAAAGGACGCAAGGGCCGCAATGGCGAAGAATACTGGGCGGGGTCATCGTCGCGGATTGATTCGTGGACGATTTCAGAAGTTCAATCCGATCTCGAATCTTTGGGACAAATATGACCATGGTGGAAATTATTTGGGATCGAAGAAAAGCGGAGGGCCTTTTAAAGCGATCATTCGCCTTGTGGGACGTAATCCAAAGCGCCCCTAGCGGTCTGCTTGTAGGGAGACCTATTCTCGCTCAACGGGTGCACTTGTGTGTGCGTGAACCAAGAAGTTTGCAAGACTTTCTTGTGTGACGCTTCCTAATCTCGTCGAGAGCAAGGCGAGCATTGATCCTGCGCTGGTGTTGGCCGGCGCGCAACATCAGATGGGATTGCTACGGGCCTTTGCCGACGATTGATGCTGGGCGCGAACCAAGATGCACCACAACGTCTTGTAGCATGAGTGCTACGCTTGTGTGTCGTGAGTGACGCCGAGCCGCGGCTCAGGAGCCTGTCCCAGCGTGAGCTGCGCAATGAGTCCGGGCGGGTCCTTCGCGCGGTGGGCGAGGGCCAGTCCTTCGTCCTGACCAACAGTGGGGTGCCCGTGGGGAAGATCGTGCCGCTCGACGAGCCCACACCCACGTTGCGAATCGTTCGCCCGGCACGGCGTCGGGGAGGGTGGGCGGAGTTGGGAATCGCGCGGAGAACCGAAACGAGGAGTCTTGCGGAGATTCTCGACGAGCTGCGTGAGGACAGCCTGTGACCCCGGGCGTGACCGTGTACGTCGACACGTCTGCTCTCGGTGCTTTGTTGATCGAACAACCCGAGAGCGATGCTCTGGTCGAATGGCTCGACCGGACCGCGGACGTGCTGGTTTCCAGCGATCTGCTCGAAACCGAGCTGCGGCGCATCGCCTTCAGGGAGGGCATCGATCAGGTTGACGTGACCCGGATCCTCGACGGGGTTGGGCTGGCCGCTCTTGACCGGGCGGTTTATCGCGGCGCGGCTCTGCTGCCCATGCCATACCTGCGAACTCTCGACGCGTTGTACCTCGAAGCGGCGATGCGACTCGATGCCACCGCCGTTCTCACCTACGACCACAGGCTCGGCAAGGCGGCCCGGGCCGCGGGGCTTCAGGTGATAGCTCCCGGGACGGCGCACGTGTGAAGATCGATGACCGGGAAAGAAGCGAGCTGAGTGAGCGCGATCACATCCCCGGGTGACGCCGCCCGGCGGGCGTGAGTGGATGTCGTGGTTGCCATCGTCGAGCGACTGCGCTTGTGGGCTGCCAATGCGGGCTCAGGCTACGTTCGGGACCTCATCGCGCGAGGAAATGGGCCAAAGTTTCGGCGTCGATGAAGCTCGTGTGGGTTCCACGGGCTCCGCACGCCCAGGCTCCGCCCACCGCGCCCGCCCGGGCCGCCTCGGCGATGTCGCCATGTTCCAGGAAGTGACACAGAAAAGCCGCCACAAAACTGTCCCCGGCCCCGTTGCTGTCGACCACCGGGCGGTCGGGAATCGTGACGGGATCAATACGCAGCGGTGAATTATCCGAACGCAACCACACGCGAGCCCCCTCGGCACCGGCCATGATGACGATGAACTGGGCACGCCCGTGGTTAAAGATGTCCGAGACCACCCCCGATTCATCTGTCAGGGCCGTGGCCGAGACGAAAACCTGGTCTGCGCCGTAGGCGAAATCCTTGTGATGCTCGGCGAGGCCATCCCAGTCGTGCAGGTCAGTGGAGGTCGGGCAGCCAGCAGCGACGGCATCCCGCAGTGCGTGTCGCGCCCAGCCCACGATCGAGACGTGCACGTGACGGGCGGTCCGGATTCCCGCGCGCCACAGCGACGGATCGGGCACGAAATCGCCCGGATCTCGCGGGTCGTACAGCGACATCCGCAGTCCGTCTGGGGTTACCAGGTTCACCGCGCGGCGTGTGCCGCAGGCGTGGGTAACGAACGTTGTGGGAATCCCCTGAGCGGAGTAGGTGCTGCGGATGAGCTGTCCCTCGGGATCGTCGCCGATCACATCGATCATGGCAGTGGCGCGGCCGAGCGCGTGAACACCGAGCGCCACTCCGTTGCCTGTGTGACCGGGAACGGTGAGGATGGGTGGGACGATGAAAGAATCCACCACCGGAAGGGGAAGGGAATCCACCCTGATGACGTGGTCCACTCCCACGCCGCCAACCACCAGGACATCGGTTTGTGTCATGTGAATCTCCGTCCTTCGTCGGGCGGCCGCTGGCTTGGCGGGCCTCCTGCCATGAAGGCTACCCGCTGGTTGTGATCACCAGTGCCTCCACATCCAGGACATGACCACGAGCCAGTGTCAAGGCAGGCGATGAGATCCGGGAGAAGGGTCCGTGAAGGCAGGAAGGTCATGTCGAGGTCCTTCCGCTCCGATTGGATGGACACAACTGTATGTCGTAGAGGTGACAGAAGTTTTCAGGATCCTTTGAGGCTTATTCACAGGCGACGTGTCGACCAGCGAAACCCCTAGTCAGAGCGCGCTTGAGGATGGCCATGAATAAGCCTCAAGGTATTTGGCACACCCGGTTGTGGTTTTCCATCGGTTGGGAAATGGTCACGAGTGGTTGTGAACGAGTTCCGCCGTCCGCGTCCTGCGGTACCTACGGATGATCAGCCACGCGAAGGCTCCGACCAGCAGCAGCACCGGGTAGGCCTTCCACAAGGGGATGTCGACCTTGTAGGTGGGGATGTACTCCTCGTCGGAATCGGCTTGGGCGAAGCGGATGTCATCGCTGATCTCCATCGGTTCGAAGCTGCCCTCCAGCGCCGTCAGGTAGCGTTCGCCATCGCCGAGCCCCACCTCACCCGCGGGGACCTTCCCGGCGAACTTGACGTTCAGATCGCGTGAGGACGAGGTCGGTCCCTGCGCATCCATGCGGTGGTCCGCCAGCACGAAGAGTTTCACGCCCTGGCGGGTTCGGGCGTGCTGTGACAACTTGATGGGATAGATCGGTGCGTCGGTGGGGAACTCCATGCGCAGCGAGTCCAGGCCGTTCGACAGCGCCGCCGCACCACTCTCAGGCGTCAACCGGGTCGCGGTGATCTGCCAGCCCGCGTCGAGATACTCCTGGAAGGTCGGCTCCACATCCTTTCGGGCCGAGAACCCGTTGGCGCCCAACCAGTCGTTGACCGCGGCGGCGCTGGTGCCCTGCAGGGTGGTCACCTCGAACGGTCCCAACGTTTGGATGTCGACGACCTGCACCCCGGGGGGTGCTCCTTCCCTGGATCCGTCGGATCCGGATTGCGGTCTTCCAACCCGGGAGTCGGGCAGGAACTGGGGTACGTACCGGGGGCGAGGTTTGGTCAGATTCTTCAGCCGATCGAAGACGTCCTTGTCGCCCAGGCTGACCTTTCCCCCGGGAGGCAGCGGCATGATCCAGGCCGCTGCGGACGCCTCGCCGTCGAGGTGCATCACCATGTCGATGCGTTCCCGTCCGCCGTCCATCACCACGAACGCGGTCTCCGCATTGATGCCCGCCGCCGAGTCGGTCACCAAGGCCCCGCACGCGCACGCCTGCGCAGGGGCCGGGAGCCACGACATCGCGACGACGAACAACACACCCAGGGCGATGCGGAGAGAGTTCTTCACACGGGTCAGGGTATGGGGCGTCCGGTTCAGACCGGTCCGCGACCTGCACCAAAAGGCGTGGCGGAGGGAACCGGATGTGCCGGCCCGAAGCGTCCCTGCTCGCTCACCACCTGATTGCCCCAATGGGTCAGAGCGTTCAGTGCGGGCAGGAAGGTGCGCCCGAAGTCGGTGAGCGAATACACCGTTTTCAGGGGTGGTTTGGTTCCGAATACCTGGCGCGATATGAGGCCGTCCTGCTCCAGCTGCTTGAGCTGGTTGCTCAACACGGTTTCCGTCGCTGAGATGAGTGCGCGACGCAGTTCACCGAAACGTTTTGGCTCGTCCTTCAAGTGATAGATGATGACGGCCTTCCATTTGCCGCCGACGAGATCCATTGCGACACTGATCGGGCAGGGATACGTTTTTTCTCCCAAGCTCACGAAATCACTGATGCACTCCAGTTCCATGCCGTGCTCCTGTGTGGTATCGAAAATGATAGTTCTTGATCCGGGGGATCCTTGGTCGCACACTGAAATTCGTACACGATCCTACCGTTCACCAGGCAAAGGAGAAACACCATGACCTCCGCCGCGCCACTCGTCGCCGTCGCGGGCGGCACCAGCAAACAGGGCCGCAGTGTCGTCAGGACGCTGCTGGCCGATGGGCGCTTCCGGGTACGCGCGCTCACCCGCGACCCGTCGTCCCCGCAGGCGCGGGAACTCGCGCGGCTGGGCGCGGATGTCGTCGTCGCCCCGCTGGAGCCGGGACATGACGACGAATGGCTCGCCGCTCTCACGGGTGCGCGGAACGCCTTTCTCGTGACCCCGCCCACGGCCCCGGAGAACTCGCGCGAGTACGAGCTGGGCTGCCGTTTGGCGGACGCGGCGCTGCGGGCGGGCGTCGAGCACGTCGTCTTCAGCACCCTTGAGAACGTGGACGACATCTCGGGTGGCACGCTGTTCGCACCGCACTTCACCGACAAGGCTCGGATCGCTGACCACATCCGCACACTGCCCATCGCACACACCTTCGTGATGCCGGCCTTCTTCTACACCAACCTGCTGGAATACTACGTGCCGCGCGCAGAAGGTGACGTGCTCCTGTTGCCCATCTACCTGCCCGAGGATTTCCGTGCGCCTTTCGTGGATCCGTTGACCGCGACGGGCCCGGCGGTCCTCGAAATCCTCGCGCACCCCGAACTCTACCGAGGAGAAACGCTTCCCCTGGTGGGTGACGTCATCTCACCGCGGGAAATGGTGGAGACGTTCCAGTGGGTCACCGGAATGAGGGCCGAGTATCGCAATGCATTCACGCGCGAGGGACTGCTCCGTTGGTTTCCCGAATTCGCTTCGGATGAACTGCACGTGAAAGAGATTCTGGGCATGGTGAACTATGCTGTGGACTACGGCTATTTCAGGTCGGAACGTGATCTGGAATGGAGTCGTCGCATCACCCCGGACACCCTGACCTGGGAACGGTTTCTGCGCGGGACCGGTTGGCGAGGGGAGCGCACGTCCTTCAATGCATCATAAGGGCGCTGGGGGGAGGTGACACTGCCTGCGCGGGTTGGTGGACGGTCTCGTCATCCGCATGCTCATCAACCCGGTTGCGCAGCACTCAACGCCGTATATCGTCCCTGGAGGGGCAAAATCGGCGTTGAGTGCTGCACAACCGTGATTCTTCCTCCAAGGTCTCGTGGGTGCGCCGGGAGAACGGCGACGATGCGCGATGACTGGTACCGTTGATCCGTACCACTTTCAGGGGAGGGGGTGCCGTGTCCATCAGCGCCAGCGAGGCCCGCAGGACGTTGTTCCCGCTCATCGAGCAGGTCAACGACGATCGCACTGCCGTCGAGATCGTTTCCCGCAAGGGGAACGCCGTTCTCATGTCCGCCGATGAATACGCCGCGTGGCAGGAAACGGCCTACCTGTTCCGCTCTCCCGCCAACGCCCGCAGGCTGCTCGACGCCTACGAGAGGGCCTGGGAGGGCCGGGCCGAGGAACACGACCTCATCCGGGAGGAGTGAGGTGCGCCTGGTGTGGGCCGCTCCGGCGGGGCCGCCTATTCCGGTAGGGGAGTCGTGAACAGTTTGTGCAGCAGCTTCTGATTGATGTAGACGGCGTTTCGGCCGATCTTTTCCTTGGCGATCAGGCCGGTGGTGGCCAGTTCATTCAGCCACTTGGACGCCGTCTGCCGCTGGGCCAGTCCCGCGTCCACCACGTTCTCTATTCGAAGATAGGGCTGCGTGAAGAGCAGACGGGTCAGTTCCCCGGCGGGGAGTTTCGGCCGGATCCGGCGGATGTCGTGCTCCACGGTGTCTCGTAGGCCATCCGTCGCCTCCACGAGAGCCAGGGTCCAGCGGGCCGTCGACTCGACCCCGGTCAGCATGAACAGTATCCACGACTCCCATTCGTCGGAGCGGGTGACGGCGTTGAGAAGGCTGTAGTACTTGTCCTTGTGGCGCACGATGTGACCCGACAGACACAGGATCGGGAGTTCGAGCAAACCGGTTTCGATCAGGGTGAGCAGGTTCAGGATGCGACCGGTGCGCCCGTTGCCGTCGAAAAATGGGTGGATGGCCTCGAACTGATAATGGGCCAACGCCATGACCACGAGCGGGTCCACGCCGTGGTCGCCGTGCAGGAACTTTTCCCACGCGCCCAGGTGATCCAGAATGATTTCGCGCCCCTCGGGAGGCGTGTAGATCCTTTTCCCGTTCGCGGGGGTTCCGATGTAGGTGCCCGGGGTGTTCCGGATGATGGAGGGCCGCCCCAGGAGGCGGGAACAGATATCGATGGCTGTCTGCTTGGTCAGGGGGCGCGAGGTCAGGGAGTCCACTCCGGCTCGGAGCGCTTCACGATAGCGGAGTGCCTCTTTTACCTGTGGGGTCGGCTGGGTCAGCGCTCCATGCGCCGCCTTGAACAACTCGTCGTTGGTGGTGACGATGTTCTCGATCTCGTTCGATGCCTGCGCCTCCATCAGGGGGATGAGGTTGATCAGCATGGTGGGGTCGGGCAACCGCTTGCAGGCCCCGTCGAGCCGGGCCAGTGCCCTGCTCGCCGCAACCGTCGCCTTCAGGACCACCGGCGTCTCCACATCCTTCGCAGGTGGGAGCGGGGGTAGGTTCTGATGCGGGCGGTCAGGATGGTGCCACATACACGAAGCGTAGCCGCGCAAGCGGGACATGTCGAAATTTTGGTGATTTTTCGACACGTTTTACGGACGTGTCGATGACGTGTACACGTTCCTTCCCGGCTCCGGGGTCTTCATGATCCAGCGGCAGGGCTCTCGATGGGCCACCTGCGGGCGATTCGATATCATGTTTGATATCACTTGAGGGAGGTGGTTGCGATGGCATCCATCGTTGTCCGAGGCCTGGATGATTCGGTGAAGCGGCAGCTCGCCGAGCAGGCCGAGCGACATGGACGTTCCATGGAGGCCGAGGCCCGCGACATCCTGACCAAGGGTGTGGCCCGTCCCAACATCGGCTTGGCCCTCATACAGGCCGTGCAGGAGGTCGGGGGAGCGGATGACCTGCCCATTCCTGAACGCGATGACGTGGCACGGGCGGGCAGGCCCTGACCTGATTCCGGTTCAAGCGCGGAGCAGGACTTCGCCGTGGACGACGACGAACCAGCCGTCCTCGCTGGCGCCCCACTGCCGCCAGGCCTCAGCCATCGTCTCCAGGTCGCTCGTCGTGGCCAGTCCGAGTTCCACCGCCCGTGGGCCGAACGACGCCAGGCACCGCTCCGCCCACGTTTCAGACCACCAGGCGCGGTCCTGCGCGGTGGCGAAACACCAGGTCGACGCGGATGGCGTCGCGTCCCGGAAACCCGCGGCCCGCGACCACGCCAGCAGCCTGCTCCCCGCGTCGGGTTCCCCGCCGTTGGCCCGGGCCGTGGCCATGTAGACCTCCCGCCACGAATCCATTCCAGCGGAGTGGGGGAACCACGCCTTCGCCGAGTACACGGCGTCGCGCGCGGCGACGATCCCCCCGGGGCGGACCACCCGTCGCATCTCGGCGAGCGCCGCCACCGGGTCGTCCAGGTGCTGGAGCAGCTGATGGGCGTGGACGACGTCGAAGGTGTCGTCGTCGAAGGGCAGCGCGGACACGTCACCGGTCATCAACTCCACCCGGTCCCGGAGGCCCCGCTCCTCCAGGAGGCCCCGGGCGACGTCGAGCACGGCGGACGAGGCGTCGAGCCCCACGACCCTTCCGGGAGCGACGAACCCGGCCAGGCCGGCGGTCACGGAGGCTGGTCCGCAGCCGACGTCGAGCAGGTCCGTGCCCCGGTGCAGGTGGGGGAGCAGGTATCCCGCCGAGTCCCGGGCGGTGCGGCGGGAGTGGCTGGCCAGTACCGCCGGGCCGTGGCCGTGGGTGTATCGGTGGGTGGTCCCGGGAGCGTGCTCGGAGGTCATGGGGCCAGTATTGGACCGGTGGGATCCGCGCTGCAGCCGTGTCCGGGATGAGAAATGAGGAGCAACAACGTGCCAGGGTTCGAACGGCGTCTCGACGCACGCCTCGTCGTCTCCATCGTCGCGGTGGGCATCATGTCGTTCGCGGGTGTGGTCGTGGAGACCGCGATGAACGTCGCCTTCCCGGCTCTCATGGGCGAGTTCGGGGTGAACACCGCCACCGTGCAGTGGGTCACGACCGGGTATCTGCTGGTGCTCTCCGCGATCATGCCGATCTCCTCGTTCCTGAACCGCAGGTACCGCGCCCGGACGCTCTTCCTCGCGGCCATGCTCACCTTCCTGGCCGGGACGGTCATGAGCGCGGCCGCCCCGCACTTCTCGCTCCTGATCGGCGGACGCATCCTGCAGGGCGTCGGCACGGGCGTTGCGCTGCCGCTGATGTTCAACATCGTGCTGCAACAGGTCCCGCACGAACGGATGGGAACCATGATGGGTCTCGCCACGCTCATCACCGCCATCGCCCCGGCCGTGGGGCCCTCACTCGGCGGTTTCCTCATCGGCGCGCTCGGGTGGCGTTCGATCTTCCTGGTGCTCGTTCCCTTCCTGGTCATCGCCCTGGTGCTCGGGGCCCTGACGATCCGCCAGGCCCAGGAGACCAGGCGGGTCTCCTTCGCCCCCGTCCAGTTCCTGCTCATGGCGGCCGGGTTCGTCGCCCTCGTCTTCGCCACCAACGCGGCCTCCACCAGCGCATGGACCAGCCCGGAGGTGCTCGGGCTGTTCGTCCTGTCCGTGGCGCTCATTGCCGGTTTCGTCCGGCTCTCCCGGCGCTCCGACGATCCCCTGCTGCGCGTGCGGATCTTCACCGACCGCACCTACGCGTTGAGCATCGTCTACGTGGTGCTCATCCAGGCCATCGTGCTGGCGCTGGGATACCTGATCCCGTACTTCGCCCAGGTCGGCAAGTCGATGGACTCCTTCGCCGCGGGCTGTCTACTGCTGCCCGGGTGCATCATCGGCGCGCTCCTCACCCCGTTTGGCGGCGGGATCCTGGACCGCTTCGGTCCCATGCGGCCCATCCTCACCGGCGCCGCCATCGGGGTGGTGACCCTCGTGCTCTTCGCCGTCCTCGGCGTTCACGGCTCAGGCGTTCGGCTGGCGTTGATCTACGCGCTCTTCCCGATCTGCCAGGGGTTGTCCGTCTCGAACTCCATGACCAATGGCCTGCGTTCCCTTCCTGATGACCTCCAGGCCGACGGCAACGCCGCGTTCAACACCATCCAGCAGCTCGGCGGGGCCATCGGAACCGCGGTGGCGACCGCCATCGTCAACGCGGCAGAGGCGGCCGACCCGGTGGCGGGAACGACCACGGGCACCCAGCTCTCGTTCCACGTCCTGCTGGGCGCCGGCGTGGTGGCGTTCGTCGCGGCGCTGGGCGTGTTCATCCGGCCGGGAAGACCCGCTGGTGATCCGGCCTGACGGGGCAGGGGCGATTCGTTTCCGGGAAGGCGATGGTCGGTGGCATGTTGGAAACGCCTGCAGGGTTTCCGTGCCGAGCTGTCGTCGAGTGCGAGGAGGCTGTCATGACCGGTGAGACCGTGATCGCGGTGCCCGCCCCTGACGTCAGGGTGGAGCTGCCGGGAGGTTTCGTGGTGGACACGGACCGCGATCGGCTCGATCTGGAACGCGTACACCGCTGGTTGTCGACGGATGCGTACTGGGCGCTGGGACGGTCCCGCGATTTCGTGGAGCGGGCCGCGGCGGCATCGGTGAACTTCGGCGTGTACGGGCCAGACGGCGCGCAGGTTGGGTACGCACGGGTGGTAACCGATGGTGTTGCCTTCGGGTGGCTCTGCGACGTCTACGTCGCGCGCGAGGTGCGTGGGCGTGGGCTCGGGGTCGCGCTGTCCCGGACCGTGGCGGAAACGTTCCGGCGACTCCGGCTCAAGCGGCTCATGCTCATTACCCCCGATGCACACGATCTCTACGCCGAGGTGGGGTTCGTGTCTTTCCCGGACCCGGAGAAGCTGATGGTGCTGGGGCCCGCTGACCGCTGAAGGGCGGTCGGGCTGAAGAGCCGGGGGTGAATCCTCCGGTCCGGTTGACGGCCCGCCGATACCGACCTTGGTGCGCATTGCGGCGAAAACTACCCGAAGGGATCCTTGATAATTGAATCACTGATCTGAGGTGGCGGGGGAGGTTGTTGCTGAAGAAGTTTGGTAACCGCAGTGATTGTTAGTTTGTTTACAATTTGACGGATGCCTCCCCCGCCGAGACAAGGGTAATGCATGAACTGGCGAATTGCCAACGTTTATCGAAAGTTAATTACCGCATGGTCGGGAGGGTTTGCATTGGTGTATTCGCTGAGGTTGTGGCTCGGAAAACCTGTCGATTCGGGGTCGCGGTGGCGCTGGATCACAAACGCGGGTGGGGCTGTATTGCGGGATCGTGTTCGGATGCGATCCGATTATTCATCGGATGTCTGAGGTCCGTGGCCGTAGAGATGCGGTGGGATGCCCCGGGGTGTTCGGTCCGGTGTGGTCGTGTCGACCTTCGTGGTCTCGGTTGGCTTCGTCTGTGGCAGGGCAACGTCTTTCTGATATATCGATAAAACAATTTAACGATCCTGCTTGGGTGCGGGTTCCGAGAGCTCGCTGGGGTGTCGGTGTCTCCCGGGGAGCTGGTGCTCGACGTGGTTCTCGCGAGATGGCTCCTGCTGATTGGCCTTCTGGGCGCCGAGTCTCGGGGGGCGTTGTGTCGTCAAGGGGTGGGTGTTCTGCGCGGGGCGCACCGTTCGGTGTTTGTCGGTCGACCGGGTGATACAGAGATGTGTGGAGGTCCCAATCGGTGTGACTCCATGGCGACGTTTCGTCGCCGCGAGGGGATTTTCCAAGCTATTCGTAGGTAGTTAGATAACGAAAGTTAGGGCGAGTGAGTTGGGTCCTGTCATCCGATTGGCCGGCGTTTTGCGAAATCTGGCGGTGCTCGGTGACCGCGGGGTGCGGAAACCCCCGGTTTTAGGGGCTCGGAGGCCATCGGTGAGGGGAAACTGGCTGTTATCCGGCGCTTTTGCTTTTGAAGGGGATGCGCTAGCGTCATAGCTGCATTTCGGAAGAACAACTGGGCGAAGGAGGGTGTGGATGTCACTGGGTGAGATCAGCGAATGGACATTGCGGGCCAAATGCCGTGACATGGAGGACGTTTTGTTCCCCGAATCCAAGGATCAACGGCGGGTCCGAAACATCTGCATGAGCTGTCCAGTGCGCATGGAGTGTCTCGCCGAGGCGCTCGACAACCGCGTCCAGTGGGGCGTCTGGGGCGGCATGACCGAGCGCGAACGCCGTCGGCTGCTGCGTTCCCGGCCCGACATCACGTCCTGGCGGGAAGTACTGCTCACCTACGGACGTCTCGACGAGGCCAGCTGACGGTCGCGCGTCTCTTTCCACGCTGGTTGATCCGACCCGCGAGCTCTGCGAGCCGGCCGTGTCGAAACCGCGGTGTGGGTGTGCGGGGACGCGATTTGATGGCAGGCTTGGGGCATGACCACATGGGAGTACCTGACCGCACCTATCCTCAGCCACGTGTCGCAGCAGATCCTGAACAACTTCGGGGCCGACGGCTGGGAACTCGTCACCGTCGCACCCGGCCCGACCCCCGAAACGATGGTCGGATACTTCAAGAGGCCAGTGGAGGAGGGACGATGAGCACACCCACCCAGCGACTCGCCGACCTCGGACTGAGCCTGCCGCCCGTCGCCAAACCACTCGCCGCCTACACCCCCGCCATCACGGTGGGCAACCAGGTGTGGGTCTCCGGGCAGCTGCCCCTGCGCGACGGGAAACTCGTCGCCACGGGTCGCCTCGGCGACGCCGTCGATCCGGCCGAGGGGGCGGAGGCCGCGAGGGTCGCGGCCCTGAACGCCCTGGCCGCCGTCGCCGACCAGGCCGGGGGCCTCGACAACGTGGCCCGCATCCTCAAGGCCGTGGTGTTCGTCGCCTCCACCACCGACTTCACCGCCCAGCCGCAGGTGGCCAACGGCGCCTCCGAGCTGCTCGGTGAGGTCTTCGGCGCCCCGCACGTGCGCAGCGCCGTCGGCGTCGCCGTCCTGCCCATCGACGCCCCCGTCGAGGTGGAGCTGGTGGCCGAACTCGCCGCCAGGTGACGGCGGCCCAGATCGGTGCCCGGCTCGCGGCCGCCTACCCGGACGCGCACTGCGAGCTGGAGCACCGGTCACCCTTCGAACTGCTCGTCGCCACCGTCCTGTCCGCCCAGACCACCGACGTCCGCGTCAACCAGGTCACCCCGGCACTGTTCGCCCGCTACCCCGACGCGGAGCACCTCGCCGAGGCGGAACAGACCGACGTCGAGGACCTCATCAACAGCCTCGGGCTGTACCGGTCCAAGGCCAAATCGCTGATCGGGCTGGCCCGCGCGCTCGTCCTCGACCACGGCGGCCGGGTGCCGGAGAGCCTCGACGAGCTGGTGAAACTGCCCGGGGTTGGCCGCAAAACCGCCAACGTCGTGCTCGGAAACGCCTTCGGCATCCCCGGGATCACCCCCGACACCCACGTCATCCGCGTCTCGAACCGGCTCGGCTGGGTGCACTCCACAACACCCGGCGACGTGGAACGAGCCGTCGGACGGCTGTTCCCGCCCAAGGACTGGGTGGTGCTCTGCCACCGGATCATCTGGCACGGTCGCCGCTGCTGCCGCGCCCGCACGCCCACCTGCACCGTCTGCCCCGTGGAGGACCTGTGTCCCAGCTCTCAGGCCTGATCTCGGCGCTGCGCGACGGCGCGGTCGGGCCGCTCGGCCAGTTCGGGCGCGCCCCCGCCGATGCGCGCCGTGCCGCCGTGCTGATCCTGCTCACCGACCAGGCCGACCCGGCCGTCCTGTTCACCGAACGCGCCGGGGGACTGCGCTCGCACGCCGGGCAGATCTCCTTCCCCGGGGGCGGCGCGGAAACCGGCGAAACCCCCGCGGCGACGGCGCTGCGGGAGGCCCGCGAGGAGGTCGGCCTGGATGCGGGGCTCGTCACCGTCCTCGGCCAGCTCCCGACGGCCTGGGTGCCGGTCAGCGGCTACGAGGTCACCCCCGTCGTCGCGCGGTGGTCGGAACCGCTGCCGCTGGTGCCCGTCGACCCCGGGGAGGTCGCGAACGTGCTCCAGCTGCGGGTCTCGCAGCTCAGCGACCCCGCAACCCGCGTCACGGCCACCGTCCCCGGCGGCTACCGCGGCCCCGGGTTCCAGCTCGGCGACCTGTTCATCTGGGGCATGACCGCCCACCTCCTCGACGTCACCCTGCGGGTCGCTGGCTGGGAGCAGTCGTGGGACCGGGACCGGGAGGTGCCGGTACCGGGTCGCTTCCTGAGGGACTGATCCACCGCCGTCGTTTCGCTGGCCTTGTTGATGTTTGCTGGCCTCACAGCGCAGGCAAACGTGAACAAGGCCAGCAAACCAGGATCAAGGCCAGCAAACCGGGGTTGGGTGCGGAGGACGGCGGTCAGGGGATCGTCCGGAGGGGACGCCGAGGATCCTTCCGTCCCTCCCGCCGGCTGCTGAGGTCCTCCTCGTCCCCACAAGGGGTGTTGAGGTCCTCTCCCTCCCTTCCGGGGATCCTTCCGTCCCCTGGGGCGCTGTGATCCTGCCCCGAACCGCGTCACGATCGGTCGGTTTGTGCGCTGTGGGGCCGGCGGAATCCCGGTTGCGCAGCACTCAACCGAGAAAACCGCCCCCGTGGGGGCGAAAACCGGGTTGAGTGCTGCGCAACCGTGCGACCCCTCGCCGGGCGCGCCTCGCAAGTGCTCTTGGAACAGAAACTAACTTTTTTTGGGCAAGTACTTGCGTAGTTGGAAAGTAGTTGTTACTGTAGAGCCACAGCGACGAACCCGGGAGGAACCGACATGACCACCGCCATCAGCTTCCAGAACGTGACCAAGGACTACGCCACCGCCAAGGGCGTCGTCCGGGCCCTCCGAGGCCTGAACCTCGAAATCCCGCAGGGCGTGATCTACGGACTTCTCGGCCCCAACGGGGCCGGCAAGACCACCGCCCTCGAAATCGCCGTCGGCCTGCGCGAGGCCACCGGGGGAATCGCCCGGACCATGGGGCTGGACCCGGTCAGGGACAACGCCGAGGTCAGGAACCGGATCAGCATCCAGCCGCAGAACGCCACCGGATTCAACCTGCTGACCGGCGAGGAACTCCTCGACATCTGGAGCGCCCTCTACCCCAACCCCCGGCCCGCGGAAGAACTCATCCGCCTGCTCGACATGAGCGGCTACATCGACCGGCAGCTGCGACGCCTCTCCGGTGGGCAGCGGCAGCGGGTCAACCTGGCCCTGGCGCTGATCGGCGGGGTGAACGTGACCGTCCTCGACGAACCCTCCACCGGACTCGACCCGATGGCCCGCGCCGACCTGTGGGACGCGCTGCGTCACCTCAAGCAGGAGGGCATGACCATCATCCTGTCCACCCACGACATGGAGGAGGCCGAGGTCCTCTGCGACCACCTGGCCATCATCGACGCCGGCGCAGTCGTCGCCGAGGGCAGTCCGTCGGAACTGATCGCCGACGCCGAACGACGCCACCGGGGACCGGCTCGTTTCCGCGGCCTCACCGACGTCTTCTTCCAGGCCGCGGGCCGTTCCTTCCACCAGCAGAACAAGTGACCCGCGAGGAGGTCGTCATGTCAACCCTTTCCATCACCCGCCCACTGACCGCAGCACACCAGGAGATCGCAATGCCCACCGCGTCCGTCAACCGCAAGCTGTTCAAACTCCACTGGCTGGAACTCACCCGCAACCGCGTCCAGTTCATCTTCGCCATGGTGTTTCCCCTGTTCATGGGTGGAATGTTCTTCCTGATCTCGACGGTAATGCCCGCCAGCAGCGGACCCGGCTTCGGCGCCATGATCCTGCCCATGAGCGGCTACCTGGCGCTCTCCGGGGTCGCCCTCAACCTGACCGCCGGACCTCTGGTGCAGTACCGGGAACAGGGCACCTTCCGGGTGCTCGGCACCACCCCGCTCAGCCGGACCCGTTTCCTGCTGACCCACCTGTTCCTGCGGGTCGTCGTCGCGATGGTGCTCTGCGTGGCGCTCTACCTCCTCGGGGCGGCGATCGGGCTGGCCGAGTGGACCGCGATCCCGGCCCTCACCGCGGCCTCCCTCCCCGCGCTGCTGCTGTTCCTGGCCATCGGGTACTGGCTGGGCGGCGTGATGACCAGCTCCCAGGCCACCAGCAGCGTCAGCGCCTTCCTGCAGGTCGGGTTCCTGTTCGTCAGCGGCGCCGGAATCCCCCTGTGGTTGCTGCCCGAGACCGTCCAGCAGGTCATCGGCTGGCTGCCTCCGGCCCTGTCCGTCGATCCCCTCTTCTGGGCTGCGAACAGCCCGCTCCAGCAGCACGATCCGTGGCTGGCCAGCGGAATCACCATCGCTCTGGCGGCGCTCGTCATGCTGGCGGCGATCCGCACCTTCCGCTGGGAGGTTCGCAGCAGGTGAGACGGCATCGCGCCCGTGCAGCACTCAATGCGCCAAGGGTCCTGGTGGCCCGGGCGCATTGAGTGCTGCACGGACGAGGAAGAACCTCAGCCCGGTTTCTCGCCCACGCGGACGGTGCGCACGACGTAGCGGCTCTCCCGCTCGTCGGAATCTCCTGCAAGAAACCAGGTCGTGGCGCCATCCTCGGTGATAGTGGGTTCCGGTCGTCCTGGAAAAGGAACATGGGCCTGTGCGGCCCGAAGATCCTCCCATGATCGAAGCCGAGGGTTCACAGCGGGCGGTGCGGGTCGCGATCGTCGACGACGACCCCTTCGTGGTGCAGGCGCTGCGTTCATACCTGAACTCCTCTCCCTGGATCGAGGTGTTGAGCACCTTCACCTCGGTCCGCGACCTCCTCGCCTTCCTGAAACGGATTCCCGTCGACGTCCTCGTCCCGGACGTGCGCATGCCGGGCATGGACGGTCTCGAACTGCTGGCCCGGGTCCGGGAACAGCACCCGCGCACCGCCGTGGTCATGCTGACGTCCTTCGACGACGACTCCGCGATGCTCACCGCCCTGTCCCAGCAGGCCAACGGTTTCCTCCTCAAGGACTCGTCCCCCCGAGGACGTGATCCGGGCCGTCATCGCCGGGCGTCTCGTCGTCGCGGAATCCACGGTGAAAACTCGTGTCTCAAACCTCATGAAGAAATACGGGACGCCGTCACGGCCGTCGCGGCCCGGCTCAACCAGCTTCAGGGGAGGGATGTTTGTGGCCCGGCGCAGCCGGGTGTTGTGCAATCACGTCTCCTCCTCTCCCATGCGGACGGTTTTCCGGGAGATCCTCTCGGGCGTGAGAAGCAGTCTGGTCATGTCGTCGGTGCGGGCCTGTGTGCTGTCCGGGGTCGCGCCCAGCCAGGCCGTGGGGGTGCTGGCGGTCCTCCCCTCCCCGGTCGTGGTGGCCGTCTGCAGGAGCAGTCCCGGACCGTCGGGCAGGTCCACGTGGTCGACGGACATGCCGGTCACGTCGATCGACGCCCCCGTGGTGACGTTGAACAGTTCGCGCGGCAACGCCAGGACGTCGGACTCGGAGGTCTCCTCCCGGGCGAGGGCCTCAGCCGCGGTCCTCGGATCCGTGAAACGGACGACCCAGCCGCCCGGTTTGACACCGTGAACGCCGGGAATGACGTCCAGGACCTCACCGCCCGTGCCTGCCCTGGTGAGGGTCATGCATCCCCCGCCGGTTTTCTGGGGCGACAGGAGGACGGAATCCGACGTGGCACCGACGAGCCACTGATCGGTCGGGAAGGTGGAGGGGAGGAAACCGAGGGCATCGTCGAGGGAGAACACGTTGATGGTTCCGTTCTCGGCCGGTGCATGCCCTTGGGAGGTCTCGACCACCAGTTTCGTGTCGGTCAGCCCGAAGCCCAGGATGTTGACCCCCGGCAGCTCCGCGGAGCGAACCTCCCTTCCCGTGCCGGTGTCCAGGACGCTGATCTTCATGCGCTGGGCCTCGACGCTGTGATCCACGAATCCGGTGCCGTCGCCTCGGGAGAGCTCGTCCGGGTGGAGCACGAAGGCCATGTACCGCATGTCCGGGCTGTAGCGGACCTTGTCGATCCTCGTGTCCGCCCGGCGGGCCCATCGCACCGACCCGTCCTCGGGGTTCAAGGAGACGATCGTCGTCGTCCTGAGGGTGAGTTCCGGCTGCTCGTGGAAGATGTGGGCTCCGGGTCGCACGGAGTTGAGGAGAACGATGGGGTTGGCGGCCGTCCCCTGGCTGTGGGGCCTGTCCACGACCTTGTCGCCGGGGCTGAGGATCAGGTCGGCATCGCCGGATCGCGACACCGTCAGGAGGTCGGAGACGTCCCCGGCGTCGCTGACACCGGCCCGGGGCTCGAACGGTGAACATGCCCCCAGACCGAGGACCAACGCCCACGACAGTGACGCCATCACCAGACGGATTATTCGGGTCCGGGCGTTCATGACACGCCTTCCGGTAGGCCGTGGAGACGGTACGCGCGTCCGGCTTCGGGACCACGCTGGCCGGGGCCGGACGATGACCCATACGCGGAGTTGAGGACGACGACGGTGGCGCCGGGGGTCCGCACCAACGTCAGGGCCTCGCCGAACTGGTTGGCCGGGTTGGGTTGGCCCGGCAGGAGTGGGTGCTCCCCGGTGAGTTTGTCGGAGATCACAGTGGGCGAACTGTACGTTGCCCGCTCATCCAGGGGAACGATTGCGCTGGTGGAGCCGTCGCTGGGCCGGAGCGTGAACGCCCACCCCAGGACGTCGTCCGTGGCGATCCTCGTGAAGTCGACCGTGGCGGCCGCCACCCCGGCACACCGGGAAGCCGGGGTGACATTCCCGGTGCCGGGGTCGAAGACGGCCTCCGCCCACGGCCCATGGGATGCGACGACCTCGTCGCGGGTCCGTGGGGAATAGGAGGGGTAGGTGGTGATGGTGCCCGAGACGGTGGAAGCGATGATGTTGGGACCCGATGTTTCCCCGAGCGGAACGGCGGCCCTTTCCTCCCGGCCCGCCAGGGAGTCGAGGGTGATGGCCTGTGCCGTGGCGCCAGAACTTCCCGTGTACTGGACGCTCCAGCCGTCGACGATCGCGGGACGATCGGTGAACGGATCGACGGCGATGTCCGACACCTTGGTCGTGGCATCGGGTTCGGAGTCGGGGATGAGAACCACGGTGGTGGTGGCGCGCAGGCCGGAGTCGTCGCCGGACGGTGTGGACATCAGGACGAAGGAACTGTGTCCCGCGGCCCCGGAGTGGACGTCGCGGCGTTTGATGTCGCCGCCGGTCAGGCTTCCCGGGTTCGGCAGGGTCCAACGGGTCCCGCCGGTGTTCAGGTCGTATGCGGTGGCGCCGTCCAGGAGGGCGGAATCGGTGAGCTGGAGGGTCCACGCCGAGTTGGAGACGTGCTGCCCGGTGACCTGACCGGTGCGGGTGTCGAGAACGATCGTCAGGGCGTCGTGCTCTCCCTTTCCCGAAGCCGGTATCCGGCATGCCAGGTGGTTGCGGTCAGGGCTGAGGGCCAGCCGGGAGCCGGTGAGGTCCTTCCGTTCGAAGGGGCCGTTCGGCAGCGTGGCGCAGGAGAATCCGGGACGGTGGTAGCTCCACAGGGCGGTGCCGTCCCGTGGATCGAGGGCGGTGATTCCTGCGTCGGTGAGGATCAGCGGCCCGGCGGGTCCGGCGGCCACCTCCTGCAACTTCGGGAGATCCTGCTGCCATGCGACTGCCGTGCCGATGCGTGCCGGATGCCCGGACGGGCCGACTGGGGACGTGGAGGCGTGGGTCTGCGTGTGGGGCTGCGCCACGGCGTGCAGGGAAATGGTTGCGATCACGAACACGACGGCCGGCACCAGGGGGATGGCGCGCTGCCCGATGGGTGCGGGTCGCGCGATCCACACCGCTGCGGCGGATCGCTCCGGGGCCTCACCCGTTTCCCCGGGGCGTGGGGATGAGCGGATCCGGGCCGGGGACGCGGGATCGTCGGAGGCGATGCCGATCGATTCACCCAGGCACCGCAGCATCACATGACTGATGATCATCAACCCCACCGACAGCATGGCCAGCGCCTGGGCCAGCAGAGCCCCGACGTTGAACGAGGAATGCTCAAAGGTCCACCACCACAGGAAACCCTGGAGGAAAACCAGGACCACGGCACACATGCCGAAGAAAGGGACGAGCCCTCGCGGCGTGAACGCAGCGATCATGATCCCGATGAAGAGGAACAGGCCACCACTGATGACGAGCCACTGAGGACCCCAGGGCAGGAGCACACCCAGGGGCAGCGGATCGTTCCACCACACCACGACCAGGACGAGAGCCGCCACGAGGGTGATCAACCCGCTGAGACGCAACATCCTGAGGACCACCACCCGCCGGGCCAGGGGGTGCCGGACGTCGTCGTCGAGTATCTGGGACATGCGCCTCATTATTGAACGGGGATGGCTCAACCGGATTCGGAAAAGGGAGGAACGACCTCCTGCGTCACTAGCATCAAGGGATGTTAGGTGCTGAGAGGATCAGGGGGATCGTCGCCGGACTGGAATTGAAGTATGCGCGCACGCGGCGGAGATCCGACAATCTGAGGGGCGACCACGACCGCTCGGCCCACGAACCACCGCGCAGCCCAGTGCTCGAACCGGGCCGCCGGGAACCCGCCCCGGACACCGAGCGGGGTCCGATGCAGCCGATCGACGCCCGCACGGGAACCATGCCCTTCGCCGATTGCGATGAACCGTACGACAAGATCCTGCGACGTGAGATCTTCGCCTGGCAGGCAGAGGCCATCAGGCGCGGACTGGGGGAACTCCCTGAGGCGACGTGGAGAACTGCGGCGGCGACGCTAAGCCTGCTTCGCCCCGTCACACCGGAGGAAGTCCGCGATGTGCTGTCCTGTCTGCCGGAGGCCAGCGCCGTGCCAGACGCCGAGGGGTATGCCCGGCTGCTGTTCGAGATGCTGTCGCGGCCCACAGGAGAACGCGTTCTGCGCCCGGAGTCGATCGCGGAGCACCTGATCATCGCAACCTTCGTGGACGGTGAAGGCTGCGAGGATCCCGAGAAACTGCTGGACCAGGTACTGCCGGAGCCGCCCGGCGCCCCCGGATCGGGCGCCACCGGGTGCTCCACGCTGGGAACCGGGCAAACCGATGCTCGTGATGCCCAAGACGAGCGGGTGTGCGACGCGATCACGCGGTGCACGTCCCAGGGGGAAGCGGCCGCGGTGCGCCTTGCGCGTTCCGTTCTGCATCACCGGCCGTACCTGTGGGTGGCCGCCCTTGACGTCGCGCAGCGTCAGGGAGGCCCGTTCGTCACGGCACTGGAGGAGGCGTTGAAAGGCGGGGAGGATCTGCCCGCCATCACGATTCTCGCCGCAATCTGGCCGGGGGATCCGGCCTTGCGCGGTGTCGCGGTCGCGGCACTCGCTCGTGTCCTGGAAACAAGCCGGGAGCCGATGAACCTGCTCGGTTTTTCCACGCACCTGGCCGATGCGGGAGATCGCGTGGGCGCCCTGGAAATGGCCCAGAAAGCCGTGCGAATTCACCGCGAACCCGCAGATGAGGATTCAACGGACCAAGGCCTGATTCTTCCCCTGGCCAATCTCGCCTCCCGCCTGTGGGATGTGGGGGATCACGCGGGCGCGCTGAATGTGGAAAGAGAAGTCGTACGGATTCATCGTCAGCTCACCGGAGAATTCCGCGTGTTTTTCGGCTCCCATCTGGTTGTGTCGCTGGCCGGTTGGTCCGCCCGGCTGGTGGAGGCGGGAAATCCTACGCAAGCCGTGGAGGTGCTGCGGGAGGCCGTAGGGATTCACCGTGAAACCATCGAGGTGTATCGGGGGCTTTCCGGCGAACTCCGCAGGGCCTTCGGGCCGTTTCTGGCCATGCCGTTGTCCGCTCTAGCCGCCCAACTGGCGGAGCTGGGGGATTTCCCAGAGGCCCTGGTCGCCGCTCGGGAGGTCGTCGATCTGCAGCGCGAGGTCGTCGAGGAAACCGCCGCGCGAGGGGACGACGTGCCGGCCCGTGCCACCGACACCCCACCCCGCGCGGAAGCCGATCGAGACTCCCGGGACGTCCTCCCCGACAAGGAGTCCGGGCACATCGAGCACGGAGAGTTCATATACATCGAGGTCCTGCTGGCTCTGGCCGCCGTGTCCTCAGCCGAGCAGGCCCACGACGTCGCAGGGAGTCCCGGGAAGGCCCACGAGGCGGTCCGGGGGTTCATCGGCGAGGCCAACGTCTCCGCGATCCTCTGCGCCCTGCGTCTCCGCCCGGAGCTCGCCGATCACGTCCCCTGCGGCAGGTTCGCCGCGGCGCTCCACGCCTGCCTCACCGATGCCCCTGAGGAAGCAGAGCGCCACCTTTCCGGGATCGGCGACCGTGTGGCTCCGGACGACCTGGACATCTTCCGGCGATGCGTCGAGGCCCTCCAGGTAGAGCCCGTGTACGCGGACAGGCTCCGTCCCGTGCGGGAGTGGGTGGGCAAAGCGACTTCCGAGGCCGGCTGAACCACTCGTCGAGCAGCCGACGGAATTCTGCTGATCCCCGTTCCTCCCCTGCCGAGTTCGCTACCCTGTGGGCGGAGGTTATTTCAATGACGAAACTCGATTATCTCTTTGTCATCGTTCCGGGTATCGGTGGCAGTGTTCTCGCCGACGAGAGCGGGAAGAAGGCGTGGAAACCGGACGTGCGGTCGGTGGGGAAGGCGATGTGCCGTCCCGAGGACTTGGCGATGGATCGCCCGCTCGTGCCGACCGGCCTGTTCACGGACTTCCGCATCACCCCCTTCTGGCTCGTGCCCGGCTACAGCAAAATCACCAAAAGGCTTGCCTACATTTTCCAGGAGACCGTCACGACCGCGCATCCCACACGCCACGTCGACCCCGGTGCTTCAATAGTGAATTTTCCTTACGATTTCCGGCAGTCGATATGGAGCAGCGCCGAGGCGCTGGGAAGGGAGATCGCCTGGCGGCTGGAGCACCGGAAACGCAGGGTCGTCATCTACGCCCATTCGATGGGCGGGTTGGTCGCTGCTTGGTGGTGGGGCATGCTCGACGGCTACAAGGTAACCGAACACATCATCACCCTGGGAACACCGTTCCGTGGGGCGACGAAGGCGCTGGACATGCTGATCAACGGCGTTCGGCTCGGGTCGCTATCCCTTGACGCGGCCACCAGCGTGCTGCGCGGCTGGGACTCCACCTACGACCTGGTGCCGAAGTATCAGACGATCCGGGACGCCGGCGCCGATGTCTACCCGCACAACCTTTCCTTGGCCAGCGAGGGCTTCCGTCGTAGGGCGAAAACCTCTTACGAGCGGTTCCAGGAGATGGCCACCCGGATCGGGGAGCTCGTCGAGGATCCGGTGTTGCGGGCCGCGTGGACGCACTTCTACGGCGAGGGTCACGGGACGTTGTCGCGGGCCGAGGTCGTCGCCGACCGGCTCGTGTGCTCCAAGGAGACCCCGGACTGGTCCCACCTGCCGGGCTGGGCGCCGCGGCACTGGCAGGGTGGCGATGGCACGGTGCCGAAGATCAGCGCCTTCCCGGTCTGGCTCGACGCGGACGAGAACACCGGGCAGCGTCCTAAGAAGGACACCAGACGCAGCCCTGCCAGACATGGCCAGCTCGTCGAGGACAGGGCTGCCTGGGCTCAGGTCGAGGGTTTCGGACTTCCCGGCCTGCCCCCCGCCTCGCGCGGTGCGCAGGAGGACGAGGCCTACGTGCTGCTCGACCACGATGATGTGGTCCCGGCGGGGCAGCCGACCGAGGTCGGCATCCGGCTGGATGTGCCCGACCCGGGAGACCCCGAGATCCAGGTGACCCTTACAGGGGATGTGGTGGACGTCAGCAGGAGCGGTGATGGTTGGGTGGCCCACCTGCCCGGCATGAAGGCCGGTCTGAACCTCCTGGACGTCACCTTCAGGAAAGTCCCGGACCTGAATGAAGTGAGCATCCAAACCAAGATCGGAGCCGTCGATGTCTCCGCATGAATCGATGATCCGGCGCGCCGTCTGGTACAGCGGCGCGGATCCCGCCCGGCTGGCCGAGTACGTGCCCACCGGCGCCGTCACCCACATGATCCCGTCGAGGAATCGTCACGAACTCCCCGGCCCGGACGGCCGCCCGGCCGCGGACAAGGCGAAGGCGATCTTCGAGCTCATGGCGAGGCTGGGCATCAGGTACGTGCTGGAACCCGCGGACAGCCAGCCCGGTGTCCAGTTCGTTCGCCCCGTGGAGGAGGTGTTCCGCGCCTCGGGGCAGGGCACCTGCCTCGACCTGTGCGTGGCCTTCAGCAGCGCCGCCCTGGACGCCGGGCTGCACCCCATGATCCTGACGGTAATCAAATCGAGCAAGGACCGTCACAGCATCGTCCTCATCCCCCGTAACAGGACGTGGTCGGCAAGTGGACGACCCGAACCGATCGCGGACAGTGAGGTGGTGCACGAACCCTTCCTGCTCGACGACATGCCCTTGAAGGCGATGGTCTACCGGACAGCAACCGGCTCTGGTGAGCTGCTGGCTATCGACGTGCAGCAGGCCTCCCGCAAGCCGGACGGAACCCCGCTCGGCGACTGGGAATCGGCGGCGAGCAGGGGAGCGGACTTCCTGACCGGCGAAACGGGCTGGGACTGGGACGTGTGCGTCGACATCGGGGCGCTGCGCGGAACCATGGAGGCCCCCCACTCGATCTTCGAACCACCGCGGGCACGGGTGCTCGAACCGGGTTACCTGAAACCCGCTCCGGGTGCCACGCGAAGCCCGCTGCAGCTGATCAAGGCCCGCACGGGAATAGTGCCCTTCACGGGTCGCGACAACCTGACGGAGCTCACCGACTGGGCCAATAAACAGCCGGGGGAGGGTCGGGAGGATCTGGCCGTGGCCGTCGTGACCGGCGTCGGCGGGTCGGGCAAGACCCGGCTTGCCGCCGAGTTGTGCTCGAACCTGGAGAAAAACGGCTGGGTGGCAGGATTCATTCCGAAATCCGCCGAGCTGAGCGAGGCGGAACTGACCTGGCTCACCAGGGTGGAATCACACCTGCTACTGGTGCTGGACTACGCCGAAGAATCCCATAAAGAAGAACTCACCCGACTACTCCGCCGTCTCCGTGAACGGGGCGCACCCACCCGGGTGGTCCTTACCGCGCGTTCCGCAGGCGCATGGCTCGATGACCTGCTCGAAGACGATGCGCTTTCGGGGGCCATGGCGCAAGGGCTGTTCAGGGTTGAGCTTCCCCGCCAGGCAGAGATCAGCAGCAGGATGGCCAAGAAGGCGGCGAAGAGATTCGCCCGATACTTGGAAACACCCGAACCGACCGATGTGGAAATCCCGCAGAACTCGCGGTGGACAACCCTTGACTTCGTGCTCCACGGCTGGCTGATTGCATCCGAGGTCGACACCGCCGACCTGCCGAGTTCGCGGGAGCGACTGTACGAGGACATTCTGAGGCGCGAGATCGAGTACTGGCAGGACGAGGCGGCGCGACAGGGAATGGCCAAGGTGTCCGAGGCCACGCTGAGGACCAGTGCTGCGGTGCTGAGCCTGATAGGGCCACGCACGGTCCCCGAGACGACCGATGTGTTGTCGCGCCTACCCGACTGGAGCGACATCAACCTCCGCAAAACCTACGCGGAGCTTCTGTCGACGGTGCTCGCGGACCCGGGCGAGGCGTATGTCCTACGCCCCGACCCGGTGGCCGAGAAACTCGTCGTTGAAGTCTTCGTAGACGATGGTGAAACCCTCGATGTCCCCGAGGAACTGCTGGACAAGGTGCTACCACCCGACCCGCTGAGTGATTCACGCCTGAACGAGACCACCTGCCCACCAGCGATCACCCGGAGAGCCGAAGCCCACAAGGCCCAGAGCAAACACGCGTGTGAAGCCATAACAAGATGCACCTCCCAGGGGGACGCTCCCGCAGAGCAGCTCGCGCATTCCGCCCTACGCTGCCGGACACACCTGTGGGCGAGCGGTCTGGAAGCCGCGCTCAGGCAGGGAGGTCCCTTCGTCCCAGCCCTGGAGGACGCCTTGAAAGGTGGAATGGATATTCCGGCAGCCGAAATAGCCAACTCGATTCCACTGGGACATGCGTATCTGCGCGGCGTCGCTGTGGCGGCAATGATTCGTGACCAAGAAAAGGACATGAACCCCGCCGAGCGGGCGGCCTATATGAACAATCTTTCTGGTCGGTTGTCTGAGGTGGGCGATCGTGCGGGTGCGGTGAAAGCGGTGCGGGAGGCCGTTGAGATTCGGCGTGGACTTGCTAAGAAAAATCCGACTGCGTTCAACCCCGATCTGGCAAGGGCGTTGAGCAATCTTTCCGGTTGCTTGTCTAAGATGGGTGATCGCGAGGGTGCGGTGAAAGCGGTGCGGGAGGCCGTTGAGATTCGGCGTGGACTTGCCAAGAAGAATCGGGCTGCGTTCAATCCTGATCTGGCGACGTCGTTGAACAATCTTTCTGTTATGTTGTCTAAGATGGGTGATCGCGAGGATGCATTGAAAGCAGCGCGGGAGGCCGTTGAGATTAGACACAGGCTTGCCAAGAAGAATCGGGCTGCGTTCAACCCCGATTTGGCGGCATCATTGAACAATCTGTCTGGCTGCTTGTCTGAGTTGGGTGATTGCGAGGGTGCGGTGAAAGCGGCGCGGGAGGCTGTCGGGATTTATCGTGGGCTCGCTGAGGAGAATGCTGCTGCGTTCAATCCGCTCTTGGCGATGTCGTTGAACAATCTCTCTGGTTGCTTGTTTGAGGTGGGTGATCGTGTGGGTGCGGTGAAAGCGGCGCGGGAGGCTGTCGGGATTTATCGTGGGCCTGCCGAGGAGAGCCCGGCGGCGTTCAACCCGGATCTGGCAATGTCGTTAAGTAACCTGTCTATTCGGTTGTTCGAGGTGGGTGATCGTGAGGATGCGGTGAAAGCGGCGCGGGAGGCTGTCGGGATTTATCGTGGGCTCGCTGAGGAGAATGCTGCTGCGTTCAACCCTGATTTGGCAGGGGTGTTGAGCAATCTTTCTGTCATGTTGCCTGAGGTGGGTGATCGTGCGGGTGCGGTGAATGTGGTGCGGGAAGCCGTTGAGATTCGGCGTGGGCTTGCCGAGAAAAATCCTACCGTGTTCAAGCCGGTCTTGGCAGGGGCGTTGAGCAATCTTTCCGGTTGCTTGTCTGAGGTGGGCGATCGTGCGGGTGCGGTGAAAGCGGTGCGGGAGGCCGTTGAGATTCGGCGTGGACTTGCTAAGAAAAATCCGACTGCGTTCAACCCCGATCTGGCAAGGGCGTTGAGCAATCTTTCCGTTTGCTTGTCTAAGATGGGTGATCGCGAGGGTGCGGTGAAAGCGGTGCGGGAGGCCGTTGAGATTCGGCGTGGACTTGCCAAGAAGAATCGGGCTGCGTTCAATCCTGATCTGGCGACGTCGTTGAACAATCTTTCTGTTATGTTGTCTAAGATGGGTGATCGCGAGGATGCATTGAAAGCAGCGCGGGAGGCCGTTGAGATTAGACACAGGCTTGCCATGAAGAATCGGGCTGCGTTCAACCCCGATTTGGCGGCATCATTGAACAATCTGTCTATTCGGTTGTTTGAGGTAGGCGACCGTGTGGGTGCGTTGAATGCGATTTGGGAAGCCGTTGAGATTCGGCGTGGGCTTGCCGAGAAAAATCCGACCGTATTCAACCCTGATCTGGCGGCATCATTGAACAATCTGTCTATTCGGTTGTTTGAGGTAGGCGACCGTGTGGGTGCGTTGAATGCGATTTGGGAAGCCGTTGAGATTCGGCGTGGGCTTGCCGAGAAAAATCCGACCGTATTCAACCCTGATCTGGCGGCATCATTGAACAATCTGTCTATTCGGTTGTTTGAGGTGGGTGATCGTGTGGGTGCGTTGAATGCGATTTGGGAAGCCGTTGAGATTCGGCGTGGGCTTGCCGAGAAAAATCCGACCGTATTCAACCCTGATCTGGCGGACTCGTTGAGCAATCTTTCTGTCATGTTGTCTGGGGTGGGTTATCGCGAAGGTGCGTTGAAGGCGGTGCGGGAGGCCGTTGGGATTCGGCGTGGGCTTGCCGAGAAAAATCCTACCGTATTCAACCCCGATCTGGCGGACTCGTTGAGCAATCTTTCTGTCATGTTGTCTGGGGTGGGTTATCGCGAGGATGCGTTGAAGGCGGTGCGGGAAGCCGTTGAGATTCAGCGTGGGCTCGCTGCGGGGAATGCTGCTGCGTTCAGCCCGGACTTGGCGACGTCGTTGAATAATCTCTCCAATTGCTTGTCTGAGGTGGGTGATCTCGAGGATGCGTTGAAGGCGGTGCGGGAAGCCGTTGAGATTCAGCGTGGGCTCGCTGCGGGGAATGCTGCTGCGTTCAGCCCGGACTTGGCGACGTCGTTGAATAATCTCTCCAATTGCTTGTCTGAGGTGGGTGATCGTGGGGGTGCGTTGGAGGTTGTTCGGGAGGCCGTTGAGATTTATCGTGGGCTTGCTGCGGGGAATGCGGCTGCGTTTGAAGCCGATCTGGTCAGGGCATTGAACACTCTCGCCCGCATCCTGACCGAAACCGGGGTGGCCGACGAGGCGCTGCGCTGCTTCACCGACGAAACGGAGAGCTTCTCGACCGGCCTCCAAGCCCGGCTCTGGCTTGCCAAGGCACGCTGGCGGGGAGAAGCGGGTGGTGTTGATGACCTGTGTCACGCAGCGGAACTCGCCGATACGCAGGACGATCCACGACTGCTAGGAAAGGTACGAAGGGCCATCGCGGAGACCGCCAGCAAATGGCAGGCCGCGATCCACACCAAGTGGTGGGAGAAACTGCCGGACTGGGCCATCTATGATCTGAGCGAACACCTCGAAACGCTGCATGCCTGGCTCCAGTGTACGAACTGGGACGACCAGGCCCGGCTGCTGCGCTCCGCTTGGCCCGCGCCCACCGAGGACGACGTGGCCCTCGTCCGGGCGGCGGCGAAGAGGTACGTCGATGTCCCCGAGATGTCCACTCTGGCTGGCATCGTGGAGGCGATCGCCGAACAGGGACTCGAACCCGTCCTGTCCGAGAGGCAGGCTATTTACGAGGCCGGGGCCCTGGTCATTGGCTGGCGGACCGCCCATGCCGACCGGAAGGGACGCCAATACCTGAAGAAACACCAAAACATGGCGGGCAACCCACACTGCCGTGAAGTGCTTCAGAGGCTCGGCCTGCCCGACGAGGAACGCGAGTCCCTCCTGGCCCTGCTGGACTTGGCAACCGTGTCCTCGGTGGATCTCGCCTATGACGTCGCCGAAGACCTGGATGACGCCGACGACGCGATCCGGGATTTCATCGACGCGGCCAACGTCCCAGGAATGCACTGCGCCCTGCGGGTCCGCCCGGATCTCGCCGAAGCCACCCCGCACGGCAGATTCGCAGCGACGCTCTGTGCCTACCTCACCGGCCACCCCGAGGAAGGGAAACGATACCTCGACCTGATCGGCACAATCGCGAACCCGGATGACCGGGAGAGCTTCCGGCGATGCGTCCACACCCTTGGCCGCGACCCCGACTACGCGGACGCACTCGCCCCCGTCGCCGAGTGGCTTCGGACCGGGTGATCCCCCATGTCGGCAAGAGCCGAGGAGATCGCGCGTTTCCAGAGGCTCCGCACTGCGATGACACCCCAGGATGTCTCAGCAGATGGTGTCGACTCGGGCCGCTCCCTCGTCGCGGCCCGGCTCAGCTGGCTTCGGGGAGGGACGGTTCCTCCCTCACCACCACATCCGTCGACCGGTTGAGGGCGGCGTCGGTGAGGGCAACGAACGTGGCCTTGGCCTCCTCGATGGTGGCGGTCGGGGCCTTGACCTTCCGGAAGCGGGCGCGGGCCATGAAGATCAGCAGGACCGCGATCCCGATCGACAGCAGCGCCGCCACCAGGAACCCCAGCGTCAGGCAGCCGACGGTGTTGAGGCCCGTGAGGCTCAGCAGCCAGCTCAGGGCCAGCGCCAGCACGATCACCAGCATCCACAACGAATGCAGCAGGAAGGTGACGGCGGCCGCCACGAACGCCGAACCGATACCGGCCTGTTTCGCGGCGGGAACGAGCTCGGCCTTGGCCAGCTCCGTTTCGCGGGCGACGAAATCCATCAGGCCGTCGCGGAGCAACTGGAATGGTGTGGGACGGGCCATCGTATTCCTTTCGCGTCCGGCCGGCTGCGGCGCAGCCGGTACTCCTACCCTACGGCTACCGCAGGGGCGTCGCGACCTGCATGTCGATCTCGATACCACTTTCCGGCATGGACACCGGCTCGGTCAGTTCGTCGTGATTCACCCAGGCCCGCCACGCCAGCAACTGGAACGGCAGACGCAGGTTCTCCCCGGGCCTGACGGCCTGCTCGAAAAGCGTTCTGATCTCGTCGGCCAGGCGTTTGCGCTGCAATTCCGAAAGCCGCCGCGACAACGGCTGATTGGCGACGAGCTGCTGGAGGTCGTCGAGACTGACGGTCTGCCAGATGCGGAAGGCGCGATGCTCCACCTCCGGGAAGTACTTCGAGTCGTCCACGGCGGCCAGCGACTTGTGGCCGTAGTCGCCGCGCATCGCCATCGGGTCGTAGTGGCGCATCAACGCGGTGAGGCGACGCACCCACGGCACCGAGTCGTCGCGGATGATGTACGAGGCCGAGAAACACCCACCCGGACGCAGCACGCGGGCGATCTCCGACAGCGCCTGACCGGGATCGAAGAGGTGGAAGGACTGATGGGAGAACACCACGTCGAACTGGCAGGGATCGATCGGGATGGCCTCGGGGCGCGCCCAGAAGGGGGTGATGCCCTGGAGGGCGAGCAGGCGACGCATGTCGCGGTCGGTGTCGGCCATGGCGAAGACGGTGTGGCCCGCCTCCTCGAGGCGCTGGGGCAGCAGGCTGCCCCCAAAGGTCAACCCCCGCACCCCCGGCCAGACGGCAAGCCAGGTCAGTGCTTCAGGAGGCAGGGGATCGGTGGTGGTCATCTCTTCCCGGGTCGTTCTTCAGGTACATCAAACAGGTTATCCACACCCTCGAGCGGAAACGGAGAATCAACCCCGCCGGTTCCCACAGTGAGGACGTGAACACATCGGAGATTACCGGTCCATTGCTTGCGACGCGGGAAGCCGCGCTCGCGGATTCCGTGCTCGCCACCACGCTGGCCCTCGGAGTCGATCTGGAGGTCGTCACGGACCGGGAAGAGCTCAGGCGACGCTGGCGCACCGCCACGCTGCGTCTGGTGGGCGCGGACATGGCGTCGCGGGCCGCGACGTTCGGGGCCGTGCCCGGGGTGTGGGTGGTCGGTTTCGACTCCGAGGAGTTGCTGCAGGCCTCGGCGGAGCTGGGAGCGCCCGCGCTGCTGCTGCCCGGCGAGTCGCAACGCCTGGCGGAGGTCCTCACCAACGAACTACCGGGCCGGGACGCGGCGCAGATACTGGCACTGACCGGGGCCTCCGGCGGGCTGGGGGTCAGCTCCCTTGCGGTGGCGGTGGCGACACGGGCCGCAGAGACGGGTCTGCGCTCGGCGGTGGTGGAGCTGGCGAGCTGCGGTGGCGGCCTGGATCTGCTGTTCGGGGCCGAAACCCAGGAGGGCATGACCTGGGAGGAGCTGCGGCACGCCGTCGGTGAGATCGGCGACCTCACCCCACACCTGGTCCCGGCGGAACGGGTCTCGGTGCTGGCGCTGGGCAGACCCCACGGAGACTCCCCCGACGAGGCGGCGTTGTCGGCGGTGCTCAGGTCGCTGGAACGCAGCCACGACCTGGTGGTGATGGACATGGGCGACGGCGCACGCCTGGCGGAGCTGGGACGTCGCGCCGTTGCGTTGCTGATGGTCGGCGCGGACGTGCGGTCGGTGGCCGCGGCCCGGATGCGGGCCCGCCGGATCGACCTGACCGGGGCGCTGCTGGTGGTGCGGGTCGGAAAGGGTCGCGGGCTGCCGCCCGACGCAGTCTCCGATGCGCTGGGGTTGCCGCTGGCCGGGGTGGTGCGCGACGACCCGAGGGTGCCGCGGCTCGCCGCCCAGGGAGCCAGCGTCGGGTCACGGCCCGCGGCCCGGCTGCGCCGGGACTCGGCACGGCTGCTGAAGGAGGTGCGTCTGTGATGCTGGAGGAGCTGCAGGCCAGGCTGGGCAGGCTCGGACGTCCCCACACGGCCGCGGACGTCGCCACCGCGATGCGCGGCATGGGTTTGGTGGTCACCGACACGGCCCTGCGGCAGGCCATGGACCAGCTGCGCCGAAACTCCGTCGGCGCCGGGCCGCTGGAGGAGCTGCTGCGGGAACCCGGGGTCTCCGACGTGCTCGTCAACGGCCCGGACGCGGTGTTCGTGGATCGCGGCGCCGGGTTGGAGGCCGCGGATGTGCGGTTCGTCCACGACGAGGCGGTCCGCAGACTCGCCATCCGGTTGGCAGCCACCGCGGGCAGACGCCTGGACGACGCCCAACCATTCGTCGACGGCCGGCTACCGGGCGGGGTGCGGCTGCACGCCGTGCTGGCGCCGCTGGCCAGCCCGGGGACGTGCATCTCGCTGCGGGTCCCGGCGTCGCGGACCCTGACCCTGGAGGAACTGCACACCGCCGGGTCGCTCACCGACGAGGCCCTGGAGCTGTGCCGGAGGGTGATCGCCCGCAAGGTGCCGTTCCTGATCTCCGGCGGCACCGGGACCGGCAAGACCACGCTGCTGGCGGCGCTGCTGGCCGAGGTGCCGGCGACGGAACGGATCGTCGTGGTGGAGGACGCCCGGGAACTGACCCCCCGGCACCCGCACTGCGTGCGCATGGAGGGCAGACCCCCCAACAACGAGGGCAGGGGCGCGATCACGCTCACCACCCTGGTGCGGCAGGCCCTCAGGATGCGCCCCGACCGGGTGGTGCTGGGTGAGGTGCGCGGCGCGGAACTCACCGACCTGCTCTCGGCGCTCAACACCGGGCACGAGGGCGGTTGCGGCACCGTCCACGCCAACTCCGTCGCCGACGTTCCCGCCCGCCTGGAGGCCCTCGCGGCGCTCGGCGGGCTGGGTCGCGAGGCCTGTCACGCGCAGCTCGCCGCGGCCCTGCGGCTGGTGCTGCACCTGCGTCGCGGCCCCGACGGGAAACGCTGGCTGGCGGAGGTGGGGGCGTTCAGGCGGGGCACGGACGGGCTGGTCGGGATCGTGCCCGCCATGACCTTCACCGACGGGAAGACCACCCGGGGGCCGGGAGCGGACCTCGTGTGCGACTGGCTGGGGTGGTCGCGATGCTGATCTGCGTGGTGTTTTTTGCCCTCGCTGCTGCGCTGCTCGTCGGGAAGGAGCAGAATTTGAAGAGGCTGGGAGACCCAGCCCGTCGCGGGTCGGGACGTGACAGCTCAGCTGCTGTGAGGAAGACGTCCCGGCCCGTGGTGCTCATCCTCGGCTCCGGTCTGGCCGCGGTGGCCGTGGTGTTCGGCATCAGGGAAGCGGGGTGGGGGCTCGTCGCCGTCATCGCCGCCGGAACCGCCGCGTGGGTGCTGCGGCGTTCCGCCCAGGAACGCGCCCGGCGCAACCGGGCCGACGAGACCACCCGGGTGACGGTGGGCCTGGCCATGCTGCTGCGTGCCGGGCAGATCCCCACGGCAGCACTCGCCGAGGCCGCCACGGACTGCGACGCCCTGGCACCCGTCGCGGCCGTCGCCAACCTGGGTGGGGACGTTCCCGCGGCGCTGCAGGAGGTGGCGCAGACACCGGGACGCGAGGGTCTGGCGCGGGTCGCGGGGGCGTGGCGGGTGGCGGAACGCACCGGAGCGCCCGTCGCCTCCGTGCTGCTGCAGGTCGCGGAGGGGCTGCGGGCCGAACGGGAACTCGCGGGGGTGGTCGAGGCCGAACTGGCGATGGCGCGCGGCAGCGCCCGGATCATGGCCTTCCTGCCGCTCGGGGCGCTGCTGCTCGGCTCCTTCGTCGGGGCCAATCCCCTCGGTTTTCTGCTGGAGAACCCGCTCGGGCTGGTGCTGGCGCTCTGCGGGGTGGGGTTGGCGGCCGCCGGGGTGGTCTGGACCGAGAAACGGGCGGCCCGCCAATGAGCACCGCGGTCCTGATCGGTTTCCTCGTCGCCGCGGCCGTCCTGGCGTGGTGGGCCCCGCCGCCCCTGAGCAGGCTGGAACCCCGGCCGTCGCCGCTGCCCGGCTGGGTGGGGAAGGCGTGCGATTGGGCGGCGAAACGGTGGAGTGGTCGCAGGAAGGCGGACCGCGCCGTGGTGCGGGAGCTTCCCGAAACCCTGGATCTGCTGGCCGTCTGCCTGGAGGCCGGAGCCCCCATGATCAACGCCATCACCACGGTGGCCGAGATCAGCCCAGCCGCCACGGCCGCGATCCTGCACGGGGTCCACGCGCAACTGCAGGTCGGCAGGGACCCGCAGGACGCCTGGGGCAGCCTCGCCGATCACCCCGACTGGGGCCCACCGGCCCGCGACGCCGCCCGCTCGGCCCGCTCCGGAACCAGCCTGGTGGAATGCCTCCGCGTCCACGCCGACGAGGCGCGCCGCCGCCGTCGCGAACAGGAAACCAAACGGGCCAGGTCGGTGGGGGTGAAATCGGTGCAGCCACTCGCGCTGTGCTTCCTGCCCGCCTTCGTGCTCATCGGGGTGGTGCCGCTGGTGGCGTCGCTGCTCGGCACCTTCACGGGCCGCTGAACCGGAAAACCGAAAGTCGGTTGAGCCGGCCTGCTCACTTTGCGAGTGGGGCGTGTCGATGGTGGTTGAGCCGGCCTGCGAGCGGCAGCGAGTGGGGCGTGTCGAAACCATGGTGACCTTGTTCGGGGATTTGTGGTCGGGTGTGTTTTTCGGGCGCGGGTGGTTTCGACTCGGGCTGCTCGTTCCTCGCGGCCCGGCTCAACCGGCTTCATGAAGTGGGTCCGGCCCATTCAGTGGGCGGGGGTGGCAGAGTTGGGCGGGTGAACTGGGAGTGGGTGACCGGGGCCGAGGAGGCGGTGGTGGTGCGCCGTCGGCCCGCGTCCCCGGGGGTACGGGCCGATTGGCCCGGTTGGCTCGATGCGGAACTCGTCGACGGGTTCCGGGCCGCGGGCATCGACCGGCCCTGGCGGCACCAGGTGGAGTTCGCGGAACTGGCCCGCGCGGGCAGGCACACCGCGATCTGTACCCCCACCGGTTCCGGGAAGTCGCTGGCCTACCTGATGCCGGTGCTCGCCGCGCTACGGGAACCCCGGGCGGGCCGAGGGAGGGGATTCGCGCTGCGCCGCCCCACCGCGTTGTACCTGGCGCCCACCAAGGCCCTGGCCCACGACCAGGCCCGGGCGGCCGAGACCCTGGTCTCGGGGTTGGTGCGGATCGGTGCCCTCGACGGCGACTCCGACGAGGCCGAGCGGCGGTTCGCCCGCGAACACGCCACCCTGGTGCTCACCAACCCCGACATGCTGCACTTCTCCGTGCTGCCGAACCACCGGCGCTGGTCGGCGCTGCTGGGCGGGCTGCGCTACGTCGTCGTCGACGAGGCCCACCGCTACCAGGGGGTCTTCGGGGCGCACGTCGCGCAGGTGCTGCGGCGGTTGCGGCGCCTCGCCGCCGCCCACGGTGCCGAACCGACGATCCTGCTCAGCTCCGCCACCGCGCCGAACGCCGCCGACTTCGGGGGCGCCCTGATCGGTGAGGAACGGGTGGACGTGATCGCCGACTCGGCCGCCCCGGCAGCCGCCCGCACCGTGGTGCTGTGGCAACCCTCCACCAATCTCAACCGCGACACCTCCCGGCTGCTGGCGGGCCTGGTCGACGACGCCACCCAGACCCTCGCCTTCGTCGCATCCCGGGCCGGCGCGGAACTGACCAGCCTGGAGGCCGCGGAACTGGCCGCCGAACCGGCGCGGATCGCGTCCTACCGCGGTGGCTACCTGGCCATGGAACGCCGCGATTTGGAGGCCGCGCTGCACACCGGTGAAATCCTCGGGCTGGCCACCACGAACGCGCTGGAGCTCGGCATCGACGTCTCCGGCGTCGACGCGGTGCTCGTTTCCGGGTTCCCCGGGAAACTCTCGGCCTTCTGGCAGCAGGCCGGACGGGCGGGCCGCGCGGGCAGGGAGGCGCTGGTGGTGCTGCTGGCCCGCGAGAACCCCCTCGACGCCTACCTGCTGCAACACCCCGACCTGATCCTCGACGCCCCCGTCGAGGCCGCGGTCTGTCACCCGCAGAACCCGCACGTCCTCGGCCCACACCTGGCTGCCGCCGCGCAGGAACACCCGTTGACGGCCGCCGACGAACGCTGGTTCGGGCCCACCGCCCTGCCGCTGGCCGCGCACCTCGCCGCCGGGAAGGTGCTGCGGGACCGCGGCGGAACGTGGTACTGGACCCGAGCGGACCGCGCCGTCGACCACATCAACCTGCGTTCCACCGCGCCCCGGCCCGTGGAGATCATCGAACGCTCCACCGGGCAGGTGATCGGGGTGGTGGACCCGGCGGCCGCCGACCGCACCGTCCACCGGGGCGCCGTCTACCTCCACCGGGGACGCTCGTTCGTGGTGACCGAACTGGACGTCGAGGAGCGCCACGCCATGGTGGTGGCGGTCCACAACCCCTGGTACACCCAGGCCGAATCCACCCAGGACATCGCGGTGCTGCGGGAGCACCGGTCGCGACCACTCGGCTCGACGACCGTGCACTTCGGTGACGTGCGACTCAGCTGGCAGGTCACCGGATACCTGCGCCGCGACGAGACCACCCACGAGGTGCTCGACTCCACCCCACTCGACTGCCCGGAACACACCCTCACCACGCAGGCCGTGTGGTGGAGCGTCCCGGAGACCCTCGAACGGGAACTGGGCTGGGGTTCGCTGCGGCTCGGGGCCGCCGCGCACGCCGCCGAACACACCTCCATCGGACTGTTGCCGGCGTTCGCGCCCTGCGACCGCTGGGACATTGGCGGGGTCTCCACGGCTCGCCACCCGGACACCGGCCTGGCGACGGTGTTCGTTCACGACGGCCTGCCCGGGGGAGCGGGTTTCGCCGCCCGCGCCCACGAGGTGGCCGAGCAGTGGTTGGCGGCGACCTTGGAGCGGCTGCGCACCTGCCGCTGCGAATCGGGCTGCCCGGCCTGCGTCGTCTCCCCGAAATGCGGCAACGCCAACCAGGTCCTCGACAAGGCGGCGGCCGCCGAGCTGCTGCGCCGGATCCTCCGGGAACCCGGCGGGCGGGACGACCCGGCCGGATCCGGCGCGGCCCGTCCACGGAACCCCGGATGATTTTCACACCGCCTCCTTTCACACCGTCCCCGCGGTGGCGCTGCGCTCCACGTCGGCGGGGTTGAAACCACGCCCCTCCAGCAGCGGCAGGGCCGTCGTCACCTCGACCACGAACCGGGGACGCTGCCCCCGCACCTCGCAGCCGGTGAGGCGCCCACCGTTCTCGGCGGCCACCCTCGCGGCCTCGGCGCAGGCGTCACCACCATCCGCCTCGACCGCTGCGGCGGCCAGGGCCGTCAGGTCGGCGACATCCTGGGCCTTCTCCGCGCGGGCCAGCCACCCGACGATCAGTGCGGCGGTGGCCGCGACCATCACCAACCCCAGGCAGATCCCCGCGACCAGCACCGTCCCCACTCCCCGCTCGTCGTGCGTCACGGCCCGACCCCCGGCTCCCAGTGCGCCCAGGCGGTGGCCTCAAGTGGAATGACACCGACGTTGAGAACCGGGACGTCCAGGCGGGTCGTCACCCGCACCCCGGCCTCGGCGCGTTCGATCTCGATGCGCGCCCGCTCGGGCGCCTTCTGCCTGGTTCTCTCCGCCAGCGCGTCATCGCCCCGGGACAGGTGCTTGGCCAGGTCAGAGCTGATGGTCTGGATGCCCGACTGGCACACCCCCAGCAGGACGATCCCGACCAGGGCCGAGACCAGCAGCACGATGGTGATCAGTCCGATGGCGAACTCCACCGTCACCATTCCCCGCTGCCCACGACGGGCCCTGCGCCGCCCGAACCAGCCGACGCGCCCCGCTCGTCCTCGGCGAGGTGCCGGGGAAACCGGGGGTGCGGCTTCAGCCGTCGCTGTCTCCTCGCCCCACGCCCCCGGCTCACCCACCCGGAGGCGTGGGGCGGATGCATCCGCCCCACGCATGCCGATCAGTTGTCCTGCTGGGCGACGTTGACGAAGATGTCGGTGACCCACTTCATGATCGTGTCGAAGATCGAGTTGTCATGGAAGACGCGGATCAGCAGCATTGCCGCGGCCGCGGCGCCCAGCAGACCGATGGCGTATTCGACGGTGGTGAGCCCCCGTTCGGCAAAACGACGGGACAGCGGTTTCTTCTCGATGCGGGCGATGCTCGTGGTGGACTCGTTCATGGCTTCCCCTTTCACACGTCCACCGGACGCCTTTCATCCGGTGACACCCTCACCTTGGGCATCGTGATCCCCGCGAATTGCCTTTTCCACATTCAGCCGTCCGGGTGACAACACCCGGACTCTCCCGGACAACACATTCGGTTTTCGCAACAACACCACCCGTAGGAGGAGGCCGAGGTCCGTTTCGACGACGGACGACCCTGCCGTTGCTCCTCGCCCGGTCGATGAGATGGAAGGCCTGTGCCCGCGTCCTGTCGCCTCGGACAGGGCCAGGCTGGGTGACGAATTCCCATTCGCCACTATGGATGGGCAAAACTTCCTGAAAGGATTCAGCCATGGGTAAAGGGATCCAGGGGGCGGTGCTCAAGAGCCTCGGGGCCACGGAGCACGTTGTGACGGTGATGGGGCGCGAACACCGCGCGGATCACTTCGTACGTGTGTTCCTGCGGTCCGACACGCTGCTCGCTCCTGCCGGGGAGGCGCCCGGGAACTGGGTGCGTGCCTGGTTTCCTGATCCCGATGGCGGGGCGAAACAGTTCCAACGTGGGTATACGTTGGCCGAGGCGGATCCGGGGACCGGTGAATTTGCCATTGACTTCGTCATTCACCATCCGATGGGTCCTGCGGCATATTGGGCCACGACGTGTGAGCCGGGTGATCAGATCGTGGCGATGCGGTTCGGCGAGGAACCCTTCGAGCTGCTGGATCCCGCACCCAGGGGGTATCTCTTCCTGGTAGATCTGGCGTCCTACCCTGCGATCCATTCCCTGGCCTGCTCGATCCCACCGGAACATCCGGTCGTGGTGTACCTGGAGCAGCATGATGAGCGCGACGCCGAGCTGCCGCTACCGGAGGGGCCGAACATCACGGCCAGCTGGGTGGAGGAATTGCCCGACGGGCAGGGTTTGGCGCAGGCCATTTCCGGGCGGGACTGGACCGGGTGGTACGCGTGGGTGACGGCTGAGTCCCTCGCGACCCGGCGTGCCCGCACCCCGCTGGAGCGTGAGTTCGGTTTGAACCGGGCAACGCTCCATGCTCAGGCCTACTGGGTGAAGGGGCGAGCCATGGGTAAATCGCGTGTCCTGGAACAGGCCGCTCGGGAACAGGAACCACACCCCACGGCGCCGTCCACCGTTTCACCCGCCCCGGAGCGGGTCCTGGCCCCGGCTCGTGGCGCGTTGGTCGTGGGTGGCACAGCGCAGGGTCTGCTCGCCGTGTTGCAGGTCGTACCGCTCGTCCTGTTCGCCGAGGTGGCCCGCCTCTTCCTTCGTGGCGCAGGTGTGGACGAGTTCATCGCGGTGGGCTTCACGGCCCTGTGGGTCATGGCCCTGAGCGCTATCGGCACCACGGCGTTGCTGTTCGGCATGCACATCTACGACGCCCGATTCGCTGCTGCGTTGCGACAGCGTCTGATGGACAAGCTGAGCACACTGCCACTGGGCTGGTTCACCAACCGCAAAGCAGCTGATGTGAAAACTTTGGTCGGCGACGACGTGGCAGCGCTGCACCATGTGGTCACTCATTCGGTGCTCGACCTCGTAGCTGCGGTCGTCACACCGGTTGTGACCCTGGGGTACCTGTTCGTGGTGCAGTGGCAGCTCGCCCTGGTGCTGCTGCTTCCGCTGGTCGTGTTCCTGTCCGTGATGATTCGGATCTCCCGGCGCGACGCCGACGCAAACGTTCTCGTGCAGCGCACCTCGGCTCTGGCCTCGGGGCAGGCACAGACCTTCCTCAGCACGATCGACCAGGCCCGGGTGTTCGGTCCGAAGGCTGTTGTCGACCTGCAGGGCACACTGCGCCGGATGGGTGATGTCGTGGAACAGTGGTAGGAGGAAACCTCGGTGGCGAAAACCCAGGCCGTCATGATCAACCGCCCGACGACGGTGCTGGGCCTGTTGGTGCTGGCCGGATGGACATTCATCTCGGCGGGCTGGATGCGTCCTGAGGAGTTGATCATCTTCCTGATCGTGGGCACCTCGTGCGGGGTCCAGCTGATCGGGATCGCGTCGAGCATCGGTGTCCTGACGCAATCCTTCGCGGCCCGCGACTCCCTGGAATGGCTGCTCGGCACGCCGGGTCTGACCTCCTCCGACAACCGGCACGAGCCCCCGGGGCACGTCCGATTCTCAGGCGTCAGGTTCAGCTATGGGGCGGGACCCACGGTGCTACCGGCGTTGGACCTGGAACTTCAACCCGGTCAGGTCACGGCACTGGTCGGTCCCTCCGGAGCAGGTAAATCAACGGTGGCCGCGCTGCTGGCGCGGATGTGGGATCCGCAGGCCGGAATCGTCAGCATCGACGGTGTCGACATTCGCAGCCTCTCCTCCGACGAGCTGTACTCCAAGGTCGCGATCCTGCTGCAGGACGTGCAGCTGCTGCGAGCCAGCGTGCGCGACAACATCGCCTTGAGCCGGCCGAGCGCCACCGACGAGCAGGTGCGGGCCGCGGCGACGGCGGCCCAGATCCACGAGCGCATCATGCAGTTGCCTCAGGGCTACGACACCATGGTCGACAACACGCGCCTCTCTGGCGGGGAACGTCAACGCATCGGGATCGCCCGAACGCTGCTGGCCGACACCCCGATCGTGGTCCTGGACGAAGCCACCGCCGCGGCCGATCCGGACTCCGAATGGGCGATCCGCCAAGGGCTGGACCATCTGCTCACGGGACGCACCGTTCTCATGATCGCCCACCGGCTCCACACCATACGGGACGCCGACCGGATCGTCGTGCTGCGCGACGGCGCCATCGCCGAATCCGGCACCCATCAGGAACTGCTCGACCGGGACGGAATCTACACCGAGTTGTGGCGCGCAGGCTCCGCGCATGAGGGGAGTCGGTAATGCTGCGACACCTGCACGCCATCACAGCCAAACGTGATTTCTGGACCTACTTGGTCTTGGCCGTCGTCTCCGCGACACTCCAGGCGGCCGCGATCCTGGTGTTGTTCCCCCTGGGCAGATCCCTGTTCGGCGGCTTCCCGGCCAGCGGCGCCCCGTGGGTGGCGGCGCTGCTGGGGTTGATCGTCGCGGCCTGGGGCATGGACGTGCTCACCGCTCGGCGCGGACTGCGTCTCGGGGTCAGCATGATGCGCACCATCCAGCAGCGCACCCCCGGAGCGGTCCTGGCGTGGCCCGACGTGACTCCGCAACGGGCCGCGGCACTGCGCACCCTGATGGCCAGCGGGGCCACCGAGGCCACATCCGGGGTGATCCTGCTGATCACCCCGGTGGTAACCGCCGTGGCTTTCACGCTGGCGCTTGGAATTGGGCTCCTGGCCATCTCGCCTCCCGTTGGGGCGGTCACCCTGGTTGGCGGAATCCTGGCGTTGGCGGCGTTGTGGGCCAGCACCGCGCTGGAATCGCGATCCCAACACGCCTACACTGCAGCGACCCAGGAACTCGACGACCGGCTCTTCGAGTTCGCCTGGGCCCAGCCGTCACTGCGCACAGCACGCAACCTGTCCTTGGGGAACCGGTTGGTCACCGACGCCATAGGGAAAACTCAACGCCGGATACTGAAACTCCTGCTGTGGCAGATCCCCAGCGAGTTCCTGTTCAGCCTCGTCCTACAAGCGGTGCTGCTCGGTTTCGGTTTCACGGCGTGGCTGGCCCTCGACTCCGGTGCGATCGATGCGATCACCGCAGCCACCCTGATCATCGTGCTGCTGCGAGTCCTCGAGCAGGTCACCACGGTGGCGGGTACCGTCGCCGGAGTTGTCGCGATCAACCGCAACCTCCGAGAAGTCCACGCCATCATCGACACCACCCCGATCAACCTCTCACCTCCCATGTCCGAGGCACCGCACCTGCGGGCCCGGAATCTGAAACTGACCTACCCCGACGGCACCGTCGGCCTCGCGGATGTGAACCTGGACCTGTTACCGGGAACAGTCACCGTGGTGATCGGAAGGTCCGGCTCGGGCAAAACCACCCTCATCAGAACCCTGGCAGGGCTGAGCACTCCCGACACGGGCACCATCGCACTGGGCGGAAACAACAGCCCAACCGAGACCACGACGAGCCACCTGCGAAGCAATGCGGCCATGGTCTTCCAGGACACGGTCCTGGCCGACGCGTCCCTGCGGGACAACCTACTGGCCATCAACCCCGAACTCGACCAGGCCGACCTCGATCACATTGCCGACGCCGCCATGCTGGCCCCTCTCCTGAATGGGACACCCGCAGGCTGGGACACACCGGTGGGTGAACTGGGCAGCCAGCTTTCCGGCGGGGAACGCCAACGGGTGGGCATCGCCCGCGCCCTGGCGAAAAAAGCACCCCTGCTCCTGATCGACGAGGCCACCTCGGCCCTCGATTTCCGCAACGAACAGGCCATCATCGACAGCATCAACCAGATCCGCCACAACCACACCACCGTGGTGGTGACCCACCGGCCCGCGATGCTGGAACTCGCCGATATCGTCGTCGTCATGAGCGAAGGACGCATCGTCGAACAAGGCGTCCCGGCCGTTCTGGCGGCGGCATCCGGGGAATACGCACGACTCCTCCGGGAATGGCGAGCAGCCGCGCAGTGGAGTCTCCGGGCAACACGGTGATGCGGCACTCAACGCGGAAAACGCCCCGTTCCACGCCCGGAAACGCGTCGAGCGCTGCGCTACCGGGGAAACCTTGGGCTATTTCCTGCGGACCGTGAAGGTCTGCTCGAACGTGTCGGTTTCCGGCACCTGAACCGGGAACTCCTCCTCCTGGTGGATCTGGTGCTTGTCGCAGTTGATGACGATGCGCTGCGGGCCGCGGCGGATTCCGACGGAGAACATCCCCGAGGTGTCGGTGACGATGGCCATTTCCCTCGAATCCCCCTTGATCGCGATGAGGCAGTCCTCGACCGGCTCGCCGTTCTCGTCGAGGACCGTGCCCTTCAGTGTGGCGCCGGATTTGTCCCCGCTGGGCTGGGGATCCGTGTTGCTGATGGGGCTGGCCTGCATGGTTTCGCTGGAGGGGGTCGCGGGGACAGTGGTTGAGCAGCCGAGCAGGCAGAGCGCCGGCAGCAGCCCCGTGATGATGTGCCTGGTGTTCATGTTCTCGCCTCGTTCCGGTTCTCGGGTCGATGGGAGACGCTCCGGTGGTCCCGGCCCGCTGGGTCGCGCGTTGCGGGACGCCGTGTTCTCGACGCTAAACGCCGGCGAAAACGAAGTCAAGGCGCTCGCAGGCGGGTCCGCGAGACGACCGGGAAGCGCGGGGGAGTTGTGTTGGCGCGGATGACTCCACGGGCGGGGAAACGGCTCGCGGGCACTCGTGGCTCGCGGGCACTCGTTTCGCGGATACCACGAACGCCGGCGCGAGGGTCCTATGGTTTCGGCATGGACATTTCCCGGCTGCGCGACCGGCTGATTGAGATCGACTACACCACCGACTCCGTGCTGGAACGCATCGGGCAGGCCGGGCAGGCCGGGTTGCACCGCAACTGCACCCTGCCCGCCGACGTCACCCTGGCCGGGGCGGACGACTCCCTCGCGACGCTGATCCGCCTGTTCCTGCTGAGGCAGCAGGTTCCATCCGGGGCGGCGGAACGCGCCTTCGGCGGGTGTTTCCCGGACGTGGTGGCGCAGGGAATCATCGCCGCGGACGGGGGATCCGCGCGGGCCGTGGTCGAACTGCGGCCCTACGCCTCACCCGACGACGGCGCCTCCGGGTGGCTGGTCAGCGACCTCACCCCCGGGCTCGACGGCATCGTGGAACCCACCCGGCCCGACTACGTGCTGGGTGCCTCGCCCGCGTCCCTGACCCTGGCGGAGATCACCATGCGGCGCCACGTCGGCCGGGCCCTCGACCTCGGCACGGGATGCGGGGTGCAGAGCTACCACCTGTCCCGCCACGCCGACCGGGTGGTCGCCACCGACCTCAACCCGCGCGCCCTGCGTCTCGCGCGCCTCGGCGCGGCGCTGAGCGGCATGGACGTCGACTTCCGGGAGGGATCGCTGTACGAGCCGGTGGCAGGGGAGCGGTTCGACCTGATCGTCTCCAACCCGCCCTACGTGATGAGCCCACCCGGCGGGGAACGCCTCACCTACCGGGAATCCACCTTCACCGCCGACGGCCTGGTTGAGGCCGTCGTCCGCGACGCCCCCGCCCACCTGAACCCGGGGGGCAGCCTCCAGCTGCTGACGAACTGGGCCATCCTCCGGGAGCAGCCGTGGGAGGAGCGGCTCGCCTCGTGGGTTGAGGGCTCCGGCTGCGACCTGTTCGCCATCGAACGCGAACGCCTCGACAGATTCGCCTACATCGAGATGTGGCTGACCGACGCGGGCCTGACGGGCCGTCCCGAATGGGAACCCACCTATCGCACATGGCTGGCCTACTTCGACCGCCTCGGCATCGACGAGGTCGGCATGGGCTGGATCCTGCTCACTAACGCCGGCCGCGAGACACCCGAGGTCCGGTGCGAGTCGTGGCCGCACGCCGTCGCTCAGCCCGTCGGGGAGGTGTTCGCCGCCCATGCCGCGGCCGTCGACGCCGCCCGCCTCGAAGCCGCCGAGCTGCTGTCGCTCACCCCACGCCTGACCGACGCTGTCGTCGAGACCACCGGCCGGCCCGGGGCCGCCGACCCCGAGTATCTGGTGCTGCGGCAACGCACGGGACTGCTGCGCGGGATGCGGCTGAGCACCGTCACGGGCGCGGTGCTGGGGGCCCTCGACGGTGACCTCACGGTCGGACGCACCATCGCCGCCGTGGCCCACCTGCTGGAGATCCCGGCCGCGCAGGTCGCATCCGAGGCGATCCCCGCTCTCCGGCGGGCCCTGGCGGAGCAGTACCTCACCGCCCACTGACCGAGGCCCGGTCCGTCAATCCCGAGGACGGCCCGAAACCTACCGGTGCTGGAACGTGCACCCGCCACTTTCGTTGATTGCTGGATGACCGGGCCGTGGATTCCGTGGCATGCTTTCCCGGTCCAGTAGGAAAGGCAAACCTCATATGTCTCGTCTGTTCTTCCGTCGAGGGTTCGTGATGGCCCTCGTGGCCGGCCTGGGATTCGCTTTCCAGGCCCCGGGCGCCCACGCCGCCACCGTCGACGTCGAGGTGGACGCGGTGACCTATCGCGTCGACCCGGATGCGCCCGGGCAGGGGGCGACGGTGGTCGGTTTCAACCGCACCGGGATCGCCCGCACCCTCACCATCCCCGCCAGCGTCACCCACGACGGCACCTCCTACCCGGTCAAACGTATCGGCGAGGAGGGGCTGCGTTCGGCCCGTCTGAAGGCCGTCACGCTGCCCGACGGGCTCGAGGAGATCGGCAAGGCCGCCTTCTACGGCAACTCCATCGACGACCTGGTGATCCCGGACTCGGTGACCGGCATCGGCGAGCAGGCTTTCATGAACAACCACATGAAAACCGTCGTGCTGCCGAAGAAACTCACCGAGATCAAGGCGTCCACGTTCGTCAACAACAACCTCACCTCGATCGACCTTCCCGCCGGGCTCACGACCATCGGCCCGGCGGCCTTCGCGTCGTGCCGCCTGACCTCGCTGGCGCTGCCCGAGTCGGTCACCTCCGTCGGCGCCTCCGCGTTCGAGGCGAACGCCCTGACCAGCGTCACCATCCCCAGGGGGTTGACGTCGCTGGCAGCCGGGGTTTTCTCCAACAACAAACTCACATCCGTGGAGATCCCGGAAACCGTGACGTCGCTGGGCAAGGAGGCGTTCGCGGGCAACAAACTCACCTCGCTGAAACTGCCGGGATCCATCACCACCATCCCGGAGCGGGCCTTCCACAGCAACGACCTGACCTCCGTGACCCTGCCGGAGGAGCTCACCGAGATCCAGGAGGCCGCATTCGAGTACAACAACCTCACCTCACTGACCATCCCGGCCAAGGTCACCACCATCGCGAAACGCGCCTTCGGCAGCAACGCCCTGACCTCGGTGAGGATGGAGGGTCCCGCACCCACCATCCAGGCGCCCGGCCGCTGGAGCCCCAACACCGGTTCCTTCGGTGATCCCCGTGACCTGAAGGTCAGCCACTACTGCCATCTCGCCGACGGCTACACCAAACCCACGTGGAGCGGCTACACCATCGCCGACGAGTGCATCGTCGTCACCGACAAGGGCGACGGCGCGACGGAACCGGCCAGGCCGTCCTTCGACGTGAACGCCGACGACGACGGCGACGGTTTCACCAACGGCGAGGAGGTGGAGGCCGGAACCGACCCGTTCGACCCGGACAGCCACCCGACCCGGCCCGCTCCGGTTCCCTCCACCTCGCCCTCGGCGACGGCCTCCCCGGCTCCCTCGGAGTCCCCGTCGCCCCTCAACCCCGGGACCCAGGACCCGACGGACCCGGCTCCGACGAGCACACCGCCCGCGTCGACACCGTCGGGTGCGGCGGCCAGCCGGGCCGTCACACCGGTTCATCCGGGTCTGCCGAAAACCGGGGCCTTCCTGTGAGAATGCGCTGTGGGGCCGGCCTCCAGCCACCGAATCCCGCAATGAGGGCTGTCAATTTTTCCCATCCCGGGGTGCGGTCTGTGACACTGTCGCCGATTGCAGATGAGCAGGAAACACAACATGGACATGCAACGGACAATCCCGCCGGGTGAACGGGGCGAGGGCGACTGGGGGGCGTTATGCGAATCATCCTGATGAGCGCGGGACCGTACCGCGATATTCCGGACCGCGTGGGGAAGGACTCGTGAACGCGCTGGAACGTCTCCAGGACTGGTACGTCACACAATGCGACGGGGTGTGGGAGCGCGACCGCGGGATCACGGTGGAAACCCTCGACAATCCGGGATGGAAGGTCGTGGTGGATCTGACGGGAACCGACCTGGAGAACGTCTCCTTCGAGGAGTTCGTCGTGGAGCGTCTCGGGGACGACTGGGTTCACGCCCGCGTCGCGGACACCGGGGAAACGGCCGTGCGACGTCGATTCGAGGTGTTCTGCGGACCCGGAAGCCTCGCGGAGGCCGTGGAAATCTTCCTTGACTGGGCCGCCGAGGCCCAGGAGGGACTGTGAGCCGGCTGCTCCGCCAACGCGACGCCCGCATACTTCTGTGGATCCTGATCGGCTGCGCCGTGGCGTGGCAGCTGTGGCGCTGGTTGCCGGCCGTTCCCGGGTCCGTTCCGTGGTGGGACGGCGCCGTCTCGACGGATTCCCGCGGCGGGAACGTCGTGGGCGGCTGGGACCCCCGGGCCCTGCTCACCCCTCAGGCGTTGCTGCCACTGCTGGCCTATGGCCTCGGGATCGTGATCACACTCCTGCTGGTGCGGCGCTTCCAGCACCGCCCGGGGTTCCGGTGGGCGACGGCGGGGTCACTGCAGGTGCTGGCGCTGCTGGCCGGGTTCGCCACCAGCGGTTGGGAGATCCTGCTGGGGCTCGTGGACCTCGAGGACCCGAACAGCCGGGCCGGCGATCCGGGAGGGGTCGGCCTGAGCTGGGTGGCCGCCCCACTGCTGAGCTGTCTGCTCACTGGTGGGTACGGCCGGCGCCTCGCCACATCCGGGAAACGCTCCAGGAAGGGGCTCACCGATCTGCAGATCTGGGCGGTGGTTCTGGTGCCCGCGGGTCTGGTGATTGTCGCCGTGCTCTGCTCGGTGTCGTTTCCCGGCGGCACGACACTGGCCTCGGTGATCCCGATGCTCGGGCTCTACTGCGTCGGGATGTGGATCTTCCTGCACGTCATCCGAGCCCTCCCGGGGCTGCGGCCCGCGAAACTGATGCTGATCAACTGCCTGGTTCCGGTCCTCGCGGTGGTGCAGCCCGCTCTGGCCGTGCTGCTGGACAGCGTTCCCGGCCTGGGGTGGCTGACCGGGCTGCCCCTCCGGGCGTTCGAGGGGGCCGCGCAGCTGCTGTCCGGAGTGGGCGTCACGCTGAACGGTGGGCACTACGGGTTGCTGCCGATCGCGGAATCACTGGTGGTGCTGCTGATCTACCTGAGCCGGCTGAGGGGGTCAGCGGCCAGGGGGCGGTGAACCCGGGCCGTGTCAGCCGGCGATCACGCCGATGATCAGCGCGACGACACCGAGAGCGGGGATCACGCCCTGTTTGAGGGCCGCGGAGGCCTTGTCCGGGCTCGACAGCAGCAGGACGAGGCTGGCGGCCACCATCGAACCCGCACCGGCGAACACCAGCGTCGCCCCCACCGTCTGCTGCCCCGCGAGATGGAGCACGATGCCGAGCGCCGCCACCACCGCCAGGAAGAGGTTGTAGAAACCTTGGTTGAAGGCGAGCTGCCGCTGCGCCTCGGCCTGCTCGACGCTCCCGGTGCCGAAGATTCTCCGGGCCCGTTCACCCGTCCACGCGACGGATTCGAGGTAGAAGATGAACACGTGCACGAGCGCGGCGATTCCCGCGAGCACGAGACCGACGGTAGTCATGGATCCCCCTTTCGTGCGGCCCGAGCCGCTTTCTGTATCGACCGGTCCACTATATTCTGGATTGATCAATCCGCAAAGTGGAGGAACGACATGGGACGAACGCAGGCCTTCGACACCGACGAGGTGGTCCGCGCCGCCCGCGACCTCTTCTGGGACCTGGGCTTCGAGAACACGCCACTGCCGGAGCTGGAACGTGTCACGGGTCTGAGCCGGTCGAGCATCTACAACACCTTCGGCTCGAAGCGGGGCCTGTTCGACGCGGCCGTCGCCAGCTACCTCGACGAGGTCGTCCGGCCGCTGCTGAGGCCTCTGGCCGTTGACGACGTCCCTCCGGGGGCGCTGCAGGAGTACCTCGCGGGGTTGCGTACGGCGGTGCTCCGTGGGGAATCGGGGGCGGCGAGCGGGTGCCTGCTGATCAGGGCAGCGAACACCCCTGTCGGGCGTGACGACGCCGTGGCCCGCGTGATCGCCGGCTACCGGGAGGATCTGCGAACCGCCCTCTGCAGGGGCGTGCGGGCCTGGTTCCCCCAGCTGCCGCCGGCCGAACAGGACGTTCTCGCGGAGGTGTGCACCGGCCTGGTCGTCGCCGCCCTGGCGCTGGCGCCGGTCGATGCCCGGCTCGCGGCGGGATCGCTGGATGCGGCCCTCGATCTGCTGCGGATGAGCGAACACGAGGCCTCACGCCACGAGTGCAGGGGAAGCCGTCGCTGACCGGCATGCCTCCCGCACGTGGATGTCTGGCGGCCTCGAGTTCCTGTCGACGTGAGATTCATCCCGGGGATGCCGTCATGGGGAGCTCGGCCGGTTCGGGTGAGCTCGACACTCGAGTTCGGTTCCCCGGGCCCGATGCCGTCGCCCGCGAGCAGCCATTCGGCCTTCGTTGCCCCGGTGCCCCCTTGGTACCGCGACATCACCGATCGCGGCTGCCGTTCGGGAATCCGGAAAGCGCAGGGACGCCGCGACGGGTGGAGGCCTGGTACGCCGATGGTGCCGCTGATACTCCCGGGAAACCCGGTTGCGCAGCACTCGACACGGAAAGCGCTTCGTTTCGCCCCCAAAACCGGGTTGAGTGCTGCGTAACCAGGGAACCCGCGGATACAGACCGGCGCCTTCCGACTGGGGATCGGCGAGGCAAAGTGGAACTGCAAAGTGTAAGTGCTGTGCCCACAGTTACACTTTAAGTGTGACTTGGAGACTTATTCACAGGCGACGTGTCGACCAGCGAAACCCCTAGTCAGAGCGCGCTTGAGGATGACTGTGAATAAGCTTCTTGGGGCGATGTGGCTCTGGAAACGGTGGCCCGGGAACTGCGGATGTCAAGCGGTGGAGGCAGTAAGTAGGCGTTGACATGCTTGACATGGGGAGATTTATTCACAGGCGGGGCGCCGGCCAACGTACTCTTTTGGTGGTCGTGTCCTGGGAATTGCGGCGGGCTCTGGTGGTTTCGAGGTGGACTGCTCCTTTGTCCCGGTCCGGCTCAGCCGGCTTCGGAGAGGCTGTGAATAAGCCTCGGGGTGAGCCACATGAGCGCAGGTCCTGGCTAGTTCCTCCAAGAAAGCTTGTGTGCATCCATCCTCAAGTGCGCCCTGACTAGGGATTTTGCTGGCATTCGTGCTGCCTGTGAATAGGACTCAAGGTTGGGGTGATGTATGGCACGTCACGCGCCCAGTCTGAAAGTGTCAGCTTTTTCCAGCGGCAACTGCGATGAAGGGCTGGAAATCTGGGCCTCAGCTTGTTGAGGGAGGGCAAACGTCTGTGGGGGGACGCTTGATGAGTTCGAATTCTCCTTGCCTCAGAACTCCCAGAGTGAGAGTGCCGAGGCGCAGGTCGGCCACTTGATGCTGCAGTTCGGCTCGTAGGTACGGGTACGCGGTCATGACCGCAACGCGTTCAATGAAATCTTTCTGTACATCAGAATCAACCTCGTCTTTGGGCTCGCGTTGGTAAACCACAGCCACGGCACACCGAACCGTCATGTGCTCGTTCGTGAGCTGCATACGAAACCAGATCTCGATGATGTCGCTCCAAGAGATCGGGTTGATGTCGAGAGCCAGATCCCCTTCAGGCGTTGCGTCCGACAGGCTTTGCAAACCGTGGCCCGGGGAAGGATCCAGCAGCAGCTGAGCATTTCGTTCGATCAGGCGAACTTCTTTGAGATCGACTTGTTCGAGGAGTTCGTGGATGTCCATGGCTGCTCCTCCGGAGGTCAGGCGACGTCGCTGCGGACCCGAAGACGCGATGGGGGGACACGCTCGGCGTGGTTGCTCTGAGATGGAATTGAGACAACGTTGGTGGGCATGCGGACTGGAATCCAAGAGTCGCCATCCTGTCGCCGCTCGCTGTCGGTCGTGACGACGTGCGTGACGAGCGCCCCGATGGCGTGTGCGTAGCGGCGAATGCTGGCGAGCGTCGGGTTGCTGTCGTACGCCTCGAACTTGGCGATCGTGGGCTGGGTCACCCCCATCCGGTCCGCAACATCCTGCTGGGTCAACCCCTGATCGCCCCGGAGCTGAATGAGCCTGCGCAGCAGCGCGCGGTCGTTCTCCACGAGCTGGGTCGCGCGCCGCATGGAGGGGGAGTCGGGATCGATGCCGAGCAGCTCTTCAAGCGTGTTCATAGATTTTAGTTTATAACACGCCGTCAAGCTGGGTCATCGGTCTCCCAGGAGCGGCCGGGTCCAGCCCAGCCCCCAGTCATTGCCCTGCCCGGTCGTGAGTCGACACCGTGCTCTCTCTATGAAGAAGTTCTGCGCTGAGGCGATAGCCTCTGACGTGGGAAGCGACGTGTCCTTGATGTGGAAGAGCAGCACCACCGTTTGGTCCGTGCGTTGCCGTGGCTCGTGAAAGTAGGCACGAACCTTGATGTCCTGGTCTCCCCACAGCAGCCGGAACTCCCAGAGGCGCGGGTCGCGGTTGACGTACTCCCAGCCCGCTGCCGAGAGCCGCCCATGCTCTGCATAGTTGACCTGGCTTTTGAACTCGGCCAACCGCATTTCGAGTTCATGTCTAGGAACGGGAGAGCCGTCACGAGTCGCCGTGAGAACATCACGTAGCTCTTCCCTGAGGGTTGGGTCTCCCTCGACCTCTTCGTAGAGGTGCCAGCGCCGGGCCCCACCGCTGGCAGCTTCGGGCAGTCCGGTGCGCGATGACATGGCAAGCATCATATTACCGGTGACCGACATTCTGGGGGCCGAATCCGAGCACACCAAGCGGCCCGCCCCTTTCCGGGGCGGGCCGCTTGGTCACGGGGTCACTTGTCGCCGTGGAGGCGCTTGTGCAGGACCTCGAGGAGGTCGATCGCGGCCTCCGGGATGTTGGTGCCCGGCGGGTAGATCGCGTCCGCGCCTTTCTCGCGGAGCTCCTGGAAGTCCTGGCTCGGGATCACACCGCCGACCACGACCATGATGTCCTGCCGGCCCAGCTTGTCCAGCTCCTTGCGCAGCTCGGGAACCAGGGTGAGGTGACCAGCCGCCAGGGAGGAGGCGCCCACGACGTGCACGTCGGACTCGACGGCCTGCCGCGCGGCCTCCTCGGGGGTCTGGAACAGGGGGCCGACATCTACGTCCATGCCGAGATCGGCGTAGGCCGTGGCGATGACCTTCTGGCCGCGGTCGTGACCGTCCTGGCCCATCTTCGCGATCAGGATACGGGGACGACGTCCCTCCTCCTGCTCGAACTCCTCGACGAGCCTGCGGGCTTTCGCGACCGCAGCGGACGAACCGGATTCCTTGTTGTACACACCGGAAATGGTACGGATCTGCGCGGTGTAGCGCCCGTAGACCTTCTCCAGCGCGTCGGAGATCTCGCCGACGGAGGCCTTCGCGCGGGCCGCGTCGATCGCCACCTTCAGCAGGTTGCGGTCCGGGTCCGTCGGATCCGGGTTCCCCGCCGCCCAGGTGACGCGCTCCAGCATCTGCTGGGTGACCTCCTCGTCACGTTCGGCGCGCAGCCGCTCCAACTTCGCGATCTGCTGCTCACGGACCGCACGGTTGTCGACCTTCAGCACTTCCAGCTCGTCCTCGTGGTCGAGGGTGAACTTGTTGACGCCGATCACGGGCTGGCGGCCCGAGTCGATGCGGGCCTGGGTGCGGGCCGCGGCTTCCTCGATGCGCATCTTCGGGATGCCCTGCTCGATGGCCTTGGCCATGCCGCCGGCCTGCTCGACCTCCTGGATGCGTTCCCAGCCCTTGCGGGCCAGCTGCTCGGTGAGTTTTTCCACGTACGCCGAACCGGCCCACGGATCCACCGTCTGGCAGGTCTTCGACTCCTGCTGGATGAACAGCTGGGTGTTGCGGGCGATGCGGGCGGAGAAGTCCGTCGGCAACGCGATGGCCTCGTCGAGGGCGTTGGTGTGCAGCGACTGCGTGTGTCCCTGCGTGGCGCCCATGGCCTCGATGCAGGTGCGCACCACGTTGTTGTAGACGTCCTGGGCGGTCAACGACCAGCCGGAGGTCTGCGAGTGCGTGCGCAGGCTCATCGACTTCGGGTTCTTCGGGTTGAAGCCGCGAACCAGACGCGCCCACAGCATGCGGGCGGCGCGCATCTTCGCGACCTCCATGAAGAAGTTCATGCCGATCGCCCAGAAGAACGACAGCCGCGGCGCGAAGGCGTCGACCGTCAGGCCCACCGACTCACCGGCGCGGATGTACTCCACGCCGTCGGCCAGGGTGTAGGCCATCTCGATGTCGGCGGTCGCGCCGGCCTCCTGCATGTGGTAGCCGGAGATGGAGATGGAGTTGAATCGCGGCATGTTCGCGCTGGTGAAGGCGAAGATGTCGGCGATGATCTTCATCGACGGCTGCGGCGGGTAGATGTAGGTGTTGCGGACCATGAACTCCTTCAGAATGTCGTTCTGAATGGTTCCGGCCAGCTGCTCGGGCTTGACGCCCTGCTCCTCGGCGGCGATGACGTAGAGCGCCAGCACCGGGAGCACCGCGCCGTTCATGGTCATCGAAACCGACATCTGGTCCAGCGGGATGCCGTCGAACAGCTGCCGCATGTCCAGGATGGAGTCGACGGCCACGCCGGCCATGCCGACGTCACCGGCCACGCGCGGGTGGTCGGAGTCGTAGCCGCGGTGGGTGGCCAGGTCGAAGGCGATCGACAGGCCCTTCTGGCCGGCCGCGAGGTTGCGGCGGTAGAAAGCGTTCGACTCCTCGGCGGTGGAGAACCCGGCGTACTGGCGGATCGTCCACGGCTGGTTCACGTACATCGTCGCGTAGGGGCCGCGCAGGTAGGGCGCGATGCCGGGGCGGGTGGTGAGGAAGTCCAGGCCCTCCAGGTCGCCGCTGCCGAACAGCGGCGGCACCAGGATGTGCTCCGGGGTCTGCCAGCCGGCGGAGTGACCGACCTGGTGGAAGTGGTCGTCGAACTGTTTCTTGGCGTCGGCAGGGATGCCGTCGCCGTTCAGGTCGACCGAGCCGAAACGGGGAATCGTGGTCATTGCTCAGGCCTCCAGCTTGTCCAGGGTGGAGGTCAGCAACTCCACCACATTCATTCCGTCGAAGACGTTGCCGTCGATCACGGCGTTCACCTCGGCCTCGTCGCCGCCGAGTTCCTTCAGCTGCCCGGCGAGCCGCACCTCCTGGGCGCCCGCCTCCTTCAGGGCCTTCGCGACGGCGAGACCGTGGGCGGCGTAGACCTTCGCGCTGGAGCACAGGACCGCGATGTCGGTGCCCGCCTCCTGCATGGCCTTGACGAACACCTCCGGGTTGGTGCCCTCCGCGATCACGGTGTTGATGCCACCCACGTGGTACAGGTTCGAGGTGAAGCCCTCGCGACCACCGAAGTCGCGCCGGGTGCCGAGGCAGGCCAGCAGCACGGTCGGGGTCTTCTTGGCGGCCTTGGAACGGTCCCGGAGGTCCTCGAAGACCTGGCTGTCGCGCACGAACGGGATGCCGCCGAGCTTCGGGGCCGCGGGGCGCGGGGCGCGTTCGAGGGCCTTCTCGAGGTGGTTCGGGAACATCGAGACGCCCGTCAGCGGCAGCTTGCGGGTGGCGAGCAGCTTGGCGCGGGCCTCGTTGATTTCCTTGAGCTGGTCGGCCACGGTGCCATCGGCGATGGCGGCAGCCATACCCTTCTCGTCGAGCTGACCGAACAGCTCCCAGGCCTTCTCGCAGAGCTGCTTGGTCATGGACTCGACGAACCATGCGCCGCCGGCCGGGTCGTTGACGCGGCCGATGTTCGACTCCTCGGCCAGCACCACCTGGGTGTTGCGGGCGATACGGCGGGTCAGGACGTCGGGAAGACCGATCACGGTGTCGAGCGGCAACACGGTGATGAACTCGGCCTGGCCGACGGCCGCGGCGAAGGCCGAGATGGTGCCGCGCAGCACGTTGACGTAGGCGTCGTCGCGGGTGATCTCGCGCAGCGACGTGACGGCGTGCTGCACCGCGCCGCGTTTCTCCGGGCTCACCCCGAGCACCTCGCCGACCCGGTTCCACAGGGTGCGCAGCGCGCGCAGCCGGGAGATGGTGATGAACTGGTTGGTGTTCGCGGAGACCCGGAACAGGATGCTGTCGAAGGCCTCGTCGGCGCTCAGCCCGAGATCGGTGAGGGCGCGCACGTACTCGATGCCCGTGGCCAGCGCGTAGGCCAGCTGGGCGACGTCACCGGCGCCCATGGAATCGTAACGGGAGGCGTCCACGACGATGGGACGCACGCCCGGGAACGGCTTTGCAAGCTCCACGGCCCTCGCGATCACCGAGAGGTCGGGGATGGTTCCGTTGAGGGCGGCGAAACCGATCGGGTCGATGCCGAGGCTGCCGCGGATGTTCTCCTTACCGGAGGCGGCGAAAGCCGCGGCCAGGGCCTCGGCGGCCGCCAACTCATCGGTGTTGGAGGAAACATGTGTGGGGGCAAGGTCGAACAGGACATCGCTCAGGACCTCAGCCAGCTTGTCTGCGGGGACCGCATCGGGATCCACGCGCACCCAGACCGCGGAGGTGCCGCGCTCCAGGTCGGTGTCCACGGCCTTGCGGGCCTCGGCCGGGTCGGGTTCCTCAATGAGCTGAGCACTGAACCAGCCCTCATCCATCTCTCCTGCACGGACCGTGGTGCCGCGCGTGAATGGGGCCACTCCGGGGAAACCAAGCTCCTTGACGCCATCGTCAATGGTGTACAGCGGCTTGATCACAAGCCCATCGACGGTGTGGCTCGTCAGGCGCTTGTATGCCTGCTCAATGTTGAGTTCCTTGCCCTCGGGACGTCTCCGGTTCAGTACCTTCAGCACCTCTTTCTCCCAGTCTGCAAGGCTGGGAGTGGCGAAGTCAGCGGCGAGACTGATCTCGGCCGCGCTCGTTGATTCTGCGCTCATCGCTCTCCGTCCAAATCCTTCTGACAAACCATTGCGGGGGTATGGCTGCCTGGTTTCGGGACTGCTAGTCCTCGACATCCCAACCCTAGCCCAGCCCGGGCGAAAGACCGACCTCGGGGGCGGATTGGTTCCGGGGAAAAGGTGCCTGCCGGGCAGAGGATGGGCGTAATGGTCCTACCAACGACGGGCCTCGGGCCCGGTGCCGCCGGGCGCTTCCCGGCGATGCGCCGGCCTCGTCAGGAGCCGTGGCGGAGACCCGCTTGGAGGATGGGTGAGGATGGGTTCATGAGCGCTTCCGAGACACACGTCTTTCCCCGCACCTCGACCGCGCGGGTGGCCACGGACCGCCCCGCCCGCTACGGCAAACAGCTGGCAAGCCACATGGGCCGCAAGATCACCACCACATGGGACGAGGACAGCAGGACCGGCTCCCTGGAGTTCAACCGCGAGGGCCCCACCACCGGCGTCGTCGAGCTCTCCTGCGACGGCGAGGTCCTGGTGCTGCGGCTGTCCGCGGCCGACGAGCACCTCGAACGACTGGAGGAGGTCGTGGGCATCCACCTGGCCCGATTCGGCGCCAAGCAGGGCATGGTGGTCCGCTGGGAACGTGGGGACGGGACGCCGGGCACCACCCAAGGCCCCGTGACACCCGGGGACCGCTGACCCCGGCGGCTTCTCGCCGGTTGATCCCCTGCCGGGGTCAGGCCACGGCCTCGCCCCAGCGTTCGATGCTCCAGCCGTCCCGGCAGGAACCGTTGATCACGATCCACTGGGTGTTGCTGAGCGGCGGTGCCTTCTTCAGGCCGAAACCGGGGTCCTGCGCCAGCGTCCACACCCGAAGCGCCGCCCCGTGGCTGACGACCGCGGCGCAGTCGTGGCCGGCCGACTCCACCCTGCAGATGGCCGAGGTGAAACGGGACATGAACTGCCGCGCCGTCTCGCCGCCCTCCAGGCAGGAGTCCATGTTCTCGGAGGACCAGGCTTGCAGCTCCGCCACGTAGGCCCGCCAGTCGTGGTTGAGCTCCTCCACGCCCGCCGAGATCTCCTGCACCCCGTCGAGGACCTGCACCTCCAGTCCCAGCGACTCGGCGAGGGGGGCAGCCGTCTGCTGCGCGCGTGTCAACGGGGATGCGTAGACCGCCTCGATCGGTTCGTCGGCAAGCCTTCCCGGCAGCGAGGCGGCCTGGGTCAGGCCGTGATTGGTCAACCGGTAGCCCGGGTAGGCGGTGTCAAGCCGGTGGTCGACGTTCGCCTGGGTTTCGCCGTGACGGATCAGGAGGAGTCGCATGGCTTGATCGTAAGCGGGTGAAGCCGGCCGAACAGGCGTTTCGGACCCAAGTCGCCGACTCGCCAACCAAGAAGACGGTGTCGGGGAGTGGGGGGTTCTAGGGTGACAAGGGTGGATGCAGCCGATGTGATCTCCGACCTGTCCGAAGTTCTCTACACCAGCGACCAGATCGCGGCACGCGTCGCTGAGATCGCCGTCCGGATCGATGCCGACTACGCCGGGCGTGACATCCTGCTCGTGGGGGTGCTTAACGGGGCGATTATGGTGGTCTCCGACCTGCAACGCGCCATGAAGAGCCACGTGGAGATGGACTGGATGGCCATCTCCTCCTACGGTTCCGGCACCCAGTCCAGTGGTGTGGTGCGCATCCTGAAGGACCTTGGCGTCGACATCGAGGGACGCCACGTCTTGGTCGTCGAGGACATCATCGACACCGGCCTGACGCTGAGCTACCTGATCTCGAACCTGACCAGCCGCAGGCCCGCCAGCCTCGAGATCATGACGATGTTCCGCAAGCCTGCGGCGGCTCAGATGGATGTGCCCGTCAAGTACGTCGGCTTCGACATCCCCAACGAGTTCGTCGTCGGCTATGGCCTCGACTACGCCAGCCGCTACCGTAACCTCCGCGACCTCGCGGTCCTGGCCCCCCACGTCTACTCCTGACTCTGCCCGCTTTCTTCTCGGACCGACACGGCATGTGTCGAAGTCGGTGCGCCACCCCTAGTCAGAGCGTGCTTTGAGGATGGCTGTGAACAAACCTTCCTCACGCCACCTTCACCCACCGACTTTGCCGTCCCTGCCTCGAACGCGATCGTGAAAACAGCGCCTTGGAGCCAAGGCAACTCGCGAGAAGTTGAGAAGTTCTTCGTAGCAGCGAGTGGTTCAGGGGTCTGAAGCCGCCTGTGTCGAGGAGGCTGCGGGCGATGTAACGGGTGAGGCTGCGGAATTCTCGGGCTGTTCCTCGGAGGTGTTCCAGGTCACCCTCAGCGTGTCAACGATCCCGGTGATGCAGAGGTGGTCAACGACGATCATCGTCACTGCCAACGTGATTGCGTCACGTGAGAGTTTCGCCCTGCCGGGTGGATATCGTGGCGTCAGACCCGAGGGCGAGTGGCACGGTGGTAATGCGGCACCACTGCCTGAACCATGGTGGGTTTCCATCCATGAGGGATATGCGCCAACCGGCGCAACACCGCGTCATGGCGGGTCCTCGGCTGGGTGCAACCCGATACGTCCCCGGTAGCGTGTCGGGCCGGCAGCGGAGCACGGTGTGATCGAGTTCAACCTGCTGGGCAGGCGCCGACAAGACCAGTCGGCAGAACGCGTCGAGGCAGGGTGGGATAGCGCATGATGTACGGGCTCTTGGGTTTCGGATGCTGCTTCAACACCTTCATCCTGACCCAAGAGCCCCTTTCGTACCAGCCTCCCCGCCGATGCCATACCCCAGCTACCCGCCACACCCTGCGAAGAGCTGGTTAAGATGCATGGTGGCAGGTACAACGTCGTTTAGTAGAAAGTGAAACCAATGGAGGTTGATCGCGCAAGTGGAGGAATGCGACTCAGATTATCGGGGCGCATCGCAATTTGTGTTGGTTCTGATTGCTTTCCCGTTCGTTCCGGTAAAGCTCGAGTGTGTCTGGCATTGCTGGGAATGGAAGCCGGGCGTCCGGTGTCGAAATCAGTCTTGGGGCAGGAGCTGTGGGGCGATGATCAGCCCCGGGATGCGGACAACGCCCTGCAGGCCACGATCGCGCGTACTCGTCGTCTCCTCCGAGAGTGCGGGGTTGCCGAGAGGGCCATCGTTTCAGTTCCAGGGGGATATTGCTTCGATGTTGATTCAGCGAATGTTGATGCGCTCGTCTTCAAAGCTGCTGTACGTAGAGTGCTCAATTCTCCAAACGTTCCCATCGAGGAGTGCTGCCGGATCTTGGTGGGGTGGACCGAGCCTTTTCTCATGGGTGTCACGGGCTCTGCTCGGTGCGATGCGTATGCACGAAACCTCGAACAACTTCGGCTTGACCTACGTGAACGTATCGTCCTGAAACAACTCATGGAAGGAGATGTCATGAGCGCTGACCACAACACGGCAGAGCTCGTGCTGGAACGACCTCTTGACGAACGATACTGCGAGTTGCGTATGATTTCCCTCTATCGGCGGGGTCGTCATGCGGCGGCTCTCGAGCATTTCAATGGCTTTGCATCAACTCTTGGGGCGAAGATGGGGATGGTTCCTGGGAAACGGCTGTATGCCGTTTACGACATCATCTTGAATGATCGAGGTGATGGCGAGGCTGTCGACAAGCTCATCGCATAACTCGTTGCGCCGAGCCATGGGACTTGGCGCAACGAGGGGCAGATGTGGGTTTGGTGTTGTTTGATCAGTGCTTGCCCGCGACAAGATCCTTGTAGAAGTCGAGCAGCCTGTGAGTGCCGAAGGGTTCACCTACGCAGTCGTGGAGCATGCTCCACGAGATGAAGCGCATCGTGTCTGCCTTTCTCCGGTTGAAGACTCCGAGAGTTCCGATGATGGGTGACAGGGTGGCGGGTGACATGGTTGCGATTTTTGCGGGCCGATTGAGAGCTTGGAAGGCGCACTCAGCGAGCCCTTTCCAGGTGAAGACCTCGGGGCCTCCCACGTTCCATGCGCCCTCCTCGCCGTCGGTCAAGCGGTCGATGCAGAACTTCGCGAGGTCGGCGCCGTGAATGGGATTGATCCTGGTTTCCGGGCGGAAGAGGAAGACGCGACCCTTTTTGGCCATCTGAAGAATCTGGGTCATGTCGGAGAAGTATCCGGGGGGATTGATGATCTGACTCGATATCCGGGAGGCTGTCAGTTCTTGGGCGAAAGCGGTCTTTGCCCGGGTCAGCTGTGCCGGGCACTGGTCGCCTCCGATGACGTTGACGAAGCAGAAGTGCTTGACGCCGTGCTTCTCCGCGGAGCGGAGGACGGCGAGATTGGCCTGGTGGTCGATGTCCCAAGGATTGGCCTTCTGCTTGGTGACCCCCAAGGCGGATATGACATCGTCGGCCCCTTCTGCGACATCGGCGACGAATGCGGGATTCGTGACCTCCCCGACGGCCCAGTCGTCGACGAGGCCATCCAGTGAGGGAGAATCCCAGGGGCCTGGAGAGACGGCCCGCTCGCGACTGCGGGTGATCGCGCGCACCTTGTGGCCACGGCGGTGCAGCTCGGCGACGACGAAACGTCCGAGATAGCCTGTGGCTCCGGCGACGAGGGTTGTTGTGGTCATGAGTTTTCCTGCTCTTTCTGCTGTGTGCGGACGTGGTGTGCGAGGAGCGTCGGTCTGCTTCTGCGCAGCATCGAGGAGAAGAGGGTCAGGGGCCGACCGGGACGCTTCTGGTCACATGTGTCACATCCTTGCTGTCTACTCGGGGCGAACCCTGACGATGGGTTCATCCATTTCTGGACAATGTTATCCAAGAATAGACCGATCGCGGCGTCGCAACTTCGAGTGGGCGAGATTTGGTCAAGAAGTTTCGCATTCAAGGATCTCCTGTGTCGGCCTACGAGGCGTGGGACGCCCGGGTGTTGGATTCTCTGGGTGGCCGATGCGTGCCACGAAGAACGGGTCTTGCACACCTGTGCGTCGGGCAAGCTCGGCGCGCAGGTCTCTGTACTGGATGAGAACGGAGACCGGGTGCAATCCCAGTCCGAGGGCTTCGGCTCCAAGCCAAACGCTGTGCATGGCGGCACCGGCATCGGCGCAGGTTTCGTCGTCGTTCAGGGCATCGGCTCCTGCCGTGAGTAGTAGAAGACCGGGACTATTTCTGATGAGTCGAGCCAGGCTGCCCGCCAAGATCCGTGCAAGGCCCAACCTTCCCGTGATCGGCATTGCACGGGGGGAGCACAGGAACTGGGCGAAAAAGGAAGCGATTCCGTGCTCTGGTCCGAAGATGTCTCTCCAGGCAAAACCATCGGGGCGTGAGACGAGTTCCGCTTCGGAGCGAAGGAAACTCCATGTTTCTCGCCATGCCGTGGGGTGCAGGAAATCTCGTGGTGCACCAACCGCCGCCAGCTTGGACACGTCGGTGATGACCTGCGGATCGGTAAGGACGACGGCCCGGACCGAGTTTGCTTCGTTGCTCCGGTGGGAGGACGACGTGACAGCGGCGACTACGGATCGGCATTCCTCGTCGCTCAGGGGGACGCGCAGATAGGGGCCGCGGGCGGTTCGCCGGGAGACGAGGAACTTCGTTTCGCGCGTTGGTCGCAGATCCGCTTCTGAACGGATGATGTGAGCGGCGAGCGGAGCGGAGAAGCTTTTCGGTGATGCGACTCGTTCAAGGCGCCACCCGCGATTCTGCATTTCCAGATCAATGGCGTGCCACAGCGCCCCCAGACTCAGGAGCATCTCCGTCCGATGAGAGGGGAGGGAGCGCAGTGATCGTTTCTCGTCGACATACGCACACAGGAGGGGGGAATCCCCATCGCTTCTCAGTTCGAGCCTCCAGGCCTGGGAATTGTGAGAAGAAGGACTCCTCACAGCCCGGATGAGTGCGTCTTCGAGATCGGCTCGGGGGTCTGAAACTGTCATGATTTTGCTCTCTCGTCGTTGTGTTGTTTGATGGGTTCCTGCTCCCAGACGAGAGCCAGTGAGTGGGATCCCAAGTTTTTGGCGAATCCGCAGAGTGGCGCGTCAACGCCGCGGCCTTCCCGTGGAGGATGTTCGGTCCATTCGAAGACACCCTCGTCGGTGAACCGGGTCAGATGAACCACGTCGATTCCCTGGCGGATCCCACAGCCGCGCTGTTTGAGAACTGCCTCGGCGCAACTCCACGCCATGGCGGGCAGGAGCCGGACCGGCCGGGGAAGGCGCTCCGTGACATGCGTGATGAGCTCCAATACGTTGAGTGGCCACCGGCGTTCATGTGCCTCGATGTCGACACCAACAGGTCGGGTTGATGCTGCGGCGACTGCGAGACCGTGGGAGTGTGAAATGCTGATGTGGTAGGGCGCGCATGTGAGCGGTCGGCCGTGATCTGAATCGGAGACACTCGTCGTGATCTCCGGCCAGAAGGCAGCACCGGTGGAAGCTGCACCGTGAAGTGCGATGACGGCGTCCTTGGCCGCGAGCCTGCCCGCGAGCCATTCATCGGAGCGCCGTCCCCGTAGCTGTCTCCAAGAGGTCTTCTCGAGTTGCGTGAGTCTCTCTGCTGCCCAGTCGTGTCTCTCGACCATGCGGTGCTTGGTGATCGGAGCGATGGGGAGAAACCGGAGCGCGAGGTGGTGGGCAGACACAAAAGGCAGCGTCCTTCCGAAGACTGATGGATGACTGATGACATGCTGTCAGGAGGCTGATGCAAAAGTGTCAGACACTTGTCACCGCCGTGCACGCCGTTCCGTCAGGCGAGGCCGTGAAACTGATTCCTCAGGAAGCTACTGTGCGGTGGCCAAACCGCGAACTTGAGGAGACGACACGTGGACACGGTCGAAGCAGCCCTGATCAGTTACCTTGCCGACGCCTATCTTGACGGGGAGGACGAGGAGCTTACCCCTGAGACGCCTCTTCTCGAACTCAACATCCTTGATTCGGTTGAGATACTCGGTGTGGTCAGGTTTATCCATGACCGCTTTGGGAAATCTGTTTCTCTCACAGACATCGTGCCAGAGAATTTCAGCACGGTCAGGAGAATTCGAGACCTTGTCGTCGCGGAGAAAGAAGGAAGCCTGTGAACCCGGTGACGAGCCGCATGCCCGCTGCGGAGGCAGTCGTTCGGCGTGTTATCGCTCGTCACACTGGTTATAGTGAGGAGGAACTCGTCCGAGAGTCCCTTCTCGAGGAAGACCTTGGGATCGACTCCGTGCTTCTTGAAGCCGTGATTTCTGAAATCGAAAAAGACACAGCCGAGACGCGTCTCAGTCGAGGAGTGGATACGGTTGGCGATGTCATCGACATTGCCTGTGCTGCTGGCGTCACGACGGGTGATCTCGTGGAAGACGCTGCACAGCGTGATGATGAAGAACCTCATGGGGCAGCCCCAGGCGTCGGAACCGGTGAAACTGATTCGCTTGAGGAGAAGTCTTTCTCCAAGATTTCTATGAGAGATTTCGGTCCGGATGGTTCCCGGGACCTGTTCGACAAGACCAATCGTTTTGCTGAGCATCGCCGAGGCATGGAGGAGCGACGACTCTACTGGTACGGGATGGCCTCTACGGGTTTGTTGCACGGGCGCGGTACATATCACGATGCCCAGACCGGGCATGATCGTGAGTACCTCCTTTTCTCGTCAAACAACTACTTGGGGCTTGCCGGCGACTCCCGAGTTTCCGAGGCCATTTCCGATGCGGCTCGTACATACGGGGCGACGAACACCGGGTGCCGGATAATCGGAGGTACGACGGCACTTCACCTCGAGCTTGAGCGTAGGCTTGCTGAATTCAAGGGCCGTGAGGCGTGCATCGTCTTTCCCGGAGGGTATGCGGCAAACCTCGGTACCATCTCTGCTTTGGCGGGGCCGGGTGATTGCATCATCGCAGATGCTCTCAATCACATGTCCATCACAGATGGAGCGCGCCTTTCGGGGGCGCGGCGGCTGTCTTTCGCTCACAACGAGGTGAACTCGCTTGAACGGCGTCTCCGTGAGATGACGTCACGACCGGGAGGTGTTCTCATCGCTGTTGATGGTGTCTTCAGCATGCACGGGGACATCTGCCCACTTCCAGAACTCGTCGCGTTGGCTAGGAAGTACGGGGCACGTCTTCTGGTCGACGATGCACATGCTACAGGAGTTCTCGGTCGTACCGGTGCGGGTACGGCGGAGCACTTCGGGTTGAAGGATGAGCCCGACCTGGAAGTAGGGACGATGAGCAAGGCGCTCGCCGGTATCGGTGGTTTCGTGACTGGGGATGGCGACGTGATCGAGTACCTCCGGTATTACGCCAACTCCTATGTTTTTGCCGCGACGATTCCCGCTCCCGTCGTAGCCGGTCTCATCGTTTCCCTCGAAATCCTGCGGGCCGAGCCGAACAGGATTGAACGTTTGTGGCAGAACATCCACCGACTGCGTTCCCGGCTGCAAGGCGACGGATTCGATCTCGGAGACTCGAACAGTGCCATTCTTCCCGTCGTTGTGGGCGATGAGTCCATGACCCTCGCTCTCGGACGGGAGGTCAGAAAACGTGGCATGTTCTGCCAGACCGTGGTGTTTCCTGGTGTACCGCTTGGCCAGGCGCGGTTACGCATCAGCGTTACGGCGGAGCATGAACCCCAGGATCTGGATGCTGCGGCGGATATCGTGCGTGATGCTGCGGACTCCATCGGGCTCGGTCGGAGGAAAGAGCGATGAATGGTCTTCTCGGGCCACTCGAGCAGGAACTACTACTTGTTCTTCCACCGGCTCTGGACGTTGCATCAAGACCTGCCATCCTCGGGGAGGACGGTTGCGATTACGCAGGCCTGTGGGACCGCGTGTCAGCAACGGCGGGCCAGCTCGCGTCATTCGGGGTGGGACCAGGGCAGCCGGTTGTTGTCTGGCTGCCGAAGGGGACCGCGTGCATGGCAAGCATCCTGAGTGTGCTGCGCGCAGGAGCCTGTTACGTTCCTGTGGACGTGACTCAGCCGATGACGCGCGTGGAGGTCATTCTCGACGATGTGGAACCGAGCGCGATCATCACGGCTCCTGAGCTGGCTGGTTTGCTCGGACCTCGATGGTCGGGTCTTGTCGTCGAACCATGCGATCGCGCCACGGGGACGCGGCCGAGTCCTGATCCGAAGCTGGAGCCCGAGGATCTCGCCGCGATTCTCTACACATCGGGGTCAACAGGTCGTCCCAAGGGGGTCTGTCTCACGCATCGCAACATCAGCGGCTTCGTCCGGTGGTGTATGCGTGTTTTCGAACCGACCCCTGAGGACCGTTTCGTGGGGCATGCTTCGGTCGCTTTCGATCTCAGCACACATGACCTCTTCGTCGCGATGGCTTCGGGCGCTTCGCTGCTTCCTGTCCCCGACCAGATGCGGGGAGATCCCGTCATGATCGAGGCCTTGCTGCGTCGCTGGCATCCCACGATCTGGTACTCCGTGCCGTCCGCCCTTGACCTGCTCGTGAGACGAACCAATTTTCCCGACGACGGCGGATCCCGCCTGAGAACCGTGCTCTTTGCGGGTGAAGCCTACCGCCCCGAACGGTTGCGGGAACTTGCCCGCCGTCTCCCGGGGAACACAAAACTGGGTAACCTCTACGGTCCCACGGAGACAAACGTGTGTCTCGCATCGATCTCGAATGCGCGAGAGGTTCTCGAGAACTCTGGCCAGCTCCATCTGGAGCAGTCCGTCGATGGAGCTCAGGTGGAGATCATCGGTGAATCCGGTGCGAGGATCGTGGAAGCCGGAGTGGTGGGAGAAATCGTGGTTACCGGGGCATGTGTCTCGCCGGGGTATCGAGGACAACCGAAACGTCCGGTCGTGGATACGGCTGGTCGCCGCGTCCACAGAACCGGGGATCTCGGTGAATATGGAGAACGTGGGGAGATCCGTCTGCACGGCAGGGTGGATCGGCAGGTTCAGGTGGGAGGGCATCGGGTTGAGCTCGGGGAGGTGGAGAAGGCAGTTTCATCATTTCCAGATGTGGCTGAAGCGGCAGTTGAAGCGATCGAGGTTGAGGGCCGGATGCTTCTTGTGGCGGCGGTTGTCAGCGAGAGAGGATTTCCCGTCCAGACTCTCACCCTCAAGAGGCACTGTGCACACCTGCTGCCCCGCTACATGATTCCGCATCGTGTGAAGAATCTCGACGAGCTGCCCAGGAGCAGCAACGGGAAAATCGACCACCGGGAGATCGTGATGATTTTACGGAAACTCACCGGAGGAGTGTGCGATGATGCCGACCGCTAACATGGATGCAATTCTCGAACAGCATCTCGCCGGGACGATTCCGGATTTGCTCGACCATTTCGCCGAGCGAACTCCCCATAAAAATGCCGTGCATTTCCTCGACTCGTCGGGCAAGACGCGGACAGTGTGCGCCGCTACGCTCAGGCATCAGGCGTGGGGGATCGCGCATCATCTCCTTGAGAAGGGTGCTCCCGGGGACAGGATCCTGCTTCTCCTTCCGCCCGGTATTGAGTACATCGCATCATTCATGGGCTGCCTCTATGCCGGAATGGTGGCAGTCCCCGCCTATCCGCTTGACACGTGGAACATCAGTTCATCACTTGAACGTCTCGGGGTCGTTGTCAGGGACTGCGCAGCGCAGGTCGCCCTGACAGATACTGCGAAGGGCGACGGGTTCACATCCCACTCCGCAGCTGGGGATTTGTTCACGAGACTCGCGTGCGTCGATGTTACGACGGTGTCGCACGCGGATGAACCGTTGAGGATTCCTAGTCCTGACCAAGAAACCCTCGCTTTTCTGCAGTACACGTCGGGTTCGACGGGGAATCCGCGTGGTGTAGAGATCACTCACAGGAACCTCCTCGAAAACCTTGCGGCGATGCATCTCGCGTTCGGCCACTCTGATTCCAGTGCCGTTGCCTCCTGGCTTCCTCCCTATCACGACATGGGGCTCATTGGCGGTATTCTCTTGCCAATTTTCGGGGGACTGACGGCTTGGCACATGTCTCCGACCACATTCATACGCAGGCCTGGACTCTGGCTCCGAACCATTTCGGAGGGGAAAGTCACGACCACGTTCGCTCCGAATTTTGCCTTGGACCACATCGTTGCCCGGCTCGGTCCGAAAGATGTCGAAGGACTCGACCTGAGCTGTTGGCGTCGGGCGGTCAACGGGGCTGAACCGATTCGTGCGGCGTCTCTTGAACGTTTTGCGAAACTTCTTGAAGCAGCCGGGTTTCGCCGTGAAGCCCTGACTCCCGGCTACGGACTCGCAGAGGGAACCCTCATGGTGACCTGTTTACCGCTAGATAGAGATCTTCGTGTCGTCGAACTCGACCGGGAGGCTCTTGCGGAGGGACGAGCCGTCCGGACTGAAGAGCGAGGTGGGGCAACGATGGTCGGCTGTGGGCGTCCGGCCAGAGCCACACAGGTACGGATTGTCGATCCCGATTCGTGTCGCCAACTCCCGGATGGGCGCATTGGTGAGGTATGGGTTACGGGACCCGGTGTTGCGCGGGGATACTGGGGGCATCCTGAACAGAGCAGGAAGACGTTCAGGGCGTGTCTTGTGGATGGTGATGAGGAACATCTTCGTACGGGAGATCTCGGTTTTCTCCTTGAGGGTGATCTTTTCCTGACCGGTCGGTGTAAAGACCTCATCATCCATGAGGGCCGGAACGTGTATCCGTCGGACATGGAAGAGCTTCTCGAAAACGAGCTACCTGAGCTCCGACGAGGCCACGGAGCGGTCTTCGGAACGATGCTAGACGGACGCGAACACGTCGTCGTCGCCTATGAACCCTCTCGCGGTCGCATCGATGATCCAAGGCGGTTGCTCGCTCGAGTGCGCGCGGTACTCGGCGCCCATGCGAGAATCACTCCACTAGCGGTTCTGCTCGTTCCTTTGGGGGCGTCGCCGCGGACGACCAGTGGGAAGATCAGGCGTGCGGGTTTTCGGGAACTCTTCGAATCCCTGCGGCTCGATGTCGTTGCTGCATCCGTTCTCGCCCCCGAGACGCTTGGGCTTGATGGTGCGCAAGAGCTGTCGCTGTCCGCCCATCCGCCAGAGACGCCTCTCGAGAGCCTTGACATTCGATTCGCCGACATCATGTTTCATGCAGCGGCGCAGCCGGGCATTGACGTCAGTGAGGTCCTGAAGAATCCTTCCCTCGCCACTCTCGGTTTCAGAGCAGAACCTGCAGATCAGGAAACCCCGGGAGACTGTTGTACATACGCGATCAGAGTAATTCTCGGAGAACTCTTGGGAATTCCTCCTGATCAGGTTGATGAGAACACCCCCCTGCGAGATCTTGGTGTCGATTCGCGTCAGACAGTGATTCTCTGCGAGCGTCTCTCGGAACGTGGCGGTGTCCGAGTGTCTCCGGAATTGGTCTTCGATCATCCGACAGTTGCGGAACTTGCTCGTTCTCTTACGGCGCTCCCGGCTGATTCCTCGCCTGAACCTTCCTCACCTGAACCCGACGGGATCGACTGCACCGTCGTCATCACAGGGGTCGCGTGCCGCGTTCCGGGGGCAGAAACGCCCCGTGAGTTCGAGAGGATGCTCCTTGAGGGGCGTACAGGGATCTGCTTGACGGGGCATGGAGGAGTTGAAGGGCGGCCCGCGGGCTGGATAGGCGCTCTTGGCACACTTGATGCCAAGAGCTTCGGTATTTCGGAGCGTGAAGCAGCGACATTGGACCCTCAACAGGCACTCGTGCTGGTTGCGTGCTGTCAGGCGTTGGAGGACGCGGGCCATGTCTGGAAAGAGCCACCGACGAGGCGAATGGGGGTTTTCGTCGGTGTGTCGTCATCCGACTCGGCCCTTGAACGTCAGGCTTCCGGTGCGCGTCCGGAGATCTACGAGGCCACGGGAGCGAGTCACGCCATCGTCGCCAACCGGATTTCCTATCTCTTGGACCTCACCGGTCCGAGCCTGGCTGTGGACACGGCGTGCTCCTCCTCGCTCACGGCGTTCCACATCGCGTTGCAATCCATCCGCCGGGGGGAGTGCGATGCGGCTCTCGTCGCAGGAGTCAACCACATGAGTTCGGCGCGCGTCTTCGAGGTTCTTGAGGATGGGGAGATGCTCGCTCCCGATGGTCGGCCTCGTGCCTTTTCCGAGGGAGCCGCGGGATATGTACGCGGCGAGGGCGTTGCCGCGCTCCTCCTGCGTCGGCGTGAAGATGCCCACGCATGTGGTGAGCGAGTGTACGCGACGGTCAGGGGAAGCGCTGTCTCGCACGCGGGAAGAACCAACGGGCTGACAGCACCCTCGTCTTCCTCGCAGGTGGCGGTACTGCGTGCCGCTCTCAAAGACGCCGAAACGGAGCCTGGCGAAATTGCCTTCGTCGAGTCCCATGGGACCGGTACCGCCCTTGGCGATCCCATCGAGCTCACGGCTCTAGCCGAGGTCTACGGCCGAGGACGTGAAGCATCTTCCCCCCTTCTCATCGGAGCCGTGAAAAACAATATTGGGCATCTCGAGGCGGCAGCCGGCTTGGTGGGGCTCGTCAAGGCTGCGCTTGTCCTCGAGAGCGGTGCCGTTCCCCCCGTCATAGGTGTGGACGTCCCGACACGGCATTTCAAGTGGGAAGGGAGCGGCCTCGTCATTCCCCGCGAACCCAAGACACTGGTTCCTCGCGCATCGTGCGTTGCGGTGAGCTCTTTCGGGTTCGGCGGAGCGCTCGGGCACGCGGTTCTCGGCCCCCCGGGAGATGCCGGGCCCGAAGGCCAGATGCCCCGTGTCCTCCGACTTGCGGCAACGGATGGCCGGGAGCTTCGTGAAATGGCCGCCCGGTTCGCTGACGAGGTGGAGAGATCCCGAGGAGTGGATATTCCGTGTCCCGCCGCGCCAGGTGCGCGGGAGCACGTAGTCGTCGTTGCATCGGATCCGAACAGGGCTTGTGAAGCACTTCGCGCGGTTGCCCACGATGAAGCGCATCCCGATGCGTTGTCCTGGCGTGATGCACCGGGTGGAGGGGTGCTCTTCCTTCTCCCGGGACAGGGTAGTACGTCGCCAGGAATCGCAGGACAGTTGAGAGACAGATCGGCGAGTTTCGCCGCTGCCTTGGACCGTCTCTGCGACGAGCTGGAGGCGCGAGGGGTCGGCGCCGCGAAGGAGTTTCTCACAGATCCGACTGCGGATCCGCTGGTCTTCCGGCGTACGGAGATGCAGCAACCCCTTCTTGTCGCGTTACAACTGGCCTTGGCAGAAACGCTGGCTGCACACGGCATATTTGCGGATCTGCTGTTGGGGCACAGCGTCGGTGAGATCACTGCGGCGGCGCTTTCCGGAGCCCTCAGCGAGGCCGAGGCATTGGATCTCGCCGTTCTGCGGGGGAAGGCCATGGGGAAGGCGCCTGCTGGTGCCATGATCGCATGCCGGGCTGCTGCTTCCGAACTCGAGGAAATTCTGGCGGCACATTCTGACTGGGCCGTTGCGGCTTTCAACGAACCGGAAGTAGTTGTAATCGCGGGACCGCAACGGGACGTGACCCCACTTCTTGGTGCGTTCGCCCGGAAACGGATCCCGGCGCAGCTGCTCCCAGTAGACCATGCATTTCACACCCCGGCCGTCACCGAGGCGGCAGAGGTCTTGCGCGACATGAGCCGGGATTTGGCGGGACGTAGTCCCGCCCTCGCATGGTTCTCCTCCACAACGGGCGCCCTCATGACCGAACTTGGAGCAGATCACTGGGTACTGCACGCCATCGGACCTGTGCGTTTCGGGGAAGCCTTTGCCCATATACGCGACAGGAAGCCGGCCATCGCGCTGGAGCTGGGCGACAGCACACTGGTGGGCTCTGCGCGACGGGTTCTTTCGGGTTCTGCGCGGGTGGCGCCGCTACTGGCCACTGAGCATGGTGTGGAGGCCTTCCTCCGTGCTCTTGCGACAGCCGAGGCCGGTGGGGTCGAGGTTGACTGGGGGACGGAAACGCATTTTTCGACACGCCGTCCGCGTCGGGCTTTCGTAGGTTTCACGAGGACACCAGAAGACTTGTGTCCCGGGCCGGAGCGAGCAGAGCAGACAACGACGACGGTTCCGCGGAGCGCGCAGGGGTTGAACCGAGAGATCATCTTGACCGAGCTCGCTGGAATAAGTGGTTTCCCCGTTGAACGGCTTGGCGCGCAAGATCGACTCCACAGCGATCTCGGGTTGGATTCGCTCATGATCAGTGCCCTTGCCCGATCGCTTGCCGCGTACGGATCGTCTCCGCAAGAACAGCTGATGAAGAACCTTGTGGGGGATCCGACGCTCGAGGCTGTTCTGTCCGCACTGAGCAGCACCGAGCCGGTGGCTGAGAAGGATGTTCCTTGGGCGTCTGTCCGTCCTGATACCACCAAACCGTTGTCCAGCCCGGAGCAATTTTCGGAGAACGTTTCCATGAGATCCACACTCGTACAGGCCTGTCAGGAGTCGACTCGGAATGTCGCGTCCTGGCCCGAGGCTCGGGAAGTGGCTGACCGCTTTGCCCGCGTGCTGAACGGGACGTCGAATCCGTACGAACGTGTCCACGAGGATTTCAACGGTGCACGCATAACGGTTCGTGGGCGTTCGATGGTGAATTTTGCCAGCTTCGATTATCTTGGGTTCTCGCATCACCCTGAGGTGCGGCGTAGGGCGATCGAAGCGGTCGACCTCTATGGCACCTCAGCCGCGGCGACGCCTCTCCTTCACGGGGAGACGCCGCTCCATCGTGACCTCGAGTCAGCCATAGCGGACTTGGTCGGGACCGAGGCAGCGCTCATCTTCGCGAGTGGGCACTCGACGAATGTGGGAACGATCTCGCATCTCATGGGATCCGAGGATCTCATCGTTCATGACGAATGGTCCCACGACAGCTGCGTGCGAGGGGCACTCATGTCGGGGGCGGTCCGCCGTTCCTTCCGGCACAACGATTTGGACTCACTCGACGTTTTGCTCACACGGATGCGAGGTTCGCATCGACGTGCTCTCATCTGCGCGGAAGGGGCATACAGTCAGGACGGGGATCTTCCCGATCTACCTGGTTTGGTGACCCTTGCTGAGAAACATGATGCACTGCTCATGATCGATGAAGCACATTCGATCGGGGTGCTCGGTGAAACGGGCCGAGGAATAGGTGAATCCCAGTGCGTTCCTGGAGAAGCCGTCAACCTGTGGATGGGTACCCTGAGCAAGGCCCTCGGCAGCCTCGGAGGCTATATCGCGGGCTCGCGCGACATGATCGACTACCTGCGGTATTCGGCGCCACTGTATCTCTTCAGCACAGGCCCTTCACCTGCGAACGCAGCAGCTGCATTGGCTGCTATCGAGGTCCTGCGCAGGGAACCCAAGCGGGTACAAGATCTTCATGACCGGGCCGATGCGTTCCGTCAGCTTGCCCGGGAAGCTGGACTCAACATCGGTGTCTCGCGCGAATCTGCCGTGGTTCCGGTCATCATCGGGGAATGGTCTCGAACGGTGAAAATCTCAGATGAGCTGTTTAGGCGTGGCTTCAATGCCATGCCGATCGGATACCCCGCAGTTCCCCGGGATGCCGCTCGAATCCGTTTCTTCATCAACGCCGAGCACGATGAACGCGACCTCAAGAGCGTCGTGACGTGCCTGGCTGATTTGGCTTGCGGGTCTCACCCCGTGATGGCGCACTGCTCCGTGGACACGCAGCGTGCTCCTCGGAGTCCTGCCGTGCCGCGGCGGACCACGATTCCACAGGACCGCTCCTCGGGGGTGAGTCTTGAAGAAGAGAAGAAGAAACAAGGTATGGCGGGGGAGGGCGTTACTGCGCACGTAATCAACCCGGAATCCGCCCTCGGCCATCAGCTGGTCGAACATCTGAGAGCCATGGAAATCTCGGTGATAGAGGGAAGACCGGGAACCGAAAAACCGGGACTCGTCTTCGATTGCGTTGGCGTGGATGGTCCTGATCCCCTTGGGCCTGGTGGGTTTGCTCGAGGAACCCGCCTTGTCCGCGTGTCCTGGTCGGATAGGACTCCTTCGGGTTTCACCGGGTCCGACAAGTGTGAGCGAGGTCTGCGCGGGGAGGGCGATGCGACGGTATTCGCGGAGGCCAGAGCCTGTGGGGTGCACTTCACGGTGTTGGTGGCCCGAGCCGTTTATGGCCCGGGGTGTCGTGGCACCGTGGTGACCGCGGCGGCCTTGGCCCGGGCTGGGCTCGTCAACGGAGAAATGGTTTCCGCGCCCGCGCCACTCGTCTGTACCGCGAACCTCGCCGCAGCGGCCGCGCAGGCGGCCGGTTCCGAGGCTACATACGGCCGCTGCTTGGAGATCGTGGATCCACACGGACTCACGTGGGGACGGTATCTGCGTGATCTCGCCGTGCTCACGAACGGCATGGACGAAGCCTCTCACCTATTGGAGGAAGGTTCCATGACCGATCCTGGAGTCGGGCTCCGCGCAGGTATCGAGGCGATGGACACCTTCTGGACCGACAGACCGTGGAGTTACCGGCGTGCCCTTGCCGAGACCGCTGCTTGGTGGTGGTCCCGGTGTTGACGTGGAGACCGCCGGTCAGGCCATCCTGTACGACAAGCAGCACTGGGCTTGGGAACCGTCGTCCGAGTTTCATCCTTCTTCACCATGCTGGGGGAGCAAGTTCCATCTTCCATTCGTGGCTGGAGCCGCTCGGAGCTCATGGCGACGTGTTCGCCATTGACCTGCCCGGACGGCGACGGCGCATACGAGAGCCCTTGATCCGGGATGCGGCTGTGGCGGTTGAGGACATCGTGATGACCATACGCGCCGTTCTCGGACCACCGCCGATCCCACCTTTCGCCGTGCTGGGGCACAGCATGGGGGCTCTTCTGGCGCATGAAATTGCATGCGTCCTCCGGAACGAGGGATACGGGGAACCCGGCATTCTTTTCGTGTCGGGCAGCCGCGCACCTGCAGAGTATGGCAAGTCTTTTCGGGTTCCGGGTATCGACGGTGCCGATGGGTCAGCCGAGTCATTGGGTCTCTGCGACGAACTCGCAGCTCTTGGAGCGCGGGTGCCGAGCCCGGAGCGGCTGGCCCTGCTCCAGGCAGACCTTGAGATTTGTCGCAGTCATCGGCCGAGAAACGACGGGCTGCTGTCGTGTCCCATCGTCGCACTGACAGGGGCCGGGGATCCGATCGCAACCGGTGCACAGGTCGAGAAGTGGGCCATGTGCACGACGGGAGCGTTCTCGCGGCGCGAATATCCGGGGTCGCATTTCTTCCTTTTCGACGCCGCTGCCGCATCAGAAGTCATCGGGGATTTTGCACGCTGGGCCGATGAGGTCGTTAGGAGACCTGAAACGTGGGAGTACTGAAGAATCTGATGGACATGGTCCGGGCGAGCTGGATGCCGGGGCTCGCTGCTGTTCAGACACGTCTGATGGGGCCTTACTACAAGGCTGTGTTCCTTGCATCGATCGCCCGGAGCGACCTGTTGGGAGCGTTTGCGGGAAACCGCGCCCTCGGCGTGGATGATGTGGCACTCCGAATCGGGGCGGGTTCGAGGCCTGATCTCGTGGCTCCGTGGCTTGAGCTGGGTGTTTCGACCGGAGTGCTTCGGCGGGATCCGAGCGGTCGGTTCCGGTTGCGGTCAGTCGAGGCTCGGTTGCTCGCCCGGGACGCGAGTGGGATTGGTCCGGCAGGACTACTTGAGGTTGTCCTGTACCACTGCGAGGCGATCCTCGCCGCACCCCGACTCGCCTCTTCGGGAGCTGCCCTCCGTCTTGGAGAACAGGGGCCTGCCATCATCGCTCGCTCCACTCGCCTCGTGGAACCTCTTGTCAAAGCCACGGTTCGTCAACTCGTGCAGCAGGCGAGGCCACGCACGTGGCTCGAGGTCGGGGCCGGGGACGGTGAGTACGCGCTTTACGCGCAGAAGCAGGAACCCAACTTGCAGGTGACCTGTCTTGAAATCGAGGAGGAGCTCGTCGAACAGATGCGGGACAAATTTCTGCAAAGGGGAGTTTCCGGGAATGTGACGGTCGAGCACGGTGACGTTCGTGAACTGAAGGGACGTCGATTCGATGTCGTGACTCTCCACAACCTCATCTATTACTTTTCCCGAGGGGAGCGTGTAGAACTTCTGAGGCACTGCGCAGAACTACTCGAATCAGGAGGCACTCTCCTCCTGACGACCTCAGTGCCAGGTCGCGTCACGGCGGTTTCTGCACTTGATCTGTGGTTCCGGTGTTCCGATGGCAGGTCCGGTCTGCCCCATGAAGAGGAGATCTTCTGCGCCTTCCGGGAAGCTGGCTTCACCCAGATCACCCGCACAAAACCTCTGCCGGGGTTCTCTCTCGTTGCGTTCATGGCCTGCAAGGAAGGAGTGAGGGGATGATGAGAGAAACAGTGGGTACCGCGGCTCAAGAAAATGTCGTTCCGCTTGGTGAGGGCGTGGAAATGCCCTCAAGACTCGAGCAGTTGGGGGGCAAAGGGGCGTCCCTTGATCTACTCACGGCCTGGGGACTGCCCGTCCCCTCGGGTTTCTGTGTCACGAGCGGTCTTCTGCGTGGAGGACTGGACGAGAAAGGAAGGACGCTCGTCCTTGAGGCGTATCGTCGACTTGGTAATCCGGTCGTCGCGGTGCGCAGTTCCGCTCCGGGCGAGGACGGGAGGACGAAGTCCGCGGCGGGTATCCACGAGACGGTGCTGGGGGTGAGCAGCGAGAAGGAGCTTCTCGATGCGATCGCGAGCTGTGTCGCCTCGGAGCGTTCCGAAAGGGCCGATGCGTACTACAGGAACGGGGCGGAACCTGCTGGTATGGCTGTTGTCGTCCAAGAGATGGTTGACGCTCGCACCTCAGGTGTCCTCTTCACCGTTGATCCGCTGGAACCTGAGAGCGGGAAAATGGTCGTGGAAGCGAGCTGGGGTGCGGGCGAAGGCGTTGTTCAGGGTCATGTCGTCGTGGACAGGTTCTGGCTCGACCCCAGGAGTGGGGAAACGCTGCGAGCTGAGGTAGGGGAGAAAACCGAGAAGATCATGGTTCGTCCCGGTGAGGGACCCGTGGCAGTAGGCGTTGATCGGGAACACCGACGCGAACCGAGCCTTTCCGATGAAGAGAGGAAACAACTGTGCTCACTCGCGAGGCAGGTCCGTGAACGGTTCGAGGCTCCCGTGGACATCGAGTTTTGTGTTGATCAGGAAGGGATCCGGCTCCTCCAGGCACGCAATGTCACCACGGTCGATGCACACTCCCGGGGGCTGTCGCCTTACGAGGTGGCTGTCTCCCCCGGGATACGGGCCGGAACGATGTGGTCTCGGATGGACATCGGGGAGATCTTCAATGGGATGATGACCCCGATGGGCCTCAGCTTCGCGCGCTACTACCAGTACTGGGTTCACTGTGATTGTGTCCGCGCCACGGGTATTGCTGACTGCGGAAAACCTGAATTGCACATGGGATACCTGCGTGGATACGTATACCTCAACATTTCTTACACGGCGCGGATGCTTCAGCAGTCGTTGGCTACGCGGAACCAGTCCACTTTCACCGAACGATTCCGCAGCTGCGACACCGCGAATGAGATGTACAGCAATCCGTTTGGTGAAAGTCCTGGAGTGACTGAGTCCGTCAAAGGGGCAGTTTACTGGGTGTTGTCGACCCTGCGTGAGACGGCGAGCATGCGTTCTCGGGCCCGGCGCCTCGAGAAATGGCGACGCGAGGTACTCAGGTCCTCGTGTGGAGAAGACCTGTCGGTGCTGTCCCGCGGTCAGCTCGGGGTAAAACTCGAGGAAGCGCTCGAGGCTTTTCACAAGACGCATGTCGGTTACATGCCTTATTATCTCAATGCTGCTGGCGTGTATCAGCTTCTTGCGAAGCTCGGAAGTACTTGGCTCGGGGGGGCTTCCGTGGATGATCTCGTCCACGGGGTAAAAGCTGACATGTCGGCACTGCGAACTGTGAGGACAGCGGGAGATCTTGCTGTTCTTGCGCGGAAGGCACAGAAAATACCGGCTGTTTCACAAATTCTCCAAGCTGGAAATTCTTCACATCTCTTGGAAGCTCTTTCCAATGATGTTGAGGGGCGGAGGTTTATTAAGTCGCACGTAGAGGAATTTCTCCGGGAACATGGCACCCGCGGCCGCCAAGAGATGGAGCTTTCCCGCCCCAGGTGGTTGGATGATCCAACCTATGTCCTGACCATACTCTCGGCGTATCTCACTCAACCCGGATTGCTTGAAACGGTGGAGCATCATGTGAATGACCGTAGAAATCCGGTTGATATTTTGAAGAGGTTGCCGCGTCATCGGGCTCTTGTCCTTGGAGCGGTTGTGCGAGCCTATACTGAGTTCAGTCGGTTGCGAGAAGTGACGCGGATGCCCATGGTCACGGCGATCTGGCTCATTCGTCGTATCGTTGTTGAATGTGCCCGGCGCGCTGCAGCGGACGGGTTCTTGAACTCCGCGGATGAAATCTGGCTTCTCAATTTTGAGGATTTCCGGCGCTGTCTCGCGAATGAGGCTGCGTGGGAAAGCTTTTTCTCTCCGGAGGCTGTTGAGCGAGGACGTGCCGAGTACGAGCGCAATCTTCGGGGACCTGAGCCCCCACTGACCATCATCGGTACGTGGGACGGGAGCCTTCAGGGGGAGGCTGGAGAGTCTGCCGGGAGCAGCAGGGATGTGCTGACTGGGCTGGGAACGAGCCCTGGTGTTGTCGAGGGCAGGGCTCGTGTCGTCGTCGACCTTGACTCTCAGGCCGGGGAGATGCAAGCGGGAGAAATTCTCGTCACGACTTTCACGGATGCTTCCTGGACGCCGCTTTTTGCCATGGCAGCCGGAGTCGTCGCCGATACCGGCTCCTTGCTCTCCCACTCGTCGATCGTCGCGCGCGAACTGGGTGTCCCGTCGGTTGTGAACACGCACTCCGGAACTTCATGGATTCGCACTGGTGACCGGATTCGTGTGGATGGAGTCCGGGGTGTCGTGGAGATATTGGGCAGTGGTGAAGAGGAAGAAAGGGAGCGGCGGTGAATGCACTCGTCGTGACTCGTTCGGCCGAGTGCTCTGAATCCGATATCGGGGATGTCTCCGCCCTGCTTCGGCGTTGTCGCGTCCCCCTAACCTACCGGAGTTCGTTGTCGCAGGCACAGATCTTGGCATTTCGGGCTACGGAGAAATGCCTCGACTATCCTGACAGGCCAACAGGAGAGCATACCGGGGTTCTCGTCGGGATCACAGGGAATACGGCGGTTCAGCGGCGCAACGCGATGAGAATCGCGTGCGGGGCTTCCACGTTCTGGGGCGAAATGGGAGTGGATCCCAACGAAGCGCTTGATGCTACGGCGAGAATTTTTGGCGGTGGTTCTCAGGACAAGATCGGTGAGATGGCGAGCAGTATCCCGGCACGTCTCGCTGTGGCCTTCCGCCTGCGTGGTCGTGTTCTGGCGCTTGATGCACACGAGACCACGGTCGCGGTCGCACTTTCCCATGCTCTTCTGCTCCTGGGGGACGGCGTCGTCGATTCTCTCCTTCTCGTGTTCGTTGATGAGCACGAGGGCATTTCCGACGCGCGGGCCCCGGTTGTGGAGGTCGGTCGAGAGTCGGGGTTGCCCCGGGAAGGACGGGCCGTCGCGATACTTGTCCGTCAGGCTAGGACAGAAGATATTTATTCACGCATTCTCGAGGTACGCTTCCGTCGTCGGCCCCGTGGAGCACTGCTTCAGCGTGCGCTGGAACAGGGGGCCTGTGGGACTGACGTTCGCATTCGTGGGACGGGGTCTGCCCGTGTCACGGATGCGGCGCTCGCCATCCTCAAGGCCTTGGATGAGTGCGATGGGAAGGACGCCGAGCGTGAGATCTCAACGGTGTCGGGGAGCGGAGCGGTTGCCGTTGTGCGCGTCGTAGGCGGAACCTGCTGCGTCAATGCGTCCGGGGAACGGGACAAACATGGGGTGGTGGTGACCGGAACGAGTGCGTGGTTCGCAGACGCACGGGGCAGGGAGGCCTTTGACCGGATCAGCCAACCGTTCTTTCGGGAGCTGAAGGATCGCATACCTCGGCAACTGTGTTCCGAGGGAAGCGTGAGTTCGGGCCGCACCTACTGCATGCGTGGAGCCGTTTCATCTTTGATGGACAACCCGCCCAGTGAAAGTGCGATCTCGGCCGGCCGGTTGCGCCTGCTGGAGCCCGTGCGTCTCGCTGCGCTGCACGTGTGCAGTGAGGCCGTCGACACTAGTGGGTGTGATCTCACGGGCAGGAACGGCATGGTCGTTGTCGCAACTCCGCTCGGCATTCCGTGTGGCCGGTTGAGCGATCTCGGAACGGAGGAAACGCGAAGAATTCTCGAACGACTGTGCAGCGAGTTAGGCATGGACGCCGCGACCTCGTCACGCCTCCAGGAACACCTGGTGGCAGAATCCTCCGAGGTCAGATCCAGCGCGATGCATTCGATTGACGCGCGTTCCTCCTGCTCGGTCGCCGCATTCGTCGCGGATGAACTGGGGCTTGACGCTTTGCCCTTGGCGGTCGAGGCCGCGTGTGCCTCCAGTCTTGCCGCCCTGGACGTCGCATTCCGGTCTCTGCGCTTGAGCAGAACCGACTACGTGCTGGTGTGCGGCGTCGAGTTTCCCACAGGAATACGGGACCTCGTTCTTTGCTCTGCACTGGGCATGTTGAGTCGTAGCACCGCCATGACGCCGTTCTCCGAGGCGGCTGACGGTTTCCTCCCGGGGGACGGAGCGGGCGCCGTGCTCCTGCTTCCCGATTATGAGACCGAAAACGGTGTCAGGGTCCTGGGTGTAGGGGGTTCCTGCGATGCACGGTCCATGTTGGCTCCGGATGCAAATGGCCAGAGGGTTGCCATGGAGATGGCCTTGGCGGAAGCCGGTGTTGAGGCCGTATCCATTGGATATGTCGAGGCGCACGGTACGGGGACAGTGCGTGGTGATGCCGTTGAACTCGAATCGATGACGGCTGCCTACGGAATCAACGGAGCCTACGGAATCAACGGGCTGTGTATCGGATCGGTGAAATCCAGCATCGGACACACCTTTTCAGCTGCCGGACTCGCAGGGTTTCTCCGTGTGGAAGCCGCGGTTCGGGAAGGAACGGTGCCGCGTACCCCGGGACTGACGGAGAAGGATCGCCGACGGCTCCAGGGACGGGGCTTCCACGTGCCTTCCGGAACCGAGTTCCTTCCGGTGTCGGGCGAGGGTATCGGCCGGGCCGCAGTTAGCGCCTTCGGCACAGGGGGCATCAACTACCACGTGATAGTAGAAGAAGGAGGAAAGAAATGATGAGACTCCCTAGAGCATTCTATTCGGAGGATCATGAAGAGTTGCTGTCCTGGGCGCGTGAGATGGGAGCGCGGCTCGAAGCGCGAGGTAGTTTCCGCGACCGGTTCCGTCAGGCCGGTGAGCTGGGGCTGGCGGGCCTGGGCGTTCCTGAGGAATATGGTGGCGCAGGGCTCCCGGCACGCATGTCGGTGGCAGTCGTCGAAGCGCTCAGCGAAAGTAGTGACGACACGGGTTTCCTTTTTGCTCTGTGCGCCCACAATTTTGCTTGTGCCCTGCCCATCGCAGTCTTCGGGAGGCGTGAGCAGCGAGAAAAATGGCTCCCCGGACTCGTCGGGGGATCCCTCATCGGGGCGTTTGCTGTCACTGAGCCGGAGGCCGGTTCTGATGCCATGGCCGGTCGGGCATCGGCGCAGCACGAGAGCGATGGATGGTGTCTTAATGGGGCCAAGGCGATGATCACGAATGCTTCCGAAGCCGATCTCGTACTTGTCATCGCTAAAACCGCGCAGGGGCGGTCATTCTTCGCTTCATCAGGTTTCCTCGTTCCTGCCAGTACAACCGGTTTTGAAGCCGGTGTTTCCTGCGAGAAGCCGTTCATGCCCTCGACGCCGCTCGGCGACCTGAGACTGGATGATTGCCGTGTCGCTCTGGATGCGATACTCGGGGGCGAAGGAGCTGGTGGCGCGGTTTTCAGCACGGCGATGGCCTGGGAACGTGTCTGTCTTCACGGGCTTTACCTGGGGCAGTGTCGTCGTGCTCTCAAGGAGGCGCAGGAATACTTGGCCGCTCGAAAGCAGTTTGGGCGACGACTCATCGACCTCCAGGCGGTGAGCCATGCTCTTGCAGAGGCGGCAACAGGTCTCGAGGGGGCGAGGTCACTCCTGTTCAGGGCTGCCGCGGCACTCGACGCGAATTCCCCAGACGCCGTCGTTCTCGGGGATATGGCCAAAATCGTCGTCAGTCGGACGGCCATCGAGGTGGGGCTTGTATGTACGCGTCTTCAAGGCGGCGCGGGTCTTTTCGGCTCTACTGCGCAGAGACTTGTTCGAGATGCACTCCCGGCGCAGGTTTTCTCCGGGTCGAACGACGCACTGCTCGACAACATCGCCAAGTCTCTCGAAATCACTCGTCAAAGTTCTAGGCAAGAAGGGTGACAAACAGTGTTTCTTCTCATTTCACATGACATTTCTCTGCACCCGGACACCGACCCGGAAGAGTTTGAACGGTTCGTCCGGGATGTCGACTACCCGACCTGTCCCGCGTTTCGTAGTCTCCTCGCGTTTACGGTTGTTCGCGATCCCAAGGGTCCGGGCCTCTACCGTGAGCTGATCTTCACCACCGGATCGGATGCGTTTGCGAAGGACATGGAATCCAAGGAATTTCGAGAACTCGAGAAAAGATTCAGCGCTTTGGCAACCGTGACTTCGGAGACGGTTGAAGAGGTTGTTGGTGAAGGCTATGGGGTCCCGCTTGGGGTTGAGCGGAAGGAAGCATGATGAAACTCGATGCTCTCGATGAGAAACGTGAGACCCAGGCTGTTCATCGGGGGCTTGACGGCAACGTTCGATCCGTTGTTGAAAGGGCGCGTGAAGATCTTGCAGATGCCCCAGAGACTGCCTCGTTGGCCGTGTTCTCCCGGGTTCGTGGTTTCCTCCGCAAGATCGTTCTTGACGTAATTGGTGATTACGTCGTTGAGGGAGTGATCCGACCTCGTCCTGAGTGGGATAAAATAATCTGGGGAGAGTTCTCCGTGTTGGCCCGACGGCTTGGGGTCTTTGAGGACGGTGAATGGGGTGGCGAAGCTCGTCTTCGACCTTCGTACGCGTGGGCCATGGCTAGTGGGCAACTGCCTGATCAGGTGTCTGAGGATCGCGAGGACTACTTCTTCATGGTCCACTTCGCGGAAAAAGCCCGCGCCGATGGCGCCTCTGCGTGGATGCAGCGTGATGACGTGGCGTATTTTCCTTGGATGATCGACTATTTCCGAGAGATCGAGGAAATTGATTTTACCGGTCGGGGTCCCATAAGGCAAGGAACAGCGTTCTGCTCGGATCTCGGGGAGATGGCATTCGTCAGGTTCACTCATGAAACCTTCCGGGCGCTCCTGGATGTCTTGCGACCTGGTGTGTTCGTCGATGTCGGATGCGGCGAGGGTCGTCACGTCGCAGCTGCTTCTGCGCATCCGGCCACACGCAGGGTTCTCGGCGTTGAAAAGGACCCGGTCGTTGCAGCCTCGGCTCGTGAGCGGCTTGCCGGGGAAAACGGCGAGATCATCACGGGCGACATCCGCGACTGTCATGTTGCCGAGCCCGTTGACATGGTCTTTGCCTGCTACATGCTCTTCTACCTCGATGAGGCCGAGCAGCTCGAGGCGTTGAGGAAGATCCACGGGATGCTTGCGCCCGATGGGGTTCTCGTCTTCTGCCAGTATTTCCCTGACTTCGAGGAGTACCAAGATATCTTCGTCGGTGAAGTAACCGAGGGCGTCTCTTCAGCGCGATATGTCGCGGAGGTCGCGCGAGCATGCGTCGACGCTGAGGTCCTCCTCAACAGGATCCTCGCCCACTTCCGCTCCCCGGTGTACTGGGCAGGTCTTCAGAAGATGCTGCGAAGGGTAGACTTCCGGGTAAGGGAGATTCTACCTGCCGATCCCCTCTTCTACTCCTTTTATGTCATCGTAGAGAAAGGAAGGACAAGTCATGATCAAGAAAAGCACTGAGAGCCGGGCCACGCTTCGGGCACGGAGGGTGCTCGGTGCATGCTACTTGGCCGCCGGCGTCGGGAAGTGTTTTCCCTCTTGGGAGAGCACCGAGGGGCGGCTTGAGCAGGCTCTCGAAGCCAATCGGGGCACGGCCATCGAAGAGCCCACGGCATGGCTTCTCCGCGAACATCAGCCGATCAACGCTCTGGTGGCGTCGGCGATGACCGGAGCGGGAGTGGCGATGGTGGCGGGGGAAGGGCCGCTCGTGGACGCAGCCCTCATCGGAACCCTTCCCATGCTCGGCGCATTCGTCACTGTGCTTCATCGGGCTCTCCCGGTCGTCATTCCCGTGGATCTCGCCTTCGCTGGGGCCGCGCTCTGGATCCTGCACAAGCGTCGTAGGAGCCGGCGCGAGAACCGGGGTGCCTGATAGATTGAAGTGACTTTGGGTACAGGTGCCGGGCGAGTTCGTCCCGCCGGTGCGTTCCCCGCTCCGCGTCATCCGTGACGTGGGGCGGGGACCCGCCGGGGGAGACCGCTACCGCTGAACCTTGGTTTCGCAACATCGGGTCTCCCGGCCTCGATGAACAGCAGTTCGTGTTCCCGAAGCGAGAGTAGGGCGCCGGTCGTCGGGATGCGGCATTACTGTCCTCTTGGCGGGCGCTGGTAGCCTTCCAGTGCTTACGTACATCTTCTTCTAGGGAACCCCGCCGTTGCAGAAAATCATGAAGAACCCGATGAGTTGGGTCACCTGGGTTGTCGTCATCATCCTTCTTGGGACGCTGGTCATGCAGTTCTTCAACGGGCTGCTCGGAGTCCGGGAAGTCTCGATGGACCAGATCATGAGCGTCTTGCAGAGCGACGAGAAGCTCAGTGAGGTCGCCCTCAATGACGGCGACCAGGTCATCCGGATCACCACGGAGGCAGGGCAGCGCATCCAGTCCAGCTGGGTGGGACGCCAGGTCGACGGTTTCGTGGAGATCCTCCAGCAGCGTTCCACCGCCGGAACGCTCGACCGCTGGACGACCCAACACCCCACCGCGAACCTGTTCACCTCCCTGCTCTACACGGGCCTGCCCTTCCTGCTTCTCATCATCGGTTTCTTCGTGGTGATGCGAATGGTCAACGGAGGCGGTTCGGGCAGCCCGCTCAGCTTCGGCAAATCGAAGGCGAAACTCGCTAGCAAGGACATGCCCAAGACCACCTTCGCCGACGTCGCAGGAGTCGACGAGGCCGTCGAGGAGCTGCAGGAGATCAAGGAATTCCTCGCGGAGCCCGCGAAATTCCAGAAACTCGGTGCGAAGATCCCCAAGGGCGTGCTGCTCTATGGCCCGCCCGGGACCGGCAAGACCCTCCTGGCGCGCGCCGTCGCGGGGGAGGCCGGGGTGCCGTTCTTCTCAATCTCCGGTTCCGATTTCGTCGAGATGTTCGTCGGTGTCGGCGCCAGCCGGGTCCGCGACCTGTTCGAGCAGGCCAAGGAGGCCGCGCCCGCCATCGTCTTCATCGACGAGATCGACGCCGTCGGCCGCCACCGCGGCGCCGGCATGGGCGGCGGCCACGACGAACGCGAACAGACCCTCAACCAGCTGCTGGTCGAGATGGACGGGTTCGACGTGCGCGGCGGGGTGATCCTGATCGCCGCGACGAACCGCCCCGACGTGCTCGACCCGGCGCTGCTGCGCCCGGGCCGTTTTGACCGCCAGATCTCCGTCGAGGCACCCGACCTGACCGGCCGTTCCCACATCCTCCAGGTGCACGCCGTCGGCAAACCCCTCGCCAAGGACGTCGATCTCGCCTCCGTGGCCCGCCGCACCCCCGGTTTCTCCGGCGCCGACCTGGCCAACGTCCTCAACGAGGCCGCACTGCTCGCAGCGCGCATGAACCTGAACGAGATCGGCCAGCCGCAGCTCGACGAGGCCATCGACCGGGTGATCGCGGGACCGCAGAAACGCACCCGCCTGATGAACGACCGTGAACGCCTCATCACCGCCTACCACGAGGGCGGGCACGCCCTCGTGGCGGCCGCGATGCCCGGCAACGATCCCGTCCAGAAGGTCACGATCCTGCCGCGCGGCCGCGCGCTCGGCTACACGATGGTGATGCCCGACGACGACAAGTACTCGCACACCCGCGGCGAGCTGCTGGACCAGATGGCCTACATGATGGGCGGCCGGGCCGCGGAGGAAATGATCTTCCACGATCCCACCACCGGCGCCCAGAACGACATCGAGAAGGCCACGAAGGTGGCGCGGGCCATGGTCACCCAGTACGGCATGAGCGAGCGAGTCGGCGCCGTCCAGCTCGGCGGCGGCGATTCCGAACCGTTCATGGGGATGCGCGGGGCGCAGCCGTCGAAGGACTTCTCGGAGGCCTCCGCGGCGATCATCGACGAGGAGGTGGCCAAGCTCATCAACGCCGCCCACCAGGAGGCCTACGACGTGCTGGTGGAGAACCGCGAGGTGCTCGACGAGCTGGTCCGGCAGCTGTTCGCGAAGGAGACCCTCAACAAGGCCGAGGTCGCGGAGGTGTTCAAGAACCTCAAGCGCCGCGACAAACGGCCCGCCTGGACCGGCTCCGAGCTGCGCGTGCCCTCCACCATCCCGCCCGTCGAGGTGCCGGGATCCCCCGGTCCCTCCGGGCAGGAAACCCCACCCAGGCAGATCACGCACCGCCCGCTCCCGGACGGTCCCCCCGACCGTTGGGCACCGCCCGCTCCCGAGGATCGGCGGTGAGCCACGTCGACCAGCCCCGGATCGAGGAGGCGGTTCGCGAGATCCTCCTCGCGGTCGGCGAGGACCCGGATCGCGACGGGCTGTCCGAAACCCCGGGGCGCGTCGCCCGCGCCTACCGGGAGTTGTTCTCCGGGCTGGCGCAGGACCCCGCCGAATTGCTGTCGACCACCTTCGACATCGACCACGAGGAGCTCGTGCTCGTCCGCGACATCGAGCTGACGAGCTGCTGCGAGCACCACCTGCTGCCCTTCTTCGGGGTGGCGCACGTCGGCTACATCCCCGGCGGGGGACGGGTGACGGGACTGTCGAAACTGGCCCGGCTGGTCGACATCTACGCCCGCCGCCCGCAGGTGCAGGAACGCCTCACCACGCAGGTCGCCGACGCGCTCGTCACCCACCTGGGTGCGCAGGGCGTGATCGTCGTGATCGAGGCCGAACACACGTGCATGACGATGCGGGGGGTGCGCAAACCGGGCAGCAGAACCATCACCAGCGCCGTGCGAGGGCAGCTGCGCAACGCCGCCACCCGCGCCGAGGCCATGAGCCTGATCATGGCGAGGTGACCTCATGACCATCGTGATGGGTGTGCTCAACGTCACCCCCGACTCGTTCTCCGACGGTGGGCGGCACGACGACGCCGAGGCCGCCATCGCCCACGGCAGGCTCCTGGCATCCCAGGGGGCGGGGATCGTCGACGTCGGGGGCGAATCCACCCGTCCCGGGGCCGCGCGGGTCCCCGAGGCGGAGGAAATGGCGCGCGTGATCCCGGTGGTCGCGGCCCTGGCGGCCCACGGGATCACCTGTTCCGTTGACACCATGCGCGCCTCCGTCGCCCGGGCCGCGGTCGCGGCGGGGGCCCGGATCGTCAACGACGTCTCCGGTGGGCTCGCCGACCCCGGCATGCTGGGCGCGGTCGCGGATCTCGGTGTCGACTATGTCGCCATGCACTGGCGCGGCCACTCCGAGGTCATGCAGCAACACACCGACTACACCGATGTCGTCGCCGACGTGGCCGCGGAACTTGCTACCCGCCGCGACGCCGCCCTGGCCGCGGGCATCGCGGCCGAACGCATCATCCTCGACCCGGGGATCGGGTTCGCCAAGACCTCCGAACAGAACTGGCAGCTGCTGCGCGGCCTGGATGTCCTCCAGGCCATGGGACACCGGCTGCTGGTCGGGGTCAGTCGCAAACGTTTCCTGGGTGAGCTGCTGGACGGCAGGCCCGCCACGGACCGCGACGCCGCCACCGCCGCAGTCACCACCTGGTGCGCCCTGCGCGGGATCTGGGCGGTTCGCACCCACGAGGTGACCACACAGCGCGACGCGGCCCGGGTCGGACAGTGTCTCGGGATCCGTGCGGCAGGCTGACAGGCTCCCTCGGGACGCCTTCACCAGGACCCGGTATTCTCGGTTCAATGCGATCCGTGAGGAGGTGAAGGTGTGGATTCCATCAGCATCACAGGTCTGAGCGCGACAGGTTTCCACGGGGTGTTTCCCGAGGAGCGGCGCAATGGGCAGCTCTTCATCGTCGACGTCGAACTCGGAGTACACCTAGAGACCCGGTCCGACGAACTCTCGGACACGGTTGACTATGTCGGGATCGCCGACCTGATCCGCGCCGAGATCGAGGGCGAGCCCTGCCGGCTCATAGAAACCCTCGCGGGAAGGATCGCCGACCGGTGTCTGTCCAATTCGCTGGTTCAGCAGGTTCGTGTGACGGTGCACAAACCGCAGGCTCCCGTACCTCACGAATTGTCAGATCTGTCAGTCACCATCACCAGGAGCAGCCATGAGCAACGGTCCCTTTGACATTGATGTCGACACCTTGGGAAACATGCGTCCCATCTCCAAGGTCGTTTTCTCCCTTGGCTCCAACACGGGGGACTCGCCCACCATCCTCGCGCAGGCCGTTGACGTGCTCGCGGAAACCCCGGACCTGATTGTCGTTGACGTTTCTCCCGTCTACCAGACACCTTTCATCGGGGAGGGGCCGGAACAGAATGACTACCTGAACCTCGTGGTGGTCGCGGAATCCACCCTGGAGCCGATGACCCTGCTGGACCGGGCCTTCGCCATAGAAGAGAGCTTCGGTCGGGAACGCACGGTCCCCAACGGGCCGCGCACCCTGGATATCGACATCATCATGGTCGGCAAACGCCGCAGCGAGGAGGACATAGAACTTCCCCATCCGCGAGCCCACGAAAGGGCTTTCGTGCTGGTCCCGTGGCTTGACATCGATCCCGCGGGCGAAATAGCGGGTGTCGGGCCGATAGCGGAACTCGTCACGCACGTGGACAGAACCGGTGTCGTCAGGCGCGATGACGTCGTCATAGCGAATCCCGGTCGGCATTGACACGGAAACCGGGGCTGACCCCCACCACCGGGCGTCAGGTAGTTGTCGCGGTCCTGGCGGGCACCGTCGTCGGCTGGATGATCCTGAGCATCTTCGATCTCGCGAACGCCTTCCTGCCCGTGACACCGTGGAGCCTGCCGGCGCTCCTGACTCTGCTGGCGATCGCAGCCATCCTCTACGCCCGTGCCCTTCCGAAGCGACTGGAGCAACACCGGGTCCCCGCGCTGGAAGCGGTTCGGGCGATGGTGATGGCGAAGTCGCTGATCGCCACGGGTGCCCTGCTCGCAGGAGGGCACGTGATCTACGTGGGTCGTTGGCTGGCGTCAATGGCTGCCGCAGTACCCGCGGCCCGGGTCTGGCACGGCCTCGTGACCATCGGCGCCGCCGCCTTCTGCTCATGGGGTGGATGGATACTGGAACGTGCCTGCATGATCGACGGTGATGGCAACGACGTTGACCCCGGAGAGGACCAGGAGATCTCGGAGCCCGCCTGAGGAAAACCCGAATGTCGAACGTCCAGAACTTCGGTTTTCGGCGTTTCGCTGCCGAAAGGCCCGCATGGCTGGTTTAATCTGTCGACATGTCAGGTCGTCACGTTGCGAAGTCCTCCTCCGAGCGTTCCATCGCCATCGGCATCCTCATCGTGGGGTCGCTGGTGGTTCTTGGTTCGCTTCTGGGCGGCATCTGGGTTGTTCGCGCCGGTGCCGTCGTGGCCCTGGTGATGGCGGTGGCCGCCGTCTCCGTGGCCTGGATGGAGTTGAAGCGCGAACGAGCGGAACATCGCGAGGAGGTCAAGCGCCAGGTGGCGATTCGCGTCGAGCAGGCCGAACGGCATCACGCGGAATCCGTCGCGATGATCGATCGCTTCAATGAGCGCGCGCAGAACCTCAAGTCGATGATCGCCAAACTGCGCCGCCAGCTGGGAGCCGCCAACTCGGAGCTCAGCACCATGCGCGGAAATTCCGCATGGCTGCGTGGCGAGGTTGCCGAGCGGCAGTCCCGCATCGACGCACTCGAGGCCAGGATCGCGGAGCTGGAGGAGCGTCTCGTCGCGGAGGAAGAGGCCCGCCAGGAGATCGAGGAGTCCAGCAACATCGTCGAGCTGCCCCGTTACGCCAAGGGCGAAGAGGCCATCGAGCTGTGGATCAGCGACGACGAGCACCCCACCATGGTGGACCTTGCCAAGCTCAACATGGCCCACTACGACGAGTCGCTGCCCATCCGCAAGGAGGCCTGAACAACCGTCCCGTCGGGTGTGCAGAGCTCACCCGACACACACCACCACCAACGGATCCCCGCCCAGATGGCCTGAAGGCCACTCGGACGGGGATCTTTCTTTCGCCCCGCGGGGCATGCGCTCCACGGGAAACACCCCATGGGCTTGGCCTCCGCCGATGCGCACAGTTCGGCCAGAACGCCTTCGTGAAGGTCTCGAGGACGAGGCTCACGACGCCGTCATGGGGCATCACATGCCGCGAAGAGACCAGCCGGCATGAATGACTTTGTCATCCAAACGGCCAATATCTCCTGTCATCCGATAGGTCAGCAAGGTGGCGTCCGAGGGATGATCATGCCCTAATCGTCAAGGTTTCGTGCATGGCAAGCGGTATTCCCCGAGGCCCCTTCGCATTGATCGTGGTTCATATTCGACTTCAAATTTTGTGAAAGTGATGTATTGTTGCCTACGTCCCAAGCAAGCAAAGAGCTTGTGCAAGTTTTAGATGAACAGGAGTTCCCATGGCTCGTGAGGTCCAGATCTTCCTCAAGGATGATATCGACGGTTCTGTCGCGGACCGCAATGTCACTTTCGCCCTCGATGGTGTCGAGTACGAAATCGACCTGAGCGAGGCCAACATCACGAAGCTGGTTCAAGCTCTCGAACCTTGGACCGGTTCCGCTCGTCGCGTTCGCAAGAGCTCCAAGCGCAACAACCAGCGTCGTTCCAATGACGGACCGTCCACTAACGATGTTCGCAACTGGGCGCGCGCTCAGGGCCACGAGGTCAGCGATCGCGGTCGCATTCCCACCGCCATCATGGCGGCCTATGAGGCTGCCCACTGAAACCTGAACGGTCGGCTCTGCTTGGGGGGAATGGGCCGAGAAGACACAAGTCACTTCAACTGAAGCGAACCCTGCAAGGGGGCGGGAGCACGAGTTCCCGCCCCCTTGGGTGTTGTTCTGGGTCTTCCCGGCGCCCGGTGTGAGGAAGTTCGGGTCGCGTTGGCGTGATTGTCTCCGGAGTAGCGGAATTACCGAAATGTGCAGTGGTTCATGAGAACGATTTGGAGTTTCGAGCGGGTCAGGTGTATAAGCGGGTTGCCCGTTTTTCTCGGGTGCGGAGGGAAACCGGCGCCACTCTCGACGGATCTCCTGATCCACTTCGAGGGAATAACCTTCTCGGTGGGCCGGAAGGCCGTGCCGTCCAAGAATCGGCGAACGCGTTCGGGTTCCTCGCCCCGCTCCCGAATCGGGAGATGTCGCTTCGCGCGAGAGACCGAGCCGGTGACTCGCCCCTGCGCACGTCCCCGACGCCGGGCCATCGCGACGGCGAGTCGGATCGCGCACGCCGTGAGCAGCGATCCCGAGACTCTCCATCACATCGTGTGGGGCTTGCCGCGCCTGTCCGGTGCCTCCGACACGGGTCCCGGCTCCGTGCTTTGCGGGGAGGCGGTTCCGGGCTCTGTGGGCCATGATCCAGCAGGATCCTTGTGTAACCCTCTAAGCTGGTATGAGCGGAGTCGACGCAACTTCGTCGCACACCGCAGGAGGAGATAGAGAATGTTCGAACGCTTCACTGATCGCGCCCGCCGTGTCATCGTGCTGGCGCAGGATGAGGCCAAGCTGTTAAACCACAACTACATCGGTACGGAACACCTGCTTCTCGGTCTGATTCACGAGGGCGAGGGAGTGGCCGCCAAGGCGCTGGAACAAATGGGAATCTCCCTGCAGGCCGCACGCGAGCAGGTGGTCGAGATCATGGGTCAGGGGCAGCAGGTGCCGTCCGGGCACATCCCCTTCTCGCCGCGCGCCAAGCGCGTGCTGGAGCTCTCGCTGCGCGAGGCCCTGCAGATGAACCACAACTACATCGGCACCGAGCACATCCTGCTCGGGCTGGTGCGTGAGGGCGAGGGAGTGGCCGCCCAGGTGCTCCTGAAGCTCGGCGCCGACCTCGGCCGGGTGCGTTCCACCGTCATCCAGCTGCTGGCCGGCTACCAGGGCAAGGAGGCGTCCATGGCCGGCGCCCCCGAGGCCGGGCCGGAGAAGTCCAGCTCGCAGGTGCTCGACCAGTTCGGGCGCAATCTCACCCAGGCCGCGCGCGAGAACCGGCTCGACCCGGTGATCGGTCGCGTCAGCGAGATCGAGCGCGTCATGACGGTGCTCAGCCGCCGTACCAAGAACAACCCGGTGCTGATCGGCGAACCGGGAGTCGGCAAGACCGCCGTCGTCGAGGGCCTCAGCCAGGCCATCGTCCGCGGCGACGTGCCCGAGACCCTGCGCGACAAGCAGATCTACACCCTCGACCTGGGCGCCCTGGTGGCCGGTTCCCGCTACCGCGGCGACTTCGAGGAACGCCTGAAGAAGGTGCTCAAGGAGATCAAGACCCGCGGCGACATCATGCTGTTCATCGACGAGATCCACACCCTCGTCGGTGCCGGCGCCGCGGAGGGGGCCATCGACGCCGCCAGCATCCTCAAACCCATGCTGGCCCGCGGTGAGCTCCAGACCATCGGCGCCACCACCCTCGACGAGTACCGCAAGCACATCGAGAAGGACGCCGCCCTGGAGCGCCGGTTCCAGCCGATCCAGGTGGCCGAGCCCTCCGTCGCGCTGACCATCGACATCCTGAAGGGCCTGCGGGACCGCTACGAGGCGCACCACCGCATCACCATCACCGACGAGGCCCTCACGGCCGCGGCGACGATGGCGGACCGCTACATCCAGGATCGGTTCCTGCCGGACAAGGCCATCGACCTGATCGACGAGGCCGGTGCGCGGCTGCGCATCCAGCGGATGACCGCACCGCCCGATCTGCGCGAGTTCGACGAGCAGATCGCGAAGCTGAAGATGGAGAAGGACGCCGCCATCGACGCGCAGGACTTCGAGACCGCGGCCCGGCTGCGCGACGACGTCACCCGCATCCAGGCGCAGCGCGCGGAGAAGGAGGAGGCCTGGAAACAGGGAGACTCCGACATCCCCGCCGTGGTGGGCGAGGAGGAGATCGCGGTCGTGCTGTCCAGCAGTACCGGAATCCCGGTGTTCAAGCTGACGGAGGAGGAGTCGGCGCGCCTGCTGCGCATGGAACAGGAGCTCGGGAAGCGCTACATCGGGCAGGAGGACGCCGTCAAGGCCCTCGCGCGCTCGATCCGCCGCACCCGTGCCGGCTTGAAGGACCCGAAGCGTCCCTCCGGTTCCTTCATCTTCGCCGGCCCCTCGGGCGTCGGGAAGACGGAGCTCACCAAGGCGCTCACGGAGTTCCTGTTCGGCGACGAGGACGCCCTGATCACCCTCGACATGAGCGAGTACTCCGAGAAGCACACCGCGTCCAGGATGTTCGGTTCCCCGCCCGGCTACGTCGGCTACGAGGAGGGCGGCCAGCTCACCGAGAAGGTGCGCCGCAAGCCGTTCTCGGTGGTGCTGTTCGACGAGATCGAGAAGGCCCACCCGGACATCTTCAACTCGCTGTTGCAGATCCTCGACGAGGGGCGCCTCACCGATGCCCAGGGTCGCGTGGTGGACTTCAAGAACACCGTGATCGTGATGACCACGAACCTCGGTTCCCGCGACATCAGCAAGGGGGTCAACCTCGGCTTCTCGCGGGCCGGTGACGAGGCCTCCAGCTACGAGAAGATGAAGGCGAAGGTCTCCGACGAGCTGAAGCAGCACTTCCGCCCCGAGTTCCTGAACCGCGTCGACGAGATCGTCGTGTTCCACCAGCTCACGCAGTCCGACATCGAGCGGATCGTGGACCTGATGGTGGCGCAGATCGAAACCCGTCTGGCGGACCGGGACATGGGCATCGAGCTGACCCCGGCCGCGAAGACCCTCGTCGCCAAGCGCGGCTTCGACCCGGTGCTCGGGGCGCGTCCCCTGCGCCGCGCCCTGCAGCGCGACATCGAGGACGTGCTCGCCGAGAAGATCCTCTTCGGGGAACTGGCGTCCGGGCAGATCGTCCAGGTGGGCGTCGCCGAGGAGGGCGCGGAGCTGCCGTTCAAGTTCACGGGAATCTCCAAGACCCCGCCGGAAATTCCCGCGGAGGCCGGTCCCGTCGAATGAGTGACTGAACGACGAGGGCCCCGACCACATGGTCGGGGCCCTCGTGTCGCACCAAGAGGGTCGTGTCGATGGTGGTTGAGCAGGGTTGCGAGGAACGAGCGGCCCGTGTCGAAACCCCATGGTGAGGGTGTCGACAGAATCTTTCAGACGGGGGGCTGGGGGCGGGCGTATGCGGCCTCGGTGATGCGCAGCAGGGCGTCGCGGATCAGGCGGGCCCGCGCCGCCCCGATCCCGTCGAGCTGCTGGAGCTCCGAGACGGAGACGCTGAACAGCTCCTGCAGCGAGAACCGGTCGATGAGTTTGGTCGTCATGCCCTCCGACAGTCGTCCCACCGAGATCAGCAGTCGCGCGCCGCGGGTGTGGATCGGGGTCTCCAGGTAGGGGGATTCGCCGAAGCCGATGCGTTCCGCGACGAGCTGAGGGCTCAGCAGCTCCTCCGCGGAGAAGTTGTGCAGCGGCTCCAGGGTGAAGAGCGACGGGTCGGCGAGGTTGTGTGCGTAGTCGGTTCTCAGCTGCTCATCGAGGCCGGTGAACTCGCCGACCAGTTCCGCGTGCTGCAGCGCTATGAGACGACCCTCGACGCCGAGGGTGTCTATGTGGAACTGGGCCTCCGCGGACAGGCGCCGGGTCATCTCGAAGCGCTGGGCGACGAGCACCAGGTCGCGGGTGGTGACCTGTTCGCCGACCTCGAGGGCGTTGAACTGGTGGAGGATACCGTTCAGCCGGTCGACGAAGCGGGCGAGGGTCGCCAGGGTCTGGTTGGCGCGGCTGATCATCTGCCCGGAGGTCTCCACCACGTGCCGGTCGCCGTCCATGAACAACGAGATCGTGGACATCGACGCCGACACCGTCACCACGGGCACCCCGGAGGCCTGCGCGGTGCGGTCGGCGGAGCGGTGCCGGGTGCCGGTCTCGGCGGTCGGCAGATCGCCCGCGGGGACGAGGTGCACGCCCGCGGCGATGATGCGGCTGAGGTCGTTGGACAGGATGATGGCGCCGTCGAGCTTCGCCAGTTCCCGCAGGGCCTGGGGGGTGAACTCGACGTCGAGCCGGAAACCGCCGGTGGAGACCTGCTGGACCTTCGGGTTGTTCCCCAGTACGACCAGGGCGCCGGTGCGGCCGTGCAGGATGCGGTCCAGGCCGGCGCGCAGTGGGGTGCCGGGCGCGAGGCGCCGCTGGTACTGGCGTAGCCGATCCCGCTTCATTTTCCTCCCGAGCCGTCGATACCGGAGCAAGTTTACAAACCCGGTGAAACCCGGTCTTCCGGAGGCGTGGCCGGGCGACTATTGTTGAATACATGGAAACCAACTCGCCGGATCGCGAGTCGGCGGCCCGTCTCCTCGAACTCGCCGACGACGCCCGCGCGGCGACCGTGCGGGCAGCAGCTGCGCCGTGGTGGTCATTCGCGGTGCTGGGCGGGGCTTTAGGAGTCTGCTGGGGTCTCCTTCTCGCCCGCGCCTGGGTGCTCATAGGTATTGGGCTCGTGGTGGTGGTGCCCGTGAGCATGTGGCTCAACCGGCAGGTACGCTCCCGTGGGCACTATCTCTTGTCGCCCTGGTTCCATCTCCAATTTCTGGTGCCGTCCTCGCTCCTCTACCTGCTGAGCGGTGTGGCGATTGGCCGGCTCTGGGTCTCGATCGCTTACGGCGCGGCCATGTCCGTGGTGTGCCTCGTCACGTTCCTGCTCGACGAACGCTGGCGCAACCGGCGGTTCGCCGAGGGACGGTTCGAGGAGCACGATATCTGGTGACCACCTTCGACGAGACCATCCATTCCCCGAACCGGCTGCGGATCTGCGCGGCGCTCTCCGCCGCCCGGCAGGTGGAGTTCGCCGCCCTGCTGGAGGGGCTCGGGGTGTCGAAATCGCTGCTGAGCAAACAGCTCAAGGTGCTGATCGACGCCGGCTACGTCACGCTGGAACGCAAACCCCAGCGCATCGGCCGGCCGCGCACCTGGGTGGGGCTGACCGCAGCGGGTCGCAAAGCCTACCGGAATCACGTCGCCGCCCTGCGGAAGATCATCGAGGAGAACTGAACCCGGTATTCCCCCTCAAAGCGGGTTGGGCCGGGCCGCGGCGAAGGATCGGCCCGTGTCGAAACCATCTTGCGGGTGTCTGGGGTCGGGTTTGCCTCTCGGTTGCGGGGTGGTTTCGACTCAGCCGTTCGCTGGCGCTCACGTGCTGGCTCAACCAGCTTCGGGGGAGGGATGCTCGCGACTCGGCTCAACCGGCTTCACAGGGGCTTCGGTTCAGGTTGCTTCTTCGCCGTGTGGGGGAGTGCCGGCGGGACGGCGCAGGTCCAGGATGCCCAGGGCGTCGGCGAGGGTGTCCACCTCCACCACCTTCAATCCGGCCAGGCGGGGCACCCTCACCGTGACATCCCGCGACCCGCGGGGCACCAGCGCCAGTTCGAAGCCGAGCCGGGCGGCCTCCGCCAGGCGGCGTTCGGTGCCGGGGACGCGACGCAGGTCACCCGCCAGACCCACCTCCCCCAGCGCCAGGAGACGCTGCGGGTGCTGCCGGTCCAGGGCGGCCGAGGCCACCGCCACCGCCACCGCCAGATCAACCGACGGGTCCGTCACCTTCGCCCCGCCCACGGTGGAGGTGTAGACGTCCGACTGGCTGAGCGGCAACCGGGCCTTGCGTTCGAGGACGGCCAGGACCATGGCGATGCGGGACGAGTCGAGGCCGTGGGTGGCGCGTTTCGGGGAGTTGCCCGGGGTGGGGGCCACCAGGGCCTGCACCTCCGCCAGCAGCGGCCTGCGTCCCTGCAGGGTGACCGTCACGCAGGTGCCCGGCACGGGGGCGGAGCGGGCGATGGTGAACAGGCCCGACGGGTCCGGCACCTCGGCGATGCCGGTCTCGCTCATCTCGAAGCAGCCCACCTCGTCCGCGGGGCCGAAGCGGTTCTTGGTGGCCCGCACCATGCGGAACCCGGAGTGGCGATCCCCCTCGAAGCTGAGCACCACGTCCACGAGGTGTTCCATGGTGCGGGGCCCGGCGATGGAGCCGTCCTTGGTGACGTGGCCGACGATCAGCACCGCCATGTTGCGGTTCTTCGCCACCCGCGCCAGGGCGGCCGTCACCTCCCGCACCTGCGCGGGTCCACCCGGGGTGCCGTCGGCCCCGGTGGCGGAGATGGTCTGCACCGAGTCCACGATCAGCAGCGACGGCGAGACCTCCTCGACGTGCCCCAGCACGGTGGCGAGGTCGTTCTCGCTGGCCAGGAAGAGGTCGTCGTGGACGGCGCCGGTGCGGGAGGCACGCAGCTTCACCTGCGAGGCCGACTCCTCACCGGAGATGTACAGGGTGGTCTCCCCGGTGCCCGCCCACTTGGCGGCCACGTCGATCAGGAGGGTGGACTTGCCCACCCCGGGTTCGCCGGCCAGCAGCACGACCGCGCCCGGCACCAGGCCGTCGCCCAGCACCCGGTCCAGCTCCTCGATCCCGGTGCGTTTGCGGCGGGCATCGTCGGTGGGGACCTGTGAGATGCGCTGCGCCGAGCGCGACGGGGATGCCGCGGCGACCTTCGTCAGCTTCGGGCCGCCCCGTTCCACGACGCTGCCCCACGCCTGGCACTCGCCGCAGCGCCCCACCCAGCGGGCGGTGGTCCAGCCGCACTCGGTGCACTGGAAGGAATCCTGTTTCGCCATGCCGGGGAGTCTACGGACGATCACCGACAAAGCCGGTCCCCTACGTGACACCACCCAGGCGGGGCGAACAACAGGGGAAGGAGCGCGGATCCCACCGAAGCCGGCTCAACCGGTCTCGGTCAGATGACCACGGTGCCCTTCGTCGGTGACTCGAAGGTCACCTGGGTGATTCCCGGATGTCCGTTGGGGGCGATCAGGTCCAGATGAACCCCGTCGAGTGAGTCGCTCACGGGGATCCCGAGCCACTCGGACAGACGGTCCGCGGAACCGGAGATCTGGATCTCGGTCAACCGCAGCGTGGACCCCAGCGCGGTTGGGCGCAATCGCGCATTCGAAACCCATTGCAGGAAGAACGGAAGCTGGGGGTCGGCCATCAAACCCTTGATCCCGAGTTGGCGCCACTCGAGGATGCGGCCGTCGGGAAACTGGCGGGAACCGGGCACCGCAGCACGTTCCAGGCGTTCCTCGAAAGGCGCGATGTCATCGACGCTGACGGCCCAACCCAGCCAGCCGCCGCCCATCTCGGAACGGGCCCGCACCGCCTGCCCGAACGGAGCCTTCTCGGCCGCGGGGTGGTCGAGGACCTCCACAACCTCCAGGTAGCGGGAATGCGTGAGGGGAATGATGCAATTCCGGGTTCCGAACCGGGGGTGGAAACCACCTTCCTTGAAATCAACGCCCAGCTGTTCGGCCAAGCAGGCGACATCGGCCTTGATGCCCTGCGGTCCGCTGGCAAAGATGATGTGATCGACGCGCATGTTCTCATTCTGCCTTTTACGATGTGCCATGTCCCAATCGGATGGTGCGACACGTCGTGACGATCCCGTGCCCTGGCCTCGGCGCCGTCCGGTGGGTGCGACGTCATGGGCGAAAGCGCGGTGAGATTTCCCGAGATTTGCTCTGCGCATACCGTGTGGTCTGTGGACGGCGCTAGGGTGGGGCCGTGCCCGACCCATCGATATTGCTTTCAACCACATCGGTCTATCCCGATTCCACGTCCAGCGCATTTGATTTCGCGGCCGAGGCGGGATTCGACGGGGTGGAGCTGATGGTCGGGGTCGACCAGATCAGCTTGGACATGGAGGCCATCGCGGGGATCAGTGACCGCTACGAGGTGCCGGTGAGGTCCCTGCACGCACCGACCCTGCTGATCACCCAACGGGCCTGGAGCAGTGACCCGTGGGAGAAACTGCGGCGCTCGGCAGAGGCGGCAGAGCGAATCGGCGCCGACATCGTCGTGGTGCATCCCCCTTTCCGGTGGCAGCGTGACTATGGCGAAGGGTTCGTCCGGGGCATCCGGGAGTTGAACCGCACATCGGGGGTGACCTTCGCGGTCGAGAACATGTACCCGTGGCGCACCCCAGCGGGTTCGTTCACCGCCTATCTGCCGGACTGGGACCCGACGAACCTCGATTACGACCACCTCACCCTCGACCTCAGTCACGCCTCGACAGCCCGGCTGCGATCCCTCGACCTGGTGGAGCGGTGGGGCGACCGGCTGGCCCACGTCCACCTGACCGATGGGAAGGGCTCGTTCAAGGACGACCACCTGCTTCCCGGAGAGGGCGACCAGGAGGCCTGGGCGGTGGTGCGTGAGCTGGGGCGGCGTGGTTTCGAGGGGCACATCGTGCTGGAGGTCTCCACCCGCCGGGCCAGAACGGGGGGAGAGCGGGCCGAGCTGCTGCGCTCGATGCTGGAGAAAACCCGGGAGAACCTGAAGTCGGGGGTGGGGGAAGCGGCTAGGAAGGGCTGAGATGCGACGCTCGGGAGACTGGATTCGGTGGCTCGTTCTCGGATCGTGGGTGGCGCGTCGCGCCGCCCGGGACCCCGGGGTCTGGGACCTGGCCAGCAACTACGTGGCCGGACGAGAGGTCGGCGCCGCCGTCGAGACCGGGGTGAAGTTGCGCAGACAGGGGCTGAAGCTCGGATTTTCCTACCTGTCGGGTCACGAACCCGGGGAGGACACCCACGCGGTGATCAGCGAGCTCCTGGAACGCCTGCAGGACATCTCGGAAGGATCCGAGGTCGCGGTGAAACCGTCGGCCCTGGGGATGAAGGGATCGCGCAGACAGGCACGGAAAGCCTTGGCGGAACTGTGTGAGACGGTCGAGAGCCGCGGCGCGCACGCGACCCTGGAGATGCAGTGGCCCGCCGACTATGACGACGTGATGGAGCTGTACCGAACGGTCCGCGAGGATCATCCAATGCTCGGGATCACCCTGCCCGCGAACCTCCTACGGGTGGAGACGGAGTGCAGACGGCTCGGGGCCGAAGGGGCCAGAGTACGGTTGTGCGTCGGCTCCTACCCCGCGGGGCATGCACTCGCCCACATCACCGAGCAGGACAAGGCCCTAGCCCTGGTGCGCTGCCTGCGAATCCTCATGGAGTCCCGGGCCTACCCGATGCCCGCCACCCACGATCCCCGGATCATCGAGCTGGCCCAGGAACTGGCGAGACGCAACGGGCGCGGACCCGAGACCTTCGAGTACCAGATGTTCCACGGGGTGCGGCCCCTGGAGCAGCGGCGGCTGGCAGACATCGGGCTGCGGTGCCGCACCTACATCCCGTTCGGTCCCGGCTGGTACGGCTACCTCGCCACCCGCATGGCCGCCCGCCCGCGCATCCTGTTCAGCTACGCCCGCGCTCTCCTCGACAAACGCTGAGGCCCGGGTTTCCCCTGAAGCCGAGCCGACCTGCTGCGTCGCCGCGGCCGGGGATGACTTTCGGAACGGGGCCTAGACTGATCCGGTGATGAATCCGGACCCGGAGGCGCGGCGACGGCTGCGCGTCGAGATGCTGGTGGTGCTGGGAATCTCGCTGGGGCAGTCGGCCGTCTACGCGTTGCTGTCGCTGATCAACAAGCTCACCCAGGAGGTGGCGCTCAACCGGCAGACCACCTCCATCAACACGTCGAAAACCCCCGACCGGCCGTGGCTGGACCTGGCCTACCAGGTGGCGAACCTGGTGTTCCCGCTGGTGCCGGTCGCCCTGGTGCTGTACCTGCTGTGGGTGTACCAACGACCCCACGGCGGTCCATTCCGTGCCATGGGTTTCGACCTGCGGCGACCCGGTTTCGATCTCGGCATTGGGTCGGCGGTGTTCGTCGGCATCGGGGCCGGCGGTCTGGTGCTGTACTACGCCTCCCGCGAGCTGGGATACAACACCTCCGTCTCGCCCGCGAACCTGACCGCCGCCTGGTGGACCGTGCCGGTGCTGCTGCTGTTCGCCGTCAAGAACGCCGTCCTGGAGGAGGTGGTGATGGTGGGCTACCTGTTCACCCGCTGGCGCCAGTCCGGCGGTGGGGTCGCCGCCGTGCTCGTCGGCAGCGCCCTGATACGCGGCGCCTACCACCTCTACCAGGGCTTCGGGGGGTTCGTCGGAAACGTCGTCATGGGTCTGCTGTTCGGCTGGCTCTACCTCAGGACCAGGCGGGTGATGCCGCTGGTGGTGGTGCACTCCCTCCTCGACATCGTCGCCTTCGTCGGCTACGCCCTCCTCAAACCCCACATTCCCTGGCTGTGAGGGAACCCGTCCGGCGGTGGGTATTCCGCGCGACCGGTACTGGTTGTTCTTCTAGGATTGGGCCCATGCGAGTTGGAGTTTTTGGAGCCACCGGTCAGGTCGGCGGCGTGATGCGCAAGTTGCTGGCGGAGCGGAACTACCCCGTCGACGGGATCCGCTACTTCGCCTCCGAGCGTTCCGCGGGCAAGGTCCTGCCCTGGACGGATCGCGAGGTCGTGGTGGAGGACATCGCCGAGGCCGACTTCCGCGGCATCGACGTGGCCCTGTTCTCCGCGGGCGGCGGTACCTCGAAGCGGTGGGCCCCGGAGGTCGCCCGGGCCGGAGCCACCGTCATCGACAACTCCTCGGCTTGGCGGATGGATCCGCGCGTGCCGTTGATCGTCTCCCAGGTCAACCCGGAGGACGTCGACAAGGCGGAGCTGGGCATCATCGCCAACCCCAACTGCACCACCATGGCCGCCATGCCCGTGCTGAAACCCCTCCACGACGCGGCGGGCCTCGAAGCCCTGCAGATCGCCACCTTCCAGGCCGTCTCGGGATCCGGGATCTCCGGGGTGCGCACCCTGGCGGAACAGATCCGGCGGATCGACGACCCGCAAGTGCTGGTCCACGACGGCTCCCTCCTCGTGCCCGACGACCTCGGCCCCTACGTCAAACCCATCGCCTTCAACGCCCTTCCCCAGGCGGGTTCCTTCGTCGACGACGGTGAGGGCGAGACCGACGAGGAGAAGAAACTGCGCAACGAGTCGCGCAAGATCCTCCACATCCCCGGGCTGCTGGTGGCGGGCACCTGCGTGCGTGTGCCCGTCTTCACGGGGCACTCCCTCAGCATCCACGCCCGGTTCTCCCGCCCCATCACCCCCGACGAGGCCCGTTCCGTGCTGACCGGCGCCCCCGGCGTCGAGTTGTCGGAGGTCCCCACCCCCCTGGAGGCCGCGGGCAAGGACCCCAGCTACGTGGGTCGCATCCGGCAGGACCAGAGCGTCGAGGACGGGACCGGTCTGGTGCTGTTCGTCAGCAACGACAACCTCCGCAAGGGGGCCGCGCTCAACGCCATCCAGGTCGCGGAGCTGCTGGTCCGATGATCGCCGTCATCGGGGCAGGGGCCATGGGGGAGGCGCTCATGGCGGGCTGGATCGCCGCGGGCACCTCACCCGACGAGATCGTCGCCGTCGACCAGGACACCGACCGCCTGGCGGGGCTGCGGGAACGCCGCGGGGTGCGTTCCGTCGAGGTGTCCGGGGTGAGCGTGGCCGAGGTGGTCGTGGTGGCCGTCAAACCCCACTGCGTCGCCCAGGTGCTGGCCGACATCGCACCTCATCTGGGGCCGAGCGCCGTGGTCGTCTCCGTGGCCGCCGGCGTGACCCTGGCGCGGCTGGCCGAGGCGTTGCCCGAGGGGCAGCCGGTGATCCGGGTCATGCCCAACACACCCGCGCTGGTCGGCAGGGGGGTCGCGGGTCTCGCGGCCGGACCCACCGTCGCCCCGGAGCAGACCGCCAGGGTGGCCGGAATGATGGGGGCCGTCGGGATCTGCGTGGAACTGCCGGAGAACCAGTTCGATGCGCTCACGGCGATCTCCGGCTCCGGCCCGGCCTACCTGTTCCTGATCGCGGAGGCGATGATCGAGGCCGGGGTCCACCAGGGCCTCGGGCGGGACATCGCGACGACACTGGTCAACGGCACCTTCGCCGGGGCCGCGGCCATGCTGGAGGAGGTGGACGCCTCGGCCACCGAGCTGCGGGAACGGGTCACGTCCCCGGCCGGCACCACGGCAGCCGCGCTGCGGGTTCTCGACGAACGCGCCGTGCGGGCCGCCTTCCTCGCCGCCGTCGAGGCCTGCGCCCGCCGCAGCTCGGAACTCTGAGCGAGCAAGGACCAGCCCCGGCTGGTGGCCCGCGGCACCGGCACGGGAAACATCAAGGTCAGGAACCCGAACCGTTTCGACGACTGGAAGAAACGCGGCCATGACTGCAGGGTCGCCCGCGAGATCGCCGCGGGGTGAGGCCCGTGACCCTCGGCCGTGCCCGCGTCTCACCGGGCGTGTGAGCAACGGTTGGCGCCCCGGTGGCGTCGCACGTTACGATAAGGAACCTGCCGGGATCGTCCCGGCATTTCCCTGTACCCCGCTTCCGGAGCGGTTACTGAAAGGCGAACAGTGGGCTCTGTCATCAAGAAGCGCCGCAAGCGCATGGCCAAGAAGAAGCACCGCAAGTTGCTGAAGCGTACGCGCATTCAGCGTCGCCGCGCCGGCAAGTGAGCTGATCCCCGCCCGCCCGAGGCGGTGCGGGCCAACCCTGCAGGAGTCTGTGCGTGATCCACACCGAGGAGACGGAGCCGATCGGGACGCCCATGGGCGCGGTCACATTTGTCGGTTTCGGCCCCGGGGACCCCGGGCTCATCACCTATGCGGGCAGCCGCGAGGTGGCAGGTGCCGATCTTCTCGTGGTCGACTCCCCGGCCATGGTGGAGGAACTCGCCTCGGTCGGCATCGAGCCGCTGGGCGAGGTCGTCCTGGTCGAGGCCGACGAGGTGGCCCAGCTGGTGGCGGCCGTCACCGACGGCCGTTCCGTCGTGAGGCTCGTCGAGGGGGATTTCTTCACCGAGGCCGGGCACGTGGACGTTCTGCGGCGGCTCCTGGACGGCAAACGCATCCGCACCCACCTGATTCCCGGGATCACGACCTGGAACGCGGCCCTGACCTACGGTGCCGTCGCCCCCACCTCGGTGATGGGTTTCTGCGACACCTCCGTCGGACTACCCGGCAAGGACGGATGGCCCAGACGCGGCACCGTGGTGATCCGCGCCACCGACGAGACGATCGCCCAGGTGGTCGCCGAGGCCCGTGAGGTCTACGGGGAGGCCGCCGAGGTGCTAGAACTGACAGGGCTCGGCGGCACATCCCAGAAGACCCGCCTCACCACATGGGGTGAGCTCGGATCCGACCCCTGCGGTGGGTCGCGCTTCCTGCTGTTCGGGCCCGGCATCGGTGATGTCGCGCGTGCCCGCGTCGACTGGTTCGAGTCCAAACCGCTGTTCGACTGGAGCGTTCTCGTGCCGCGCACGAAGGACGAGGTCACGGAGCTGACCGACCACCTGACCCGTTTCGGGGCCTCCACCGAGGTGGTGGCGACGATGTCCATCGAACCGCCCCGCACGGAACAGGCCATGGAGAAGGCGGTTCGCGGCATCGTCGACGGGCGTTTCCTGTGGGTGGTCTTCACCTCCCAGCACGCGGTGCGGGCCATCGTCGAACGACTCGCGGAGTACGGCCTGGATTCGCGTGCCCTCTCCGGCATCCACCTGGCGGCGGTCGGCCGCGGCACGGTGGAGGCGCTCGGTCGTGTCGGCCTCACCCCCGACCTGACACCCTCGGACGGGGACACCGCCCACGACCTGGCGTTGGAGTTCCCCGCCTACGACGACCTGATCGACCCCATGGCCCGGGTGCTCGTACCGACCGCCGACGTGTCCGTGGCAGACCTGGTGCAGGGATTGACGAACCTCGGCTGGGAGGTCGAGGAGGTCACCGCCTACCGCACGGTGCGGGCCGCCCCGCCACCCGCCGAGATCAGGGATCGCATCAAGACCGGGTTGTTCGACGCGGTGGTGTTCACGTCGTCGTCGGCGGTGCGCAACATGATCGGTATCGCAGGCAAACCCCACGTGACGTCCATCATTGCCGCCATTGGAAAGGCCACCGCGGCGACCTGCGAGATGCACGGCCTCAGGGTGGACGTCATCGCGGACTCCCCGAGCTTCGAGTCGGTTGCCGTCGGCCTGGCGAGGTTCGCGGACGAACGTCGCGCCACCCGCTTGGCGCAGGGACTGCCGGACACGAAACCCTCCCAGCGGCGGCGTCGACGTCGCAAGGACCCGAACCGGGGGTCGTGATGCAGCAGCCGACGGTGGTTCACCTGATGCGGCACGGGCAGGTACACAACCCCGAAGGGGTGCTGTACGGGAGGCTGCCCGGTTTCGGGCTCTCGGAACTCGGCCACGAGATGGCCGCCCGGCTCGCCGACCACTGGGACGGTGTGCCGTTGACGCACCTGCGCTGTTCACCGCTGCAACGGGCCCGGGAAACCCTCGCGCCCACCGCCGAGCTGTTCCCGCAGCTCGACGTGGTCATCGACGAACGCGTCACCGAGGCGGCCAACGCCTTCGAGGGCAAGGTTTTCGGCGCCGACAACAAGGCCCTGCGCGACGTGCGCATGATCCGGTACGTGTTGAATCCGCTGCGCCCCAGCTGGGGTGAGCCCTACCGGGAGATCGCGGCGCGGATGCGGGCCGCACTGGTTGATGCCTCCGCCGCGGCCGGGCCGGGCGGGCAGGCACTGGTGGTCAGCCATCAGCTTCCCATCGAGATGGTCCGCCGCGACGCCGAGGGCAGGCCGTTGGTCCACGATCCGCGTCGCCGCCGCTGCACCCTGGCCTCCGTGACCTCCTTCACCTTCTGTGACGGTTTCGTCACCGCCGTCGACTACGCGGAGCCCGCGAAGGACCTGCTGCCTCCCAAACGGGGGCGGCGATTCCGGGTCGGGACCTGACCATGCGGCGCATGCCGAGGCCCCTTGTCAGCTCTGGGGGATGGGAGTGCACAATGGTGGCTTGTTTTCCCAACTCCCGGAAGGAGCCGACGTGAGGGAATCCTGCACCACGTGCCCCATCGGGCACGGGCGGAAGTGACGTCCCTTGTCCGACACCTCCACGTGGCTGATCGACCTGTTCGAGGAACAGGGACCGACGATGCACCGGCTGGCCGTGATGCTCGGTGCCGAATCCGAGTCGGGTCACATCCTGCGCACCTCGCTGCTGGGGCTGGCGAAACGTTCCAACAGGATCGTCGACCCGTCGGCCCGGGTGGAATACCTGGCGGAACAGGTGGTGCACCAGGCGCGTTCCGTGCGCGGACAGAGCGGAACGCTGGAGCTGCTGAAGATCGCCGATCCGCGGCAGGAGGAGATCCGCCGCGCCGTTCTCGCCCTGCCCATCCGGCTGGCAGAGATCCTGCTGGTCTCCCACTATCTCTCCGTTTTCGGACCGGAGCTGGCCGGGATCATGCGGATGACGGTGCGGGGCTGCAACCAGCGACTCGAGGAAGCTCTCGACGCGCTGCGCCGGGCCGTCGGCGAACCGGAACCGGTCAGCCTGCCCGGGGTGATCGAGTCGCTGTCGCAGGAACTGACGGCCGCGCTGCGCTCCGCCGCGCGACTGGTCCAGTCCCCGGGGACCGAGACCCTGGAGGCGGAACTGCGATCCCTCAAAGGAGCACGGGCGCCCGGGGTTCCGCTGCTGCTTGCCGTGCTGGTGGTGCTGCTGGTCCTGTTGCTGGTGATCTCCGCGACGTGGTTGTTCGGGCGCACCCACCAGTCGACAACCGTGCCGACCCTCGTCGAGTCGCAGCAATCCGTTTCACCGCAGGTGCGAGTGCTGCCTGCGCAGGTGCAGGCGGTCCCGGTGTACTACGTCGGCCGGCAGGACGGGAAGCTGCACCGGGAATTCCGCAACCTGGCGGCGTCCGGGGACATGGTCTCGACGGTCGTGAACGCCATCCTGGCGGTGGCCCCCCTCGACCCCGACTACAGGTCCGCCTGGAATCCCGGGGGGGTCATCGGCGTCAGCCGTGACGGGGCGGTGGTGACCATCAACCTGCCCGCGGACGCCTTCCCCGAGGGCACTGACGACGGGATCGCGCAGCAGGCCATCGGCCAGGTCGTCCATGCGGTCCACGAGGTCCTCGACGTCCCGGACCTGAAGGTTCGATTCACGGCGAACGGAGAGGCCCCACCGGCCGCGTTCGCGGGCGAGCACCAGATGCAGGGGCTGGCGTCGCTGGCGAAGTTGTGGATCGACACCCCCGGAAACGGCGTGCGACTGGCCGCGGGGGCCGTGACCTTCTCCGGCGTGGTGCAACCGGATGCGGGGCAGCCCCGGGTGCTCATCACCGACTCCAACGACACCCTGCTGGCCTCGCAGGACGCCCAGACCGAGGTGGTGACGGGCGCCGACGGCTGGCGCGCGTGGTCGGTGTCGCTGACCCTGGCGGCCGGAAGCTACCTGGTGCGGGTGGAAACCACATGGACCGACGAGGCGGGAAACCAGCAGGTCTCGCAGGAGACCCGCAGCATCACCGTCGAGTGATTGCGCGGTCCGGTAGTTGCCTCTTCAGTGGGAGGCGACCCAGCCGGCCACCCTGGATGTCCAGCGGGCGGGCATCAGACGGGTGGCCTCGGCCAGGATCGTGTTGCCCACCCCGTCGACGACGTAGGGGCGGTGACGTCGCAGCGCCCGGAAAGCGCTGTCCACCACCTGATCGACGCTGCGGCGCTGCTGCATCACCTGGTCGTTGCCGGCGTTGGAGAAGAAACCGGTCTCGGTGGGGCCGGGACACACGGCCAACACCCGCACGCCGCTGTCGTGCAGCTCCGCCCACAACCCGATCGACAGACGCAGCACGTAGGCCTTCGTCGCAGCGTAGGTGGAGAAACCCGGGATCGGCTGGAAAGCGCCGGTGCTGGCGATGTTGATGACCGCCCCGCGGCCCCGCTGCTTCATGCCCGGCAGGGCGACGCGGGTCAGTTCGGTCAGGGCCACCACGTTCAGCTCCACCTCGGCGGCGATGCGCTCCGGTGGCAGGTCGGTGAAGTCGCCGATCGACCCGAAACCCGCGTTGTTGACCAGGGTGTGGACCTCGCGGGAGGCCAGGTCGGCGGCCAGCACGGCCCGGGCACCGCGATTGGTGAGGTCGCAGGGCCAGGTCTCCACCTGGACGCGATGCGCGGAGCGCAACTCGGATGCGAGCGTCTCCAGCTTGTCGGTGCTGCGGGCCACCAGGATCAGGTTCGCCCCCTGCCTCGCGAGTTCCCGCGCAAAACCGGCCCCGAGCCCACCCGAGGCCCCCGTCACAACTGCCCAACCTGTCATGGGGGAAGTTTAGGCGTTCAAATACTGGATGCCCCAGTTGCGCAACGCCATTGCCAATCAGGGGGCCGAGAATACCTGAGCCGGTCCGCGATTCCTTATCCCAAGGCCGGTTGAGCCGGTCGTGTCGATGGTGGTTGGAGCCGGCCTGCGAGCGTCAGCGAGTGGGTCGTGTGCCCCAAGCTGGTTGAGCCGACCTGCTCGCTCTGCGAGCTGGGCGTGTCGAAACCTCGTGCGTGTTCGGGGACTGGGGTCGGGTCTGCTGTTCGGCTGCGGGTGGTTTCGACTCGGGCTGCTCGTTCCTCGCAGCCCGGCTCAACCGGTTTCGGGGAAGGCGGGTTCGGTGGCGCATGACAAGATGGAGCCATGCAGCATTTCGACATTGCCGTGATCGGATCCGGTTCGGGCAACTCCATCATCGACGAGCGCTTCTCCCACCTGGACGTCGCCCTGATCGAGGACGACCCGGTCTTCGGTGGCACCTGCCTGAACCGGGGCTGCATCCCCACCAAGATGTTCGTGGTGGCCTCCGAGAACGCCCGCACGCCCGGGCATGCCGCCCGGCTCGGGGTGGACCTGGAGTTCAAGGGCGCCGACTGGCCCGCCATCCGGGACCGCGTCTTCGGTCGCATCGACCCGATCTCGCGGGCCGGACGCGAGTGGCGTCGCAAGGGGGGTGGGGTGACCCTGTTCGAGGGCCACGCCAGCTTCGTCGACGAGCACACCCTCCTGGTCGGTGACGTGCAGATCAGCGCCGATCAGATCGTCATCGCCACCGGGTCGAGGCCCCGGCCGCTGCCGGTGGAGATCCCGGAGGAGCTGCGGTCCAGGTTCCACACCTCCGACGACGTGATGCGCATGGACGAGCTGCCCCGGCGGCTCGTCGTGCTCGGGGGCGGGTTCGTGGCCTGCGAGTTCGCGCAGATCTTCGCGGGGCTCGGGTCGCAGGTGACCCAGATCAACCGATCCGAGGTGCTGCTGCGCGGCGAGGACCGGGAGATCTCCGAGGAGTTCAAGCAGGAACACGCCAAACTGGTCAACCTGATCCTCAACCAGAGCATCTCCGAGGTCGCCACCGGGCCCGACGGCGAGGTGCTGGTCATCACCACCGACCGCAACGGCGTCGAGTACGAGTACCTGGCCGACGCGGTGCTGGTGGCCACGGGCCGCATCCGCAACTCCGACTTCCTCAACCTGGCCGCCGCCGGGGTCAAGGTGGGGGCGGGCGGGCAGATTCGCGTCGACAAGCACCAGCGCACCAGCCAGCCCCACATCTGGGCGCTCGGCGACGTGTCCTCGGACCGGCTGCTCAAACACGTTGCGAACGCGGAGGCCCGCACCGTCGCCGCGAACCTCCTCATCGACGGAGGCGAACTGGCGGCCACCGACCACCGCTACATCCCCCACGCCGTGTTCACCGATCCGCAGATCGCCGCCGTCGGCGCCACCGAGGAGCAGCTGCACGAATGGGGCACCCCCTACGTGGCGTTCACGCAGCGCTACGCGGATGTCGCGTTCGGCTGGGCGCTGGAGGACGAGGGACACTTCGTGAAGCTGCTGGCCGACCCGCGCACCTGGCATCTCCTCGGCGCCCACATCATCGGCCCCCAGGCCGCCACCCTGATCCAGCCGATGATCCAGGCCATGAGCTTCGGTCAGACGGTGCAGGAACTGGCCCGCGGCCAGTACTGGATCCATCCCGCGCTGACCGAGGTGCTGGAGAACGCCCTCCTCGGCCTGCTCAAAGCACCCCGGCCGAAGGAACTCGACGCCTGAAACCGTGCTCCCTGACCGATCTGGTTCGCTGGCCTTGAGCCCAGTTTGCTGGCCCCAATGCTGTTTTGCTGGACCTGTTGTCGTTTGCTGGCCTCACAGCGCAGGCAAACGTGAAAAAGCCCAGCAAAACGAGATCAAGGCCAGCAAAACGACGGGGAGCCCCGGAGCAGGACCCCGTCCGGTCACAGGATCCTTCTATAGGGTCGGGAGACACGCCTAGGAGGAACCCATGTCCGACAAACCCGCCATCATGACCAACCCGCTCACCAACCGCGGCACGGCCTTCACCCTGGAGCAGCGACGAGAGCTGGGACTGATCGGCAGGCTGCCGTCGGCGGTGGAAACCCTCGGTGAGCAGGCCGACCGCGCCTACAGCCAGTTGCGTTCCCACCCCACCGACCTGGCCCGCTACATCTTCCTCGGCCAGCTGCACAACCGCAACGAGGTGCTCTACTACCGGCTGCTGGTCGACCACCTCCAGGAGCTGCTGCCCGTCGTCTACGACCCGACGGTGGGGGAGGCCATCAAGAAATGGTCACGCGACTACCGCCGCTCCCGGGCCATCTACCTCAGCATCGACCGGCCCGAGGACATCCGGGTCTCCTTCGAGTCGCTGGGGCTGGGGGCGACGGACGTGGACCTGGTGGTCTGCTCCGATGCCGAGGAGATCCTGGGCATCGGCGACTGGGGTGTCAACGGCACCGACATCTCCGTCGGGAAACTCGCCGTCTACACCGCCGCCGCGGGCATCTACCCGGCACGCGCCATCGCCGTCAACCTCGACTGCGGCACCGACAACCAACAACTCCTCGACGACCCCGCCTATCTCGGTAACCGGCACCCACGGATCCGGGGGGAGCGCTACGACGCCTTCATCGCCGAATACCTGAGGGCGGCCTCAGAACTGTTCCCGCAGGCGTTGCTGCACTTCGAGGACTTCGGGCCGTCGAACGCCCGCCGCATCCTGGAGCGGTACCGCGGCACCTACCGGATCTTCAACGACGACATGCAAGGCACGGGCGCCATCGTCACCGCGGCCGTGATCTCGGGCATGAAGGTGACGGGAACGGGTTTCGCTGACCAGCGGCTCGTGGTCTACGGCGCGGGGACCGCGGGCACCGGCATGGCCGACCAGATCCACGCGGGAATGGTCCGCGACGGGCTGAGCGATGCCGAGGCGAGGTCGCGGATCTGGCTGATCGACCGCAACGGCCTGGTCACCGACGACATGCCGGACCTGCCCGACTACCAGCAGGCCTACGCCCGTCCCGCCGCGGAGGTCGCGGACTGGGAGCGCGGGACCCGCGGAATCGGGCTGCTGGAGGTGGTGCGGCGGACCAGGCCCACCATCCTGATCGGCACCTCCACCGACCACGGCGCCTTCACCCGGGACGTCATAGAAACCCTGTGCGCGGGGGTGGAGCGCCCCATCGTGCTGCCGCTGTCGAACCCGACCGAACGCATCGAGGTCATGCCCGCCGACGTGATCGCCTGGTCCGGCGGCAGGGCCCTGGTGGCGGCCGGCATCCCGGTGGAGGACGTGGAACACGGCGGCGTCACCTACACCATCGGGCAGGGCAACAACGCGCTGCTGTACCCGGGGCTCGGCCTCGGGGTGGTCGTCTCGGGGGCGGGGGAGGTCACCGACGGTATGCTGCTGGCCGCCGCCGAGGCCGTCGCCTCCCAGGTGGATCCGCTGCCGCGGGGCGCTGCGCTGCTGCCGCCGGTGCGCGACCTGCGGATGTCGTCGGCGATCGTCGCGGAGGCGGTCGCGCGACGCGCCGGGACCGACGGGGTCGCATCCCGGACCCACGACGACCTCGCCGGGGCCGTCAAGGACGCCATGTGGGAACCGGTCTACGGTCCTGTGGAGTGAACTTTCCCGGTTGTGCAGCACTCAACCGGAAAAGAAGGCCGAACCGGCCGGAAAATCGAGTTGAGTGCTGCGCAACCGGGATCTGCGCCGGTATCACCCGAAGCGACCGGTGATGTAGTCCTCCGTGGCCTTCTTCTCCGGGTTGTGGAAGATGCGTTCCGTCGGTCCTATCTCCACCAGGTGACCCGGTTCGCCCTGGGCCTTCAGGTTGAAGAAGGCCGTCTCGTCGGAGACCCGCGCCGCCTGCTGCATGTTGTGGGTGACGATGACGACGGTGTAGTGCTCCTTGAGTTCGTGGATGAGGTCCTCCACGGCGAGGGTGGAGATCGGGTCGAGGGCCGAGCAGGGTTCGTCCATCAGCAGCACGTCGGGCTGTACCGCGATGGCCCGGGCGATGCACAGCCGCTGCTGCTGGCCACCGGAGAGCCCCACCCCGGCCTTGCCGAGGCGGTCCTTGACCTCCTTCCACAGGTTCGCTCCCCGCAGCGCCTTCTCGACGGCCTCGTCCAGCACCGTACGGTTCTTCTCCCCGTTGAGCCGCAACCCGGAGGCGACGTTCTCGTAGATCGACATCGACGGGAACGGGTTGGGTCGCTGGAACACCATCCCGACCACCCGTCGCACCGCCACCGGGTCGACACCGGGGCCGTACAGGTCGGTGCCGTCCAGCAGCACCTCACCGGTGCAGCGGGCGCCGGGAATGACCTCGTGCATCCGGTTGAGGGTGCGCAACACCGTCGACTTGCCGCACCCCGACGGTCCGATGAAGGCCGTCACGCTGCGCGGTTCCACCACCAGGTTCACGTCCGAGACGGCGTGGAACTTGCCGTAGTAGATGTTGAGGTCCTTCACCTCGATGCGCTTCGACATGGATCCAGTATCCCTTCGGGTCGTGTGGCGGTCACGTGAGCCTGTTGCGGCGGGCGATGCGCCGGGCGATCAGGTTCAGCACCATCACGATCAGCACCAGGGTCAGGGCGGCCGCCCACACCCGGTCGGCGCCCGGCTGGCCCTCCGGCACGGAGATTCCCGAGTTGATCATGGTGGGCAGCGCCCCCATCGAGTTCCCGAACGGGTCGAGGAACAGGTTCTGGGTGTAGCCGATCAGGATCAGCAGCGGCGCCGTCTCACCCATCACCCGGGCGATGCCCAGCACCACGCCGGTCAGGATGCCGCTGTAGGAGGTCGGCACCACGATCCGCAGGATCGTCTTCCATTTCGGCACCCCCAGCGCGTAGGAGGCCTCCCGCAGCGAATCGGGGACCAGCTTCAGCATCTCCTCGGTGGATCTGAGCACCATCGGGAGCATCAGCAACACCAGTGCCAGCACCGTCGCGAAGGGCGAGGGTCTCTGCTCGAAGGTGGTGATCAGCAGGGCGTAGATGAACAGGGCCGCGACGATCGAGGGCACGCCCGTGAGGACGTCGACCATGAACGACACCACCCGGGCCGCCTTCGTTCCCCGCCCGTACTCGACGAGGAAGATCGCGCCCAGCATCCCGAGCGGCACCGCGATCACCGCGGTCAGCAGACCGAGCATCAGGGTGCCGTAGATGGCCTGGAGGGCCCCGCCCCTGGCGTCGGTGGCCTGCGCCGACCCGAGTGGTGTAGTCCACCACTGCAACGATGGCGTGCGGGCGTCCCCCGAACCGGTGTCGGTGATCATGACGATGTCGTGGGGCCGTGCGGGGTCGGGGGAGACGGGCGCGGTGGTGCGGGTGCGGTAGGTGTTCACCTTCTCACCGACCGCGACGTAACGCCCGCCCGGGACGTAACGCCACTCGACGGTCTCGTCCGGGGGGTCGGTGTTCACGTCGCCCCCGCACGCGTCGGCGGCGAGTCGCACCTTCTCGGAGCGGTCCATGCAGATCACGTGATAGTCGGCGCCGACGCTGTAGAGCAGCGGCGCGCCCTTGACCGCCACCGAGACCAGGATCCACAGCAGCGGGATGGTGGCGGCGGCCACGGAGAGCCACACGAAACCCGTCGCCAGGTTGTTCTTCACGGCCCGCCACCCGGTGGGGCGTTGCAGGTTCAGGGAGCCGGGGGACAACGGGGTGGACATCAGGATTTCGCCTTTCCGCGTTCGGCGACGACGCGCGCCAGGGCGTTGACCGCGAACGTCAGGACGAACAGGACCAGGCCGGCGGAGATGTAGATCCCGGCCTTGTAGGTGGTGTCGAACTCGGCGGCGTTGCGGGCGATGACGGAGGCGAAGGTTTCGCCGCCGCTGAAAACCGACACGTCGAAGGAACTGGCCGACAGGATCAGCATCACCGCGATCGTCTCACCCAGCGCCCGGCCCAGCCCCAGCATGGCTGCCGCGGTGGCGCCGGAACGCCCGTAGGGCAGCACCGCCATGCGGATCGTCTCCCAGCGGGTTGCGCCGAGCGCCAGGGCCGCCTCGATCTGTTCCCGGGGAGTCTGTGCGAACACGTCGCGGGTGACGGCCGTGATGATCGGCAGGATCATCAGCGCCAGCACCAGCGACGCCGTGAACACCGTGCCGGGGGAGGTCACCTGGGTGCTGCCGAGCAACGGGAACCAGCCCAGGTGGGCCTGCACCCAGTGCGCGACGGGTTGCAGGGCCGGGCCGAGCACCTTGATGCCCCACAGCCCGAAGATCACCGACGGTACCGCCGCCAGCAGGTCGATGACGAACCCGATCCACCGGGAGACGCGTCCCCCCACGTACTGGGTCAGCAGCAGCGCGATCCCGATCGCCACCGGTACCGCGACCAGCAGCGCGATCAGCGACGACAGCACCGTGGTCCACAGCAGCGCCGCGATACCGAAGTGCGGGGGCCGGGAGGAGGAGTCGAAGGTGGTGGATGTGAAGAAGTTCGCGGTGTTGCCCAGCAGCGGCTGCCAGGCGTTGCCGAGCAGGAACACGCCGATGACGAGCACCACCACGACGATGACGACGCCGGAGGCCCGCGCGGAGCCGCCGAACAGCAGGTCGCCGAGGTGGATGCTCCTGCGACCCCGGCCGGCCAGGGCATCGGGGGTGGTCGGGAGATCAGGTCTTCCGTTTCCGGGCGGGAAGTGTTCGTCGTTGCTCATCGGATCCCGGAAATGCTCCGGTTCACCTTCTCCCGCAGCTCGACGGGCAGGGGCGCGTAGCCGAGTTCCTCGAGGGAGGTCTGCGCGTCCTCGGAGGCGAACAGTCCAAGGAAGTCGCGCAGCAGTTCCGGGTTGGAACCTCCCGCCGAGCACACGACCTCGTAGGTGGCCATGATCACCGGGTAGGCGTCGCCGCCAGGGGCGTAGTCGATGTCCAGACGGAGGCCGTCGTCGTCGGTCTCCACCTCGGCGTCGGCGACGGCGCGGCTGGCCGTTTTCCCCGACAACTCCACCCCGTCGATGCGGGCGAGTTTCAGATCGCGTTCCAGGGCGGCGCCCCACTCCAGGTAGGTGATGGAGTTGCGGGTGCCGGCGACGGCGTCCGCGACACCCGCGGTCTTCTCCTTGCCCTCGCCCCGGGTGGCGGGCCACTTCTTCGAAGCGTCGTGACCCCAGGTGCCGCCGACGGTTTTGGCCAGGTATTTCGTGAAGTTCTCGGTGGTGCCGGATTCGTCGGCCCGGTGGAACACCGCGATCCCGGCGTCGGGAAGGGAAACCCCGGGATTGGCCGCCGCTATCGCGGGATCGTTCCAGCGGGTGATGTCGCCGGTGAAGATCCGTGCGATCAGTTCGGCGGTCAGGTTCAGGTCCGGAACACCCTCGACGTTGTGGGCGACGGCGATGGGACCGAGAACCATCGGAAGATTCAGGGCGGTGTTTCCCCGGCAGCGTTTCTCCGCCCTGTCGGTCTCGATCACCCCGTCGCGTTCCTTGCGGCTGAGCGGGGAGTCGGAACCGGCCAGGTCGACGGCGCCGCCGAAGAACGCCTTCACCCCGGCGCCGGAACCGGATGTGGTGTAGTCGATGACGGTTCCGGGGCAGGCCGCGGTGTATTCCTGGATCAGTTTTTCCATCGCGGTTCGCTGCGAACTGGCCCCCTCCCCCCGGAGCGTCCCGCCCGGGCAGTCGGGTCGGTGGGAACCTGTTTCCCCCGTGGCGACGGGGTGAACGGCGACGCCTCCGCTCCAGCAGCCGGCCAGCAGCAGGGTGCTGCAACCCAGCGTCGCGGTCAGGCGCAACTTCAGGTCACGAAACCTCACGTTCGACGAAGCTAGACACGCAAGATGACGGCACACCTACACCTGGGTTAACGCCTGGTGAACGCTGGATTGGAGCACCGTCCGATCCGACCAGGCCCGATTCGCTGGCCTTCCGGACAACTGCCTGCGCTGTAGCGCTGGCGTTTGACGCTTGGACAGGCGGACGACGGAAGGACCAGCGCACGGAGATCTGGTCGGCGTCCGGGAGGAACCGGGGCATTGATCTGCCGGCATCGCGTATCGGGGGTGATCGGTACCATGGTGGTACGCGGAAGAACGGAAGCGCCATGACCAAGGAAGCACTGGAAAACCTCCAAGCCCTCAGCGAACCCCAACCCGTTCCCGGAAATGGTGAGGAACAGCCCCGGTGGGACGAGCAGGTACGAACCGCGATGGACGCCCGCCGCATGGGTGCGAAGCTTCGCAGGGATAAACCCAAGAGTTTCCGACCTGTGGTGGGAAGGATCTGACTGCATTGCGCACCCCCACTGTTTCAGGCTGAGCATTCGGGTCGGCACAAACGGCAGGCACTCATAGGGGAGTACCAGCAGATCACCGGAGCCAAGCTCATCGTCGTCATCGACCAGATCACGCCCACGAACATGACGGTTCTTGAGGAACTTCTCTTCGACTGCGACCCTCAAAAGGATCTGCACCTTCTCCTGTCCTCACCGGGAGGCGACGGGGAGACGGCGCTGCGCATGGTGCGTTCAATGCAGCAGCGGTGCAAGGAACTCACAGTGGTCGTACCTGACATGGCCAAGAGCGCGGCCACAATCCTCTGCCTTGGCGCCCATCACATCCTCATGGGTCCGGGAGGCGACCTGGGACCGATAGACCCGCAGATGATTTTTCCGGGAGAGGACGGGCGACGTACCACGGCGAGCGCGAAGGAAATCGTCGCGGCAATCGGGGAGGCCGAAGAGCGAATCCGGGTCAATCCCGGGTCGTTCCCACTGTTCGCTTTGTTGTTGGCCGATGTCAACATGCTCATGGTGGAACAGGCCAAGGCCGCTCTGTCCCGCTCCGAAGCTCTGATGCGTGAGGCCTTGTCCGCGCAGGTGAGAACTCAGGAGGAGGTTGACGTCTTGGCGGCAAGGCTCAAGGAGCCGCTCATAGATGCACCATCCAGCCATTCCGCTGTGATCTCCGTCGACCATGCGAAGGGATACGGTCTTCCGGCAGAGCGCGCCGATGTGAACAGCCAGGAGTGGCGGCTCATCTGGGAACTCTGGACGCAATATTTCTCCGAAGGGTGCTGGCCGGCCGGGCAGAAGGCCATCTACGAGGGCATTCACGCCTCGCACCCCGGTTGATCCGGTTGGCTGTCCCTGTTGAGGTTCGCTGGCTTCACAGCGCAGGCAAACGCCAACAGGGCCAGCAGAGCCGAGGGCGGGCAGGTGGTGGGACCTTCGGCGCGACCTCTCAGCCGAAAAGGTCGAGTGCCGGCTGCTCGGAGGTGAGCCAGGCGGTGTAGGACTCGGCCTGCTTCTCAAGGTCCTCGTCGCTCAAGGTGAGGGTGCCGGCGGTGATGAAGGGCGTGACGAAACGGGTCCCGACCATGTTGCTCATGGCCTGGAAGGGGCGCAGCAGCTCGTGCAGTTCGTAGTGGGCGTCGCCGCTGTGGTCGTAGCTGGAGGCCGGCGCCCCGGGGGAGACCGCGAGGGCGATTTCCTTGCCGTGGAGGGCCTTCCCGGTGGAACCGTAGGCCCAGCCGTAGGTGAGGACGTCGTCCTGCCACTGCTTGAGCAGGGCCGGGGAGGAGTACCAGTACATGGGGAACTGCAGGACGATCCGGTCGGTGGCCTCGCAGGCGGCCTGCTCGGCCGCGACGTCGACGTGGAAGTCCGGGTAGAGGGCGTACATGTCGCGGACCTCGACGGGGTTGTCGCCGCTTCCCGCGCCGCGGGCCGCCTGCGCGAGCCGGGCATTGACCCGGGAGGCGGCCAGGTTGGGGTGGAAGAGCAGGACCGTGGTGTGCATGGGGGACTCCTTGGAGAAGAACCGGTGGGAAACCGTGCGGCCAGCGGCCGCTGTTCCGGGCCGGTGCCGGGGAAGGTCTCCCCGGTTCGCGTGGATGACCCCGCAAGTGTAGTGCGCGGTGACCGGAATCAGCGGATTCCTCGCAGGGCAGGTCGTGTTGTGGGCGCCGCAACCGATGGGACACCTCGATGAGGGGCGTCGTTCGAGTTCGCGGTGCCACGGGGTTGCCAGACGTGGAGGTCCGCGGCGTCAGGGGTGCCTCCGCGTCGCACAATTATCCCAGCTGCTTGGAGAAACTCGCCGATGATCCTGAAAATATTGACTGAAGATTATGACACTTAGTTAAGATAATTGGTGAGCAAGCAAGGAGCGTGAGGAATGCATCGGAACCAAGAAGCCGGACCCCGGCGGGTCGCCCGGGCCGTGACCTGCCTTGCCCTTGGGTTGGCTGCCGCCCTGTCCTTCGGTGGAACTGCGGTGGCCGATCAGGCGGGCACCGAGGAGAGGATCACGTCGAGCGGGGAGCGGCCACTCGCACCGGTGAGCGTGCCGAACTACGGCACCACGACCAGGGAAGGCGCCCCGGTGGCGGTCGTCGTCAGCGGGGGGATGGGCGGCAAGCTCAACGTCGTCGACCTCAGCAGCGGAAAACCCGTCGTCCAGAGGGACTTCGCCGACGAGACGAAAGATGATGTGCAGCCCTGGGGTTTCGCCACCCTCAGCGACAAGTCGGTCCTGATCGCGGCCGGGCTGAGTGGCCTGTGGCGTTACGATCCCGACGGCGACACCGTCGAGCACCTCAGCGAGGACAAGGCCGGGGTGACGGACAAGGCCGAGTTCTTCTGGGACATCGCCGTCGACGAGAACGACACCGCCTACATAGCCACCTTTGCGGGCAAGAAACATAGTGGTGGCCATGTGCTGACCTGGAGCAAGGACAACGGGTTGGGTCTCCTCAAGGGCGGCGACCCCGTCGATGCGGGGCAGCCGCAGGCCCGGAGCATCGCATACGACAACGGCAAGGTCTACGTGGCCGTCGGGGCGACCGCCCCGAAGATCTACCAGATCGACCCGAGGACCGGAGCGAAGAACGCCCTGGAGCTGCCTGCCGGGGTGTGTGCTGGTGGCTCGGGAGGGCTGGTGCCTCATCTCGAGGCCAAGGCTGGCAAGCTCTACGCCGAATCCTGCAATGAACGCCAAAACGTCATGTACGACCTCGCATCCGGCATGCCCGGCGAGGTGTTGAAAGATGCCGGCGTGGATCCTGTGCGAGACGTCGGCGGCAAGATCATTTCCCGCCCCGGGGAGGCCAGGAAGGTCTACTACGTCCGTGCGGGGCAGCTCGTGGAGTACGACCCCGACACCAACAAGCACACGCCGCTGCCCGCCGGAAACCAGCTGCTCGGGCGGCTGAGCCCGAACAGCTGGGCCACCCACGACGTGTTCGTCTCCTCGCAGATGAACAGGGGGGACCTGACCATCCACGACGCCACCAAGCAGGGTGCGGACTCCGTCACAAAGGTCGACGGCAATGACGCGCTCAAGGCGCCGGGCCGTGCCATCCAGTCGATGGTTGCCGCGGACAACGGCAAGCTGTTCGCGTCCTGGTACATGACGGCGGACCAGCTGCTCGGGATCACCCCCGGTGAGAAGGCCGACGGCACCACGTTCGAGCTGCTGGACTCCCCGACCGGGCAGGGTGAGGGGATGGCGGTGAACGGCGGCACACTGGTCGTCGGGCTCTACCCGGGCGCCAAGGTCACGTCCCGGTCCACCGAGAACGGTGGCGGCTACGAACCAGGTGGCGAATACGACAAGGCGTACAATGAATCGCCCACGAAGAAGGCGGTTGACGGGCAGGATCGTCCCTATGCGATCACCCACACCGAGGGCAGCGTGTTCGCCATCGGGACCGTGCCGAAGGACGGCCAGCTCGGCGGGGCGCTGGCTTTCTATGACACCAGTACTCGCACGATCCAGGACAAGGTCTACAAATTCGACGGTCTGAGCTACGCCAACGGCGTCCCTCAGGATCGTCTGGCCAAACAGTCGCCGATCTCCATGGCATACCGGGGCGGCAAGCTCTACATCGGCACCACTGTGCGCGGTGGCCACTCGGTGGAGGCCGAGAAAGAAGAAGCCCATCTCGTGGAGTTCGACGTCGCCAGCGGCACGGTGACGCGCATCCTCAATCCCTTCGAGGGCGAAGGCCAGAAAGCCATCACGGCGCTGACCTTCGGCGACGACGGGCAGCTCCACGGCATCACCGGGAACTACGTGTTCACGGTGGACCCCACATCCTTGGGGATCACCGGCAAGAAGAGCGTGATCGGTGGTGACGAGAAGGAAAAGGTGGCCGAGGCCGGCAAGGAGGTCAACCGGAGCTGGCTGATCCAGCACAACGGCACGCTGTACGGGGTCCTGGGCGGCAACCTCTACGCGATCCGGGCCAGCGACCTCACCGTCACCGGGGGCAAACCGATCGCGGAGAAAGTTTCCGCCCTGGCCCTCGGCAAGGACGGCTACCTCTACTACGCACGTGGCTCGGACATCTACCGCAACGACCACGCGAAGACAGGGCGGTGACCAGCCGGTTGACCTTCCCGATCCAGACCACCCCGGCACCGATCTCGTTGCCGAACTCCGTGGCCCCAACGCCGGGCGCCGTGCCCGACACCGCGGAGTAGCCGGGGAAACGACGTCCCGGGGATGTAGGGGTGCCTCCCCGGGACGTCGGGAGAAGGTTCCCCGGAGGTCACGGCCTCCGGGGAACCTGCACGTCCGGGCCGACCGGGTGGCCGGCAGGTCGTGGGTCACGGCTGTTTCTCCGGGCACGCAGCCTTCCCAGCCCCCAGAGCGCGTATGCGAGGACCAGGAACCCGGCGCTCAGCATCCCCACCCACGGCCACCAACTGGGAAGCAGAGGATTCAGGAAGGCATACATGGGTTTGTCGTGCAGCGCATCCCAGGCGTAGACGAACAGGTAGGGCACCAGCGACAGCGTCCAGACCAGCGGAACCCACCAGGCCAGCAGGGACTGGTTCCTGCCCACGAGGATCCAGTCGATCACTGACAGGACCGGCAGCGCCAGATGCGGGATGAAACTCGTCGGTGCGCTCAGGTCACCGGAGATGATGAAACCGAAGACGAGACCCGTCAGCAGTGACGCGCACGCCGAGAACCCGCGCAGCCAGCCCCGGTTTCCCTCCAGCATTCGGCGCGCAGGGAAGGTCAGGAAGAACAACGGCCGGAGCAGCCCGAGCAACGCCACCAGGAACACGAGGATGGTGGAGATCGTCGTGAAGTAGAGCATCTGGTTCACGATCTGCGCGGGTGTCCTCAACGGGGCGAACATCAGGACCAGCCCGGCGCCGGAGACCAGGGTGAGGACCAACCGCCAGATCAGGGTCAGCGTCAGCTCGGTGCTGCTGGCGGGAGGCAGGCCACCGGTGGCAGCGTTGGGTGGCGTGGGCCTGGTGTGTGGAGCGGGTTCCTGGGTCATGCACGAATGATCCCAGAGGCCGCGCCATCGGGTCTGTGCGGAACCTGGTCGGGCCGATCCGTGGACTCCTTCAGGCCATCAGGTGCAGACGATGCGCATCGAGGGAGTGGGTGAGCGGAAGGCCGTGGGTCCAGGCATGGACCTCCTCGGCGACGATCCGTCCCTGGCGGAGCCTGCCCTCGTGGGTTCCCGCAGCACGATGCGGGGTCGTCACGACGTTCGGCAGGGTGCGCAGCTCGCTGTCTGGGGGCAGGGGTTCCTCGTCGAACACGTCGATCGCGGCATCCAACCGGCCCGATCGTGCCTCGGCCAGCAACGCGTCCTCGTCCACCAGCCACGACCGTGCGGTGTTCACCAGGCCCGCCCCGTCAGGCATCAACGCCAACTCGCGGGCCCCCAGCAGGTGTCGGGTCGTGGGAAGCGACGGGGCGTGCAGCGCCACGATCCGCGCCCGTGCGAGTCCCTTCTCCAAGGGCACCGGCTCTGCCCCGAGCCGCGTGGCCTCCCGAGGGTTCAGGGTCGGGTCGACGACCAGCGGGTGGGCCCCCAGGGCGCGGAGCAGCGACAGATAGGCCCGTCCCGTCCGGGACGCCCCTACCACGGTGACCACCGACCCGCCGAGTTCGTGCTGCGTACCGAAACCGGTCGCGTCGGGCCAGGTGCCCTCGCGCATCGCGTGGTTCATGCGATGAATCCGGTGCAGAAGGACCAGGGTGAACGTCAGCGACACCTCCGCGACGGCGGGCGCCATGGCCTGTCCGGCCTGCGTGACGCGGATGTCGCGGGCGAACACCTCCTCGGTGAAGAACGACCGGATGCTGGCCCCGGTGTGGGCCACGAGCCCGAGCGACGGCATCCGGTCCAGCAGACCCGCGTCCAGACGAGGAAATCCCCAGCTCGTGACGAGCACCCGCACCTCGCGGAGGTCGACGTCCGCATCCGGGGAATCCAGCCGGAGCGGTCCGGGGCCGCCCAGGGCGACCGCGGCCTCCCGGAGCAGGTCGCGGGAGGCCGTGTCGAAGAACTCACGGGACAGGGTCTCGGGCACGACCACGAGCAGGGCGGGGCGGTCGCGCATCTCAGAACCTCCCGTCCCGCACCGCCCACTTCGTGGGCTTTCCGATCATCGGCAAGCCGTCGCGCACCCACTGGGCCTGCCACTGGATCAACCGGTCGGCGGTCACATCGGGGCGACCGAACATTTCCATGCAGCGTGTGGAGTTGCTCAGCAACGCCGTTGGTTCCGGGGAACCGGTGAAGAGCGCCTCGCGACCGAGCAGCTCGGCGAACCGATGCGCCACCCGTCTGATCTCCAGCAGCTCGGGGCCGGTCAGGTTGATCGTGAAAACCTCCGCACCGGCATTCCCGAGGCTGCGCAGCACCACCTCGTTCGCGTACCCCTGCCAGACCACGTTGACGTGTCCCGTGGTGATCGGCACGGGCTTCCCTGCCGCGACGAGCGCGGCGATGTCGGCCAGCACCCCGTAGCGCAGGTCGATGGCGTAGTTGAGGCGGATCACGCTGACGGGGGTTCCCCAGGTGTGTGCCGCGAAACCGAACACCCTTTCCCTTCCCAGACATGACTGTGCGTACTCCCCGACGGGATCCGGGACCGTCGTCTCGGTGGCCCCGCCGCTCCCCGGCGCGACGAAGGGGTAGACGTTCCCGGTCGACAACACCGCGATGCGGGAGGTGCGGTAACGTCGCGCCACCCGGTCCGGCAGCGCGGCGTTGATCTCCCAGGCCCATGACTGATCGTTCCCGGCCCCGAACTTCGCACCCACCATGTGGATCACGTCGGACGCGTCGGGCAGCGTGGAGAGGTCGTCGTTCGCGACCAGGTCGAAGGGAATCACGTTCACCCCGGCCTCGGTCAGGTCGTGACGCAGGTTGTCGTCGGGGAAGCGGGAGACCGCGTGGACGACATCCCCCGTGCGCCCCGCGGCATCCAGCCCGGCCCGGGCAAGCTTCGCCAGGGAGGGACCCATCTTGCCCCCGGCCCCCAGCACCACCAGGTCCCCCGACCCGGTGCGGAGACTCTCGACGAGTTCCGGGCGTGGGGTGCTCAGGAGCAGTTCCAGCGTCGCCTCGTCCGCGATCGTGTCCGGCATGGTGTGTGTGGTCATCGTTCATCCCCTGATTCCGGTGCTCGTGCATCCCTCCTGGACGTGGCGTTGAGCCACGAGGTAGGCCATGAAGATCGGCAGCAGCGCAACCGTCGCCCCCGCGAAGGTGACGTTCAACGGCACGGTCTGCTGCTGGAGCGAGGAGATCCCCACCGTCAGGGTCCACATCTCGCTGCGTCTGCCCACGATCAGGGGCCACAGGAAGTCGTTCCAGTGCCACAGCAGGACGAAGACCCCGAGGGTGGCCAGGATCGGTCTGCTGAGCGGCAGCACGAGGCGCCAGAAGATCGTGAACTCGCCCGCACCATCGACGCGGGCCGCCTCGAACAACTCGTCGGGGAGCCCCTGGATGAACTGGCGCATCAGGAACACCGCCTGCGCGTTCGCCAGGGTCGGCACGATCAGCCCCCAATAGGTGTTGATCCCCTTCCACGCCGTGATGAGCATGAACGTGGGAATCACGGTGACCTGGAAGGGAACCATCACCATCGACAGGAAGGACCAGAAAACGGCTTCCCGTCCGGGGAAGCGTTTCTTGGCGAAGGCGTAACCGGCCAGTGCCGAGACGAACAGCACGGCCACCACCGAGGTCACCGAGTAGATCACGGTGTTGAGGAGCCACCTGGGTAGATTCTGTCCGGAGAACACCTGCCGATAGGAGTCGAAGGAGACATCGCCGAAGGGCCACAGCGATCCGGGCAGTTCGACCGCGCCCGATTTCAGGCTCAGCACGATCATCGCGTAGAAGGGGAAGAGGCAGGCGATGGCCACGAGCGAGAGCCCGGCCCATCGGATCACGGCCGCGAACCGACCGGGGCGCAGGGCGTGACGGGAACGGGTGCGGATCATGACCGCCTTCCCAGGACGACGCGCTGGACGAGTGCCACCAGAAGGGTCATGACGAACAGGATCACGCCGACCGCGGAGGCGTACCCGTGGTCCGAGTATCGGAACCCCTGGTCGTAGAGGAACAGGATCAGCGAGTGACTGGAGTTCGCCGGACCGCCGCCGGTCATGACATAGATGACGTCGAAGACTTGGAAGGCGACGGTGGTCTCGAGCACGGCCAGGAAGAACAGGGCGGGCCTCAACGCCGGAAGGAGGACGTGGCGGAACCGTCCCCAGGTGCCGGCGCCGTCCATCAGGGCCGCCTCCTCCAGGTCCCGCGGAACGCCCTGCAGGACGGCCACCAGAATCAGCATCCCGTAACCGAAGCGCGACCAGACGCCGACCACGATGACGGCGGGAAGCACCAGGACGGTACTGCCGAGCCACGAACCCCCGAGACCGAGAGGGCTCATCAGCGCCGACCAGGGACCGTCGGTGGAGAAGATCCACTTGAAAACCGACCCGACGAGCACCAGCGAGGTGATGAAGGGCAGGAAGAAGACCGAACGGAAGAACCGCGCCCCACGGAACCCGCGACGCACCCCCAGGGCCAGCACCGTTGACAGGGCGATGGAAACGGGAACCGAGAACAGCACGTAGGTCAGGGTCACCGACAGCGCCCGCCAGAACAGTGGGTCGCCGGCCAACCGGGTGAAGTTCCCGCCACCTGCCCAGGAGAGCGAACCGTCCACGCCGAACCTGAAGAGGCTCAACAGGACGCCCGCGGCGGCCGGGCCGAACCGGAACACGAGGAACAGCACGAACGCGGGCAGCACGAACAACAAACCGGTGCGCGCACTCCGACCGGCCAACGGGATCCCGGGGCGGCTCCGCCGTGACGAGCGGGTGGGCAAGGCGCCGCTCCTCACCTGAGGAGCGGTTTCGCGGCCTCGGCGGCATCCGCGAGGGCCTGTCGCGGTGATTTCTGGCCCAGCAGCGCGGCCTGGATCTCGGGGGAGAGCACTCCCATGACCTGACGGGCGGCGGGATTCGGCTCACCGAATCGGACGTTGGGAAGGGTCTGCTCGACCCTGCTCTGGACGGGGCTGCCGGCGTACATCGGCGCTGCTCCCGCGGTGGGGGAGAAGTAGCCTCCGGCTCGGAGGTAGTCCACGGAGTTCACGGGATCGGTCACGAAGGCCGCGAACCTCCCCGCGACCTCCTTGTTCCGGGAACTCCTGAGCAGGGACAGGGAACCGACCGTGCCGTAGGCCACGGACCGCTCATCCTTGAGCGGTGGCAGGACCACGACGTTCTCCTCACCCAGAAGAGGGGCCAGGTCGACGGCCGGAATCGACCAGGTGCAGCCGGAGCGCCCCGCGACGAAGTCGGTCTGTTCGGTGTTGACGGCAGCGCTGAGGGAATCGGGTTCGAGGGCGTTGCTCCGGGCCAACCCGGTCAGGAACTCGAGGGCCCGGATCCCCTGGGGGGAGTTGAAGGCGACCCGTTCGTCGGCGTCGAAGACGGATCCCCCGGCCTGCCAGAGCAGGGGGTAGAAAGACATGTTGAGGGTCTGGCCCGGATCGGCGGAGTAGGTGAGGGCGTACATGCCCTTCTCCGTGAACCGGGGGGCCATCTCGGTGACGTCGTCCCAGGTGCTCGGATAGGTTGTGACCCCGGCGGCCCGGAAGGCAGCGGCATTGCAGACCAGGGGGTTGGAGCTGATCAGCAACGGCGCGCCCAGCAACCTGTCGCCCGCTGTGACGGCCTGTGCCACGTTGGGCAGCAGAGCGCTCGTGCGTTCCGGCCCCAGATACGTGTTCATCGGTTCGATCGCGGTCTCGTAGCTGGAGAGCTGATCCGGCACGAGATAGACCAGGTCGGGCCCGGTCTCCGATGCGATGGCGGTGTGGAGGGCCTCGTCGCGTTTTGCCCAGGGGAAGACCTCGACATCGACCCTGACCCCCGGGTTGGTCTCGTTGAACCTGGAGATCAGGTGCGCCCACAGCTCCTTGTGCCGGGCGTCGTCGCTGATGGCTGGATACATCCAGACGGTGATCACCTGCTCCCCGGGGTCCGCGACCCCGGCGGTGCACCCGGTCAGGCCGATCAGTGTCGCCACACCCAGCGCCACCGCCCGCAAGAGCTTTCTCATGGCCCGTGCTCCTTCGGTTGATCCCGGTTTCAGTGAAGGATTCCGCGGACAGGGGGAGGATGTGGCCGCGGAATCCGGAATTATCATAACCGGGTGTGAAAACCCTTGGAAGAGCCACGCCGTAAAAAAATAAATTATGTTACGGCGGTATGATAATCTTCCGCGAGCCGGGTGTTGTCCCGTGGATGGCACGGGCACTGAGTGGGGTGGAAGGAGCAGCCATGCAGTCCTCGACTGCGATCAAGGCCGCTGCGTGGCTGCGCGACACGGGTCCCGCCGGAATCACGGCCCTGGCCCACGACCTGAAATTGTCGCGCACATCCGTCGAGAACGCTCTCGCGGTCCTGCAACGTCACGATCTGATCGTCGAGGTTCCGGGACGCTCCCACGGGGCCGGCCGTCCGGCCCGGCACTACGGGTTCCACGCGGCCGGTGGGCTGGTTGCCGGCGTCGACATCGGCGTCCACAGCCTGCGCGTGGTGGTGGCCGACCTGGCCGGCACCACCCTGGCCGCATCCACCACCGGCGGAGTGAACCCGACGCTCGATCCGGCAACACAGCTCGACATGGTCATCGCGAAACTCGGTGAGGCCACGGCCGGACTGGACCCCGGGCGGCTACGGGCAATCGGGATCTCCCTGCCCGGCATCATCGACAGGGCCGGCAACGTGATCGCCTCCGTGATCTTCCCGGCCTGGGCAGGGGTCGACATGGTGGGAGAGCTGCGAACACGGTTCGGTTGCCCCGTCGTCATGGACAACGGGGTCAGGCTGGCCACCGTCGCCGAGCATCACATGGGTTCCGGCCGGCGTTTCGACGACGTCCTGTACCTGTCCGTGGGAACCCGGATCGCCGCGGGGATGATCCTGGGCGGTCAGCCACGACGGGGAGCGCACAACGTGGCCGGGGACATCGGACGGGTCGCCTTCCGCGGCCTCAACGAACGCACCGGACAGATCCGATGGCGCAACGGTCGCACCGCCAAGGAGGTCTTCGCGCTGGCCCGCCAGCGGGATCTCCAGGCCCGGAAGGAGCTGCGCGAGTTCATCAACGAGCTGGGCAGGGGAGTCGCGACGGTGGTGATGGCCATCGACCCCGCGATCGTGATCATCGGCGGCGGCATGTCCCTGGCCGACGAGGAACTGCTCGAACCGCTCCGGGAAGCGATGGCCCGCCACATCGGCCTGCCTCTCGGGCTGCCCGTCATCGCGTCCCGGCTGGGGGATGAGGCCGCGGTGCACGGAGCCCTCGTCTTCGCCTTCGACCGGTGCTCCGAACACATCTACCGGGTCGGTGCCCTGCCACCCCCGATGATCACCCCGATGACCGGACGAACCGCCCGGTGAGATCATGGCTCGGTTGCACCGAGACCCGGTGCCGACTCGAAGGAGAGTTCCCATGCCGTCCCTGATACCTCTTCCAGCACTCGTCGAATGGGGAGAGGGGGAGTACGTACTGACCGATCGGAGCACGATCGGTTGCCACGCCGGGGCGGGTCCGGAGGAGGCCGAGGCCGTCCGGGCCGCACGGCTGGTGTTGTCCACCACCACGGGTCTGCCAATGCCTCTCGCCGACGAACCGGGCATTCTCGTCGGGATCGACCCCGACCTGCCCGCCGAGGGCTACCGGCTCGAGGTGCGATCCGACGGCGTGAACATCAGCGCGGCCGACCGGCGAGGCGCGCTGTGGGCGGCCCAGACCCTGCTGCAGCTCGGGGGCGACGACGTCTACACCGCCGCGTTGGGTAGACCGGTGAGGGTGGCGACCGCACGGATCGAGGACTCGCCCCGGTTCGCGTGGCGCGGCGCGATGCTCGACTCGGCCCGTCACTTCCTCCACGTGGCGGAGATCCTCGACTTCATCGACTGGATGGCCCGCCACAAACTCAACGTTCTCCACTGGCACCTCACCGATGACCAGGGCTGGCGGATCGCATCGGAGCAATACCCGCTGCTGGCGGAGAAGGCCAGCTGGCGTTCCCACACCTCGAACCCGACGTGGGGTGGCGACGGCACCCCGCACGGCGGCTGCTACACCATCCCCCAGATTGCCGACGTCGCCGAATATGCCCGGCAGCGGGGCATAGGGATCGTCCCCGAGATCGACCTGCCCGGGCACGCCACCGCCCTGCTGGTGGCCCACCCCGAGTTCGCCACCGACCCCGCGGCGGTCACCGAGGTCGCGTGCCACCCGGACGTCTTCGACAACGTCCTCAACCTCTCCCCCGGGGCACTCGATTTTGTGCACGGGATCTGGTCCGAGGTGCTGGAGGCCACCGGTGCCCGCTACGCCCACATCGGAGGCGACGAGGTACCGACCGTGCAGTGGGAGACCTCCGGGGAGATGGCGCGCCGGGCCGCGGGACTCGGAGTCGACGACGTCACCTCGCTCCAGCGCTGGTTCACGCTGCACATCCGCGATTGGATGCTGCGGCGCGGGGTCACCCCCATCGGATGGGACGAGGTGATCGGCGACGGGCCCGTCGCAGGCATGGTGTGCCAGGCGTGGCGGGGCGCAGCGCACGGCGTCAGGGCCGCCGAACAGGGCATGGACGTGATCATGAGCCCCAACACCCACACCTACTTCGACTACTACCAGTCCGACCTGCCGGTCGAACCCTATGCCCAACCCGCCACCACAACCCTGGAACAGGTCCACGGTTTCGACCCGCTCGAGGGCATGCCGCCCGGGTCGGCGTCGCGCGTTCTGGGAACACAGTTCCAGCTCTGGTCGGAATTCCTGCCCACCTACCGGGCCGTGCAGTACGCGGCCTGGCCGCGCGGCTGCGCGCTGGCGGAGGTGGCATGGTCGCGGCCGGAGGGACGGGACCACGCCGAGTTCATCTCCCGGCTCGCAGGGCACATCAAGCGTTTTGACGCGGCGGGCCTGGGCCACCGTCCCTTGACCGGCCCGCACCCTTGGCAGGAGGGTGGCACGGGGTGGCGTCGCCGCCCACCCGCGAGCTGAGCGTGCGCCTCTGGTTGTCCAGGGCCTTGACGAGGTTGTCGGCCTTACGGGTGGAGGCCTCTTTCTATCCAGGCGGTGCAGATCACCGGGTACAACGCCTTGTCGACTCGTCGGCGGGATGCGACATCGAGGGGAGGAACGAACCTTCGCGTAGTTTAGGGATGGCGAGTTCGAGTTGCCCTGTGGGGGTGGAAAGGACCTTCTCGCGGGTGCCGTTGCGGCGGGTGGTGCTCTGACTGGTGCGTTCGTAACGGTCCGCGCCGATCCGGGCGGTGACTTCGGCGTTGATGAGGTTCTGCAAGCCGGTCTGCAACAGGCGTCGGAACGCTTCCTCGTGGGCGAGGCTCGGATTGTCGAGGAGTTCCTGCAGGCTTCTTTCTCAGGAGGCTTATTCACAGCCATCCTCAAGCGCGCTCCGACTAGGGGTTTCACTGGTCGACGCGCCGCCTGTGAATAAGCCTCCAGGTGTGATGAGTAAGCTTTTCTTCTCGTCTTCTGTGTGGCATCTGCGGGGGGAGGAGGGTGCCGGGGTGGTTCTGCCCGGACGGGTGTCGTTATGCTTGGGGGTGCCGGGTAGGTTGCTTGGCGAGGGGTCTGTGGTGGTGTGGGCTGTTGCGAGACCTCTGGTCGTGTCGTCTCCCCCGGGGAGCGCTCGCAGGGGTTTGACTAGGTGTTTTACCTCCTGACAACTCAACAGGGTGTTGTTGCGGAGCCCCGCGAGACGGAGCGCTCGCAGAGGCTGGTAAAGTTCCTTGTCAGGACCGCCTTCCGAGGCGAGCCGACTTGTTCCGGTCTTCCAGACCGGACTTCATTGAGACCCGTTGACCTCCCATACGGACGGGTTGATGACGAGATGTTGTTCCGGTCTTCCAGACCGGACTTCATTGAGACACTTGCAGGGAAAGATGACGAATACCTTGAGATGCGTTGTTCCGGTCTTCCAGACCGGACTTCATTGATACTAGAGAGTTACGGCGTCGCCGCATTGCGGATTGTGATGGCCGGTGCTCCGCCTGCGAACAAGCATCCAACTGCATAACTTTTTCGTAAGTCCTTGGCTTGATTGAGGCTTGTTCACAGGATGCTGGTTGAGCCAGCTCGTGAGCGCCAGCGAACGGCTGTGTCGAAACCACCCGGCGGCCGAGAAGCACACTCGGACCCCGGAGTCCTCGGACACCTATGGGGTGGTTTCGACTCGGACTGCTCCTTCGTCGCGGTCCGGCTCAACCAGCTTCGGAGAGGCCATGAACAAGCCTCATTATACTGAGCGATACCGTGATCGCGCTGGTATTTTCTTCAAAACGTGCTACGAAACGAGAAGAATCGGAGAGAATGAAGAGAATGAATTGCAAATCCTTAAGAGCATGAGAAATGATCTCTCTTATTTTGGTGAAGCTGATTTTATTAATGCTTATCGCGATCAAATGGAATCTCAATCTATGCGCAACTTTCTGAGTTGGCTGGAAGAAGCCAAAGCTATTGCATCGGTGAAATGGTAGCTGATCTTGCACAAGTTGAAAAGTCGGTGGTTCGAAACCAGTATGGATTCTGGGCTCGATTGCTTGGTGGCTGACCATACCGATCGTAGCCAGAGAGATCGTCGGCAGTAGCGGAAGTGAGATCTCCCTGCTGGTCACCGCAATGAGCGTCGCCGGGGCGGTCTTCGGTATTCCCCTGTCGCGTCTGGTGACACGACTTGGGACGTCGGGTCTATGGACGATTGGCGTGTTCCGGGTTGTCGTTGTCGGTGTGACTTTGGCATTACTTTTTGGGTTCCCTAAGGGAGGATTCTGGATACTGCTTGTGGCGTCGATCGTCATGGGTGGGATTGAAGTTTCTCATGCGATGACGCAACAAATCACCGTGTCATTGCTCTTTGCCCGCAAAAATGTCGTGTCAATCAATGGCCGTCTGACGCTTGCTCAGTCCTTGTCCCAGGTCGTTGGGGCGGCAGGATTCGGCGCTGTTCTTGACCGCATAAACCCAGTATTCGGGTTTCTGATCGACGCGATGCTGAATCTGTTCGGGATGGGAGCCGCCAAGAAGGTTAAATCATGTGCGCGAGGATCTGAGTCGGAAGGGAAGGGAGAGGGGGTGGGTGAGCGTTCCGGGATGTGGGTAATTCGCAGGCGCGGTTTTGTCTTTCTCCTGGTAGCGGCCTTGGTGATGCGTTTCTTCCTCAACATGTCAGTGGCTGTTCAATCTGCCTACATGGTGACGGATCTCTTGGCTGGTGCCGCACAGTTGGGGTTTGCGTTCGCCATCGGGTCAATTGGTGGCGTGCTGACAGGTTTCTTCGTCTCGCGCTGGGGGGAACGGATTTCCCTAAAGGTGCTGATGCGAGTGGGGTCGCTGATGGTTGCTGCTCCTCAGCTTTTGATCCTGATCGCCACTCCTGGCTGGGGTGTGCTCATGGTTGGTGTCGCCAACATGTTCTCGGGAATTGGTGCATCCCTGTTTTCTATCGCATCGATTTCCTTGAGGCAGCGAAAATTGTTCACTTCTGAGCTTGGTGCAGTGGCAGGTGTCTTTGCGAGCCTAGGTAATGTCGTTGGGATCCTTGGATCGCTGCTGGGGGCGAGCTTGGCTTTCATCGTTTCATTGAAAACGGTGCTTGTCATTTCGGTTCTTGGGTTGGCTTTTCTCCCGGTGATCTGTCTCCGGATTGCGGCTATGGAAATGAAGAATTAGAAATGAGGTTTATTCGCGGGCAGAGAGTTCGTCGGTGCGATCCTCCCATCAGGGTCCGGCGTTTCCCCCGGCCTGGCTCATATTGGTTTCGTGTTCGTGAGGTGGGGCGGATGGTTTTGTGCCAGGTTCGGGTTTCGTATGGGAGGGGTCTTGGCGGTGACAGTGAGGTGTAGCACTCCTATGCGGAACCACACCGATCCCGGTCTCCTCCGGGCGTACTGACCGCCACCGCTTCTCCAGAGACGGAGACCGCCAAGCCAACGCCGCCTTGCACCACATCGTCAAAGTCCGCATCCTACGACCCGACCACGATCACGTACCGCGATGAACGCTTAGCACGAGGATGGACCAGCAATGACATCTTTCGAGCCCTCAAACGAGCCGTCGCCCGCGAGATCTTCCACGCCCTCGCCGGCCACACCACCGCTCCTGACTACTCCGGATTTACGACCAGCGCGACGCGCCAAGAACCTCACCCTGACGGCAGCCGCCAACCACCTCGGCGTATGGCCCGCCCGCATCGGCGAACTCGAACTCGGACGACAACCCGACGAAGAACTCCCCACCCGCTACCGAGTATGACTCCACGCCGCCTGACCAACTCGCCCCAAAAGCCGTCCTCACCACTTGACACGGCACAGGAGCATCACTCCCAGTCGTGTCTGGCCAAGGTCTTGATGTGTGGAAGTGGTTGAGCCGGGCCGCTCCTTCGTCGCGGTCCGGCTCAACTGTGAACAAGCCTCAGGCATACCCGTCGGTGAGGTGTCACGGTGCGAGGTGCAGCACCACCGGCCAGTTGTTGTCCCCGCCCGAGGCCGAGTAGTTCCAGAAGTTGGTGTCCAACCACTGGTTGCCGTGCAGGTGCTGGGCCCGCGACTCGGTGAAGGCGGCAGGCCAGGTGAAACCCCGACCGGAACCGTTGCGATGGGCCGCGAACTTCCAGCGGCTGCCGCCCTCGGGTCGCAGTTCCAGGTCGTAGGTGCCCCCGGCGCGCAGCACGACATCCTGCGGGGTGGACACGTCGTACCAGACGAAGTTGGTCACGTTGACAGGCGCCTTCTTGCCGTCCACGGTTTTGTACCCCATCGTGTACGGCGCGAACCTCACCTCGTCCTGGATCGTCCCGGAAGCCAGCTCCCGTGATCCCTCCAGGATGCGCCACCGCAGGCTGCCCGCGACGGTGGCGACGGCCGCCACCGACACTCCCGTGACATGCTTGTCGACGGAGGGGGTGAAACGCTCCCGGATCGGCCTGGACGCGTCGGTTTCGTAGGTGCGATCGGGGTCGACGCTGCCGCTCTCCATGTCGGAGGACCCCTGCGACGCCCCGTCGGTGGTGGTGAGCTGCATGATCGGGGCGGCCAGCCTGTCCTTCGTCCCTGCCGATGTGAGGTCGAGCCAGGTGCGTTCCGCCCCGGCCCCCTGTGGACGGTCCCCGATCAGCGTCGCCCAGTCGGTGTTGTTCAACCACCGGGCGGGGCGGCCGACGGTGCTCGGGACGAGCACGTTGTTGTTGCTGATGTAGTTCGCTCCCGGCAGCGGATCGATGTTCTCCAGCACCACGTGGTACAGCTCGCCCGCCACCAGGGGAGCCGGGCTCTCCTCGAAGGTGAGCTCGTCCAGCAGGGAAGCTTGTGCTCCCGGCGCCAGCCCCGGGACGAAGTGGGTGCGGGCCAGCGGGGAACCATCCAGGGCGGGCAGGTGCTGGTCGGAGCCGTCGTCGGGCAGCACGGTGATGCGGATCCTCCCACCCGTGCCGGCCGAGTAGCCGCCTGGACCTGCCGGCCAGTAGAGGCGGATCTTCTGCAGCGACCCGGCGATCACGGCGCGAAACCGCAGGGAGGAGATCCTGTCCACCGTGCCAATGGTCCCGATGGGGACGTTGTACAGGGTCGACATGGTGAAGACCCCGGGACCGTAGAGGCGGGCGAAATCCGCCGAGTCCAGACGGAGCCCACCCTCGGGGGGCAGCACCAGACGGGAGGGGTCTCCGGTGCCGGTCGAGTCCGTGGTCCCGGCGCGGGCCAGTGCGCCGGGAAGGCCCAGCGACGCCGCGGCCGACAGACCCATCACGCCGAACGACCGGCGCGAAATGCGGTGCTGTTGCGGGAAGAAGCTGTTCATCGCAGTCCTCGTTTCCCTCGTTGCCTGATCAACAATCCTACAACCTGTTCACCACCGTGCCACCGGAGCACACCCGGTTGAGCCCGGTCGTGAACACCCACGTCGAAACCACGCGGGTGGGCAATGGCTTCGACACGACCTGCTCCTTCGTCGCGGGTCGGCTCAACCAGCGCGGAGATGTGTTCTCAGGCCGTCGGTTTGAAGGTCTCCATGGTCACCAGACCGTCGGGGCCGAAGTGCAGGGCACGCACCTCCGAGACCACCATCGGTTTGTCCTTGACCCCCAGGCCCGCGTACATCTCCGGCAGCACCGGACGGTGCCCGCACACCGCCGTCGGGCGGTCGAGGTTCCTCAACAGCTCCGCCATGAGTTTGCGCACCGCCTTCGGGTTCTTCGCCGCGGATTCCTCGGTGAGCTGATCATAGGTGTCGATGCCGATCTTCTGGGTTTTCGCGTAGGGCTTGAGCGTTTCCTTGCAGCGCGCCGACGCGGAACTGACGAGACGCTCGACCCCGAAGGCCGCCAGCACGTCGACGAGGCGTTCCGCCTGGTCCCGGCCCCGGCCCGAGAGGCGGCGTTTCCGGTCGTCACCGGACCAGTGTTTGCGCTGCATCGCCTTGGCGTGGCGGACGATCAGCAGCGCGTTCGTCGGCGGAGCGGCGACGGCCGCCTCGATCACGGCGCGTTCATCCGGGTAGGTGACCTTCTCCAGCGCCGCATCGACGGGAAACCACTTCACCGCCGACACCTCGTGGTCGGGTCGGCGGGGGCGTTGTGACAGTGTTGCGGAACGCCAGTAGTGAACGGCCTTCGGGCCCTTGCCGACCTTGTAACGAATACTGGGCAGCCGCAGCCCCAGGCGTGCCGCCACCCCCGTCTCCTCCCGGATCTCGCGGATCGCGGTCTCCGGAAGCAGCTCGTCGGCCTCCCCCTTGCCCTTCGGCAGCGACCAGTCGTCGTAGTGCTTCCGGTGGATCAGCAGCACCTGGAGACCGTTGGTGTGCTCGCGCAGCACCACACCCCCCGCGGAGACGATCTTCGGTTTCTTGCTCATCGGCGTCGCCTCTCGCGGGTGAGCCGGATCAGCTCCTCCTGCAGGTCGGTCAGCGGCCGGCCATCGGGGTCGGTGGTGTGAACCGACCAGGTGCGGTCCCGCAGCTCCCAGTGGACGGTGCGGTCGTCGAAGGCGCGGTCGAACAGGTCCCTGATGCGGGCGATGTGGTCCGGGTTCGACAACCCGACGACGGCCTCGACGCGCCGGTCCAGGTTGCGGTGCATCAGGTCTGCCGACCCGATCCCGACGTTGGGTTTCCCGCCCGCCTCGAACCAGTAGATGCGGGAGTGCTCCAGGAACCGCCCCAGGATGGAACGCACCCGGATGTTCTCGCTCAAACCCTCCACGCCGGGCCTGATGGTACAGATTCCTCGCACCCACACGTCCACCTTCACCCCCGCCCGGGATGCGCGGTAGAGGGCGTCGATGACGGCCTCGTCGACGATGGAGTTCACCTTGATGCGGATCCCCGACGGCAACCCGGCGGCGTGGTTGGCGATCTCGGTTTCGATGCGTTCCAGCAGACCGCTGCGGATGCCGTGCGGGGCGACGAGCAGCCGCCGGTACTCGGTCTGGTGGGTGATCCCCGACAGGTGGTTGAACAGGCGCGCCACGTCGTCGGTGATGACGGGGTTGGCGGTCAGCAATCCCATGTCCTCATAGCTGCGGGCGGTCTTGGGGTGGTAGTTGCCGGTGCCGACGTGGGCGTAGCGGCGCAGCCCGCCGGATTCCTCGCGCACCACCAGCGACAGTTTGCAGTGGGTCTTCAAACCGACCATGCCGTAGACGACGTGCACCCCCGCCTGCTCCAGCTGCCTGGCCCAGGAGATGTTGTTCTGCTCGTCGAAACGGGCCTTGATCTCCACCACCGCGAGCACCTGCTTGCCCGCCTGCGCGGCCTCGATGAGGGCGTCGACGATGGGCGAGTCACCGGAGGTGCGGTACAGGGTCTGTTTGATGGCCAGCACCGCCGGGTCCGCGGCGGCCTGCTCGATGAACCGCTGCACGCTGGTGGCGAACGAGTCGTAGGGGTGCTGCACCAGCACGTCGCGGCGTTTCAACGCCTTGAACATGTCGGCGGGGGAGGACGACTCCACCTCCGCCAGGTCCGGGTGGGTGATCGGCAGGAAACCCGGGTACTTGAGATCCTCGCGGTGCGAGTCCTCCAGGGCGAACAGGCCCGTCAGGTCGAGGGGAGTGGGCAGGTGGAAGACCTCGCCGGGGGCGACGTCCAGTTCGCTGATGATGGTGGCCAGCATCGTCTCGTCGATGTCCTCCTCCACCTCCAGGCGCACGGGCGGGCGTCCCACCTTGCGTCGCAGCAGCTCCTTCTCCAGCGCGTAGAGGAGGTTCTCGGCGTCGTCCTCCTCCACCTCGATGTCCTCGTTGCGGGTGACGCGGAAGGTGGCGTGGTCCAGCACCTCCATGCCCGCGAACAGCTGTCCGAGGTGCCGGGAGATGATCTCCTCCAGGGGCACGAACCGTCCCTCCGCCAGTTTCACGAACCGCGACAGATTGGTGGGCACCTTCACCCGGGCGAACTGGCTGGCGCCCGTCGCGGGATTGCGCAGCAGTACGGCGAGGTTCACCGACAACCCGGAAATGTAGGGGAACGGGTGGGACGGATCCACGGCGAGGGGGGTCAACACCGGGAAGATGCGTTCACCGAACAGGGTGCGCATCCGGTCCTTCTCCGCGGCGGTCAGCTCGTCCCAGGTGAGGATCTCGATGCCCTCGGCGCGCAGCTGGGGTCGGATCTCCTGCTGGAACAGGCGGGACTGTTCCGCGACGAGTTCGGCTGTGCGTTCCAGGATCGAGGCGTGCAGCTGACCCGGCCGGGCGCCCGTGATGGCGGTCACCGCCACCCCGGCCTGGATGCGGCGTTTCAACCCTGCGACCCGCACCATGAAGAACTCGTCGAGATTGCTGGAGAAGATCGCCAGGAACTTCACGCGCTCCAGCAGGGGGATGCGTCCTGCGTCCCGGGCCAGGTCCAGCACCCGGTTGTTGAAGTCCAGCCAGGCCAGTTCCCGGTCCAGGTATCGGTGCTTCGGGAGTTTCCCGTTTCCCTGCCCGGTCACGGCGTGTCTCCCCCCGTCCGGTAGGCGGTGTCGACGCTCAACGTGCGGAAACCGGTGGCGGCATACAGCGCCACCACCCGCTCCTCCGTGGCCTCCACGTACAGTTCGACGTTCTCGCAGCCGACCGAGCACAGATGGGCCAGTCCCGCCGTCAACAGGGCGCGCCCCAGCCCCGCGCCCCCGTGGTCGGGATGGACCGCCAGGACGTAGACCTCCCCCAGGGTCGCGTCGTGACGTTTCGTCCAGTGGAAACCCACCACCTCGTCGTCGTGGTGTGCCACCAGCAACCCGGCCGCATCGAACCACGGCTGCCGGGCCAGCGCCTGGAAGTCGTCGACGGTGAGGCGTCCCTGCTCGGGGTGGTGCGCGAAGGCAACCCGGTTGACCTCCACCACCCCTTCGGTGTCCGCCGTTTCGAAGGGGAGGATGCGGTAGCCGGGAGGTGCGGGTACCGCGGTGATTCCCGGGAGGGGACGTCCCATCCGCAGCAGCTCACGTACCGGCCGGAGCCCCAGTTTCGCCGCGATGGCACGGGCGGCCGGCAGGGTGCGGAACGCCCAGACGGAGTGCCCGGGACGGGCCCTGACGGCCTCGGCCACCAGGGAAGTGCCGAGCCCCTTGCCGCGTGCTCCCGGGGAAACGGCGACCAGGATGGTGCCGTCGTGGTCGTCGAGGATCGCGAAACCGTCCTGGTGGGCCAGCACCTCACCCTTCCGGGCGCGCTCCAGCACCAGGAGAGCGGAGTCGTTGAGCGGACTGAAACCGTCACGGGCCTCGCAGGCCGCAGCTATCACACGGGGGTCGAGTTCAGGCATCGTGATCCTCCCAACGGGCCGTGAACCGGTAACCGACGTTGCGCACGGTCCCGATGAAATGGTCGAACTGGCCGAGCTTCGCGCGCAGCCTCCGGATGTGGACGTCGACGGTGCGGGTGCCGCCGAAGTAGTCGTAACCCCACACCTTGCTGAGCAGCACCTCGCGGGTCAGCACCTTGCCCTGGTGCTGCACCAGGTAGCGGAGCAGCTCGAACTCGGTGTAGGTCAGGTCGAGGGGGTCGCCGGAGATGGTGGCGTGGTAGGCGTCCTCGTCGATGCGGATGGGGCCGGCCACCAGTATGTGCGGCTGTTCTCCCGCGTGCAGCAGCAGCCGCAGCCGGACGTCGATCTCCGCCGCCTCGCAGCCGTCGAGCACGAAGTCCGAGAAGCCCCAGTCGTGGCTCAGCAGCCCCAGGGCCGAGGTCGTGACCATGAGCAGCACGGGCATGTCGGGATGGGTTTGCCGGACGATGGTGGTGGCGGTGCGCGCCCAGGCGAGGTCGCTCCGGGCATCGACGACAACAACGTCGACGACGTCCATGCGGCGCAGGGCCTCCTCCGCGCTCGCGGCGGTGCTGAGGTCGTGATTCAGCAGCGACAGGAAGTCGGGCGCCGGACCGGTGGGGGAGACCAGTAGGATCGAACTCACCATCACCTCCCAGTCTCTGCGAGTCCCTATCGTATCCGTACACGCAGCGTGACGGGCCCGCCCGAGCGGGGCGTACCGGGATTTGAGGGACGGCGTGGTGCGGTGGAGGCCGTACGACACGAACCGGGAGTCCCGAAACGATTCGGCGCGCATCTGCGCCGTGACATTTCCCGTTCACTAGGATGACGGTGAACAGTAGAAGGGAGACCGCAATGTCGCAACAGGGTCTGGAAGCCGCTCGCAGGAAGATGATTGAGGCCCGGGTGGTTCCCTCCGCGGTCGAGGTGTTCTCCCACTACTACCGGCTCCTCGAGTCGGGGGAAACCGGACTGATCCGGGAGGAGAGCATCGACCCCCTGCTCGATCCACCGATGCTCGATGACGTCGAGGTCAGCGACAACGAGGCCCGCGAAGCGATCGGTGCCACCGTCATCATCAAGCTCAACGGTGGGCTTGGCACGTCGATGGGGCTCGACAGGGCCAAGAACCTCCTCGAGGTGCGTGATGGCCTGAACTTCCTGGACCTCATCGTGCGGCAGGTGCGGGCCGCCCGGCGGGACTGGGACGCCCCGTTGCCGTTGTTGTTCATGAACTCCTTCCGCACCGAGGCGGACACCCTCGCCCACCTGGAGCGCTATCCCGACCTTCCCGTCGATGATCTGCCGCTCAGCTTCCTGCAGAGCCAGGAACCGAAACTCCGGGCCGATGACCTGACCCCGGTGGAGTGGCCGAAGGATCCTTCGCTGGAGTGGTGCCCGCCCGGTCACGGTGATCTCTACACCGCGCTGTGGGGACACAACCTGCTGCAACGGTTGACCGAGAAGGGGTTCCGCTACGCATGCATCTCCAACGGGGACAACCTCGGGGCCGCGCCGAACGCCCGTCTGGCAGGGTGGTTCGCGGCCTCGGGTGCCCCCTACGCCGCCGAGCTGTGCCGCCGCACCATCAACGACCGCAAGGGCGGGCACCTGGCCATCCGCAAACACGACGGGCAGCTCATCCTCCGTGACACGGCCCAGACCGCACCCGAGGAGATGGAGTACTTCACCGACGAGCACCGGCATCCTTTCTTCCACACCAACAACCTGTGGTTCGACCTGCAACGCCTGCTCGACACCATCCGCGAACGCGACGCGGTCCTCGGCCTGCCGATGATCCGCAACGAGAAAACGGTGGATCCGGCCGATCCCGACTCGCCCGGGGTCATTCAGGTTGAGACGGCGATGGGGGCCGCGATCGAGGTTTTCCCGGGGGCCACCGCCATCTGCGTCGGGCGTGACCGGTTCCAGCCCGTCAAGACCACCAATGAGCTGTTGCTGCTGCGTTCCGACGTCTACGACCTCGACGAGGACGGTCATCTCGTGGCGCGTTCCGCGACACCCGAGATCAGCCTGGACCCCCGGTACTACAAGACCATTCAGGATTTCGACGCCCGCATCCCGCGGACCCCGTCGCTGCGCGGGGCCGAGAGCCTCCGGGTCAAGGGCGACTGGACCTTCGAACCGGACGTGAGGGTGGTGGGTTCCGTCGAGCTGTCCGATGAGGGGGAGCCGCGGGTCATCCCGAGCGGTACCGTCCTGGGTGCCTGACCTTGGCCGACGAGGCGGTGGAACTCGCTCGGGCGTTGACGGGTGAGACCTTGCCGGTCACCGGGGATTCCACGGGCCTGGTCGCAGAGCTGACCCGGCTCGGATGGGGCGTTGAACGGTTGACCGCATTGCGGGAGGAGCGGATGCGGCTGCGGCTCCCCTGGCCCTTCCCGATCGACCTGGAGGTTCGTGACGAGCTGGGTTTCGCGCGCTTCGATGCGCTGCTGGCCCGGGTGAGGAAGGAACTGGGTCTGACCGGGACGAGGTCCCGGGCGCAGACCCCGGTGCGTCCGCTCAATGCCGACGAACGCCGGCTGCTGGCGGATCGGCCGCCCCACTGGGGATGATGGCTCGCCGAAGCTCTCACCCAGTGGAGCGGCACGTTGATGGAATCAGCCGCGGTTGCGGAGCAGGTCGCGGATCTCGGTGAGCAGTTCCTCGGAGCTGGGACCCTTCTCCTCTTCCTTCTTCGGGAAGTAGCGGTCGCGCAGCATGTTGTACGGCTTCACCACGCAGAAGTAGACGACGGCGGCGGTGATCAGGAAGGTGATCAGCGCATTGATGAACAGACCGACATTGACGTCGAGCAGGGTCACTTCAGAGAAGTCCGGCTGGCCGCCGATCTTACCTATGAAACCCATGAGAATCGCGGTGAACTCTTTGACCACCGCGGAGAAGACGGTACCGATGATGACTGCGACGGCAAGCTCGACGAGATTGCCCCGCATGATGAATTCTTTGAAGCCCTTCATCTGCTTTCCTCCTGTGCTCCGGCCTCGTGAACGCCGGAGAGCGGCCCGGGGCCTGGGGATTCAGACCCGGGTGGTCCTCGCGCAGAAGACCGGCATCACTCTATGCAGACGATGCCGGGCGAAGCCAGCATTTTCGGTCACAAACACCGGTTGGGGGTGAATTCTGGCCAATCGGATGACGTCGGTGGTGCCGAAAGCGACTTCTTCGGCGCGCGACCGAATGATGGCCGGAGCTCTGTTGATGGGCGTCGGTTCGCAATGCGCAGGGAGGACGTGTGTGTCGCGAGTGAGGATTCCCGGACCCGGTAGCGCGAGGGAACTTCACCGGCCGCCCCGTCCGCATGCAGAACTTCTATGGCTTGTTCCCGAGGATCACCGTCAGTTTTCCCTGCTGCCCCAGGGCGGAGATCTCGGGTCCGATGTCCGAGGGGACATCCACCAGGACGAGGGGTTTCGCATCGCCGCCCGGGTTCAGCAGCGTCCCGCTGGAGCTGGTGGGCGCGGCCGAGATCCGGGCGTCGGCGGTGACCACCTGCCCTGAATCGGCCAGCACCAGTGTGATCGGGGTGCCGGGGGTCATGAGTGATCTCAGCGAGTTGTCGCGAATCAGGACCGGCACCAGCGATCGTCCCTCGGCCAGCGACGGCGAGGCCGCCAGCATTCCGGGTTGCAGCACGGTGCCGGCTTCCAGGCCGAACCCCAGGGTCTGGCCGATGATCTCCCCGGGGTCCGCGAACCGCTGCCCGGGAAGTGCCTCGGATGGTAGCCGTGCGACCTTCAGGTCGTCGTTTCTCAGCACCGTCCCAGCCGCAACGGAACGGGTCAGGACAACCGCCGGTACCCGATCCTGGTCGTTGGGCGACAGGTGCGTCGCCATCGCGAAGGCACCGAGCCCCGCCAGCAGAGCCGCGATGGCGCGTCGATGCCAATTCAGGAAGCGCCCCAGGCGCCGGATGAAACTCTCCACATTCCCTTTATGGGCACGAACGATCCGCGCGGATCACTTTTCCACATGTCGACGCGAGGAGGGTTTCGTCGGGAGAGCCGGCCGAACCGAGCCATGCGCTGATGTTCGCAGGTCGGTTCGACCAGTTCGGGTTCTCCCGGTCCTGGAGTTCTCTCAGGATGCGGTCGTGGTGGTTTCCGTGGACTTGGTGGGGGTCGGGGCCGACTCCTTCTTGTCCTTCCCGGACTCCGGGACGGAGGCCGGTTTGGAGGTGGAGTTCGACGTGCGGGAGTCCGTCGCGTAGAACCCTGAACCCTTGAACACCACGCCGACGGCGCTGTAGACCTTCCGCAGGTCGCCACTGCAAGCCGGACAGGTGGTCAGGGCAGGGTCGGAGAACTTCTGGACGGCCTCGAGTTCCTTGCCGCAGGCCGTGCAACGGTACTGATAGGTGGGCATTCACGCTCCCGCTTCGGTGGACAAACGCGATTCAGGATACGCTCCCCGCCCCGAGACGGGTGAATCCGTTCTCCGTGACCACGGCATCGACGGGGAGATCGTGCGGTTCGCTGGGCAGCGCAGGCAGCACCTCGTCGGCGTTCGCCAGCGCCCAGACGGAGGCCCCGGGGCGGCGGTGGTGGAGTGCGCGGTCGTACCAGCCGCCCCCCATGCCCAACCGGGCGCCGTCGCGAGAAACCGCCAGACACGGCACCACGATCACGTCCGCCTGTTCGAGGGCCTCGATTCCCAGGGGAGGACCGGAGGGCTCGGGTATGCCCGCCCAGCCGGAACGCAGGTCATCGGTGGCCCAGGCCCAGTCCGGCCTCCTGGACAGTTTCGGGAGCAGCACCCGCCAGCCCCGGCTCCGCAACTCCTCGATGGCGGTCAGGGTGTCGGGTTCATGCCGACGTGACGCGTAGATGGCGATCACCCCGGGGGGTGGGAGCTCCTTCAGGAGAGCCGCGAGGCGGGCCTCGTCGCGGCTCTGCCAGCTGGCGTCGTCCAGTGTCCTGCGGCGCGCGGTGATGGTCTCGCGCAGCGCGCCCTTCTCATGTGTGAAATCCATTGGCCTATCGTAGAAACATGGCGCTTTTCGGTCGCAGGAAGCATGTGGAAGAGGAACCTCAGAGTGTGGAGGAGATCCCCGTCCCGACCCTTCCGCCGCCACCCGAGCCGGATCTCAACGGGCTGCGCCGTGTCCAGGACCACGTCGAGTATCTGCTGGAACTCGTCGAACCCCTCAAACCTTTCGGCATGTCGGTGTTGGAGGCGTGGAACCAGGTGATCTGTGAGGACATCGACTCCATGATCAACGTTCCACCGAATTCGACGAGCAAGGTGGCGGGCTATGCCGTGCGGGCCACCGATCTGTGGCAGGACAACCAGCTGGTGGAGTCGCTCCAGCTGGCCACCGGTACGGAACATCTCGGGATTGGTCAGGCCGTGCCCGTCGACGTCGGGGAGGTGGTTCCGCGCGGCACCACCGCGGTCCTGCCCTACTCCTACGCGACGATCGCCGGGGAGCGTATCGAGATCATCCAGGAGGTGGCCGAGGGCGAGTACCTGCGCTCCGCGGGCGAACACCTCGCGGTGGGGGACCGACTCCTCTCGGAGGGGGAGGTCCTGACGGACCGCAGCGTCGGGATGCTGGCAGCCGCGGGCATAGACAAGGTGCTGGTGCGTCCCAGACCGCGCGTCGTGGTGGTCAGCTCCGGAGCGGATCTGGTGGAGCCGGGGGAGAACGTCGGTTACGGCGAGTCCACGGACGCCAATTCGTTCCTGATCTCGGCCGCGGCCCGGGCGGCCGGGGCAACGGTCTTCCGGGTCGCCGTGCACTCCAACGACAAGCAGGAGCTGAAGCAGGCCATCACCGACCAGCTGATTCGTGCCGACCTGGTCATCTCCACGACCGGGGGGCGTCGTGAGGAGTACGAGGCCGTTGCCGAGGCCATGTCGGAACTGGGACTGGTGGATGCCGTCGAGGTCGCGATGTCACCGGGGCGCACCCAGACCTTCGGACTCATCGGCGAGGAACGCGTCCCGATGGTGATGCTGCCCGGGAATCCCGTGTCGGCCTACGTTTCCTTCCAGGTTTTCGTGTGGCCGCTGTTGCGACGTCTCATGGGCGCCGACGTGCGTCGCAGATCCGTACGTGCCATCGCCAGGACGACCATGCGCTCGATCTGGGGGCAGCGGCACCTGCTGCGCGCCGAGGTGATCGACGACGGGCGGCTCCGCACCGCCACCCGGATCAGCGACCCTTTTGCCATGGCCGAACTGGGTCGCGCAAACGCGTTGATCGTTTTGGACGAGGACACCGAGCTGGTGCGTCCCGGAGAGGCCGTCCACTGCTGGCTCCTGGACGAATCCTGAGGTTTTTTCAGGTTTCTTGGCGCGTCGGCGGCGTGCCACCAGTGCGAATCACATCGGTGTTGTTTAACGTGTGATCGTGCTCGCGGGAATTGTCATCAGTGTGTTGGTCCTGGCCGTTCTGGCCTTCGGGCTGCCCTGGTTGTCGGTGCACAAGGACGACCTGGACGCCCTCGACGGGGACCCGGCGGAACGCTTCTCCGGCTCCATGCGAATTCTGCGCGAGAACACCGTCGCCGACTACGACGACGAGCCTCCCGTGGAGGTGTCCACCCCCTTGACCCGCAGGGCCGAGCTCACCGAGTTGCGTCTGAGGGCCCGTGCTGCCGCCATGCGGCGGCGGCGCATGGTCACGATGCTCGGGGTGATGACCCTGCTGTGCGTGGGGCTCCGCGTGTTCAACGTGGTACCCGGCTGGGCGGTCGCGATCCCGGTCGTGGCGCTGGGAGCATTTCTGATCTCCGCACGGGTCGGGGTGAAGAGAATGCATCGCAGACTCGACGAGAAAGCCGCGCAGGTCAGGGCCGGTTACGTCGACAGCGAGTCCACCTCGATGATGAAGGCCGTCGAGGAGGAAACCTCCCACGAGTTCTCCGTCGACCTGACGGCACCCGAGAAGACCGGGCCGCTGTGGGACCCGATCCCCGTGATCACCCCCACCTACGTCTCGAAGCCGCTCGTGCCGCGAACCGTTCGCACCATTGACCTGTCGGCTCCCGTCACCAACACGGTCATCATTCCCACGGCCGAGCGCCCGGCGGCAGGACCGAAACCGCGGCGCGCCGCTCCTGCTGACTGGGACATGGAGGAGGAGAGCCACTGGCCCAGAGCCGTGGGGCAGTGACGATTTGCCACACCGCCGGATGCTGGTGCTACCATCGTCCGGTACTCGGGGCTATGGCGCAGCTGGTAGCGCGTCTCGTTCGCAATGAGAAGGTCAGGGGTTCGAATCCCCTTAGCTCCACCACAAGCGACTTACACGAAACATCACCCACGTGAATGTGGGTGTCGCCCTCCGGGAGTTCCTCCTGGAGAGTTTTTTGGTTGCCGGGGAGCTGGCGGCGGCGGTGTTGACGCGGCCTATGCCGCCTCGTCCCAGCACTCGGTGTCATGGTGGCGATACTGGCGGTTGCGGTGATCGGAAGGGCGGCTCCACGCCACGGGTGGGCGAGGCGAACTGGCGCCGCCGCGAGTCCCACGGGTGATGCAAGAACCGGCCGCCAGCGGCTACGCGCCACCTCGGCGCGCGATGCCGGCTCCGGAGATTTTCCCCGATTGTGCTCCCTACAGGCAGGGAGTGTTGATCAGATGATCTTGAAGTCTTCGGAGCGCGCGGCGATTTCCACCGCTTGACGCCAGGACTGTGCCGTGAGAGTGCTGTAGTTGAGGGCCAGGTCCAGCATTTTGGCCGTTGACGTGTAGATCGCGGCCCAGTGTGACCCTGTGCCCAGGCGTCGTGCCAGCGACGGGAGGCTCGTGACCACGTCGATGTGATCGGTGATTTCGTGGTGAATTCCGTATCCATGTGATGGTTCACCGCTCTTGGTGTGGGCTCTGAGTTTCACCCAGCTTCCGCCATGCAGCCTTCACCGAGAAAGGCTTCGTGGAGCGCTCTCGTCCGGTCTGCCTTGACTTCCAGGAACTGTACATATGCCTGTTCCGTTGCCAGAAGCGATGCTTCCGACCATGGTTTTCCTGATCGATGCCCGGGATCTCCGTTCCTCGGGTGTCGATGAGGCCACGAAAACCGACGACCGTCGGGTGGTTGTGCGGCAGCATGACGAAATCATCGTTGCTGAGCACGCTGGCCCCGGTGCCGGTACTGCGGCGCGCGCCGCTGTCCGTCCGCGTGTCACTGCGAGGATGCCGGGAGAGGCTGTGGGTCAGACAATTCCGAGATCCTTGGCGCGGGCAACGGTTCCCGTGCGGGAAGAACTGCCGAGTTTTGACGCGGCGGATGAGAGCCTCGTCTTGATCGAGGACTCGGAGAGGTGCAACTCCTCCGCGATCTCGCGATTGGATTTCCCCCGGGACAGGAGATGTAACACCTCTTGCTCCCCCGGAGTCAGCTCGTCGACTCGTGACGGCTCGGCGGGGCGGTTGTCGAAGAGCATCTGAAGAACGGACTCCGAGAACACGAGGAGTCCTGATGCAGCCGCATGGATGGCGCTGATCAGCGCCTCCGGTTCCACGTCCTTGAGGAGGCAACCGGAGGCGCCCGCCCCCATCGCTTTTCGCAGCATGCCTTGATCGCAGTGCGAGGTGAACATCAGCACGCGGGCATTCGGGTCCAGGGCGCTAATCTCGGCGGCGGTGCTCACACCATCCATGTCCGGCAACTGAACATCCATGAGAACCAGGTCGACCGCCTCGGAGGCAAACATTTCAAGCGCCTGGGTGCCGTTCTCAGCGAATCCGGCCGTGCTGATTCCCGGAGTGCGCGAGAGCATTTTCTGGAGACTCTGTCGCACGAACAGGTCATCGTCAACCACTAAAACTCTGATGTTCATTCTCTCCGAGCACCCCTTCCTCACATCACTCGCGCTGGCTCGATCCTCTCAGCGTACGACAGGCATGCCCGGTTCGCCGGCGCATGATGACAAACTGTCCAGAAGGACAGCAGGACTGCCCGAAAGGTCAGCGATCACGGATCGCGGAGTCCATGTGGTCGCTTCTGGGCGCATGTCGGTCCATCTGGGTGCCTGATCGGTCCGATTGACCGTTGCGCCCCGCAGTGTGGTGTTGGAAGGCTGTTTCCCGTCCCGGAATCAACCAATCATCACAGAGGAGTTGACATGACACTGACATCCACGTTCCGCTCTCGCGTGAAGAGAGCAGCCGTGACGTCTCTGGCAGGGACGATCCTGCTTGGCGGGGTCGGACTCGGAGTGCAGCAGGCATCCGCGACCACGAGCGGCTCGCCCGCGGTCCTCACGAACGATCAGAACGGTACACGGACCGCCGGGGACATCAGCGCCACCGACTGGGAAGCCATTGCGCGCCAAGCGGAAGCGGCAGGCGATCGAGAAGGTGCTCAGGCTGCCCGCAAGGTCGCCCAGCGAGATGGCGTGGCTGGCAATGGGCAGGAGTCCATCTTCACTATCGCCAAGAAACTGGCCAAAGTGGCCTTGAAGCATGGGCGTATTTTTTTGCCAAAGACCATTCGCTCTTGGGCGGACAAGATCTATGGCTTGATAGACTCTATTGAAGCCACGACCGAGTTGGGTATCGCAACCTTCCTCGTGCAGAACGGCATCCCGGCAGATGTGGCCATCGAAATCGCGCGGTGGATCGTGACGTTCGCCTGAACGAGAGGAGCCAGAACATGAGCTCGGAGGATCAACCCGTCACCTTCTGGGGTGCGATCATCATGTTCTGGCTCCTCGTCGCCGCCATCATCGTCTCCACCATCCCCATGATGGTAGGGGTCGCGATCGTCGCTCTCGTCCCGGGGGTTGGGGAGCTCCGGAGCCTCAACCCGTGGCTTCTTCTTCATTTCCTGTGGATGTATCCAGCTGTTTGGGGGGTCAGCATAGTCGTTGATCCTGTCCTGAATCATCTCTTTGCTACGGGAAAGTCGAAGAAGGTTGGGGAATTGCTCGGGAATGTTCTTGCATGGTTCTTGATCTCGTGGTTTTTTACTGTCTTTTTTCGCGATCCCTTGGGAGCTTTGCTGGCCGGTCTGATATCAGCTGTCACCATGAAGCCCTTTGTGACGTGGCTGGAGAAACACGCCCCGAAGGATGATGACGACCCCGGTGATGATGAAGTCGGCAAGGAGGGGGTGTCGGAGTGATCGTGTCCGGGGAGGCGGTGGTCGGTCGTCGATGTGCCGAGCCTGCCGCTGCTTTTTTGAACGTGTGATCGGAGGGAGTGGGATCGTGGCGTCGAAGGATCAGCCCGTCACCTTCTGGGGTGCGATCATCATCTTCTGGCTCCTTGCAGCTATCAGCGCCGTTGCCGCCGTACCGATGGCTGTGGGCGTGGTGAGCGTCGCCCTCATCCCGGGCGTCGGTGAGCTGCGGAGCCACGATCCATGGCTCTGGCTCAACCTCCTGTGGATGTTTCCTGCTTTCTGGGTCATCACCACGGTCATCGATGCATCCCTGACCGCTCTTCTCGTCACGGGGATTTTCCGGAGGATCGACGACGTCTTCGAGGATCTCCTCATGTGGCTCGCGGTCGCATGGCTTTTCACAACGTTCTTCCAAGGTCTCCTCGCGGCGCTGATGGCCAGCCTGATCGCTCTCGTCCTCATGAAATTCCTGCTCGACTGGTTGGAGAAGCACCCTCCGAGGGAGAGCGAAAAAGCGGCACGAGAAGTCGCCGGGGAAACCGGTTCGTGACCTTTCTAACCTCTCGACGGGCACCGACGCCTTGCCGCTTCGCCCGTGCACGCGGACCGGCGTTCGTGGCTATTCGTAGGTTCCTTCGAGCACGGCCCACTGCAGGACATGCCCTTCGATCGCGCGTTTGAAGCCCGCCAAGCGGGTTCGAGAGGGGGCCGGCAGGTCGCAGTCGAGTGCGTAGACGGTGAACCGGTAGGTGTGGGTCATGCCCTGGGGAGGTTTCGGGCCGCGGTACCTGTGCCACCCGTAGGCGGTTCCCTGCACGATTCCCGTCGAGGGATTGACGCGACCCGGTGGAATGGCGGCCGGTATCGAATCCCCGGGAGGAATGTTCCAGGCGATCCAGTGGGCCATGGAGCCGAACAGGGGATGGGTCAGGTCCTCGAGTGTCACCGCCAAGGAGCGGGTGTCCGGGTCGAGGCCGTCGAGGCGCAGCTTGGGGGAGATGTTCCTGCCCCGCCCGGTGAAGTCGGTTCGGAAACGTCCATCGGAATCGATGCAGTCCGACCTCACGGTGAGCGTGGTGTAGTCGTCGGAGGTGCCCATACCTCCATCCTAGGAACCCCCCCAAATGGTTGATTCCGCAATTGTTGCTCCCATTGATCACGCGAAAGGTCGGGAGACCTGCCGAGGCAGGCCTCCCGACCACCGATCCGCGGCCCTGGGGAAGGGGATCAGGCGAAGTCGTTGACGGTGAGCTGGACTCCTGACGGCAGCGTCGCGAATGCAACCGGGGCGAACAGCGCGCCCGAGCCGTCAGCGTCGAAGAACAGCGTCTCCCCCTGCTGATACACCCGCGTGGTGGCGGTGACCGTGTCGGTGGTGAACCAGTTGCCGTTCAGCCCGCCGAAGGTGGCCACGGGCAGGCTGATCCTGTCCTGTCCCGTGGTGAAATCCGTGATCTCGTCGACGTCACCGTTCAGTTGGCCGTCCAGGACGAACCTGTCATGTCCCGCGCCACCGGTGAGGGTGTCCTTTCCCTGACCGCCTGCCAGGGTGTCATCGCCGGCGGCGCCGTCAATGACGTTGTCCGCGGAGTTGCCGCGCATCGTGTTCGACAGGTCGTTGCCCGTGGCCCGCAGCGGACCGCTGCCCAGCATCCGGAGATTCTCCACCCCCGACGGCAAGGTCGAGTCGACGGCGGCATTGAGGGTGTCGTCGCCCCCGGCGTCGGTCACGGTGTCGTCGGGGGAGTCGACGACGAGATTGGTGTCCTTGCCATCGCCCTGCTGCGTGGTGATCCGGGAGTGATGGGTGCCGATCGTCCGGTCGGTGTAGGTGACGTGGGCCGTGCCGACGCCGTCGAGGGTGCCCTCGTGCTGAACCAAGGGCTTGTCGACCGGGTAGCCGGTACCCGCCAGCTGGTTCCCGGACAGGTTCAGGCCCGTATTGTTGCCGATGAGACGTTCGGTGCCTTCCGAAGCCCTGGCGACATCATTGTTCTCGACCTTCAAGCCCTTGGAGACTTCAGCTGCCACGTAGAACGGGGTTCCGGTGGGCAGCATCACATTACCGGTGATCGTGGTTCCCGTGAGGTCCCTTCGTCCCCCGACATAGTCCACCTCGATGGAGGTGCCCGGGTATCCCGGTTTGGTTCCCATGTACGAGTGTGGGTTTCCGCTCACTTCGCCGGAGAATGAGGATTTCTTGTCCCAGATGGATTCCACTGCGACGACCGACCTCTTGGCCTGTCCTGAAAGGACGTTTCCGCTGAAGGTGTTGTTGTCCGAGTGCGGTCCGACGTACAGCATCCAAGAAGGTTGTTTCGGAGTTTTGACAATCACTCGAGGTTTGTCTTCCTCCCCAGGGTTGGGTGCCTCGAAAACCTGTACCGTCTTGTCCTCGAAGACCTCAACGGTGTTGTCGCGGAAGGTGTTGTCGTGGCTGCCCTGGTAGGCCTGGAGCAGCCCCTGTCCCATGGAGATGCCGGTGACGATCGTGTTGCGCTGGATCGTGTTGTCGTGCGACCCGTAGGCCAGGTGGATGGATGAGGAAATGCTGTAGTTGAAGTGGTTGTCCTCCACCGTGTTCCCGTGGGAGCTGTCCTGCATGGACAGATTGCGGGTGTTCATGGTGGAGAAATTGTTGCTCACGACACTGCAGCCGACTCCGGAGAACTCGATGCCGTAGTACCCGCCCGTGACGCGGTTCCCGGAGACGGTGACCCTGGTCGCCCTGTGGGTGAGTTGTGGCACCTCGCCGGTTGTCACAAATCGGTCGTAGACCGGCCTGGAATCCTTCGAGAGACCGGAGTAGACGCCGATCGCAACCACCCCTTCGGTGCGTTGAAACTCGGGCCGTACCGTGACCTGGTTGTTCTCGATGCGGATGTTGTCAACATCGCCTTCGCGCCCCAGCACCGCGATACCGCGATACCGGGAATTGACGATGGTCAGACCGCTGATGGTCACATCGCTGATGTTCTCCCCACTTCTTGCGAAGGCCAGCACCCCACGGGTGAAGGTATCGGAACCTGTCATGTCGATCGTGGTATTGGTCAGGGTCGTTCCGCTGGAGCCCGGGGCGATTCGGAAAACGTTCTTCGGATCATTGCTGGTCCCGCCCTTGAGTGCGGCTGTGATGGTGGCACCCGCGCCGTCGAAGTACGTGAGTCCCTTCGGAAGCTGAAGCTCTGCGGAGACGGTGTAGCTCTGCGACGGGCTCAGCCGGACCCCGACGCCACGCTGTGTGGCGAGCTCCAGGGCGGCCTTGAGGGTGGACGTCGCATCGGCGGGAATGTCCTGCGCCAGCAGGGGAATGAACCCTTCTTTCTTGCCGTCCTTGACCTCTTCGAAGGTGGTGGCGTAGGTCGTGTCATTGATGGTGACCTCACCGTCCCCGGTGCCCTTCGCGTAGGTGAGTGAGGTGATGCCATCGGTCAGGACGAAACCCGTCGAGTCCTTCGGGAGCTGCGTGCGCGCATCGGCCAAGGAGTGGAACTCCGGCAGGCCGGCACTCGGCTGGGCAGCTGTCGATGTGGGCGCGGACGGGACGTTTCCTGCCGAGGCCGAATGGGGCGACGTCGGAACGGGTCCGGGACAGGTGTCCTCCGAAGACTGTGGTGCTGCGGAGGCCGAGAGCGAGTCGGCGGGACTCAGCGCTTCCCGTGCCGTGGGGGAGGCGCAGCCCGTGAGTGCGACGAGGGAGCAGACCAGCGTGGTCAGCAGCGGTCGCGATGGTGAGTTCATGAGACGGCTCCAGTTCGTGTGATGCTCCACTGCGGAAGCGTTGACTGGGGTGCCGGGCACAAGGATAGCCACAAGGCGAGGCGTTGGGGAAGGCAAGCCGAGGAGCTGTCTCGAAATCAGGGTGGGCTATGGGATCGGCCGGATCCGGAGGGTATGCCCGCCGGTTCTTCTCCGGTGAAAAAGCCGACCCGGAGGTGCAGATCATCGCCTGGACCGCGGCCCCGGGTTCGACCTCCCGAGAGCGCCTCGCCCGGCTGAGGACACTGGCGTGAGAAGCAGCGCATCCGCCCGGTCTCGCTGGTGTGTGGGTGCGGAAGGTGGCTGAGCCGGGCGTGATGTGGTCACCACCCGCGGAACTCTTTGTGAGATGATTGTTGGCCGATAGTTACTACTGCCGGATGGCGTCGGCGGGGTAACGTGACGAGAACAAAAGTTCACCGAGAGCTGTCGCATGGCATTTCGCATCACAATTTCGGTTTGACAAGGGGGTCTGAGTGGATCCGCATCGTGGCGCTGACCGAGGCAAGGATGCGACAACCCGGAAGCGCTGGTGTTCCCGAGGTGTTGCGGCTGTGAATCTCAGGGGTGGGCGGTGCACCGTTGAACCAGTGCGTGTGCTGAACCCGTTCGATGTGTCCGCGCGGGAAAGTTCGTCAGGTTCCGTTGTTTCGTGGGTAGGTCTCAAGAAGAGAGGATGAGGAGATCCCGGTGAGGGTCAAGAAGATGTCGGCGACGACGGCTCTCGTTGCGACGATGTCGTGTGGTCAGGCGATGCTTCCTGCTTCGGCTGTCACTGTCCCCGAGGAAGTATCGGTGCCGAGTCCCGTGCAGGAAGATGTCGATCTCCAGGCTTTGGAGGCCGAGGTCACAACCATTTTTGAACGCTATCTTCAGCAGGATTCTGGAGACAGGTGGAGCGTCGATGTAGAGGCCGTCCGGCAGGACGGGGCACCTGAGGCCGATCTGCAACGTATCGCGGAAAGGTTCAATGTCCCGATCGGAAAGTATGTTTTCCCAGGCTCGGAGGACAAGGGAGCAGGCGGGAAGAAGGGAGCAAGTCCCCAACACCAATTCGGCAGCGGGGAGTGGGGCAAATGCGTGCTCAACAGGGTCGTTCCGGGAATCTTTGAAGCAGATGTGGGAGGCGGGGTCGTGGCGTTGCCTTCCAAGGGGAAGTATGCGCAAGTGGCGTCGTACCTGATCAGAGTGGTCGGGCCTACTGCCCTGAAGGGGGGCGTCGCCGTCCTGGTGGCCTCTCTTGCGGTCAGCGTGGCGTGGTGCTCGACACTATGGGCCTCATGATGTCTGCTGATACGCAACCCAGTACGCGTGAGAAGGTGATCGCCTATGTGGCGCTGTGTGGATTCCGGCTGGGTTTGGTGGCCATGGTCTTTCTGCTTGCCTGGGTGTCCACCTGGGTCGAGGTGGGAACCGCTGGGCTGATTGCGGGGTTGTTGACCGTAGTCGTTCTGGGAGCCACGGCGTATGAGGTCTTCGTGTCGCGGAAAGATCGTGCTTCTTTGTCCTACGTGATCATCACTTCCTTGGCAGTCGCTGCTTCCATAGTCCTACCGCTCGTAGGGAGTGCGCAATTCTGGCCTGCTCTGACCTCGACCCTCATAGGTGCTGGCCTTCTGACGGTTTTCCGAAAGCGGATTGTCTCCTCGGGAAAGTGAACCTGTGAAATGCTGTTACCTGATCCGCTGATCTCATTCATCGGAAGGGTGTGAACGATGCGAATAAGTCTCCCTGCGAAAGCGGCGGGTCTTCGAGTCAGATGAATGGTAAAAGGAGGATGGGGTGAAAGCGAAGCCGGGACCGGAACCCCGGAGGTCTTCCGGTGACTCTCTCTGCGACATCCTCGAGGACTCCGAGCGTTTCGCGAGGAAACGGTGGAGGCGCAGGTTTCCGTCAATCGTCGTATTCGCCGCGTGCATGTCTTTTCTCGCCGCAGTCATCTCGGTGATTGTCGGGTGGACGACGATCCCTCGGGCCGTGGCCATGGCTCTGATGCTCTTCATCGGTCCGGTCGGTGTCATCGCGTACAAAACATATGTGGCACGAAACTGCGAATGCACCCCGGGATTCAGGATCGCCCACTCGCTGGTCCTGATGACGGGAATCGTCGTGCCGCAGTGGGGAACTGACAAATTTGCGAACCTGCTGGTCGGACTCGTTATAGGCGCTGTCGTCGTGGTGATTTCGCAGAGCACCTCCCACTTCCTGAAGAAGGACCGATGATCGCGGAATGAGCGGTAGTATAGCAGTCTTGAAACAGGATGTCGTTTATAGGCGGTACGGGAATTTCTTCTTTCGTATGTAGGTTTCGAATGCGTTTCGGGTGTCGGTGAAGTGGGGGCGTTGGAGGTTGCTGATGTGGGTTTTTGCTTCGCCCCAAACATGCTCGATGGGGTTGTGGTCAGGGCAGTAGGGTGGCAGCCACAGGAGGGTGATGTCTGCAAACCTGTTTCCTTTACCGAGGTGTTGTTTCAGTTCCCGGGATTTGTGCCATCCGGCGTTGTCCCACACGATCGTGATCTTCTGGCCGGGATGTTTGTCGACGAGTTGGGTGAGGGCATCGATGATGGTGTGACTGTTCTGCCAGTCCAGCGCTGTGAGTTCCACACTCCCGTCAGCCTGGTTGAGGAACCCGATGTAGGACTGGCAGCGGCGTTGCCGGTCCACTTCCAGCACGGTGGGTACCCCTCGGCGGCACCAGGCTCGTCGGGTGAGTGCTTCGTGTTCGATGCGCACCTCGTCAGCTGCGAACACGAGATACCCTTGCGCACGTGCGTGATCGACCAGGTCGCGGATCTGTTCCACACGGGCTGCCACGACCTCCTCGGCGGGGCGGCGCTGGTCCCGGGCGGCGGGCTGCTTGAACGACAGTCCAGCATGGTGGAGCAGCACCTGGTAGGAGGAGTCCGACGCGAGGACGACCTCGAACTCGGTGGCAATGTAGTCCTTCAACCTTGGCAGACTCCAGAACCCCACCGGCAGCCCGTCAGGGTCGGTGGGAGGGGTTTGCAGTACCCGCATCACCTCGTCATGCTGTGCTTGGGACAGTTTCGCTGCATTCCGGTTCCCGATGTGCCCGGTGTACAAGGAGGCCATCCGTTCATCACGCCATTCAGCGACCCAGCGCTGCAACGACCTCTCGGACTTCCCGACCACCCTGGAAACCTGTTCCACCGGGATCCCGACATGCAGCATCAACAGCCCCATCGCTCGTTTCCGCATCGACGGATACACAGCATTCACCTGATAATCCTGCAAAAGTTCTTCATATCCGGCAGCGAATCCTTCCACAACTCTTATTCAAGCGCTCCGGTAAAAATGATGCAACACGACATGCCGCCCCCGCAGCAAAATCTTGGGTAATACCCCAGAAAACACCAAACACAACGACATCTTGTTAAATGGGAGCTATAGAGAGCGTTGATCGACTCGATCGTGTTCGTGGTGTGGATCACGGGTGTCGTATTCGAGGAATGGCACGAACTTCGCCCAAGAGCTGCACCAGAGCTGGATGAACAGGAGATACCGCTCGCCCCACTCGGCGGCGAACTCCTTGAACCGGTCCTTCGCCGCCTGCTCGGACGGGGCCATGTAGAGAGGCTTGAGTGAGAAGACGATCGCGTTCATGGAGGCTTATTCATAGCCGTCCTCAAGTGTTGTCTGACTAGGGGTTTCGCTGGCCGAGGTGTTGCCCGTGAATAAACCTCATGGTGCTGCCTGCAGGCGTAGCGGAAGCTGCTGTGGCGCCGAGCGGACGATGCACTGCTGCACGACGATCTTGTTCCCAGGCGGTGTTGATCGCCTCCTGAAAGCCCTTCAAGCCATCGCAGATAGCGATGAGGACTCATCGACGCCCTGGTTCTTCAGCTCGGTGAACGCCTGCCACCAGAACCTCGCACCTTCTTGACCGTCGCCGGCCCAGATACCTGAGGACGTCGCGTTCCCCGTTCACGGTGACGCCCAGCACGACTGAGATACGAGGTGTTGCAGACTTGGTTCGAAACCACCGCCGGTGGGACGTGGCGGATCGCCGGATGCCGGGACTAGTACTCGAAATATGTGAGCGTCCGTGGCATGTGTCACTGGCTGGGAACAAGCACGATGCGATCGCCAGGGGTCGAACTCACGTTGGCCGACTACCACTCCTTGATTCGGGCAGCCACTGGCCGTTGCCTGCCCAATCGATGAGGTCACCGATGAGGTGCTGCCCGTGGTCACGATCGTGACCCACAACGGCGGCCCGTTCCGTATCGTTGGACTTCTAGTTGTTCATCATGGCCCATCCGGAGTTGAAGCATGTCCGCACCAGGGTCAAGAGCCCCGGGCAGAACGGGTCACGCAAACGCGGGTTCGAGACGTTGACCTACGAGCGGTTGTTCCCAAGCGGGATCCCCGACGCGCTCACCTTGGCCGAACGGGCCAAGGACTACCACATCGAGTACAAATACCGGGCGTCCCCACGAGGCCATCGCCTGGAACCGACCTCTCGAAGTCCACCTCGACCGCGCCAGCACGACCACCCTCACCTTTGAAGAAGAAATCCTGCCAACCACTTGACGCGGGACACTATGACGCCGTCCACCAACATCCCGTCCTCCGCTCCCTGATCGCCTACTACCACTAACGCCCCATGGACTTAAACCAATTAGGTATTTCTCCAACCTGCGAATCATCTGCGGGTGGCTCGCGAGGGTTGACCAAAAGTTAATGGGCAATAGTTACTGTTGCTGAGTGGGTCGAATTGGCTAGTCTGTGTTAGACAAGTTAATTAAGAGCTGTGCACGATACCTCGTGGTCTTGGTTCTACAAGGGATTTCGCTAAATGTTCGCTGGGTGGTGCGCTCTTGGTTAGGGCAAATTGGTTTCGAGGTGTCCATCCCCCAGGCATTGTGTTCGTGGAAGATCTTGTGCAGATGATAAATCCGGCAGACTGCGTGCACGGAATCCGTCATTTACATTCTGTAAACAGGGTGAGAGGCAGGGTTTTAATCCTGTTCATGGGCGGGTAATAAGAAGTTTCACGGCAGGGAAGTTTTCATGGATGTAAGGGTGAAAATCAAGTAAATCATCGAAATGGATAGTAAAATATCATGCTAAATGAGACAGATTTTTCATTGGACGGGCCGCAAGATGTTCTCCCGAAAAAGGTGCCCCCTCTCTGGTGGGTTGAGGGAACCGACCGTGCAGTGCACGGGATAACTTTTTCCATACCCAGTCAGTTCAAGAGTAATTTCCTAAGTAGCTACAGCGGCGATTGGAATTTGCAAAGGCATGTAGAGCAGAAGGAACTTATGAGCGCAGGCTGGAAGATTCATATCTCTCCATATATTCATGACTGCCAAGCGGTACTAGAGGTAATAGCAGGTATAGCGGCAGTCGAAAAAGTAACATTTAAGCACGTTGTTTCTGATCGCGACTATGCTGAACGCCTCTCCCGGCAGGCACAACGCGATATTCATGGTAAATTTGCTACCATCTATCCGCATGATTCTAAGCATGCAGTTCTGCTGGCTAATCTATTAGCGAATAGTTTGGAACAGTATGATGGTCCTAAGGTATTTACCGATGTTCCTTGGAAGAACTCCATCGTACACCTTCGCTATGGTGCTATATTTCCTGAACTTCGAATGAACTATGGCACAGGAATGTTGACTAGCTATATGCGCATGGAAGACGGATCGCTGGCTGAAGACGAGCGCCGTCCGTATTTTTATGTTCCGCCAATGATCGAAGTGCCGCATGAGATTAAAATAGAACAAGAACGTTTCGAATCGTCGGCAGCAAAGCTGCCCTTCGTAGCAACCGCTATCTTGAGTCAATCGAGTGGTGGGTCTGTATACGAAGCAACCTACAATGGAACACCGGTGATTGTAAAGGAGGGAGTCAAGGAAGCTGGAATCGAAAGCTTAGGACGCGATGGAAGCTGGCGACGGCGCAAGGAAGCCGCTGCACTTGCGGTAGTTCAAAACTACGAATCATTTCCGAAATTGCTGGACACCTTTGAGACAGAACGCGCATTTTACATCATAGTTGAACGTAAGCAAGGTGTGCAGCTCAATAAGTGGATTGCAAAGCATTGCCCCAGAGTGACAATCGAGCAACGGGACCAAGACATCTTGGCCGAGATAGAATCCTATGTAGCAGAAGTCACGCATCAGCTAAGTCAGATCGAGATGGGGTTGGACAGGCTTCACTTGCACGGATATTCGTATGGGGATTTAAGCCTTTCTAATATAATGGTGGATGATGAGAACATTGTTTCCTTTATCGATCTCGAAACCGCCGAGCCGCACTATATATTCTCTAATCAGATCACTACTCCAGGATATTCTGCTGGTCCCGGTGCGGGAGGCATAACTCAAGATACGTGTGCGCTTGGCAGAGTGGCACTAACCTACTTTTTTGGTGCCCCTAGTCCCTTGGACGTGTTCCCCTCGGAGGCCTTCCGTATTCTTGAGCTAGTTCGAGAGCGCTTTGGGATCAGAGCTTTTCACCTCGTGGAGAAATATCTGAATACTCCCCGAGACACTCTGAAATTCATAGCTCCCGACCTTGATGCAATTCCGGCGGATCTGGACTCTGGTTTAGACGTTGTTGAGAGGCTGGTAACCGCGCGTGAGTATGTCAAGCAGATATCTTTGCAGAAGAAAGAGTCTTGGCCGAAACTCCTGACACCAGCTGATTTTTCGCTTTTCCGAGGGCTTGCGGGTACTATTGCTGCTTTCTCTAAAGCTGGATTCCGTTCTAAGATTAAAGACGATGCGGCGCGTTTGGTAGATTACGTGAGCATAGTTCGAGATTACGAATCTCATATTGGTCTCATGGAGGGTACGCTCGGCATGATTGTCGCAATCGCTGAATATGATTGCAGCGCCTCGTCTGAAATGTTGGCAGGCTGGGTGAATCGGAACTTAGAACGATTGTGTGCGGCAGGTCCTTTTGTTTTCCATGGAAAAGCAGGGCTTCTCTTGGGTCTCTTGCATAAGTATGAGAAGAATGGTATTTCTTCCGAAGAGGCGAGTCTCGGCATGGACTTGGTCAAGTCTATCGAGGCGGACTACGACAAACTCAAGAATGTGCCATTGAGTGCGGGTATTCTTTATGGATGGAGCGGAGTCGCAACTGCTATTGCTATCTGGAACTACGTGAATGATATTAACGATTTCGACCTAGCTGTCAAAATGATTCGTTCCGATATTGAATATTGCGTATGGGATGATGGCGCCCTTTTAGGCCCAGACGTGACTTTCCCTCGGCTCATGCCATACGTAGGGATGGGGTCAGCTGGTATTCTATCAGCGATTGCTGCTGTTGGCTTCTTGGCCAAGATAATTCCTTGCGAGCAGAGCCAATTTGAGGGCTTGCTAGCAGCCTGCCAGAATGAATTCTATGCACTGAATTCCCTGCTATTTGGTCGAAGTGGAATCGCGCTCACCTTGGATATGATTCAGAATCTCCTTAGTGTAAATGCTGAGCCTTACAAGTGTTACCAGCTAAGGTGGATTAGAAAGACTACTCCGCATAGGGGTAGAGCAGCTTTCTGCTTCGGATATAAGCATATGAGGGTCAGCTTTGATTACGCCTACGGAGCGGCGGGTCGGGTCCTTACGCATATTGCTCAGCCTGGTGACCTCGCTCCGTACCTACCTTTTTCTCTCCCTGTGATTGACAAATCATAAGAATCCTTGACGCGGTAGCCGAGGAGCGAAAATACCGATGGATTCAACAAGGCTTGGGAGTTTTCAATAACCTATCTGGTGTGGTTTGTCGATACCGCATTTTCCTGAAAGCTATTTCAGCTTGGTTGCGCTCTAAAATTACTTGTGGTGAGGTTTATTATTCACAGGCGGCGTGTCGCCCAGTAAAATCCCTAGTTAAAGCACCCTTGAGGATGGCTGAGAATAAGCTTCGGTGTAGAGACTGTCCGAGACAGTAAGGAATGGGCTTCTTCTAAGCAAAATTCTTTCTCGCTGCTCTTGCTGCTGTGGCATACTTCTGGTAGATTCTAATTTGAAAGGAGGTGAAATCCCATGACTGAGACGGAACTTAGTAGACTGTCTGGTACGCAGTCAGCAGACCCGGATCATCGCAGTGAAGCGAGCGTTATTTTCTGCGGTGGGAATCCTTCAGGTAGTCACTGGAGCTGGACGTTTTGCTAGCCGGTAATTAAAGATATGGGCGTGACTGTGTTACAACGAGGTTTATTCATAGCCATCCTCAAGTGTGGTCTGGCTAGGGGTTTCGCTGGCGATCCGCCGCCCGTGAATAAGCCTCAACGAATGCGATAGCCACGCCCATATCCCTAATATAATTCATCTCTAATGAGTCTTGAGTTGCAAGCAGCGACATCTAAAGGCCTGCGTGGTCTGGCGGAACTTTTGTAAGGTAGGACTTTGAATGGGTGGTCGGAGTGGGTGAGGGATCTGCTGAGTGATATTCCGACTGGTATGTAGACGTAGTGCGGCTAAAGATGGTTGTACACGCAATTTAGTCCTAAATTTACTACGATGGGATCGTATGCATTCTTCTTGGGTGGCGCCGCTGGGTAATGTTCTTACGCGGAAATTTGTATTGCTGGAAGTGGTAATGATTTCTGCGGCAGCATTTTCTGCACTCGCTACAAGTCTTTTGCCAGTTCTTACTGGAGGGGCGATAGACGGGAAATTGTTCTGGGGTATTGAATTTGTATACTTGATCATTGCAAACTTGCTTCTAATGATACTTGCAAATACTGTTCAAAGCATTTCTAGCACTTGGCTTACCCAAGATATGAGAATCAGCTTGGTTGGTGATTTATATGCGAGATTGTTTCACGCTAGGCTCGATTTGAAGCGGGGGGAGATCGTATCTCGAATTCCGCCTGTGCTAGTTAATGAGGTAGACACAATCGTGCAGGGTGTTGTTGCTTCGTTGACAAAATTGGTAAGCATGCTGACGCTATTGGTTAGTGCCGTGATCGGGATTTTATATATCAGTGGCCCTGGCCTGTTCCTCTTTGTTTCTCTCGTTGTAGTAGCAACAATTATCAGCATTTTTAGTTTGGAGCCACTTCGCAACGTTGCCAGTCAAACTTTGGATGCGCGAAAGAGTGTCATACAGGCAGTAAGCAGACTCCCTGGGACGTTTTCCATGCTGCGACTTTATGCGGCTGACCGGGTCGATTTTCATCCAGTATCTTTGAGTTTTATTGAAGTTCGACGAGCAGCTTTTAAAAATTTGCGCACCGCGTTGAAATACGGCGCTGTATCAGAATCTATGTTGGCAGTCGCCAGTATAATACTGGGTGTGCACGCGCTGCTCTATCTGAGGCCAATGGGTTTGGTGAGTGACGGTCAGATTGCTCAACTCTTCATGTATGGTGGCATCTTGGTGGCGCCTTTCCAAGCCATCTTGAGCACCATCCGAGATCTACAAATGACTGTAGCAGCTCTATCGCGTCTATCGTGCCTGGCGGCGGACCTTGTGCATCCGAACGATATTATTTCGGATGCAAGCATTTCTTGCGAAGTCAGGTTCTCTATTTTTCTTCAGAAAATCTCAGTCTCAATCGAGGGTGGAGCCCGGATTCTAGATGGCATTTCCTTCGATGTTATGGCTGGTGGTTGTCTTGTTGTAACTGGTCCGTCAGGTTCAGGTAAGACGACTCTTTTAAACGTGATGGCAGGCCTAGTGGAACCGACGACTGGTAGATGCGTTTTTGCATCTTCCTCTGGGGAGATCGAAAGCCGTTTGTCTTGCGTCTCATATGTTGGTCAGAATGAGCCTTTGTTTCAGGATTCTATTTTGCAAACCGTTCTGCTGGATAGATCTATCGGTGAGACTTCAGCTTTTCGGGAGCTCAATTTCTGGGGGATGTCGCGAGCGTTCATTGATAATCATGATTCCATTGTTGACTCCAGTAGCCTTTCGGGAGGTGAAAGGCAAAGGGTCGGGCTGGCTCGCGCTTTTGCTTCCTCGCGCCCAGTCATGATTCTTGATGAGCCAACTAGTGCCTTGAATGATGAATGGAAGGAGATCTTCATGAAACGCGTCAAAACTTCTTCGAAAACAATCGTTATCGCAACCCATGACTCGGAACTGCTGAAGGTGGCTGAAAAATTTGTGGTACTGAGAAGTGGCTGCGTCGTTGAGGAGAGGAATTGTGATGGGTGGAGCAGGTAATCACGCACTTGTGGTTCGTGATCTCGTCGTGGGGGAGGGGGCGACGCGGGTTCCTCTAGTCGAGTGCCCGGAGCTGGTAGTGGAGCGTGGTTCTGTTGTGGGGATTTCTGGGCCGTCCGGTTCAGGGAAGTCGAGTCTTCTTCGCGTGCTGACGGGTCGCCAGATGGCGCTGCAGGGCGTGGTTTTCCTGCAAGGACGGGAATTCGGTTCTCTCGCTCCGCGAGATCGCGAGAAGATGCGTGCCAGCTCCTTTGGGCTGGTTCTGCAGAGTGGCGGCCTGGTGGATGTCTTGACTGCGCTGGAAAACATCCGGGTGGGGTGTGCAATCGCTGGTGTCCGTGTCGTGCACGATGACGTGGGCGTCCTTGCATCACGTCTGGGACTGGACGGACTGCTGGAACACAGACCAACCGAACTTTCCGGAGGGCAGTGCCAGAGGGTTCAGGTGGTGAGGGCCCTGCTATCGCAGACGCCCGTCCTAGCTCTTGACGAACCGACGAGTGGCCTCGATTCTCGTTGGAGAGAAGCCGTCGTCTCTGAAGTCGTCGACCATGTTCGCCAGACAGGGAAAAGCGTTCTCCTAGTGAGTCACGATCCGGAGGTGCTCTCGGCATGCGACGAGGTTTTCATGATCAACGAAGAGTCCACGCTGGTGGGTGTTCGATGATGCGTGACCTGTGGAGATTGACCCGGCGGACCCCTCTATCGTTGTTCACAAGTGCTGTTGCCCTAGGGTATACAGCCCTGCTGGTGGAAGTGTTGGTTTTCGCCGCCTTGGACCCCCGAGGATCATTCTCGTTCCGGGGATCTTTCGTGTTGTCCGGTGTGGTGTCAGTTCCAGCAGTCATCGTGGCACTCGTGTATGCGCTCAGAGCCAGCCTGCGTCTCCGCCAGCCCGCGTGGAACGTCCTTCTGCAGCTCGGACTGTCCGAACGCAGGATCCGTGGCTACCTGTTGCGTGAGAACGCACTCATTGCTCTCGCCGGACTGCTGGGCGGCATCATCGTGCTACAGCCCGTGTGGTGGGTGCTTCTCCGGACCGTCTACGCTCCCTATCGGGAGATGGGACCGGAATCGCTGACCCTCTCCGTACCCGGTGCTGCAATCAGTATCGGTGTGCTCCTGGGCCTGGTTCTTCCGGCCCACCTGATCAGCACGCGCAGGATCAGGGAACCCGTCACACATGTGGCGAGGACCCGATCGCGCCTGCGGGGTTTCGCGAAGACCGCCGGGTTCATCGTCGCCGTCGTGACCCTCGGAATTCTGTTCTACGGCACCGGCACGACGGATCCGGATTTGATGGCGACCCTGGGGACTGTGGTCCTCTTGGGACCGTCCCTGACGTTGGCCGCACCAGCCATCGCAGGAGTCTCCAGTTTCCTCCTCGCTCGCCTTCTGACGAGACACCCGGGCAGCTTGGTGAGGCTCGGGATGCTCCTCCAACCAGCGCTGAGAATGAATGCGGCCACGATGGTGGGAATCCTGGCTATTGGCCTTCCTCTCGGCTTTCTCGGATTCGGCGCCACCGGGGAAACCGGAACACGTGAAATGGTTTCACGAGCCGCCCACCCGGAAGGGCGAGTTGCGCTGATTGATGGCCAGTCATTCACATCGGAGGCACAAGCCACAGCCACGTGCCGAGACCTAAGGGATGGTTGCGCAGGTGTCCTGGAATTCGTGATCAACTCCGAGCCCATCGACGGCAGTACTGCGGACACACGCACCAGATTTGAGCTCATCGGGAGCCGGTCGACAGCCGAACGGGTCGTCGCCGCGGATGCCGTGGATGGCAGGAATTTGGGAGCCGGTTTCCTCGCGTGGCCCTGGGAGACGCACCGTGAAACCAGACCGGGAGGTGCATCGTCCTACGGGGCGTGGACCGTCCTGGAAGAATCCAACAATATGGCTTCCATATCCGCTTCGGAAGCGCTGAAGAACCTGCCGGCCCAGATGTTTTATGGGCCACGCGGCACCGGCAGCCGTGAATTTGTTCCCCTGTTCTCCTACACGCTTTTCGCGGGTCTGCTTTTCCTGTTCGTTACGAGCATCGTAGAAATGGTGCGTGCTCGTACCGCCCTGGGGCCGCTGACCAGCGTCGGCATGAGTCCGGTACACCGGGACAGGGCAGCCGCAGCGGCGCTGCTGGTACCCGTGGGGGTGTGCAGCCTAGTGGTTGCATGTGCGTGCGCCGGATTCTGTTCTGTCTTGCTGTGGCGAATGACGGGATCTGCAGCGATAGGGATTTCCTGTCTCGCCCTCCCGACAAGTGCGCTCCTGTCCGTGGCGCCACTGGCCATGGTGACCTTGGCCTGTGTCGGATTTCGTCTCACCGACCGCAGATCGGGCACCATGCCATGAACCGGTGAACCGGCCAGATGCGCGCTGGAAGGGCAACACGCCGGCCGGATGCTAGCGTTCGCGTCGTGAATCCGAACCCAGAGCCGGATGAACCGACCGCATCCCCTCCGCTGATCCACGTACAAGATCTGAGGAAGGTCTTCCAGCGACCCGCAGAACCCGAGGGACGGTTCAAGGCGGTGCGTCGGCTGTTCACCCGCCGGAAGGTGGAGAAGGTCGCCGTTCACGATGTGTCCTTCGACATCGCGGCGGGGGAACTCGTCGGTTACCTGGGGGCGAACGGGGCGGGGAAATCCACCACCATCAAGATGCTCACCGGGATCCTCGTTCCCACCTCGGGCGTGGTCGAGGTGGCGGGCCGGGTGCCGTGGCGGGACCGTCGCGCCAACGCCGCCCACATCGGAGCGGTTTTCGGGCAGCGGAGCCAGCTGTGGTACGACCTGCCGTTGCGCGACTCGTTCGAACTGATCCGCGACCTCTACGGCATCGCCGAAGCGGACTACCGGCAGCGCCTCGGAATGTTCACCGACCTGCTGGACATGACCGATTTCCTCGACACCCCGGTGCGGTTCCTGTCCCTGGGGCAGCGGATGCGCGGCGACCTGGTGGCGGCGCTGCTGCACTCACCCGAGGTCGTCTTCCTCGACGAACCCACCGTCGGCCTCGACGTCGTCGCCAAACGCCGCATCCGCGAATTCGTCGCGGGCATCAACGAACGGCTCGGCACCACGGTGATCCTCACCACCCACGACATGGACGACGTGGCGGCGCTGTGCCGGCGCATCATCATGATCGACCGGGGAACGGTGCTGTTCGACGGCTCCCTCGACGACCTGAGAAACCGCTACGTGCGGGAACGCACCCTGACCGTCACCCCGGCCGCCGGTGTCGACCCGGCACTGATCCGGGCGGACGGCGCCACCGCCACGGTGAAGGACGGCAAGGCCGTGCTCACCCACGACCCGGAACGGATCGGCACCCCCGACCTGATTGCCGCCGTCACCGCACGCTGGCGGATCACCGACCTGTCGGTGAACGAGGCGAGCCTGGACGACGTGGTCGCCCGGATCTATGACGAGGCCGCGTCGCGGTGAACGGGTGGGCTGCGGTGCGGGGGACGATCCGCAACTCGCTGAGAACCTCGTGGTCCTATCGCCTCGACATGGTGATGGCGGTCGCAGGGCTGTGGATCCAGGTCTGGCTGCTCGGCGTGGTGTGGCGGTCCGTCTACGGCGATTCGGCGTCGGTCAACGGCATCGACCCCGGCCAGGCCGTCAGCTACGCGGTGCTGGCCGCCTGCCTGCAGGCCGCGATGATGCCCTGGCGGTTCTCCGCCCTGGAGGCGCGGGTGCGCAACGGTCAGGTGGGGGTGGACATGACGCGACCCCTCGGTCTGGTCCCGCAGGTGCTGGCCCAGAACGTCGGCACCTTCCTGGCGCAGCTGCCGATCACGGTAGCCGGTCTGGCCTGGGCGGTGCTGACCGGGAGGCTGACCCTGCCGCCCAGCGCCGGGGCGGTGCTCCCATGGCTGCTGGCGATGCTGCTGGGAGTGGTCATCACGCTGCTGATGAACCTGCTGATGTCGCTGACGTGCTTCTGGTCGCTGGAGATCGGCGGCTACATGATGCTGTACCGGCTCGGTTCGGGACTGCTCTCGGGGGCGTTGATCCCGCTGTGGTTCATGCCCGGCTGGTTCGCTACCGTCCTCGACTGGTTGCCGTTCCGCGCCCAGATGTTCACACCCCTGTCGATCTACTTCGGGCAGCTCGACGGTGCCTCCGCATGGCTGGCGATCGCCGGTCAGGTGGCGTGGATCGCGATGCTCGCGGGACTGACCCACCTCGTGTGGCTGCGTGCCGAACGCAGGGTGGTGGTCCTCGGTGGCTGAACGACGACTCCCCGGTGCGCTGCGCGCCTGGTGGGTGCTGGAGAGGGCCGCCCTGCGCGCCCAGACCCAGTACCGGGCGAATCTGCTCGCCGGTTTGATCGGCGGCCTGACCTACCAGGGCGTCAACGTCGTCTTCCTGGCGCTGCTGCTGAACGGGTTCGGAATGATCGGCGGCTGGGGAATCGCGGAGCTGGGACTGCTGGTCGGGATCCGGCTGGCCGCGCACTCGCTCTACGTGCTGCCCTTCGGCGGCATGCTGGAGACCGCACGGCTGGTGCGCGAAGGAGACTACGACCTGCTGCTGCTCAGACCCGTCGACCAGTTCCTCCAGATCATCACCCGGCGCTTCAACGTCCTGACCGTGGGCGATGGACTTCTGGGGCTGGCGGCCCTCGTCGGATTCGGGCTCCTCGCCCCCGTCGAGTGGACGTGGTGGCGACTCGGCTACGTCGTGGCGGCGGTCATCGGAGGAGGACTGGTGGAGACCGCCGTCCAGGTGGCGATCGGGTCGCTGGCCTTCCGCGGCGGGGTTGCCGCCGCCATGCAGATCCAGGCCGACCGGATCGTCACCACCTTCGGCATCTACCCGTTGACCATCTTCGGGCCGGCGGGCCTGTTTTTCCTGTGTTTCGTCTTCCCGCTCGGGTTCGTCGCCTACCTGCCCGCGACCGCGCTGCTCGGCCGGGTCGTCGAGGTACCGCTTCCCGCAGGGCTGGTGTGGGCGTCGCCCCTGGCCGGTTGGGTGCTGCTTCCCCTGTCGCTGCTCCTCTTCCACCGCATGTCGCGGCACTACCAGAGTCCGGGCGCGTGACGCGGTCGCCGGTCGCTCACGTGCCGATGAGCCGGGTGCCCGTCCAGCCCTGTTCGATCGCATCGGCGAGTGCCAGGGCGAAGTCGGCGTAACTGATGCCGCGGTGGATGAAATCGGATTCATCCCCGGACGGATGCCATGCCCGGTACCCACCGGTGGCCGGTCCCCCGGGGACGAAGGCAGGAGGCGGGATCAGGTAGACCCAGTTCCTACCCGCGGCGCCCGATTCCAGGTGGTCGCGCAGCTCGGCGTGGGCACGCCCGCGCGGCAGCGTCCGGGCGGGGAAGGGTGGATCCTGCCAGAATCTCCGCGCACCGGGCGTGTGCAGCGACCCCGCCCCGCCGACGGTCACGATCCGGGCCGACCGGAGCCGGATGGTCGTGCTCGGGCGAGCCGTGGCATGACCACCCCAATTCCAACGTTTTCGTTGGATTCGAGCGTAGTACGGTTTCCCCGAAAGACCAACCCTCGCGTTGGAACGACACGGCAAGCGGAAACGAGGCATGGCCTGGGACACGGAAGCGACGAAACGCCGCATACTCGACGCGGCATCGGCCGAGTTCGCGACCCACGGGCCGGACGGCACCACCGTCGAGCGGATCGCGGGAGCGGCCGGGGTCAACAAGGAACGCGTCTACAACTACTTCGGTGGCAAACGCGAGCTGTTCGCCCGCGTCCTCCGCGACGAGCTGGCAACGGTGGCGCAGGCGTTGCCGGTGAGTTCCTTCGCGGAGGAGGACATCGGGGAGTACGCGGGACGGGTCTACGACTACCACCTGGAGCATCCGGAGCTCGGGCGGCTGCTGCGATGGGAGGGGCTCGCCTTCGACGCCGAGGTTCCCGACGAGGAACAGCGCCGGGAATACTACGGATACAAGACGGCAGCCGTCGTGGCAGGGCAGCGGGCGGGGGTCGTCGCCGAGGAGATTGACCCCGATCACATGGTTTTCCTGATCCTGTCGCTCGCCGGGTGGTGGTCCTCCGTGCCCCAGGTGGCCCGCATGCTGACCGGCCCCGACACCGACGCGGAGCGTGCCAGGCGCAGGGACTCGGTGGTGCGGGCGGCCCGCCGGATCGCCCGGCCGGATTGATCCCGTATGTCGTCGGACAAGTGGCCAAGTGCGTTTGACGGGCGGGAACGGCAAGATGGTACGCATGCCGGGCCTTCTTGATGACGAGCGCCGCCGGATCCTCGCGTTCTGGCGGCTGCTGGAGCTTTTCAGCCCGCAGTCGATGCCCGAACCGATGTCCTTGGCCGACGGATCCGGTAACGAGCAGGTGATCGAATGGACGCCGTCGAATCCGCTGCCGTGGGAAACCCTCTCCTCCTCACGGGGAAGGGCCCCCGGGGCCTGGCGGCATCTCGTCTTCCTGGGGGTGTACCGATTCAAGGACACCTACGACTGGCTCCGCAAGATCTCGGGGGACGAGACCGAACACACCGGGCGTCCCGCGGGCAGGGGGGCGTGCGTCGGTCTGGTGCTGGACGAGGACGGGCGGTTCATCCCGGATTCCGCGGTGCTGTCGTCGGCGCTCTGGGCCGTCGGGAGAATCGCCCACGGCCAGCGCCCCGGGGTCGAATGGGTCGATGAGTTCGGTGCCGCGCAGGCCCGGCTGGGGGAGATCATCAATTCCTTCGAGCGGGCCAGGCGTGCGAGCGTCGAGGGGGAACTACCACCGCCCCACGACGCCGACTCCCTGCGGGAACTGCTGCGCATCGTCCAGAAAACCTGGGGCATCGAGGGTGCGCGCGAACTGTCCATGGACCGGATCGTCGTGAGAAGCCAGTGGGTTGATGATCAACAGGGCCGGGAAACCCCGGATCCTGATTTCCTGAACAGCCGCTTCCGCGCGGAACTCGACGACGTGATCGCGGAACTGGAGACCGACGAACGGCCGGTCGCCGCGCTGCGCGCCTACCTGACCCGCGACGAGGAACTCGACGGGTCCGGGCGGGTGGATATCGCCGACCATCCCGACGCGGTCGATGCCCTGACCCTGCCGGAACGACTTCCCGCCGGCCGCTGGCCCCGCGACCCGGAACAGTCGCCGACCCTGAGGCAGCAGTTCGTGACGAACCGCGCCCTGGACGACCTGGCTCCCGGGCAGGGTCTCATGGGCATCAACGCGAGAGCCGACGCGGACAGGGCCGTCGTGTTGCGCGACATCCTGGCAGGCAACATCGTCGAACGCGCCCGGCGTCTGGCGTCGCTGTCGCACCCGATGGAGGCGTTCACCGCCGAGGAGCACGGCTGGAAGGACGCGAAGGGATTCCAGCGCGTCGTCCTGCAGCTGCGTGAGGAGTTCTGCGGGTTCGAGACGGTGGTGATCTCCGACAGCGACGAGACCGCAGCGAAATGCACCGAGGAACTCACGGGCCGGAGGTCCCTGGGACGGCCGTGGCGTGAATCGGCGGACTACTTCGCCGACATCGCGACCGCGATTCGCGGTGGGGAAGCCGCCGGCGAGGACCGGGAGGATGCGGGAGCCTGGGGAATGGTCGCGGCCCGGCTGGGGGACAGGGAAGCCAGGGAGGCCTTCAGGGCCGAGTACTGGTTCGACCAACCGGACCCCGGCGACGGGGAGACCGGGTCCGTCAGGATGCTCGGCAGGTTGCGGGACTGGCGGGACGGCAAGGCCTCCCACCAGAGCTGGTGGCTTGCCAGGCACGACTTCCACCAGGCCGAGAAGAAGGTGGAACGCCTGACCCGGGCGATGGTCGAGGCCCGGCGCGTGATGCTGAGCCATGAGGAACTGGTGGAACGCGAACGTCTCCTGCTGGAACGTGCGCCGGAGGTCGACAGGGAGATCACCGCCGTCGAATCCGAGATGACGGCCACCGGGGAGGCGGAGGAGCGGGCGAGGCAGAAGGTCGCGGAAACCACCACCGAGCACTACAGGACACTCGCATTCAAACCCGGCGCGACCGAGTTCGTGTTCACGCTCGGCAACTCCGCCCGGGAATGGCGCAAGCAGCACGACGTGGCGGCGGCCGAGCTTCACGAGGCCGAGCAGGAGTACCAGAGGACACTTGAACGGGGTGAGGAACTCCGGGACCGGTTCGAGAAACTGCGGATGGAGCAGGTCGAGATGGAACCGGAGCTGGAGAGCATCGGGGCCGAACTGGACCAGCTGCGTCGTGAGATCAAGAGGAATCGGAGGCGGCTCGGTGAGAACTACCCCGACGAGGAGTGGGCGGGCCAGCGGCGTGAACTCAACGCCCCGTGGCTGGATGCCGAACTGGAGACCGCCCGCTCCGAGCTCTTCCTGGCCGCGATGCGACTCCACGAGGACTTCCTCTCCGGCACCGCCGTCCGCATGGTCGGCGCGCTGGGAACCGCCGTCGACGTTGTCGCCGGCAGGGTCCCGGAGAACCTCGAACCCGAGAAGATACGGGCCGCCTGGCAGCTCTTCTTCCTCGCGGTGCCAGTGGTCGTGACCACCCGTGAGGGGTTCTCGGAGATGTTCGGAGAGTTCGGGCCCGAGGGTCTCGGGTGGGCGATCGTCGACGAGGCGGACCGCGTCGCCCCGCAGCGCGTGCTGAAGGTCCTCAGGGCCGCCCGGCGGGTGATCATCATCGGAGACTCGGCAGGGCGTCGGACGGTCACGCTTCCGGGCGGGGTCATGGCCGGGATCGCCGCCGCCTGCGGTGTCTCCGCCACGTGGGCACCACCCCGGGCATCCGTTCAAAGCCTGTCGGATCGGGTCGCCAGGTTCGGGACCACACTCACCTGCAGCGACGAGGACGGGGAATCGACATGGGTGAGCATTCCACTCGCCCATCGTTCCGCCGAGGCCCGGAATGACGGGGAAGCGGGTTAGGATCACCTCACCGACAGTTCAGGAGAATGTCATGACGTTTGTGAACATCACCGCGCTGAGGATCCCCGAGGGCGCGGGACCGGAGATCGAGAAACGATTCGCGGCCCGCAAACGCTCGGTGGACGCGGCCGAGGGATTCGAGGGCTTCGAGCTGCTGCGCCCCCGGTTCGGTGAGGACCGCTACTTCGTCGTCACCCGCTGGGACACCCGCGAGCACTACGACGCCTGGGTGGCGGGCCGCGACACGAGCGCCCACGCCGACGACGAACGCCGCGGAATGTCCATCGAGCTGCTGGGATTCGAGGTCGTCCAGCACGACGAGTAGAACGAGCGGATCGCGACGGCCGCTCAGGTGACGGTGATGGTGTAGGCGCGCGTGGCGTCGTTGCACGTGATGCCGTCGGGTTCGCAGTTCCTGACCGTCATGGTCGTGGTTCCCGGAGCCCTCCCGGTCAGTGCCGGCAACGCCTCTGCAGGGTCGTAACCGGGCATGGGGCTGGGGCCGTTTATTTTTCCGGTGAGGCGGTTCTCGAATGAGCCAGTGACCCCGTAACGGTGGGGAAACGACAGGTTGACCTCGCCGAGGTTGATCGTCTGCGCCTCCCCCACCCGGAGCGCGACGTCCTGGGACGGCTCGTCAACGGGGGTCGGCGCCGGCGGGGCCGGGGAGGGACCGGCCGTCTGGAACAGAAGCGACAGCAGGATCTGGAACAGAAAAACATGTCTCACCTTCCATGCCCTCCGGGATGCCGGGCCAGGAAACCGTGACGATCCACGCGCCCGCCACCCAGCTGCATCAGGCACGGAGAGGTTTATGCACAGGCGGTACCGGCCAGCGCAATCCTCTGGTGGTCGTGCCTTGGCATTGCGGCGGGCTCCGGTGGTTTCGACACGGACTGCTCCTTCGTCGCGGTCCGGCTCAGCCAGCTTCGGAGAGGCTGTAAATAGGCCTCACGGGAGTACGCGCTGACACGATTGGGGACCTGTAGGCTCGCGTGCGCATCCACGGGACCGGATCGACCGGACGCCCTTGAGCGGTCACACTTCCGTAAGGATTTCTCCCTGTTCCACGTCATCTGGGCGGCGGAAGACTCCCGGGCATGAAGAAATACCTCCTGCCCTTGGCCCTGTCCGCCGTCATCGTGCTCGGCGGCTGCTCCCAGGCGCCCTCGTCCTCCGACACCATGTCCCCGGCGATGTCCCCCTCCGGCGCCATGTCCCCCTCCGCGGCCATGTCGCACAGCGAGTCGGCGTCCCGGTCCTACATCACCTACGACCAGTACCAGGCCTCCAAGGACACGTACGCCGACTCGAAGGTCGTGCTGTTCTTCAACGCCACGTGGTGCCCCGCCTGCCGGGCCATCAACGAGGCGCTGACCTCCGATCCCGGGAAGATCCCGGCGAGAACCACCGTGGTGAGCGTCGACTACGACCAGCACACCGATCTGCGGCAGCGCTACGGGGTGACCACGCAGCACACCTTCGTGCAGATCGACTCTCAGGGCGAGAAGGTGCGGCAGTGGGCCAGCACCTCGACGGACGCCCTCCTCGAGGAACTCCGGGGCTGATTCATGATCGTCACCGCTTCGCTCTCCCTGCTTGCCGGTGCCCTGACGGTGCTGGCGCCGTGCGTGCTGCCGTTCCTGCCGGTCATCGTCGGCGGGAGCCTGGGGCACGGTTCCCGGCGCCGCCCCTACCTGATCGCGGGCGGGCTCGTCGTGTCGCTGCTGGTATTCACGCTGCTGCTGAAAGCCAGCACCGCCTTCCTCACCATCGATCCGCGCGTCTGGGCCATCGGTTCGGGAGTGCTGGTGATCCTGCTGGGCGTTGCGATGCTGTTTCCCGGCCTGTGGGCGCGGGTCGCCCGGTGGACCAAACTGGAGGCCGCCCACGGTCTCCTCGGGAAGGCCCGCAACCATCGTGGCGAAACCGCGGGGGCGCTCCTGACCGGCGCCGCCCTCGGGCCGGTGTTCAGCAGCTGCTCACCCACCTACGCGTGGGTCATCGCGACGGTGCTGCCCGCCAGCCCCGTGGCGGGCATGATCTACCTGGGCATCTACTGCGTGGGCATGGCGGGGGCCCTGCTGGGCATCTCCCTGGCGGGCCGCAGGCTCATCGACCGGCTCGGCTGGGCCTCGAACCCGCGCGGCTGGTTCCAGCGCGCCATCGCGGTGCTGTTCATCGTCGTGGGTCTGTTCGTGTCGACGGGCCTGGACAAGGCACTCCAGACCTGGGCAGTCGACAAGTTCCCCGCGCTCACGGCCTTCGAACAGGGGCTCATCCCCCAGAGCAACGCGGCCCCCGGGGTGGCGGGCAACTCCGAACGAGGACAACTCGGGCAGGCCCCGGAGCTGGCGGGGATCTCCCACTGGGTCAACAGCACACCCACCACACTGGCCAACCTCAGGGGAAAGGTCGTGCTCGTCGACTTCTGGACCTACAGCTGCATCAACTGCATGCGAACCCAGCCCTACCTGAACGCCTGGTACGACCGCTACCGCGCCGCCGGACTGGAGATCATCGGCGTCCACGCGCCCGAGTTCGCCTTCGAGAAGGTGCCGGAGAACGTCGAGAAGGCGGTACGTGACGCGGGCATCAAGTACCCGGTGGCCCTCGACAACGACTTCGCCACCTGGCACGCCTTCCACAACCGGTACTGGCCCGCGAAATACCTGATCGACAAGGACGGCACCATTCGTTGGATGCACTTCGGTGAGGGCAGCTACGACGAGGCGGAGAAACAGATCCGCGACCTGCTCGGCGAAACCGGGGACAAGGCCGGGATCACCGGGGAAACCTCGCAACCCACGCAGGGGCAGTCCCCGGAAACCTACCTCGGTACCCGGCGCGCATCCGGCAACGAAACCCGGCTCGAGTCCGGGGAACACGACTACGGCCAGAACCCCGCCCCCGACGCCACCAACCGGTGGAGCCTGTCCGGGAACTGGACGGCCGGCGACGAATCGATCACCGCCGCCCGGGACGGGGCGCAACTGAACTATCGCTTCGCCGGGCGCGAGATGTTCCTGGTGATGGACGGCCCCACAGGAGCGAAGGTGCGCGTCCGGGTCGAGGGCGGCGGCCCACCCGGTGGGGCCGACGTGCGGGGCGAGGAGGTCACGATCTCCGGGGCCCGCCTGTACCGGCTGGTGCGGCTGCCCGAGGCCACCCGGGGAACCACCGTCACCCTGACCTTCGACAAAGGCGTGAGCGCCAATGCCTTCACATTCGGATGAGCAGCCCTACCCTGAGCCCATGGGAAACATCCTGCTCGTCGACGACGACCCGACCGTGCGCGGCGTGGTCTCCGACTACCTGCGCGCGGCCGGGCACAGCATCACCGAGGCGGCCGACGGGATCAGCGCCCTGGAACTCTCGGAGGGCTGTGACCTGGTGATCCTGGACCTCATGCTGCCCGGCATCGACGGCCTCGAGGTGTTCCGGCGGATCCGTTCCCGCGGGGTGGTTGCGTCGGTGATCATGCTCACCGCCAAGGGCTCGGAGGCCGACCGGGTGCTGGGCCTGGAACTCGGCGCCGACGACTACCTGGCCAAGCCGTTCAGCCCCCGCGAACTCGTGTTGAGGGTCAACGCGGTGCTGCGCCGACAGCAACCCCGGTTCGAACGGGAGGTCATCACCGACGGCGACCTCACCCTCGACCTCACCGCCAGGAAGGCCACCCTCGCGGGCGAGACGCTGACGCTCACGCTCCGCGAGTTCGATCTGCTCGCCCACCTCGCAACCCACCCCGAGAAGGTCTTCTCCCGTGAGGAACTGATGCGCGCGGTGTGGGGCTGGGACGTCGGCGACGCATCCACGGTGACGGTGCACGTGCGACGGCTGCGCGGGAAGGTGGAGACCGACCCGCAGCACCCCACCCGGCTGGTGACGGTGTGGGGCCGCGGATACCGGTGGGAGGCCTCGTGACCGGGCAGCTGCTGGTCGTCGCCGCCACCACCCTGCTGGTGGGTCTGGGGTGCACCGTCCTGACCCTGGGGGTGGCGAGGCGTTCCGTTCGCTGGGCCGCCCTGCTGAGCCCCATCGCCGTCGTGGTGACCGTCGGGGTCGGGATGCTGGTCGGGGTGCGGCTGATGCTGATCGAATCGGTGGGGGTGCCGCTGCTGCTGCTCGCCGCCACCGTCCCCGCGGCGCTGCTGGCGGGCGTGCTGGTGGCGTTGCGCAGCCAGCGGGTGATCGCGGAGGCCGCGGCGGCGCTGGAACAGGAACGCCGCCGGCGCGAGGTGGAGCAGGGCAGGCGGGAACTCATCGCGTGGTTGTCCCACGACCTGCGCACCCCGCTCGCCGGGATCAGGGCGATGGGCGAGGCGTTGGAGGACGGCATCGCCCCGGATCCCGCCAGCTACCACCGCGCCATCGTCGCGGAGGCCGAACGCACCGCCGCCATGGTCGACGACGTCCTGGCGCTCGCCGGGCTGCAGTCCGGCACCCTGGAACTGAACTCCGAGACGGTGACCGTCAGCGACCTGGTCTCCGACCTCGTCGGGAACCTCACCCCGCTCGCCCTGCGCCGCGACGTGCGCCTCACGGGTTCCGTCGAGGGGGATTCCAGCGACGTCACGGGCGACGCGGGACTGCTGTCCAGGGCGCTGCAGAACGTCATCGGAAACGCCATCGCCTACACCCGTCCCGGAACCGAGGTGAGCGTGACCGTGAGCGGCGACGACGACACCGTGCGGGTGCAGGTCCGCGACGACTGCGGCGGGTTGAGCCCGGAGGCCCTGGAAAAGTCCTTCAGCGCGGGGTGGCGCGGCGACCGCGCCCGCACCCCCGGCGCGGGATCGGGAAACGGCCTCGGCCTGCCGATCGTCCGCACCATAGTCGCGGCCCACCACGGCACCGTCGACCTGCGGAACCGGCCACCCGGCTGCGAGGTCACGATCGAACTGCCGAGAGCGGCGGGAGGCGGCGAAATCCACGAATGAGCCGGTTTGTGTCAGATGCGGGCGGCAAGATGGAGGCATGCCCCGAACCAGCTTGGACAGTCAACGACAGATTCTCAGTTGCTGGTGGCTGCTGGAGATGTTCAATCCGCAGCCGATGCCGAAAACCACGCCTCTCGCCACCCGTCCAGAAAATCTGCAGGTGATCGAGTGGACGCCGCGGACGCCCCTGCCTTGGAAATCGCTGCCGGCCCCGGACAAGAAGGATTTCGTCTGGCGGCACGAGGTCTATCTCGGAATGTACCGGCTCGAGGAAACCTACGAGTGGCTGCACAAGGCTTTCCACGACGACAATGATGCCTATGATCCCCGGCCTCCGGGCTGCAGCGCCTGCGCCGGTATGGTGGTGGATCAGGATGGAAGGCTGGTTCCCGGATCTGCCGTGCTCTCCTCGGCCCTGTGGGCGGTTGGACGAATTGCCAATCAGGTCAGATCCGGTGAGAGGATCATCATCACGCTGGACTGGATGGAGAAATTCGCAGCTTCCCAAGAACGCCTCTGCAAAGAGTTCGACACCCTGGAGGGCGGACGTCGCCAGGCGGCGGGGACCCGGGAACCCCCGGCCCAGGACCCGGGTTCCCTGGCGGACCTGCTGCACACTGCCCAGAGGGTGTGTGAAATCAGCGAACTGCCCGATCTGGCCACCAACAGGATCCTCATCAAGAGCGTTCGGGTCAGCGCTAGGAACGAGCAGGAACTGGAGTTCCTCAACAGCCTTTTTCTCGACGACCTGGGCAGGGTGTGGCGGGCAATCATCGACGGCGCCATTCCCGGGAGCGCCTTGGAGGCCTATCTGACGAGATCCTCGGACATCCGGAAGGCGGACCGCGTGGATGTCATGGCCCGTCCCGAGGTCGTGACAAAAGGCGCCGGTATTGATCGCTTGCCGCTCGGGCGATGGCTCACCAACCCTGCCCATTGCCTGGCGCTCAGCCAACAGTTCGCCGTCAACCAGGCCTTGGATGACCTGGCGACAACCCGCGGGCTCATGGGTGTCAACGGGCCGCCGGGAACGGGGAAGACCACCATGCTGCGTGACCTGCTGGCCGGGAACGTGGTGGAGCGGGCCGGCCGTCTCGCCAGGCTGACACATCCGGGGCAGGCCTTCACCGGAACGGAACACCGCTGGCAGAACCCCAACGGATGGAATTGCTCGGTACCTCAGCTGCGTCCCGAACTGACTGGCTTTGAGATGGTGGTCGCCTCCGCGAACAATGCCGCTGTCGAGAACGTCACCAACGAAATTCCGGCTCGCAACGCCAACGTCATCAGCGATCCGTGGATCACCCGAGCCGACTATTTCGCGGAGATCGCGACATGCGTCCTGAGGGGAGCGACGCCAGTGGAGCCGGAGGGCGATGACATGCCCGGGTCCCCCGCCCCGGCCGAGGCGTGGGGGCTGGTGGCCGCCCGGCTTGGGAACAAGAGAAACCGCAACGGGTTCCGCTCCGAATTCTGGTTCGACAAAATGATCGCTGACACCAAGGAAAGAGATCCGGAAACCCCGAAGCGCATGCAGACCCGCCTCAAGGAATGGGCGACGGGGACGGCGCCGGTGCGTAGCTGGAAACAAGCACGTGAGGACTACCGCCGGGCCGAGCAACGGGTCCGTGACCTGATGGAGGAACGACGCCTGGCCGCGGAACGACTGTCCGCTCTACCAGCGGAGGAAGAACGGCAACGAGAACTCCAGACCAGGGTCAGGGAGCTTGAGGAGAACAGGAACGCCGTTGGGGCGGAGCTGCAGGAGCTTCTGCAACACGTGAGCCGTGTGGAGGAAGAGGTACGAGACGCCGCGGCCAGGCGTGAACGGGAGATGGGATCGAAACCCGGCATTCTGGAGGTCATCTTCACGCTGGGACGGGCCATCCGGGAATGGCGAACACGATTCCGGGCGGTTGCCGATCAGCTGGATGAGGTCGAGAAAAGACACCGGGACATCCGAACCCGTGAACAACGGCTTCGCGAACACCTGGCCGGGATCGGCAGGGAACACGTGGTCTGCGCCAATCAGCTGAACCAGGTGACGGATCACCTGGTCGAGTTACGAGCGGAATGCGTCCGCGACAGCAGCCGCTTCGGAGCAGGTTATCCCGGCCGGGACTGGGTGGGGGACCAACGCGAGATGCGCGCTCCCTGGCTTGATCCGGAGCTGGACGAGGCACGATCGGACCTGTTCCTGGCCGCTCTTCAACTGCATGAGGACTTCCTGGCGAACACCGCACAGCAGATGAGGGACTGGCTAGGCGCGGCGGTGGATGTCGTTGGCGGACAGCAGCCCCGGAAACTCGAACCCGAGAAACTGCTGGCGGCATGGCAGTTGTTCTTCCTCGTGGTTCCACTGGTTTCCACCACCTTCGCATCATTCGGCCGGATGTTCGGCAACCTTGAAGCGGAGTCCCTGGGATGGGTGTTGATCGACGAGGCCGGGCAGGCCTGCCCACAACAGGCCGCCGGGGCGATCTGGCGGGCCCGGCGAACCGTCGTCGTCGGAGATCCGCTCCAGCTGCCGCCTGTGGTGACGATCCCCAAGAAGGTCCAGCTGGACATCGCGGCCTCCTGCGATGTGAGCGCCGACTGGCTCGCCCCACAGGTCTCGGTGCAATCCTTGGCGGATCGGGTCGGGAGGTTCGGTACCACCCTGAGCCAGGGAGACCGAGACATGTGGGTGAGTGCCCCGCTGAAGGTTCACCGCCGCTGTGACGACCCGATGTTCTCGCTGTGCAACCAGATCGCCTACAACGGGATCATGGTCAACGGGGTGCACCGGGGAGCCGGCGAATCGATGTGGTCGGACATACCGTACAGCAGATGGCTGGACGAACCCGCGAACATCAACGAGACCCATCTGCAACCCAACCAGATACGCCGACTGCAGCAGGTCCTGGAAGATCTGGAACGACGTGGAATTCCGTACTCCGACATGATCGCGATCTCACCTTTCCGTGAGGTTGCGAACGCGTTGGACTCTCTGAAAAGACAATACGGCAGGCTGCGCGCGGGCACCATCCACACCGCCCAAGGACGTGAGGCCGATGTCGTGTTCCTCGTCCTGGGTGGTGCGCCCGACCGTCCAGGGGCCAAGGCGTGGGCGGCGCAAACCGTCAACCTGGTCAACGTCGCGGCCAGTCGCGCGAAACGGCGTCTGTACGTCATCGGGGACCGTGCGGAATGGGCGAAGTACAACTACTTCCAGCAACTGTCAGCAGTGCTGGACTGATTACCGTGCCAAATACTCGGCGACGTAATCGACGTCCTTGTCGCCGCGACCCGACAGGTTCACGATCAGCACCTTGTCGGGGCTCATCGTCGGCGCCAGCCGGATGGCGTGGGCGAGGGCGTGCGAGGACTCCAGGGCGGGGATGATGCCCTCGGTGCGGCACAGCAGCTGGAAGGCGGCGATGGTCTCGTCGTCGGAGGCGGTGACGTACTCGACGCGACCCATCTCCCGCAGGAAGGCATGCTGCGGACCGACCCCCGGGTAGTCCAGCCCGGAGGCGATGGAGTGCACCTCCGCCGGGTTGCCGTCCTCGTCCTGCAGCAGCAGCGTGCGCATGCCGTGCAGCGTCCCCGGGGTGCCGAGGGTGATCGTCGCGGCATGCTCGCCGGGCACGCCGAGGTCGCGGCCCGCGGGTTCGACACCGAATATCGTCACCGACTCGTCCTCCAGGAAGGCGGTGAACAATCCCAGTGCGTTCGAGCCGCCACCGACGGCGGCCACCAGCGCATCCGGCAGGCGCCCCTCCTTCTCCAGCACCTGGCGGCGGGCCTCGCGGCCGATGATCGACTGGAAATCCCGCACCATCGACGGGTACGGGTCCGGGCCGACGGCCGAGCCGATGGCGAAGAAGGTGTCGGCGTAGTCGGTGGCGAACACCGAGAAGGCCGAGTCGATGGCCTCCTTGAGGGTCTGCCCACCCGAGGTCACCGACACCACCCTTGCGCCCAGCATCTCCATCCGCACCACGTTGGGATGCTGTTTGGCCACGTCGACGGCGCCCATGTGGATCTCGCATTCCAACCCGAGCAGGGCGGCCGCGGTCGCCAGCGCCACGCCGTGCTGCCCCGCGCCGGTCTCCGCGATCAGTTTCTTCTTGCCCATCCGCTTGGCCAGCAGCCCCTCACCCAGGCAGTGGTTGATCTTGTGGGCGCCGGTGTGGTTGAGATCCTCGCGTTTGAGGTAGATCTTCGCCCCGCCGAGGTGCCTGGTCAGCCCGGCCGCCAGGAACAGCGGCGACGGGCGGCCCACGTAGTCGGCAAGCAGCGCCTCGTAGTCGGCCTGGAAAGCGGGGTCCTGGCGGGCCTGCGCGTAGGCGGCGGCCACCTCGGCGATCGGGGCCTCGAGCTGCGGGGGCAGGAAACGACCGCCGTGGTCCCCGAAGAACCCGGCCTCGTCAGCGTGGATCAGCGAAGTCATGTCGCGAATGCTATCGCTGGTCGGCGTGACGAGTGTCGTCGATTGCAACATCGGGTGCATCCTCGGAGTAGATCCCGGGCGCGTCGTAGATCAGCGACGCCCCGTCGGCGGCCTCCCGGAGCTCACGCGGGGCGATGGCGTGGGCGATGTGGTAAACGGCCACGGTCACGATGGTGCCGAGCGCGATGCCACCCAGGGCGAAGCCCTCGGTGATCGGCAGTTTCACATCGCCGATGCCGATGATGATGCCCGCTGCCGCCGGGATCAGGTTGATGGGGTTGCCGAAGTCGACGTGGTTCTCCTTCCAGATCTTCGCGCCCAGCAGACCGATCATGCCGTACAGCACCACGCAGATCCCACCCAGCACCGCGCCGGGGGTGGCGGAGATCACCGCCCCGAACTTCGGCGACAGGCCGAAACAGATCGCCACCAGGGAGGCCACCACGTAGGCGGCCGTCGAATAGACGCGGGTGGCGGCCATCACACCGATGTTCTCCGCGTAGGTGGTGGTGGGGCCGGCACCCACGAGGGTCGCGAGCATCGAACCACCACCGTCGGCGGCGACGGCGCGACCCATCATCGGGTCGAGGTTCTCGCCCGTCATCTCCGCGACGGCCTTGACGTGGCCGGCGTTCTCGGCGATCAACGCGATCACCACCGGCAGGGCGATGATGATGGCCCCCAGCGAGAACTGCGGCAGGTGGAAACCGACGACGTTGCCCGCGCCGCCGAACCGCCAGGTGGCCAGGTCGGTGACGGGAGGCAGGCCGAACCAGTTGGCGGCCTCGACCGCCGACCAGTCGACGCGCAGTTTCTCGGTGACGGTGCCGTCGGCGGCGACGGTGCGCAGCGGCCCGAGGACGAGGTCGAAAACCCAGCTCAGGACGTAGCCGGCCACCAGCGACAGGAAGATCGCGATGCGCCCCAGGAAGCCGCGCAAACCCACGCTGAGCGCGATCACGATGAGCATGACGGTGAACGCCAGCCACGGGTCCTGCGGCCAGTAGGTGTTCGCGACCACCGGGGCCAGGTTGAAGCCGATCAGCATCACGACCGCGCCGGTCACCACGGGAGGCAGGGTCCTGTGGATCACCCGGGCGCCCGCGAAGTGGATGATCAGACCCACCATGAACAGGGTCAACCCGACCACGAACAGCGCACCCGAGAGGGTCGCGGGATTGCCGCCCGCCGAGTAGATGGCGGTCGCCACACCCACGAAGGAGGCCGACGACCCGAGATAGCTGGGCACGCGGTGCTTCACGACGAACAGGAAGATCAGCGTCGCGACGCCGCTCATCATCACCGCCAGCTGCGGGTTGAGCCCCATCAGCAGCGGGAACACGAACGTGGCGCCGAACATCGCCACGACGTGCTGGGCGCCGAGCCCGATGGTCCGTCCCCAACCGAGCCGTTCGGTCGGGGCCACCACCGCCCCGGGAACGAGGATTCCGTTGTTGTGCAGCTTCCAGCCGAACATGGCCCAGTCCTTTCGTCGCGGGCATGGTACTGCCCCTGCCGGGGTGGGGCACAGGTGACGCCACCGATCATGAAGAACTCGGGGGAGTTTCCCCAAGCCGGTTGAGCCGGTCTGCTCGCTCTGCGAGCTGACCGTGTCGATGGTGGTTGAGCCGGCCTGCGAGTGTCAACGAGCTGGCCGTGTCGAAACCAGGGTGGCTGTCCGGGGACTCGTGGGTGGGTGCCGGGGGAGGAGGTCCGGACCCCGGATAGGGTTGGGTCATGGTGTTGGACGTGGTTGTGATCGGGGCCAGTGTCGCGGGACTGACCGCGGCCCGGCGCCTGGCCGCGGAGGGGTTTTCCGTGGCGGTCCTCGATCCGAACCAGGAGCACGTGACCGCCGCCATCGGCCACGGGGTCGCGGCCTGCGCGCACGCCAGCACCGTGGCGAACATGGCCGGGGCCTACGGCGACGAGGCGGCGCGGGAACACGTCCGGCGCAACCTCGCGGGGCTGGAGGAGATCCGGGGGGTCGCGGCCGCAGGCGCGCTGGAGCTGACCGAGGTGGAACTGCACGACCACTCCCTGGGGGTCGCCCTGGACCGGGAGCTGAACCGGGTGCTGAAGCTGATCGGCGACGGCGGGGCCGAGATCTCGCTGCTGCCTGCCGGGGCGAGCGCCCGGGCGACGGCGGGGCTGCGTTCTCCCGCGCTGCTGGTCGATCCCGCCGACTACGCCGCCCTCCTGGAGGAGCAGGCCGGATCCGTGGGGGCCGAGATCCTCCACGACGTCACCGTCACCCGCATCAAACGTCTCGACGGAGCGACCCGGGTGGCGTTCCGGCGGAACCTGGCGTGGTCGCGGGACGTGGAGGTCCTCACCGCGCACGCCGTCGTCGACACCCTCGCGGTGAGTCCGTGGGGGTCTGTGGCGGGGGTGGGGCAACCGCAGTACGTGCCCACCCTGCGGATGCGAGGCGTCGAGGTGCCCGGGGAGGTGACGCTGCTGGCCGGTCCGCCCGCCTGGCTGATCCGGCCCATCGGTGACGAGGTGCTGCTGCTCGGCCCGAAGTGCGCCCGCGGCCAGGTGGCAGAGGCCACGACGGCGCTCACGAACTGGGCCGCGACCGAGTTCGGGGCCCGTGACGTGACCCCGGGCCAGCTCATCATCGACCCCAGCGACCACGGCCGCCCCGTCGTCGGGGCCTCCGCGATACCGGGTGGTTTCTACACCCGTGGCAACGGCAGGGGTGAGTTGATGAACGGCACTGCGTCGGGCTGTTACCTGGCGGCCCTGCTGCTCGGTGTCGACGCGGCCCGCAGCGTTTCGTTGCCGTGGGCCTCGAAGGTGCGGGCCGGTGTGGGCCGGCTGCTGCGTCGTCGTCCTGTGAACTGATCAGCTGCCCTGTGTTTCTTCGGCCCGGGGCAGCCTACCCGGCCGCGCCTGTCGCGGCCTCGTGGACGATGGCGACACCCAGGGCGTGGTCGCGATCGGCCGCGGTTTCGAGGGCGGTGGTCAGCCGGTCGAGGGGGAACTCGTGGGTGATGATGCTCGTGACGTCCACGTCCGTGTGGCTCAGGAAGTCCATCACGGCGGCGACGTCATCCGGGGTGTAGCCGCCGGAGCCGGTGATCCGCTGGGATGCGTAGGCCAGGGATGCGAGGTCGACCTCGACGGGGGCGGCGTGCACGGCGACCACCACGAGACGGGCCCCGATCCGTCCGATCCGCTGGAATGTGCCGATGAGCGCGTCAGCGCCCGCGGCGTCCACGTAGATGTCCGTGGCGCCGGTCGTGCCGTGGAGCGATGGTGCGTCCCCGAACAGCTCCCGGCAGGCCTCGGTGACGTCGCGATCTGAGGGATTGACGGTGTCGAAACCGAGACCGGCCGCCTTGGAGAGCCGGAAATCCGACATGTCGGCGACGAGCACCCGCCGGATTCCGAGGCGCCGCAGACCGAGCGCCACGCCGATCCCGATGATCCCGGCGCCCCAGACCAGTGCTGTCTCGCCGTCGCGGGGATCGGCCTGCCGTGCGGCGTGGAAGGCGACGGTGAACGGTTCGATCAGGGCGGCCGCCCGGTCCTCGATCTCGTCCGGTACCGGATGGAGTTGGACGCCGGGTTTCGCATCGGGCACCAGGATGTACTCGGAGAAGCCGCCGAGCGTTCCGGCCCGCCCGGTGTCTCCCCGGGCCAGCAGCGGATACGGGTAGACGCGCTGCCCGACGGTGAACTCCGTGACGGCCGAACCGATCGCCGCGACCCGCGAGACGACCTCGTGCCCGAACTCGCTACCCGGTGTGATCCGGTGGGCCTGCGGGCCGTGGAGGTAGGCCGAGACGTCCGATCCGCACACCCCGGCGTGGAGGTTCTGGATCACCACGTCGCGCTCGCCGGGTTCGGGGACCGGCAACTCGACCAGGTCGACCGATCCCCGGCCCCTGTAGATCGCTGCTTTCACGGTGTCCTACCTTTCCTTCTCGCCCCAGCCGGTATGGGGATCATTCGTGTGTGGTGCCGCCGTCGTCCGTTTCCGTGGTGGTTGTCCTCGCAGCCGGGGTCTTGAGGGTCGTCAAAAGGCCGATCAGCGCAATGAGGGCACCGACACCCATGCCGAACAGGGCGCTGGAGATGACGGCGTTGGGGCTGCCCTGCCGGGTCAGCAGCGCGCACTGGGTGAGCACCATCGCGACCATCGCGTCGGCCAGGGCGAAGCGTCGCAGCGCCCCGAACACCGGGGTCCGCAGACCGCGGGTGCGCCACACGCTCGCGATCGCGGTGCCCATCTGCACGAAGGCCATCGTGGCGATGCCCAGCGCGACCCAGCCCGGATAGTGGGGCGGCTCCCCGATCTCGGTCATGCGCCGGCAGATCAGCAGGTAGCCGACACCACCCAGCGTCAGCAGCAGACCTCCGCGACGCCGGATGCGGTAGGCACGCGCGACATCGAGCGACCCCTTGGCGCGTTCATCGGTCTGGAGCACGACGACCCGGTGGGAGAGGTAGCCGCGAACCAGCGCCAGGAACAGGCAGTAGCCGGCGTTGATCGCGACCCACTCGCTGGCCCCGATCACCCCCAGCGCCAGGTTCACACAGCTCGTCAGGACGCTGATCACAGCCGATACGGCGGTGAGGGCGACCGACCGGGCCAGCCAGTTCCGCACCAGGCCGCGAAACCCGCCCAGGCCCGATACCCATTGTCGTGCGGTGTCCCGGGGCCGTCCCGCGGTGCGTGGCCTCGGCGCATCCGGAGCGGCTCCCGCCGACTCGTCAGCCGCGTGCAGACGCTTGGGTTGCTCCTGATTTCCGGCGTCCGTCTCCATCACTGATCGAGCCTACTCCTGAGCGCCTGCGATGCCGCGTGACCTGGTCCAGCGCAGCAGATAGCGGTAGTACAGGCCGCGCCGGATCCGCACCCCGGGCAGAACCCGTCGCGCCACTTTCCGGATGGTTCCGAGATCCTCGCGGGGATCGCGCGTGACCACTCCGACATCGCGGGTCTCCTCGTGCCACGCCGATGCGCACCACGCGAACGGCCACGTCAGCGCCAACCAGGCCCAGTCGGTGGCTGTCCGGGTGGCTGACAGGCCGACCACGAGCAGATCACCGCCGGGCCTCAGGAGCCGGGCGGCCCCGGCGAGCGAGTCGCGAAGATCCATGTGGTGCAGCGACGCGACGAAAACAATGAGATCGAAATCCCGGTCGACGTGTAGATCTGGGAAAATCCCTTGACGGAGTGTGACGTTCGTTGTGCGGCCGACACCGGCCAGCCGTTGCCCTGCCCTGGTGAGGGAGCCGGCGTCGGGATCGATGCCCGTCAGGCTGCGCGCCACCGGGGCGAGCCTGCGCAGCAGGAGCCCGTCACCGCAACCGACGTCGAGGACATCACGGTGTCCCCGCGCCCGTGCGATGCGTGTGATCCACGGGTGGTAGGCGGTGTTGTGGTTCCAGTACACGTCCACCGCACTATTGTCCTTGCAGAACACGTCTCAGTACCAAGGAGCCCCATGAACCAGCCTGCCCCCGGTGAACAGCCCATGGCATGGCGGTCGTTGTGGGCCATGGTGGTGGGGTTCTTCATGATCCTCGTCGACACCACCATCGTCACCGTCGCCACCCCGACGATCATGCGCGAACTGAACGCGGACGTCACCTCCGTGGTGTGGGTTTCAAGTGCCTACCTGCTGGCCTACGCGGTGCCGCTTCTGATCACCGGGCGCCTCGGGGACCGGCTCGGGCCGAAACAGGTCTATCTGGCCGGGCTCGTGGTCTTCACCCTTGCGTCCCTGGGATGCGGACTGACGACCACTGTGGAGCTGCTGATCGCCGCCCGGGTGGTCCAGGGGTTCGGTGCCTCCCTGATGACCCCGCAGACGATGGCCGTCATCACCCGCCTGTTCCCGCCCCACCAGCGCGGCAAGGCGATGGCCATCTGGGGCGCCACGGCCGGGCTGGCGATGCTCGTCGGCCCCATCCTCGGAGGTCTTCTGATCGGGACACTCGGCTGGGAGTGGATCTTCTTCATCAACGTCCCCATCGGTGCGGCCGGCTACGTCGCGGCGCTCAGGCTGGTCCCGGACCTGGAGCAGCACACGCGCAGGTTCGACTGGCTCGGGGTCGCGCTCTCCGGGGCCGGGCTGTTCTGCATCGTCTTCGGTCTGCAGGAGGCCAGCTCCCACGACTGGGGCGTCATCCACGGTCCCGTCACGGTCACATCCCTCCTGGTGGTCGGTGGCGTTTTCCTGATCGCCTTCGTGATCTGGCAGCGGTTCAACCCGAACGAACCGCTGATGCCCTTGAAGCTGTTCGCCGACCGGAACTTCTCCGTGGCCAACCTCGCCATAGCCCTGGTCGGGATCACCACCGTCACCACCCCGTATCCGCTGATGATCTGGGCCCAGGACGCCCGGGGGCTGAGCCCGCTCCTGTCGGCCCTGATGAACGCCCCCGCTGCGGTTGCGACGATGATCCTGGCGAACTGGACCGGGAAACTCGTCAACCGGGTGCACCCCCGCTACCTGACCCTGTTCGGCGGGAGCGTGTGGGCGGCCTCCCTGCTGGTCGCGGGGCACTTCCTCGACACCACGACCCCGGTGTGGGTTCCGGTCGCAGCACTCACCTTCACCGGGGTGGCGAGTAGTTTCGTGTTCAGCCCCCTCTCGGCCGCGGCGACGGCCAATCTCCCGATGAAGCACGCCGGCGCCGGGTCGGGCGTCTACAACGCCACCCGGCAGGTGGGTTCGGTGCTCGGCAGCGCCGTCGTCGCCACCGTGATGAGTACTCTGCTGGCCGCCTCGGGACGGACCCCCGACGGCATCGCCTCGGCCATGTCGGGCACGCTGCTGCTGCCCGCCGCCTCGATTCTCGCGGTGGCCGTCATCGCCTGTTTCCTCGAACGTCCGAGACATCAGCGAAAGAACTGACCCCGAAGCCGGTCGCCCCGGCCCGCGTCAGATCCAGGTGCCGAACCACATGCGCGACAGCCACTCGGGCCGGGTCAGCAGGGCGTCGGTGAGGATCGGGTGGATGAACGTGAAGTGCAGGATCACCACACCGACCGCCACACCCACCAGCATGGCGCGGACCCTGCGTTTCGGGTGATTCGCGGGGCCGAGGATCTTGCCCAGCGCCATCGCCAGCCCCGTCGCGTAGAAGGGCAGCAGCACGATGGCGTAGAAGAAGAACAGGGGGCGGGCCGCGAACTGGAACCACGGTAGCCACACCGACAGCACACCCAGGACGGGAACGGCGAACCGCCAGTCGCGCCGCCCCAGCCACCACCAGATGCCCGCGACCAGCGCGGCGCAGGCCATCCACCACAGCACGGGGGTGCCGATGCCGGAGATCACCCGGAGACAGGTGGTGCCGACGGCCTCGCAACCCTGATCACCCGGCTGGATGTCGTTCTGCGCGTCGATGCCGATCGGCCGCACCATCACCAACCAGCCCAGGGGATGGGCCTCGTAGGGGTGCTCCGCGTTGACCATCATGCCGTCGCCCGTGTGGAACGAGAAGGCCGAGACGTGATAGTTCCACAACGCCCCGAGATCGGCCCCGAGCAGTTTCACGACGGGATTGTCCGGGTTTTTGGTCCCCCAGTCACGCAGGTAACCCCCCGAGGTGGTCAACCAGCCCGTCCACGAGGCGATGTAGACGGGGATCGCCACCACCACCGTGGACAGGAAGGCCATGGGGGCGTCCCCGAGCAGCGACCTCCACAGGCCCAGGACGTGGGCGTAGAGGATCAGGCCCCCGACGGCACCGACCAGCAGAGCGGCCTGCACGTAACCGATGCGGGAGCCGGCGATGATCGTGGCACAGATCATGAAAACCGACGCCACGCTCCATGTGAGCCAGGTGACCTCGCGCCGCATCCCCGCCCCGGCGAGCCTGCGCGCCCCGATGTCCCAGGCCACCGTCAGAATCCCGAACACCGCCACCACGTAGACGGAGTTCCACTTCACCGCGCAGGCCGCCCCGAACATCAACCCGGCGACGAGCCGCCACGGCCGCCACAGCACCGGCGGCCCGTATGCGCCGTCAAGGGAGTCCAGGTTGTTTCCGCGCAGGTAACCGGCCAAACGCAGCCGGAACCAGTCGCGATCCGCGACCAGCGCGGCGACTGCGGCCAGCACGAAGGTGGCCTGGAAGATGTCCAGCAGCGCGATCCGGCTCATGGTGAAGGCCAGGCCGTCGAAGGTCACCAGCAACCCGGCGATGCCCCCGACCAGCGTGGAACGCGACAGACGACGAGCCAGCCGCACCGTCAGCAGCACCATCAGAGCCCCGAACACGCAGGCCGAGATCCGCCACCCGAAGGGCGTCATCCCGAAGAAGTGTTCCCCGATCGCGATCAGCCACTTGCCCAGCGGCGGATGCACCACGTAGGCCGGGTTCTCGGTGAAACCGCTCAGGTCCCCGGCGGCGATCTTGGCGTCCGTGCCGAACTGCTTGTTGTCCAGCCACTGCCTCTCGTATCCGGAGCGCAGCAGCCCCCAGGCGTCCTTCGCGTAGTAGGTCTCGTCGAAGACGATCTTCCCGGGGAAACCGAGGTTGCGCACGCGCGTCAGGAAGGCGAACACCGCGAGACCCACCGCCACCAACCAGCCGGCCAGCCGATCCTGGAGTCGACCGTCCTCAAGCGCCTCGATAGTCCTCACCACGCGGACAGTCTAGGGGGAGGGGGAGAACGGATCGCGACCTCTGCCGCTGCTGTCTCTGCTGACACGAAACCCGTAGGCTGACCGGCATGGAACCCACGCGAGGCCGGCTGGTGCTGGCGGCCACCCCCATCGGTTCGCACACCCACGCCAGCCCGGCGCTGCGGGAGGTGCTGGCGGCCGCCGATGTGATCGCCGCCGAGGACACCCGCCGCCTGGCCACCCTGCTGCGCCGCATCGACGTGGCCACCACCGCCAGGGTGCTGTCCTACTTCGAGGGCAACGAGGCCGCTCGCACCGCCGAACTGACCGGGGCGGTGGCCGACGGGCAGGAGGTGGTGCTGGTCACCGACGCGGGCATGCCGTCTGTCAGCGACCCCGGGTACCGCCTCGTGGCGGCCTGCGTCGAACGCGACCTGCCGGTCACCGCCGTTCCCGGGCCATCGGCGGTGCTGACTGCGCTGGCGGTCTCCGGTCTGCCCTGCGACCGGTTCTGTTTCGAGGGTTTCCTGCCCCGAAAAGCCGGGGAGCGGCGTGCCCGGCTGGCGGGACTGGCGGCCGAGGAACGCACCATGATCTTCTTCGAGGCCCCGCACCGGCTCCACGAATGGCTGCTCGACGCGGCCGAGGCGCTCGGCCCGGACCGGCGGGCCGTGGTCTGCCGGGAACTGACGAAACCCCACGAGGAAATCGTCCGGGACGACCTGGCCGGGCTGGCCGCCTGGGCTGCCGGTGGGGTGCGCGGCGAGGTCACCGTCGTCGTCGCAGGGGCGGTACCTCTCCGGGTCGACATGGACGAGGCCCTCGAACTGGTGGCCTCCCGGGTCGCCGACGGTGAGAAACTGTCCGGGGCCGTGCGTGCCGTCGCGGATCTGCTCGGGGTCCCGCGCAAGGAACTCTACGAGGCCGCGCTGGCGGCCAGGAAGAAGGGACAATGAGCCTTCCACAACATCTGCCCGCTGCGCCTGACATGCTTCCCGCGCATGTCATCGACAATCACACCCATCTGGGATCCACCGCCGAGTACTCCGGCCTCGGCGTCGCGGATTCGCTCGAAGTGGCGGGCTCCGTCGGGGTGGCCGGGGTGGTGGACGTCGGCTGCGACCTGCCCTCGTCGCGCGCCGCGGCGCAGCTGGCGGCCACCGATCCCCGGGTCCGGGCCGCCGTCGCCATCCACCCGAACGACGCCGCCCGGCTCTTCCAGCGCGACGGGCTGGCGGCCCTCGACGCCGAACTGGCGGAGCTGCCCGCCCTCGCAGCGCTGCCCGGGGTGGTGGCGGTCGGTGAAACCGGCCTGGATCATTACCGCACCCGCGATGCGGGGGCCCGCGAGGCCCAGGCCCACAGTTTCCGGTTCCACATCGACCTGGCCCGGGAACGAGACCTCACCCTCGTCATCCACGACCGTGACGCCCACGCCGATGTCCTGAAGGTTCTCGACTCCGTGGAATCTCCCGAACGGGTCGTGATGCACTGCTTCTCCGGGGACACGGATTTCGCCCGCGAATGCGTGGAACGCGGTTTCTGGTTGTCCTATCCGGGGGTGGTGACCTTCGGGTCGGCCGGGTCGCTGCGGGAGGCCGCGAAGGCGACGCCCCCGGAACGCATCCTCGTCGAGACCGACGCGCCCTATCTCACGCCGAAACCACAGCGCGGCAAACCCAACGCCCCCTACCTGCTGCCCCACACCGTCGCCTTCCTGGCCGAGCTGCTCGGCGTCGGCCTGGCCGATTTCTGCCGCTTGGTGACGGCCAACACCGAGGCCGCCTACGCGACCCGCTGGGGCGGCGATGACTGATACCGGCCTGCTCGATCCCGCATCGGTGCGGCGCATCGCCGCCGAACTGGGGCTCCGCCCCACCAAGCAGCGCGGCCAGAACTTCGTCATCGACGCCAACACGGTGAGGCGCATCGTCTCGCTGTCCGGGATCGGACCCGACGACGTGGTGCTGGAGATCGGACCCGGGCTGGGGTCGCTGACCCTCGGACTGCTGGAGGCGGCGAGCGAGGTGAGCGTCGTCGAGATCGACGAACGCCTCGCGGGAAGACTGGGGGCCACCGTCGCGCAACGACTGGGCCGGGACGCGGCGGCGCGCCTGAACGTGGTGGCCGCCGACGCCATGACCGTCACGGAACTGCCGGGCCGGCCACCGACCGCGGTGGTGGCGAACCTGCCCTACAACGTGTCGGTGCCGGTGCTGATGCACCTCCTGGAGAACTTCCCGTCGTGGCGGCGGGGCCTGGTGATGGTGCAACTGGAGGTCGCCGACCGGCTCGCGGCGCAACCCGGCTCGAAGGTCTACGGGGCGCCCAGCGCGAAACTGGCGTGGTGGGCCTCTGCGAAACGGGTCGGCACCGTACCCCCGAAGGTTTTCTGGCCCGTGCCGAACGTCGATTCGGGGCTGGTGCGGCTGGAACGCCGCGACCCACCCGCGACCACCGCCACCCGGGAACGGACCTTCGCCGTGATCGACGCGGCCTTCGCGTCGCGCCGCAAGATGCTGCGGGCGGCGCTGTCGGGGATGTTCGGTTCCTCGGCGGCGGCCTCCGGGGCCATCGAATCGGCGGGCATCGATCCCCGGGCCCGGGGCGAGGCCCTGGACGTCGCGGACTTCGCAGCCATCGCGAGCAGGCAGCAGGTAGGTTGAGCCCGTGAAAGAAGTGCGGGTGCGGGTGCCGGCCAAGGTGAACCTGGCGCTGAACGTCGGGGCCACCGACACCGAGGGCTATCACGCCCTCGGGACCCTTTTCCAGGCGGTGTCGCTGTTCGACGACCTGGCGGCGCGGCCCGCCGAGGCCGGGGTGTTCCGGGTGAGTTTCCGGGGCGAGGGCGCCTCCGGCCTGCCCGTCGACGACACCAACCTCGTGGTCCGCGCGGCCCGGTTGCTGGCCGAGACCTGCGGGACGGGGAACCTCGGGGCGGAGATCCGGGTCCACAAACGCATCCCCGTCGCGGGAGGCATGGCCGGGGGGTCGGCCGACGCCGCCGCCACCCTGGTCGCCTGCGACCGGCTGTGGGGGACGGGCCTGGACGCGGAGCAGCTCCACGCTCTCGCGGCCCGGCTCGGCGCCGACGTGCCCTTCCTACTGCACGGCGGCACCGCCGTCGGCACCGGACGGGGGGAGAAACTGAGGCCCGTACCGGTGCGGGGCAGGTTTCACTGGGTGCTGGCGCTGAGCCATCACGGCCTGTCCACCCCGGCGGTGTTCCGGGAGTTCGACCGCATCAGCGAGCCCCGGCCCACCGACATCAACCCCGGCCTGCTGGCCGCCCTGGCCGATGGTGACACCTCTGGCGTGGGTTCGCTGCTCGGCAATGACCTCCAGCAGGCGGCCATCAATCTTCAGCCCGAGCTGGCCGACGTTCTGGCGATGGGATGCGAAGCAGGGGCGGTCGGTGCCCTGGTGAGCGGCTCCGGTCCCACCATCGCCTTCCTGGCCGGGGCCCCGGCCGCGGCCGATGCGATCTCCGACCGGCTGGTGCTGTCCTCCCGGGTTCGTGCCGTTCGTCGCGTCCACGGGCCCGTGTCGGGTGCGCGGGTCGTGAGCTGAAGGAGCAGGGATGGACGAGGTCGACGAGGTGATGGCCGCGTGGCACCGGGAACGCCCCGACCTCGCTACATCCCCCATGGGGGTGTGGTCGCGGATCCACCGGCTGGCGGCTCTCCTGGACGCGGAGCGCAAATACTGCTTCGCCGAACACGGCCTGGAGATCTGGGAGTTCGATGTCCTGGCGGCACTGCGGCGCGCCGGCAGGCCCTACCGGCTGTCCCCGGGCCAGCTGCTGCAGCAGACCCACGTCACCTCCGGGACCATGACCAACCGGGTCGACCGGCTTCGCGCCCGGGGGCTGGTCACCCGCCATGCCGACCCGAGCGACGGCCGAGCCGCCCTCATCGGGCTCACCGCCGCCGGCCGCCGGGCCGTCGACGAGGCCCTCGGGACGCTGGTCGAACTGGAGGAATCGCTGCTGGCCGGATGGGATCTCCATGAACGTGACAATCTCGCGGCGATGCTTCGCCGTCTGCTGCTTGCCTCCGGGTGATCACCTGACCTTCTCCGAGCCCACCACCCAGGTGTTGCACCCGCCGATGGTCTCGGAGTGGAAACCCCGCATGCCCCAGTACAGCAGCGACTCAGGGCTGCCGTGGATGCCGTCGTCGAGGAAGCTCTGCATGCTCTTGCGAACCTCTTCGTAGTTTGCCCGGGTTAGTTGGAAGGAGTCGTCGCTGCGCAGCATCCCTGTCGCATAGCATTCGGCCTGTATCTCTGTCCGGCGCGCCGTCTCGTTGCCGCTGGGAAGTTGGTGTCGGACCGCCTGCACCTTGCTGAGGTTCTGGATGTGATGTCCGTACTCGTGGAAGATCATGAGTTTGATCCAGATCTCGCTTGCGACGCTGTCCGTCAGCAGCTTGGTGCCGAAGTACAGGCTGCCGCCATCGGCGGAACAGTACACGGCGGGAGCCTGCATACTTCCACACGGTGAGTGTGCTGTGTCGCCCTCGAAGTAGTAGACAGGAACCGAATGGGTGGAATACCCGAGTCGTTCGAACACCGGCTTCCAGGCTTTCTGCACACACTCAATTCCTGCCTCCACCTGCTTCTTCATCTCGGCCATGGAATCGGCGTGGGATGCCTTGGGGCAGCCGGTCAGATCGGGCCAGCTGAGGTCTGACTATTATACACATCTCCGAGCCCACGAGACCAGAGAGGATCTCGTATGCCGTCTTCTGCTTGAAAAAAAAAAATATACAGAGACTACACGCGTTAGCGTTGATCCTCTTCTACATCGTCTATTGACATATGTCGGTCGTATCAGTCTTCTTTACTTTCTTGCTCAGCTATATAGTGGTGGGGGTGGGTACTGGTGATGGGGTCTGCTGGGACGATGGTGGTGCAGACTTCTGCGTTCTTCTGGAGGTCGTGGTCGGCTCGGTGCTGGCTGATGAGTTGCTGCCGGGACGGGTGGAGGTCTCGTGCGGCACCGTCGCCGTGGGCTCGTGGGAGCGGAGGGTGCCTGCCAGCAACGCCAGAAAGGAAACCAGCACAACCGCCCCGAGCACGACGCCGAGTGCCAGCGGTACATTGTTGCCGCCCCCGCGGACCGGAGGCCGAGGTGCGTACTGGTGCTGAGGAGCGTACTGGAACCCGAAACTCTGTGGGGCCTGAGGGCGAGGTCCTTGGGGATTCCAGTAAGGATTCGTGGACATGGGAGCCCAGCCCTGTCCGGGGCCTTGCTGAGGCCCCCAGGTAGGTCGCGGGTCCGCCTGCCACTGCCCACCCGGGCCAGAAACGCTCATCGTCCTTCTGTTCCTTCAGTCCGTTACGACAACTGTCAACAAAATGTTCGCATCTTCCGGGATCATCCACTACCGGAAGGAATCGCTGCGTCACTCTGCCGGGCGTCGCGGCTGGCTCATCGCAGCCCGTCCTTGAACTCAACGAGAAGCTTCGGCCTGGCCTTCAGGTTGGCCATCCCGTTCCAGGCCAGGTTGATAAGGTGCCGGGCCACCACCAGCCGCTCCGGCTCGCGATTGTCCAGCCACTGTTGGCCGGTCATTGCGACCAGCCCCACCAGGGCCTGGGCATACAGGTGCGCGTATCGCGGGTCGTGACCCAGGCGGGCGAACTCGGCCCCCAGGATCTCCTCCACCTGGATGGCGATCTCGCTGAGGATGGAGGTGAAGGAGCCGGTCGGATTCGCCAGCGATGAGTCGCGTGAGAGGATGCGGAAACCATCCGGGCATCGGTCGATGTAGTCGAGGAGAGCCAGGGCACCGCGCTCGAGGGTTTCCCGGGGACCCGCGCCGGGTTTGTTCAGCGCTGCCCGGATCTCCGCGTGCAGTGTGGTGGTCTCCCGCTCCACCACCGCCTGATAAGCGCCGTCCTTGCCTCCGAAGTGTTCGTAGACCACGGGTTTCGACACCCCGGCCCGAGCGGCGATCTCCTCCACGGAGGTGCCCTCGAAACCCCGCTCCGCGAAAACCTCCCGGGCGACGGTGAGCAACTGTTCGCGTCGTTCCGCCGAGCTCAGGCGCACTCGCGAACGGCGGGCGCGTGTGCTGGCGGGCGTTGGCATGGTTCCAGTCTCCCGCATCCGCGGGGCGATACCCAAACAAGGGCCCCGGGGGTCCGGTGTTCATGTCCTCGCCTCACGTACCAAGCACGATGCGAGGTGGTCGTTGACCAGCCCGATGGCCTGCATGGTGGAGTACAGCGTCACCGGACCGACGAAACGGAACCCCAGGTTCTTCAACCGGTTGCTGAGGGCCTCGCTGCCCGGCGTCCGGGTCGGTATCTCATCGCGACTTCTCGGCGGGGGCGACTCAGGAGGGGCGTGCTCGGCGAAGATGTCCGCCAGACGTCCACCCGCGACGTGCAGGGCGACCAGGGCCCTGGCGTTGAAGATGCCGGCCCGGATCTTCCGCTCGTTGCGGATGATCCCGGAATCGGCCATCAACCGGGTGACGTCCTCCTCCCCGAAACCCGCCACCGTCTCCGGGTGAAAGCCCGCGAAGGCCGATCGGAACGCATCACGCTTGCGCAGCACGGTGATCCAGCTCAGCCCCGACTGGAAGCCCTCCAGCACGAGCCGTTCGAGCAGTGCCGACTCCTCCGGATCCTCGGGAAGGGGGCGTCCCCACTCGGTGTCGTGATACCGCTCGTACAGCGGGTCTCCCGTGCCGAAACAACGCTCCATGTCTCCTCCTCGGATCGATCCTCCTTCAGTAATCATGAACACACCGGAGCCGGATCCTCCGGAAACGCAACGCCGACGCGAGAATGTGGAAACCCAACGAGCACTTCTTTCCGTTAGACTTGCGACCGGCCCGGGGTTCGGGCCGTTCCCCGGTTGGTCTTCCGGCAGGGCCCGCCTGACTTTGAATCAGGACTAGCGAAGTAGGTTCGACTCCTACCCGGGGAGCCCGAGGAACCTGGTCAGGATCATGTAGGCCAGGAAGACGGCGAACACGATGAAGACCGAGATGTTCACCCCGCGCCGCAGCCGTTTGCCCTCCGGCGCGACCTGAACGGGGTATCCCGGTCCGTAACCGGCGTTCCCCGCAGCCCCGGCCAGCGCACGTGGATCGCTGTAGCGGCCGACGACCGGGGTGAGCGAACCCAGCACGCCGTTCGCGATGGTCTCCAGCAGGCGCCAGGTGGCCGGGTTCGTCAGATCCTGGGCGGAACCCGTGTAGCAGAACAACCAGTCGTCGACCATTTCGATGTCGTAGACCACCCGGGTGTTCAGCAAGGCCTCCATGACGTGGGGCGGCAGCAGCTGGAAGGCGTCGCGGCCGTAACCGTCGGGGGCGTAGAGCTGGTAGTGGCTGTCGAAGGGTTCCCCCAGGCTGATGCGCTGCGAGGACGCGAAGGTCTCCGGCAGGTTCGTTCCCCACCTGCCGTTGTTCGCCCTGGCGTCGAGCAGCAGGTGCGGTACGGGATGCGGCAGCCGGAACGCGGCGAAACGCCAGCGGTGGGTGGTGTTGTCCTCGCCCGAACCCGTGGTGTATTCGTAGCAGCCGGCATCGGCCAGCACCCCGGTCGGGGAGAACAGATGGAAGGTGGAGGCCCGGGAACGCCCCTTGTTGAAAAGCAGCCCCGGGTAGTTGGGATCGGCCGAGCGGATTCCGAACCGCATCCCGTTGGCGTCGGCGAAACGCGCCAGCAGGGCCCAGTCCATCCGGCGCCGACGAGCCTTCAAAAGGTTCCTGACGACAGTGACGGCCATCGTGACGAGGACTGCGCAGAAAAAGAGCGCGAAGAGCAGGAACTGATTCGAGGATCTGGAGAATCGCAAGCCGATGAAGAAGTTGAAGGCGCTCAAGACGAAGGCGACCACGAAGATGAGCACGAGAAGCCACGTGGACGACTTGTGGGGTCCGAACTCGCCGTTTCTGCGGCGCTGTTTCAGGACCTGCAACTCCTGCGGGGCGAGGGGAGCCACCAAGGGATCCGTGTTGAATCTCACCATGAACCCTCAGGCTAACCAGACGAGGGCTCACGTGGTAGGGCCGGCCCCGGCCCGGCCCCGCCGCTACCTGGCGAGTATGTAGGTCATCTGGATGAACAGGAAGAATCCGATGGCCCCGATGACTCCGACGATCAGGAGGGCCAGCCCCAGGTTTGGTCCGCTCCGGAGGCGTCTGCCCAGCGGCGCCACCAGCGCCGGGGTTCCCGGGCCGTACAGGGCGGGGGCGGCCGCCTGCCCCGGCAGGTGTGAGTCCGAGTAGCGGCCGACGACCGGGGCGAGCGAACCCAGCACGCCGTTCGCGATGATCTCCAGCAGGCGCCAGGTGGCCGGGTTCGTCAGGTCCTGCTGGGATTGGGTGTAGCAGAACAGCCAGTCGTCGACCATTTCGATGTCGTAGACCGCGGGAGCGTTCAGCAGTGCCTCCATGACGTGGGGAGGCAGCAGCTGGAAGGCGTCGCGGCCGTAACCGTCGGGGGCGTAGAGCTGGTAGTGGCTGTCGAAGGGTTCCCCCAGGCTGATTCGCTGCGAGGACGCGAACGCCTTGGGAAGATTCGTCAGCATCCACATGTTGTTTGCCTTGGCGTCGAGCAGCAGGTGCGGGACGGGATGCGGCAGCCGGAACGCGGCGAAACGCCAGTGGTGGGTGGTCCTGTTATCGCCCCTGCCGGTGACGTACTTGTAGTCGCCGACGTCGGCCAGCACTCCGGCCGGGGAGAACATGTGAAGGGTCGAGGCCCGGGAACGCCCCTCGTTGAAGAGCAGCCCGGGATACCGGGGCTCCGCCGAACGGATCCCGAACCGCATCCCGTTGGCGTCGGCGAAACGCGCCAGCAAGACCCAGGAGCGCTGCCGTCGCAGATATGCCCTGATCAGCAACACCATGAACAGAGCCGTGGCGCAGATCGCGATGATGATCAGGATCGGCAGAAACGATTGCCACAGGGGGCGTGGTGAATCTCCGGATGAGACCATTACCCCGATGAGTTGCACGGTCGTCCAGAGCATGTGTCCACCAATGAGCGCGATCACTCCGATGGCTCCCACCACGTAAAGGCCATGCGTCGTGGGACCGAACTCGCCTTGTCTGCGACGTTGTTTCAGTGCTTGGATTTCCTGTGTGGTGAGTGGTGCGACCAAGGGGTCCGTGTTGAATCTCACCATGAACTTCATGGTATCGACACAGTGGGTCAGCGGACCTGACCGTTTCGGTGGATCAGGTCGGCCTGGTGGTGGGCCAGCAGGCCCCACGACTGGTAGTTTCGTACCGTGAGTCCGGGGGAGGCCCCGGCGAACCCAAGGGAAGGAAACCGCCTTGACCATCCCTGACAGCGACCTGGCTCCCGTCGCAGCGGTCATCGTCCTGGCCGCCGGTGGTGGAACACGAATGAAATCGCGTCACTCCAAACTGCTTCACGAGCTGTGTGGCAAATCGATGCTCAGCTACGCCGTCTCGGCGGCCTCGGCGCTCAACCCGCAGCACCTCGTGGTCGTGGTCGGGCACCAACGCGTCGAGGTCCTGGAACACCTCGAATCGCTGAGCCAGAACGTGACCACCGCGGTCCAGGAACAACAGCTGGGCACCGGCCACGCGGTCGCCTGCGGACTGGAGCAGCTGCCGGACCTCGAGGGCGAGGTGGTCGTCACATACGGTGATGTGCCGCTGCTCACGGGCAAGACCCTCCGCAAACTCGTCTCCATCCACCGCGCCGAGAGCAACGCCGTCACGGTGCTGACCGCGGAGGTGGAGGACCCGACGGGCTACGGGCGGATCGTGCGCACCGGCGGAAAGGTCACCGGAATCGTCGAACACCGCGACGCCTCCGACGAGCAGCTCCTGATCCGCGAGATCAACTCCGGCATCTACGTCTTCGACGCCGCCGTCCTGCGCGACGGCCTGGCCCACCTGAGCACCGACAACGCACAGGGCGAGCAGTACCTCACCGACATCCTCCGTTACGCCCACGACCTCGACCGTCCCGTCGGGGCGTTGATCACCGACGACGTGTGGCAGACCGAGGGCGTCAACGACCGCGTCCAGCTGACCCGGATGAGCCAGGAACTGAACCGTCGCATCCTGGAACGCTGGATGCGGGAGGGAGTGACCGTCATCGACCCGCGCAACACGTGGGTCGACGTCGACGTCGACCTCAGCCAGGACGTCACTCTCATGCCCGGAGTGATCCTCCAGGGAGCCACCACCATCGCATCCGGTGCCGTCATAGGTCCGGACACCACCCTCCAGGACGTCGAGGTGGGTCAGAACGCCACCGTGATCCGCTCCCACGGGTCCTTCGCGATCATCGGCGACGGGGCCAACGTGGGTCCGTTCTCCTACCTGCGTCCCGGAACCCAGCTCGGTCCCGGCGGGAAGATCGGCGCCTTCGTCGAGACCAAGAACGCGGTCATCGGGGAGGGATCGAAGGTGCCGCACCTCAGCTACGTCGGTGACGCGGTCATCGGCGACGGGGCCAACATCGGGGCGGGTACGATCTTCGCCAACTACGACGGCGTCAACAAATCCACCACCCACGTCGGGAACTCCGCCTTCATCGGGTCGAACTCTGTGCTCGTGGCGCCCGTCGACATCGCCGACGGGGCCTTCGTGGCCGCCGGTTCCGCGGTCACCGACGACGTCCCCGTGGGGGGGCTCGCCGTGGCCAGGGGGCGGCAGCGCAACGTCGACGACTGGGTCGTGACACGCCGTCCCGGATCAAAAGCCGCACGGGCCGCGGCCGAGAGCGATGGCAACGTCCATCCCGCGGTCGTCGAGGCAAGGGCCAGGAAAAAAGAATGAAGCGAGTTCGTATGGGCAACGAGACCGCGAACAACAAACATCTGATGCTCTTCTCGGGCAGGGCCTTCCCGGAACTGGCCGAGGAGATCGCGTCCACGCTCGAGACGAGCCTGGTCCCGACCCGTGCTCTCGCCTACGCAAACTCCGAGATCTACGTGCGCTTCGAGGAATCGGTGCGTGGCTGCGACGCCTTCGTGATCCAGTCGCACACCGCGCCCGTGAACGAGTGGATCATGGAACAGCTGATCATGGTGGATGCCCTGAAACGGGCCTCCGCGAAACGCATCACCGTGGTCGCACCCTTCTACCCGTACGCACGCCAGGACAAGAAACACCTCGGGCGGGAACCCATCTCGGCCCGGCTAGTGGCCGACCTCTACAAGGCCGCGGGCGCCGACCGGATCATGTCGGTGGATCTTCACGCCTCCCAGATCCAGGGTTTCTTCGACGGCCCGGTGGATCACCTCTGGGGGCTGCCGGTGCTGAGCGACTACGTCCGGGAGCACTACGACACCTCCGAGATGTGTGTCGTCTCACCCGACGCGGGACGGGTCCGGCTGGCCGACATGTGGACGGACGAGCTCGGTTGTCCGCTCGCGATCATCCACAAGCGCCGCGACCACGAGAAGGCCAACACGGTCGCCGTGCATGAAGTGGTCGGTGACGTGCAGGGCAGGACCTGCATCCTCGTCGACGACATGATCGACACTGCCGGAACCATCACCCAGGCGGCGCTCGCGCTGCAGGAGCGGGGTGCCAGCAAGGTCATCTGCGCCGCCACCCACGCAGTGTTCTCGGGGCCTGCGGTGGAGCGGCTGAACAACTCGGGCATGGCGGAGATCATCGTGACCAACACGCTGCCGATCCGGACCGCCGAGCCAATCGACAATCTGACGGTGCTGTCGATAGCCCCGTTGATAGCGAGGGCCATCAACGCCGTCTTCCGTGACGGATCGGTGACATCTCTGTTTGGAGGGCAGGCATACAAATGAGTGTTCGTGGGGTTAACAAGCTGTCAATCATCGGTGCCGGTGCGGTGGGCTCCTCGCTGGCCTACGCCAGCCTGATCCGGGGGGTTGCCCGGCACGTCGTGCTGCACGACATCAACGCGGCGAAGGTGCGCGCCGAGGCCCTCGACCTGGCCCACGGCAGCCAGTTCATGCCGCAGGCGAAGGTCGAGGGATCGGAGGACCCTGAGATCACCCGGGGGTCCGACGTGGTCGTGATCACCGCGGGAGCGAAACAGAAACCGGGGGAGACCCGGATGGATCTGGCGGCGTCCACCGTGAACCTGATGAAGAAGGTGATCCCACCGCTGGTGGAACGTTCCCCGGAGGCGATTTTCCTCATGGTGACCAACCCGGTGGACGTCACCACCTACGCGGCCTTGAAGATCAGCGGGCTTCCTCGCAACCAGCTGTTCGGCTCCGGTACGGTGCTGGACTCCTCCCGGCTGCGGTACCTCGTCGCCGAGGCCTGCGAGGTCGCGGTGGTGAACGTCCACGCCTACATCGCGGGTGAACACGGGGACTCCGAGATCCCGCTGTGGAGCGCTGCCACCATTGGTGGTGTGCCACTGCTGGACTGGGAGCGCCAGACCGGGAAACTGGACGAGTCCACCCGCGACGCGATCGCGGATCGTGTGGTGAACGCCGCCTACGAGGTGATCGCGGGCAAGGGAGCCACCAACTACGCGATCGGCCTTGCGGCCACCCGGATCATCGAGTCGGTGCTGCGCGACGAGCACCGGGTGCTTCCGATCTCGAGTCTCGTCGAGGACTGGCACGGCATCAAGGACGTCTGTCTTTCCGTGCCCACCCTCGTCGATCGTCAAGGAGCCGGACGTTCCCTCAGGCAGCCGCTGACCGACGGGGAACTCGGTTGCATGCACGAATCCGCTGACGCCATTCGGCACACGCTGAAATCATTGGGGTTCTGAGAACCTGAAACGTGCCGTCTTCCTGCCTGCGTGGCGCAGGCAGGAAGACGGGCACCTTTCAGGCCGTGTGTTCCTGTGACGACGGTCGGGGAATGGCTCCCCTTTGGCGGAGTCGGGAGACCACGCGGTTCAGGCCGACGGGGGTCAGGCCGAGATACTGGGCCACCTCGCGTTGCGGCAGACGCGCTGCCAGCCGAGGGTATTCCTGCAGGAAGGCCAAGTAGCGCTCCTCGGTGCTCATGGTCAGGAACTGGTATTCGCGGTGCGTGTGATAAGCCACGAGACGCAGCAGGGTGGCGATCGTGAAGCGATACCATTCGGGGTGGCGGTTACCCAGTGCGGAGAGGAGACGAATCGGAGCGCCGAGGAGGATGGAGTTTTCCTTCGCCACTCCACGTTCGTGCGAGAGCGCGAGTGGGGATTCCAGGATCTGATGGTTCGGGGGAAGGTCGAGTAGTTCGCTGAGTTCGTGAGGGGTCGTGCTGAGGAAGACGTCTCCTTTTTGCAGGTAATTGGTGACGTGGGATTTCTCTTTGATGGTGACCATGGACGTGATGGTTCCACTCAGCACCAGCCACATCATGGGTTGGCTCCCGTTGGGCACCGGCTGCCCGGAATCGATCTCCACGAGGGCGGAGGACGCCGCGCACAGGTTCCAACCCGGCATGGGACAACCGACGATTTTCTCGACGGTCCGCCGCGCGACGTGTTCCCAGCGGGTGCCTACGAGATGTGTGACGCTGGTCATGATCAGATCTTAACCCCGGTTAACTAGTGCCTTCTCCGATAGTTAACTGTATCCGGGGTCAAAATGCAAAACCCTGACGAGTCAAAGGTGATTGGCGAGCGCGTCAATAGAGTAGCGGAGAGGTTTCCCGCGGCCCGGTTGAACTGGTCAGATCATCCGTGGGCCCATGGTTTTTGACCTGAAAGGCTTCCTGTCCTCATTGGACCGTGTGTTCGAGGAGAACAACGCGGCCCGGTCTCCCCCCGCATGGGTTCGTCGTGCCATTCCGCAGCCGGGTGATCGCGTGCGCATCGCCGGCCGAGCCGGTGTGATTGATTGTTCGGGTACAGCAGGGATGCCGTCGAGGACCCCGTCGGCCCCATGGCCGGGTCGGGGCAGCACCCCGAGATGCGCTCCGGGGGGTGCGGCACCGTGGTCTGGGGAGGAGTCGCGGACAATTGTTCTCCAGGACGATGCTCCGGCCGTTGAGCGAAGGTAGTTTGAGACCGCCAGTTCAAGAATCGAGGAAGGTACCGACGTGAGTATCGCTCCACCCACCGCGGCCCCCGCATGCGGCGCCCAGAACCTGACGAAGGTGTTCGGGGAGGGCGGGCCCCGGCCCGTCGTCGCCGTCAACAACGTGAGTCTCGCCATCGATGTCGGGTCGTTCACGGCCATCATGGGACCTTCTGGCTCCGGCAAGTCGACGTTGATGCACTGCATGGCCGGCCTGGATCGTGCCACCAGTGGGTCGGCCTGGGTGGGGCAGGAGGACCTCTCCAGGCTCTCCGAACGGCAGGTCACCAGGATCCGACGGGATCGGATCGGCTTCGTTTTCCAGTCCTTCAACCTGCTTCCCACCCTCACCGCGGAGCAGAACATCCTGCTGCCTCTCGAGTTGGCCGGTCGCAAGCCCAACCGTGAGATGTTCAGGGAGATCGTGGATTCCCTGGGGATCGCCGAACGCCTCACCCATCGTCCGAGCCAGCTCTCCGGGGGTCAGCAGCAAAGGGTCGCGATCGCGCGTGCGCTGGTCACCCAGCCACAGGTGATATTCGCAGATGAGCCAACGGGCGCCCTGGACTCCCGTACGGGCACCGCGCTTCTGCAGTACCTGCAGCACTGCTCCCGCGTCCAGGGGCAGACCATCATCATGGTCACCCACGACCCCAAGGCCGCGGGATACGCGGATCGCGCCCTGGTGCTCTCCGACGGGAGCATCGTCGATGACGTGCCCAGGCCATCCGCCGAGATCATGCTCGCCAGCCTCGGGCGTCTGGGGGCGTGATGCTGCGCGATGCCATCAACGAGATCCGGCTGCATCCGGGTCGGTTCGCCGCGACCCTGATCGCCATTGCCATCAGCGTCGGGTTCATCTCGGCGATCATGATCGGGGTGCGCACCGAGGAGAATTCGCTGACACGCTCCGGGGTGATTGCGGTATCGAAGTCCGACGTGGTGATCGAGAAGACCGAGGCGGGGGAGCGGGTCGATCCGGAGGAGGTGCTCAGGGCCATTCAGGGGGCGTCCGGGGTGACGAAGGCGGAGGCCTCCCTCTCGGGGAGCCTTCCCCTGGGACACGGGGACTTCTCGATCTACGGCAACGTCATGCTACTGCCGTCGCCTGAATTTCGCTGGGCACCCCTCGCGGAGGGTGACTGGCCGTCGAAGGAGGGGGAGATCGTCCTGGCGAAGAAAGGGGCGGAGAAGCTCCACGTGAAGGTCGGGGACGAGATCACCGTGGGTTTCGCAGAGGAAGGGGGTGAGCGGAGCGGACACCGGGTTGTCGGTATCAGCAATGATGCTCCCTCGCTCTATTCCGAGAACGCCTACGTCACCACCCTCGGGGCGACCCGGCAGCCCAGTACGTGGATCGTCAAGTCCCAGGATCCCCGGGCCGCTGTCACTTCCATCCAGCAGGCCCTCAACGCGTTCGGATCGGACAACTTCAAGGTCAGGACCACGGACGACTACCGCACCGATCAGATGAAGCAGCTCACGGGTGGGTTCGACGTGTTCCGCAACCTCCTGCTGGGATTCGCCGCGATCTCCGCGGTCGTCGGCATGATCATCATCGCCAACACCTTCACGATCCTCGTCACCCAGCGCCGACGCCAGATCGGTCTGTTGCGGGCCGTCGGAGCGTCGACGGGCCAGGTCAGAGGGAGGCTCTTCGCGGAGGCGGTTCTGCTGGGGCTCGTCGGATCGCTGCTCGGCGTGGGCATCGGGGCCGGTGTCGCCGCGATGGCGGGTTTCTGGACGGGCGCCATCTACTGGGGTCTGGTGTTCCCGGTTGGCGAGTTGGGGATCGCCGTCCTCGTCGGTGTGCTGATAACCGTGCTGTCGATGGCCGGTCCGTCGCTCGCGGCCACCCGGGTCAGCCCCCTCGAGGCCCTGCAGGTGGTGCCCAGCGCCGCCCGGGTCAAAAGGTTGGGCATCACCCGCGGGGTGTTCTGCTGCCTGTTCCTGCTCCTGGGGGGTGGCTTGGTCTTCCAGGCCTTCGCCAATCCGGCCAGCGGTTTGCTCTGGGCCATTGGCGGCGGCGGTTTCCTCTCCCTGGCGATCCTGCTGGCGGCACCGTTCTACGTGCCGGTGCTGTTGCGCCTTTTCGGGTGGCTCCTGGGATTCATGGGTTCCACGGTCAAGCTGGCCACCAGCAATTCCGTCCGGAATCCTCGTCGCGCCTCGGCCACGGCGGTGGCCCTGATGCTCGCGGTGGGGCTCGTGGTCACGCTCCAGGTGGCGGTCTCCACCATGCGCACCTCGGCCTTGGCCGAGATCAACCAGCGCTACCCGGTGGACGTCAGCGTGCGGGACTACGACGGTCCCCTCAAATCCGGTGTGGTGGAGGAGCTCCGCGGGAACGAGGGGGCAGCGAAGGTGGTGGAGATTTCCAGCAAACAGGTTGAACTTGGCCGCATGCGGTTCTCCGTCCGCAACGTGAACGCCGCCCGCGCCGAGCTCGGTCTCCCGGACCGGATGAACGCCCCGGACGGGGTGATCCTGGTCAGTCCGGAAACCGTTGCCACGCTGCCCGGCCGGCTGGATCTTCCGGGCGTGGGAGAGGTCGAGGTGCGCTCGTCGAAGTCGGTTCCCTTTGACGCGGCGGTGGTTTCCGAGGCGACCTTCGAGAAGCTGCCCGGGCAGAGCGAGATCCGGGAGGTCTGGGTCAAGCTGACTGATCGAACCTCCGCCACCGCCCTGAACCAGGTGATGAAGGTGGTTTCTCCCCTGGCCTCCGAGGTTGAAATCGGCGGTGGCGCTGCCATGGCAGGGATACTGGAGCAGATCGTGAACGTGCTTCTCATGGTGCTGACCGCGTTACTCGGCGTCGCCGTGGTGATCGCCCTGGTCGGTGTCGGCAACACCCTCGGTCTGTCGGTGATCGAGCGGCAACGCGAGTCGGCGCTGCTGCGGGCCCTCGGCATGCAGCGCAGGTCGCTCCGGTTGATGTTGCTGGCCGAGGCGATGCTGCTGGCCGTGGTGGGCATCGTGATGGGTGTCGCGGCCGGTTCGTTCTTCGGTTGGTTGGGGGTGGTCACCTCGCTCGGGATGATGGACGAATCCTCCCGACCCGAGGCGGTGTTCTCCGTCGACCTGCTCTACACGGGCGGTCTGATCCTGGTCTGTGTGGTCGCGGCGGCTCTCGCCTCGGTGCTGCCCGGTAGGCGCGCTGCCAATGCCACTCCGACGGAGGCCCTCGCGGCCGAGTAGCGGTCGGGCGACATCGGGCACCGACCGTCGAAAAGCAGAAACCGAGGTCTGGGACGGGCGGGGACGTCGCCGGTTGGTTGCGTCACCCGCCCGTCCCGGCTTCCCAGTCGATCAGCCCGTCAGCGAGGGCATCGGGGACGAGGAGCCGTGCCAGCGGCAGCTGGTGGAGCTCGGCGATGAATGCCGTGGCAGCCTTTGCGTGGATTTCGTCCACCAGCGCGATACTCGCCTCCAGGTGGTCGCTGGGTTCGTAGACGGCGCGGGCGAGGGCGGTCGAGGTCACCGGGTGTTCGAACCCTTCAAGAGCGTCGAACACGTGGCCGTAGGTGAACTCGGTGATCGGCCTGGTCAGGCAGTAGCCGCCGTCCCTGCCCGCGACCGCTTGGAGCAACCCGGCGTCCACCATGGCCTTCAGGACCTTCTTCAGATAGGAGTCGGAGACCCTGAGTACCCGAGCCAGTGTGCTCGACCGCACGGGCCGGTGATGTTTCTGCAGAGCGAGCATGAGCATGGCGAAAACCGCCTGCTCTGTGCTCTTGTTCATTCGCACGTCGATACTCTCGTGGCTTCAGGCTCGGTTCGTCGCGTCGCGCAGCTGGCCCACGAGACCGGCTGCCACATCACTCACGAGCACGGGTTTGAACGTCGCGGAGAACAGGCCGAGGAACTTGAACAGGGGAACCATGCGGCTCAGGGTATCCCTGCGGCCTCCGCCGTACACGATCGTCGGTTCCACGACCGCCACAGGCAGGCCCGAATCCCTGAGATCCTCGATCATCCGTTTCTTGGTCTCGGTGAAACTCCTGGGACCGAGGATTCCCCCGACGTACCCGATCGCATCGGCTCCTCGTTCCTGTGCCAGACGTTTCATGGCCCGGACCGGGGCCACGTTGATTCGCTGGTTTTCCTCCTCGCTCTTCGCGGGATGCCCCAAGAAGTTGACGATGGTGTCGAACCGTTCGGGAAGGGCCTCGGCGAGCGCCTCGTAGCTGGTGGCATCCGCGGCGACGGTGGTGACCCGGTCCGAGACCAGGGAGTTCTTCCCGCTGCTCGAGATCACGACGAAACGGGCCTCGGGGTCCGCGTCCAGCCACTGGCTGGTGACCTCGCGGCCGATGTAGCCGTTGCCACCCAGAAGGACGTTGAAGGGCATGTCACGCTCCTGACAAAATTGCGATGTTTGATATCTATGGATAGAGAATATCGTAATTTGCCGAGATGTGCAGGTTTCGTGTGGGCACCCCGCCATGCGTTTGCGCCTACCGTGCTGACTGTATATGCTGCATATATACAGAAGGGCGGATGTGGTGGATATCGTGTTGTCGAACACCGCGGGGATCCCGATCTACGTCCAGATCGAGGATCAGATCAAGGCTGCGATCCTGCGCGGTGAGGTCTCCGAGGGGGATGTGCTGCCCTCCATCCGCGCCCTCGCTCGCGACCTCAGGGTCTCCGTCATCACCACCACCCGTGCCTACGCGGAACTGGTGGCCGACGGTCTCGTCGCCAACGTTCCCGGCAAGGGGTACTTCGTCCTGCCGCGTGACGCCGGGCTCGTTCGCGAACAGGTGCTCCGCGAGACGGAGGCCCATTTCGCGGATGGTGTTGCCGCCGCACGGCTGGCTGACGTCGATGACGACGAGATCCGCGCCATTCTCGAGCTCATTCTCAACCCCGGGGAGGACACATGAACGACGACAGCCCTCTCAGGCTTCGAGGAATCACCAAGGAGTACAAGGAGTTCCGCCTCGGCCCCATCGATCTGGACGTGCCGCGCGGTTACGTGATGGGCCTGGTCGGGGCCAACGGTGCGGGCAAGACCACCGCCATCAAGATTGCCCTTGGTGCCGTGCTCCCCGGGAACGGAGTGGCGCACATGATCGACAAGACCCGTGTCGGTGTGGTTCTCGACCGGCCGTGCTGGCCCTCCCGCTGGCGGGTCCGTGACATCTCCCGGCTGCTCGGCCCGTTCTACCCCGGCTGGAACCAGCAGGTCTTCGACGAGCTGTGCGAGTGGGCCGGGGCCTCGCGGCGACTGAGGGTGAAGGAGTTCTCCCGCGGCATGGGCATGAAGATGCAGATGGCGTTTGCGCTGGCGCACGAGGCCGAACTGCTGGTGCTCGACGAGCCGACCAGCGGCCTCGACCCCCTGGCCCGCGGGGAGTTGCTGGACAAGCTGTCCGAGTTCATGACCAGTGAGCGGCACTCTGTCCTCTTCTCCACTCACATCACCACCGATCTGGACCGTATCGCCGATCTGGTCACCATTCTCGATGCCGGCAGGGTGATCGCATCCGGTTCCCGCGACGACCTGCTCGAGGCGTGGGTGATGGTCCGTGGTGGTGTCGCCGACCTGACCGATGACCTGAGCAGCCGGGTTCGTGGCCTCAGGCGGCACTCCGTTGGCTGGGAGGGGCTGCTTCCTGTCACCGACCTGGGGCTGTGCGGCCCCGGTGTCGTGGCGGAGACCCCGTCAATCGAGGAGCTGCTGGTGCATCTTACGAAGGAGGGGAAGAATGCGTGAGTTCAAAGCCATGATGAAAATGCACCTGAGCAAACTCGCCAAGGTGTCCAAGGTGTTGTTGCCGCTGATGCTTGTGTTTATCCTCTCCAGAACGCAGGTGGAGAGATTGGAGGAGCTCTCTTCCTATGGCATTTATGTGCTGCTGGTCGCCATGGTTGTTTTCTATAGTGATATCGACATTGTTGGAGAAGGAAAGGTGTTTCTGCTTCTTGATGTTCTGCCCCTGCGTCGCCGGACGGTGATGTTGTCGTATTATCTGATGACATTGATTCTCTTGGTCGTCTTCGAAGTCATGGTTTCTGTCGTGCTGATGGCTGGGTCGGCTCTCGGGGTGGCCGTCGACGCGGGCTGGCCTGCTTTGGCTGCGGGTAATACAGGAATCATGTTGTCGATTTTCTCCATCATAATTCCCGTGTGGGTTGGGTCTGGAACCTCTCGGGGAAGGCTGGTTCTTCCGCTGCTCATGGCCTTCGTGCTTGCTGGACTGGCGGGATTTCGTGCAGGGATGTTGTCGACGCCCCAGGGCTCGTGGGAACAGCCTTTCGCCGGCTGGTTTCTGGGTGCGATGCCATGGTTGCTGCTGCTCGTCGGCCTGGTGGCCTGGGTTGCGTCGCTGTTCGTGTCCATTCGCAACTACGAGCGGCAGGATCACTGAGGCTTGTTCATGGCCTCTCCGAAGCTGGTTGAGCCGGACCGCGACGAAGGAGCAGTCCGAGTCGAAACCACCCCACGGGTATCTGAGGAATCGGGGTCCGAGTGTGCTTCTCGGCCGCCGGGTGGTTTCGACACAGCTGTTCGCTGGCGCTCACGAGCTGGCTCAACCAGCATCCTGTGAACAAGCCTCACTGATCAGATGAGAACGCGAGAAGAGTTGCGGCTGAATCGTCGTGGCGTGGTTGTGTGAAAGTGGTGATGGTATGCGAGAACTGGGAAACATCATGAGGATGGATGTGTTGCGCTTGGTGGGATTCCTTTGCAGTCTTGCCATTGCGATGCCGGTTTGGGTCTGCTGTATCCAAGATAGGGGGTTGATGTGCTTGGCGTTCATTCTCTCCATGAGTGTGCTCTGGGGGACGATAAATACTCTCTGGCATAGTCATTCCCCGAGGGGGGTGAAGAGTGATGACCTGCTCTATGACACCTTGCCTCTGCGGCGCAGAGCGAGGGTGATCTCGCACTACCTGGTTTCATTGATTTGCGTGATCGTCGCTGAGATCATGGCAGCGGCGATGCTGGTCGCCGGGAAGCTTGTGGGGGTGAAAGTCATCGATAACTGGTGGGTGATGGTCGTCATCTCTGTGGGAATCTTTTTTTCCTTTTCTGCGATCATGGTTCCCGTATTGATTCGTTTCGGTGCTTGCGTAGAGATTATCGGGATAGTAGTTGTTGGGATTGTGGTTGTGCTGACGATCGCTGGTTTTTTGGATTCGCAGACGCCAGCCCCGGAATGGGGACAGGTGGGGTGGCCGTACCTGCTCCTGACCCTCGGCCTGATGTTCTATGTGGGATCGCTGCCGGTGGCCATCCGTTTCTACGAACGGCAGGACCACTGACCTCAGCCCGGGCGACGTCTGGAGGCTCCCGGACGGTAGGCCGAGACGCTGGGTTCGCCGGGCAGCCAGAAACGCCACGGGTGGCGCGTGCCGTCGCCTCCCGGGCCCGACACCCCCACCCGGGGGCCCGTCAGCCACTCGCCGGGTGGGTTGTCGGGCAGCCACCACGACCACTCCTTGCCCAGCAGGTCGGCGCCGTCGGTTTCGCGCGACGAACCGAGCGCCTGCCCCAAATTCCCGGGGCCTCGGGCCAGGTGATGCTCCGGCAGAGGGGTGGAGCGGGGCCTCGCCGCACGCCGGCTGCGCGCCAGGTCCGCGCCCTCGATGACCTCGCCGGCCCGCAGCAGACACCCCGTCGGGACGCCCTCCTCGTCGCACACCACGTTGAGGTTGTGGTGCATCCCGTAGCTGACATAGCAGTACAGGTGCCCTGGCTCCCCGAACATGGTGGCGTTGCGGGCGGTGCGGCCCCGGAAGGCGTGCGACCCGGGGTCGGCGGGTCCGGCATAGGCCTCCACCTCGGTGATGCGGATCGCGACGGTGCCCTCACCGGTGGTCCGGGCCAGTGCACACCCGAGCAGCAGCGGGGCGAGGTCGAGGACGGGGCGGCGAAACCAGTTGCGGGAGGCGCGTGCGTAGCCGGGCAGGTCCATGGGGGCATTGTGCCGTGGGCCGGGCCCGGAAGTGGTCAACGATCCCATCTGCCGGAGCGGCTGCTGACAGGCAGGCACCGCTGCCACTAGCCTTCTGTTCATGCTGCTGACTGGAAGTCGCGTTGTTCTCTGCAGGCACGGTGTCACCGATTTCACCGCTTCTGGTCGGTGGGACGGACGTGGGGGAGCCGACCCGGCGCTCAACGCCGAGGGGCAGGCCCAGGCCCGTGACCTCGCCGCCCGCGTCGGGGCCTTCCTCGGGGACGCGCCGGAGGTGCGCGTGGTGTCGTCGTCCCTGCGGCGCGCCAAGGAAACCGCCGCCCCCGTGGCCGAGTTGTTCGGGACCGGGGTCACTCCCAGGAGGGTCTGGGACGAGCTCGCCTTCGGGGAATGGGACGGCATCACCGGCGACGAACTGCGCAGCCAGAAACCCGACGAACTCCTCCGATTCTGGGGTGACGAGACCTTCCAGGTGCCCGGCGGCGAATCCCATGTCGGTCTGCACACCCGGGTGCGGCCCGCGTTCGAGAAGCTCATGGGGCTCAGCGGCACCACGGTGGTGGTGACCCACTGGGGGCCGATCATGAGCTGCATCTCGCTGGTGCTCGGGATCGACCTGCTGCCCGCGCGGCGTCTCACCCTTGCGCCCGCGTCCATGACGTCCTTCCTGGTCACCGAACAGGGTCCGCACGTGGAGTTCATCAACGACCTCGGGGCGCGGGAGACCCCGCCGGAAACCATCTAACCGACGCCCGTGGTCCCATTAGGTTTTGGAGTGCTGGGAATGGACTTCCACAGCCGGGATTTGCGTTATTTCGTCGCGGTCGTGGAGGAAGGTGGGTTCAGCCGGGCCGCGGAACGCCTGTTCGTGTCGCAACCGGTGCTCTCGCGGCAGGTGGCGAAACTGGAACGCGACCTGCGTGTCCGGCTCCTCGAACGCGCGCCCCGGCACGTTCGGCCAACCCCGGCCGGAGAGGTTCTACTGGAGCACGCTCGGCGGATGCTGGCTGACTGGGCGCTGTGCCACGGGGAGATGCTTCGTCTCGACTCGGAGTCGCGATCGGTTCTGCTCGTGGGGCAGCAGACTGGAATCGGGCGTGGTCTGGTACGGCGTCTCATCAATCGGCTGGGCCAGTCCTGTCCCGGGTGGCGGATCGAACTGCGTCAGATCTCTTGGGAGGATCCGTCTGCGGGTGTGCGGTCCGGGCAGACTGACATCGGTTTTGTGTGGTTGCCCGTCGTGGTCGCCGATGACATGGAGCATGTGGTGGTCGCTGAGGAACCGATCGTGCTGGCGGTCCCCGAAGGGCACGAGTTGGCGGACAGGTCATCGCTGGTTTTCGCGGAGATCGTAACCCTGCCGCTCATCGCCCTACCGGAGCAGGCCGGCGACCTACGGGACTTCTGGTTGGCCGGCCATGCCCGCTGCGAACCCGCTTCGGTCGCATTGGTGGCGCACACTCCGGCTGAGGCGCTCGAGGCCGTGGCTGCTGGCCTGGGTGCGGTGCTGCTCTCGCTGGGAAATTCCGTCGTACACGCACATCCAGGAGTCGTGTTCATACCTGTCCTGGACCTTCCGCCCGCGCGGTTGGCCCTCGTCAGGAGGGCGGGTGACGACCGTGAGGTGACCATCGAGGCTCTCCGGGCAGTGCGAGCCGATGGGGCCCATTCATAGCGGACGGGCATGCGAAGAAGTATTGGAAGGCTTCCGGAGACCGACGCAGAATGCGGTCATGACCATCTACACCACGAACCGGGTTCGGTTCGTCTCCGGCGGCGATGTCCTGGTGGGTGACCTACACCGCCCTGTTGAAACGCCCGAATTCTTCGACGGGGCGGTTGTCGTCGTGACCGGCTCCTGGACCACCAGTAAGGAACAGCAGGCTGATTTCTACGCTCGACGGCTCGCGGCTGCGGGGATCAGTAGTCTGACGTTCGACTTCCGGGGATTCGGGCAGAGTCGGGGTCAGCCACGCGACTGGGAGAACCCCGAGCGCAAGATCGCCGACATCAATGCCGCCATTACCCATCTGACCGGCCGCGGCGATGTGGATCCGGACCGGATCGGGGCTGTCGGGGTGTGCGCATCCAGTGGCTACCAGGCGGCCAACGCTGCTGCCGACCCGCGGGTCAGGTCGCTGGTGATGATCGCTCCCTGGCTGCACGACCCTGAGCTGGTGGCGCCCTATTACGGCGGTCCGGAGGGAGTGGCGGAGCGGATCGCCGCCTCGCGTCGCGCCCGGATCGCCTACGAGACCGACGGGGTGCAGGAATTCGTCCCGGCGGTCTCCACCACCAATCCTGCGGCTGCCATGTTCGGCCCCTACGACTACTACTTGGATCCGGAGCGCGGTGCCATTCCCGAATGGGACGCGCAGCTGGCGGTCATGTCATGGGAACCATGGTTGACCTTCGATGCCATCAGTTCCGCATCCCGGATCGACATCCCGGTGCAGTCGATCCACTCCCGGACCGCTGCCGTACCTGATGGAGCGAAGCTGTTCCACGAGCAGCTGCAAGGCCCGTCGGAACTGACCTGGACCGAAGGTGGTCAGCTGGACTTCTACGACCAACCTGCCCAAGTGGCTGTCAGCCTCGAGCGGGCCGTCTCCCACTTCCGTAACACCCTGTGAGGAACATGCGTGATGAATGATGGAAACGAGATTGTCATCACACTGACGAAGCTGTTCTGGGCCACTGACCATCATGATTGGGAGGGTCTGTGTCGCACCTTCGCGGGCCGGGTGCTGCTGGACTATACCGCTACCCTCGGTGGGGAACCTCGGATCTGCGCCCCCAGTGAGGTCGTTGACGGTTGGCGACCCGCTTTCGAGGCCCTCGACGCCCATCAGCACCTCGTCGCCAACCACATGGTGGAGATCGAGGATGAGGAAGCGACGGCGACCGCATCCTTCATCGCCACCCACCAGTTCCGGGGTGAGACCTGGACACTCGGAGGCGACTACCACTTCCGACTCCACAAGTGTGAGGGAAACTGGCGGGTGGCGGCCATGCGCATGGTCCCCGTCTGGCAGACCGGGCCGGTGGACCTCGTAACGAAGGCGCTGGAGGCCACAGCCTCCTGAGCCTTGGAGTCTGTGTTTTTGCCGCTCAGGCCGGCGAGTTGCCTGCCTTGGAACAGCCGGGGTCGGCTTTCACAGGGTGAGTCTCTCCTCGTGGCACTGCTCGGCTGCGACTCCCAGGCGGCGGGCCTCGGTCAGGACGGAACCGACGAATCCGTCCGGGCCGCACACGAACACGTCGGAATCCCCGAGGTTCGGGACCAGCGTCGACAGGTCGTGGTCGGCGTATCCGATGCTCACCCATCGGCCATCGTGGCGCGGACCGGTCATCAGGTGCAGGGTGATGCCGCGGTCGTCGCACAGCTCCCGGAACTCGTCGAGGAGGAACAGGTCCTCGGGTCGGGAAGCGCGGAGGATCACGACGGTGTCCGCCGGGTGCGCCGTGGTGGTCTCCAGCAGTGACCTGACCGGGACGAGGCCGGTTCCGGCCCCGATCAGCACCAGGCCGTTCCGGGTGCGGGATGCGTCCGTGAAGGCGCCGTGGGGGCCCGTGAACACGACTCTCGTGCCGGGCCGTGCCGCCGCCAGCTCCGCCGTGCGCTCATCGGTGACCCGGAGGGTGATGCGCAACCGGTTGTTCGTCGGCGCCGCTGACAGGAAGAACGGCTGGGCCCGGTGCCACAGCTGCGGGGTGAGCAGGCGCCATGTGAAGCACTGGCCGCCCTGGGCCCTCAACGTGTCGAGGTTCCTGCCGGCGAACTCCAGGTGGAGAAGATCGGGGGCCAGATGCACGGCGTTCGCCAGCACCAACCGGTGCCGCCGGGAAAGGAGGAGTGGGTTCAGGATCCGGTACCAGGCCAGGCAGGCGCCGACGGCGCCCAGCAGGACGACCCAGTAGATGCGTTGCACATCGCCGGGCAGGGGTACCCGGGCCCGGGAGATCACGTGGGGGATCGCCAGGAGCACGGCAGTGCAGGAAAGAACGTGAACGGGCCACACCTCGTGACGCAGGCTGCGCCGCGTCATCAGCGAGGTGGCCGTCGTCGGCAGCAGCAGGGCAGCGGCCGCAAGGGCCAGCGACAGATCTCTCGTCCACAGGGAGCCGGCGGCGGCGACGAGGTCGTCGCGCCTGGTCCATCCGGTCCCGGTGAGGACCAGGGCGACGTGGGCCAGTGCCCCGAACACGGTGACCCGTCCCAGTCCCCGGTGCCACCGGGCCGCCCTGACCTGCCCCAGCACCCGGTCGATCACCGGCACCCGGGCGGCCAGCAGCAGCATGAAGGACAACGAATTCATCGCAACCAGCCCGGCCACGACCCCGAGCACACCCAGCAGCCCGGGGAAATCAGTGATCTGCTGTGCGGTGCCGTCCGCGAGACGCAGGGCGACTGCGAGGGCCGTGCCCGCCCAGGCCGACCCGGCGAGCAGGGCACGCCAGAAACGCATGCGTCGCCCGCGCGGCTGGGCGGGGGCCCGTTGCGCCGTGCGTGACAGCGTTCGGGGTGAAGCGGCCATACCGGTACATCCTCGCGACGGTTCTGTGAAGAAGCTGTGAGATTCCCGGCGTGAACCTGTGAGGTCATTGAAACCACAATTTTCCTGCGTCGCGTACGAAACGCGTGCGGAAACGCTTCGCCCCGGCGAACGACCGGTCCCGAAGCGGCGCATCCTCGAAGCTGGTTGAGCCGGCCTGCTCGCTCTGCGAGCTGGGCGTGTCGAAATCATGGTGCGGGTGGTCGGAGTCTGGGGTCGGGTCTGCTTTTCGGTTTCCTGTGGTTTCGACTCGGGTCGCTCGTTCCTCGCGCCCCGGCTCAACCGGCTTGTGGGGTGGAAGCTGGTTGAGTCGCTCTGCGAGCTGGGCGTGTCGAAATCATGGTGAGCTTGTCCGGGGCTGGGGTGGGGGCTGTTTGTTGGCTTCCGGGTGGTTTCGACTCGGACTGCTCCTTCGTCGCGGTCCGGATCAACCGGTTTCCGGGAGGCCGCCGTTCAGGGTTCGGGGGAGCAGCTGGCTGTCCGGTCCGGCTTTCGCGTTCCGGATTGCTGCCGAACCTGGGGTAGGCTGTGCGCGCTGCCTGGCGAGGGACCCGACGTCCGTTATCGACTAGCACCCCCTGCAGGCGTGCATCCCGATCCACACCTCAGGAGGTAGACATGGCCACCCACAAACTGGAAGCCGCCGCCCGCACCGAGTTCGGCAAGGGTGCGGCCCGCAGGCTGCGTCGCGCCGAGCGCGTCCCCGCCGTCATCTACGGGCCCGGCATCGAACCCGTCCACATCTCCCTGCCCGGCCAGGAGACCTTCCTGCTGCTCCGTGAACCCGGGGTCGTCCTCGAGATCAGCATCGACGGCGCCGACCCGGTGATCGTCGCCCCGAAGCAGGTGCAGCGCGACCCGATCACCGGTTTCCTGGAACACGTCGACCTGATGCCGGTCAAGGGCGAGTGAGCCCCTCGGTTCATCTCGTGGCCGGGCTCGGGAACCCGGGCCCGGCCTACGCCCCGACCCGGCACAACGTCGGATTCTGGGCGGTCGACGACCTGGCCTCCCGCCTCGGGGCGCGGTTCGGCATCGCCCGTGGGCAACGGGCCGAGGTCGCGACGGGACAACTCCCGGGCGAACACCGGTTGGTGCTGGTGAAACCCACCACCTACATGAACGACTCGGGGATCGCGGTCGCGGCCGTCGCCAGGTTCCACAGGATCCCCCCCGTCGGCGTGATCGTCATCCATGACGAACTGGACCTGGAGCCGACCCGCCTGCGCCTGAAACTCGGTGGCGGCGACAACGGCCACAACGGACTCAAATCCATCCGCGCCCACCTCGGCACCGGCGACTTCCACCGCGTGCGGGTGGGGATCGGGCGCCCTCCGGGGCGCCAACCCGCCGCCGACTACGTGCTCTCCCGGATGCGTCCCGTAGACCTGGACGCCATGCGGCTCGATGCCGCGGTCGCGGCCGACGCGGTCGAGACCCTGGTGACGGAGGGTCTCGTGGCGGCGCAGAACCGCTTCAACAACTGAGACGCAAAGGAGGCTTGTTCATGGTCTCTCCGAAGCTGGTTGGGCCGGACCGCGACGAAGGAGCAGTCCGAGTCGAAACCACCCCGTGGGTGTCTGAGGACACTCGGGGTCCGAGTGTGCTTCTCGGCCGCCGGGTGGTTTCGATACAGCTGTTCGCTGGCGCTCACGAGCTGGCTCAACCAGCATCCTGTGAATAAGCCTCAAGGACGCGGAACCGCCGGGCGCCGTCACGTTCTGATGGGATTCACCCCCTCCACCCCAGGAAACCGGGCGGAACTGCCGGGACGTTTCCTCACCGGTGGCGTGGAGCACATTGGCGTCGACGATCACGACCCGGGCTCCTACGAATCGAGAATCTCCAGAACCTCGCCGATGTTGGTGATGTCGAAGCGAGCCCCCATCGCGACCGGGGCCGGGAGGGTGATGGGAGACGCGGGAGAGCGCATCATGCCCCTGCGGGCCAAGGTGTTCAGCGCTTCGCTCGGACCGATACCCTGCTCGGCGCGCATCCTCTCGATCTCGGCACGGACGTCATCGGCAATGGTAACGGTCGTCCTCATGCCTCGAAGGTAACATCATGATGCGGTGGCGCATCGCATCAATGGGAGACCAGGATTTCGGGGCATTCGTGACAAGATGACCCGGTGAGATTTCCCGGACTTCTTCCCGCCCTCGAGGCAGACCCGGCCGTCCGGGCCACCCTGCGCGACTCCCAGGTGGTGGGCGCCGAGGCGCGCGACATCACCTGCGCAACGTCCTTCTTCGCCACCGCGACGGCGATGCTCGCATCCGAGTCCGGGCGCACGATTCTGCTGGTCACCTCCACCTTCCGGGAGGCCGAGGCCATCGCGGCCGAGACCTCCGGGCTGCTCGGGGAGGACGCCGTCGCCTACTATCCGGCCTGGGAAACCCTGCCCCACGAACGCCTCTCGCCCCGCGCCGACACCGTCGGCAGGCGCCTGGCGGTGCTACGGTGGCTCGTCTCCGACGCGCCGCCGCGGGTCGTGGTCGCGCCCGTGCGGGCCCTCCTCCAGCCGCAGGTCAAGGGTCTCGCTGCGATGCGCCCCGTCACCGTCGAGGCCGGCCGGGAACGCGACCTCACCGACCTGCTGAAATCGCTGGTGGACGCCGCCTACAACCGCGTCGACCTGGTGGAACGCCGCGGCGAGTTCGCGGTGCGCGGCGGCATCGTCGACGTCTTCCCGCCCACCGCCGAACAACCCGTGCGCATCGACTTCTTCGGCGACGAGGTGACCGAGATCCGGCCCTTCTCGGTGGCCGACCAGCGCTCCACCGGCGAACAACTGGAACGGGTCACGGCCGAACCCTGCCGGGAGCTGCTGCTCACCGACGCCGTCCGCCGCCGTGCCGAGGACCTCCAGCTCCAGCACCCGCAGCTGTCCGACATGCTCTCCCGCCTGGCCGAGGGGCACGCCGTCGAGGGCATGGAGGCCCTCATCCCCGTCCTGGTCGACGGCCTGGAACTGCTGACCGACGTTCTTCCGGAGCGCTCCCTGGTGTTGGTGGCCGCGCCCGAGCTGGTGCGCGCCCGCGCCGTCGAGCTGGTCGCCACCAGCGAGGAGTTCCTGAGTGCCAGCTGGGCGGCGGCGGCCAGCGGGGGCACCTCGCCCATCGACCTGGGCGCGTCCTCCTACCGGGCCCTCGGTGAGGTCCGGGAACACACCATGGCGCTGGGACACAAGTGGTGGAGCCTCAGCCCGTTCACCCTGGAGGAGGCCCCCGACGCCAACCTCGACGCCGGTTCCGTGCACTCCCGGCGGCTCGGGATCACCCCCGTCGACGACTTCCGCGGCGACGTGGACGCCGCCGTCGCCCACATCCGGGCCCGGCTCCGCGACGGCTGGCGGCTCCTGATCGGTGTGGAGGGCAGGGGCCTGGCCAATCGCATGACCGAGCTGCTGGCCGAACACGGCATCACCGCGCGGGTCTCCGGACTCGAGGTCGAACCCGAGGCCGGGACCGCGCACGTGATCGTCGGGTCCTTCCGGCGCGGCTGGCGATCGGAACCGGCGAAACTGGAGCTGCTGACCGCCGCCGAACTGTCGGGCCAGCAGAGCTCGGAACGCGGCCAGCGGAAACTGCCGTCGCGCCGTCGCAACACCATCCAACCCCTCAAGCTCAAGGCCGGCGACCCGATCGTCCACGAGGTCCACGGGGTCGGGCGTTTCGTGGAACTGGTGCAGCGCACCGTCCAGGGTTCCGTCCGCGACTACCTCGTCATCGAGTACGCCGCCAGCAAACGCGGCCAGCCCGGTGACCGGCTTTTCGTGCCGATGGACCAGCTCGACCAGCTGACCCGCTACGTCGGCTCCGAAACTCCCGCCCTGGACAAGATGGGCGGCGCCGACTGGGCGAAACGCAAATCCAGGGCACGCAGGGCCGTCAAGGAGATCTCCGCCGAACTCATCAAGCTCTACGCCGCCCGGCAGGCCACCAGGGGCCACGCCTTCGGGCCCGACACGCCCTGGCAGCGGGAGCTGGAGGACGCGTTCAGTTTCGTCGAGACCCCCGACCAGCTCGCCGCGATCCAGGAGGTCAAGGCCGACATGGAGAAGGTGGTCCCCATGGACCGCCTGATCTGCGGAGATGTCGGGTTCGGCAAGACCGAGATCGCCGTGAGGGCGGCCTTCAAGGCCATCCAGGACGGCAAACAGGTGGCGGTGCTGGTGCCCACCACCCTGCTCGTCAGCCAGCACCACCAGACCTTCGCCTCCCGGTTCGCGGGTTTCCCCGTCCACATGGCGCAGCTGAGCCGGTTCCAGGGCGAGGCCGAGTCGAGGAAGGTCCTCGATGGTCTCGCCAGCGGCCGCGTCGACCTCGTGATCGGCACCCACCGGCTGCTGGCGAAGGAGGTCGCGTTCAAGGACCTCGGCCTGGTGATCATCGACGAGGAGCAGCGTTTCGGCGTCGAGCACAAGGAACGCCTCAAGGAGCTGCGGGTCAACGTCGACGTGCTGTCGATGTCGGCCACCCCCATCCCGCGCACCCTGGAGATCGCGATCACCGGCATCCGGGAGATGAGCGTGATCGCCACCCCACCCGAGGAACGCCACCCCGTGCTCACCCTCGTCGGCCCCTACGACAAGGGGCAGGTGCGGGCCGCGATCCGGCGCGAACTGGCGCGGGAGGGGCAGGTGTTCTTCGTCCACAACCGCGTCGAGAGCATCGACAAGGTGGCTGCCGAGCTGCGCGACCTGGTGCCGGAGGCCCGCGTGGCCACCGCCCACGGCCAGATGGGGGAGGCGAGACTGGAGCAGGTGATGCTTGACTTCTGGGAGCGCCGAGCCGACGTGCTGGTGTGCACCACCATCGTCGAGGCGGGCCTGAACATCCAGACCGCCAACACCCTCATCATCGACCGCGCCGACGTGCTCGGGCTCTCGCAGCTGCACCAGCTCAGGGGCCGGGTGGGGCGCTCCTCGGAACGCGGCTACGCCTACTTCCTGTACCCCGCGGACAAAACCCTCACCCAGACCGCCCACGAACGCCTCACGACGATGGCCTCCCACACCGACCTGGGGGCGGGCATGTCGATCGCCATGCGCGACCTGGAGCTGCGCGGCGCCGGGAACCTCCTGGGAGGGGAACAGTCCGGGCACATCGCCGACGTCGGTTTCGACATGTACCTGCGGCTGGTGGGGGAGGCCGTCGCCCAGTACCGCGGCGAGGACACCACCCCGGAACCGGCGCTTCGCATCGAACTTCCCGTCGACGCCCACCTGCCCGACGAGTACGTTCCCTCCGAGCGGCTTCGGCTGGAGATGTACAAGCAGATCGCGGAGATCCGGTCGGCCGGCGACGTCGAGGCGGTGCGTTCCGAACTGGCCGATCGTTATGGTGAACCGCCCCCACCCGTCGAACAGCTCCTCGGGGTCGCGGTGCTGCGCAACCGCGCCCGGGAACTGGGCGTGGTCGACATCGTCGCGCAGGGCAAGAACGTCCGGATCGAACCGGTGAACCTCCCCGAGTCGCGCAAGGTGCGGCTGCAACGCCTCTACCCGGGGGCGGTGTACAAGCAGGCGACATCGCAGTTGCTGGTGCCCAAACCCGACGGCGACGCGATCGCCTGGGCGATGTCGCTGCTGGACAGGGTGATCGGCTGAGGATCGACCGGGGGTGCCCGTGGGCGTCGCAGAACGGGTCGCTAGTCTTCGTTTGACAAATAAATCTTCCGGTCGCCCGAGGGTACCGATGGACGGAGGAATAGTGAAGAAAGTCAAACGAACAGCCGACTCGGTGTGGTTGCGATCGCCTTGGCGGTCGGCCTGACGGGCTGCGGGACGACAACCCCCAAGGCCAACGGCGCGGACATTACCAACGCCAAGGAGTTCCTGGAAGCCACGGAAGCCACCTTCAAGGAGGACACCGCGAAGCTGGGCCCCGACGTCGTCACTGTTGCGGATGACGCCAAGTGTTTCTTCGAGGAGGGCAGCGGCACCGGTGAGATCACGGGGATGGTCTACTGCGGTCCTGCGAAACGGTACGGGGAGACGGGATCCTGGACGTCCATGTCGTTCCAGGCCTCCAACTCATCCAAGGGCGTCGTGCTCTCGGATGCGACCGTGAAGGAGCAGGGAGACCCCCAGGGCAAGCTGTTCCGCCCCGACAACGCCTCACCCGGCGACCCGGAGAAGCTAGCGGCTCCCCTTGGGCCCCGAACCGACCAGAAGGAGTTCGCGGTCCTGGTCTCCCTTGACTCCGTTCCCTCGCTCGAGCTCACGGACCTGGAAACCCCCGCCGTGCTGAAGGAACCGGCAGGCACCCTCACGGTCACCGCGAAAGCGGAGCTCGAGGGCATCCCGGGCGACGTGTTGCAGATCCTCAATGGTGGTCAGGTCCCTGCCGGAGGGTCTGGTATGCGTCGGCCCGCCGAGGGGCAGAGTCTTGGTGCGTGGAAGGTGGATCTCGCCAATCCGGAGGACATGGCTCCGGAGTACCGGTCCGCTGACTCCAGCTCGAATGTGCAGAAACCCAAGAATGCCACGGCGGCCCTGGGCGTGGAGATCGGACAGACCCAGCTCAACGTGCGTGGTGCCGATGGGCTCGCCGATCGGGGAACGGGCTCGAGTTCGAACGACGAGGTCTCGGGCCTCAAGTGCCCGCACGTCAAGTGCGGCGAGGTAAAAGCGGGTCAGTACCTGCTGGTGGTCTCCACGGCCTCCCTCGACGGTGCGCAGCTGGTGGCGACCACCGACGGGCAGGCCGAGAAGGTGTCGCTGGAGGGTGGAGCGACCCAGGTCGACCACTCCCAGATCCTGTACCAGGGGGGCAAGACGAAGGTGGACGTCTCCACGAACTGGGGTCCCAAGAAGTTCGAGGCCGTGTCCTCGGCGGAAAAGGCGGGAAGCACCGATCTCACTGCCATCAACATCAATTACGACGGTCGTTTGACTGCCGCCTACCGGACCCCCTTCGAGTCCACGCTCGGCTGGGCTCCCGCCGGTCAGGCGTGGCTCGTGCTCTCCGTGGAGAATTCCAAATTCGACCCCAGTACGATTGCCACCACCACGCTGGACTGGCCCGGTAGCTGGAAGGTGACCTCTGGCGGGTCAGCCCTTGAAATGGTCGACACCGGATACACCGATCGCGTGGTGCTCAAGATCCCGCAGGACGCCACCGACTTCCAGGTCACCTATCAGCCCAAGGGCACCCTTGAGTACAACTACATGAGCGCGAAATTGTCGGAGGGCAGCCGCCGTGAGAAGAAGGACGTGGTGGCCCCTGAGGCGGAGACGGTCGACATCACGTTCTCCTGAGCCGAGGGTCTTCTCCTGAGATCCCGACCGCCCCGACGGATACGTCCGTCGGGGCGGTTTCGTCCCACCGCGACGCGCTGACGCCAACCAGCCGCCCGCGGGTATGCTTCGGGGCGAAACCGTCTCCAGGAGGACCGCCCATGAAACTCGTCGCCCGCCTCGCCGTTCCGCTTCTGGCGCTCGCCGCCCTCGCCGGATGCGCGCACGGCCCGTCGACCGCGGCGATCGTGGGGGAACGGGTCATCTCGGATGCGGAGCTCACCGAGATCGTGGACTCCTGCAGGGCGGCAGGGCTCAAACCCAATCGGTCGAAGGTCCTGTCCCTCATGGTTTTCGGAAAGATCTTCGAGGGCGCCGCCCGGCGTCTCGGACAATCCCTCGACGAGGCGGCGCTCCAAGCGATGAAAGGCGATCCCGGGGTGGCCTCGTTGGCGGGAACCCCGTGCGAGAAGCCGTTCAAGGACGGGTTCAGGGTGCAGATCGGCAAAAAGGTTCTGGACCCGGGAAGCGTGAAGGCATCCATCCCCGCCGTGGAGATCAACCCCCGCTACGGGGCATGGGATCCGGAGCAGGGTTTCGATCCGATGGGCGGATCGATCTCGGTCGAGGCGAAGAGCTGATGCCCGGGACCGGCGAGCAGCTGATCCGTCTGAACGAGGTGATGGCGCGACTGCGTGTCGAATGCCCCTGGGACCGCGAACAAACACACGCCTCGCTGCTGACCCATCTCGTCGAGGAAACCTGTGAGGTGGTCGACGCGGTGGAGGACGGCACGGACGACGACCTGCGCGAGGAACTCGGCGACCTGCTGCTCCAGGTGTACTTCCACGCCCGGATCGCGGAGGACGAGGGACGTTTCACCCTCGACGACGTCGCCAACGGCATCGCGGACAAACTGATCCGCCGCCACCCCCACGTCTTCGGTGACGGTGAGGTGCCCGAGAACCTCCGCGGTGTCTGGGAACGTCGCAAACGTCAGGAGAAGGGACGAACCTCGTCGCTGGACGGGATCGCCCGGTCCATGAGCTCCCTGGCACGCACCCAGAAGGTGATCGCGCGCGCCAGGGTGCACGAGGTGCCGGTCGAGCTTCCCGACGAACCCGTCACCACAGAGGAGGTCGGGGAACAGATCCAGTGCCTCGTCGCCCGCGCCCAGGCGAGCGGGATCGATGCGGACGCGGCCGTCAGGGAGGCCCTGCGAGGCCTGGAGGAACGCATCCGCCGCGCCGAGGAGGCCGCGGGGGCGCAGTGATCCCGGGGTCACCGAATCCTGGGTTGTGCCTTGGCCGCAAAGTGTGTACTGTGTTACACAGTTGATGGGCCGAGAGGCCCGCGAGAACACAACTCCACAGCGCGAGGACCGCCCGGGCCGGAGATGCTCGGTTATCAAAGTGGTAATGCGGACCAGCGCGGTCTGCTCGGGGTTCAAGTCCCCTCGGTTCGCCTTCCGCGGGCCGACGTTCGGTAGTCATCCGAACGATGATGCACCCGGATGTCAACACACGTCCGGGCGGCCCTCGCGTACTGACTTTCTGGCCCGGGCGGCCCGAAGAGCATCAGGTATCACTATCCATGAGGAGTCGCGGGTTCGAATCCCGCTCCCTCCGGGGGTAGCTCAGCGGTCGAGAGCGCCGGGCGTAAGCCCAGCCGGTGCCCACCTCATGCCCGCCCGGGCCCAGGAACCCATGGTCACCACGACAACCAGAAAGGAGGCGAGGTCATGGACCCCCTTCGTGCCATCAGTACCCGAGTCGCACGGCAGAGTGAACCGGCCGACGCACGCCAGGTCCCCAATTCGGCGGGCGGATACACCTTCCGGCTCGATGATCGGGCGCGCCTGCGTCGCTTCCTGACCTTGGGGGTCGATGGTGGCACCTACTACGTCGCTCCGCGTGAGCTCGCGCTCGACAACGTGAAGGTCCTCACCCGAATGGCTTCCAGTGACCCGACGGGCCTCGTCGAGACCATCGTCGAGGTCTCCGAAGGAGGCGTCGCGCCCAAGCAGGGACCGGCCCTGTTCGCCCTGGCCTACGCGACCTCCGTGGCAGAGTCGTCGCCGCTGGCCCTGGCGGCCCTGCCGCGCGTCGCCCGCACGGGAATGCACCTGTTCACCTTCGCGGGGTACGTCGGTCAGTTCCGTGGCTGGGGACGCGGGCTCCGGCGCGCCGTCGGGTCCTGGTACCTCGACAGGGGCGCCGACGCCTTGGCCCACCAGGCGGTTAAGTACCGGCAACGTGAGGGCTGGAGCCACCGTGATCTGCTGCGACTGTCCCATCCTGCGACGGTGGTGCCGGAGCTGCGTTCCACCTTCGAGTGGATCGTGCGTTCCGGCGTCGACGAGCACACCCCGCAGCTCATCCACGGTTTCATGGCCGCCCAGGCGACCCGTGACGTTGCGAGGTGGGTGGAGCTGATCCGTCAGTACCGCCTCACCTGGGAGATGCTTCCCGACGAGGCCGTGACCAAGGCTGAGGTCTGGGAAGCGCTTCTGGATGTCGGTATCCCGCAGACCGCGCTGCTGAGGCAGCTGCCGCGACTCACCCGCCTCGGTTTGCTGCCGGGGCTCGGGGGACGCACCGACGAGGTGTGTGCGCAGCTCGCCGATCCGGAGCGGCTGCGCCGGGCCCGGGTGCACCCCGTCACTGTGCTGGCGGCGGCCCGCACCTACGCGGCTGGTCGTTCCTTCCGGGGCGGCTCGACGTGGGAGCCCACCGCCAAGGTGACCGATGCCCTCGATGCGGCCTTCCACGCAGCTTTCGGGGCGGTCACGCCGGCGGGGAAGCGAACCCTCGTGGGGCTCGACGTCTCAGGGTCGATGGCCCTGGGAGGTCTTGCGGGCACCCCGCTCACCCCGCGGGAGGCCTCGGCGGCACTCTGCCTCGTGCAGCTGGCCACCGAACCGCAGGTCTCGGTGATGGCCTTCCAGGACCGTTTCGTGCCGCTGGACATCTCACCCAGGCAGCGTCTCGACGATGTGCTGCGTCGCATCGACGGTCTGCCCTTCGGCTCGACGGACTGTGCGCAGCCAATGCTCCATGCACTCAAGCAGAAGGTGGAGGTGGACACCTTCATCATCTACACCGACAACGAGACCTGGTACGGGAAGATCCACCCGCACCAGGCCCTGTCCCGGTACCGGGACACGATGGGCATCGATGCGAAGCTCATCGTGGTGGGCATGGACGCGAGCAGGTTCAGCATCGCCGATCCGGGTGATCCCGGCATGCTGGATGTCGCAGGCTTCGACCTGAGCGTCCCGAACCTCATCTCGGAGTTCTCGCGTGGGCTCTGATGATCCTCTGCGTGGCGTCGTTCCGGAACGAACCAGTGCCCGGGACGGCGCCACGCAGCGTTCGCGAGGGGTGTCCGACCTCACGGCGGCTCGCGCCCGGGAACTCCATGAGCAGGCGGCGGAGGCGGAACGCCGCGCATCCCGGCTGAGGGCCGAGCGGGACCGCCTGATCCGGCAGCTGCGCGACGAGGACGCCGAACGCTGGTCCTACGGGGCCCTGGCAAAAGTGATCGGGTGCAGCCGCGAACTCGTTGCCCAGGTGTCCAAACGCCGTTGACCGGGTGTCCAAACGCCCGCGAATGGCGATTTGGGGGGTGACCCCCGTTCGGGCGTTGGATAGGCTGGGCGGGGAAGGACACCCTATGGTTTCAGTTCAAGGAAGGGCAATCCCCATGGCAATCATTGAGTTCATCGACGCCCGCGAAGTCCTCGACTCCCGCGGCAACCCCACCGTCGAGGTCGAGGTGGCTCTCGACTCCGGAGCGGCCGGCCGCGCCATCGTCCCCTCCGGTGCCTCCACGGGTGCCTTCGAGGCCGTCGAACTGCGTGACGGCGGCGAACGTTTCGGCGGCAAGGGCGTCCTGACGGCCGTCAAGAACGTTCTCGACGTCATCAGCGAGGAGGTCCTCGGTTTCGAGGCCAACGAGCAGCGTGCCATCGATCTCGCCATGATCGAGCTCGATGGAACCCCGAACAAGGCAAAGCTCGGTGCCAACGCCATTCTCGGTGTCTCCCTGGCCGTCGCCCACGCCGCCGCGGAGGAGGCGGAGCTCCCGCTGTACCAGTACGTCGGCGGCCCCAACGCCCACATCCTGCCCGTCCCCATGATGAACATCCTGAACGGTGGCTCGCACGCCGACTCCAACGTGGACATCCAGGAGTTCATGATCGCCCCCATCGGCGCCGAGTCGTTCACCGAGGCCGTCGAGATGGGCGCCGGTGTCTACCACGCCCTCAAGAAGGTGCTGAAGGACCGCGGCCTGTCCACCGGCCTGGGTGACGAGGGTGGTTTCGCCCCGAACCTCGACTCCAACCGCGAGGCCCTCGACCTGATCGTCGAGGCCATCAGGAAGGCCGGCTACGAACCCGGCAAGCAGGTCGCCCTGGCCCTCGACGTCGCCGCCTCCGAGTTCTACGAGGACGGGGTCTACACCTTCGAGGGTGCGAAGAAGACCTCGGAGGAGATGATCGAGTACTACACCGAGCTGGTGGATGCCTATCCGCTGGTCTCCATCGAGGATCCGCTGAACGAGGAGGACTGGGACGGCTGGAAGGCCATGACCGAACGCCTCGGCGACAAGGTGCAGCTGGTCGGTGACGACCTGTTCGTCACCAACGTCGAACGACTCGGCCGCGGCATCGACTCCGGTGTCGCCAACGCCCTGCTGGTCAAGGTCAACCAGATCGGTTCGTTGTCGGAGACCATCGACGCGGTCGAGCTGGCCCATCGCGCCGGCTACCGCACCATGATGTCGCACCGCTCCGGTGAGACCGAGGACGTCACCATCGCCGATCTCGCCGTCGCCCTCGGCTGCGGGCAGATCAAGTCCGGCGCCCCGGCCCGCACCGACCGCGTCGCGAAGTACAACCAGCTGATGCGCATCGAGCAGAACCTGGACGACGCCGCCGTCTACGCCGGCCGCTCCGCGTTCCCGCGTTTCAAGGGCTGATGCGCACCACGAATCGGTCACACTGGTCGTATGCCCAGTAATCCCAGGAACAAGCCCGCGGGCAGCGGTCCGGGACGTGGTTCGCCACGGTCCCGGACCGCTGCCCGTCCGGGTGAGCGGATTTCCAGCGGACGTCCCCGCACCCGTCCCCTGGATGCGGAGACGGTGGCCCGGGCCACCGAGGAGCATCCCCGCCCGTCCTCCTCCGAACGTGCGCTCGGGATGACGTGGCGGTTGCTGATCCTGGGTGTCGTGATGGCCGCCCTGGTGGTCACGCTCGCCCAGAGCCTGCGCGTCTACTTCGCCCAGGCGAAGGAAATGGCCACGTTGCAGCAGCAGATCGCCCAGAGCAAACAGGAGATCACCGCCCTCGACAACCAGTTGGCGCGGTGGAAGGACCCCGCCTTCGTGAAGGCTGAGGCCAGGACCAGGCTCGGCTGGGTGGTGCCGGGGGAGACCGGATATCGGGTGATCGGGGCCGACGGCAAACCCATCGGTGGCGACTCCACCGTCCTGGCCCCCAGCAAACCCAGCACCGGGATGTGGTGGCAGCAGATGTGGGGAACCGTCGGGGTCGCCGACGCCCCCGCAGAGGAGAAGTGAAGATCTTTGAACACCGAGATCGGACAGGCTCCCAGACCGGCGGGGGAAGTCCCCACCGCCGCTGACCTCGAGGTGATCGAGGCGCAGCTGGGGCGGACCCCGCGGGGGGTGGCCGCGGTGGCGTGGCGCTGCCCCTGCGGACGGCCCGGGGTCATCACAACCCTTCCCAGGCTCGACAACGGCACCCCCTTCCCGACCGTCTACTACCTGACCAATCCGCGCTACGTCGCGGCCTGCTCGTCTCTGGAGGCCTCCGGGCTGATGGCGGAGATGACTCGGCGACTCCGCGAGGACGACGACCTCGCTGCACGGTACCGGGCCGCCCACGAGGCCTATCTCACCGACCGCGCCGCCCTCGGCGTCGTGCCGGAGATCGAGGGCATCTCGGCTGGCGGCATGCCGACCCGGGTGAAATGCCTCCACGTGCTCGTGGGGCACGCGCTGGCCGTGGGCCCGGGGGTGAACCCCCTCGGCGACGAGGCCCTGGCCCTGGTCCGGGAACGGATCGGCGAGAACTGCTGCGAGGAGCCGGCATGAGGGTGGCCGCCATCGACTGCGGGACCAACTCCATTCGCCTGCTCGTGCTCTCGGGCAGCCGCGCAGCCCCCGTCGAGCTGGCACGTGAGGTACGGCTGGCGCGGCTCGGGCAGGGGGTCGACGCCACCGGTGAGTTCCATCCCGAGGCGCTGGTCCGGACCTTCGCGGTGTGTGAGGAGTTCGCCCGGATCATTCGTCACCACGGGGCGGAGAAAGTGCGTTTCGTCGCGACCTCCGCGGCGCGCGACGTCTCCAACCGGCAGCTGCTCGTCGACGGGGTGCGCGAACGACTGGGCGTGGACGTGGACGTGATCACGGGCCGGGAGGAGGCGCGGCTGTCGAGCGTGGGTGCGCTCTGCGCTTTGGATGTGGCCTCGCCGACCCTGGTCGTCGACATCGGCGGCGGATCCACGGAACTGGTGCTCGTGGATGCTGCGGGGACGATCCTGCACTCGGTCTCCCTCAACGTCGGTGCGGTGCGGCTCCGGGAGCGTTTCCTGCACACCGATCCCCCGACCCCGGGGGAACGGACAAACGCCCGGGAGTTCGTCGATGACCTGTTGGACGGTTCCGGAATCGACTTCGCAGCCGTTGCCGACGCGGTCGGGGTGGCGGGCACCGTCACCAGCGTCGGTGCCCGGGTGCTCGGTTTGGAGAGCTACTCCCGCGAGGCGGTGCACGGCCTGGTGGTGGGGCGCGGCGATGTCGACGCGGTGACGGAGCACTGGTTGACCACCCCGGTGGGTCTCATAGAGCAGGAACCCTGCATGCAACCGCTTCGTGCCGGAGTGATCGGGGCGGGGGCTTTGATCCTCGACGAGACGATCTCCCGGATTCCGGAGGAAAAAATTCGTATCAGCGAAACGGACATCCTCGACGCAATAGCCTTGGAGTTGCTGGCCTGACCCAGCCCCCGTAGCCCAATCGGCAGAGGCAAGCGGCTTAAACCCGCTCCAGTGCGGGTTCGAGTCCCGTCGGGGGTGCCAGTGGTGCCCGCGTCATTTCCGTTTGTCGGGCAGGTCCGAGTGGCTGGCGAAGGTCGCCTCCGCGCGCCGGACGCTGTGCACCTGGTGGCGAGGGATGAGGTCTTCGAGGAAACCGTAGTCGCGGCTGATGTGCGCGGCTTTCAAATCCCCGCCGGTGGCCCTGCGTCGCAGGCAGCGCCACCAGTCCGCGATGTCACCCCACCCGGGGGCCGCCAGGGAACCACCGAACTGCTGCACCGCCAGGGAGGCCGTCAGGGAGGCGAACTTCAGGCGCTGCTCCAGCGGCCAGCCCGCCAGACACCCCAGCACCAGGCCGGAGGCGAACACGTCCCCGGCTCCCGTCGCGTCGGTGACCGACGCCGTCACAGCGGGGCACCACTCCTCCTCACCCGTGTCCTGGTCGATGGCGTATGTCCCGCCGATCCCGTCGGTCACCACGGCGAGGGGAACGCGTTCGGCGAGTTTGCGCACCGCCAGGTTGGGGGAGTCCGTCCGGGTGTAGGCCATGGCCTCCACGGCGTTGGGGGTGAAGGCCCGGCAGTGCCGCAGCGGCCGTAGGTCCGCCGGATCCCAGCGACCGGAGGTGTCGAAACCGATGTCGGCGAACAGGACGGTGCCGCGGGACCTCAACTCGTCCCACCAGTCGGTCTCACCGCCGAGATCGACCACCGCGGTGCGCGACGCCGGTGCTTCGAGGATGTGGGAGGACAACGACTCCGGCAATTCGTGGCCGTGGGTGACCATCGCTCGATCCCCCTCGACGGTGACGGCCACCGTCAGCGATGTGTGGAAGTCGTCGTAGCGGGGCGAGGTGGTCAGGTTGATGTGCTCCTGCTCCAGGAGGGTCTCCCAGATCCAGTCCGCGTAGGCGTCGTCACCGAAACCCGCGACCAGGCCCGTGCGCAACCCGAGCCGGGCCAGCGCCGTCGCCAGGTTCGCGATGCCCCCCGGGCAGGAACCGAGCCCCGTGCTCCACAATTCCTCGCCCGGTTCGGGAATGCGCGGCAGCCCCGCGAAGATGATGTCGAAGAAGATGGTTCCCGAGGTGATGACGTCGAGCGGCGGGTCGTCGTCGCCGCGGGTGGCCGCCAGCGGATCGAAGCTCCAGCAGCGTTCGCAGAACTCCTCGGAATGGGTTGGCTGGGTCATGTCCTGGATGGCTCCTTCCGGCGGCTCGACTTCGAGGCGGCGTCCGGCACAACCATAGGGCAGCGGACCGGGGCAGTCGAGTCGCCGGTCAACGCCGATCGATCATCTTGGGGACCGCGGCTGGGGCATCCCTCGAAATCGAGGTTTCAACAGATAGATTTGATCCCGTGGCAGACACCGTGGCTCATGCATTGGAAACCCCCGACCTGGAGCAGCCGTACGCGGCGCTCGGCGTGAAGGACGACGAGTACGCACGTATCAGGGAGATCCTCGGCCGCCGCCCCACCAGCGCCGAGCTGGCGATGTACTCGGTGATGTGGTCGGAGCACTGCTCCTACAAGTCCTCGAAGGTGCACCTGAAGAAGTTCGGCGAACTCAGCCAGGACACCCCGCGCGGCCCGCTCCTGGCGGGCATCGGCGAGAACGCCGGTGTCGTCGACATCGGGCAGGGCTACGCCGTCACGTTCAAGGCGGAGTCCCACAACCATCCGAGCTTCGTCGAGCCCTACCAGGGTGCGGCCACCGGTGTCGGAGGCATCGTCCGCGACATCCTCGCGATGGGGGCCCGGCCCATCGGCGTGATGGATTCGCTGCGTTTCGGACCGCTCGACGAGGCCGACACCCGCCGTGTCCTGCCCGGTGTCGTCGCGGGGGTCGGCGGCTACGGCAACTGCCTGGGGTTGCCGAACATCGGCGGCGAGGTGCAGTTCCACAGGACCTACCTCGGCAATCCCCTCGTCAACGCGCTGTGCGTCGGGGTGCTGCGGCACGAGGACCTGCACCGGGCCCACGCCTCCGGGGTGGGAAACAAGGTGATCCTCTTCGGTGCCGCCACCGGCGGGGACGGCATCGGTGGGGCATCCATTCTCGCCTCCGAGACCTTCGACGAGACCGGTCCTGCGAAACGCCCCAGCGTGCAGGTCGGCGACCCGTTCATGGAGAAGCTCCTCATCGAGTGCACCCTCGAATTGTTCAAGGCCGGTGTCATCGTCGGAATCCAGGACTTCGGGGCGGCGGGAATCTCCTGCGCCACATCGGAGCTGGCCTCCGCCGGCAACAGCGGCATGTCCATCAACCTCGACCTCGTGCCGTTGCGTGACCCGAACCTCGCTCCCGAGGAGATCCTGATGAGCGAGTCGCAGGAACGCATGATGGCGGTGGTGGAACCCAGGAACGTGGAACGTTTCATGGAGATCTGCCGGAAGTGGGACGTGACGGCCACGGTCGTCGGCGAGGTCACCGACGGCGAACGGCTCATCATCCACTGGCACGGTCACTGCATCGTCGACGTGGACCCCGGAACCGTCGCCCACGAGGGCCCCACCTATCATCGCTCCTACCGGCGTCCGGAGTGGCTGGACCGGGTCAACGCGGATGTCGCGGAGAACCTGCCGCGCGACAACTCTCCCGAGGGGGTGCGCGCCGCGTGGTTGAAAGTGATGGCGCACGGCAACATCGCCGACAAATCGTGGGTCACCAACCAGTACGACCGTTACGTACGCGGCAACTCCGTCCTTGCCCAGCCCCAGGACGCAGGGATGCTGCGGATCGACGAGGAAACGGGATTGGGCATCGCGCTGGCGCTCGACGCGAACTCGCGTTTCACCTACCTCAATCCGTACGTCGGGGCGCAGCAGTCGCTGACCGAGGCGTACCGCAACGTCGCGGTGACGGGGGCGGAACCGGTGGCGGTCACCGACTGCCTGAACTTCGGTTCCCCTGAGGATCCAGAGGTGATGTGGAGTTTCGTCGAGGCAATCCTCGGACTGGTGGACGCCTGCAAGGAACTCGGCATCCCGGTCACGGGTGGCAACGTCTCCCTGTACAACCAGACCGGTGGAACCCCGATCCTGCCCACCCCGACCGTCGGTGTGCTGGGCGTGATCGACGACGTCACGAAACGACTGCGCTCGGGTTTCGCGAAGGCCGGTGACGGGATCTGGCTGCTGGGTTCGGCCCGGGAGGAGCTGTCGGGTTCGATCTGGGCGGATGCCGTCCACGACGGGCACCTGGGGGGTGTGCCGCCGCGCGTCGACCTGCGGGCCGAGGCCGGGTTGGCCAGGGTGATCCGCGACGCGGCCGTGGAGCGTCTCATGCGTTCCGCCCACGACGTCAGCGAGGGTGGTCTCGCGGTGAGCCTGGTGGAGTCCGCGTTGCAGGGCGGTTTCGGGTTCACCATCACGCTGCCGGGCGAGGATCCGACGGTTCAGCTGTTCAGCGAATCCGCCGCCCGGGCGCTGGTGACCATGCCGGAGTCGTCGGTGGAGCGGGTGGAATCGCTGTGTCGGGAGAACCTCGTGCCGCTGACCAGACTCGGTGAGGTCATCGAGCAACTGGACGCCAATGTCGTGGGTCTGCTGAACATCCCGCTGGCGGAGCTCCACGACATCTGGTCGCGACCGATCCCGGAGGCCATGCGGAACTGATTCATTTCAAGGAATGGTGGGCTGTCTGCCGATCTCGTGGATCAGCGCGGTGATGTAGGAGCCGTACTCGGCCACCAGGTCAGGATCGTCGAACAGGCACCACATCCGCAGACGCTGACACACGGCGAGTCGGGTCGCCACGTGGAGTGCTTCCCGCAGATCCGTCGGGGTTCCCCACAACCTCAGGTAGGAGTCCTCGATGAACCGAGTATCTGCACCGGTACTCGTTGCGATGAGGGAGACCGTCCGCATCGTGCAGAACGGATGGCTGATGACCGCGTCGCCCCAGTCGGAGATCACCGGACCGGGGAAGGCGTTACCGAGATGGAGGTCATTGTGGTCGATGGCAAGGCCCAGGCCCGGATCCACCGACGACCAGCGACGCACCTGAACTTCCATCGCATGCAGCGCCTCCATGCGGGTTGCGGTGTCGATATGGGTCGGGTGATCTGCGGGCAGGCGGGCGAACCAGGCCAGGACATGATCGAGATTGGTGACGGCGTCCTCAGGCCGGTGCAGCGCCAAGGACAGTGCCGCCAGTTCCTCGACGGGTACCGCTTGCTGAATCCGTCCCGCAGTGACGGCCAGTTCCGCAAGGTGCCGGGAATTCTTCGTCTTTTCCCCTGCGGCCAACGTCGCCCCCTGATCCTTGGTGACGATCCAACCGGTCCCGGGATGGACCGCTGTCATTGGTACCACATGCTTACCGGCGTAGCGCTCCAACACCCGCCGCAACGCTGCTTCGCCTTGTAACGCGGGGTGAGCAGCCTTGAGCCAGTGGCGACCCGCGTCTGTGGTGACCGTCCAGACCGATCCCCAGCTTCGCTCCCGGACCACCTCGACCTCGAAGCGTCGGGAAGTGGCGAACAACCTGCGCAGCCATTGCCGGGCCTCGTCGCGCCAAGTCATCACTGTTCCTGTTCGGTGTTCGTATCCCATGGAGGCCATCAGGGGCTCTCCCCGTATCGATTCTGCCGATGTCCAGATGGTTCTGGCAACAAACCCGGGGCGCCCGGCCGGGTCTCCCGTTGTGTTGGGAAACCCGGCCAGAGGGTGTTCTCATGCGTGTGCGGGTGTGGCCGAGGGCGGCAGGAGGTTCAGGACCAGCGGTGCGACGGCAGAGGCGGTGAGAACGATCGGGACCGCCACGAAGCTTGCCGTCAGGGCCTCCGCCACCATCCAGGAGATCGGGGTGAACAGCACCGCGACCGCGAAACATGCCATCGCCGCTGCGATGGGCCTGAGGGATGCCGGTACCAGGCCGGTCAGGGCAAGGGCGACCGTGGTCAGTACGAACGGATAGGCGGCCCCGGGCAACAGGATCATGAACAGCACAGAGGAGACGGCGAACATCAGCAACGTCGCCATCGAGGCCTCTCGACTGAGGCCGCCGCGTCGCCGCTTGAGCAGGAAACGCGTGATCAACGCAGTGGCCAGCAGCGTCGGCACCAGGTACAGCACGGTTCGATAGACCCACGTGTTGCCCTCAAAGGAAGTGAACAGTCCGAAGCTGTTTGCGCCGAACTGGACCAGGAAGGCGGCTCCGGCGGAGACGGCGACGCGCCATGCCAAACCCCAGACGGTGCCGGCCACCCGGGACCATCGCACCTTTCTGGCCTGCCGAACCGTTGCGGCGGCCGCCAGTGCGATCGCCACCACGCCGAGAATTACGCCAGCCGTCGCCGGGTAGTGGACGGTGAACCCGCTGAAGACGGGGAAGAAAACCCGGTCCTGACCATCGGTGAGTTGCGGGGTGTCCTGGTCGAAGCTCCAGGCACGGGTCAGTCCCAGGACCTGATCCCCGTAGTGTTGCAGCGAGGTCAGATCCGAGTACGCGGGCGAATCACTGGCGGTGTGGTAATTCTCGGAATTCCCGATGGATGCGAAATTGAGACCCGTGAAGCCCTCTTTCAGGTAGATCGACAGGTCGGTGCCATTCGGCATCATCCGGTAGACGGCGGGCATCAAGGAGGTGGCGAAGTGACGTGGTGTGGTTTTCAGGAAGAACTCCGTGACCGCAGCGTTCGTGTCGCTGGTCTCGAACATGACCGCCGGGCCGCTGGTGCCACGTGCCTCGATGTTGACGATCAGGTCGACGTTGTCGTAGTCGGTGCGGTGGTGGAGCATCTCGTTCATGGCCCCCAGCAGATAGAGTTCCTCGGCGTCGGTGATGACGACCAGGAGACTGCGTTCCGGGGCCCTGCCGTCCGCCTTGATCGCCCGCAAGGTCTCGAGGATGGTCGCGACCCCGTAGCCGTCGTCCGCGGCCCCGGAGGACACCCCGGGTTCCAGGTCAAGGGTGCCGTTCGCGTTCTTCGTGAAGGTGGCGGCGGAGTCGTAGTGGGCGGTGAGCATCATGGTGCCGTCGGATCTGCCCGGAATCCTGACCACGATGTTCTCCGTGCTGAGCCGTGACAGGGCATCGATGCTGTCCTGGCTGTACTGGTGGAGGATTCCCTCCTCGGGCAACGGCATCGGGTCGGAATGGATCTCCGGCTGGTAGCCGAGATCCCGGAACATGGCGACGATCTCGTCCCGGGCCCTGGCGTGCGCCTCGGTGTGCAGGACGCTGTGGGGTTCGTCGGCGAAGGTGTCGATCAGTTGCTTGGCACGATCCGCGGAGAAGCCCGCCGGATCGGAGTCGACCGGTTTCGGGGCCGGCATGAGAAACAACGAGACCGCTGCTATGACGGCGAGCGCCGCCGCCAGTGCCGGGAACCACGTGAGGAGACGTCGGGACATGAATTACCTTTCAAGGAAACGTGATGTCCCGACGCTATTGGTGGTGCCGGGGGAGCGGGAAGCCAGCTGGCTGGCCTCATCACTGTCGGGGTGGCCCCACAGGGATTTCCCGATGCGTCAGCCATACCGTCCCTCGGTATTCCGGGTCCCGTGGCCCGTGATACCGAGCCTACGTTCCATGGCGACAATTGTCGTGGAAGGCGTCAGGAACCTCTTGACCCGGCTCTGTCGGCGGTCATTCCTATTCTTGCTGGTATGGCCAGACTCGATGCCCGACCCGACGGTACCCCGATTCCCGTGCCCGGGGTGACCCGGATGCTCTCCGGGGTCCCGAAGGTGGAGAAACGGCTCGGGGTCTCGTTCCGCCGCACCAATGCACCCCGAGAACTCGACCAGTCGCTGCTGGATGCGGCTCCGAGCCGTGGTGCCGCCCTGGCGTGTCTCGTGGCCTGGCACGGCGACGGAGCACTGCCCCAGCTCGAATCGGAGTTCACCCATCGAACGAGATCGTCGGCAGCTGCCCGGTTGATCACGAGCCTCGGCAGCCGCGCATCCCGGGACGCACTGTTGAGGCATCTCGACAACCCTCAGGCCTACATGATGTTCCTCACCAGCGCTTCGCGCTGGCCGCTGGATTCCCTCGAATCCCTTCTGGGATTGAATCCCCGGCGTGGGCAGCGTGCCGCGGACCTGTTCCAGATCCTTGCCTGGCGGTATCCCGGCTGCGTCGAGGCGCTCCGCAACGCTGACGCCCGCGTCGACTGGTTGCTGGCCCCGGGACCGGGTGTTGATGCGGCAGGAATCGAGCTGCCCATCTGCGCGGATGACGATTCACCGGGCATCCCGAAATGGTTCAATCCGATCCGGGCACCGCGTCTGGTACTGGCCGACACCGGACGGGTCGTTCCCGTCGAGCAGGTCGGGGAAGTGGTGAGAAACCTGATGGTTGACGAGCACGGGAACACTGCCAGGTGTTTCACCCGGGCCAGTCTCGCTGCCTTTTTGGCGGATCTGATGTGGCAGTGGCGGGCCTGTGAGGCCAGGGGATGCGAGTGGGTTCTGGCCCGGCAGAGCATGGGCGGGGAGGTCAACGCCCGTCTGGTGACCGTCCTCGTCAAGCAATCGTGGCAACGTTCCCGTTGGGGTCGTGCACTCGAGGGAATGGAGGTCCTGGCCAGGATGCGAAGCAGGAGTGCGATCCTGGGTTTGGTGGAGATAGCCGAACATCCTCGGAGTGGTGAACTGGGAGGGCGGGCCCGAACCGTTCTGGAACGGCTGGCAGGGGAACGGGGAATCGGTGTGGAGCAGCTGGCCGAACAGGCCATACCGGACCTGGGTCTCGACGAGAACGGTCGTTTGTGGCTCGATTTCGGTCCGCGTCAGTTCGAGGTGCGGTTGAATCTCGAACTGACCCCCTTGGTATCGACGGCTGATGGGAAACCCATGAGGACTCTACCCAGACCGGGTGTCAAGGACGACCCCGTGGCGGCCGGGGAAGCCGTCATGAAATTCCGGGAGTTCAAGAAACAACTCGCTGCCGTGATTCGTTCCCAGGAAGCCAGGTTGGAAGTCGCGATGAGTACCCGTCGGTGTTGGAGCCAGGACGAGTTCCGCGTCATCTATCTGGAGCATCCCGTGATGCGGTTGGTGGCGCAGGACCTGATCTGGGCCGCCCGCGATGTTGATGAACGAGCAGTGCTGTTCCGTGTCGGCGATGATTTGGGCCTGCTCGATGTCCGTGAGAAACCGGTCGTCCTGCCGGCGGGGGCGGTCATCGGTCTGGCGCATCCCCTGGAGATGTCGGACGAGTGGGTGTCCCTTTTCATCGATTACCACATGACCCCGCTGGTGGAACAGATTGGTCGGCACACCTACGCGGAGGTTCCGGAGTTCTCCGGGAATCACGTCCGGGGTGAGGCCCTGCGCGGGCTCGAGGTGCGCGGCTGGAAAGCCCACTACGACGACAGGGAAAGCGTGGATGGATTCCGTCGGGAGCTGAAGGGCGGTTACCTGGATCTACGCATCAGCACTGCTTTCTGGTCCCGTGGCGGTGAGCCGCCAGCCGATCCGGTGCGTTTGCAGATGGTCGGGATCACCGGTGAACGTTCCGGGATGGATCCGGTCGAACTCAGCGAGGCCATCCGGGACCTGGCCGGGCTTCCCTGGAGTTCCAAAAGCTAGAAACCCCGTCCTGGAGAACCCGAAGAAGACACGAAGAAGACACATCGCTACCTCCGGGACGCCTGGGAAGCGATGGATCACGCGATACTGCGTGCCGCCCCGGCGTCTTTGCTAGGGCCCGGCGGAACGGGATCCAAGTAACACCTCGGTTTGGTTGGAGCGTTGGTCCGCAGGTCCAAGTTCAGTTGGATCCACGAAACGTGTAGCACTCCGAAGCGTGTGTTTTCGGGGACTTGTGATCAAGTCGGCTTTTCGGCTGCCGGGTGGTTTCGACTCAGCCGTTCGCTGGCGCTCACGTGCTGGCTCAACCAGCTTTGCCCTGTCTGAAGTTGGTTGAGCCGGGCTGCGACGAAGGAGCGGCCCGTGTCGAAACCTCTTGCGCGTGGTTGGGGACTGGGGTCGGGTTCTGGGTTGCTGGGTGTGGGGTGGTTTCGAGTCAGCCGTTCGCTGGCGCTCACGCGTCGATTCAACCGGCTTCAGGAAGTGAGACGCCCGCGGGTCGCCCCAACCAGCTGCTGTAGGGGTTTTGGGGCGGCTCATCCAATCTCGGGGGAAGGGGATTCCTCCGCCCGTGGCGCCTTCCATCCGGTGGTGCTGGTGGGTAGTCGCCGGGTCGCCCGCAGGTCGTGGATCATGCCGAAACGTTCGGTGGCGTGGGGGAGTGCGACCTCCCTCAGGTACCTCACAAGCTCCGTCTCGCCCTCGCGTTCCAGGTGGGCAAGGAGGCTGCTGACGTCGTCGGGGTGGCGGTTCTGGCTGGCCTTCGCCTTGCCCTGGATCCTCTCCACCACCACCTCGGCCCTGACGATCGCCCGCGCCATTTTTCGTAGTTTCTCCTCGCCGACGGCCTCCAGCACCTCGGGTGGTTCCATCCGGGAGGTGAGTTCGCGGGCCGCTTCGAGGGCGGCGCCGGGGTCGGTGGTGAAACGGACCCCGCCGGTGACGTGAATGGTGATGTAGTCCCAGGTGGGGACGTTGGGGAGGTCCTTGTTGGTGGCGTACCAGGCCGGGGAGACGTAGGCGTCGTCGATGTCGATGATCACCAGCGCCGGGCCCGTGACGGGTTCGACGGCCTGCGGGTTGTTGCGCATCAGGTGCGTCACGAGCACCTGGCCGGTCTCGCGTGTCTCCAGGTGGAACGGGACGAAGGTCGCCTGCGGACCCGATTCGTGGACCGTCACGAAGTTGCCGGCCCGCACCCGGCCGAGCAGCTCTGCCAGGTAGTCGCCGGGAATCTCGAAATGTTTCGCCACGTACACAACCCGAGCTTAGGCCCTGTCGCGGAGGGCGTGCCCGGCTCGTCCCGCTCGGTGAGCCCTCGCCCGGGCCGCGCCAGCAGGGCAGGGGTCAATGGGTGATGTCGTAGCGCAGCAGTTTCGCCTTGTCGGCCTTGCGGGTCGAACCCTGGAGGGCCAGCAGCTCGGCGTAGATGCCCCCGGATGCGGCCAGTTCGGCGGGCGAACCGATCTCGTCGATGCGCCCGTCGCGCAGCGTGACGATCCGGTCCACCGTCGAGATCGTCGACAACCGGTGCGCGATGATCAACGTCGTGCGGCCCTCCATCAGCTCGTCCAGGCCGGCCTGGACGGCGCGCTCGGCCTTGGTGTCCAGTGCGCTGGTGGCCTCGTCGAGGATGAGGATGGGTGCGTCCTTCAGCAGGGCCCGGGCGACGGAGATGCGCTGCTTCTGCCCACCTGAGAGTTTGATCCCGCGTTCCCCGATCTCGGTGTCGAAACCGTCGGTGAGTTTGCCGATGAACCCGGCGGCGTTGGCGCGCCGGGCCGCGGTGGCGAGCTCCTCGTCGGTGGCCGCGGTGCCGTAGGCCATGTTGTCGCGGATCGTGCCGCTGAACAGCGAGGCGTCCTGGAAGACCACCCCGATCTCACGGCGCAGCGCGGTGACGGGGATCCCGTTGACCGGCTGCCCGTGGACCCGGACCTGCCCCGAGGTGGCGGGGTAGAGCTTCAGGATCAGGTTGACCAGCGTCGTCTTGCCGCCCCCGGATTCCCCGACGAAGGCGATGCGTTCCCCGCGCCCGATGGCCAGGGTGATGTCGGTCAGAACGGGTTCCGAGGTGTCGCCGTAGCTGAAGTTGACGTGGTCGAACTCGATCACCGGGCCCGCGACGCTGCGTGCGATGGTGACGTCGGGCGATGCCTCGAGGGCGTTGTTGGGTTCGTCCGGCTCGTCCATCACCGCGAAGTACTCGCTGCTGCCCGTGACGGCGCGCTGGCTGGTGTCGACCAGCCAACTCATCGACGCCACCGGTTCGCGGGCCATGTTCACCAGCTGGATCAGCAGCACCATCGCCCCGATGCCGTAGGCGCCCTGTGCGGTCTGGATGAAGATGATGACGAAGATCGCGAAGAACACGACGTCCAACACGGCGCGGCGGATGGTGTCCATGGAGTGCCAGAACCGCGACTGCTCCCGGGTGGTGGTGACGGTGCTGTCGTACAGCTTCGAGAACCGGTCGAATTCGTGGCGTTCGGACAGGAACGACTTGACCACCCGCATCTGGCCGATGACCTCCGCGAACCTGCCTCCCGCGACGTCGTAGGCCTCGTTCTTCGCCTTCTCCCAGATCTGCCAGCGCCTCGATGTGAGGGTCGTCAGCCACACGAAGGCCGGGTAGATCACGATCAGCAGCACCGCCAGCCAGGGCGAGTAGATGCTGGATATGACCAGCACCGCGCCAATGGTCAGCAGCAGCGGGAAGAACGAGTTGGCGAAGGTCTTGAGGAAGTCGGTGATGGACGTGATCGACCGGTTGAGCCGGGAGATGATGGTGCCGGTCAGCTCGTTGTCGTAGTAGCGCTGGGGAAGCCGCAGCAGCTTGTCGTAGTAGCGCTGCGAGAGGATCACCCGGAGCCGGGCGGCCATCACGTCGCCCCAGTAGCCGGTGACGTTGGTCAGCACCGAGTTCGCGAGACTGGCGATCAGCAACCACACCGCCAACCAGATCAGGTCGCCCACCGATCCGCCGGTGCCCTGCACCACCGAGATCACGGTGTCGGTGGCGTGGGCGATGATGAAGGGAATCAGCAGTGTCGTCGCCGAGATCGCGACGGCACCGACGACGACACCGAGGTACAGCGGCCACAACCGTCTGGCCGCCACGAGGATCCTGCCCATGTTGCGCACCCATGTACTGTAAGGGCTCTGCCAACGCGTGCGTGTGTCGAAAACCGATCGGCTCGACCGCGGTTCGCACGACATCGGTCATGCCGGAGCTGTCCGGTGCGCGGCCTCCGGGTCAGGGGTGTGTGATCCCTGCGCGCAGCTCTGCGACCTCTCGTCGCAGCCTGATCAGTTTCAGGCGGCGATCCACCTGCTGGATGCCTCGACCCGTCCTGCTGTACTGCTGGTAGAGCCAACGAACCACCACGAGAACCACGTGCCAGCAGATCGTGCAGATGACGATGAACGGCAACTCGGACAGCCCCGGGAGTCGCACGAAGACCAGGATGATCAGTCCCAGGGCGATGAGCGTGACCTGCAGCTCGAATGTCGTGCGCATCATCCAGGCGCCGAGCCGGGCCAGACGGTTGTTTCCCGGTTTCATGGCCTCGGCCAACACGTCCTTCCGCATCAGGGTGAAGCTGCATCCCCAGAAGAACCTGATCCACAGGACGGTCGGAACGTAGAACAGCACAACCTCCCAGACCGTGGTCACGTTGTGCGCGAGATGCCAGGTCAGGGGAATCGGGCTCAGGGCCGCGAGGAGGGTCACGATGATGAAATGTCGCATCAGCAGCTTTCGTCGTGTGTGACCCAGAAGTGCTTCCCGACCGGGCTTTGTCTTCCTCTCGTCCCGGCCCTTCTCACCCGGACGGTGCTCACGGTCTTTTCCCAGTTTCCGGAGGCGGGCCTCGGCTGCCTCGACACCCTTCTGGCAAAGGGCCGCCTCCTGCTGGGTGGAGCGCGCCAGACGCATCCGTTCGTTCTCCAACGACCGGCTCCGGATCGCAATCATGAAACCACAGGTGAACACCCCGCCGACGGGTATGGTGAGCAGGAGCGGGGCGCGTTCCGTGATCCAGGGGATCGCCAGGGTGAGCACCATCCCCGTCAGGCCCGCCAGCATCAGGACGACTCCCTCCCGCATCTGCTGGAGGGCGATCTGCTCGTTCGTCACGTGTACGTCGCGATCCGGGCTGCGGCTGCCCTGGATCGAGAACGCGATGTAGAGGGAGGCCAGGAGAGCGAGCGGCACGGGGAGCATGATCGCCAGCAGCTGGGCGAATCCATCGGTAGCGAGCTGTTCCCACGTGCGGGTGATCTGTCCCAGCAGGGCGGCGGAGTTCGGCAGACCGCCGAAAACGGTGAACTGCTGAATCGAGGACGCGACGATGACCAGCACCGTGGTCAGAACGAGAATCCCGAGGCTGAACAGGAAGGTGAGCCCCCAGTGTCCTCGGGAAATGCTGCGGATCCGCGAGTGGGTGGGGGAAGTGACCGCGAGGTTGCTCTCTTGCGTGGGATCCGATGCGCGCCGTGAGGATCCCGAGGCGGTGGTCGATGTCGTCGCTGGTTCCCCCGGGGTGGGGGCCTGGTCGGTGACGGGCCCAGCGGGTCGTTCGGGCGGTTCACCGGGCAGCGGCGTGGCGACGGGGTCGGCTGTCTCGGGTCGGGCCTTCTCCGGGGGAAGGGGGTCAGCGACCTCCCGGGGCTTTCTCGGTACCTCGTCGTTCCCGGACGGTTCGGACAGTTCGGACGGTTTCGACGCATCACCTGAACGTGCTCTTTCGTGGTGTGCGCTGTGGGAAGCGGCCGTGGCCGGCTCGACGGGATCGCCCGGTCGGGCCCTCGCGGGCTCCTCCGCCCCGGGCAGTGGCTGCGTTTCGATGGGTTTCTCGGCCAGTTCCGCGGATCCCTCCGGGCCGGTCGCCGAGATTTCCGGCTCCTCCTCCCCGCGAGACGGTCCGGACTTGTCAGGGGAATGGGGCGGGGACGACGAGACGTAGGCCGGGGTCGCATCGGTCAGCGTCCCGCGTCGGGGCTCCCCCTCGCCGTCATCGTCGGCCTGATGTGCAGGCGGGCGTGCCAGGAGCGCTGCGCGCTCGCCGACGGAGGCCAGGAGCCGGCCATTGGCCCTCGTCGGTCCGCCCGGGGAGTCAGGTGAATCGGAACGCGAGTCGCCCGATCCGGTGTCGGGGCGTTTCGGGATGGTGGAGAGGGACCTCTGGGGTGCTGCGGTCCCGGCCAGCTCCGGCCACATGGTCGGCGGCGGCGCGAACGGGGACGGCACGGGTGGGAAGGTGCTTTTCCGGGACTCCGGCCAAGCGTTCTTGAGCGGCGCCCTGTCCCGGGGAGCGGGCAGCAGGGCCTCCTTCTCCCGCGACGACTCTCGCGGCGCAGCGGGCTGTGCGACGCCCCCGAGCACCTCCCGTTTCGGTGACGGGGCCGGGGCCGACTCCTGGTTGTTCGTGTTCCCATGTCGTGTTTTGGCCATGTCCGCTCCGGTCTCCTGAACTGACGGCACGATTGGACATCGTTCACAACACTCTACGTTCTGGCTGCGCTGAGACCAGACCTGCCTGTCACAAGGGGTGTCGCGGAGCACAGCGGGGTGTCCCGCGGGAATTCGCGGGTTCTGCCGATGCGGCCACCGGGTCAGGGGATGCGGCGGGTCCACTCCGGGGTGGCGAACTTGCTCTTCACCAGTTCCGCGGCGGCCGCGAGCTCGTCGTCGGTGTAGTCGCGGCGACGCGTGGAGTAGCGGGACTCGAAGTGCTGCAGGAAGGAATCGATGATCTGGTCGCGGGGCAGCCGGGTCTGCGAACGCAGCGGATCGACGCGCTTGTTCGCCGATTTCGTTCCCTTGTCCGACAACTTCTCCCGGCCGATGCGCAGCACCTGGAGCATCTTGTCCGCGTCGATGTCGTAGGCCATCGTCACGTGGTGCAGCACCACGCCGCTGGTCAGCCTGCGTTGCGCCGCGCCCGCGATCTTGCCCTTGTCGGAGGCGATGTCGTTCAACGGCACGTAGCGGGCCTTCACCCCCAGCTCCGCAAGAGCCCCCATCACCCACTGGTCGAGGAACTCGTAGCTGCGTTCGAAACTCAGCCCCTCCACCAGGGAACCCGGAACCAGCAGCGAATAGGTGACGCAGTTGCCCGGCTCCATGAACATCGCGCCACCACCCGTGATGCGCCGCACCACGTTGATGCCGTGACGTTCACGCCCCTCCTCGTCGATCTCGTTGCGGTAGCTCTGGAAGGAACCGATCACCACCAGGGGCCGGTCCCAGTCCCAGATCCGCAGCGACGGGCCGATCTCGCCGCGGGCCATGCGCGCCGCCAGCACCTCGTCTAGGGCGACGTGCAGGCTTGGATCGAGGGTGACCGGACCGATGACGTCGAAGGTGTGGTCGTCCCAGTTCGTGGCGTGTCCCAGCGCGCGGCGCACCGCGATGCCCACGGCCTCCGGGGAGAAACCGAGCAGCCGCGCGTCCTCCGGCAGATGGGATTTGATGGCGGCGGCCAGATCGGCGACCGACGAGGTGTGGGGCAGGCCGGTCAGCGCCCGGACGATGTCGTCGAGGGATTCGTCGGGTTCCAGGAAGAAATCCCCGGAGACCACCACCCGGGACAGCTTCCCGTCGACCACGTCGAGGTCGACCGCCACCAGTTTTCCATCCGGTACCTTGTACTCGCCATGCATGTAGGGGAGCCTACGGGAGATCAACGGATACGTGGCGTCATCGCGTCCGTGGGACCCATGAACAACGTTTGTCGCAATCCTGCGACGAACGGGCCGCGCGACGCCCGGAGCCGACAAGCTTGAGTCATCAAGTGAGAAACAAGTTCTTCCAAGGAGCAGCCGTGAAAACCATCCTTACCCGCACCGCCCTCGCCGTCCTCGCCGTTGCAAGCCTCGGGTTCGCCGCCTGCTCCGCAGGCGTGGAGGCCACACCGCAGGACGCCTCGATCAACAACGGCGGTTCCCAATCGGCTCCCGTCCAGACCAATTCCCCGGCCTCCCAGCAGTCGGAGAGCAGCGACGACACAGCCGGCGACGTCAAGGTCGGGTCCGGTGGCGTGACCGCTCCGGGTGTCACGGTGGGTTCCGGTGGGGTGTCGGCTCCGGGTGTCACGGTGGGTCCCGGTGGTGTGACCGCTCCGGGCGTCACGGTGGATCCCGGTGAAACCTCCAGAAGCTCCGACTCCGACGACAGCAACGAGAACGCTCGCTCCGTCGACTGCAACAAGGACCCCGTGGTCAAGGACACCGGCTCGGTGGTTCGTTTCTCCGGACACTGCGACTCCATCACCGTCGATGCGACGGGAGCCGTCGTCTACTACGAGTCCGTCGGCAGGCTGACCATCAAGCAGACGGGGGCCGTCACCCAGGGCGGTGACATCTCCCGCCTCGAGATCAGCGGTTCGAGCAGCAGCGTCACCGTCGACGGTGACGTCAAGGAGGCCTACCTCTCCGGCGTCGGAAACGCCGTTTCCGTCAGCGGAACCGTCGGGAAGGTCAGCGACACCGGAACCGGAAACGCCGTCAACTGACCTCCCGCAACCCTGCCCACCCGTAACCGACCCCGATTTTGGGTGGGTGGGTGTTCTACGACTATCTTTCACCCGGCACAATGTGCTTGCTCCCTAAACCAGTCACCCCCTGGAGACACCATGAAGACCAACCTGATCCGCATCGCCCTCGCCGCCACCGCCGTCACGGCCCTGGGGTTGAGCGCCTGCTCCGCAGGTGCCGAGACCAAACCCGCAGGGAACACCCAGGCGGTCACGACCACCCAGGCGGCCAGCAACCCGCCTGCCGGAGCCACGGCCACCGCCAGCAACGGAGGCGACGTGAACGTCACCGCGAGCGCCAGCGGCTCTGATGACAAGAGCAGCGCTGAGAACAAGAGCGACGGCGGCAAGAGCGACAGCGACGACAAGCCCTGCGTCGGGGACCCGAACGTCTCCGCCAGCAACGATGTGGTGACCCTCAGCGGACACTGCGACACCATCAAGATCACCGGGAGCGGCAACCAGGTCACCTTCGAGTCCGCCGACAAGGTGATCCTCTCCGGCGGCAGCAACGTCGTCGTCGGTCAGGAACTCGACGACGTGGAGATCACATCCAGCGGCAACAGCGTCACCGTCCCGGACGACCTCGACGAGGTCACGGTCAGCGGCAGCGGCAACACCGTCTCCTCCCAGGGCGTCGAGAAGAAGAACGACACGGGCAGCGGCAACACCATCTCGTGAGCTCGGTCCTGGTCGTCGACGACGACCCCATGATCCGCGACCACCTCGCCCGCACCCTGGAGCGGGCGGGGTTCGTCGCGTTCACCGCCGCCGACGGAGTGGCGGCCCTCGACGTGGTCGGGAAACAGCACCCCGATCTGATCGTCCTGGACGTGCTGATGCCCCGCGCCGACGGGCGGGAGGTGCTGGCCAGGTTGCGCAGGGGAGGGGACTGGACCCCCGTGATCCTGCTGACCGGTGTCGGGCAGTCCGGCACCCGCGCCGACGCCCTCGAAAAAGGGGCCGACGACTACCTCAACAAACCCTTCGACCCCGCCGAGCTGGTGGCCCGGATCCGGGCGGTCCTGCGGCGGGGCCAGCTGGGCCGGACCCTCACCCACGCCTCGCGCATCCGGGGAGGCGGCCTGGAGCTCGACCGGCTGGCCAAGACGGTCACCGCGCGGGGTCATGCGGTGCAGCTGACCCCGAAGGCCCTCGCGCTGCTGGAGTACCTGATGGTCCACCACGGAGAGACCTTCAGCCGAGACCACCTCCTGGAACAGGTCTGGGGGGTGGAGTTCGCGATCACCACCCGCGCCGTCGATCATCGCGTCGCCGAACTCCGCAGGGTGCTGGGAGCCCGGGGACTCGAGGTCATCGACACCGTTCAGGGGGTCGGGTACCGTTTCCACCCCGAGGTGCGCGCCGCGTGAGGAAACCGGTGTGGGCCTGGGCGGTCGCCCTGATCGGGGCACTCGTCGCCGCCGGGATGCGGGTCGCGGGGGCGACCCAGATGTTCAAGGTGGGCGTCGAGCTGTGGGCACTACCACTGCTCGCGGGGGCGAGTGTGCTGGTCGCGGCGTTGACGCTGAGGTGGCGCCGAAGCAGGAACGGCCGGGTCCTCGAGGAGGCCACGGAAGGCGTCAGGGCGGAGGCCAGGGAGGCCCACCGCACCTTCGTGGGGCGCCTCGACCACGAACTGAAGAATCCCCTCATGGCCCTGCGCGTGGGGCTCGGAGAAGTGCGGGACCCGGCGCTCGCGGAATCCATGCGGGCGCAGGTCGACCGGTTGGCGTCGCTGGTGGCGGAGCTCCGCAAGATCAGCGAGATCGACTCCTACCCGGTGGCCGACGAACCGGTGGACGTCGCGGAGGTGGTCTCCGAGGTGATCGAAACCGTGGTGCCCGGCGACCGCGAGGTGGTGGTGGCCCTCCCCCGGGCCCCGCGTCCCCTGCCCCCGGTGCGCGGCGACCGTGACCTGGTGTTCCTGGCCATCTACAACGTGGTGGGCAACGCCGTGAAGTACTCCTCACCGGGGGCGACGCTGGAGGTGCGCGGCATGGAGGATCGCGGGCACGTGGTGGTGGACGTCTCCGACACGGGACGCGGCATTCCGGCCTCCGAGGTGGACCAGGTCTGGGGTGAACTGGCCCGCTCCAAGGAGGTCCGGCACATTCCCGGCAACGGCCTGGGATTGCCGATGGTGGCGGCGGTGCTGCGCAGGCTCGGTGGTTCCTGCGAACTGAGTTCCATCCAGGGCCGGGGAACCACGGTCAGGATGCGCCTGCCGCTGCTCTGACGGGTGCGGCGGAGGAGCCGGTGGTGCCATGCTGGAACCCCGAGAACGATCACGAGAAGGAGCAGGCGTGAATCCCTCCGTCCCGCAGGAAGTCCTGGACTACTTCATCGACGAGCTCCCGGCGGAGCAGGCCGGCGAGGTGCGCGACCGGCTGGTGGGGGATCCCGGCGCATCGGGGCAGGTGCTGGATGCGCTGCTGACCGTGCGGGAACCGGCGCCGATCCCCGGGGGGATCACGGAACGGCTCGACGAGCTGCTGGCCGCTCGTGCCGCGTCGCTTCCCCGCCAGGACGCGGAGGTCCTGGAACCCTGCGGCGATTCGGGTTTCGCCCGGCACCTGGTCATCTGGCGTGGCGACCTGACCCGGCTCGCGGCCGACGTGATCGTCAACGCCGCGAACTCCCGGATGCTGGGGTGCTTCATCCCGGGACACGCGTGCATCGACAACGCCATCCACCGCGTCGCAGGTCCCGCCCTGCGGCTGGCCTGCCACGAACACATCCGCGCCCGGGGGCATCCGGAACCCACGGGAACCGCGACTCTCACACCCGGATACCACCTGCCCGCGCGATTCGTGGCCCACACCGTCGGTCCCGTCGTCGAGGCAGACGCCCCCTCGGAACGGGACGCCGGGCTGCTGGCCTCCTGCTATCGCAGCATCCTCGATGCCTGCCACGGGCGCGGCCTGTCCACGGTGGGTTTCTGCGCCATCTCCACCGGGGTTTTCGGCTATCCGAAACGTGACGCGGCCGTCGTGGCGCTCACCACCATCCGCGACTGGCTGGCCGGGCATCCCGGCACCACCGTCCGGCCGATCGTCAGCGCCTTCACCGAAACCGACCTGGCCATCCACCGGGAGGCCTTGACGGAGGTCGACCGGTGAGACCCAACACTCCCCGCGAACTGGTCCCCGGGCACCTGACCCGCACCGAGGCCGTCGAATGGTTCCACGAGGCCGACCGGGTGTTCATCGGCGCCGGCGCCGGGCTTTCCGCCGCCGCCGGATTCGACTACACGGACCAGGCGCGTTTCGCCGAACTGTTCCCGGCCCTGAGAGGGCTCGGGTTCAAGGCCCGCTACGAAATGATCGGGCAGCCCCTCCCACCCGGCCTCCAGTGGGGTTTCTGGGCCGTTCACACCTCGGACATCCGGTTCGGGAGGGAACCCTCGCCCCTCTACCGGAGCCTGCGGGAACTGGCGGGGGAGCGTGACTGCTTCGTGTTGAGCTCGAACGTCGACCAGCTCTTCATCCGCAACGGTTTCGATCCCGGACGGCAGTTCACCCCGCAGGGCGACTACGGGCTCTACCAGTGCCTGACCCCCTGCACCCGGCAGGTGTGGGAATCCGAACCGATCATCCGCAGGGCCCTGGAAAGTTACGACGAAACCACCGGCGAGACCTCCGCGGTGCCGGCCTGCCCCAACTGCGGAGGCCCGGTCAGCCTCAACGTCTACGCGGGAAGCTGGTACATCAACGACCATTTCCTTCCCGGCGCCGATGCGGCGAACGCCTGGCTGGCGGATGCCGCCCGGGGAGACGAGAAGGTGGCGGTGATCGAGTTCGGGGCCGGGTTCAACACCCCGGCCGTGGTGCGCTGGCCCGTCGAGGACATCGCGGGGACGCTGCCCAACGCCCGGCTGATCCGAATCAACCCGGGACACCCGGGGGTGCCGGAACGCCTCGCCGGGATCTCCGCATCCCTCCCGGTGGGAGCCGACGAGGCGATCGAAATGCTGACGGGTGGATGAATCGGTTTCACGGAGGCTTGTTCAGAGCCTTTCCGAAGTTGGTTGAGCCGGACCGCGACGAAGGAGCAGGCCGCCTCAGCCGGCTCCCACCCCTCGAGGCCCTGACCACGACCCCCTCACATGCATCCCTGACCAAGGAGTGCAGCGGCGGCTGCCCCGCCTGTGAACAGGTCTCCCGGTACAAGCCGCACTCCCTTGCGGCGCTGTGCTCATCGACTCATCGCAGAGTTGGCTCAGGGAATTCGCGAGTCGCGAGACGTCGTTCACGGGACACCTGCTCAGCCGTTCGCGCGGATCGCTGGGGGAGCTTCTCGACCGTGTACGCAACCCAGCCTGATCTTCTTGCGGTCCGGGTCAGGTTCAGGCCGAGGTCCTCCAACCAGGAGCGCAGATCGTCGTCATTCTCCAGACGAGGCAGGTGGTAGGAGATCTTCTTCTGCTCGCAGGCGATGATCAGCAGCCCGTCATCGGTCATGAGGCGCCTCAGTTCACGCAGAGAATTGTCCAGGTACGCCCAGTGGAAATGGGTCTGGAAAGCACAGATCAAATCGAATGAATCTCCCGGATATCCGGTGTCCTCGACGTCCTTCCGGTCGAAGAAGACTCCGTTGGTCCTGTTCCTTCCGGCCTGCGTGATGGCCTCCTCCGAGATGTCGATTCCGATGATCCTGCTCCCCGGGAAACAGCGGTGGAGCAGTGCCGTTGAAGCGCCGTTGCCGACACCGGTGTCCAAGATGTTCTCGAAGGACCGCTGGGGCAACTGGGAAAGTGCCCATTCGGTCATGGGCAGATGGGTCCTGTTCCAGAGCCTCATCATCCACACGCCGATCCGCCCCGTGGGGTGCTCGGACTGCGCTGCCAGATGCTTCAGAAGCAGCCGACAGGCGATCAGAACCGCAACAACGGTCGAAATGATGATCATCGGGACACCCCTTCCCTCCGCTCTGCTCGCCCGATCGTGGCGAGGGAAGCGGGTGTCGGCCCGGTGACGGCAAGCGGCCCGGCCGACCCGATCACGTGACCGACCTCTGTGATGGAAGCATGGCCGCCGAGCATGGTCATGACGCCTGGAACCTCGCCTTCGGTGGCACAGGGATTGATAGCTGTGGCGAGCTGGCGAAATGCCAGCCGTGTGGGCGGATGCTCCGTCACGCGTCCCACCCCGCCGAATGCTGTTGTGACGATGTCATCAGCCCCCACTACCTTTCTGTCGGAAATCTCAAGACCTCGAAGACTTCATTTCAGCCACTCCTTCAGGGCGTCCGGTCATGGCGACCGGCGAAGCCGGTTCACTATATAGATCTTCCGGATCGTCTGCAATAAAAGTGCGCACTGAATCTGTCAGCTCCCGGATTTCAGGTGATTCCCCTGCAAAGGACTTCTGATCCGTTCTTTTCCTGGGCTGCGTCACGCCCGGGCCGCTGAAGTGGCGAGACGCCGAGACCCGGGGTCATCGCTCACAGTTGTACGCCCTTCCGCGCCTTACGCCTCATGCTGGTTCAAAGGTGCTCCTCCAGGGCGGCGCTCAGCCGGGTCATCGACTCGATCAGCTCGCGGCGCTGCTCCGGGGTCCAGCCGGACAGGAGGTCGGCGAAGAAAGCAGAGGCCCCCCTGCGGATCTCGTCGCACACCGTCTCCCCCTCCTTGGTCAGGGTCACGATGCTGGCCCGCCGGTCGGTGGGGTCGGTGTGGCGTCGGGCGAGCCCGGCGCGTTCGAGGTGCTTGACCTGGGCGGTCATCGTCGAAGGGTCGACGGCCTGCCACTCGGCCAGCGCGGACATCCGCGCCGGTCCCGTCGCCGCCAAATGGGACAGCAACCAGACATCGGTCTGGGCCAGGTTGCGGACGTTGGGGTGCATGGCGTTTCGCAGTCGCATCCGGCTGGCCAACCGGATGAGCCCGGAGAAGAGCCGGTGGAGATCGGCGACGGTCTCGTCCGCGTCGGTGCGCATGGCCTGCCTCCCGGGTTGTCCTCGCACAAATAGTTGGTAGCATCAAAGTAAATCATCGATCCGTTCCGGAATCCAGCGAGGAACCATGACCACCTCACCCGCCATCCACACCGCCGACGAGGTGCTGAGCGCCGCCGGGGTCGACCCCGGGACCGGGCTGTCCTCGGCGGAGGCCGCCTCGCGCCTGGCGAGCCACGGCCCCAACGAGCTGCGCTCCCAGCCGCGGGAGGCCGCCTGGCGGCGTTTCCTGAAGCAGTTCGCCGACCCGCTGGTCTACCTGCTGTTCGGGGCCATGGCCATCTCGCTGGCGGCATGGGTCCTCGAAGGAGCCAGCGGCCTGCCCATCGACGTCGTCGTCATCCTGCTGATCGTGCTGGCCAATGCCATCCTCGGTTTCGTGCAGGAGAACCGGGCCGCCGACGCCGTCGCCACCCTGGCGGACATGACGGCTGCCCGGGCGACGGTGCTGCGCGACGGCAAGCTGGTGACGCTACCCGCCGCCGACCTCGTGCCCGGCGATGTCCTGGTGCTGGGGGAGGGCGATGCGGTGGCCGCCGACGCGCGCCTGATCAGCGCGTCCTCGCTGCAGGTGCAGGAGGCATCGCTCACCGGCGAGTCGGAGGCGGTCACCAAGACCGTGGCCCCGCTTCCGGAACTCGGATCCCTGGGGGACCGACACAACATGGTGTTCAAGGGCACCGCCGTCGCGCGCGGCGTGGGACGGGCCGTCGTCACCGGCACCGGCATGGACACCGAGATGGGGCACATCGCCACCCTGCTGGACGAGACGACCGACGAACCCTCCCCGCTGCAGCGCGAGATTGCCCAGATATCCAGGACCCTGGGCGTTCTCGTCATCGGCATCGCCGTTGTGGTCATGATCGTGGTCGCCGCCGCCAACGGCGTCTCCTCCTTCCACGAGGCCGTCGAGATCCTGCTGCTCGGTGTCTCCCTGGCGGTGGCCGCCGTGCCGGAGGGCCTGCCCGCGATCCTGTCGCTGGTGCTCGCCATCGGCGTGCAGGCCATGGCGCGCCGCAACGCCGTCATGAAGGACCTCCACTCGGTGGAGACCCTCGGCTCGGTTTCCGTGATCGCCTCCGACAAGACAGGCACCCTCACCAAGAACGAGATGACGATCCGCGAGATCGTCACCCCCTCCGGGCGGGTCGAGCTGACCGGCACCGGGTACGAGCCCGTCGGGGAGGCCGTCATCACCGGCGACGAGGCCCGGACCCGGGTCGAGGCCGAGCGCACCCTCGCGGCGGGCGCCCTGGCGAACAACGCGCAGCTCGCCGAGGTCAACGGCACGTGGGAGGTCCAGGGCGACCCCACCGAGGCGGCTTTCCTCGTGGCCCAGCACAAACTCGACGGCGTGCCCGAGCGGATCGGGGCGTGGGAACGCATCGGCGAGGTGCCGTTCACCTCCGAACGCAAGATGATGTCCGTGCTCGGGCGCCGCACCACCGACGAGCACGTGCGCCTGTTCGCCAAGGGAGCCCCCGACGTGCTGCTGGAGCGTTGCACGGCCGAACTGGTCGGCGGCGACATCGTGCCTCTCAGCGACGAACGCCGCGCCCGGATCGAGGCGGACATCGAACGCCTGAGTGCCGAGGGCTACCGCACGCTCGGCGTCGCCCGCCGCCGCGCCCTCGAACAGGACCCCGCTACCTTCACGGAGGACGCCGAACGCGACCTGGTGCACCTCGGCGTCGTCGCCATCATCGACCCGCCGCGGCCGGAGGCCATCGAGGCCATCGCGGAGGCACACCGCGCGGGCATCCGCACCGTCATGATCACCGGCGACCACCCCGTCACGGCCGCCCGTATCGCCGCCGATCTCGGCATCACGGAAGGGGCCTCCCGGGCGCTGACCGGTCGCGAGATCGAATCCATGGGGGAAGAGGAACTGAACCGGGCGGTCCGGGACGTCGACGTCTACGCCCGCGTCTCCCCGGAGCACAAGCTGCGGATCGTCGACGCGCTGCAGGCCGGCGGGCAGGTCGTCTCCATGACCGGTGACGGCGTCAACGACGCCCCCGCCCTGAAGTCCGCGGACATCGGGATCGCGATGGGCATCACCGGCACCGAGGTCACCAAGGAGGCCGGGGAGATGATCCTCGGCGACGACAACTACTCCACCATCGTCGCAGCCGTCAGGCAGGGCCGCGGAATCTTCGACAACATCAAGAAGTTCATGCGCTACCTGCTCAGCTCCAACATGGGTGAGGTGGCGACGGTGTTCCTCGCGGTCCTGCTCGGCGGGCTCATCGGCCTCGCGGATCCCGCCAACCCCGCAGCCGCCGTCGTCCCGCTGCTGGCCACGCAGATCCTGTGGATCAACCTCGTCACCGACTCCGGACCTGCCCTCGCGATGGGTGTCGACCCGGAGACCGACGACGTCATGAGCCGCGGCCCCCGCAAGTTGACCGACCGGATCATCGACGCCCACATGTGGCAGCGGATCATCGGGGTCGGCTTGGTGATGGGACTGTTGGCCCTGCTGATCTACGACCTCACCCTGCCCGGTGGCCTCGTCGGGGGCCTGGAGGGTCTCGCCACCCCCGACACGCAGTTCGCGGTCGCTCGCACCACCGTGTTCACCGCCCTGGTGTTCATGCAGCTGTTCAACGCGCTGAACTCCCGCTCCGATACCGGAAGTGCCTTCACCCACATGTTCAGCAACGCCTGGCTGTGGGGATCCTTCGCGCTGGTCACGGTGCTCCAGGTGCTGGTGGTCGAGGTGCCGTTCCTGCAGTCGGCCTTCGGTACGGCGCCGCTGGACTGGATCCACTGGGCCGTCGCCATCGGCGCTGGCCTCGTGGTGCTGCTCTACGAGGAGGCGGGCAAACTGCTTCGGCGCACCTTCACCGTTGCTTCCTGACCCGAAGCCCGGTCGAAGAATTCGATCGGGCCCGGGGTACCCATGCCGGTCCGTCTACTCCACGCCGACCCGGGACCTCAGGTCGAGGAACAACTCGAAGAGCCCCTTGGTGATTCTCGTTCCGGCGTTGTACTCCTTGGGGCACTCGCGGCTGGTGAATCGTCCTGGGTCTTTCCCGTAGGCGTGAATTCCTATGACGAAGGCGCCGTCGGGCATGTAGAGGGGCGACCCGCTCTGGGCGGAGTAGGTGTCCATCGAGTAGCAGAGTTGGTTGCCCCGGCTCACCGCCACCGTTCCGCCCATGCCCCAGAGCTCTCCGGGATTCTTGTCGTAGGGGTATCCACGCAGTTCGGTCTTGGTGTCCTTGTACTCCCCGGAACGCCAGGCGAAACCGAACCAACCGCTCTGCTCCCCGAGCCGTTTGTCGAGCTTGACCAGCCCCCAGTCGAGCAGAGGGCTTCCTTTCTTCGTCCAGGAGACGTCGGTCCAGGTCTGAACCGCTTTCGCCGTCTCGAACGGGCGTTCGGAGCCGTTCGCTCCCGGGCTGAACTCCAGTCCTGAGAACCACTCCTCGCGCTCGTAGCTGTACACGCAGTGCCCGGCGGTGGCCAGCGTGTCCGCTGAGATCATCCAGCCCGTGCAGTGGGGCTTCCCGTCCTTGGTGATGTAGACGATGGCTGAGTTCGGATAGGTGGTGGTGTCGGTGAACTGCACCCGACCGTCCCCGGCGATGACGCTTCCGGGAGCGGATTCGACCGAATCCGGTTTGTTCCCGGGAACGGAATCCTCAGAGTCTGCCGAATCGGCGGCCTCCGCGTTGTCGGGTTGCCATGATAGAGGATCCCCGGCGGAATCGATGCCGATCGGTGCCACCTCTGTCGTCTCCATGTCCGGGTCGTCATCCGCCACGGCGGGAAGGGCCGGGGATGAGGCGGTCAGCAGGGCAACGGTTACCAGTAGCGCCTTGGCCACTGATGTAATTGAATTTCGGAAATTTTTCACGTTGATCAACCTCACGTCGGCACATGCGCAATGGTTTGGCACTGCGACGCTAGGCGTTGACGAGTGTGAAGTCAAGAAAGTCTTTCGGGGCGGGTCAGGTCTCTGTGGCGCCGCTGTGTCCGGCGGTCCCTCCAAGCGGACACGGCGAGCGCTTCGAGGTGGGAGGTGCGTGATGCGGAAATCCCGTGCGGCGGGACGAAGCACGCGACGCGGGTGCGTCGGGATTCCGTCGGGCATGTGGCCGCGGCGGATCCATGATGTTTATTCACAGGATGCAGATTGAGCTTGCCTTCCCGCCCAGAGCACCCCGCAGTCCGCTTGCTTACCTGCAGTTCGCTTGCCTTCCTGACGGGAACGCTTGTCTTGTGGTTGAACGCCAGCACTATAGTGCTGGCGTTCAACCACAAGACAAGCGTTGTGCGGGGAGCACCCCAGAGGGGGTCTAGCTTGACCGATGTTCTGTGAGGAAGCCTCGTGGTCGCCCAGTGGGCTGGGGGTTGACCGGGTTCCGCGACACTCAACACCCACATTCGCCTCACAACCCATGTTGAAGTGGGTTGAGTGCTGCGGAACCGCGATTCTGCTCAGGACATCTGCCCCGGCCGACAACGAATAGGAGCGTCCCACCCAGCGTCGTCCTGCGATTTGCTGGTCTTACCGCAGGTTTACTGGGCTTATTCACGTTTGCCTGCGCTGCGAAGCCAGCAAACATGAATAAACCCAGCAAAACACGACTAGGGCCAGCAAGCCGCGGGGTCTTCCCTGGATGTATAAGCCCAACCTTATGGGTAAGCCTCAATGTATGGTCGCGTGGAAGCTTCTTCATAGGACGTTGGACTGGTCGGGTCAGCTTGCGGGAAGGGAAGCAGGCCAGCCGAGGCCCTATGAATAAGCCTCCATGATTTTGTATTCAACAATTCGTGGGAGTATTGGAAAGCGCGAGGCGCCGGCGGTGATTGCTCCGGCGAATCTGATTGGAGGTTGCGATCCATCGGCAGGGGGCGTTGGCTCTGACGGTTCTGACTTTCGTGAGTTCCGCAGGCTTCTTTCTCAGGAAGCTTATCAACAGCCTCTTCGAAACTGGTTGGGCCGGACCGTGACGGAGGAGCGGTCCGTGTCGAAACCACCAGGGCCAGGGGTTTTGAGGCGGCCAGCTCGCAGAGGGGTAGGCTCGGCCGGTTTTCACCCTTCGGGATCTTGGTTACAACCTCCTTGCCAGAGGAATGTGTCGGCCGGCGCTTTAACTGTGAATGATCCTCAGGGTGTCGAGTAAAAGAGTTTCAGAGGAAAACCAGGCAGCTGTCATGAACAGTGCTGCAAGTCTTGTCCGTGATCAGGTGTGATGGGTAAGTTGTTCTTCTCGTTTTCTGTGTGGCATCTGTGCGGGGGAGGCTGCCGGGATGGTTTCGTCTCGACGGGTGCCGTTATGCTTGGGGATGCCGTGCAGGTTGCCCGACGAGGGGCCCGTGGTGGTGTGAGTCGCTGCGAGACCTCCGGTCGTGTCGTCTCCCCTAGGGAGCGCTCGCAGGGGTTTGACTAGGTGTTTTGCCCCCCTGACAACTCAACAGGGTGTTGTTGCGGGGGTCTGTGGGGCGGAGCGCTCGCAGAGGCTGGTAAAGTTCCTTGTCAGGCCCGCCTTCCGAGGCGAGCCATTGTTTCGGTCTTCCAGACCGGACTTCATTGAGACGCATGGTCATCTGTGGAGGACTCCCAGGCGCCGAGATGCATTGTTTCGGTCTTCCAGACCGGACTTCATTGAGACCCCGTCATCAGGGTGAGGATCTCAGGGGTGAGTGCACTGAGGCTTATTCATGGGGTGTAGGCGAAGATGAGTCCGGTGACGGCTTGTATTGTGGTTTCGAAGGTGTTGTAGGGGCGGCGGTAATCGGTGTGGAGGACGCGCTAGGTTTTGAGGTTCGCGATGACACGCTCAATCAGATAACGGACACGGTTGATGGTTGTGTTGTTTCTTTTATCGGTGTCTGTGAGTTCACCATGGACGGGTTTCTTGGTGGGGGTGATCATTCCCAACCCGACATAGCCTTTGTCCCCAATATGCATCGCGGCATCAAGGGTTGTGAGGAATCCGGACTCTGTGATGGCCTTCGCATCATGAACACTGCCCGGCAGAGGTGGGGAGATCCAGGCGAGGTGTCCGGCCAGGGTGCAGGCCACCTGCAGGTTCACCCCCGTCGTGCGGTGTTTGCCTGAGTACAGTTCGGGGTGCTTGTACCACGACCAGCAGGACACCAAGGGTACCGTCGATGATGTACTGGCGGTCCGGGTCGAGGATCTTCCACCTCAGGTATCCAGGCTTGGAGGGCTTCGGTGATCAGGGGGGTGTAGACGGCCACCACTCGTGAGATCGTGGCTTGGGAGACCGTGTGGATGTCGGCCAGCAACTTCTGGGTGAGATTGTGCCTGAGCGTCAGGAGAGTGACCTGGATGCAGCGGAACAAGCCCAGGGTACGGGACCCTGCCGGGGGAAGGTTTCCGGAACGGGATGTGTGGATCAGTTCGCACAGGTCAAGGATCTGGTCACGGTCAAGGCTTGTGGTAGTGTTCATGGCAGCGGCCTGTCTTTCACCTGAGAGTCTTTGTGGTAGGACGCTTTGATTGTCTCAGATCGGGCAAGCCGCCCTCGCGTCCCCCTCGGGTAAAGCGTTAGTTGGGGGAAGCTCAAAACACCCCTATGAATAAGCATCATTCTGACAAAGCCTCAAGCTCTAGAAACCTAGAAACTTCAGCGCATTCCCCGGCCACCGCGCCGGGCCATTGGGGCGGTCATCCTCAGTTCTTCTCGGCGTTGACTAGGTCCGGGGGTTGCCAGTCAATGGTTCCGCGGATCATGCTGCTGAGTTCGATCGGATAACTGTCGAGCTTGGCGGCCAGTAGGGAGTCCCTCAGTGTCGTTGTGCAGCCGATATACACCGAGTCGTGGTAGATCGGACATGCCGTGACAAAGCTGCGGTCTTGGGGCAGGATCATCAGCGGGCATTGCTGCACTGGTATGGGGAGATCGCGGGTAAGCCATGACAGCGGCTCGTGGATCAAAACGACATCCCGCGGGATGCCCGGAAGATCGCCTCTGCTGTCCGGGATCAACGACAGGTGACGCACGAGAGGCGGCACCCACGCCGGCACGTCCAAGGGCGCGCTCGTCATGGTGCTGTTCTCCCCGTAGCCCTTCCAGAGGGCAAAGTAGCACTCACCGTCCCGTCCCTGCGCAAGAGCATCGACGAGCGTCCCTGCCGTCTGGTCGGACAAGTCCCCGTATGGAGCATCCACCAGCTCCGGCGCTCTGTCGCAGATATGTTCCCAATACACCTCCCCGTCAATCTCTACGGAATCGACGACGTCCTTCCAGAAATGCCACCGCCCCGCGGCGCCACGGACTGGAAGCAGGACTCGCACTGCGCACTCGTGCTCCTCGCCCACCAGATCACTTACCCGCACGATCGCACCTCCCAGCGCACACCCTCATACCCTGAAACCATAGGTCACGATGTCATATGGATACTCCGCATCCAGCGAATCGATATGGTAGTAGACCTCTACTGTCACAAACACTGAGGCTTATTCACAGGTGGGGCGCCGGTCAGCGCAATCTTCTGGCGAGGGGTTGTGGCCAAGGTCTCGGGGGACGGTAACCGGTTGAACCGGCCTGCTACTTCGTCGCGGTCCGGATCAACCAGTTTCGGAGAGGCTGTGAACAAGCCTTCAAGTTTCGTGAGAACCACCCCTCCTGCTGGGGCCAGCGGATGCGATTCAATTTGTTTCCCGATGTGATCCTCCAAGTTCACGACCCGGCGTCTCGGGCGGAGTACGCGTCAGCGGCGGCGACCCGTCAGAGCCAGCAGTCGGGTCTGGCGGTCAGCGGTGCCGGGGACCTCGACGGGAGGTTTGCAGATTCCCTCCCGGTACAGGACCTCACCCCACGACCGGATGCAGGTCTCCAGGAGATCCAGCTCTGCGGATGTGAGATCGAGGTCGTTTCCGAAGGCCCGGTGGATGTCCCAGGCGTGGATGATCAGGTCGAAGCAGTAGAAGCTCAGCAGCGTGTCGGCCAGGGTGGTCGGCCCGAAGAAGGAATCGTAGGTGGCCAGGAACGTTTCCTCGTCGGCTGCCGCTGACCTCACGGCGGCCGCGTGCGCAGTCCAAACCTCGTGTGGCACGCCCTCCGGGCGAGGACCCAGCTCCAGACCTTGCTTGCCGAAGACGTCGCGCTGGGTGTCGACGACGTGGTCGAGGACTTCCTTCGCGGTCCACCCCTCGCAGGGACTCGGGCTCTCCCAGCAATCGGCATCGAGGTTCGCGATCCGCCGGGTGAAGGTGTCGACGTGGCCGAGGAATTGCGTGATTCGGGTATCCATGGACGCTAGTGTGATCGGCGGAGAGGGAGGAAGTATTGAACGAATACGACACATCCTTCCGGGAACGGGCCCACCTCGCCGGCGACCGCGGCTTCAGTCCACCGGTGTACCGCTTCGCACCCCGGGCCGGCCTGGCGGACGTGGTGCGGCGTTTCTGGGTGCCGGTGTGGGATCTCGCTCCCGGACGGGAGTCGATCCAGCGAGTCCTGCAATACCCGGTCTGCCTCATCACGGTCGACGCTGATCACGCCAGCCTGATCGGCCCCACCAGCGGGCTCGCCACCAAGAGACTCACCGGCCGGGGCTGGACCATCGGGGCGATGCTGCAACCCGCCGTCGGGCGACAGCTGATCGGGGCGGACGTCTCAACCCTGGTCGACGGGCAGATCGACCTCCAGAACTCCACCCTGGAGGAGGTTCCCCGACTGGTTGCCGACATCCGGGCCAGCATGACCCACCCCGATGACCCGGCCGCCCGGGAATCCGCCATCGCGGTGATGGAAACCGCACTGCGGAAACTGGCCCCGGTGGATCCCGAGGGCCTCGCGGTGAACACCATCGTCCGCACCGTCGAGAACGACCCCACCATCCAGCGGGTATCCCAGATCTGCGAACGCTTCGGCATGAACGAACGAGCGCTGCAACGCCTGGCGGCGAAACGAATCGGACTGACACCGAAATGGCTGATCCGCCGCAGGCGGCTCCACGAGGCGTCCTGGCAGCTATCCGGGGAGAAGGCCCTCGCGGACCTGGCAGCCTCCCTCGGATACTCCGACCAGGCCCATTTCCAACGCGATTTCCGGTCGGCAACCGGAATCACGCCGGCCACCTATGCCCGGCAGCGCGGAACCGAATGACCTCCACGCCGCCCCGCGCGGATCAGCCCCGGCGAAGATGCGAAGAACAGCCGAGAACTCGCCTCACTCGGGCAGCGAGCGGGTGCCGTAGATCTTCTCCCAGTCGTCGATGAAGGTGTCGACGGCGGCCTCGATGCCCGGCGCCGACAGGGCGACGCGCAGCAGCTTCGGCGACAGCGTCACCGCGTCGGCCCCCGCTTCGAGCGCGTGGGAGACCTGGGAGACGTTCTTGAAACTCGCCGCCATGATCTTGCTGGGGGCATCGAATCGGCGGATGAAACCGGCGAGGGCCTCCAGGGTGCCGCGGGTGTCGATGTCGAGCGACTGCATCCGGTTGTAGTACGGCGCCAAGTAGTCGACCCCGGTCGCGATCGCCAGGAATCCCTGGGTCTTGGAGTAGATCGCGGTAGCGGTGACCCTGACCCCCTCGGCCTTCAGGTGCCGCATGGCCGCGATACCGGCCTCGGTGGTGGGGATCTTGGGGTAGACCCTGTCGTCGATCCTGTCCAACAGCTTGTGGGCATCGTCGATCATGCCCCGGGTGTCCTTCGCGAGGACCTGCACGTGCAGGGTGCGATCCGGGCCGATGATCTCCCGGATCCGGCGGAAGTGCGCGTAGAAGTCGACCCTGCCCTCGGCCTTGAGGATCGTGGGATTGGTCGTCACGCCTGTGACGGGGTAGATCGGGGTCAGCCTCTCGATGTCGTCGAGATTGGCCGTGTCGAACAGGATGTCCATGGCGCACACCCTAACGCCGGGCCCGCCACCACTGCATCCAATGTTCAGCAGTGCTGTGTGACCACGTCAGTCACTCCTTCAGCGCGTACAACCAGGCCAGCAGGAGGGAACGGGAGAACCCGTCGTCGATGGGCACCGTCTCCGCCAGGTCGATCGCCTGCTTCCGGGCATCCGGCCCGGACATGGCCCAGTAGGCCAGCAGCAGGTCCCCGTAGGTGCGGTTGAAGGTGTCAGCCGTCAACGCCTCGTCCACATTGGTTGCCACCCGGCTCCGGTCCACCCCCAGATAGGTTGATGCGGGGGTCACGGGAAGGACCTGGATCGCCAGGCCGGCTTCCGGGTCGGGGGAGAACCACGTGGCGAAGTCCCGTTTGCCGCCGAAGTTCAACGGCAGGTAGCTGTGGTCGAGCGGGGCGTACAGCGGATCGTCGACGTTGAAGTTCAACCAGTACTTCAACGCGGCGTCAGCCTCGCCGGACTGCATCCATGTGGCCTGATCCGCCAAGGCCTGATCACCACTCGCCTCGGCCCAGAGCCGCAGTCCCATCCAGGCGGCGACGGCCTCGCTGGTGGATTCCTGGTTGTTGGCGTCGGCGAAGGGTGAGGTGCCGGAGGCCCACGAGTGGGAGGCGTAGACGTCGTAGACGCGCATGGCGGGGAAATTCTCCGAGGCCGCTGGGCGGGCGATGTCGGAGGCCAGCAGGGTCGCGACCGGTGACAGTTCCGGGAGCAGGGCCGGGTCGTCCATGGCGACGAGGGCCGCGGCGTGCAGGAAGTAGCCGTAGTGGAAGTGGTGGTCGTTGAACTCGTCGCTGCCGAAGGTGGACACCAGACCGACCATGCCGTGATTGGTCTGGTCGTAGAAGAAGCAGCGGTCGGCCTTCGAATCAGCGCATCCTGCGGGGTTCAACCACGTCTTCAGCTCGGGCACCAGACGGTTGCGGACCACGTCGGCCAGGTCGTCACGCCCCAGCGTTTTCGCCAGGTGCATGAGCTGGGCGTCCCGGGCCAGTGCCTTCCCGGCGAAGTAGGTGTCGGCAGGGTAGGCGGCAAGGTTCTGCACGTCCGTCTCGAGATGTGTTACGAGGTTCGTCCGGGCGGTGTCGTCCAGACCTTCCAGGGCGTAGGTCGCCGGTGCTGGCTGCTTCGGTACGCTCCATGTCACCGATGGGGAAAGACACAGCTGGAGCGTGCCGTAGACGCTCTTGTAGGTTCCCAGGTTGCATTCCTGGGTGGTGCCCGCCGACTGGTGGGGCATGATGGCCACCAGGGCGGGTGCCCCGTCGCTGGTGTGCCACTCGATGGTTGTGGAGACCTTCTCGTCACCGACCTGCCACGACGTTTCGGACGACGTCACGGGGTGGATCTTGTCGAGCAGGTCCGCCTTCGACATCCCGTCGGGGACGGCGGTCCACGTTGCCGTCTGCCCCTCCGTGAGCTGCAGCTGGGAGGCCCCGGACCCGGGGTCGGGGGTCAGGGCGAAGTGGTCGGGCAGCGGGGAGGTCTCCAGACTCACCGACCTCGATGCGGTGAAGGTGACCTGGGGGGAACCCTGGGCCAGTGTGACGCGGCCCACAGGGCCGGATGCGTCCCGCGCCTCCGCGACGACGGTGACCGTGTCGTAGGCCACCACGTGCCAGCCATCAATGCCCGGCAGGGTCACGGAGACCTCGGGCCTGTGGCCACCGAACAGGGTTTTCTCGGTGGACTGCACATCCGGAAGCCCGAAATCGAACCCGGTCGTCTTCAGCTGGAAGCTCAGCGGCAGGGGGAAGACCGGTAGGGATTCGGGGCCGAAGACCATCCCGGAGAACCATCGGTTGGTGGGTGGTACGAGACCATCCGCGAGTCGGGCCGGGTTGAGATCCTTGCCCTGGCGATGGTCCACCGCATCCAGGGCGGTGGCCTCGCCGGACATCTCGCTCGTCGGTTGGGCCGTCGGCGTCGGTGTCGGGGGTGTGGGTGACGGCTGGCCCAGGCACCTGCTGATCAGCAGAATGATCGCTATCAGGCAGACGAGGGCCAGAAGATACTTGAAATAGCGTTTCACCGCAGACCGATCTTCACGAGGAACTCCCGCAACGTTTGAGTGGGGCCGGCCAGGATCCCGTCGTCACGCAGGCTCATGACTGCGGTGACGGGTGTGTTCCGGCGGGTGAGCAGCGCGAGATCCTCCTCCTGGAGCCTGTCGCTCGAGACCGTCACCTCGGTGATGGTCTTCTTCGACTCCTCGTCGGTGCCGATGTTGACACCCATGACCTGTCCCTCCACGAGCTGGCCGTCCGGCAGGTGGATGGCAACCTTGGCGTTGGTCTCGATTCGCCCGTAGTCGGAGGGGTTGAGCTGGAAAGTCGCCACCACTGTCTTGTTCGTACTGGCGACGATCTCCGCCAAGCGTTCGCTGCTGTTGACATAGCTGCCCTTGACCGCCGTGAAATTGTCCAGATAGCCATCGACGGTGGCTTTGAAGGTGATGGTTCCGGCATCCATGTCCACTGTGTAGGCGTCGGTGCTGGTGGGATTGATACCGAGCCTTATCAGGTCTCTCAGATTGCTGCTGATGGTGAAGAGGTCTTCACCGCTCGACACGGAGTCACCGGTGTTCTTGTAATGCTCCTTGACCACGCCGGAATACGGGGATGCTACCACCGTGCGAGGAGCTTCGACACGAGCCGCGACGCTGGTCACCTGGTTCTGCCGTTGGTTGAACAGCAGTGTCAAGACACCGAGGAGAAGGATTACCAGGACGATACCGACGAGGAGTTTGAGGCGATTCAGGAAGGACACGGGTCAGCCCTTTCGGTTGTGAAGTTCGGGGTTCTCGGCAAGGACGCCCTTTGCTGCCTGGGCGTCCAGAATTGCTTCTGCGTCCAAGGCCTCGGGGTGTTTGGTCTCCGATGTCAGTTGCTTGTTCGAATCGAGAGGATCGGATGCCGCCACGCCGCGCTTGGGTCGGGTGTCATCACTTCGATTCCGCTCTTGCTTCCTCTGCCGGTTCTCCAAGAAGGCCGTCACGACGAAAGCGCCGAGGAAGAAGGTGTTCAAGAGGCACCAGAACGTGGCAATGTTGACGTGCCCCATCGAGTAGTCCCGATAGATCGAGACGATGGAGGTTCCGAGCATGAAAACGAATGCCCACACCTGCACCATCATGAAGTTGAAGGCCGATGCCTTGCCGCCGGTAGCGCCAGTTACCGACCATTTCGTGTCCACCTTGAGCAGGGCGTTGAAGAACGCCTTGATGTAAATCGGGAAAGAGTTCGCCGCCAGTAGGAGTACCTCCCAGCGGAAAGTTCCTGCTATCACTGCCGCCAGCAATATCTGCATGCCATAGAAGCCGGGGTAGAACAAGGCCCATTCGTACCATTTGACTGCAAGCGTCACGGGGCGTAGATCGAAGAAAACCTCCAAGATCGGGACCAGCATGAGAAGACCCGGGGCTATACCCGTGAAATAGAAGGTGCATGTTGCGAAGTACATGATTCGCTGGTCCATGCGGAGGCGCCGGCGTGGGCTGAGAGGGTTGTGTGTGAAGAGGATCTCGAACCCGCCGGTGGCCCAGCGGAGCTGCTGCTTGCTGTAGGACTCGATGGTGTCGGGGGTGTCGCCGACGGCGAGTTCCTTGGGCTGGAAGATCGAACGCCAGCCCCGCTCGTGCATGAGGATCGAGGTCCAGATGTCCTCGGACTTGGACTGGGTGTAAATCCCGCCGATGTCCTTGACCGCGGCGCGCCGGAACAACACGTTGGTGCCGACGCAGAAGGCAGCGTTGAACTCGTTGCGTCCCGGCTGGATGAAGCGGTAGAAAACCATCTGGATGAAGCCGGCGCCCCGGGAGACGATGTTGTTGAGGTTGCCGTAGACCTGAGGGGTCTGCACGAAGGCCACGTTCGAGTCCTCCATGAACGGAACCGTCTCGTAGAGAAAATTGGGTTTGGCCACGAAATCGGCGTCAAAGATGACGAAGAACTCGGCTTTTGCAACGGACAACGCGTTGTTGATGTTTCCCGCTTTTGCTCCGGAGCTGCCGAGGCGACGAACGTAGCGACAGCCGAGGGATTTGGCGAGGTCGCGTACCTCGTCGGAATCTCCATCGTCCAAGATCCACGTGGTGTGGCGGCCGTGCATGGCCATGGCGGCCTTGACCGTGGTCTCGATGACATCCAGTGGTTCGCCGTAGACCGTGATGAGCACATCCACATCGACCTGACGATCATTCAGGTACATGGGCCACTTCGTGGGGTCGGAGTTGATCCTCAATCGGCTGTTGAGCTGCGGGTTGAACAACTTGGCCTGGGCGGTTTGGAACCTGTAGCTGGGTTGGCGGCCATAGCCCGACAGCATCGTCCACAGCGCCATGGAAGCCTGGAAGATGAGAATCAGCTCGCATGTCATGACGATGAGCCAAGGAATGAGGTCACCCCTGAAAGCGGGAGTGAGGATGAAAGCCGTATAGGCGAATACGCCGATCGACGCGAGTAGGGCCACCAGAAGCAGGGTGGGGGAGTAACGACCCGAGGTTGAGGCTCGGCGTTCCTCGGGGGCGAGGTCGTCGACGAGCGCGAGTTCGGTATTGGCATTGACTGTTGATAAGTCAACTTTCGATCGGTGGCGCCGGGAACGGCGTGACGATGACACGGAGCCTCCTGCTGAAGTTTGTTGTGCGGCTATCGCCTTTGGGAGCTGAAGGTTGTGGGGCGCGGCTACGGTTAACTTTCGCCGATCGAGAGCATACCGTACGTGCTCCGTTTTTCGTGTATTGACGGGGCCGTGCGGGGGAAGGTTATTCGCGGCCATCTGCAAGTGCGGTCTGGCTAGGGGTTTCGCTGAGCAGGGGGGTGATCTGTGAATAAGTTTCGAGGATTGTGGGTTCGCTCGGGCCTCTGGGGCCGCAATGCGATTGTGTCGGTTGTTCGGCCGGGTTGGGGTGGGCGTGGTCGTTCCCTCGTACCCGGGGATCTGTCCCGTGCGTGCTGACCGAGTGCATGCTGATCGATGGCGGGGCTCCGGCGCCCGCCGTCCTCGGGCGGGCGGCGTCCGGGGCGTGCGAGGGCGTGGATGATGCGTGTTGTTGTTTCTTGACGCTCTCAAACGATGGAGTATCGTAGGTCTTACGAAAGAGTTTCGTAAGTGAATGGAAGGGTCCAGCGATGGCGGTGGAACGCACGGAACGCGAGAGCGCGATCCTCGCGAAGCTGGCCGACGACGGACGACTGAGCGTCTCCGGCCTGGCCAGCGACTTCGGGGTCTCCGAGGTGACCATCCGCGGCCACCTGCGCACCCTCGAACAGCAGGGCATGCTGGTGCGCACCCGGGGCGGTGCGCGGCCCATCACCCTCCAGGGAATCCTGCAGCGCCAGCAGGTCAACGTGGAGGCCAAGGAGAGGATCGCGCAGGCCGCTGCGGAACTGATCGGTGACGACGACACCGTCATGATCGAGGCCGGTACCACCGCGGCGCTGATCGCCCGGCACCTGACCGGCAGGCGGGGAGTGCAGATCGTCACCAACTCGACGCTGGTGTTCAACAACGCCCGCGCCAACCCCGCGCTCAACATCATCCTCGCCGGCGGGGTGTTCCGGCCCGAGTCGGAATCCCTCGTCGGACCCCTCGCGGAACGCGCCATCGCCGATTTCAACACCCGCATCGCCTTCCTCGGCACCGACGGTTTCTCCCCCGAACGCGGCCTGACGACGCGTTTCGTCGAGGGGGCGCAGGTGGCCACCACCATGCGGGAACGCGCCGAACAGACCTGGCTGGTGGCCGACTCCACCAAGTTCGGGCAGGCGGGGTTCGTCTCCTTCCTGCCGCTGAATGCCATCACGGGCATCATCACCGACTCCGGTCTCCCCGCCGATGCCGTGGAGGCCCTCAAGGAACACACCCACGTTCGCATCGTCTAGGAGAAACCAAATGGCAACCGTCATAGTCATGCCGGCCCTCGGGAACAGCGTCGAGTCCTGTCTCATCGTGTCCTGGTCGGTCAGGGAGGGCGACACCATCGCCGAGAACGGCATCCTCTGCGAGGTGGAGACCGACAAGGCCTCCATGGAGGTGCCCAGCACCGCGTCCGGGACCGTGCTGAAGCTGCTGTGGGCCGAGGGCGACGACGTCCCCGTCATGCAGCCCCTCCTCGTGGTCGGGGAACCCGGCGAGGACCCCGCCCCCGTGCTGGCCGAGGTGGGTTTCGGCGCCGCGCAGGAGGAAGCACCCGAACAGGTCGCCGCCGCGGTCGCCGAACCCCCGGCGCCGCCGGCCACCGTCGCACCGGCGGCCGGCGATGAACGCGGCTCCAGCCCGCGCGCCCGCAACCTGGCCGCCGCCGAGGGCATCGACATCGCTGCCGTTCCCGCGGGCACCGGCCCCGGGGGGCGCGTGATCGCCCGCGACGTCGCCGCCGTCGCCGAGACCACCACCAGGGCGGCGGCCCGGGCCGGAGCGGTCGCGGGGCAGGGCACCGGGCTCGGTGGCCGCGTCAGCCAGGCCGACCTCACCACCCCCGCCGCACCGGCGGAGGAGACCCCCGCGCAGGCCCCGGTCCCCGCGGCGGCCGCGGGAGCCGACCCGGACTTCCCCGGGCCCAGCGCGACGACCCCGCTGAAGGGCATCCGCAAGGTGATCTCCGAGCGGATGATGCACTCCCTGGCCAGCTCCGCGCAGCTCACCTACACCACCACCGCGCGCGCCCAGGGCCTCCTCGACATGCGCAAACGGCTGAAGAACTCCGACCCAGCGCTCGGCCTGAACAAGGTGACCATCGGCGACCTCGTCGGATTCGCCGCCGTCAGGACCGCCGTCAAGCACCCCACCCACAACGCCCACCTCATCGACGGCGCGCTGACCACCTTCGAACGGGTCCACCTCGGTTTCGCCTGCGACACCCCGCGCGGCCTGCTGGTCCCGACGGTGCGCAACGCCTCGCAGCTCAGCCTCGGCGCGTTCTCCGCGATCTGCAAGGACCTCGCCGCGCAGGCCATCGAGGGCAGCATCAACCCCGACCTGCTGGGCGGGGCCACCTTCACCGTCTCCAACTTGGGTGGGTTCGGCATCGAACACTTCACCCCGCTGCTGAACGTGCCCCAGACCGCGATCCTCGGCGTCGATGCCATCTTCCCGCGCGCCCACCTCGACGAGAAGGGCAAGGTCCGCATCGAGCAGCGCATCGGGTTGTCGCTGACCGCCGACCACCGGGTCATCGACGGCGCCGACGCGGCCCGTTTCCTGCAGGACCTCGTGGCCTTCATCGAGAACATCGAACTGGCCGCCCTGAGCTGAGAGGACGAACAATGACCGACCACGACGTCATCGTGCTGGGCAGCGGCCCCGGCGGCTACATCGCCGCCGAGAGGCTCGGCCACGCGGGGAAGAACGTGCTCCTCGTCGAGGCCGCCTCGCTGGGCGGCACCTGCCTGAACGTGGGATGCATCCCCACCAAAACCCTCCTCGGGGCCGCCAAGACCTACGACCACGCCCGCCACGGCGCCCGGTTCGGTGTGAAGGTCGACGGTGCCCATATCGACTGGCCCGCCCTGCAGAAGTGGAAGGACAAGGTGGTCTCCACCCTCGTCGGCGGGGTCGCCGCCACCGAGAAGAAGGCCGGGGTCACCGTCGTGCACGGCCACGGCACCTTCGAGGGTCCCGGGAGGGTCACCGTCGACGGCGTCACCCACACCGCCACCCACGTGATCCTCTCCACCGGGTCGGTGCCCGTGATGCCCCCCATCCCCGGAGCCGAGGACAACCCGTTGGTCATCGACTCCACCGGCGCCCTCTCGCTGCCGGAGATCCCGGAACGCCTCACCGTGATCGGCGGCGGCGTCATCGGGGTGGAGTTCGCCTCGCTCTACTCGATGCTCGGCACGCAGGTCACCGTCGTCGAGATGCTGCCCGAGATCGTCCCCTTCGCCGACGACGACGTGGCCGCGCAGCTCCGCAAGGCCCTCGGCGAGGTCACCTTCAAGCTCGGCTGCCGGGTCACCTCCATCGACGGCGGAAAGGTGAACTGGACCACCGCCGACGGCGCCGAGGAATCCGTGGAGGCCGATCACGTGCTGATGGCCGTCGGGCGCCGGCCCGCCGTCGAGGGCTGGGGCGCGGAGAACACCGGCCTGGAGTACACGGGACGCGGAGTGGTCGTCGACGATCGGATGCGCACCAACCTGCCGAACGTGTGGGCGATCGGCGACGTCACCGGCCGCAGCCTGCTGGCCCACGCCGCCTACCGCATGGGCGAGGTGGCCGCCGCCAACATCCTCGACCCCGAGGCCCACCGCCGCGGCGAGGTGATGCGCTGGCACACCGTCCCGTGGGCCGTCTACACCGCCCCCGAGTGCGCGGGCATCGGACTCACCGAGACCGCGGCCAGGAAGGCGGGCCACGACGTCGTCACCGCGAGCGTCCCCGGCTACATGTCCGGCCGGTTCGTGGCCGAGAACGGCCTCCAGGCCCCGGCGCTGGCCAAGCTCATCCTCGACGCCGGGACCCGCCGGGTGCTGGGCATCCACGTGCTGGGCAGCTACGCGGCCGAGATGATCTGGGGAGCCTCCGCCGTGCTGGAAACCGAACTGGACCTCACCGACCTGCGCCAGCTCGTCTTCCCCCACCCCACCGTCAGTGAACTGATCCGCGAGGCCGCCTGGGCGGCCAAGGCCTGATCGACAAGGAAAGAGACAACGAAACCATGACCCGCTCACTCATCGTCGATCCGACGAACGTGCGTGCCAAGGGCGTCATCACGGCGCCCGAGATCCCCGTCAACGCCTACGAACCCAACTTCAAGGCGGAACTGAAACGCCACGGCAGGCAGGGGCTCATCGACATCCTGCACGACATGATCGCCGTGCGCTCCTTCGAGACCATGCTCAACTCCATCAAGACCACCGGCGCCTGGAACGGCGTGGAGTACAACCACCGCGGCCCCGCGCACCTCAGCATCGGACAGGAATCCGCCGTGGTGGGGCAGGCCTCGCAGCTCGGTGCCGACGACTTCGTCTTCGGATCCCACCGCAGCCACGGCGAGATCCTCGCCAAGTGTTTCTCCGCCTCCCGTAAACTCGATGCCGCGGACCTGGAACGCATCATGAAGGAGTTCCTGGACGGCGAAACCCTCTCCTTCGCCGAGCAGGTTTCCGACGATGACCTGCCCGATGTCGCCGAGAACTTCATCCTCTACGGTGCCGTCGCCGAAACCTTCGCCCGCAAGGCCGGTTTCAACCGCGGCCTCGGCGGCTCCATGCACGCCTTCTTCACCCCGTTTGGTTCCATGCCGAACAACGCCATCGTCGGTGGCTCCGCGGACATCGCCACCGGTGCGGCCCTGTTCAAGCGCATCAACCGCCGGGCAGGCATCGTGATCGCGAACATCGGTGACGCGTCGATGGGCTGCGGTCCCGTCTGGGAATCCATGATGCTGGCCGCCATGGACCAGTACCGCACCCTGTGGAAGGACGGTGTGGAGGGCAACCCGCCGATCTGGTTCAACTTCTTCAACAACTTCTACGGCATGGGTGGCCAGACCTCCGGCGAAACCATGGGCTACGACATCCTGGCGCGCGTCGGTATGGGCGTGAACCCGGAGGCCATGCACGCCGAACGCGTCGACGGCCTCAACCCGCTCGCCGTCGCCGACGCCGTCGCCCGCAAACGCGAGCTCCTCGACGCGGGTCGCGGACCGGTGCTCACCGACACCATCACCTACCGCTTCTCCGGGCACTCCCCGTCGGACGCCTCCTCCTACCGCACCCGCGAGGAGGTGGAGCTGTGGGAGAAACACGATGGCCTCAAGAACTACGCCGCCTACCTGATCAAGAACAAGGTGCTCACCCAGGCCGACGTGGACGCCATCCAGCAGGGGTTCGACGAGCGCCTCACCAAGGTGATCGCTCTGGCGACCCGGACCGAGGACCTCAGCCCGCGCGTGCACATGGACTTCATCGACACGGTGATGTACAGCAACGGCACCAAGGAGAGGCTGTCGGAGGAGGAACCGCAGCTGCTCACCCCGCTGGCCGAGAACCCGCGCGTCAAGGCGCTGAGGAACAAGATCCGCACCGCCCGCGACGAGAACGGCAAACCGGTCTCCAAGAACAAGGCCTTCGCCTACCGCGACGCGATCTTCGAGGCCGTGGCGCACCGTTTCGCCACCGATCCGACGCTCGCCGCGTGGGGCGAGGAGAACCGCGACTGGGGTGGCGCGTTCGCCGTCTACCGCGGCCTGACGGAGCTGCTGCCCTACCACCGCCTGTTCAACTCGCCCATCTCGGAGGCCGCGATCGTCGGTGCCGGTGTCGGCTACGCCCTCTCGGGGGGTCGCGCGCTGGTGGAGCTGATGTACTGCGACTTCCTGGGGCGCGCAGGTGACGAGATTTTCAACCAGGCCGCGAAATGGCAGGCGATGTCCGCGGGTCTGCTGGAGATGCCGCTGGTGATCCGCGTCAGCGTCGGCAACAAGTACGGCGCCCAGCACTCCCAGGACTGGTCGGCGCTGTGCGCGCACATGCCCGGTCTGAAGGTCTACTACCCGGCCACCCCTTATGACGCCAAGGGCATGATGAACCTGGCGTTGCGCGGCACCGACCCGGTGGTGTTCTTCGAATCCCAGTTGCTCTACGACAAGGCCGAGGAGTTCCAGCCCGGCGGTGTTCCGGAGGGCTACTACGAGGTTCCGGAAGGGGAACCGGTGGTTCGCCGCGAGGGCACGGACCTGACCATCGCCACCCTTGGCGCCACCTTGTACCGGGCCCTCGAGGCCGCCGACATCCTGCAGTCGAAGTACGGGCTGTCGGCCGAGGTCATTGATCTGCGGTTCGTCGCCCCGCTGAACCTCGACCCGGTGGTCGAGTCGGTGAAGAAAACCGGTCGGCTGCTGCTCAGCTCCGACGCCGTGGAGCGTGGCTCCTTCCTGCAGGACGTCGCGTCCAAGGTGCAGAGCATCGCGTTCGATCACCTCGACGCGCCCGTCACGGTGGTGGGGTCGCGCAACGCCATCACCCCGGCGGCGGAACTGGAGAAGGAGTTCTTCCCGCAACCCGAATGGCTGGTCGACGCAGTCCACGAACGGATCCTGCCGCTGCCGGGTCACGTGACCATCAGCAACCAGACCACCGCCGAACTGGCCCGCCGCACCCGCGAAGGGCTCTGACCCCACCCCTCGAAGTTGGTTGAGCCGTACTGCGATGTCTCCTCCCGAAGCTGGTTGAGCAGGACTGCGACATCCCCTCCCGAAGCTGGTTGAGCAGGACTGCGGCGTCCCCTCCCGAAGCTGGTTGAGCAGGACTGCGACGAAGGAGCAGTCCGTGTCGAAACCATCTGGCCCAGGTCCTCGGAGATGGTCGTCTTGGTTTCGACTCGATCTGCTCGCTGGCGCTCGCGGATCGGCTCAACCAGCTTCGAGAAAGGCAGAGCTGGTTGAGCCGGGTCGCGACGAAGGAGCAGTCCGTGTCGAAGCCATCCGACCCGGGTTCTCGGACAGGCGCGGTTCGGCTCAACCGACTTCAAAGGAAACAGGAAACACATGAAGCAGATCAATGACCCGGGGATCTCGCCTGAGGAACGGTTGGCGGTGTTGCGGATGGTCGCCGGCCAGGAGACTTTCCCCGACTGGGTGGTGGAATCCAACAACCACATTCACACCTGCTACTCCTTCAGCCCCTACACCCCCTCCGGTGCGGCCCTGGGGGCCAGGCGCGCCGGGTTGCGTGTGGTCGGTTCCGTCGACCACGACTCCATCGCTGCCGCTGCCGAGATGACCGAGGCCACCCGCATCCTCGGGATGGGCAGCGTGACGGGGTTCGAGTGTCGCGCTTTCTTCGACCCCGGCGGCCCCTTCGCCACCAGGAAACTCAACAACCCCGACTCCGCGGGGATCGCCTACATGACCGTGCAGGCAGTCCCCGCCCCGGCCAGGGCGGCGGTGGATGCGTGGCTCGCCCCGCGGCGGGCCGCGCGGCTGGAACGCACCCTCGCGATGGCGGAAGCCGCGAACTCCATCCTCACCGGCCTCGGCCTGGCGCCCTTCGACCCGCAAACCGGCATGGTGGCCCGCTCCCAGTACGCCAGTGGCGGCGGCATCACCGAACGCCACCTGCTGGCGGCCATGGCCGACGCCCTCATCGACGGTTTCGGCCGGGGAGACGCCCTCGTCACGGGGCTGCGCGGGATGGGCGTGACCATCCCACTCGCCCTGGAGAAAACCCTCGCCGAGACCCGCAACCCGCACCTGACCTACGACCTGTTGGGCGTGCTGAAATCGGAATACCTGGCCCGCATCTACATCCAGCCCACCGGTGACGAGTGCCCGACAGCCGAGGAGGTGGTGACCCTCGCCGACTCCGTCGGGGCGATCGCCACCTACGCCTACCTCGGCGACGTCTCCGCCTCGCCGACCGGCGACAAGAAGGCCGAGAAGTTCGAGGACGACTACCTCGACGAACTGTTCGACGCCATGGCCGAGCGCGGACTGCGGGCCGTCACCTACATGCCACCCCGCAACACCCCCCAGCAGCTGCGGCGCATCCACGAGCTCGCCACCCGCCACGGCATGTACGAGATCTCCGGGGTGGACATCAACCAGCCCCGGCAGTCGTTCACCTGTCCCGAGCTGCGGGATCCAGGGTTCGCGGCACTCAACGAGGCAACCTGGGCGCTCGTCGCCCACGAGGCCCTGACCTCCATCGACCCGTCGCTGCACATCCTCGGCGAGGGCCGTCCACGACCCGAGCGGCTCGCCGCCCGCATCGCCGCGTTCGCGCCTCTTGGTCGCGCCTTGGCCGACGGTGCCGACGCCGCCGAACTCGCCGCCACCGCCCCCAGACTGTGAAACCTGAAACCGGGAGAACACCATGAGCAATGCCCCGAAGGTGAGGGGAGCGTTCCTCACCGCCCTGAACCGCCCCGTCCTGGTGCGCCCCAGCGACGCCGAGGCCACCATCGTCCTCGACGAGACCACCATCCCCGCCGACGTCTCACTGCCCGCGGTGGTGCGTCTGGGGGAGGAGACCTACGAGGTCACCGCCACCCCGCGCGGCGAACGCGAGATCAGCGGCCGCGTCGCCCTGGTCACCGGCGGCGCGCAGGGATTCGGCGCGGAAATCGCCAAGGGCCTCGTCGACCAAGGGTGTTTCGTCTTCATCGCCGACCTCAACGGCGACGGGGCCGCCGCCAAGTGCGCGGAACTCGGAGCGGACCTCACCCACCCCATCACAGTGAACGTCGCCGACGAGGAATCCGTCGCCGCGATGGCCGCCGAGGTGGAGCGGGTTGCGGGCGGACTCGATCTGGTGATCTCCAACGCCGGGGTCGTGCGCGCCGGATCCGTGCTGGAACAGGACGCCTCCGCGTTCAGGCTTTCCACCGACATCAACTACGTGGCGTTCTTCCTCGTCACCAAACACCTGGGCGGTCTTCTGGCGCGCCAGCATGAGGCCGCACCCGGGTGGCTCACCGACATCATTCAGATCAACTCGAAATCCGGGCTCGTCGGCTCCAACAAGAACGCCGCCTACGCCGGCTCCAAATTCGGCGGCATCGGCCTGGTGCAGTCATTCGCGCTGGAACTCGTCGAACACGGCATCAAGGTCAACGCCGTGTGCCCCGGGAACTTCTACGACGGCCCGCTGTGGTCCGACCCCGACCGGGGACTGTTCGTGCAGTACCTCAACTCCGGAAAGGTACCCGGTGCGACAACGATCGAGGACGTGCGGGCGTTCTACGAGGCCAAGGTGCCGATGCGCCGCGGCACAACCGGCATCGACGTGCTGCGCGCCATCTACTACATCGTCGAACAGGCCTACGAAACCGGCCAGGCCGTACCCGTCACGGGCGGCCAGGTCATGCTCAACGCCTGAACCCCGAGAAATCGAAGGAAGAAACATGAGTGACATTCCCGCAACCCAGCAGGCCATCCAGATCGTCGGGGTCGATGAGTTCGTGCTCAACCCCGCCAAACCCGTCGACAAGGTGGGGCCTCACCAGATGCTGCTCAAGGTGGAGGCCTGCGGCATCTGTTTCAGCGACACCAAACTGCTGCACGCCTTCGACTCCCACCCGCGCAAGGCGGACGTGATCTCGGGGATCGCGCCCGAGGCCCTCGCCGAGATCCCGGGCTACCGTCCGGGCGGGCAGGCGACGGTGCCCGGCCACGAACCGGTGGGACGCATCATCGCCGCCGGGGAACGGGTGACGCACTTCAAGGTGGGGGACCGGGTGCTGGTGCAGGCCGACTGGAAGCACCTGCGCACACCGAAATCGAACGGTGCGTTCGGCTACAACTTCGAGGGTGCGCTGCAGGAGTACGTCGTCATCGACGAACGCTGCGTGGTCTCGCCGTCGGGTGAGGAGTTCCTGATCCATGTCACTGACGGGCCGTCGGCGGCCGCCGTCGGGTTGATCGAGCCGTGGGCCACCGTCGAGGGTTCCTACGCGTGGGCGGAACGCAATCACGTCGCCGATGGTGGTCGGTTGCTGGTGGTCGGCGACGGTGACCTCGGTTCCCTCACGTCGCAGCACCAACCAGCGGAGACGGTGCTGGCCGCCCTGCAGGAGGTCGCGGGGCTGGGCGGGGAAACCTTCGACGACATCGTCTGTTTCTGCTCCGACGCCGAGGTGATTGAGGCCTGCGCGAAGCTGCTCGGCACGCGCGGTGTGCTGTGTGTCGTGCTCGGCGGTGGGCGGATCGACCGCACGGTGAGCCTGGACATCGGTCGCGTGCACTACGACTTCATCCGGTTCTGCGGCACCACCGGCGATGATCCCGCCGATGGCTACGCCTGGATTCCCGCGACGGGTGAGCTGCGCACCGGCGACAAGGTGGCGATCATCGGGGCCGCCGGTCCGATGGGGCAGATGCACACCATGCGGGCCGTCACCTCCGGGGTGCCGGGCGTCACCGTCACGGGCACCGACGTGAGCGACGACCGCCTGGAGCATCTGCGCGGGGTCGTGGGGCCGGTGGCCGAGGCCCGGGAGGTGCCGTTGGAGATCGTCAACACCAGCACCGCCCCGCTGGAGTTCGGCTATACCCACCTGTCCTGCATGGTGCCGGTGCCGGCGCTGGTCTCGCAGGCCGTCGACCTGGCCGGCGAGGGCGCGATCGTCAACGCCTTCGCGGGCATCCCCGCGGGCACCTTCGGTGATTTTGACCTCCAGGGCATCATCGAGCGTCGCGTGTTCATGCTGGGCACCTCCGGGTCGGACGTCTCCGATATGCGCACGGTGCTGCGGAAAATCGAGGACGGTGTGATCGACACCACCATCTCCCTCGACGCCATCACCGGCATGGCGGGGTTCGCCGATGCCATCGGTTCGGTCATCAACCGCACCTCGGGAGGAAAGATCATGGTCTTCCCGTCGCTGCACGACCTCGGCCTGATCCGTCTGGCCGAGCTGGAGACCAAGCTCCCGCACGTCGCGGTGAAGCTGAAGAACGGTCGCTGGACGAAGGAGGCCGAGGAGGCTCTGCTGGCGGGGGAGTGATCCCGTCAACGATCGCTGGTCGTGGATCGTTGGTTTCCACGACCAGCGATTCTTCGCATCCACCGCGGTGCTGGGACGTCGCACCGGCAGGGTTGTGACGAACGATGATGTTCACGCGGTTCTCGAGGATGAAGGCGGGTGGCCATCACACACCACCTCCTCGAGGTGAAAGGCTGGAAACGGAGCCCGGTCAACCGATCCCTGACCGTCTACTGCACTTATAGGGGCACGATGTCCTCGATGGTGGCCAGGTTGGCGCGAGACGAGCAGCCCTGCGGTTTTCATGACCGTGAGGTGATCGGAGAGCGTGGAGTCGGGGATGCCCAGGTCCTCGGTGATCTGGCCAGTGCGGACGTAGTCCCTTGCCCTTGAGGTAGGTGAGAATCTCGGACCGGGTCGCATGTGCCAGCGCCGCATGGGCCCCATGAGATCCTTCGGTAATTCGGGCCATAGTGAAATACGGCTCTCGGGTGGTGTCTGCGACTAGTCCAGACCGAGGTGATTGCCGCTCTAGGCGAGTTGGAGCGCGTGGGTTTGTAGAAAGCCGTGAAGCGACGCGCCGCCGCTGTGTCCGCCCGCTTCGATGATCAGCGTCACCGGTCCTCCATGAAAACCCGCTGAAATCGTTGTGCGTATGTGAGTGCCTGCACGGGCGACACTCGCATGTCCTGGGTCCGTTTCGCGACGAGGTTAGGGGGTGGTGTGTCCTGTAAGGATTCAACCCTCCCGATCAATGGCTGGCATTACCGGGGGTGTCGGCGTCCGTGGGGCATCGAGATCAGGTGTCTCCAATGCCGAGTGCCGCAAGCCAATCGTGGACCGAACTGATCCGACGCAGAAAGCTTACTAGGTTGCGCATTACCCTCGGGTTGGCCTCGGAGAGTGTTTTGGAGATGGCGTGGCGGGCTTTTGTTCGTTCTTTGTCGTTTGGTTTCAGCTCCGACAGTACGCGAACTAGGTCGAGAACTCCATTAGGGCTGACATTGGGGAGTGTTGCGAGCATAGCACGGCAGGTTTGTGTCCGCTCGTTATCGGTGGTTACCAGTGTGTGAAGCTCGCGCATCAAGAAGTGAACCTCAATGAGGTTGGCGTCGGGGAGTGTTGTGAGGATGATTTGGCGGGCTTCCGCTCGTTCTTCATCGCTTGGCTCCAATGTCGACAGCGCGCGGACTAGGGTAGGAACCCTTCGTGGGTTGGCGTTGGCGAGTGTTGTGAGGATGGTTTGGCGGGCTTCTGCTCGTTCTTCATCGCTTGGCTCTAGTTCCAAAAGTACGCTGACTAGGTCAACCATCCATGAGTTGGAGCTGAGTGTTGTGAGGATGGTTTGGCGGGCTTCTGTCCTTTCTTCATCGCTTGGTCCCAGTTTTAACAGTGCTCCAATCAAGTCGTGAAGTGCACACGGACCGGCGTTGGGGAGTGTTGTGAGGATGGTTTGGCGGGCTTCCGCTTGCTCCTCTTTGCTTGGTTCCAGTGTGGACAGCACTTTACTCAGGTCGTGAAGCGCCCATGGGTCACTGTTGGGGAGTGTTGTGAGGATGGTATGGCAGGTTTCTACTCGCTCCTTGTCGGTGGTTACCAGCGTGCGAAGTTCATCTACAAGGTAATGAAGATCTGCAGGACTGATGTCGGGGATTTGGGGTATTGCTGCGATGATCGCTTTGCGGGCTTCGGCTCGTTCTTCATCGCTTAATTCCAGTGTATGCAGCGCGTCAATCAGTGAGAAAATCTCGTTGGGAGCGGTGTTGGGGATTTGGGGTATCGTTGTGATGATCGCTTTGCGGGCTTCGACTCGTTCTTCATCGCTTGGGTCGAGTGTGTACAGCGCGTCAATCAGTGAGAAAATATTGTTGGGAGCGGTGTTGGGGATTTGGGGTATTGTTGTGACGATGGCTTTGCGGGCTTCGGTTCGTTCTTCGTCGCTTGGGTTCAGTGTATGCAGCATGTCGATGAGTAGGGAAAGCCGGTAGGGGATTTGGGGTATTGCTGTGATGATCGCTTTGCGGGCTTCCGTTAGTTCTTCATCGCTTGGCCCTAGTTTCAACAGTGCTTCAATCAAGTCGTGAAGTGCACGCGACCCGGCGTTGGGGAGTGTGGCGAGGATGGTTTGGCGAGCTTCTGTTAATTCTTCGTCTTTTGGTTTTAATTGCAAGAATGCGGATGCTAGGCTGGGAAATTCCCACAGGTCGTTATGGGTGAGGGTGATTCTGCGGGCTTCTTCTCGTTCCTTGTTGCTTGGGCTAAGTGTCGAGAGTGCGCCAATCAAGCTGGGAATTCTCCTTGAGGTGGCGTGAGTGAGTGCCGTGAGGATGGCCTCTATGTGGTTGAGGCCACCCCAGTGGGCGGAACTGACGATCACTTCAAGGTAGTGGGGAATGAGACTCTCTCTTAGAGTACAGATTCGAGCCCGGTTAGCCTTGTTCCAGTCTTCCGGATCGGTCTGGGCGGCCACCTCCAGCAGGAGTTCCTCGAGGCGTTTGTTGACCACTTCCTGGGCCGGGGAGGGGTGATCCGTGTGGTGGGCCCAGAGTCGGTCAACCAGCCTGCTGCGCCTTCTATGGGCGGCGATGGCCATGGGCAGAGTGATGTGCCACTCCGGGTCGAACCAGATGTGGGGTAGCAGTGCCTTTGCCGCCTCGGTGGCGGAGAAAGTGGCCAAGTGTTCGGACACCAGGTACTCCCACAGGGTGCGGTGCAGGAACCGGCGCTCAACCCGTTTGTGGTCGTAGAGGCTGGAGCGGGGGTGTTCCTGCTTGGGTGCGACATTGTCGAGGGCACGTTCCATGGCAGCCGACATCTGGAGCGGAGTGCGGTTCGTCGTGATTGTCTCGGGCCACACGCCCAGCCCCGCAGGGGTGCCCGCGTCCTTGACGGCCTCCCAGGCCCATTGCTGCAGGATTGCGCGGCATTTGGTCCTGTCGACATCCTCCTCCGTCGTCGCCCAGCCTCCGGCCAGCAGCAGATCGATGATGGTTCGGTAGAGTTCTCGGCGGCGTCTCGGCAGCTCCTGATCCGGTTCCTGCTCGGTCAGCATGCAGTAGAAGGTCAGCAACAGCGGGCTCGTCGCGGTGGCGCGGAGTTCATGTTGTTCTTCGAGCTGCCGGATCAGGTGCTGGGCCGTTGGCGGGTTCTCTGTGAACCAGGCCTTGATGTAACCGTGGACATCCTTGGGATAGCGCAGCTCGGTGAGGGTGCCGACCCGGGTGTTCTGCGTTGTGCGCAGGCCCGCGGTCGCGCTGTGCCACGCCTCGGGCCGCGACGTCACCACCAGTCGAGTAGGCGAGCTCGTCAAGGAGTTGAGCAGCGTCCTGGCGCTGTTAACCGAGACGCCTTCGTCCAGGGAGTCCGCCACCGCCAATACCCGCGCCCCTGGGCGTAGGGCCAGTCGGCGAATCTTCTCCTGCGATTTGTTTGGGAGTGCCGCCTCGACCAGCCCCTCGAAACCGGTGCCATGCCGTTTGATCCACTCGGCCACCGTGGTGAACAAGGGGAGCTCAACCGATGCGGGATCTACCCGTGGGTCCCGTAGCTGCTCCAGCGCCTTCTCGGCGGCTTCACGCGCGAGGCGCCGAGCGAGCCACGTTTTACCTGAACCCGGGCCACCCAGCACCGTCAACAGCCAGACCCCTTCCAGGGCCTCCGCCGGGGACATGGTCTTGTGCTCGTCCGCGATCTCCAGCGTCCGCTCCAGTTGCGACGGTTTCCGATTCTGTGACCATTCCCGGCCTTGAGTCCACGGCGAGTAATCCCAGTCTGGAATCTGTTTCTCCAGGTAGTCGATCAGTTCATGCCTGTCTGCTACTCCCAGCAGTTCCTCGCGCAGCTGGTCGATGCTGCCGCGTATCTCGCTCCGAGACGCCTGGATCGCCGCGAGAACCACCCCACCCTCGGCCTTGAGCTTCGGGCACAACGCGTTATAGGTGATGTGCACGGCGCGTTCTGCGACGCCGTACTCGGGGTCCGTTCCCCAATACTCATCCCTCGCCTTGGCCGGCGTGAGCACGACCTCGGCTGCTCGCATGGGATCGAAATCCGCTTCGGCGATCAACTCGTGTTGGCAGCCGGCTGCTTGAACGTATTCGATCGCCCAGGCCAGTCCGCGGTCCACGACGTCGGGGTCGAGGCGTTCGCCCTCGGCCCACGCGGTGATCGCTTCCCGGACCTGTTTCCGCAGTTCCCGTTCCTCAGACGCTCGGCTACGGGCGTTCCGGAGGAGCTTCACCAGCTCGCGGGCGGCACTCACCCCAATCGCTCCGAGCGGTTCGCTCAGGGCGCTGACCGCGACGGCTGCCAGCGCGTCCACCAACTCGGATCGCCGCACCATCGCCATGAGCTCCGCCCTCCATCGAGCAACCTGTAGAACCAGTGCCAGTATCCCGCCCGACCCGGCGGCCGCGCCAGAAGGACTGCCCGACTGATGGGGCGGCTGGCCATGTATGTCGTGGTCACTGCTTCGGTTGTTCTCTTTGGCACATCGTCGGACAGTTCCCCGGAGCCGAACCATCCGGGCAGGTTGTCGATCATGATCGACAAACCAGGGCTGAAGGTGTGTTTTGTCGACTATGATCGACAACGAGAGGACGGTGGTTGCTGTGGAACGGATCGTTGATCGTCCCCGCTACCTGGAACGGATCCGGCCTTTCGTGGATGTCCCGGTCATGAAGATCCTGACCGGGGTGCGGCGCTGCGGAAAGTCGACGCTGCTGGACATGCTGGCCGACGAGGTGGTTGCGAAGAACCCCGGTGCCTCGATGGTCTGGCTCAATTTCGAATCCAGCGAGGGGCTGACCATTCGCACCGTGCCGGCGCTCATGGAGCATCTGGCTGCGTGCCTGCCCGACAGGAGGGCCCGCGCCTACGTGTTCCTGGACGAGGTCCAGCAGGTTCCAGGCTGGGAAGACGTGGTCAATGCGCTGCGGGTCGACTGGAATTGCGACCTGTACCTCACCGGATCCAACTCGACGATGCTCGCGAGCGAACTGAGTTCCCACCTCGCGGGCCGGTTCGTCGAGTTCCCGATCCGTCCCCTGTCCTTCAGGGAGTTCGTCGAGCTGCACCGCCCACACGGCGTCTCCAGCGCCGAAGCCCGGGAACTCTTCGAGCACTACCTCGTCCTGGGTGGATTCCCACTCCTGAAATACTTCGACTTCGATTCCCAGGCCTCGGTGCAATACCTCGACAGCCTGCTCGACACCGTGGTGGTCAGGGACGTGCTGGAGCATTTCGCGATCCGCGACGTCGACATGTTCCGCCGCATCCTGCGCTACTGCGTGGGCAACGTGGGACGCACCTTCTCGGCGCAGTCGGTGAGCAGGTATCTCAAAAGCGAGGGGCGTGCGGTCAGCGTCGATACCGTCCTCAACTATCTGCAGCACTGCGCCGAGGCGTACCTGGTGGACAAGGTGCCGCGGTTCGATGTCGTCGGGAAGCAGACGCTTCGAGCGGACGAGAAGTACTACGTGGTGGATCAGGGGCTTCGGACTGCTCTCGGTTTCGACAATCGTGCGGACATCGAACTGGCGCTGGAAAACATCGTGTACCAGGAACTTCGCTCACGGGGTTGCACGGTTCATGTGGGGTGGCGCGGCTCCAGGGAGGTTGATTTCATCGCCCAGCGTGGTGCGGCGACACGCTACATCCAGGTCAGCTACCTCCTCGCCGACGAGGCGACGGTAGAACGCGAGTTCGGGGTCCTGGAATCAATCCCGGACAACCACCCCAAGACCGTGGTCAGCATGGACCCCGTCTCCCGAGGCCGCAACGGCATCGAGCACGTGAACATCGTGGACTTCCTGCTGGAGGACCCGCTGGCCGAATGGAATGGGTAATTCTCGGCGACGTGTGGGTGGCGGAGAAGCCGCGGAAGATGCATGTGGAAGCCGGTCGAGCCGGCCTGCTCGCTCAGCGAGCAGACCACCTCGAACCCTCGGCGGTCACGTCCGGGGAATTACAACGGGCTCTGTTGTGCGGCTGCCGGGTGGTTTCGACACGGACCGCTCCTTCGTCGCGGTCCGGCTCAACCAGCTTCAGGGAAGCTTTGCGGACTGGCAGGCCTCGGGCTCAATCTCTAATTCAGCCGACTGTTCAGGAGGGCCACCACCTTCGTCAGTGACACCGCACCGGGATCGGGGGTGCCGACGGATTTCTCACCCAGCGGGCGGGCCCTGCCCAGCCGGGCGACCAGTGCCCGGGTGGATTCGGTCCCGGCCTCGGCTGCGACGACGGCGGCCGCGGACTTCGCGGCCAGGTCGCCGTCGGTGGCCACGAATGCCGCGACGAACGGGGAGAGCGCGTCGACGAGGGTTTTGTCGCCCACCTCGGCCCCGCCCAGGCGCTGCACGGCGGACAGGGCGGCCTGGAGTGCTGCAGCGATATCGTCGCTGCTAGGGGTTTTCTCGTCACCCAGCGCGCTGCCCAACGCCGTGAGCAACGCGCCCCACAGCGCCCCGGAAGTGCCGCCGGCCCGGTTGGACCAGGCATCCCCGGCGGCGGTCAGCGTCGTCCTGAGTCCCCCGCCGGCCGATACGGCGGCGTGTGCCGCCCCGGCCGCCGCCTTCGACCCGTTGGCCATGCCGATCCCGTGATCGCCGTCCCCCGCCACCGAATCCAGCGCCCCCAGCTCTTCCTGCGCCCGAGCCAGCATCTCGGCGACATCGTCGAGCAAACCGGCCGCGACCTCGGCCGCCTCCCGGGATGCGGTACTGCCCGGGGTGGTCACCTCCACGGGGGCGGCGGCCTGGCTGAGTGCGGCGTCGTCGCGCTCGACCGAACCCACCGATCCCTTCCGGTACGCCGGGGCATCGCACGGCGCATCCCAGTAGCCGAGCAGCTCGTCGTCCACCCACACCAGGGTCAACGACACCCCCGCCATGTCCAGGGAGGTGACGAACTCGCCGGCCTCGACGTCGGCGCATTCGAGCCCGGCGGCCTCCAGCCGGGCCACGACGCAGGCCGTCACCACGAACAGTTCCTCGTACTTGCTTGATCCGAGTCCGTTGACGATGGCCACCACCCGGTTCCCGGCTCCTGCGGGACGATCCGCCAACAAGCCATCGACGAGAGTGCGGGCCACGTCGTCGGCGCTGCCCAGGCCGGCCTCGGCGACCCCCGGTTCACCGTGGATGCCGAGCCCGATCCCCATGCGACCCGCGGGTACGGTGAACAACGGTCCCTTCGCGCCGGGCAGTGTGCAGCCGGCGAAGGCAACCCCGAAACTGCGGGTGGCCGCGTTGGCCCGGGCGAACACCCGCTTGACCTCGTCGAACCCGAGCCCGGCCTCGGCCGCCGCGCTCGTGATCTTGAAGACCGGGAAATCCCCTGCGATTCCCCGCCGCTTCTCCGGCTCGGCGGCATCCCCAGAGGCGATGTCGTCGGTGACCACCAAGGTGTCGGCCTCGATGCCCTCGGCGCGAAGCCGTTCAATGGCCTGCCCGAAGTGCAGCACGTCGCCGGCGTAGTTGCCGAACCCCATCAACACCCCGGCCCCGCGATGAACCGCCTTCAGCACCGAATAGGCCTGGGCGGCCGAGGGGGAACTGAAGATGTTGCCGCACACCGCGCCGTCAGCGAACCCGTGGCCAACCCAGCCCGCGAAGGCCGGGTAGTGCCCGGAACCACCGCCATACACGACCGCGACCTTCCCGGCAGGAGTGAAGGTGGAACGCGCCACGCCCCCGTAGACGGGTTTCACGTAGCGTTTGTTGGCCGCGATGAAACCTTTGAGGGCCTCGGCGGGAAAATCAGCGGGATCGTTTGTCAGTCGCGTCACTGCGTGCCTTTCGATTGCTGGCCAGAGGTTTCGGCCCGACACGTTCGCTGGTGCTCGCGAGTCGGCCCAACCAACACGGGTTCTCGGCGAACCCGAGCCCAGTTTAACCCCGCGTAAACCCCTGTTGCGGGGCCCCTGACCCCTAGGCTTGCCCCATGATGCGAGCGGCTGTGCTGGAGGAGGTCGGCAAGTTGAGGCTGAAGCAGGTGCCCGTCCCCGAACCCGGGCCGGGCGAGGTGCTCGTGAGGATCGAGGCCAACACCATCTGCGGCACGGACCTGCGGATCATCTCCGGGGCCAAGACGGCCGGGGTCCGGCCGGGGGTGATCCTCGGCCACGAGTTCGCGGGACGTGTCGCGGCCGTGGGCCGGGGCGTCGACGGTGTGCCCGTCGGGGCGCAGGTGACCTGCTCGATCGTGGTGAGCTGCCAGCGGTGCCGGGCCTGCCTGTCGGGCCGGGAACAGCTGTGCGAGAACCTCGTGCTGTTCGGCTACGAACTCGACGGCGGGCTGGCCGAATACCTCCTCGTGCCCAGGATCGCGATGGACCACGGCAACCTCGTGGTGCTGGAGAAGGAGATCCCCGCAACCACGCTGGCCCTGGCCGAGCCCGTCTCGTGCTGCCTCAACGGGGCGGGGCAGGTGGCCGTGGCGCCGGGGGAGAGCGTGGTGGTGCTGGGAACCGGGCCGATCGGCCTGCTCCACATCGCCTTGGCGAAACTGGCCGGCGCGACGACGATCCTGGCGGCCGGCCGGGAGGGCAGGCTTGCCGCCGCGACGGACTTCGGCGCGACCTGCGCTGTCGCCCTCACCGGGGAGGCCCTGACGGCCGAGGTGCGCGAACGCACAAACGGCAGGGGAGCCGACGTTGTCATCGTCGCCGTGGGTGATCTCACCTTGGCGAACCAGGCCCTCGAACTGGCTGCGATCGGCGGTCGCGTCAACTACTTCGCGGGTTTCCCGAAGGGGAAGACCGCCAGCATCGATCCGAACCTCATCCATTACCGCGAACTCGCCGTCACGGGTGGATCCAACGCCAGGCGGGCGGACGTGAGACGGGCCGTGGAGCTGCTGTCCAGCGGGGCCCTCGACGTGGGGAGGCTCGTCACCCACCGGTTCCCGCTCGCCGAACTGGAAGCCGCCGTCACTGCGGTGGCGCGACGCGACGGACTCAAGGTCGCGGTCATGCCCGCGGCGGGGTGAGACCCCGCGACCCACCGGAGATCCCGGGCAGGGCATCAACTGACGCCCCGGCTGTGAACAGGCCCCGGAGCCGGCGCGAGGACGCGGACAGCCGGGGCCGCCACGCCGTCACGCGAGCAGGGCGATCCGGTCTCCCTTGGAGGCCACGAAGCGGCCGTCGAGCGTGTCGTAGGTGTCGTAGTTCTTCAGGACGTCATCCCACAGGGTGCCCGGTTTCCCGGGATACAGGACAAACCAGGCAGAGACATCGCTAGTGCCCGTCGAGATCAGCAGGGCACCCCCGATGGGTGGGAAAACCTCGCGGATTTCGGTGATCTGATGGTCCACGAGGTCGACCTGCCCGGTCTTGGAGTCCAACACCCCCGTCTGTATGGAGGGGTCCAGAACCATGACGCTCAGGGGGCCGTCCTGAGGGGAGGGGGTCCTGTCGAAGACCGGAGTGAGCCAGGGACCTCCGTCCCTGTCCCTGCGCCAGAGCTCTTTCCCCGTCGCCGGGTCCAGACCCACGAAGCTTTGATGCGTGCCCTCCGTGACGTATATGAGGTCGTCTCCCCAGCCCAACGGGTAGCCGTCCTCGACCTCGACCGTCCACAGCTTCTTACCCTGCTGGTCGAAACCCTTCAACGGCCCATCGTTCTTCCGGCCTGCCAAGACGTTGCCCACCCAGGCCGAGCGGTACCGCACCCCGTCCTTCACCACTGGGCTGCCGTCGTCGGTGTGAACGCTCAGATAGCAGGCGTACTCGTGGACGGGGCCGGCCTGTCCGTCGACGCAGAAATCGGTCACGCCGTCGTGTTCCCTCACCCAGAACCATTCCCGGTCCTCCTCAGGCAGGTCGAAGGACCACTGCTTGGTGTGTGCCTCCTTGACGGAAGATGCGCGGCTGATTCGGACCGTACCCTCGTTGGACGTGTCCATCTCGTAGATCGCGCCCGATGCGGCCATGGCCAGGTAGCGCTCGGGTTTCTCGTCGAGCCGGCCGATGAGGCTGCCATCGGCGGTGCTGTAGACGAAGAGGGATCTCCGCCGGGAAGCTTTGGCCCACAACGCCACCTGCCCGGGCGGCGTATCGGGTACCTTCCTGAGTATGTCGAAACCGGCGAGGTCGCCGGAGATGTCGACCGACCACACCTCGGATCCGTCGGCCCAGTTGAGCATTCTCAGTTTGCTGCCGCCCGTGGCGAGGTCCGGAGCGACCACCAGGCCCTCGTGGGCCCCGATGAGGGGACCGGATCCGGTAACCGTGACCTCCCAGGCGGTTGTGAGCCGGGCCGGGGGAGTCGGCGGCGGAGAGGACTCGGGCGATGATGGGATCGTGGGGGCCGACGACGGTGTCTCGGATCCTGTGCCCCAGCAGGACGTGGTCAGCAGGACGGCACCCATCAGGGCGGCGGCCCCGCGAAGTCGCCACCTAGAGGCGGGTCTCGCCGCGGCGTTGGGGGAGTGGGTGACCGCTTTCATGCTGGCTCCTCTTCGGTTTGACGGATGGGCTGCTGTGGGCTCTCTGGATCCACGGGGGTGTTTTGAAGCTTCAACGAATCTTTGGTGAAGCATCAATTGCTCTGTTCACAACCTGTTTCGCGCCTCATGGTATCCGGCCCGCACGTCGCTCGCCGGTTCGGATGACAGCTGAGGACCGGATGGGCGAGCAAGAACCCGGTTACGCAGCACTCAACGCCGTTTCGGGCTGTTTCGGACGGTTTTTGGGCATTGAGCGCTGCGCAACCGGGTGAAACGCCCCGGCAGGGACGTTCAGTGGACGGGGAGGGCCTTGTCGGTTTCTTCCGCCCGGATGTCGACCATCTGCGCGCCGGTCAACCAGCCGGACAGGCTGCGGTGGGTGCGGGTGAACGGAACCATGACCAGGGACAGCGGCACCACCAGGGGCAGCAACCAGATGAAGGGCGAGGATGTGCCGAAGGGGGCCAGGAACATCGGGATCAACCACGATGCGGGTACCACCAGCGACCTGACAACCCTGCGGAGACGGGAACCGTCGTGCAGGGTGCCGTCCGCATTGCGCCACTTCGGGGTGAGCCACACCACGGTCTGCCCGACGGAGGCGGCGAGATGATTCCAGGCGGGCCACACGAACACCGCGATGGTCGCCAGCACAATGGCCGCGGGAGCGATCAATAGGGTCCACTCCTCAGAAACGTCCCCCAGGAACAGCAACGTCGCCACGCGGAGGCCCACCGCGGTGGTTCCGGCCACCAGGGCCATGAGAATGGCGTCGATCAGCATGCCTATCCAGCGTCGCCACATCGTCACCGGGCGCGGCGTCAGCCTGTCCTGCACCAGCTGGTGGGCGCGCGGCATCCACCACAGCAACACCGGGGCCAGGACCGCTCCCAGGATGGTGCCGAGGGTGTTGGTCATGAGGTCATCCACATCGGCGGCCCGGAAGGCGCAGGGATAGATGAACCACAAACCGGTGAGCTGGGTCAGTTCAATGAGGAGGCTGGTGGCCGCCCCCAGGAGGGTCGTGACGAGAACGGAGCGGTTGAAGTAGCGGCGCAGGATGACCCCGAACGGTACGAACAGCACCACGTTGAAGGCCACCTGCAACACCGCGAAGCTGGTCAACAGCCCCCGCAGCGAACGCCCCGGCGCGGCCTCCCGGATGTCGTCGATGAAAGCGAACGGCCGCAGGTTCATCCCGCGGGCGTGGAGCTGGCACCACTCGACGGAACGCTCCGGCAGCGGCAGGAGGGTGTAGGTGAGCAGCGCGGCGGCGTAGAGACACACTGCCGCGAGCCCGAGCAGACGGGCGAAACTCAACCGACCGAAGCGGCGGTACTGCCAGACCAAGCCTGGCAGGAACAGCGCCGCGAACGCCACGGCTCCGATGATTGCGGCGAGCAGACCATTGTTCACCCAGTCCTGCAAGGTTCCTCCAGTTGTGACGGCCGAACGGAGGATACCGCTTGGGGGAAATGCCGGACCGGGGTCTCGTGACGCGGTCAGGTCTCACCGCAGATGAGGCCGACCGTCCGGCGTCCCGGATGTGACATAGTGAGCCGCGTTGTTCACGCGACTCATGAAGGCGACGCAGAAGATGTAGGAGGAAGCCCCGATGTCCTCTCCGGCAGGCGACCTGAAGGTCGCGATGAAACCCCGTCACCTCGTGATGATGAGTCTCGGCTCCGCCATCGGAGCCGGGCTGTTCGTGGGCTCCGGCGCGGGTATAGCGACGGCGGGACCCGCGGTGCTGCTGTCCTATGTCATCTCCGGGGCAATCGTCCTTGCCGTGATGCGCATGCTCGGCGAGATGGTGGCGGACGACCCGAACCCGGGGGCGTTCTCCTACTACGCGGACAAGGCCCTCGGACCCGCCGCCGGATTCGCGATCGGCTGGCTGTGGTGGATCGAGATGGGACTGGTGGTGGCAACCGAGGCAACCGCGGCGGCACGCTATCTGAGCACACTCATCCCCGGTTTCCCGCAGTGGGGTTTCGCGCTGATCATCATGGTGGTCTTCACGGGAATCAACCTGGTCAAGGTGGGGAGCTTCGGTGAATTCGAGTTCTGGTTCTCGCTGATCAAGATCACCTTCGTGGTGGTTTTCCTGGTGCTCGGGGCGGCTTTCCTGCTGGGGTTCACCCCCGCCGCCTCACCCGGGTGGGGGAACCTGCTGGGAAGCGACTTCATGCCCCACGGAATCAAGGGAGTCGCATCGGCGCTGCTGGTCGTGATCTTCGCCTTCGGGGGCGTGGAGATAGTCGCGGTGGCCGCCGCCGAGACCGCCGACCCGGAACGCAGCATCAGGAAGGCCGTCAACACGATCCTGTGGCGCATTCTCATCTTCTACATGGGTGCTGTGACGATCATGCTCCTGGCCCTGCCCTGGAACGACCCCTCCCTCAAGGACGCGCCCTTCGTCGCGGTCCTGAACGCGGCGGGACTGCCCGCCGTCGCGGCGATGATCGGGACCGTGGTCGTCGTCGCGCTGCTGTCCTCGCTCAACGCGAATCTCTACGGCGGGTCGCGCATGATCTTCTCGCTCGCCGAGCGACGCATGGGGCCCGCAGTGATGCGCGGCACGAACGCTCGTGGCGTGCCCGTGGCAGCCGTGCTGGCCACCTCGTTCCTCGGGTTCGTCGCGGCGGCGCTGAACTACTTCTGGGCCGAGGAGGTGCTGAGTTTCCTGCTGAACATGGTCGGCTCGACCATGATCGTCATCTGGCTGGGGATCATCGCCTCGCACCTGGCGCTGCGCCGTCGCGCCGCCCGCGACGGCAATCCCTCGCCCAAGGGTTTTCCGGTCGCCCTGTCCTGGGCGACGCTGGTCGCGGTGGCCGCGGTGGTCGCGCTCGGGTTCACGGTGCCCGAGATCGCGGTGCAGCTCTCCAGCACCTTCGCGCTGACGGCCCTGCTCGCGGCGGTCGGTGGCTGGCTCGCCAAACGCGCGGGTGTTTCCGGCCCGGAGAGCGAACCAGCCGCGGGCAACGGGATGTGAAGAAGATCCGCGGGCCCTGGGGGGATGCCGAGCAGCGGCCCTGGTGCCCCGGCCCCGAAGATGCCTGACCTCTTTGGTGGTAGCGTTTCGTCCTCGAACGACTCGCACGATGCTCAGCGCCCCGATGCGCTTCGAGCAGAACAACCCGGCCGGGACGTCACCCATGCCCGGCAACCAATCCCGGAAGGCACTGTTGTGACCCAACACACCATGAGCGAGAACACTCGCACCGCCATCGAACTCGTCGACACCTACGCGGCACACAACTACTCGCCGCTGCCCGTCGTCGTCACCGAAGCGTCGGGTGCGTGGCTGACGGATGTGGACGGTCGCCGCTACCTGGACTGCCTCGCCGCCTACTCGGCCCTCAACTTCGGGCACGGCAACCCCATCTTCATCGATGTCGCGAAACGGCAACTGGACCGGCTCACCCTCACCAGCCGCGCCGCGCACTCCGACTGGCTCGGCCCGTTCGCCCAGAAACTGGCCCGCCTCGCGGGCAAGGACATGGTCCTGCCGATGAACACCGGCGCCGAGGCCGTCGAGACCGCCATCAAGGTGGCCCGCAAGTGGGGTCACCAGGTCAAGGGGCTGCCGCAGGACCGCGGCGAGATCATCGCCATGCACGGCAACTTCCACGGCCGCACCACAACGATCATCAGCTTCAGCGACGACGAGACCGTGCGCGCCGACTTCGGCCCCTACAGCCCCGGATTCCTGCTCGCCAACTTCGGCGACGTCGAATCCCTGCGGCAGGCCATCACCCCCGAAACCGTCGCCGTGCTGCTGGAACCCATCCAGGGCGAGGCCGGCATCATCGTCCCGCCTGCGGGATACCTCCGCGAGGTGCGGGAACTCACCCGCAGGAACAACGTCCTGCTGATCTGCGACGAGGTGCAGACCGGCATGGGCCGCACCGGAACCACGTTCCGGTTCCAGGCCGAGGACATCGACCCCGACATCATCACCGTCGGCAAGGCGCTGGGCGCGGGCATCGTGCCGCTGTCAGCGGTGATCGCCGACCGCGAGATCCTCGGGCTGCTGCAACCGGGCCAGCACGGCTCCACCTTCGGCGGCAACCCCCTCGCGTGCGCCATCGGGGCGGCCGTCTGTGACGCGCTGGCCACCGGCGAGTACCAGCGCCGCTCCACCGGGCTGGGCGAGCGCCTGCACGCCGGGCTCGAGGCCCTCGTCGGCCACGGTGTGACCGCGGTTCGGGGTGCTGGGCTGTGGGCTGGCGTCGACATCGACCCCGCGATCGGCACCGCCAAGGACGTGAGCCTGGATCTCCTGGATCACGGCATTCTCGTGAAGGACACCCACGGCCAGACCCTCCGGTTCGCGCCCCCGCTGGTGATCACCGAGGACGAGATCGACCTCATCGTGCGCGAGTTCCGGGCCGTGCTGGAGCAGCGCCTCGCGCGGCACGCCTGAAACGGGAAACGACCCGGTCGATGCCGGATGCAGCCGCCGAACTGACCGTCGAACGGGTGCTGTGTGCCGTGGAGTGCATACCCACCGGACGGGTGGTCAGCTACGGTGACCTTGCGGAGCTGGTGGGCACATCAGCCCGGTGGGTGGGGGCCATCATGGCCTCCGCCGGGCCGGGGGTGCCGTGGTGGCGGGTGGTCAACGCCTCGGGACGCCTGCCCGGGCACCTCGTGGCGGAGGCGTCCCGGCGCTGGGCCGAGGAGGGGACCCCGGCGGTTGACGGGCGGTGCGTGATGTCGCGGGCCCGGGCCGACCTGCCCCGGCTCGCCACGGACCACGAGGCCCGGCTCGCCGAGTGGGGGAGCCCCGCCCGGGACCTGCCCTCATCCGCAGTTCAGTAGTCCCGCCGACTCCTTCAGCGCCAGCACCCGGCCGGCGGATTCGGCCAGCCGGTCGGCGTTGCCCGGGTTCTCGGCCGCCCATGCGATGGTGGCCTTCAGCATCTCGTCCATCAGCGACGGGTCGGCGTTGATGAGCAGATCCCCGCCCGCCGCGAAGAACCGGACCGCCCGGTCGCCGGGTTTGACGTTGTCCACGGCGACCGCCGCGCCCAGGTCGTCGCTGATGGCCACTCCCTGGAAGCCGAGGTCGCCGCGCAGCATGTCGGTGACGATCTTCCTGCTGAAAACCCCCTCTTGGTCCGGGTCGATCCGGGTGAAGATCGCCGACGAGATCATCACCGAGCCGGCCCCGGCCTCGATACCCCTGCGGAACGGTTCCAGGGATTCGCCTCCGGCGGTGGTGTCGCCGTCCTTGGCCACGCCGTGGTCGGTGTTGACCGTCACCTCACCCAGCCCGGGAAAGTGTTTCAGAGAGGTCACGACCCCGGCGTCCTGCATGCCCTGGGTGAACTCCACCACCGACCTGCTCACAGCGGTGACGTCGTTGCCGAAGTTGCGGTTCATCTTCCCGATCGGGGCGTTGCTGCTCTGCTTGTGCTTCGGCACCACGTCGGCAACCGGTGCGAGGTCGTAGTGGACACCCGCAGCTGCCAGTTCCGCACCCCATGCCTGTGCTCGGGCTCGCAACTGCCCGTCCGCCAGCGAACCCTGCTCGACGGCGTTCGGGATGTCGCTGAATCCCGGTCCCTTGAGGCGCTGCACCTGACCGCCCTCCTGATCGACGGCGACCAGGAGCGGCATTCCGGCGGACTGCATCGTTCCCAGTTCGGAGGTGATCGCGCTGATCCGGGCAGCACCCTCGCTGCTGCTGCCGAGCAGCACCACGGATCCGACGGACCCCGACTCGATGGCACTACGGGTTTTGTCGTCCAGCCCGGAGGTGCCCACCCCGATCATGAACAACTGCCCGGCCTGCTGTTCGGTGGTCAGGGAATCCGCCTTCGCGCGGCACCTCACGGTGGCCGGGGTCGGTGAGGCGGACGGCGACGATTCGGGCGGCGCCTCCGATGCGGCTGCGTCCGAGGTCTCCGTTGTGACCTGCGAAGCCGGGGAGGTCGCCGCGGATTCCGCTGAACAGCCGATCAGGATCGATGCGCAGGCCGCTGCCGCGGCGATCCGTTGCAACGGAGCACGCCGCCCAAGGATCTGCTTCTTCGTGTTCCTTGCGCGTGTCCTGTGTGCCGCATCTGCCATCACTGCCTCCATCCTCGCTCCTCCATGGTCCAGCCCGGCGTCTGGGTGGGATGGTAGTCATTCAGCGGCTCGCGGCCGTCTCGCGGAGCCGGCTGCGAACAGGAATCATGGTGTGGGATCCGGATGGTCCTTCCCGGCACGTACCGCACTGACGAGAGCCGATACGAGGGACAGGAACAGCAGCACGGCGATGAGGGTTTTGTGTGCGTGCAGCTCGGGGATCAGCATCAGACAGGAAAGCACGATGGCCGCGAAGAGCGGGAGAAGTATCCATGTCCTGCCCTGAAGCACCATTGCGACCTCCTGCGCGTCGAGATGGGTGTCACGTGATTTCTGACGTGTCGAGCCCCTTCCATGTTAAGAGGGTTGGAGGCGGTGATCAATGAGGTGCGTTGGAAGAACCAGCGGATGCCATGGCCAGATTTCCCGGGTCCTACGATGATGCGCATGCGTCATTTCACCGTTGATCTGAACCAGGAGAGATCCGCCACCCTGGAGGCGGTCCTCTTCGACGCCCCCTCCGCCGAGGAACAACCGACCCCGCTGGAGCATCCCCGGCCCGCGGTGATCATCGCCCCGGGCGGGGGATACATGATGCTGTCGCAGCGGGAGTCCGATCCGGTGGCGGTCGCCTTCCTGCGCCGCGGGTTCAACGTCTTCGTGCTGCGTTACTCGCTGCGGGAACACGCCGCCTACCCCAATCCCGCCGTCGACGCGGCGCAGGCCGTGCGGTGGATACGCGCCCATGCCGGCGAGGTGGGTGTCGACCCAGGGCGGGTGAACCTCCTGGGATTCTCGGCGGGCGGGCACGTCGCCGCGCTGCTGGGCACCCACTGGAACCGCGACGACCTGGTGGCGGCCGAACGCGCCGAGTACGAGGCCACCGGCCGGGGTGATCTGTTGCGTCACGGTTCGCGACCCGACGCGCTCGTGATCTGCTACGGGGCGTTCAACGCCGACTGGGTGGACGGTGACGAGGAGATCCTGCGCACCGCGGCCCGCGTGGACTGCATCTCGGCGGTGACCGGGGAGACCCCGCCCGCCTTCGTGTGGACCACCGGTCAGGACGAGGTGGTGCCGCCCTCGCAGTCGCTGCGTTTCGTCACCGCGCTGGCCGAGGCCGGGGTGCCGTTCGAATACCACCACTTCCAGTGGGGCTGTCACGGCCTGTCGACCGCCGACGAGCTGTGCAGCGCAGACCGGGAATCGCTGCCGGTCAACGTTGCTTCCTGGGTGGACCTGGCAGCCAACTGGCTGCGCAAGATTGGAGAGGAAAAATGACCAACGCATGGAGTGATCTGGGCGACTACACCAACCTACCGAGGCTGGGGTCGCTGGCGATCTCCCCGCAGGGACGGGTGCTGGTGTCCGTCGCCCACCGGAACCGGGAACGCACCGGCTACCGGTCGTCGTGGTGGGAGCTCGACCCCGAGGGCCAGCGACCCGCGCGGCGCCTGACCCGTTCGGAGGAGGGCGAGAGTTTCGGCGCCTTCACCGCGGACGGGGATTTCCTGTTCGGCTCGAAACGACCCGTGCCCGGCACCGGCGAGGTGAAACCGGACGAGGACGACGGCGTGGTCTGGTTGCTGCCCGCCGAGGGCGGTGAGGCCCGCCCGGTGGCGCGTCGCTCCGGTGGGTTCAGCGGGGTCGTCGCCGCGACCGGTTCCCGCACGGTGATCGCCCGCACCCCGGCCCACATCGGCGTCGCGGACGACGAGGCTGACGCCGCCAAACGCAAGGCTCGCCGCGAACGCAAGGTGACCGCCATCCTCCACGACAGCTACCCGGTCCGGTACTGGGACCACGACCTGGGGCCCGTAGCGGACAGGCTCGCCGTCCTGGACCTCGACGGTGGCTGTGAACCGCTGACCGGGGACGTGGGCCGCGCCCTGGAGGAGACGACGCTGTCGCTGAGCGCCGACGGCCAGAAACTCGCCGCAGGCTGGGCCTCGCCGCGGGGAGTTGCGGAGGTGGCCCTGTCTGTGGCGGTCATCGACGTGACGACGGGGCAACGCCGGATGGTCGCCTCCGACGACGCCGACGAGTTCACCGGTCCTGTGATCTCCCGCGACGGCCGGTTGATCGCGTGCGTGCGCATCATCTGCTCCACTCCGGAAACCGCCCCGGTGCAGCGCCTGTGGCTGGTCGGGGAGGATGGCGAGGGCAGGGAACTGGCCCCCGCCTGGGATCGCTGGGGTACGCCGGTGGCCTTCAGCCCTGATGCCGGGACGCTCTACGCCGTGGCCGACGAGGACGGCGACGCCCCGATCTTCGCCATCGAAGTGGCCTCCGGGAAGGTGCGCCGCCTCACCGGTGAGGGTGCCTTCACCTCGGTGCGGATCACCGAGGATGGCCGGAGACTGTACGCGGTGCGGTCGTCCTACCAGGATCCGGGCAGCGTCGTCGCCATCGACACCGCCACCGGGGAGACCACCAAACTTCCGGTGCCCGTCGACCACCCGGAGCTGCCCGGCAGGCTGGAGCGCATCGAGACCACCGCCGCCGACGGGGCGCGCGTGCCCGGTTACCTGCTGCTGCCTCCCGGTGACGGTCCCGCGCCGTTGGCGCTGTGGATCCACGGCGGCCCGTTGAGTTCCTGGAACTCGTGGAGCTGGCGCTGGTGCCCGTGGCTTCTGGTCAGCCGGGGCTGGGCGGTGCTGCTGCCCGATCCGGCGCTGTCCACGGGATACGGCCAGGACCACATCCAGCGCGGCTGGGGACGCTGGGGCGCGGAACCGTTCACCGACCTGATGGCCCTGACCGACCACGTCGTCGCCCGGGACGACATCGACCGGGACCGCACCGTCGCCATGGGCGGGTCGTTCGGCGGCTACATGGCCAACTGGGTGGCGGGACACACGGACCGGTTCCGGGCCATCGTCACCCACGCCAGCCTGTGGAACCTGGACACCTTCGGCGACACCACCGACGCCGCCTGGTACTGGGAACGCGAGATGTCGCCCGGGATGCGGGAGCGGTACTCGCCACACAACGCCGCAGCCGACATCGTCACCCCGATGCTGGTGATCCACGGCGACAGGGACTACCGGGTGCCGATCGGCGAGGGCCTGGCCCTGTGGCGGGAACTGGCCGCGGGCTGGGCGGGGAAACCGGAGGACTTCCCGCACAGGTTCCTGTACTTCCCCGACGAGAACCACTGGATCCTGTCCCCGCAGCACGCCGAGCTCTGGTACGAGACCGTGCTCTCCTTCATCGAGGCGGGCATCGGCAAGGCCGGTTTCACCCGGCCCGAGCTGCTCTGATCCGGTTCACCGGCCGGTCGGCGGGGTGGTGCCCCGGGGTCCGGCCGCCGGGGACCGGGGCACCGGGTATCCCGCCAACCGGTCCGCGACGGCGCCGGTCAGCTGCTCCAGGGGACCCGAGGCGAACATCTGCGACCACAACCCGCACGCCACCACCAGGCCGAGGCACAGCCAGCCCCCGGTTCCCCCGTCGGCGACGAGACCCTCCGGTTGGGCGTCGGTCAGGACCACGACGTGGACCACGTATGCCGTCAACGCCATCGACCCGACACCCGTCAGGGGCAGCAGCACCCACCGCGACCACGGCAGCCGGCCCAGCAGCACCAGACCGGCGATCAGCGCGAGCGCCAGGCCTCCCGAGGAGAGCACCTCGAAGACGGTGCCCGAGTTGGGTTCGAAGGACCACAGCGCCCGCTGCCAGTCGATGCCGGTCGCCGGATCCGTGGTCGGGTCGATCCCGGTGGTGGGGGTGGCCGAGCGCTGGACGTCGGTGAACAGCGGTGCCGGGGAACCGGCGGAGATCACGAACGGGGCCGCGAAACCGGCGAACAGCACCAGACCAGCCACCAGGAAACCCCGCAGCGCCCTGGTGTTGTCCAGGCCGAAACGCCCCAGGGCCATGCCCGCCAGGACGAAGGCCATCCACACCAGCGCGGGGGAGACGGTGGTCACAAGCAGGGTGGGGACGAAATTGCCCCCGAGATCGGGGGAACCGTACCCCCATGTGGGGATCCACAGCGGCAAACCGGTCACCAGCAGCTTGCCTGCCAACGCCAGGCAGCAGGCGACGACCAGGAGGGTGCGGGGCCGCCAGCGCAGCGCGGGCAGGGAGAGGACGAACCAGAAAGCGTAGGAGGCCAGGATCACCTGGATGGTGGTCGGAAGCATCGACAACGCCCCGGCGATCACCAGCAGCACGACGGCCCTGCCCAGGACGGTGGCGCGGGCCCGCAGCAGGTCGTCGCCCCCGAGCCTCCGGGAGCCCCCGCTGATGATGGCCAGCGAGACCCCCGCCACGGTGGCGAACAGAATTCCTGATCGGCCGTGGACGAAACCGAGCAGCGCGGCCGGTCCCGAACCCCAGGCAGGAGTGAGCACGGAGTGCGCGATCACCATGCCCAGGACGGCCAGGCCGCGGGCGGCGTCGAGCCCGGGGACGCGGTAACCCGGGGCCTGCACGTGGCGTGGCTGTGGCCACCAGGGGCGGGCCGGACGGAGGGAAAGCGGCATCTGCTGTGTGACTGACACCCAGCCAACCTAGGCCACTTCGGGACCGAGCGCGGGTTTTCCGCGAACGCCGGGCGTCCGGCCGCCGGGCGCGGGCCGGGGAACCCGGTGGGACAACCCCGGTGGCTTGAACGCTGTTCAAGCGTTTACCCCTGTCAGTGGGGGGTGAAACCCGGATTGGCTGGTTGCGCCGATGCAGGGGGGTGCGTTCCCCGAAGTTGTCCCGGCATGGTTGGATAGGGACCATGAGTCCTCGAAAGATCGGCGTCACCGAGCTGGTGCTCAGGGACGCACACCAGAGTTTGATGGCAACCCGAATGGCCTTGGAAGACATGGTCGACGCCTGTGCAGACATCGATGCCGCAGGTTACTGGTCCGTGGAGTGTTGGGGTGGTGCAACCTTCGATTCCTGTATCCGCTTCCTCAATGAGGATCCCTGGGTCAGGCTCCGTACGTTCCGTGAACTGATGCCCAATACCCGTCTCCAGATGCTGCTGCGTGGCCAGAACCTTCTCGGCTACCGCCACTACGAGGACACGGTGGTGGAAGAGTTCGTCGAGAAGTCGGCTGAGAACGGCATGGACGTCTTCCGTGTCTTTGACGCCCTCAACGACCCCCGCAACATGGCCCAGGCGATGCAGGCCGTCAAGAAGGTCGGCAAGCACGCCCAGGGCACCATCTGCTACACCATCTCGCCGGTCCACACCGTCGAGGGCTACGTGAAGCTCGCCGGGCAGCTCATCGACATGGGCGCCGAGTCGATCGCCCTCAAGGACATGGCCGCCCTCCTCCAGCCGCAGCCCGCCTACGACATCATCCGCGGCATCAAGGAAACCTACGGCGACGTCCAGATCAACGTTCACTGCCACTCCACCACGGGCGTCACCCTCGTCAGCCTCATGAAGGCCATCGAGGCGGGTGCCGACGTGGTCGACACGGCCATCTCGTCGATGAGCCTCGGCCCCGGCCACAACCCGACCGAATCCTTCGTGGAGATGCTCGAGGGCACCGACTACACCACCGACCTCGACATGGACCGCCTCGTCAAGATCCGCGACCACTTCGCGAAGATCCGCCCGAAGTACGCCGAGTTCGAGTCGGCCACGCTGGTGGACACCGGCATCTTCTCCTCCCAGATCCCCGGCGGCATGCTCTCCAACATGGAATCGCAGCTCAAGGCCCAGGGCGCGGGCGACCGCATCGACGAGGTCATGGCCGAGGTGCCGCTGGTCAAGGCCGACGCAGGCCATCCGCCGCTGGTCACCCCGTCCTCCCAGATCGTCGGCACCCAGGCCGTCTTCAACGTCCTGATGGGCCGCTACAAGGTGCTGACGGGCGAGTTCGCGGACCTCATGCTCGGCTACTACGGCGAATGCCTCGGCGAGCGCAACCCCGAGGTCATCAAGCTGGCGCAGGCGCAGGCCAAGAAGGACCCCATCACGGTGCGTCCCGCGGACCTGCTCAAGCCCGAATGGGACGAACTCGTCGCCCAGGCCAAGGAACTCGAAGGTGCCGACGGCACCGAGGAGGACGTCCTGACCAACGCCATGTTCCCGGGGGTGGCTCCCGGGTTCTTCAAGACCCGCGCTGAGGGTCCCAAGAACGTCGGCAAGACCGCTGAGCAGCTGGCCGCCGAGGAAGAGGCCGCCAAGCGCAAGGCCCAGGGGATCTCCGGTCCCGTCAAGTACAACGTCACCATCGCTGGCCGTTCGCACAGCGTTTCCGTCGAGCCCGCCTGAGGAGCGAAATGAGCAAGCAACACACCATGGCCGAGCGCCTTCAGCAGCTCGAGGAGGCCCGGGCAAAGGTCGAGGCCGGAGGCGGCGCCGACAAGCTGGACAAGCAGCGTGCCCGCGGCAAGATGACCGCCCGCGAGCGCATCGAAGAGCTGATCGACGAGGGCTCCTTCCAGGAAACCGGCGCTTTCCGCCGCAACCGCACCACCACCTTCGGCATGGACAAGACCTACATGGCCGCCGACGGTGTGGTGACGGGTTCCGCGACCGTGCTGGGCCGTCCCATCCACCTGGCCAGCCAGGACTTCACCGTGATGGGTGGTTCGGCCGGTGAGACCCACTCCATCAAGGTCACCGAAATGCTGGAGGCGTCGCTGTCCACCGGAACCCCGTTCATCTTCATCAACGACTCGGGCGGCGCCCGCGTGCAGGAGGGCATTGATTCCCTCTCCGGCTACGGCAAGGTCTTCTACGCCAACGTGCTGCTCTCCGGTGCGGTGCCGCAGATCTCGATCATCTCCGGTCCCTGTGCGGGTGGCGCGGCCTACTCGCCGGCCCTGACCGACTTCATCATCCAGACCCGCAAGGCCCACATGTTCATCACGGGCCCGGGCGTGATCAAGCAGGTCACGGGCGAAGAAGTCACCCAGGACGCCCTCGGCGGCGCCGACGCCCACATGGGTCGCTCCGGTGTCATCGACTTCGTTGCCGACGACGACGAGCAGGCCATCCTGATCGCGAAGAAGCTGCTCAGCTTCCTGCCGCAGAACAACTCCGAAGAGCCCCCGATCGTCGATCCCGACGACTCGATCGAGCCCAACGAGAAGCTGCGCGAGATCATCCCGCTCGAGGGCAACAAGGGCTATGACATCCGCGACGTCATTGCCGAAATCGTCGATCACCGCGACTTCCTCGAGGTGCAGGCCGGCTGGGCCAAGAGCATCGTGGTCGGCTTCGCCCGCATCAACGGCCGCTCGATCGGCATCATCGCGAACCAGCCGAGCGTCATGTCGGGTGTCCTCGACATCGACTCCTCGGACAAGGGCAGCAAGTTCATCCGCTTCTGCAACGCGTTCAACATTCCCGTGGTGAACCTCGTCGACGTCCCCGGCTTCCTGCCCGGCGTCGCCCAGGAGCACGGCGGCATCATCCGCCACGGCGCGAAGATGCTGTTCGCCTACTCCGCCGCGACCGTCCCGAAGATCACCGTCGTGCTGCGCAAGGCCTACGGCGGCGCCTACCTGGCGATGTGCTCGAAGGACCTGGGTGCCGACAAGGTGTTCGCCTGGCCGACCGCCGAAATCGCCGTCATGGGTGCCGAGGGCGCCGCGAACGTGGTGTTCCGCCGCGAGATCGAGGCCGCCGAGGACACCGAGGCTCGCCGCGAGGAGCTCGTGGAGGAGTACCGTGAGACCTTCTCGACGCCGTACATGGCTGCCTCCCGTGGTCTGGTTGACGACATCATCGACCCGGCGGACACCCGCCGCGAGATCGCGCTGTCGCTGGAACTGCTGGCCGGTAAGCGCCAGCTGCGTCCCGCGAAGAAGCACGGCCTCTTCCCAGCCTGATCGGAGTCGTAGATGTCTGACAACAACGCTGCGCTCCTCGCGGCGGTCGAGAAGCTGACGGCTCAGCTCAAGACCCTCGATGAGCGTCTCGCCAAGCTCGAAGCCCGGCAGGGGATCCCCGAGGAGGATCTCGTTGCGATCGGAGCCGCCGTCGCGGCCTCCCTCGGGCACAAGGCCAAGGTGCGGGCGGTCCGTTTCAGCGCCCAGTCCGGCTGGGTCCGGGCCACCCGCGAACAGTCCCACAACCGTGCTGTCCCGCACGTTCGCTGATTGAAGGAGACAACCCATGAAACTGAAGGTGACCGTCAATCAGACGGAGTACGAGATTGACGTCGAGGTCGAGAAGGAAACCCCAAGCCTTCCGCCGATCGTGATCGGTGGCTCGGGTGGCGCACCGGCGGCGGCCCCGGCCCCGTCGGCCGCTGGCGCGGCTGGCGCCAACGCCGTCGTCGCACCGCTGGCCGGGTCGGTGGCCCGCATTCTCGTCGCCGAGGGCGACGAGGTCGAGGCAGGCCAGGTGCTCCTGGTCCTGGAGGCCATGAAGATGGAAACCGAGATCACGGCCCCCGCGGCCGGCACGGTTTCGGCCATCCTCGTCAAGCCGGGTGAGCCCGTCCAGGGCGGCCAGGGCCTCATCGAGCTCTGACCCGTCAACCACGCGAAGGGGCCGCACCCATTGGGTGCGGCCCCTTCAAAGTGGTGTCGTACCTGAGGCGAAGCTAGGGAAAGCACACACCAACCACTATTTTATACTTAAAGTAAATCAGGAAACGGTGGAGCTTGGGCAAGCGTGATTGACGAAAGTCAAAATAAGAACTTGCGGACTAGTCTAATATATTTAGCTGAGGCTACCCCAACTATAGTTGCTGATGCTTGGGCTTCTGCATAAAACGCCGGCACTGACTAGGGAACCCTAGTCGCAAGCCACGGGGAGGTGGAAACATGTTGGAGTTGCTCGGAAGCGTTGAGCCGAATGGATGGATCTGCGGAGGTATTTGCGGCTTGGGATGCGGCGCAGCATGTACGGTCGGCTGCACAGGGGCCTGTGCTGCGGATGGCATGCTCCCGGTCCTCGATAGCTTCAGCTGGAAGCTGGCTGTCGTTGGCGGTGGAGGTGGTCTCGGAACTGTTCACGGATGGGTTAGAAACTACTAGGCGAGCGGCGGTTGGGCGGTTGGCAGTACCGCAGGCTGTCAACCGCCTTCCGCGTGGGAGGTCGTGCTCTATGAAACCATTTCAGGTGGAACTGAATTCTGAAGGCCGAACCTGTTACACATATGACACAGAGCATTGTCTGATTGCGCCGTCGAGGTTGCTTCCCTTATGGCCTAAAGGACGGCGCCATGTGCCATCGCTAGATCCTGTAAGCGCAAAAACCATAGAACATCATGTGCGTCGACAGGGGTTCGGGGAGCTGATCCTTGAGCTTACTGAAGTCTGTAATTTTCGATGCCGGTATTGTGTGTATTCTACTGTATATCCTAATTCGCGCGCGCATGGAATACGTCAGATGAGTCGTGAGCGAGCGCTGGCTGCAACTAAGTGGTACATAGATTCGGTGCAGACATTCGAAGAATACAACCCGAGAAGGCGGCCTATAGTCACTTTTTACGGTGGAGAACCGTTGGCAAACTGGAGTGTATTGAGAGAATGTGTGAATTTTGCTGAAGAATACTCCCCTCGGCCATGCCTTTTTCTGCTCACTACTAACGGCTCATTGGTCACTGATAGAGTAGCTAAATTTTTTGTGGCTCACGATATGTTGCCGACTTTCAGTATAGATGGTCCTGCGTCAGAGCATGATAGGAATCGACGTTTCTCGGGAGGAAAGCCAACGCATAGTCGCGTGATGACCGGAGTCCAGCGCTACATCCAAGCGTCTGGATGCGAAGCTTTTGTGAATACCGTCTATGACCCTAAAACAGATCTCGAAGCTGTGATGAATTTTTTCATTGAGCATCCAGAACTTGTTCCCTTTAGTGTCACACCCGTCAATCCGTTTGATACGTTGTACTATGAGCAGTTTACGGCAGGCGAGAAAGAGAGATTAATTACCCAACATCGGGAAATGTTGAACCTTTTCATTCGTGTGATGACTGACCCTGCAGACGCGTCTGATCTTGGTCAGCGACGATTTTTGTATGCTCTTGTAGGTCGGTCGCTACTTCAACCGTTCCTCAAAACGCATGAGCGCGAGGAAACCGATCGAATCATTCAGTACACGGGAACTTGTGTTCCGGGAGACAAGATTTACGTTGCAGTTGACGGGCGCTTGCATGCTTGCGAGAGGGTTGAACATAGTCGCCCGATTGGTACGGTTGAAGATGGACTTGACTTTGAAAGTATTGCTTCATTAGTCAATGAGCTTCGAGCCCTGATGAAGGGTTGCACCGCATGTGACATCAGAAACAGCTGTGGTTCCTGCCTGCAAACATTCCTTAGTGGTGCTGTCCTCCGGCGCAATGAGGGGATATGCTGCGATGGGGTAAATGACTTCTATGGTGCCCTAACCGCAAGTATTGAGCTTGCAGAAATCGATCCTTCCTGGATTGAACGATATACTTCAGAGTATCATTCAGCTATAGCGCGTGCGGCGGTGAGATTACAGTGACTAAGAGATTTTTTCGATTGAAAAGCGATGTGTATCTTGCTAAGGGCGAGCCCAAATCTGCTCTTTATGATGGAGGGCATCAGCGAGTTTTTCTTCTTGAAGAAGATCGTATGAGAGCGCTAGATCTTGCAGAAAAAAACATCCCGCTCGAAGCTGTTGCTGACGAACTTCATATAGCAGTAAATGAAGTTGTTGCGTGGATGAATGAACTGCAAGCAGAGGGGCTAGGTGACTATCTGGCTGCCCCTGCTTTCGTGGAGAAGGTTAACTACTTCCCGCGCTGGCAGACTGAGTATGTTTTTCAGACTCCTCCTGTGATCACTACTGGTTTCTTGGTTGTTGCAGCTCCATGTAACCTAAATTGTAGTTATAGCTCCCATTTAACAAGATGTCGTTGTGTTTGGTGTTTTCTGGGGTATTACCCAAGGTTTTGCTGCGGGGGCGGCATGTCGTGTTGCATCATTTTTACCGGAGCGCTTGAATAAGAGTTGTGGAAGGATTCGCTGCCGGATATGAAGAACTTTTGCAGGATTATCAGGTGAATGCTGTGTATCCGTCGATGCGGAAACGAGCGATGGGGCTGTTGATGCTGCATGTCGGGATCCCGGTGGAACAGGTTTCCAGGGTGGTCGGGAAGTCCGAGAGGTCGTTGCAGCGCTGGGTCGCTGAATGGCGTGATGAACGGATGGCCTCCTTGTACACCGGGCACATCGGGAACCGGAATGCAGCGAAACTGTCCCAAGCACAGCATGACGAGGTGATGCGGGTACTGCAAACCCCTCCCACCGACCCTGACGGGCTGCCGGTGGGGTTCTGGAGTCTGCCAAGGTTGAAGGACTACATTGCCACCGAGTTCGAGGTCGTCCTCGCGTCGGACTCCTCCTACCAGGTGCTGCTCCACCATGCTGGACTGTCGTTCAAGCAGCCCGCCGCCCGGGACCAGCGCCGCCCCGCCGAGGAGGTCGTGGCAGCCCGTGTGGAACAGATCCGCGACCTGGTCGATCACGCACGTGCGCAAGGGTATCTCGTGTTCGCAGCTGACGAGGTGCGCATCGAACACGAAGCACTCACCCGACGAGCCTGGTGCCGCCGAGGGGTACCCACCGTGCTGGAAGTGGACCGGCAACGCCGCTGCCAGTCCTACATCGGGTTCCTCAACCAGGCTGACGGGAGTGTGGAACTCACAGCGCTGGACTGGCAGAACAGTCACACCATCATCGATGCCCTCACCCAACTCGTCGACAAACATCCCGGCCAGAAGATCACGATCGTGTGGGACAACGCCGGATGGCACAAATCCCGGGAACTGAAACAACACCTCGGTAAAGGAAACAGGTTTGCAGACATCACCCTCCTGTGGCTGCCACCCTACTGCCCTGACCACAACCCCATCGAGCATGTTTGGGGCGAAGCAAAAACCCACATCAGCAACCTCCAACGCCCCCACTTCACCGACACCCGAAACGCATTCGAAACCTACATACGAAAGAAGAAATTCCCGTACCGCCTATAAACGACATCCTGTTTCAAGACTGCTATACTGCGACTCGCAAGAGCTCGATTTGCACCTTAGCTGCTGGCGCTGCGTTAAGGGTGAGGGTTTGAGGGAGCGTGGAATCAAGAACTTGGTCAGAGTGATTAGAAAGTACTGGAATCTTGGTGTACAGAAGCTCTGTATAACCACACCGCCAACTGTGGACATTATGAGCATTCTTATGCCGTTGGTAGCCGAGGCGGAAAAGTATGAGTTTAAGCCAGAAATTATTTCGGATATATCGATAGTAATGAATTCGGGATATCGCGCCTTGAAGAATCGCGTCAATTTGCTTTTGAAAGTTGATGTCGAGCGTTACCCGATACCCACTTTTGTGGAAGCAATTTCCAAAATTCCTGCGGAGTCTTGCTTGCTCTTGGTTGGCGATGAATCGAGGCTTCTTGAAGACTTCAAGAGCATACTTGGGGATTTAAGGATTGACTGGTTGGAAACATCGGTCATAATGCCGCGGTCGTTCCATGTCCCACATAGGTTGTCCTCCCCACTTCCAGATACAAAGACGCTTAATAGGCGACAAAGAATGCATAGTTGTTTAGGATCTACGCTGGCGGTGCATTCAGATGGTATCGTTTCTACGTGTCCTATGCTGCGTACCCACTCTTTGGCGAGTGAATTTGATATTGTCCGGGCGCTACAGTCTGATGATTTCCTGCGGCAGCGGAGTCTAGCTATGGATACTATTTTCCCGTGTGCTTCCTGTGGGCTTCGTTATGCATGTACTGATTGTCGGTACATTGACTTACGTGCTGGAGCGGAAATTGATCAGTGTGTAACTTGCGATCGATTGGATGGGTCCAATGCAGTTGGAAGTTAAGTCGGTTTCGAAATCCCTCCGGGGGATTCAAGTTCTCGAAAAGGTCAGCTGCTGCGTGGAGCAGGGGGAGGTCGTAGGGTTGGTTGGTCCGAACGGTGCGGGAAAAACCACCCTGCTCAGGCTGATCCTGGGGCTCCTGTCGCCGGATGAGGGAAGGGTCATCATTGATGGCCGCCCGGCAGAGGACGCGCTGTCCAGGAAACGTGTTGGGTACTGTCTTGACAACGACGGGCTGTATCCGGCCTTGACCGGTTCGCAGAATCTGGTCTTCTTCCAGAAGGCTTTGGGGGTGAATGCCGGCCGCGTCGATGAAATGATCGAGCTGCTCGGGTTGAGCGATGTGGCGAACGTCCCCGTGTCAGCTTATTCCAAGGGAATGCGAAGGCGCTTGGCAATTGCTCGCTCGATGCTTTCATCTCCCGCTCTTCTGCTGCTTGACGAACCCTTTTCCGGTCTCGATCCATCCGGTCAGAGGCATCTGATCTCCTTCCTTGAGGAGTTGCGCGGTCAGGTTGGGGTTCTTTTCTCCTCGCACGACCTGCACATAGTGTTCGCGCATGCGCGGCGGGTGGTCGGCCTCAAGAAAGTGGTTGTCTTCGACGCCGCTCCCGGGCAGTTCTGGGATGGTTCCGAGGATCTGCTGGAGAGATATTCGGAGGCGTTCGATGAGTAGGGTCCCGAGATTGATGAAAGCCGTCGCCTACAAGGAGTGGCGGGGGCTCTTGGCGAAAGGGCTGGCCGGAAGACTGGGGTTTGCTTTCCTGTTCCCCGCGATGATGCTCGGTAAAGCTGTCTCGGCTGCGGAAAGCAGTCCGGCAGAATCCGTTTCGTGGTCGCTGTTCGCAATTCTTTTCTCCGCCATGGTGGGGATGTTGTCCACCACCCGGTTCGGGGAGGAGAGAGGCTATGGCACCCTGGAGTCCTTCCTTGGGCTTCCCTACGGGGTGCGCTCGCTCTTTCTCTCGAAACTTCTTGTTCCCTTCCTGGTGAGTTTCGGTCTCGGCTGCATTTTCGCCGTATTCAATCTGTGCTGGGCTCACGCTCAGGGCTTTGAATCAAATTGGGTGCTTTCCGTTGTTCCGGCGGTCTTGGTCTTCGGGTGGGTGCTGGCTGTTGAATCGGCAATACTGGTCGGCTACGCCATGTGGATGATGTCGGAGAACGCCGCGAAGTGGGCTCAGATGTCCGTGGTGGGGTTCTACGGGGGCGGCATGGCGCTTCCGATGCTGGGGGGCGTGGCCGTGTCCGTTAGCGCTCTCGTCCTGGTCCTGGCCCTGGCGGCCGCGGTGCTTGGTCTGCTGTGCTTCCTCGCCCTGAGAAAACTGTCGGTCGAGAGAATCGTGCTGAACTCCGGATAGGTGCGATCCGTGGTGCCGGGAGCCGATCCGCCTTGATTTCGGAGGCAGAGTGAGCTGAACGACCAGCGGGCGAGTAGCGGCGTCGTGGGGTCGGCAAGGCCGGCTGGTGGGGTAGTAGCCTGATGGCTCGGCGCCGTTTGGGCGAGAGGGCGTGCATGTTATCTGCCGGGAAGCACCAAGGACAATCGAAACCCGACCGCGCGATGTGGCGATTCGCGTTCCTGATCTGCCTGGAGGCGGACGCCACCTCCCGGGCGCGGAACCTGACGGTGATCGGCGCCGTCGTTGCGGGGGCGTTCGCGCGGATCCTCGCCCCGGTGGTGCTGGGGCTCGGGTTGGAGCTCGCCCTCCAAGGCGCGTGGTGGCGCTGGGGTCTGCCCGTCGTCGCGGTGCTCTACGCGGCGATCTGGTGGCTGGGAAGCGCGGGCCGGGCCTGTTTCCTGCCGACCTACGGCCGCCTGGAACAGGCCATGCAGTCCCGTTTCATGGTTCGTGCCCTGGACCGCAGCAACCGGTCCGACCCGCGCGCCAGGGGACGGGTGGACGAGTCCACCGTGGGTTTCGCCATCGACTCCGCGGCGTCCGCCCTGCGCGAGGGACTGAGTTGCCTGCACCTGTCCCTGCTGCCCGCCGGGGTCAGCATTCTCGCGGGTACGGCGACGGTCGGCCTCGTGGGAGGAATCGGGGTGCTCGCCGTCTTCCTGGCCACCGTGCTGGTCTACGCCGCCATCAGCACCCCACTGATCCGCCGCCATCAACGCCTCCAGACGCTCTTCTTCAAGGAGGCGATGCGAAGCTTCGGGGTGCTGGTGAACCTGCTGTCCCTGTGGCGGGAAACCAGGATCTTCGACGGCCACGCCCACGCCCGGCAGTGGTACCGGCGCGACAGATCGAGGGTCGAGCGCCGCGCCATGCGCTCCTACCGCGCCACCCGCGGCCTCCAGGTGAGCCAGGCCCTGGTGCTCGCGGCCGGGATCGCCGTCGCGCTCTGCCTGTTCGCCCGGGCCGGCGAACCCCCGTCGCTGGGCGTCATGATCGCGGTCTCCGGGGTTTTCCTGTCCGCCGTCGCGCCCCTGCAGGACGCCGGTTTCGGCCTGTCCACCCTGGCGGTCTCGGAGAGCCAGTACCGGGAGGCGCAGACCAGGATCGACCCGCCGGTCGACGACGCCGCCGGGGCGCTGGGTGCCGCGCCGGAACCGCCGGCGTGGACGCCCGGGAGGCCCGTCTGGTGTCTTGGCGACAGCGGGGCCGGCAAGACCACCTGGGCGGAGCGGTTCCTGGGGATCCGGGGCCTGGCCGACGGGAGCCTCCGCGCCGGAACCGGCCGCGGGGGAACCCTCTCCTACCTGCCCCAGGAACCGGGTCTGCTGGCAGGCACGGTCATCGACAACGTGCGTTTCGGACGCGACCTGCCACCCGGTGCCGTCGACGGGATCCTCCGGGAACTCGGCCTGGGGGAGTTCTCCCGGGGCGGGGCCCGCGAGCACGAGGTGATCGCCCCCGAGCGGGGCGGGGGCTCGGGGGGGGGGGGGCGGCGGGTCGCGCTGGGCAGGGCGGTCGCCGACGAGGCCAGCCGGGCCGCGGGCCTGGACGAACCGGCCGCCGGGACGGGCGGCGACCTCACGGACCGGGGGTGGCGCATCCGCGAGGCGCGTGCCGAGCGGGGCGCCCTGGGGGTCGCCACCCCCGGGGGCGGCGGGTCGCGCTGGCCAGGGCGTTCGCCGACGAGTCCAGCCGGATCGTGGTCCTGGACGAACCGACCGCCGGGATGGACGCGAACCTCAGGGACCGGGTGTGGCGCATCATCGAGTCGCGTGCCGAACGGTGCGTCGTCGTGGTCGCCACCCACGACCCGCAGGCCCCCATCCGACCCGACGACCCGGCCATCACCCTCCCTGCGGACTGATCCCTGGTTTCCGCCGGGACCGGGCAGACTTGGTGGGGTGACGAGGAAGAAGACCGCGAAACCCCAGCCCCCGGTCGCGTTGTGGCATCCGCTACTCGCCCTGGCGGCGCGGGTGGTCCCGCTGCTGGCGTTCGGTTTCTGGCTGCTGTCTGCCGGGCACAATCCCTACTGGTACGACGAGGGCCGGGCGATCCTCGGTGTGCTCAACCTGGCGTTGCTGTGGTGGCTGCTCAAGCGGGAACGGACGGGCCTCCGGAGGTTCATGGGGTCGTTCACCGCCAGCGATCTCAAGTGGTCGCTGGCGGTCGGTACATGCATGGTCTGCATCTCGCTGCTGGCCTACGCCTTCGCGGAGAGCTGGCTCCGCGTGGAGGGGAAACCCACCCCCACACCGGACACCCCGCTGTGGTTGCTGGTCGCGCAGATCCTGCTGATACCGGCCTGGGTGGCTTTCGTGGACGGCCTGCTGTTCTTCGGCTACGCGCTGCCGCGGCTGCGCGAACGACTCGGGGCGGTGTGGGCCGCCGTGATCGTCATCCTGGGGTTCACGCTGCTGCAGGTCGGTTTCGCGCCCCTTTCCCCGACCCGGGTGGCCGCCGAGGCCGTCCGGGGGGTGTTGCTGGCGATCCCTCCTGTGCTGGTGGCGCTCAGGACACGGAACGTGTGGCCGGGTTTCCTCGGCTACCTGCTCATGATCCTGCTGAACGACTGGCCGAGCGTCCTGTACACCCTGATTCTGCTGCTCAGCTGGTCGGGGCTGTGGATCGGCCTGTTCGTCGGTTTCATCGTCATGATCTTCTGGCTCGGCATGAGCCGCCGGAGTTGACCCCGTCGCCGGCGCAACGTTGTGGAGGGGCCGCCGAAGCGACCCCTCCATCTTGTTCACGATCTGCCGTGCGACCTGTCACGCGTCGCTTTCCGGGCGGATCTGGTCGCCCTCGTCCGGGTTGACCGGGCGGATCACCAGCACGTCGCAGTGGGCTCGCCTGACGACGACGCTGGCGACGTCACCGAGCAGGCGGCCGGCGATCGAGCGGTCGCGGATGGCGCCGATCACGATGAGATCCCCGAGGTGCTGTTTCGAGCTGCTGAGCAGCGCCTCGGCGGGATCCGCTTCCACCAGCAGGGTGGCCTTCACGCGCGCCCCGGCGGCGACGGCGATGTCCTTGGCGTGTGTGACGGCCAGCGTGGCCGCTTCCTTGCCCGGAACCTGCCCGATGCGGCTCGGTGCGGTCTCGGTCAGCGGCACCTTCGCGTCGGCCCTTCGGGAACCGCCGCCGTAGGCGCACACGATGACCAGGTCGGCGTCCTCCTTGGTCGCGATCCACGCGGCCCGGGCGACGGTCGGCACGGCGAGTTCGGAACCATCGGTTCCGACGACGACCGTGGTGTAGTCCTTGAGCATTTCCCCTCCAATCGTGGGAGATCAGTTTTCGGCAGGCACGGGTTCGGACAGATCGTCGACGTCCTTGACGATCGGCGGCTCCTTGATCCAGAGCATCGCGATGGCCGCCAGGGCCAGGAGGACGGCGGCGAAGGTGATCGCGTTGCCGGGCTGGTCACCGATCAGCTTGTAGACGGTGCCGAAGGTGGCGGTCTGGATGAGCATCGGGATGACGATCATCATGTTGATGATGCCCATGTAGACGCCGTAGCGGGTGGACGGGATCATGCGGACTGCCATGATGTAGGGAACGCCCAAGATGGAGGCCCACGCGATACCCAGGCCGATGATCGGCACGAACAGCAGGTACTTGTCGGTGATGTGCGGGAAGAAGGCCAGGCCGACCGCCGCCAGCAGCAGGCAGGTGGTGTGGACGAACTTCGCACCGTGCCGCTTGGCCAGGACCACCAGAGCGAAGGCCACGCAGAAGGTCACGACGTTGTAGGCACCGTTGACCAGGCCGGTCCATGCCGTGGCCTGCTCGAACAAGGTCTTGTACCGATCCGGATCGGCTTCCTTCAGGGCATGGGTCGCCCCGAAGATGGACTCCCCTACGGACAGCGACACGTACTGCCAGTAGCAGTTCATGGCGTACCACTGGAACAGGTAGACCAGCGCCAGCTTGCGCAGCTGGACGGGCATCTCGACGATGGCGTCCCAGATCTCCTTGACGGTGCCGACGAAACTGGTCTTGTGGGCGCGCAGCTCGGCGAGTTCCTCGGGCGTGGGTTCGAGTTCCTTGGTGCTGAGGATCGAGACCAGCACGGTGGCGATGGAGGCGACGGTGCCCAGCATGAATGAGGCCATCACCCAGGAGGGAAGGCTGCCGAAGATGCCGGGGATGACCTGCTGGAACACGAACAGCGACACGTTGGCCAGGGTGATTCCGAGGCCGGCGAAGAAGGACTGGGCCAGGAAGCCCTTGGCCAGCTGCGACGGCGGCAGTCTGTCGGAGATGAACGCCCGGTAGGGCTCCATGGCGGTGTTGTTGGACACATCGAGCAGCCACAGCAGCAGCACGGCCATCCACACCGCGGAGGCGAAGGGGAACAGGAACAGGCACACGGAGCAGCCGATGGCGCCGGCCAGCAGGAAGGGACGCCTGCGGCCCCACTTCGGAACCCATGTCTTGTCCGAGATGGCGCCGATCATGGGCTGGATCAGCAGGCCGGTGATCGGCCCGGCCAGGTTCAGCAGCGGCATCTCCTCGGGGTCTGCGCCGAGGAACTGGTAGATGGGGTTGATGGCCGTCTGCTGCATGCCGAAGGAGTACTGGACACCGAAGAATCCCAGGTTCATCAGCAGGATCTGCGGCATCGTCATGAGCGGCTTCCGCCGCACAACCGTCGCGCTCATCGGGAAACTCCCTCAGGGTTGGCGGCCAGGAAATCCTCGAGGCGGTTCAGTTCCCGTTCCCAACCAGTGGCGTGGTACTCGGCGCGGGAGGGTTCGTAGGGTCCCTGAACGATGCGCACGAGGGTTCCGCCGCCGTCGCGGCCGTACTTGGTGAACTCGACACGCAGTTCCATGGGAATGTCGGGATCGATGCCGGGGTCGCCGGTGATGCGCTGGCGGGCAACGAAGACGTCCGGATCGAAGTACTCGGTGAAGACCGCATCCGTGGTGACCCTGACAGTCGGGTCGTTGTCGCGGATCTTCACGTGGTGGTGCTTGCCGCCGAGCTTCAATTCGGAGGAAACCGTTTCCTGCTCGACGTGCCACCCGGGGCTGCCTCGCCACAGCATCATCTCCTCGGGTGCCGTCCACGCCTTGAAAACACGTTTCTGGGGGTAGTCGAACTTTCGCTCGACGATCAACATGACATTGGCGACCATTGCTCACTCCTGTTGATGTGGAACTGCCCACATGACTTGGTACCCACCCTAAACCTGTCCATACTCCAGGGGTACGTTCCTCGACAAAGATTTCAGGATGTTGCCTGCATTCTTTCGAGCGCCAGCAGGGGTGTCAACCCTTGATACCAGGACGGGAGAGGTCGGCATTGTCCTCGCTGCTTCCCGTTCGAACCGTATGGGTGGCGAGGTGCCGACCGGTCATCGTGGTCCGCCGCCTGACCAGGTCCGCGGGGGTCCCCTCGAAGATCAGCAGCCCGCCGGCGTGCCCGGCGCCCGGTCCCAGATCGATGATCCAGTCGGCATGGGCGATGACCGCCTGGTGGTGTTCGATCACGATCACCGATTTCCCGGAGTCGACGATCCGGTCCAGCAGCGTCAACAGCTGCCTCACATCGGCGGGATGCAGGCCCGTCGTCGGTTCGTCCAGCACATGAATGGTGCTGTCGGAACCGAGCTCCGAGGCCAGTTTCAGACGTTGACGTTCACCGCCGGACAGGGTGGTCAGGGGTTGCCCGAGAGTGAGATAACCCAGTCCGACGTCCAGCAGGGAACTCAGAATCCGGTGCGCCGCGGGAACACGCACCCCACCCGCACCGAAGAAACCGACCGCCTCGGAAACCGGCATCGACAGCACCTCCGAGATGTTGCGCCCGCCCAGGCGGTGGTTCAGCACCTCGTCCCGGAAACGCCGTCCCCCGCACTCGTCGCAGGTGGTTGCGACCCCCGCCATCATCGCCAGGTCCGTGTAGATCACCCCGGCCCCGTTGCAGGCCGGGCAGGCGCCTTCCGAATTGGGGGAGAACAGGGACGGCTTCACCCCGTTCTCCTTCGCGAAGGCCTTGCGAACCGGGTCCAACAGACCCGTGTAGGTGGCCGGGTTGCTGCGGCGGGAGCCCTTGATCACCGACTGGTCGATCACCGCGACCCCGTCGCGGCCGGCCACCGAGCCGTGGATCAGCGACGACTTGCCCGATCCCGCCACCCCCGTGACGACCACCAGACACCCCAGCGGGATGTCGACGTCCACCCCGCGCAGGTTGTTGGTGTCCGCGCCCCGGATCTCAAGAAAACCCCGGGGTTCGCGTACTCGGTCCTTCAGATGCGCCCGGTCGTCGAGGTGACGGCCCGTGAGGGTGCCGCTGGCGCGCAGCTCGTCGACGGTGCCCTCGAAACAGATCCGCCCACCCCCGTACCCGGCACCGGGGCCGAGATCGACGACGTGATCGGCGATGGCGATCAGCTCCGGTTCGTGCTCCACCACCAGCACAGTGTTTCCCTTGTCCCGCAGCTCCAGCAGCAGGTCACCCATGCGTTTCACGTCGTGGGGATGCAACCCGATGGACGGTTCGTCGAAAACGTAGGTGATGTCCGTCAGCGACGATCCCAGGTGCCGGATCATCCGGGTGCGTTGCGCCTCACCACCCGACAGGGTCCCCGAGGGGCGATCCAGTGACAGGTAACCGAGCCCGATGCGGACGAAGGCGTCGACGGTTTCCCGCAGGGAGGTGAGCAGCGGGGCCACGGACGGCTCCTCGATTTCCCGGAGCCAACTGGTCAGGTCGCTGACCTGCATCGCGCAGGCATCCGCGATGGAGACACCAGCGATCCTGGATTCACGGGCAGCGGTGTTCAGCCTGGTGCCCTCGCACTCAGGACAGACCCCGAAGGTGACAGCACGCTCCACGAAGGATCGGACGTGGGGTTGCATCGCCTCGACATCCTTGCCCAGGAAGGATTTCCGGATCCTCGGGATCAGACCCTCGAATGTGACGTTGACACCGTTCACCGTCGTCCGAGTGGCTTCCTTGTGCAGCAGAACGTCAAGCTCGCGCTCGGAGTAGTGACCTATGGGTTTGTTCGGATCGAGGAAACCGGAATTGCGGTAAATGCGACCGTACCAGCCGTCGATGGAATAACCGGGAACCAACAACGCACCCTCGTTCAGCGACCTCTCCGCGTCGAAGAGGGCGGTTGGATCGAAATCGGACACCCTCCCGAGCCCTTCGCAGCGCGGGCACATGCCACCCACCACCTCGAATTCACGCCGTTGTTTCCGTGTTCTGCCTCCCCTGGTCGTGGTGATCGCCCCGGCCCCGGAAACGGATGCGACGTTGAACGAGAACGCCTTCGGACCGCCGATGTGGGGTTTCCCGAGACGGCTGAAAAGAATGCGGAGCCGGGCGTTCACGTCGGTGGCGGTGCCGAGCGTGGAGCGGGGGTTCGCGCTCAGCCTTTCCTGATCGACGATGATCGCGGTGGTGAGGCCGTCGAGAAAATCGACGTCAGGCCTGTCGAGGGTGGGAAGGAAACCCTGCACGAAGGCCGAATGGGTCTCGTTGATCATCCGCTGCGACTCCGCCGCGATGGTGTCGAGAACCAGCGATGACTTCCCGGAGCCGGAGATCCCGGTGAACACGGTGAGACGGCGTTTGGGCAGGTCGAGGTTGACGTCCTTCAGGTTGTTCTCCCGGGCGCCACGGATCCGGATCACGTCATGGGAGTCGGCGGGATGGGGTTTCGGCATGGGCGTCCTCGGGTGATCTGCGGTGCACGTGTCATCCGTCAGGAATCCCGGGCACCGGGTGGGTGCTGTTCGCAGGGATAAGGAGTTCTAGAGTAGGAGAACGTGAGTTCCGATCCGTCCTCGATGTACAACACCACCACATCACACACCACCGCCGGAGCCCCGGGGCTCCGGCGTTTCGCTGCCGCCGTCATTCTGGCGGGAATCACCGCGGGTGTCACCGGATGGGCCTGCGCGCACCTGCTGCACACCGTGGAACACTTCGTCTGGAGCATCTCCGAGGGACACCTGATCACGGCCCTGGAAACCGTCCCGTGGTGGCGTCGGCTCCTCACCCTCGCAGCGGCCGGTGTGATCGGTGCGGTGTCGTGGGTGCTGCTGCACCGCACCGGACCCGGACCGGTGTCGACGGAGCAGGCCGTGGCAGGCAGCCGCATGCCGGTGCTGCGCACCATCTGGCACGCCGCAACGCAGATCGTCATCATCGCCATGGGCGCCTCACTCGGCCGCGAGGTCGCGCCGCGGGAGGCCGGTGCCGCACTGTCCGGATGGATCAGCGACCGGTTCGGCCTGGACGAGGAGGACCGGCGGATCCTGGTGGCCTGCGGGGCCGGGGCGGGCCTGGCGGCCGTCTACGGCATCCCCCTGTCCGGCATCTTCTTCGCCCTCGAGGCGCTCCTCGCCACCTTCTCGAAACGCTCCCTGGCCGCTGCGCTGGCGGTCTCAGGCATCGCGGTGTTCGTCTCGACCGGGTGGGGCAGACCGGAGGTCTACTACAGGATGCCGGAGCTGGTCTCCTCGCCCGCGCTGGTGGCGTGGGCCGTGTTGTGCGGCCCGGTGATCGGTCTGGCCGGGGCGCTCTTCGGTGAAGCGGTCACACGCGCCGAACGGAAACGCCCGACCACCACCCGGCTTCTGTGGATCATGCCCCTCGGATTCGCCGTGGTCGGGGCGATCTCCATCTGGGTGCCGTGGGTACTGGGCAACGGCCACCCGGTCACGCAGACCGTCACGAATCAGGTGGCGGAGGTCGGGCCTCAGGCGCTGGGGCTGATCGCCCTGCTGCTGATCGCCAAGGCGGTCACCACACTGATCACGGTCAGGGTGGGCGCCTGGGGAGGCACCCTGAACCCCGGCATCGCGCTGGGCGCGGCCCTCGGCGGATTGACGGGACTCGTGTGGTCGCTGATCTGGCCGGGATCCAACCTCGTCGCCTGCGTGTTCATCGGTGCCGCGGCCTTCCTCGGCGCCTCCATCAAGGCCCCACTGACCGGATTCGCGCTGGTGCTGGAGCTGACGCACTCCGGCGCGACGATCCTGGTGCCGACGGCCCTGGCGATCGCGGGAGCCACGGCGGCCGCATCCTGGTGGCGGAACCGCGGAAAGAAACAGGACGAAGGCAAGGACGACGAGGAAACGGGTCCCGTCGCTCTCACGACAGGACCCGTTGAGAAGGCGAACTGAACTTTCCGAGACTACTTCTTGCCCTGGTTCTTGACGGCCTCGATGGAGGAGGCGGCGGCCTCCGGATCGAGGTAGCGACCACCTTTGACGAGGGGTCGGTGGTTCTCGTCGAGTTCGTACAGCAGGGGGATCCCGGTGGGGATGTTCAGCCCCGCGATGTCCTCGTCGGAGATGCCGTCCAGATGCTTGACCAGCGCGCGCAGGGAGTTGCCGTGCGCGGTGACCAGGACGGTGTGACCGGCATCCAGATCCGGGATGATGGACTCCTCCCAGTACGGCAGCATGCGCGCCACGACGTCCTTGAGACACTCGGTGCGGGGACGCTCGTCGGCGGGGATGTCGGCGTAGCGGGGATCGTTGAACTGCGAGTACTCCGCGTCGGTGTCCTGCACCGGCGGCGGGGTGTCGTAGCTGCGGCGCCACAACATGAACTGCTCGTCACCGTACTTGTCACGGGTGGCGGTCTTGTCCAGGCCCTGCAGCGCCCCGTAGTGGCGTTCGTTGAGACGCCAGCTGCGCCGCACCGGAATCCAGTGTCGGTCGCAGCCGTCGAGGGCCAGGTAGGCGGTGTGGATGGCGCGACGCAGCAGCGAGGTGTGCAGCACAGTCGGCAGCAGCCCCTCCGAGGTCAGCAGCTCCGCTGCTTTCCGGGCCTCGGCCTCACCCTTCTCGTTGATGTCGACGTCCACCCAGCCGGTGAACAGGTTCTTCGCGTTCCATTCGCTCTCGCCGTGACGGAGCAGGATCAGCTTTCCGGTCATGGCGTCAGCCTACAAGGCGGGCGAATCCTTGCACACGGTTCACCCGTGTCGATTTCACATCGGCCTCAGGCGATGACCCCGAACTTGTAGCCCGCCTCCTTGTAGGCGCTGATGATCTGGGGCATCGCCTTGACCGTCATGTCCTTGCCCTCGGCGTCGTGTGCGAGCATCACCGCGACCTTCAGGCCCTCACCGATCGCGGAGGTCGCCATCTTCACCATGCCCGCGACATCCTTGGGTTGGCGATTCTTCGGCTCGGCATCACCCGTGAGGCAGTTCCAGTCGATCCAGTGCACACCCTCGGCCGCCAGGGCCTCGTCGGCGGCCTCCAACCTCTTCCAGCTCATGTGGCCGCCGGGGTAGCGCCAGGTGTTGGTCTTGAAATCGGAGCCCAGGACCTCCTCGAGGGCCGCCTTGGTCTTCTCGTACTCACCCTTGATGGCCTCCACGCTTCCGGCGCGGCCGGGGTAGAGCTTGTTGTAGTTGTGGGTGTAGCTGTGCATGGCCACCGAATGTCCCTCCGCGATCTCGCGTTTGAGCGTCTCGGGTGCGCTGCTCACGATGTTCCCGACCACGAAGAACGTGCCGTGCACCCCGCCCGCCTTCAGGGCGTCCAGGATCTGCACCGAATTGGTATGGTTCGGGCCGTCGTCGAAGGTGAGGAAGACGATTTTCTCGGGGGCAGAACTGGGGTCCTTCATCCACGCCTGGACCTTCTCCGAGGGGTAGGCGTACTCGGCCGCGGCGTTGTTGTGGCTGGTGTTCGGCTTCAAGGCCTCGGGAGAAGCGCTCGGGGAAGGTGACGGAGAAGGCTCGGGGGATGGCGACGGGGAAGGCTCGGGGG
>NZ_LR027842.1:2074979-2520182 GCF_900607225.1 [Pseudopropionibacterium] massiliense | reverse complement strand
GGTGGAATCCTGGGGCTGTTCCGACGACGCCGGTGCGGATGCCGACTGCGCGGCCTGTGGTGAGGACGCGCAGGCCCCCAGCCCGACGGCCATGGCTGCCATGGTGCCGGTCAACAGGCTGCGGCGGTTGAACAGCGTCATCACGTATCCCCTCGTCAAGATGGAAAACAGGTACGCGGGAAGTCTAAACCTTCGATCGTCAACTTTTGATTCCCCCCCCACCCACTCAGGCATTCGGCCACTCCTCGCCTTCCGGGAACTGCCCCGTGATGATGTAGATGACACGGCGCGCCACCGCGACGGCGTGGTCCGCGAAGCGTTCGAAGTAGCGTCCCAGCAGGGCGACGTCGATGGCCTGCTCCACCGATCCCGACCAGTTCTCGCCCAGCAGCACCCCGAAGTGGTCGCGGCGCAGGTGATCCATCTCGTGGTCGATCTCCGCCATGCGCAGAGCGGCGACGGCGTCGCGATCCTTCAACGACTGGTTGGCCAGGCGGATCATCGCCAGGCACACCTCCGACATGCGTGAGAAGTTCTCCCGCAGCGAATCGGGCACCGCGGACTCCGGGAAACGCAACCGGGCGATCTTGGCGACGTGTGCCGCCAGGTCACCCATGCGCGCCAGCTCGAAGACCACCCGGATCGCGGAGACGATGGTACGCAGCTCGCCCGCCACCGGGGCCTGGAGGGCCAGGAGGGACAGGCAGCGATACTCGAGCTCCTCGTGCATGGCGTCGAGCTGGGAATCGTTGGAGATGACCGCCTCCGCGCGGCCCAGATCGGGGTCCAGCAGGGATGCGGAAGCCTCACGCACGGCCACCTCGACCAGAACAGCCATGTGCTGCAGGCTGTCGAGCAGGCCGTTGAGCTCTTCGTGATAGCTGGCGCGCATTTCGTCTCCGCCCTTCGGGATGACAACCGTTAGGAACGGCAGTCTAATGGCCGCCACCGACCGGTGATCAGAAGTTCTGACAATAGGATTCTGGGCATGGTCCTCGTTCTCGCCGCCCTGGCAGGTGCGCTGCTGGCGCTGACGGCGGTGTGGATCACGGGAGCCGTTGGTCGTCGTGGCCTCCCGGAGGAACCGCGACCCGCGCTGATGAATCCGGAGCGACCGCGGGACGACCTGGCCGATCTCGTCGAGGCGCTTCCCCTGGGAGGAGTGCTGGTCGGCCCCCACGACGAGGTGATGAAGGTCAACGACCTCGCAGTGGCCATGGGTCTGGCGCGGGGAACACGGGTCGGGTTCCCGGGGTTGCTGGACCGGGTGCGACAGGTGCGCAGGACGGGTGCCGAGTACCTGGGAACCGTCATCCGGGACCGTCCACCGGGAATGGAGAACGGGGAGCTCTCCGCGCGAGTGATTCCGCTTCGGGAAGGGCATGTCCTGGTCATGGCCGAGGACGAGGCCGCGACCCGCCGCATGGACGCCGTGCGGAGGGACTTCGTGGCGAATGTCTCGCACGAGCTGAAAACCCCGATCGGGGCGATCGGGATTCTCGCGGAAACCATCGAGGCGGCCGCCGGGGATCCTGACCGGGTGACCCACTTCGCCCGGCGTCTCCAGCGCGAATCTGCCCGCCTGTCCGAACTCGTCAGCCAGATCATCGAACTCTCCAGGCTCCAGTCCTCGGACCCGATGCTGAACCGCGAGGTGGTGGAGGTGGAGGAGGTCGTCGACGAGGCGATCGGACGGACCCGGGAGGCCGCCGAGGCCCGCAGGATCACCCTCGTGCGTGCCGCCGTGCCCCGCGTCCGGGTGCTGGGGGACCGGCGACAGCTGATCGACGCCGTGGTCAATCTCGTGCAGAACGCCATCAACTATTCCGACGACAACGCGCGGGTCGTGGTGGCGGCGACGCGGATACCCGACGACGACGGCGAGAACGTCGAGATCACGGTGACCGACAACGGCATCGGTATCTCCCAGGAGGACCAGGAGCGCATCTTCGAACGCTTCTACCGGGTCGACTACGGAAGATCCCGGGAGAGCGGGGGCACGGGGTTGGGGCTTTCGATCGTTCGTCACATCGCCCTGGCCCACCAGGGGAGCGTTACAGTGTGGTCGCGACCCCGCCAGGGGTCCACCTTCACACTGCGGCTTCCGGTCCACCAGGAGGGGCCGTCGATGGGGAGACCCGGGAAGGGAAGAGGAGATGACCAGGATTCTGATCATCGAGGATGAGGCCTCCTATCGTGAAGCGCTCACCTTCATGCTCGGCAAGGAGGGATTCGACGTCGCCGCCGCGGCGGACGGGGAGAGCGGCCTGGCCGAGTACGACCGCAATGGCGCGGACCTGGTTCTGCTGGACCTCATGCTGCCGGGAATACCCGGGACGGAGGTGTGCCGAAGGCTCCGGACCCGCGGTGACGTCGCGATCATCATGGTCTCGGCACGGGACTCCGAGACGGACAAGGTGGTGGGGTTGGAGATCGGCGCCGACGACTACGTCACGAAACCGTTCTCCCACCGCGAACTCGTGGCCCGGATCCGCGCCATCCTGAGGCGTGGTCACGACTCCACACTGATCTCGGAAATCGTCGAGATGGACGGGGTGCGCATCGATGTGGAGCGTCACCAGGTCCTCGTCGACGGGCAGGAGGTGAGGTTGGCGCTGCGTGAGTTCGAGCTGCTGGAGCTGTTGCTGCGCAACGCCGGACGTGTCATGACCCGAGGCCAGATCATCGACCGCATCTGGGGCAGCGACTACGTCGGTGACACCAAGACCCTCGATGTCCACGTCAAACGTCTCCGCAACAAGATCGAACGCGATCCCTCCAGCCCCTCCCGGGTGATCACGGTCAGGGGACTGGGCTACAAGTTCCAGGGTTGACCGACGGTTCGGCCGTGGGCGACGGTGCTCGTCACCGCCCCATTGGCGGGGGCAGGATCGCTCACGGGGCCAACCCGCCGTGACATGGTAGGATTGCCGGCGGAAAGGGGCCCGCAAGACATGACTTTTACGGTCGGAGAGACGGTGGTCTACCCGAATCACGGGGCGGCTGTCATCGAAGACATAGAGACCCGACAGATCAAGGGAGAGGACAAGCTCTACCTCGTGCTGCGCATCATAGGTCAGAACGACCTCGTGGTGCGCGTTCCCGCATGCAACCTGGACCTCGTCGGTGTGCGCGACGTGGTCGACGCCGATGGCCTGGAACGCGTGTTCCAGGTGCTGCGTGCCGAGCACACGGAGGAACCGACCAACTGGTCCCGCCGCTACAAGGCGAACCTGGAGAAGCTGCACTCCGGGAACGTCATCAAGGTTTCCGAGGTGGTTCGTGACCTGTGGCGCCGCGACCGCGACAAGGGGCTCTCGGCCGGCGAGAAGCGCATGCTCGCCAAGGCCCGTGCCATCCTCGTTGCCGAGCTGGCCCTCGCGGAGGACGTCGCCGAGGAGCGCGCCGAGGTGATGCTCGACGAGGTCCTGGCCTCGTGAACCATTGAACAACAGTACGAAAGGACCGGTCGTCGCCCTCGTGGTGGCGGCCGGTTCCGGGTCTCGGCTCGGTGCCTCCGTGCCGAAGGCGCTGGTGGAGCTCGGCGGAATGTCCTTGGTGCGTCGCAGCGTGCTCGCCATGCGCGCCGGAGGTGTGGGGCACGTGATGATCACCACGCCCGAGGGCTGCCTGTCGATCTTCGAGGCGGCCCTGTCCGGTCTGGATGATGTCGTCTGCACCATCGGCGGGGTCGAACGCCAGGACTCGGTCCGGCTCGGACTCGAAGCGCTGTCGGAACGTTTCGACCCCGAGACCATCGTGCTTGTTCACGATGCCGCCCGGCCTCTGGTGCCACCGCAGGTGGTGGCAACCGTCCAGCAGGCAGTGGCCCGTGGCGCGGAGGTCGCCATACCGGTGATAGCGGTCCACGACTCGATCCGGCAGGTCGATCACGACGGGTCCCGGATGATCGACCGCTCCACCCTTCGTGCCATCCAGACTCCGCAGGGAGCGCGTCTCGGTCTGCTCCGAGAAGCCCACGAACACGTGGCCAGGCGTGGACTGGTGATCACCGACGACGCATCCGCGATCGAGGCCCTCGGACATCGGGTGATGCTCGTGCCCGGGCATCACGACGCGCTGAAGATCACCGAGCAACTCGACCTGGCCCTGGCACAGGGGATCCTGGACGGCAGGAGCCGGACATGAGGGTCGGCATCGGAACCGACGTTCACAGGCTGGAGGCCGGGATACCCATGTGGGTGGCCGGGCTGCACTTCCCGGATGAACCCTTCGGCCTGTCCGGGCATTCCGACGGCGACGTGGTGGCGCACGCCATCGTCGATGCGCTGCTCGCCTCGGCCGGGTTGGGGGACATCGGATCGAACTTCGGCACCGACCGTCCCGAGTGGAAAGGCGCCTCCGGAGTCGCCTTCCTGATCGAGACCGCCGGGCTTCTCCGGGCGGCCGGAATCGGGATCGGCAACGTCAGCGTCCAGGTGATAGGCAATCGGCCGCGCATGGCCGCGCGTCGCGGTGAGGCGGAACGAGTGCTGTCCGGGGCCATCGGGGCCCCCGTCTCCGTCTCCGCCACCACCACGGACGGGCTCGGCCTCACAGGGCGGGGTGAGGGCGTCGCAGCGATCGCGGTCGCCATGACGACGGCGGGATGATGGTCCTTACCGCGCCCCGTGATCCTTGCGGATCAACCCTGGGTCACTCGACCTCATCGGCAGGGGCGTTGAAGGTGTTGCACTGACCGAGCGAACCCCCGGAATTGAGGCCACGTTCCACCCACAGCCGACGGTTCTGGCTCTTGCCATGGTTGCCGGCCTCGTCGGGGTCGCCGTTGTTGCGTTCGCTCAGCTTGTCGTCGCCGATGTCCGTGGTGGTGGCCAGGACGTCCTGGCGATCCGCGTCGGTGAGTTTGAGTCCCTGCCACAGGGAACTGAGGGCCGCACCTGCGAAACAGTCGGCCTGGGTCTCGAGACGACGGCTCGTCTCCAGACTCTCGGACCTGTCGGAATCCTCTATCAGCATGTGGCCGCTGGCCAGTATCCCGGACTGCCCCTGGACGGCGTGCCCGTATTCGTGCGCGATGATCAGGTTGAAGACGATACGTGCCTTGGAGACGTCGGCCGACAGGACGTCGAGCACGTCCTGGGAGATGTAGATCTGCTGATCCAGGGTGCAGTAGAAGGCGTTGTGTGATTTCTGGTTGCCGCATCCCGTGGCGATGGTCTCGCCTTCCGGGAAAACCGTGATCTTCGGTTGGAAGGCCGTGTAGCCGGCCTGCTTGAGGGTGGGGCCCCAGACCCGGGTCAGGCAGCCGATGTAGGTCTGCAGACGGGCCTGCAATTCCTGGTCGTCCTGTTCGCGGCCGGGAAGCAGCTCAAGGTCGCATCGCACAGGGGACTCCAAGGACGTGTTGTACAGCGGGTTGTCCTTCGTCAGCGTCGTGATCTCCGCTTTGCTGTCCGGTTTCACCAAGGGAGGGGGCTGAGTGGTGACGGGAGGTACCTCCCAGTCCTCGTTCTTGTAGTCGGTGGAGACACTGGCAGGATTCGTCTGGTTGAGAAGAGTGATGGCGACCATGCCGGTCAGAAGAGCTATGGCGCTGAACAGAGCCACCAGCAGCCCCGTCGGGCGACGTCTGGGCGGTACCGGATACGGGGCGTAACCACCGGGAATGAAGACCGGTGGGGGTTGCTGCCCGGCTGGAAAGCCCTGGGGCGCGGGGCGAAAACCCGTGGGGTGGCCGGAATATGGAGAAGGACCGGGCGTTGCGGGGATTTGCAGGGTGGCGGCCTGTGCCGGGAACGTCATCGGTTGCGCGGCGGGGAACTGCGGAGGCTGCGCCTGGGGGAACGGCTGGTGGGGCACCGCCCTGCGCGGAGCTGCGGGGTGTTGTGCCGGGGCCTGGTGGGGGGAACGCTGCTCCGGTGCCTGAGGAGGCTGCCACGGGGACGAGACAGGTTGCCGCGGGGCGGGGGGAAACCCCTGCGATGGCGGCTGCTGGCCCTGCGACGGCATCGACTGATGCCACGGCGCAGGCTGCTGACCGGGGTACGGATTTCCTCCGGAGCCCTGCGGTGCCGGCTGCCCCGGGTATTGCGGTTGCATCGAGTTCGCCACGATGTTCAGGGTAGCTGTATCAAGGGTCGGCGTGCGGCGAAACGGACGCGTGTGGCCGAGACAACGGGGTCGGGACACCTGCTGATGCCGGTGGCCCATGACCTGTCGGGATGTGGTGTCCGTCGTGCTGGTGGCTTCCACGGCGCGCCGTGGAAGCCCCGAGACCTCCCCGGTCGTGTCGTTGCTCGCCGGCGTGGCCTCCGGGGTGCGTTTCTGCGTCGATCATGCGGTACCGTCAGCAGCGAGAACTTTGACCCGAGGAGCCTTGAGGTGCGTACCTTCCGCTTGTTGCTGGTCCCGTTGGCGCTGTTGTTCGCTCTGGGCGTGGTGTCGCAGGCTCACGCCGACGAACCGATCGCCAAGTCATACCTCTTCGAGGGCAGGCTCGGTGAGGACGGGGTGCTGACGGTCACCGAGACCATCAAGTTTGACACCCCACCGGCGGAGTTGACCCAGCGGATCGCGAACCGTGCCCCCATCGACCGTGACCGTTCCTACGTGTACGGCATCTCCGATGTGTCGGCCACGGGCGTGGAAGATTTCGTTTCCAAGGTCGAAGGCGACTACACGGTGCTGTCCATGAAACCGTCCACCGAGGTGAAGATCACCTACAGGGTCACCGGCACCACCCGCTCCGAGCCCGGGACCAACGGGGACGCCAGTGTGTTCACGTGGCGGGCGCTCCAAGGGTTGTCGGTGGCCGTCGAGAAAGTTTCCGGCACCTTGCAGGTGGGGGCCCAGGCGAACCTGGTGGACTGCACCGCGGGCCCGCCCGGAACCCTCGACAAGTGTCAGCTCTACACGGCCGGCGCCCACAATTCACCAACGCCGAAGTTCGAGTCCGCGACACGAGGCGTTGGTGAGCAGGTGACGTTCACCGTGGGTTTCAGCGCTGATCAGGTGACACCAACGGCCCGGGTCCACGAGCAGTGGAACCTCAACCGGGCCTTCGCGATCGATCTTGCCACGGCGGGAACCGCGCTGGCCGTCCTGGTGGTGGGTGCCTTGCTGCTGTGGTGGCTGCATCGTCGAAGTGGCGCGGATCTCTCCTATTCCGGTGAGCTTTCGGCCGTCGGGTCCTTCCGTCCCGTCGGCGACGGGGAATCGGTTTTCGAACCGGGTGAGGGCATGCGTCCAGGTCTGGTGGGAACCGTGGCCGACGAGCGGGTCGACCCCGTCGACATCACGGCCACCCTGATCGACCTCGCCGTGCGGGGCCACCTGCGCATCACCGAACTTCAACACGCCCAGTACGGCCTGGTCGACTGGCAGTTCAGCCGCATGGAGAACACGAAGGATGAGTTGGCCACGTACGAGTCCCGACTCCTGGACGCGGTGGTGCCCGATGGCAAACATTCCCTCGCCTCGCAACTGCCCGAGGTCCTGGCGCCCGCTCTCGGGACGGTGCAGGACGCCCTGTACGACGAGGTGGTGAAACGCGGCTGGTTCGAGAACCGCCCCGACTCCACCCGCAGCTCCTGGGCCGTTCGCGGCTGGATCGGACTCGGTGTAGCGCTGGCGGCGGGCTCCGCCCTGATCGCCTTCACCCGGTTCGGGCTGGTGGCGCTGGTGCTCCTGGCTCTCGCCATCTCGCTGCTGTGGATGGCTCCACGCATGCCGCGCCGCACGGCGGAGGGTACCCGGCTCGTCGCGGCTCTCGGGGCTCTCTCAGCTCTTCTCAACACCCAACCGACCAACCAGATGCCGAAGGGCAGGGAACTGGCCGAGATCTCCCGTCTGCTGCCCTACACGGTCGTTCTCGGCGGACGCCAGCGCTGGGTGGAGGCAATGGCGGCGGCCGATGTCGACGACACCCCTGACCCGACGGAGGTCGACTGGTACCACGCCCCCGAGACCTGGCACCTGCGCGACCTGCCCGCATCCCTGACACAGTTCATCAACACCGTCCAGGGACAGCTGTTCAGCCGATGACCGAGCTTGGGGGCCCACGCCAGGCAGACGTCAGCTCATCGCTGCCTCCGCTCCGGAGAATGGTTCTGACCGCTGGATGGACCTGGTGGAATCGGGCACGTCCAACGCGGTGACGGGCGTTCCGCTGAGCGTCGACATGCCCTCGCCGGATCAACTCGATGCCGCTGCTGCTGGCGCTGGGTGTATCTCGGCCCGCCGGCCGTTCTCGAACCCGGGATCCGCACCGGCGCATACAGGCGTGGGACGACCGGGCTGCTCGTCGACTCCACAGGGATCTCCCGGATCAGTGTTGAGGACCTGGCAGTGGCCGTGGTGGATGAACTCGAACGGCCTTCGCGGGATCGACAGTTCACGGTTGCGCAGCAGGACGGATGCGGACGATCCGGTTCTGACGGGCGGTGATGCGGGAAACCTTCCTTGTTTCCGCCGGGCCGGTTTGCCGATGATTCGGACACGACTGGCCAGCCGTGAGACCAATTGCGTGTTTTGCACCCGGACGCTGCAAACTAGGTTCGTGCCACTCGAACTGTTAGTCGTGCTGCTCCTGGTGATCGCCACAGCCCTGGCCTTCGATTTCACCAACGGTTTCCACGACACCGGTAACGCCATGGCCACATCCATCGCCACGGGCGCGCTCAAACCGAGAACCGCAGTGATGCTCTCGGCGCTGCTGAACCTCGTGGGAGCGTTCCTGTCCGTGGAAGTGGCGCTCACCGTCACCAACGCAGTGGTGAACCTCCAGGACGACGTGGGGGCGCCGCGCCCCGAACTGCTCGTGGACGGCGGTGAGGGGCTGCTGCTGATCGTGCTGTCAGGCCTGGTGGGCGCCATCCTGTGGAACCTCCTGACTTGGTTGTGGAGCCTGCCGTCGAGCTCCTCCCACGCCCTGTTCGGTGGTCTGGTCGGCGCGACCATCACGGGGCTGGGTCTCGGCGGTGTCAACTGGGTGGGTGACGGCACCAGGCTCGACGGGGTGGTCGGGAAGGTGATCCTTCCCGCTCTCGTCTCACCGATCGTCGCAATCATCGTCTCGGGGGTCGGTACCAGGCTGGTGTTCGCCATCACCCGCGGAATGGACGAGAAACGCCGGGAACGGGGCTTCAGGTGGGGGCAGGTCGGATCGGCCTCGCTGATCTCCCTGGCCCACGGCACCAACGACGCCCAGAAAACCATGGGGGTCATCACCCTGGCGTTGATCGCCACCGGGAGCTGGACCCAACTGCACGCGGTGCCGTTCTGGGTGAAGGTGGCCTGCGCCGTCGCCATCGCGCTGGGCACCTACCTCGGAGGTTGGCGGATCATCCGCACCCTGGGCAAGGGGCTCGTCGAGATCAGCTCCCCGCAGGGTATGGCAGCCGACGCGTCATCGGCAGCGGTGATCCTGGCCTCCAGCCACATGGGCTTCGCCCTGTCCACCACACACGTCGCCACCGGTTCGATCCTGGGAAGCGGCCTCGGGCGTTCCGGCGCCAAGGTGAACTGGCGCGTGGCCGCAAGGATGCTGATGTCGTGGGCGATCACCCTGCCCGCGGCCGCTCTCGTCGGCGCACTCATGTGGCTGATCGGGCACCTGCTCGGTGGGCTGCTCGGGGCCCTGGCGATAACCGTGATCCTGCTGGCGGCGGCATCGTGGATGTACCTGCACTCCAGGAAATCCGCCATCGACCACAGCAACGTCAACGACGAATGGGTGGACAACGTCACTGCCCCGCGCCCGCTGGCTGCCGCGGCAGAGGTCGGCGACCTGATCGAACTCGAACAACCCGAGGGCAGCCGCGCATGAACATCCTCTGGCTCGCCATCGAGGGCACCTGGCACGTCCTGCTTGCCGGACTGATCCTGGGGGCGGGGCTTCCGACGCTGTTCGCGCTGGGTGTGCGATCGCTGTCGATGGGCACCGGGGGTGATCCCGCCCGGAGACCAACCCTGTTGGGAAAAGTGATCGCGGGGCTGTGTTTCGCCGTGGTGCTGCTCGCCATCCTCGCGGGAATTGCGACGATCGTCGCCCACGGGCTGGGGGTTCAGTTGAGCTTCGACGGCATCGTCCCGGTCTTCACCAGCAGGTAGCCCTCTCGCGGCGTGACCGGGGCGGCGCCACAGGTTTTCGCCCACGCCCCGGGCGAAATCTCTCCTCCCGCACACGAATCGCGGAGCCTTGACGGTTCAGCGTCGTAACACGACGTTGAACCGTTTTTCTTCCGCGATTCATGTACAGGGGAGGATGCCGATCGCGCGACTCCATATATACGTGTTAGCATGTATGTATGAGACGGACGGCCGAGGACGCGGCCAGAACCCGCGTCGCGCTGCTGGAGGCGGCGCTGATGTCCTTCGAGGAGAAGGGGTGGCGGGGGGCGACATTCGAGCATGTGGCCGAGCGGGCAGGCGTTACGCGAGGCGCACTGCACCATCATTTCCGCGACAAGCAGGCACTGCTGATCGCTGCCCTCGAATGGGGCTGGTCCGACTACGAGCAGCGTCTCTTCGCAGGCATTGACGACGAATCCGAGAGCGGCGCACGCGAGAAGATCGAGGCCCTGCTTTCGCATTTCGTGCGGCTGCTCACCGGCGACCCGAGGTTCCGGGCACTGGCCTCCACAACCGTGCTGGTTGCGCCGCACGCGGCTGGGCGGTCCGAGAAGAATGAAGCGCTCGACGGCTGGCGCGGTCGCATCGAGGATGTCATCGCCGCCAGCGGGGAGGCCGGTCATCTCGCTCCGCGAGGCGTTGCCGGACTCGTGCTCGTGCTGCTCCAAGGGTTCACCGTGACAGCGGTGATCCGCCCCCATGACCTTCCGCAACCCGACGAACTCGACGCCGCCGTCAAGGCGTTGGTGAGGGGGTTGCTCAACTCCTGAAAGAACCACACGACAATGACTCCGGACAACGATTCGCGTCCTGTCGGCGCGACTCCCGCCCGTGCGACCGCCGTCGCCGGGGCGATACTCTTCACCGACATGCTGCTCGAGGGCCTGGCGATCCCGGTGCTTCCGCTACTGCCCGCCGTGGTCGAGCAGGGGGAGGCCGCCACGGGCGTTCTCTTCTCCTCCTACGCCGCCGCGATGATCGTCGCGACGCTCATCACCGGTCGTGTCGTCGACCGGCGCGGCCCCAAGGGGCCTCTGCGGACCGAACTGATCGTCCTCGTGGCAGCCACCCTGCTGTTCGCCACCGGAGGGCCGTACTGGCTGTTGCTGGTGGCCCGTTTCGTGCAGGGAATCGCCGGTGGGATCGCATGGGTCGCGGCTCTCTCCCTGATCGCTGCCGCCACCGGAATCGAGAAACGAGGCCAGATGATGGGCATCGCCATGTCGACGGTGACCCTCGGGGTGCTCGCCGGCCCACCCCTGGGAGGAATCCTGGTCGATGCCTTCGGACCGGCCTCCCCGTTCCTGATCGCAGCGGCCATCGCGATCGTGGACGTCGCGCTGGTCGGCATCATCGCCAATCCGGTCGTGGGGCGTCTCATGACGTCGGTGTCCTCCCGGTCGCTGGTCGGTGCCGGCAACGTCGCGGTCGCCGCGGCCCTGCTGGTCATCGGCTGGTCGGCCGAGGTCTGGCAGATCGGAATCGGTATGGGGCTTCTCGGCCTGTCCTCGGCGATGCTGCTCGCCCCGGCCACCACGCTGATCAGCGAGCAGGGATCTCGGTCGACACCGCCGACCCTCGGCGGTTCGTTCGCGCTGTACAACCTCGCCTATGCTGCTGGCCTGACCATCGGTCCGCTGCTGACGGGGTTCGGTGCGCAACAGGCCGGGTTCGCCACCGCGATGGCTCTCACCGCCCTGGTGTTCGCGATCCTCGGTGGTGTCGCTGTCGTATCCCTGCCCGCCGGGCCGGCGGGGACCACTGAATGAAGGACATCCATGCGTGACGCAGAAACGCTGCGGCGTATCCTCGCCCAACTCGACGGGCGGGGATACGCCTCGTACAAACAGCTGACCGGCAGCTACCGGATCGGTGTCGTCCGGCTCGTCGTCGATCACGTCCAGGTCGACCCCTACGCCCCGCCGTCGCGGATGCGCCTCATCGTCGACCGGGAGATCGCGGATCTGCCCGCCGACCTGACAGATGACGCCGCGGGCAGGACCGCCGTCTCAGACTTCCTCACGCGCCGTTTCGCGGACGCCGCGCATCGGATGGTGCCGAGACCGGAGGGGACGGGAAACGGCGGGTTCGTGGGCATCGGCCGGCCCGGCCAGGAGGTGCTGGAACGCACCAGCGTCACCGTCTTGGAGGACCGGGTCGAGGCCCGCATCGACGTCGGCCTACCCGCCTCCGGTCGCAGGGCCCGCGGACGCCAGGCGGCCAGGCTTCTGACCGACCTCCTGCCGCGCGTCGCCGAGGCCTCCCTGCTGCACCGGAACCTCGACCGGCGCGTCCTGCGTGAACACGTCACCCTGCTGCGCGGCCAGGAACACCTCCGCGGACTCCTGCCGGGGCGCGGGCTGGTCGCGTTCGTGGGCGACGGCGCGATCCTGCCGCGCCGCTCCGGCGACTCCGACCTGCCCCTCACCGGCGACGGGGTCGTGCCCTTCGAGAGCCCGGGAAACCTGCGGGTCGCCTTCGACCTGCCCAGCGGCCGCCGGGTCACCGGCATGGGAATTCCTGAGGGCGTGACCGTGATCGTCGGTGGCGGGTATCACGGGAAATCGACGCTGCTGCGGGCGATCGAACGGGGCGTCTATCCCCACATCGACGGGGACGGCCGCGAATGGGTCATCACCCGCCCGGACGCGGTCACGATCCGTGCGGAGGACGGCCGGGCGGTCACCGGCGTGGACATCTCCCCGTTCATCACCAACCTGCCATCCGGCACCGACACGCGCTGTTTCAGCACGACCAACGCCAGCGGCTCCACGTCCCAGGCCGCCAACCTCGTCGAGGCCGTCCAGGCCGGCGCGTCGACGCTGCTGATCGACGAGGACATCTCGGCCACGAACTTCATGATCCGCGACGAACGCATGCGCTCCCTCATCCCTGCCGCCCAGGAACCCATCACCCCGTTCGTGGACCGCGTCCGGCCCCTGTACGGCGAGCTCGGGACATCGACGATCCTCGTCGCCGGGGGCTCCGGGGCGTTCTTCGAGGTCGCCGACCACGTCATCGCCATCAACCACTACGTGCCCGTGGACGTCACCGAAAGGGCACACGACATAGCGGCCGCCCCGCCGTCCACCGAGGCGACGGAGCTCTTCAACGGCCTGCGGGCGGGACGTTCCGGGGGCGTGTCCCTGCCCCCATCCGGCACCGGCAAACCCGCCAAGGCACGGAGCCGCACCAGGATCCAGTACGGCCGCGACGACATCGACCTCGCCGCGGTTCCGCAGCTGGTCGACGCCGCGCAGACGCAGGCAATCGCCCACGCGCTGGACCGCATCGGCGACCTCCTCGACGACCGGGCGGGCATCCCCGAGCGGGTCGACGAACTGCTGCGTCGCATCGACGAGGAGGGTCTCGACTGGCTCTCACCCCACCGCGGTCATCCCGGGCACCTCGCCCGCCCCCGCCGCCACGAAATCCTGGCCGCCATCAACCGCCACCGGGGACTCCGGATCCGGCCCTGACCCTCCCCGGGACCCGAAGCCGGTCGAACCGGACCACGGCCAAGGAAGCAACCGTGTCGGAACCACATCGGAGACCGGGAGCCGGGTCCCCGGACATGCGCGAGGTGGTTTCGACACGATCTGCTCGCTGGCGCTCGCGGATCGACTCAACCGGCCATGGAAGTTTGAGGAGCGGTGGGAGGTTGATGATCCTCGTCTCCGAGAGGGGTGATCATGGAAAGGCGTGGGCGCTCCACGGGATGTGTTGCCGGTGTTCCTGGAAAGGGGAGCCTGGGTGGGGCCGATGCAGTTCGGTCATGCGGGATGGGTGTCGAGACGGCTTTTGGTTGATTTGGGTTCACTCGTACGGGAGGAATGGAAGTGGCGCTGATTCGCAACGGAAGCTACCTGAAGCTGGCCTCGGCGATGGGGGTGTCGTCGGTCGGGGATGGGATTCGGCTTGTCGCTGCGCCGCTGTTGGCGTCGACAGTGACGTCGGATCCGCTGTTGATCTCGCTCGTCGTCGTGGCCAACCGGCTCCCGTGGCTGCTGTTCGGCCTGGCAGGCGGGGTCGTCGCGGATCGGTTCAAGCGGAAGTCGCTGATGGTGCTGGTCGACCTGTCGCGGTGCGTTTTGGTGGGGGCGCTCACGGGGGCTGTGTTCTTCGACCTCGCCGGAATCTGGGTGCTGGCGGTCGTCAGCTTCTGCCTCGGTGTCGGCGAGACGGTCTTTTCGGCGGCGAACCAGGGCATGATCCCGGAGATCGTGGAGGACCCCGACGACCTGTCAGCGGCCAACGGCACGTTCTATGCGATGCAGGCGGCGTCGATGAACTTCATCGGGCCCGGGCTGGGCGGGCTGCTGTTCAGTTTCGCGCGCTGGCTGCCGTTCCTGATCGACGCGGTCTCGTTCCTGCTGGCCTCGGCACTGGTGGCGCGCATCGCAGGCGGAGGCCAGGCGCCCGGCAGCGGCGAGGTGGGGATGTGGCAGGCCGTGCGGGAGGGCGTCGCGTGGTGCCGGGGCAAGCCTGTGGTGGTCGCTTTGTTGTCGGTGATGGGTGTCGTCAACTTCGCCCAGAGCGGGGTGCTGGCGGTCATGGTGATCTACGTCACGAACGACCTGGGCGCATCAGCGACGGCGTTCGGCGTCGTGTTGAGCATCTCCGGCGCAGGAGGTGTGCTCGGAGGGGCCCTGGCCTCCGTGGCCGATCGGAAACTGGGTTTCAGCTACGTTCTGCCGGTGGGGGTGGCCCTGGCGGGGCCGTTGCTGCTCCTGATGATCGCTTCAAACAATCTTGTGCTGCTTGCCGGCTGCCTGTTCTTCAACTCGTTCTTCGGCATCATGGTCAGCGTCCTGGTTGCCTCTCTGCGGCAGAAGATCGCTCCGCGCGAGCTTGCGGGCAGGGTGGCGAGCGTCCAGGCGTTCATGGCCATGGGAATCGCGATGCCCGGCGGTGCGCTGCTGGGCGGAGTCACCGCGGAATTGCTCGGAGTCCGATCGGTCTTCATCCTCTCTGGGGCCCTGTGCCTGCTGCTGTCCCTGGCGACAGCCCGCAACCTGCACCCGTGCGCACTGAGACGAAGCATCGCAGAGCTGATGGCGACGGCGTCGCCGACGAAGTGATCCATGCCCCGGCGGACTGATTCGCTTGACGAACCAGCCGGAGCGCCATCCCACCCGGCGGTACGAACCGGACGGGGGCGCAGAATCCGCGCACACCGGGCTCTTGCGGGAGCAGGAAGGTCGCGCAGGGCAACACCAGCGCAACGAAACCGCCGAGCGCGAGCAACACCCGACTGCGGGATGTACCGGCCCCTCCCCGCCGGGGCTTCCTCGGGTTGAATCAGACGAACAGCTGAAGGAACACCCCGGCAGAAAGAGCCAGCAGCGGAATCAGATCGAAAACGTCGTCATCACAACGTCAGGCCCGGGTAGAGCGGGTGCAGATCCAGGAGCTTCGCCGCGCGATCCTTCGATCCATCCGCGACCTCCTGGGCCAGTTCGTACTTCGCCTTGCCCGGTTTGCCGTCCTTCGTGGTGGTCGGGGTGGTCTTCTTCAGCACCTCGGTGATCATGGCCGCGACCTCGTCCATGTCGGAGGTGGTGAAGCCCCGCGACGTCAGGGCCGGGGTGCCGAGCCTGATGCCCGAGGTGTACCAGGCGCCGTTGGGGTCATTGGGTACCGAGTTGCGGTTGGTGACGATACCGGAATCCAGCAGCGCCGACTCCGCCTGCCGCCCAGTCAGGCCGAAGGAGGAGACGTCCAGCAGCACGATGTGGTTGTCGGTGCCCCCGGTCACCAGGGTGCCGCCGCGTTTCAGCAGCCCCTCGGCGAGGGCGCGGGCGTTGTCGACCACCTTGTGCGCGTAGTCCCGGAACGCCTCGGTGCGGGCCTCCGCGAGGGCGACGGCCTTGGCCGCCATGATGTGCGACAGGGGACCGCCCAGCACCATCGGGCAGCCGCGGTCGACGTCGCCCGCGTAGTCCTTGGTGGCCAGCACCAGGCCGCCGCGCGGGCCGCGCAGCGACTTGTGGGTGGTGGTGGTCACCACCTGGGCGAAGGGCACCGGGTTCTCGTTGCCCGTGAACACCTTGCCCGCCACGAGACCGGCGAAGTGGGCCATGTCGACCATCAGCACCGCGCCGACGGAATCGGCGATCTCCCGCATCTTCGCGAAGTCGATGCGGCGCGGATAGGCGGAGTATCCGGCGACGATCACCAGCGGTTTGAACTCGGCGGCCTGCGCGGCGAGGGCGTCGTAGTCCAGCAGCCCGGTCTGGGGGTTCGTGCCGTAGGAGCGCTGGTGGAACATCTTGCCCGACACGTTCGGCCGGAACCCGTGGGTCAGGTGCCCGCCCGCATCCAGGCTCATGCCCAGCAGCCGCTGGCTGCCGAACCGGGCCCGCAGCGTCTCCCAGTCGGCCTCGGACAGTTCGGAAACGTTCTTCGACCCGAACTCCATCAGCGCCGGGGTCTCGACGTGGTGCGCCAGGATCGCCCAGTAGGCGGTCAGGTTCGCGTCGATCCCGGAATGGGGCTGTGCGTAGGCGTATTCGGCGCCGAACAGTTCACGTGCATGCTCCGCGGCCACGGACTCCACCACGTCGACGTTCTGGCAGCCCGCGTAGAAACGGTGGCCTATGGTGCCCTCCGCGTACTTGTCGCTCAGCCAGGTGCCCATCGTCGCGAGCACCGGCAGGCTGGCGTAGTTCTCGGAAGCGATCAGCTTCAACGAGGCACGCTGGTCGGTCAGCTCGTCGCGGATCGCCTGGGAGATCCGGGGCTCGATCTTTCCGATCACGTCCAGCAGGGTCCTGTAAGCGCCTGAAAGCGCCGTTGCATCAGTCACATCTACTCCTCTGGGGAATTGGTGGTGGGACCAAATCTAGTCCCCGGGGAGCGGCCGTGAGGGCCGAACCCCGGGGAAAAGACCTGACCGGACGCCTGTTCGAGCGTCTCAGGTCAGCCGCCACCTGCTGATGGCCCGGGAGTCCTCGAGCAGTTCCGCGAACAGTCCCTCGGTTTTCGCCAGCTCGGCCGGGGAGCCCTGCTGCACCACCCGGGTGACCTGACCGGCCTCGCGGCCGCTCAGCACCGCCACCGAGTGGGCACGCATGATGGTGCTCAACCGGTGGGCGATCACCACCACCGTGCGACCCCGGGAGAGTTCCTCCAGGGTCGTGGTCAGGACCGCCTCGTTCTCGGCATCCAGCGCCGAGGTGACCTCGTCGAGCAGTAGGATCGGGGCGTCCTTCAGGAAGGCGCGGGCGATCGAGACGCGCTGCCGTTCACCACCGGACAGGCGCAGTCCACCCTCGCCGACGGGGGTGTCGAGTCCCTGCGGCAACCGTTTCAGGGCCCCCTCCAGGCGGGACCGGCGAATGGCCTCGTCCACCTCCTCGTCGGTGGCCCCGGGTTTGGCGATGCGAACGTTCTCCCGGATGGTGGTGTTGAAAAGGTACACGTCCTGGAAGACCATCGAGATCATCGACATCAACTGTTCCGTGGCGATGTCCCTGACGTCGACCCCGCCGATGGTGACCCGTCCGGCGGACACGTCCCAGAACCTCGCCGCCAGTTTCGTCAGTGTCGACTTGCCGCAGCCCGACGGCCCGACGATCGCGGTGATCCGGTCCTGCGGCGCTTCCAGGGAGAAGTCCCGGAACAGGGGGGTGTCCTGGTCGTAGGAGAAGGTGATGCCCTGGAACCCGATGTCGTGGTTCTCGGGAACCCGTGGGTTTTCAGGCTCGGGCATCCCGGGGGAATCCAGGATCTTCCCGATGGCCTCCAGCGAGATCTCGCACTTCTGGATCTCCCCCTGGTACAGCAACGCGTGGGTCATCGGGGTCACGAACCGGGTGGTCATCACCACGACGGCGACGAAGGTGGCCAGGTCCAGCGACCCGTCCAGGGCGAACGCCAGCCCGAAGGCCAGGGCCCCGGCGAAGATGGCGTGGGTGATCACCAGCAGGGCCCCCATGGGTGGGCCCTGGAGTTTGAGCAGCCGGTGAACGCCCTGGTTCTCCGCCTCCAGGGTGCTCCGGATGGGGGACCACTGCATGCCGGCCAGGCCACGGGCCCTGAGGACGGGCTGGAGCTGGGCGTACTCGATCAGCCTTCCCGCGCTGGCCGAGCTGAGCACGGGTTCCTGGGCGTGTTCCTGTTTCATGCTGCGCAGGCCCCAACGCCACACCAGGTAGGTGAAGGGCAGGCTGACCGCCATCACCAGGGCCAGCCGCCAGTCGAAGAAGAAGGTGGCCACCAGCACGGTGCCGGGAATCACGATCGCCGAGACCAGGTTGGGCAGTACCACCGACGCCAGGTGGGAAAGGGTGTCCACCTCGCTCGACACGGCGGCGGCCACGTTCCCGGCGCTCCGGGCCTGGAACCAGCCGAGGGGAAGCGCCGAGACCCGGCGTCCGATCTTCGAGATCAGGTTGCCGCAGACGTCGATGACGCTGATGCGCATGGCCAGGGTCATGCTGATCCAGTTCACCAGGAAAGCGGCGGAACCGAGACCGATCAGGACCCACAACCACGGCAGGGAGGACGCCGGGTCCGGCCCCAGGAAGGCCCGTAGGAAGGGGATCAGGACCACGAAGGCCAGGCCCTGCAGCAGCGCCGAGACGGCATAACCGACGATCAGCGCGTTCACGACCCCCGGTTTGTCGAGATAGCGACGGAACTGTTTCAGCATGCCGGTTCCCTTCCCTCGAGCCCTTCAACGGCGTGGGCGATGGTGGTCTGGTTCCGCCACAACCGGGCGTAGGGGCCGTCCTGGGCCAGCAGGTCGTCGTGGGTTCCCAGCTCGACGAGCCGGCCCGCGTCGATCACGGCTATCTGGTCGACGCCCTGGATTGTGGAGAGCCGGTGGGCGATCACGATCACCGTGCGTTTCTGTGCCAGGTTGTTGATGGCCTGCTGGATCAGGCGTTCGGAGTGGCTGTCGGCCTGGGCCGTCGCCTCGTCGAGGATCAGGATGGGGGATGCGGCCAGGAAGGCCCGCGCGATCGTCAGGCGCTGCGCCTCACCTCCGGAGAGATGGGCTCCCTCACCGATGATCGTGTCGTAGCCGTCGGGAAGCTGCATGATGCGGTCGTGGATGCAGGCCGCTCTGGCGGCCTCCTCGATCTCGTGTTCGGTCGCATCCGCGTTCCCGAGGGCGATGTTCGCGCGGACGGTGTCGGTGCTGAGCATGACGTCCTGGAAGACCAGTGACATCGACGACAGCAGCTCCCGCGAGGGCTGGTCCCGCACGTCGCGGCCGTTGACGAGCACCGTTCCGGAGTCGACGTCCCAGAACCGGGCGATGAGCCTGGCCAGCGTGGACTTCCCGCCGCCGGATGGGCCGACCAGCGCCGTGACCGTGCCCGGCGGGCATTTCAGGGAGAGTTCCTGGATGACCGGTTCCCCGGGGTTGTAGGAGAAACTGACGTCGCGGAACTCCACCGCGGGGGCTTTCTCCTCGGGGGCGATCTCGGTGTCCGGCTCGGACAGCTCCGGGGCCTGCAGGATGTGCAGGGTGCTGTTCGCTGCCTGCTTCGCCGCGTACAGGTTCTGCGACATCTCCATCAGGGTCAGCAACCCCTCGGGCAGCCCGACCCACACCAGGGCGAAGGCCACCACGGTCACCGGCGACAACCACCCCTGGAGCGTGAACACCAGACCCAGTCCCATCGTGGCGGCGAACACCGGTCCGGGCCGCAGCAGCGACGCGATCAGGCTCAGACCGATGCTCTGCTTCTGCATCCATACCAGGGAAACCTTGGAGAACCTCTTCTGGGCCTCGTCGAAACGCCCGAAGACATCCGCGGTCATGCCGAAGTTCTTGACCTCCTTGATGCCGTCCACCAATTCCACCGTCCGGTCCGAGAGCTGCCGTTCGGCCTCGGCGTAGTCGTCGAACACCTTCCTGATTCCCGTCATGCCGGTCGCGTACACCAGGACCGAGAGCAGCAGATAGCAGCCGATCAGCAGGCCGGCGAAGCGCCAGTCCAGCCAGAACAGGTACCCGAGACTGACCAGCAGGCTGATGAGGGAATTGGCGAAGTCGCCGGCCAGGTGCGCCACCAGGGAGTGGATGTCGGCGGTGTCGTTCGAGACGGCCTGCCGGATGCGACCCGAACTCCGGGCCGAGAACCAGCCGAGGTTCACCACCCCCAGTTTGTCGATGAGCCGCTGCCGGAGCTCGTGGCGGAGCCTCGCCTCCGCGGTGTGGTTGTTCCCCAGCGCGTAGGTGTAGGAGAGCGAGTGGACCACCATGCACACCACCGCGGCGATCACCCATCCCCACAGGTGCGCGGGATCCGGGTTCCCCGCCAGCAGGGAACGGGTGATCTCGACGATCGCTATGTAGGGCACCACCTTGAACACCGCTCCCAGGGCGGCGAGGGTGAACCCCAGGTACATCGAGCCGCGTGCGCTGCGGATCAGATCCCACACGGACCTCGGGGCGTTCGCGGGAACGGCGTCGGGTACAGAGGACTGCGTTGACATGATGTCCCTTCCGGATAGAAAGGTAGGCATGCCTAAGTTAGCATTCTGGGGGTATACCCCTACAAGGGGTTCTGGATTGTGATCGGTGCCGTGAATGGGCCTTGGCGCCACGGGTCATCGTGTGATCGGGTGTCGCCGCTCGTCAGTGCAGGAGTGATGTGAGCAGGTGGTCCAGTCCTTCCAGGGCAGTTTCCAGGGCGGCGGTGGGAGGATCTTGGTGGACGACCCACAGGGCCGCTTCGTTCATGGCTCCCGAGAGCAGCGCGGTCATCGCTCGACCTCGCTGCTGTTCGATTCCCGCCGCCGCGAGTGCTTCGCCGAGAAGTTCCTGGGAGTTCGCGGCGTCCAGGTTTCGCCATTCCTGCCAGCCCATGACCGCCGGGGCGTCGATCAGCAGGATGCGAGCGGGGGCGGCCTCGGTGATGGCCTCCAGGAAGGCGTGTGACCTGGCCTTCAATTGCATCTCGGGATCGGGGGCGACTGCCGCGGCTGCGGCGGCGACCCGTGATGCGACGGTTTCGTGCAGATGCTCGGCAACGGCCCTGAAGAGTCCGTCCTTGTTCCGGAAATGGTGGTAGACGGCACCGCGAGTTACCCGGGCGGCGTGTGCGACATCCTCCAGCGCGACGGCGGCATATCCGTGTTCGGCGAAGAGATCGAGTGCGCAGTCGCGGATCCGTTCGGCGGTCCGCGCGGCATCGGCGGCGCTGGATCGTGGCATTTCTTCCTTACGTACAAGCTGTATGTATGCTTGCTGCATACAAGCACAGTGTATGTAAAGGAGTGTTCCGTGGCTCTTGCGAGCATCTATCCAGTCCTCATGTCCGCCGACATCACTGCGGCGGCTGATTTCTACAGGCAGGTCTTCGGCCTTGACACAACCTTTGAGAGCGACTGGTACATCAGCCTGCGATGCGGCCAGTCGGAGCTGGCCATCATCGCTCACGACCACGAATCCATCCCGGCAGAAGCTCGGGCCCTGCCTCGGGGTGTGTTGCTGAACATCGAGCTGGATGATGTGGACGCCATCCATGCGCAGGTCATCGGAATGGGCCTGGAACCGGTCCTGCCCCTGAGGGATGAGCCATGGGGACAGCGGCACTTCATCATCGAGGGGCCCGAGGGCGTTTTGGTTGACGTCATCCGTCCCATCGAGCCGAGCGCTGATTTCATGGCCTCATACACCTAGAACCAGAGGCTTCGAGGAGCCGGCTGAGCGCCCAATCGACGCCGGGAATGGGACGACCCGGATCCGGCCCCCGTTGTGAGGACGGTCCTGGTGGGGCTGGCTTGCAGTTGACGGTGCGTCACCTGCGAGTCTCGGGTGCATGAAGATCACCGTGCTCGATTCGGTGGCGGCGACCCGGGAGATCCTGGATGCGCCCGCCGCCGACCGCCCCGGCCTCATCCGTCGCATGCGATCCCCCATGGACGGCATGTACCCGTTCATTCCCGGAGGCCCGGACCGGCTCGCCATGCACGAAGGAACCTTCGGCTTCCCGGTCGAGGGGGCCGACGAGCAGTTGCGCGCCGGGTTGGGGGAGCTGGAGAAGGCGCGGGCCCGGGAGCGTGTGGCGGCAGGGATCCACCAGGCGGCCCGGGCGCTCACCGCGGCCGATCCCGGCCTGGTTCTCCCCGGCGAACTGACCGTGCTGGTGACCCTGGGCGACCCGACGGACCCCCACTTCATGGAGGAGATCCACGGGCTGTCGGCGTTCGGTGGGATCCCCGGATTCATCGAGCTGACGCTGTGGCCGAACCGCGTGGTGCGCGACCGGATCGAGGCCATCGCCGCCCACGAGTTCCACCACAACGTCCGCTACGGACAGGGTGGGATCGCCTGGGACCCCATGGCGGTTGCCCTCGGCGAGCAGATCGTCGCCGAGGGGCTGGCCGACGCTTTCGCCAGGGAACTCCACGGCCGGCGCGGTTACACGCATTTCGCGGTGTCGTGCCTGGGGGACGACACCGCCGTGGCGAAGGTGATCTCCGGCATGGAGATCACGGGAATGCGGAACTTCACCCCCTGGGTGTTCGGCGATGCCTCCGCCACGAGATTCGGTGCCGCACCGGTGGGATTGCCAACCGGGGCGGGGTACGCCGCGGGGAACCGGATCGTCGACGCATACCTGGAGCGGTGCGGAACCACTGCCGCTGCCTCGGTGCGCACGGATTGGAGAGTCGTCGCCGAGGTCGGTGTGGCAGCCTTGGGTCTGAAGAGCCGTTTCGGGGAATGAGGGACATGTGGTGGAGTGGCCGACCGGGGAACTGGCGAGACGCGCCGGCATCTCGCCCCGGACGTTGCGCCACTACGACCAGATCGGTCTCCTGACCCCGACCCGGACCTCCGGGTCCGGGCTGCGTTTCTACGACGCCTGGGCCGTCGCGCGACTCCAACGCATCCTGCTGCTCCGCGAAACCGGAATGTCACTGGCCGGCATCGCCGAACTCCTGGACGGCGAGACGGAGGGCCAGGAGGACGAGGCACTCGAGGAACAGATCCGGCGGCTGCACCGGGAACGGGACGCCCTGGACCGGAGGCTCCGGGCCGTGGAGCATCTCCTCGAGGCGCGCCGTGAAGGGAGGCCGCCCAGGCCGGACGTGCTGCTCGACGGGTTCAACGACCTCCACGAGGACGAGGTGGTCGCGCGCTGGGGACGCGAGGTCTATCGGGCGGGCCATGACTGGTGGCACGGCAAAACCCTCGCCCAGCAGCAGGCGTGGAAGGAAAGCTCGGAACTGCTCGTCGCCGACTGGGTTCGCGCCCAGCGGTCCGGGGCCGCGCTGGACTCCCCGGAGGTGCGCCGGCTCGTGGACCGGCACCTGGCCTGGCTGGCCGAGATCCCGGGAACCCCGACGCACGCCGGCGACAGGGAGCGCTCATCGGCCATGATCCGCGGGCTCGCCCACATGTATGTGCAGGACCCGGCGATGCGGCACGCCTTCGGAGGGCGGGGCGGTGCCGAGTTCGTCAGGGATGCGCTGCTGCTGCATCTCGAGGAGGCGCTGGGAAGAAGGATGGGGACGGAACCATGAGGTTCATTCACGGCTTCCGCTCCTCGAGGCCGTGGCCACAGCCTCTCACCAGAGGATTGTGCCTGCGACTGTCCCTGTGAATACGCCTCCTTGTCTCAATGCCTCTCGCGAGACTCATGAGGATGTGCTGCTCTGTCCGTGGGATGTGTTAGTGGGTGAGGTCAGCCAGGAGTGTGCGGAAGACCTCGGGGTTGGAGGTGAGGTCGGAGAGGTTCTGCCCCGGTTGGAGGGGGGTTTCTCCCGTGCTGCCCGTCCACGGTGGGGACAGGGGGGTGTCCTCCGTGCCTGTTTCCCGGGGCGGTCTGGCTGTTGCGCAGGCGCTGACCGCGGTCGCGTCGGAGGTGTTGATTTCGCTGATGGGTGGTGTGTCGTGCGCGAAATACCGGTTTTTCCATCCGTAGAGGGGGTGTCTGCGGGTGTAGGGGTAGAGAGCGGGGTCCATGGAAGCGGGGGGATCGAGCAGTTTCTCATCGGCCTTCGAAACGGTTCTCCACTGTGTTCGGTAGGTGTCGGGGCCACAGGCGGAGGAGATGAAGTCGATGCCGCTGCACGAACGCACGGACAGGTACAGGGACGCTGCCGTCAGGACGGTCGGGTCGGTGGCGAGGCGCATCGCGGGCGATGGGTCTGAGATGTAGCTGCCGGCGGGGACCGGGTAGATGGTTCCGGTTCTCGACAGCACCCATGCCGCATTCGTGGGGTACCGCTGGGGCGTGGTGCTGATTTCCGACAAGCACTGCTTGGTGCAGTTTTCCGAGCCCTCCCAGCCGCCGCACGCCGTCCACCAGTTCCATCCGGAGATACTCTGCTCGCCCTGCCATGGATCGGCGAAGAACAGCTCCTCGGGGCGGAGGGTGCGGTGGGGGTGGAGGTCCTCTGGCGCGTATCCCATCAGCAGGCACAGCTGTCTCCAGCGGGCGCACACGTCTCCCCACGGGTCGGCCGGGTCCACCTCTGTCACGGGGTGCCAGGCCTCCCAAGGGTCGCCGGAGATGATGCGTGCACGTACCCGGTGTATCCGTGAGGACGGGAGTGCGAAGTATCCCGGTGTCACCCCGGCGTCCGTGTGAACCGTGGCGCCGTGGAAGTCGTCCCACGGCAGCGTGGGATGAGTCGTCGGCCAGCAGCCCATGTTCGGGCCGCCTCCCGCCCATTCCTGGAGTTGCCACAGCCGCCACGAGCCGCCGCGGGTTCGTGGCGCCGTTGCCGTGAGCCACACGCCCTTGCACTCGACGGACAGTCTGATGACCACGGCTCGCAGCAACCCCGGGAAACTGATCGGGCCGTGGGTGATCCCGGGCCAGCGGAGCGGGCGTGGTTCGCCGTGTTTCGTCACGCCGATGAGGCATGTACCCGGTGGCAGGGCCGCTTGGCGCCAGTTGTTCGGGACCGCGACGTTCACGTCGCCGGGGACCGCGACAGTGAAACCATCCAGCGATGAGAAGAAGCCACGGATCAATCCAGAAATGATCACTTCGTCAAGTGTAAGGCTCCCGCGGGCCAGCCTGCGGTCCCCTGCGTCGCCCAAGGGTTCACGTCCCGGCTCGACCATTTTCCCGCGCAGGGCATTCGGTCATTGTGAGTTGGGCTTCTCGGTTGTCGATCTTGCCAATCGAGTCTCAACCAGCTCTGACATTCCTTGTCGGTTCAAGTCGAATACCCCTCGTCGCGCGGACCCGTCCTCGAGACCAGGTGGCCGACTGACGCCGATTGACCGGTGTGTACCGTTCGGGGACGATCGATGCAGAATCAGAGGCGCTGCTGACCGATCTCGTAGAGCGCGATGGAGGCCGCCACCGAGGCATTGAGCGACTCCACCGCGGATGTGATGGGGATCGAGACCAGGGCGTCGCAGTTCTCCCGCACCAGGCGGGCCAGGCCTTCTCCCTCGGATCCGACCACCACCACGACGGGGCCGTCGAGCCCCGGGATGCCCGACAGCGGGGTGTCGCCCTCACCGGCCAGGCCGACGACGGTGAAGCCGGCGTCGGAGGCGCGCCGCAGCATCTGGTTCAGGTTCGTGACCCTCGCGACGGGAATGCGCGCCGCCGCTCCCGCGGAGGTCTTCCACGCGGCGGCCGTCATGGAGGCCGACCTGCGGGACGGGATCACCACGCCCTGCGCCCCGAAGGCGGCCGCTGACCGGATGATCGCACCCAGGTTGCGGGGATCGGTCACCTGGTCGAGCGCCACCACGAGACCCCGCGAGGGGATCTCGAGGGCCGCGTCGAAGATGTCCTCGACATCCGTGTAGTCGAAGGCGGGGAGCTGCAGGGCGACCCCCTGGTGGGCGAGTCCGCCGGTCACCCGATCCAGTTCGGCCCGGGTCACCTGCAGCAGCGGAAGCGAGTGCTCGGCCGCGAACTTGAGGATGTCGCGGAGCCGGTCGTCGCGCTCGGCACCCTCGGCGACGTAGGCCTGCTTCACGGGCAGCCCGGCCGTCAGGGCCTCCAGTACCGGGTTGCGGCCCACCACCCAGTCCGCCCCCGTCTGGGCGCGGCCGGTTTTCGCCCTCGGGCGGTTCGCCTGACGTTTCAGTGCCTCCTGCTTGGCCTTGTACGCCTTGTGGTAGACACGATCCTCGGCCTTCGGGGTGGGGCCCTTGCCTCGCAGGGACCGGCGGATCCGTCCGCCCGAACCGGCGGTGTTGCCCTTGCCGCGGCTCCTGGCCCCGGGGCGTCTCGAGTTGCCTGCCATCTATTTCTTCTCCAGACTCCAGCGGGCCCCTTCGGGGGTGTCGGTGATGCTCAGCCCCGCGTCGGTGAGTGTGTCCCGGATGGCGTCGGCGCGTCCCCAGTCCTTGGCGGCCCTGGCCTCGGAGCGCTGCTCCAGCAGCGTGGAGACCAGCCGGTCGACGACGGGGGTCAGGTCATCGCCCCGGGGAGCCGTGGCCCACGGTGCGTCGTCCGGGTTGATGCCCAGGATGCTGGTCATCTCGGCGATCGTGGCGTACAGGTCGGCGGCCCCGGGATCACCGTCACCCAGGGCCTTGTTTCCCGCCCGTACGGCCTCGAACAGCGTGGCGACCGCGGCCGGGGTGGCCAGGTCGTCGTTCATGGCGGCCTCGAAGGCATCCCAGAACGGTCCGCCGACCGTGCCCCGCGTCACACCGCGTTCACCGGCGGTCCTCAGGAAGGAGTCGATGCGCTCGATACCCTTCTCGGCTTCCGCCAAAGATCCTCGGGTCTGCTCGTCGGCGGGGGAGAACTCGATCTGGCTGCGGTAGTGGGGTGCAAGCAGGAAGAATCGCACCGCGCGCGGCTCGAAGATTTTGGTGACCTCCGAGACCAGGGCGGTGTTGCCCAGCGACTTGCTCATCTTCTCGCCCGCCATCGTCACCCAGGCGTTGTGCATCCACACCCGGGCGAAACCACGCCCGGCCCCGGCCGACTGGGCCAGTTCGTTCTCGTGGTGCGGGAAACGCAGGTCGATGCCACCGCCGTGGATGTCGAAGGTGTCACCGAGGTACTTGCCGGACATGGCGGAGCACTCCAAGTGCCAGCCGGGACGTCCTCGGCCCCAGGGCGTGGGCCAGGACGCGGTCTCGGGTTCCCCGGGTTTGCGGCCCTTCCAGAGTGCGAAGTCGCGGGGATCGCGTTTGCCGCGCGGATCGGCGTCCTCCGCTGCGGCCATCTCGTCGACCTTCTGGCCCGACAGCTCCCCGTAGCGCGGCCAGGACCGCACGTCGAAGTACACGTCCCCGGAGCCGTCGTCGGCCACGTAGGCGTGGCCGCGTTCCAGCAGCTCCTCCACCAGCTCGATCATCTCCGGGACGTGGCCGGTGGCGCGCGGCTCGTAGGTGGGGGGCAGGCACCCGAGTGCCGCGTAGGCGTCGTGCAGCTCCCGTTCGAAACGGTAGGCATGCGCCCACCACTCGATGCCGGCCTCCGCGGACTTGGCGAGGATCTTGTCGTCGATGTCGGTGACGTTCGCGACGACCGTGACGTCGAGGCCCTGATGCGTCAGCCAGCGGCGCAGCACGTCGAAGACCACTTCCTTGCGGATGTGCCCGAGATGCGGGGAGGCCTGCACCGTCAACCCGCAGTGGTAGATCGACACCTTCCCGGGAACCAGGGGAACGAACTCCTCGACGGCTCGGGTGGCGGTGTTGTACAGGCGCAGATTCACCCTGTGAAGTCTAGTGCCGCCAGGCGCCCGGCGTCAGCGGGTGCCCCGGAACCAGGTGATCCCTGATGACGGAAAAGTACAGTAACTGGTGTCGGATAGGTACAGTTTGGAACGACGAAAAAGTATAGTAGACCCCTGGGGAAGGAGGCGGCGTGGCATACATGAGACGTCTGATCGACGACGAACTGGATGTGTTGATGCCGGATCTGGCGGCGATCGCGCTGGACGGTCCCAAAGGGGTTGGGAAAACGGCCACGGGGCTGGAGCGCGCGGGGACGGTGCTGCGGGTCGACCAGCCCGAAACCGCGATCATGCTCGAGGGAGATCCGTACTCCTGGATTGGTCGCAGGCCTCCTATACTGGTGGACGAGTGGCAACGACTGCCGTGGACCTGGGATGCGGTTCGCCGGGCGGTTGACGATGGAGCTGCCCCCGGGACATTCTTGCTGGCGGGAAGCGCCACGCCCGGGAACGCCAGGACCCATTCGGGTGCGGGCAGGATCGTGTCCTTGCGGATGCGGCCGATGTCTTTACCTGAACGCTGTCTCGTGCAACCCGCGGTCAGTTTGGCGGAACTTCTGACGGGAGCCCACACCCCGGTGGAAGGCGCCTGCGATTTGAAACTCGCCGATTACGTCAGGGAGATCGAATCCTCCGGGTTCCCGGGTATCCGCGTACTCGGCAACCGGGCCAGACGGGTGCAACTCGAAGCGTACCTGACACGAGCTCTTTCCCGTGACTTGGCGGAGGAGCGGGGAATCCAGGTGCGACGCCCGGCCACTCTGCGTGCCTGGGCCGCTGCCTATGCCCACGCATCGTCCTCCACGAGTACTTGGGAGAACATTCGACGCGACGCCACCCCGGGAGACGGTGATCTCCCGACGAAGGCAACGGCCATCAACTACCGGGACTGGCTCACATCCCTGTGGCTGCTCGATCCGGTGCCACCATGGCTGCCCATCGGAACCGGGATACGAAACCTGGGACGCAGCGAGAAACATCAGCTGGCTGATCCGGCTCTGGCTGCTCAACTGCTTCGCGTTAGGGAGATGGATCTTCTCCGTGGCGGCCTTGTCGCCCCCCACGCCGGTGGTCTTCTGGGTGCGCTGTTCGAAAGCCTGGCCACACTGACGGTCCGTGTGCTGGCCCAGACGGCGGAGGCCACCACATCTCACCTCCGGACGGATCGGGGACGGCATGAGATCGATTTGATCGTCGAGGGCCACGACGGCCGTTGCGTCGGGATCGAGGTCAAGCTCACCACCGCCCCCGGGGACGCCGATGTGCGGCACCTGCTCTGGCTGCGCGAGACGGTTCCGGAGCGGGTCGCGGATCTCGTGATCCTGACAACCGGTGAGCACGCCTATCGGCGTCGGGACGGGGTGGCCGTCGTCCCTCTGGGACTTCTGGGGCCCTGAACCCGCGCCGCGAATCCGACGGCCGGAAGAAGGGGAATCCTGAGACCATGCGAACGGAAAGAGTGCGGCGCTACTGGGACCGGACCGCGACTCGCTACGACGAGCGGGTCTCCCGGGTGGAGGAGCGCTGGCTGGCGCCGAGCCGCCGATGGGTGTGCGAACGGGCGGCGGGGGAGGTCCTCGAGGTCGCGGTCGGGAGCGGGCTCAACCTGCCGCACTACCCGCCGGGGGCGAAGCTGATCGGGGTGGATCTGAGCGAGGGCATGCTGCAGTTGGCGAGAAGACGCGCGGCCACCGCCCGGTGCGAGGTCGAGCTGCTGCGGGCCGACGGGGCACGACTGCCGTTCGGGGACGAAACCTTCGATGCCGTGGTGTGCACCTTCTCGCTGTGCGGTTTCCCCGACCCGCGCGCCGGCGTGGAGGAAATGGTCAGGGTGCTGCGACCGGGGGGATCGCTGCTGCTCGCCGATCACGTCGGATCCACCAACCCGTTCATCAGAATGGGTCAGTGGGTGTTGCAGGCGATCACCGTTCCGACCGAGGGGGAGCACTGGACCCGGCGCCCCAGACGCCACGTCGAGGCCCTCGGGCTCCACGTCGTCGAGACCGACAGGCTGCACCGCGGCATCATCGAGAGGCTTCATGCCTCACGCTGGGCACGGTGAGATGTGTTTGGTGCAGCCCGCCGGTGGTGGGGCGGTCAGGAATCCCTGGCCGCCCTGGCGCGCAGGGCGTCGATGTCGAAACCGAAGGTGACGGGGATGGCCGGATCGCTGGCCCCGTCCTCCCATGGGTCGTAGGGCTTTTCGTACTGGTCGTCCACGAATCCCTGGGAGGGGTCGTACTTGTTGAGCAGTTCCTGTCCGACGGGCTCCACGTTGCTCATGTGCTCGTCGGGCAGCGTGGCCAGCACATCCGCGATGTATCCGGCGGCGGCCTCCTCGATGGAGACCTCCCGGTTCTCCCGCTGCGACTGGTACCAGCGGTAGTCCAGCAGTTCGTGGAAGAACTGCGCTGGTTCGCGTTTGCCCTCCATGTGGGCCGGGATGCGGCTGACGGCAGGCTCGAAAACCTCAGTCAACCACTTGTGAGCCATCACCGATTCGCTCATGTTTCCGGGAAGTTTCGCCCGGAAGGTGTCCATGTCGTTGAGCAGTCTGCGTGCCTGATGCTCCTCCGCGTCCAGTCCGGTCAGGCGCATCAGGCGCCGTGCGTGGTGCCCGGCTTCAACCACTTTCGGTTGCATGCGGATGGTTCGGCCGTCCGGGGAGGTCTGCACGTCGATTTCCGCGACGTCGAATCCCAGCGCGTTCAGGCGGCGCACCCGGCCCTCGAGCCGGTACATCTCGGAGTCGCTGAACTCCTCGACCCCGGTCAGCTCCGCCCACAGGCTCTGGTAGCGCTCCTCGATGGTGTCCACCAGCCACTGTGGGTCCAGCGACGGATCCAGCATGCCGCCGGCCTCCAGGTCGCAGAACTCGCCGAACAGGTTCGTACGGGCGATGTCCAGGTCGTGGGCACGTTGCCCGGTGGTCAGGGAGGGGTGCACCTCGCCGGTTTCGGCGTCCACGAGGTAGGCGGCGAACTCGCCGGCGTCGCGTCGGAACAGGATGTTCGACAGGGACACATCGCCCCAGTAGAAACCGGTCAGGTGCAACCGGGCGAACAGTGCGACCATCGCGTCCAACAACCGGTTCACCGTGTCGAGCTTCACACCCGAGTAGAACAGCGCTCGGTAGGGAAGGGAGAACGGCAGGTGCCGGGTCAGCAGAATCGGATCCAAGGGGTCACGATCGTTGTTCTGCCGTCCGAGAACCACCCCGACGGGCTCCACGGACGGCACGCCCAAGCGTCTTAGCTCGGTCAACTGGCGGTACTCGTGTACCGCCACCTCCTCCAGGATCTCCTTGGCCGCGAGGATCTCATCACCCACCTGGATGAAACGAACCACGTGCCTGGAGATGCCTCGGGGCAGCGCCACCAGGTGCTGCGTCGGCCACGCCTCCAGTGGCGTGTTCCAAGGCAGCCGGATCAGCGCTGCATCTGGCTTGGCAGCTAGGAATCTGGGCACGTACCAACATTACCTGCTCTGTTGTGATATTGGACCCCATTTGAGCTCTTTTCTCGCGTTGTGGGATGTTCTAGTTGCGGCAGAGGAAAAGGTGACCTGCGCCCGGCCGTTACTGTGGTGTGCATTCCTTCGATCGGGCGTCGCCCACCGAGGATCGGTGCAGGTCCGTCCGGTCGGTCTCCGAGGGTCTATCTGGTGCAGAGTGTCGAGTACCGCGAGGTCGGTGTCCTTGAGGTGGAACCGCCGCGCTCTCCTCGCTCATGAACACTCCCATGTGATATGGAAATCATATTATATTGTCACCGTAGTAGTTTGTCGCCGCTCGTGGAGGACGTCGAGTGGTGACTGGACGTACACGCGACAGCGAGGAGAACGTGATGATCAGAGTCGTCCAGTACCGCAGTTTCGGGGGTCCCGATGTGCTGGAGATGGTCGACGCTCCCGTGCAAGAGCCGGGTGACCGCGAGGTCCGGGTCGTCGTCAAGGCGGCGGGGCTCAACCCGATGGACGAGAAGGTCTTCGGGGGTTCCCGTGCCTTGCGAGTCGTTGGTTTCATCGATGCCCTGTCCAAGCCCGCACAGTGGTTCTCGCCCAGTTTCCCGAAGCGGGTGGGACGCGATTTCGCGGGGATTGTCGACGCGGTGGGCAGCCGGGTTGACGGCTTCGCCGTCGGCGATACCGTCCTCGGAACCCTGAGGGGCGCACCGGGGACGAGGACGAAGTGCGGCTCGCTCGCCGAGCGTCTCGTGGTCCCTGTAGGGGATGTCGTTCACAAGCCCGAGCCGCTGAGCCATGAGAGTGCTGCGGCGCTCGGCGTCGTCGCGCGGACCGCTTGCGGCGCCCTGCGTGAACTTGATGTGCAGAGCAGCGACGTCGTCGTCATCAGCGCCGCGGCCGGTGGGGTCGGTTCGCTGGCCGCACAGCTCGCGATACATCGCGGCGCGACGGTGGTTGGCATCGCGGGGGAGAGCAACGCTGAATTCCTGCGTTCGCTCGGGATCGTTCCCGTGGCGTACGGCGCCGGAATCAGGGATCGAATCCTCGCCGCTTCGCCCGGCCCCGTCACGAAACTGCTCGACTGCTACGGCGGGGACTACGTTCAGCTCGGACTCTCTCTCGGCCTGCGTGGCTCAGCGGTCGGAACCCTCGTCCCCTCACCGGGGGTAATCCTTCGTGGCGCCCGGTTCACGGGTTCTCGGCATGCGCGTCCCGGGGATCTCGAGGCGGTCGCCGGACTGGTGGCGGACGGAGCCGTCAAGACGGTCCTCGCGCGTACGTTTCCCTTTGAGATCGAAGCCGTGCGCGATGCGTTCAGGGAGCTCGCAGCAGGCCATGTCCGCGGCAAACTCGTCGTCAATCTTGCGACATCATGATGACCGCACCCGCACGATGACCATCGCCTGTCGCGAGACCGCCAGGTTGTGAGGCCTACCATGCAGATGGGCGATGGCGCAGTATCAGCCATCAGGGCCGTCGAACCACTCCAACCCGATCGCAACTGTTGATCATTTCAGGAGCTGGGATGAATAGCGACAAGACCGCTTTGTCAGCGCTTTTTCTTTTCACGGTGGCCATCTCTGGGGCACCAGGAATAGTGCTGGGGGCCGGCCTGGCCATGTCCTTTGTGTTGCTGTTCAGGGCAGAGAGCCTGTCTCCCAGGTGTCGAGGGGATCGTGCTCACCGGGTTCGGTGCTGCAGGCGCAGGGCTGTCCCGGCCTCCTTGGGCCAGAGGAACACTCCCGGTCGTCGTGGTCTCGGCGGTGCTGGTCGTCGCATCATGGGTGCTCGTGCGCACCAGCAGGTCAGGCAAGCGGTCCTCGCTTGAGGTTTGTTCATGGGGTGCTGGTCCGGCCAAGCTCCCCTCCCGCAAGCCGGTTGGCCCGGACCGCGACGAAGGAGCAGTCCACCTCGACACCACCCCGTGGGTATCCGAGGCCTCCGGGGTCCGAGTGTGTTTCTCGGCCGCCAAGTGGTTTCGACACAGCCGTTCGCCGGCGCTCACGAGCTGGCTCAACCAGCATCCTGTGAACAAACCTCTTTGATCGAGGACTGGGGACACGTGATCGTACCCGCTCGTTGGCTGCCGGGCCTTGCTGTGTCTGTTCCGGCATAACCCGGTAAACCGGTTGAGCAAGCGGCTCGCTTGTCGCATCGAACTCATTGGTGAGGGTGCAGATCAAGCCGGTACGGTAGAGATGGGCGCCGGTGCGAATCGCCTGAGCAGCTCGGTGAAGGCCGCGGACGCCCTGTCCCGGATCTCAGACCCCAGGTGCTTAGCCCCGGTCTCGGCGACCAGGCCGAACTCGTGCAGCACGAACCGGCGGATGGGTTCCGGGGTGATGCCTTCCCCGAGTTCACGGGTGGCCGCCTTGGCCCTGACCAGGGTGGTGATTGCGTCCACGACGTCCTCGGCCGGGGGCGCCTCGTCGAGCAGGGCCGACAAGTTCATCGGGGGAACCGGTGAACCCAGCGTGCGTGTCCAGTGCAGGGCGGCCGCGGGGCGGATGGCGTAGAACAGCTTCTTCAGGGAGACCACACCACCCTCCGCGGCACCCGAACGGTTCCAGTGAGCGCGGCCGACGTGGAAGTAGTGGCGCCGGATCGATTCGTGGTCCACCACGTCGCGGCACACGTTCGGCAGCTCCTCGGCGAACGCGGGCTGCCCACGGTAGATCAACGGGGAACGCAACCACTCCAGGACGGTGGCGTTGCTGCGCGCGGCGAGTCGGATCGCCTTGATCAGATCCCACCCGTTGACGTCGAGCACGTCGTCCAAAGGGGTTTCGATGACGTCTCGTGGACGCCACGGCGACAGGTAGTCGTCGTGGCGGCGCACATAGAAGAACCGGCAGTCGTAGTCGGAATCCGGGGACGGGAACCCCCACGCGCGGCTTCCGGACTCGACCGCCCACAGCACTCGGACGCCGTGGTCGCTTTCCACCCCGTCCAAACGAGCCTGGATCCTCTCGACGGTTGCCGCGTCGAAATCGTCGGTGAGGGTACAGATCATGTGTGAATCATAGGGACGGTGCGGGACTCGTCCGGCCCCACACCGCGGGTTGGCAAAGAGGGTTGGGTGGGTAGCTCGATGTCTGGGTCATGAGCAGTGAGCAGACCCGGGCGAACAATCTTCACCGACCTGTTCGTGGTCTTCGAGGAGTCCGGGCAGGGCGGGGTCTCTGGTTGGATCTGCCGTCCACTGTACGAGGAGGGCTCACTTCACAGGCGGTGCAGCGACGGGCGCAGCCCTTGGTCAAAGTGCGCTCGAGGATGGCTTTTACAAGCTTCACGGATGATCTTTGGGAGTGCTAAACTGAACCAAGAGCTTGCTAGAGTTCATTTCCGTCGGGAGCGCGTCTCTCGATGTGATTGTGCAGGAGGAAGTGTGACGATCGAAGTTGATTTCGACTATCTTGCGGTTTTTAAGCAGCGTCTGCTGGGTATGTGCAATACCACATATCAGTGGGGGCCGTGGAATGCTTCGAATTTCGTTGTTTCCAATATTGATGTCAAGCCTGGTGACTCCGCGGGAGATAATTTCATGGAAGTTGCTAGGGTGACCGAACAGGTTGAGAGTGCTCTTGCGTCATGGAGGCAGGATTGCGAAAGAGCGCTGGGTGAAAATGGTTGGGAGCGGATGGGGGCCATCATTACCTCCTATGAAACAACCGAAGCAAACAATGTACGCAGCTTTGAAGGTAAAAATTGGCCCGGAGGTATAACTGATCAGCAGTTGACCAGTGCGGCAACTGACGTTGCAGAACATGTCACTTCTCCTCTCAACGATGAAGTGCAGCCAAAGAAAGATTTTGCTGATTGGCTGAACACTTTGGGATATGTTGGGAGCTGGATCTCCCCTTCGGCGTGGATCAACAGCACCATCAACTGGGTCTATGAACAGCTCGTCGGACAGACTGGTCTGGACGTATTCAATGAAATTTCAAAATCTCTCAGCGGTGATTGGGAGAAGGTGAGCAAGGCGGGTGTCGCACTTTCTGCTCTGGGGTCCTATTATTACAATCTTGGCGATAGATTGGTGAATAGCGCGTGGTCGGTCGTTCCGGAGGGATGGCTTGGAGATGCGGCATTCAATGCTCGCGATTGCTACACCACAACTGGTAACGCAATAATGGGCTTGAAGCAGATTCTTGACGATGCAGGGGACCAGTACATAGTAATTGCAGACGGCATGTATTCCTACGGTTTCAGCGTCGCAGGAATGTTGCAGACCATCGTGGATCTCCTGATTGTAGCTGCTGCCTCGGCGGCGGCGGGGGTCACGTTCTCTTGGACTGGTGTCGGGGCGCTTCTCGGGGGTGGTGCCGCGGCAACGGCACTTGTCGCAGCGGCGGCTACTGTCTATGCGGTGATTGATACACTCGGTAATGCCACCACGCAAGCGTCGGCTGCCATCACTGTGATTCTAGGTTTGGTCGGCGCGTCTGGTGTTCCTGAACACAAAATTCCTCAGCCCTGACTTCTGTATGATTGGAAGATTGTCATGTCGCCCAGAATTCTCTCTTCTTTTCCTGTCGGTTCGCATGCGGACCGTGTTCTCAGGGAGTCGCTCGAAAGCTTGAAACATGATGCTCCTCCCGAGGATGCCGAGCTGATCGATGACATCCTGAAGGGGCGTGCATCGATCAAGGATCTTCTCGCCTCGAGATATTTCGAGGAACGCCAAGAAAATGTTCTGAAGGATCCTGATTTCCTGGGTAAACTGGGTGAGCAGATCGTGGCTGTGGAGAAAACCGGGATCGATGCGCTTTCCTTTTTGAAGGTTGTTCCGGAGGACGAGGGTCGGTCTGATGGCTGATTCGGTGCGGAGATCCGCGCTGCTTCATGTTCCGGGGTGGGAGATGCGATGAGTTTTCTTTCTCGGGTCGGTGGGCGGCGGGGGCGGTTCTTGTTGCGCACTCTCGGGATATTCTTGACGTTCTTGGGCGGCTTTGCGTTGTCCGGTGTCGCAACGAGGCCTGCCGCCCTGAGCGTTGCGCTCCCTTATTTTGCCGTGGGGGGGGCGATTCTCATTCACTGGGTTATCCAGATGGGGATGCGTGGTGTGCGTGAGAGTCGTCGGTACCTCTGGATATCGTTCGTGTGGGCTTTTGCGCTTTTTGCCGCTTGCTTGGCCTGGACGGTTCCAAATCTTGTTGAGTTCGCAAGCTATTACGTCAGTGAAAAAAATGGGACAACGAGGCACAATCCGATCTACATGTCTTTCGGAGGTTCTTTGATAGGAATGCCGATCTGCGCCTACGCTGCCTGGGTGACGTGGCGAAGTCGCAATGATGACCCAAAGGCCTGAAATCCTTTGAGGCTTATTCACAGCCATCCGCAAGTGCGCTCTGACTAGGGGTTTCGCTGGTCGACGCGTCGCTATGCATAAGCCTCTTTGTATCCCATGAGGCTTATTCACAGGATTGCTGGTTGAGCCAGCTCGTGAGCGCCAGCGAACGGCTGTGTCGAAACCACCCGGCAGAGCCGAGAAACACACTCGGCCCCCTGAGTCCTCAGATACCCACGGGGTGGTGTCGAGGTGGACTGCTCCTTCGTCGCGGTCCGGTTCAACCAGCTTCGGAGAGGTCATGAATAAGCGCCTCCATGAACGGTGTGCTTGTTCTTCTCTCGAATAGCTGGTTTTGACGTCTGGAGGCTTACCCGTATGCGTGGTGCCGCCTGCCAGTCAATTTCTTGGTTGGCACGCGCCTGACGGTGGCTGTCGACGACCTCCCGCCTTCGCGGCGACCCGGGGTGATCAGTGTATTGCGGATTAGTAGGTGGCTAATCCCCGCGTCCGGAACTGATCCCTGACCCTTTCGGTCAGTTCCTTCGATGGTGGTGAGGTGTCGGCCAGTTTGTAGGGCAGCTTCAGTGTCGCCCACTTGTCGCGCCCCATCTGGTGGAAGGGCAGCACCTCCACCCTCGTCACGACGGAGATCTGCTCCACGATCCCTGCCACCGCCTCCACGTTCTCGACGGCGTCGGTGAGGCCCGGGACCAGCACGAACCTGATCCATACCTCCTCGGTGCCGCGTTCGGACAGGCGCCGGGCGAAGTCCAGGGTAGGTTGCAGATCCCTGCCGGTGGCCCTCCGGTACACCTCGGGAATGCCGGACTTGATGTCCAACAGCACCAGATCGAGGTCGTCCAGGAGTGCGTCGGAGGCGTTGGCGCCGAGGAAACCGGAGGTGTCGATCGCGGTGTGGATACCGAGTTGTTTCGCCTCGTGCAGCAGCCGACCCACGAAGGCGGGCTGCATCAGGGGTTCGCCGCCCGAGACCGTGAGGCCACCTCCCGTGGTGCGGAAGATCGTCCGATACCGCTTCATCCGACCCACCAGGTCCTCCAGTCGCACGGGCTGGCCCTTTGCGGCGAACATGGTGTCGGGGTTGTGGCAGTACAGGCAACGCAACGGACAACCCGAGAGGAACACCGTCATGCGGGTACCGGGGCCATCGACACCGGTCACCAGCTCCCAGGAGTGCATGGAGGCCAACTCGCCGGAGCGCACCTGCTCCAGCTGATCGTGGCGCTCAAGATCGTCGGTGACGTCGATGCCCGCCACGCCGAAACCACCGGCCCGCAGCCGGGGGGTCTCCAACGTCACTGGTTGGGGGCGATACTCGCCCGTGACCCCGTCGGCTGCGGTCGATGTCGTCGTCTGGGTCACTCAGGAACCCTGGTGGAAGGTGCGGGACAGCACGTCGCGCTGCTGTTCCTTGGTGAGCTTGACGAAGTTCACGGCGTAGCCGGAGACCCGCACCGTCAGGCTCGGGTACTTCTCCGGGTTCTCCATGGCGTCCTCGAGGGTTTCGCGGTTGAGCACGTTGATGTTGGCGTGGAACAGGCCGGGGACATCGCCGCGGGCCTCACGAGCCGCCTTCATGTCGGAAACGCGCTCGTCAAAGGTTTTGATTGCCATTTTCTTCTCCTGGTTCGGGTTGGTGATTTCAGCAGCCTTCGGGGACGAAACCGGCGTCGAGGATTCCGACGAGGTTGTCGACCTGTTCGTCCTTGGTGCGGCCAAGGGCGGACGGAGTGATGGTGTTGGTCAGCGAGATGCCGTCCAGCGCGTCCGAGTAGTCGAGCTTGCCCACCGACAGCATCGAGGCGAGCATGCCGTGGTTGTCGACACCGTTCTCGGGGTTGGCGCCCGGCGCGAACGGGGTGCCGGCCTTGTGACCCGAGGGGAAGGATCCGGTCGCCTTGCCGTAGACCACGTTCGAGGTGATGGTCAGCACCGACTGGGTCGGCATGGCGTCACGGTAGAGCGGAATCTCCTTGATCTTGCTCATCACCGTGTGGACGATGGCTGCGGCGATCTCGTCGGCCCGGTCGTCGTCGTTGCCGTAGGTGGGGAAGTCGCCCTCGGTGATGTAGTCGACGACGAGGCCCGTCTCGTCACGCACCGGGGTCACCGTGGCGTACTTGATGGCCGACAGCGAGTCCGCCACGATCGACAGACCGGCGATTCCGCAACCCAGGGTGCGCACGATGTCGGAGTCGTGCAGCGCCATCTCGATCGATTCGTAGGCGTAACGGTCGTGGCAGTAGTGGATGATGTTGAGGGCCTCGACATAGGTGGCGGCCACCCAGTCGAGCATCTTCTCGTAGCGCAGCCACACGTCGTCGAAGTCGAGAGGGCCATCGCCCACGACCCCTTCGTGGCCGGGAACGATCAACTTGCCGCTCATCTCGTCGCGGCCACCGTTGATGGCGTACAGCAGCGTCTTGGCCGCGTTCATGCGGGCCCCGAAGAACTGCATCTGCTTGCCGACCCGCATCGGGGAGACACAGCACGCGATGGCGGCGTCGTCCCCCCAGTGGGAGCGGATCTGCTCATCGGCCTCGTACTGCACCGACGAGGTCTCGATTGAGATCGCGGCGCAGAAGTCCTTGTATCCCTTGGGCAGCTTCGGATCCCAGAAGATCGTGATGTTCGGTTCCGGGGCGGGACCCAGGTTGCGCAGGGTCTGCAGCAGACGGAACGACGTCTTGGTCACCAGGGGCCGGCCGTCCTCACCGATGCCCGCGTCGGACCAGGTGGCCCAGTAGGGATCGCCGGAGAAGATCTGGTCGTACTCGATGGTGCGCAGGAAACGCACGATCCGCAGCTTGATCACCAGGGCGTCGATGATCTCCTGGGCCTCCTCCTCGGTGATCAGGCCCGCGTCGAGGTCACGCTGGAAGTAGCAGTCGAAGAAAGCCGACAACCGGCCGATGCTCATGGCGGCGCCGTCCTGCGACTTCACGGAGGCCAGGTAACCGAAGTAGGTCCACTGCACGGCCTCCTTCGCGTTGCTGGCCGGACCGGAGATGTCGAAGCCGTAGCTGGCGGCCATGGCCTTGAGCTTCTTCAAAGCCTTGATCTGCTCGGCGTGCTCCTCGCGGAACCTCGCCCAGTGCTCCGAGAACGGCGCGGCGTCGACGGCGGCCTTGTCGGCCTGCTTGAACTCGATCAGCCTGTCCACCCCGTACAGCGCCACCCGGCGGTAGTCGCCGATGATGCGGCCGCGGCCGTAGGCATCGGGCAGTCCGGTGATCACGTGTGCGGAGCGGGCGGCGCGGATGCGGGGGGTGTAGATGTCGAAGACCGCCTCGTTGTGGGTCTTGCGGTACTTCGTGAAGATGTCCTTGACGTCCTGGTTGGGTTCCTTGCCGGCCTCCCGGATGGCGGTCTCCACCATGCGCCAGCCGCCGTTGGGCATCATCGCCCTTTTCAGCGGGGTGTCGGTCTGCAGGCCGACGACCACGTCGTCGTCATCGCTGATGTGACCGGGGGGGAAGGCGTCGATGTCTGCTGGGGTCTCGGTGTCCACGTCGTAGACGCGGCGGGCGCGCTCGACCGACAGGTAGTCCTTCTCCAGGGTGTCCCAGACTCGCAGCGTCTTGGCGGTCGGACCGGCCAGGAACGACGCGTCGCCCGTGTAGGGCGTGTAGTTCCGCTGGACGAAATCCCGGACGTCGATCGTTTCCTGCCACGGGCCGGGGACGAAACCGTCCCAGGGATCGGTTGGTGAAGGGCTCTCGGGAATGGTTTCCGTGAGGAGGGTCATGGGGCCTCTTTCCTTGAAACGTGGGCCATCGGCGGTGCCGTGCCGACGGGTGGAACGTCACGTGCGACCACGGCGTGATGGTGAGTGTTTCGTGTCATGGATGAGCGGTTTGTGTATCAATTGTCCAGCTAGTCTAGCCAAGCTGGACCCCACAACCTCAAAGGGGCGGCGCGGCGTCATCCCCGTGCCCTCTCCAACGCCTCGGAAACAGCCGCCGCCAGGTCTTCCGCGGATTCCAGACCGATGCTGAGACGCAGCAGCCCGTCGCCGATCCCTGCGACCGCCCGGGCCTCGGGACTCATGCCTGCGTGGGTCATGGTCGCGGGGTGGCAGATCAGCGACTCCACCCCACCCAGTGACTCCGCGAGGTGGAAGATGGGCAGTCCCGTCAGGAAACGTTCAGCGGCCGGGCGACCACCCACCAGGTCGATGCTCAGCAGCGAGCCGAAACCGGATTGCTGCCTGGCGGCCAGTTCGTGCCCCGGATGGGTTGCCAGCCCCGGCCAGTGCAGGGCGGCCACCGCGGGGTGTCCCTGCGCCGCCCCGACCACGGCCTCGGTGTTGAGCGCGTGCATCCGGATGCGGGCATCCAGGGTGCGCAGCCCGCGCAGCGTCAGGTAGGAGTCGAAGGCGCTGGCGGTCAGGCCGAGGGCGTTGGCCAGCCAGCCCACGTGTTCCGCGGTCTCGGGGTCGCGGGTGATCACGGCACCGCCGACCACGTCGGAGTGGCCGTTGATGAACTTGGTGGTGGAGTGCAGCACGTGATCCGCGCCGAGATCGATGGGGCGCTGCAGCAGGGGGGAGCAGAAGGTGTTGTCCGCCACCAGCTGCGCGCCGGCGGCATGGGTGGCCTCCGCGACGGCTCCCAGGTCCGTGATCCGCAGCAGCGGGTTCGACGGGGTTTCGGCCAGCACCATCGAGGCGCCGTCGAGAGCAGCGGCGAAGGCCACGGGGTCGTTGAAATCGACGAAACGTGCTTCCAGACGGCCCCGGGTGGCGTGGTGGTTCAACAGTCGCCAGGTGCCGCCGTAGCAGTCGTGTTGACAGACCGCCACGCCGCCCACCGGGACCAGCTTCTCGACCAGCAGCGTCACCGCCGCCAGGCCCGTCGCCACCACGGTGGCGGCCGCGCCTCCCTCAAGGGTCGCCAGAGCGTTCGAGAGGAGGTCGCGGGTGGGGTTGCCCGCGCGGGAGTAGTCATAGTCGCCCGGCTCCCCGGGAGCGCTGAAGACGTAGTTCGTCGAGAGATGAATGGGGGGCACGACCGCCCTGTGGGAGGTGTCCGTTCCGAGTCCGGAGCGCATCGCCCGGGTCCAGGTGCCGAGTTCCGCCATGGGTGTCTCCTGCTGCAGGGCCGTCAGATCCGCCCCCAAGCTATCGCACCCCGGCCGTGTTCCGGAGGAACATCTCAGCAGGTTCGTCCCGGTGCCGGCGTGGTCGCCGTCGAAGGATGGGGAAACGGTGCGGCACGGGAACGGCGGTGGCCGGACCGCATTCGTGGATCAACCGTTCACCATGTGCAGGATCGCACCGGCGACGGTTTCCTGGACCCGGCCGCTGAAGTTGTGCCCCTCGCCGTCCAAAGGGGTGAGGGTGGCATTGGCGAAGGTGCCCGCGGCGCGCTCCGAATACGAGAAGGGCACCACGCTGTCCGCGGTTCCGTGGAAGATCCGGACAGTTCCGGTGAAATTGGACATGTGTCCGTAGATGTTCATGTCGCGGATGTCGGTGAAGTATTTCCGTCCGACGACGAGACCCAGCAGGTCGTAGGTCTCGGGGATGTCGGATTCGTTGGCGAAACGCCTGCGGGCGTCATCAAAGAGCGAAAAGGCCGGGCAGAGGAGGGTTATGCCCCGAACCCCGGCGGGATTCTCGTTCGCGACCAGTGTGGTGACCACGCCTCCCTGGCTGGTTCCGACGAGATGAACCCGGTTGGCATCCACGTAATCCAGCGACCTGATCTGCGTGAGCGCGTCCCGGAGGTTCTGCGCCTCGGTGAGAACCGACATCTCGGTGGTGGCGCCTTCGCTCCGGCAGGTGCCGGGAGCCGCTCCTCCGGCGAAATCGAAGCTGTAGACGACCACCCCGTGCTGGGCGAGGAAATCCTGTCCCTGCGCTCCTTGGGTGTGGTTTCCACCCAGGCCGTGGCTCATTATTGCGACGGGGCAGGGAGTTTCGACATCGGGTCGTCTGATCTCACCGTGGATGTGGTTTCCCGAGCTCTGAAAACTCAGCTCCTGGGTGCTGACGGAATACGTGGCTCCCGGGGATGCCCCGGTCCTCTCCGGGGAACCGGTCGGTGCAGGGGTTCCGTTCGTTGATGGGGTGGATGTATTGCCGGGGGAACACGAACCGGTCCCGGAAAGGATCCCGGCCGCGGCGAGCGGGGTCGTTGTCAGGACGGTTCTTCTTCTCACTGCTTCTCCAGATTCCTGTTCGAGGCGAGTCGCTTCGTGGTCGTCGGTGACGAGAGGATCGACGGGCGTGACCCGGGAATCGGTGCGAGGAACCGGGTTCCGCCCCGGACGGCCTCCGGCTGGTTCCCGGCCCGGTGAATGAGAAAACGAGGTCCTGCGCCCCCCGGGGTGGGGCGCAGGACCTCGTTCGCCTCGGGTACCTCAGGAGATGCGTTCCTGGGTGGCGTTGCTGAACACGTGCACGCTCTCCGGATCGGCGGCGAGACGCACCACGTCCCCCTTGGCGGGCGCCTGGCGGGCGCCGACCCGGGCGACGATCTGCTGGGCGCCGACGAGCTCGTCCTCGCTCAGCCCTGCGAGGGTGCCGTACAGGTAGGAGTCCGCGCCGAGTTCCTCCACGACGGCGATGTCCAGGCCGATGCCCTGGCCGTCAGTGGCGATCCTGAAGGATTCGGGGCGGATGCCCAGGGTCAGGGTGCTCTCGCCCTCGGCCTTCGCGAGGATCTCTCGGGCGACCGGGACCACGTAGTCGCCGATCTGGACGCCGCCGTCGACGACGTTGCCCTCCATGAGGTTCATGGCGGGGGAGCCGATGAAGCCCGCGACGAACAGGTTCTTCGGGGTGTCGTACAGGGCCAGCGGGGAATCGACCTGCTGCAGGATGCCGTCCTTCATCACCGCGACCCGGTCACCCATGGTCATGGCCTCCACCTGGTCGTGGGTGACGTAGACGGTGGTGACACCGAGGCGCCGCTGCAACGCGGCGATCTGGGTGCGGGTGGACACGCGCAGCTTCGCGTCGAGGTTCGACAGGGGCTCGTCCATCAGGAACACCTGCGGTTGGCGCACGATGGCGCGGCCCATGGCGACGCGCTGCCGCTGACCACCGGAGAGGGCCTTCGGCTTGCGGGACAGGAAGTCCTCGAGGCCCAGCAGGTGGGCGGCCTCCTTGACCCGCTTCTCCCGCTCCGCCTTGGGGACGTTCTGCATCTTCAGTGCGAAGCCCATGTTGTCGGCGACGGTCATGTGCGGGTAGAGGGCGTAGTTCTGGAAGACCATCGCGATGTCGCGATCCTTCGGTGGCAGGTCGGTGACGTCGCGGTCACCGATGAAAATCGAGCCCGAGTTGACCTCTTCGAGGCCGGCGAGCATGCGGAGCGAAGTGGACTTGCCGCAGCCGGAGGGGCCGACGAGGACCATGAATTCGCCATCGGCGATTTCCAGGTCGAGCTTGTCGACTGCGGCGCGATCCGAGCCGGGGTAGATGCGCGAGGCTTCACGGTAGCTGACAGTGGCCATGCCACATTTCCTTTCCACGGGCAGGTACGTGCCCGACGATCCGTAGTGGTGGAAGTGACTCTTCCTCGCAGAACAGGGTAACAGCCGCCTCTTTCCCCGTGTAAGGGACCCCGAGGCATGATGGGTGTCTTCATTTTTCGAAGATTTCCGTGACGGCGACCGGGCGTACCGGAAAACCTCCAGATCCAACCGGTGTCCACGGCCGGCGATGGTCCTGCGGGAGGGTGGCCGGCTCCGTCGCCGGATACGTGGCCTCCCGTGGGCGGAGATCCGCTGCTTCGTGCGTCCGGGCCGATGGGCAGTTCGGCGGGGCGACGTGCTGGAGCCCCTGGCCCTTCGTGGGACGTCCCCCGGCCATGCGGTGTGCGGTGGAAGCCGCCGTGCCCTGCGACCTACTCGGACAGGGTCGGTGCTGGGGGCGCCGGTCGTGCTGCCTGGTTGGCCACGTGATGCCGCTGTATTGGCGCAGGAGGAGCAGGAGTCGGGAAACGCGAGGGGGCATCACATCCGGGAACCCGGTCGGATACGCTCTTCTGCTTGAAAGACGTCCGGGGGGAATGGGAACGTGCTCAATCAGTTCGTGGGAGATTTTCTGGCGGCGGGCATGCCGGTTTTGGTCCCGGCCGGGCTGGGTGCCGTCGGTCTGCTGCTCCTGTGGTTTATGTCGTGGATCTTCCGGGAGACTCGAGCCAGAATTCGGAGATCACGGGCTGGAGCCGAACTCGGGATTCGGCTTCCGCAAGAAATCCGGGCAAAACCTGCCAAGGAAGTTCGCGGAATAGGGGCTTTCGTCCTGGTGTATCCGCGGTGGAAAATGGCGAAGAAGGATGGCACGAGGGATCGCAGGTATCGGAACAACGAGGTGGTCAAAGGCCATTCGGTGCTCGAGCTGGGACGCTGGCGTCTCGTCTCCCGCTCTGTTATTCGCCTCTACGATCTCGTCATCGAGCTGCGGTCCAGAGGCCACGCGATCGCCCTGTCGAGCGAGGAGGCGGACAAACTCAACCGGCTCAATTTTCATGATCGCGCGCGATCGTCCCAGAGCGTCGGTGACGATCTCCATCAGCGTTTTGCCGGTGACCCGACGCAGTTTGAGTATTTCTGTGCGGAGCTGTACCACGGTCTCGGGTATCGGGTGGAGATCACTCCTCCGGTGGCGGACGGTGGATTCGACCTGAGAATGTTCCGGGACGGTCAGAAGACCTTGGTCGAGTGCAAGTGCTTCAAACCGGCCAACTCTGTTGGACCTCCCATCCTTCAGAAACTCTTCGGGGCCAACGCGGTGGAAGGGGCCGACCACCTCATCCTGGTGGCCACGGCCACGTTCTCCGGAGAAGCGATTGCGTATGCCCGGGAAGTCGGTATGGAACTGGTCGACGGTTCGGCCCTGGTCGCGTTGTGCAGCCGTGCCTGGGGGATCTGTCCGTCGGCTCCGGTGGCAACGGCGCAGCGGACACGGTTGTCGCTGGAGGACCATCTTTCGCGCGTGCCCGCCGACATCCGGGACGTCCACACCTTTCTGGGCTGAGCACCACCAGCGGCTCGGGGCATAGGCCGCCCGTAGACTGGTCGAGGCGGGCCATGAGCCCTTGGCGACTTGCTCGAGTCGAGAGCATCGCTCGCAGCGGGGTCGGTGTCCCATTCGAACGTGCACCCCTGGCAGGCCGACAACCTTTCGTGGCAGGACTTGAGGCTTGTTCACGGGTGGGGAATCGGCCAGCGGAATCCTCTGGTGAGGGGCTGTGGCCAAGGTCTCGAGGGGTGGAAGCCGCCTCGAAACCCTTGCTGGTCGTGTCCGGGGAGTTGCGGCGGGTTCTGGTGGCTTCGAGGTGGCCTGCTCCTTCGTCGCGGTCCGGCTCAACCAGCTTCGAGAGGCCGTGAACAAGCCTCCTCGGCAGGAATACTGTGGCCAAGGATGGGGATCAGTGGAAACCCTCGCGTACCATCGGGCGGGTGAGAGAGGAATCCGAAACCACCGAGGAGCCCCCGGAGGGTGGGGAGCGAGCCGCCGAGGAATGGTGGCAGGCCGACGGCATGCCGTGGAAGCACAAACCGGGGCGCGCGGACATCGCGTGCATGGTGTGGATCGGTGTCTACAGCGTCTACGGCCTGGCCATGCTTCCGCTGCGCGGCTGGTTGTTCGGCTCCGCCACGGAGGTGCTCGCCATGATCACGGGCGGACGGGTGTCCGTCGCCGCAAGCGGGGCGCTCGCCGGGGTCGGGCGGCTGCCGTACTGGCCGGTGGTGTTGCTGGTCGCCGCCCTGTCCAGCATCAAGCTCGACTGGATCTACTGGTGGGCGGGAAAGCTGTGGGGTCACGGCATGATCGAGATCTGGGCGGGGAGCAGCAAACGCGCGGCGCGCAACTACGCCCGGGCCGTGCGATGGGCCGAGAAGCTCGGCCCCTGGGGTTTCATCATCGCCTACCTGCCGATCCCGCTGCCCATCATGCCGGTCGTGTTCGTGCTGTCCGGGGCGACGGGGCTCAGCCTGAAACGTTTCCTCCTCTACGACTTCCTGGCGGGCGGGTTCTGGCTGGCGCTGTACTTCTGGTTTGGATGGCAGATCGGGGAACCGGTGGTCGGCCTGCTCGACGCCTACGCCCGCATCGCGACCTACGTCGCGATCGGTCTGCTGGTGGTGGTGCTCGGCTCCGCGATCCTGAAACCCGGGAAATCCGTCAGGAAGCGGTGAGGATGGCCACCAGGAAGTCGCTGCCCGGCCGCCAGGGACGCAGGTCCCAGGTGGAGAAGGCCAGCTCCGGGGTCAGACCCACCTCCTGCGCGTCCTCGAGGAAATCGGTGAACTCGTAGCCGCGTCCCGCACCGAAACCGACCACCACCCGGCCCTCGGGGGCCAGGTGGTCCCTGAATCGGCGCAGGGTCTCGACACGGGTCGAGGGCGCCAGGAAACCCATCACGTTCCCGGCCGACAGGATGATGTCGAAGTTCGCCTCGACGCCGCGGGCGGGCAGGTCCAGCTCCGCCAGGTCACCGACCAGGAAGGTCGGGCCCGGGTGATCCTCCTGCGCCGCGGCGATCAGGACGGGATCGACATCCACCCCGACCACGTGGTGACCGCGCTCGAAGAGCCATCCCGCGTGCCTGCCGGGACCGCACCCCGCGTCCAGGATTCGGGCCGCGCGGGGCGCCATGGCATCCACTGTGCGGGTCTCGCCGTAGAGGTCGTGCCCGGCCGCCTCCATGATCTTGAAACGCTCGATGTAGCGATGGGAGTGGTCGGGATCGGCGGCGATCATGCGCGCCCACTTGCTCGGCTCAGGACTCATGGATGCTCATTGTGCTCGGGGTCGGCCCGAATGTCGAAGCCACATGCGTGGGCAGGGTCTCATCCTCACCGTTTCGAGTCCTCCGGTTCCGCCCGTGCCGCTCGGGAAGCGGCGAGTCTCGGGGGTCTGCGCACCCACCAGTACCCACACGCCGACAGCACCGCGAGCGGCCCCCAGAGCAGCAGGGGAAGGTAGCACCAGACCATGATCGCCAAGGGCCAGCCGCTCACGGTTCCCCCGTCGGGGCGCAGACCGAAGGCGATTGCCGAGACCATGGCGATGTTGAAGATCCAGGTGACCGCCAGCCCCCCGAGGATCCCGAGCAGGGTGGGGATGATGCGCGGGATCGTCCAGCCACGGATGCGCTCACCCCAGGGGCGCACCAACCCCACGGTGAGGAAACCGAAGCCGATCTGGACGATGCTCAGGGCGTAGACGTAGAGGTAGCCGCCGATGGCATCCTGCTCCAGCTCCCGACTGCGAAGTTCCGAGGTGCCCGGGAGCCACCCCATGATCATGGCCACCCGCCACAGGGCGGAGGGTAGCGTGCACAGGAAGGCACACCATGCGGACAGGATCAGCCAGCCGGGTCGTTCGGGAACCGCATCCTTGGAAGTCATGCCCCAGTATCGCCCAGCAGAACCCCGGGACGTCCAGCTCCGGCGAGCAGTGGAGCCCCCGGAGGGAGTCGAACCCTCGACCACTCGCTTACAAGGCGAGCGCTCTGGCCGCTGAGCTACGGAGGCATCCGGGCACAATTGTGCCCGGATGAAACGAAGTGGCCAAGTCGGGGTCGTGGAGGGGAGGTCAAACTCCCGTCGCTGCCACGAACAACCGTCCCTCACCACGCGCCACGACTGCCTCCTCGGCCGCCACGAAAACGGCGTGCCCGGGTTTCAGGACGACCGGATCACCGTCGCCGGTCAGTTCGAAAGATCCCGAGGCGACCAGGCAGATTCTGCCCGAGTCCCCGCGTGGGATCTGCAGGGTGCCGCTGTCAGTTGGTTGCAGCAGCCACAGCTCGAACTCCTCGAAGCTCGTCGGGTAGATGTAGGTTCCGTCCGATCCGCTCGGCAACAGCACATCGCGTGGACCCGGGGCGAAATCGACGACGTGCAGGAGCGCGTCGACATCGATGTGCTTGGCGGTCAGGCCACCACGCAGCACGTTGTCGGAGTTGGCCATCACCTCGATGCAGGTGCCGCGCAGGTAGCTGTGCATCACGCCGGGGGCCAGCGCTAGCGCCTGGCCGGGTTCGAGGGAGAAACGGTTCAGCAGCAGCGCCGCGAGGATTCCCGGGTCGGAGGGGAAGAATTCGTCGATCTCCACGGCTGTGCGGGCGAAGACACCGAGCTCGCCGGGCGCGTCGAGATGGTTCACAGCGGCTCCCAGTACCTCGTCGACGAGGTGGCGGCGGTCGCCGAGGCTGAGGACGTCGAGGAAAACCTCCTGGATGGCGGGTGAGCCATTCCGGTCACGGAGTGGACCGATCACGGAGGCCAGCGCGTCGCCGACTCCGAGGGCCTCGAACAACTGGGCGGTCACCAAGGGGTCACGGAACCCAACCAGGGCCTCGAAGGAGGTCAGGGCGACGATCGTCTCGGGCTTGGGCCAGTCGTCCTTGAAGGAACGCTCGGGGGCGTTCAGGGGGATTCCCAGCAGCGACTCGCGGGCGTGACCCTCGCGGGCCTGTTGGCGGGTGGGATGGGCCTGCAGGCTGAGAGGCGAGGCGGCCGACAGGACCTTCACCAGGAACGGCAGCCGACGTCCGAAGGTCATCACGGAGGCCCTGCCCAGCCGGTCGGGGTCCTGCGCCAGATGTTCCGAGAGGGTTGAACCATCCGGTGTGGGGGAGTCGCCGAGCGGATGGGCGCCGAACCACTGTTCCGCCCACGGTTGCTCGTCGGCGGCCCGGCCGAGAAGGGCGGGGATGGCGTCCTTGGTGCCCCAGGGGTAGCGCTGGCGTACCCCGATCAGTTCCAGCATCGTTTCCTCCAGATGGACGTGTCATACCAGTGAACCCGGAACATCGGGTTGCTCCAAGTCTCTTGCACAATCTGCCGAGTCGCAGGCATTTCGTGGAAACTCGACGACACCCGTCCTGCCGTCCCGAATCACACGTGTGTGATTCGGGACGGCAGCCATCGCGTAGCATGGCACCATGACCGAGGCCGCCCTGAAAACCCCGCTCGCCGAGCGTGACGCCGCAATGCTCGACTTCGAGGAACGCTGGTTCACCCTGGAGGTTCCCAAGGAACAGGCCATCATGGAGCGTTTCGGTTGCTCCACCACCCGCTACTACCAGCGGCTCAACACGCTCATAGACGACCCGGCGGCCCTCGGCTACAAACCGCTGCTGGTCAAGCGGCTGCGCCGCCAGCGCGCCCAGCGCCAGGCCGCCCGCTCCGCACGCAGGCTCCGGGGCTGAAGATGAGGACCGTCACCGGTGACCTGATCACAGTGGTGGTGCTGCCCTGAATCACAGCCCGGGCAGGGGGACCGGGTCACAGCTCCTTGGTGAACACCACCGGCGCCGGACGCCCCGGGACGGCGTGCGCATAGGGCTCATCGCTCACGACGTACCCCAGACGCAGGTAGTAGTCGCAGACCTCGAGGTTGGAGGCGCTGACGGCCAGCAGCACCCGGGGAAGACCCCGGCTCCGCGCCCCGGCCTCGACCGCCTCCACCAGGGCGGTGCCGATACCCCGGTCACCGAGCTCCGGCCGCACCGCCAGGCCGCGCAGCACCAGGTCCGTGCCCGAGACGACATGCATGACGCACCCGACCACCCGGCCGTCGACCTCCGCGACGAAACCCCCGCCGGAAGCAAGCCTGGCCTCGAGGGACTCCACGGTGTTGAGTCACCAGCTCGACTCACGGCTCACCGAGGTTGAGAACATGACCTCCAGGATCGCGGGACAGTCGGATGCCGCGGCGGGACGGATTCTCGCTAGTGTCCTCATCCTTCTGGTTCCCGGTCCTTCCTCGACAGCGTCTCGAAACCCTTGTGGGGCGACTCCGGTGTGGGGCCGCCCGATGCCTGCAGGCCTGTGCGAAGCGGACAGCCGCTGTCGCCGTGCTCACGGGGTCGTCGGCCCGGATCCTGCGCCGGGCGGGTCATGTCCGGGAATTCTACGCATGTCCTTTGCACTCTCCCTGGTGGAGTGCTAAAAATGTAGTTGGCACTCGGGACCTCCGAGTGCTACCGGTAGGGTTGGTGAGGCCAAGGGCCGTCCGTCGCGGGCACTGTTCCTACCGAACAAGACAACAGGATTCCGGGGCCCCGCCCCGGCTGGACGGGAGGATTCCCGAAACACCATGGCAAAGCTCATCGAATTCAACGAAGAGGCTCGCCGCGGCCTCGAGCGGGGCATGAACACCCTCGCAGACGCGGTGAAGGTCACCCTCGGCCCCAAGGGCCGCAACGTCGTGCTCGAGAAGAAGTGGGGTGCCCCCACCATCACCAATGACGGCGTCTCCATCGCCAAGGAGATCGAGCTGGACGACCCCTACGAGAAGATCGGCGCCGAGCTGGTCAAGGAGGTCGCCAAGAAGACCGACGACATCGCCGGCGACGGCACCACCACCGCCACCGTCGTTGCCCAGGCGATGGTCCGCGAAGGCCTGCGCAACGTCACTGCGGGCGCCAACCCGATGGCCCTGAAGAAGGGCATCGAGGCCGCCGTCGCCGCCATCGCCGAGGAACTGTCCGGACTGGCCATCGACGTCGAGACCAAGGAGCAGATCGCCGCCACCGCGTCGATCTCCGCCGCCGATCCCACCGTCGGCGAGATCATCGCCGAGGCCATGGACAAGGTCGGCAAGGAGGGTGTGATCACCGTCGAGGAGTCCAACACCTTCGGGCTGGAACTCGAACTGACCGAGGGCATGCGCTTCGACAAGGGCTACATCTCCCCGTACTTCGTCACCGACCCGGAGCGGATGGAAGCCACCCTCGACGATCCCTACGTCCTGATCGTCAACTCCAAGATCTCCTCGCTGAAGGACCTCCTGCCCGTGCTGGAGAAGGTCATGCAGTCCGGCAAGTCGCTGCTGGTGGTGGCCGAGGACGTCGAGGGCGAGGCCCTGGCCGGCCTGATCGTCAACAAGCTGCGCGGCACCTTCAAGTCCATCGCCGTCAAGGCCCCGGGCTTCGGTGACCGCCGCAAGGCCATGCTGGGCGACATCGCCATCCTGACCGGTGGCCAGGTGATCTCCGAGGAGGTCGGCCTGTCGCTCGACGCCGTCACCCTCGACCTGCTGGGCAAGGCCCGCCAGGTCATCGTCACCAAGGACGAGTGCACCATCGTCGACGGCGGTGGCGAACAGGCCCAGATCGAGGGTCGCGTCGCCCAGATCCGTCGCGAGATCGAGAACTCCGATTCCGACTACGACCGCGAGAAGCTGCAGGAGCGCCTGGCGAAGCTGGCCGGCGGCGTGGCCGTCATCAAGGTCGGTGCCGCCACCGAGGTGGAACTGAAGGAGCGCAAGCACCGCATCGAGGACGCCGTCCGCAACGCGAAGGCCGCCGTCGAGGAGGGCATCGTGCCCGGTGGTGGTGTCGCGCTGCTGCAGGCCTCCAAGGCCGCCAAGGTGGAGGGCCTGGACGACGACGAGCAGGTCGGCGCGAGCATCGTCCTCGCCGCTGCGCAGGCCCCGCTGCGCCAGATCGCCACGAACGCCGGCCTCGAGGGCGGCGTCATCGCGGAGAAGGTCGCCGGGCTGCCGAAGGGCCACGGCCTGAACGCCGCCACCGGCGAGTACGTCGACATGGTGGCCGCCGGGATCATCGATCCGGCCAAGGTCACCCGCTCGGCGCTGCAGAACGCCGCATCCATCGCGGCCCTGTTCCTGACCACCGAGGCCGTCATCGCGGACAAGCCCGAGAAGGCTCCCGCCGCTGCCGGCGCCCCGGGCATGGACGAGATGGGCGGCATGGGCGGTTTCTGATCGCTCGAACCCGACGAGGTGGGGTCTCCTGCGGGAGGCCCCACCTGACTTCACCCCCGGCCTGTTCCGCCAGCCCTCCGGTCGTGTGCCTGCGCTGTAGCGCTGGCCTTCGACCACAGGGCCGGCGCTACACCGGAGGGCCAACGTTCAGGGGGTGGAGCTGGCGTGCGGGGACAGAGTCGGTGTGCGGTTGGGCCGGTGCTCCGACAGCGGGGTGGCTGTCGTCACGTGTACGTTGACCAAGGAGTTTGCTGACCGGTGCTCTACCTGTGAGCAAACCCGTGGCACAGACCCATGCCTCCGGCGTTCAATCAAATCTGTTTTTCATCGCTGCCCGCGAAGCACGTGGCACCCAGCATCGGCTGGGCGGGGAATACGTGGATTACCCCGTGTGGACCGGATGCAGGAGGACTCGGCAGACTAGGGGCATGGGTCTGCTTGAGGTGATCGCGCTGCACGCGGCCGACGCGAAGCGCGCCGAGGCGGGCGGGGCCGATCGTGTCGAGCTGCTCGGCACCCTGGACGAGGGCGGGCTCTCACCGGAACCCGCCATGGTGGCGAAGGTGCGTCGCGCGACCTCCATCCAGATCCGCCCCATGGTGAGGTTGCGAGCCGGGTTCCGCACCGACGGGGGCGAACTCGTCCGGCTCCGGGGATTGATCGCCTCCTACCTGGACGATGGCGCCGACGGGGTGGTGCTGGGGTTCCTGAACGGCCACGCGGGCATCGACCTCGAGGTGTGCAACGCGCTCGTCGCCGACGGTGACTTCCCCTGGACCTTCCACCGGGCCGTCGACAACTGTCTGGACTTCGACGACGCGTGGGAGGACCTGGCCACCCTGCCGCGCCTCGACCAGGTGCTCACCGCAGGTTCGGCCCGCGGTGTCGAGCACGGACTCGACGAGCTCCTGGAGCGGGCCCGCTCCAGCCCGGGGATCGCGCGGGTGATCATGGCCGGGGGAGGGCTGCGACCCGAGCACGTCCCGTGGCTGGTCCGCGCCGGGGTGCGGGCCTTCCACATCGGTGGGTCCGCCCGGCCCGGCGGCAGCTACAAGGCCTACGTCGATTCCGATCTGGTTCGCACCTGGCGGGAGCTGATCGACGAGCAGACGGTCGCAGCCAGGAGGTCGCGGTGAAACCCCGTCCCCTCAAACTGCGTCGTGGCGCCCGGGTGCTGCTGATCGCGGACGAGGAGGTGCTGCTGCTGAACGATTCCGACCCCGGCATCCCCGGATCCTCTTGGTGGGTGACGCCGGGCGGCGGCATCGACAACGAGGAGAACCCCGCGGAGGCTGCCTGCCGCGAGGTGGAGGAGGAGACCGGGCTGCGGCTGACTCCTGCCGATCTCGTCGGCCCGGTGGCGCGGGGCCGGGCCTGTCACGGCTACTCCGATCGCATCCGGGTGCAGGACGATCTTTTCTTCCTCGCACGGGTGCGACGTTTCGAGCCGAGCAGCCTGGGTTGGACAGAGGCCGAGAAGAACCGCATGAAGGGTTTTCGCTGGTGGCGGCTCGACTCGCTGCCGGAAGAAGTCTGGCCGCCGCGGGTGGCCGAAATCGTCATGGCCGATCCTGCCCATCCCCTGACGCTGGCCGACCGGGAGGAGTCGACGGTGCCGCTGAACCCGGTCGAGTGGGAACGGGTCAGCGCCGCGCTGAGCTGAGCGCGATTGCCACGCAGGCGATTGCGAAGACCAGCCCGACCCACAGGCCGAGCCCGGTCAGCAGGTTCTGCATCCTCGCGAGCATCGCCAGGAGCAGCAGGCTCCCCGTGACGAAGGATGCAATTCCTATCGGGCGCCCCGTCGCGCCGGCACGCAGCAGCAAGACGCCGCCCGCCACGAGGAGCAGGGGGAGGGCGGCGGGTAGGAACCCCCCCAGGAGGGACGCGGCACCGGCGATGAGCAGGAGGCTTCGCTGCGCCGGGGTCATGGGGACGGATGCGGTCTGGCCGTACTGGGGGACCGGCGGGTACGGGATCGCGCCCATCGGCTGATACGGGTTCGGCGGCAGGTTCAGACGGGAGGCCGGGTCGGGTGGCGTCAACGAGGCCTGGGACGAGGGGATCGCTGCGACCGCGAAGGGCTGCCTCGGGTCACGGGGCCCGTACCCCGTGTACGCCATCATCAATGCGGAGGACACATCGAAAGGGGCCGTGGGATTGCGGCGGCTGATTTCCTTCCTACCAAGATTCTCCAACGCCACGGACGATGGCATCGGCGCGAAACCGGAGGGAGGCGCGACGGCTCCCGGGGTCAGCTGTGGCGCGGGCTCGGCCACGGGTAGCGGAGCCGTCTCGGGAGTCGCGAAACCGTCTGGCCGTTCGAGTGGAGCATAAGCAGCCCCGTCAGTCCAGGAAGCCATGGCCACCAGAGTAGCGGGGCGAGGAGCGGCCTCCCACGGCTTGGCGCCGGGGCACTGAGCATGGCGGTTGAGTGATTGATACGCAGATGTTTGCTGAGCGTGCCGAGCAGTTTTCCGCGGCGTACTGTTCATTTTGAAACGAATATGAGCGGTTTTCGACCGTGTGGTGAAGGAGCCCGGCAATGGAAGTGGTCATCTGTTCCGACGAGCAGCAGGTCGGTCAGATCGCTGCGAATCGAGTTCTCCAGTGGGTCGAGGGGCTCACGACCCCGGTGCTGGGGCTCGCCACGGGCAGCTCTCCGCTGACCCTCTACAACGAGCTGGCCCGCAGGGTTGCGGCGGGAGAGGTTGATTTCTCGCACGGTCTCGGTTTCGCCCTCGACGAGTACGTGGGCATTGCCCCGGAGCACCCGCTCAGCTACCGGCAGACCATTCTGCGCACGGTGGTTGAGCCGCTGAGGATGGATCCCGCCCGGGTGCGCGTGCCGAACGGCTTCACTCCCGACCTGGCTGCAGCAGCCCTCGAGTACGACCAGGCCATCAAGGCCGCGGGAGGCGTGGACGTGCAGGTGCTGGGCATCGGCAGCAACGGCCATATCGGCTTCAACGAGCCCACCTCGTCTTTCGCCTCCCGCACCCGTGTCAAGACCCTGACCGAGCGAACCCGTGCCGACAATGCCCGGTTCTTCGACGAGGGCGAACCGGTTCCCGCGCACTGTGTGACCCAGGGGCTGGGAACCATCATGGAGGCCCGGCACGTCGTCATGGTGGCCACGGGGCGGCACAAGGCCGATGCGATCGCCGCCATGATCGAGGGGCCCGTTGCGGCGGTGTGCCCGGCCTCGATCCTCCAGTTCCACCCGAGCGCCCTCGTGGTGGTCGACGAGGCCGCGGCCACGGGGTTGAGCCATGCCGACTACTTCCGTCACGTCGTCGACATTCTGATCTGACCAGGGCGATGAGCACAGTCTTTCCCGGGTTTTCCTGGGCGTCGGGGCGAGATAGACTTGCCTGCCAGCCACGACCACGAGGGAGAGCCTGCCATGCCCACCGGACGAGTTCGCTTCTTCGATGCCGACAAGGGATTCGGGTTCATCACGAAGGACGGGGGCGGTGACGTCTTCGTCCGGGTCGGGGTGCTACCCAAGGGTGTGACGTCGCTGAAGCCCGGGCAGAAGGTGGAATTCGGGGTGATCGAGGGTCGCCGCGGTGAGCAGGCCCTGTCCGTGCGCCTGGTGGAGGTTCCGCCATCGCTGTCCAAGGCGTCGCGGAAGAAGGCCCAGGACATGGCCGTGATCGTCGAGGACCTGATCAAGATGCTCGACGCCCTGGGCAACGGGTACCGGCACGGCCGCTACCCGGATGACAAACACGGTGCGAAGATCGCAGCGGTGCTGCGGCGCGTGGCCGATGAACTGGAGCTGTGAGAGTGGCGACACTGAGAATTGATTCGGTTGCCGCCTCCGCGATCGATCTGGCCCGCGCCGCGGCCATCGAGTGCGGGGGAGACGGCGCTGTTGGTGAGCACCTCGGGGTGGTGGCCGAGGGGGAGCGGGTCGTGACCCATTCCTTCGCCTGCCTGCTGGCGGGCTACCCGGACTGGTACTGGGCGGTGACGCTGGTGCGCGCCTCCCGGGCCCGGACCGCCACCATCAACGAAGTGGTGCTGTTGCCCAGCGCCGAGGCGCTGCTGGCTCCGGCCTGGGTCCCCTGGGAACAGCGCATCCAGGCCGGGGACATCGGGCCCGGAATGCTCATGGCGACCCCGGACAACGACCCGCGCCTCGAGCCCGGTTTCGCCGCGACGGACCTGCCTGCCGACGCCGACCCAGCGGAGTGGACGCAGCTGCGCTCCACCGTCGCCGAGCTGGGTATTGGAAGGGAACGGGTGCTCTCGGCCGTCGGGCGCGACACCACGGCGGAGCGCTGGCTCTCCGGTGCTCCGGGCAACGGCGATGAATCCAGCAGACACGCCCCCGCCACCTGTTCGTCCTGCGGATATTTCGTGCCGCTGCGTGGATCGCTCGGCACCCTGTTCGGTGCCTGTGCGAACGAGTACTCGCCCTCGGATGCGCGCGTGGTCAGTCTTGAACACGGTTGTGGGGGACACTCCGACGTGGTGGCCGCCGAACGAGCCCGGGAGCTGCCCGCCCCGGTGTTCGACACCATTGGAATTGACGAACGGCTATTTGACTGATCGTCCTTGCGCGGGTGCTGTCCCCAGCCGTGTTTCCGGGTCTATGATCCCGATACGTGGTCATGAAATCCCCGAAAGCCGCCAAGCTCCCCGGGAGCTCGGGCGCTCCCCTGAACGCATCCTGGCTTGAACGCCACTTCCGCATCTCGAGGCACGGTTCCAGCATCGGTCAGGAGGTTCGCGGCGGTTTGGTGACGTTCTTCGCGATGGCCTACATCATCGCGCTGAACCCGCTCATCATCGGCACCGCCACCGACATCAACGGCAATCTCATCTCCGGGGCACCGAAATTCCTGGACGCCGGCATGACGCAGGTGGACGCCGCCGCGGTCGGCGCATCGATCGGAATGGTTGCTGCTGCCACCGCGTTCATCGCCGGGATCATGACCGTCCTCATGGGGCTGGTCGGCCGTTTCCCGATGGGGCTCGCCACGGGGCTGGGTCTCAACGCCCTCGTCGCCTACACGCTTGCGCCGAAGATGACCTGGCCGCAGGCCATGGGACTCGTGGTGTGGGAGGGGATTCTCATCACGGTCCTCGTGCTCACCGGGTTCCGCACGGCCGTGTTCAAGGCCGTGCCGAAGACCCTGCGGACCGCGATCTCCGTCGGCATCGGGCTGTTCATCGCCTTCGTCGGGCTCATCAACGCGGGGGTGGTGCGCAAACCTGCCGGTTCCCCGCCCGTCGAGCTCGGCATCTCCGGGTCGCTGACCGGCTGGCCCATTCTCGTGTTCGTGATCGGGCTGGGTCTGCTCATCGCCCTGCACGTGCTGAAGGTCAAGGGCGCGATGCTGATCTCCATCGTCGCCGCGACGCTGATGGCGATCATCATCGAGGCCGTGGGGCACGTCGGTGCCCATGTCGGTGCGGACAACCCCAGCGGCTGGGCACTGAACGTGCCAGCCCTGACGAACTTCTCCCTGCCCGACCTCGGGCTGCTGTTCCGGGTCGACATGATCGGGGCCTTCTACGTCGACGGCCACTTCAGTTTCCCCACCTTCCTGGGCCTGATGGTGCTGGTGTTCTCGCTTTTGCTCGCCGACTTCTTCGACACCATGGGCACCGTCGTCGCCGTTGGTTCCGAGGGCAAACTGCTGGACGAGCACGGCATGCCCGGCCACGTCACCGAGATCCTCCTGGTCGACTCCTTGGGCGCTGTGGCCGGCGGGCTCGGATCGGTATCGTCGAACACCTGCTACGTCGAATCGACGGCGGGCGTCGGTGAAGGGGCCCGCACGGGGCTGGCCTCCGTCGTCACCGGGCTGGCCTTCCTGGTGGCCGTCTTCCTGTCGCCGATCATCAACATGGTGCCATCCGAGGCGGCCTCACCGGTGCTGGTGTTCGTCGGTTTCCTGATGATCGAGCAGGTGGTCGACGTCGACTGGAACGATCCCGAGGTGGGCATCCCCGCATTCCTCACCATCATCCTCATGCCGTTCTCCTACTCCATCACCGTCGGCATCGGCGTGGGTTTCCTCGCCCACGTCTTCATCAAGGTGATCCGTGGACACGCGAAGCGGGTGCATCCGCTCATGTACGTCGTCGCCGCGCTTTTCATCGTGTACTTCCTGCAGGGCCCGCTGCTGGCCCTCATCGGCTGAGCATGGCCGGGGGGCGAAAGTCGTGTGTCGTCCCTTTGGTCTTGTGGGGCGGGGCGTTCGTGAAACCTGTTGGTTTTCCGGGAAGACTCACGTAGCCTTCCACATCAGTTAGTTTAAATTTCATCGACCCGTTGGGTGGGAGCCCGGGGTGGGAAAGGAACGACAATGAAATCAGCCAGGTTCGCCGGTCTCGCGTCCTTCATAGCGGGCGTTCTCATGCTTGTCTCCGGGGCCTTCGCCTGGGGAATCACGTCCACGCAGCTCGCATCCGAGAACATCACCGTTGCAAACGACGCCCCGGCCTTCGCGGGCTCGAAGGTGACGGGCCCCCTCACCGCCTTCTACCAGGCCGAGGCGGTCAAGCAGCACACCCGTGCGGCCAGCAACGGTCTCACCTACGCCGAATTGGGTGCCAAGGTCCAGGAGGCCCGGGATGCCGGTGACACCACCACGGCCGAGCAGCTCCAGGCGACCCGCACCATGGTCGAGACAGGAAACTTCGTGCGTGCATCCCTGTTCACCTCCGTCATGGCATTCGGGGTCTCGGCCCTCGTGATGGGTGCGGGTCTGCTCTTCAGCTTCCTCGGTTGGGGTCTGTACCGGCTCTCCGCGGTCCATGCCCGGGAAACCGAGCCCCAGGAGGGCTGAGTCTCCGTTCCGTTTTGCCACTAGTCTTGGCGCATGTTTCAGAAGGTCCTTGTCGCCAACCGAGGCGAGATCGCCGTTCGAGCCGTCCGTGCCGCCTTCGAACTGGGGTGCAGGACCGTTGCCGTCTTCCCCTACGAGGACCGCAACGCCGACCACCGGATCAAGGCCTCCGAGTCCTACCTGATCGGGGAGCGGGACCATCCCGTCAAGGCATACCTGGACATCGACGAGATCATTCGCGTGGCGAAGGAATCCGAGGCCGATGCGGTCTATCCCGGCTACGGCTTCCTCTCCGAGAACCCCGACCTCGCCGCGGCCTGCGCCGCCAACGGGATCACCTTCGTCGGCCCTTCCGCCGAGGTGCTGGAACTGGCGGGCAACAAGGTGCGGGCCCTGGAACAGGCCCGCAGGGTGGGGGTGCCGACCCTCAGGTCGACGCCGCCGTCCACCGACCCCGATGAGCTGATCGCCGGCGCCCAGGAGATCGGTTTCCCGGTGTTCATCAAGGCCGTCGCGGGCGGCGGTGGCCGCGGCATGAGGCGCGTCGACGACCCCGCCCGTTTCGGCGAGGAACTGGGGGCCGCGATGCGCGAGGCCGAAGGGGCGTTCGGCGACCCGACGGTGTTCGTGGAGCAGGCCGTCGCGGCTCCCCGCCACATCGAGGTGCAGGTGCTGGCCGACCACCAGGGCAACGTCGTTCATCTCTTCGAACGCGACTGCTCCATCCAGCGCCGCCACCAGAAGGTGGTGGAGATCGCCCCCGCCCCCCACATCAGCGACGAGCTGCGCGCAGCGCTGACCGCCGACGCAGTGAAGTTCACCAAGGCCATCGACTACACCTGCGCCGGGACCGTCGAGTTCCTCGTCGAGACCTCGGGGCCGCGGGCCGGCAGTCACGTGTTCATCGAGATGAACCCCCGCATCCAGGTGGAGCACACCGTCACGGAGGAGATCACCGATGTCGACCTGGTGCAGGCGCAGCTTCGGATCGCATCCGGGGAGACCCTGGAGGAGATCGGGATCCGCCAGGACGAGCTGCACATCCGCGGCGCCGCCCTGCAGTGCCGCATCACCACCGAGGACCCTGCGAACTCGTTCCGGCCCGACACCGGCGTGATCCAGGCCTACCGTTCCGCATCCGGCGCGGGCATCCGGCTCGACGGCGGCACCACCGGCACCGGGGTGGAGGTCAGCCCCCACTTCGACTCGCTGCTGGTCAAACTCACCGCCCGCGGCCGCAACCTCCACGACGCCGTGGTCAGGGCCAGGCGTGCGCTGGCGGAGTTCAGGATCCGGGGCATCGCGACCAACATCACCTTCCTGCGTGCGGTCCTGGAGGACCCGGACTTCGGAAGCGGCGCGGTGACCACCTCGTTCATCGACGAGAGGCCCCACCTGCTGACGGGACGCATCCCGGCGGACCGCGGAACCAAGCTGGCCCGTTTCCTCGCCGACGTCACCGTGAACCAGCCCAACGGGCCCGCCCCCACGTCCCTGGACCCCTCGGCGAAGCTGCCCGGGACACTGCCCGCGGGTCGGATCCCCGACGGTTCCCGCCAGCGACTTCTCGCCCTCGGCCCGGCCGGATTCGCCAGGGCCCTGCGTGAGCAGCGGGCCGTGGGTGTCACCGACACCACCTTCCGCGACGCCCACCAGTCGCTGCTGGCCACGCGGGTGCGCACCCGCGACCTGGTGGCGGTGGCTCCCTGGCAGGCGCGGCTGCTGCCCGGGATGTTCTCCGTCGAGTGCTGGGGAGGGGCCACCTACGACGTGGCGCTGCGGTTCCTCGGCGAGGACCCGTGGGAGCGCCTCGCGAAGCTGCGGGCCGCCATGCCGAACCAGAACCTGCAGATGCTGCTGCGCGGTCGCAACACCGTCGGCTACACCCCCTACCCGACCCAGGTGACCCGGGCCTTCGTCTCGGAGGCCGCCGAGGTCGGGGTGGACATCTTCCGCATCTTCGACGCCCTCAACGACGTCGAACAGATGCGCCCCGCGATCGACGCGGTGGTCAACGACACCGAATCCGTGGCGGAGGTGGCGCTCTGCTACACCGCGAACCTCCTCGACCCCGACGAGAGGACCTACCCCCTCGATCACTACCTGCGACTCGCCGAACGAATCGTCGAGGCTGGGGCGCACATCCTGGCGATCAAGGACAGGGCGGGGCTGCTCAGGCCCGCCGCCGCCGCGAAACTCGTCGCAGCACTCCGGGAACGGTTCGAACTGCCCGTCCACCTCCACACCCACGACACCACGGGAGGCCAACTCGCCACCCTGATGGCCGCCATCGACGCAGGCGTGGACGCGGTCGACGTCGCGAACTCGGCGATGTCGTCGACCACCTCGCAGCCGCCCATGTCGGCGTTGCTGATGGCCCTCGAGGGCACCGACCGTGCCCCGGACATCGACCCGGCGGCGGTGCTGGACCTGGAACCCTACTGGGAGGCGGTCCGCAGGGTCTACAAACCCTTCGAATCGGGGCTTCCGGCGCCGACGGGGCGCGTCTACAGCCACGAGATCCCGGGCGGGCAGCTGTCCAACCTGCGCCAGCAGGCCATCGCGCTCGGCCTGGGCGACAAGTTCGAGGCCATCGAGGCGATGTACGCCGCCGCCGACAAGATCCTGGGACGCCCCACGAAGGTCACGCCCTCGTCGAAGGTGGTGGGTGACCTGGCGCTGCACCTGGTGGCGGTCGGCGCCGATCCGGCGGAGTTCGCCGCGGAACCGCGCCGCTTCGACATCCCGGACTCGGTGATCGGCTTCCTCAACGGGGAGCTGGGTGAACCCGCGGGAGGCTGGCCGGAACCGTTCCGCACCCGCGCCCTGGAGGGTCGCCGCAAACCGCCGCGCATCACGGAGGTGGCACCCGAGGATCTCGTCCTGCTGGAAACCCCGGGAATCGAGCGGCAGCGAACCCTCAACCGGTTGCTGTTCCCCGGCCCGACGCGCGAGTTCGAGCAGAGACGCGACGAGTTCGGCGACGTCTCCGTGCTGCCGACGATTCCCTACCTGTACGGGATGGAACCCGGCCACGAATACCCCGTCGCGCTGGAGAAGGGCGTCACGCTGCTGCTCGGCCTGGAGGCCATCGGCGCCCCCGACAAATGGGCCAGACGCAACGTCATGACCCTCCTGAACGGCCAGCTGCGCCCGGTCAGGGTGCGCGACAACTCCCTCGAATCGGAGGTGGCCTCCGCGGAGAAGGCCGACCCGGGCAACCGCGGGCACGTCGCCGCGCCGTTCGCGGGGGCCGTGACCGTGACCGTCGCTGAGGGCGACGAGGTCGCTGCCGGAGATCAGGTCGCCACCATCGAGGCCATGAAGATGGAGGCCGCCATCAATGCGCCCGTCGCGGGCGTGGTCAAACGGGTGGTGCTGATCGGCACCACACAGCTCGACGGCGGGGACCTGGTGGTCGTGATCGAGTAACGCCCGGGTTTCCTTCCCGGCCGGTGGATCAGGCCGTTTCCTTCGGGACCGCCTGATCCACCACGACGACATCCTTCTCGTCGGACAGATCCCGGAGGAACTCCAGGAGAGGAGTCACGACTTCCCGGGTGGCCTCGTCGAGGGTTTCAGGATCTATCTCCCCGAGGGCCTCGCGAGTGGCTGCGGCGTGGGTGCGATGACCGTAGCCCGCCTGCATCCCGGCCAGGGGCATCAGCGGGATGCCGAGCGGTCGTTTGCCCAGGCGGGTCACCGACAGCGTCGAGGGCAGGCCCCGGCGTGCCAGGTCGAACTCCACCGAGTCGAGACGCCGGTACTCGATCCGGGTGGCGGGGTCCGCCAGGTGTTCCAGCCACAGCAGGAGCACCTCCCAGCACTGTCCGAGCCGTTCCTGGGGAACGAACCCGCCTTCCAGGAGGGTGCTCGCGTCCCGCATCAGGGGACGCGAGGGATCCACCTCCAGGTCGGGATTGCGCCGGAACAGCCCCCAGCGGCGTTTCATGACCGGAGCGGGGTAACGTTGCGCGAACACCCTTGTCAGCGCCTCCGCCACCTCGGGTGGGGCGCCGAAGATGTCCCGGACATCGTCGATGCGAATGCCGAAGAGCCTCATCGCTCGCATGAAACACAGCCTACAGGGCAAAGCCCAGTATGCTGGCCGACACCATGAGATCCATTCGACGCATCGCCGCAGTCGCTGCGGCGACGGCGTGCCTGGTCTGGGGGGGAACCCCGGCCCTGGCCGACGTCACCATTTCCGATGCAGCTGGCCCCCTGACGGGAGTGGCCTTCGACCAGCAGTCGTCGCGGTTGTTCGCGGTGTCCGAGACCGACGGGACGCGCATCATGGTCACCGACGCCAAGGGTGCGGGGCTGGGCTCCGTCAGTTTCTCCGCCGACACCGAGTCCGTGCAGGGTCTGGCCCTGTACTCGGGTTCTCTCTACGTCGGCGACGTCGGGGATTCCGGGGGCAAGCGCAACAAGATCACCGTGTACAAGCTCCCGTCCGAAGTTGGCAACCAGTCCTACAACGCCTACGACTTCCGCTACCCGGACGGGGCGCACGACGCCAAGTCGGTGCTGGTCTCGGGCAGGGGGCGCATCTACGTCGTGACGGCGGGCGAGAACCCGGGCATCTACTACGCCGAACTGGAACCATCGCGTTCGGGAGTGAACAAACTGAGCCGCGCCTCCGACGCCCCGGCGGGGGTGACCGACGGGGTTTTCCTCTCCGACGGCGTCACCATGGCGTTGAGAACCCAATCCGGGGTGCAGGTCGTCGACGCCTCCAGCTGGGAAACCCGCGCCACCCTCACCTATCAGGGTGCCCCCGACGGGGAGTCGATCACCACGTTCAGCGGGGACAGGATGCTGGTGGGGGCGGGACCGCAGCTTCGGGAGGAAGCTGTCCCCACATCCGACGGTACCGTCACGATCTCGCCGTCGGGCGAGGCCTCCGAAACCGCGTCCCCGGTCCCTTCCGAGAGCCCCGGGGACAGCGCCTCACCCACCCCGCAGGAGACAACCGCGCCGGATCCTGAGGAGAAGACCACCCAGCCGGCGCGGGGTGGCACCCGCCTCGCCATCGCGGCTGCCGCGGTGCTGGCCCTCGCGCTGGGGGCCGTGGTCTTCTTCCGCAAGAAGTAGGGGACCGCACCTTCTCACAGTCTTTCCACGACGTGGTCGATGCACGCGGTCAGCGCCTCCACGTCGGCCTGGTCGACGGATGCGTAGGTTCCGATCCGCAGCTGGTTGCGTTTCAGCGCACGGTAGGGGTCGATGTCCACGATCCCGTTGCTGCGCAGCTCCGCTATCACACGGGCGGCATCCACTTCGGGGGTCAGGTCGATGGTTGCGACGACGGGGGAGCGGTGCGCGGGATCGGTGACGAACGGGGTCGCGTACGAAGAGGTCTCCGCCCAGCCGTACAGGTGATCGCTCATCCGTCGGCAACGTTCCTCGGCGGCGTCGATCCCACCCAGGCCCAGCAGCCAGTTGATCTGGTCCTCGAGCAGCAGCAGGGTCGCGATGGCCGGGGTGTTGAGGGTCTGGTTCCTGGCCGAGTTTGAGGCCGCGACGCCCAGGTTCAGCGACTCCGGGATCCAACGGCCCGAGGCGGCGATCCGCTCAGCGCGCTCCAGCGCGGCCGGGGAACAGAACGCCACCCACACCCCCCCGTCCGAGGAGAAGTTCTTCTGCGGGGCGAAGTAGTAGACATCCGTTCGCGAGATGTCGGCGGCCATCCCGCCCGCAGCCGACGTGGCATCGATCAGTACCAGGCCGTCGCCGATCCTTTCCACCGGGGCGGCGGCGCCCGTGGAGGTCTCGTTCTGCGCCCACGCCACCACGTCCGCGTCCTCCGGGACGGGCAGGACCACGGCACCCGGGTCGCACTCCGTGACGGCCGGGCCGGCGAGGAACGGGGCCGCCGCGGCGGCGCGCGCGAACTTACGGGTGAACTCCCCGAAGACGGCATGCGCGGAGCGCCGCTCGATCAGGGAACAGACCGCGACATCCCAGAACACGGTGGAGCCCCCGTTGCCGAGCACCACCCGGTATCCCTCCGGCAGCCGGTACAGCTCCCGCAGCCCATCCTGAACCGTCGCGACGAGCTGTTTCACGGGGGCCTGGCGATGCGAGGTGCCCAGGATGTCGCCACGCAGCGAGAGGTATTCCAGGGCCTCGGGCCGCACCTTGGCGGGGCCCGAACCGAAACGGCCGTCTGCGGGGAGGAGGTCTTCGGGGATGGCGATCACCCCCGAATTGTCCCACGTACCTGCGAAACCGGACTGAGTGGTTCGACGGATGGGAAGAGGACTGGTGCTTGGATGGGGGTATGACGAAGCTGCGGGTCGGGCGGGCGGTGACGCCGGAGGGGACGATCGAGAACGCGGTCATCGAGATCGCAGACGGCCGGGTGGCGGCCATCACCCCAGGAGGGGGAACCGGTGAATCCTGGGCGGTGCCGGGTTTCGTCGACACCCACTGCCACGGCGCGGTCGGCGTCAGCTTCGGCGACCCGGATCCCGCCGCCAACCTACGCGCCATCGAGTATCACCGCTCCCAGGGAACCACCACCCTGTTCGCATCCACCGTCACCGAGCCCATCGAGAAGCTGGAGGCCCAGTGCCGGGTGCTGCGCGGGCTCGTCGAATCCGGTGAACTCGACGGCATTCACCTCGAGGGTCCCTTCCTGTCCGAGGCCCGGAGGGGCGCCCACGATCCCGGTCTGCTGCGCGACCCCGAACCGGAACTCGTCGAACGGCTCATATCGGCGGGCGGACCGGCGCTGCGCATGGTCACCCTGGCAGTCGAACGAGACGGAGGAGAGGACGCCACCCGGCGTTTCACGCGGGCGGGCGTCAAGGTGGCCTTCGGGCACTCCGACGCCGACGAACACGTCACGGCCGCGTCCATCGACTGGGGGGCCTGCATCGCCACGCATCTGTTCTCCGCGATGCGTTCCATCCACCACCGCGAACCCGGTCCCGTGCCCGTGCTGCTCACCGACGACCGCGTGATGTGCGAACTGATCTGCGACGGTATCCACCACCGGCCCGTGATCGCCCGGATGGCCATCGAGACGGCCGGGACCGATCGCATCTGCCTGGTCACCGACGCCATGAGCGCCACCGGGCAGGGTGACGGACGCTACCTGCTGGGGGAGCTCGACGTGGAGGTCCGGGACGGAACCGCCCGGCTCGTCACCGCCGACGGCGCCCCCGGCTCCATCGCGGGCTCCACCCTGACCATGGCCAGGGCGTTCAGCTTCGTCGTCGGCCGGGTGGGGCTGAGCATTCCCGAGGCCGCCCGGATCGCGGCCACCACCCCGGCGCGCTGGCACGGGTTGAAGGGGGTCGGGACCCTGGAGGTCGGCAACCGCGCCGACATCTGCGTCGTGGACGATGCGGGGGAGTTGCAACAGGTCTGGCGGCGGGGGAAACGCATCCGCTGAGAGGCGCCAAAGCCACCCCGAAGCCGGTTGAGCCGGCCTGCGAGCGTCAGCGAGTGGGGCGTGTCGAAACCGTGGTGAGGGTGTCCGGGGTTTTGTGGTCGGGTTCTGGCCACCGGGTGCGAGTAGTGGTTTCGACTCAGCCGTTCGAGCCGTTCGCTTCGCTCACGTGCCGGCTAACCGGTTTCAACGAGAGTGGCCCGTACCCTTGACTCCAGGCCGGCCCGCACCGCCGGCCACTCAGCCGAGAGGATCGAGAAGACCACGGTGTCGCGCCATGAGCCGTCTGCGCGCGGTTGGTGATGCCGCAGCACTCCCTCCTGCACGGCCCCCAGTCGGGAGATCGCGTCCCGGGAACGCCGGTTGATGGAGTCGGTCTGGAGTTTCACCCGCTCGAAACCGCAGTCCTCGAAGGCGTGTCCCAGCAGCAGGAGCTTTGCCTCCGCATTCAGACCCTTGCCCCACAGGGCAGGTCGGTACGCCGTCCAGCCCGCGTGGGCGCGTTGTGCCCCGGTGTCGAGATCACCCAGGGAGGTGGTTCCGACCACCTCGCCCGCCGGTCCGAGCCGGGTGTCGCCGGTCAAGCGGATGGTGTACATGACCCGGTCCCTGCCCGCGCCGGCGATCAGACGCTCGATCGCTGCCACCCGGTCCGTGGCGCCCCCCGCGTACCCGTGTGCGAAAACCCGCGGATCGTCGAGCGCCTCGACCAGGTCTGCTCGGTCCGATGCCAGGGTGGGGTCGAGTCTCACGAGGTTGCCGATGAGGGATCTTCCATCCGGGGTGCGCGCCATGGAATACATCCTCGCAGCCCACGTGTTGGGAATTTCGCGATGTACAGCGATTACGCGTCCCGGTGTCGCCAAACATCATTACCATTGCTGTCAAGGAGGCGTGTGAGGCATGAGCGAGCTGATCGACACCACAGAGATGTATCTGCGTACCGTGTATGAACTCTTGGAGGAAGGGGTGCCACCGCTGCGGGCCCGGATCGCCGAGCGCCTTCACCAGTCCGGGCCCACCGTCTCCCAGACCGTGGCGCGGATGGAGCGTGACGGCCTGCTCTCCGTCAAGGCGGACCGCACGATCAAACTCACCCCGAAGGGTGCCCGGCTGGCGCGCGACGTGATGCGCAAACACCGGCTCGCGGAGCGTCTGCTCACCGATGTGATCGGTCTCGAATGGGAGAAGGTGCACGACGAGGCGTGCCGCTGGGAACACGTCATCTCGGATGATGTCGAGCGCCGGCTGCTCGGGATCCTCGACTCGCCGACCCGCTCCCCCTACGGCAACCCCATCCCCGGGCTCAGGGACCTCGGGGTGGACCACGATCACGTGCCCTTCCGGGAAGGAGTCGTGCCGCTGTCGGAGGTGGTTCCGAACCGCGGTGAGGTGACCGTCACCATGGAACGGATGAGCGAGAACCTGCAGGCCGACGCGGAGGTTCTCTCGGCGCTCGCTGCCCTGGGGCTCCGGCCGGGAGTGGAGTTCGTGGTGCGTCGTGTGGGGATCGACCTCAGGTTCTGCGTCGGTGACGAGGCGGTCACGGTGGACGAGGCGGTCGCGGAGCTGCTCTTCGTCGCCGCCCGCTGATTCGCAGTGACCCGTGGGGGAATAAACCGGGCGAAGTGGCCGTTGGTTGAAACGAACAACGAAACCCGAAATGAGGCAACATGACAACCACGACTCTGACCAAGGAAAACTTTCGTCCCACCATCGAGGGGAACGATGTCGTACTCGTCGACTTCTGGGCCTCGTGGTGCGGCCCGTGCCGTCGTTTTGCCCCGATCTTCGAGGAGGCCTCCGGGCGTCACGACGGAGTCGTCTTCGGCAAGGTGGACACCGAGGCCGAACAGGATCTGGCATTCGCCCTCGACATCCAGTCCATCCCCACCATCATGGCATTTCGTGCCGGTGTCCTGGTGTTCCGGCAGAGCGGCCTGTTGAACGGAACCCAGCTCGATGATCTCGTGACCCAGGTCAAGGAACTCGACCCGGAGAAAGTGAAGGAGGAAGCGCAGAGGAGCTCCGCCAACTGACGGAGATGAGTGCAGCCTATCCTCAATAGGCGCGGTTTCCCTCGCGAATTTACGGGGCATGGTGTCCCTCGAACGTCCTACCATTGGCGGAAATAGTCGTAGCGACGGAGGGAAACCATGACCGAGCGCGATGATGTGACAGGTCTGCCCAATTTACTGACAACCACGGGACGGGTCGCTCCGGTGCGATCCAGGAAACCCGTCTACCTGGATATGCTGCCCCCCTGCAATGCGGGATGCCCTGCGGGGGAGAACATCCAGGAGTGGTTGCGCCTGATAAAAGCGGGTCAGCACGAGGCGGCCTGGCGGCAGCTCACCGCCGACAACCCCTTCCCGGCCATTCACGGCCGTGTCTGTTACCACCCCTGCGAGACGGCCTGCAACCGCAAGGATCTCGACGCGGCCGTCTCCATCCATTCGGTCGAACGTTATCTGGGGGACCTGGCCCTGGAGCGCGGCTGGCGGTTCGAGACGCCGAGCCGCGACTCCGGGCGGCGGGTGTTGATCATCGGCGCCGGGCCCTCTGGGCTGTCAGCCGCCTACCACCTGCGCCGCCTCGGTCACGAGGTGGAGATCCACGACTCCGCCGACGCCCCCGGCGGCATGATGCGTTACGGGATCCCCGAGTACCGGCTGCCTCGCGACGTCCTGGATGCCGAGGTGGCGCGCATCACCGACATGGGGGTGGTGATCCGCAACAACACGCCGGTCACCGACCTGCTCGCCACGCAGGTGGCGGGTCGTTTCGACGCGGTGTTCGTGGCCATCGGTGCCCACCTGTCCAAACGCGTGGATATTCCCTCGGCCGACGCCACCAGGATGGTCGACGCAGTCAGCTTCCTGCGTGACGTCGCCAAGGGCGAGAGGCTCGTCATCGGACGCCGGGTCGCGGTCTACGGCGGCGGCAACACCGCCATGGACGCGGCCCGCGTGGCCCGTCGCCTGGGCGCCGAGGAGTCGGTGATCGTCTACCGCCGCACCGTGGAGCAGATGCCCGCCCACACCGAGGAACGCGAGAGCGCGGAGCAGGAGGGGGTGAGGATGAACTGGCTGCGGACCATCACCGAGATGGGTGAGGAGGACCTGACCGTCGAGATCATGGAACTCGACGAGGAGGGCAGGGCGCACGGCACCGGGCGATTCGAGAAACTCGCCGCCGACACCGTGATCCTGGCCGTCGGGCAGGAGGCCGACACCGGTTTCCTCCACGCCATCCCCGGCATGATCTTCGACCGGGACGTGGTGCGGGTCGATCCCGACACCCTCATGACGAACGTTCCCGGCATCTTCGCGGGAGGCGACATGGTGCCGAGCGAACGCACCGTCACCGTCGGTGTCGGGCACGGCAAGAAAGCGGCCCGCTGCATCGACAAGTGGCTGAACCTCGACGTCGCCCCGCGCGACCCGAAACACCCGCTCGTCCACCTCGACCAGATGAACCTGTGGTACTTCGGCGGTCATACCCGGCGGGTCCAGGCCGAGCGGGCCCCCGAGACGCGCGTGTCCGACTTCGGTGAGATCGTCGCGGGCCTCAGCCCGAAGGAGGCCGAGTTCGAGGCCCGGCGTTGCCTGTCCTGCGGCAATTGCTTCGAGTGCGACGGCTGCTACGGCGCCTGCCCGGAGGACGCCGTCATCAAACTCGGGCCCGGCAACCGGTACCGCTTCGACTACGAACGCTGCACCGGATGCGCCACCTGCTACGAGCAGTGCCCCGTGCACGCCATCGAGATGATCCCGGAGGGCCAGCGATGAACCAGCGCACCATCATCGACGGCAACGAGGCCGCCGCCGACGTCGCCTACCGGCTGAGCGAACTCTGCTCCATCTACCCGATCACCCCCAGTTCCACCATGGCCGAACTGGCCGACGAGTGGTCCTCCCACGGGCGCAGGAACGTCTTCGGCACTGTGCCCACCGTCGTCGAGATGCAGTCCGAGGGAGGCGCGGCCGGAGCCATGCACGGCGCCCTCCAGGGCGGGGCCCTGTCCACCACCTTCACCGCCTCGCAGGGCCTGCTGCTGATGATCCCCAACATGTACCGGATCGCCGGGGAGCTGACCTCCACGGTCTTCCACGTCGCGGCGCGTTCCCTGGCCGCGCAGGGCCTGTCGATCTTCGGTGATCACCAGGACGTGATGGCCATACGCCAGACGGGCTGCTGCATGCTCAGCTCCGCGTCGGTGCAGGAGGCCCACGACATGGCGGCCGTCGCGCATCTGGCGACCCTGCGCGCCCGGCTGCCGTTCGTGCACTTCTTCGACGGCTTCCGCACCAGCCATGAACTCAACACCCTCGTCAAACTCACCGACGATCAGCTGCGTGAACTGGTTCCCACCGACCTGATCCGCGAACACCGCGCCCGGGCGCTGAGCCCCGAAAACCCGTTCATCCGGGGTACCGCGCAGAACCCGGACACCTACTTCCAGTCCCGCGAGACCGCGAACCGCTACTACGACGCCGTGCCCGGGATCCTCACCGAGGTCCTGGAACGCTTCGAGGAGATCTCGGGCCGTCACTACTCCCTGGTGGAGTACCACGGCCATCCCGGGGCCGACCGGGTGGTGGTGATCATGGGTTCGGGGATAGAGACGATGATCCCTGTGGTCAAGCACCTCAACGAGGCGGGGGAAAAGGTGGGTGCCCTGTTCGTGCGGCTCTACCGGCCCTTCCCGAAAGAACACCTCCTGGCCGCGCTGCCCGCCACCGTGCGGAAGGTCGCCGTCCTGGACCGCACCAAGGAACCCGGATCGGGGGGCGAGCCGCTGTTCCTCGACGTCTCCTCCGCCATCGGGGAATCCGTGGCCCGCGGGGACCGAGAGGTGATGCCGGTGCTGACCGGCGGCCGCTACGGCCTGTCCAGCAAGGAGTTCACCCCCGCCATGGCCAAGGCGGTCTACGACGAGCTGGCGAAGGACCGTCCCCGGCCGCGCTTCACGGTGGGCATCAACGACGACGTCACCCACCTGTCCCTCGATGTCGACCCCGACTTCCAACTCCTCGATCCGCAGACCCACCGCGCCGTGTTCTACGGGCTGGGTTCGGACGGCACCGTCGGAGCCAACAAGAACACCATCAAGATCATTGGTTCCGACCCCGGGACCTACGCCCAGGGCTACTTCGTCTACGACTCCAAGAAGTCGGGTTCACGCACCGTCTCGCATCTGCGATTCGGCCCCAACCCGATCCAGGCGCCGTATCTGGTGACCCGGTCGAACTTCATCGGCTGCCATCACTGGTCGATCCTGGAGCGGGTGGACGTGCTGGAGTTCGCCCAGCCCGGTGCGACGCTGCTGATCAACTCGCCCTATCCGGCGGATCAGGTGTGGGAACAGCTGCCGCGCCCGATGCAGGACAGGATCGTAGAGCTGGGCATCTCCCTTCACGTCATCGACGCCTCCGCGGTCGCGCGGGCCGCGGGCCTCGGGTCGCGCACCAACACGGTGCTGCAGACTTGTTTCTTCGCGATCTCCGGCATCATGCCGCGTGAAGAGGCAATCGAGAAGGTCAAGGCCGCCATCACCAAGACCTACGCCCGCAAGTCGATGGCCATCGTGCAGAAGAACCACGAGGCGGTCGACGCCTCCCTGGCCCACCTGCACGAGGTCCAGGTGCCCGCCAGCGCGACGGGGCAGCGGGACCTGATCCCGCCCGTCCCGTCGGATGCCCCGCCGTTCGTGCGGGAGGTCACCGCGACGATGCTGGCCGGGCGCGGTGACGAGCTGCCGGTCTCGGCGCTGCCCGTCGACGGTGCCTATCCGTCGGGGACCACCCGCTACGAGAAACGCAACATCAGCGAGATCATCGCGGTGTGGGACAACGAGGCCTGCATCCAGTGCGGGAACTGTTCCTTCGTGTGTCCGCACGCCGTGCTGCGAGCCAAGTACTACCCCTCCGAGGTGACCGAGAACGCCCCCGATGGTTTCCTCAGCCAACCGCTCGACGCCGCGGGACTGCCCGACACCAGCTACACGCTGCAGGTCTACGCCGAGGACTGCACAGGCTGCGGGTTGTGCGTGGAGGCCTGTCCCGTGCGGCCCGCCGGGCAGCCGAACCGGCGCGCCATCAATCTGGAGCCGGTGCTGGAACGGGAAAAGGAGAAGGAAGCGGTCAGGTTTTTCGAGACCATTCCGCTCAACGACCGCCGCAACGTGGACTTCGGCACCGTCCGTGGCACCCAGTTCCTGGAGCCGTTGTTCGAGTTCTCCGGGGCCTGTGCCGGGTGCGGTGAAACCCCGTACCTGAAGCTGCTGACCCAGCTGTTCGGGGATCGCGTCACCGTCGCCAACGCCACCGGCTGCTCGTCGATCTACGGTGGCAACCTGCCCACCACCCCGTGGGCGAAGAACGCCCGGGGACGCGGGCCGGCGTGGTCGAACTCGCTGTTCGAGGACAACGCCGAGTTCGGGCTCGGGCTCCGGCTGGCCGCCGACCTGCACCGGGACATGGCGCGCCGCCTCTTGGAGGAGCTGCGCCCCGAGATCGACGACGACGAACTGATCGATTCGCTGCTGGCCGCGAAGCAGCGCATGGAATCGGGTCTGGCCCGGCAGGCCGCCCGGGTCGACCGTCTCAAGGCGCGGCTGGCGGAGCTGGAGGGCCCGAAGATCGAGGACCTCAAGAGCGTCTGCGACCATCTGCTGCGGCGTTCCGTGTGGATCGTCGGCGGCGATGGCTGGGCCTACGACATCGGTTCCTCCGGTGTCGATCACGTGCTGGCCTCGGGCCGCAACGTCAATGTGCTGGTGCTGGACACCGAGGTGTACTCCAACACGGGAGGCCAGGCGTCCAAATCCACCCCGCTGGGGGCTGTCGCGAAGTTCGCGTCCGCGGGCAAGCACACCAACAAGAAGGACATGGCCATGCAGGCGATGGCCTACGGGTCGGTGTACGTGGCCCGGGTGGCGATGGGTGCGGACCCGCAGCAGACCTTGAAGGCGTTCCGCGAGGCGGAGGCCTACGAGGGGCCGAGCCTGATCATCGCCTACAGCCACTGCATCGCCCACGGCATCGACACCCGCAAGGGTCTGGAGCAGCAGTACCGTGCCGTCAACTCCGGGCACTGGCCGCTGATGCGTTACAACCCGGTGATCCGGGAAACCGGTGGCAACCCCTTCCTGCTCGACAGCCCCCGGCCACGCCTGAAGCTGCGCGAGTACCAGAACGCCGAGCTGCGCTACAAGGTGCTGCACGCCGCCGACCCGGAGGAGGCGGATCGTCTCATCGACATCGCGCAGGCGCAGGTGGACCGGCGCTGGGCCGAGTACGAGGAGTTGGCGCTGCGGGGCGCGGAGAAGTTCGCCGCCGACCCGCGCAAGGAGGAATCATGGCAGAGCTGAGGAGCAGCTACCTGGGGTTGGAACTGCGCAACCCCGTCGTCGCCTCGGCCGGGCCGCTGAGCCAGAACGTCGAGGACATCAAGGCGCTGGCGGACGCAGGGGTCGGGGCCGTGACCATGTTCTCCCTGTTCGAGGAGCAGCTGTTCCGCGACGCGGAGCGGCTGGTGGAACTGGAGGAACAGTTCGCCGACATCACCCCGGAGGCCACCAGCTTCTTCCCGGAGGTGCCACGGGCCGAGACCGATGCCGTCACGAGTTACCTGCGGCTCGTCGAGAAGGGCGCCCGGGCCATCGACGTGCCGCTGATCGCATCCCTCAACGGCGCCTCCCGCGGGGGTTGGGTGCACTCGGCACGCAGCCTGCAGGACGCGGGGGCGGCGGCCCTGGAGCTCAACATCTACTACGTCTCGGGTGATTTCGCCCTGGGAGGCGATGAGGTGGAGCAGCGCCACCTCGACATCCTCCGGGCCGTGAAGTCGGAGGTGGACATCCCGGTCGCGGTGAAACTCAGCCCGTACTTCTCGTCGGTCGGCGCGATGTGTCAGCGTCTCGACCGGGCCGGGGCCGATGGACTGGTGCTGTTCAACCGGTTCCTGCAGCCCGACATCGACCTGGAACGACTGGAGGTGGTCAGCGGGGTGACGCTGAGCTCACCCGTGGACGCCCGCCTGCCACGGACCTGGATCGCCGTGCTGCACGACCACGTGGAGGCGTCGCTCGCGGCCTCGTCCGGGGTGGATCAGCCGGAGGACGTCGTGAAGTACCTGCTGGCCGGGGCCGATGTGGTCTGCACCACCTCGGCGCTGGTGCGTCACGGCATCGGGCACGCCACCCGCCTGGTCGAAGGGCTCGATGCCTGGCTCGACGGCAGGAGGCTCACCCTGGACCAGGCCCGTGGGATGCTGGCCGTGCCGAGCCACACCCCGGCCGATGTCTACGAGCGCGCGGGGTACGTCGCCGCGCTGGAGAAGGCGAAGACGACCTACGGGTCGCTGTCCTGACAGGGGTGCGCCCCGCGACGCCGGTCGGGTTCTCACGGCCCGGCCGGCGTCGCTGTTCTCCGTGATTCGGCCGTCTCGCGTTCGCGCACATGTTTTCCATGTAATTGAGTTACATGTAATGTTTCCCGGGTGAAGGAAACAGCAGCACCCCTCGGGGACCACGGAGCCCTCTTCGAAGCGCTCCTGCACGCGGAGGTGGCGCTGTGGAACCGGCTCGAGAAGGACCTCTGGCGGACCGCGAACTCCGCCACCCTGGCGCGTTACCTCGTCCTGAAACAGATCGACGCGTCAGCGGCCGAGGGCGGTCCCCGGGTCCAGGACATCGCCCGGCGTCAGCACACCACGGTCGGCGCGGCCTCGCGGCTCGTCGACCGCCTGGTCGGTGATGGGCTCGTGGTCAGGACTCCCTGCCCCAGGGACCGGCGCTCCTGCCGCCTGAGCCTCACCGACAAGGGACGGATGCGGATGGAGAGCGCGGCCGGAACCTTCGAGAACACCCTGCGCACGGTGCTCGCCGGTTTCCGCCACGAGGAGTTGGTGGTGCTCACCCGAGACCTGATCCGGGTGGCCGCCGGCGCCGGTCAGCGGGCCGATGTCGTTCCGGCCATGCAGGGCGCCCGCCTCGACGAGCCCCTCCCCGGCGGCGGGTTCGTCGCCCTGACCAACGAGAACGGAGCCGAGTCATGATCCGGTTCGAGGACGTACGAAAGATCTATCCGGACGGTACCGTCGGGGTCGGGGGCGTCACCCTCGACATCGCCGAACACTCCACGACCGTGCTGCTGGGCTCGTCCGGATCCGGCAAGACCACGCTGATGCGGATGGTCAACAAGATGGTGACGCCCACCTCGGGCGTCGTGCTGCTGGCCGGGGAGGACGTCGCGGTGCAACCGACGGTGGCGCTGCGGCGCTCCATCGGTTACGTCCTGCAGGATGGCGGGTTGTTCCCGCACCGCCGCGTCGTCGACAACATCGCCACGGTCCCGATCCTTGACGGGGTTCCCAAGGCCAGGGCGCGTGAACGTTCCCTGGAGCTGATGGACATGGTCGGGCTCGACCGCGACCTGGCCGAGCGTTTCCCCTCACAGCTCTCCGGTGGGCAGCGGCAGCGCGTCGGAGTCGCCCGGGCGCTCGCCAACGACCCCAAGGTCCTGCTCATGGACGAACCCTTCGGCGCCCTCGATCCGCTGGTCCGCGCCGACCTGCAGCGGGAACTGCGCGACCTGCAGCGACGCCTGGGAACCACCATCCTGTTCGTCACCCACGACGTCGACGAGGCCTTCCTCCTCGGCGACCAGGTGGCGGTGCTGCGCACCGGCGGCGTCCTGGCGCAGGTCGGCACCCCGGAGGAGCTGCTCTCCAACCCGGCCGATGAGTTCGTCGCCGATTTCGTCGGGGCGGATGCGGGTCGTCGTCAGCTGCGAACCATCGAACGCAACGGCTCCAGGCTCGTGATCGACGCCGAGGGACGGCCCCTGGGCTCCCTCCGGGCCGACGACGGCGGGGGAAACCGGGACAGGGAGTCGTCGTGACCTGGCTGATCAACAACCTCGGGCAGGTGGGCAGCTACTTCCTGATCCATACCCTGCTCTCGCTGAGCGCCATCGTCGCGGCCGCCGTGCTGTCGGTGCCGCTGGCCCGGTTGGCGGTCGCGACCCGGCGCTTCGGAGGCCTTCTGCTCGGTGCCTTCTCGCTCCTGTACGCGGTTCCCTCCCTCCCGATGCTCGTGGTGATCCCGGTCATCCTGGGGGTGCCGGTGCGCTCCCCGCTGAACATGGTGATAGTCCTCACCCTGTACGGGATCTCGGTACTGGTCACCCAGGTGGCGGAGGCATTTCGTTCCCTGCCGGAGGAGGTCGTCGAGGCCGCGAACGCCCTCGGGGTCGATCCGTGGCGGCGATTCTGGCAGATGGAGTTGCCGCTCGCCGTGCCGGTGCTGATCGCGGGGCTGCGCGTGGTGGCCGCCTCCACGGTGTCCCTGGTCACGGTTGGCGCGCTGGTCGGGGTGCAGTCGCTCGGCACCCTGTTCACCGACGGTTTCCAGCGGCAACTGGTCGAATCGCTGCTGACCGGGCTCGGTGCGACCCTGCTGCTCGCCCTGATCTTCGATCTGCTCGTCGTGCTGCTCGGCAGGGCCCTGACCCCGTGGGTCCGCAAACAGAAGCAGGTGACGGCATGAATCTCTTCCTCGACGCCCTCGGCTGGCTGTTCACACCCGAGAACTGGGACGGGGACAGCGGCATCTCGTCACGACTGCTGCAACACCTCGCCTTCACCCTCACCGTGGTCGCCGTGGCCTGCGTGGTGGCGCTCCCGGCCGGGGTAGCCATCGGCCATACGCGGCGCGGGGTGGCGGTGGTTCCCATGGTCACCGCGTCGGCCCGCGCCCTCCCGACCCTCGGCCTGTTGACGCTGGTCGGCCTGTGGTCCGGCCTGGGGCTGGTGGCTCCCTTCTGCGCGTTGCTGGTGCTGGCCATCCCCCCGATGCTCGCCGGGGCCTACTCGGGGATCACCTCGGCCGACCCGGTCACGGTGGACGCGGCCCGCGCCATCGGCCTGTCCTCGTGGCAGGTGCTCACCCAGGTGGAGCTGCCCGCCGCCGTTCCGCTGCTGCTCGAGGGGCTGCGATCGACCACCCTCCAGGTCGTCGCCACGGCGACGCTCGCCGCCTACACCGCCGACGTGGGGCTGGGGCGGTTCCTCTTCACCGGCCTCAAGACCCGCGACTACGCGCAGATGATCGGCGGCGCGCTGCTGGTCGTCGCCCTGGCTCTCGTCCTGGACCTGCTGCTGGTCCTGGCCAAGCGCCTGGTCACCCGAGAACTCGACCCAAGTACCCAGATCGCTTCCGCGAAGGAGTCCCGATGACATCCAAGACCAAGCTCGCCGCACTCGGAATCGCAGCAGCCCTGGCCCTGGCGGGCTGCGGCAGCGCCTCGAACATCGAGGGAAGAAGCGACGACACGAATTCCTCCGACACCCTGGTGATCGGCTCGCAGGACTACTACTCGAACGAGATCATCGCCGAGATCTACGCCCAGTCCTTGGAGAAGTCGGGCAAGAAGGTGGACCGGCAGCTGAAGATCGGACAGCGGGAGGTCTACATGCCCGAACTCCAGGCCGGGAAGATCGACATCTTCCCCGAGTACAGCGGCAATCTGCTGCAGTACTACAAACCCGAGACCACGGCCCGCACCCCGGAGCAGGTCCACGCGGAACTGGTCGGTGCCCTGCCGGAAGGCCTGAAGGCACTGGAGCAGGCGTCGGCAACCGACCAGGACTCCTACGTGGTGACCAAGGCGTTCGCGGAGCAGTACTCGCTGAAACAGATCGGGGATCTCGCATCGGTGCCGGACCTGAAGATCGCCGGCAACTCCGAGCTGGAGTCCCGCCCCTACGGGCCGAAGGGGCTTCGCGAGACCTACGGGGTCGAGGCCACGATCAAACCCGCCGAGGATGCAGGCGGACCACTCACCGTCAAGGCCCTGCGCGACGGGGACGTGCAGATCGCCGACATCTACACCGCCGCCCCGGTGCTGGCCGACGGCGACCTGGTGGCCCTGGAGGACCCGAAGAACCTGTTCCTGTCCTCCAACGTGGTGCCGATCGTATCCAAGAAGGTGGACGACCAGACCGCGGAGACCCTGAACAAGGTGTCGAAGGAGCTGACCCCCGAGGACCTGATCGCCATGAACAAGCGATCCGTCGACGAGAAGGCGTCGGCCTCGGTGATCGCGGGCGACTGGCTGAAATCCAAGGGCCTGGCCTGAGCAGCAGAATCATCCGACGCGGCCCCCGCCGAGCGCGGGGGTCGCGTCGGACAGTGTGCGGAGGCTTGAACTGGTGCCTGCTCGTTTGGACGGGATCTCAGGGCCGGTATGAACTGCGCCATAAGCCTAACCTGTGGGGTCCGAGGCAGTACCAGGGCTGGCCGGAGTTCCTCTCCGTAGGTTCGCTGTTGTGTGGTTTGCGTGAGTTTCAACCTCACGCAACTTCAGCGCGTCTCATGCGTCGTGGCGATGCCAGCCGGTCAATCCCATCCGCTCGTCCCGGGACCCCCTGTTTTCCTTACGCGGTCGGCTAAGGCCTTTTGTCTTGTTGCGGCCTTGCGCTGATTCACCGCCAGCTCTACCCTCGAGCGAGCAATGATCTGGATCGGTGGATGGTGTTTGATGGGGTGGTGTGAAGCGGGCGCATCTCCCGAGCAGGATCTGGAGCGAATCTGCACTCTGATCAGGGCCGGCGTTGGAGCGTCGGCTCGGGAAGGCATGCCCATGCTCAAGGTGGTCCCCGAGGAGAACGAGTCCAAGAAGCATGCCCCGGCGGCTGGTTGTTGCTCGATGAGCTGGCATGCGAAGGCGCACGGCAGATGTTGACTGCGGTGCTGCAGGCCGTGGTCGCCGCCCACGTCGAGGCCCACGCGCATCTGGCCGATGAGTAAGGCCACCGGCTGGTGGTCAGCAATGGCTTCCACGAGCCGCGGAGGTGCGGTGCGGTCCCGGTGCGCCAGCCGCGAGCTAACGACAAGCGCCTCGAGGAGGAGAGTGGCGAGCGGTACCGGTTTTCCTTTGCGATTCTGCCGGTTTGGGCCAGGAAATCGCCAGGGATGGCCGCGGTGATACCGCTGCTGTATCTGCACGGCTTGCCCTGCGATGACTTCGTGCCGGCGCTGGCGCAGCTCCTCGGGTCGACCGCGGGCCTGTCCGCAGCGACCATCAACCAGGGCCTCGGCAGAGTCGTGGTGTCTGGGGTGTGGCTAGGGGTGATGGGGGTGTGGTGCCTGCGGATTCTGGGATGGTGAGGGTTCCTACACACCTTGTCATCACCAAGAAATCATGAGGACCCACGCGTGTGCTCATCATCCCTCACCATACCTGTCTGCGGCCAGTGGCTGTTGGGTGTGTTCGTCACCATCGCTGACCTTCGGGGTCGTCGTGGTCGCTGCTACGACCTGGCCGGGGTTCTTGCCATCGCCACAGCGGTGGTGTGTGCCGGTGCGGGCGGCCTGGTCGCGGTCGCCGAGTGGGCCGCTGATGTCGGCCGTGATCTCCTGGCCAAGTCGGGGCTGCTGCGCCTGGGGTGTCGAGTAGCGTCGGAATCCACGATCCGCCGGATCCTCCAAGTCCTCGACCCTGATGAACTGTCCGCGATGGTCGGGGCGTGGCTGGCCCGTGACGCCACTCGATGGAAGGGTCGCATGGTGGTGGTTGACGGCAAAAGCCTGCGTGGAGCGAAAATCTCGTGACATGGCAGCGTCGCATCTGCTGGCCGCTGTCACCCGCGGCGGGATCGTGGCCGGGCAACACCAGCCTCCTCGCGAAGACCGGCGAGATCGCCGCCCTACCGGTTCTGCTGGAATCCCTGCCACGCAACAAGATCGTTGTCACCACTGACGCGTTGCACCGCTTCACTGCCTGTACCCTTACCGGGCAGGGTCATGACTACGCGCTGACTGACGGTGAAAGGCATACAGGCCCGCCTGCGGACCGCGCTCAAAACCTTGCACCTGGAAGAACATCCCCGCCCACCACAGCACGACCACTGGTCATGGCCGGCGCGTGAGGCGCACGATCAAGGTCTGTCAGGTCCCTGACCGGATCGACTGGCCGGGTGCCCGTCAGGTCGCACAGTTGCGCCGTACTCGCACCATCGACGGCCGCAAGACCGTGTGGGGGGTGGTCTACCTGATCACATCCCTCGATGCCCACCAGACCAGCCCCGCTGACCTCATCCAGAGCCATTGGGGTATCAAGAACCGGCTGCACTGGGTCAGGGATGTGACCTTCGACGAGGACCGTCACCAGCTCCACACCGGGCACGGCCCCACCCTGATGACCACACTGCGCAACACCGCGATCAGCCTCCATCGCCTGACCGGAACTGTCAACATCACCACAGCCCTCAAACACCACTCCAGAGACCCTCTACGACCACTCCACTAACAAAACTCCTAGTCAACACAGAGAACGAAGGACTTTACCGAGGCCCTGGACCATCAACCGGCTGATCGCCCAGTGATAAGGCGACGCCAAGACATTCGCTCAGCGGTCGCCGGCAGAGTCCGACTACGTCTACCTGTGGGTCGACAGGATCCACCTCACGGTTCGCCTCGAGGCCGGCTAAGGTGTGTCTGCTGGTCATGATCGGCGGGCGTGTGACTGCACCAAGGAACTCATCACCCTAAGCGGCGGGTTCGGCGAGTCCACCGAGTCGTGGGCCGGCTTGCTGCGTGACTGCAAGCGCCGCGGCATTATGCTCCCGTCCTCACGGTCGGCGACGGCGCACTGGGATTCTGGAAGGCGCTGCAAGGTGTGCCCCCCAGATCCGTGAGTTGCGGTGCTGGTTCCATAAGATCGCCAACCTGCTTGACGCGCTGCTGAAGTCCGCGCATCCCGGCGCGAAGGCCGCACTGGCAGAGAACTGGAACACCGAGGACAACACTAGCCGCAGCAACAGCGTCCGCCGGCGGGTATGGGGCGACGTTCCCGAAATGGCTGCGAAGATCACCGACGACCTTGACGTGTTGTCAGCCTTCCACAACTACCCGGGTGAGCGCTGACTCCACTGTGGATCACCAATCCGATCGAGTCGGCCTTCCCCATCGTCCAGCTTCGGCAACAAGTCGCCGAAGATTCCCAGGGGTCGCCGGCATCGCGATGGCGTACAAGCTCATCGAGCCCCTAGGCCAGGCGGCGCACGTCAACACATCTCACCTCGTCGCGCTGGTTCGAGCTGGAGCGAAGTTCGAGAAGGGCGTCTTGGCCGAGCGCACCGAGCACCAATCAGGAGGTGACGCTCGCGCCACATGCCAGTCCACAGGTCTTGACTGGTTGCTCTGTTCGAGCTGAGGTCAAGACTTGAAAAGCAGCCTACCCAAGCAAAAATTGTCAACACTTCAAGTAAACTTGACATCAAGGAACTCGCGTGATGTAGCCTGAAAACAGGCAATGACAGAGTTGTCCCGGCAGGCGGGATGGTCGCATTGTGGAAACCTACAGAGAGGAAGCCGATGAGCATGGAATTCAAAGAGTTCGAGGACGCCTACTATGCTCTTCTCACGCGAGCGTGGACGAGCGAGGACTACACGATGGAGATGATGGCAAACCCTGTGCCGGCTCTTCGTGAAGTCGGTTTCAAGGTTCCCGATGGGGTGGAGCTCACGGTCCTCCGCGCTATCGCGGGTGATGGGGATCTCAGCGATCAGTACCGCATGTGGAATGAGGGTATAGAAGCCGGTGCAGTGACGGTTGTCGTCCCCGAGGTGCCCCCGGTTGACTTGGGTGATCTCGGCGAGCTGACCGAGGCCGAGTTGGCCGAGATGCCCGGCGGTACAAGTTACTGTTGCTCCTGTACCCCCTGCTGCACCTGCACCGCCTGATATTCGCGGATAGCCGAGGGGATTTCGCCCCTCGGCTATCGTAAATTGTGTATACCTTTTTGGGTGAGAATTGGGATTTCCCACTCAATTTTAATTTTTCATTTTGGCTAGAGGTGATGAGGGCTCGACGCATGAGTGTGAATGCAGCGAGGCGATCGATTCTCAGGCCGATGTAGTTGTGTTGCATAAATGAGGCAGTCCCAGAGTTGGTTTTGCCATCTGGCCTGTCATGCTCACGTTAAGAGGGTTATTGTGATTGGTGAAGTTTCGGAGTCCGACAAGGTTGCGCGGGTGATGCGCATGCGTCCTCGCCTCCGGGCGAACGTGGACTTGGTCGAACTCGGGAACGGGCGGATGCTGGCGGTTTCGGGGACACGATTCCTTGCTCTTGAGATGGCTCACATGCGCGTCTTGGCATCGCTGCTTGACGGTGAGCACCGTATGACTGAAATCTGGCGCGGCACTAAGGGGGTGATGAGTCCGGCGCTCGTGGTGCGGATTGTGATGATGCTGGAAGCAGTAGGTTTCATCGCCGATGGCCCTGCCGTGTCCGTCGGCGCGGAGGGTGCGTTCTTGGATTCCATCGGCGTGGACTCTCCCATTGGTGGGGTTGCAGTCATGATGCTTGGGTTGGCGGAGCAAACGAGAAAGCTGTGCGAGGCAGCGCTGGATCAGATATGCCGTGAATGGCGCCGCGTGGAGCTAAAATCCCTTGGGCTCGCTGAAGGTGGCGAATCACCCTTGCTGGTCATAACCCCGGACTACCTTGCTGAGGAACTTGCTGAGATAAATCGGGTAATGCTCAAGCTTGATCGCGAGTGGGCGCTCGTTAAGCCTTTCACCGATGAGATCTGGATAGGTCCTGTATTCGGTCGTGAAGAAGGTGCGGCTTGCTGGGCCTGTCTCTCTCAACGATTGAAGGGGCATCGGATCCTGGAAAAGTACGCGGAGCTGGAGACAGGGCGTCGTGTACCAGTGGGGAACCTCCAATCTGGAGTGGCTACATCGATTACCCTTGCGCTCTCCGCCGCCCTGCTCCGATTGGTCGCAGGTGGTCCATCAGATCTACTCAGTATCGAGCTTCCGGAGTTCGCTGTACAGAGCCACGTTGTCACGAAGCGGCCTCAGTGTCCGGTGTGCGGTGACACGCGAGTTGATCCGATTGGATTTGAGCTCGTCTCACGGCCCAAAGGCCGGGATGACTCGGGTCGGCCCTTGAAACGCGTCAAGTCGTTGTCCGAGACGCGTGAATCGCTTGAGCGACACATCTCCCCCTATTCAGGCGTTATCACCAAACTGACGCCAATCGACTCTGATAGTGATCTCTACTTCTCGGCTGCGGCGGGACATGACTTTGCACCTTCCCGCACCGACTTTAGTCTTCTCGTGAAGACGCTGCGCGGTAGCCTCTCTGGCGGGAAGGGTAGAACTCCCCGGCAGGCAGAGGTCAGCGCCTTGTGTGAGGCGGTTGAACGTGGTTTGACCATGTACACTGGTGATGAGCCTGTCGTCACAGCCACTTATCGGGAAGTGGCGGATTCGGCGATCGAACCCTCCCTGTTGCTCGGTTTCTCTGACCATCAGTATTTGAACAGAATTGCTTTAAACGAGGGTAATCCCAGCAAATACGCCTTCATTCCAAACCGGATTGACCCTGATGCTGTCATCGACTGGTGCTGGGTTAAAGATGTGGGGAGTGGGCCCAATAGGCTTGTGCCGGCTTCCTACTGCTATTACGGTCACCCGGACCTCTACTCGAGGTGCTATTGTTTGGCGGACTCCAATGGGTCGGCAGCTGGAGGAGTGTTGGAGGAAGCGATTGTCAGTGGATTCAGCGAACTGATCGAGCGGGACTCCGTTGGCATCTGGTGGTACAATCGAGTTCGTTGTCCTGGATTGGACCTTGATAGTATCGATGATTCCTACCTGATGGCCCTTCGGCAGGAACATAAGCGTATGGGGCGCGAGGTCTGGGCGCTGGATCTCACCACCGACTCCTCGATTCCGTGCTTTGCCCTGTTGTCGGCACGGCTCGACGGCTCTCCCGAAGACATCATCGTTTCATTCGGCTGTGATCTTGATCCCAAGCTCGCCTTGGATGCGGCTTTGGATGAGTTGAATCAGTTTTTGCCTTGGGTGTCAAGAGATGAAAATGGTGTGACTCGATATAGAGGTGTAGAGCCGGAGGCGGTGGACTGGTTCCAGAATGCCACTGTGTCATCAGATCCTTATCTCCTCCCTTCGGAGACATTACCATTCACCCGCTTGGATCAGATCCACGGCCTACGTACCGATGACTGCCTCAAGGACATCCAAGTGTGCAAGGATATCGCGGAACGGTTGGGTAGCAGGATGTATGTGATGGATTTGAGTCGCCCTGAGGTGGATGTTGCCGTGGCTAGAGTCATTGTTCCCGGGCTTTGTCACTTCTGGCGACGTCTCGGACCGCGACGTCTGTACGAGGTGCCAGTGGCAATGGGCTATCTGGCTAAGTCTCACTCGGAGGATGAGCTTAATCCTAGGACGGTGTATTTCTGACGGGGTGCTGATTCGTTTCTTGGTCCACTCCTTGAATGTCCGATGAGTTTCAGAAGGTAGGTTTCAATGAGGACTTTTCAACTGGTCTGGGATCACCGGAATGCAGGTCCAGAGAATGATGTGCGTGGATTCTCATTCCGAGGGCGGAGCTTGCGAGTGGGTGATGCGCACCGCGAGGCGATGAAATCCTTCTGGAAGTCTCTTTTGGATGGCCCTGTGGACGCCCAATTGGCGTTGACAGAAGTCGCTGGGCACGGGCTTCCCGTGCTGGCGTATGCGCGATCCCTGCTGAGGGCGCTCTCCGTGGCTGGGTGGTTGCGACAGGAATGTGCCGGGGTGGATGAAAAGGGAGAGTTCGAACGAGTGATAAACTTGGAGCCCATTGCTCCTGCGCCGGGTCGCCTCGGTTTCGGGGCTCAGGAGTCAGTCGGCCTGGAGACGATGTTGTATCTCAAGCGCAGCGTGATGTTTGCAGTGGAAAAAGGCGGGATCATCATGGAGGCTGGCGATGTGCGATACATTGCAGCGATCCAATCAAAGTGGGCCTTAGAACTTCTGTACCTGACTGCAAAGGGATCCTCGATCTCGGAATTGCGGGAAGCTATTCCCGGACTAGAATCGGCTGTCGTGGCTGAAATATTGGGCATGTTGTTTGAAGTGGGCTTCCTGTCTACGGAGCCTCAGGAGGGACCCGCTTTATGGGCACCGTGGGAGATGCTGTTCCACGCTCGGACTAGGGTGGGGCGCTCTGTGGGTGGCTACGGGGGAACCTACCATTTCAAAGGGATCACTGATCCGGCGTCTGGTCTACCACCAGGGCGTGGGGGAGAGCGGATCTCTCTCACGGTCCCGGACATGGAAAGAAGCCTGTCCTTGGTCGCAGCATCGGAATCCCGCCGCTCCATCAGGCAACAAGACCCCCACCGCCCGCTCACGCTGGACCAGCTTGCGGCACTATTGTATCGAGTCCAACGTACAAGAGCGGTGCGGTCTGACGGTGAGAATGGCGATGTGTTGAGCCGTCCCTATCCATCTGGAGGGTCGCTCTACGAACTGGAGATCTATCCCCTCGTCACGAACTGCGCAGGTCTTGAACCCGGGGTTTATCACTACCGTAGCGAGAGTCACGAGCTGGAAAGAGTGTCCGATTTCGACGAGCGTGTGTCCAAGCTTGCCGGACTGATGGGACACACGACTCTCCTTGAGAACCTTCCGCAAGTGGTTCTCCTGATCACTGCTCGGTTTCCTCGCGTTATGTGGAAGTACGAGGGTGTGTCCTACGCTGTGATCCTCAAGAACGTCGGGGTGCTCTACCACGCACTGACCCTTCACGCGACGGATCTGGGCCTCGCGTCGTGTCCTGTCGGTGGAGGCGACTCTGACGTTGTGGCCGACATCTTGGGGAGCGACTATTTCGAAGAAACGACCGTTGGAGAGGTCATTCTTGGATCGATTCCGGATTCGCACGACGTTGTGAGCTTCCGTGAATAGGGCGCCATGTTTGAACAACCTGCCCAGCACTGACGTGGGACGGTTAAAGTCTGAACTGATTGCTGATCGCGCAGTGGTGCGTACAGAATGTGGCCAGGTTAGCCGCGCGATTCATAAGCTGGCTGAGGTGGCTGGTGCCGAGTATGGGAGTCGCGATCGCATGATCGAGGCTGCGTCACGGCTCGGCTGTCAAGTCACTCAAGGCCTTGGACCGTATGAGACTGGTATGAGCGCTACCACGGGGACGGGTAGTTTACATGTTGCGGTGATGGCCGAGTATGATGCGCTTCCGGGTATTGGCCACGCGTGCGGGCACAATCTTGTGAGTGGCGCAAGTCTTGCAGCCTTCATGCTCTTGATGCGTGTGGCGGATCAAATCGACCTGAAGGTGACGCTGTTCGGGACTCCTTCTGAGGAGTTCGGTGCAGCCAAGGTTGAGCTGGCGGAGAGCGGTGCCTTCGACGGGGTGAATTTCGCCATGATGGCTCACCCCGCTCCGAGCGGAGTCGACGCACCACGGATGGCTGCTTTGGCGAGGTACCAAGTGGGTATTGAAAGCGCGGCGTCAGGCCATAGTTCGGCCTATAGTTCGGGCGTCACGGTTTCTGAGGCGTGGCATGTACTGGCTACGGGTCTCGGGCTGCTACCCCGGCAGCTGCCGCGTGGAGCGATAATTGACTGGGAGGTTCTGTCCACATCCGGCTCAGCGGCTGTGCATGCGCGTCGTCTCAAAGCGGACGTCATCCTGCGCGCTTGGGAGGACGCTCATCTCCAGGCGGCTGCGGAGGCGCTTGCGACCACCTGCGGGGCTGTCGCAACGATAACCCGTACCAAAATCGAGTGTTCTTTGGCCCAGCGCTTCATGCCTGCAATGCGGCAGAACGTCGGCTTGGCGCGCCTCTGGCGGGGCAACCGCGCGGCGCTGGGAATGACGAGTCAAGCGGTACCGTTCCCGGCGGCAACGGATCTCGGAGCCCTCTCGCTGCGTATCCCCTGCCTTCACCCATACTTCAACATCGGCTGCTGGCCAGCCAAGAATCATGATCCTGAGTTCACTCAAGCTGCGGTGTCGGAAAGGGCGCATTCAGCGATGGTCAATGCGGGGACTGCAATGGCGATGACGGTGGTTGACGTTGCAGCGGTTGGGTACTCGACTCTCCACGAAAAGAATTATACAGAATCAATCTCAAAGCAGAGGAGCTGACATGACCAAGGTTATTATTCAAACGTATCCCACAGTTGGAAATTTGAAGGAAATGGCAAAGTATCGTCCGATCGGTCGCAACACTGAGATGTTCCAGCGACTTTTGGAGGAGATGCGGGCCTTGGCAGTCGCCGCTGATGCCTTGGGGTACTGGGGAATTTCGCACACCGAGCATCATTTCCATTCCGAAGGAGTTGAGCTGTCCCCTGACCCTGGCCTGTACAATCTGTGGGCTGGCACTGCGACGAAGCGGCTTCATCATGGGCAGCTTGGGTATGTGCTGCCCACGCATGACCCAGTGAGGCTCGCAGAGCGTACTGCGATGATTGACCAGATGCTCCAAGGTCGGTTTTTCGTGGGGTTGGCCCGTGGGTATCAGAGTCGTTGGTGTGACGTTTTGGGTCAAAGAATCGGTGTGGGTGGATCGGATCACGGCGATAAGGAAAGGGATAATCTTAATTGGTCGTTGTTCCGGGAACACTATCGGATCCTGAAGATGGCTTGGACTTGGGACCTTGCGAAGTATCCGGGCACCTATTATCGGATTCCGGCGAGTCGTGAGGAGACACCCCCATGGCAGCCCGCTCAGGGGATGACAGACACCTACGGAGTTCCGGGTGAAGTCGATTCGAATGGGCAGGTCAAGGGTGTTTCTGTTGTCCCGCGCCCATACCAGAAGCCTCATCCTCCGCTGTTCCAGGCGCACTCCATAAGCCCGCGTACGATCGGATGGTGCGCCCGCGAAGGTGTGACTCCCATTATCCAGTTCCCATCCCTCGCTGCGTGTCGTGCGCTTGGGGAATACTATCGGAGGCAGGCGGGCGAGGTAGGCAGGAAGCTGCAACTGGGTGATGGCATGGGACTTATTCGGGTCTTCCACATCGCTGAGGACCGGGGTGCAGCTTTGGCGGCATCCCAGAAATACGACGATCTCATTTGGAATCACTGGTATAGGTATTTCCGTTATCTTGAGCTTTTCCGTCTGCCCGACGAGGAAGGAGAGGTTCCGAAGCCCGGTGAGCTCGTCTCTGAACGTTTGGCGGGAGCCGGAATGTCTATCCTCGGGAGCGTCGATGACGTCAAGCGTGGTGTCGAAAAAACTTTGAACGAGTTTCCTGTGGAGTATCTTGTTTGGCATCTTGCATGGCGGCCGATGCCTGCTGAGGAAGCGATTCGACAGTTGGAACTTTTCTCTACCCATATCATGCCTGAATTCGACTTGGAGTTCGCAGGCGAACAGGACCATTGATGAGGGATTTCGGGACGTCCAAGACATGCAGGCTGTTCGAGTTGACGCCCACCCAGGGTTACACCTACAGCGCGGCATTGGGGTACTTGAGTGCTGTCTGTCAAGCGGATCCGATTGTTGGCACATCTTGGAGCGTGACTCAGGAGGTGCATCAGCTCGCCCCGTTCGACCCGGCTTCCGGGGTGGATGAGGTCATCGCATCCTTGGGACGCGGGCGGGTCCCGGATGTCGTCGGTTTCTCGGTTAGTTTCTGGAACCGTCGACCGTCGTTGGAATGTGCACGGGTCATCAAGCAGAAATGGCCAGATGTGAAGGTTGTCCTCGGAGGAAGCGATGTCAGCTTTCAGGGAGATGTGTTACTCGCGGATGGCTCACCACTGGATTTCATCGTCAATGGGGAAGCCGAGTCTACGATGCCAGAGCTGCTTCACGCGATTGAGCACGATCGTCCTTGGGGGGAGGTGCACGGCATCAGTTATCGCGCGCATGGTGAGGTGCAGACCACGCCACGGCGGGCTTTGATCGCGGATCTGGACTCGATTGCCTCCCCGTTCTTGACTGGGGTGGTTGACCCAAAATCGCTGTCGGAGGCTACGCTCTTAGTCTACGAGTCCAACAGGGGATGCCCGTATTCCTGCGCCTATTGCTTCTGGGGTGGGGCGACGCGAACCGCAATTCGATGCTTCTCCTTGGAACGCATCGAACGCGAACTCGATTTCATTGTCGCGCATTGTCGTCCGCACATGGTGTTTTTTCTCGCGGACGCAAATTTCGGCATCTTGGAACGCGATCTCGATTTGGCGCGGCTTATGGTGGAGGCCTGCGAGCGATATAAAAAGACCATCACATTCAACACGAACTGGACGAAAAAGCCCCGTGAAGCGACTTTAGAGGCGGCCCGCATACTCTACTCAGCCGGTCTGCTTGGAGGAGTCACCGTCTCGGTGCAATCGTTTGATCGGTCCGTCATGCGAAAGGCCAAGCGAATAAACATCAAACCGCCCGCTTATCGCGATCTGCTCGCTCGTCTGCGTTCATGTAACATCGCGACATACACAGACCTCATCTGGGGGCTCCCGGGGCAGACCTACGAGACTCTCCTAGATGATATTGATACGTGTCTGAATGCCGGTGGGTGCCCGGTTGCCTATCCGCTTCTTCTGCTTCCAAACACGGAATTCTTCTCGCCAGAGATGCGTGAGGCATACGCCATGGAGACGGAGCCCATTCCCTCCGATTTGACCACGCCGGCTTTGACGGGCGAGATGGTGGTGGCTCATTCCACGCTTGATAGGGAGAACTGGAAGCGTGGCATGCGTCTCATCATGGGGATGAATCTTTTTTGGAAATGTCTTTTCCGTGCAACAATCACCTATGTTGCAAAGGTTATGAAACTAAAGTATTCACGCATTCTTGATCTGCTAACAGAAGAAATGTATGGAGGAAGCCTTGGAGATCCAGTCGTCGGTGCCCTCTTGGAGGATTTCGAGAGAACGATAGCGGGCTTCCAGCCTCCCCACTCTCAGCGCGCGCTCTCGATGATCGGGGAGAGTGGTCTGCCGGAACAGGCCCATTTCCAAGCGCTTTTGAAGCGTTTTGTTCACGGTGATCCTGGGGAGCGAGCTTTGGGGCATCTTGCTCTCACCCTGCAAAGCTTGGCGCCAGATGTGGAGCTGGCAGGGGCGATGGGGATTGACCGTGTTGCGCGCCTTACGATCCGTTCTAGTCTGAGAGAGGTGGTGCCCTGCGTCGTGGAACTGAGCCCGACGGTCGAAACCGTGCTGATAGGTGCGAGTGTTCTGCCGGTTGCGGAAGGAATAGGTGAGGAGAGACGCTCGTTGCGCTCTGGGGATGTGTCAGATCGTTTCCGATTCCCCGCCTACGCGTTGGCGATTTGGCATGGCGGTGCGAATCCGTTGAAAGACGCTGAACCGGTTATTGAATCAGCAGAAATGCTATGATTGGAGGTTGACTCATGGTAAATGCCGTAGAGTTGATAGGGTTAGAAAAGTCGTTCAAGACGGCAGGGGGTGTCGTTCATGCCGTCCAAGGGCTGTCGTTGACTATTCTCGCCGGTCAACGCGTCGCCTTGCTCGGCCCGAATGGTGCAGGGAAGTCGACGACGATCGACATGCTGCTCGGCTTGACGCGCCCTGACCGGGGGGAGGTCAGAATCGATGGTGAAGACCCGCGAGCGGCTGTTCGTAATGGCCGGATTGGTGCCATGTTGCAAAATGGTGGGCTCATCGGAGATCTCACGGTCCGCGAGCTCCTGTCCATGGTCGCGTGTCTGTTCCCGAATTCCATGTCCGTGGAAGCCGCCATGGAGATCGCGCACGTCAGTCAGCATGCGCGAAAGCGAGCTACCCACTTGTCCGGTGGCGAAGCACAGCGAGTTCGATTCGCGATCGCGCTGGTCAGTTCTCCGTCCCTGATCGTGCTCGATGAACCCACTGCGGCCATGGATGTCCAGGGGCGTGAAGACTTCTGGGCCACCATGACGACCTTGGAAGACCGCGGGATGACCGCGCTCTTCGCCTCACACTACTTGGCGGAGGCCGACATGTACGCGGACCGGGTGGTCGTTATCGTGGCTGGCAAGATCGTGGCCGATGGGCCGCCCTCGGCCATCAAGGCCATGGCGGGTGGAAGGATCATCCATGCCGTGGTGGATTCTCGCGAGGTTGCACGCTTCGCCGGAATGGACGGGGTGCAGTCTGCGAGTTTTGTTGATGGGAGACTGCAACTTGACTGCTCCGACTCGGATCTGGCCCTTCGGGAGTTGCTGAGAGTGGCGCCAGATGCGCGAGGCATCGAGGTCGCGCAGCGTGGGTTGGAGGAGGCATTCCTGGCGATCACGTCCGGAAATAGTGCGCAAGTGCGGGGTGCTCTGAATAATAACGACGGGAGTACGTCATGAAGTTCCAATACATTGGCTACGAGCTGCTGAGGCTGTGGCGGAATAAGCCGTTCTTCTTCTTCTCGCTGATCTTCCCTATCGCGTTGTTCGCGGTCTTCGCCTTGACGATGGGGGAGTCGAAGATCCCTATCGGAACCCACGACATTCCCGTCATTATCTACTACATGGCGAGCATGGCCGGATACGGTGCTCTCATGGCGGCGCTGTCCGGCGGTGCTCGGATCTCCACGGAGCGCTCTTCCGAGTGGGATCGCCAGTTGCACCTGACGCCGCTTAGTTCTTCCCAATACATGTTCGCTAAAGTCGTTACTGCATATTTGATGAGTGCCCTCAGCATGTTGCTCATCTACCTAACCGGAGTGCTGCTCGGAGCCCGTGTGGAGGGCATCGGCAGATGGGTCGTGATGTCCGGACTGATATTGGTAGGCGTGCTCCCATTCGCGATTCTCGGTATTGCGCTCGGCCTCATTCTTTCCACTGATGCGATGGGTCCCGCGCTGGGTGGCGCTGGTGCATTCTTCGGTTTTTTGGGTGGGATGTGGTTTCCGTTCACTTCGGGAACCATCATGGATCATATTGGGCAGTTGTTTCCGTCCTACTGGATTGCGCAGGCCTCGCTGTCAGCGATGCTTGATGTTCAATGGCCTCTCATGGCGTGGGTGGTCATTATCGGCTGGGTCGTAGGCGTGACTGCCTTGGCGGCTTGGGGTTACGGGCGGTCCGGAGAACGGGGCTGACCTAGCGTGGCTGGTTTCCGTTTGAAGGCGTTGACGAAGGCGCGGGTGGCTGACCCGACGACCAAGAAGATGTCGATCTCGCCCTTGCGTGGCTGGCTTGCTTTCGTGGGCGCATGCCTGATTGTGGCGGGTTCATTGCTGTGGGCTGTGTATTCAACACTAGTCGTCAGTATCACCTCGGACCGTAGTTTCTTCAGTCCTGACGATTCGGGTAGACAGCAGGCGTATGCGTTGGTGTCCATCGTGGAAGCGCAACAACTTCGAACGGGGATGGAAGCCACTGTGTCACTCAGTGGATTTCCCGCAAGCCGCTTCGGGCGCCTGCGGGGACGTGTCGAGTCGATTGATTCCGTTCCCGTGGGTCGCGAGCGGCTGGTGCAACTTCTGGGAGCCGAGGAGCTGGTTCCGGATGTGACGCGTGGAGCTCCGGGATACCTTGTCGAGATTCGGCTCTTGGACGGGACTGGCCCCGAGGGCTTTGAATGGACCCATGGCGGTGCGCCTGAGGGTCTGAGACTGTTGCGAGGAGCTCCCGCCCAAGTCCAGATTGTCCTCGACCTGTTCCATCCTTACGAGGTGTTGTTTGATGATGAGTCGTGACCCGAGAGTCGCGCCGTTCGTCACGGGGTCTCTCCGCGTTCCGGTTCTCCTGCAGCAGGAAGTGGTTGAGTGCGGGGCAGCATGTTTAAGCATGGTGTTGGCTTACTATGGGAAGTGGGTCTCGCTCGCCCAGTCGCGTGCTGTGTGCAATGTGGGGCGGGATGGGGTCTCGGCCGCAGCGATTCTGAAAGCCGCTCGTTCGTTTGGGCTCGAGGCGCGCGGCATGCGCTCTGAACCCGAAAATCTGGGGGACTTGAGGTTCCCCTTGATCGTGTACATGGAATTCAGGCATTTTATGGTGCTGGTCCGCGGAACAAAACGAGGCGTCGTCGTTAACGACCCGGGCTTTGGTCAGCGCACTATGTCGTGGGAGGAATTTGACCTAGCTTTCACGGGCATCGCCCTTGAGCTGACCCCGGGGGAAGGGTTCACGCAGACGGGGCAGAGGCCCTCCGTGTTAAAGGAACTGGCGCGCATCATCGCACCAGAGCGGAGAAACTTGGCTTTGGCGCTCGTGGCGGGAGGAGTCGGAGCACTTGCCCTGATGGCCATCCCACAACTGCTTCGGGTGTTCGTCAACGGTCTCTACGGATCGTTGACGTCACGGAGGCTTCCCACCGACGTGCTGTCTGCCCTCGCCATCTTGAGTGCGGTGGTGGTTGCGTTGGTGCTGTGGGCGCGTGACCGGGCATTGGTGCTCAGTGCGGTGTACCGATCGTGTGATGAAGCGCGGTCGCTTTTCGGGAGGATCATGCTGCTTCCGATGAGTTTTTTCCGGCTCAGGCACCGCGGTGTGCTGGCTTCACAGATCCAGTCCTTCGAGTCGTTGATCGTTTCCGTTGTGGTCAACCTGGGGACCCTTTTCGGGGAGCTCCTCATACTGTTCGGAGCGTTGGCGACCAGCGTACTTGTTAACCCCCAGATAGGTGCCGTGATTGTTGCTCTGGTCCTGCTATGGGGCGTCGTGGTTGCTGGTGTTGGCCGCTGGGCCGAGCCGGTCATGAACCGACGGGTTATTGCGGTGTCGAATCAAGCCGGCGGTGCGGCCGCCGCGTTCTATGATCTGGAGCGCATACGGGCGAATGGCGATGAAGGAAATATCTACGGGCGTTGGACCGGCGCGATGGCTGCCATGAGTTCCGACACCAGTCGTGCACAGATGGTCAGTCTCCTCTATTTTGCGATGCCTATTGCATTCGTGGGGGCAGGGAGTTTGATGGTGACATGGGTAGCCGCTCTTGGAATCTTGGCAGGGCAGATTCCGGTGGGTGAGATGTTTCAGATGCAACTGCTTCTTCTCCTGGCCGTTCTGGCCGCGCAGGGTTGCGTGACTTCCATTGCCGGCTTTGCGGGAATGTCGCCCAGTTTGGCGCTGGCGCGGGACGTAGGACCGCATGCTCGACTGGAAGACGTTGACCAAGATGTGACGATGATCTCAGGAGATCGGACGGCCGAACCGCTGTCTGGCGCCGTGAAAGTGTCGGGTCTGGGGTTACTGGTGGATCATCAAACTTGGCTCTTGAAAGACGTGACGTTTTCTGTGGCTCCGGGAGAACATGTTGCGGTGGTGGGGCGTTCAGGAGCAGGAAAGTCAACCTTGGCTCATCTGCTCGCAGGTCTCGAGGAACCTACCCAGGGCGCAGTGACGTTTGACGGTCTAGCACGTCACGAGTTGGCTCGTGCGACGCTGACCAGGTCAGTCGCTTACGTGGAGCAGCTCGGTTCCATGCTCCGCGGGACTGTCCGAGATAATTTGGCGCTGTGGGACCCAACGATTCCAGACGCAGTCCTGCTCGCGGCCGCCAAGGATGCAGGTATCTTGGCCGACATTCTCGCCAAGCCAGGAGGGCTCGATCGGCAGGTTGATGTGGAACGACCAGAATGGAGTGGGGGGCAACGTCAGCGCCTTGCAATCGCTCGCGCGCTCGTCAAGGACCCTTCCCTACTTATCCTTGACGAGGCGACGTCGGGACTGGACCCGATCGTGGAGCGCGAGATCTACGACACGATCAGGGCTCGGGGGTGTTCCGTGGTGATCATTGCTCACCGGTTGTCGACAGTGCGCCACGCTGATCTCATCGTCGTCCTGGACGGCGGAGTTGTCGTCGAGCAAGGAACTCATGATGAACTGATCGACAGGCATGGCTGTTATTGGGAGCTGGTGAACGATGAAGCCTGAAGTGCCCCATGGGCTTGTACGAGCGCTGACGGCTCGTGATCGCTTGGATCTGACCTCTGGCCACGAGTCGTTTCTGGTCGTGAAGGGACGAGTGCGTGTCTTCGCGCAGAAGGCCCAAGGCAGGCTTGAGCCGCTGTTCACCTGTGGCCCGGGTGATGCACTGATTGGAGCAGGCGTGGTCGGCTCGGAGTGGAGGCTGGTGGCGATCGGGCTGCCAGAGACGGGTCTGGCCCCGCTGGACTTGGAGAGGTTGGCGCGTGAGGCACGTGAGCAGGGACCCAATCGGATGCTCATCATGATGTTGGAGAATTGGGTGTCTCGATTGATGGCTGCTACATGCCCATCCGTGGTTATGGCGGCAGATGCTTTCGTGCCCACAGAGGATGCTGATTTCAAGAGCGCGGAGGGGCAGGCGCATGTCCTCCGGCACCGCTTCTTGTGGCTAACGCTCCCTCATCCCACTGTTATCTGGGGCCACGTCTTCGACCATGTGGTGGCGTGGCCGGCTCATCTCATGCTTCGGTTCGACTCGAAGATGAAGGGGAAGGTGATCGGCTCCTCGGAAGCCCTGTGCAGGAGAGATACTTGGGATCGGCTCAACTCTCTGCAGCCGGACTGCTTTGCGTGGTTGGAGACCCGACTCGCCATTTCACGTGAGGCAATGACACGGAGAGAGGTTGAGCTGAGGGTTTTCCAGGATCGCGTTGGTGATACCGTTCAGTCGCAGTGCTGGTTCTCAGGTGAGGGCTCGCAGGACTTGGCCTCATCCAATGTCCTGACATCGTCATTTGTTTCCGCCTTGACGGTGGTGTGTCGCGCCGTCGGCGCGAATTTCACTCCTCCGCCCGTTGGGGCTCTCAACGCAACGCGTGATCCGTTGGCCCTCTGCGCGCGCGCATCGGGGTTTGGGTACCGTCGCGTCAACCTTGATGCCAAGTGGTACGAGGGAGACGTTGGGCCACTGCTCGGTCACATGAGCGGCGATCAGGAACGCTGGGTCGCGATGATTCGTCACCGTGGGGTCTTCCGGGTGCACGAGGGTACCGGGGGGCTTGGAGCCCCGTTGAATGAGAGAATCGATCGCGCCATCGACCAAACCTTCCAGATCTATCCGGCTCTTCCTCGTGGAGGTGTCCTCCGATTCTTGTTGTTTCGGCAGTGGCCTGCGCTCTTGATGTGTGCTGTGCTGGGGGCGGTTCTCGGACTGATGGCCATGCTGCCGATCTTTGTGCTCGAGTTCTTTCGTGGTGAAGGTCATGATCCAGCGCTCATCTCGAAGCCTGTGGGACTGGTGTGGGCGTTACTGCTCTGGGTGGGTGGAGTCGCTTTTCTTGAGCTCTTCGCGCATCGACTCGTTAGTCGTATCGTGAGTTTTGTGGGCACGCGATTTTCTGCAGCCGTTTTCCACCGGCTGCTCATCGGGCAGAGTGAGGAAGTTGTGCGTCGTTCCCCCGCTGAACGCTCGGGTATGTCAGCGGAGTTGCTCGCATCGGAGGACCGCATCCTTCAGCTCGTCTACGGAGTCGGCGCTGGGCTCGGGCTGATCCTATCGGGATTTTCCTCTATGGCTTGGGTGAGTCCCCGTTCCATGCTTGGGTGCGCTTTGACCTGTGTGTTGATCAGCGTGATGTTCGGGACTTCGGCCCGAAGATGTCGGCGAGCTGAGAAGGTGCTTCGTGCGATGCGCGCGGAACAGAATTCGCTCTCCGCGTCACTGCTCGGCTCCGTGTCGAGTTTGCGAGTGGCCGGTGCGTCTCAGCGAGCGTCGTTGATGTGGTCCGTTCATGATGCGGGGCAACAGTACTGGAGACGCATTGTACTGCGCGGACAGCTGTTCCGGAGACGATTGATACTGCTCGGAATTGCGCTTCTGGTTGTCGCATTCCTGATGACGGGAGATGCCCAAGAATGGATGCACAACCCTTTGGGTGTCCCTGCTGCGGGTGTATCACTCAGTTTGCTGAGTGCCGGCCTGATCATTCTGGGCGGGGCACTCGGGCAGTTGTCCGGTCTACTGGACGTCGCCGGCGAAGTGAAAAAACTGGCCGAGGCCGAAGAAGCACCGACAGGTGTGGGAGTTATTCCGGACGGACCTAGCGGGTTCATCGAAGTCGATGGGCTCACCTATTCTGCCGCTGGAGATGGAAGCACCCTGATTGATCAGGTTTCCTTCACCGTCAAACGAGGATCTTTTGTGGCGATCGTTGGCCCTTCTGGGTCGGGGAAGTCGACACTGATTCGGCTGCTGCTCGGCCTCATCCGTGCGGATTCGGGGAGTATTCGTTTTGACGGTCTCGACATCTCTACTCTTGACCTCGTTGCTCTCCGCGAACGGTCCGGTGTGGTGCTCCAAGCGTTGAGCCTACCGAAGGGTAGCATCCAATCGATCATCTCGGGTGGCCGTAATCTAGGAAAAGAACAGGTGCTGGCGGCATTGAGGGTCGTTGGTCTCGGCGCCTTGGTGGATTCACTTCCCATGGGAGTCAATACGCTCATCAGTGGAAACTCAGGGGTATTCTCCGGCGGTCAGATGCAACTGTTGCTGCTGGCGAGGGCGATTGCCGGTGCCCCTCGGCTGGTCGTATTAGACGAGGCGACGAGCGCACTCGACAACAACTCGCAGGCAGCAGTCATGCGGGCGATTGAGCAGTTGAATGCAACCCGCGTGGTCGTCGCGCACCGGCTATCGACCATCAGAAACGCTGACCACATAATTGTCTTGGAGAAGGGGACCGTCGTTCAGGAAGGCACTTTCGAGCAGTTGGAGCGACAGGATGGACTGTTTCGGCGTTTGGTGCAGAACCAGCTCAAGGGCAGTGCGAGGACATCGTGATGGAGAAAGTTGCGGTTGCTAGCAAAGCACTGGATGCGTGGGTCTTGGAGCGTCATGAGCGGGTTGACGGTTGTAACCCTAGGGAGGAGGATCTGGACCGATGCGGTATGCTGATGGATTCGATTCATGATTTGGGGTGTCCCCCGGGTGTCGTTCCGATAGGAGTCCGCGGGCGTCAGGTTCAGGTCCTTTTCAACGCGAAGGTCGATGCGGCCGCTTCGGGCGGGTCAGAAGGGGAGGGGGCAAATTGGAGTTTGCTGAGTTTGGAGAGGCATAATTTGCGCTGCTCGCGAGGGCGTGGATCAGCGAAGAGTACGTTGTGGAAATCCTCGCGGACCCGCCTTCGGCTCTTCGTGAGGTGGGATTCGATGTTCCTCCTGGCATTGACGTGGACGTGGTTCGTCAGTCGGATGGGGAAGCGGATCTTTAACGGTAGTATCAGATGTGAATCAATGGCATTGCCGTTGAATCGACTCGGCTGTATCTGCCTGACCCCGAACCGGTTCATTTCGGGGAAATTGCGGAGACTGAGCTGGAGGCCACGCCGGGTGGGGCCACCTGTTGCTGGTCGTGCTGTACCTGCACTGCCTAGTCAAGAAGCCCTCATTGCGTGAAAGTTGGATGTAGAATGATGGTATACCGCAACTTAGGCTCAAAGAAGGATGACATGGACGGTAAGATCACCAAACGACAGATGGCCCTTGGGGTATCGATGGTTTATGGCGGCCTCGTCGCTGCCATGGCGGCCCTAAATTACACTGATGTCATGCTGATCGTTGTGCTCGTCGGCGGCCCAGCTGTCGCTTGGGCATGGTATGTGGCGTCCCGGGACAAGTAGCGGTTCTTCTGCTTGATCAGTGCCGTGACGGGGGGCTGGGAAATCAGTGCTTTTCAGCTGTGTCCTAAACTCCGCTTCCAACTCCAACGGACGCGCCTGCTTGGTGTCAAGTGGTGGAGGCAACGAGTAGGCGTTCGTATGCTTCGCGTGGAGTTGGGCCACCCCAGGGCTGCTCTGGGGCGTCCACCCAAGCTCTTCAGCGATGGCGCCTGTGGTAGGGCTGATGTGTGGTGATCCGGGTGCCTTTGGGTAGGTACTCACAGATTCAGCCCGCCTGTGTTCTCGATGGGTTCCCCGCTCCCTACGGGGGAGCGAGGACGAGACGAAGACACATCTTGCATGTCGGTTGCCAGGGTGAGTGCGGCATGACAGGTGCATCTTTCGAAACCGTGAAACCGAGGGCACGGAGACCCCGCATCACATCAGGGTGTGGTGTCGGTTGTGATCGATCAAAGACATCACACAACCCCTCAGATGTTCCTTTCCCAACGGCAGGGGCGAGGATCATCCACGGATCCGGGTGGTGCGTCCCCTCCAGGATCCGCCGCTGCTGAGGCGCCATCGGTTCCCGATTGTTCAGGACACACCTCCCATGTGTTCCCGGAGGGTTCTACGATCATCCACATCCTCGGGGCGGTCACCGCAATGCTGCACCGTTCCCACGATCGGATCGGGTACGCAGCACCCGCCAGGCGGCGCGGCCGGCCTCTGGTGCGCTTCGAGCACAGGCATGACTCCTATGACGGGCCAGATCCTTCTTGCCGGGAAGGGGTATAGAACCCTGGTGTGTGGATGGCCTCATAGGACACCAACTACTCCCTTCAGCTACTTGGGGAGCCCTTGCACAGATTCTCTAGACTGCCATCGCCGGCCTCCGCCCGGAGTCCCCGCAGCGAATGTGGCAGGGGTGTCCCGGGAACACTCCCAGAACCTGTCCTGCACCCGGAACCTTGAGGACCCGATGCGGCATCGAATCTTGCGGGTCTTCGCCCAGGGTCCGGCGTTTCTGAGCGTTCGCATCGGCTGCCACACGGGCTGATACCCGCACTTCCCGCCGTTACGGTGTATCCCCCTGAGACACCACTGAAACCGATCTGCCAATCCGGTCCGCGATCCGCCGCAGCGAACATCCCTCCTTCAACCCTTTCGCGATCGCCGCCCGGTCCTGCATCATCAACATACGCCGCACCAACAACCCCCTCCCTGACAAGCACTGTTGCTACGACCCTATGACACCGCCCTGCCGCTGTGCGCGCATACTATTCAGGTTCCCTAGCCGTCTCTGACGTGCGGAGTACCGTCGCAGGGTGATTCCTTCGACTTGATGTGGTTGACGTTTGGCGAGGAAGTGGTGCACATGCTGGTGACCTGGTCCATTCTCGCCTTCCTGGTCAGCGCCCTGTGCTGGATCGTCGGGGACGCCCTCATCGTCGGTTTCCACAAACCCGACGGGCGCGAGCACGGCGAGTTCATCGATCTCATGGGAAACGACGCCTACGCCTTCTACACGCGCATCGACGAACCCCGCCTGAGGTGGGGTGCGCTGGTGGGGAACTATTCCGCACCGCTCATGCTCGCCGGTCTCTACGCCCACTGGGTGCTGCTGCGCGACTCGGCGATCGGGGTGGCGGGGGTGGCGCTCCTGGGGATCGGATTCTGCCTGTCACCCCTCGCCCACGCGTCCTTCTACCCACTGGCCCTGGCCTCCGAACGCGCGCACGTCGCCCACACCTCGGCCGGGATGGGGGAGGAACCGGACGGGGCGGTCCTGGAACAGGCGCGCAGACTCTACCGGTTCCTCATGGCCGCATGGGTTCCCGCCATCGGGACGACCGCGCTGGGATGGATCCTCGTGTGCATCGCCCTGGGTTCCGGGGCCACCGTGTTCCCGTGGTGGTCCCTCCTCCTGACGCCCCCCGTCCAGGCCCTGCCGTGGTTCGCGCTCACGCGCCTGCCCTACCCGGGCAAACCCCTCCTCGACGGGGCGCTGTTCAACATCATCAACCTCGTGTGGGCCATCGCCTTCCTGCTGCTGACGATCTCCCATCCAGTGGCCTGAGCGGCCCCGTCAATACGGCTCCGTGAACAGGTGCTCCGCTCCCCGCCGCTCCAGCAGCGCCACGCCGTCCGCGACCATGGCCGAGGATCCGCACAGGTAGAAGTCGGTTCCGGCGGGGTCGAGGTCCAGGGTTTCCAGGGCGCTGGTCACCCGGCCGCGCAGGGCGCCGTCGACGTCCTCCCGGCTGATGCAGCGCAGCACCGCAGGCATCGGGTCGGGCAGCAGGGCGGTCAGGTCGTCTGCGCAGGTGCGGCAACCGAAGATCAGGAGGTCGTCCTCCCGGCTTCCCGGGGCGGTGAACATCGGAAGGAACGGCGCCAGTCCGGTTCCGGTGGCGACGAAGACCCGTCGGCGATCCGAGGGGACCGGGGTGAACCGGCCGAGTGGGAGCTCGATCGTGGTGCGGGTCCCGGGCTCGGCGGTCTCCACGAACCGGGATCCCTGCCCGCGGGTCCGGGTGCTGATCAGGAAGCGCACCTGCCGGCCCTCGACGCCCGCGATGGAGTAGTCGCGCCACGCGTCGTTCCCGACGTGGATCCGGGCGAACTGGCCGGGTGCCCAGTCCCCGATCTCGTCGTCCGCCTCGAAGCAGGCCTCCCAGATGCTGTCGGTCAGGCGTCGCTTGGCGGTCAATGTGGCGCGATGCTTGCCCTCGGGCAGTGGCCACTCCGACGAGGCGGTGGTTCGTGGCCCGGCGGCGATCGCCGCGCGGATCTCCATGAATCCCTTGTCGCCGAGTACCTGACAGGCCGCAGCCACCCCGCCCATCATCGCGCCCACGATCCCGCAGCTGCCCGCGTCCTGGCCCGACAGGTAGAGCCCCTTCACGGGGGTGACCGGGCCGAACGGGGAGCGGTAGCGTTCCGGGGTGCCGGGTATGCCGTAGAAGGCTCCCCGGGGATGTGAGGTGTAGTGCTCGACGCTCAGGGGAGTCGACACCTCCACGTAGTCGATCAGCTCCTTCAAGCCCGGAACGGCGGTCTCCGCCAGGTCGATCAGTCCGTTTCCGATCCGTTGTTTCAAAGCGGAGTAGTCGGCGCCACGATTGCCCTTGGGGGTGTTCCGCCACGTCGTGAACGCGTCGGCGTCGACGAAGGAGATGATCTCCGCGGTGTGGTGTGTCTCTCCCGACTTCACCGACGGGAACGAGACGAAGGCGTTCCGGGGCGCCCCGGACAGCAGGGCCGCGTTCTGGCCCGGGAGGTCGTCGTGATCGAGGTCTCGGTTCACCTGCACGTTTCCGCCGTCCACCCCGATGGTGCGTGGGTCGTCGCGCAGCCCCAGGTAGGCGGTGACGGCGGAGGTGCCGGTCCCGATCCGCCGGATCGCGTCGCGCAGGTCCGCGGTTGCCCGCCCCACGGGGCCGTCGGTCGGCAGCAGGTCGAAGAAGGTCACGGGAGCACCCGCGTTCGAGATCACCACCGGCGCGCGATGGATCCGTTCCCGGGCGACCGGGCCGCGGTGATCCCACACCCGGACCCCGGTCACCCTCCCGCTCTCCACGAGGATCTCCTGCACGTCCTGGGCCACCTGCACGGCACCCCCGGCCCGTTCGATGCCCTTCTCGAAGGTCCGGGCAACGCGGGCGCTGCCACCGTCGGGGAACCATGCGCCGTTCAGGTAGTGTCCGACGATCATCGCGTGTGTCGCGAAGGCGCTGAGCGACGGCGGCAGTCCGTAGTCGCCCCACTGGCTGGCCAGCAGCGCCCGGAGCCTGGGGGAGCGGAAACGTCTCTTCAGGTAGCGCTGCGTGGTTCCGAGCGCCATCCGACCCGAGATCCGCTGAATACCGCGCAGCAGCGGTGCGACGGCTCGGGGCACCATGTGCTTGGCGAAGTCGAGGGTGCTCCATCTGTTGACGTTGCGGATGTCGCGGAAATACCGGCGAATGGCGCGGGCCTCGGAGGGGAAGGCGTCGATGAGTTTCCGTCGATACTCCGCAGGATCAGAGGGGACGGAGAAATCGATGTCCGGGTAGACGAAGCGGTCGTATGCATCCGGCATGCGATTCCACGCCAGTTCTCCGTCCGAGAGGTAGTCGAAGTACGCGTGCAGTTGGCTGCCCGGATCAAGTTGTCCGATGTAGTGCAGGCCGACGTCCCAGGATGCGCCGTCGCGGCGGAACGTGTGCGTCAACCCGCCCGGTTCGGTGTGTTTCTCCAGCACGAGGACCCGCTTGCCCGAGACCCGGGCGAGCAGCCCCGCTGTGGTCAAACCGCCGATCCCTGATCCGATGACGATGGCGTCGTACATTCCCGCTCCGATCCTTCCTGGACACTGTCAAGTGATAGCCTAGCGAGTCGCTTGACGGTGTCAAGCGTGGCGTAGACTCGGGCCATGACCAGGAAAGTGTCGGGTAGGTCGAGAACCGGTGAGACGGGCACTCTGCGCGATGACCTGCTGCGCATCAGTCGCGAACTGCTGGACGAGGGGGGGCCCGCGGCGCTCAGCATGCGGGAGGTGGCACGTCGCGCCGGCTGCACCCATCAGGCTCCCTACCATTACTTCGCCAACCGTGAGGCAATCCTCGCGGCCCTCGTCGAGGCGGGATTCGACGAGCTGGCCAACCGGCTGGGTGAAGCTCGCGACCTGGTGGAGACCGAGGATCTCAGGACGGTGGTGGAGGCTTCCGGGAACGCCTATGTCGAGTTCGCACTGACCAATCCGGGGGTGTTCAGGATCATGTTCCGCCGTGACATGTGCGACCCCGCGAGGTTTCCCGGGGTCCAGGCGTCAAGCAGACGGACCTACGACGAACTCGGCCGGCTCGCGCGGATCAATTTCGGCGAACGTGCCATTCGCGAGCATGAGACCGCCCTGTGGGCGGGCGTCCACGGGCTGGCGGTCCTGCTCCTCGACGGCCTCATGGCGGATGAACTCCCGAGCCTGGAGGATCGACTGGCCTACGCGCGACAGGTGAATCGATTGGGGTGCGACGCGCTACTGCTGCGCAGGGACGGTGCGAAGCAGGATGCTCCCGGCGCCTGGTTCTGGTGACCCTCAGCCGCGAATTCCTCAGCATGGGCGCGCCCGGACGTCTTGGGTGAACGTGGACCGCCTTGTAGTCTGAGGAAAGGTTCGATGCACGCAACAACCATCAGGAGGATGCAATGGGACTCGGTGACAAGATCCAGGAAACCGTCGGCAAGGCCAAGGAGAGCATTGGCGAGGCCGTCGGCGACCAGGACCTCCGAGCCGAAGGCCAGGAGGATCGCGTGAAGGGCGGCGTCGGTCAGATCGTCGACAACGCCAAGGAGAAGCTCGGTGACGTCGCGAGCGGTGTCGCCGACAAGGTCGAAGAGGCCAAGGACAAGCTCACCGGAAAGTGAGGCCGATACGGGCGAGGCCTCCGGGGAACCTCAACGGCCCCGGAGGCCTCGTCATTTCCCGGCGGCCTCCTCAGAACTCCAGCAGCAGCTCGACCCCTTTGCGGAAGTAGTCGTTCATCTCGTCCGGTGGCACCATCGATCCACCCGTCGCCCAGGCCAGGTGCGTCGCGTTGGCGAGCGCCTTCGGTGTCAACTTGGTGCGTTTCAGATAGGCTGCATCGGCCAGGACCCGCTGCGGACCGAGGAAACCGGCGACGGCGGAGGGCTCCACCTTCAGTCCCTCGGTTTCCCGGAGCAGGGTGAGATAGCGGTAGAGATTCTCCTCGCTGACCGTGTAGTAGCCGTCGATGGCGTGTTCCAGCGACCTGCCGACGAACCCCGACGGGCGACCGACCGCCAGGCCGTCCGCGCTCGTGATGTTGTCGATGCCGAAATCCTGCACGCAGACCGCGTCGTGGAGCCCGGTTCGCACACCGAGCAGCATGCTGGGGGAGTGGGTCGGTTCCGCGAAAACCGCATGGACGGCGTCGCCGAAGACAGTTTTGAGGCCGAAGGTGATTCCCCCGGGACCGCCGCCCACCCCGCACGGCAGGTACACGAAGAGCGGGTGTTCCTCGTCCACCAGGACGTCGAGGGCCTGGAGTTGACCGGCCAGTCGTCGCCCGGCCACCGCGTATCCGAGGAACAGGGTCGTCGAGTTCTCGTCGTCGACGAAGTGCGTCGACGGATCGGATCTGGCCTGCTTTCGACCCGCGGACACCGCCACCGAGTAGTCGGAGTCGTATTCCACCACCTCGACGCCGTGCCTGCGGAGCATCTCCTTCTTCCAGGGGCGGGCGCCAGAGGACATGTGCACGGTGACGTCGAAACCGAGCCGAGCGCTCATGATCCCGATCGACAGGCCCAGGTTCCCGGTGGAACCGACCGCTATCGAGTGCTCGGAGAACAGCTCGTGGGCTTCCGGTGAGTCCAGCTCCCGGTAGTCGGAGTCCCGGGTGATCAACCCCGCGTCGAGGGCTATCCACTCCGCGTGGTGCAGCACCTCGTAGATCCCCCCGCGAGCCTTGATGGAACCGGAGATCGGCAACTCGGCGTCCATCTTCGCCCAGAGTTTCCCGGGTATCCGGATGCCCTCCCGACGTTCGATCGCGGCCTGCATGAACGGAACCGCGTACAGCGGGGACTCGATGATCCCTGCGGAGAGCCGGGTCTCGGGGAAGACCTGAGCGATGTAGGGGGCGAAGCGCCTCATGCGTTCCGCTGCGTCGTCGATGTCGGCGACCGTGAGCCCGAGGCCCGTCAATGCAGCTTTGCCGGACCTGACCCCGGGGTTGAACCACGCCGTCTCCTGGTACGCGACGAGCTCCCGGATCAGGGGGAACTTCGCTTCCCAGGTGGACGGTTCCTTTCCGGCGATGCTCGTCATGGCTGCTCCTGCGGTTGCCTCAGATCCGCTCCACAGCTTAGAGGTCTTTCAGGTCGTAGCGGTACCGTGACTGCCTTGGGGATGCGTCGGCCGTTTGGCCTTCCCCAGGGGTGCGCTTCGGATCGATACCGTTTCTCTTCCCGCTCACGGTGATGCCGTCCCGCGGCAGAAGAGCTTGGGGGTGAGGAGCAGTCCCACCGGCATCAGCATCAACCAGAGGTTCACCAGCCACCATGAGAGGGCCCACGTGCCCCACAGCGCAAAAAAGCTGACGGCCAACAGACCCGCCGAGAAGGTGAGGGTCAGGGCGCACAGGAACAGCGGTGCCGACCAGCGATGCCCGGTGGGTAGCAGCGACCACGTCAGGCCAGCAGTGACCGCGAACAGGTCCAAGGGTAGGAAGGACCAATTCCAGGCCAACAGGACGTCACCCGTGCCCACCGAGATCACGCCGATGGTGGTCAGTGTCCAGTAGGCGAGCAGGCCGAGATCGGTGACGATGAGAAACACCTTCGCAGTGCGTTGCGTGCAGACATCGAGAGGGACTGCGGTGACGGGGCCTATCTGCTCGCCTGGCGAACCGATCAATCCGCTGGAGTGTCGATGAGCCATGTATGGTGCGTTCGGGGGATCTGGAATACGATGGCCGATCGTGCGCGATATTCCCGAAGCCGGATTCGAGGGCCTGGAAGGTCGTAACATCGAGGTCTGGAACGACCTCGTCTCGCCCAGGGACCTGCTGGTCTGTCTGGCGGTCTCGGCGGTCTGCGCCGTCGCGGCGGTGCTGATCGCCGCGAACACCGGCGGGCAGACGCTCTACTGGGGGCTGGGGGCATCGGTTGTCGGTTTCGTCGCGAACTGCTTCCTCGTGACCCCCAAACGGGAGGTCGCGATCGTCGAGGAGATGGACCCCGCCGACGCCGGTGAGGACGGTGCCGCGTGACCCCGGAACTCATCGGCATGATGTTGGTGGCGGTGCTCGGCGCCGTCGTGCTCTACACCTTCATCGGTTTCATCCCCGGCACCGACGAAACGAGCGTTCTCGCGCCCATCACCCTGGCCGTCGTGCTGTCCGGCGCCCCACCGGAGGTGGTGCTCGCCTTCTTCGTCTCCGCGGTGGTGACGCTCAACCTGATGAACGGCATTCCCACCGCTCTGGTCGGCCTGCCGGGCGGGGTGATGTCTGCCCCGCTGATGGAGCACTCCGTTTTCCTGCGCAACAAGGGCCTGGCATCCGAGACGATCCGGAAAATGGCGGTGGGTTCCGCCATCGGAACCGTGGTCTCCATACCCCTCAGCTTCATCCTGGCGGGGCTGCTGGCGCCCATCGCCGATCCGATCAAGGCCCAGACCCCGGTGATACTCGCGGCGGGAACGGTGCTGCTGGCGCTGCTCGGCACCAACCGGATCCTCGCGCTGGTGGCGATCATTCCGCTGGCGCTGATGTTCCAGGCGCTGCCCACGCTCTACCGCTCGGTCAACATCATCGGGGAGAAGGGCAACGTCAACATCTCCTTCTTCCTGGGGATCACGGTCGGCCCCATGCTCATCACCCTGCTCGAACTACTCAACGCCAAGCGCCGCGCGGCGCTTCCGCACGGGACCAGGACCAGGACGGCCCTCCTGCGCTCCGGGTTCGAGTCGCAGGCGCTGATGCCGGGCCACATGATCACCCGGTCCGAGGGCAGGTGGAGCGCTCTCATGGCAGCCGTCTCGACGCCGCTGTTCGTTCTCAGCCCCGTCGGCCTGACCTTCCTGCTCGGCGAGGCGTCGGTGGCGCGCCAGAAGAAGGACCCCGTGCGTCGCGCGCAACGCGCCGTGACCGTCATGAGCTCCTTGACGCACTCCACCTATCTCGCCGGCGTCATCATTCCGCTCGTGGCCCTGGGCATTCCCGTCTCGGGGGTTTCCGCGGGACCCGCGGGTCCGTTGTTCAACGCACCCCCCGTCTACAGCTTGGACAACAACCTTCACCACCTGTTGCAGCTGCCCGGTTTCGTCGCAGCAGTCACCGTGGGTGCGCTCATATCGGTCGTGATCACCTACGTCATAGCGGTCCGGTGGTCGTCACAGATCACCTACTTCGTCATGCGACGCATCCCGCACGAGGCGGTCCTCACGCTGTTCGTGGTCTTCATCCTGCTGCTGGCCTACATCGACGCGGGCGTTCCGAACATGTTCGGCGTGCTGCTCGTCGGCGTGGTGTGCGGAGCGCTCAACCGGCTCGGGGTCTCCTACGGCGTGCAGTTCATGACGCTCTACGCCGCCCCCGGAATCGTCGGTGCCCTGGCCACCCTCGCCTGAACTGGTTCAGGTCTCCACACAACCATGCCGACCTTGTCCGGGTCTTGCGTCGGGTTTTGTCGACCGGGTGCCAGGGGTGGTTTCGACTCGGGCTGCTCGTTCCTCGCGGCCCGGCTCAACCGGCTTCAAAGCCCGGCTCGATCACCCTTCAACGCTTCGAGCGGTGGGCGAACTGCGCCGGATCGACGCCGAGCAGGCGGGCCCGCTCGGCGGTTTCCCCCGTCACCAGCACATCCGTGCCGCGCAGCTGATCGACATCGGCCGCCCCCAGCAGCGTCATGAGCGTGCGCACGTGATCGATCCACGTGGTGAGCTCGATCCGAAGTTCGTCCGGGCCCTTCTTGACCAGGGTGCGCAGGAAGTGCCCCGAGACGCCGACGGCGCGTGCGCCCAGCGCGAGTGAACGCACGACGTCCAGCGGGGTGCGCACCCCCCCGGACGCGAGAACCGGCAGCCCGGTGGGTTCGTCCCCCCACAGCGCATCCAGCAGACACAGCACCGCCGACTGCCCCCACCCGGTCAGGTACGAGTAGTCTCGGCGGTGGCGCCGCTCGTTCTCGATGGCGATGAAGTCGGTGCCGCCCGTGCCCGCCACGTCGACGGCTGCGACGCCCGCCAGTTCCAGCATCGCCATCGCGCGGCGGGAAAGGCCGAACCCCACCTCCTTGGCGATGACGGGAACGGGCACCGCCGCGACGATGGCCGCGATCCGCTCGGGCCAGTCGCGGAAGTCCCGGTCCCCCTCGGGCATGACCAGCTCCTGCGCCACGTTGAGGTGGATCTGCAGGGCATTGGCCTCGAGCATCTCGACGGCACGCACCGCATCCTCCGGGTTGACCGTCGGGCCGACATTGGCCAGGACGAAGGCGCGCGGGGCCTCGCGGCGAATGATGCGGAAACCATCCTCGCGCCCGGGATCCTTCAGGGCGATGTGCTGCGAGCCGCAGGCGATCGCCACGCCCGCATCGGAGGCGGCCCCGGCCAGGCCGGCGTTGATCTCCGCCGTGGCCCGGGTGCCTCCGGTCATCGCATTCATGTAGAACGGCACATCCCAGCGCACACCGCACACGGTCGTGCCCGGATCGGTCGAGTCGACGGAGGTGCCGGGCAGGGCGTGATGGATGAAGGAGACGTCGTCGAAGGCGTTGGACCGGTCCCGGTCGTGCAGGCGCACGGCCAGGTTCAGGTGCTCGTCCTTCCGGGAGGCGTGTCCCGGGGCGCCGCGATCGGGGGTCATGGGGTTGCTCCGGGACGGGAATGGACCGTCAGGTCGAGGGGGTGGACACCCGCCTCCTCCCACGCGGCGCACAGGGCGGCGGTGTCCGTTTCGGGCGGGCACAGGGCGATTCCGCAGTCCCCGCCCCCGGCTCCGGAGCTCTTGGCCGCCGCCCCGTGCGCCTGGGCGATCTCCACGAGACGCCGCAGCTGAAGGGTTTCGATGGCGATCCCGCTGGTGCGGCTGAGATCGAGGAGGAGCCGCCGGTTCTCCTCGATCCGGCGCATGATCCCGGGCGAGTCGTTGTCCTCGAGCGCCCGCATCAGATGCTCCAGGCAGTCCTCGCTGCCGCGCAGGAATGCCGTGTAGGCGGCGTCATCGGTTCTGTGCGCACCGGCCTGGACACCCGCAACCAGCCGGGGGGTGGATGCGGGGGCGCCGGTCCATCCCACGCGAAGAGTCAGGTCGGGGGCGGGCAGGCGGTGGATCTCCAGCAGCGGCCAGCGCGCGCCCACCAGCCGGCCCAGACCGTTCTCCGCGTTCGTTCTCCCGCGTTCCCTGCGCAGCCAGGCACGGTCGGGGGAGGTGTAACCGACCCATCCGGTGAACGCGCTGGCGGCGATGTCGCCGCCGGAACCGATGGGCTGCACGGCATCGCTGGCCAGCAGCGCCAGCTTGTAGACGACCAGGTCGTCCAGGGGCAGGTCGTAGAAACCGGCCACGGCCCGCACCGTCGCCACGGTCACCGCCGAGGAGGACCCTAGGCCGAGTTTGCGTCCGCTGCCGTCGTCCAGCTCGCTGGAGACGTCCAGGTCGAAGAACCGCATCGCGCCGCCCGCCTCGCGCACCATCTGCTCGACGACGCGGATCGCCGAAACCACGTAGTCGTCGAACTGCTCCTCGACCTCCAGCACGTCGTCCTCGATGCGCCGGTACCACGTCAGGGAGCGCGTCGCGTACAGGTCGGAGGTGATGCGGCCGGCGTGCTCGGCGGCCGTCACCCGGACGGTGATGAAACGGTCGACCGCGACCAGCACCGCCCGGTGGCCGGGTTCGACCACGGCGTACTCGCCCGCCATGTAGAGCTTTCCGGGGGCGCTGGCCGAGATCACGCGGTGACCTCCTCGACGCGCACGCCCCCGCCCGGGTACCTGACCGACGCCGTGGCCCCGGGGACGCGGTCCCGGAGAACATCCGCGACCCGGTCTGCATCCTTCCTCGCGGTGAGGACCTTCACGTTCGGGCCGGCGTCGATGGTGGCCCAGACGGGGAACCCCTCCTCGCGCATGACACGCACCGTGTGCAGTACGGCGAGCGTTTCCGGCAGCCAGTACACGACGGAGGGCCGCGACGCGATCATCGCGGCGTGCATTCCCAGGGCATTGGCCTCGACGACCTCACCCAGGCGTGGCAGGTCGCGGGCGCGCACCGCTTCCAGCGCCGCCCGCAGATCCTCGTGGCTGGCCTCGACCCAGGCCCGGTAGAGCGGCGAGGTGGTCATGGTGTGGCGCATGGCCTGCGTGCTGCTGATGGTCTTGCTCCCTGCCGAGACAACGACGACGACCATGGCCGGGTCCAGGCCGCAGTCCACGGGTTCGGCGTAGGAGGTTTCGTCGTCGACGCCGGCGTTCCACAGCACCAGGCCGCCGAAGACCGAGCGGGTGGCCGACCCGGAGCCGCGCCGGGCGAGCCTGGAGAGCGCACGCTCGTCCAGGGGCATGCCCGCCGCGCGCGTGGCGGCCGCGGCGAGCGCGGCGAACCCAGCCGCTGAGCTCGCCAGGCCGGCCGCGAGCGGCACGGTGGAGGAGGACGTGACGCTCGCCGCCACCGCCGTGCCCGACCGGGCGCGCACGAGGTCGAGGAACCGGACGACCCGGTCCCGGGCCGTCCCGCCAGGGGTGGTGCCGTTGATGGTGATCGCGTCCTCGCCCGCGGCGCCGCCGTCGAAGGAGACCGTGGTGGTGGTCCGGGTCCCGCCGAGGGTGAGCGACAGGCTCGACGTCGCGGGGATCGCCAGTGCCTCGTCCGCCTTGCCCCAGTACTTGATCAGGGCGATGTTGGTGTTCGCGCTGGCCGTCGCGGTGATGGTCATTCGTTCACCTCGCTGACGGGCATCCGGTGGGTCCAGGTCGCGGGTGCACCCGCGTGTTCCAGGGCGGTGCGGACACGGTCCGCCGCCTGCGCGCTGTCCGCCAGGGCGAGCACGCACCCGCCGAGCCCCCCGCCGGTGAGCTTGGCGCCCAGCGCCCCGGCCCGGCGGGCGGAGGCGGTGAGTTCATCCAGGACCGGCAGGCTCAGCCCGAGTTCCGCCAGCACCGTGTGCGCCCGGTTCATGGCTGCTCCGAGGGCGGGTGCGTCGCCGCCGTCCAGGGCAGTGATCGCTTCGCGTGCGAGCGCGCCGAGTTCGTCGATGAGCGGTCCGATGGTTCCGGTGTTCTCCTCGTAGCGTCGTCGCAGGCCGCCGACGGCCTGGCGGGTGCTGCCGTGGACGCCCGAATCGGCGATGACCAGGTGCGCGTGTTCGATGCGCTGGCTGAGGGGGCGCATCCGGCCGCCCTGGAACCGTATGGGGTGGGAGGAGCTGGTCGCCGCCGCATCCAGCCCGGACGGTTTTCCGTGTGCCACCTGCTCGGCCAGCTGGGTCAGGGCGAACAGCTCGTCCTCGGACGCGTCGCGCCGGCAGGCGTCCAGGACGGCGCGGATGATCGCGCCCGCCGCGGCCGCGGAGGAACCCAGGCCGCGTTCGTGGGGGAAGTCGCTGCGGGTGGTGATCTCGAAGGGTCGTGCGGGGCATTCCGAGAACTCCCGGGCCGCTTCGAAGGCCTGCACGATGCAGGCGAACCGGGGGCCGGCCTGGTCCATGGGGCCACGGTGATCGAGACTGTTCAGCCGTGAGGGGCCGTTGACGGGCGTGGCCGTCGCCAGCATCTGCAGATCGTGGAGCGGCACGGCCACGGCGGGGTGTCCGTACACGACGGAGTGTTCGCCCAGGAGGATGGCCTTCGCCCAGGTGCGGCCGCGGCCCTCACGGGCGGGGGAGTGCCTTTCCAAATTTCTTTCCTTGCCTGTGGCCCGGGTGCATGGGGAGCGACCCGGCGCGTCGCTCCCCACCACTGACGGTCCTCAATGTCTCGAGGCCGGAGGTGGGGCGGGAAAACAGTATCGGCCCCTTCCGTCCGGCCGCAAGCCCTGCCGGGACGGGGCGGGTGGTCATCGCCCCGCGCCCTCACTCATGCGCGACGCCGACCCCCCATTCCCAGCAGCCACATCAGGTAGAGCCCGCCGAGGGCCGAGCTGATCAGTCCGACGGGGATCTGGAAGGGACTGAGCAGCCGTCCCGCCGTGAAATCGGCCAGGACCAGCAGGGCCGCGCCCACCATGAATGTCGGCAGGAGGTTGATCCCCGCCGAGCGTGACAGCCGGCCCGCCAGCTGGGGAGCGGCCAGGGCCAGGAAACCGATCGGGCCCGCCGCGGCCACGCACACCGCTGCCAGGACCACGCCGTAGCCGATCATCGCGGAACGGGTCCGGCGAACCCTGAGGCCGAGTCCCGAGGCGGTGTCGTCGCCCATCTCCAGGATCCTGCCTGGCCCGGCCAGCCACAGGCCCACCGGGAGCAGCAGGACTGCGGTGATCAGCAGAGGGGTGACGGTGGCCCAGGTGATGCCGTTGAGGCTGCCGTGCTGCCAGGTCTTGGCCGCCTCGGCCGACTCGATGTCGGTGGCGGCCAGCAGGTAGTCGTTGAGGGAAGCGAGCATCTGCCCCAGGGCGATACCGGTCAGTACGAGGGTGTCCCCTCCGACCCCGCGTCGTGCCGTCAGCAGCACGACCACCGCCGCCGTGGCGGCGCCGCCGACGATCGCGCCGGCCCCGGTGATCAGCGTGCTGGATGAGGCGAACACCAGGATGGCGAACAGGCCGCCCGTTGTTGCGCCCCGTGTGAAACCGACGATGTCGGGGCTGCCCAGGGGGTTGCGGGAGACGCTCTGGAAAATCGCGCCCGACATCCCGAGCATGCCGCCGATGATGATGGCTCCCGTCACCCGCGGCAGCCGCTGTTCGAGAACGATGAAGGGGGCCAGATCCTCACCTCTTCCTTGGAACACCTCCAGGAGCATGTCGAGGGACACCGGGTAGGCCCCCGTGGTCAGCGACGCCACCGAACCCGCCAGGAAGACCAGCAGGGCGATCCCGGCCACCACCAGCGACCGCCCGTGCAGCAGGAAACTGCAACGCGCCCCGGAGCCGAGGGCGAGTCGGCGATGACCGGGTGGAGCGCCCAGGGTGTGAACCGATTCCGCGGTCATGCGCCCCTCCTGATCGTCCGGTTCGTCACAGCAAGTACCAACAGCACGGGTGCCCCGATGAAGGCGGTCACGATTCCGGCCTCCAGCTCCGTGGGGCGGATCAGGAGCCGTCCCGCCACGTCGGCCGCCAGCAGGAGTCCCGCCCCCACCACGACCGACCACGCCAGCAGGCGTCGCTGGTCGGCCCCCACCAGCAGGCGGACCACGTGGGGAACGACCAGACCGATGAAGGAGATCGGGCCGACGGCCGCCGTGGCCGCCCCGCACAGCAGGGTGAGGGCGATGAACGCCCCGCCCCGCACCACGGCGAGGTTCACCCCGAGCGCCGTGGCCTGTTCGTCGCCGAGGGCCAACGCGTTGAGGCTGTGCGCGGATGCCAGGGCCAGGACCAGGCCGACCGCCAGGAACGGGGCCACCCAGAGCAGGACCTCCAGTTTCCGGTTCTCGAGCGAACCCACCACCCAGAACCGGTACGAGTCGAAGATCTTGCTGTTGTACATCGTGATGGTGCCGGTGATCGACGACAGACTGGCACTCAGTGCGACACCGGCCAGTACCAGGCGGGCGGGACCGGCATCGGCGGAGCGCCGCGACATCACGTGGACGAGCACAGCCGCCGCCGCCGCGCCGACGAAAGCGAACGGCAGGTACTGGTTCACGGATGTGAACCCGAGCCCCCCGATGGCCGCGACCACCGCGAGGGAGGCGCCCGCGTTGACGCCCAGGATTCCGGGTTCCGCCAAGGGGTTGCGTGTGAGGGCCTGCATGACGACGCCGGCCACCGCGAGGGAGGCGCCCACCACGATCGCGAGAACGGTGCGGTGGATGCGCAGCTCCCACACCACCTTGCTGGCCACCGAGTTGTCGTGCGCCAGGAGCCCCTGCCAGACCTCTTCCGGTCCCAGGGTCCGCGATCCCAGGGCGAGGCTCTCGGTGATCAGCACGAGAAGAACCAGAACCGCCACCAAAGGCGCCAGGGAGCGCGAGAACCCGTTGTGTTGCCGAGCAGAACGAGGGCGACGATTCCAAGCGGGGGCATCGGCCCGGTCAGCGGTGGATCGCACGGTGTGCGGGCCTTTTCCGGGTCGAGGATCGCGACGAACTGCGAGATATGCTGGTTTTTGTCACGGAACTAAGGTTAGCCTTGCCCTCATGAGTGCTTTCCGAGCCACGCGCCCCCAGTATTCCACCGTCTCCCGCCGCACGATCCTGACAGGCGGGGCGGTTTCCGCCTTGGCGGTGCTCGCGGCCTGTTCCTCCAACTCCGCTTCGCAGGATGCATCCTCCGGCGCATCCGCTTCCCCCAGGAGCATTCCGGAGAACACCGCTGTTCCCAGCGAACTGGACAGTGGATTGGGTTCGGGGCAGGCCGACGGGGTATTTCCGCGCACCGTCGTTCATCAGCAGGGCGAGACGACGATCAATGCTGCCCCCACCAAGGTGGTCATCCTTTCCACTGGCCAGGCCGACGCCATGCTGACCCTGGGCATGTGCCCGATCGGATCCACCACCGCATCCGGGGCCGAGGGCCCCGTCCCCCAGTACCTGAAGGACGCCTACCCCGACCAGGCCTCCGCAATTGAGGCCATCACGAAGGTCGGGTCCCGCACCGAACCGGACATCGAGGCCATCGGGGCGCTCAAACCCGACCTGATCCTCACCAACAAGGCAGGCAAGGACGACGCCGACACCCTGTACAAGAACCTGACAGCCATCGCCCCCACCGTCGTGACTCGCGGCACGGGGCAGTTCTGGAAGATCGACTTCCTGCTGCTCTCGGATGCGCTCGGCAAACGGGAAGCGGCCCAGTCCGTGTTGGACGGGCTCACGCAGGAGGCCTCCGAGGCCGGTTCCGCGCTGGGCTCCGCCGGAACGATCTCGCTGCTGCGCAAGAACGGGGAGAAACTCCGCGTCTTCGGGCCGGCATCGTTCGCGGGTTCCGTCGTCGCCGACATGGGACTGCAGCGCCCCGACACCCAGCAGTTCACCGACGGTGTCTCCCAGGAGCTGTCCTCTGAGACCCTCGACCAGGCCGACGGGGACTGGTTGTTCTACGGAGTGCAGGGTGGCAAGGACGAAGAACTCACCGGGCAGGCGCTCTGGGGATCGCTCAAGGCCGTGGGCGCTGGGCACGCCGTCAAGGTTGATGACGATCCGTTCTTCCTGAACGCCGGGCCGACCGCGGCGCATGTCGTCCGCGACCAGATAGTCAAGGCCATCCAGGGTTGAGTGGGAACGACTCCCGGTCCTTCGTGCTGGAGGGCCGGGAACTCCATCTGGGGTATGCCGGCGGCGCCGACGTCGTGGCGGGTCTCGACGTCGGCATCGAGACGGGATCGTTCGCCGTGATCGTCGGGCCGAACGCCTGCGGCAAGTCCACCCTGCTGCGGTCGCTGAGCAAGGTGCTTCCGCCGCGCTCGGGAACCGTCCTGCTCGACGGCAGGGAGATCGCGGGAATGCGTCCCAAGGCCTTCGCGCGGGAGGTCGGTTTCCTGGCGCAGTCATCGATAGCCTCCGAGGGCATCACCGTCCACGAGCTGGTCAGCCGCGGCAGGTATCCCTACCAGAGCGTGCTGCACCAGTGGTCGGACGAGGACGACGAGCAGGTCAGCACCGCCATGGAACGCACCAACGTCAGCGCGCTGGCCGCGCGGCGCGTCACCGAGCTGTCCGGCGGTCAGCGGCAACGGGTGTGGATCGCGATGGCACTGGCCCAGCAGACGCGCGTGCTGCTCCTCGACGAACCCACCACATTCCTGGACCTGGCCCACCAGGTGGAGGTCCTGGAGCTGTGCCGGGAGCTCAACCAGGTGCTCGGCACCACCGTGGTGGCCGTGCTGCACGACCTCAACCAGGCCTGCCGCTACGCGGACCGGATCATCGCCATGCGCGACGGCCGGATCCTGACGCAAGGAAAACCCTCCGATGTGATGACCGCGGAGACGGTGGAACAGGTGTTCGGCCTCAAGGTGTCGGTGACCCCTGACCCGGTGACGGGCACACCGCTGGTGCTTCCGGCTCCCCCGAGGACACACGGCACCGGATAGCGAGCATTCCCGAAAGGTCGCGCGACTGTTTGAAAGAGAAAATGACCCTGATGGCTTGTAGCCTCTGTCCCAGCTGGCGTTCACCGGGAAGAGGTCCTCGCAATGGAGCACACGGAAACATCTGAGAAACCACGGAATCCAGAAGCCGGAGTGAACAGAAGGCTTTTCGGGTGGCGTCCTGGGTGGATCATCCTCGCCGTGACCGCCGCTCTCGTCGTCGCTGGAGGGGCGGTGATACCAGGCCTGCTGAACCGCTCGGCGCCGGAATCCGGGAGATCCTCTTCCACACCACTGGCACTCCCGACCTTCACGCCTCTCCAGGACCCCGGAACCAGCTTCACGAATGGGGCAAGGAAGTTGTGGGAACTCGACCTCGTCGCGGCCTTCCCCGATTACAAGGAGCCGCGCATCTGCTACGACTGGTCGAAGACGCCGCAACACGACGGAAACACCTTGCGGGGTGGCCCCTTGGACGACGGTCCCCTGGTGATCGGTGACGTCTGGGTGGTCTGGGTGGTCAACAACAAGAGTTGTGACGACACCGACCTCGATGCGAATGGCAGCAGACTCGCAGGTGTCTCGGCAGGGACCGGAGAAGTGGTGTGGAGCCTCGACGCCGACTCCAAGTGGAGCTGCGATACGCTTCCCTCCGCTCCCAAAATCATCTGCACCGATCTCGCGGGAACAATCTTCACCCTGGACGAGGCGGGAACTCGAAGTGACCTGATCACATTTCCCCGGGAGAGCGCGGGCGAGGACGGCGGTTCAACGGAAACGGGACGAGTGGCCTCCTGGGCCGACGGGGTGGTCGTCGTGATCTCCGGCGGAAAAGGGAACGGCGCCCACCTGCTCGGACTCGACGGCACGGGCGGCGAGGTCTGGCGAGATGAGCTTCCTGGGGGGTACAGCCTCGGCTGGGAAGTCGGATACCTCGGGGTGACCGGTGATGTTTTCACGATCTGGGAGTATTCGAACGACGCCGGGACTAAGAGAAAGGAACCCACCGAGAAGCTGCGCTCCGCGAGAAACGGGGAAGTGTTGGCGACCAGGGAGAACCCTGTCACATCCCCCTATCCCATCCATGTCGGTCCACGGACTCTGGACGGAAGGAGCAACCCGAGCTTGGCCGAGGCGGGTGAGGGAAGTTTTGAGATCGTCGACACATCGAAAACCGATTACGAGTACGTTTCGTGGCCCGATGGCGTCGGGATCTTGATCCGTGTAGGAGAAGAAGGTGCTGCCAGCCCGGAAGGGCGCTGGACGGAAAGACGCAACATCTCGCTGTGCAATGAGCAGACCGCCAGCAGCTGTCGTGCGGTTCCGGGCCTTGAGGGAATCAGCGGGAAAGCGTACGGGATGCGTTGGCCACGGCTGGTCAACGTGGACGGCAAGGTGCATGTGATGACCTCGTTCAAGAACGAGGAGGAGACTCCGAACCTCGGCTATGCAGTGGCCCCTGTGGATTTCAGCCACGAAGCATCGAAAGGCGAACTTGGATTCACCATCGGCGACGAGGAGGTGATGGGGGTATCCGACGGTTTCAATTCCATCGTCGTCGGCAAGAAATCCTCGGATGAGGTCCGCGCCCAGTACGTCGGCTCCGGTGACGTGGTCGACATCTCGGTGGGCGACGGCGGTGATTGGTACCCGGTGCCCCGCATGCCGGGGAACCGAATACTCCTGGGCAGGAGCGAGAAGGTCGGTGAGGTCAGGGGAGAAACCCGCCTGGCTGCGTGGGGGCCCGCCTGAGCGACCACGCCGGGGCGAACGGTCGTGGCCGGTTCCGTTGGAGCGCACGGTTGCCTGAAAATCGCCGAGGAACCGCGCGCCCGGCGTTCGGAGCCGGTCACGCGGTCAGGGTGCTGACCGCCACCACGTCGGATCGCTGGCTCGCCGCATCCGTGGCGGGTGAGGTCGAGGTGAGGACGGCCGTTCCCAGGGACAGGGCGATCAGGGTTGCCGCGGCCCACATCTTCGTGTTGCGGATGAAGGTTGTCATGGTCTGCTCTCTTTGCGAGGGTCGTTGCTGATTCCATCGAACAACGTCTGGCTGTGGGTTTGCTGTGCGCCTGCTGAGCCGTGGGTTTGAGCTGGGGCGGGGAATGAGCCAACCACCAGAGCGATTTACAATTCAATCAGCTTTGGTCTGTCCGATGCGAAGACGTGCAGTTCGGAATCTTCAGCGTCGGCGACGTGATCACCGACCCCGCCGCCGGGCGTACCCCCCACCGAGCACGAGCGCATCAGGGCCACCGTCGAGATCGAGAGGCTCGCAGACGAGGAGGGGCTCGGGGCGGTCCGCACCGGGGTCTTCGCCGTCACCGAGGACTTCGGAGGTTCGGGGTGGCGGCACTCCGGCGGCGCATCGACGAGGCGGTGGAGGAGCTGCGCTCCTGCCTGACGGGCCCTGAACGCCGACTTTCTCCGTCGACGGGTGCGAGCAGGTCACCCCCTTCGAGGAACTGCTGAAACGGGGACAGTAGGAACACCCGCGAGTCGATTCGACCGGCCCCGGGGCCAGGAGAGCGGCCATGGAAACGACGAAACGCCTGGTCACGTATGACCAAGCGCGTTTCATCCGCGACCCCGGTTGGATTCGAACCAACGACACCCGCTTTAGGAGAGCGGTGCTCTATCCCCTGAGCTACGGGGCCAACTGTGGCAGCTTATCCCATCCGGTGGCGGTCCGTGCGACCCGGCCTCGCACGGACCCGCCACCGGCGGTGATCAGCTGGGCTTCGGGGCGCCCTTGCGGGCGTAACGCTGCCAGGTGATGACCACCCCGCCGAGGGCGAAGACCACACCGACCCAGTAGAACGCGACAGCACCCAGCAGAGTCACGCCGACGCCGAACAGGAACGGCCCGAAGGCGGCGATGGCGGCCGTCCAGCCGATCACACCGCCCGCCTGCCGCGGCTCGAAGATCATCGGCATCTGCTTGAACGTCGAGGCGTTGCCGATCCCGGAGAACAGGAAGATCGCGAGCATGCCCCACAGGTAGAGGTTGAAGCTGCTGTCGAGAGCCACCACCGAGCTCTTGTCCGGGGTCAGACCGAGAATGGTGACCGGAATGGAGATCACCAGCCCGATCCCGGAGATCAGGGTCCAGATCGCGCCACCCATCTTGTCGGTCAGTGGCGAGAAGGCCACCCGCGCCCCGGCTCCGACCAGCGGGCCCAGGAAGGCGTAGACAGCCGGGTCCTTGAGCGCGTAGCCCTGGGCGACGAGGTCCTCCAGGCCCGCCCCCGAGCCGTACAGGTTGGCCATGAGCAGGCCGAACAGGGCCGACAGACCCGAGAACGTGCCGAAGGTCATGATGTAGAGGTAGGTCATCCACCAGGTGTCGGGGTTGCTGAAGATGTCGAACTGCTGCCTGATGTTGGCCTTGATCGGCACGGATTTGAGCGCCAGCCAGGCCCACACCGCGATGGCCACCAGCAGCGGCACCCACACGAAGGCCGCGTTCTGGTACCAGACGTCACCCTTCGGGCCGTGCTGGGCGGCGCCCAGCCAGGACACCATGGAGAAACCGATCAGCCATGGGGTGAGCAGCTGCACCAGCGAGACACCGAAGTTGCCGATGCCCGCCTGGAGGCCGAGCGCGGTGCCCTGGAGGCGCTTCGGGAAGAAATAGGAGGTAGAGGGCATGAAACCGGAGAACGCGCCGCCACCGATGCCCGCCAGGAAGGCCAGGGCCATGAACAACCAATAGGGGGTGCCCGGGTTCTGGACTGCGAACCCCCAGCCGATCAGCGGCAGGATCATCAGCACCGACGTGATGGTCACCAGCTTCCGGGTGCCCAGGATCGGGGGCAGGACCATCCACACCAGGCGCAGGATGCCCGCGGACAGACCCACCATGGAGGTCATCCAGTACAGCTCGTCCTTGCTGAAGGCGAAGCCGATGGATGTGAGTTTCGGGATTATCGCGCTCGGCAGGAACCAGGACACGAACGCCATGGTCAGCGAGAACGTCGTGATGGTCAGGGTGGTCCAGGCGATCCTGGAGTCCCACTTCGATTCGTCCTGGGGATCCCAGTCCTCGAGCCACTCCCCGGAGCGGGGTTTCTCTGCTGGTGTGCTCATTGGTCTTCCTTCTCCTTCCTACGCGGACTGGGTGCCGTCGGGGACCTCGACGAGGTCCTTGTCGGGGTTCGCCCGTTTCATGCGGGAGATCACGAGGTGCATCCAGATCAGCGTAAGGCCTGTCAGGACGGTCAGTACGATGAAGGGGGTGGAGGCCAGCCCCGTGAACTTCTCGATGTAGGCGAACATCGGGGGAAGGAAGAAGCCACCCAGGCCACCCAGCATGCCGACGAGACCCCCGACGGAACCGACGTGGTGCGGGAAATAGGTGGGGATGTGCTTGTAGACCCCCGCCTTGCCGATGCCCATGGTGCAGCCGATCAGGAAGACCAGCGTCACCACCAGCCACAGCGGCAGGCCGTAGGCGTTGCCCTGCTCGTCGACCCCGCTGGGGATGCACAGGACGGTGAAAAGGGCGCCGATCGGCACGAAGGTCGCGTACATGGCGGTGCGGGCACCCCAGCGGTCGGAGACCCAGCCGCCCAGCGGCCGCAGCAGAGAGGCGGGGAAGATGAAGGTGGTGGTCAGGAGGGCGGCGGTGCCGAGATCGACCCTGAACACGTCCTGGTAGTAGGTGGGCAGGATTGCCGAGTAGGCAACGTAGGCCCCGAAGACGATCACGTAGTAGAGGCTGAAGCGCCACACCCGGATGTCCTTGAGCGGCGTCAGCATCTCGGAGATCCTGGCGCTCGCCCCCGGTGTGCGATCCGGGAAGGGGGTGATGAACCACTGGAGGATCCCGACCACGATCAGCAGGATCGCGTACACGATGGGGATGAGGCGCCAGCCGCCGGGGAGGAAACCGAGCACGGCGCTGCCTGCGGTGGCCGTGATGATGCCGGGGCCGATGATCTTGGTGACGGAGGCGCCGACGTTGCCCGCGCCGAAAACGCCGAGGGCGAAGCCCTTGTGCTGCGGGGAGTACCAGGCCGAGTTCCACGCGACACCGGCCGAGAACGAGTTGCCGACGATGCCGACGCAGAAGGCCAGGACCAGCAGCATCGCGTAGTTGTCGGCGAAGGAAACCGCCAGTGAGGCCACTGCCCCGAAGGTCATCATCACGGTGAAGACGATCTTGCCGCCGAAACGGTCGGCGAGGATTCCCGCGGGCAGGCGCCACATGGAGCCGTTCAGGACCGCGACGGCGCTGATCCAGCTCAACTGCACGGAGTCCAGGCCGAACTCCGTCTGGATGGGTTTGCCGAGGATCCCGAACATCAGCCACACGGCGAACATCAGGGTGAACGAGATGCTGGACATCGTGAGGACACGCACGGCGCCCGGGGCCTCATGATGTCTGGTTGTGTCGGCGCTCACGGCGCTCCCTCCATTGGGGGATGGTCCCTTTTAATTGCTGGCAGGAGCCTATGTGTGGCTGTAGTATCAAGTCAACAGACGAGGCCGGGAAGGCCTAACAGCCGGGGCTTAAAGCAAGAAGTTCATTGCTAAATTCTCGTTTCGGACTGGCCGGGGCTTCCCTTTTTATTCTGATTGCAGGAGGACGTCGGTGACCGTCGTGAGGCAGCTGGCCGGGGGCGAACAAACCGCATCCGCGCAGGATTCTGCCCTCGACCTCCTCGCGCGCCATCCTGAGGGTCTGACGGTCGCTGAGGTCGCCGAGCATCTCCGGCTGCACGTAACGACCGTCCGGGTGCACCTCAATCGGCTCGTCGCCGAGGAACGGCTCCTGCAGCGCGACGAACGGGTGGGGGTCGGGCGGCCCCGGCGCCGCTACTTCCCGGTGCCCCGCGCCGTCCCCTCGGTCACCATCCAGGACGATTACCAGCTGCTGGCCGAGGTGCTCGCCGAGGTGCTGGACGTCGAGAGCGCCAAGGCCGAGGAGGTGCTGAGGGAATGGGCGATGCGCACCCTGGACGCCGACGTCCTGGGGCTGCCCACGCCTTCCGAGGTCGGCTGGCAGGACAAGGCCGACGTCGTGCTCAGGCTGTTGAGGTCCTGGGGATACGACCCCCGGGTGACGCGGACCGGGCCGTGCTGTCTGGCCGCGGAGCTGCGCGGTTGCCCACTCCGCGGGGCCGCTTTCTCGTCCCCCGAGGCCGTGTGTGGCGCACACCGGGGGCTCATCCGCGGGGCTCTGGGGGCGCTCGGGGAACCCGACACGGACGTCGAACTCGAAGCAGACCTCTCGGGCGGACCCTGCTGCCTGAGGCTCAGCCGGGAAACCGGACACGAAGGAGAGAAGCAATGACCAACACGTACGAGGTGGGCATGGACGGTCCGTTCACGGATCTGCTGGTTGACACCGGCCGGTTCTTCACGCGGGGTGAGGTCTCCCGTGACGGGCGCACCGTCCACAAGAAGGGCGGTCGCAGCGACTCCTTCTACCGGGACCGCTGGGCCTACGACAAGGTGGTTCGCTCCACCCACGGGGTGAACTGCACCGGGTCGTGCTCCTGGAAGGTCTACGTCAAGGACGGGATCATCACCTGGGAGGCGCAGCAGACCGACTACCCCTCCGTCGGTCCCGACCGGCCCGAGTACGAACCCCGCGGCTGCCCGCGCGGAGCGTCGTTCTCCTGGTACACCTACTCCCCGACCCGGGTGCGTTACCCCTACATCCGGGGCATCCTGCTGGAGATGTACCGGCAGGCCAAGGCCCAATACGGTGATCCCGTGCTGGCGTGGGCCTCCATCGTCCAGGACGAGGAGAAATCGCGCACCTACAAACGGGCCCGCGGCAAGGGCGGTTTCGTCAGGGCGAACTGGGACGAGGCCGTCGAGATGGTGGCCGCCGCCCACACCTACATCATCAAACGCTGGGGTCCCGACCGGATCGCCGGTTTCTCGCCGATCCCGGCCATGTCGATGGTCTCCCACGCATCCGGTGCCCGGTACCACAGCCTAATCGGCGGCTGCATGCTGTCCTTCTACGACTGGTACGCCGACCTGCCGCCCGCCTCGCCGCAGGTCTACGGCGACCAGACCGACGTTCGTGAATCAGGCGACTGGTGGGATGCCGGCTACCTGATGTTGTGGGGTTCGAACGTGCCCCTGACGCGTACGCCCGACGCCCACTGGATGACCGAGGCCCGCTACCGCGGTCAGAAGGTCGTGGTCATGTCGCCCGATTACTCGGAGGCCACCAAATTTGCTGACGAGTGGGTTCCGGTCGCGCCCGGCACCGACGCGGCCCTCGGCATGGCGATGGGGCATGTGGTGCTCAAGGAGTTCTTCGCCGACCGGCGGGTGCCGTTCTTCGACGAATACAACCGCACCTACAACGACTCCCCGTTCCTGATCACCCTCGACGAACACGCCCCCGGTGTGTACCGGCCGGGCAAGAACCTCGTCGCGGGCGATGTCGGCGGGGACCTGGCCGAGCAGGCCAATGCCATGTTCAAGCCGCTCGTGTGGGACGAGAACACTGACCGGGTCGCGAGCCCCAACGGCACCCTCGGGCATCGTTTCGGCGACGCCGATGCGGGCAGGTGGAACCTGGTCCTGGGCGACATCAAACCGGCCCTGACCATGATGGACACTCCCGGGCACGAGATGGTCGAGGTGGAGCTGCCCTGCTTCGCAAACGATGCCGAGGAGCCCTTCGGGGTGCGCCGCGGGGTGCCGGTGCGCAGAGTCGGGGACCGGCTGGTCACCACCGTCCTCGACCTGCTGCTGGCCCAGTACGGCGTGGCCCGCCCAGGCCTGCCCGGCGCCTGGCCGAAGGATTACGACGATGTCGAGGGCATCTACACCCCCGCATGGCAGGAGACCATCACCAACGTTCCCGCCGCACAGGTCATCCGGGTCGCCCGCGAGTTCGCGCAGAACGCGATCGACACCAATGGGCGCTCCATGATCATCATGGGGGCTGGCACCAACCACTGGTACCACGCCGACGTGATCTATCGGACCATGCTGACGCTGATCCAGTTCTGCGGTTGCGAAGGGCGCAACGGGGGTGGCTGGGCCCACTACGTCGGTCAGGAGAAGGCCCGCCCCATCACGGGATGGGCCACCATGGCCTTCGCGCTGGACTGGCACCGCCCCGCCCGGCAGATGATCCACACCGGCTACTGGTACATCCACACCGACCAGTACCGCTACGACACCTTCGACGCCGATGCTCTTTCTGCTAAGAAGTTCGGCAACGGCCTGTTCGACAAGAAGGTCACCTCCGATCTGTACGTGCAGTCCGCGAAACTGGGCTGGATGCCGTTCTTCCCACAGTTCGAGAAGAGCCCCCTCACCCTGGCAGACGAGGCTGCCGCCGCCGGGCAGGAGGCCCCCGACTACATCGTCGATCAGCTCAAACAGGGCAGGCTGAAGTTCGCGGTCGAGGACCCCGACAATCCCGAGAACTTCCCCAGGGCACTGACGCTGTGGCGCTCCAACCTGATCGGCAACACCGCCAAGGGCGATGAGTACTTCCTGAAGCACCTGCTCGGCACCGACCACGCCGTCACCGCCGCCGAGGCGGAAGGGGAGATGCGCCCCAAGGACATGGTCTGGCGGGAGCAGGCGCCCGAGGGCAAGCTCGACCTGCTGTTGACGCTGGACTTCCGCATGACCAGTTCGACGTTGATGTCGGACGTGCTGCTGCCCGCGGCCACGTGGTACGAGAAGCACGACATCAACACCACCGACATGCACCCGTTCATCCACCCGTTCACCCCTGCCATCAATCCGCCCTGGCAGGCGAAGACGGACTGGGAGGCGTTCCAGTTGATCGCCGACAAGCTCTCCGAGCTGGCCAAGGATCACCTCGGGGTGCGCAAGGACGTGATGGCCACCCCGCTGATGCACGACTCACCGGACGCGATGGCCATGCCTCACGGTGTGGTCAGGGACTGGAGCAAGGGCGAGGTGGATCCGATCCCGGCGGTCACCATGCCGCGCCTGACCGTCGTCGAACGCGACTACACCGCGATCGGGGCGAAATACGGCACCGTCGGTCCGCTGCTCGACAAGCTCGGCACCGCCCAGAAAGGCCTCGTCACTGACGTCACGTCGGCCATCGAATACCTCAAGGGTAAGAACGGCACCCGCCGTGGCGGCCCCGCCGACGGCCGTCCGCAGCTGGACAATGGGATCGACGTCGCCGAGGCGATCATGTCGCTGGCCGGCACCACCAATGGGCACCTGGCCACCCAGGGGTTCAAGACCCTGGAGAAACGGACCGGCATGCAGCTGCACGACCTGGCGGCTGAACACGAGGGCAAGCACATCAAGTTCCAGGACATCGTCGCCCAGCCGCAGCCGGTGATCACCTCACCCGAATGGTCGGGCTCGGAGTCGGGAGGCCGCCGATACGCCCCGTTCACCATCAACGTCGAACGCATGAAGCCGTGGCACACGCTCACCGGGCGCATGCACTTCTACCTCGACCACGATTGGATGATCGCGCTCGGTGAGCAGCTGCCCACCTACCGCGGTCCCCTCAACATGACCCGACTGTTCGGGGAAACACCCCTCGGCGAGGTCAACGAGCTAGGGGTCTCGGTGCGCTACCTGACCCCCCACTTCAAGTGGGCCATTCACTCGCAGTACCAGGACAACTGGTTCATGCAGACGCTCTCCCGCGGAGGTCAGCAGATCTGGATCAGTCCGCAGGACGCGGCTAAGGTCGGGATCGAGGACAACGACTGGGTCGAGCTGGTCAACCGCAATGGCGTCGTCAGCTGCCGCGCGATCGTGTCGCACCGCATGCCCGAGGGCACCGTGTACATGTACCACGCTCAAGACCGCCTCATCGAGGTTCCTCTCACCGAGCGCGACGGTCGCCGTGGCGGCATCCACAACTCGATGACCCGCATCATGGTCAAGCCGACCCACATCGCCGGTGGCTACGGACAGATCGCCTTCGCGTTCAACTACTACGGACCTACGGGTAACAACCGTGACGAGGTCACGATGATCCGCAAGCGTTCCCAGGACGTCACCTACTTCTGAGCCGGAAAGGACCTAATCAACATGCGAATCATGGCCCAGATGGCGATGGTGATGAACCTCGACAAGTGCATCGGTTGCCATACCTGCTCGGTTACCTGCAAGCAGGCCTGGACGAACCGCTCCGGCACTGAGTACGTGTGGTTCAACAACGTGGAGACCCGCCCGGGTCTCGGCTACCCCCGGGAATACGAGAACCAGGAGAAATGGCAGGGTGGTTGGGAGGTCACCAAACGCGGCAGGCTGCGCCTCAAGGGTGGTGGTCGGTTCCACAAACTGCTCAACATCTTCGGCAACCCGAAGATGCCCGAGATCGACGACTACTACGAGCCGTGGACCTACGACTACCAGAACCTGCTGAACGCCCCGGCGGGGCAGAAGCACTTCCCGGTGGCTACGGCCCACTCACTGATCACCGGCGAGAAGATGACCCCGAAGTGGGGTCCGAACTGGGACGACGACCTGGGCGGTGCGGTCGAGTACGGGCACAAGGACCCGATGCTCAAGGGCATCGAGGACAAGGTGAAGTTCGAGTTCGAACAGACCTTCATGTTCTACCTGCCGCGCATCTGCGAACACTGCCTCAACCCGGCGTGCGCGGCCTCCTGCCCCTCCGGTGCGATCTACAAACGCGCCGAGGACGGCATCGTCCTGGTGGACCAGGACCGCTGCCGCGGCTGGCGCATGTGCATCTCCGGCTGCCCCTACAAGAAGGTCTACTTCAACCACCACACCGGCAAGGCCGAGAAATGCACCTTCTGCTACCCGCGCGTGGAGCTGGGGATCCCCACGATCTGCGCGGAAACCTGCGTCGGACGGCTGCGCTACATCGGGTTGATGCTCTACGACGCCGATGCGGTTCTCGTTGCAGCGGCCGAACGCGACGAACACAAGCTGTACGAGAAACAGCTCACGGTCTTCCTCGACCCGGAGGATCCCGAAATCCGTGCCGAGGCGGAACGCCAGGGCATCCCGCACGACTGGATCGAGGCGGCCCGGCGTTCCCCGGTGAAGAAACTCATCATGGATCACCGGGTGGCGCTTCCCCTGCACCCGGAGTACCGCACCATGCCGATGGTCTGGTACATCCCGCCGCTGTCGCCGATCGTTGACTCCGTCGCCTCCACCGGATACGACGCAGAAGACGTCGACAACCTGTTCGGGGCCATCGACGTGCTGCGCATCCCCATGGAGTACCTGGCCAACCTGTTCACGGCCGGCAACGTCACCCCGGTGCGCGCCGCCCTGGAGAAGATGGCCGCGATGCGCTCCTACATGCGCGACATCAACCTCGGAGGGGCCGGCAACGAGGAGATCGCCGCCAAGGTCGGCATGACCGGCCAGGAGATCCAGGACATGTTCCGGTTGCTCGCGATCGCCAAGTACGACGAGCGCTACGTCATCCCGCCGTCGCACAAGGAACAGGCCCACAGCCTGGAGTCGATCTCCACCGAATGCCCCGTCGGCGAGGGTGGCACGGCCCCCGGCAGCGGTCCCGTTGCCGTGACGATCGGCAGCTACTCGGCCGCGAAGGCCCGGCGGGAGAACGCTCAGGGACAGGGCACCTTCCTCGACTGGGACGGCCACGGCATACCGACCTCGGGGGTGAAGTGATGAGACGCTGGCTACCCGGCATCGGACGCCGGGCCCCGAACGTCCCGGCCCGGGAGCTGCCCGACGACCAGCTGCGCGTGACATGGCAGGCCGTCTCCCTGCTGCTGGACTACCCGTCGGTGAAGCTGTTCCGGAACCTGACGCGGCTTCGTGATACGGCCGGGCGGCTGCCCGCCACGGTGGGGGAGCCGCTGATCGGGGTGATCGACCACCTCGAAAAGCAGGGCCTGGAGGCCTCCCGGCAGGCCTACGTCGAGACCTTCGACCACACCCGCAAGTGCGCCCTGCACCTGACCTACTACGCCCACGGCGACAGCCGGAAACGGGGAGTGGCCCTGGTGCAGTTCAAACAGGCCTACCGCCGCGCCGGGATGGAGGTCAGCGACGAGGAACTGCCCGACCACCTGTCAGTGGTCCTGGAGTTCGGGGCCCTCGGCGACCTGGATGTCGCCTGGGAACTGATCAACCGGCACCGCGCAGGGGTGGAACTGCTCGCCATGGCCCTGGAGCACCGGGGATCTCCCTGGCACGGGGCGCTGGCCGCCCTGCGCGCCACCCTGCCCGCCATCGACGGTGAGCAGGCCGAAACCGTCGCGAAACTGCTCCGCGACGGCCCCGAAACCGAGGACGTGGGGCTGGAACCCTACGGCATCGATCCGTTCCTGAACCCCCGTCCCGACGAAGACGCTGAACTGCTGGGAGTCTGATCCATGAACACTCTGCTCTGGGGGGTTTTCCCCTACATCGCGATGGCGGTCTTCGTCGTCGGCATGATCTGGCGATACCGATTCAGCCAGTTCTCCTGGACCACCCGCAGCTCGCAGATCTATGAGTCGCGGCTGCTGCGCATCGGTGCTCCACTGTTCCACTTCGGCCTGCTGTTCGCCTTCGGTGGGCATCTCATGGGGCTGGTCATTCCGAAATCGTGGACCGATGCCCTCGGCATCGGACAGGAGACCTACCACCTGGTCGCGGTGGCCGGCGGCTGGGTCTCCGGGATCATGATCGCCGTCGGGTACCTGATCCTCATCATCCGGCGCATCGCCGTGCCCGCGGTGCGGAAGGCCACCACCATCGGGGATGTCGTGATGTACGTGGTGCTGACCGCCATTCTCGTCACCGGCGCGTGGAACACGCTGACCACCACCTTCGACCACCACTACAACTACCGGCAGGGGGTGGGTCCCTGGTTCCGCAGCATCTTCACCTTCCAGCCGAACATCGAGCTGATGGTGAACTCGCCGTTATCCTTCCAGGCGCACGCCTTCCTGGCGTTCCTGATCCTGCTGATCTGGCCGTTCACCCGGTTGGTGCACGCCTTCAGCATCCCGGTCGGGTACGTGACCCGGCCCTACGTGGTCTACCGCTCCGCCGGTAGGAAACCGGCCCGGCACACCAATGTGCCCGCTGGGCTGTGGGACAAACCCAAACTGAAGGAGCAGGTGTGAGCGGTCGGGAACCCATTGACGAGACCACCTGGGCTGCCTGGGTGGAGCACGTGGCCGCGGCCCTGGAGGTCGACGCATCCGGGGTTTCGCCGCGCGCCGTTCACGACCTGACGGGCCAGGTCGCGGCACGCTACCAGCGCCCCATGGCCCCGGTCTCCGCCTACCTGTGGGGGTTGGCGATCGCCACCCACCCGGACCGTGATCCCGGGGAACTGGCCCGGGTCATTCTCGATGCGCTCCCGGAGGGCTGATGCAGCCGGTCATCGCCGTCCCTGAGCCCCTCACCGACGCCGAACGTGAACGCTACCAGCGAACCATGGCCATCGACGGTTTCGGGGAGGAGGCCCAGGGCAGGCTCAAGGCAGCCACGGTGTGCTGCATCGGTGCGGGAGGTCTTGGCGGTCCCGTGCTGCAGTACCTGGCCGCCTCCGGGGTGGGGCGGCTGATCGTCGTCGACGACGACGTCGTGGAGGAACGCAACCTGCAACGCCAGACCCTCTACGGAAACGCGACCCTGGGAGCCTCCAAGGCCGACGCCGCCGCCGCGCGGCTGGCGGACCTCAACCCCTTGGTCGAGGTGATTCCCGTGCCTCTGCGCGTCACGCAGGAGACGGCGGAGGAGATTCTCGGGGACTGCGACGTGGTGGTGGACGCGGTGGACAACCTGCCCACCCGCCTGGTCGTGGCGCGGACCTGTCAGCGCCTCGACCTGCCTTTGGTCTTCGGCGCGGTCCAGGCCGTCAACGGGCAGGTCACGGTGCTGTGGGAACGTCACGGACTGGCGCTGTCGGACCTGTTCCCCGACCCCCCGCGAAGCTGCCCGACGGCCTCCGAGGTCGGGGTGCTGGGTCCCATGACCGGCTGGGTGGGTTCGGTGATGGCCACCGAGGTGGTCAAGCTGCTCACTGGGGTCGGGGAACCGCTGCTGGGGCGCGTGATGTACATCGACACCCTCCGGGCGAGGGTGGTGGAACTACCGTTTGCCGGGAGGAGTTGACGTGCGCGACAGGCTGAGCATCGAGGAGTACCGGGACGAGCTGCTCCGGCTCGTGACGCGGATCACGGATGTCGAGACCGTGTCCCTGGGCCGGGCGGACGGGCGGACGCTGGCGGCGCCGGTGACCGCGGCCGCGGCCGTTCCGGTGTTCGCGAACTCCGCCATGGACGGTTTCGCGGTCCACGAAACCGACCGGCACCGGGGCGCCGAGCTGAGCGTGGTCGGGACGGTCGCCGCGGGGTCACCGCTGGATCCGGCGATGGCTCCCGGCGAGTGCGTGCGGATCATGACGGGCGCGCCCCTGCCGTCGCAGGCCGATGCGGTGGTGCCCGTCGAACTGACCGAGGAATCCGGGGGGATCGTCCGGATCGTCGAGGAACCGGGCGGGAAAACCCACGTCAGGGCAGCGGGGGAGGACTTTTCCGCCGGCGCCGAGGTGCTGCCCGCCGGGCTTCGGCTGGGACCGCGATCCCTCGGCGCAGCGGCCGCCTGCGGGCGGGGCGAGGTGACGGTGGTGCGGCGGCCCCGCGTTGCCGTCATCGCGACGGGCGACGAGCTGCGCCCCGCGGGTGCGGTGCTCGCCCGGGGCCAGATCCACGAGTCGAACGGCACCTTCATGGCCGGGCAGCTGATCAGGATGGGCGCCGAGGTGGTCGCCGCCCCGGTCCTGCCCGACGAGCCGGGGAGCTTCGCCGCCGGGCTGGAGGCCGCGGCGGCAGGGGCGGATCTGGTGGTGCTGAGCGGCGGGGGTTCCGTCGGCGACCACGACGTGGTGCGGCAGGGGCTGGGGGGGGAGATCGGTTCCTCCGCCGCGGTGCGGTCCCGGTTCGTCCACGTCGTGATGCAACCCGGGAAACCGCAGGGCTGGGCGCTGTGGCGGGCGGGGGAGCGGGAGGTGCCGCTGGTGGCGCTGCCCGGCAATCCGTTGTCCACGATGGTCAGCTGCGAATTGTTCGTGGAGCCGTTGCTCGACGCAATGTTGGGCCGTGTCCCACGGTCCTGGCTGCGGGCCGTCGTCGGGTCCCCCTGGCCCGCCCCCAGGGGTCGTCGCCAAGTGGTGCCGGTCATCGTCGAAACCGACGAGACGGGGCGCCTGGTCGTGGTGCCCGCCCACGAGGGAATCTCGGCCTCACATCTGGTCTCGGCCGCCGCCCGGGCCGATGGCCTGGCCCTGCTCGACGAACCGACGGACAGCGTCCGGCCCGGCGACCTCGTCTCCTTCCGGAGGTACCTGTGAAGTTCACCCACCTCGATTCCGCCGGCCAGGCCCGCATGGTCGACGTCACCGACAAACAACCGACGAAACGCGCCGCCACCGCCTCCGCGACGGTGGTTTGCGACCCGGAGATCCTGAAACGCATCGCATCCGGGGAGATGCCGAAGGGCGACGTGCTTGCGGTGGCGCGCATCGCCGGGATTGCTGCGGCGAAACGAACCCCGGAGCTGCTGCCGCTGGCCCACGTGATCGGGGTGCACGGCGCTGTGGTCGACCTGACCCTGGGCCCGGAGAGCATCGAGGTGGTCGCCACGGTGCGTACCGCCGACCGCACCGGCGTCGAGATGGAGGCCCTCACCGCCGCCTCCGTCGCCGCGCTGGCGCTGATCGACATGGTCAAGGGCCTCGACAGGCACGCCCACATCCGCGAGGTGAAGCTGCTTGCCAAGGAGGGCGGCCGGTCGGGCAGTTGGCGGCGCGATGCCTGAGTTCGACGCGATCATCCTGGCGGGTGGCCGCGGATCGCGGCTCGGCGGGGTGTCCAAGGCTGACCTGGTCGTCGGCGGCAGGCGGCTGCTCGACGTGGTGCTCGAGGCGGTCAGGCGCGCCCGCACGACGGTGGTGGTCGGCCCGGTGGCGGTGCCCGACGGGGTCTTGGTCACCGTCGAGGACCCTCCGGGAACCGGACCGGCAGCCGGGATCGTCGCCGGCCTGGACGCCGTCGGGGAACCCGCGGAATGGACGGTGGCGCTGGCCTGCGACCTGCCCGGCGTGCAGGCGGCCGTGCCCCGGCTGCTCGCCGCGACCACGCGGGACGACGACCTGGACGGCTACTGCCTGGCCTCGGCGGAGGGAACCCCCCAGTGGCTGCTGGGAATCCACCGCACCGCGCGGCTGCGGGCGGCGGCCCGGGCCTACGGCGACCCGCGGAACCGGTCGGTTCGCGGGCTGCTGGCGGGCATGCGGCTGGGGTTGCTGCCCGATGTCGGTGACGACGGTCGTGACGTGGACACATGGGCGGATCACGCCCACTGGAACGAGTTCTGGAGGGACAAGATGAGTCAGGACGAAACCGGCTGGCAGGAGTTCGTGGACCAGGCCTGTGCGGCCCTGGAGATCGACCCGGGGCGCGTGGACATTCACGGGGTGCTGGAACTCAGCCGCGAGATCGCCCACGCGGGGGCGCGCCCCATGGCCCCCGTGAGCGCCCATCTGTGGGGGCTAGCAGCCGGAGCCACCCCGGGACGCGACCTCGACTACCTGCGCCGGGTGGTGGAGGACGCCGCCACTTCGGCGCCCCTGCCGCCGGAGAAGGAGGAGAAATGATCCTCGTCCGGTTGTTCGCGGCCGCGGAGGCCGCCGCCGGGACCGGTACCGAGGAGGTGGAGGCCGCCACCCTCGGTGAGCTGAAGGCCATCCTCGTCGCCCGTCACGGTGAGGGGTTCGAGGCGGTGCTGGGGCGTTGTTCCACGCTGGTCGATGGCAGGGCGGGCCTGCCGGACGACCACGACCTGACCGGGGCGCGGGGGGTCGACGTCCTACCGCCCTTCGCCGGGGGCTGATTCAGCGACCCGGAAGTTCTCGCAGCAACTCCTCCGGAACGGGGAACGGGAGGATGTGGAAGGTCTGGTCGGAATTGATGTCGTTGAAGTCATCCTCCTTGACGCGCACGAAATCCGGGGTGGCCTCGGCGACGTAGACCTTCGATGTGCCCGAGTCGGTCACGAGTTCGTAGGGGGCGGCCAGGTAGCGGATGCCAAGCTCGTCGAGGGTCTCCTCCGCTTCAAGCCAGTCAACCGTTCCGCTGCGTTCCCGGCCGAGCAGGTCGATGGCGACGAAACCCTCGCCGCGGGGTGCGATCCAGCCGATGGGCTCGCGGTTCGCCCCGCCGAGATGCGTTATCCAGTCCTCGGGCACGATCTTCTCGGTCTGCCTCATGTCCCAGAGTTTAGGGGGCTGTGGGCGGGGTCCGTTCACCGTGGCGGAACAGGGCGGTGCAGGCGAAACCAAACGTGTGTGAAGCTCGCTGCCATACGGAGCTTCGTCCCGGGCGGCGTCTCAGATAGTGCAACGCCTGAGTTGCGCAATCCTGCGATCTGCTCTTAGGGTTGCCTAGCTTTCTCTCTGAAAGGACGCCGTCAGCGTCCCGGGCAGTTCGATCTGACCGATACCACCAAACACAATCGCGCCGTCGTGGCGGCAGGAGGCATGGATATGAAACGCAGGACTTTTCTGGCAGGAGCCGCGGGGGCGCTGGGGGTGGCCGCCGTCTCGGCGTGCGGCAACCGGAACCAGACGGCCGAAACATCCGGTTCGGGTTCCGCAGGTGGCGCATTGACCATCACCGATGTCGCGGGCCGTACCGTCACCCTGGAATCCGCTCCCACCAAGATCATCCTGGGGGAATCCCGCCAGGCCTACTCGCTGCTCTTCCTGCAGCGCGACAACCTGATGGACAAGGTAGTGGCCTGGGGAACCGACATCCAGAGCGCTGCCCCCGACATCTACGATCGCCTGGTGAAGGTGCAGCCCAAGGCGGCAGAGCTGCCCACCGTCGGCAGCGTCGCCAAGGGAGACCTGAGCGTGGAGAACCTCCTCGAGTACAACCCCGACCTGTTCCTCATGACCCTGGAACAGTACGAGGCCGCCAAACAGGCCGGGTTCGACGCGAAACTGGATTCCGCCAAGATCCCCTACCTGGTGACCGATTTCCGCAAGAAACCGGTGGAGAACACCCACACCAGCGTCCGGCTGCTGGGTCAGGCCTTCGGCGTCTTCGGCAAGGCGGATGAGTTCCTCACCTACTATGACTCCTTGGTCAACCCGGTCCTGGAGGCAGCCAAGGCCAAGGCCGAGGCGGATCGCCCGAGTGTTTTCGTGTGGCGTTCCCCCGGCATCTCCGAACCCGGCCGCACCTTCGGGGAGTCCAACTTCGGCCAGATTGTCACCGCCAGCGGCGGCAACAACCTCGGCACCAAACTTATCGATGGGGACGCGGGCACCGTCACGGCCGAGCAGCTGATCGCATCCCAGCCGGACATCATCATCGCCACGGGAGGCGACTGGGAGAAGCAGAAGGTGAGCGAGAAGACGGTCATCAAGTACGTCAAACTCGGCTACAACGCCACCCCTGAGGAGACGAACCAGACCTTGGGGCAGCTGTCCAGCGAGACCGGTTACAGCGAGCTGAAAGCGTTCAGCGACAAGCAGGTCTACGGCATCTACCACCAGCTCTACGACGCGCCGTACAACTTCCTCGCCTACGTCGCCTTCGCCGAATGGCAGGGACTCAAGGTTGACGGGCTGCCCGAGGTGGACGCCGCCTGGAGCGAGTTCCACGACAAGTTCATGCCCTTCAAGGCCGAGGGCGTCTTCGCCGCCAAGCTGTCATGACCGACACCAAGGCAGCCGAGACCGTCTCGGAGAGTAGCGCCGCAGTGGGAGCCGCGGTACTGGAGGACGGCTCCCAGAAGGAAGCACTCGCCGAGTTCTGGCGGATCAAGACCAAACGCATGCTGACCCTCGTCGGCATTCTCGTGGCCGTGGTGGCCATGTTCGTGATCGCCATGCTGGTGGGGCCGCTCAACATCAGCGCCGCGGACATCGCCAGCACCTATCTCAGGGGGATCGCGGAAGGACTGCAGCAACTGGGGATCGATGCCGGATGGGCGGCGGAGGTGTCCGGGCGGACCCGAACCGTCGTGATGGAGTTGCGTACCCCGCCCGCTCTCATGGCGGTGGTGGCCGGAGCCGCACTGGCCCTTGCCGGCGCGCAGATGCAGACCATTCTCGACAACCCCCTGGCGGAGCCCTACACTCTCGGCGTCTCCGCCGCTGCGGGTTGCGGCGCGGCAATCGTGATCGCCACCGGGATCAGTTTCCCCTTCTTCTCCGAGGCCTCCGTGCCGATCGGCGCCGCGGCGCTGGCTCTGGTCGCCAGCGGGGTGATTGCGCTGGTGTCGCGGCTGCGGCGGTCGGGTCGCGAAACCATCATCCTGCTGGGTATCGCCCTGGTCTTCGGGTTCCAGGCGTTGCTGATGCTGCTTCAGTACCGGGCCTCCCAGGAATCCCTTCAGCGGATGGTGTTCTGGACCATGGGGTCGCTGGAACGCGCCACCTGGTTCTCCATCGCCATGGTGCTGGTCTCCCTCATCGTGGTCACTCCGCTGTTCTCGATGAACCAGTGGAAACTCACTGCGCTCTCGCTTGGTGAGGCCCGGGCCCGGGCCATGGGTGTGAAGGTCGACAACGTCCGCATGTGGACCCTGCTGGGGGCCTCCCTGATCGCGGCGCTCACCGTCAGCTCCGTCGGGATCATCGGTTTCGTGGGCCTGGTCGGCCCCCACGTGGCCCGCATCCTGGTGGGGGAGGACCAGCGGCTCTTCGTGCCGACGGCAATGGCCTGCGGCGCTCTAGTGCTCACCAGCGCCCATGCGGTGGCCCAGATCGTGGTGCCGGGTGTGGTACTCCCGGTCGGCATCCTCACGGCCCTCGTCGGTGTCCCGGTGTTCGTGCTGATCATCCTGGGTAGGCGGCGCACCACCTCCGCCATCTCCAACTAGACCACGCTCACGAGAAGAGGTTCGGAACTCATGCTCAACCTTGAATCCATCAGCGTGAGCTATGGAAAACACGCGGTGCTCTCCGGTCTCGACCTGACCATCAAGGAGGGCGTCGTCGCGGGGCTGCTCGGCCCCAACGGCTGCGGGAAGTCGACGCTGGTCCGTTCCATCGCGGGCGCCCAGCACTGCCACGGGTCGGTCAGCTACGGGAAACGCAGCGGCCGCGCCCTGCAGGACGTCACCGGGTACATGCCCCAGGAGATCCCGGGGCACATCGCTCTGACCGCCATGGAATCGGTGCTGGTCTCGGCCCAACGCGGCGGCTCGGCGTGGCGGGTCCCGAAAAAGGACGTGGAACGCGCCTACGCCGCCCTCGACGCGCTGGGCATCGGCAAGCTCGCCAACACCTATCTGGGGGAGTGCTCGGGAGGCCAACGGCAGCTCATCTCCCTGGCGCAGACCCTCGTTCATGGACCCGAACTGGTGCTGCTCGACGAACCGACCAGTGCCCTGGACCTGAAACACCAGGTCCGGGTGCTGCGCAGCGTCCGCAAACACGTCCACGGCTCCGAGGCTACGGTCGCCGAGAAACTGAACGGAAAGGACGCGGATGCGGGGGAGTCGTCCTCCCGGCTGGCCCTGGTGGTCCTGCACGACATCAACCTGGCCACCCGGTTCTGCGACGAGGTGATGCTGATGACCGCCGGTGAGGTGGTGGCCCAGGGAACCCCACACGAGGTCTGCACCTCGGAGAACCTGAGCCGGGTCTACGACACGGAGGTGGCGGTGAACACGGACGAGGACGGGGTGCTCACGGTCGTGGCCCGATAGGGGATCGACCCGGCTTCTCCGGAAGCTCCCTCGGGAAGCTGGTTGAGCCGGGCCGTGACGAAGGAACAGTCCGAGTCGAAACCACAGGGTGGTCGAGAAACAGGCGGTGTCAAGGAGGTCGCCCGGGTCAGTCCCGGACGAACAGCAGTTTCCCGAAGGAACTGCCCGGACGGGCCATGACCTCGGCGGCCGGGCCGTGTTCCACGATCCGGCCGTTGTCCAGCACCGCGACGTCGTCGGCCAGTGCCGCGACGTCGGCCGGGTCGTGGGTGACGATAATGCAGGGGCAGCCGACCTCGGCGAGGGCCGCCTTGACCGCCACCCGCAACCGGGGCGTGTACTCGACATCCACGGCGGCGAAGGGTTCGTCGATCAGCATCGCGCGGGGCCTGGTGGCCAGTGCCCGGGCCAGCGCGACCCGAGCCGCCTGACCACCTGACAGCTCGTCGGGTCTGCGGGAGGCGAGGTCGGCGGCATCCAAGCGCTCCAGCATCTCCAGCGCCAACGCCCTGGCCTCGTCGCGCCGGAGCTTCTGGGCGCGGGGCCCGTAGGCGACGTTGCCCAGCACGTCGAGGTGCGGGAACAGCAGCGGCTGCTGCCCGAGCAAGCCGATGCGCCGCCGGTGGGCGGGAACGAAACGGCGGGAGTCGACCAGTACCTGGCCGTCGATGTCGAGGCGGCCGCGGTCGGGTTTCAGCAGCCCGCACAGCAGGTCCAGCAGCGTCGATTTCCCGGCCCCGTTCGGGCCGACCACGGCCAGTACCCGCCCCGCCGGCACGTCCAGGCCGGTTTCGTGGTTGCGGGCATTGAGGGTTCCCTCCCAGTGCAGTCCCTTCACGACCTGGTCCTTCCCTTTCCGTACGCGATCACCATGACGATTCCCGCGAAGATCACCAGCAGCAGCGACAAGGCGATGGTGGCATCCGGGTCGGCCTCCCGCTGGAGGTAGATCTCCAGCGGCAGGGTCCGGGTCCTGCCCTGCAGGGAACCCGCGAAGGTCAGGGTGGCGCCGAACTCGCCCAGCGCCCGGGCGAAACTGAGCACGGCCCCCGACAACAGCCCCGGGAACACCAGCGGCAGGGTCACCGTGAACAGGGTCCGGGTGGGGGAGGCCCCCAGGGTGGCGGCCACCCTCTCGTAGCGGTCCCCGGCGGTGCGCAGCGCCCCCTCGAGACCCATCACCAGGAAGGGCAGCGACACGAAGGTCTGCGCCAGGATGACGGCCACGGTGCTGAAGGCGATCTTGATGCCCGCGGCCTCCAGGTGCTGCCCGATCAGACCCATCCGCCCGAACGTGAACAGCAGCGCCAGCCCGCCGACCACCGGGGGCAGCACCAGCGGCAACAGCACCAGGGGCCGCAGCCAGCGCAGCCCGTGGCGCGCCAGGATCAGCGCCATTGGCGTGCCGAGCACGATGCAGAAGACGGTGCTGACGCTCGCAGTGAGGATGCTGAGCTGCAACGCCGCCAGCGACGACTGCGACGTCAGCAGTTCCCACAGGCCGGGCCACGGCACCCTGCTGAGCAACCCGGCCAGGGGCAGCGCCACCAGCAGCATGCCGAGTGCCGCCGGCAACACCACCCATCTGGGGGTCGTCACCTGGGTGCGCCGAAACCAGCTGCCTGCAGCATGGACTGGCCCTGTTCACCGAGCACGAAGTCAACGAAGGCCTGGGCTCCCTGGCGCGCGGACTTCGTCACCGCGATCGGGTACTTGTTGACGATCTTGTCCGCCTCGGGGGTTTCGACGACCTTGACCTTGTCCCCCGCGCCCGCGGCGTCGGTTACGTAGACCAGGCCCGCATCGGCCTCACCCGAGGTGACCTTGGCCAGTACGTCGGTGACCTTCTGCTCCTCCGAGACCGGGGTGAAGGTGAAACCGGTGGCCTCCGAGAGCTGTTTGGTGGCCGCGCCGCAGGGAACCTGCTCGGCGCACACCACAAGCTTCACACCCTCCTTGGTGGCATCCTCCAGTTTTGTGATTCCCGCCGGGTTGCTGGGAGGGGTGACCAGGGTCAGGGTGTTGGTGGCGAAGATCTTCGTGTTCGCGGCATCGACGTTGCCGGCGTCAGAGGCCACCTTCATCTGCTTCTCGTTGGCGGAGGCGAAGACATCGGCCTCGGCGCCGTTGTTGATCTGGGTGGCCAGCTCCGAGGAACCGGCGAAGGAGAACTCGATGGTGTAGTTCGGGTGGGTTTTCTTGAACTCCTCGTAGATCTTCGGGAAGACGTTCTTCAGGGAGGCCGCGGCGAAGATAGTCAGGGTCGCGCTGGTCTGGTCGGTGCCGCCCGATGCGGCGGAGGACGCCGCCGGTTGTGTTGCGTTCTGGCTGGTGTTGGACGTGGCCTGGGAACCGCAGGCGGTCAGGGCCAGCAGGCCCGCCAGGGCCAGGGTGAGTTTCTTCACGAAAGTCCTTCCGGGGTTTCAACGATCACCGTGGTGGCCTTCACCACGGCCGTGGCGAGTGTTCCCGGGACCAATCCGAGCCGATCCGCGGATTCCGTGCTCATCAGGGATGTGACGACGAAGGGTCCGCACCGCAACTGCACCTCCGCCATCACCTTGTCCTTCTTGACGGCCATCACCAACCCGGTGAGGCGGTTGCGCGCCGAGGTGGGGGTGCCCTCCGTCTCGGCCGCGGCCTGCCGGGCCTGCTGGAAGGCCACCAGGTCGCGTCCGTCGACGCTGAGGTGCCCGCCGTCACGGGATGCGCGCAACACGCCCCGGTCGATGTTTCGCCTGAGGGTGTCGTCGCTGACGCCGATCAACTGGGCGGCTTCCCGGATGCTGAAGGTGGTCATGGGGCTCACCGGCAAATCCTGTTCGTCGGAATCTGAGTGTCAAACCCCGTCATGGTATCCGCACATGCGAGTGAAAAGCTATCCGCCGATCGCATTCATGGGACGTTGAGGCTGAAGGAAACCGGGATTGTTGATTCCGTGGCCGGGCAGTTTGCGCAGCAGGCAGCGGTGGAAGATCCCGGCCAGTTCCTCGTCCCCGGCGCCTTCGCGCATCGGGGTGCGCAGGTCGGACTCCTCCGTGGCGAACAGACAGTTTCGCAGCTGCCCGTCGGCGGTCAGTCGCAACCGGTCACAGGCGCCGCAGAACGGCGCGGTCACCGACGCGATGATGCCGACGGTCGCGGGGCCGCCATCCACCAGGAAACGTTCCGCGGGTGCCGCGCCACGACCCGGCAGCGGGCTCAGGGTGAAGTGTTCACCGAGCCGGGCCATGGTCTCGGCGGCGGTCACCATCGAGTCGCGCCGCCAGGTGTGCCCCGCGTCGAGGGGCATCTGCTCGATGAAACGCAGCTCATAGCCGTGGTCCATCGCGAAGGCCAGGAGGTCGGGTGCCTCGTCGTCGTTGATCCCGCGCAGCTGCAGCGCGTTGAGTTTCACCGGGTGCAGCCCCGCGGCATCCGCCGCCGCAATCCCGGCCAGGACGTCGGCGAGCCGGTTGCGGCGGGTGAGCTGGTGGAAACGATCCGGTTTCAGGGTGTCCAGGGAAACGTTCACCCTCGCCAGGCCGGCCCGTTTCAGGGGCTCGGCCAGCCGGGCCAGGCCGATGCCATTGGTGGTGATGGAGATCTCGGGGCGCGGCTCGACCGATGCGATGGCCGCCACCACGTCCACGCAGTCGGGGCGCAGCAGCGGTTCCCCGCCCGTCAGGCGCACCTCCTCAATGCCCTCCCCGACGGCGATCCGCACTATCCGCATCAGTTCCTCGGGGGTCAGCAGGGTGGTGCGGGGCAGCCACGGCACCCCCTCGGGGGGCATGCAGTAGGTGCAGCGCAGGTTGCAGTGGTCGGTCAGCGAGATCCGCAGATCGCGGTGAACACGGCCGAAACGGTCGGTCAGGGTCACTGGGGCAACCCCAGGTTGGACCAGGACGCGCGCCCGGACTCCTCGTGCTGGTGCTTCCAGATCGGCACCTCCGCCTTGACGCGATCCACCAGCGTCCGGCACAGCTCGAAGGCCTGGCCGCGGTGCGCCGATGCGGCGACGGCGACGATCGCCACATCCCCGACCCCGAGGGAGCCGATCCGGTGCTCGACGGCGAGGACGGCCCTGCCCTCCGGGTCCAGGTCCGATGCGACGGATGCGGCGACGCCGGCCAGGAACCGGTCAGCGTCGGGATGACAGGTGTAGTCGAGCCCTACGACGACTCCCTCGGCCTCCTCGTCGTGGTCGCGGATCAGGCCCGTAAAGCTCACTCGCGCGCCCGCGTGCGCGCTGGAGACGAGAGCCTCCAGACGTGACTGGTCGATGGGGTCGGTGGTGATGGCGGCGTGGATCACCGGCATGGACACCCCCTCCTCGCGCATGACTATCCCTGACAGGCCGCAAGCCTACTGGGCGATCCTCCCGAATGGTGGTGTCGTCCACCGTGGTGCCGCGGATGTCGTTAAACTCCGCCGCATGACTGAACTGCCCATCACCGAGAAGTCCTCCGGGGGTAGCTGTGGCTGCGGATGCGGTCACGACTCCCTGCCCGAACTCGATGCCCGCGTCATCCCGCACGCGATCCGTCACGCCGCGATCCTCGGTGTCGTCGGTTCCTTGAACGTGGGCGGCGCCTTCATTCTCGTCGCCCCCCATAACCCGCTGCCGCTGCTGGCGCAGATCGCCGACCTCCACGGCGACGCCATCCAGGTCAGCTACGTCCAAGAAGGTCCCGACGCTTGGAAGCTGAAGCTCGAACGGCGCAGCTGAACCCTTTGAAAAAGGCCGCACCAGCTCCCGTCTCGCGCCGTGTCCTCCTGGTGATGCTGGCGGGAATCAGCCTTCTGACAGGCCTCAACGCGGGACTGGTGCGGCTCGGTGTCTGGGCGCCGGTGGCCAGCGGCCGGCTCGCCGACCTGCACGGGCCGCTCATGGTCCTGGGGTTCATGGGGTCCCTGATCTCTCTGGAACGCGCCCAGGCGCTGCGCAACCGGCTTGCCTACGCAGCACCTGCCCTGCTCGGCGCCGGGGCGATCGTGATGATCTCCGGGGCATTCCCGGTGCTCGGGAGGCTGCTGCTGTTCGACGGCACCCTCGCCTTCGTCGCCGTCATGGTCGCCCTGTACCGCCGCGCCCCGTTGCCGCTGGTGGCCGCCCAGGTGGTGGGGGCGGTCCTGGCGTGTCTCGCGGCCGCGCTGCTGGTCAGCGTGGAGGTTCCCGCGCTGCTGCCCCTGCTCGCCGGGTTCATCGTCGTCACGATCGCCGCCGAACGCGCCGAGCTGGCGCAGCTGACCATGGGCCGCCGCGCCATCCCCACCCTGGTGACGGCGAGCGCGTGGCTTTCCCTGGCGGCCGTTTCCGCGTTGCTGTGGCCCGGTTCCGGCGACCGCATCTTCGGGGCCGGGGTGCTGTTCGTGGCGCTCTGGCTGATCCGCGACGACGTCGGGCGTCGGCTGATCCGAAGCGAGGGCCTGCGGCGCTACAACGCCGCCGCGCTGCTGCTGGGAAACTTCTGGCTGGCCGTCGCGGGCCTAACCTGGGTCATCGTCGGCCGCCCAGAGGCCACCGGAACCTACGACGTGGTGGTGCACGGCACCTTCCTGGGGTTCGCCATGTCCATGATCATGGCCCACGCCCCGATCATCTTCCCGACCGTCCTTTCCCGTCCCCTGCCCTACCGCCCCGCCATGTGGGTGCCACTGGCGGTGCTGCACCTGGGCATGGTGGTGCGCGTCCTCGGTGCCCTGACCGGAACCTTCCTGTACCAGATCGGAGGAGCCATGACCGTGGTCTCGATCCTGTTGTTCGCCGCAACGGCCATCCACTCGGCGGTGCGGGCATGAGCACCCCCACCCGTCCAGGAGCGGGACCTTCGGAAACCGGCCGGCCCCCTCAGGCGGGGCGGCCGGGCGGTGGGGGACGGCCCGGCGGTTCGCGCCGCAATCGTGCCCGCGACTACACCGTCATCATCTGGTTGCTGAGCGCCGTGATCGTCGCCGCGGCCCATCGCCTGGTGCCCGAATCCACCTGGCTGATGGTGCACCTGGTGCTGCTCGGGGCCCTGACGCACTCCGTGCTCGTGTGGAGCCAGTACTTCACAGCGGCCCTGCTCAAGACCCGGCCCGACGAGGCCCGGGACCGCGCGCAGCGCAGGCGTCTCGGCCTGCTCTCCCTGGGATCCCTGGCGGTGTTCGTCGGGGTGCCGGCCACCTGGTGGTGGCTGGTGGTCGCGGGAGCGGTGTTCGTGACCGCGGCCGTCTCCTGGCACGGGATCTCGCTGTGGCGGCAGCTCCGCAAGGCCCTGCCCGGACGTTTCCGGGTGGCCGTCTGGTATTACGTGGCCGCCTCCTGCCACCTACCGGTCGGGGCTGCGTTCGGGGCGACGCTGGCCTTCGGACTGGATGCCACCTGGCACTGGCGGTTCCTCGTCGCCCACACCATGACGAACCTGCTGGGTTGGATCGGCCTGACGGTGGTGGGGACGCTGGTCACCTTCTGGCCCACCATCCTGCGCACCCGCATGGACGACCGCGCCGAGGGATTCGCCAAGCAGGCCCTTCCCTGGCTGATCGGCTCGGGGATGGTCGTGGTGGCGGGCGCGCTGGCGGGTCTCCAGTACGTCGCGGTGGCCGGTCTGGCCGGTTACCTGTTGGCGCTCGGCTGGTGGGGCAGGGTGCTCGTCGCCCCGCTGCGACGCCGACCCCCGCGCGAATTCGCCCCCGCTTCCGTGCTCGCCGCGATGATCTGGTGGATGGTTGCCCTGGTGGTCACCGGCGGGATCGTGCTGACCACCCCGACCTCGGGCTGGTCGGAGGTGACCGGAACCCTCGCCGTGGTGTGGGCCGGCGGTTTCGCCGCGCAGCTGCTCACCGGCGCACTCAGCTACCTGCTGCCCTCCGTCCTCGGCGGCGGGCCCCGCGTCGTGCGGGCTGGCGCGGCCTGGTTCGACCGTTTCACCACCTTCCGGATCGTCGCCCTCAACGGCGCCCTGATACTGTTCCTCACCCCCACACCACCCTGGGTGAAACTCACCTCCGGTGTGCTCGGGGTGGGATCGGTGGCGGCCTTCCTGCCCCTGATGATCCTCGGGATAAAAGCGAGTGTCGCGGAACGCAAGGCGATCGCCAAGGCGGGTCCCCGCACCGGGCCGCCCCAGAAACTGCCCGAACGGGAATCCGCGCTGACCGCCAACGGGATGCTGGCGGGTGTGCTCGCCCTGACCCTCGCCGTCACGGTGGGGGTCGGCATCGACCCATCGGCGGTCGGCCTGGGCGGCGGTTCGTCGTCGACGGGGGTGAATGCGACGGGCAGGACCCAGAGAATCCAGGTCACCGCCAAGGAGGGGTTGCGTTTCGAACCCGCCTCGGCGGAGGTCAGCCGCGGTGACCGGGTGATCATCGAGCTGAGCAACGCCGATGCCACCATGATCCACGACCTGAAGCTCGGCGACGCCACCACCCCCAGGCTGAGCGCAGGAGAGACCGCGGAGCTGGATCTTGGCGTGGTCGGGGAGTCCATCGAGGGCTGGTGCACCGTCGTCGGGCATCGCCAGGCCGGGATGGTTTTCACCCTCAAGGTCTCGGGGCAGGACGCCTCCACTTCGCAGGACGGAACTACAGGTGGCGGACACGACCACGCCCCCGCGCAGGCCAACTCGGCTCCGCTGAACACCGTGGTGGATCCCGTCGCCCCGGCGGCCACGGAGGAAACCATCCACCGCGTGGAGATGCGCGTCACGGAGCTCCCCCTCGAAGTGGCCCCCGGGGTGTGGCAGAAACGCTGGACCTTCAACGGCGGACCGGTCGGACCGACCCTGCGCGGCAAGGTCGGGGACGTGTTCGAGGTGACCCTCATCAACGACGGCACCATCGGCCATTCCATCGACTTCCACGCCAGCAACCTCGCGCCCGACGGGCCCATGCGCACCATCGCCCCGGGCGAAAGTCTCGTCTACCGGTTCACCGCGCACCGCGCCGGGATGTGGCTGTACCACTGCGGCACCGCCCCGGTGTCCGCGCACATCGCCGCCGGCATGCACGGTGCGGTGATCATCGACCCCGAAGGACTGCCCGCGGTGGATCGCGAGTACGCCCTGGTGGCCTCCGAGATCTACCTGACCGGTGGCACGGGAACCAGCCCGGAGACCGCCGCCGAGGTCGACGCCGCCAAGGCGCAGACCGACACCCCCGACTACTCGACCTTCAACGGCATCGCCTTCCAGTACGCGCAGCGCCCGTTCACCGCGAAGGTGGGGGAGAGGGTGCGGTTCTGGGTGCTTTCCGCAGGGCCGAACCTGTCCACGAGTTTCCACATCATTGGCGGCCAGTTCGACACCGTCTACTTCGAGGGCGGCTACCTGCTCAAGGGCGGGGAGGACGCATTCGGCAACAGCGGCGGCGGTTCCCAGGCCCTCGGGATCGAGGCCGCCCAAGCGGGTTTCGTGGAGCTCACCTTCCCGGAGGCCGGTCACTACACCGTCGTCGATCACGCCTTCCTGGACGCCGAGAAGGGCGCCCTCGGCACCGTCGAGGTGACCGAGTGACGCCCTTGCGCGAGGGGAGGCTTCCCGGGGATCAGTTGTCGTAGACGGTGATGTGGATGTGGTCCTTGTGGTTGGCGGTGTCGCTGCCGCGTCCCGCCATCGGCCGCCAGCCCTCGCTGTCGCGGGTGATGTTCCAGATCTTCTGGTCCCAGATGATGTAGTGGACGCGGAACTGGGAGTGATTGGCCTTGAAGTAGGCGGCCAGCCGGTTGCCCAGTTCCTTGTTCGACCTGTAGTTGGGGATCATGATGTCCACGGCCCGGCCCGACGGGTGGTCCGGCAGGGAGTCCGGGCGCACGCCGTACATGGTCTTGATCTCCGGAACGTTGTTCCAGATGTAGCGGACGATCCGTTTGACGTTCTCGTTGGCCTGATCGAGGCCCTTCGACCAGCCCCGGTTGAGGCTGCCGCCGCCGTCGCTGCCGCCGCCGTCGCCACCAGGGGCCGAGGAACTCAGGTAGCGGGCCGTCACCCAGCGGATGGCGCCGTTGTGGACGATCTGCGCACGACCGGACTGGACGGTGCCGGTCACGGCCACCTCGCTGCCCTTGGGGATCTCTCCGGTGTGGGCAGATCCGGTGGCCGAGTGCCAGATGTTCAGGTTGGCCGTCGCGTACTGGGTGGTGGTGGCGGGAAGGCTGCCCCCGCCCGGAGCGGCGGAACCGTCCACCGTCCTCAAGTACTTGTTGTTGAACCAGCGGACGTTGCCCTGCCAGATGCACTGGGCCATTCCGCTGGTCACCACGTCCGTGCAGTCGAGGATCGTGCCGCGCGGGACGTCACCCAGGGAACGGTAGCCGCTTCCCGGGGCGGTGCGGATCATCAGCTCGGTGGTGGCCCGCAGTTTCTTCGTGGTGGTGGGCAGATCCTGCCCGGGGGAGCCCGCGGACCGCGACAGGTAGCGCGTCGCCGCCCAGAGCGTCTGGCCGTTCCAGGTCACCTGCGAGAACTCGCCCTTCACGGTGCCGGTGAGCGTCACTTTCGCGCCCTTCGACGCGACCGTCCTCACCCGGTAGCCCAAACCGGGTCCGGTGCGCAGGTTCAGTGCTGTGGTCGTGTAGGCGTCCCCGGATGCACCCGAGGACGACCCGCCGCCTCCGCCGCTCGATGACGACGCCAGGTATGCGGATGCGACGTAGCCGGTGCGGCCCTTGTAGGACACCTTCGTCCAACCATTGCTGGTGCCCAGGGCCTGCACGTGGTCCCCCGAGTAGAGCAGGCCGATCCGGGAATAACCGGTCCCCGGCCCCGAGCGCACGTTGACAGCAGTGGTGGCCCGCATCGAGGTGCCCGCCGCATCAGCGCTGGTCACCAGGGCCAGTGAGCCGACCGATTGAACGAGCCCGGCCACCACCAGAGCGGCCAGCCCTCCCCGCACGGTTCGCATCTTTCGGTTCACGTTTCCTCCGAAATTTCTCAAGGTCTCGGGCCGACACGACTCTTCCCCGGGAACTCGGCCCCAGCCGTGTCGGCCGATCGGACAGTAAGGAGGGGGAAAGACTTCCCACAAGCCCGAACCGTGACACGCAGCAGGGGCGCGAGCCGTTCTCGCGCCGGGTTTCCGAAAATCACATCGGCGTGTTTTCGCACAGAAGAAGGAGGAGCAAAGCGGCTTTGACTAGGCATTATAACTTTGGTTGATTGAATAACAGATGATGCGTGCGATTTCTGGGAGAGGTCTGAAACCGAGTCCGGCAATTCACCTCAACTGCCAGTTCAGGTTCAGGTGGTTGAGGTTGAGGTTGAAGACGTCGACGTGGTTGAGGGCATCAGGACGCGTCCACGCCCCACGAGGAGAGCCCACGGCACGGCTTTCCCGAGGTTTCACCGGATGACAGTCGGCCTCATGACCGAGCCCCTGTTGACGCGGCCTCTACACTTCACCCATGGCCCGTAGAGGATGGTTGGGACTCCCGTTCTTCGAATCCCATTCCGAGCCGAGCCCCACTGCCTGCGTGCTCTCGGGCGGTGGATCGCGGGCCAGTTTTCAGATCGGCGCTCTCGACTACCTGTACGCGAACGACCCCGGGTTCACCCCCACGATCTTCGTCGGCGCATCGGCCGGGGCCATCCTGGCCGCGGGCCTGGCCCAGTACCCCACCCGCCAGGAGCAGATCGGCTTCCTGGAGCGCATCGACGAACTCTGGTGTTCCATGACGGGGCCCGATGACATGTTCATCCCCCGGCCCTGGCTGTCCCGGCTGCTGGCCGAGGCCCCGACGTGGCTCGAACTCGTGGGCCAGGGTGCCAAACCAGCGGATACCCCGTCACGCTCTTCTTGGCTGCCGCTGCGATGCCGTCGTCCCGAACCGTCGGGGATCGAGACCCCGGAGGATCCCGTGGAGGAGGCGCTCACCCCTGACGAGGAACTGCAATCGGATTTCTCCCTGGGATTGCTGGCGCAGCTGGCGGGGGCCCTCGGGCGCCTTCCGAAGTTGGGGAGCGACCTGATGGCGGTCAAGGCGGGTCTGGAGCAGTCGCGGTCGCTGTACCGGCCGGGACCCGTGCTGGCGAAGCTGCTGCACGCCGATGTCTTCGACCCCGACCGGGTGTCCGCCTCTGGCATGCAGCTGCGGATGGCGATGGTGGCCCTGGAGACGGGGGAACTGCACTTCATGCGCGAGGACGGCGCCCTGGTAAACCGCGAGGACCGGGAGATCGACGCGGGCCCTCACAACCTGACCCGCGGGGTGCTCGCGTCCTGCGCCATTCCCGGGGTGTTCCGGCCGGTTCCGGTCGGTGCGGAGACCTATGTCGACGGAGGAGCCCGGGAGAACCTGCCCGCAGAGATGGCGATCGGGCACCTGCGGGCCGGCCGAACGTACGTGGTCTCGTCGCAGACCGACGGGGTGCCGCGACGACAATCGATGGCCCAGGCCGACGTCTTCCAGGTGGTGATGCGCGCCACCGAGATCCTCATGGACGAATCCGGACGCGACGAGACGGCCTACGCGTTGTCGGCCGGGGCGGTCGTCATCGCTCCGGACGTCGAGGTGCACGAGGCCATGACCGTCCATCCCGGGCTGATCCGCATCCACCGCGACCACGGCTGGTGCCGTGCGGCTGCGGTCGTGCAGGGGGTCGATACGGTGGAGCAGCAACGGTTGAGCCGGGTCACCGCGCTGCGGATTCGCTGCCTGCGAAGAGAGGAGACCTGGCTGGAGGACCCCGCCAACCGTCGCGCCCTGCTGGAGTTGCAGAGCGCGAAACTGGAGCTGCGCGACGCCATAGCCCGCTGTCGGAAGACCCTGCTGCCCGAAGGCGCGGATCAGTGCTGGGCCCGCTTCGAGGAGCACCCGAGGACCCCCGACGTCGAACCGCGGTGGCTCGACAGATGAGGGGCATCGTCGAAACCCGCGCCGACAGCCGGGGAATCAGGTGTCACGCGTCGTAGGAACGACCGGTCAGGGTCTCGACGGCGAGGCGGCCCAGGGCGTTGGCGGCAAGCGGGCTGTCGCCGGTGAGCAGGAGGCGATCCCGGTGAACCTGCCCGCTCATGCCCTCGTTGACGATGGTGAGCCCCTGCCGGGTGAGACGCTCTCCCAGCATCCACGTCAGTTGTCCGGGCAGGTAACCGATCTCGACATTGGCGCCGGTGTCCAGGGAATCGGGGAAGACGCACAGCGAGTAGCCGGCGAAATAGGAGGATCCCTCCTCGTCGGTGGCGGCGCACAGGGCGGCCGGACCGTGACACAACGTGATGACCGGACGCTCCTCCTTCAGCGCCCACACCAAGGCGTCCCTGACCGCGGTGCTGTCCGGAATACCCCCGCCCATGGCCCCGTGACCCCCGGGGATGAACACCGCGGCGTAGTCGGAACATGCGCCGAGCTCGGTGGCAACCACATCGGCGAGACGCCTGGGACGCAGAAGAGAGGGAAGAAGCCTGTCGTAAGCGGCCTTGACCGCCTCGTCCTGTTCCGGCATGGCCCACATCTCGAACTTCGCCAGGTTCCCGGACAAGGTGGCCACCTCGACCTCGTAGCCCGCGGCCTGCATGTGCATGAGCGGGAGCAGCGTCTCCACCGGATGATTACCGGTCGAGAACAGGCCTCCCGTGGTGGGCAGGTAGCGCTCGTCGACGGCGATGGTCAGGATCTTGCGCGGCCCCGAGGTCACCTGCGGTACTCCCACGGCGCCGTCGAAATCGGTCCTCTTCGGTACGTACTGTCCCAGGGAGTAGTCGGAGGGGAAGAACGCGTTGTGCTCGGCGCGGTCGGGGACCGGGGATTTCGAAGTCGTCATGACGTTTCACTCTTTCTGAAGGTTGGTCGTGAAAGTTCTGATGGATGGTCGTGAGAGATTCCACCGCCGGGATTGATCACAACACGAGCTGCCACGGCGAGGTCGGATGCCACTCCGAGGAGTCATCAACACCGGTTTCTGATCCGAGAATCCCCCGGGCCGCGGTCGCGAGATTTATCTTTGTGCCGTAACATCACCCCCGTTTGCGGCTATGCTGGCCGCCATGGGTGACATTGACGACGTCCTGGAACTGCGGTGGAACCGCTACGGAGATGAGCTGACAACGGCGCTGCGCAACGTCTACGGAGACAAGACCGACGCTCTGGTGGAACGGGTGCGCGGAATCGTGAAGAAGACGCTCGAGGAGCGTCCCGCCGACCTGCGCAGGCTGGACGAGGCACGCCTGCTGCGCCCCGACTGGCTGCAGCAACCCGGCATGACGGGCTACGTCTGCTACACGGACCGGTTCGCCGGCACCCTGAACGGGATCCTCGGACACCTCGACTACCTGCACGACCTCGGGGTCACCTACCTGCACCTGATGCCGCTGCTGCAACCCCGTGAGGGCGCCAACGACGGCGGCTACGCGGTGGCCGACTACCGCTCCATCCGCAGCGACCTCGGAACCATGGACGATCTCGCGGAGGTGGCGAAGGGGCTGCGGGAACGCGGCATCTCGCTGGTGGTCGACCTGGTGCTCAACCACGTCGCCAAGGAACACGAATGGGCCCGCCGCGCCCGGGCGGGCGAGCAGAAGTACCGCGACTACTTCATGATCTACCCCGACCGCACCATCCCGGACCAGTACGAACAGACCCTGCCCGAGGTGTTCCCGGACTTCGCCCCCGGGAACTTCACCTGGGACGAGGAGCTCGCAGGCTGGGTGTGGACCACCTTCAACGACTACCAGTGGGACGTGAACTGGGCGAACCCCGACGTCTTCTGCGAGTACCTGGAGATCATCTGCAACCTCGCGAACCACGGTGTCGAGGTGCTGCGGTTGGACGCCATAGCCTTCATCTGGAAACAGATGGGCACCGACTGCCAGAACGAACCTCCCGTCCACGAACTCGCGGAGGCGCTGCGGGCCGCGGTGCGGATCGCGGCCCCGGCGGTCGTGTTCAAGGCCGAGGCCATCGTCGGCCCGCGCGACCTGATCGCCTACTTCGGTCAGGGCCGCCACTACGGGAAACTCTCCGATCTGGCCTATCACAACTCGCTGATGGCCCAGCTGTGGTCGGCGCTGGCCAGTCGCGATGTGACGCTGCTGCGCTACGCCCTCGAACGGTTCCCCGCGAAACCCCCGACGGCCACTTGGGGAACCTACGTGCGCTGCCACGATGACATCGGCTGGGCCGTGGACGATCGCGACGCCGCCGCGGTCGGCATCAACGGGGCCGAGCACCGCCGGTTCCTGTCCGACTTCTACTCCGGGGAGTTCCCGAAATCGTTCGCCCGCGGCCTGGTGTTCCAGGCCAACCCCGTCACCGGCGACCGGCGCATCTCCGGCACCCTGGCCTCCCTCGCCGGACTGGAGGTGGCCCTCGAGTCGAAGGACAAGGAGGCCATCGACCTGGCCGTGGCGCGCATCAACATGCTGCACGCCGTGATCTGCGGGTTCGGCGGTGTGCCGCTGATCTACATGGGCGACGAACTGGCGATGCTCAACGACTACCACTACGGCGACGACCCCGCGCACGCCGAGGACAACCGCTGGGTGCACCGCCCCGTCATGGACTGGGACGCCGTGGCCGCGCTGGCCGAGAACCCCGACTCCGCCCAGGCGCGCGTCAACGCGTGGCTGAGGCACGTGCTCGACGTGCGCCGCGCCACCCCGCAGCTGCACGCCGGCTACGAGTCGCGCATCCTCGACGTCGGTGACCACAGGGTGTTGGCGATCCGCCGCGACCACCCGATCGGCCCCATGTATCAGCTCTACAACCTCTCCGAACACAGGGTCAGCATCCCCATGGGGCTGTTGCGCACCCCCTACGGCAGCAGGGCCAAGGAGCTTCTCGACGACGTGACCTGGGATCTGGACCCCGCAACCCTCAGCCTCGATCCCTACCAGGTGCACTGGTTCGTGGCGGCCGAGGACCCGGAGGACTGATCAACACCCTCCCGTGAAGCTGGTTGAGCCGGGCCGCGAGGAACGAGCGGCCCGTGTCTAAACCATGCCGCGGGTTTCCGGGGGTCTGTGGCCGGGTTCGCCGTGGGCCCGTGCCAGATCCGTCGCGGCGTAGCGAGGTTGGCGAACCGGCCTCCGCGGACGGGACTCCCGGACGATTCCCAGGGCCGAGGGGCCGCCGTAGCGATGGTAGTGGGCGGCCCACATCAGGCAGTCGTCCCCGAGGTTGACTTTCCCATGCCTCCTGACGGAGCTGAGCAGTCTGCTGGCTCCAAACACGTCCTCCTTCCACAGGGACAGCTTGCCTCTTTGCGTATTACGTAATACGCTGGTTGTTGTGGGGAAGCACATGATTCAAGGCCGTGAAATCTCGGATGAGCAAGTGCAGGCTTGGGCGGATGAGGCAGAAACGGGCTACGAAGTCGACGAGCTACAGCGACGGTGGGGGCGTCCCCCTCGTGCGGGCAAAGCATCTCGGGTGGTGCCGACCCGGTTCTCTGATGAAGAGTTGAGCGAGTTGATGGCACGTGCGGAGCGTGAAGGACTCGACCGCTCAACGGCGATCCGTACCGCTGTGCGTGAATGGGCCCGTGCGTGATCGTCTCGCCGTCAGCACGCAAGCACGGCATCAGTGACGAGGACGCCATCGCTGCCGCACGCTCAGCGCTGGCTGGTGGACCGCTCGATGATGAGAGTCCGCAACGGGAGCCACGGATCGGGCTGGACACAGCAGGTCGCCTCCTGGAGATCGTCGTCCTGCTCTAGGACGACGGCGAAGTCGAGATCATCCACGCCATGAAAGCCCGAGCCGCGTATCGACGACTCGTCGGTTGAGCTGATCAGCATCGTCACTGTCACCACGGCCACCAGGGTCATCATCGGGGGTTCTCCGGTCGGCGATGACATGGAGGAATCCGGGCCGAATCGGTCTTCGCGGGCGTGGTTTCTCGTATTCTGGAATGAATTGACAGCAGGTCAACAAGGACATAGGTTGGAAACAGTCCATCAACCATGGGAGCAATCATGCAGCATGCAGCGATCCTGACCGGCCCGGTCGTGTTCTGCCCTGCCTGCATGTGTTGTTGTCGTCCCTGTTGATCCTTTTCGGCCAGGCTTCTTGAGCCCGAGGGTCGCCTGAGCGCGGCCGGCTCGTCGCCCATCCCCGATTTCCGAGGTGGCTGATTTCGTCCTCCTGAAGCGGTTCTCCGTTTGGTTTTCGCTTTCCAATTCGCCGTCCATTTCCGGCGATGTTCAACCCTGCCCAGAAATGAGTATTGCCATGCCCAGAAATCTATCCCGCCGTGCCTTGGTCGGAGCCATTCCCGTATTCGCGGCATTGAGTGCCTGCAGCGCCCTCTCCCGGGCCGGCGCGTCCGGGAGCGGCGCCGCCGATCAGGGCGGGGCGGTCATCTTCGGGGTCTCGGGACCGAGAACCGGGGCCAGCGCCGAGTACGGCCAGTACTGGCAGGAGGGCTTCGACCTGGCCCTCGAGGAACTCAACGCAGCCGGGGGAGTGGACGGCCGCAAGGTGGAACTGAAATGGGAGGACTCCCAGTCCGACCCGAAACAATCGGTGCCGATCGCGCAGAAGTTCGTCGCCGACGCCGCCGTCATAGCGGAGCTGGGGGACTTCTCCTCCGGGGCCTCGATGGCCGCGTCGGCCACCTACCAGCAGGCGGGGCTCGTGCAGTTCGGTTTCACCAACTCCAACCCCGACTTCACCAAGGGCGGCGACCACATGTGGTCCACATCCCTGACCCAGGAGTTCTACCAGACCCGCGCCGCCCAGTGGATCGCCGCCAAATATCAGAAAATATCGCTGGTCTACCTCGAGAGCGACTGGGGCAAGAACTCCTTCGACATCTTCAAGGCGGCCGCCGTGGAGGCCGGACTGGAGATCGCATACGAGTCACCCATCCAACCCGACTCCGAGGACTACCGTCCCGTCCTGATCAAGGCCCGCGACGCCGGACCGCAGGCCGTCGTCCACCTCGGCTACGGACCCGACGGCGCGCGCATCGTGCGGCAGCTGCGGGAGATCGGTTTCACGGGCCAGTTCTTCGGCGGCCAGAACACCCCGCAGTTCCTGGAGGCCGCAGGATCCGCCGCGGAGGGAACGATCATCATCGAGAACTTCCTGATCGGCAACGACTCCCCGGCGGTCGTCGACTTCAACAAGCGGTTCAAGGACAGGTTCGGGCACGACCCCAGTACCTTCTCCGCCTACGCCTACGACGCCCTCAACGTGCTGGTCGAGGCGGTCCGGCGTGGCGGCGCCACCCGGGAGGGTGTCTTCAAGGCCCTTTCCGACGGCGGCAGGTGGAGCACCGTGCAGTTCGGGGAGTTCGAGTTCTCCGCCGATCGCCGCCCCGGCGACGTCACACTCCTGCCCGTCACAGTCAAGAACGGCAGCTACGTGCCGGCGGAGGCCTCATGATCGACACGATCGTCTCGGGACTCGTCCACGGCAACGTCTACGCGCTGGTCGCCGTCGGCATCTCCCTGATCTTCGGCGTCACGGGCGTGGTCAACTTCGCCCAGGGCTCCATCGTCGGTTTCGGCGCGATGCTCGGCTGGTGGTTCATCGACGTGTGCGGGTGGCCGTGGTGGTTGGCACTGCTGGCGGTGGCCGCCTCCAGCGCCCTGATCGGCTGGGTCGTCAACCTCACCGCGGTACGTCCCCTGATCAAGGCGCCCCCGATCGCGGCGCTGCTCGCCACCTTCGCCGCCTCCATGGTGCTCGACAACCTGAGCCAGATCCTGTTCACGGCCGACACTCGCGAGTACCCTGCCCCGCTGCCGACCGACAACCTGCCCGTCGGCGGGGTCAGACTCGGCACCTCCGACGCGGTCGCCTTCGGCTTCACCATCGCCTCGATGCTGGCCCTGTGGGCGTGGCTGCGGTTCGGGCGCGACGGTCTGGCCGTGCGCGCCACCGCCTCCGACCCGGACGCCGCCCGCCAGATGGGGATTCCCGTGAAAAGGGTCCAGAACCTGTCCTTCCTGCTGGCCTCCTGCCTGGGTGGGATCGGGGGAATCTTCTTCGGCATGTACGCGGGTGTCATCTCGCCCTACTCGGCCTCCTTCACCGGAACCGTCGGCTTCATCGCCGCAGCGGTCGGAGGCCTGGGATCCATCGTCGGCGCCGTGGCCGGCGGGTTCGTGATCGGCCTGCTGGAGGCGCTCGGCATCTACCAGTTCGGCGGCGGTGCCCGGGACCTGTTCATCTTCGGCGCTTTTCTGCTGGTGCTGCTGCTGCGACCCCACGGGCTGTTCGGTTCCCGGCACGCCGTCGCATCCGAACCCATGACCGGCACCTTCCTCGGGGCCGGCCGCCCACCCAGGCTGGTGTGGTGGCACTGGGTGCTGCTCGCCCTGGTCGCGGGCCTGGCGGTGCCGCTGCTGGGCGGTCCGGTGCCCAGCTCCGTCGGCACCCAGGTGGCGATCTACGCCATCATCGCGGTCCCCATGACGCTGCTGGCCGGATCAACCGGACAGATCTCCCTCGGACAGGCGGCGCCCGTCGCCATCGGCGCCTACGCATCCGCGCTGCTGGTGATGCGCCTGAACCTGCCCTTCCTGGTGGCCCTGCTGCTGGCCGGGGTGATCGCGGCAGTGCTGGCCACCCTGGTGACCCTGCCGATCTGGAGGCTCGACGGCCACTACGTGTCCATGGCGACCCTGGCCCTCGGCTACATCGTGCTGTCGGTGATCCGCGGCTGGGATGCGGTCACCAAGGGCGCCTACGGGCTCTCCGGCATCCCCGCCCCGGAGATCCTCGGGTTGCGGCTGCTGGTGGCCGAGGACCACTACCAGCTCGACCTGGTGATACTCGCGATCACGCTGTTCGTCGTGTTCAGGATCCGTTCCTCCCACCTGGGCAACGTCCTGGCCGCCGTCGGCTCCGACGAGATCGCGTCGCGTTCCCTGGGGCTGCGCACCCGCGGCTACAAGGCACTCGCCTACGCGCTGGCCGCCTTCTTCGCGGGGATCGCGGGGGCACTGCTGGCGCACCAGTACAACTACCTCGACCCGACGGTGTTCACCGTCCAGATGTCCGTGCTGGTGCTGACGATCGTCGTGCTGGGCGGGATGAACTCCCCCTTCGGGGCGGTGCTCGGCTCCCTGGCCCTGGTCGGGTTGCCCGAGGCGCTGCGCCTGGCTCCCGACGTGCGCATCCTGCTCTACGGGGTCGTCGTGATCGCGATCATCCGTTTCCTGCCCCAGGGACTGTGGACGAGGAGAGCATGATGACCACACCCACCACGCCCGTGCTGAAAGCAACCGGTCTGCACCGCCACTTCGAGGGGGTCCATGCCGTCGCCGGCGTCGACCTGGAGGTCGCCCCGGGACAGACCGTGGCGATCATCGGACCCAACGGGTCGGGCAAGACCACCACCCTCAACCTGGTGACGGGGGTGCTGCGGCCAAACTCCGGGAAGATCGCGATCCGAGGCCACGCGGTGGCGGCCCGTCATCCCGAGGAGGTCGCGACGGCCGGGGTGCTGCGGACCTTCCAGAACGGTCGCGTCTTCGGGAATCTGACCGTCGCGGAGAACATCTCCGTCGGCCTGCACCGCGACCTGAAGGCCCACCGTCCCCTGAAACACCTGGCGGAGATCCCCGTCCTGCGCTGGTCCCTCGGCTGGTTGCCGCTGCTCGGTGAGGTGCTCGCGGCGCTGCTGCCTCTACCCGGGGTCAGGAAGGAACGCGAAAGAATCAGGCAGCGAGTGACGGCCGGGATCGACAGGTTCCCCGAACGCCTCGGTGACCGCGCCGACGACCTTGCCCACACCCTCAGCTACGCGAACCGGCGTCGCACCGAGATTGCCCGCTCCCTCGCGGGAGACCCAACCCTGCTGGTCCTCGACGAACCGACCGCGGGAATGAACCAGTCCGAGACCGCCGAGATGCTGGAACAACTTCTCCGCCTCAAGGCGGCGGGGCAGTCGATCCTGCTCGTGGAGCACAAACTCGACCTGGTCATGACACTGTCCGACCACGTGCTCGTGATGGACGACGGCCACGTGATCGCCTCGGGACCGCCCGAACAGGTCAGGAACGACCCTGCCGTCATCGAGGCCTACCTCGGCAGGCCGGAGGACGCACGCCGCCGCGCCCGCGAGGAACGGGCACGCAATGACCGGGAAGGAGGAGACGATGCCTGAGACGCTGCTGGAACTGCAGGGGATCGAGGTCAGCTACGGACAGGCCAAGGCCCTCAACGGGGTGAACCTGACGGTCCCCAAGGGGCGGATCGTCTCGCTGCTCGGCGGGAACGCATCCGGCAAGTCCACCACGATGAAGACCATCCTGGGTCTGGTTCGCCCCCAACGGGGCAGGGTGCTGCTGGACGGGCAGGACATCACCACCTGGCCGACGTCACGCAGGGTGGCCTCGGGCATCGCCTCGGTGCCCGAGGCGCGCCGCATCTTCGCACCCATGACCGTGGAGGAGAACCTCCTGATGGGCGCCTACACGCGGCGCGACAGAACCGGCATCCGCGACGACCTGGCGGCCCAGTACGACCGCTTCCCCCGCCTCGGGCAGCGACGGCGCCAGGCGGCCGGGACCATGTCGGGCGGGGAACAGCAGATGCTCGCCTTCGCCCGGGCACTCATGAGCCGCCCCCGGCTGATCTGCATGGACGAACCGACAATGGGTCTGTCACCCCGCCTCGTGGACGAGGTCCTCGACACCATCGCCGCGTTGAACACCGACCTGGGACTGGCCGTGCTCATGGTCGAACAGCAGGCGGAACTGGCCCTCAGCATCGCCCACCACGGCTACGTGCTGGCCACCGGGAACCTCGTGCTCGAGGGACCGGCCGGAGAACTGTTGGACAATCCGCGCGTCCAGGAGGCCTACCTGGGGCGCACCACACGAAACGGAGACGACGATGACGACCAAACGTGACCGATTCCTGACCGCCGCCCAGGGTGGCACCACCGACCGGCCCCCGGTCGGGGCCTGGGTGCACTACGGGTCGGCGAGATGGAGCCCGCAACAGGTGGCTGATGCCCACCTGAGGTTCTACCGCGACTACGACTGGGACTTCATCAAGGTCATGCACGACTACCGCATCGACCTGCCCGAGGGGCTCGAGGAGATCACCGACCCCGCGCAGCTCGACGACGTCCTGGCCGATCCCGGGGCGCCGCTCGACAGTCACGCCAAGCAACACGAGGTGCTGGAACTGATCCGCGCCGCCGCCCCCGAGGCCGCCGTCATCGAGACGGTGTTCTCACCCACCCAGGCCCTCGTCAGGGCACTCGGCGGCAGCGTCATCGAGTATTTCAAGGTGGATCCGGCGCTCGCGCACCGCACCATCTCCCGGGTGGCCGACGTCCTGGCCCGCTACGCGGCCGGGCTGGACGGGCTCGGTGTCGATGGTCTGTTCGTCGCCGTCAACGGGGCCAGCAGGGACGCCACCAGCTTCGGTCTGACCCCTGAACAGTTCCGCGACTGGGTGGCCCCCTACGACATCCAGGTGCTTGCCGCCGCGCCGTCGCTGGTGCGGATCGCGCACCTGCACGGCGAGGAAGCCGACCCGGAGCTGATCACCGACTATCCTGTCGAGGTGCTGAGCTGGTCCGACACGTCATCGGCACCCACCATTCCCGAGGCCACGAGCCGCTACGGCTGGGTGCCGATGGTCGGGATCGACGAGCTCACCAGCCTCTACTGGACCCCCAGCGAGGCGGCCGCGCACGTCGTCAGGGCGCGCCGCGCCGCGGGGGACCGCCTGATCGTGGCACCCAACTGCACGCTCCACTCCGACACCAACCCTCTGGCGTTCGTCGGCCTCAGGCGGGGCGTGGACGTGGCCCTCACGAACTGAAGGAAAGGAACCGTATGACCGTCACGGCCCGCAGGGGAACCGAGTTGCGCTGTCGGAACTGGCGGGCCGAGGCGCTGCTCCGTCTGCTGGAGAACGTCCTCGAGGTGGGGGAGAGACCCGAGGAACTGGTCGTCTACGCATCCATCGGCAAGGCCGTCAAGGATTGGGACGCCTACAACCGGATCACCGATGCCCTGCAACGCCTCGAGGAGGACCAGACCTTGGTGCTCCAGACCGGCAGGCCCGTGGCGGTGCTGAACACCCACGCCGCCGCCCCGATGGTGGTCTCGGCGGTGAACAACACCGTCGGGAACTGGGCCACGGAGGAGAAGTTCTACTCCCGGTTGGCGGAACACAAGACGATCTGGGGCGGGCTGACCGCCGCGGCCTGGCAGTACATCGGCCGGCAGGGCGTGCTGGGAGGCACCTACGAACTGCTGCGCACCGCCCTGGAAAAGCACTTCCGGGAACCGGCCGCCCCACACCGCTGGGTGCTCACCGCGGGGCTGGGCGGCATGGGCTCCTCCCAGCCGATCTCGGCACGGATGCTGGAGTTGTCCACCCTGGTGGTGGAGGCCGATCCCGCGAAACTGGCCAGGCTCCGGGCTGCCGGCGGCATCGACCTGGTGCTCGACGACCTCGACGGCGCCCTCGCCACGATCACCGCGGCGACCACCGAACGCCGCCCCGTCGCCGTCGGGCTGCTGGGCAACGCCGCCGACGTGTTCCCCGCCGTGGTCGCCCGCGGCGCACGCCCCGACATCGTGACCGACCAGACCGCCGCCCACGATGCCCGCTACGGCTACCTGCCCTCCGGCTACACCCTCGACGCCTGGGCCGAGACCCGCGAAAGCGACCCGGAGCAGGTGGAACGCGACGCCCGCGCCTCCATGGCAGCCCAGGTGAAGGCCATGTTGGAACTCGGCCGTCGCGGGTCGGTGGTGTTCGAGAACGGCAACAACCTCAGGGTGCAGGCCGCCCAGGTCCTCGACGAAACCGAGAAACAGCGGGTCTTCGCGGAGATCCCCGGTTTCATGGAGGGCTACCTGCGACCACTGTTCAGCCGTGGGATCGGACCCTTCCGCTGGATGATCCTCTCAGGCGACGACCACGACCTCGCGGTGGTCGACGACCTGGCGGTGACGATGTTTCCCGAACGCCCCGAGATCGCCCGGTGGATCGGGTTGGCTCGCCGCCACATCCCCACCCAGGGTCTGCCCGCCCGGTCCTGCTGGCTCGGGTACGGGGAACGCTCGGCCCTGGCCCTCGCCGTCAACGAGGCCGTCGCCGACGGACGGATCAGTGCGCCGGTCGCCTTCAGCCGCGACCACCTGGATTCGGCCGGCATGACCCACCCCAGAATCGGTACCGAGGGCATGCGCGACGACTCCGACGGCGTGACGGACTGGCCCATCCTCGACGCCATGCTGCTGGCCACCGGCGGTGCCGACTTGGTGGCGGTGCACTCCGGGGGCGGCGGCTACTCCGGATGGATGCAGTCGGCGGGGCTCACCGTCGTCGCCGACGGCACCGGGGCGGCGGCAACCAGGCTGCGCCAGGCCCTCGACCTCGACTCCGGGCTCGGGGTCATCCGCCACGCCACCGCGGGCTACGAGGAGGCCCTCGACGCGGTGCGTCGATCCCACGAACCGGGTGCGCACGGCGTACCCCTCACCCTGATCCGGAACTGACCCGCACCGACCCGAAGGAAAACCGACATGCGCGAACTGACCATTGATGACGCCCGCTGGGCCGTTCTCGGCGGGGGCGTCCTCGCCTGCGGCGGCGGGGGCTGGCAGGACCACGGGGAGCTGATGGGGCGGATGGCCACCACCCTCAACCGTCCCGTGCTGGCCGGCGTCGACGAACTGCCGGAGGACTCCTGGGTGGCCACCGTCACCGCGATCGGCGCCCCGGCCGCCCCCGACTGGGAGATCCGTCCCATCGACTACGTCGACGCGCTGAGAAAGCTGATCGACCTCTCCCCACACCCCATCTCAGCCGTCATCACCGGGCAGAACGGCTACTCCACCACCCTCAACGGCTGGATCCAGTCCTCGGTGCTCGGCGTGAAGGTCCTGGATGCGGCCGGCGACGTGCGCGCCCACCCCACCGGGAAACTCGGCTCCCTCGGGCTGACCACCCGCGAGGGATACGAAACCATCCAGGTGGTCTCCGGCGGCAACCGGGCCCTCCACGGGCACCTCCTGAGCATCAACATCGGCCGCGTCGACACCTGCGACGACGTGCTGCGCGACATCTCGGTGCGCTCCGGAGGATTCATCGCCTCGGCCCGTAACCCCGTCGAACTCAGCTGGGTGAAGGAACACGCCGCGCTGGGCGCGATCTCCCTGGCCCTCGACCTCGGCAGGGCCATGGAGGAGACCGGGTCGGGCCGTTCCCGTGCCGGGAAACGCGTCACCAGGACGGTTGTGGACTTCCTCGGTGGTGAGGTCGTCGACGAGGGACCGCTCGCCCACGAGGTGGAGCTCGTCACCAGAGGCGGCTGGGACCACGGAACCTTCCGGATCGGTGAGCACACCGTCCCCTATCTCAACGAGTACATGGCCATCGACGGCCCCGGCGGGCGCGTGGCCACCTACCCGGACACCATCGTCATCCTCCGGAGGGACACCGGGCTGCCGCTGGCGGTGAAGGACGCCACCGAGGGATGCGAGGTGACCCTGGTGAAGGTGGACGCCACGAAACTGCCGCTGTCCTCCTCGGCGGTGGACCGCGTCGCCGTCGGGGAGTGCGAGGAGATCATGGGCATCGAGTTCCTGAAATACCTCCCGGAACGCCGGGAAACCCCGGACGGCGGAACCCGTGCACAGGCATGAGACCCCCGAGAAACGCTCCCGGGCAGGGAGCAGGCCGCTCCGACTGACCCTCAACGGCGCCTCCCTGACCTGGCGCGACCTGGCCTCGGCCCTGAAAACCGAACACGTGGAGGTCGCCCTTGACCCCGTGTCACGCAGCCACATGCAGCGCGCCCGGGAGGCGGGGCTGGAAATCCTGGAATCGAACCCCGGGATGAGGGCCTACGGCTGGAACCAGGCACTCGGGCCGTTCAAGGACCGGCGGCTGGAGCCCGAGGAACAGCTGCGCTTCCAGGTCAACGTGCTGCGTTCGCACAGCACCGGCCTGGGCGAGGCGCTGCCGCGCCGGGTGTCGCGGCTGGCCCTGATCATCCGCGCTAACTGCCTCGCCAGGGGCACCTCCGGGGCCCGTCCAGAACTGGTCGAGCGGATGAACGACGCCGTCAACCTGGGGCTCGTCCCGGTGATGCCCGGCACCGGTTCCATGGGCACCGGCGACCTCCAACCCATGGCGGCCGCCGGGCTGGCGCTGACCGGGGACGTGGCGGGAAGGGTGTGTGGCGACGACGGTGCGGAACGCTGCGCACCCCGGGCGTGGGCGGCCATGGGACGAGACGTCGAGTTCCAGCTGGCACCGGGGGAGGCGATCGCGCTGATCTCGGGATCGGCCGTGCTGACGGCCCACCTGGCGCTGGCCGTCGAGGAGGTCTACCGGCAGGTTGAGACCTTCCTGGGCGCGTTCGCGCTGTTCTGCGAGGCCGCCAGGGTGGAACGCAACGCCTTCGACCCGCGGATCCACGCCGAACGCCACATGCCCTGGGAGATGCAGGCCAATGACCTGATCCTGAGGCTCATCGGCGACAGCCAGTGGGCGACGGACGAGGGCAGGCGCCGAGCAGGGGAGAGCGCCCCGCGCATCCAGGACGCCACCTCGGTCCGGTCGGTGCCGCACCAGATCGGCGTCATCCTGCGGGAACTGGAACGGGCCCGGGAGGACGTCACCCGCGAGGCCAACTCCTCGACCTGCAACCCGATGCTCATCCCGGACCACACGGGCGAGAGCTACGAGTTCCTCTCCGGCGGCAACTGGGACGCGACGGTGCTGGGGCACGCGGCGCAGTCGGTGAACAGCTGCCTGGCGCGGCTGGCGGTGCTCACCAAGGACCTGGCGGCCCGGCTGCTGCACGACGGCTGGAGCCACGGGCTTCCCGCCGGACTGAGCGGAGGGGAACCCGGCCTCAACTCCGGCATGCTCCTGCTGCACACCAGTGCGGCCGCCCTGATCCCCGAGATCCAGCTGCTCGCGAACCCCGTCGGGGCCCTGTCCTTCCCCCTCAAGGGTGGCCAGGAGGACTTCCACACCATGGCGATGGCCGCGGTCAACGGCCTGCGGGCCAACAGCCGCCGCTTCGACCAGCTCCTGGCGGTCCTGTTCATCATCAGCGGACAGGGCATCCACCTGCTGGAGGAACGAATGCGAGGACTGTCGCTGGGGACGGGATCGGCGCGCATCCACGAACAGCTCCGGGCTCGGGTCATGCCGCTGGGTGAGGACCGGGTCCTGACCCCGGAGGTCGACGCGTTGACGGATGCGATCGGCAGGGGGGAGTTCTCCGTCGTGGTCCACGACCTCCTGGAGGACTGACCGGGCCGGCCCGGAAGGGACCGGGATCACGCGGCCCAGTCGCCGAGAGCTCCTTCCAGGGCGCCCAGCGCGGCGTCGATGAGGGCCCACCGGTCCTCCTCCGGGCAGCCGTTGTCGACCCATCGCAGGGCGGCCGCGTCGATGAAACCGAAGTAGCCCCACAGGGCGTAGTCATGAAGAACGGGTCGACGGGGACGACGCCATCCGGCCGGCCTTCCCGGACACCCCCTCGGAGCTGGCGGACTGGGGTCGGGACATCCATCGCGCCCACCAGGACCTCATCGGGCTGCGGCGCCGCAATCCCTGGCTCGTCACCGCCACCACGACGCCCCTGCACCTGGAGAACACCCGCTACACCTACCGCGCCGGCGCGAGGGACGGGAGCAACCACCTGGACGTCGCGATCGACCTTGCCGATGCGCCCTCGCTCGCCATCGGGAACGCGAGCGGGCGCGTCCTGTGGGAATGGCGACACTGGAGTCATGTGGGTGGGTGATGGTGCTGCCTTCGAGCACTCCGGAATGCGAGAGTCGAAGTGATCCAGATCTCACGTGAGTTCTCTGCCGTGATCCCGGGCAGAGAGGGAGGGGCCACCCGGGACTGGCTGGAGACGTTGCCGGGTGCTGCGGCAGATGTGCTCGACGGGTGGCATCTTCGCCGGGAGGGGCCGCCGATGTACGGGATGTACACCCTGATCCTGCCTGTTCGGCACGCGGACGGGAAACACGCTGCTCTGAAAGTGAGCTGGGTCGACGAGGAGACCCGGTTCGAGTCCGTTGCGCTGCATGCGTGGAGCGGTCATGGGGCGGTCCCGGTGCTGCGCACCGACGAGGTGACCGACGCCATGCTGCTGGAACGACTGGATGAGTGGCGGGTCCTTCTGGACGTGCCGATTCAGGAAGCGCATGACACCGCCGCCGGTGGGGCAACCGCCGGCGCGTTCCTCCGGTTGGGGGCGCAGGCGGGGGTTGTGATCAAGGTCTCGGCCCGGGGACGGGCCTGGTCGATGATGTCTCACGCGACCGCCTCACCGCGGTGGGGCGGTCGCGTCGGGTGGAAGTCTCTCCAGCAGGTGCTGCACTCTTTCCCCGGCTTCCGCGGTGTCGGTTCCCCCGAGGATGGCCTCCTCGGCGATCAGGCCCAGCGCCGTGTGCAGAAGGATCTCGGCGGTCACATCCGGGGAACAGCCGACCACTCCCTCCGCCGACCACCGCGTCGCCAGGATCACCAGGTGGTCCCTGACGGTGAGGAAGTGGTTCCGCATCGCCTCGCGCAGTTCGGGGTCACGTGGCATCTCCGACCAGGCGTTCACCGCGATCCGTGCGGAGGTGTTGAAATCGGTTCCGGTGTCGCTGTCGTGCAGGAGCCCGAGGACCGACGCGAACGTCTCGGCCACACCCGGGAGCCTCGCATCCGTGGTCAGCTGGTCGAGCTGCTCCACCACGCGCCCGATCCTCAGGGCGCACACCGCACGGATGATCTCCTGCTTGCCCCCCGGGAAGTAGCGGTACACCGTTGCGGAGGACATCCCGGTCTCGCCGATGATGTCGTCCATCGACGTGGCGTGGAACCCGACGCGAGCGAACCGGTGGGCGGCCGCGACACAGATGCGGGCCCGCTGCCTGTCGCGGAAGGCCTGGGTCACTCGGGGCATGGGATCCACCTTGTCACACGCCCGCCCGGGAGGGCCGTGTTTGTGTCACACGGATCGACCGCATATTCTCAAATAGAAACGATCGTTTTTGTTTGAGATGGGAGCAACCCGTGCGACACACCTGGACCGTGAATGACTTCCCGATCGGCTTCGAGCAGATCCACCCCGAGTCGAGCATCAACTTCCAGCTCAACCGCCTCTATCACTTCTCCGGCGATCCGGTGCTGCTGAGGCAACTGAGGAAGGCGGCCCCGAACGTGCGTGATTTTGTCTCCCTGGTTGCCGAACTCGTCCCGCTGGCCGAGCAGGCCGAGGCGGATGGCGAATTCCTGAGGGCCGCCATGTGCTACCGCGGCGCCGCGTTCGTGACCTCCGCCTCGGATCCCCACAGGTACGACTGGTGGAAGCGATTCCGCGAACTCTCCAACGCCTGGTACGGCATCGGGCCGGAGGCTCGTGGCACGGTTCCGTTCGGCACCATCGACCTCCCGGTTCTTCGATTCGCCCCCGAGGGGAGAAGCCGGGGAACCGTCGTGCTGATGAACGGTTTCGACGGCTACCTGGAGGAGTTCACCCGCCCGATGCTGGTGCTGCGCGACGCGGGATTCGAGGTCATCGCCTTCGACGGGCCGGGGCAGGGGGAGGTGCTGGAGACCACTCGGAGCCCGATGATCCCCGAGTGGGAACGCCCGACCGCGGCCGTCCTGGATCACTTCGCACTCGACGACGTGACCGTCATCGGCTGCTCCCTCGGTGGTGGGCTCGCCGTGCGGGCCGCCGCCTTCGAACCCAGAATTGCGCGGGTCATCTGCTTCGACGTACTACCCGACCTCTTCGGTTCCCTCGCGCGGATCGCGCCGGCCCCGGTGCGGGAGTTGCTCCGGAGGATGGTCCCGCTGGGCATCGGCAGGCGGGCGGTCAACGCGGTGATGAATAGGATCGCCGCCAGGGATCCGCTGATCGGCTGGGGCGTCCAGCAGGGGAAGCTGGTCATGGGGGCGGACGACCCGTTCGACTTCATCCGCGCCACCCTCCGGTTCCGGACCGCACGCTACAGTCACCGCCTGACCCAGGACGTGCTGCTCATGGCCGGCGCCACCGACCACTACGTCCCGATCGAACACCTCCACGACCAGATGGCCACCCTCACCGGGGTGCGTTCCCTGACCGCTCGGGTATTCACGCAGGCCGAATCGGCCGGGAATCACTGCCAGCTCGGGAACCTCGGCCTCGCGTTGCGGACGATGCTGGACTGGTTGGAGCAGTTCGTTCCCGAGGTGAGAGAGGTCAACGTCGAGACGTGAGGGTCGACGACCCGGCTGACGGCGCCGGGGTGCTCCGGTGTGGGGCTCGTGATGCAGGCATGGACCGGGCGTCCCGGATGCGACCGTGCGCCCGTGCGAAGGTTCGATATCCGATGTCGCGGGCCTTCCGGGTGGTGCGAAGATCGCTGATTCCTCCCTCGCCGCCGCGCTGATTTCGTATCATGACCGACATGGATCACAGGGCGGAGGTGAGTGAGTTCCTGTCCACACGCCGGGCCCGGCTCCAGCCGTCGGACATCGGCCTTCCCGCGGTCGGCAACCGCCGCCGCGTGCCCGGCCTGCGCCGGGAGGAGGTCGCGATGCTCGCCGGCATCAGCGCCGACTACTACACCAGGCTCGAACGCGGCAACCTGTCCGGGGTCTCGGACGGCGTGCTGGAGGCGCTCGCGACCGCCCTGAGGCTCGACGACGCCGAACGCTCCCACCTGGACGACCTCGCGAGGTTCGCCAACACGGCCTCGACCAGGCGGATCCGGGAGGAGGGAATCCCGCAGGGTGCGCTGCGTCCCGGGATCGCCCGCATCGTCGACGCCCTGAGCGGAGTGGCCGGGTTCGTCATGAACGACAAACACGACCTGCTCGCCATCAATTCCCTGGGACGGGCGTTGTTTCCTCCCGTGTTCGCCGGCGAACCGCAGGAACCGGTGAACCTGGCCCGTTTCATGTTCCTCGATCCGGCGGCGCACGAACTCTTCAGGGACTGGGAGGAGGCCGCGGGCATGCTGGTCGGGAACCTGCGCACCGCCGCCGGTCGCAATCCCTACGACACCGAACTCCACCAGCTCGTCGGGGAGCTCTCCGCCCGCAGCGGGGAGTTCTCGAGGCTGTGGGCGGCCCACGACGTCCGCATTCACCGCACCGGGGTGAAGGTCTTCAACCATCCCGTCGTGGGGGAGCTCACCCTCGCCTACGAGGTCCTCGCGATCGCGGCCGACCACGGCCTGGCCCTGACCGTCTACATGGCCCGGCCCGGTTCGGTGGAGGAGGAGTCAATGGCCCTGCTCGCCGACCGGGGCGAGGCCGCCCGGTAGCGGTTCCGCAAGGCGGGGTGGGCCGAGATCCCGCACCCGAGGGCGGTGGTGGTTTGCGCGCGACAGGTGGATAGTTGGACTTACTACCGGTAGATAGCTAGGCTACCAAGCATGTTCGACGGCTTCCGGCAGCAGTGGATCCACGGTTTCCTCGACCTCTGCCTGCTCGGCATCCTCGCCCGGGGACGCGAGTACGGGCGCGGGCTGGCCGCGGGGCTCGCCGAGGCGGGATTCGGGGAGATTCCCGGCGGGACGCTCTATCCGGCCCTGCTGCGCCTGGAGAAACAGGGACTCGTGCGCTCGATCCGGGTGCCCAGCACGCTGGGACCGGTGCGCAAGTACTACGAACTGACGCCCCTCGGGGCGGAGGAGGCGTCGCGGCGCCGGGGCGAGTGGCGGAGTTTCCGTGACGCCGTCGAGCGACTCGTCTCAGGGGCGGCGGCGGATACCGGCGACGAGGGGCCAACGCGATGACCGGGGAATGGGAACTGATGCTGGCCGGGCAGCTCGTCGAGGCCGGTCTGGGCCGCGCCGAGGCGGACGGGCTGGCCCGCGACGCGGCGGCGGAGGCGCTGGATGCGGGCCGCGACCCCCAGGAGCTGTACGGACCGGCCGTCGCCTACGCCTCCACCCTGGTCAGGACCCTCCATGTCGCCGAGACCCGGGCGCTCGGCGCGAACCGGCGTGCGGGAGAGGTCGTGCTGCGGCTGCGATCCGTCTCGAAGAGCTACGGGAGACGCGAGATTCTCAGCGGCATCGACCTAGAGCTGCGGGCCGGTGAGATCGCCGCCGTGGTCGGCGCCAACGGCTCCGGGAAGTCCACGCTGCTCGGGATCTGCGCCGGCCTGATCCGCCCCTCCCGCGGTGTGGTCCAGCGGGTTCCGCGCATCGGTTACGCCCCGCAACTGGGAGGGGTCGCCCCGCTGCTGACCCCGGACGAGCACTTCCGTCTGTTCGGGGCGGCCAGCCGCATGGGGGCCCGGCGGGCCAGGGCGACGGGACGCCGGCTCGCCTCCCTGCTCGGCTGGCATCCGCGTCGCGATGTCGTGGCCTCACGGCTCTCGGGTGGCACCCGGCAGAAACTCAACGTGGTGCTCGCCGAACTGGACGGCCCCGACCTCATCCTGCTCGACGAGCCCTATCAGGGGTTCGACGAGGACTCCTACCTGATCTTCCGCAGCCAGCTGCTCCGCTGGCGCGACCGCGGGGCCGGGATCCTCATGATCACCCACATGCTGCACGATCTCGACGACGTCGACCACGTCATCGAGCTCCACCCGAGGGAGGGGCTGTGATGATCCGGGCCGTGTTCGTCACCAGCCTGCGGGACATGAGCCGGCGCCTCACGGCCCTGGTGTTCATCCTGCTGCTCCCGCTGGCCTTCTACCTGGTGCGCATCGACGTGCACTGGCAGGCGATCCGGTTCCTGTCGATCGGCATCGGCTGGGCCGTGGCGACCCTGTCGCTGTTCACCTTCATCGCCGCCCGCGACCTGGACAGGCGGTTGGTGGTGGCGGGTGCCTCGCCCTCGGCGCTCTTCGCCGGGCGACTGATGGCCGTGATCGCCGTCGGGCTGGGCCTGGCCGTGATCTACTTCGGGGTCGTCGCCCTCACCCTGGATAACCTGCCCCGGATGTGGGCGGTGTTGCTGCTGCTGGTCGTGACCGTGCTGATCGGGGCGCCGTTGGGTGCGGTGGTGAGTCTGGTGATCGTCAGGGAGCTCGAGGGCGCCCTCGCGCTGCTGGCGCTGATGGCCGTCCAGCTGCTCGTCGATCCCGACAGCTCCTACGCCGGGTTCATGCCCCTGTGGTCCACCCGTGAACTGACCGGTCATGCCCTCGACGCGCCCACCGCCAACAGCCTGTCCGACGGGCTCGGGCACTTCGCCGTCACCGTGGTGCTGTGCACGGTGGTGGCATGGGGGTTCAGTGCCCTCAGGCTGCGCACCAGGAGATTCGAGCCGATCCCGGGATTCCCGGGGGAGTCGCCGCGCTGAACCGCCGGGGCGCGACAGGAAACTTCGACGAGGCGGTCTCGTCCGTCGGCCCTGTTCCGGGACGAGAGGGGGCAGTGGCCCGCGGCGGCCCGTCCTGTACACCCCGATTCTCGACTCGCGCCGCGGGTTCTCGTCACCCAGTGGCCCGCCTGCCACGTTGACCGCGCGGCAGTGACCGCGTCCTCGTCGCTGATCCCGTGCGTACACGCAGAGAGGGCGACGACCAGCTTTCGGCTCGGTGTGGGAGTCCGCCGTCTGCAACACATCCGGGGTGCCGAAACGTCTGCATTGAACTGCGATGAATCGCGGGCTCCTCCGCGGGCCGTCGCGGCGCGTGCACCGTGCGGAGCCGCACTCACCTGATATGAGGTTCATGGAGGCTTGTTCATGGCCTCTCCGAAGCTGGTTGAGCCGGACCGCGACGAAGGAGCAGTCCGAGTCGAAACCACCCCATAGGTGTCTGAGGAATCCGGGGTCCGAGTGTGTTTCTCGGCCGCGTGGTGGTTTCGACACAGCCGTTCGCTGGCGCTCACGAGCTGGCTCAACCAGCATCCTGTGAATAAGCCTCATGCTATATGTAATTCGTATAATCTGGGGCGCGAACGTCGCACTCACGGGGCCGTGTCCGGCCGTGGTGTGCGGGAATGGCTCCATGTCCCGCGTCGTGAGGAGTGAGCAACCGTGAATGGAACCGCGTCGGCTGATCAATCGGCCAATCGGATGATTCTCGCGCTGCGAAGGCTGAACGGCGCGTTCGCGGCGAGCAACCGTGTCGTCGGTGAGGTGCTGGGGCTCAGGGACGGCGACTTCGCCGTGCTCGACGCGCTCAGCCAGGAGGGGCCGCGGACCCCGACCGAGCTGGCACGCCGCACGAGGACGCACGTGGCGACCATGACCGGTATCCTGGCCCGGCTCGAACGGGATGGTTGGATCGAGCGGCGTCCGGATCCGGCCGACCGCCGATCGGTACGCATCCACGCCGCCGGGATTGACCGGCTCACCGAGGCGTACTCCCGCATCAATGAGAAGCTGGCCGAACACGTCTCCGGGTGGTCCGCGGAGCAGGTGGAGATGATCACCCGTTTCCTCATCGGCGTCGGTGACATCGTCGCGGCGTTCTCGGAGAACATGGCCGGGAAACAAGAATCGCAGATGGTGGAGCCGACACAGGTCCACCGGACCCCCTCGTGCCCCCAGCGGGGATCGAACCCGCGACCCATGGATTAAAAGTCCACTGCTCTGCCAGCTGAGCTATAGGGGCGGACACAGTCTAGCCGCACTGCCTCTGCCCGGTCCACATGGCAGTCTTGGACCCATGGGTGAACTGGGTGGTTTGCTGTGGGTGCTGGCGATCGGGCTGCCGTTGCTGGCGCTGGCCGTCTGGCTGGATGTGCGACGTCGACGTCGGTTGGAGGGGAAACCCGTGCAGGACGCGATTGAGGAGGAGCCCGGATACCTGACCCAGTCGGAGATCGACGGCCTACCCGCTCCGGGCGTCCGGCGCCCCGTCCTCGGGGCCGAACCGAGAGGCGAACGGCTGGAGATCGGACTCGCCGATCCGGGGTTCGCCGACGTGAACGGTCGCGTCGACCTCGAGAACGCGCACGTGCTCGTCATCGAGGGGACGGGGGTGAGTATGCGAGAGTTGATGATCCCCATCGCCCTGCATCGGCCGCTCGTGGTGGTGGCGCGGGGAATCGACGGGGAGGTGCTGGCGACGCTGGTCGCCAACCGGAAGAGCCTGGCGATGCCGTTGGCGGCCGTGATCACCGACCTGATCCCGGAGGTCGCGGACCTGACCGGAGCATCGCCGGTATCGGTTGCGGACCTCAGGGCCGGATACCTACCGGCCGAACATCTCGGGCACGTCACCCGCTGGGTCACCGAAGGCACCCGTACCTGGATCGAGCCCCCACCCGCCCCGGTGGGAACGACATAAGGCAAGTGGAGCCTTCCAGGGGTTGATTCCGTCCCCGCGGAGATCGAACATGAGAGCGTGTCGCCAAATTCTCAACAATCCTCCGGTGTCCCGGACCTGAGTCGTTACGGCTGGCTGGCCGTGGCAACGGCCCTCGCCACCATCCTGCTCAAGACCGGGGCCTGGCTGGTCACCGGTTCCGTCGGGCTGTTGGCCGATGCCGCCGAGTCCCTGGTGAACCTGGTCGCCGCCGTCGTGGCGTTGATCGTGCTGAAGGTGGCGGCGAGACCTGCCGACGCCAACCACAACTTCGGCCACACCAAGGCCGAGTACTTCTCGGCGGCCGTGGAGGGCGTGATGATCTTCGTCGCCGCGATCTCCATCGTCGTTCTCGCGCTCCAGCGGCTTCTCACCCCGCAGCCCCTCGAATCGGTGGGGATCGGGTTGATGATCTCCGTGGCGGCCTCCCTCCTCAACGGTGCCGTGGCGTTGGTGATGATCAGGGCCGGGAAACGCCACCACTCCATCACCCTCAGGGCCGACGGCAAACACCTGATGACCGACGTGTGGACCTCGGCCGGGGTGCTGGTGGGGATCGCGCTGGTGTGGGTGAGCGGCTGGGGATGGCTCGACCCGGTGATCGCCATCGCGGTGGGCGTCAACATCCTGTTCACGGGCTACGGGCTGGTGAAGGAATCGACCGGGGGATTGATGGACGCGTCCCTGCCGGAGGAGGACAACGAAAAACTGCGCGCGATACTCACCAGCAGGACCGGGGCCGGGGTCGCCTTCCACCAGATGCGCACCCGGGTCTCCGGGGCCCGGCAGTTCATGGACTTCCACCTTCTCGTCCCGGACGACTGGAGCGTCAAACAGGGCCACGATTTCCTGGAGGATCTCTCCGACGAGATCGTCACCGAGTTCCCGCGGATGAACGTCACCGGACACATCGAACCCATCAACGATCCCCGCAGCTACGCCCACGAGGGCATCTGACCGAGCCACCCACACCGGCCGATGGCGCGGACCGGGGGAGGAGCGAGGCCCGGTGTCGCGCCGCGGCCGCGAGTCAGGGGCGGTGATCCTGCATTTCGCTCAAGGGGTGATGCGCAGCTGCCCCGCCGGTCGGCGGAGCCGGGAACCCGCCCTCCGGGCGCGTTCGTCGACGATGTCGATGATCCGCGCCGCGGCCTCTTCCAGGGCGAGACCCGTGGTGTCGACGACCGGTGCTCCCAGCCGCCGCTGGATGGCACCCACCTCGTCCAGTTCGTCGAGGATCTGCCCCAGATCCGCGTAGCCGTCGCGGGTACCGAATCCCCCCAACCCCTGCACGCGGCGCGACCGGATCTGCAGCAACCGTTCCGCGTCTATCGTCAACCCGACGATGCGCCAGCGGTCGATCCCGAACAGCTCCTCGGGCGGCCGGATCCCGGGCACCAGGGGAACGTTGACCGTCTTGTAGCCCAGATATCCCAGGTAGATCGACAGCGGGGTCTTGCCGGAACGCGACGCCCCGATCAGGCAGATGTCACACTCCCGGAGTGCCGCCGGCATGGCCCCGTCGTCGTTGCGGATCGCGAACTCCATCGCGGAGATCCGAACGAAGTAGTCGGCCTCCACCCCCACGGGGCGCATGGGAACCTCGTCGGCGGTGTGCCCGGAGATCCTCTCCAGGGCGACCAGCGCATCGCCCATCAGGTCGGTGTAGGGGATCGCGAGATCCTCGCAGGCGTTGATCACCAGGCTCCGCAGTTCAGCGTTCACCAGCGTGAAGAACACTGCGATCGGGCGGTCCGCCCGCTCCCTCAGGGTGCCCAGGGCCTTCATCATGGCATCCAGTTTCCCCAGCCGGGGGTGCCTGATGATCTCGAAGTGCGCGTCCGGGAACTGGGCGCGGGCGGCCCGGGCCAATCGCACCGCGGTCTCCCCGGTCGAGTCGGCCAGCACGTGGATCTCCAGGTTGCCGTCGGTCATGGGGACACCGTAGCGGACCCGGTCGTCTCCACGTCGACGGCGCTCTCACCCTTGTTTGACGACGATCTCGTTCACGGTACCCACGTAGCGGGCCCTCGATGCCTCCGGCAGTTTGGTGAGGTAGACCAGCACGTAGCGGCTGGTGACCTCCTCGGTGGGTTTCAGGACGGCCTGCTCCGAGGTGTCCTCGGCGGTGGCCACCGTCCTCCACTGGGCCTGGCGATCCATGGGTGCCCTGTCCGTGGCCTCCTTCTCCGGTACCCGCAGCTCGACGGTCTCGCCGGCCGCGGCGAAGGTCACCTCGACCTCCCCGAGCTTGACCGGTTTCCCGAGGTCGAGCACCAGGCCGACCCCCGGTTTCTCGCCACCCAGGTTGGGGTTGTCCCGGTACTGCATGGTGGACCAGCCCGTGCCGGGGTCACCGTCGATGGCGTTGTTCACCTGGTCCGGGTGTTCATCGCCGCTGCCGTTGTCGGCCCGCGGGTCGAAATCGGTGATGCCGGCCACGGGAATGACGGTGCCGACCTCCGGGGCCTCCTGCGACTCGCTGGTCGTGGGGGTGGGCGACTCGGGGCCGGGGACCTCGGGTCTCCGACCGATGCTGTTGATCGCGACCACGATCAAGGAGATCACGAGAGTGGCCACCGCAGCCACCAGCACCACCCACAGCAGAGGCCTGCCCTCGTAGGTGTTCTTGGTGGACTTGACGTCCTCCACCGCGCTGGTCTCCACCACCCGTTGGCGTTGCTGGGCCACTGCCGGTTGCACCTGGGTCGCGGCGGAATCGGGAACCACGGGGGCAGGCATGGAATCCAGCGCAGCGGGCCGCAGGTGGGTCGGGATCGGATTGTGTGGTTGCCTGACCCGGGCCTCCAGATCCGGGGAGGCATCCGCCGTTCCCAGTACCGAGGCGAGCGCCGAGGCCAGCTGTGAGGCGGTCGTGATCCGTTGATCCGGTGCGGTTTCCTGTCCTGCCAGAGCTGCCGCGCAGATGCGGTCCAGGGCGGGGGAGATGCCGGGGGTCACCGAACTCATCGGGGCTATTTCGCCGTTGATGAGCGAGGCGGCGGGAAGGCCCCAGGCGTCCCCGCCGGGCCAGTGCAGCACCAGCATCGCGTACAGCAGGCTGGCGAGTCCCCGCACGTCGGCTGCCTCGCGGTCGCTCCACTTCACCGATGCGTTCGGGTGGAAACCGGCCTCCACCCCGAAACCGACCAGTTTCACGGCGCCGAGGGTTGTGATCACCACGTTGTCGGGGGTCAGCTGTTCGTGGAACAGTCCCTGGCCGTGCAGCGAGGTGAGGGCGTCCGCCAGTTCCCGGACCACCCAGGCCGCTTCCAGTGTGCTGAGCGGGCCGTGTCTCAGCAGGTTGGCCAGCGAGCTGCCGTGCGCGTACTCGCAGACGATGTAGCCACCGATCCCGCGTGGATCGTTGTCCAGGCTGACCGCGTCCAGCACCCGCAGGAAACGGGAATCGGTGGCGATCGCGCCCTTGCGGGCCGCCTGCAGCAGATTGGCGGTGTAGGGGCTGTCCTCCGGGATGACGTGTGCCATGACGTCACGGGAGAGCACCAGATCGTGGGAACGCCACGTCTCGATGCCGTCCCGCACCGCGATCAGCTCCTCGATGCGGAATCGCGTGGAGAGCAGGTCACCGGTGCTCATCAGGCGTTGACCCGAGGTGATCTCGTCGATTCCGTCGAACGTGGAGGGCTCGTCCGGGCCGATGACCTGTGCCTGCATGCTCGCATCGATCGGTGAGGTGGAGGTCTCGGGAGACGGGGTCCTCTGTACGGCAGGGGTGATCCGTGTGGCCAGGAGATCGTCGGTGGAATTCGGATCGAGGTCTGCGGGATCCGGGGTGAGCTTTCCTACCAGACTTGGCAGCTCGAGGGCTGCGGCCATGGATTCCTCCGGTATGCGTGCCGCGTTCCAGCCGTTGAAGGTTCCGTCGGCGATGATCGTGTGCAGGCCCGTCGGCATGAGGTCGTCCACCAGGGCGGCCGCGGTGGCGGGTTCCGCACCAATGGTGGGGATGTGCGGAAGGGACGACTCCTTCTGCGGTTTCTCCTCGCCTGCGGGAGTGGAGGGTCTTCCCCGCCCGAGCCGGGAACGGATCATGTCTCCGAGACTTGCGAGTTCCCGAACCTTCAGCACCTTGCCCACCGCCAGGAAACCGGTCCCGATGATGCCGCCCCCCAGACACAGCGCCAACAGCGGGCCGACGATCCCGCCGGGGAGTGCGTCCAGAATCAGGGTGGACAGGAGCCACGCCACCAGGGCGCCGCTGCCCGCACCGATGCCCAGGCGGGCGACGTGCATCAGAAGATCCCGGCCGTTCAGATGGGGGATCTTCCGCTTGAGCTGACGCCAGCTGAGCTGGACCCCCACCAGGTAGGCCAGCGAATAGGCTCCTGCGAGCGCGGCCGCTGTCCAGGAGGGATCGTTGATCAGGTACACCAGCAGCAACGCGCCCCCCGCGTTCACGCCCCCTATCACGAGCTGCAGCCGGAACGGGGTGCGGGTGTCCTCCAGCGCGTAGAAGGTGCGCAGGCAGATGAACTGCACGGTGAACGGCACCGTGCCCAGGGCGAAAGCGCTCAGCGCCCAGGCGATCAGGTTGGCGTCGCGGCTGCCCTGACCATGGCCGAACAACAGGGTGGCCATGGGTTCGGAGAGCGCCAGGAAAACCATCGAGGCGGGTACCAGGGCCATCAACGACAGCCTCATGGTCTTGCGGGCCTCGGCCGCGACGCCCTCGAGGTCTTCCTCGGCGGCCAGCCGGGATGCGTTGGGAAGCATCGCGGTTGCCAGAGAGACCGTGATCAGGGAGTGCGGCATCATCCAGATCAGGCTGGCGTTGCCGTACACGTTGGAACCTCCGCCCGACCCGGCGGCCGTCGCGGAGGTAGCCAGGCGGTTCACCAGCATCAGCACGGCCTGGTTGATGAGGACGAAACCCAGGGTCCACTTCGCCAGTTGGAAGGTCTTGCCCAGCCCCGCTCCCCGGAGGTCGAAACGTGGCCGGAAACGAAACCCGACCTTCTTCACGAACGGGATCAGCACCAAGGCCTGGGCTGCGATTCCGGCTGTGGAACCGATGCCCAGAAGCAGTATCTGCTCCGTGGTGAACGCGCCCGAATGATCGCCGCCGGTGCCCCATATCACCAGGTAGAAACCCAGCACGATGATCGAGATGACGTTGTTGGCGATCGGTGCCCACATCATGGGGCCGAACTGGTCCCGGGCGTTGAGGACCTGCCCCAGCATCGTGTAGGCGCCGTAGAAGAAGATCTGGGGAAGGGTGCAGTAGGTCAGCGCCACCATCGAGGCGTACTGGGACTCCAGATCGGGGGTGCGCCAGGAATCCGACGAGTAGAGGAAGGTGATCAGGGGGGCTGCGAGTGTCAGGACCACGGTCACCACGCTGATGGCCAGCATGAATGCGGTCATGATCCGGTTCGTGAACGCCTCGCCGCCGTCCTCGTCGTGACGGATGGCGCGCACGATCTGCGGTACCAGGACCGTGTTGACGGCGCCTCCCACGAACAGGATGTACATGCCGTTGGAGATCGTGCTCGCCAGCGACAGGATGTCGGCCTGTCGGGTTCCGTTGCCCAGGATGAAGGCCACCAGCATTGTCCGCAGGATCCCGAGGCCTCGGGAAACCAGCGTTCCCGCCGCCATCAGGGCGCTTGCGGAAAGCAATTTGCGGCTGCTGCTCACACCGCTACTGGTACTACTGCTCACGACTCTCCCTGGTTCTTTCCCTCTGCACCGCCCTGATACGCAGGAATGTACCCCCGACCACTACTGCACCCGAGATGACGATGATGATCCAGCCGACTCGCCCAAGGCCGGTGGCCGTGATCTCAACGGGCACCACGGAGCCGAATACTGTTCCCTGTTCCGTCGTCAGCTGGGCCCTCACCGTCACGACACCGTTGGCGGTGGTGGACGGCGAGATGCTGACAGTGCGGTGCTCGCCGGGTCCGAGGGTGACCAGCTCGGAGGGGGCGACCCGGATCCGGTTGGGGGAGTCGCTGACGAACTGGACCCGCACCTTCACGGTGATGGGCAGCGGATTGCTGATCGTCACGGGGAAGTTGTTGGTTTCGGAGCCCATCACGAACTGGCTGGCGGCGCTCAGCCGGATCGCGGACGGGGTCAGTTTCTCACTCGGGGTCGCGCTGACGAAGTCCATCGCCTCCTGCTCGGATTGGAAGGCGCTGTTGAAGGCCCGCGCGGCGATGGTCGCGTTCAGGGCCGTGCGGTCGGAGCCCGTCAACTCCTCCAGGAGCTGGGTGGAGTCGAAGATACCCTGTATCTGGGAACGCAGCTTTGGCCATGAGGTGATCTGCTCCGCCGGTACGCCGTAGCGCGCCTGACCGCTGGGCTCGGGGAGCGGAGCGGCGGTTTCGGAGCCTGCAAGGAGTTCCGCACGGCTGATGTCCGCGGCTTCACGGACCATGTGGATCGTCGTCTTCTCCCCCAGCAGCTCCTCAGCCAGGCGGCGTCCTGAGATCTGGGCCCTCGTGAACGTGTTCCCGGGACCGATCCCGGGCAGATCCATGGAGGAAACGCGCAGCGCGTGGGCCTTGACCTCGTGGTTCGTGGTGCTTATCTCGCCGCTGGATGGGAAGGTGTTGCCGAAGACCTTCTGGAAATCATGGAGGGCCAGCGTCAACGCCAGGTCCTGGGAATCGTTCCCGCCGAGGTCGGCCACGAGGGGAACGTCGGCGAGGGTCGTCCCCAGCCCTGAGGCTTTCAACGCGGTCTCGGACCAGCCAAGAGCAGCCTCGAGACCGGACAGGTCCCCGGCGGCGTGCAGACGTGCCAGGTCGGGATTTCCGAACGGTAGCCGCATCACTCGCCCCGTGCCGATCAGACTGGTGAGGCGTTTCACGAAATCGTCGGCGGTCTCGCTCGGTGGAGCGGCCTGGCCGGCGACGGTGTGTTCCCCGGCCAGTACCTGGGCCTCGACGAGCAGGGAGGGGTCCAGCAGCGTGTAGGTTCCCGGTTTCTCAGCTGCCGTCAGCAGCTCCGACAGTTCTCCCACGAGCCGGGACTCGAGGGAGTTGTCCTGGAAATCGGTGTTGTCGAGCAGGGTCGGTCGGGTGGTGAGCTTCACGACGGTCGAGACCTGCAAAGGCTTCTTCGTGGCGACGGCGAACGCCCGGCCACGGCCCACGTTCCTGGGTCCCTGGGTGGAGGAGTTGGAGCGGACCAGCGCCCCGAGCAGGTAGACGGCGTCCGTCCTCGAGGACAGGGCCAGTTCCCTGATGGTCGCGCTCACCGTGAACTTCATGGAGGCTCCCGGCGACAGTTCCCCGAGGTCCTGGTAGTTCTCCTTGGAATTCGTGACCCGATTGCCCTGGGGCTGTGCGGCTCCGGAGGTGAGAACCTGTTCTAGTTCGGCGTGCTCCGTGATCGGTCTGGTTGAGCGCCAGAAATGGACGCTGGAGTTCTCCACGGTCTGTGAGGTGTTGTTCCGCACCGTCCCGGTGATGGTGATGAGCTGATCCGGTTGTGAGCGGTCCAACAGTTGGGGGGTGAGGGACTCGATGCTCACGTCGACGGGTTCATCGGCCCGGGAAGGGGTTGCGATGATGCTGACGGCGATGGCCGCCAACAGCAGCATCCAGGTCACCAGCCTTCTCGTCACCGGGCCATCGTAATAGGAGGTTCCGTCCATGCGGGAGGTCGTGGTCGGGATGCGCTGATGAAGCGCAGCAACTAGAGTTCGTTTCGACACGACAGGGGAGCGCGGCTGCGCTGAGAGTGCGGGAAACCGCAGACCCTCGAACCTGAACCGGTTAGCACCGGCGTAGGGAGTCGGGAATCTCCGGCCGAGACGGGTGTGCCCGTCACGGCCTCCCTGAGGAAACCGGGACAAACCGGCGCACCACAGGAGTTGACATGGCTGAAACCAGCAGGAGGACGAGGACACGGCTCGCGACGGGAGGACCCGCCGCGTGGCGTTCCGTGGATCTCGTGACCATCGCCGTTCTCGGCGTCGCGCTGGGTGTCGCCTTCTGGGGATGGGACCTGCTGCTGTATCCCGCGATGTCTGCGGCGCTCAACACGGCCTTCCCGCCCCTGGCGAGCCTGACCCTCGGCGTGTGGGTGCTGCCCGCGGTCGTGGGTGGATTCGTGGTGCGTCGCCCCGGCGCGGCCCTGCTCTGCGAGATCGTGGCCGCCACCGTCGAGGCGTTGCTGGGGAACCAGTGGGGGCTGAACGTGATGGTCTCGGGTGCTCTGCAGGCGCTCGGGGTCGAGATCGTCCTCGCGGTCTTCCTGTGGCGGGGATTCCGCGTCTGGGTGGCGATGCTTGCCGGTGCGCTCTCCGCCGCCCTCGAACTGTGCTGCTGGGAATGGTGGGTCTACCAGGGCGAGTACACCTTCGGCATGAAACTGGTGGCCCTCGGGTGCGCCGTCATCTCCTGCATCGCGATCTCCGGCGCCGGAGGGTGGGCCCTGGTCAGGGCGATGGCCGCGACCGGGGCGCTGAACGCCTTCCCCGCAGGTCGGGAACACCTGGTCCGGCGTGGCTGACCGGGGCCGGCTGCGGGCGGTCGCGCTCACCTGGCAGCCCCTGGGCGCCGATCACCCGCTCCTGGACGGCGTGACCCTCGAGATCGGGGCGGGGGAGAGGGTCCTGCTGGCGGTCCTGCTGGCGGGAGTCAGCGGGGCGGGGAAATCCACTCTGCTGCGGGCCTTCGCCGGGGTGCTGGAGGAGCACACCCCTGGGGAACTCTCGGGCGAGGTGACGGTCGGTGGAGTCCCGGCGGCCACGGGTCGCGGTGACGTCGGCCTGGTGGGGCAGCAGCCCTTCGACTCGATCGTCGCCGAGACCGTGGGGCGTGACGTCGCCTTCGGGCCGGAGAACCTCGGCCTGCCGGTCGCGGAGATCCGTGAGCAGGTTGCCGGGGCGCTGGAACTGGTTGATTTTCCCTTTCGCCCCGGACACCCGACGGCGGCGTTGTCGGGTGGGCAGGCCCAGCGACTGGCGCTGGCGGGGGCGCTGGCCATGAAACCCGGCGTGCTCCTCCTCGACGAGCCGGGGGCGATGCTCGACACCCCCTCGGCCGCCCGGCTGCGGGAGGCGGTCGACGACGTGGTCACCCGCACCGGCGCCACCCTGGTCGTCGCAGATCACGACATCGCCGGCTGGGACGGGATCGTGGAGCGGCTGGTGGTGATCGATTCGGGACGTGTTCTCGCCGACGGTCCCTTCGGGGATGTCCTGGGAACCATGGGCGCCCGCCTCCTCGGGCTGGGGCTGTGGGTCCCGGGGGCGCCCGACCCGGAACCCGCCGCAGTCGCCGAGCTCGGAGGGAACACGTGCGGGGAAACGGGGGAGGTCGTTGCCCGGGCCCGGGGAATCACCGTCTGTCGGAAAACGCCGCTCACCCTGGGAAACGCCCGGGATGACGAGCCGCGGCGGGTGCTGCACGACGTCGACGCGACGCTTCGCCGGGGGGAACTGGTGGCCCTCGGTGGCGACAGCGGAGCGGGCAAGTCCACCCTGCTGGCCGCGTTCCTGGGAACACTGCCCGTGGTCTCGGGAGATGTGAGGATCGGCGGCGACGACCCGGCGCGCCTCACCTCGCGGCAGCTCGCATCGAGAGCCGGCTGGGTTCCGCAGTTCGCGGAGGGCCTGGTGGTGGGGGACACCGTGCTGTCCTCCCTGACCGCCACCGCCCTGGCCCTGGGGCAGTCGCGAGATGACGTGGAGGCCCGGGCCCGGCGGTTCCTGGCGGCGGGGGGGCTCGGCGGCATGGGGGCCCGCCCCCCGTTGAGCCTGTCGGGGGGGGGACAGCGACGCCTGGCCGTCATCTCCTCGGTGCTCCACGCACCCGGGGTCGTCCTGGCGGACGAACCCACCGTGGGGCTGGACCGGGTGACCTGGGCCGCTGTGGCGGGGGTTCTGCTCTCGGCCCGGGAAGCCGGCTCGGGGGTGCTGGTCGCAACCCACGACGCCGCGTTGACGCGCCTCGCGAACCGGTGGATTCGCCTGCCATCGCCGCCCACGGGCGGAGAGGAACGCTCCTCGGAAACCACTGAAGGACCAGCACCCGGGAGCCTGCTGGGGAGAACAGGGCCGCTGTCCCTGCTGCTCGGGGCGGTCCTGCTCACCGCATCGGGGGTCGTCGCCGGGGGACTGCTGCCCCTGACGATCGGGGTGGTCGCCCTGGTGGTCACGGGAATGGTGTTGCTGCGGTTCCGGTTCCCGCCCGGGAGGCTGATGGCCCCCGGAATCGCGATCGCGTCCATCGCCTGGTCCAACTGGCTGCTCTCCGATCCCCGCGCCGTCGAACCCGCCCTGGTGGCCGCCCTGCGGGTGGCGTTCATCGTGCTGCCCGGTGTGGTGGCCGCCTCGTTCCTGGAACCCTCGGTCCTGGGGGACCATCTCGGATGTCTGCTGCGGTTGCCGTCGCGCCTTGTCCTGGCGGTGGTCGCAGCCCTTCGCCGCCTCGACGGGTTCGCGGAGCTGTGGCAGGAGATCTCGCGGGCGCGGCGGGTCCGTGGGGTCGGTCCGGGTCGCTCCCCGATCAGCAAGGCAGGCGAGTGGGGGGCGTTGTGCCTCGCTCTGCTGGTGGAGTCGGTCAGGCAGGCCGGGAGGTTGACGATCGCCATGGACTCGCGCGGCTACTCGGCCCCGGGCCCCAGGACATGGCTCGGGGAGGCCGCATGGAAACGCGAGGATACCGGGCTGGTGGTGATTGCCGCCTTGCTGGCGGTTCTACCCCATCTGCTCGGAGTGGTCATCTGACCCCAGCGTATGCGGTCATGCGACACCGGATCGTTCCGGGAGGTGTCCCTGACGGCAGGTCTGGAGGGCTTCCTGGATCATGCGCACCGACTCCGGCCCGAGGTCGCGTCCCGACGCACGTGCCGATCGCGTGAGCTGCAGCACCTGCCGATCCACTCCGGCCCGGTCGCCGCGCTGGGCGAGAGACCGGATCCGCCGCACCACCAGAGGTTCCACATCCCCGGCAGCACGGACACCTTGGGAAATTGCCCAATCGGCCAGCGTGTGTTCCCCGCGGGCCGTGCAGCGATCCGCCAGCACCGCCGAGGCGTCGACGATCATGCTCACCATGTCGCTGCGCAGCTGTTCCGCCCAGCTCCACTGGAACTCGAAGCTTCCCAAGGGCGCTCCCCTGACCAGCGCGAGCGCCTCGGCCAACGATGTTTCACTGGCTCGGTTGACCCCGCCCGCGAGCAGCGACTGGAACCTCTCCCAGTCACTCGAGACGCTGACGGACAACTGGATGTGCCCGGAATAGGCATCGGGGAGGTGCTCCCCCTCCGGGCCCCTGCCCAACCAGCTGCGCAACCTGGACATGTTCGAACGCCGGGTGCTCTCGGCGACCATCAGTGATTCCCGCATCTGGGTGGGGGTCGCCCCGGGATTTACCAGCAACCAGGCGCAGCATTCGAGGCAACGGCCGGCGGCTCGAGTGGGACGTTGCCCGTCGCAGGCAACCAGGTCCACCTCTCCCAGGAGAAGCAGCGTCGGTGAGTGGGGTTCGGCGGCCATGGGTGGTTCCTTGACGGAGCCGCTGCCGGGCAGCGGATTTTCAACGGGGGGAAGGAGATCGTCGCACCACCAGGGGGCGGGCTCCGACTCCGGCGCAATCGAGGATGCGAACAGGGTGACCAGGGCATGTCGGGCAGGGCCCGGTATGAGTTGCGGCTCGAAATCCTCCCCGGAATCCAGCGTCGCGGTCCGCGCATCCTTCAGCTCCAGATGTCTTCCAGGAGCGGGGGAATGCGCTCGAACCGGTGCGACGACGCTGACCCCGACCCGCCCGAGTTCCAGTGCCTCGGTGATGCGGGTCGTCTGCTGAGCGGTCAGGGAGTCGCAGAAGATGAACACCGCCGGGGCGAAGTTCGCAGCCCGATCCGGATCCGAGCGTGCGGCAGTGAGTGACCCCGTCCCGAGCGCCACGCGGCGACCGGCGCAGAGCCGCTCCAGGCGCGTCAACGCCTCGTCGGTGGACGGAAGAACCGTGAGGCGTGGATCATCGACGGCCTCCGCCCAGGCCTCGCGCGGATGAACCGCCATCACGTCGACCTCGGACGACCACTCCGCGCACAGCAGACTGGTCCAGGCGCTGGCAGCCATCCCCAGGACTTCCGGCTGGTTGCCGCAGACCCAGAGACAACGGCTCTCCTCGAGAGTGATCCAGACCTCTTCCTGCCCACGCCAGCCCAGGAGAACGGCCGTGGGGGACGGATCGGTCGGGTCGTCGAGTCGGTGTTCCGTGCCACGTCGCCCCAGAGCGGTCCAGAAACGTTCCAGGGAAACCGGGACGGAGCGGGAACGCTGCCCGAGGGGACGTGTGTGCAGGGCGTTTCGCCGCCGCAGTGACAGTCCGGTGATGACCCCGGCGGCCAGTAGGCCTCCGATCGGCCCGAGGTAGTGGGAAAGATCGGTGTGCTTCTCCTCGGATGGGGCCTCGACCACCGGGCCGGGGGGATTGGCCGGGGACGGCGTGGGTGCGGCGTGGGTGAGGGTGGGGCCGTCTCCTCCGGGGACGAGACAGGAGGTGGGATCGTTTCGTTGGTGACGGCCGGAGGGGTGGGGTGCAGCCGTGTGCTCGATTCCGCGACATCGGTCCCGGGCAGGGTGAGCACCCAACCGGCATCGATCTCGTCGGGATCGGTGATGCGGTCCCGGTTGGCCTCGTGAAGCTCGGGCCAGCGTTCGGGATCCCCGAGATGCCGTTCCGCCAGGTGCCAGAGGGAATCCCCCGACTCCACCGTCACCGTCATGGGTAGCCGCAGGATCGTGCCCGGGGGAGGGGGGTGATCCACGTCGATTCCCGGGTTCGCGGCAACCAGCTGGCGCCATCTTTCGCCTGCACCGAGTTCACGTGCCGCGATGTCCCACAGCTCGTCACCCGGTTGCACCTCGTACTCCCGCCACGCGACGGGCTCGCGCGGGGCGGTGCGGGACACCGCGTCGGTGGGTTCGGTCGGGCGGGCCTCCGCCGGCGCCGCGACCGCCACAGGAGCATCCGTCAGGGACGGGGACGCATTCGCGGCCAGCAGCGGCGACAGGGCGGCAGCCACCAGCAGCGCGACGACGGGACGGAGCCAGCCCGTGCCGGGCATGTGGAAACTGATCCGACCCCGTGAAACGGCGTGCAGCAGTTCGCCGATGGTGGTCAGGGCGAGCATCCCCCAGGCCAGCCAGCCACTCAGCGACAGCACCCCCAGGATGACTCGACCATCGTCGGGACGTGACAATGCGCCTCCCCAGTCGACCGTCGCCAGGTCCGCCAGCCGACCCCAGTGGAGCAACGCCCAGGGCACGCCCAGCAGCAGGATGGCGAGCAGGACCGTGGCGCCGGTGGCCTGTGCGACTCGTCTCATGCTGGGATTCCTTCCGGACGGTTCCGTTCGTCGCTTCACTTGGGAAGCTTCGCCTCCACGAATTTCGTGATGACACTGACCACGAGCAGGGCGATGGTCACGGCCCCTGCCAGGAGGATGGCGTTCTCTGTGGACTGCGACAGCCCGCGTTCGTCGCGTCGGGGTGGGATGAGCAGGGTCAGGTGCTGCTGGAGGAGAATCAACAAGGGCGACATGGTTCCTTCTTCCCTATCTGGTTTCATTGTGGGTGGCCGATCGGCGCGGTCTCCGTTTTCCACAGGTTTTCTTCATGCTGGTCCTCACATGCCGATGAGGATGAACAGCGGCGGGATGATGAAGCCCAGACCGAGGATCAGGGCGGGCAGGGTCATCCAGATGGTGAGGGCCTCGGTGTCCTCCTGGGCGCGGGCGCGTTGCTGCGCCAGATGCCCCTCCCGGAGTTCCCGGACCCTGGCCTGCAAGGTTTCGGCGAGCGCCGCCCCTTGCTCCTCGAGACGCATGATGTCGGCGAAATCACCCAGCTCCGGCACGTCCCACTCGTCCGCGATCCGGTGTAGTTCCCGCCACGGGGTGGTCTGCTCCAACCGACACCGTTCCAGGCCGGCCGTCATGCGGCGGAACAGCGGTGCGTCGGAAATGGTGGCCGCCTGGGTGACGGCCTGGGTAGCGGAGGCATTTGCCAGACGTTCCAGAGCGACGAGGTCGAAGAACGTGTGAACCGCCTCCGATGTGCTCCTGCTCACCTGCCGGGACGTTCTGGCCAGTCTCAGGTCAGCCAGGAAATATCCGCAGATCCCGAGAACAGGTCCCAGGAGCAGGGGAACAGGTGTCGTCGGATTTCCGAGGACCACCTGTATGACGAGCCAGACGGCGGGGAGCAGCAGCCCCGTCGTGGACAGCACCAGTTTTTCCGCGAAGAAGTCAGCGATGCTTCGTCCCGACAACAGGAGGAGACGTTGCTGGTTGCGGGTGATCGGTAGCCGGAGAGTGGTGTGCAACCACGCCCCGAGCGCTTCCAGGCCCCTGTGCTCCGGATGCGTCTCCCGCGGTTCGGGAGCGGAGCCGTCCAGGGCTGCGAGGGCATCTGCGAGACGTACGGGGGATCGCAGGGTCCCCATGACGGTCAGCAGGGTGCCGGCGCCGATCACCATTCCCATCACCATGAACGGGCCCATGATGCTCATCTCAGTCCCCCCTGAGGAAACGGGCCGCCGGTTTCGGGAGAGTCCTGCTGCGCAGTATCAGCAACGCTCCCACGTAGAGGGCGGTCAGTGTCAACGCCAGCAGCTGTCCGGTGGGTGTTGCGTAGGGGCCGAAATAACCGGGGGAAAGCAACCAGACCACGACCAGGATCGCGAGCGTGATGCCGACGACCTGGCGCACCACGGCCCGCGGTTTGGCCCGTTCCGCCGCGATCTCGCGCATGGTGCGCAATCGCATCTGGGTGTTCTCGGCCAGCGCGGTGAGCATGGGGCGGGCGCCGACCCCACCCCGTGAGGATGCGATCGCCAGGGCCGCCAGTACCCTGTCGGCGTCGGCGGATTCGAGCTCGTCGGCCATCGCGAGCAACGCCTTCCGGGTGGTCCACCCCAGGTCGAGCCGTGCGACAACCCGTGCCACGGGGGTCATCAGCACTGGAGGGACCTGGGCGCGAGTGGCGATGATCGCATCCCGGATCGATTTCCCAGTGGCTATCGAGGGTCCGAGGAAACGCAACCAACGGTCCAGGGCGGCGAGGATCTCCACCTCGGGATTCGGCGGTTCGCTCAGCAGGTGTGGGAACCCCAGCAAAGTCACCGGGATCAGGACCACGGCTGCCAACCAGCCGGTCCACGTCCCGATCACGATACCCGCGACCAGACAGGCAACGATCCACAGCCGGCGTCGCGGCCTCAGTGTTTTCCAGCGAGCCGTCAACCGTGCCGACAATGATGTGGGGAACGGGCTGGTGGGAGTCCGACGTTTCAACCCCGTCAACACCAGAACCACCCCTGCGACCAGCAGGGCGCCACTCCCCGCGGCGATCAGCGTTCCCATGACGCCTCCCGAAAAGCCGCGAGCTCGGTCGACATCGTCGCCTCCGGCTGGAACAGGGGGGTCGGGTCGGAGCGGTAGACGAGATGAGTGGTCGGGCGTTCGTTCTCGACGACCCCGGTCAGCTGGCGTACCTCACTGACGAAGCGTCGCCTGAGACCGCCGCGCCAGGTGTCGTCGCGCAGGGTCACGTGGACGATGAAGTTGATGTTGTGGGCGATCTGCCGCATCGCCTCCCCGATGCTGAGGACCCCACCCAGCGCTACGCGAGCCGCGAGGCGGTCGATGGTGGATGTGGCGGAGTGCGAGTGGGTGGTCGACAGGGTGCCGGCTCCCGCCTGCATCGCCTCGAACATCGCGCCGGCCTCGGCGCCCCGGACCTCCCCGACGACGAGCCGGGACAGGTTCTGCCGCAGAGCCTCCGGAATGAGATCGGCCACGCTCCATTCCCCGATGTGTCTGTCACCCTGTTGCTCCCCGAGGCCCATCTTCGCCTGGAGCGCCAGCATGTTGCGGCGTCCGGGCTGCAGATGGGTCAGCAGTTCGTAGTCGGTCTCCAGGGTTCCGAACCGTTCGGTCGGGGGTATTTCAGCGATCAGGGCACGCAGCAGGGTGGTCTTCCCCGCTCCCTGGTCCCCGGAGATCACTATCGACTTGCGGGCCAGCACGGCCTGCGCGAGGAGCCGGGCCACGGGAAGGGGCAGCATGCCGCCGTCGGCCAGTTCCTTCAACGTCACGGTGGTCAACGTGTGCTGGCGGATGATGACGGACGGCCGGTGGCTCAGCCCGAATCCGATGGCGTGCAGCCGGAAACGGCTGCCGAGCGCGAGAGTCATCGTCGGGTGGGCGTCGTCGAAGGGACGCGGCGGGTTCGCGGTTTCACCGAGGAACCGGATGGCCTCGATCAGTTCCTCGTCGGAGTCCGCCACGGGTGGATGGGATTCCCGATGCCCGTCGCCGTACTGGATCATCACCGAGTCCCACCCCGTGATCTCGATGTTCTCGGCCTCCGGGATGCTCAGGACCGGGCTCAGCCGTCCGTAGCCGAAGATGGCCTGTGCCACGGCCTCGGCGTAGTCGGTTTCCAGCTCCATGGGCCACAACGCCGCTCCCTCGCTGCTGAGCTTTTCGGCATGGGCGTGCACGACGGCGCGAATGATTGCCCTGCCCCGGGCCCTCCGGTCGTCCTCGGGCATCACCGTTCCGTGTTCGACCAGCCAGTGTTCGCTGGCCTGCCCGATCTGTTCCGCCGCTTGTCTGCGCAGTGACACCACGAGCTGCCAGTCGATGTCGGAACTCGGCTGGTGTTCCTCTTCGAGGAACCGGTGACGAGGTGTGGGTCGGGGATGCCAGTCGGAGGTTGCGAGGGCAGCGAACGCCCCGGACAGGCTGGGTGGTCTCGAGGCATCGCTGGTCACGGGGCACCGCCTTGGAGTAGTTCACGTCTGAGGGCCCCGGCGTGTTCGAGCCGCTGCGTGAGGTGCAGAGCCGCCACCCGGTACGAGCCGAGCAGGGGTGAATTGTTGAACCCCCGGGGTGGTGTCAGACCGTGGATCAACACCCCGGCCGGGCGTGGATCCCAGGGAATCCGGGCCCAGCAGTCGACCCCGAACTGTGCCGTGATCTCGTGGGTCGAGTAGGGGCGTCCCGGACCCACGATCACCAGCCCGAGCGGCCGATCCGCGGGAAGCATGTGGACCTGTTCCACCAGCAGGGGCAGGTACAGGCGCGACGCGGCGAGGGATTTCAGGTTGCTCTGCAGCACGAAACCGATGGCGTCCGCCACCTCCAGCAGCGCGGTGGGAAGACCATCGTGTCCCAGCCTTCCGGCATCGACGATGACATCGATTCCCTGGACGCCCAGGCCTGCGAAGGCCTCCGCGAGCTCCGGCCAGATGTGATCGAACAGCCGCACCGCACCCGGCTGGGCGAAGCCGGGAAGGAACCGCCGGTTGGTGACCTCGTCACGGGTGAGGGGGATGGTCTGTTGGAGCAGTTCCGGGCCGATGTCCCGGGTCTCGCGATACAGACGTGCCAGAACGGCCAGGCCCCTGCCCCCGAGGTCGAGGCCGCGGAGATACCCGGCGGGGACGGCCTGTGCCGGGTCGCGGTCGCAGTCGGAGAGCATCACGTCGCCGGGCCAGCAGAGCGTGAGGCCCAAGGAGGTCGTGGTGACACCGGGGGCGCCCGGCCCGCCGGTCAGGACGATCACCGACATCAGGGCTCCTGGAGGACGACGAGGATCAGTTGATCCGCAGCCGCGAGGGCTGCCACTGCGGGGGCTTCCTCCAGGGGAAGGCTGACATCCAGCAACCATGTGGCCCCGTCGGCCAGTTTCTCCGGAAGACCCGCCACCACTGCGGTTGTCGTCCTTGTCTCCGTGAGGCCGATCAGCTGGATCTTCTGACCCGGAGCCGGGGGAGCGGTGGGCATCTTTCCGGGCCCGAGTTTCAAGCCCAGGGTGACGTTCCCCGGAGGGAAGGACTGATCACCCAAGCGTTGCTCGGTGGGAAAGCTGCCCGCAGGCAGGTCGAACAGGGCCCGCTTCCCGATCAGGTCGTTCATCTTCTGTGGGTCGATGCCTTCCTCCTGGTCGCTGGGCAGTTCACGCACCGTCAGGTCGGAGGGGCGAATTTCCCGACCGCGGGTCACGTCGTTCGCCATCGCAACTGCTTGCCGGTGTCGGGTCGTGGTCGTGTACAGGGCGGCCGCCCCCAGCGCGCCCAGCACGATGAGGAGCACACCCAGGGCGATCAGGCGTGGGTTGCGTCGCGCGCGCAGTTGGACCCCCTCGGGGCGACTGGCGGAGGGTTCGGTCACGTCATTGTCCCTTTCGTTGTTCCGGAAGGCGTCGGGGCGTTCGGCCCGTGTCAGGTCCTTGACCGGGGCGACGAGTTCTCCGCGTCTTCGCGTTGTTCGGAAAGTCAACTCCTTCCGGGGGACGCGCGTGCGGAGTTAACCAAAAATTAATCTTCGAAAGTTTCGACAGGGGGTCCGCGGCGGATGGCCGTGATTCTGCCTCCCGGCGGCCCACCGGAACGTGTCGCTGCCAACGGGCATGCGACTCGCCGTGGTCGGGGCGTGCTCGAAACCGGGCGAACCGATCGGTTGTCTCCCGGGGCGGGTCGTGTCGACATCTCCGCGCCGTTCTTGCCGGCGACGCGCGCTCCTGGCCCGGGTCCCGCCGAATCCGCCAAATCCTGTGGAATCGAGGAAAAGGTGTTCCGATCGGGCCGGAATCCAACTAGGCTGCTGGGAAAATTGGGGAGCAGGTATGAAATCCGATGCGACACCTCCCCTCCTGAAAGGAAGTGCCGTTGTGAGTGCAGAGTCGACCGCGCGGGTGAGTCTCAGGGCGCCGTTGACCGGTGTCATGGTTCCCATCGAGGACGTACCGGACCCGGTGTTCGCCAGAAGAATGGTCGGGGACGGGTTCTCCGTGGATCCCCTGGAGGGGCGGCTGACCTCGCCGGTCCCCGGCGAGGTGGTGGATCTCCAGCCCTCCCGCCACGCCGTGACCGTGCGCAGCGCCGAAGGTCTCGAGATCCTCATGCACATAGGTCTGGACACCGTCAGGTTGGGTGGCGACGGTTTCCGCGCCCACGTTTCCGAGGGGCAGCAGGTCGGCGTCGGAGACCTGCTGATCGACTTCGACCTCGACGAGGTCGGTCGTAGGGCCAAGTCGCTGCTCACCCAGGTGGTGGTCACCAACACCGAACTCATCTCCGGCATCGTCCCGGTGACGGGCCTGGTCGGTGCCGGAATCGACGAGGCCGCCGTCGTGGAACTCAAACAACGCGAAGACTCCGCCGAGGATTCGGGCGCGGCCGTCGATGCGGCATCGGATGCCATCATCGTGCCGAACCCGACCGGGCTTCACGCCCGCCCCACCGCCACGCTCGTGGCCCTCGCGAAGCAGTACCGTTCCGACATCCAGTTGCGCCGCGGCGACGACACCGCCAACGCCAAGTCCATCGTCGCGATCATGAGTCTCGCGGTCGCCTGTGGCGAGAAGGTCGTGGTCACCGCGCACGGAACCGACGCGAAGGAAGCCGTCGCCGCGATCTCCCAGGGAATCCGGGAGGGCCTCGGCGAGGACTGCCCGACCCTCCCGAGCGGTGGCGTCATCGGCACGGAGGACACCACCCCCATACCCACCATCACGGAACCGGTTGCGGAACCCGCCGGGCCGCGGTCGGGCGACTGGAACCTGCTGCTCGGCGCCTCCGCGTCCCCGGGACTCGGCATCGGTCGCGTGGTGCAGCTCCACCACGAGGACATCGTGGTGGAGGAGTTCGCCGAGGATCGGCACAAGGAACGACGCAAGCTGAACTCCGCCATCGACCGGGCCCTGCTCGACCTGTCCGCCCTGCAGAAACGGATGTCCGAGGAGGCCTCCGAGGAGAAGGCGGCCATCTTCGCCGCCCATCAGGAGATCCTGGGCGACCCCGAGCTGCTCGACCTGGCGGCATCGGCCATCGACAAGGGCAAATCGGCGGCCTTCGCGTGGCGCGGTGCCTTCAACGCCTTCGCCGACCAGCTCGCCGCGCTGAAGAACGAGATCCTCGCGGGCCGCGCCAACGACGTGCGTGACGTCGGGCAGCGGGTACTCGAGGAACTGACCGGCCAGCGTTCCGAGAAGGGCGACCTGCCCGAGAACACCATCCTCGTGGCCGAGGAGCTCACCCCCTCCGACACCGCGCAGCTGGACCGCAGCCGCGTGGTCGGTTTCGCGACCACCGGGGGCGGCGCATCCTCCCACGTGGCGATCATCGCCCGCTCCCTCGACATCCCTGCCGTCGCGGGCATCGAGGCCAGGGCCCTCGACATCGCCGACGGCACCCTCGTGGTGCTCGACGGTTCGAAGGGCACCCTGCGCACGGGGGTCACCGACGAGGAGGTGGCCCGGCTGCGGGAGAAGCAGGCCCGGATGGCCGAACGCAAGGCCGTCGAGGAGGCGGCCAAGGATGAACCCGCCGTCACCACCGACGGCCACCGGATCACCGTGGTGGCCAACATCGGCGGCGTCGACGACGCCGTCGCGTCCATGGACAAGGGTGCGGAGGGCGTCGGCCTGCTGCGCAGCGAGTTCGTGTTCATGGGGCGCGCCACCGCACCCACCGAGGCGGAGCAGACCCAGATCTACACCGACTGCGCGAAGGCCCTGAAACCGGATCAGTCCCTGGTGATCCGGACCCTCGACGTCGGCGGCGACAAACCCCTGGCCTACCTGCCCATCCCCGCCGAGGAGAACCCCTTCCTCGGCGTGCGCGGCATCAGGGTCGGTCTGGAACAGCCCGAGGTGCTCCGCACCCAGATCCGGGCCATCCTGGCCTCCTCGGACGCCGGCGCCAGGCTGCACGTGATGTTCCCCATGATCGCCACCATCGATGACTGGCGCCGGGCCAAGCAGATCTTCGACGAGGAACGCTCCAAGGTGGCCGCGTGGGACCGGGTGAGCGTCGGGATCATGATGGAGGTTCCCTCCGTCGCGGTCATGGCCAGGCAGTTCGCGGCCGAGGACGGCTGCGACTTCTTCAGCGTCGGCACCAACGACCTGACCAGCTACACCCTCGCCATGGACCGGGGACACCCCAAACTGGCCAGCCAGGTCGACCCCTGCAACCCGGCGGTGCTGACCCTCATCGGGCAGGCCGCCGATGCCCTCCACGAACGCGGGAAATGGCTGGGGGTGTGCGGCGGTGTCGCCTCCGACCCGCAGGCGGTGCCGATCCTCGTCGGCCTCGGGGTCGACGAGCTGAGCTGCTCCATTCCCGCGATCCCCTCGGTCAAGGCCGCCGTGCGCGCCCATGACCTGTCCACCTGCCGAGCGCTGGCGGAGAAGGCCGTCAACTGCGCCACCCCCGCCGAGGTCCGGGCCCTGGTTCCCGTCGACGAATTCTGAGAGGCCGACATGAGTACTGCATCCGAGATCGTGGCCGCCGTCGGCGGACCCGAGAACATCCAGTCACTGACCCACTGCGCCACGCGGCTGCGCTTCGAGCTCGTCGACGGTTCCGTCGTGGACAACGCCGCGGTGGAATCCATCAACGGGGTGATGGGGGCTGTTCCCCAGTCCGGGGACCGCTACCAGGTCATCATCGGCGGCGCCGTTGCCACCGTGTTCAACGAGATCAACTCCCTGCCCGAGATGAGTTCCCGCAAGCCCATGAGCGACGCGGAGGTCAAGGCGGCGGCCCGGTCCAAGGCGCGCGGCAAGGTGGCCTGGCTGGACAACTTCTTCGAGTACCTGTCGGACAGCTTCCGGCCCCTGCTCGGCGTGCTGCTCGGGGCGTCGCTGATCCTCGCCTTCGCCGCAGTGCTGGACGCCTTCGGGGTTTTCGACTTCCAATCCGAGACCAAGGCCGCCCCGTGGGTGTTCCTCGACGCGATGTGGCGCGGTGTGTTCTACTTCCTGCCCATCGCGGTGGCCTACAACGCTTCCAAGAAGCTCGACGTGGATCCATGGCTGGGCGCGGTCATCATGGGTGCGCTGCTGACCCCCAACTTCATCAGCCTCGGTGCCAAGACCTACACCGAGACCGCGGAGGGCAGCGGCCTTTTCACGGAGGCCCTGAGGTTCGCCGAGACCACCTGCGTGAAGAATCCGACCCTGGGAACCGAGTCCTGCACCGTGAACATCTTCGGGTTGAACCTGCAACTCAACGACTACGGTGGACAGGTTTTCGTGCCGTTGATCATGGCCGCCGTGCTGGCCTTGGTGTACCGCTTCTGGAAGCGGGTCTTCCCGGAGAACGTCCAGATGGTCTTCGTCCCGTTCTTCTCGATGATCATCATGATCCCGCTCACCGCGTTCCTGCTCGGCCCCATCGGCATCTGGGCCGGCACCGGCATCGGTGACGGCCTGTCCTGGCTGAACGGGCACGCCCCCATCGTCTTCGCCATCCTGATCCCGATGATCTACCCGTTCCTCGTGCCGCTCGGGCTCCACTGGCCGCTGAACGCCCTGATGCTGCTGAACATCGACAATCTCGGCTACGACTTCATCCAGGGGCCCATGGGTGTGTGGAACTTCGCCTGCTTCGGGGCGACCGCGGCCGTGCTGGTGCTGGCCTTCCGGGACAAGGACGCCACGATGAAACAGACCGCATCCGGCGCTCTCATCGCGGGCCTGTTCGGCGGTATCTCCGAACCCAGCCTCTACGGCATCCATCTGCGCTTCAAGCGGATCTACCCGCGCATGCTGATCGGATGTCTCGTGGGAGGCATCACGATCGGCCTGCTGAGCACCTTCTTCACGACGGGAGACGTCAGGGGCGTCACCACCGGTGCCTTCGCGTTCACCTCGCTGCTGACCATCCCGGTGTTCAACCCGATGTGGATCTACGCCATCTCCGTGGTGGTTTCCTTCACCGTCGCCCTGTTCGCGGTTCTGATCTCCGACTACCGCACGCCCGAGGAGAAGGCCGCCGCGCGCCGCGCCGCCGAACCTGCGGAAGCAGCCGCCGAGCCGCGGGTGATCGTCGTGGGTGACGTCGAGACCAACCAGGCCAAGCAGTGGGTCGCCGCGCTCGGCGGGGAGGACAACGTGCGTTCCGTCGAGGCCATCGCCGAGACCCGGGTGCGGGTCGAGGTCGCCGACGACTCCAAGGTCGATGTCGACGCCCTGAAACGAGCCGGGCTGACGGCCGCGGTCAAGGTCGGTGAGGGGGTCTGGCACCTTGTCGCCGGACTGGAGGCCGCACAGTACGCAGAGGGAATGCGCCGACGGGTTGCTTCCACCGTCAGCTGATTTTCCTTTGCAGTGAGACCTCCGGGAATCCCCGGAGGTCTCATTTCTTTTCATGGATCAACTTTTTCGGGTGTCTCAGGAATACCAGCGGGGTTGGGTGGTGGTCTTGCTGCGGACTAATGTGCACTCGGTCGTCGTTTTCACTCGGAGCGGAGATCTGAGAAGGGGAAGGGAAACGAGGGCCTTTGTGGACCCGGGTGGGTCCGTCGTACAAGGAAAGGCAGAACCTTGCGAAGTAGGAAACTACTAGCTGTTGCGGGTGCCCTGGCGCTCGTTCTTCCGGTGTCCGTGGCCACCGCGGACGAACCGAGCGAGAAAGACCTGGCCAGTCTGATCGCTCCGGCCCCGGCCGGAAGGATCCGGGACGCCGCGATCAAGGAGGTCTTCGGCGGCAGTGCCAAGGTCACCATCATGGTGGAGCTCAAGGACGATCCCGTTGCCGTGGTCAAGGCCAAGAGCGGAGGCACAATCGACTCCGGTCAGGAGAAGCAGATCGAGGACAAGCTATCGGGCATCCAGGATCAGGTCGCCGAGACCATCAAGGCCAAGGGAGGCGCCGTCGAGAGCAAGATGCAGTCAGCCTTCAACGGCATGCGTGTGAGCATCGACAGCAGCGAATTGAAGACGCTCGAGACCCTGCCCGAGGTCAAGGCCATTCATCCTGCTCCGGTCCATGACCGCGACAACACCCACGGTGTTCCTGTAATCGGAACCCCGAAGGTGTGGGAGGGCACTGGCGGGGCCGGATACACGGGTGAGGGTGTCAAGGTCGCTGTTCTGGACACCGGAATCGACTACACCCACGCCACCTTCGGCGGACCGGGAACGGTCGAGGCGTTCAACGAGCAGACCGCCGCAGCCACCCCCAACCCGGCCTGGTACGGACCCGACGCGCCACACGTCAAGGGCGGGATCGACCTCGTCGGCGACGACTACGACGGCTCGAACACCCCACGGCCCGACAACAACCCCATTGACTGCGCCAAGGCCGGGCACGGAACCCACGTTGCAGGCACGCTCGGCGGGGCCGGTGTTCTCGCCGACGGAACGACCTACAGCGGCGCCTACGACCAGAAGACCTATGAGAACGAATTCAGGGTGGGGCCCGGTGTCGCACCCAAGGCCGAGCTCTACTCGGTTCGTGTCTTCGGGTGCACGGGATCCACGAACGTCACCACGGAGGCCATCGACTGGGCCGTGAAGAACAAGATGGACGTGATCAACATGTCACTCGGTTCGCCCTACGGCAAGAGCTCCGACGCCGAATCGATCGCGGCCTCCAACGCCGTCGCCGCGGGTGTCGTCGTGCTGGCAGCAGCCGGCAACTACGGCTCGCAGCCCTACCTGACCGGTTCCCCGGCGGCCGGCGCCGGGGTCATCTCCGTTGCCGCCAGCGATCCGACGGAGAACTATCCGGGCGCGCAGCTCACCGTCGACGGTGGCGACAGCGTCCAGGCGATGAACGCCAATGACGCGACGCTTCCCACCAGCGCTCCCGTGCATGTGCTCAAGGACGCGGAGGGCAACGTCTCCCTCGGCTGCCGCGACTCCGACTACGCCGATGTACCGGAGGGATCCGTCGTGGTCACCGCACGGGGCGATTGCGCCCGCGTGGCCCGGGCCCTGCTCGGGCAGAAACACAAGGCGGCTGCCGTGATCATGATCAACTCCAGCGATGACTACTCCGGTTTCGAGGGAAAAATCACCAAGAACCCGACTACCGGGGAGCAGCTGGATGTGACAATTCCCTTCCTCAGCGTCAAGCATTCCGACGGCGCCGCCCTGGCCGCTGCCGATGGCAAGCAGATGACCTTCGCGGCGAACACGATCCCCAACGCGAATTTCACCGGCTACGCCAACTTCACATCCGCCGGTCCGCGCAGCGGTGACTCCGCCCTGCGGCCCAGCGTGGTGGCGCCCGGCGCATCCATCGCCTCGGCCCTGGTCGGATCCGGGACCGAGGCCAACATCCTGTCCGGCACATCCATGGCCACTCCGCACGCGGCGGGTGTCGCGGCCCTCACCAAGCAGGCCCACCCGTCGTGGAACTCCCAGGAGATCGCAGCGGCGATCGTCTCGACGGCCGACGCATCCAAGGTGAGCAACTACGGTCCCACTCGTGGTGGTGGTCTGGTGGATCCCGCCGACTCCACCGCCACACAGGTCTTCGCGTACGGTGACTCCACCGATGTGGATGGCAAGACGCTCCGTGATTCCACGGTCAGTTTCAACTATCAGGAATCCAATGGCTCCTTCGAGGGAACCAAGACGATCACCCTCGTCAACAAGGGCAATTCGGAGGTCACCTTCACCGGGGAGGTCAAGGCCTCCAGCCAGAGCCTGCCCGCGCAGGTCGGTCTCAGCAGCACCAAGGTCACCGTTCCCGCTGGCGGCACTGCCGATGTCACGGTGGCCCTGGGGCTCAAGGCATCCGACGTCCCGAGCAGCCTCAAGACCGATGGCTCCCCGAATTTCTACGAGGCCTCGGGCAACGTGCAGTTCACCTCCGGGTCCACGACGTTGAGCATTCCCTACCTGATGGTTCCTCGCTCCACCACCAAGGTGACCGGGCAGACAAGTTCCGATGCCTCCGCGATCAGTTTCCAGAACCAGGGTGGTGTCTACACCGCCAGGGGTGACCTGTTCGACTGGGGCTTCACCGACCCGAAGGGTGACCTTCCGAAGGGCACGGACGTGGATGCGAGTGACGGTGTCGACATCGCCAACGTCGGTGTCCGCAGCGCCACGCTCAATGGTGAGAAGACCCTGATGTTCGCGATCAACAGTCACACACGTCACTCGAACGCGGCCGGCAACAAGTACTACGTCTCGATCGACACCAACGGCGACGGTGCGGCTGACCGTGTGATCTCCAGCATGGATTCCGGAAAGGCGCGGGATGACTACTACAACGGTATTCCCGAGGTGTTCGTCTCCGACCCGGCCAGCAACACGATCGCCGGAGCGGGAAGCTACACCCTGGCACCCAGCAACTCCAGTACCGTGATCCTCCAGGCCAAGGCATCCGATCTCGGTGTGACCGGCAGGTTCCAGTACTGGGTTGACACCGAGAACGCAGCCAACACCACCGTGAGGGACAGCACGGACGGCCATGCCACCTATGACCTGAACAACCAGCCCCTCAACGACGGCCAGAACTTCTTGGTGCCCGCCGGCGAGTCGAAGGACGTGCCCATTTCACAGGGCAAGGCGGCAGAGGTCGAGGAGCAGAAGTTGCTGGGATGGATGGCAGTGGTCTTCGACAACGATCAGGGAACGCCCGAGGCGATCACGGGTGCACTGACCGGAGCCGGCCCGACCGAACCGGTTCCTTCGGGCTCGTCGACCCCGGGAGATCCGGGTGCTCCTGCCTCACCCACCCCGACCAGCAACCCGAGCCGGACTCTGATCAAACCGGGTCTGCCCAAGACGGGAGATCTGGGATGAGGATCTGAATCGGATCTGAACCAGGGATGGCCCCGCTGATGCGGGGCCATCCCTGATCGCTGTCTCCCCAGCCGCCTGGGTCGGTGATCAGATGTCCGAGGGATCCTTGGTGGGTGCGCCGACGAAGGTCGGGAGGCTGTTCTCGCACAGCATCGGGGAGGGGGTCGAACCGAAGCGGTAGTCGTACGTGGTGTCCCCGACCTTCACCACCACCTGCCAACCATCCACCAGGGCCTGGGTGTAGACGGCCCCGGGGATCGGGCAACCCAGAGCGCCACTCCTCCAGGTTTTCCTGTGAGCCTCCACCAGGGTTGCCTCGGAACCGGCCACGCCACGTTCGTTCAGGTCGGTCCGGATGGCCTCCATGTGGGTTGCCGGTGGTTCCACCACGACCGTGTTGCTGGGCAACGCAGTGGGGGCGGGCATGATGGGGAGTCCGATGGGGGATTCCTCGGTTCCCGGATCCCCGGGATCAGCAGTGGCATCCACGACACATGCGGCCAGAGACACGGTCAACACCATTCCTGCAATTCCGGCCAATGGTTTCAACATGTAACAATTTTACTCACGCAACTGACAGCGTCAAGGGTCTCGAGGTTTCGCGGAACGACGCAATGAGACTTATTCACGGTCTCCCCGAAGCCGGGTGAGCCGGATCGCGACGAAGGAGCGGTCCACCTCGAAACCACCAGAGCCCGCCGCAATCCCCCGGACACGACCAACGGGGGTTTCGAGGCGGCCGGCTCGCAGGGCAAGCAGGCCGCCTCAACCGGTTCCCGCCCTTCGAGGCCGTGGCCACAGTCCCCTCGCCAGAGGACTGCGTCGGCCGGTGCCCCACCTGTGAATAAGCCTCAATGTGCGCAGATTGACCGGTCAGCGCGGGAAGCCGCTAAAGTTGAGGCCGGACGAGGTAGAACCGTCGCAACAATCAAGGGAGATAAACGCGAATGAGCGAGAAACGCTACATCTACGACCTCTCGGAAGGTGACGCGACCATGCGTAACCTGCTCGGGGGAAAGGGGGCGGGCGTCGCCGAGATGGCCCGGGTCGGGGTTCCTGTCCCCGACGCCTTCACCGTCACCACGACGGCCTGCGTGGAAACCATGAACCGGGGCGGCGAGTGGCCCGACGGCCTGGCGGACGAGATCAACGCGGGCCTGGCCCGGCTGGAGGAACGCACGGGACGCAAGCTCGGCGGCTCCGAGAACCCGCTGCTGGTCTCGGTGCGTTCCGGTGCCGTGTTCTCCATGCCCGGCATGATGGACACCATCCTCAACCTCGGTGTCTCCGACGACTCGGTGGCCGCCATCGCGAAGGAATCCGGCAACGAGCGTTTCGCGTGGGACTGCTACCGCCGTTTCATCCAGATGTACGGCGAGGTGGTCGAGGGTGTCCCGGCCTACGCCTACGAGGACGCACTGACCGAACTGAAGCGCAAACGCGGCGTCGAGCTCGACACCGATCTGGGGCCCGAGGACCTGAAGGAACTGGTCGCCACCTTCAAGGAGATCAGTAACGAGCACCTCGGCGGCGAGTGGACCTCCGACCCCGTCGAGCAGCTGCACCGGGCCGTGAACGCCGTGTTCCGTTCCTGGCAGAACCCCCGCGCCGAGGTGTATCGCCGCGCCAACAACATTCCCTCCGATCTCGGTACCGCCGTCAACGTCATGCAGATGGTCTTCGGCAACCGCGGCGACGACTCCGCCACCGGCGTGTGCTTCACCCGCAACCCCTCGACGGGTGCCAAGGAACTCTACGGTGAATTCCTGGTCAACGCCCAGGGCGAGGACGTGGTGGCGGGAATCCGCACCCCGCGGCCGCTCGCGGAGATGCGCGAGGTGCTGCCAGAGGCCTACGGCGAGCTCATCGACACGATGCGCCGCATGGAGGCCCACTACCGCGACATGCAGGACATGGAGTTCACCGTCGAGAACGGCAGGCTGTTCCTGCTGCAGACCCGCAACGGCAAACGCACCGCGGCCGCCGCGTTGAAGGTGGCCTCCGACCTGGTGGACGAGGGAGTCATCACCAAGGAGGAGGCGCTGCTGCGCATCGAACCGGACCAGCTCGACCAGCTGCTGCACCCCGCCATCGACCCGTCGCACACCGAGAAACCCATCGCCAAGGGCCTTCCCGCCTCCCCGGGTGCCGCGGTCGGCGAGGTGGTCTTCGACGCCGACACCGCCGCCGAACGTGGCGGGCGTGGTGAAGCGGTGGTGCTGGTGCGCTACGAAACCACCCCCGACGACATCCACGGCGTGATCGTCGCCCAGGGCGTGCTCACCGCCCACGGCGGCATGACCTCCCATGCGGCGGTGGTGGCGCGCGGCATGGGCAAACCCTGCGTCGCGGGCGCCTCCGGCATCCACATCGATGCCAAGGGCCGCACCCTCACCGTCGGCGACCGGGTCATCAAGGAGGGTGAGGTCATCACCCTCGACGGCTCCACGGGCGACGTGTTCGGACAGGAGATCGCACTGATCCCGCCGCACATCAACGAGGACTTCCAGCGCGTGGTCACGTGGGCCGACGAGGTCCGCGAACTCGGGGTGCGTGCGAACGCCGACAACTTCGAGGACGCGTCCAAGGCCCGCGAACTGGGCGCCGAGGGCATCGGGCTGTGCCGCACCGAGCACATGTTCATGGCCACCGACCGGCTGCCCGCGGTGCGCCGCATGATCCTGGCGGAGACCCACGAGGCGCGTGCGGATGCGCTCGACGAGATCCTGCCGATGCAGCAGGCCGACTTCGAGGGCATCTTCACCGCGATGAAGGGGCTTCCCGTCACTGTCCGGCTCCTCGACCCGCCGCTGCACGAGTTCCTGCCGAACCTGGTGGAGCAGTCGCTGCTGGTGCAGCGCCTCGAACTGACGGGCGGTGACGCCTCCGAGCTGGAGGCCGCGCGCGCCACCCTCGCCCAGGTCAAACGCCTCCACGAGCTCAACCCGATGCTCGGCACCCGCGGCTGCCGTCTGGCGATGCTCTACCCGGAGATCCCGGCCATGCAGACCCGAGCCATCATCCGTGCCGCCCTGGCGGTGCTGGAACGCGAGGGCGAGACGATCGGCGTGGAGATCATGATCCCCCTGGTGGCCCTGTCGAAGGAACTGGAGATCCAGCGCGAGATCGTGGAGAAGACGGTCGCCGAGGAGCTGAAGGCCGCAGGCAAGGAGCTGAAGGTGACGATCGGCACCATGATCGAGCTGCCGCGCGCCGCGCTGGTCGCGGACCAGATTGCCGAGTACGCCGACTTCTTCAGCTTCGGCACCAACGACCTCACCCAAACCGGCATCGGCATCAGCCGCGACGACGCCGAGAACGGCTTCCTCACCCAGTACGTCACGAGCAAGGTACTGGAACGCAACCCGTTCGAGTCCATCGACGTGGACGGCGTGGGCCAGCTGGTCGACATCGGTGTCGCGAAGGGACGCTCCATCAAACCGAACCTGAAGACCGGCGTCTGCGGAGAACACGGCGGCGACCCGGACTCGGTGGAGTTCTTCCAGTCCGTCGGCCTGGACTACGTCTCCTGCTCCCCATACCGGGTGCCCATCGCCCGCTTCGCGGCCGCCAAGGCGGTACTGAAACAGCGCGAGGACTGACCTCCTCGGAAGGTGTGTCCCGGTTCCGGAAGGGGCCGGGACACATCGTTTTCACGAGGTGCGGAATCTGAAGAGGTTCCCCGGGGCCCTCCGACGCGGCTCGGTTTCAACCGGTTCGAGGGATCCCTACCAGCGGGACTCTTTTTCTTCGAGGGCGGGACGGCAGGTGAGATATTCGTGGCCGTCGTCATCCGAGGCGGTCAGCACCAGCATGTCCATGTCGTAGACCTCGCTGAGGTTCTCCCTCGTCAGCACGGCCTCGCTCGGACCGGAGGCGAAGAAACGGCCGTTCTTCATCAAAGCGGTGCGTGACGGGTAGTAGAACGCCTGATCGGGCGTGTGGGTGATCATCACCACCGCCTTGCCCTGCTCGTGGGCGAGGGTGTGGGCGGTTGAGATCACGGTGGTGGCGTTTCGGTAGTCGAGGTGGCTGGTCGGTTCGTCCATCATCACCACTTCGGTGCGCTGGGCCAGGGCACGGGCTATCAGGATCAGCTGACGTTCGCCGCCGGAGAGCTGCGTGTACGGTTCCAGGGCCAGGTCCCGCAATCCCACCGTTTCCAAGGCCTCCAGGCAGATGGTCTGATCCTTGCGGGTGGGGGAACCGAACGGCGGCAGGTGCGGGGTGCGGCCCATTTTCACCACGTCCAGGACCGTGAACGGGAATGGGGCGGAATGGTCCTGGAAAACCATCGCCACCCGCCGGGCCAGTTGTTTCACGCCGAGCGAGGTCACCTCGTCGCCGCTGATGGTAATGCTTCCCGAGGTGGGTTTGTGCTCCCCCAGGATGGTGCGCATCAGCGTCGACTTACCGCAGCCGTTGGCGCCCAGGATGATGAACACCTCGCCGGGAGAGACCTCGAAACTGATGTCCCGTAGGACCGGTTTTCCCGGGTGGTATCCGAACTCGACATCCGTCACGCGCAGCACCGGGGTCATCGGATCCAGACCCCCTTGGAACGGCGCAGCAGCACCGCGAAGAACGGCGCCCCCACCAGCGCGATCGGGATCGACAACGGTAGGGAGGATTCGGAGACGGTGCGGGTGAGGCTGTCGATGATCAACAGAAAGGCCGCCCCCAGCGTGGCCGCAACGGGCACCAGTTTCCGGTGGTCGGGGCCGACGAGGATCCGGGCCATGTGCGGGATCACCAACCCCACCCAGCCGATGGCGCCGCTCTGCGACACGGCCGTCGCGGTCATGGCTGTGGCGCAGATGATCGTGACCATCCGGGTTCGCTGGGTGTTGACACCGAGGGACCGGGCCTCGGCGTCGCCGATGGTCAGCAGGTTCAGCCGCCACGAGACGATCATGACCACTACCAGCCCCGCCAGGATGATCGGGGCCGCGAAGGCCAGGTTGTCCCAGCGCATCCCGGACAGGGAACCCATCAGCCAGAAGGTGATGGCGGGCAGGTCGTTCTCGGGATCCGCCAGGTATTTCATGATCGAGACCCCGGCGTTGAAGATCGAGCTGACCACCACCCCGGACAGCACCAGCATGATCGTCGGGGTCATGCCCCTCACCTTCGCCAGGCCGTAGGCCAGCAGCACGCCCAGGATGCCCATACCGAATGCGAGGGTGGGAACCAGCGGTGAGAAGGCCCCCGCCAGCACGATCGCCAGTGCCGCCCCGAACGAGGCGGCGGCGGAGACCCCGAGAATGTCGGGGGAGACCAGGGGATTGCGGAAAACTCCCTGGTAGACCGCGCCGGAGCAGGACAGCGCGGCCCCGACCAGCACGGCCATCAGGGTCCTGGGCCAGCGCACCTCCCAGATCACCTTCGCGTCGAGTTCCCGCCAGGTGTGTTCCACGGTGAAGAACTTCGACGCCATGATCCGCATGGCCTGCCACGGGTCGATGGCGTAACGGCCGATCACGAAGGATACCGCGATCGTGATCACGAGCACCGCCAGCACCAGGGCGAGAACCACCGGGAACGGAACCGGGCGGCGGCCTTGGCGGTTCACCAGGACCTCCGCCCCTCCGGTGTCCTTCCCCCGGACCGCCACGGAATCAGCTTCGCTGGAAGCTGAAGACGTCTTCGACACCCTGCCCGTCGGTGAGGTTGAACAGGTGTTTGACATCGTCGTCGGTCAGGTCGAAACCGAAATACTCCTTGTAGAAGGCCTTCGTCTTGGCCTCCATGTCGATGTCCTTGAACAGCTCCGGATGGACCGCCTTGGCGAAGAAGTACTGTTGAGGTATTCCTCGGGGCCGTTGTAGGCCCAGGCCATGGCGCCGTTCGGGACGACGATGACGTTGTTGTTCTGCACCGCCTTCAGGCCGGAGAGCACGGGATCGGACTTGATGGAGTCGCGGATCTTGGCGCTGTCGACCAGCAGCAGCTCGGGGTCTCAGCTGAGAAGCTGTTCCGGGTCGATCTTCGTCTGGCCGGACGGGCCCTTCGACTCGCCCGTGGCCCCGGCGCCGGCGTTGATGCCGCCCGCGAGGGTGATGAGCTCCTGCCCGATGGCGGAGCCGTTGTTGGCCTGGAGGGAGTCACCCGCACCGGAGAGCTGCACCACCGTGGGGCGTTCCGCCTCCGGGATGCTCGCGGTTTTCGCCTCGATCTCGGACCTGATCGCCAAGTACTCCTCGGAGTATTTCTTCGCCTTGTCCAATTGCACACCGCCGATGACCTCACCGAGGTAGACCTGCCGGGCGCGCAGCTGGTCGATCTTGTTTCCCTGCTTGTCGCTGCCCTTGGGGCTGGAGACGGTGGCGATGCTGAGTTCCTGGAGCTGTTTGAGGTTGTTCTCCCCGTACCGCGAGGCGTAGATCACGAGGTCGGGGTCCTGTTTCGTGAGCTCCTCCATGTTGACCTCGTTGCCGGAGAAAACCACCGGCAGTTTCGCCAACTGCGGGTACTTGCCCTTGATCCATTCGTTCTTGCCGTAGTTGTCCTCCAGGGCGACGAGCTTGTCGGCCCCGCCCAGCAGCAGGACGGCGGTGGTGTAGGCCGGGGCGGTGGTCGCGATTCGTTTCGACTCGGCGGGGACCGTGATCTGCCCCAGCTCGTCGTCGACGACGCGCGTGGCACCGGATAGCGAGGCCGCAGGTGCGGAACTGGAGGAGGTCGCCGGGCCGCCTGCGCCGCAGGCGGTGAGCGTGAGCAGCGCGGTGAGCGCCAGGGCGGACAGGGAGGTTCCGAGTTTACGGAGAGCCATGGGGTTCCTTCGGTGAGGATGCGCGAGCATCAGGCGAGGAGGTCCCCAGCAATGTACAGCTATTTTGCGGGAAAATCTACCCAAAAAAACCGAATCTGCGGATCCAATGCCGGGTCCTGTCCCGCATCTGCCGCGGGATCCGCGCAGGGGTGGGTCACAGGGTCCAGGCCTCCAGGCAGTGGCTGCGTTCCCAGAACAGTTCCTCGTAGCGGGTGGCGTCGGCGAAGGTTTCGAGCATGACCGTTCTCGTCGCATCGTCGGCGGCCTCGGCCGCCTCGTCGAGCAGCTCGATGGCGGTGGCCGTGGTTTCCTGGAAGGCCGGGTCTGCGTAGGCCGCCACCCAGGTTCCGTAGGGATGGTTCTCCACCGCCCCGGCCCGTTCGGCCAGGTCCAGGCCCACCTGTGCGTAGACCCAGTAGCAGGGCAGCACCGCCGCCACCCCCACCGGGTACGGGTCGTAGGCGACCGCGGTCTGGATGAAGTTCACGTAGCCGCGGGTGGTGGGGGAGGGAGCTGCCGCGTGCGGGGCGGAGCGCAGCAGCGGGTCGTTCAGGAGGGCGTCGTGCATGAGCGTCTCGGCAGCGACGGCCTCCCCGGCGCTCTGCGCCCAGAAGGAACGTGCCCTTGCGTGCGGGGCCCGGGCGGCCAGCAGCGCCAGGGCCCGGGAATAGCCCTGAAGGTAGAAATCGTCCTGGACGATGTACTCGACGAAACGACGCGGCTCCAGGGTGCCGTCGGCCAACTGGAGCAGCAGCGGCAGCCGGTCGATGCGTTCCCGGATCCCGGCGATGCGTTCCCAGGCCAGGGCGCTGAACTCACGGGTACGCCAGATCATGTTCGTTCTCCTTCGAGGTTGATCAGGTGGTTGACCGGGCCGTGTCCGGTTCCGGGGGAACGACTGAGCCGCCACGCGGCCCCGGCGGTGATGGCGCGGTGCAGGAAGTCGCGGGCCCCGATGATCACGTGCTCCGGGATGAAATCACCAGGTGCGATTCCGGCGATTGCCGCACCGGCGGCAATCGCGGAGCTGAGGGTGCAACCGGTACCGTGCGTGTTCCGGGTGTCCACCCGGGAACTGGTGAACCGGGCGGTGCCGTTCGGAGTGGCCAGGAGATCGGTCAGCTCCTCACCATCCAGGTGCCCACCCTTGGCAAGCACCGCGCGAGCACCCGCCGCCACGAGGTTCTCCGCCTGCGCCTGGAGTTCCGTGATGTCGTCCGCGGGTGAGGAACCCGCCAGCACCGCGGTTTCCGGGACGTTCGGGGTGACCAGGTCGGCCAGCGGCAGCAACCGGGTGCGCACCACCTCGACCGCGTCGTCCGCCAGGAGCCTGTCGCCCGAGGTCGCGACCATCACGGGATCGAGCACCAGGAAACCGAAATCCGCGCGGCGCGCGGCGATCAGGTCCGCCACCGCCTCCGCGATCCCCGCGTTCGTGAGCATCCCGAGCTTGGTGGCGTGCACCTCGATGTCGTCGAGGACGGCCTCCACCTGCGCGACGACGAATCCCGGATCGACCGGCTGCGCGGCCCGCACGCCCTGGGTGTTCTGGACCGTCAGGCCCGCCAGCGCGGCCATGCCGTGCACCCCGAGGGCGGCGAAGGTCTTCAGGTCGGCCTGGATCCCGGCGCCACCGCTCGGGTCGGAGCCCGCTATGGACAGGGCGGTTCTCGGTGTCATGGTTTCTCCCAGAGTTTTCTCAAGCGTGCCGCGGCCTCCCGGGGACGGGCGGCGGCCGCGATCGCGGACACCACGCAGATGCCGTCCACCCCGGTCGCGATGACCTCGGCGGCGTTGGCGGCGTTGATCCCCCCGATGGCCACCGCGGGCAGGCCCGCGGGCCGGGCTGCAAGCAGTTCCCGGATCCCGTCGAGCCCCAGCGCCGGGGCGGTGTCGGTCTTGGTGCTGGTGCTCCACACCGGCGACAGGCCGATCACGTCGGCGCACCCGATCGCCGCGACGGCGTCCAGCTCGGTCCGGTTGCTGACGGAGATCCCCAGCAGCCGGTCCGGTCCGAGCGCCTCGCGGATCGCTGCGGGGTCGCCGTCGGACTGCCCGATGTGCAGGTGGGTTCCCAGCTCGACCGCGATCCCCAGGCGGTCGTTGACGAACAGCTCCGCCCCGGCCGCGCCCTTGGCCACGGCGGATTCGATGGCCTCCCGGCAGGCGATCACACCCTCCCGGAAGGCGTTCTCGTCGGCCTGTTTGTCGCGGAACTGGATCACCGTCGCCCCGCCCAGCACGGCCTGCTCCACGGTGTGGGCCACGCGGTCACGGCCACCGGACAGGTCGGGGTCGGTGACGTAGTAGAGCCGCCAGTCGACCCGCATCAGGCCTCCTCGACGGTGACCAGGGACGCGACCTCCTCGGGGGTCAGCGCATGGAGGGCGTCGCGCCAGGCGATCTCGAAACTGGCCGGGCCCCTCGCCTCGCGGCCCGCCACGATGCCCGCGGCCGCGAACAGGGCGTGGGCGGCGACGACCGTGTCGTGCGGGCAGGGGTGTTCCCGGGTGGCGCCGAGTGCCGCCGCGACCAGCGCGCCGAGCGAACATCCCGTGCCGATCACCAGCGGCATCAGCGGGTCGCCGCCGTGCACGCGGGTGGTGCGCGACGTGCTGACCACCACGTCGGTCTCCCCGGAGATCGCGACGACGCTCCCGTGCCCGTCGGCCAGCCCCCGGGCCGCATCCACCGCGGCCTCGACGGGGTCGGTGGCATCCACGCCCCGCCCCCCGGCGCCGGTGCCCGCCAGGCCGAGGATCTCGGACGCGTTGCCCCGGATCGCGGTGGGCGACAGCGTCAGCAGTTCCCGGGCCAGGGCGGTGCGCACCGGCAGCGCGCCGACCGCGACCGGGTCGAGCACCCACGGCGTGCCGGTCTCGTGGGCGGTCCTCGCGGCCACCCGCTGGGCGGCGTGCTGCTCCGAGGAGCCGTTTCCGACGTTGATCAGCACCGCGGAGGCGATCCCGGCGAAGATCCCCGCCTCCTCCGGGAGGTCGATCATCGCGGGCGCGGCGCCGGCGGCCAGCAGGACGTTGGCGGTGATCTGCGGCACCACGGTGTTGGTCAGGCAGTGGACCAGCGGGGTCGTGGCACGGAGGCGGGCAAGGACGGACGCGATGTTCATGGCGCTCCCTTCGTCAGTGCGAACTGCATCAGGTTCGACGAGTTTGATCTCAGCCCCTTGCGGTGGGGCACCCCGGCGTTCCGGAAGGGTAGCAGCAGTGACGCGAAGAGGGCGCGGCGCGACCATTTTCAATGCGAGGGGTTCACAAAACAGCCCGCGATAATTAAGGTTTGCCTAAAGTGCCTGGACGGCATGTCGCTACCTTTGCGGTGCCGGACAGGGTCGCACTCCCGATTATGAAAGGTAGAACTGTGCGACGTAGCAGACTAATGGCCATGATGGGGGTGCTGGCTCTCCTCACCCCCGTGGCAACCGCGACGGCTGACGAGACGACGGACCCGCAGAACATGTCCGACCTGATCAAATCAGCCCCCAAGACCGAGATTCCCGCCGAAACCGCGAAGAAGATCCTCCAGGAGAAGGGGCCGGTCACGGTCATGGTGGAGCTCGCGGAGGACCCCGTTGCGGTCGTCAAGGCGAACAAGGGCGGTTCCTTGAGCGAGGAAGAGGAAAAACAGATACAGGAAAGGCTCTCCAACTCCCAGGACAAGGTAGCTGCGCAGGTGACCTCCCTGGGAGGTACGGTCGAGAACCGTCTGCAGTCCGCCTACAACGGCCTGCGGGTGACGATAAACAGCAACCAGGTGGCTGAGGTCGAGGGTATCGACGGGGTCAAGGGTGTGCAGGCCATTCCCGTTCATGAGCGGAGCAACACCACGAGTGTGCCCTACATCGGGGCCCCGAACACCTGGCAGGGAGCCGGAGGAACCGGCTACACGGGCAAGGGCGTCAAGATCGCCGTCATCGACAGCGGAATCGACTACACCCATGCAACCTTCGGAGGAGAAGGAACCCCGGACGCGTTCACCGAGGCCACCGCGGCCACGGATCCGACCCCCTACTACGGTTCACGGGTCAAGGGCGGCTATGACTTCGCCGGCGACTCCTACACCGGGCAGAACACCCCGCAGCCGGACGACAACCCCATCGACTGCGAGAAGTTCGGGCACGGAACCCACGTGGCGGCCACCGCCGCCGGATCGGGTGTGACCGCGGACGGCGACACCTACAAGGGGCCCTACGACTCCACCACCTACGACAACGAGTTCCGGGTCGGTCCCGGAGTTGCGCCCGAGGCCGATCTGTACGCGTTGAAGGTCTTCGGGTGCGAGGGACAGAGCGACCTGACGGCCGACGCCATCGACTGGGCCGTCAAGAATCACATGGACGTGATCAACCTGTCGCTCGGTTCGCCGTTCGGCAAGGCCACGGATCCCGATGCCGTCGCCGTCTCCAACGCGGTGGCCGCCGGTATCGTGGTGGTCTCCGCATCGGGCAACGCCGGTTCGCAGCCCTACCTGACGTCCTCACCCGCGACCGGTGCCGGAGTGATCTCCGTTGCTGCCAACGACGCGCTGAAGAACTATCCGGGCGCGCAGCTCAGCATCGACGGCACGACGGTGCAGACCATCAACGTCAACGGTGCCAAGCTTCCCCAGAGTGCGAAACTCCACGTCCTCAGGACCGAGGACAACCAGGTCTCGACCGGCTGTGACCGCGACGAGTACGCCAGCGTTCCCCGTGGAGCGATCGTGGTCACCAGACGCGGTGACTGCGCTCGTGTGCTGCGCGCCATGAACGCCCAGCGCTGGGGGCTCGCGGGAGCCATCATGATCAACGACAGTGATGAATTCCCGCCCTACGAGGGCCTGATCACGGGCAACCCCGAGACCGGCGAGCAGTGGCGGGTCAGCGTCCCGCTGCTCGGGGTGAAGTCCTCCGACGCCGAGACAATCATCGCCGCGCACGACAAGGAAGCCACCCTGACCGCCACCGAGATTCCCAACGGGAGCCACGGTGGGCTCGCCGATTTCAGCTCGGCGGGTCCGCGCACCGGCGATTCGGCCGTGCGCCCGAACGTGACCGCACCCGGGGTCTCGATCCTGTCGGCGGCGGTCGGGTCCGGCAATCAGGGCCGCGTCGACTCGGGTACTTCCATGGCGACCCCGCACGTCACCGGCGTCGCGGCCCTCGCGGTCCAGGCCCACCCGGACTGGAACGCCCAGGAGATCGCGGCCTCGTTGGTCAACACCGCAGACCCCGAGAAGGTCAGCGGCTACGACCCCACCCTGGCGGGTGGCCTGGTCGATCCTGCCGAAGCGGTCGGCGCCTCCGTCGTCGCCTACGGTGACTCCTCGGACGTGAACGGCACCGTGGTGCGGGAGCCGGGACTCAGCTTCGGGTATGCGGAGTCGGCCACCACCTTCGAGGTCACCCGCAAGGTCACCCTCGTCAACAAGGGATCTGAAGCGGCACAGTTCACCGCCAGCTCACAGCCGGCCGAGAAGTCGAAGAAGGCCACCATCTCCTTCAGTCAGGAACAGGTCACGGTGCCAGCGGACGGTAGCGTGGATGTCGACGTCACGATCACCATGTCGGCCGCCGACGTGCCCAGCGGCATCAACAGCCCGAACTCGCCGTGGTTCTACGAGGCCTCCGGCAACCTGAAGTTCACCGGCGCCGGCGGGAAGACCCTGACCATGCCGTACCTGCTGGTTCCGCGTTCCCTGTCCAACGTGAAGGCGGCCAACACACTCACCCCCAAGGGCACCGACGTCACCTTCACCAACGAGGGCGGCGCGGTCGGCGCCTACACCGCGCTCTACACGTGGGGACTGAGCGACCCGGCCGACATCCCGGACGGGATCGACAGCGGCCAGGACCTGGCGAGCGTCGGGGTGGCGAGCTACGGCGACGAGTCGTTCAGAACCGTGAACTTTGCGCTGAACTCCAGCTCCCGGTTCTCCAACCCGGCACAGATCATGTACAACGTCGACATCGACAACAACAATGACGGCAAGGCCGACTACCGGATCATCAGCATGGACTCCGGGCAGGTTCGGGAACGGCAGATCAACGGGATCGCCGAGGTTTTCGTGGCGGATCTCTCCGACGGGCAGGTCTACGCCTCCGGCTCGGTGACCCTCTCCCCGACGGATTCCAGCACAGTGGTGCTGCAGGTCGTCGCCAGCCAGGTCGGCATCACGGGCAAGTTCAGCTACACCGCCAATGCCACCGACCTCAGGAACGTGGCGGCCGTGGACACCATTGAGCAGTGGGCGCAGTACGACCCGACGAACAAGCCCTTCAACGACGGCCAGTTCTTCAAGGTCAACCAGGGCGATTCGAAGACCTTCAACCTCGAACGCAACGAGGCCGCCTACGCCGACCAGAAACCGCTGGGATACATGGCGGTCGCCTTCGACAACGCCCAGGGCGTCACGGAGGCCATCACCGGTGAGGTGAACAAGGGGGCCGAACCGACGACCTCCCCGACTGCCGAACCGACGGTTTCCCCGACCGGCACCGCGACACCGCCCGGTACGGACCCGAGCACACCGGCCCGGCCCACAGACATGCCGCCGATCAAGCCCGGTCTCCCGAAGACGGGTGAAGGTCTCTGACCCCTCCCGCCACACACGATGATGGCCCCCGGGAACTCCCGGGGGCCACTCCCGTTTCCTGACGGGAGAGCTGGGTAGGGTGGTTTCGTGACCGAAGCGCGAGAAGGAGAACTGTCGCCCTGGAACCTGCTCGCGACCCCCGGGGAGATCCGCGCCGCAAGCTACCTCGTCGGTTCCCACGCCCGGCAGTACCGGCTCATCGTGGATGTGTTGGCGGCCCGGCAGGAGGTGTCGTTGACGGGGGTGGGCCACGACGAACTGACCGAACTGATCCGTGCCCGGCTGCCGGAGGAGACGGCAGCAGAACTCATCGGTGAGCTCAACCTTTCCGATCGTCTCGCGTCGCTGGTCTCCTGGGGCACCTGCGAGGCCTGGCAGGACCGGGCCACCACCGAGGAGGAGTTCCTCCGGAACCGCTACCGCTACCAGCTCACCGAGGCCGGGGCGGCCCTCAACCAGGCCGTCAGGGCCATCGAGGAGGACCTCGGGGCGGGTTCCACGGCGGTGCTGTTGGCCCCGGCGGTGCTGGCCGACCGGCTCCAGGCCGCCTTGGACGCCCTGGCGGGGGAACGCATCGAGGACGCATCAAGGGAGTTCTCCGTGGTCGAGACCACCCTGGAGGCCATGGCCCGGGAGGCCAACCAGTGGCAGTCGCGGATGGCCGCGGCGCTCGGCGGGGTTCCCGACCAGACCCGCATCACGCGCCTGCTGGAGACCATCCTCGCCTACGTCGACGCCTGGGGTGCCGGGGTGGATGCCTGGTCCGGGCGCATCACGGCCTGCCTGCCGGGCCTGAGGGAGATCGGTCCCGAAACCTGGCGGGCCCTGACCCTGCAGCGCCTCGGCGCCGAGATCAACACGGAGACGGTGACCCGGGCAACCACTCACCTGGCGGGCATCGTCGCAGTCCTGGAACGCTGGTTCAGCGGCGAACTGCCGCAGGCCACCAGACTCCGCCGCCAGATGCGTGACGCCGTCACCCCGGTGCTCCGGGGGCACCGGGCACTGCTCGCGGTCGGGGGAACGGTCTCCCGGGCCGCGGAGCTGGCCCGGCTGGCGGAAGCGGTCGCAGGGGCCGAGGACGACGCGGAGGCCTGGCGGGTCTTCGCTTCCGGCACGGGGCTCTACTCCGCCAGGCACCTGGCCCTGGAGGCCCCGGAGGTGCCGGGGGTCCCCAGCGTGTGGAAGGCGCCCCCCGTTCCGGTTTCGAAACGGCTGCGTTCCCAGGGCCGACGTTCCCTGTCCGGCCGGGCCCCCCGCGTGGTGGACCGTTCGCGGGCCAGGGCGCTGGCCCGCGCGGCCGCAGCCCATGATCAGGCCACGCTGCGGGAGGCCGAACACCGCCTGGTTTCCCGGTCCGGCACGCACCTCAGTGACTGGAGCGCCCTGACCGCGGAGGAGACCCGGCTCTTCCTGGACCTGCTCACCTCGGCCCGGGAATCAGAGGGGACGGGCACCACAGCTGATGGTAGGTGCACCATGAAACTGATCCCCGTCCATCCTCCCCGCTCCGCGGTCTGCCGGACCGAGGAAGGGCGGCTGGTGCTGGCCGATGCCCTGGTGGAGTTCACCTCGTGATGCTGGGCAACGACCACTCCGAGATCCAGGCCGCCTTCACCGGCCTGCTGGCGAGTCCCGTCGTCACGCCCTGGCGGCATCCCGAGCTGCACGTGCTGGTGCACCGACACGCCGCCACCCTGAACGTCTGGGCCAAACGGCTCGGCTATCTCCTGGTGGGCATCAACCGTTGCTACCGGCTGCGCAGGCCACCCATCGGAGGGGGAGTGGCCCTGCCCGCGGCCACGCCGCCGCCCCGTGGCCAGCTGGTCCTGGCCCTCTACGCCGCGAGCTGCCTGGAAGCCAGATCCGGGGAGTCCCTGACCCTCCAGGAACTCTCCGACGACGTGGCGCGGCTTGCGCAGATCAACGGCGGCTGGCCCTACGACCCGAACCGCCGCCCGGACCGGCAGCGGCTGCTCGCCGCCGTTCATCTGCTCACCGAACACGGGGTGCTGGAGGAACGCACATCCGGAACCCTGCAGAACGACTGGGAACGCACCGGATCCGGGATCGGCGCCGGCTACCTGCTGCACCGGGACGCCCTGATGCTGCTGGTGGACACCAACGACGTCGACCTGGCCCTGGCCCGCCGGGTCGACAGCGGCCAGGACATCCGGGGACAGGAGATGCTGCGGACCTTGGTGGAATGCCAGGCCCTGTACCCGCAGGAGCTTCCCGAATCCCACCGCGACTACCTGACCCGGCAGCGCAGCCGCCTGGCGGAGCGGGCCGAGGAGTTGACGGGCGGCCGGGTCGAGGTGCGAAGCGACGCCCTCGTGCTGGTGATGCCCGCCTCCCGGGAACTGCCCGAGGGGCTGGTCTGCGGCTTCCCCGACGCCACCACCCTGGACTGGGTGACGCTGGCCATGATCGACGCGTTGTGCCCGGGGGCGGAAGGATTCCACCGGGTTCCCGCCGACCGGGTGCTGGCCGCCGCGGCGGACATCCACCGCGACAGGGGCAAACAGCTCACGGTTGCCCTGCGGGAATCCCCGAGTGCGATCCGCGACGCCGTGGCGGGACGGTTGACGGAACTCGGCCTGCTGAGGGTGGAGGCCGGGGACTGGATTCTCACCCCGGCAGCGGGACGCTACCGCGATGCCGAACTGACCCAGGGTGAGGAGGAGTGATGCTTGATGCCGAGCAACTGAAGTCGTGGCGCGACGCCGTCGTCGCGGGGGAACTGCCCAGTCCCGCCCGGGCTGACCGCTGGCAGGTGCTGCGTGCGGGAGTGGTGAACCTGTGGGAGTTCGAGACCACCGAGTACTGGTACGCGGACGGCTGGGTGCAGCTCATGGGCAGCAACGAAACCGGCAAGTCGTCGCTGATGGCACTGACCACCCTGATCCCGTGGCTGGCGGACGTCGCATCCAGCAACATCGACACGCTGGGCCGTTCCGGGAAGACCTTCCGCTACTACGTCGAACCCACCGGCCGCGACTCAGATCGCCGCGAGGCCACCGCCTCCACCCACCACGGCTGGCTGTGGGTGGAGTACGGGCGCCGCACAGACGAGGGCGAGGAGTTCTTCACCACGCTTCTGTTCGCGGAGGCCCGAGGTGCCGCCGCCGACATGCGCCTCCACTGGTGCACCCTCTCCGGCGGGGACCGGGTGCGTGGCGGCTGCGACCTGCTGTCCGCCCGCCGCGTGGTGCCGCCCAAGGAAGTGACGGCCGAGGGATTCACCAGGCACCCGAGCGCTGCGGCCTACCGCAGCGAGGTGGCCTCCCGGCTGCTGGGCAGCACCGCCGAGAAACTGGAGGCGGTGGGGAAGCTGCTGCGGGTCACCCGCACCCCGAAACTGGGGGAACAGCTCCAGGTGCGTTTCATCAGCGATCGTCTGCACGACGCCCTGCCGGAGCTCGACCGCTCAGAGATCAATCAGCTCGCCGACGGCTGGGACCAGCTCGATGAGATCCGCGCCGACCTGGATCGCGCAGCGGAGGCCGTCGAGGTGGTGGAGGGATTCACCGTGCGTTCCTGGCGGCCCTGGGTGCGGGCGGTGCTGCGAAGGGCCGCGGACAGGGGCAGGTCCGCGATCACCGCGTTCGACAACGTCACCCGCCGAGAGCGGGATGCGCGACGGGACCTCGCGGAGGCGAACGCGCGGCGGGCCGTGGTGGAGGAGGAACGCCGCTCACTGGAGCTCGCGGGGGAGGGCGCCCGGGTGGCGGCCGAGGAGCTGCGGGACTCCAGCCGCTACCAGGATGCGCAGGGAAGACTGACCCGCCTGACCCACGCCCGCACCGTCGCGGAGATGGCTGGGCGGGAAGCCGCGGAGGCCAACCGACGCGCCGAGGCGGCCGAGGCGGCGGCCCGGAGATCGGAGGAGGCCCGGGAAGCCGCGGAGGCCGCTCTCGAAACCCGCCGCAGGGAGACGTCCGACCGGCTCGCCGATGCCCGATATGCGGCGCGGGAGGCGGGAGTGGACGTCGCCGACTTCGACCCGGTGCTGACGGAACAGCGGGTGAGCGACAGGCAACGTGACGTGAAACGCGCCCAGCAGCTCCTGGGCGAGGTGGTCCTGGCCGATCAGGAGGCCAGTCGCGCGGAGGACGTCGCGGCGGAGGCCCGGCAGCGCGCCGTCGAGTCCGGGACGCGGCGCGACACCGCGTGGGAGGCCGCCGAACAGGAACGAGACTCGCTGGCGGCCGCACTCGACGTCTGGGCGGAAGGGGTCGGAGGTGACCTGGATGTCGAGGCCTGGCAGTCCGCCCTGCCCGACGGCCGGACCCCACAGCGGCCGCTCAGGGAACGCATCCGGGAGGAATGGTTCGAGCCCGCGTGCGCCCCGGTCCAGGCGAGGCTGCGGGAATCCGAGATGCAGGGTCGGCTCGCCAGGGAACGCGTCGGCGAACTGGACGGACGCATCGAGGAACTGGATCGGGCCGGAACCACGGACCCGCAACCGCCCGCGCTGTGGGCGCGGCGTTCACGCCCCGACACCGGAGCCCCCGTCTGGCGACTCGTGAATCCGCGTGATGGCCTGCCGGGAAATGAACTGGCCGCCATCGAGGCCGCGCTCGCCGCGTCCGGGCTGCTCGACGCGTGGGTGAGCGACGAGGAGGTCGTCGCCGACGACATCCTGGCCGTCGCCGAAGAACCCGTCGAACGAGGTCTCGGCGAGGTGCTGGAGGCCGCTCCAGGTCCGTGGAGCGAACGGGTCGAGGCTCTGCTGGCGGGGGTCCATCTGGTCCACGCGGATCAGGAGCTGCCGGGAACCGGGCTCGCGATCGCGCTCGACGGGCGTTGGCGCAACGGTTCCCTGGTGGGTTGGGCCAGCTGCCCCGACGGGAACGCCGAGTACCTGGGGGAGGAGGCCCGGAAGGCGGGGCGGGCCCGGCGCAGGGCCGAGCTGAACCGCGTCCGGGAGGAGGCCCTCACCGAGGCCACGGAGCGTGAGGCCGAGGCCAGCTGGGCGGCCGCCGAACTGGCTTCCCTGCAGAGGGCGATGGCCTCGGCCCCTGACGACCGGGAGCTCTTCGGGTTGCTCCGGGACGCCGCGACCGCGGAGACCTTGGCGGCCTCGGCGGAGGAGACGGCGGGGCAGCACGAGGCCCGGGCCCGGGGATTGCGGGCGGAGGCCGACGCCAGGCGGGCGGGTCTGCTGACCTTCGCCACGCAGCATCATCTGCCGGTCCGGGAGACCGAACTGGCGGAGGTGCGGGAGGCCCTGCGCCGTACCGAGAACGCGCTGGGGATCCTGCGTCACGCCGGGGAGCGGGAGGAACTGGCCCGTGGCGCCTGGCAAGCGGCGTCCGCCGTGGCCTCGGAAGAGGAGGGGCAGCGGGACGAGGCCACCGCCGAGGCGCGCGCCGCCGAGGAACGGCTGGGATCTGCCGCATCCCGGGTGCAGGCCTTGGAGAAGGCCATCGGATCGGATGACCAGGAGATCGTCCGGGAGTTGGAGGCGCTGCATGCGCGGGCCGCCGAGGTGGCCTCGCAGGTCACCGCACTGGGGCGGGAACTGCTTCGGCTGGCCGGCCGGGTGGGCAAGGCCGAGGAGGCTCTCGCCGCCGCCGAACGGGAACGGGAAGTGGTCACCGCTGAGCGCGACCGCGCATTCGCATGGTTCCGGCGGCTCGTCGACGCGGGTCTGGCGGGGGAACTCGGCCTGGAGCTGCCGGAACCCGACTCGACGGCGATCGCGCAGGTACGGGCGCAGGTGCGTTTCGTCAGCCAACAGGTCACCATCCGCACCTGGAGCGAGGACCCGGACCAGGCCGACCAAGCGGTCCAGAACGCTTGGCGGAGGCTGCACACCGGCGCCAACGAGGCCCGCGGGGAACTGGAGGCGGGGGGCCGCAGCCTTCGTATCGACGAGGTGGATGACCTGCCGAGGGTCACCGTTGTGGTCGACTCGCACGGCGCCGGTCACCCCCTCACGGAGGCTCTCGCGAGGCTGCGGGCCATCCAGGAGGAACTGGCCCAGGGCTACGACCAACGGGTGCAGGACACACTCGGGCAGCTGCTCGGGTCCACCTTCATGGATCACCTGCGGGACCGGGTAGGTGCCACCCAGGCGCTCGTCGGGCGCATCAACAAGGTGTTGGAGGCCCACGCCACCCGCACCGACCGCACCGCGCTCAGGATCGTCCTCGAACCGAAGGACGCCGCCACCCGGCAGGTGTTGGAGGCCGTCGGCGGTCCCGCCTGGGGCAATCCCGAGGTGGAGGCCCGGGTCAGGGAGTTCCTCAGGGTCCGGGTCGACGAGGTGAAACGGGAGGCCCAGGGTGCGGGGCTGGCCGACTGGCGTAACGGTCTGGCGGAGCGGCTGGACTACCGGAGCTGGTACGACATCCACCTGGAACATCGTCGCGGCTCCGGGAGGTGGGGACCGCTGACCAGCCGGGGCTATGCGGAACTCTCCGGCGGTGCTCGCGTGGTGATGCTGATGATGCCGCTCGTGGCCACCCTCGCCGCCATGTACGAGGAGATGCCGACCGGGCCCCGGCCGCTGTGGCTGGACGAGGCCTTCGACGGGCTCGACGCCGCCAACCGCGCCACCGTGATGAAGCTGTTCAGGGAGTTCGACCTCGACGTGTTGCTGGTCGGGCCGGGGAGGATCGTCAACGTCGCCGCGGTGCCCGTCGCGGCCATCTACCAGGTGGTCAGGGCGCCCGCACCCATGCCCGGGGCCGACCTGGTGCTGGAACTGTGGGCGGGCGGTCAGCTGGAGACCATCGAAACCCCGGCGCTAGGAGCGCCTGAGAGGCAGGACCCGCTGCTGTGAGCGTGCCCGGCTACCTGCTGGACTGGGCGCGGCTACCAGGACCGGCTCGCCTGCTGGCGGAGGCCAGGAGACGCAGGGAACGCGGCTGGCGCGGGGACAGGGGTGAGGTGTCCCTGGATTGGTCGCCCTCGGAGCGTCGGGACATCGGGCGGTTCCTGAAGGCGGAGTGGAGGGAATCCGGCAGGGGGGTGAGGGCGGCGGAACTCAGGCAGGGGCTGAAGGCCCACGGCGTCGGACTGGACGAGTTGCTCGTCGCGCTCGGGGGACCCCTGCGGGATCTCCGGGGGGAGAGGGCCGAGGCGGAGCAGGCGCGGGAATCCGACCGGGCGGCCGGTCTGGCGCTGCTGCGAGATGCGGTCGGCGGCTGGGGGGAGGACCTGGCGGCGGTGGCCCGGGGCATTCTGCAACCTGCCCCGTCGTGGGCGCTGCTGGCCGGTGAGGTCGCGGACGTGCTCGCGGCCACCGGGGAGGAGCCGCGTCGACTGGCGGAACTGGCCGCCGCCCTGTTCAGGGATCCGCACGCCCTGGACCGTTCGACGCCGCTGGGGCGGGCCTGCGTCAGATCGCTGGAGCTGCGCCGCGCCGCCGCCGAGGGCGGGAGCTACCGCGACCCACTGGAGGACGCGCAGCTGTGGTCGGCGGCCTGGGCGGGCGCGGGGGTGATCTGCGACGCGGTCTCGGCACAGGTGCTGGTGCTGAACCTGCCCCTGACCGGGAACGCCCCGGCGGTGCGGCTCTGCCACGCCGCCCCGGGGGAACCGGTGTGGCTGACCCTGCGGTCGCTCCGGGGTGGCTGGGGGCTGGCGGAGGGCACGGAGGTTTTCGTCTGCGAGAACCCGACCGTCCTGGAGGCCGCCGCGGATCGCCACGGCGCGGCGTCCCGGCCGCTGGTCTGCACCTTCGGGCTTCCCGGCCAGGCCGCCTGGGAGCTGCTGACGGGTCTCGGCGATGTCCGCTGTCACGTGCGGGCCGACGGGGACGTCGTCGGCTGGCGGATCGTGAACCAGCTCCGGGACCGGCTGCCCGGTGCGTTCACCTGGCGGATGCCGGAGGGCTGCACCGTCTACGAGGAAGAACTTCTTGAGGATCTGCTCTCCGACTTGAAGGGCGATACCCTGGGTCCGTGACTCAGTTTCAGGGCGGGGCCGCCACGGAGTGGGAAAAAGTCGCATTCGATGACCTGCCACGGGCCGATGTTGACGGTCACGACGAAGCGACGAACAGCCCTACTCGTGGACGCGGCAGCTTCGCAAGGGCCATGCGAGCCGTAGCGCTTGCAAAGGAAGCTGGCATCCCCTTCAGAGTGATGCAGGTGCTGACCCGCTCGACGGCGGATACCGCCACGGAGTTTTATGATCACTTTGCCGCGATAGGTTGCTCGCCTGGGTTCTTCATGGTTAAATAGGTTGCCGACACCGAACGCCCGACGACGGAACAGCTTCGACGACTGCTGGACCATGTGTTTACCAAGACGGGAGATGTGCATTCCGTGCTGGACACGGTCAAGTTCGCGGATAACATGCAATTCGAGACGACCGGATATCCTGTAGCCCATTGCGGCGCAGGAATATCAGCGATCTGTGTTGATACTGATGGAAGCGTGTGCCCATGTGTTAAGCGCACAGATAGAGCGGACCGTATCTGCAATCTGTTGGATACCGACACGATCGCCACCTTGTCTGCTCATGCACAACGACTGATTCGGAAAGAGTTGATGTTCAGTAAGCCGGTGTGTCAAGGCTGTCGACTGACAGCCCTTTGTGGAGGGGGTTGTCGCGCGGAAGAGGACTCAAATGGATACCCGTGTCAGGCTGGCTGCGACTACTTCGCGCTAGCTGTGGCCTTTTATGCAGAGCATGTCTCATCAGCGCCGAGTCGCTAACCTTCTTCTCCTAGCGACAGTTGCCGCTTCGATTAGCGATCTGCTGTTGGACTTGCAGGTCGCTTGGTCTCTAGCGTCCAACCTCGGTTCTGTGCTCGCCCCAGCGACAGTGCTGGCCTCATCGCTCCTCTTCAGGGCGGCCATGTCGGTCGTGGTTGGTGGCATTGTCGACCGATATGCGCCCCGTACGACCATGCTGCTGGGCTTGATAGGGTCGCTCTTGCTGCTCCTTGCGTTCTTGGCGTTCGTTCCGATCATCCTGACGAACGTACTTGCCGCAGTTGTCTTCGTTCTCGCGAATGATTTCTGTCAGTCGATATTCCGACGATCAAGCCTGATCATGGCCTCCCGGTCACTCCGGACAGAGGTGTTCATCAAATTCCAAGCCAGGACTGGCGTTGCTGGCCGCCTGGTAGGTACTGCAGGCCTCTTGTCATCGGGAGTGCTCATAGCTTTTGTGAGCGTCTCGGTGGTCGTCATGATCGTCGCCTTCGGATACATGTGTGCTGCGGTGGCGTGCTTCTTTGCGACCCCGGGAGCGACGAGAGATGCTGGGAAACCGAGGGAGCGCCTGACACTCGCTGGAGACTTACGCTTGGTAGGCAGCCTCCTGATGAGGAGCAGGTTTCTTCGTGGTTTCACACTTGTACTCTTCGTAGCGAATCTTGCATATGGTTTCGTTCCTCAGCTGCTACCACTGGCCTTGTCGATAGATGAATCCGTGCAAAGTCTCACGATGATACGCGCTGGAATTGCAGTGGGAGAAATCATTGGACTGGTTATTGTGGAACGTTTCTCCCGGCATGTCGGTCGACTATTCCGATTGAGCATGATTGGAGGTGGAGCCTCTGTAGTTTTAGCTACCGCCGGGGTTCCGATGGGGCTAGTCGTAGGAGCGTTTCTACTGTATGGACTCTTTGACGCCCTAAGTCAGCCGCTGTTCAGCTATGCGGTCAAACAGATTGACGAGGAGCACAGAGCCCGCGTGCTGGGCGGGATTGATGCCATCGTGCTGCTCTCTCCGAGCGTTGGACTATTCATAGGGTCTTGGTTAGCGGAAGGTGGAGTGTTGCTGTCCGGGGTCTTTGTTTGCTTAATCTTTGTCGTCTGCCTTCTGATAGTTCACCGTAATCCTGTGTTGTCCAGTCCGAAGCTGGAGCGGGAGTAACTTTCAATGTCTAACCCCATTCTGTCATGCGAGCTACGATGGCTAGCCAGCATTGGATGCCATGTTGAGACTGATTCGATGGGCTTTATATCTGTTTGTCGCGCTGACCTTCAGGCAACCAACTTCAACTTCAAGATCCTTTCGCGAGAGGTGGCACTCTAGAATCTCCCGCCCGGGTGCTTTCGGGTCTCCTCCTTGGATAGCGCGTCTGGGCGGATCGCGACTTGATTGATGGCGCACAGGTCTTCTGTGGAGGTTGAATATGATGTGAATCTACTCCGCGTGTCTCCGCCACTGTCGTCCTCGGATGACCATCTGCGGGTTGAGTACGCAGACTGGAGAGGTAATGGGGCAACGTCGGCCGTAGATGAACGCGAGTTCTATCATTTTCTGAGTGACGATGGCATAGCTGTTGCGTGGTACTCGTTAGTTCGTTCCGAGGAAGTCGCGGGAGTGTTCGACGTCGGAGTCCGCGAAGACCGACACGGCTTGGGCATAGGAACAGCTATGATGGGTTCCATCGGTTCAAGAACCCCCTTGTTCGTGCAAACGTGGTCGTCAAATCGGTCCGCACTGGGCTGCTATTCAGCGGCAGGACATGTGCCGTTGGAGCGCCTTGTCCGCGTAGTCCTGTAGACGACAGAGCCTGGCAGCTTTCGAGGCTCTTCGGACCTGAGCGTGGGGTGAGCGTGGATCCAGGAGCTGGCGTGTCGGCGGGGTGAAGGGGGTCGAGGCCCTTAAGAAATCGGGGTTACCACACCATCTGATCTTCCTGATCTTCAAGGACCTCGACGATGCCTGATCATACTTCCTGCTGCCGTGCCTCCGGCGGTGGGACTGTCAGCCCAATGGTGTTTCTGGCCTGATACGTCGGCGTAGCTGGTGGGGAAGGTCGCATGATTACTGAGAAGATCACGGGCATGAGCTTGATGCCCGAGGAAGCGAAGAAGACGACCTCGCGCAGAGAGACCGAGGCTCTTCACAATCGAGGGTGTAGGGCTGGTCTGAAGCCGCCGGTCTCGAGGAGTGCTCGGGCGATGTAGTGGGTGAGGTTGAGGAAGCCGAGTGCGGAGCCTCGGAGGTGTTCTAGGCGGCCGTTGATCGCTTCGGTGGGGCCGTTGCTGTGGGGGTGGTCGAAGAACGCGAGGATGTCGGCGGCCCGTTTCTTCAGGGTCCGTCCGAGGGCAGCGACCTCGGTCAGGCAGGCCGGGACGGCATGGGTGAGTTTGGCGATCAGGGACTTCATCCGGGTCTTGCCCGTGGTGGGGTCGGACTCGCGGTAGGCGGCGATCATCTGTTGGTAGATGTGCCGGGTGGCCTCGACTTCGACGTTGGTTATCGTCGGTGAACAACGCCTCGAAGGTGGACTTGTTGTTGCTCGGTCAGTAGATCGGTGCTGGTGTGGAGGGTGCGGCGGGCCCGGAACAGGGGATCGCCGGCCCGGCCGCGGTGCCCGTGGAGTTCTTGTTGGACGCGGCGCCGGCATTGGTCCGGGGCGTCCCGGGGGAACCGGTGTGGCTGACCCTGCGGTCGCTCCGGGGCGCCTGGGAACTGGCCAGGGGCGCGGAGGTCTTCGTCTGCGAGAACCCGACCGTCCTGGAGGCCGCCGCGGACCGCCACGGCGCGGCGTCCCGGCCGCTGGTCTGCACCTTCGGGCTTCCCAGCCAGGCCACCTGGGAGCTGCTGACGGGCCTCGGTGACGTCCGCTGTCACGTGCGGGCCGACGGGGACGTCGTCGGCTGGCGGATCGTGAACCAGCTCCGGGACCGGCTGCCCGGTGCGTTCACCTGGCGGATGCCGGAGGGCTGCACCGCCTATGAGGAAGAACTCCTTGAGGATCTGCTCTCCGACTTGAAGGGCGATACCCTGGGTCCGTGACTCAGTTTCAGGGCGGGGCCGTCACGGAGTGGGGAAAAGTCGCCTTCGATGACCTGCCACGGGCCGATCTGGTGCTGGACCGCGTCTATGAGGGCGGGGTCGCCAAGAACGCTGGTGACGACCCGATAGGAAAACTTGTTCCCGTCGGAAATCAGGGTGGTTTCAGGTTCGCGGGGAGTGTGCGGCGTGGGGGCGTGAAACTGATGGTGCTTTACACCTCGGGAGGCGAGGTGGACTGGCCGGATCATCTCGACCCCACCACCGGGGACTTCACCTACTACGGCGACAACCGCAAACCGGGGAGGGAACTTCACGACACTCCCCGCGGGGGCAACCTTCTGCTGCGTTCCATATTCGAGGACGCCCATGACAGCGCGGAGAGCAGGCGCAGGGTTCCGCCGATTCTCCTGTTCGAGAAGACGGGGCATGGGCGCGATGTCCGTTTTCGTGGACTGCTGGTACCGGGATCTTCCAGGTTGCGTTCCGACGAGGAACTGGTGGCAATCTGGCGAACCACCCTGAACCAGCGTTTCCAGAACTACCGGGCACATTTCACCGTGTTGCGAACGCACAAGGTGACGAGACGTTGGATTGATTCCGTCCTGGACGGTGACCCGTTGGGGCCCGGTTGCCCCAAGGAATGGAAGGCGTGGGTGCGGAGCCGGATCTACCTGGCGCTGGAGGCGCCACGTACCGTGCAGATCCGCAGCAGGGCGGAGCAGCTTCCCGACGAGCGTGACCTGTGGATATTGGAACGGGTACATGAACACTTCGCGCCGGATCCAACTCAGTTCGAGCACCTCGCGGCCCACATCTGGCTTCGGTTGGAACCTCGCGTCACAGCTCTGGAGGTCACCCGCCCCAGCCGAGACGGGGGTCGCGACGCCATCGGTGAATTGCTGGTAGGGCCCGAAGGAGATCCGATACACCTTGAATTCGCGCTGGAGGCCAAGTGTTACAAACCCGGCTCCGGTATCGGGGTGAGATTGGTCTCCCGCCTGATCTCCCGCATCAAACATCGCGAGTTCGGGGTTTTCGTGACCACCTCTTACATCGCCGAACAAGCCTATCGCGAAGTCCGGGAGGATCGGCATCCGATTGTCTTCGTCACAGGCCGTGATGTGGTGGAGGTCCTCAAGATGCTGGGATTTCATGAACGCGGCCGGCTTCAGGAATTCTTGGAGGAAGAATACCCGGTGGAGGCGGGAGCCGCATCAGTGGAGCTTGTCAGACCGAAGATCGACATCGAGGATGCCCGTGGACTCGAGCAGGACGATGCGACGGTCGGCGGGGGGAGTGCATCGGGAATCATCCGGGCCCGTTCCAGTTGATTTCGATTTCGGTATGACAAGAATTGTGCATTCGATGTGCAAAATTTGGTTCAAGGCTCATCGATCCTGAGGAATCGGGGCGGCGCGGTCGTGTGAGGTGCCCACCGGATAGCATCTGGCGGTGGGCGTACTGCCCCTGAAGAAGGAGTTTCATGAAACGAGTCGCGCTGATAAGCACCGACCAGCAGACCCTGAAGGACGAGGAACACCTCGACACCGGGCCCCTCAACGACGCCCTGAAAGCCAGTGGAGTGGACTCCGAGATCGCCGTCTGGCACGAGCCCAGGGACTGGTCGGTCTACGACGCAGCCATCTTCCGTTCCCCCTGGGACTATGCGGAACGCACGGAGGAGTTCATGGACTGGCTGGGGCGCGCCGAGACCCGGGTGCGCCTGATCAACAGCCCCGACCTGATCCGGTGGAATCTGGACAAGCGCTACCTGCGGGAACTTGCCGAACACGGGGTCGAGGTCGTCCCCACCACCTTCTGCGAGAACCTCGAACAGTGCCGCGAGGCGCTGGCGGCGCATGGCGGCGGGAACGTCGTGGTCAAACCGAACATCTCCCTCGGATCACAGAGCACCGGGCTGTTCGCCGCCACCGACCCCGCGGCCCTGGAACTGTGCGGGCGCGTCCTGGAGGTGGGCAAGGTGGTGCTCGTGCAGCCCGCGATCGATGCCATCCAGGACAATGCCGAACACGGCCTGTTGTTCTTCAACGCGCACCACTCCCACACCATCCAGAAGTGCGCGATCCTCAAACACGGGGGCGGTTACCTCGGCGGCAGGTACACCGAGGACATCCGGCCGGTCGCCCCGACCGGCGACGAGGTGGAGCTTGGGAACAGGGCCTTGAAAGCGATCGCCGCGATCGCGGAGGCCAGGGGTTGGGGTGAGGACGCCAGCACCCCGTTGTACGCGCGCATTGACGTGGTGACCCCACCGGGGAGCCATCCGCTGCTCCTGGAGGCGGAACTTTTCGAACCGGCCACGTTCGTCGATCTCGCCGATGGAGCCCTCGACCGTTTCGTCGCCGCCATCCACGAGAAACTCCGGGCCTGAACGTCCCCGCGAAAATATCGGTGGCCCGTGGCAGGCTTCGTACATGGAGCAGAACCGGGCCACCGAGCAGGCCGGAACACGTCCCTTGGCCTGCGAATTGCTGCGGAAACTCACGGGATGTGAGGATGCGGTCTTCCGCGACGGGCAGTACGAGGCCATCGAGGCACTCGTCGTCCATCGCCGGCGGGCCCTGGTGGTGCAGCGCACCGGCTGGGGAAAATCGGCGGTCTACTTCATAGCCGCGCTGCTGCAACGCCGGGCGGGCGCCGGTCCCGCGCTGATCGTCTCCCCGCTGCTGGCGTTGATGCGCAACCAGGTGGAGGCCGCCGGGCGCGCCGGGGTGCGGGCCGCCACCATCAACTCGTCGAATGTCACCGACTGGGAGGAGATCGCCGAGGTCATTGAACAGGACCTCCTCGACGTCCTCCTGGTCTCCCCGGAGCGCCTGGTCAACCCCCGTTTCCGCGACACCCAGCTGCCCCATCTGCTCGCGCGGGCGGGTCTCGTGGTGATCGACGAGGCCCACTGCATCAGCGACTGGGGCCACGACTTCCGTCCCGACTACCGGCGGATCCGTTCCCTGATTCGGGAGCTGCCGGACCGGGTCCCAGTGCTGGCCACCACCGCGACGGCCAACCAGCGGGTGGTCACCGACATCGCCGAGCAGCTGGCCGTCGGCGGACACGAGGTGTTCACGCTGCGCGGGGCCCTGGCGCGCGACTCCCTGCGGCTCGGGGTGCTGGAACTGGGGTCGTCTGCGCGGCGGCTGGCGTGGCTGGTCGAGCATCTCGGTTCGCTGCCCGGCAGCGGCATCGTCTACTGCCTGACCGTCGCGAACGCCGAGGACACCGCGGCGGCTCTGGCGGCCGCCGGGCACCGGGTCCTGCCGTACACGGGTCACACGGACCTGCCCGAGCGGGTCGCGGCCGAGCAGGCCCTGCTCGCCAACAAGGTGAAGGCCCTGGTGGCCACCTCGGCGCTGGGGATGGGATTCGACAAGCCCGATCTCGGGTTCGTGGTCCACCTCGGCGCCCCGAGCTCCCCGGTGACCTACTACCAGCAGGTGGGGCGTGCGGGCCGTGCCACCGAGGCCGCCGACGTGCTGCTGCTCCCGGGGCGTGAGGACCAGGAGATCTGGCGGTATTTCGCCACCAACGCCATGCCCACCCGGCAGCGGGCCGCATCGGTGCTGGAGGCCCTGGCGGCCTCGGATGCGCCAGTGAGCGTGCCCGCCCTGGAATCGAGGGTGGAGCTGCGCCGCGGTGCCCTGGAGCTGCTGCTGAAGGTGCTGGCGGTCGACGGTGCCGTGGAGAACCGCGCCGGGGGATGGGCGGCGACTGGCGCGGACTGGGTCTACGACGAGGAACGCTACTCGCGTATCGCCGCCGCGCGGGTCGCGGAGCAGCGGGCCATGCTCGACTACGAGAACCTCGGGCACACCCGGTGCCGGATGGAGTTCCTGACGGCGGCGCTGGACGATCCGCACTCGAGGCCCTGCGGGCGCTGCGACACCTGCACCCGGCCGTGGTACCCCACCGGCGTGACGGCTAAGGCGCAGGTCGCGGCGCAGTCGGTGCTGGAACGGGTGGGGGTGGTCCTCGAACCGCGAACCCGGTGGCCGCCCGGGCTGGATCGTTTCACCGAGGCCATGGGCGGCGAGGTCGTCAAGGGACGGATCCCGCAGGCGGAACGCCTGGAGACCGGCCGCGTCGTGGCCCGCCTGACCGACCTCGGCCACGGCAACGCGCTGCGCGAGCTGTTCGCCCCGGATACCGACGGAAACCCGGTCGATGCCGAGGTGCCACCGCAACTGGCCGTGGTATGCCTCCAGGTGCTCCGCGAATGGGACTGGGATGAACGTCCCGCCGCCGTCGCCTGGGTTCCCGGCCTGTCGCGCCCCCGGCTGGTCGCCGCCCTGGGGGAGGGACTGGCCAGGGCCGGTCGGCTCCGGGTCCTCGGGCCCCTCGGGTTGGCGCCCGGCGCCACCCTGCTGCCCAGGGCGAACAGCACGTTCCGGGTGCGGGACCTGTGGACCCGGTTCCACGTCACCCCGGAACAGGAGGCGGCGCTACCCGGCCTGCCCGGACCTGTGCTGCTCGTCGACGACCTGGTGGATTCGCGTTGGACCATGACCGTCGCGGGGCGTCTCCTGAAACGGGCCGGGGCGAGGGCAGTCCTGCCCTTCGCCCTCGCCGCCACGGGATGAACCGGAGGTCATTCGGGCGGACTCCCACGAGGGCTTCCGCCCCGGCTCCTCCCCGGAATGGTTCGCTTGCCTTCCGGTCGTGTGCTTGCGTTGTAGCGCTGGCGTTTGGCGGGAAAGCAGGCGAACAGGAGCAGGATCGTATGTACGCCGGATACCTTGGCCCCTCCCTTGATCAAGCGACGGCAGCGTTGGCATTGTGGATCGCGTCGCGAAGCAGAGTCCCCAGTTTTACCGGGTCACAGGCCGTGTTCCAGTCCCAGCGCACCAGCCACCAGCCGGTCGCCTGCCGGATCCGTTCCTCCCGCTGTTTCTCGGCCAGTATGACCTCGGTTGCGTCACGTCCTGCGGGTAGAAGATCGTCGTACTTGATACGACCGTCAACTTCACCTGCCAGCCCGAGATCGGGCCATGCGAAGTCGAGACGGGCAACGAACTCCCCGTTCCGGTCGAACACCTCGTGCTGGAGGACAGGACTCGGTATTCCTGCGCGGGCCATGTGGACGCGGCTGATTGACTCGGCGGGTGACTCACTCTTGCCGTCGGCGAAGGTCAGGACCCTGCGGGCCCGGGTGGTGCCGCGCAACGTGGGATACAGATCGAGCGGGATTTCCAGGTCAGCGGGATCAAGTCCTTGTTGCAGAGCCGCATCAGCGGCCGCCACCGCCCACTCGAACGGGGCCGTCCGGGCCAGGTCACAGACCGTCCGGGCCGGTGTCGTCACCGGGATGTGCCCGGTTAATGTGACCTCGGCATCCGTGATTGCGGTGTGCCGAGCCCGGAGTTTTCCTGACTGGCAACCATGACCCGGGGTGCGCCGGATCGTCGTCACCTGTCCTAGATCGGGACGTCTGACTGGAAGCCCGTGAAGAAGAGCGGCGCTGGTGTGGCTTATGACGTTCTCGGGAGCCAGGTGGGGGAGGGTGGCGGCCAGCAGCCGCAGGTGTGCGGCCTCCGGGGCGGTTTCTCCGGAAATGACGTAATGTCCGCGACGGACGCGAACCAAGCTGCCCCGGGCGATGCGGTTGCGGATCTCGCGATCCGTGAGGCCAAGGGCGAGGAGCTCCCGGGTGCTCCAGGCAATCTTTTCCATGTCTTCACTATTGGCGGTACGGCACTCAGAGAACCAAGTGGTCGTATGCCTGTGGAAAACCCCGCCGGAAGTGGACTCTTTCCTTCCATCGGGCCCCAGTGCCCCACTTGGTTCGCTTGTCTCACGGTCGTGTGCTTGCGCTGTAGCGCTGGCGTTTGGCGGGTGGGCTGGCGTTTGACGGATGGGCTGGCGTTTGACGGATGGGCTGGCGGTTCGGCGGGTGGGTTGGCTGGACACGGTGTGGGTGGGGTGGCAGCCCACCCCACCCACACCAGCGAGAGCCGTCAGCGTTCGCCGATGATGTTCATGGCGATGTGCCACAGCTCATCGTGGATCTCCTGCGGGACCTTCAGGCCCAGCGACCTCAGCCAGCGACGCATGCGCGGCAGTTCGTCGGCCCACTCGTTGGGCACGTAGCGCAGCACCTGTTCCAGGTGCTCGTCGCTGATGTCCAGGCCCTCGACGTCGATGTCCTTCTTCTCCGGCAGCAGGCCTGCCGGGGTCTCGACCGCCTCGACCTTGCCCTCGAGGCGCTCCACGATCCACTTCAGGACCCGGGAGTTCTCGCCGAAACCGGGCCACAGGAACTTGCCCTCGGAGTCGCGCCGGAACCAGTTGACGTAGAAAATCTTCGGGAGCTTGTCGGGGGTGGTGCGCTCCGCGAGGTTGATCCAGTGCCTGAAGTAGTCACCGACGTGGTATCCGATGAACGGCAGCATCGCCATCGGGTCGCGGCGAAGCACACCGACGGCTCCTTTCGCCGCCGCGGTGGTCTCGGAGGAGCAGGTGGCGCCCATGAACACGCCGTGTTGCCAGCTCCGTGACTGAGCCACCAGCGGGATGGTGTTCTCGCGGCGGCCGCCGAAGATGATGGCATCGACGGGCACACCCCTCGGGTCGTAGAACTCGTCCGACAGGATCGGGCACTGCGAGATCGGGGTGCAGAACCGGGAGTTCGGGTGCGCTGCTTTTTCACCGGGACGGCCGCCCTCGGGGCCGTTCTCGGGGGTCCAGGAACGGCCTTTCCAGTCGGTGAGGTGCTCCGGGGGCTGCTTGGTCTTCCCCTCCCACCACACGTCACCGTCGTCGGTGAGCGCCACGTTGGTGAAGATCGAGTGCCCGCCCTCGATGGCAGCCATGGCGTTGGGATTGGTTCCGGTGCTCGTGCCGGGGGCCACGCCGAACAGCCCGGTTTCCGGGTTGACGGCGTAGAGCCTGCCGTCCTCGCCGAACCGCATCCACGCGATGTCGTCGCCGAGGGTCTCCACCGTCCAGCCCGGCAGGGTGGGCTCCAGCATCGCCAGGTTCGTCTTGCCGCAGGCGGACGGGAAGGCCGCGCACAGATGGTAGGACTTCCCCTCCGGCGAGGTGATCCTCAGGATCAGCATGTGTTCGGCCAGCCAGCCCTCGTCGCGCCCCATCACGGATGCGATCCGAAGCGCGTAGCACTTCTTGCCCAGCAGGGAATTGCCGCCGTAGCCGGAGCCGTAGCTCCAGATGGTCCGTTCCTCGGGGAAGTGGACGATGTACTTGATGTCGTTGCAGGGCCACGGAACGTCCTTGACGCCGGGCGGCAGGGGCATCCCGACGGAGTGCAGCGCGGGCACGAAGTCCGCGTCCGTGCGCTCCATGGCCTCCATCACATCGGTGCCCATCCGGGTCATGATCTTCATGGAGATCGCCACGTAGGCCGAGTCGGTGATCTCGATGCCGAACTTCGGTGAAGGGGCGTCGACGTGTCCCATGCAGAAGGGGATGACGTACATGGTGCGCCCCACCATGCAGCCGTTGTACAGCTTGGTCAGGATGGTCTTCATCTGCTTGGGATCCATCCAGTTGTTGGTGGGGCCGGCGTCGTTCTCGTCAACGGAGCAGATGAAGGTGGAGTCCTCGACGCGGGCCACGTCGTCGGGATCGGTGCGGGCGTAGACGGAACCCGGTTGCTTGTCGGGGTTCAGCCGCACGAGGGTGCCGGCCTCCACGAGCTTTTCCACGAGACTCTCGTACTCCTCATCGGAGCCGTCGAGGAAGTGAATCGCGCTGGGATTCGTGAGGGCCGCGACCTCCTCCACCCATTCGATGACGCGGTGGAGTTTCGGTACACGTCCCGTGACGGGGATGGTGGTGGTCAAACCGTTCTCTGTGAGGTGGGACATGTGGCTCCTTCCAGTCAGCACTTCGGCGGGCGACCGGACGGTGGCGAGAAGTCGCCGGATGGCGATTCCGCTCCGTCCGCCTCCGAGCCTAGTGCCCGGAGTCTCAAAAATGGCCGATGGGGGAAAACGCCTGCGATTCGGACCGTGTCGAACACCCCGCAGGTTACGCACATACAAGTTGAGCGTGTTAGACTCAACTTTGTAATTCGCACTCTGGAGGACTGGTGAACACTGAGAAACTGACCACCAAGAGCCGCGACGCCGTGACCGCGGCGGTGCGGCAGGCTCTTACCGCGGGCAACCCGTCCGCGGAACCCGTGCACTTGCTGCACGGTCTTCTGCTCACCCCTGACAACACCGTCGGGCATCTGTTGACCGCCGTTGGTGCCGACCCGGCCGCCATCGATGCCCAAGCCACCGAGGCCATCTCCAAGCAGCCGTCCAGTACCGGCAGTTCCGTGACCCAGCCGACGATCTCGGGTGCCCTGGCGCGGGTCCTGGCCACCGCTGAGACCCTGGCGGAACAGCTCGGCGACCAGTTCGTCGCCACCGAACACCTGCTGATAGCTCTTGCCTCCGTCGACTCCCAGGCGCGGAGCATCCTGACCCGAGCCGGGGCAACCGCCGAGGGGCTGACTAAGGCCTTCGAGGAGGCCCGCGGTGGCAAGCGCGTCACCTCCGCGGAATCCGAGGGTGGAGAATCCGCCCTCGAGAAGTACTCGATAGACCTGACCGAGCGTGCCCGCTCCGGCAAACTCGATCCCGTGATCGGCCGCGACCAGGAGATCCGCCGCGTCGTCCAGGTGCTGGCGCGCCGCACCAAGAACAACCCGGTCCTGATCGGCGAACCCGGGGTCGGCAAGACCGCCGTCGTCGAGGGCCTCGCCATGCGCCTGGTGGAGGGCGACGTCCCCGACTCCCTGAAGGGGCGCCGCCTGGTCTCCCTCGACCTCACCTCCATGGTGGCCGGGGCCAAGTACCGCGGCGACTTCGAGGAGCGCCTGAAGGCGGTCCTGAGCGAGATCAAGGAATCCGAGGGACAGATCATCACCTTCATCGACGAGCTGCACACCGTCGTCGGGGCCGGTTCCACCGGTGACGGCGGGATGGACGCGGGCAACATGCTCAAACCCATGCTCGCCCGCGGTGAGCTGCGGATGATCGGCGCCACCACGCTCGACGAGTACCGGGAACGGATCGAGAAGGATCCCGCCCTGGAGCGCCGTTTCCAGCAGGTCTACGTCGGCGAACCCTCCGTGGAGGACGCCATCGCCATCCTGCGCGGGCTGCGGGAACGCTACGAGGCGCACCACAAGGTGCGCATCACCGACTCCGCGCTGGTGGCTGCCGCCGCCCTGTCGGACCGTTACATCACCAGCCGGAAGCTGCCCGACAAGGCCATCGACCTGGTGGACGAGGCCGCCTCGCGGCTGCGGATGGAGATCGACTCCAGCCCGGAGGAGATCGACATGCTGCGCCGCGACGTGGATCGCATGCTCATGCAGGAGCTGCACCTGAAGAACGAGGAGGACGCCGCATCCCGCGAGCGCCTCGCGGCGCTGCGCTCCGAGCTCGCCGACGCCCAGGAGAAGCTGCGAGGCCTGGAGGCCCGGTGGGAGCAGGAGAAGTCCGGGCTGAACCGCGTCGGCGACCTCAAGGAGAAGATCGATGCGCTGCGCGTGGAGGCCGACAAGGCGCAGCGCGCCGGCGACCTGGGGCGCGCCTCGCAGCTGCTGTACGGGGAGATCCCCGTCATCGAACAGCAGCTCATCGACGCGGAGAAAACCGACGCCGACGCCTCCCGCATGGTCTCCGACGAGGTCTCCGAGACCGACATCGCCGAGGTCGTCGCGGCCTGGACGGGAATTCCCGTCGGACGGATGCTGCAGGGCGAGTCCGAGAAGCTGCTGCACATGGAGGAACGGCTCGGTGAGCGGCTCATCGGGCAGCGGGAGGCCGTCAAGGCCGTCTCCGACGCGGTGCGGCGTTCCCGCGCCGGGATCTCCGACCCGAACCGGCCCACCGGATCGTTCCTGTTCCTCGGCCCCACCGGCGTCGGCAAGACCGAGCTGGCCAAGTCGCTGGCCGACTTCCTGTTCGACGACGAGACCGCCATGGTGCGCATCGACATGAGCGAGTACTCCGAGAAGCACTCGGTGGCCCGGCTGGTCGGCGCCCCTCCCGGGTACGTCGGCTACGAGGAGGGCGGTCAGCTCACCGAGGCGGTGCGGAGGCGTCCCTACTCCGTGATCCTGCTCGACGAGGTGGAGAAGGCCCACCCGGACCTGTTCAACATCCTGCTGCAGGTCCTCGACGACGGCCGTCTCACCGACGGTCAGGGCCGCACGGTTGACTTCCGCAACACCATTCTCATTCTCACCAGCAACCTCGGATCGCAATACCTGGCGGACCCGCTGCTGGGCGATGACGAGAAGCGGGAACAGGTGATGGCGGTGGTGCGCTCCGCATTCCGGCCCGAGTTCCTGAACCGGCTGGACGACATCGTCATGTTCGAGCCGCTCACCCGCGATGACCTGCGCAGGATCGTCGCGATCCAGCTCGAACGACTGGGTCGGCGCCTGGCCCCCCGCAGGATCACGATCGAGGTCACCGACGCTGCGGCCGACTGGCTGGGCGAGGTCGGTTTCGACCCGGTCTACGGGGCCCGTCCGCTGCGCCGCCTGGTGCAGACCACCGTCGAGGACCAGCTCGCCCGCGGGCTGTTGTCTGGCCAGATCCACGACGGCGAGACGGTTCGCTTCGACCGGGTCGACGACGGCATCGCCATCGTCTGAGAGCGCCGACGCCCGGGGAGTCGAGGAACTCCCCGGGCGTTTCGCGCCGTCACGGGCCGAAAACCGGGGGGACGAGCTGCCCGGTGCAGCCCCCGTCCGGGCGCAGCAGCCATCCCATCGACTTGTGGCTGCGCATGTGCACGACGGTCTCGTCGGGAGCCAGGCCGGGGATCGCGGAAGCGATCGAGGACTCGAGCGCTGCCAGGGAACCGATGTGGTTGACGCGGAAGTTGACGCGCAGGTTGTTGCTCCCCGTGATCCAGAAGCAGGACCGCAACGAGGGTTGTTCCTTCAGCAGTTCGATGACCCGGTTCTTGTAGTTGAAGGCGACCGTCGTCAGCCAGGTGCACTCCAGTAGCCACCCCGCCAGCTCGGGGGCCGCGTCACACCGCATGATGAGGTGCTGGTTCGCGAGAAGCCGCCGCATCCGGCGGTGCACCGTGCTGGTCGGCATGTCGAGCTCCTGGGACAGCGACGCGACACTGGCCCTGCCGTCGCGGGCCAGGGCCTGTGACAGGGCCAGGTCGGCGGCGTCGAAACCTGCCTGCGATCTGTCGGGCGTGCGTTGGGGGAGGGCCTGGTTGACCTGACGCTGGGTGAGGATGTTCGCCCGCCAGGACTCCGCCCCGACGATGACGTTGGTCACCAAGGAGCTGCGGGTCCCGTACACCCCCTCGATTCCCCCGATCCAGTCGATGATCAAGGTCGTCAGCGTCGCCATGTCGGGAGCCATGATGGTCAGCAGGATGTCGCGCCGCCCGGTGGCCTCGTCGACGCTCATGATCAACGGATGGGCACACATCTGCCTGGTGGCGGAGGGCAGGAACTCGGTGCGGCAGTCAACCTCCACCACCGCGGTGAACCGGTGCTCCGGGTTCGGGTGGGTGCAGATCCAGGCCAGCCCTTTCTCCGTCAGGTGATTCCAGCGGTTCGCCACGGTCGTCGGCGACAGCTGCAGGATCTCACCGGCTTTGGACCAGGAGATGCGGGGGTCGATCTGCAGCAGATTGACCAGTTGGAGATCCGTCTCGTCCCTCACCGGCCCCTCCTGCTCGGAAAGCCGAGTGGGAGGTTCCGAATTTCGAGATGTTTAAGATGGGAAGATCTCAAGTTGCTCGCCTTTGTTGCAATCGATTCCGGTGTTCGTGGGCTGCTCATCCGTTGTCGCGGATACCGTGAAAGAGCAATGGTCAGTGGTGACACCTTCGCGACGGTGAACCGACGGGCACCCACGTGGATGCCGGTCGGGCGAGGAGCCCAGGACATGGCGAACATGGTAACCGCCGGGCTGAAAGGAGAGCTGGTGACGGCGGGGCCGGTCCTCGATCCTCCGGTGGAGGGGCGTGCTTGTTCCGGGACGCCGGGACACCGGTGCGCCGCGTCCCAGCTGAGGCGGAAACGACAACTCGAGGGAGAGAAGTGAGCAAGAATCAGCGAATCCGCGTTGCCCAGTGGGGTCTCGGGGCGATGGGCCAAGGCGTTGCGAAGGTGATCCTGGCCAAGGACGGCCTGGAACTGGTCGGCGCGTTCGACATCAGTCCTGAACTCGCGGGCAAGGACGTCGGCGAGGTGCTCGGCGTGGGCCCGGCGGGCGTGAAGATCAGCAACGACCCGGCCAGCATCCTCGACCCGGAGAAGGTGGACGTCGTCACCATCGCCACCACGTCCTGGGTCAAGAAACAGCTTCCCGACCTGAAGGCCATCATCTCCGCGGGCATCAACGTGGTCAGCATCGCCGAGGAGATGGCCGCTCCCGAGGCGCAGAACCCCGAGGAGGCGGTCGAACTGGACGCGCTGGCCAAGGAACACGGCGTCTCCGCCATTGGCGTGGGCGTCAACCCGGGCTTCGTGCTCGACCATCTCGTCGTGGTGCTGACCGCCGGCAGCCAGGAGGTCACCAGCATTGAGGCCAGCCGCATCAACGACCTCAGCCCCTACGGGCAGACCGTGCTGTCCACCCAGGGCGTGGGAACCACCCCCGAGGAGTTCAAGGCCGGGGTCGCCGACGGCTCCATCGTCGGGCACGTCGGTTTCCCCGAATCCGTCCGCCTGATCAGCGACGCCCTCGGACTCGGCGTCGACCGCGTGGAACAGACACTCGAACCGATCATCGCGAAGGTGCCGCGCCAGGCCAGGGACCGGGTCATCGAGCCCGGGAAGGTCGCGGGCTGCAACCACATCGCCGTCGGGTATCGCGGCGACGAGGAGATCATCAAACTCATCCACCCGCAGCAGGTTGATCCCGGGGCCGAGGGAGTCGACACCGGCGACTACATCACCATCCACGGCGTACCCGAGATCAGCATGTCCACCGGCCCCGAGATCGCGGGCGGCAAGGCCACCGCGGGCATCGCGGTGAACACCATTCCCCGCATCTTCGCCGCCACCCCGGGGCTCAAGCGGATCATCGACCTGCCGTCGCCGACGGCGCTGATGGGCCCCGAGGCCTACGAGCGCCGGTGACCTGACCCGAGATTGGAGCGATGCAGTGAGTGCAACGAAGGTGGCCCCCGAGGGGGCATGGGTGGAGATCCAGCAGGTCGTGCTGACCCCCGGGGAACGCGCGGAGGGAGTGCCGGCGGACACGGCCGCCACCCCGCTGCTGCAATGGGTCGACGGTTTCCTCACCGCGCCCGCGGCGCTCGGTGAGGAGGCGACCATCCGCACCATCATCGGGCGGACCCACACCGGGGTGCTGAGCCGGATCAATCCCGGATATTCCCACAGCTTCGGTGAGACCGTGGACGAGATCCTCACGATCGGGACGGAGTACGAGTCATGAGCAACTCATACAAGGACGTGATGGCCCGCAGGAACGAGATCATGCGTTCCGCTTTGGGGTTGGACTACGACGAGTTCAACATCAGCCCCATCGCCTTCGACTACGAGGCGATGATGGCGGCCACCGGCTACTCCCTCGACGATGTGGCCGAAATCCAGCGGTCCACCAAGGTCGGCAGGACCCCGCTGCACGAACTGCATCGCCTCACCGAGGCGGTGCGGGCCATCGCCGGCCCCGGCAAGGGGGCCAGGATCCTTGTCAAGGACGAGGCCGCGAACGCCTCCGGAAGTTTCAAGGCGCGCCGTGCCTCCCTCAGCGCCCACGAGGCCCGCAAGAAGGGTTTCAAGGGCATGGTCACCGCGACGAGCGGGAACTACGGGGCGGCCGTCGCCTCGCAGGCCGCCCAGCAGGGACTCAAGTGCATCGTGATCCAGGAGGTCTACGACTCCGAGCACGTCGGGCAACCCGAGATCGTCGAGAAGTCCCGGGCCTGCGAGGCCTACGGGGCCGAGGTGGTCAAACTGACGGTGGGGCCGGAGCTGTTCTACGTGCTGCTGCGCACCCTGGAGGAGACCGGCTACTTCAACGCCAGCCTCTACACCCCCTACGGAATCGCGGGGGTGGAGACGCTCGGCGCCGAGATCGGCCGCGAGGTGCAGGAACGTTACGGACGCCAGCCCGACGTGGTCGCGGTAACGCACGCCGGCGGTGGCAACCTGACAGGCACGGCCCGCGGCCTGCGCAAGGTGGGCTGCGACCAGACCCAGGTGGTGGCGGTCTCCGTCGACCTCACCGGCCTGCACATGGCATCCGACAAGGACTTCAACAACAAGTCCTTCACCACGGGGCACACCGGTTTCGGGGTGCCGTTCGCCACCTGGCCCGACCGGGTGGACGTGCCGCGCAACGCGGCCCGCGCCCTGCGGTACATGAACGGCTACCACCTGGTCACCCAGGGCGAGGTCTTCTACATGACCGAACTGCTGACGAAACTTGAGGGCCTGGAACGCGGCCCGGCCGGCAACACCAGCCTGACGGCGGCCGTCGCCCTTGCCATGCAGATGGACCGCGACCAGATCATTGTCGTCCAGGAAACCGAGTACACCGGCGCGGGCAAGCACCACAACAGCCAGCTGTCGTTCGCGAAGAGCCGGGGTATCGAGGTGCGCAGGGGCGACCCGGCGGACAACGTCCCCGGCAGGGCGATCGTCATCCCGGAGCGACTCGACCAGGTTGCGGGCAAACCCCTGGATCTCGAAAGGCTGCGCGGCAGCTACATCAGGCACGCCGCCAAGGTGCTGCCCCCCGAGCGGTGGAGCAGCGAGGACGTCGAATTCCTGGCCGCCGACGCCAACACCACCGAAGAACACGTGCGATCGCTCGTCCCCGGGGTCGCGGGCGGCGAGTGAACAGGAAGGACGATGATGAACACCGAGGAACAGGAGCGGATCGACCGCTTCGAGAAGTTGCGTTCCGAACTGGCGGACCTGGACGACGAGGCCCTCAAGGCCAGGTTCTGGGAGCTGTGCCACCAGGTGATGGAGCCGGTGGTGGAGCTGGCGCGCACCCACACCACGCCGTCGATCGAACGGTCGGTGCTGTTGCGCATGGGCATCGACTCGGTCACCACGCACGCCGTGGTCGAGAACGTGCTGAACGCCGGGCTGCTGGGCAAGGGAGCGGGGCACGTGGTGTTGCGCCTGTCCAGGCGCGACGGAATTGACATCCGGGCGGCCGCAGCCGCCATCGCCGACGATCCGGCCGTGATGGCCGGGCTCTTCGAGGAGAAGTGAGCGTGACCGACAAGCTGGACCCGAACACCAAGATCAACGTGGAGGAGATCCTCGAGGATCTGGAGAACTACCACCCGCCGCGCAAGGGCTGGACCTGGCGCACCGTGCCCGAGGGTGGTGTCGACATGGCGGGATTCCATTTCAGGAACATGTCGGAACCGCTGAAGAACAGCGTCCCGATGCCCACCGCGAAGTACTTCGAGGGCATCGACCCGCAGCCGGCCCCGGTGGTTACCTCCGAGATCGCCTCCGGGCACTTCGAGGACGACATCCGCCGCATGCGGATGGCGGCCTGGAACGGTGCCGACCACATCATGGTGATCCGCACCACCGGGCAGAGCCACATCGACGGCCTGATGGAGGGAACCCCCGAGGGTATCGGTGGTGTGCCGATCACCCGCAAGCAGCTGCGCGCCAGCCGCAAGGCCTGTGACCTGATCGAGGACGAGGTCGGCCGCCCGATCAACTTCCACAGCTACGTCTCCGGCGTGGCGGGCCCCGAGGTCGCGGTGCTGTTCGCGGAGGAGGGCGTCAACGGCGCCCACCAGGACCCGCAGTACAACGTGCTCTACCGCAACATCAACGCCTACCGCAGCTACGTCGACGCGGGTGAGGCCAAGAAGGTCATGACCGGGGCCCGGATCTTCCAGATCGACGGCGCCCACAACGCCAACGCCACCGCCCGCCAGGGCTGGAAGGTGATGCCCGAGCTCATGGTCCAGCACGGCCTGAACTCTGCCTTCTCCGTCATGGTCGGGATGCCCAAGGACCTCATCGGGCTCTCGACGGTGCCGCCGAGCGCCCCGCCGACCCCGAAGCTGTGGTTCGACCTGCCCTACGCGGTCGCGCTGCGCGACTTCTTCTCCGAATACAAGATGCGCGCCCAGCAGAACACCCGCTACATCGAGTCCGACATCAACGAGGCGATCCGCCTGCACGTGATCGACACGATGATCTCCATGCTCACCAGCGCAGACATCCAGAGCACCATCACCCCCGACGAGGGACGCAACCTGCCCTGGCACTACAACTCGGTGCGTGGCGTGCAGACCGTCAAACAGACCTGGGCGGCCTTGGACGGCATCAAGGAACTGCTCACCCTCAATCGGGAAGGCCCGCTGGGCGGGATGGTGCGCGACCTCAAGGAACGCGCGATCGGCTTCCTCACCGAGATGCTGCACGCGGGCGGCTACTTCGCGGCCGTGGAGCAGGGCTTCTTCGTCGACTCCGCCGAGTTCCCGGAACGCAACCACGACGGCATCGCCCGTGACGGGGACGGCGGCATCTCGGTGGGCACCGTGATCGAACGCGATCCCGACTATCTGGCGCCGGTGTGTGACCACTTCGGCAACAACAACCTGCCCGCCGGGGTGGACAAGGCCTGCGACCTGGTCGGCGGTTGCACCCTCTGCGATCCGGAGAAGATCGTCTACATCGACGAACTCGACCCGGAGGACAGCGCCCACAAACGGCTCGAACGGACCCGCGAGTACCGCTCTGGGAACCTGCTGCGGCCCGAGGCCGAATGGGCCGGTGACGGTGTGGCCCTGGTGGAACTGATGATCCCCGAACGGGCCGAGATCGCCGTCGAGGCGGCCCTCGAGATGGCCAAGCGCATGGGGCTGAGCGACCCCGAGGTCGTCAACCTCCAGGTGCTGCAGCCCGCCGAGGGATGTTTCGTCGAGGTGAAGGGGCACGTCGGTTTCGACGTCGACAAGACCGAGCTGACCATCCCCGAGAAGATCGAGCTGCTCCCCGAGGAGGAACTGCGCCAGTTCGTCACCGACCACGAGATCACCGTCGTGGCCGGCACCGTCGGTGAGGACGAGCACAGCGTCGGCATGCGCGAGATCCTCGACATCAAACACGGCGGTCTCGAGAAGTACGGCGTGAAGTACCACTACCTCGGGACCTCGGTTCCCGTCGAGAAGATGGTGGATGCGGCCATCGAGTCGGGCTCGGACGCGATCCTGATCTCCACGGTCATCAGCCACAACGAGGTTCACCGCACGATGATGAAGAAACTCGCCGAGCTGACCAAGGAACGCGGCATCCGCGACGAGAAGGTGCTGATCGCCGGCGGTACGCAGGTAAGCCGCGACATGGCCGCCGAGACCGGCCTGGACGCCACCTTCGGCCGCGGCACCAAGGGCATCGACGTGCTCGACGCGATCGTGCGCACCATGCGCGGCCGCGAACAGGAAAAGGTCGGGTGAAGTGAGCGATGCGGGTCGTCACCACCCTTGAGATCGGGTCCACCATCACGAAGGCGAACGCCTTCTCGCTGGAGGACGGAAGGTTCCGGCACATCGGCCAGGGGTTCGCCCCGACCTCCGTCGCCCAGGGGGACGTGAAGATCGGCGTCGACGCGGCGATCGACGAGATGCGGAAAACCTCCGGCATCGAGATCGACAAGACGCAGGTCTTCGTCAACAGCTCCGCCGCTGGCGGGCTGAAGATGAGCGTCCACGGACTCACCCAGGGGATGACGGCCCGCGCCGCCCGGGAAGCGGCCCTCGGCGCGGGGGCGATCGTCGGACTGACCACGGTCGGGGCGATCGACTCCTGGGACGTGGAGGATCTCGTCGAGGCGAACCCCAACATCGTCCTGCTCGCCGGGGGAGTGGACTACGGCGAGAAACGGATCGTGGTGGACAACGCCCGGATGATCGCGGAGTCCGGTTTGAGGGCACCGGTGATCTACGCCGGGAACATCGCGGTGCGGCGCCGGGTGCAGGACGTCTTCGCCCGCAACGACGTGGAGTTGATGTGCGCCGACAACGTCTTCCCCGACGTGGACGTGCTCCAGATCGAACCGGTGCGCACACTGATCCACGAGGTCTTCAACCAGCACATCGTCAAGGCACCGGGGATGGCCAGGCTGACGGAGCTCTCCGGATTCGAGATCCTGCCCACCCCCGGTGCGGTGCTGCTGGCCGCCGAGATCTTCGCGGACGCCCTCGGCGACGCCCTGGTGATCGACGTCGGCGGCGCGACCACCGACATCCACAGCGTCACCGACGGCTCGGCTGAGTGGACCAGTCACAGCATCGACCCCGAACCCCGGGCCAAGCGCACCGTCGAGGGTGACCTCGGCGTCTTCGTGAACGCCCGCCAGGTGGCGGCGATGTCGGGGGAAACCGGTGACGAGGAGCGGCTCGAATACCTGCGGGCCATTCCCTCCGACGAGAAGGAGGAGGACGTCACCCGCTGGCTGGCCGCCCGCGCCGTCGAGGTCGGGATCCGCAGGCACGTCGGATCCGTCAGCGATCTGTTCACCCCGACGGGCAAGAAACAGATCGTCCGCGGCAAGGACCTGACCGCGATCCGGTGGATCATCGGCACCGGGGGTGCGTTGACCAGGATTCCCGGCGGGGACGAGATCCTCGGGCGGATCCGCCTCGGCGCGGGCGCCCGGCTGCTGCCACCACCCGAGGCGCGCATCCTGATCGACCGCGACTACCGGTTCTCCGCGTTGGGAACCTTGGCGCAGGTCTACCACGAGGAGGTCGCCGCGACCTTCCGGGACTGGGTGGCCGACGAGGTGGGGGAACTTCCCGAACCAATCGAAGACGAAACCCCGGAAGGATGAACGTGGAAACCCCGAGACTGGAGATCCACATCGACCGGATCGCCCACAACGCCTCCGCGGTGATCTCCCAGTGCGGTGCGCAGGGGATCCGGGTGGCGGCGGTCACCAAGGTCATGCAGGCCCATCCCGCGCTGTTGCGGGCGCTGGAGGGGTCGGGTTGTGTGATGCTGGCCGATTCGCGGATCGACAACCTGAAACGGATAGCGGAGGCGGGTCTGGACCTGCCGACCATGCTGCTGCGGGCCCCGACCCCCGGCAACGCACCGGAGGCCGTGCGCTGGGCCGATCACACCCTCATCTCCTCGTATCAGACCGCGGAGGCGCTCTCGAACGCCGCTGGGATGGCCGGGGTGCGCCACAAGGTCGTGATGATGGTCGATGTCGGTGACCTGCGGGAGGGCGTGTGGCCGGACCGGGCCGTCGAGGAGGTGAGCCGGATCGCCCGGCTGCCCCACCTCGAGGTGGCGGGCCTGGGAACCAACCTCGCCTGTTTCGGAGGGGTGATTCCCACCCGCGAGAAGATGGAGATGCTCGTCACCCTCAGGGACGAGTGCCGCAGCGCCACCGGGCATCCGCTGGAACTGGTCTCCGGCGGGAACAGCGCGAATCTTCCGTTGCTGGCCAGCGGGGAGATGCCTGCAGGCATCAACAACCTGCGCATCGGCGAGGCGATCGTCCTGGGTCGCAACGTCCTGGATCGTTCACCCTGGCCCGGGACCCGGCAGGATACGGTGGAACTGGTCGGTGGGATCATTGAGCTGCAACGCAAACCGTCGGTTCCGATCGGCCGGACCGGGCAGGATGCCTTCGGCAACACCACGCACTTCACCGACCGGGGGCTGAGACTGCGCGCCATCTGCGACCTCGGCCGCCAGGACGCCGCCCCGGACGCCATCGAGCCGGTTGACCCGGGAATCGAGGTGCTGGGCGCCAGCAGCGACCATCTGATCGTCGACGTCACCGACGCCGAAACCCCGGTGAGGGTGGGTTCCGAGATCAGGTTCCTGCCCAGCTACGGGGGGTTGTTGTCCGCCAGCACCTCCCCTCACGTCCGGAAAGTGGCCACCGGAAGACCGTGAACAACATCACCCGCCCGGGGTCGGTTCTGCCCGGGCGGGTGACGAGACCTCAACACAGAACGAAGGAGTTCCCAGATGAGTAACCCCCCGAATGATGCGCCCAATGACGTGGTGGTCGAGGGCGATGTCAACGAGGACGGTCAGGGGCTGCAGCGCGGCCTGAGCAACCGTCACCTGCAGCTGATGGCCCTGGGTGGCGCCATCGGCACCGGCATGTTCATGGGGTCCAGCAACACCATCAACCAGGCGGGCCCCTCCAGCATGCTGGTCTACGCCGTTGTCGGGTTCTTCCTGTACTTCATGATGCGGGCCATGGGCGAGATGCTCCTGTCGAACCTGAAGTACAAGTCCTTCCGCGACATAGCCGAGGACGTGCTCGGACCGGCGGGCGGGTTCATCGCGGGCTGGACCTACTGGTTCGCCTGGATCGTGGCGGCCATGGGCGACCTGGCCGCCATCACCGGATACGCCAGGTTCTGGTGGCCGGAAGTGCCGAAGTGGCTGCCCGCCGCGGTGCTGGCGCTGCTGCTGTTCGTCCTGAACGTGGTGGCGGTCAAGTACTTCGGCGAGGCGGAGTTCTGGTTCGCCCTGATCAAGCTGGTGGCGGTCGGTGCGCTCATCATCGTCGCCGCCAGCCTGCTCTTCTCCGGATTCGTCTCGGAAGCGGGACATCGCGCAACCGTCGAGAACCTGTGGAACGACGGCGGCTTCTTCCCGAACGGCTTCCCCGGGTTCCTCGCCGGTTTCCAGATCGCCTTCTTTGCCTTCGTCGGCCTCGAGGTGGTCGGCACCGCGGCGGCCGAGACCCACAACCCCGAGCGCAACCTGCCCAAGGCCATCAACGCCATTCCCGTGCGGCTCGCCCTGTTCTACGTGCTGGCCCTGGCCGCCATCTGCGTGGTCATCCCGTGGCGCGCGGTCGTCCCGGGCGAGAGCCCCTTCACCGCCATGTTCCAGCTGAGTGGTTTCGGGGCGGCCGCCTCGGTGATGAACTTCGTGTTGTTGACCGCTGCGGCCTCCTCCGACAACTCGGGGCTCTACTCCACATCCCGAATGATGTACGGGTTGGCCGAGGACGGCCAGGCCCCGCGAATCTTCGGCAAACTGTCGCGGCGCAACGTTCCCCAGAACGCCCTCATCTGCTCCTGCCTGCTGCTGTTGTGCGGTATCGGTTTCCTCTACGCCTCCGAGACCATCAACCAGGCGTTCGTTCTGGTCACCTCGATCACCTCGGTGCTGTTCCTGTTCATCTGGGCGCTCATCGTGGTGTGCTACCTCGTCTACCGGAAGAAGCACCCCGAGCTGCACGCCAAGTCCACCTACAAGATGCCCGGCGGTGTCTTCACGGCCTGGATGGTGCTCGTCTTCTTCGCGGTCAGCCTGGTCATCCTGTGCCTTGAGGAGGAGACCCTGCGGGCGGTCCTCGTGACGCCGATCTGGTTCGTCATCATCATCCCTTGCTATTTCTTGCGAGATTTCTTCCGCTACTTCTTCGGGGAATTCTTGCCCACATTCTTCCGAAAGGCGGTCCAGCTGTTCCGCATCCAGCGCTAGAAATCCTTCCAAGGCAAAGGTGTATGCGGGGGCAGACATGTCAAGTCATGTTTGCCCCCGCTTTTTCTCGAGTCAGGGTGTGTGCAGCTCGCCCAGGACCTCGTTGAGGGCCTCGGTGGTGGAGGGGTGGGTCCAGATGCCGTCGCGCAGCGCGGTCGCGGTGATTCTGCTGCGCATGGCCAGGGCGACCAGGTTGATCACCTCCTGGGCGTCGACACTGAAGATCGTGGCCCCGAGCACCTCGCCGGTTTCCGGGTCGGCCAGCACCTTGATCAGGCCGTGGGTCTCGCCCAGGGTCTTCGGACGCGGCATCGCCGCGATTTTCGCGACCGGCTTCGAGGCAACCAGATAGGACACCCCCCGCTCGGTGGCCTCGCGTTCGCTGAGTCCGACCTGCGCCAACGGGGGAGTGATGAAGGTGGTCGTCGGGATCGCCCTGCGGTCCGCCCGGGAGCGTGTCGAATCCCCGGCGAGCTGATCCTTCACGATCCGGTAGTCGTCGAGGGAGACGTAGGTGAACTGCGGACCCCCGTTGACGTCACCCACCGCCCACACGCCCTCGGCGCTGGTTCGGAGGTGATCGTCGACGACGATGAAACCGCGGTCGTCGGTGGCGATCCCGGCGGCGGGCAGGTCCAGGGCCGTGGTCTCGGGTTTGCGTCCGACCGCCACCAGCACCGCGTCCGTGTCGAAGGACCCGGCCCTGGAGATCACCCGTCTGCCGTCCTCCTCGATCGCCGAGACGGGGGCGTTCGTGACGATCTCCACGCCGCGGTCGGCGAGGGTGGTCACCACCGCCTCGCGCACGTCGTCGTCGAGGCGGGGCAGGAAAACGGGGCCGCGTTCCAGGATCCGCACCGCCGAACCGAAGGCAGCGAACATGCTGGCGAACTCCAAACCGATGAACCCGCCCCCGATGATCGTCAGGGTCCCGGGAACCCTTCCACCGGCGATGTGCTGGATGGTGGTGGAGTCGTGGACGAACTTCCCGTCGACGCCCGGGATCTCGGGCACCAGCGGTGAGGTACCGGTGTTGACGACCACGGCCCCTGCGGTGATGTCGAGGGTCTCCTCCCCGGCCTTGACCCGGATCCTGCGGGGGCCGGTGAACCGGGCCTCACCGCGCACGAGGGTGACGTTCTCCAGGCCGGAGAGCATCGCCTCGTTGGCGGCGCGGAGCCTGTCGATCAGCGAGTCCCGGGATGCGATGGCCTGCTTCAGGTAATCGTCCGGGTCCCGGTCGCCGCGGCGCTCCGCGAGATTGACGAGGGTCTTGGTCGGGACGCAGGCCACGTTGATGCAGGTGCCGCCGATCATGGTGTCGTCGCGTTCCACCAGCACCACGCGCCTGCCGGAGGACGCGAGGTCACGGGCCAGGGTCTTGCCGGCCTTGCCCCAGCCGATCACCAGGAGATCGGCCTCCAGACCGGGAGACTTGGTTGAATCTTCCATACGGACACTGTATCCATACGGACACTGTATGAGGTTCCCCCGGGGCTCAGCCGGTGACGAGCCAGGCATCCGAGCGTTCCCGCCACCACAGGGTGACGGCCCGGGTCCCCATGAAACCGATGGTGAACGCCAGCCACAACCAGACCAGGCCCGGAAGGCCCCCCCGGGCCAGCCATGTCACGGCCAGCGCCAGCGGCGCGTACACGGCCAGGGTGATCAGGCTGGCGCGGGCCAGGTAGGGGCCGTCCCCGGCGCCGATCAGGACCCCGTCGAACAGGGTCACCCAGGACGCGATCACCAGCGTGCCACCGATCACCACCAGTACCGCCGCCACCGCGTCACGCACTTCACGGTCCGGGGTGAACAGCGACGCCAGGGGATGCCTGACGAGCAGGGTCACGATCCCGAGCAGAAGACCGGCGCAGAGCGACCAACCGGTCATGCGGCGCGACAGCGCCCGGGCCTCGCCGGGCCTGGAGGCCCCGAGGGCCTGCCCGATGAGGGTTTGCCCGGCGATCGCCAGGGCGTCCAGCACGTACTGCAGGAAACTCCAGACCGTGAACCCGACCTGGTGCGCAGCCAGGGCCACGGCACCCGAACGGGCCGCCGCCCAGGTGGTCAGCAGCAGGGCGGCGCGCAACGCCAGGGTGCGGATCAGCAGCGGAACACCGACCACCAGGCCGGTCCGCATCCCCGCCGGCCGGGGACCTCGCCGCGCCCCCACCCTGGCCGCACCGCGGGCCACGATCCCTGCTGCCGTCAATCCCATGAGCGTTTCGGCGAACGCGGTGGCGGCCCCCGAACCCGCGATCCCCGTGCCGAGACCGAGGACCAGCACGATGTCCCCGGCCAGGTTCAGGACGGCGGCGCCGATCGCCAGGACCATGGGGGTGCGGCCATCCGCCATCCCCCGTAGCGTTCCCGTCGCCGCCAGCACCAGGAACATGCCGGGCAGGCCCGGCAGCGACCAGCGGAGGTAGGCCACGGCCTCTTCGTGGACCACGCCCTCGGCCCCGAGCCAGGCGGCCAGCTGCGGCGCGAACCCCCAGGAGATCGCGCCGACCACCGCGCCGAGGAGCAGAGCCAGCCACATGGCCTGGATGCCGGATTCCGCCGCGTCCTTCTCCCGGCCCGCTCCCATCAGGCGAGCCACGGTGGCGGTGGAACCGTAGGCGAGGAACACGAACATCCCGGCCAGCGCCAGGGTCAGTGTGGAACCCACCCCCAGCCCGGCCAGGGGGTCCGTGCCCAGCTGCCCGACGATCGCGGTGTCGGCCATGACGAACAGGGGCTGGGCCACCAGCGCCGCGAAAGCGGGTAGGGCCAACTCAAGGATCCGGCGGTTCAGGGAATGCGACACCCGGTGATCCTAGATGAGTGAATCCGGGGGCATTGGTGGCCGTGGGCAGTGTCACGGAAACCGTTTCAGGAGCGGGCTGGGTGCGGAACAGAGACTGCCGTCATGGCGGTTCTCGTGAGCTGGCGTGCATCGTCGGCGACGTGCCGCCACGACCCCTTGGTGTCATGGGTGATCCCTCGGGTTCAGGAGCAGCCGTTCATGAAGGGAACCCCGGGCGCCAGCTGGGTCCATTCCCGGCTGGTGAGGGGAGTCCCCAGGCGGGAACACAGATCGGCGGCCGCCGCCGTGGCATTGCCCGGCCAGGTCACGGCCGTGTTGTCGGAGAGGGCCAGCAGCAGCTGATCATCGGCCAGGTCGGCTCCCGCGATCGAGGCCGTGGGATGCTTGATGCGCAGGCTCAGCGCAGGGGTTTCCTCCGCGCCGTCCCAGACCCACAGGTCCCCCTCGATGCTCGTGGCCAGCAGGTGTTTCCCGTCCAGGCTGAATCGCAGCCGCTCCAGGGAGGCGTGGGCGTCGAGGACCCGGGCCGTGGCATGCGGTTTGGCAGGGTCACTCAGGTCAATGATCGAGACCCCACCGTTCAACGCTCCCACCGCCAGAAGACCGGAAGGGGAGAAGTCGAAGGCGCTGGGAACCACCTGGTCGGGGAGTCCCGCCTCCGCCAGGAGTTCCGGGCCGGAATCGGTGACGGCCGCCACCACGTAGCCCGTGCCATCGGCGCTCATCGCGGCCGCGAGCGTGCCATCGGAATTGAAGGCCAGCCCGCCCGGCCAGGCGTGGAGGGTGCCGGTGAGTTCCCAACCCGTGCTGCTTCGCCGGTAGATGTCATAGCCGGCCTGGCTCCTGTGCCCGATGGCCAAACGCCTGCCATCGGGGGAGAGCACCAGGTCCACCACCGTGGTGGTTTCGTCGATGACCTGTTCCGTTTCGTATCCGTTGCCCGTGAACCGGAGCAGCACCACCCTCCCGTCGCGCGATTGCGTCGCCAGGGTGCTGCCCGTGACATCGGAGGTCACGTGGGGCAGGTAGTCACTGCCGTCGGGACCGGCCGGCACCGCCAGCTCCGGGGATCCCGGGGCGGTGGCGTCCAGGACACGCGGTCCGGCGGCGGTCGTGATGATGGTTTTCCCGCCCATTCGCCTGATGTCGTGGATCTTGACGCCGTTCGTGCGCAGCAGCGTGGGCAGTGGTGGCCACAGGGCGAGGGTTCCTTCCGTGGTTCCGGTCAGGATTCCGGCGGAACTCCGGGAGATGCTCGTCACGACGCTGCGGAGGGGGCGGCGTTCGGTGATCTCGCCCGTTTTGTCAGCGATCACGAGCTCGCCCTGGGAGCCACCCAGTGCCACGCGGTCGCCCAGGTGTTTGACCGCGTGCACGCCCGATTTCATGAGGAACTCGTGGCTGGTGTGCAGTGTGATGCCGGAGACCTCGAGCAGCAGGGCCTTCGATGCACTGCTGCCCGCCAGGATCTCCGTGCCGTCCTCCGAGACGTCCAGGGACATCACCTGACCGGGCACCTGGAGATCCGGCAGGGCGGTTCCCGCTGAGTCGAACAGGGCGAGCCTGTTGCGGGAGGCGCTCGCCACGACGAGATCGGGTGTCGCGGTGAGCGCCGTCACCGCGACATCCTCGCCGGTTCGCAGCGGGGCGCGCACCTCGGGGTGTTCCGGGTCCGCGAGGTCGATGCGCTGCACCTCGCCGTGGAGATTCCCGATCAGGGCAACCGTTCCCTGCCAGGCGGCGCTGTAGGAGGAGACCCCCGCGACCGCCCACTCACCCAGCTTGCGGGCGGAGGTTGTCAGGTCCCAGACCGATGCCGTCCTCTGCCCCGCGACGATCACGAGGTACCGCCCGTCGCGCAGAACCGGTTGCACCGCGAACAACTGTCCGCCATCGGTCTCGACGAGCTCGGGTTCCGATTTCAGGTTCCCGTCGCGCCATACGGTGAGGTGGCCCTGGCTGTCACCCCGCAGAACGATGTCGTTTCCCGGTGCGACGGCCACCACGGTGTTTCCCGCGATGCCGTTGACCCGCAGTGAGGACATCCCCCCGGCGGACTCGATGACGGTGGAGCGGGTGTGGGGATTGTCCTCCAAGCGGTGTGCCGCGACGGCGAGCTGTGCGGCCTCGTTCGGGTCCGTGTTGCGGATCTGGTCCGAGACCAGGGCCAACTGCTGGGACCGCGCGGCGCGGGTCGCGGTGTTGGCCTGCTGGGTCAGGACAGCGGACTGGATACCCAGGAAGGCGGCCACGACCGCCAGGACAACGGCGACCGCCGCGATCCCCAACGCCGTGCGTCGTTGCCTGCGGGTGTGTTTCAGGCGGTTCTCCTGTTCCTCCTCGTGAGTGCGGCCCAGGGCCAGCGATGCATCGATGAACTCGTGTTCGTTCTTCGAGAGCACGGGGGCGTCCTCGGCCCTCGCCCAGGACTGCCACATCTCCGCCTCCACGGGCATCAGCCCCTCCGGTGCCCGACCACCCTCGTCCCAGAGTTTCGTCGCCATGTGAATGCGCCGCCCCACCAGCAGCGTCGCCTCCTCCTGCTCCACCCAGCCGCGCAGTCGGTGCCAGTGGGTCGGGAGGGCTTCGTGGGTGATGGTCAGATGTTCCTCGCTTCGGGTCAGGATGCGGGATGCGATGAACGCCTCCGCCACCGGAACCATCCGCGACGACAACGAGTCGAAGGGGATCGAGCGCCGGAGAAGCCGGTTCGCGTCCACGATCACCAGTGACAGCATCAGGCGTCTGACCAACGGGCGGTCCTGCGCAGGCAGGGCCTGCCAGACTGCCTCGGCCTCGTCGTTCAACGAGGTCCACAGGCCACCCGAGGTCAGGTAGTCGGAGGTGGTGAGGGTTTCCCCCGGGGCGGCGTTCCAACAGCGTTTCAAGGTGTTCGACAGCAACGGCAGCACGATTCCCGGATCGGGATAACCGTACTGGTGCAGGTCGCGGATCAGCACATGGGTCAACTCGGCGGAGACCGCGCGCCCGTGGTGACGGGCCGGGACCTCGATGATCTGCCGGTACTCGGCGGTGGTGAGGGGACCGACGAGGACGGGGGAGGCCAGGAACGGGGCGAGGCGTTCCTGGCGCAGCACGGTCCCCACTGCATTCGCGTTCAAACCGATCACGCAGGTCACCTGATCGGGCAGGTGATACAAAGCGGTGACGATTTTCTCGACCTCTGTCGTTGTGCATCGCAGCAGCTCCTCGAACTGGTCGATGACCAGCAGGGTCGCATCCCGGGGAGCCTTCCAACCGAGCACGTCACGTATCGTCAACTGGACGGGTGACAGATGCGACAGCGGGCCGTCCGGTGCGGTACCGCGTCCGATGAGCCCTGCGGCCAGGAGAGAAGACTTTCCCGTTCCTGGTGCCCCGGTGACCGTCACGATCCGTGGTGGGCGGGCCCGGGAGCATGCCTCCAGCAGCTCTTCCAGGGCGCGCCCCCGCCCGGTGAAGATGCCGGCCTCCGCGGTGGTGTAGGGGCGCAGCCCCACGTACGGGGGGGCGTCGACGATGCTGGAGCGACGCATCCGGTTCAGCGCATCCACCCAGGCCGTCTCGTCGTGCACCGTGACGAGTTGCAGGGCGCGCAACAGGGTCATGAACTGTGGCATCAGAGAGGGGGTCGGTAGGTGTCTTCCCTCGAGCCATCCCTGAGCGGTCGATGCGGGCACATCGGCTATCGCCGCAGCACGTCGGATGGACAACCCCGCCCTGCTTCGTGCAGCCGCCATCTGCTGGGTCAGGGCGCCGCGGCTGAGGGGAGGGAGCATGTGGACTACCCTAAAGGGTGTCATCTAAAAGGAGGACCGCCTGCACGGATCGCCCTCCCCGGGTGAACTGATTTACATCTGAAACAGAAAAGCAAACGAGCCTGACTAGGCGTTATGTCTGAGGGAGCTAGTCTCGTACGGGTCCGTACACCCCGTTGTTTGGGGACGGGCCCGGGCGACCCTTTAATGTTCCACTCAGTCCGGGCGCCTGCCGGAAGGTTAACGGGAGCGCCTGGACCGACCACCCGGCCGGCGAGAAAGTAGGGAGAAGAACGCATGGCTCTGGTCACGCGCAAGCGTGTTGAGACCACACTGGTTGGTCTTGTCGTGCTCTCTCTCGGGATTCTCGCCCTGATCCACCGAGGAGTACCCGCAGCCGATGTCGAGCTGAATGACGGTGGCGTCTGGGTGACCAACCAGACCAAGCGACTCGTGGGGCACCTCAACCATGAGTCCCAGACCATCGACGGCGCGCTCCGTCCCCCCAGCAGCTCCTTCGACGTCACCCAGTCCGCAGGCAATGTCGTGGTGCGGGGCTCCGACACCGTGCACCCTGTGGACGTGGCCTCACTCACTTTTCTCGGCGAGGCAGGAGTGGCCGGGGTGCTGACGGCCCATGGCGGCAACGAGGTGCTCTTCGCGGACCGGGGCGAGGGGCGGGTGTGGGCCACCGACACCCGGGGAGCGGCCAGTTTCAGCCTCACGTCCGAGCCGCTCCTCAACGGGCTGGACACCCCCAGGGTCGCGGTTGGCACGGACGGAACCGGGTACGTGATGACCGCGGACGGGCAGCTCTACACCATCACCGGTGCGGGGACCGAGGCCGTTGTCAAGGAGCAGGGCCGCAAACTGGAGGGAAGACTCTCGGACTCGGCCCAGCTGACGGTGGTGGGGGACAGGGTCGTGGTGCTGGACGGCACCACCTTGACCGTTGACGGGCGTTCCGTGACGGAGGAAGCACTCACGAGCGGAGTTCTGCAGCAACCCTCGGGGCCCTCCGGAACGGTCGTCGTCGCCACACCCTCGGAGCTGCTCAGGGTGGAGATGTCTTCAGGCAGGGTAACTCGGGAGAGCATCCCGAGCGGCAAACCGACCGCACCGGTGCAGCTGGAGGGCTGCACCTATGCGCTGTGGGCGGAATCGGGCTACTACGTTCGCGACTGCGGGGGTGATCAGTACGAACGTGCCCAGTATCCTGCGCTGGCCAGCGCCAAGCAACCTGTTTTCCGCACCAACAGGAAGGTGATCGTCATCAACGACGAGGTCACCGGCGATGTTTTCCTACCCTTGAAACAGATGGTGAAGGTGGACAACTGGGAACAGGCCGAGTCCCAGCTGGTCGACGACAAGCGGGAAAAGGAAACCGAGGATACCGAGAAGTCCCAGAACCGTGAGTTCTCCGAGGAACAGCATCCACCGCAGGCCGTGGACGATGAATTGGGGGCACGGCCGGGAACCGCGACGGTGCTTCCCGTTCTGAGCAACGACATCGACCTCGACGGTGACGTGTTGACCGCGATAATCCAGAAAGTCCCCGATGGCATCAAGGTTTCACAGGCCAAGGAGGGCCGTGCGCTGCGCATCGAGGTTCCTGCGGACGCGAAGGGGCCGATCACGTTCACCTATCAGGCCTTTGACGGGGTGGACGTCTCGAATGTGGCGACCGTCACGGTCAACCTTCGTGCGGAGAACGAGAACTCCGCACCCCACAAGATCCGCGACAGTCAGGTCAACCTGAGCGAACGGGCATCCGCCGGGTATTCGGTGCTCGCGGACTGGGTGGACCCGGACGGTGATCCCATCTACCTCCAACAGGCCGCCGCCGAGGACGACAGCCTCGAGATGACGTGGCGTCCCGATGGCTACGTCTCGGTGAAGGACCTCGGGAAGGGAGGGCCCGGGCGGCGCTCGGTGAGCCTGACGGTCTCCGACGGCAGGGATGCGGCCTCCGGGGAGCTGGCCGTGCAGGTCTCACCGGGGTCCACCAACTCCCCGCCCGTGGCCAACAACGACCATTACGTCGCGACGGTCGGCCACGCGATCACACTCGACCCCCGCAGCAACGACACGGATCCTGACTCCGACGACCTGAAGCTCGTGGAGGTCTCCACCGCACCCGAAGGGGTGGAGCTCAAACCCGACTACCAGGCGGGTACCATCCGCTTCACGGCGTCGAAGGCGGGCAACTACACGCTGGTCTACGGGATCACGGATGGCCCCAACAACGCGAAGGGTCGCATTCGGGTCGACGTGATCGACCCGAACTCCTCGGGGCTCCAGCCGGTTCCCGAGAACGACCTGGGGCTGCTGCCGGCAAACGGCTCGCTGACCATTAATGCGCTCGACAACGACTTCGACCCGGCGGGTGGGGTGTTGGCAATCCAAGAAGTGTCCCAGACCGGTGCACCCGGGCTGAACATCGAGGTGGTCAGGCACTCGCTGCTGAGGATCACCGCCCCGGCCGGAATCGACTCCCCGCAGAGCTTCACCTACACCGTCAGCAACGGGCACGCCTCGGCGACGGCGAAGGTGCTGGTGATCCCGAAAGAACCTCCTTCCACGGTGCAGTCCCCCGTGGTCATGCCGGACAACTCAGTGGTGCGGGTCAGGGACCTGGTGACCGTGCCGGTGCTGAGCAACGATCACTCCCCGGCGGATCTCGACCTCTCGCTGTCGCCGGATTTTGACGTGCGCTCCGATCGGGAACTGGGTGAATTCTTCGTCTCGAACGGGATGGTCCGGTTCCGGGCCGGTGGCCAGGCAGGTACGGCGGAGGCCATCTACACCGTCCGGGATTCACAGGGAAACCCGGCATCGACGACGGTGACCATCAACATCCGAGCCGAGGACGAGCACAACGAGCAACCGGCCCCCAAACAGATCGATTCCCGGACCTTCGCAGGGTCCTCCGTGCGGATACCGGTGCCGTTGGACGGCATAGACCCTGACGGCGACTCGGTCACCCTGGGGGGGCTCGGGAACCAGGTGCCGAAACTCGGCGCCGTGAAAATCGAGGGAAACTTTCTCGTCTATGACGCATCGAAGGGGGGCGCCGGCACCGACACGTTCACCTACCGTGTGATCGACCGTTTCGGCGCAGAGGGGGAGGGCGTGGTCCGCGTCGGCGTGGTGCCGCCGCCCGAAGCCAATCAGGCCCCTGTAGCGGTGGCTGATGAGGTCGCGGCCAGGCCATCAACCAGGTTGGAGATCCCCGCCCTCGCCAATGACATCGACCCCGACGGGGATCAGCTGCAGCTGGTGAAGGGATCCGCCACCCCGACCGATGACAGCTGGGATCCGCAGGCGCAGACCCGGGGGCAGAGGGTCGTCGTGGTGACTCCTGCCCAGGAAGGGACCTATCACCTGTACTACACGATCACGGACGGCGGCGGGGTCTCGGACAGGGGGGTCATCACGGTTCGGGTCTCCTCGGACGTTCCACCGAAGGTGCCCGTCGCCAACGACGACGTGGTCCCCACCGCTGCGATCGTGGGGGCGGAGCAGGTCGAGGTTCCCGTGCTGGAGAACGACTCCGACCCGGACGGCGTCGTCTCCGAGTTGAAGGTCACCGCCGAGTCCCCGGCCACGGTCGAGGGCGGGACGGTCACGGTGCCCCTCGCCGATGATCGGCAGATCGTGCTCTACACCGTCACCGACCCCGACGGGCTGTCCTCGCGGGCCGCCGTCGTGGTGCCCGGACGCCAGACCATTCCACCCGCGATCAACACGGGTAGGGGGCAGGCCCGCGTCAAGGCCGGCGAGCCCCTGACGGTGCGGTTCGCCGACTGGGTTGTCACCAGACCCGGGCGTACGGCGCGCCTGACCAGCGTCGACTCGGTGGTGGCGGGATCGGGGGGGAGCCTCGACGTGGGCAACAACGGCGTTCGGGTGATCGACGACCAGACCATCGAATTCACCCCCGACAAGAAATTCTCGGGGCAGACCACGGTTTCCTTCGAGGTCACCGACGGATCGTCCATGGACGATCCGACCGCGCTCAAGAGCAAACTCAGCCTCAGCGTCATCGTCGAGGGCGATGGACAGCAACCTCCCCAGTTGAGACCCACGCAGCTGAAGGTCGCTCCCGATGAGGCACCTCAACAGGTCTCGTTGAGCGCCATGGTCTCGGACCCGAATCCGGGCGACAACGACATCATGGCCTATTCCCTGGTGAGCACCGATGGCCCGGTGCAGGCCGGTGTCTCCGGGCAGGAACTCAGCGTTTCCGTGCCCAAGGGAACCCCGGTCGGGTCCACGGGTTCCGTGATCGTCCAGGTTCACGACGGCTCCACTGCACCGGTCAACATGACCATCCCGGTCACCGTGATCGCATCCACCCGGCCTCCCATGACGATCTCGGAGATCGTCGAACGCGACGGTCGGGTCGGCAACACTGCCTCCTTCGACCTGGCCAGGTGGGTCACGAATCCGTTCGCGGACACGGGAGGGGAGATCTCCCTGGTCGGCAGTCCGCAGGTTCGCGGATCGGCCACGGTCACCAACGAGGGCAACGTCATCAAGGTCACCCCCACGGATTCCGGGACCGGCGCCGACACCGTTGATGACGTCCTCGTCACCTTCCGGGTCGCCGACGCCACGAAGGATCCCTCCAGGGAACGCACGGGAGTGATCCGCGTCATCGTGAAGGACGTTCCCCGGGCGCCCACGGCGGTGACGGCCCAGTACGCGGGATCCCAGACCGCCCGTGTCTCGTGGACACACAGCGGCTGGCGTGGTGCCACCCCGAAGGGGTTCACCGTCTTCTGGCAGGGGGGCAGCAGGAGCTGCGGCCTCCAGACCACCTGCGACATCCCGGGATTGGCGAACAGCGGTCGTTACACCTTCACCGTCAAGGCGGAGGTGGCCGAGGGCGATCTGAATTCCCGCAGTCCGCACTCCGAACCGAGCAACGAGATCCTGGTGGACGCGCTACCTTCGAAGCCGTCCGCTCCCACTGCGGTCTTCGGAGATCAGCAGATCGCCCTGGCCTGGGAGCCTGCAACGGTTCCGGGAGGTGGTTCACCGGTGACGCGGTACACCGTCACGATGTATCCGGGTGGCCAGAAACAGGAGACCACCGCCACGAGCCTCACGTGGACCGGCCTGACGAACGGGCAGGCCTACACCTTCACCGTGACGGCCCACAACCGGTTGACCGACGAGAACAGCCAGCTCGCCCCACCGACCAGCGACGAGTCGCGACCCGAGACCCCGGCCGGTGCGCCGTCGAACCAAGGGGCTCCCACCGTGACCATGGACAGCAGCTCGAGCTCGGTGAAACCCAGGGCGAACATCAAGTGGTCCCAGCCCGGCAACCCGAACGGGGACTCGAACTTCCGTTACGTGGTGACCGACGCGAACGGGAAGGAGGTGTGTCCGGAACAGCAGGACACCAGCTGCACCACCCCGATGGATCCCTCCACCGAGACCATCACCTTCTCCGTTCGTTCCACCAACAAGTCCGGCAAATGGTCGGATTCATCACCGTCATCGAACGCCGTGCGTGCTTTCCAGCCGCCGGGAGCGCCGACCGGATTCTCGCTGAAACCGACCGGAAAGGGTTCGGAGGTCGAATTCAGTTTCGGGGCTGCCTCCGGGACCGGTATCAAGGCGGATGAGATCACCTACCGGTGGAGCGCCGGCGGTCACTCCGGAACGGTGAAACCCGGCACGACGCTGGTCAGCAGCCCCGCCTTCCAGCTGGGACAGGCAGTGACCGTGCGGCTCGTCGCCGTTGCGAACGTGCTGGGGCAGACCTCCGAGGGCGAGGCGGCGACCGCAACCGTGACCGCCTACGGGCCACCCCAGGCGCCCGTCGTGAGCAGCGAGGCCGGGGTGGATCACGTCACTCTCCGTTGGCAGGTGCCGGGCACCAGCAATGGTGCACGGGTCAAGCAGGTCGAGCTCACGAGCACGGTGAAGGCAGAAGGGAAGAACCCTGACACCCAGACGTGGACGACGACTGATCTCTCCGGCTCCGTGGACAAGGGAGATGACCGCAAGCAGAATGTCTGCGTGAAGGCCAGGACACAGAATGAGTACGGTGACTGGAGTGACTACTCCGCTGAGTCCTGCGCATCGACCTGGGGTGACACGAAGGCGACCCTTTCCAGGGGCGATTCGGCCGAGTGCCCGGACGAACGCGGACGGGGATGCAGCGCCTTCAAGGTGACCCTGCAGAACTGGGAGCCGGGGGAGAGCGCCAAGTGCGAGCTGCCCAACCCCGTCGATGAGGAAGACGTGGCCAAGGTGAAAGTGGGGCCGGTCGACGCCAGCGGCAACGCGAGCAGACAGTCCACGGACTGGGTGTTCCCTGCGAACTACAACGTTCCCCCGAACGGATTTGACATCACTGCGCGGTGCAGGTGAATGTCCCGACCGAAAACAAAGGTGATTGACCCAAGATGACCATGAATCCGGAACAGGCCGCATTCTTCGCGGACACCTTCGCGCGGCTGACCGACAACGTCGGGCATGCGCTGCTCGGCAAGGCCCCGGTGATTCGCCTTGCACTGACATGCATGCTTGCAGAGGGACATCTGCTTCTCGAGGATGCGCCGGGGACCGGAAAAACCGCTCTCGCAAGGGCAATTGCAGCTTCTGTCCATGGCAGCCACAACCGGATCCAGTTCACCCCGGACCTGCTGCCCTCCGACATCACGGGCATCACCATGTACGACCAGGCGACCTCACGATGGACCTTCCATCACGGCCCCGTCTTCAGCTCGATCGTGCTGGCCGACGAGATCAACCGTGCATCGCCGAAAACCCAGTCGGCGTTGCTCGAGGTGATGGAGGAGGCGCAGGTCACTGTGGACGGTCAGCGCTATCCCACGGAGCGGCCGTTCATGGTCATCGCAACCCAGAACCCCGTCGAACAGGCCGGCACCTACCGGCTGCCCGAGGCTCAGCTTGACCGCTTCCTCATGAAGACGTCGGTGGGATATCCCGACACGGAGGCGGCGATTCACGTGCTCGCGGGCTCCTCCCAGCCGGACCGCTCCAAGCGGCTCAACCCCGTGCTCGCCCAACAGGCCGTGGCCGAGATGATCGAGTCCGTCAAGGACAACTACGTGGACAACTCGGTGTTGCACTACGCCCAGCGACTGGTGGAGGCCACGCGGGACGACGAGGACACATCGATGGGCGTCTCCACCCGTGGTGCTATCGCCATGGTCCGGGCGGCCCGGGTGTGGGCGGCCGCCCACGGGCGCAACTACGTCCTGCCCGATGACGTCAAGGAACTGGCGGCACCGGTGTGGACACATCGGCTGATCATGTCGCCCGAAGCGGAGTTCGCCGGCGTGAGGCCGACCGACGTGATCGCCCGGGTGCTCGCCTCCGTGGAAGCCCCCACGAACCGGATGAACGCCTGAACGCCGTGCCAGCGCCCGCCGTTGCAGCAGCCGTGTCGAAGAAGCCCGGCCCGATCCGGGTTCTGCGGCGCATCTCTCGTTCCCGTCCTGTCGCGTCCGTCACCGCGCTCGGCTGGTCCCTGCTCATCGGGATCGTGGTGACGGGGATCCCGGGGTGGTGGCTCGGGTGGTTGGAGTTCAGGGCCCTGTGCGTGATGTGTGTCGTGGTGATGTTCGTCGCGGTCCTGTCCGTGCTGGGAAAACAGGAACACGAGGTGCTGTTCGAGCTCCAGCGCCCAAGGGTCCAGGTGGGTGACGAGGCCAGGGGGAATGTGCAGGTCCGTTCGGCTCCGGGCAGGTCGTCCGGTTCTGCAACTCTCGAGTTTCCGGTGAACGGGGAGGTCGCGTCCTTCCGGGTGCCGCCGCTCGGTCCCGGGCAGGTGCACGAGGAACCCTTTTCGATTCCAGCGCGACGTCGTGGGGTGATCTCGTTGGGGCCGGTGCGATCCGCCATGACGGATCCGCTTGCGGTGGTGAGCCGCAAGAAAACCCTGTCGGACGTGAGCGAGTTGTTCGTTCATCCGCGTGTGCTGTCGTTGGAGGCCGGGGCAATCGGTTTCCTGCGGGACATCGAGGGGGTTGCGACTCAGAACCTCTCCTCCTCGGACGTCTCCTTCCACGCCCTGCGGGAATACGTTCCGGGCGATGACCGGCGCTCCGTTCACTGGCGTACGACGGCCCGGACCGGGAAACTGATGGTTCGGCAGTTCGAGGAGACCATGCGGGCCCACCTGCTCATCCTGCTGTCCACCCTCGCCGGCGACTACGCGTCCTCGGAAGATTTCGAGCTGGCCGTTTCCGTCGCAGGTTCCCTGGGGGTCTCCGCACTGCGGGAGGAGAGACAGGTCACCGTCTGCACATCGACGGGGGAGCTCCCTTTCCCGAACGCGATGGGTCTGTTGGATCGGCTCTCCGGGGTGGAGCTGGGGGACAGAGGCCACGAACTTCGTGAGCTGGTGGTCAAGCACGGTTCCATGCCGGGAGTATCAGTGACCGCGTTCGTCACGGGAAATCCCAGTCCGGCGGCGCTGCGCTCGGCGCAGCTCGCTCTGCCGCCGGGAGTGTTCCCGTTCGCCATCAGATGTTTGGACGGCGAGGGCCTGGCCAGGCGCAGGGTCGGGGACCTGGTGGTCATGGACATCGCGGAGCTGGACGAGTTGCGTCCGGCGGTCGGGGGCCTGGCATGAGAAGCGAGAATGTCTTTTCGCTGCCCCGGGTCGTGGGGGCATGGCTGCTGCTGCTTCCGGGGGTCGTGGCCTTCCAACCGGTCTTCGGGGGGATATCCGGCTATCTGCCTGCATTGGTCGGGATCACGGCTGGCGCCCTCATCCCCTTGCTGGCTGCCCGGTTTCGCTGGAGCGCAGCGTTGTGGCTCGCTGCGATCCTCGCGGCCTACCTGCTGCTGGGGGGACCATTTGCGCTCCCGGAAACGATGATCAACGGTTTCGTTCCCAGCCTCACCACCATCGCCCGGTTGATGCAGCTCACCTACCAGGGGTGGTACGACATCCTGACGGTGGCCACACCCGCGGGTGACCTGTCCGGTCCGCAAGCAGCCCCTCTGCTGGGTGGGATCCTGTTCTCGGCCGCGCTGGTCGGAATCGTCAGGTTCACGCGAACCGTGGTGTGGCCGATGCCGTTGACCACGGCATGGCTGGCGCTGGGGATCGCTTTCGGCATCCGGCAGACACCGACGGTTCTGTGGCTGGGGGCGGCGCTGGGCGCCGGACTGCTCGTCTGGGCCACGGCCCACCGGATCAGCCGGACGGGTGCGGCGAACGCGGAGTTTCTCGTGCGTCAGCCCCGTGGACTGTCCCGACGCACGTGGCAGGGGCTCTCGGCGATGATGGTGATCACGCTCGCGGCCGGGGCGGCACTCGGGGTGAATGCACTCACCTCCACCGGTGCCCACCGCCAGGTGCTGCGCGACCACGTCGTCCCGCCCCTGAATCTTCAGGAATATCCGAGCCCGCTCACCAGGTACCGGTTGTATGAACTCAACCAGAAGGACGATGTGTTGTTCCAGGTTTCCGGGATGCCCGCGGGGGGGAGGCTCCGGCTCGCCGTGATGGATGAATGGAACGGTGTGGTTTTCAACGTCTCCCAGAACGCCGGGGAATACCTCCGGGTGGGGAGGGAGCTGCCCTGGCAGCCGGAGGTCGCCACCCAGGCCTCGGAGATCACCGCACAGGTCTATGACGACGTCTGGGTGCCGAGTTTCGGGGAACCGGCGCGCATCGAGTTCGAGGGGGAACAATCCGGTAGGCAGGCACGTGGACTGCATTTCAACCGCAACACCAAACAGGCGCTCACCACGGCCCGGATCGGTGACGGCAGCATGCTACGGGTCACGGACGTGGTGCTCCTCCCGCTCAGCGACTCCCAGCGGGAGGGGCTCAGGGGAGCCCGCGGCGGTGCGGCACCCCTGGCGCGGGTGGACAGGGTGCCAGAGGTGCTCGTCAAGAACGCCACGGAATGGACCCAGGGGGCCGCCAGCCACTACGAAGAACTGTCGATGATCGAGCAGAAGCTTCGGACGGAGGGTTTCTACTCGGACGGTTCCGACAACCGCTCCAGGGCCGGGCACACCGCGGAACGGTTGGCATACATGTTCAACCAGGAGCAGTGGGTTGGTGATGATGAGCAGTACGCCGCGGCCATGGCCCTGATGGCGACGCAACTCGGCATCCCGGTCCGGGTGGTGATGGGGTTCTACCCTGCCGGCGACGCCGAGGTTGGACATGGCTGGCAGGTGCGCGGAACCGAGGCCCATGTGTGGGTCGAGGCTTTTCTGGAAGGGGCCGGCTGGGTCAATTTCGATCCCACCCCGGACCGGAACCGGTTGCCGAGTTCCGAGAATCCCCAACCCAAGCCCAAACCGAAGCCCCGCGTTGATCCACCACCGACTCCCCCTGAACGTGCCGAGGACGAGACCGTCGTCGTCGATCAGCAGGAGGTGGAGTTCGACGACCCCAGGGAACAGGCCCCGGACTGGGTGCAGGTCGTCATCATGATCGCCATCGGTGCTGGAGGGATCCTGCTCGTGCTGTCCCCACTGATCGTCATCGCTCTCATCAAGGGACGGCGGGCCTTCACGCGGCGCAGAAGGGGGGAGATCGCCGACCAGGTGGCCGGTGCTTGGGACGAGGTGGTGGACCGTGCCAGGGACCTGGGTTTCGCCGTGGCCACGAACCACACACGCAGGGAATCCGCCGACAGTCTTCAGGAGAACTACCCGAGCCTGTCGATCAGATCCATGGCGGATCAGGTGGACGCATCCGTCTTCGGGCCGGAGGAGCCGGGAGCGGATGTGCGCGAATCGGTCTGGGAGCGAAGCGGAGAGCTCAAGAGTTCACTTCTGGCCACGAAGCCTTGGTACGCTCGGCCCGCCGCTTTTTTCTCCCTCAGGTCGCTTCGGCGGGTGAAGGTGGAAACAGAGCAGCGTTCCCGGAAGCCGCAGCCCCATGACGGCGGTGGGAGGAACGAGGGTTCCAGCCGGGAGCCGACGACATGAGGAGTGAATGATGCCTGGACAGTTCGGCGGCGAGAAGGCCACGCCTGTCGGCGTCGGCCGCAGGGTGACCGGGCACTTGCTGTGGATGGTGGGGCTGCTGGTCCCGTCCCTGCTCACGGCGAGTGGGGCTTTCCTCGGCTCCGAGGGGATGGCGCCGATCCTGAGCCTGATCGGGATGATCCTGGGAGGGGTTGTTCTTCTCTGCGGTATCCTGGCTGCGCTCCTGGGGTCCACAACCCTCGGAGGTGTGTTTCTCGGATACCGCTTCGTCAACAGCCACACCAACCAACCGATGGGGGCGGTGACGTTGGCGAAGGTCCTGACCCAGGTGGTTTTCGAGTGCGTCACCCTGCTGTTGGGAACGATCTCCTACTTCGTCACCTACAGGGACGGTCAGCACTGGCTGGATCGAGCTTTCAAACTGGTTGCGGTCGAGCGGAAGGCGGCCGAACCGGATACCGGGGAGGCCACCACGCCGGGCGCGCCCGTGACCCAGCAGCCCGCGGACGCGTACGCGATGTCCCAGTTCGGCGCGCCGCCCCAGAAAATGACGCCTGAATCTGCTTTCGCACCTCCCGCTTACGGTGGTTCCGCTTCTCGCTCGACAACTCCCAGACAGCCGATGAAAATGCCACAACCCGTCGTGGCCGGTGCGGTGGGCGCCGGGGACGAGCGGGCCTCCGGACCTGCGGTTCAGCGGCTCTCGGGGTATTCCGCCCCGGAGGCGCCCGGAGCTGGGATCCAGCCCACCGGGGTCCCCGTGTACCCGCCAACCGCAGACCCGGTTCCCTCCGAGCCCGAGGGATCCTCCCCGGACCAGGCGTCCGTCGTTTCGGCGCCCTCCCCGGTTCCCCGAGGCGACATCGGTTGGCCGGTGCCCGCCCCTGCGCACGGGATGCCCGCAGAGGCCTCGTCCGGTCAATCGGACCCGAGTGTCGAGCCCGTTCCGACGCGCGCTGCCGAGCCGGTTCATCCTACGAGTCCGTTCGCTCCGCCACCCTTCCCGTCGCCATCACCGTTCCCTCCCCCCTCGCCGATGAGCCCGTCACGGGTTTCGGTGTTCCAGCCCCCGGCCGGCTCCTGGGCGGCGACCTCGGCCTCCCCGGTGTTCCCCCCCGTTTCACCGGCCCGCGCCATCATGGCCAGCCCGGTCGAGCCGCCGACCGTGGAACCGGTCCCGGCCGCCCGTGCCGCGAGGACGCCGTCCCTGGTGCAGGACAAGACGATCGCCGACGACGAACCGGAGGCGATTCCCGAGGTGGTTCTGGATGATGGTCTACGGATCAAGGTTGACGGTCCTCTGGTGCTGGGACGCAATCCGCTCGCTCCTGACACCTATCCGGATGCCCGGTCGGTGAGGGTCACCGACGAAACCATGAGACTTTCCAAGACCCACATGGTGCTGCGGCCCGTTGGGGGGCAGGTCCAGGTGATCGACGTCGGGGCCACCAACGGCGTCTACATCGAGGCGGACCGGGAACGCACCAGGATTCCCACCCATGCGCCATGGCCTCTCTCGGCGGGTGACATGGTGCACTTCGGAGGACGCACGCTGAAGCTGGTGTCATGACAGGGCCCCGGATGACGCTGCGGTTCGCCGCCGCGACTCATCCGGGGCTGGCACGTCCCACCAACGAGGACACCGTCCTGGCCGCACATCCCGTTTTCGTGGTCGCCGACGGAATGGGAGGACATGCGGGCGGTGAGTTCGCCTCCCGCGCAGTGGTTTCGGCTTTTCGGGAACTCGTGGGGAGGCCATGGGCCACGGGACACGAGATCGCGGCGGCTGTGCAACGGGCCGCGGACCGGGTGGAGTACCTGGGATGTGGGGACCGTGCCCCCGGATCAACCTTGGCCGGGGCCGCTTCGACACAACGGGCCGGTGTTCCCTGCTGGCTCCTGTTCAACATCGGTGACTCCCGCATATATCTCATGCGATCCGGACAGCTGCGCCGGATCAGCGTGGACCATTCGGTGAGGACCCGCTTCGCGGGACCGGGTGTTCGAGGCGGCCTGACCCGGGCTTTCGGGGCCGGACTCGAGCGCCCCGTCGCTGACCAGTGGGTGACGCCCGCGCACGTCGGGGACAGGATCCTGGTGTGCTCCGATGGCCTGAGTGACGAGGTCACGGGAGAACGTGTGGAAGATGTTCTGCGTGAGGAGAGCGATCCGCAGGAGGCCGTACGGCGTCTTGTGGGGGAGGCCCTGGCCGAGGGCGGACGGGACAACGTGTCGGTGGTCGTGGTGGACTGTCTCGAGACGGTGGTTACCGAGATTGACGAACTGGATGACGTCGTGTCGCTTGACGAGGGGGAGGAGGAAACAGTCTCATGGATTCACGAGGACACCATTCCTGATCCGGAGGGCAATTGATGGCGTTCGAAGGTGTGCTGCGATGGAGTGAGGGGCGGTGGATCGCTGTCGCCTGGCAGGAAGGATTCGCGCTGCTCTCACCCGACGTGGGACTGCCTGTTGCGGAACTGCTGTTCTCCAGGTTGCGGGAGAAGTCAGAGCTCGGCATGTTCGTCAGGACCCTTTCCGAGGGCACGGGGGCGGGACTCCTGAAGTTGCCGCCCTTCGCCGTCGCCATCTCCGATGGCGAGCGATGGCATCTGGCGGTGCGGGGGGATCTGACCCTGAAGGTCGTGAGTCCCGCCGGTAGTGAACCACTCCGCGGTGAGGGGGTTGCGACCTGGGCGGAGCGGGTTGTCTCCGATGTGACGGCGTTGCACCTGGGACGGATCGCCGAGATGTCGAGCCCCTTGGTGGGGGGTGTCGTACAGGCCGAAGGAGTGGGATTCGGAGACCTACCGAAGGGATACCGGGCCGACGCCGACGATGAACCGGGCGGGTTCACATCCGTGGAGGATCAGCTGGTGGACGAGCAGGACGCACCGGCGCCCAGACACGGTCCCGCGATCCCCAGCGATGAGGAGCTGTTGATGGGGGACACACTCTCCGACATCTCGGAGGTCAGCAGACCTCGCCGTCCCGAACTCGCCGAGGTGGTCGCCCGATTCTGCACGATTGGGCACCCGAACCCGCCGGAGAGGTCCCGGTGTTTCGTGTGCGATCAACCGGTACAGGGGGAAGCACGCAACACCGAGCGTCCTCAGCTCGGTTGGTTGAAGGTGCCGCACATCGACCCGATCCCGCTGCTCGAGTCGATGATCATAGGGCGACATCCCAGAGCCGATGCGCTCACCCTGCCGGAACCCCCGAAACTGCTCGCCCTGCAGTACCGGCACGTTTCCAGTAGTCACCTGGCGATCCTGCTGGACGGGTGGCGTGTCCTGGCGTTGGATCTGGCAAGCCGGAACGGTACCTGTGTACGACGCAGGGCCAAACCACCCGTGCGCTTGCCCCAAAGGCCCATTACCCTGCTGCCTGGAGACGTGATCGACATGGGTCACGACCTGCTTCTACATCTTGATCGGATTCCTTGATGGCACAGCGAACGACTCCTCCCGAGATACCGGGATTCACCTTCATCGAGTGGCTCGGTGGCGGTGGCTTCGCTGACGTCTTTCGCTACCGCGATTCACTGGGGCGTGGAGTGGCTGTGAAGGTGCTGCACCAAACCGTGAACGAGGCCACGTTCAACGCCTTCGCCGCGGAGGCGGTGCTGATGGCCCGGTTGTCGGGGCACCCGAACATCGTCACCATTCACAGCTCCGGACTGTCGGCCGACGGTCGGCCCTTCCTCGTGATGGAGGAATGCTCGACGGCTCACCTGGGGGTCAGGGTGGCGAACCGGGTTCTCGCCACCACCCTGGCCATGGAGTACACGGTGCAGCTCGCAGGAGCCGTCGAGACCGTGCACCGGCAGGACATCCTCCATCGCGACATCAAACCCGCCAACATCCTCTTCACAGGTTTCCAGCGTCCGGCCCTGACCGATTTCGGGATCTCCGCATCCCACGACTTCTCCGCGGCGGCGAATGCCCTGAGTCCGCTGTGGGCCCCCTCCGAGATGCATCCGGATTCGCCGTTGGAGGCAGGGCCGTGGAGCGATGTCTTCTCGCTGGCCGCCACCACGTGGGCGATGCTGGTGGGGCGCAGCCCGCTCGCGGTGCCGGGCGGCGACAACGAACGTCACGCCCTTCGTGAAAGGGCCCGTTCCTTCGTGGCTCCCCGAACCGGTCGTCCCGATGTGCCCGAGATGTTGGAGCAGGTGCTGGGAACCGCGATGGCCGCGCACCCGGCGCGGCGGTACAGCTCGGCGCTGGAGTTCGCGCGTGCGATCCAGGCCGTTCAGGCCTCCATGGGGGTGCCCGTGACACCGGTGGACGTTCTGACCGAGTCCGAGGACCACACCGCCTACGGTACCGAGCACAGGGAACCGGGAAGCATCGATTCCGGCTGGATGTTGGGGGACTCCGGGTCGATGTTGACGGCGGGCTACACGATGGGGATGTCGTCGCTGACGGGTGGCTACACCTTCCACGACACCATGAGTCCCGCCTTCGACCCGACTCCACCAGGGGTGTCGACGGGAGCGCCGGGGCCCGGTGTGCTGCTGCGTGGACACGGCTTCGCCCAGGCAGGGCTTCGGCACGTCGAGGGGCTTCCCGTGCCCGAGCCGGTGAGCCCGGACGTGGACAGGACGGAGGAGGCCGAGAAGGCACGTAGGAAGAAGAAGAGGAAGCGCAGGCAGCTCACGCTGCTGTTGACGGGGATCGTGACGATCGCAACCGTGATGACTCTCGGGGTTCTGTGGTTCAACGGCGTGATCGGGCCCGGCGCCCAGGAACCCACGGGGACCAACGAGCGGGGGACCAGGACGGTTCCGGCCGTGGTCGACGCATCCGGGAAGGTGACCGGTCAGGAGATCAGGTTCACCTGGACCAATCCTGACCCACAGCCTGCCGACTCCTACCTGGTGGAGGTGGTGGGAGCGCCCGAGTCCGAGGCCCGCCACAGTGTCGATGAGCCCAGCATCGTCCTTCCGATGAAGGGGGAGCAGACCTGCGTGAAGATCGTGCTGCGGCGCGCCAAGGGGCAGGTCTCGGAACCGGTGCAGACCTGTGTCCGCTCCTGAGCGTCGGGCGATGTGGCCGGGCTTCCTGGGATAATCGGGCCATGCCGCTGGTGCCAGACCCGCAACACCCGGGAGCTTTCCGCATCGTGCTCGGGGAGGCCTCCCAGTCCTGGGTGGATCCGGCCCGGCCGGATCTTCTCCTCTTCGAGTACGTCGTGCAGGTCTCGTTGCTCTTCGAGCACGGACTGGCCGACATCGATGAGGCCGACCGGATCCGGGTGATCCACATCGGAGGAGCGGGACTCAGCATCCCGCGCTGGATCGCCTGGCGACGACCGGGGACGGCGCAGATCGTCTGCGAGCCCGACGCAGGGCTGACCGAGGAGGTCCGGAGGAAACTGCCACTGCCGCCACGCAGCGGCATCAAGGTGCGTGATGTCGACGGCCGTGCCGGAGTGGCCGTCATGCCCGCGGAGTACGCGGACCTGGTGGTGCTCGACGCCTTCGAGGGCGCCCGGGTGCCGGGCGAGCTGGTCAGCGCCGAGTTCCTGGACGAGCTGGTGAGGCTGGGCAGGGGGCGGCGGATGGTGATCTGCAACGTGACCGATTCCGCACCCTTCAGGTGGACCGGGCGACTCGCCGCGGGGCTCGCGGAGCGCTGGCGTCACCTACTGGTCGGGACCGAACCCGCGGTCTGGAAGGGGCGCAGGTTCGGGAACCTGCTGCTCGCCGCGTCCGGGACCCGGGTGGACGTGACCGGTTTGCGCCGTGACAGCGCGAAGCAGCCCTGCCCGTACCGCTGGATCGAGGGACGGGAACTGAGGAGTTGGGTCGGGGGTGCGGAGCCGTTCACCGACGCGGACACGCAGGACTCCCCACCGCCCTCCGGCAGCAAGCTGTGGTTCTCGTGATGGGACAATGGGCAGCGCCCGTGAAGGGTGTGAGACCACAGGAGCCGAGATGACTGATCGTGAAGACCTGATCCGCGCCGTCAAGGAACTGGCCGTCGTGCGCGGCCGCGTGACCCTGGCATCCGGGAAGGAGGCCGACCACTACGTCGACATGCGTCGCGTGACCCTCGACGGGGTGGCCTCGCCGATCGTGGGACGGGTCATGTCCGACCTGGTGGCCGACCTGGTCTTCGACGCCGTCGGGGGGCTGACCCTGGGGGCTGATCCGGTTGCCACCGCCATGCTGCACGCCAGGGCAGCGGCCGGAGGCCGGTTGGACGCCTTCGTGGTGCGCAAGGAGGCAAAGTCCCATGGACTTCAACGGCGCATCGAGGGCACTGACGTTTCCGGACGACGGGTACTGGTGGTGGAGGACACGTCGACGACGGGCGGGTCGGCTCTGACCGCGGTGGATGCCGTGCGGCAGGCGGGCGGTGAGGTGGTGGCCGTCGCCGTGGTCGTGGACCGCGCCACCGGTGCGGCGGAACGTGTCGCCGAGGCGGGGTTGGAATACCGCTACGCCATCGGAGTGGACGAGCTCGGCCTCTGACCGGCCACCCCCGATGGCATCCGCGGACCCGGGGACCTCTCGAGGCGCTACCGTTGTTGTGAGCCGAATCTTCTAAGGAGCTGAGTTCATGTCAATTCTGTTGGGCTTCGTCGGGATCCTGTTGATCCTGGTCCTTCTGGGGATACTGTGGGGGGTTTCCGCCTACAACGGCCTGGTGAGGGCCCGCAACGTCATCCAGGAGTCCTGGCGGCAGATCGACGTGGAGCTGAACCGCCGCTACGACCTCATCCCGAACCTCGTCGAGACGGTTCGTGGCTACGCCGCCCACGAGAGCGGCGTACTGGAGAAGGTCACGAGCCTGCGCCAGAGCGCGATGACTCTCGCGGCCCAGGTGCAGGGTGCCCCCAGCGAGCAGCGGGCCGCGGCCGAGTCCGCCCTGACCGACGCGGTCCGCGGCCTCATGGTCTCCGTCGAGTCCTACCCCAACCTGAGGTCGAACACCAACTACCTGGAGCTGCAACGCGAACTCGCCGACACCGAGGACAGGATCGCCGCCAGCCGTCGCTTCTACAACGCGAACGTGCGTGACTACAACACCCGTGTCGAGTCGGTTCCGACCAACGTCATCGCGGGAATGGGCAAGTTCCAGCGCGCCACCTACTTCGAGGTCAACGACCCGATGGTGCGTCAGGCTCCGACGGTCAATTTCGGCCAGCCCCCGTTGCCTCCTGCAGGAGCCTGATCGCGCCGAATGGCAACTGACGCTAACGTTGTCGTCGGGTCGGTCGCGAGAAGGAGCCTGATGCACAATCCGAGGCGCGCCACTGGGCGCTTCAACCCCACAACTGCTGTTGCCAACCTCGTCAGGGGAATGCTGATCGGCCTCGCCGAGCTGGTGCCCGGTGTGTCGGGCGGCACCATTGCCCTCATCTCGGGAATCTACGAGCCCCTCATCAACTCGGCGAGCCATGTGGTCAGCGCGGTGAAACGCGTCGTGACCGGCAGGTTCTCCGAAGCGGGCGCCGAGATCAGGAAGGTCCGCTGGGGCATCGTGATTCCCGCCCTGCTGGGTATGGCCATCGTGGTGGTGGCCATGGCAGGGGTCATGAAGGTGTTCGTGGGAGATACCCCACAGCTTGCCCACGCGCTGTTCTTCGGAATGGTCCTGGCCTCCGTCGTCGTTCCTGTCCTGGAGATCAAACCCGAGGAGAGGAGCACGGGAGGTCAGAAGGGAACCATCGCTGTGTTGTTCCTCGCGGCGGCGATCGCTGCTTTCCTCCTGACCGGGCTGGGGGCCGGAAACACCATTGAGGAACCACCCGCCTGGATGATCTTCGGCTCCGCGGCCATTGCCATCTGCGCCTTGGTGCTACCCGGTATCTCCGGCTCCTTCATGCTCAAGATCTTCGGCCTGTACGTACCGACCATGGCTGCCGTCGAGACGCGGAACCTCGGTTATATCGGTCTGTTCGCGGCAGGCGCCGCCGTGGGGCTGGGTCTTTTCGTGAAGGGTCTCAACTGGTTGCTCGAGCACAAGCACACCGCCACGATGGCCGTCATGTCGGGTTTGCTGCTCGGATCGCTCCGGGCGGTGTGGCCGTGGCACCCTGATGGCACGCCGCTGGCTCCGGACGCGCACTGGTCGGTGCTGCTGGGCCTGGCCCTGATCGGTGCCGTGATCGTGGTCGGCATCGTGTGGGTCGACCGGCGCCTGAAGCGGCGTTGAAAACCGCCGCGGACAACCCCGGGGGCCCGACCGTCGGGGTCGGGCCCCATCCGCTTCCCTGGCCCTCCGACAACCGGCTGGATCCGGAGCTGCTGGCCGAGGGGGACCGGCGCAACGTCATCGACCGCTACCGCTACTGGAAACTCGAGGCGATCGTCGCCGATCTCGATCTCAACCGGTCCGGGTTGCACGTGGCCATCCAGAACTGGGAACACGACTTCAACATCGGATCCATCGTGCGCACGGCGAACGCCTTCAACATCGGCGGGGTCCACATCGTCGGGAGGCGACGCTGGAACCGGCGGGGCGCGATGGTCACCGACCGCTACCTCCACGTCCACCACCACGGGACCGAGGACTCGCTGTTCGAATGGCTCTCGGAGCAGGGAATCGATGCGGTCGGTGTGGACAACCTGCCCGGCTCGGTGCCGCTGGAGACCATGGTCCTGCCCCGCGACGTCTGCCTCATCTTCGGCTCGGAGAGTTCTGGCCTGACTCCCGGGATGGTCGCGGGCTGTTCCCGGCTCGTCGCCATCACCCAGCGCGGTTCCACCCGTTCCCTGAACGCGGGTGCGGCGGCCGCGATTGCCATGTACCACTGGGCCCTCCAACACCCGGTCGCGGAACCTCTAGCATGAACGCCATGACCCCAGCAGAACGATTCGCGGTTGCCCTGACCCCGGCCCCCACGGCCGCGCGCATCGCAAGGCAGCGTTCCGCGCTTCGCCTGCAGGTGATCTTCGCGCTGATCTTCGGTGCGGTCCTGCTGCTGGTATGGCTGGGCCCTCAGTTGCTGCCCGAGGAGACCCGGCAGGCCGTGCAGGGAGCCCTGCCATCCTGGAGCCTCCCGGCCATCGCAGTGGTCTGGGCGGTGCCGACGCTGGCCCGGATCGTTTTCACAACGGTCCTGCTCGAACGTGCGAAAAAGGACTTGGCTGTTCTGGGGTGCGGGGTGGCGCTCTACATCGACGGCACCGGGGTGGAGTTCGTCCATCCGGAGCAGGTGCGTGCCCGCTGGGCCGAGATCACGGCCCTTAAGATCTCCGGCCGGTCGTGGGGCTCGGGGCCGCGGCTGCGACTGGAGGTCTCGGGCCGGGAGGTGGCGAGCATCCCGATCAGTTTCCTGGACGCCATGCCGGGGGCCATCGACTCGGCCGTCCGGGCCAGGTCCATGGGAAGGATCGGGGTGGACGCCTCGGACATGGACCGGATGCTCTGAGCGTTGGTTTCCCGGGGCTCCCCCGGTGGGGCGTCGCGCGATAGGCTGGGCTCGTTCCTAGTCTCAGTACGAAAAGAGGCATCATGCCAGTTGCAACTCCTGAGGTCTACGCCCAGATGATCGATCGGGCCAAGGAAGGCAGGTTCGCCTACCCGGCCATCAACGTCAGCTCCTCTCAGACGCTGAACGCCGCCCTGCAGGGCTTCACCGAGGCCGGTTCCGACGGCATCATCCAGGTCTCCACGGGGGGCGCCGAGTACTTCTCCGGCCCCACGATCAAGGACAAGGTCGCGGGTGCGTCCGCCTTCGCCGCTTTCGCCCAGGAGGTCGCGAAGAACTACCCCATCAACGTCGCACTCCACACCGACCACTGCCCCAAGGACAAGCTGGACAGCTTCGTGCGTCCGCTGCTCGCCATCTCCGAGGAGCGCGTGAAGAACGGCCAGCTCCCGCTGTTCCAGTCGCACATGTGGGACGGTTCCGCGGTTCCGATGGAGGAGAACCTGACCATCGCCGACGAGTTGCTGAGCCGCTGCGCCAAGGCGAACATCATCCTCGAGATCGAGGTCGGTGTCGTCGGCGGCGAGGAGGACGGCGTCTCCGCTGAGATCAACGAGAAGCTCTACACCACCGTCGCCGACGGCCTGCGCACCGTCGAGGTGCTCGGCCTGGGTGAGAAGGGCCGCTACATGACGGCGCTGACCTTCGGCAACGTGCACGGCGTGTACAAGCCCGGAGCGGTGAAGCTGCGCCCGGAGGTGCTGAAGGAGATCCAGGACGCCGTCGGCGCCAAGCACGGCAAGGAGCGCCCGTTCGACCTCGTCTTCCACGGTGGATCCGGTTCCAGCCCGCAGGAGATCTCGGACGCCGTGGACTTCGGCGTGGTGAAGATGAACATCGACACCGACACCCAGTACGCCTTCACCCGTCCCGTCGCGGATCACATGTTCCGCAACTACGACGGCGTGCTGAAGGTCGACGGCGAGGTCGGCAACAAGAAGCAGTACGATCCGCGCGCTTGGGGCAAGGCCGCCGAGGCGGGCATGGCCAAGCGGGTCGTCGAGGCCTGCGAGTACCTGCGTTCCGCCGGCACCCACGCCTGATCCACAACGACACCGGACCGGGTGGCCGTCCCCCAGGGGCGGCCGCCCGGTTTTTCATGCCCGGCGGCGCAGCGGGGAGCAGGAGAGGACCATCACGGAGGGGACCGGCGGAACAGGGCAGGTTGGCAGCGTTGCCATATTGCTTTGACTAGGGGTTTCGCGAAAAACTGATAACCGTTTCGTAACGCACTTGACGTATCCCGCGGATGTGGTGCTAGCGTTAACATCCGCCGGGACGGACACTCGCGCGGATCCCGGCGTATCAGGACACGAAGGAGTGCACGTGACGAAGCTGCTTGAGCTGAAGAACATCAGCAAGACCTTCCCCGGGGTCAAGGCACTGCAAAGCGTCAACCTCGATCTCGAGGCGGGAGAGGTGCTCGGCCTGTGCGGCGAGAACGGCGCGGGAAAATCGACGTTGATGAAGATCCTCACCGGCATCTACACCGCCGACCCCGGGGGTGAGATCTGGCTCGAGGGCACCCCGGTCGTGGTGGGCGGCGTGAACCATGCCCGGGAACTGGGCCTGTCCATCATCCACCAGGAACTGAACATGGTCCCCGACCTGACCGTGGCGCAGAACCTGTACCTCGGCCGCCAGGGAAGCCACAGGGCGGGATGGATCAACGACGCCAAACTGAATCGCGAGGCCGCCGAGCTCTTCGAGCGCCTCGGAATGAACCTCGACCCGGCCGCCCGGATCGGGGACCTCTCCGTGGCCCGCCAGCAGATGGTCGAGATCGCGCGGGCGCTGTCCTACAACTCCCGCATCCTCGTGATGGACGAACCCACGGCGGCCCTGACCATCGGCGAGACCGAGGCGCTGTTCGGGATGATTCGCGACTTCATCACCCCTGCCACCGGGCTGATCTACATCTCCCACCGGATGCCGGAGATCGAGGAGATCACCGACCGCGTCTCGGTGCTGCGCGACGGCCAGTACATCGGCACCGTGACCACCAAGGATGTCGAGATGCGCGAGATCATCTCCATGATGGTCGGCCGCGAGGTCTCCTCCGACGCCCGGCCCCGCACCGAGGTGACATCCGAGGATGTGGTGCTGAAGGTGGAGGGGCTGGCAACCAAGAAGCTGCTGCACGACATCAGCTTCGAGATCCGCAAGGGTGAGATCCTCGGTTTCGCCGGGCTCATGGGGGCCGGGCGCACCGAGGTGGCCCGCTGCGTCTTCGGCGCCGATCCGCGCACCGCGGGCGAGATCTGGATCCACGGCAGGAAGGTGACGATCAACACCGCCGCGGACGGCGTGCGAAACGGCATCGGTTACCTGTCCGAGGACCGCAAGCAGTTCGGGCTGCTCCTGGAGCAGGACATCAAACAAAACGCCGTGATGGCGGCGATGAAGGACTTCAACATCGGGGGGTTCATCCTCGACGGCAGGATCCGCACCGTCGGTGAGGAGTACAGCCGAAGGCTGCGGGTCAAGACCCCGTCGGTCAACCAGCTGCTCGGCAAGCTGTCGGGTGGCAACCAGCAGAAGGTGGTCATCGCCAAGTGGCTGATCCGCAACTGCGACGTCCTCATCTTCGACGAACCCACCCGCGGCATCGACGTCGGCGCGAAGGAAGAGATCTACGAGCTGTTGGAACAGCTCTGCGGCCAGGGCAAGGCCATCCTGATGATCTCCTCGGAACTGCCCGAGGTGCTGAGGATGAGCCACCGGATCGCGGTGATGGCGCACGGCCACATCACCGGTTTCCTCGACAACGAGGAGGCCACCCAGGAGAACATCATGGAACTTGCCACCGTCGGCAAGGCGCAGCTGAAAGGAAACGCAGCGTGAGCAACAACACCGGGACCGCCGAGGTGGTGGCGGGGCCGAATCCGGTCCTCCGGATCGCGAAATCTTCCCTGCAGCAGATCTTCGTGTTCGCGGCCCTCGCGATCATCTATCTCTTCTTCTGCTTCGCGGCACCCAACTTCGCCCAGTTCGGGGTGGCCCTGGACATCATCCAGCAGTCCGCCTACATCGGGGTGATGGCGCTGGGGGCCACCTTCGTCATCGCCACCTCCGGTATCGACCTGAGTTCGGGAACCGGCATGACGCTGGTGGCGGTCTTCGCGGGAATCTTCCTCTCGGGGGACTGGATGAACCTTCCACTCGGTGGTGGTCTCGTGCTGATCCTCCTGGTGGGTGCACTGCTCGGCCTCGTCAACGGCGTGAACATCTCCTTCCTGGGGCTGCCGCCGTTCATCGCGACCCTGGCCATGATGATGGCCGCCCGCGGGCTCGCGCTGGTGCTGACCAACAAGTCGACGATCTCCATCAAGAACCCCGACTACAAATGGCTCGCCGCCGGTGAAATGATTCCCGGCGTCGCCAACGCCATCCCGTTGTTCATCATCCTCGCGGTCATCGCCAGCGTGCTGCTCAACAAGACCCTCCTGGGTCGCTACGCCCTGGCCATCGGATCCAACGAGGAGGCCACCCGCCTAAGCGGCGTCAACATCAGGCTCTGGAAAACCCTGGTCTACGTCGCCGCGGGCATCTTCGTGGCGCTCGGCGCCATTCTCTACTCGGCGCGTTTCGGGTTCGTCCAGCCCTCCGAGGGCGTCGGTTTCGAGCTGTACGTGATCGCGGCCGTCGTCATCGGCGGCACGTCCCTGGCCGGCGGCCGCGCCAACATTCTCGGCACGGTCGTGGGCGCCCTGATCATGGAAACCCTCCGCAAGGGCATGCAGATGATGGGGGTCGCCCAGGAATGGCAGCTCGTCGTCACCGGCATCGTCGTGCTCATCGCGGTGTTCGTGGACAACGTCCGGCGCCGCCGCGCGGCCGCGGTCTGAACAGCGAACCGGAAATCTTCCCTCACAACTGAACCACAACTGAATAATCCGAGGGTCCTGACCACCCTCTCTGCCGGGGCATCGAAGCCCCTGATCCGAAAGGAAAGACCATGCGTCTTCTGCGTCCCGCCGTCGCTCTCGCCTCCGTCCTGGCACTCGGGCTCTCGGCCTGCACCACATCCACCTCCAGCAGCGGGGAGGCCAGCAAGACGGCCGACAAGTCGTCCACCGCCGCGGCCACCGCAGTCGCCGACAGCGACGTCCCCAAGGGGGACAACACCAAGACCATCTACCTGGTCTCCAAGGGCTTCCAGCACCGCTTCTGGCAGGCCGTGAAGGAGGGCGCCGAGGATGCCGGCAAGAAGTTCGGCTACAAGGTCGAGTTCGTGGGTCCCGAGAACGAGCAGGCCGTCACGGAACAGCTCAACCAGCTCCAGACCGCCCTCGACTCCAAGCCCGCGGCCATCGGTTTCGCCGCCCTCGACTCCGGCGCTGCCGCCGATCTGCTCGGCAAGATCAAGGCCGCGAACATCCCGGTGGTCGCCTTCGACTCCGGTGTGGACTCCGACATTCCGCTGTCCACCGTCCAGACCGACAACAACGCGGCGGCGGCCGAGGCCGCCAAGCACATGGTCGAGCTGGTGGGTGGCAAGGGCAAGGTCGGCCTGATCTGCCATGACCAGACCTCGCAGACCGGCAAGCAGCGTTGCGACGGCTTCAAGGAGTACATCAAGGCCAATGCCCCCGACGTCACCCTGCTGCCCGAGCAGGTCGCGGGCGAGGTCGGCCTGGCCGCCAACACCTCCAAGTCGATGATCCAGGCCAACCCCGACATCGCGGGCATCTACGGTTCCAACGAGGCCGCCGCCACCGGTGCCATCCAGGGCGCCAACGAGTCCGGCGCCAAGGTCACCGTCGTCGGGTTCGACTCCGGGAAAACCCAGATCGAGGCCATCAAGGCCGGCACCCAGGCCGGGGCCGTCACCCAGTCGCCGGTGAAGATCGGCTACGAGACCGTCAAGGCCGCCATCCTCGCGGTCAACGGCAAGGACCTGCCCAAGACCATCGATTCCGGGTTCGCCTGGTACGACAAGACCAACATCGACGATCCCAGCATCAAACCCAACCTCTACGAGTGATCCCCGTTTCCGCCGGGCGGGTGTTGTCCCGCCCGGCGGGAACCTCCCATTTGACCGATTCCAGCGTCTCGAAACCGTCAGCTTCGGGACACCGGAATTGATCAAGCCCGGCAACCACAATCGAAGTTAAGGAACAATCCATGACGAACCATCCGAAGATCGGCATCCGGCCCATCATCGACGGCCGGCGCCGCGGGGTCCGCGAGAGCCTCGAGGACCAGACCATGAACATGGCCAGGCGCGTCGCCGCCCTGTACGAGGCGGAGCTGCGCTACATCGACGGCAACCCCGTCGAGTGCGTCATCGCCGACTCCACGATCGGAGGGGTGGCCGAGGCGCAGGCCACCGCCGAGAAGTTCCGCCGCGAGAACGTGGGCCTCACGCTGTCCGTGACCCCCTGCTGGGCGTACGGAACCGAGACCATCGACATGGACCGCACCATCCCGCACGCCATCTGGGGATTCAACGGTTCCGAACGCCCGGGCGCTGTCTACCTGGCCGCCGCGCTGGCCGGACACACCCAACTGGGCATTCCCGCCTTCGGCATCTACGGCGAACACGTGCAGGACGCCGACGACGAGACCATCCCCGACGAGGTGCGTCAGCGGCTGCTCGACTACGCCGTCTGCGGCCTCGCCGTCGCCCAGATGAAGGGACGCTCCTACCTGTCCATGGGTGCGGTCTCGATGGGCATCGCGGGTTCCGTCGTCAAGGACGAGTTCTGGACCAAGTACCTGGGCATGCGCAACGAGTACATCGACATGAGCGAGTTCGCCCGCCGCGTGAACGAGGAGATCTACGACGTCGAGGAGTACCAGAAGGCCCTCGCCTGGGTGAGGGAGAACTTCCGCCAGGGTGAGGACTTCAACCCGCCGCACAACCAGAAACCCGAACGGCACGACGACTGGTGGGCCTACTCGGTCAAGATGACCCTCATCGCCCGCGACCTCATGGCCGGCAATCCCAGGCTCGCGGAGAAGGGCTGGGGTGAGGAGGCGCTCGGTCGAGGCGCCATCGCCGCAGGTTTCCAGGGGCAGCGGCAGTGGACCGACGGGTTCCCCAACGGCGACCTGATGGAGACCATCCTCAACACCACCTTCGACTGGAACGGCACCCGCGCACCCCACATCCTGGCCACCGAGAACGACTCCCTCAACGGAGCCTCGATGCTCTTCAACCACCTGCTGACCAACACCTCCCAGCTGTTCAGCGACGTGCGCACCTACTGGAGCGCCGAATCCGTGGAACGCGTCACCGGGCACAGGCTCGAGGGCCGGGCCGCCGGCGGCGTCATCGACCTGCGCAACTCCGGGTCCACCACCCTCGACGGCACCTTCGCCGCGGTGCGTGACGGCCAGCACGTCATCAAACCCTGGTGGGAGGTCACCGAGGAGGACCAGAAGGCCATGCTGGAGGGCACCACCTTCCACCCGGCCACCTACGAGTACTTCCCCGGCGGCGGCATGTCCACCCACTTCCGTTCCGCCGGCGACGTGCCCGTCACGATGTGCCGCATCAACCTCGTGGACGGGCTCGGGCCCGTCCTCCAGATCGCCGAGGGCTGGACCGTGGAACTACCCGACGAGGTCGCAACCGCCATCGAGAACCGCACCGACCGCACCTGGCCCACCACCTGGTTCGTGCCGAACCTGACCGGCGAGGGCCCGTTCACCTCCGTCTACGACGTGATGAACGCCTGGGGGGCCAACCACGGTGCGATCAGCTACGGCCACATCGGGGCCCGCCTCATCACGCTGGCCTCCATGCTGCGCATCCCCGTCAACATGCACAACGTGCCCGCCGAGCAGGTCTTCCGGCCGAAGAACTGGCTCGGCTTCGGAACCGCCGACCCGGAGGGCGCGGATTACCGCGCCTGCGCCCAGTTCGGCCCTCTGTACGGCTGAACCTCTTCTCGTGCGGGAATCGCCACGAGTTCCCGGACTCGCGGCGATTCCCGCACGAGGATGCCGGCACAACGGCCACAGTTGTGTTGGCAACGCTAACGTTTGTCCAGAACCAGCTTTCAGGAGTCTCCCGTGACCGCCACAGCCCTAGCCGTCGACCTTGGTTCCTCCTCCGGGCGGGTGATCGCGGGAGTGCTGGCCAATGACCGCATCACCGAGACCGAGGTGCACCGTTTCCCGCACACCGCCGCGATGCGTGACGGCTACCTGTGCTGGGACCTCGACCTGATCCGGCAGGAGATGATCACAGGACTGCGACTGGCCGTCGAACGGTTCCCCGACGCGACCAGCGTCAGCATCGACACATGGGGCGTCGACTGGGTTGCTCTCGGCGCGGACGGCGCGCCCCTCACCCCGGGACGCTGTTACCGCGACGGACGCACCAACCGCACCCTCGCCGCCTTCCGGGAGAGACTGCCCGACGAGAGGGCCTGGGAGCTGACCGGGACGGCGCCCGCCACCATCAACTCTGCGAACCAGCTGTTCGCCTACCTCAGCGAGGAACCCGAATCGGCGGCGCGCACCGAGCAGATCCTGTTCCTGCCCGACTGGTTCACCCACCTGCTGACGGGCGTCCGCGGCTGGTCGCGTTCCATCGCATCCACCTCCGGTCTGTGCGCCCCCGGCGTGAACGACTGGGCCGGTGAGGTCTTCGACGCCCTCGGGATCCCGCGTTCCTGGGTGGGGGATCTGACCCCTGAGTACGGCGTCGCGGGTCCCTGCACCATCCCCGGGCTGGAGCAGCTGACCGTGGCGCGGGCCGGCGCCCACGACTCCGCCTGCGCGGTCGCCGCCCTGCAACGCGACGAGGGTGTCACCTGTTTCCTGTCGGCCGGGTCGTGGTCGGTGCTGGGGGTGCTGCGGGACGAACCGCTGCTCGGCGAACAGGCCCGCGCCCTGGGATTGACCAACGAGGCCCGCGCCGACGGTGGGGTGCGTCCCCTGTTCAACATCACCGGGCTGTGGATCCTCCAGGAGTGCCAGCGCGACTGGCAGGCGGCGGGGCAGGTCCACGACATCGCCGCCCTGGTCGAGGCCGCCCGCCGGGCCGATTCCCTGGGCGTGGTGATCGACCCGGATGATCCTCGGTACGCCCAACCCGGATCCATGGTGGAACGCGTCACCGAGGCCCTGCGGGTGGGGGGAGCCCCGGCGGGGATCAGCCAGGGGCAGCTCGTGAGGGCGTTGTGCGAATCCTTCGCCGAACGCTACGCCTGGGGGGTGAGGGATCTCGCGGCGCTCACCGGCCGGGCCCCGACGCAGCTGAACCTCGTCGGCGGCGGATCCCGCAACGCCCTGCTGTGCGACCTGACCGCGCGCTCCCTCGGCGTTCCCGTGCTGGCGGGACCCGCGGAGGCCTCCACCCTCGGGTCGCTGCTGGCGCAGTTCGAGATCACCGGGGAACTCGACTCGGCCCGCAGGAACGAGGTCATCGCCGCCACCGCCGAGACCAGGATCCACCGGCCATGAGGTTCAGTGCCCGCCGTGCCCGGCTCTCCGACGTCGCAAAGCTCGCCGGGGTCTCCAGCCAGACCGTTTCCCGGGTGGTGCGCGGCGCCAGCGTCGTGGCGCCGGAAACCCGGGAACGGGTGCTGGCCGCCGTCGAGGAACTCGGCTACCGCCCCAACCTGGCAGCCCGGTCGCTGTCGAACCGCCGCACCGGTGTGATCCACGTCGTCAACGCCACCCCGCTGTTCGGCGGGCACGCCCGCACCTTCCTGTCGATCGTCTCGGAGCTCGGGAGACTCGGCTATCAGACCTCGGTGGCGGGCAGCCCCAGGGACCAGAACCCCACCCTGGACCAGCTCGTGCCGCTCGGGGTGGACGGGATCGTGGTGTTGGGCGGCCACGCCCAGTCCGCGGATCTCGTCTCGGTGGTGCACGGGCGGATACCGGCGGTGTTCGTCGGGCAGCGGTTCGACCTCCCGGACGATGTCGCCAGCGTCGCCATCGACCAGGACGCGGCGGCCCGGAAGGCGACGAACCACCTGGTGGAGCTGGGACGTCGGCGGCTGCTGCACATCTGCGGTCCCTCCGACTGGTTCGACGCCCACGAACGCCGCGACGGCTTCAACGCGGCCTGCCTGGAAGCCGGCATCGAACCCGCGAAGGTCTCGGCCGATTCCTGGGAGGCCCGCAGCGGCTACGCCCTCGGGGACCGGTTCCCCGGCGGCATCGACGGGCTGTTCGCCAGCAACGATCACCTGGCGCTTGGGGCGCTGCGCTGGCTGGCGGAACACGACCGGAACGTGCCCGAGGACGTGGCGGTGGTCGGGGTCGACGACGTCGATGGGGCGGACAGTTTCCTGCCGCCCCTGACCACCATCCGGCAGCCACACCAGGAGGTGGGGGCCTGCGCGGTGGGGCACCTGGCCGAGCTGATTGCCGGGGGACCGGCGCGGCACACGCTCCTGGCGCCCGAACTGATCATCCGAGAATCCACGAGAGGACACTGACATGCTGTACGGACCCATGACCCACCCCGGGCTGCTGGCTGCGCTGGGGCGCAGCGGGCACAGCGGCAGGATCCTGATCACCGACGGCAACTACCCGGTCGCCAGCGGAGCCCCCGCGGCGGCGGAACGCATCTTCCTGAACCTCGCGCCCGGGCTGCTCGGCGTCACCCAGATCCTCGACGTGCTGAAACGCACCGTCCCCATCGAAAGAGCCGGATTGATGGTGCCCGCCGCGGACGCGGTGGGCATCGAGGCCCCGGACGTGATCCCCGCCCACGACGAATACCGGGCCGCCCTGCCCGGCGTCGCCTTCGACGAGATTCCCCGCTGGGACTTCTACGACGCCGCGAAGGCCGAGGACGTCACCGTCGTCATCGTCTCGGCGGACCAGCGGCTCTACGCCAACCTGCTGCTCACCATCGGGGTGCGCGCCCCCGGCGAGTGACGACACCTCGGGAGGGCGCATCCCTCCCGGATCTGGTTGGGTCGGCCTGCGAGCGGCAGCGAGCCGGTCGTGCCGGAACCACGTGGCGCGCCGCCCCTAGGGCGTTCGCGGATGACGGCATGGACGGGCGGCCGGGGGAGGGGATCCCCGGCCGCCCGCTGTAGCCGTGTCAGGAATTTGTGACCGAACCGCTCACCTCCCCCTCCACCTTGCCACCGTTGGTGGATGCGATGGTGATCGCCGAGCTGCTTCCCGCCGTCGCACCGCCGGTGATGGTGGTGCCGTCCAGGACCAGGTGCAGCGTGGCTCCGTTGCTCCCGGACTTGCCCCAGCGGTCCTCGTCGGCCTTGACGCCGACCGAGGCGCTGGAGGTGATCTCCACGTTCGTGAGGGTCGCGGAGGTGGTGGTGTTGGTGGCGTAGAGCACCGCGTCCGTGCCGTTCGCGGTGAGTTTCGTGTTGGTCATCGTGAACGTGGACCGGGTGGCGGTGGCGTCCTTGTCGTGCGCGTCGCCGCTGAAGGACTGGTAGAGCATCACGGCCTTCTTGCCGCTGGATGTGACCGTGGAATCGGTCAGGGTGGCGGAGTTCTTGCCCTCCACCACGACCACCTCGGAGTCCTTCGCCTCCCCAGTGACCCCGCTGGCCGAGATCTGGCCGGTGGAATACAGCAGGGGAGAGCCGTCCCCCTCGGTGTTCAGCTCGTTGGTGCCGGTGACCGTGACGGTACCGTTGCCGCGGTCGGTGGCCAGGGTGGCGGAGTGCGCTCCGCGCGTGTGGATGGCCACGTTCTCGCCGGTGATGGTGCCCTTGTAGGTGGCGTGCAGGCCACGCGAGGAGTTCGCGTGGGTCTCGATGGTGGTCTGCCGCACGGTGGCGGTGGCGCCGCCGGTGGCCACGACGCCGTTCGAACCGGACGACTGGGTGGTGATGGTCGTGTTCTCCACGGTCGCGCTGGATCCCTCGCCGGCCACCAGCACCGCGGAGTTGAATCCGTAGAAGTTCGACTGTTCCTCGTTGGACGTGTCCCCGGACTTGGTGATCTCGGCGTTCCTGATGGTCAGGCTGCCGCCGTTGACCACCAGGAAGACGGCCTGGTCGGCGGTGGTGGAGGAGTAGGTTCCGCCGTCGATCACCGCGTCGACGCCGTCGACGACGTAGGCCCCGGACAGGGTCGCGGACTTGCCGTCGATGGTCACGCTCACCTGGCCGGAGGTCAACTCGGTGTTCGTGCCGGCTGCGGTGCTCGCCGCCGAGGTGGCTCCGGCGCTGGGTGTGGTCGAGGCGGTCCCGGCGGAGGCGGTCGAGACGTTCGTGGCCGACGCGGCGCTGCTCACCGAGGCGGGTTCCTCGGCCTTCACATCGCTCGCGTTCACGCATCCGACGAGGGTCCCGGCCGCCAGCAGGGCCGCTGCGGCGAGCCCCGCGAACCTGGCCGCGATCTTCCTGAATCCCATTGCTGTTCCGCCTTTCGGTTTCGTCCCCTGGGAAGAATCCTGAAGCCGGCAACGATGGGTTTGCCCTGAGAAACCAGTGCGTTTCCTGTGAGCCTCAGGGCTTCACGATCTCCACCCGGGCGGCCTCGGTGCGCCCGTATACCCACATCAGCAGCTCACCGGGTTCGCCCGTGATCTGTTTGGTGACGGGACCGCGCCCGATCTTCCCGTGCCCGCCCTGCGGGGTGCGGAACTCCCAGGAGGCGAACGGGTGCAGCTGCCGGGAGGCCGTCCTGAGGCGCTTCCACAGGGCCTCGGCCAGGCCGGGGGAGATCTCCTGTCTGGGCAGCCGATTCGGGCGGCGCACGTCCTCGGTGTGGATGAAGTACTCGCCGAGGGAGTGCCGGTGCTCCTCCCGGGGATCGGTCGGCATGCACGCGAAGGACGCGGGGGCGGCGCACGTCCTCGGTGTGGATGAAGTACTCGCCGAGGGAGTGCCGGTGCTCCTCCCGGGGATCGGTCGGCATGCACGCGAAGGACGCGGGGCCGGTGCGGATCTCCTCGACCAGCCCGGCATAGGAGAACCGTTCCTTCGTCCGCTGGATCTCCCGGTCCGTGAGCCACGAGAGCGGCGGCAGCAGCATGCCCGCCCAGGCGCGGGGCCCGTGGTTCAGGATCCAGATGTGTGCGGCGAGGTCGAAGGCGGTCCAACCCGAACACAGCGTCGGGGCGTCCGGGGCCACCATGGACAGCACGCGACAGAACTCGTCGCGTTGGGCGTTACGCAACTCTGCGGTCATGGAAAGAGCCTACCCGGGAGGCGGAACCGAATGTTTGAACCGGTGCTGCCGGAATACGGGCAGGTAGCCTTTGTGTTTCCTGTTTCGGCAGCCAGCAAACGACTTGGAGAAGCAATGGATCCTGCACGCATCGTCGCCGACCACCTGATCTGGGAGTCCATCCGTGCCGAGTGCGCCGAGGCCGCCGCCAACGAGCCGCTGCTGGCCGGGTTCCTGTCGCACGTGGTGCTCAGCCAGCCCGACCTGGAAACCGCGCTGGCCTACATCCTCGCCGCGAAACTCGACAACGCCACCCTCCCGGCCCTCAGCCTCCGCGACATCATCCTCGACGTGCTGCGTGATGAGAAGTGCATCCAGAACGCCATCCGAGCCGACCTGCAGGCCGTGGTCCACCGCGATCCCGCCGCCGCCGGGTACGCCAATCCACTGCTCTACTTCAAGGGATTCCACTCCATCCAGGCCTACCGGGTGGCGCATTCCTACTGGGAACGCGACCGCCACTCCCTGGCCCTGTACCTGCAGTCTCGGATCTCGGAGGTGTTCGCCGTCGACATCCACCCGGCCGCGCGGATCGGCAAGGGCATCATGTTCGACCACGCCACCAGCGTGGTGATCGGCGAGACCGCGGTGGTGGAGGACGACTTCTCCATGCTCCACGAGGTCACCCTCGGCGGCTCCGGCAAGGAGGGGGGCGATCGCCACCCCAAGATCGGGCGCGGCGTCATGATCGGAGCCGGAGCCAAGGTGCTCGGCAACATCCGGGTCGGGGAGGGCGCCAAGATAGGCGCGGGTTCCGTGGTGCTGAAGGACGTCTCCCCGCACACCACGGTCGCGGGAATCCCCGCGAAGGTCGTCAGTGTGCCCAGCGCCGCCCTGCCCGCCCTCGACATGGACCAGTTCCTGCCATCGGCGCAGTAGCGATCGGAGCTACTCCGGGTCGACGATCTCGCAGAGAACATCGCCCGCGTTGACGGGCTGTCCGGGGGCGATGGCTAGCCTCACCACCTGGCCGGGCCGGTGGGCGTGCAGCGGTTGTTCCATCTTCATGGCCTCGATGACCGCCACCACCTGGCCCTCCTCGATGACCTCGCCCTCCTGGACGGAGAGTTTCACCACGGTGCCCTGCATGGGGCAGATCAGCCCGTTTCCGTTCGGGGCGGAGACCTTGGCGCCACCCCGGTCGCGGCGGGTGGGGCGCTTCGGGGTCTTGCTGCGGGCCTCGGGACGGGTCCCGAAACCGGCGGGCAGTTTCACCTCCATGCGACGCCCGTTGACCTCCACCGCGATCACCTCGGGTTCGCCCAGGTCCTCGGGCTCACCCAGCACTCCCGTGTAGGCGGGAATCTCGTTGGTGAACTCGGTCTCGATCCAGCGGGTGTGGACCTTGAACCCGCCGCCGGCGGCCACGAAGTCGGGTTCCTCCAGCAGAACCTGGTGGAACGGGACGACCGTCGGCATCCCCTCGACCTGCAGCTCCCCCAGGGCGCGGCGCGCCCGGGCCAGGGCCTGGGTGCGGTTCGCGCCGGTGACGATGAGTTTCGCCACGAGCGAGTCGAAGGCTCCCGGCACGGTCATGCCCGCGTGATAGCCCTCGTCGATGCGGATCCCGGGGCCGGTGGGGGCGTGCCACTTGACCAGGGTGCCGGGGGCGGGCATGAAACCACGCCCGGCGTCCTCGGCGTTGATGCGGAACTCGATCGAGTGGCCGTGGACCTCGGGGTCGTCGTAGCCCAGCTCCTCGCCCTCGGCGATGCGGAACATCTCCCGCACCAGATCCAGCCCCGTGACCTCCTCGGAAACCGGGTGCTCCACCTGGAGGCGGGTGTTGACCTCCAGGAAGGAGATGGTTCCGTCGAGACCGACGAGAAACTCGCAGGTTCCCGCGCCGACGTACCCGGCCTCCTTCAGGATGGCCTTCGACGAGCTGCGCAGCAGCTCTTCCTGCTCCGGGCTGAGGAACGGCGCCGGTGCCTCCTCGACGAGCTTCTGGTGACGGCGCTGCAGCGAACAGTCGCGGGTGGAGACCACCACCACGTTGCCGTGTGCGTCGGCCAGGCACTGGGTCTCCACGTGCCGGGGTTTGTCCAGGTAGCGTTCCACGAAGCATTCGCCCCGCCCGAAGGCGGTGACGGCCTCCCGGGTGGCGGAGTCGAACAGCTCGGGGATCTCCTCGAGGGCGCGGGCCACCTTGAGCCCGCGACCGCCACCACCGAAGGCCGCCTTGATGGCCACCGGCAGGCCGTGCCGCTCCGCGAAACGCACCACCTCCGCGGCGTCGGCGACGGGATCGGGGGTGCCCGGCACCTGCGGGGCACCCACCTTCTGGGCGATGTGGCGGGCCCTGACCTTGTCACCCAGGCTCTCGATGGCCTCGGGGGGGGGGCCTATCCACGTCAGGCCCGAGTCCATGACGGCGCGGGCGAAACCGGCGTTCTCGGCCAGGAAACCGTAACCCGGGTGCACTGCATCGGCGCCGGAACGGCGTGCCACGTCGAGGAGTTTCTCCACGCTCAGGTAGGTGTCAGCGGGAGTCGCCCCGCCCAGGGCGAAGGCCTCGTCCGCGAGCGTCACGAACAGGGAGCCCGCGTCGGAGTCGGCATACACGGCGACCGAGGCGATGCCCGCGTCGCGCGCGGCCCGGATCACCCTGACGGCGATCTCCCCGCGGTTGGCGATCAGAACCTTCGAGATGGCCCCGCTGTTCACCTTCTGCCTCCTCCGCTAGACCCTCTTCGGCGGAGTCTAGTGGCAACCACGAACCTGCGCTTCGTCCGCCTGCCGCATCGTCTCCCGAGGATTTTCATCCGTTGCCCAGCGTGTAACAGGGCGGCCCTTCGTCGGGCCCCTAGGGTTGGAGCCATGCCGACACCTGGGTTCATCCTCGAGCTGCGCCGCCACATCGGGAACGAGACGCTGTGGTTGAGCGGGGCCACCCTCGTGGTGCTGCGGGAGGAAGCGACCGGGCCCGAGGTGCTGCTCGGCCGTCGCGCCGACGACGGCAACTGGGCCGCGATCTCCGGGATCGTGGAACCGGGGGAGAACCCTGCCGACACGGTTGTGCGGGAGGCCTTGGAGGAGGCCTGCGTCGAGGTTGAGGTGGAGCGGATGCTGTGGCTGGACGTCATGGACGAGGTCACCTTCCCCAACGGCGACCGCTGTCGGTTCCTGGATCATGGGTTCCGGGGTCGTCTGGTGGGCGGCCGGCCCGGAATCGGCGACGGCGAGATCAGCGACTTCGGCTGGTTCCCGGCGGGCCGGCTCCCGAGCCCGCGGCAGGAACGACTGGCTGAGCAGGTCCGCATCTGCCTGGAGGACCCCCGCGATGTCGTGCTCGGATTGAAACGCCGATGAGGAGAACTGCGGCAGGGCTGCTGGCGCTCCTGGCGCTCGCCGGCTGCACCACCCCGCCGCCACAGCCGGCCACCCCGGAGGTCACATGGACCGCCGATGCCCCCACCGATGGCGTCACCCTGACCCAACTCGGGTTCCGCAACGGTCCCGCCGAGTTCTGGCTTCCCTCCGGGCTGGTGATCCGTGACCGCATCGACCTGGAATCCAACATCACCGTGACCATCACATCCCCCGGCGGGGCGGAGCTCGCAGCCTGGCTGAGACGGAACCTGCCCGCCGCCGGATTCGAGATCACGGCTGACGGGCAGGATTCGTTGTTGTTCCGACGCGGTCAGTGGCAGGGAGCCTTCACCGTCACCGCTGAACTCTCGGCGCTTTCCCTGCGAACCGACCGCGAGCAGTGACGGAGCCCGGTCACCTGGCCTTGGCGCCCGTTCTGGGCGAGGCGTTCTTCTTCGTGGCAGCCTCCTCGGCGGCCACGTCACCCGGGCTGGTCGGGCTGGCGGCAGGTGCCAGGTTCATCGACAGCGCGCTACCTCCCAAGGTGGACAGCATCTGGCGGACATTCGCGAGCTGCTCGGTGATGGAGTCGCGACGGGCAGCCAGGGCACTCAACTCGCGCTCCGACTCTCGCTTGACCCTCTCGGCGGCGATCCGTGCGTTCTCCAGACGCGATTTCGCCTCGGATGCGGCACGCTCCCGTTCCTCCTCCGCGGAGGCATGAGCCTCTTCGAGGACGCGAGCCGCCTCGGTCTGTGCCTCCGTCAACTTGTCATTGGCCACGGCGAGGGCGCGTTCATGGTTGGCCATCTGGGTGGCGAACTCGGCGGTCGCGCGCTCCCGGCGTTCCGCGAGCGTCGCCTCGAACTCAGCTGCTGCTGCGCCAGCCGCCGCGCGTTGTTGCTCGAAGACGGCCTCGGCCTCGCGGCGACGCGCGGAGGCCTCGCGGTCGGCGTGATCCAACAGCTCATCGGCCTCACGGTTGGCCTGCTCGATGATCCGGGCGGCATCTGCCTCGGCCTTGGTACGGGTCTCGGAGGCATAACCATCCGCGGCGGCACGAGCATGCTCCACCTCGTGCGCCACCTGGATCTCCATCGCTTCCGCGTCCTCCTGGGCGCGCAATCGAATGTCATCCGCTTCTTCCTGCGCAAGGTTCAGCATCTGGACGATCCGCTCCCCGAGGGAGGAGAAGTCGGTGCCCTGGCCGCTCGAGCCGTGTGCCTGGGCCTGATTCACCTGCTCCTGGAGTTCGCTCACCTGCTGCTGCAGCCCGGTGACGCGGCCCTGGGAAGCCTCAAGCGCCTGATTGAGTTTGTTGATTTCAACCGTCTGGGTGGCTGCCTCCTGCAGAGCAGCGGCGTGTGTCTGGCGCATCCGGCGCAAAACGGAATCCACTTGGGTTGGATCGTAGCCTCGGCGCACCGTTGCGAATGTTTCGTCGGTCATCGGTCTCCTCATTCATTGTCGCCGGGTGCGGCCAAAGCCTCAATGACCCCGGACAGTTTACTCAACTGGGATGTGATCTCGTCGCGCTGTTTGGAGAGTGCCTTCACCTCTTCGCGTGCATCCCTCAGCCTGCGACGTGCGTCTGCGCGGGCGTGCTCCGCTTCTGCGCGGGCCTGCTCGACCTCGCGTTTGGCGGTTTCGCGATCGGTTCGTAGTTTCGTGTAGTGCTCCGAGTGGAGCTTCTCCAGCTCGGTCATCGTCTGCTCCCGCAACGTCTGGGCCTCGTCCTTGGCGACGGCGAGGATCCGGTTGGCCCTTTCGACCAGCTCTCGTGATTCCTCGGCTGCGGTGCGACGACGAGCGTCGGCTTCCTGCTCGGCGGTGCGACGAGTTCGTTCGGCTTCCTCCTGGGCCGCCGAGAGCAGACTCCCGACCCTTTCGTTCGCTTCCCGCACCGCAGCGATGGTGGCGGCCTCCGCAACCGCCAGTTCGTGGCGGCGGGAGACGATGAAGGCGTCGAGGTCGTCCTTCTGGGTCTGTTTCCAGAGCTCGAGCTCTTCCGCTGCCTCGGCCCGTTTCGCCTCCACCTCGGCCTCGACGCTGCTGCGCAGATCGGCCACGGTTTGTTTGGTCCAGCTCAGCTGTGACGATGCTTCCTTGAGCAGCTGCTGGGATTCTTTCTGGGCCGAGGCGAGCAGGTCATCACGCTGTTTCTCGGCGGTGACCACCGTTGCTTCCGCCGCGGCGACGTATTCCTCGCGCCACGCGGTGGTCGACCTCCTGATTCGCTCAGCTTCCGCGCGGGCCTTCTCCACGATCTCCCGGGCCTCCGTGCGGGCCGATGTCAGGGACTGCCTGATCTCCGTCTCGGCCTCCGCCCTGCGCGCGGCGATCTTCTTCTCGCACGCTCGTTCCCGCTCGCTCCAGGTGGCTTGCAGCTTTTCCTGTTCGGTGCGCTGTAGCGTTGCGACCTCTTCGGCTGCCTTCCTGGCCTCTGCCAGGATCCGCTCCGCCTCATCGCGGCTGCGCTGGACTATCTGTTTCGCCTCCGATGTGGCGTCGGCGCGCAGCTGGTCGCAGGTCTGTTCTGCCCCGGCCACCAGTCGGGCTGCTCTGGAGGAGGCCTCACGCATGGTGGAGCGCGCTTCCTCGTCGGCCTTGGCCATGCGCTGACGCGCCTGATCACGGGTGTCGGCCAGTTCCTGCCGGGCCTGTGTGTTTGCTGCCGCGAGGTCCTCGGCCGCGGTGCGCTCCGCCTCGTGGCGTCGCAGGATCTCCAGGACCTCCGCCCGGGTTTCGGCCCTCAACTGGTCGGCCATCGCCTGGGCCTGGTCCAGAATCCTGGCAGCCTTCGCCCCGACGTCTGTCAGGGGGGAACGGGCAGGCAGCGACATGCCCCAATTCTGCTGCTCGCCCAAGCCGTCCTTCAAGTCCCCGCTGGGACTGGTCAACCGGCGATAACACTTTGAGAAAATTGAAAATAAAATTACCTTGGTTCTGGAAGGGGTTGGTTTTCCCTCGAGCACTGGGCCGAAAATGTGGAAGCATTGCTTCATGGCCGTGACTCTCGCTGATGCCCTGACCGACTTCGCCCTGCTGGCCGTGGAGGGGCAGCAGGCCCTGCTCGACGAGGCCGGCTCCACCCAGTGGGAGGTCGATCTGGACCAGCGCAGGCTGTGGTTGGGGGAGCGGACCTATGACATAGCGATGGTCGGTACCTCCTCCGAGATCTCGAACACGTGGATGTGGTCCTGGGCGAACCCCGGGTACGGCGCCTCGCATCCCGTGGTGTCGGCAATCCTGCCGGGGTGCGCGAAGGGGCGCGAGGCGGGTATCCCGGAGTTCACCGTGGAATCGTTCTCCCTGGAAGGTGTGACGGACTACGGGATGAGACCGGGATCCGCCGTCGCCTTCCTCGCCGCACGGCTGTCGGGCGCGCCGGCCATCTATGCGGCCCCGTACGGCAGCGGCGTGGCCTATCTCGCCATTTTCAACCTCGAACTGCCCGTCCCCACGCCGGAAGCGCTGCCGCGAATGATGTCGGCCTGTCTCGAGTACTCGAGGAACCATCGCCAGACGATCGGTAACTTCGGTGCTCAACGAGGTCTCAGGCCGGTACGGACCAACGACGGTGGCATCGTCCTGACCTACCCGAACGGGACACGCGTGCACTGCGCGTTCGACGACTGGAGCCGGGTCACCCGGGTGAGGCTGGAGCAACGCCCTCAGGAGTGAGGTCAGGTCTGGACGTCACCACGCCACAGACTCGGCCAGGTGACGCCCAGATCGAGCAGGATCTGTCTCAGCAGGGGAAGGGACAGGCCGACCACGTTGTGGGGATCTCCCTCGACGCCCGTGACGAATGCGCCACCCAGTCCGTCGATGGTGAAGGCGCCTGCAACCCAGCGAGGTTCGCCGTGCGCGACGTAGGCGGCGATCTCCTCATCCGTGACATCGGCGAACTTCACCACGGTGCTCGCGGTGCGCAACGCCTGCCGGGCATCGCCGTTGCGGCGGACCAACACGAAATGTCCCGTGTGCAGCACTCCCTGGCGGCCTCGCATCCGCTGCCACTGCGTGGTTGCGGCTTCGACGGTGCGGGGTTTTCCGTGCGCGCGTCCCTCGAACTCCAGCACGGAATCACAGGCGACGAAGATCGCATCGCCTGCCACCCGCCCGGCCACCGATTCCCCCTTCGCAGCCGCGAGCCGCAGTGCGAGTCGTACGGGTTGGGGGTCGGTGACCAGTGATTCATCGACGTCGCTGGCGTGGACCTCGGGATCCAGACCGGCTCGACGCAACAGTTCCAATCGGGAGGGGGACTTGGAAGCAAGTATGAAACGCATCGTCAGAACCTGATGTAGGTGCGCCATGCGTCACGTCCGTAGACGAGCTGCTGGCGCACGGTACGGTAATAGGATTTCCAGCCGCCCGCGAGCGGCCGGTCGTCGGCCGCCTTGAGCCTGTCGTCCGCCATGTCGAGGGCCTGGAGGACCACCACCAGGGCGGCGACCTCCTCCTCCGTCGCCCCGGCCGCTCGAATGCCGTAGCGCCCGGTCACAGCGGAATGTTCCCGTGCTTCTTGGGCGGCAATTGCTCGCGTTTCGTGCGCAGCAGCCGCAGCACCCGGATGATCTGGGCGCGGGTCTCGTGCGGGTAGATCACCTGGTCGATGTAGCCCCGCTCCGCGGCGATGTAGGGGTTCGCGAGCTCCTGGTCGTACTCGTCGATCAACTCCTGGCGACGCCGGTCGGGTTCCTCGGCCTCCGCGAGGGTCCTGCGGTGCAGGATGTTGACCGCACCCTGCGCGCCCATCACCGCGATCTGCGCCGTCGGCCATGCGAAGTTCACATCGGCTCCCAGATGTTTCGAGCCCATCACGATGTACGCCCCGCCGTAGGCCTTGCGGGTGATGACCGTGATGGTGGGCACGGTCGCCTCGGCGTAGGCGAAGATGAGCTTTGCTCCGCGCCGAATGATGCCCTGGTGCTCCTGGTCTACGCCGGGGAGGAAACCTGGCACGTCGACGAAGGTCAGCACCGGGATGTTGAAGGCGTCGCAGGTGCGAACGAAACGTGCGGCCTTCTCGGAGGCGTCGATGTCGAGGCAGCCGGCGAACACGGTCGGTTGGCTGGCGACGATGCCGATGGGACGGCCCTCGATCCGCCCGAACCCCGTGATCACATTGCCTGCGAACAGCTCCATGACCTCGAGGAATTCTTCGTCGTCCAGTACGTTGTGGATGATCTCGCGCATGTCGTAGGGCTGATTCGCGGAATCCGGGATGAGCTGGTCGAGCTGCCTGTCGTGGTCGGTGATGGTCAGGTCCACCTCGGCGTCGTCGTAGACCGGGGGATCCTCGAGATTGTTCTGCGGCAGGTAGCTGATCAGGTCGCGAACGTATTCCAGGGCGTCGTTCTCGTCCGCCGCCAGATAGTGTGAATTCCCCGATCTGCTGGAGTGGGTACGACCACCGCCCAGATCCTCCATGGACACGTCCTCGCCCGTGACCGTCTTGATCACCTCCGGGCCGGTGATGAACATCTGCGAGGTCTTGTCCACCATCACCACGAAGTCCGTCAGGGCGGGGGAGTAGACGTGACCGCCCGCCGCCGCTCCCATGATCAGCGAGATCTGCGGGATCACCCCGGAGGCCCGGGTGTTTTGACGGAAGATCTCCCCGTACAGTGCCAGGGAGACCACGCCCTCCTGGATACGCGCACCGCCACCCTCGTTGATCCCGATCAAGGGGCATCCGGTCTTCAGGGCGAAGTCGATGATCTTGACGATCTTCTCTCCGTAGACCTCGCCCAGAGCCCCGCCGAAGATCGTCACATCCTGACTGAAGACACAGACGGGACGGCCGTGGATGGCGCCGGTCCCGGTGATCACGCCATCCCCGTAGGGGCGACGGACATCCATCCCGAAGTTCTTGGAGCGGTGCCGGGCGAACTCATCCAGCTCCGCGAAACTGCCCTCGTCCAGGAGAGCCAGCACCCTCTCGCGAGCTGTCATCTTGCCCTTGGCGTGCTGTTTCTCGACGGCTGTGGCGGAACCTGCATGGACGGCCGCGTCGATGCGACGCCCCAGATCCGCCAATTTGCCGGCAGTGGTGTGGATGTCTATGTCCATGCATGGAACCTTAGCGTCCGGACGAAGCAGGCGCGGCGGGACCGAGCGTGACCGCCTGCCGCGAATCCAACGAAGGTACTGGACCGGGAGATCGATATTCTGTTGTGTCATGGCAATCAGGCTGCAAGAGATTCCTTTGTCAACCCCAGTCGATCTGTTGCCGAAGAACATCCTGCTGCAGTTCGACAACGCCATGTGCCTGGCGGAGTGTGATCGGAGCCCCGGGAAGGTCGATGGAAGGATCGTGGTCCGGTTCTTTCATGAAAACGAATCGGGGCCGTCGGAATTTCTTGTGCTGAAAACCCGGGTGCTCAAGGATTTCGTGATGCAGACGGGGAGGGGGGCGCCGATTCGCGCTTTTTCATTACCTCGGGGGCAGGTGGGTGAGATCCGGGGAAAAAAGATTTCCGGTGCCATCAGGTTCGGGGGAGCGGCGCTTGCGGTTATTGTTTGGATCATGTTCTGGCGGCTCTGGCTCGATGGGGGCTGGGGAGCGGGCTTCACCGGGCGAATGGTCCTGTTGCTGGGGATTCTCGTGGTGCCCTCCCTGTTCCTGCTCCTCCTGGCCCCGGGAAAGCTGCTGACCATGGGAATCAGAAAAGTTGTGTACACAATGGATGGTCAGGCCCACTCCCTGAAGGACTTCGAGCTCCCGAGGGATCGTTCAACGGACGCCGACGAGCGGGTGAACGCGGTGAAGGAGGAATACGGTCGCCTGTTGAGTGACATCGCCTATCGCGTCGAGTTTCCGGCCCTGTTCGATGCTGGTGACCCCTGCGGTGAGAAACTGGCCTTGGTGTTGTTCGAGTGGGATTCCGCTTCGGCCCGCTTGGAGGCCGACGAAAAAATGGAGATGGCCGCCGCCATTGAGACGGCTTTCCGAGTCGCCAAGGAGCATGCCGAGCGCGTTGGGATGAAGCATTTCCCGCCGGAGGCCCGCGGGCGCGCAGAAAAAGTGCTGCGCGCCATTCGGATCGCTCGGGATACTGCCGCCACATCTGCCGAGCGGAGAGCTGCCATGAAAGTTGCCGTCGATATCTTGGAAGACCTGGCTCTTTACTATCTTCCCGGCCCCGACGAGGCTCGACTGTCGCTGGAGGGGCGCAGGGTCAAGCAGCTGTTGCCCGGCAGGAGGGAATCGTGAGTGGGGTCCACTGGCAGCTTGCCGGGGCGGATGTTCGGCTGGCGGACCATGAGCCCTGCGTGCTGCTGGTTTTCGACGACACCCGAAGCCGGATTCTGAAAATCGCCGGAAACGTGGGCGACCGGCAGTTGCGTGTAACCTCCCCCATGGCCCGACTACCTCTTGCCGAAACAGAATTCGCTGAGAATGATTTTCGACTTTCTTATTCCGCGACGATGGGAGAGCTGGCGAGGAGAGCTCTTGGTCCGAGGGCCCGAGTCATGTTCCTGCCTCCTCTGCTGCGATGTGGATCACTCAACTTCGTTGTGGGTGTCTGCCTGGGGGTCCTGCTCGTCCTGGTGACCGTCTTTCTTCTGAACAGCGGGAGAATCCTAGGGGTCGGCGGAATGGGCGTGTTGCTCCTTCCCCTGACTACGCTGCTCGAAATTTATGTGGTCGTTCCTGTCGTTGTGGATTCTTTCATCAAAAGATACCGCATTCTTGGTCAGGAGAGGCTTGGTGTTACTCCCGGGAATGTTCATGAGTATGCGTTGGCTGTTGAGCGTGGAGAGTTGTGGCGGGGTGCCCTGCCTGCGGGCGCTGCTGTTCCTCCGCGGCTTCAGGTGGAACGGATTCGGAGTGAGTACGGTGGGCTTCGTGGTGATGTGGTGTATAGGGTTGAATGTCCTGCTCTTTTTGATCCGGTGGTGCCGAGGACGGCGGCGTTCGAGAGGGCGTTGGTTGAGTTTGACGATGATCCTTCGCCGGAGCGGGCGGATCGGGTTGAACTTGCTTTTGCTCTTGCGAGGCAGCATGCGGAACGGGTGGGGATTCGTCATGCTGCGCCTGAGTTCCGGGATGGTTTGCGTCGTGCTGCCAAGGCTGCGAGGCTTGCCGTTGGTGCGGGGACGGTGGGGGAGCGTGATGCGGCTCTCGGTCAGGTGCAGAGGATTTTGGATTCGTTGGCTCTCTATTATCTGCCCGAGCGGGTGTTCCGGCGGGCTTTGACCGATGGCGTCAGCGACCCGGAAGAACGCTGAACGACTCGCATCCGGTGACGCCCTGCCATCGCTTCCCCGGCCTGGGGTTGGCAAGTTGGAAGCTGTCCACTTCAGCGGTTGTGGCGGCACGCTGAACGGCGTCGTTGTCTCCGGTGGAGCGCCGCTTACACCCCGGCCGGGAAGGCTCTAAGGTGGCGGTCATGTCCGTGAACATGTGGCGTGAGGTGCGTTGGCTGGATCACACCGGTTCCACCAATTCAGATGTGGCGGAGGAAGCCCGGCGGGGTGGGGCGGAGGGACTCGTGGTGGCGACCCTGGAACAGCGGGCCGGTCGTGGGCGCATGGATCGCACCTGGGTGGCTCCCCCGGGCACCTCGCTCGCCTTCTCCATGCTGCTGGAACCGAGAGCGGAACTGCCTCAGTGGGGGTGGCTGTCGCTGCTGGCGGGCATGGCCGTGCATGCGGCCGTCGAGGACCTGGCCGCCGAACCGGAACGGGTTCAGCTCAAGTGGCCCAACGACGTACTCATCGACGGACGCAAGGTGTGCGGGATCCTCAACCAACGCGTCGAGCACCCGACGGGGGCCCGCGCCGTGATCGGGATCGGTGTCAACCTTTCGATCGGTGAGGATCAGCTCCCGGTGCCCACCGCGACCTCCCTCAGGATCGCGGGGCTGCGCGAGGACCCGAGAGAACTCCTGACATCGATCCTGGGTCACTTTCAACCGTTCTACGAGCATTGGCAGGGCGCAGGAGAGACGGGAGAGATTCGGGACGAGTACCAACGGCGCTGCGCATCCGTCGGGACCTCGTTGCGGATCGTCGTCGATGAGCGACGAACCATCGAGGGAATCGGGTGCGGGGTGGACGAGCACGGGCGGCTCCGGGTGGCGACCGCATCCGGGACCGAAACCTTCGCGGTCGGCGACGTCATCCACGCCCGGCTTGCCCGGTGAACGTGAGAGACTTGTGTCATGGCGCTTAGGAAGGACATGCTGGCCCGCGACGAGCAGGTGGTTTTGCACCTGCGTACCCACCTCAAATCGTTCATGGGGGCGATCCTGGTTCTGTTCCTGGCCAGCGCGTTGCTGACCATCTCCCTGGTGTGGCTTCCCGAACAGGTCAAACCGTGGGGCAGCTGGGTTCTGGTAGTCATCTTCGTGGTCGTGATCGTGTGGCTGGTCATCAGGCCCTGGCTGCTGTGGCTGACCTCCACCTACACCGTCACGAACCGCAGGATCATCACCCGCAAGGGAATCCTCAACAAGACGGGCCACGACTTCCCGCTGCGCAGCATCAACAACGTCAACACCGAGAGCTCGTTGCTGGACCGGATGTTCGGTTGCGGCACCTTGATCCTGGAAACGGCCGCGGAGAAGCCGCTCACCCTGCCGGACGTCCCGAACGTGGAAAAGGTTCACGTTGTGATCGCCGATCTGATCTTCGACGGGGAACCCGAGGTCGAATAGTAGGCTGCTGCCCCGTGGATCGTCGTTATCGGGTCGGAATCGTCGGGGGTGGGCAGCTGGCCCGGATGATGCAGCAGGCATCCATCGGGCTGGGTATCGAGACCCACCTCTTGGCCGAGGGGGCCGATACATCTGCCGCTCAGGTGATTCCGCTGACCACCGTCGGAGACTACACGGATCTTGGGACACTCGCCGCTTTCGCGCGGGAATGTGACGTCATCACCTTCGACCACGAACACGTCCCCACCGGACACCTGCGTGCTCTCGAGAACCGGGTCGCCGTGAAACCCGGGCCGGATGCCCTCGAATACGCCCAGGACAAGGCCCGGATGCGGGAACGGCTGTCGGATCTGGGTGTGTCGTGCCCGCGTTTCGCGATCTGCCGGACGGTCCAGGAACTCGTTGGCTTCGGGCAGGAACAGGGATGGCCCATCATCGCCAAGACCTCCCGTGGAGGTTATGACGGGAAGGGCGTGTGGAAACTTCACGGGCCGTCGGAGGCCATGGGGCCCTTCGAGGAAAAGGCCGACGTCTCCGCTGGCGAGGAGGTTGTGATCGTCGCCGAGGAGTTCATCGACTTCGAACGCGAACTCTCCGTGATCGCTGTTCGCTCGAGCTGCCAGGCCGTGGTCTACCCCGTCTCCGAGACCACCCAGTGCGACGGGATCTGCGTGGAGACGATCACCCCGGCTCCGACGCTTCCAGAACCCGTGGCGACGGCGCTGCAGGAACTGGCGTTGCACATCGCGGGCGAGCTGGGGGTCATCGGTGTGCTCGCCGTTGAGCTCATGCAGGCCCGCGATGGCCGCACAGTCGTCAACGAACTGGCCATGCGGCCCCACAACACCGGTCACTGGAGCATCGACGGGGCCCGGACCAGCCAGTTCGCCAACCACATCCGCGCGGTCCTGGATCTTCCGCTCGGCAGTCCACGGATGACCAGCCCAGTTGTCGTGATGCGGAACGTGCTGGGAGGAGAAGAGGAGGACCTCACCGAGGCTCTCAGGCACGTGTTCGCAAGAGACCGGGAATTGGCCGTTCACCTGTACGGGAAGCAGGTGCGTCCCGGACGCAAGGTGGGCCATGTCACCGCCTGCGACACCGACCTCCAGGCGGCACTCCGACGTGCCCGGCATGCCGCCCGCTACCTGATGGGAGAAACCGATGAGTGATGTCGCGATCCTGATGGGTTCAGACTCGGACTGGCCGACGATGCGGGCCGCCGCCGAGGCCCTCGAGGAGTTCGGGGTCAGCCACCGGGCCGACGTGGTGAGCGCCCACCGGATGCCGGAGGAGATGGTGGCCTTCGGGCGTTCCGCCCACGAGCAGGGCTTCAAGGTGATCATTGCCGGGGCCGGGGGAGCGGCACACCTGCCCGGGATGTTGGCGGCACTGACACCGCTTCCGGTGATCGGGGTGCCCGTGCCGCTCAAGTACCTCGACGGTATGGATTCGCTGCTGTCGATCGTTCAGATGCCCACCGGCGTTCCCGTGGCCACGGTCGCCGTCGGCAACGCCCGCAACGCTGGTTTGCTGGCTGTCCGTATTCTCGCGGCCAGCGACGAGAAACTTCGGGCACAGCTGGTGCAATTCCAGACGAGCCTGCGCGACACCGCCCGTGCCAAGGGCGAGGTGGTGCGCAGAGGAGACTCGGGTGACCAGGACGAGAAATGAGGGTGTCCCGGTGGGAAGTCCACCGGGACACCCTCATCCCAGGTTCGGGCTACTTGGTGCCGACCCGAACCCATGAGTCGAAGTAGTGGTCATCGACCTGGCCGGAGACCATGCCGATGCCGCTGATCGGCTCGAGGTTCTCCTTCACCGACGTTGGCAGGCCACTGCCCCTGGCGTCCATGAATTTGACGACCTGCGGGATGTTCACCCATGCCGAGGACTGCGGATTGTCGATTCCTTTGGTCAGTTTCTCATGCTCGCTGTTTCCGCTGAGCCTGTCACCGGGGTTCGAGAACGAATCGCTGCTGGCGCCGAAAGTGGTGACGACGGTGTCGCCGTCAACAGTGGTCCTGGCATCCGGCAGGGTTCCGTTCCTGGTGATCTTCTCCATGATGCTCTTGTGCTTTTCCGGGTCCTTCGTGCGCACCTTGATGCCAACCTGAAGCTGTTGCGAATCGCCCGTGACGGCGAAGGAGAACTGCGTGCCGAAGAGCGCACGCAGATCATCCGCCGAGGAGATCCCGAAATCCTTCAGTTGACGTTGACTCGAGGACGGCAGGGAATCGAGATTCTCCCAGACCTTGTCCACAAGTTCCGATGGTGGGGAGAAGGTGAGCGAACCGAGCCAGTCGGCTGGCATGCTACCGGCAAGGTCCTTGACATTCTCGCCGCGGTCCTTGATCTCATCCTTCTGCCAGGTGATGGTGCGCAGGGCGATGGCTCCGTCCTGTACCTTGAGGCCTGCCGCGAAGCGTGATTCGAGGATAGCGGCGGCGCTGCTTTCTGAGGGGCTGACCTGTTTGATGAAGTCCGAGGAGACCCACGCAGTGGCGAGGAAACCGTCCCCCAGCTTGCCCATGTCCGCCTTGTAGGACTCGACGGAGGTGATGTTGTTCTTCAGGGAGGACTCGCTGATGTCGCCTTCCTCGTCATTGGTGACCACCATCAGGTCGTCGACGAAGACGATTTTCTGATCCTTGAAGTGCTTCTCGGCAAAAGACCTGGCGGAGTCCTTGTTGGTGACCTGGACCGAAAGGACATAGGGAACGGATCTGAAACCGCTTCTGGCTTCCTTCTTGGGCAGGGCCGCGATGGCGACGGAGTCACCGAGCCATGGTTTCACCTCGGAATCGTAGTCGGGGGCCTCCTTGCCGAGCTTGGCCGCCACCGACCAGACAGCCTTCTTGTAGTCATCCCCGGCGTTATCGGCCTGATCCTTCAGGAAGGGGAACTTCGCTGCGAGTTCCTTGACCGCCAACTTGTCACCCGCGGACGGGTTCAGGTTCACCTCGAACACGGCCAGGGCGTTGGACGGGATGCCCTTGGCCGCGGCGGGCGCAGCTCCCCGCAGCAGCGACCATGCGAGGAATCCCCCTCCGGCCAGCAGCGTGAGAGCGAGGATGCTGGCGATGACCATCGTCCTCTTCGGCCGTCGCGTGGTGGGAGCGACAACACCGCCCTGAGGCGGAAGAGGAGCTCCTGGGGGAGGGGCTCCCTGTTGCCAGCCCTGCGGTGGCGGTCCCTGTCGTTGGGGACCCTGCTGCCGAGGATCCAGCGGGTAATTCCCTTGCTGGGGAGGTCCCTGATGGTTCTGGCTCACTGTTCTGTTCCTCCGGGTCGGGAATGTCATTTCTTCAACCAGAGTAACCGTGTTCCGGGTCCACCCGGAACACGGGTGGGTGCGAAGGAACGATCGGGCCCGGGAAACCGAGGAGCTCGTCAGGTGGGGCGTGATGAGGAACGTCGTGATGGCGGGGGACAGCGCGAGGGGCATCGCGCCCGGGATACCGGGTCGGTCCCCTGCATGCCCGGACGGCTGCGGTGATCACATCCTGCTGACTGACGCGATCCCTCAGTGGGAGTACTTCGCCAGAGGCTCGGTGTTGCCCGCGATCACGGTGGCGAAAACCTCCTGGCTGGCTTCCTTGTCCCAGAGCATCACGCTCTGACCACCGCGGTTGGCGTTCGCGTCGGCGACCGGAACGCTGAGGGAGTACCCGGAACCCGTGGCGGAACTGAGGAACACCCCAACCCCGCCCAACACTTCACCGAAACCGGTTTCGGAGCCTCTACCCAGGGTGTGGGCCGCAGCCATGTTCAGTTTCCAGTAGGAGACGGGATTGAGCAGGGTCAACGGGTTCAGGGCCTTCTTGGCGACCTTCCCGATCACCTCGCGTTGGCGCATCATGCGGCCGATGTCACCGGTCTGGTCGGATTTGCGCATCCGGACATAACCGAGGGCGGTTTTTCCGTTGATGTTCTGGCAGCCCGCCGGCAGCTCCAGATGGGCGTCCCGGTCACTGATGGCCTTCTCCGGGCAGATCTCGATGCCACCCACCGCGTCCACGGCCTCGACCACACCCAGGAAACCAACCTCGAGATAGCCGTCGATCCGGATCCCGGTGTTGGATTCGATGGTGCGGATCAGCAGAGGCGCGCCACCCCAGGAATAAGCGGCGTTCAGCTTCGCCTTGCCCTGCCCGGGTACATCGACCCAGGAATCGCGGGGAAGCGAGATCATGGCCGACTTCCCGGAGGGGGGTTTGTACAGCAGCATCATGCTGTCCGTGCGTTGTCCTTCGGTGTCCCCGGTGCCGAGTTCGCGGCGCTGCTGTTCCGTCAGTTTTTCGCGTCCGTCCGAGCCCACCAGCAGCACGGCGGTGCCGGGCTGCTCGGCGGGTCGGTCGCCCCCGGGGGCGGTCTCCATCTTGGTGCCGATGGTCCAGGCGTAGATGGGGGTTCCGATCATGAAAACCACCCACGCGAGAAGCAGGACCAGAACCAGACGTCTGATCGGATGCCGGCGCCTCGGCCCACGTACCTTGGGTGGGCGGGCGTTCGGCGGGGACTGGGCGAACCCCGGCGACGGTTGCGGTGCCGCATACCCGGGAGGCACTGGATTTCCGGGGCCCTGGGTCGCTGCGGAGCGTGAGTAGGACGGCTCCTGCCAGGGTTGCGGTTGCTGGGGAGGGTAGGGCGGCGGCTCCTGCCCCTGCCGGGATGATGACCGGTAGGGAGGGTGGTACGGTTCCTGCTCGGGCTGCGGGTAGGGCGATGGTTCGGGTCGGGGCGACGACGGGTACACGCGGGTTCGATCCGGCTCCTGGTCGCGGCGGTACAACCAGTCGAGATCGGAATCGTGATTGTGGTCGCTCATGGTACGAAAGGTTACCCTTCGAGCGGATTTATCAGCTCGGCGGCGTGCCTGCCCGCGAGACGGTCACCAACGGTTCACCCTTGTACAAGGTCCCACGGACGGGGGGGCACTCACGGTGCGAATGTCCGGGGCACACCGGTTGCGTCATTCTCGCTCGTCGGATGCGTGATCCGGCTGCGTTCCTTGTCGTTCGCCCTGCCGGTTCGTTCCCGCAACGGCCACATTCGTTCGTGGTGCCCCTGGAAATCCTCGTCGTCTGCCCGTGGAGCCGCCATGACCGTTCCTGATGCCGCAGTGCGGAACAGACGCGCAATCGGGCTCATCCTGCTGACGGTTCTCCTTCCCGGAGCCGCCCAGTACGTGGCGGGAAACCGCAGGGTGGGTCGGGTGGCGCTGTCGGTCTGGGGAGTGCTCGCCGCGTGTGCCCTGCTCGTCGGACTGGGGTTGGCGTTCTGGCGGGGGCCCACCGTCGGGTTCCTGCTCAACGGAACGGTCACCGTGGTCATGAGGATCCTGGTGTGGTTGGTTTTCCTGGGTTGGCTGGTCTTGTTGTTCGACGCCTGGCGCCTGTCGCGGCCCCCGGACCTGAAACGCCGCGCCCGCCTGCTTCTGACCGGGGCCTGCGTCGTCCTGGCCGTGGCGGCCGGCCTGGGCGCCAGCCTGCTCGCCAGCGCCTTCACCGCCGCCGGGTACGTCTCCGATGTCTTCGCCGGCGGTGGGGACACCCAGGCCAAACGGGGCCGTTACAACATTCTGCTGCTCGGGGTCGATGCGGCCGCCGACAGGGAGGGGATCCGTCCCGACTCGATCAACGTTGCCTCCATAGACGCCGAGACGGGACGCACGGTCGTGTTCGGGCTGCCCCGGAACCTCGTCGGCGTCCCCTTCCCGCCATCGTCACCGCTGGCGAAGCTCTACCCCGACGGGTTCCGCTGCGGGGAGGAGTGCATGCTGAACGGCGTCTACACCCTGGGGCAGGAGCACGCCGACCTCTACCCGGGCAGGGATGCAGGCCTGGCCGCCATGAAGGAAGCGGTCTCGGAGACCCTCGGATTGGAACTCAACCATTACGCCATGGTTGATCTCGCCGGGTTCCAGAAGCTCGTCGACGCCATGGGGGGAATCACGCTCGACATTGGGAAACGAGTGCCCATCGGAGGCGTCGGGTCTGAGATCTACGGCTGGATCGAACCGGGGGCGAACATCCGCCTCGACGGCTATCACGCGCTGTGGTTCGCCCGTTCCCGGGCCGATTCCGACGACTACGAGCGCATGACGCGGCAGAAGTGTGTGATGGCTGCCATGGCCAAACAACTCGATCCCGGTACCGCCTCGGCCAGGTTCGTCGACCTCGCCGATGCGGGCAGCGACACAGTGCGTACCGATGTTGGAGCCGGACAACTGCCGGAGCTGGTGGACCTGGCGATCAGGGGCAAGGCCCTGCCGATCGAATCCGTCAACTTCGCCCCGCCCCTGATCCGCACGTCCTCCCCGGACTTCCCCCTGATCCGCAGGACCGTGACCGAGACCATCGCGGCCTCGGAGGCCAACGACACACCCGCTGCCCCCACGGGCAGCAGTGTTCCTTCCCCCCCGGGCGCATCCCCGGCCCCCACGGAGAGGACCACTTCCCGGGAATCGGGGACCAACAGCAGGACGACTAGCGGAACCAACCCGTCACCGGGCACGACGCCAAGTGCTGACACACCCGTTTGCCGGGTAAGTTGATCGCGTGATTCCCGAACCCGTGAGTGTCGTCATGCCCGTCCGCAACGAGGAACCGCACCTGGAGGCCGCCGTCGGGCGTGTCCTGGCCCAGGGATACGCGGGCGAACTGGAGGTGGTGATCGCGGTGGGGCCGAGCAGCGACCGCACCCGGGAGATCGCCGATTCCTTGGCGGCAACCGATGAGCGGATCGTCGTGGTGGACAACCCGACGGGCTTCACCCCGGCCGGCCTCAACCTGGCCATCGAGGCGGCCAGCCACGAGATCATCGTCCGCGTCGACGGCCACGCCGAGCTGTGCCCGGGATACATCACCACCGCGGTGGAAACCCTCCGGGCGACGGGGGCCGCGAACGTCGGCGGCCTGATGGACGCCCAGGGCCGCACGCCCTTCGAACAGGCCGTCGCGGCGGCATACAACTCACACCTGGGCCTCGGGGGTGGGGGATTCCACCTGGCCGCCACCCCGGCGGGGCCTGCGGACACCGTCTTCCTGGGCGTTTTCCGCCGAGACGCCCTGAAGGAGGTCGGTGGTTTCGACGAATCCCTGCACCGCGCCCAGGACTGGGAGCTCAACTACCGGCTCCGTCGCGCTGGCCACCTGGTGTGGTTCACCCCGGAGCTGAGGGTCGTCTACCGTCCCCGTTCCAGCCTGCGGGCCCTGGCGAAACAGTTCCACCTGACGGGACGGTGGCGACGGGAGGTCATCAGGCGACACCCCGAGACCGCGAGCCGCCGCTACCTCGCCCCACCCGCCGCCGCCCTGGGCACGGGCGTCGGTCTGGGAGCCGGAATGACCGGGGTGTGGCTGCGGCGGCCCTGGCTGGCCGCCATGCTCGCCTTCCCGATGCTGTACCTGGGTTTCCTCGTGTTCGCGACCCTGACCATGCGCGGCGTGCCGGCGGCGGCGCGGCTCCGGTTGCCCATGGTGCTGGCAACCATGCACCTGGCCTGGGGAATCGGGTTCCTCAGGGGGCTTCCCCGACGCGGGTGAGAAGGGCCTTCTCCTCGGAGGCGATCCGGGAGATGCGCTCGGGTGGGGCGCCTGTCACCACGACCGTCGAGCCGCCTCCCAGCACCGGGGAGACCAGCAACATCCGCACGCTCTCCCAGCCCGGGGGTGGATCAGTGAACAGGAGCCGCCGATCCGATCCCGGGAGCCGCTCCACCCCCGCGCAGGTGATGTCCGGCAGCCACGCCGGGGCATCCGGGGGAACGGGTTCCTCCCAGTGCGTGTCCGGTTCCGCCAGCACATCCGCGTAGTCCGTGCAGTCCGCGGGAAGATCCGGGAGATCCAGCCCGAGGGGATGCAGCGAGCACATCACGGTGACAGGACCCCTGATCCCGCTCGCCGGGCCGACCACCGCGAGTGCCGCGTCACAGTCGTCCCGTTCCGCCACGGGGCAACCGCGTTGCCAGATCGCGGCCACCCATACCGCGGTCACCCAGTGCCCCGGGTCGGTGTTCACCAGGTCCAGATGAACGGGTTCCCCGGCCTCCACCCCGAGATCGTCCAGCATGTTGACGGTCTTGTCCACCCAGTTCGCGAAGGTCGTCCCGGACAACTCCACCCGGGAACCGGATGTCTCGTCGTAATGGGTGAACAGCGGCGATGCCCCGGGGCGCCCGCGCAGTTTCTCGATGAACATGGTTCGATGCTAGAGGCGTACGTCGGGCGTGTCGCCGTGCGCCGGTGAAAACCACTCAGGATGGTCGCGCCGGTCAACGGGCACGAGACCCGAGCAGACCGTCCTCCACGTGGAACGACCTCATAGTTTTTCGTTTTCCCCATGGGGAGGCTGCATCCCACTAAAGTCCTGTCATGCGCTACGTGGTGATAATGGCGGGCGGTTCGGGTACGAGGTTGTGGCCTCTCTCGAGACAGGGAACGCCCAAGCAACTTCTGGAACTCTTCGACGGGCGGAGCCTGCTACGGCTTGCTTATGAGCGGGTGGCTGGCCTGTTGCCCGATGATCGGATTCTCGTGTGCACATCCCGCGCCTATGTGGATGTCGTCGCCCGGCAGCTTCCTGAGCTACCGGAGGAGAACCTGCTCGGGGAACCTGTCGGTCGTGATTCACTGAGTGCCGTCGCATGGTCCGCTGCGGTCCTCGAACGGCGTGACCCGGAAGCCGTCGTTGCCATGCTGAGCGCTGATCACATCATCACCCCGGTCGAAGGGTTTCGCACCACGCTGGAACGTGCCTTCGGTGTGGCGGAGACCAGGCCCGAGGCCCTCGTGACGATGGGGGTCGTTCCGACCGAGGCCCACACGGGATTCGGATACCTGCACCGTGGCAGGTGCATCGACGAGGAACTGGACGCCTGGCGGGTCTCGGAGTTCAAGGAGAAGCCGGAACCTCATGTGGCCGAGCGCTACCTGGCGTCGGGGGAGTACTGGTGGAACGCGGGGATGTTCGTATGGCGCGTCAAGACGTTGCTGGAGCAGCTGGAGGTCCTGGTACCGGACACCGCCGAGAAAGTGCGCAGAATCGCTGCGCACAATGAACTCCTGGACGAGCTGTTCCCCACCCTCCTCAAGACCTCCGTCGACTACGCGGTGATGCAGCCGGTCTCCCGCGGCAAGGGCAACGCAGAGGTGCTCGCAATCGGGCTGGACGTTTCCTGGAGGGACGTCGGCAGCTATCAGAATCTCGCCGAACAGTTCCTGCTGGACGAACACGGAAACCGGACCGACGGGCGCAGCATGAGCCTGGACTCGTCGGGGTGCGTGATCATCAACGCCGCTGGTGAGAAGCATGTCGTGGCGACCCTGGGACTCCGCGACATGCTCGTCGTCCACACCTCGGTGGCCACTCTCGTGGCTCCTCTGGCGGAGGTGGGGAGGATCCGTGAGCTGGTGGAGCTGGTGCGTGAAGGACACGGGGCCGAATACGCCTGATGAGTGGTTCCGGAACAAGCGGTGCACGGACAAGAATCGGGCATGAACATGCCGAAGGAGCGCAGGACGCGGGCACTTGGCCAAACGGAGGACAGGGGGGAGCCCGGATCTGGGTCTTTCGCCCATCTGGCGCGGGTAGGATTGGGTCATATCTTCAACCTTCAACTTAATCTGCCGTCGAGGGTTTTGGCTCCATGACGGTGATGGCCCATCAAAGCGGAGGATGTTTCGGCCGTGACGGCCCGTGATGATCTTGGCTGTGAGAACGGAGCAGGTGGTTCCTCCTTGGGGTTCCACCTCCGGCGGGTGGAGAACGGTTGGGGAGCTGAAGTGGATGTGTCCGCCCGGCCTTGGTGCAAACCGACTCGCCGGACGGGCTTGACGCGAAGGAACCGCACGTGTGTAATTTGGGCCAGAGAGGGGGCAAAATGGACGACATCTGGACGTTGGGGGTGAACGCTGAGGATGAATTCGCCTGGCACCAGCATGCATTGTGTGCACAGACGGATCCTGAGGCATTTTTCCCGGAGAAGGGGGGGTCAACCCGTGAGGCTAAGCGTGTGTGCTCAAGTTGCACAGTCCGCGCTGAATGCTTGGAGTACGCGTTGGCCAATGATGAACGTTTCGGGATTTGGGGTGGACTGTCGGAACGTGAGCGGCGAAAGCTGAAGCGCCAGGCCATCTGAACAGTTGCCTGACTCGTCAACCCGCCGGTTGGGCTATCGTCAGGGGTGTGCCCCTCGATGATCGGGGGCCTGCTGACAGGAGGAACCGGCTTGACGAGTCAGGCAATGGCAGACAATCCCTGGGCCTGGATCGACGAGGAGCCGGAGCCCGAGCCGATCGAGACGATAGATCCCCGCATGGTGGCCGCGGTGATGGTGGTGCACAACGCGGAGGAATGGTTGCCACGCCAGCTGCGGGCTCTTGCAGCACTGAATCCCCGTCCGGCGATGCTGATCGCGGTGGACAACGGATCAACTGATTCGTCACGGCAGCTGCTCGAACAGGCCCGCGCGGCGGGAGTCATAAGTGGCGTTCTGGGTGGCGGGCAGGGCCTCGGTTTCGGAGAGGCGGTTGCCGCTGCACTGCCCCCTGACGCGCCGTGGATCTGGCTTTTGCACGATGATTCGGCACCCCGACCCGACGCGCTGGGCCAGCTGCTGCAGGGCGCGGCCAGGACGGGAGCGGCCGTTCTGTACCCGAAGCTGCTCCAACCGCGCCGCCGCAACTATCCCGAGACCTTGGCCGAGATCGGGCAGTCGATCACCCCGACGGGGCGGCGTGTGGGCATCGTCGACAACGGAGACATCGATCAGGGGCAGGAGATCTCGGAACCGGTGCTTGGCGGGTCGACTGCAGGAATGCTGATCCGTGGTGACGTATGGCGCCAGCTCGGTGGCCTGGCGCCGGAACTACCGCTGCACCGTGACGGGGTGGACTTCGGGTGGCGCGCCAACGAGGCCGGACACAAGGTCGTGACCTGGCCGGATGCCGCCCTGACACATCGCCAGTCAGGCAGGACGGGGGAACGGCGCGGGGCGTTCGCCAAGGAATCGCACGAGATCGATCGTCTCGCCGCTCTCCGCGTGGTGGCCGCCCGCGGCACGAAACCGGTTTCGACCGCCCGGCTGGTGATCGGAAGCTGGTTCCGGGCCATCGGCTTCCTCCTGGCCAAATCTCCTCGGCTCGCGGGCGCCGAACTGCGGGCCATCCGTAGATTCACATCCACCCGCAACCAGGTGAAAAGCCTGGCTGCCAGGTCGGTGGGCAACATGGATGTCTCCCGGTTGCTGCCCAGACGTTACTGGTCCGTGCGCAATGCGCTCGACCGGTTGGGAGCGGATCTGGCCGAACGGTACCGGGACTTCACCAATCAGGAATCCGGGTTCAGCATCGACGAGATGACCGGGGACGACTTCGCAGGGGGGCCCTCCCAACGCCGGTTCATGGCTCCGCTGACGGTCCTGACGCTGCTGCTGCTCGTGGCAGGGGCGGTGTCACTGCGGAACCTGTTCGGGTTCGGGGACGTGTTCGGCGGTGGCCTGCTGCCGGTCCCCGACAACATCGGGAAGGCCTGGGAGGTCGCGCTGAGTCCGACCGTCGGCCTTGCGGGTTCCGATGCACCCTGGCTCCTGATCGGGGCCCTGCTGTCCACCCTGTCGTTCGGCAGCCCGCAGCTACTGATCTTCCTGGCTCTGGGGCTGGCGCCCCTGCTGGCAGGTCTTTCCGCGCACGCCTTCCTGCGTCGCTTCGAGGTGTCCCGCACCACGTCGGCGATCGCCGCCGGGACCTGGGCCGGGGCAGTGATCCTGCTCGGCCTGGTGACGGCAGGCGACGCGGCGGGAATGATGCTCGCCATCGTCCTGCCGCAGTTCGCCTCCGCCGTCCACCGGATGGCCATCGACGACAGCCTCGGGGCCGAACGGCTCCGGGCACCCGCCAGCGCCGCCGCGTGGCTGCTGATAGGGGCCGCGGCATGGCCGGTGTTCCTGGGTCTGGCGGCGATCGGCGGGATCATCTGGGTGATCCGGGACCGTTTCGTCTGGTTGCCGGTGCTGATCGCGATCGTTCTCCCTGCAGCCTTCCTGGCCCCGTGGGCACCGTCGCTGATTGCCCATCCGAGCCGCATCCTCACAGGGCCCGATCCGCTGGCCTGGCCCGCGTGGACACCGGCCTCGCTGGCCACCCTGTTCGGGCGGATCCTGCCATCCGGGTTGCCGCTGTGGGCGAACATAGCCTTCTTCGCGATCCTGGGAGTGACGGCGGGCTACGCCATCTGCACGATCCGGAGCACGCGCATCCGCCTGCTCTCCATCACGGGGATCGGGCTCCCGCTCATCGCAGGGGTGGTGCTCTCCCGGATCGCGTTGCCGGTGAACGGCGGAGAGGCGCGGGCCCTGCTCTCGGGCTGGGCCCTGTTGACGGTGGCCGGGCTGCTCGCCCCGATCGTCGCCATGAGGCTCCGGGACGAGAAGGCCGGAGCGGATCTGCGGGTCCTGCTCGCGTGCCTCTCCGTGGTCTCGCTGTTGGCGGCCGGGGTCTGGGCAGTTGTCGGTTTCGCAGGCCCTGTCTCCAACCATCCCTCCGAGCTCGGCTTCGCCCGCGGCGTGGTGGTCTCGGAGCGCCAGACCCGGGTCCTGATGATCGAGACCAAGCCCGACGGGGGACTGAGATGGAACGTGGTCGATTCCTCCCAGCCCGGCTGGGGCACGGCCGAACGCAACCCGGCGGGTGCCTTCCACGACGACTTCGCGGCCCTCGTGCAGCTGCTCGGCGGGGGGGACGCACCGGAGAACCTGGCCGATCGTCTGCAGGATCTCGGCGTCAGCCACGTGTGGATGAGAGGATTCGGCACCGAGCAACTGGCGGCCGTCGGGAACGCCGCAGGCCTGACGCGCTCCCCGATGGACGGGGATACCGTCATCTGGACGGTGGTGGAGCTTCCCTCCCGCGTGCACATCGTCGACCAGAACGGCAGCAGGGCCGTCCTGGACGGGAACGTCACGGCCGCCGACACCGAACGCCGCCTGGTGCTCGCCGAACCCCCGGACGAGCGGTGGCGGGTCCGCATCGACGGACAGGAACTCGCCCCACTCTCCGAGGGCGGGAAGGCGACCTTCACCGTTCCCGCCGGGCTCGGGGGGAAAGTGACCTGGGCGATGTCCCCGGCGTGGTGGATGTTCGGCCTGCAGGTCGGTGTGGTCGTGCTGATCATCGGACTGGCCGCTCCCACGATCGGAGGCTCCTCGGGGGCCCGGCGCGGACTGGAGGACTGAAGATGCGACGCGTGCTCGAGACACTACTGGGTTTTGCGGTTCTGACCGGCGTGGTCGTCGGGATAACCACCCTGACACCGGCCGAGCTGCCGAGGGTCACCACGGTCGAGGCGATTCGCTCCACGAAGGTGGTGTGTGTACCCGCGGCCCCGGGGGCGACGGTGATGGTGGACAACGCCACGACGGTCACCCCGCTGGGTGGGTCCGCGACCGAGACGAAACGCGCGGTGCTCACGGGACAGGAAACCTCCGTGGTCGCAGAGGGCACGGAGGGTCCGATGGGCGGGGCGATCTCCGGATCCGGTGCCGTGCGGACCCTCACCCAGTGCGTCAAACCCGTCTCCCAGGGGGTGATCGCGCTTCCGGCAACGGCGGACACGCAACTCAAAATCGTCAACCCGGATGCATCCGAGGCCGCGATCGATCTGACTCTCTACGGAGCGGAGGGGGAGATCCAGTCGCTGGGGGCACGAGGAATCACGCTCGCAGCCCATCAGGAGCGCACCATTGCCCTGTCCGTCCTGACCGAGAAGGCGACCCCGGTGGGGGTTTCCTTCCAGGCCAGTCGGGGCCGCGCCGCGGTGATGGCGATCACCCAGACCCAGAACAGTGGGACGGCGGCCGGGCCTTCCCAGTTGGGCACATCCCACCTGCTTCCTGGGATCCCGGCCGGGGCGACCAGCTCCGTCGTCGTGCTCGCCAACCCCAGCGAGACGCGGATCACCGCCAATCTGACGGCCTACGGGACCACACCCGCCTACCATCCCCAAGGAGGCGAGAACATCAGCATCCCGCCGCACGCGAGCGTCTCGGTGTCCCTCGAGAATGCGCTGCTGGGCGAGGCATCGGCCCTTCAGGTCAGCTCTGACGCGCCAGTGATGGCCGGTATGGCGTTCACCCTGGGGGATTCCGCGCAGGTGGCCCCGGTCAGTGCGGGAACATCCCTGGGTACCTTCACCTCGCCCGGCGGGACACTGCAGTTGACGAACCCGGGAGATGGCGACGCGCAGGCCACGGTCACGGTCACCGGCAGCGGGGCAACCGAGGAGACGACAACGATTACGGTGGGTTCCGGACAAACCGTCGTCCACACACTCCCAGCGACCACGGAGCAGGGGCAGCGAGTCGTGGTCGGTTCCGATCGACCCTTGTTCGGGGCCGTCGTCTCCTCCGGAGAAGCGGGGTCCTGGGCGGCCCCCCTGGAATCGATGACCGAAGGAGAAACCCCGCCGTTGGCGGCCGAACTCGATCCCGAGCTGCACTGAGAAGGTTCCCTGACCCTCAATCGTCCCAGTCGGTGGGTTCGTACCCCAGCAGGTCACTGACAGGACGGCCCGTCAGGGCGCTCAGCTGTTCCACGATCGTGCGGTGGACCAAGGAACGCAGAGCCGCGCGATTGTTGGCGCGATGCTCCAGCGGTCGCTCATAAATCACGATCTGGGCGGGGCGGCCCTTCGATGGTTCCAGCGCGGCCGACATCGGAACCCGGTCACCGGACCAAGCCGTTTTGAGCAGGGGAACGTCCTCGACCCCCACGACCATGCCGTCGAGGACGTGCGGGTCGACCTCGGCGATGGTGGCAAGCGCCTGCTTGACGCACTGGTTGAAGTACTCGACCCGTGTCAGGGCGTGCAATGGCACGGTTTTGCGATTGCTGGAATCCGGCAGGGCGACAGGTCCATGCATTCCTCGGTCATGACGGTCGCGGTTGCGTGGCATGCGGCAACTCTAGCCGCGGAAAGCGGTAGGCTTCGATGGTGCGTCGTTGTTCCCGGACCGCCTGTGGTCTACCCGCCGTGGCCACGCTCACGTATGTGTACGCGGACTCGATGGCAGTACTGGGGCCACTTTCCGATGTCGTGGTCCCCGGAGCTTTTGATCTGTGCGCCGAGCACGCCTCACGCATGTCTGTCCCGATGGGGTGGGAGGTGATCCGACTCCCGTTGGACCGCAGACGCAACGAACCAGAAGCCGACGACGAGCTTGTGGCCCTCGCCAATGCCGTTCGGGAGATCGGACTGCGCGATGAGGAGGACGTCCCGACCACTCCGGTGGACCGTACCCCGGCCCCGAGACCGAAACCTCACACCACCGGTCGGCGAAAAGGCGGGCATCTACGCCTGCTCCCCACCGTGGAATGACCCACGGGCCGGGCGACGAACGGTAAGCTCGGGGTGTGCTTAAGGAGCAGATCTTCAAGGCCAATGACATTCGCGGTGTCGTGACGGGGGCGGATCCGGAACTGGATCTTGACGGAGCTCGTCGACTGGGTGCCGCTTTCGTGGAGTTGCTCGGCCTTTCCGGCGAGACCTTCGTGGTGGGTCGTGACATGCGACAGCTCGGGGAGGAGCTGGCCATGGCCTTCACGGATGGTGCGCGTAGAGCAGGAGCATCGATCATCAACCTTGGTCTCACGTCCACGGATCAGCTCTGGTTCGGCTCCGGACATCTCGGGCTGCCCGGGGTGCAGTTCACCGCGAGCCACAACCCGGCACGGTACAACGGCATGAAATTCTGTCTGGCCGGTGCCGCTCCCGTGCGTTCCGGTTTCACCGCTGAACTGCGGGAACTGGCTGCAACGGTGAACATCGGGGAAGACGTCGTGGGTGGCTATCAGGAACGTGACCTGACCGCGGATTTCGTGGCACACCTCGACCGGCTGGTGCCGGTTTCCGGGGAACGACGGCTCAAGGTTGTCGTGGATGCCGGGAACGGGATGGGTGGGCTCATCGTTCCTGCGGTCCTGGCCGATCGTGATGTGGAACTGATCGGTCTGTACATGGAACCGGACGGCACTTTCCCGAACCACCCTGCGAACCCGCTGGAACCGGAAAATCTGGTGGATGCGTGCTCCGCGGTGCGCGAGCACTCCGCTGATCTCGGCCTGGTCTTCGACGGCGACGCCGACCGGTGTTTCCTGATCGATGAGCGCGGTGATGTGGTCGATCCATCGGTGATCACCGCGATGATCGCGGTTGCTGAGCTCTCCAAGGAAACCGACGGCGTGGTCGTTGTCAACGCGATCACGTCACAGGCGGTGGCCGACGCGGTGACCGGGCATGGGCGTGTCGAGGTCTCGCGTGTGGGACACACCTTCGTCAAGGCGCTCATGGCCAGCGAGAACGCCGTTTTCGGCGGTGAGCACTCCGCACACTATTACTTCCGCGACTTCTGGGGTGCTGACACGGGTGTGCTCGCCGCCCTTCACGTCCTGGAACAACTGCGGTCCTCGACTGAACCCCTGTCGGTGCTCGCCGCCCGGTTCGACGGCTACCAACGCTCTGGTGAGATCAATTCCACCGTCACCGATCATCGAGTCGCGATGGAACGTGTCGCCGAGGCGTTCGAAGGACGAGGTGGTGTCGAGTACTGGGACGGCCTGACGATCCGCGATGAGCAGGCCGGATGGTGGATCAATCTTCGCCCTTCCAACACGGAGCCACTGCTTCGACTCAACGTCGAGGCCCGGGACGCCGACACCATGACCCGGTTGCGCGATGAGGTGTTGGCGCTCGTCCGTACGGATGAAGGAGAAGCCGATGAATGAAACCGCCACGGAACTGTCCACGGAATTCTTGTCCATCGCGGCATGCCCTGCGTGTCACGCCAAGTTTGCCGTTGACTACGAGCGCTCGGAGCTGGTCTGTACGTCCGCGACCTGCGGGTTGGCCTACCCCGTGGAGGATCGTATCCCGGTCCTGCTGATCGACCAGGCGCGGAACACCCAGTGAGGTTCTCGGATGTCCCGCACGTGGTTTGATGATTCCCGCTTGGAAGCCGATGATCTGGCCGACGACGAGTCACTGTGGTGGCTCGCATCTGCCGGTGCCCGGATCAGGCGTGCCGCACTGAGCCGACCCGCCGGCCGGCTTGCACGAGCGGATCGGCCTCGCGGGGTGCTCGTGCTGGGTGCGGAGGCGAGACTGGTGCGGGCCGTCCTGGAACCTGCCTGCCCCGTGCCCTTCATGGCGTGGCCCGGCCCGGGTCTGCCCGCGTGGGTCGGGCCGCTCGACCTGGTGGTAGCGCTCGGTTCCCACGACGCCCCGGCCTGGGAGGTCCGCTGCCTGACCGAGGCCGTTCGCAGAGGAGCCACCGCCATAGTTGCCGCCCCGGAGGGATCTGCGTTGGCCGTGGCGGGTGCAGGTCCGCTGACCACTCACCTCCCCACGCCACACGACGATCCCATGGCCGCGGCCATCGCGGTGCTCGCGTTGCTGGGGCAACTGGAACTGGGGCCCACGGTGGATGTGGAACTCGCCGCGTCCGCCGCGGACACGGTCGCGGTTCGCTGCTCACCTGCGCGTCCCCTCGGCGACAACCCGGGCAAGGACCTGGCCGTCGGTCTGGCCGACTCGTTCCCGTTGGTGTGGGGAGGGACGACGTTGGCGGGGCGCGCATCCCGGCGGATCGCTGAGACGCTTCGACGAGCCAGTGGCCGGCTCGCCTTGGCAGCGGATGCCGAGGAACTGGAGGCGGTACTGCTCGGTACGCCTCAGCGAGACGTGTTCACCGATCCCTTCGAACAGGACGCCGAGATCGGCCCCGCGTTGTTGTTGCTCGATGCGGATCAGGTGCCGGAGCCGATGACGGAGACGCCCCGGAGGCTGACGCGCCTGGCCGATGACATCGGGGTGCGGGTGTGTCACATCAGCTCCGGCATGGCAGAACTGGGAGCCTCTGACGTGGAACGCTACGTCACCCTGCTGCTTCAAGGGCGCTACGCCGCCACCTACCTGGGGATAGGCCTGGGCGCGGATCAGGACTGAAGGAGAAACGGATGCGCAGGGTTTTCGTCTTGAACGGTCCGAATCTCGGAAGGCTGGGAAAACGTCAACCCGAGATCTATGGCCGTCTCACCCACGTTGATCTGGTGACCCGGCTCGTTGAGCATGGTCGTGGGCTCGGGTTGGATGTGGATGTACGGCAGACCGACTACGAAGGCCGCTACATCGAGTGGCTCCATGAGGCGGCTGACGACGGGATTCCCTGCGTTCTCAATGCGGGGGCATGGACCCACTACAGCCATGCCGTGGCGGATGCTGCGGCGCTGGTCACCTACGTCGAGGTCCACATCTCCAATGTCCACGCCCGTGAGGAGTTCCGCCGTCACAGTGTCCTGTCGGCGAAGGCGGCCGGCATCATCATCGGCTGCGGCCCGGCGGGCTATGACCTGGCTTTGTCGTACCTCGCAGGGACCGAAGCCATGGGCGTAAACTCCGGGGCGTGACATTCGACTTCCGTGTAGCAGATCTGTCCCTGGCCGATTTCGGCCGTGAGGAGATCACCCTCGCTGAACACGAGATGCCCGGTCTGATGGCCATGCGTGAACGACACGCGGCCTCGAAGCCACTGGCGGGCGCTCGCATCGCGGGATCCATCCACATGACCGTCCAGACCGCGGTGCTGATCGAGACCCTCGTGGCGCTCGGCGCGGAGGTGAGGTGGGCGTCCTGCAACATCTTCTCCACCCAGGACCACGCGGCGGCCGCCGTCGTCGTCGGCCCGGACGGCACCCCCGAGGACCCGAGGGGCGTGCCCGTTTTCGCGTGGAAGGGTGAAACGCTCCAGGAGTACTGGTGGTGCACCCGCCAGATCCTCGACTGGCCCGGCGGGACGAGCCCCAATCTGATCCTCGACGACGGCGGCGACGCCACCCTGTTCGTCCACGAGGGCGTCGCGGCCCAGCGCGCAGGGGCCGTGCCCGCCGACGACCCGGCTGATCCGGAGGAGGCCCTCGTCGTCAAGGCCGCTCTGCGGGAGGCGTTGGGGCAGTTGGACTTCGAGGCCCTCGCGGCGGGCATCCTCGGGGTCACCGAGGAAACCACCACCGGTGTCCATCGCCTCTACGAGATGCACCGCAACGGCACCCTGCTGTTCGGGGCCATCAACGTCAACGACTCGGTCACCAAGTCCAAGTTCGACAACAGGTACGGCTGCCGCCACTCCCTGGTCGACGGCATCAACCGCGCCACCGACGTCCTGATCGGCGGCAAGGTTGCCGTGGTCTGCGGCTACGGCGACGTGGGCAAGGGGTGCGCCGAGTCGCTGCGCGGCCAGGGCGCACGGGTCATCGTCACCGAGGTGGACCCGATCTGCGCCCTGCAGGCGGCCATGGACGGTTTCCAGGTGTCGAGGCTCGAATCGGTGGTGGAGGTCGGCGACATCTTCGTCACCGCCACCGGGTGCCGCGACGTCATCCTCGAGGAACACATGGCCCGGATGAAACACCAGGCCATCGTCGGAAACATCGGGCACTTCGACAACGAGATCGACATGGCCGGACTCGCCGCCCGGAAGGATGTGACGAAGGTCGAGATCAAACCGCAGGTTGCCAAGTGGGTCTACCCGGACGGCCACGCGGTGATCGTGCTGAGCGAGGGCCGGTTGCTGAACCTCGGCAACGCGACCGGACATCCGTCGTTCGTGATGAGCAACTCGTTCACCAACCAGGTGCTGGCCCAGATGGAGCTGTTCCTCAGGCCCGAGGCCTACCCGCCCGGGGTGTACCTGCTCCCGAAACACCTGGACGAGGAGGTCGCACGCCTTCACCTGCCATCACTGGGGGTGGAGCTGAGCACCCTGACCCAGGCCCAGGCCGACTACCTCGGGGTTCCTGTGGCAGGCCCGTTCAAGTCCGAACACTACCGTTACTGATCCATCGGTTGCGGCCCGGATCGCCGGGCCGCAACCGATGGACGCGGTCACTTCCCGGGATCGCCGGGCTTCATGGACTGCCAGATCTCCTTGCACTCCGGGCACACCGGGTACTTGTCCGGGTTCCGGGAGGGCACCCAGACCTTTCCGCACAGAGCCACGACGGGTGTGCCGGTCAACCTGGCCTTCTCCAGTTTCTTCGCCGGCACGTAGTGGCTGAATCGTTCGTGGTCGTCGGAGTCCCGCAGTTCGGTGCGTTCGTCCAGAACCGTCTGGGAACCGGGGGCAAGCTCACTCATGGATCAATCCTAGACGTTGGAGAACATCGTGAACACCGGATATCGTCGAGGGGGTACCGCGGGTCTGCTGGTGGGGCTGCTGCTGGCGGTGTTCGCGGTCGCCTTCCAGATGATCGGGGTTGCGGCGGCCCTGCCCGAGGCGATGCGTTCCCTCGACGCCGCCGCCCTCTATCCCTGGGCCTTCTCCATGCCCGTGATGGGGATGCTGGCATCGATCCTGGTGGCCGGCAGGCACTGCGACCGGCACGGTCCGTTGGTCTCCATGGGTCTGGGTTTCGGCGTGATGTTCCTCGGCCTGATCGCCGGCTCGTTCGCCACGGATGTCTGGTTGCTGCTGGCGGCACGTCTCGTGCAGGGCCTGGGTGCCGGTGCCCTCAACCTCAGCCTGTTCGTGGTCATCGCGCTCGCCTTCCCCGCCGGGCGGCGCCCGGCGGTGCTCGCGATGCTCAGTTTCTGCTGGGTGCTTCCCGCCTTCCTGGGGCCGCCGGTCTCGGCCGCCCTGGTGGCGGTGAACTGGCGCCTCAACTTCGCAGCGACGATGCCCCTGCTGCTGGTCGCCGCCGCCCTGACCTGGCCGCATCTGAAAGCCCTTCAGGAGCGCAGCGAACCGGATCCTGATGCACCCGGGATCGCCCCGTGGGCGGTGGCCGCGGTGGCCGGCGCCCCGGCCCTGCTGCAGCTCGCAGGGCAGGGATTCGGGCAGTGGAGCCTGCTGGCGGGATTCGCAGGGGTGTCCGCCCTGGGTCTGGGGCTGCCGAAGGTGCTGCCGCCCCGCGTCAGGAGTCTGAGTGCCGGGCTCGGTCCCATAGTCGCCAGCCGTGCGCTTCAGGCCGGTGCTTTCTTCGCGGGAGAGGCCTTCCTGCTGCTCGGCCTGCAGAACCTGAAAGGCCTCGACACCTTCCAGGCGGGCCTGGCCCTGACCATAGGAAGCCTCGGATGGAGTCTCGGTTCCTGGCTCCAATCCCGGATGAGACTGCGCCGCGACCGCATCATCACGTTCGGCACCTGCCTCGTCGCATCCGGAACGGCGGGGATCGCGATGTTCCTGACCTGGGTGGAGGTGCCCCTGTGGGTCGGCGTGACGGCCTGGACACTGGCCGGGTGCGGGATGGGCCTGACGATGTCCAGTACCGCCGTGGCGACCATGGCGCTGTCAGGTCCGCAGGAACAGGGCCGCAATTCCAGTGCCCTGCAGGTGGCTGAATCCCTCGGGAACTCGGTCATGACCGCGCTCACGGGGGCCTGTTACGCGATGCTGCTCGCGGAGGGAGTGCCTGCTTTCGGATGGATCTTCCTCATGCTGTTGGCGGCATCGGTGCTTGCCATCGCCGCTTCGCTGCTGATCGGGCCGGTTCATGACGTTGCGGGGTGAGGACACGGCCGCCGGCCTCGGTGGTTTCCGGCGGTTCGGGATGGCATCCTTGTGGCCATGCACTACTCCGCCCCGCAACCATCCGCTGGGTGGTACCCCGACCCGGCCGGCTCCGGAGATGAGCGTTACTGGGACGGCACCAGCTGGTCCGACGTCACCCGGCCCGACAGCCGGTCGGCGAACCCCGTCGGCCACGGCGGTGGCGGGCTCTACAGCACGATCACGCGATCATGGGCAGGAGCCAGATATGCGAGCTGGGGGTCGCGGGTGGCTGCCCGTGTCCTCGACGGGCTGATCCTGGTCATTCCCTCCTACCTGCTCATCGAGCTGCTGGTCCCGGGACTCTACGAACGCTTCGAGGCCTGGATGAACGGGCTGGTCAGGGCCGCTCAGGCCGGGGAGCGTTACCCGGGCGAGGTGCCCACGGAACTCGTCAGCTCCCTGACGACCGCGGGGATTGCCGTCACGGTGCTGGGTATTCTTTACCGGGTTCTTCTGATCGCCGGTTTCGGAGCCACCCTGGGCAAAATGGCCATGCGCATCCGCGTGGCCCGCGCCGATGAACCCTCCGCGCGAACCCCCGGGTTCGTGAGGGCCCTGAGACGGACCCTGGTGGAGGAACTCATTGGCTACTTCGGTGCCGCCTTGGTTTTCCTGCCGGTGCTCGTCAATTATCTGATGCCGTTGTTCACCGAGAAAAAGCAAACCTTTCATGACATGATGGCCGGCACCATCGTTGTGAAGAACTGATCCTTGCCCAGCCAGGAGGAATGAAGCCTTGTCACACCTGACTGCCGAGTTGGACGAACTCGCGGAACGCTTGGGAATAGCCCGGGAGTTCTGGGACTGGAAAGGAAACCACACCCTCATATCGGAGGCCACGGTTATGGCGGTGCTCCGGGCCATGGGGGTGGAGGCCGACACTCCGGAGGAGCGCAGGGATGCGCTGGCCCGGCTCGACGAGCAGCACTGGCAGCGGGTTCTGCCGCCCTGCACCGTCGTCGAGGAGGGGGAAACGCTACGGATCGACGTGCACGTTGCGGCCGGATCCCCGGTGTCCCTCGAGGTAGTCCTGGAGAACGGGGAAAGACGATCGGCGACACAGACCGACAACTGGACCCCGGACCGCGAGGTGGCAGGGTGTCTTCGCGGTGAGGCCAGCTTCGAGGTGACGGACCTGCCGCTCGGATACCACCGTGTGGAAGCCACTTCCAGCGAGGGAACCGCTTCCGCCGCTCTGATCGTCACCCCCGGTTTCGTGGGTTTCCCACCGGGCATGCGCGGAAACCGCACGTGGGGATACGCTCTCCAGCTCTACAGCGTCACCTCGAAACGTTCGTGGGGAATCGGCGATTTCACCGACTTGGCCGATCTCGCCACATGGGCGGGAAACGAACAGCATGCCGGTTTCGTACTGGTCAATCCGCTGCACGCGTCCCAGGCAGTGGCTCCGATCGATTCATCGCCATACCTGCCCTCGAGCCGACGCTTCCTGAGTCCGTTGTACATCAGGCCCGAGGCGGTGCCCGAATATGCCAGCCTCGCTCAGCCGACGCGACGGAGGATACGCAAGCTGCGCAAGTCGGTGCGGAAACGCAGAGAGATCATTGACCGTGACACGGTGTGGGAGGGCAAGCGAGAAGCGCTGTGGGAGCTGTTCCAAACTGGTCGACGCCCCGCTCGCCAAGTGTCCTTCGACGGTTTCCGTCGCCGTGAAGGCCGCGCGTTGCGCGATTTCGCGGTCTGGAGTGTCCTCAGCGAGGTTCACGGCAACGACTGGCGGTTGTGGCCCGAGGAGCTGCGTGATCCGCGTTCCGCCGCGACGGAGGAGTTCGCTGCTGCCCGGGTAGAGCGGGTGGAGTTCTTCGAATGGCTTCAGTGGACCGCGCAGCAGCAGCTGTCAGTGGCGCAGACCGCCGCGGAGGAGGCCGGCATGGGGGTCGGTGTGCTGGCCGATCTGGCGGTCGGGGTCGGCAAGGCCAGCGCGGAAACCTGGCTGATGGGCGACGTCTACGCCCCAGGGATCACCGTCGGTGCTCCACCGGATCAGTACAACCAGGGCGGCCAGGACTGGGGACAGCCGCCGTGGAATCCCTTGAAACTGGAAGAGCTGGAGTACGAGCCGTTCCGCGCCATGGTGCGGGCTGCTCTCAACCGTGTGGGTGGGCTCAGGATCGACCACATCATCGGCTTGTTCCGACTGTGGTGGGTGCCCGAGGGACTTGAACCCAGTGCCGGCACCTACGTTCGCTACAACCATGAGGCGCTGATCGGGATCCTGGCGCTGGAGGCGCATCGCGCACAGGCCCTGGTGGTGGGGGAGGACCTCGGCACCGTCGAGCCGTGGGTACGCGAATATCTCTCGCGACGTGGCCTGCTGGGCACCGCGATCCTGTGGTGGGAGTATGGAACCGACGGGCAGGTACTGCCTCCGGAGAAGTGGCGTGAGTACTGCATGGCCTCGGTCACCACCCACGACCTGCCCCCGACCCTCGGATACCTCGAGAGCGGGCACGTCAAGCTTCGCGAACAGCTCGGTTTGCTGCTCGAACCGGTCGAACAGGAGCTTGCCTTCGCCGAGCGAGAGCGCGGCATGTGGGTGGAGAGGTTGATCGCCTTCGGGGTCCTCGATGAGGCCCGGGCAGGAGATCACGTCGAGGTGATGCTGGCCATGCATCGCTATCTGCGGTTGACCAACTCCAAGGTGCTGGTGGTCTCCCTGGCTGATGCCGCGGGGGAGAAACGGGCTCAGAATCAGCCGGGAACGATGGATGAGTACCCCAACTGGCGGGTGCCGCTCGCCGACTCCGAGGGAAAGCGCTTGACGCTGGAGGACCTCTTCACCGCTGATCTGCCCCGTCGGCTCGGGGAAGTGATGAACGGGGAGTAGCCGAGTAGGAGGACGGTCGTGGCGGCGGAGAGCGATCCGGGGATGAGGAGCCCCGTCACAGATTTGTCGGTCGGGGACTCGCCTGATACGGGTTGGTGGTCTGGACCCCGGCGCCGTCGAGGATGATCGTCTCGATGGCGGGCTCGCCCCTGCTGATGCGCAATGCTGCCAGGGGAAGTTCCGTCAGCGATTCGCGGTGCCGGGTGCGTGCGTCCTCCAGGGTTCCCGGGAACACCCGCTGCCCGTCCTTGACAATATCCACCAGCAGATGGCGATCGTTGCCGTCACCGACCGGCGCCGCACCCAGCCCGATGATCTCGGCCTCCGCGCGACCGTTCTCGCCCAGCCTGCGCATCGCGAACTTGCGGCCCCCCAGGGTGTTCTTGCCCTTCGATCTCTTCCCGACCGGGGTCATCGGCGCCTCGCGATCCGTGGAACCGGAACGGGCCACAAGCTTGTAGACGAACCCGCAGGTGGGATGCCCGGAACCGGTGACCAGGGAGGTTCCCACCCCGAACCCGTCGACGGGGGCGCCGCGAAGCGCGGCGATCTGCCATTCGTCGAGGTCGGAGGTGACGGTGATCCGGGTGTTCGTGGCGCCCAGGTCGTCGAGGAGATCGCGGGCCTGACGGGCCATCATCGGCAGGTCACCGGAATCGAGCCGGATGGCCCCCAACCGACCCTCGGTGAGCTCCACTCCCTTGCGGATGGCGGCCTCGACATCGTAGGTGTCCACCAGCAGCGTCGTCTCCACACCCAGGGCGCTGAGCTGCGCCCGGAAGGCGTCCTCCTCCGAGTCGTGGAGAAGCGTGAAGGAGTGCGCTGCGGTGCCCATGGTCGGGATTCCGTAGACGCGTCCGGCCTCCAGGTTCGAGGTCGCGGAGAACCCGGCGATGTAGGCCGCGCGGGCGGCGCCGACCGCCGCCCACTCGTGGGTTCGGCGCGATCCCATCTCCGCGCAGGGCCTTCCCTCGGCCATGGCGGTCATGCGGGAGGCGGCCGCGGCTATGGCGGAATCGAAGTTGTAAATGCTGAGCAGCACCGTCTCCAGGATGCAGGCCTCCGCGAAGCTGCCCTCCACGGACAGCACCGGCGACCCCGGGAAATAGGTCTCACCCTCCGGGTATCCCCAGATGTCACCGCTGAAACGGTAGTCGGCCAGCCATTCCGCCAGGTTGTCGCGGATGATTCCTCGATCCAGCAGGAACTGCAGGGTGGCGGGATCGAAACGGAACTCGTCGATGGCGTCCAAGGCCCGCCCCAGGCCTGCGAGTACCCCGTAGCGGCGGCCCTCCGGCAGACGACGGGTGAACATGTCGAACAGGGAACGCCTGCCCGCGGTGCCCGCGTCCATGGCGGCCTGAACCATCGTCAACTCGTAGTGGTCGGTCAGCAGCGCTGTCGTCATGGGCCAAGCATAGTGGGACAACGGCATCGGCCCACGAACGGTGCGGAAGCGCATGGGAGGCAGGCGTCGTGTGTCGGTACGATGGCAGGCATGTGTCCTCGACCTGTTCCACCGTCTCCCCGCGTCGTCGAGGAGCAGACCGACGGCCAGGTGGCGGTGCTGGATTCCCCGCTGGAAACCCCGGCGGAGTCATGGGTGACGATCGTCTGGGACGATCCCGTGAACCTGATGGACTACGTCACCCACGTGTTCTGCGAGTACTTCGGTTATCCGAAGGCGAAGTCGGAGGAGCTGATGCTGAAGGTGCACACGGAGGGACGTGCCGTGGTGTCGATGGGCAATCGTGAGGCCATGGAACGCGATGTCCTGGCAATGCAGAACTACACTCTCTGGGCGACCATGGAGCGACAGTGAACGAGGTCGCTTGGATCTTCCACGCGGGTGACGGGCGTGGCAGGGTGCTGCGTTTCCTGGTTGAACGCTACGCACACGACCTGGAACCACTGCTTCCCCGGGTTGAATCCGACGATCCCCTGGCGAGGCTTGACGCGGAACTCAGGGCCGAGTCGGTCTGCGCCGAAACCCTCGCCGAGGAACCCGGGCTCGGGCGTTTCTTCCCGCCTGCGCTTGCCGATGAGGGCGAGGCCGGCCAGTTCCGGCGTCACGCCGTCGCGGGTCAGGTTCAGAACCGGCTGGAGGCCGCCCGGAAGGTGCTGGTCGCCCTGGAGGACGACGACCGGGCCCGGGTGGTGGTCCCGAGCCAAGACATCGACTCCTGGGTATCGGTTCTGGCGGCGCTCAGGGCCCAGTGGTACGTGGAACTGACCGGATCCTCGGAACGGTTGGCGGAACCGACGAGGGAGGACGTGGACAACGACCCGGAAACCGCCGCGATCCTCGACTGGCTCGCGTTGCTGATCGAGGATGCACTCCACGCCAAGTGGCGGGGGGAGGGGCGGTGAACGGACGTGAGGCCCCGATCGGGGTCTTCGATTCCGGTTTCGGCGGGCTCACCGTGATGCGTTCCCTCGTGGACCAGCTTCCCAACGAGGATTTCGTCTATCTCGGTGACACGGCCCGGGCCCCCTACGGTCCTCGGCCGATCGCGCAGGTCCGGGAGTTCGCCATCCAGGGCCTCGACCACCTGGCCAAGCGGGGGGTCAAGGCGCTGGTGATCGCCTGCAACTCCGCCAGCTCCGCGGTGCTGAGGGATGCCCGGGAACGCTACGACGTGCCGATCCTCGAGGTGATCCTGCCCGCCGCCCGCCGTGCCCTGGCCGCCTCCGGCAGCGGCCGGGTCGGGGTGGTGTGCACCGAGGCCACGGCCATGTCCCGTTCCTACGACGACGCGTTCGCGGTGGCCGGTGACGTGCGGCTCACCACCCAGGCGTGCCCGAGGTTCGTGGAGTTCGTGGAGGCCGGCATCACCGGGGGCGAGGAACTGCTCGGGGTGGCCCGCGAATACCTGGCCCCCCTCCAGGCGGCGCACATCGACACCCTGATCCTCGGCTGCACCCACTATCCGCTGCTCACCGGCGTCATCAACTACGTGCTCGGTGACGACGTGGTGCTGGTCTCCTCCTCGGACGCCTGTGCCCAGGACACCTACGCGCGGCTCACCCGCAAGGGCCTGCTGCACGACACCCCGCGGCACGCCAGCCGCCGGTTCCTGACCACTGGCGACGCCGACTCCTTCCAGGGCATCGGGGAGAGGCTCCTCGGGCGTTTCGTCCACGATGTCGAGCAGGTGGAGCTGTACTGAACGGCGGCCCAACCGAACTCCGGTAGGTTGGGCCCATGATTCTGCGCATCGACGGCCGCCGGGCCGACCAGCTCCGTGAAGTCCGTATCACCCGCGGGTGGCTCGACCACGCCGAGGGATCCGTGCTCGTGGAGTTCGGGAAGACCCGGGTGCTTGTTGCCGCATCCGTCACCGTCGGGGTCCCCCGCTGGCGGCGGGACACCGGCCTCGGGTGGGTGACCGCCGAGTACTCGATGCTTCCCAGGGCCACCCACTCCCGCAGCGACCGCGAGTCCGTGCGGGGCCGGATCGGCGGCCGCACCCACGAGATCTCACGCCTGGTCGGGCGTTCGCTGCGTGCCGTCGTCGACTACTCGGCCCTGGGGGAGAACACCATCGTCCTGGACTGCGACGTGCTGCAGGCCGACGGCGGTACCCGTACCGCGGCCATCACCGGCGCCTATGTGGCCCTCGCCGACGCGGTGACCCACCTGCGTGAACTGGACGTGCTCAAGGGTGAACCGTTGAAGGATTCCGTCGCAGCCGTGTCCGTCGGTTTCATCGAGGGGGTGCCGCTGCTCGACCTGGCCTACGAGGAGGATTCGCAGGCCGGGACGGACATGAACATCGTCATGACCGGGTCGGGGGATTTCATCGAGGTGCAGGGCACCGCGGAGAGAGCACCCTTCAACCGTGCCGACCTGGACCGGCTGCTCGACCTCGGCGCGGCAGGGTGTGCGGAACTGACCCGGTTGCAACGCGAGGCCCTGGCGTGACGGGCCGCGTCGAGAAGGTCGAGAAGGTGGTGCTGGCCACCAACAACCCCAGGAAACTGATCGAACTGCGCCGCGTCATCCGGGACGCGGGGCTGGCGGTGGATGTGCTGGGACTGGGTGATTTCGATCCCTGCCCCGAGCCCGCCGAAACCGAGAGGACCTTCGAGGGCAACGCCTTCATCAAGGCCGAGGCGGCGGCCCGTCACACCGGGCTGGCCGCCCTGGCCGACGACTCGGGGCTCGAGGTGGATGAGCTCAATTCCATGCCGGGGGTTCGTTCTGCCCGCTGGGCCGGGCCGGAGTGCGACGATGCCGCCAACAACGCGCTGCTCCTGGCGCAGCTGGCCGGGGTGCCCGCCGAGCGGCGCGGCGCACGTTTCGTGTGCGCCCTGGCCCTGGTGCTGCCCGGTGGTGGCCGGCAGCTCTGGCGCGGTGAGATGCCGGGACGGATCGCCGAGGAGGAACGCGGCGACGGTGGTTTCGGATATGATCCGCTGTTCCTGCCCGAGGGGTGGACCTGCACGTCCGCGGAGCTGACGGCCGCGCAGAAGGACGCGATCAGCCACCGCGGCAAGGCCGTGCGCGCCTTCGTGGCCTGGTTGAAGGAGCAGTGATGGAGATCTACCTGGACCTGCTACGCCGCGTCATGGCTGACGGAATCGACCGTGGCGACCGCACCGGAACCGGCACCCGCAGCCTCTTCGGGCACCAGATGAGATTCGACCTGACCGCGGGGTTTCCACTGCTGACCACCAAGAAGGTGCACACCCGGTCCGTTTTCGGCGAACTGCTGTGGTTCCTGCGGGGCGACACCAACATCGCCTGGCTGCACGAGAACCGCATCACCATCTGGGACGAATGGGCCGACGAGAACGGGAACCTCGGGCCCATCTACGGCTACCAGTGGCGTTCCTGGCCCACTCCGGACGGGCGGCACGTGGATCAGCTCGCCGGGGTGATCGAATCCCTGCGCCGCAATCCGGAGTCCAGGCGGCACGTCGTCTCCGCCTGGAACGTCGCCGATGTGGACTCCATGGCCCTGCCCCCCTGCCACACCCTGTTCCAGTTCTACGTGGCCGGGGGCAGGCTGAGCTGTCAGCTCTACCAGCGTTCCGCGGACGTGTTCCTGGGGGTGCCGTTCAACATCGCCTCCTACGCGCTGCTGACCCACCTCGTCGCGCAGGTGACGGGGCTGGAAGTGGGGGAGTTCATCCACACCCTCGGCGACGCGCACATCTACCACAACCACTTCGATCAGGTGACCGAACAGCTGACCCGCCGGCCGCGCGCCCTCCCGCGGCTCGCCCTGAACCCCGGGGTGCGGGAGATCGACCGGTTCGAGCTGCCCGACATCACCGTTGAGAACTACGACCCCCACCCCGCCATAAAAGCACCCATAGCGGTGTAGGAAACGCTGTTTCGTGGGGCGGGTCGGAAGGTGTGGAGCTGGTTGAGCCGGGCTGCGACGAAGGAGCAGCTCGCGTTGAAACCACTCCCGGTGGCCAGGGAAGTGCCACGGTCACAGGCCTTGGAGACTGCCCGGCTGCCTGTGAACCCCGCCGGACAGACAGGACAACCCGTGGTCAGGGCAGGTGTTTGTACAGCTCCTGCCAGATACCGGAGCGTTTCTTGACGTGCCGTTCACGGTAGGCGCGCAGCTTGGAGACGTCCTCCGGTTCGTCCTTCAGCGCCGAGGCGACGATGGCCTCCGCCAGTTCCCTGCCGCCCGGGGCGTCGTTGCCGAACCAGGCCGCGTGGACGGCGGCCGCCATGCCGGTGGAGACCGCCTCCGCCGTGGACATGGCGCTGCTCAGGCGCTCCACACCCTGCTCGGACGCCTTCCCGGAACGCAGCTCGCGGAACACCGTGACCAGCACCTCGGTGGCGTCGCGGCCCAGCCGGGCCGGGATCTCGGCGGCCCGCAGCATCGCATCGGCCTCGCGCTCCACCAGCGCCATCTCCACCTCGAGGTTCTCGATGGCGCCGATGGTCTCGAAGTTGAACCGGCGCTTCAACGCGGCCGACATCTCGTTGACGCCACGGTCACGGGTGTTGGCGGTGCCGATCACGTTGAATCCCCGTTTCGCGTACAGGGTCCGGTGGGCCGCATCCAGTTCGGGAATGGACAAGGTGCGGTCCGAGAGCACCGACAGCATCGAGTCCTGCACCTCGGGGGCGCATCGGGTGATCTCCTCGAAACGCACCACCTTGCCCTCCGACATGCCCCGGTGGACGGGGGCGGGCACGAGGGATTTCAGGGTCGGTCCCTCGGCCAGCAGCATCGCGTAGTTCCAGGAGTACTTGATGGCGTCCTCGGTGGTGGCGGCCGAACCCTGGATGGTCAGGGTGGTGTCCCCGGAGATCGCTGCTGCCAGGAGCTCGCTCAGCAGCGACTTTGCCGTGCCGGGTTCGCCGATCAGCATCAAACCCCGGTTCGTGGCCAGCGACACCACGCAGCGTTCAATCAGGGAACGCCGTCCCACGTACTTGCCCGTGATCTGTTTCCCGTCGCCCAGCACGAACTCCACCACCGACTGCGCCGAAAGCTGCCAGCCGGGAGCGACGGGGCGTTTCTGTTTCCTGTCGCGTTGTTTCAGGAGTTCCAGCTCGTCGGCGTGGCGAAGTTCGGCCGGTGGGCGTTGTATGTCGGTCATGCGTTCGACATCTCCTTCAAAACGGCCAAGATCTCGGAGGTGATCTTGGGTGGAACCTGGTTCCAGGGGACGCGTTCAAGGCTCTTCGTGCGCCAACCGTCTCCCCACCCGAGGTTCTTCGGGTCGTGGCATCCCTTGAGGATGAAAACCTCCTCGATTTCCTGGTCTTCTTGTTCCGTCATGGGTCCCATCCACATGCCTGTGTAGCGGATCACCGCGGTCAGGTCGGCTGTTGGGATCTCCATGGCGTGGATGCAGTAGCTGCCTGCGTCGAGGGCTTCGCCGCGTTCCCAGCCGTACCTGGTGAAGGCCCCGATGAGCTTGCCCGCGGGGATTTTGCCCTCGGGCAGGTCGTGGAGTTTCACGTCATCGCCCTGGCCGGCGGGGAGGTGGAAGACGGGGCGGTCGAGCTGCTTGAACGGCTGGGCGAGTTCGTAGTCGGCCAGCACCTCGCCCCAGGCGGCCTTGGTGGCGTCGCCCAGTTCCAGGGGATGAACGATGCCGATGGAGCAGCCAGTGGTATCGACGGCTTCATCTTCGGGGTCGACGAGCCGGCCGTCCTCGTCGATCCTCGCAGTACCCACCAGAGCAGCGTCGTCATAGAAACCCCAGATGATTCCGGACAGGAGGCGTCTCAGGACCGGGTGGGGAGCGATGAGACGGGCGTGGTCCTCCGGGCTCCAGCGGCGGTCCTGGATCATGGCGCGTTCGAAACGCGCCAGCTGAACCTTCGCCAGCGTTGTGACGGCTTTCTTCACCGCGTTGTACTCGGCTTTTGCGGCTTTCGCCCGCTCGGTGTCGTCGCTCTTGTTGGGTGCCGGGAGGGTGCTCAGCACCCTCCCGGTGGGGTGGTCTTCGGCGTCCAGGAGGCGTGCGGCCAGTTTGTCCTCCGGGGTCACATAGGCCAGGAAACGCCGGGGCCCGTAGTCGAAGACGCGGGTGCCGCGTTCATCGAGACCCCCGTCGGGGATGACACGGTCCTCCAGTTCGTCGCGGGTCAGGCCGCGTTGGGCGGCGATCTCGTCCATCGCCTGGCCGGCGCGTTTCTTCAGGCCGGCGAACTTCACCTTCGCCGCGATCCCGGAGATCTGCTGCAACGCCTCATCCGTGGCGACGTTGCGCAGCGCGGTGAGGCCCTTCACGGCCCGCTGGTGCTGACTGACTCCCGGCCATTCCCGGATCAACGGGGTCAGGGCGTTGACGAATTCACTGTCTCCCAGCCAGCCGGCGCCGGTCATCAGCCACGACAGCTTCGCGGGAGCACCAGCAGCCAACCAGAGGTTCAACAACGCCAGGGCAAAGCGATCCCGACTGAGGCGATCGGCCCGGTCATGAACCGCTGCGGTCAGAGGGTGCCGCTCAGTGGTGCTCAACGCCCGCAGCAGTTCCTCCACCTGACCGATGCCCAGCCGGTGACGCTCGTCGATCAGGATCGGTGGCAGGCCATCAGCGTTGAACGGAAACTTTTGTGTCCTCGGTGGATTCGTGGATCCACTGAGCTCCGCCCACCAAGCGGTGTCAGCGGGCAGTTCAGGGGTTGCGGCCTCGGCCAGGATCTCTTCGATGACGGCTCGGGTGCTGCCCTGCGTCCGCTTGAGAACGCCTCGGAGTTGTTCGGCAGGCAGTTCCCGCAGCAGGGGAGCCAGGGCACCGGCCTGGGTGCGCGTCAGGTCGGCGGCCAAAGCCTGGGGAAGGTGGTCGCGGAGCCACTCCGTCGCAACTTCGGCCGCCTTGGTTTTCAGGGCATCCAAGAAGAATCCGGCCATGCCCGGGCCGTGTCCCACCTCAGCGGCGGAACGCAGCATTGCGTGGGAGGTTTCACGGGCCTGCTGGTCAATCCAGCTCAGCAACAGACCGAAGCCATCCCGCCCGGTGGCCACCAGCCACGGCACCACGCCACTCCACTCGACCACCCGCGCTCCCGTGCGACGGGCGAACGCGACCCGCTCGGCGGGGGTGGGAAGTACCAACCCGACCAGGGCGAAGTTGTCGAAGTCGTTGTGCTGCAAAAAGTTCTTCGGCACGGCCTCCAGCAGACCCCGTACCTCATCCTGATCGAGGGAATCCAACCCAGCGGCCGTGAAGACCGAATGGTCGGTTATCCCGTAACCGTAGTACTGCTGACTGCTGAGCGGCGCGGGCAGCGGAGACGGCAGTTCCGCTCGGGCCGAGACGACATCGGCCTCCGGGAACAAGAACAGAAGAGAGCGGAGAATCAACGCCCCCTCGACCAGCTTGCCGAGCTCGGCCGCGCGCACCGCGAGCGGGCTGCGCCATTTGGTGCGCAACACCACCTCCAACCACGTGGGCCAGGCGATGTCGTGGTTGGGGGAGGACGAGGACTTCTCCCGGCTGGCGTTCAGGTCGTTCAGGTGGTTCACCCACCACGCGATTCGTTCCGGGCCGGGCATCCTGTCGAACAGCAGCTCGCTGAATTGCAGGCGTTCGGATCTGCGGCGATAGTAATTTTTGTCGGTCGCCACCACCGAGACGATGCGCTCGGCCCGGTCCCGCTCCTCCTCGGGATCGAATGGCAAATCATCCATCTCGATGCGCACGTCGGCACCGATGTCATAGGCCCGCTCAAAAGGAGTGATCCTCAACCCCAGATCAGCGGCGTCGACGTCCGGCACGTCCAGTGGGGTGAGCGACCCGGGAACCGGCGGGGCGGTCCTCTCACCGGCTGTGGATCCGGTGCCATTTCCCTTGCCGGGCTGGGTGAGCTCCACCTGCGCCAGGGCATCAGGGGAAACGGACGCCTCGTCGGTGTAGCCCTTCTTGGTCTTCGCGGCCACCTGTTTCTCCGCCTCGGCGAGGGCCTTGTCCGCGGATTCGTACTGCTTCGTCCGCGTCGTGCCCGCGGTGCCGCTGCGTCCGTAGCGGACCGTCACCCGGTCCTCGACCGCATCGATGTACCAGAACTTGTCAGAGCTACCTTCGGTCAGGTGCAGGCGCCGTTTCATGTCATGAAAGCCTAGATCAGGGGACTGACAATTCTTCGTGGTCCTCACCCGCAGGGTTTCTCAGGCCAGAGGGCCACCGAAGGCCGAGATCAGCAGCAGCGTCTCCACCCGGGCCGGGTCCCGGTGGTCGAGGAAGGCCCGGGTGTGGTCCGCAATCAGCTGGCTTCCCGCCCCGCGGGCCTTCCGGATGAACCTGCGCCAGTCCTGGTCGCGGAGACGGATGCGGTCGGCGCCCGCCAGCAGGAGCTCACCCAGCAGGGAGTCGAGCCCCCGCAGCAGGGCCCCCGGGCTGGTCAGTGGCACATCCCCGGTCCCGGTCCGCCATTCCACGTCCGCCGCGACGGGTTCGGCCACGTGCGGCTGGAGCGGGATGCCGTCCCCGACCAGCAGCAGCGGATCCACCACGACGTTCCTGGCACCCCAGCGCCACCGTCCCGAGACGAAGGCCTCCCCGGGGAAATCCTTTTCCCAGCTCCGTAGACGAACCAGGGTGGCGCGCACGCTTCCGTCGCGGCGGGCGGTGTGGTGGAGGGCCAGCCGGAACGGTTGCCCGTCGGCGTCCCGCAGGTCGGCCACGAGACTGGAGATGCCGGGGTCGAAGTGGATGTTCCCGACGCCGGTCACCCGGCAGGCGGCCAGGTCCGTGCCCGCGGAACGATCATCCAGCACGGCGGGCAGCCGCGTCTGTTGGGTGGCCAGATCGGCGATGGTCTCCACCCGGAACGGCGCCTCCAACTGGTCCATCGCCCCCGCGGGAAGACCCACCGCCGACCTGTTGGTGTGGGAGAAATCCCCGTGCCCGAACATCCGGCCACCCAGCGACATCACCTGCCCGCCACCCCAGCTGCCGATGGTGATCCCGGATACCAGGCCACCCGCGAGCCGCGAGGACGGCCTGCGATCCTCGTCGGTGATCCGTTTCGTGACCCGCATCGGGGCCCCGCTGCGGGCATCCACCAGGTGCGCGATCAACCGGCACTCGTCGTCCAGCTCGACGAGCTCGGTGCCCAGGCCGATCAACCGGGCCTTCGACACCCGAGTCTGTTGGGCGGGGGAACCGGCGACGAGCCGATCCGGGATCCGGTCCGGTTCCGGATTGCTCAAAGACATCACCCGAGCCAACAGCTCGGCGGACAACCCGACCAGCCGCGACGGGGTGAACTCCTGGCTGCGGGCCTCGTAACGGGCCAGCTCGTCCAACAACTCGTCCAGGACGTCGGCGACGTGATGCAGCTCGGCCTCGCGTGCCCTGACCGCAAGGCGACGCCAGACCCCGCGCAGATTCCGGTGCCCGGACTCCGCCCCGACCCTCACCAGCTCACCGACGGCCCCGCGGATCTCGGAGAGCAGGGAGGCATCCGGCCGCCAGTGGTCCCCCGCCACGGACACCAGGCCGGTGTCCCCGAACCGCCTGCCCGCCGTGGCAACGACCGCCACCGCGACGTGAAGACACGGATCGGGGTCGTGGCAGGTGCAACGCACGTAGTTGAGATCGGCCCCTGCCAGGAAACGCACCGACACGGGGGTCGGGTGGTGGATCCGCACCACGCAGATTCCCCTGATGCTCCCGACATGGGCCAGCAGACCCTGCCCGACCAGCTGATCGGCCCGCCTCAGCGCAGCGGGGGAGAGGCTGGCCCTCAGGTGTTCGCGGGTGATGCCGGCCGGATTGAAGACGGCCTCCGGTTCCCTCGTCCCGGGGGACACGGCACCGGGGGTCTCCTGTCCGGGCAGGTCCGTCGAATCCGGTTTCTCGTCCTCGGCGGTTCCCGGTCCGGGGCAGACGGCCTGGTAGTGAAGGATCGCACGGACGATGTGTCGGCAGTTGTTCGCGGCCAGGCAGGAACAGGTCCACTCCGCGAAGGGCCGGTTCGCGTACAGGACGCAGGTGGTCCCGTCGTCGGAGACCGTCACTGTTCCGTCGTCGGCCTCGGTGACGCTGAGGGATGCGGCGCCGAGCTCCTTCCGGGCCCGCCGCAGGGTGCCCTTGTTGGTCAGGTCCTCCAGCACTGCGTCGCTCAAACGGAGCAGGTCCGGGCGGCTCACCGGATCACCCCCGCCACCCAGTCGGCCAGCTCGTACGGGGTCATGACCCCCACCCGTGCGCCCTGTGCGGCCAGCCGCCGCCCCAGCTCCTCGTCGAAGGAGGCCGCCCCGCCAGTGGTCAGCGCACCCAGGATCAGCACCTTGCTGCCGCCCTGGACCATCCGGGTGACGCACTGGATCAGGTCGTGCACCGATCCACCCTCGTACAGGTCCGTGATGAGCACCACCATGGCCCTTCTCGGTTCGGTGATGAGCGATTCCGCGTAGCGCATGGCCCGGGCGATGTCGGTGCCCCCACCGAGCTGCACCTTCATCAGCGTCTCGACGGGATCGGCGATGTCCGAGGTGAGGTCGACCACCGAGGTGTCGAAGGCGATCAGATGGTTCCTCAGCGCCGGGAGTTCGTGGAAGATGGAGGCCGTGACGGCCGAGTGGATCACGGATTCGGCCATCGAGCCCGACTGGTCCACCACGACCATGAACTGCCACTTCTCCGACTGCCTGCGGGTGCGCGAGTAGAAGACCGGTTCCGAGATGACCAGTTGCCGTGTTTCCACCGAGTAGTTCTTCAGATTGGCGCGGATGGTGCGTTTCGGGTCGAAGTTCGCCGACACCTTGAAGAAGCTGCGCCGGTTGGGGTCGCGTCGACCCGTCAACGCGCGCCGGATCCTGGGACGCATCCTCTCCACCAGTTCCGCGACGACCTTCCGCACGATCTGCCTGGCCGCCTGCAGCACGTCGGAACTCATCAGGTGTTTGGTCTGCAGGATGGCCTGCAGCAGCGTTTCGGAGGGTTCCACCCGTTCCAGGAGGTCCTTGTCGGTGACCAGCTCGACCATGCCGTAACGCTCCAGTGCGTCCTCCTCGATGATGCGTACGGTGCGTTTCGGGAACAGGGTGTGGATTTCATTGATCCATTCCGGAACGGTCAGGCTCGAGGATCCGTCCCCCGTCCCGGTACCGCATCCCTGCCCCTCCCGGTCGTACAGATATCCCAGGGCGTCGGAGCGGGCCTGCTGCCGGGAATCCAGGTCCTCGAGTTGCTCCGAACCCCGCCCCAGCACCAGGCGCCAGCGCGTCAGCCGTTCATCCATGCCGCCTCCCGAGGAAACGATCCAACGATGCCGCGACGGCGGACTCGAATTTCGCGATGGCTGCCGCGTCCTCGGCGGAACCGGAGAAGTCCAGGAGCGTCGATCCTGCCGCTTCCCCCAGCACGAGCTGCGCCACCTGGAAACGTTCGCGCTGGGTGTAGCGGCTGAATGCGCGCCGCAGACCCGGCAGGGATGCGAAGAACGCGGCCTCGTCCAGTCCGGTGAGGATGCCGTCGAGGCGGCGCAGGGCATCCGGGCGCCGCAGGGCCGCCTCCCGGGCCACCCCGAGGAGGCCCGCGACGAAATCGCCGAGCTGTTCGGGAAGCGCGATCACGGACAGCAGTCCGGCGATCTCCGGGTCCGGGCGCGCCCCGGCCAGCCACTGGGCGCCCAGGGCGGCTCCCCGGACGGTGGGTGCTTGACGGTCGTCCTCCACCGCCACCGAGAGGGCCTGGTGATAGCCGTCGATGTCGAGACCCAGTTCTCCACCCACCCGTTCCGCGCTGTCGGTCAACTGGCGGATGGCCCGTATGAAATCCTCCAGCTCCGGTCCCTCCGGCAGCGGCGAGAGACGTTCCAGCAGCCGCACCGAACGATCGAAGGCCACCCCCAGCAGGCGCCCCAGATCCGCGCGACCGGTGGCTCGCAGGATCGGGTCGTAGCGGTAGAGCCGCATCAGCACACCAACCGCGGCGCCGATGCCCATCAGATTGGTGGACGTGACGAGCAGGGTCTCGGTGCGGGACTGGAGACTGACCGACAGGCGGGCCACCCCGCACAGCGCGGCCTCCAGGACCAGTTCCGCGGCGGCCGCCGGATCCGATGTGATGTCGGCGGCGCGTTCCAGCAGGCGAGCGGTCACCGCCTGCTCCCGGTTGCCCCCGTACCGGGCGGCCTCCACCAGGGAACCCTCGAAGGCCGGGGTCCACACCAGGAGCCAGCGTTCGACGCCGTCATCGTCCGCGCTGGCGGCCAGCCTGACGCCCGGGATCTCCAGGGCCACCAAGGAGTGCAGCAGCCGCGAACGCAACAGACCGAGATCGCTCGACAGGTCTGCGGGCTCCTCCCTCCTCCTCGGCGCGGGAAGCAACCCCAGGGCCTCCAGGTCGGCCCGGAGCTCAAGCGTCAGCGGCGGTTGCCGGGTGCCCGCGGCCAGGTGACCGAGCCGGTCGCCGCGCAGGGCGTCGTTGACGTGGACCAGCAGCGGATGATCCTTCCCGGAATCGTCCTTGACGAGGGCGGTCGTGATTCCCTCGACGAGATCGGTGCGCCAGATCTGCTGATGTCCCCGCAGCTGGGAGAGGGCCCCGGCGGTGGCCTGCACCGCGATCAGGTCGGCGGGGGAGACGAACTGTTTCGCCCTGCGCAGCTCCAGTACGACCTGCCCCAGGAGTTCCTCGCTGGTGTCACGCCGCCCCTCGGCGCGATCCCGGTACAGACGGTCGTAGAAACCGGGATTCGGCTGGCCCGCGTCGTAGCCGTCGAGAGCGTCGAGAGCTGCGTAGGAGGTGGGGGTCAGGGCGATGCCGTAGCGGTCGTCGCCGGCCGGTGGCATCCACACCTCCACCGGTTCCACGTCCCTCGACAGCAGCGTCTTCAACCCGTCGACGTGGGCGGCCCCGCAGACCACCAGCAGGTCGTCGCCGAAACGCCGCCGGGCGTCGGTGATCCGGTACGCCATGTGCGCCTCGCGCGTCTCGGTCTCCCGATCGGGTTCGCCGCGCAGGATCGATCCGAGCAACCCGATCCGTTCCCGGTACGACTCCAGCGAGAGCTCCGGGTCGATCTCGATCAGTTCGTCGAACAGGCCGGCCATGTCGTCGACGCCGAACTCCCGGACCAGTCTTTCCGAGGCCTCCTCAGTGACCGGGGCCTCGGCGTATCGGTTCTCCGCCACGGCGATGTCCGCGAAGGCCAGCCAGGGCAGGTCGATGAACTCGACCGGCGCCCCCGCCCGGTGCGCGGTGCGCAGGGCGACCCATTCGGGGCTGTAGTCGGTCAGCGGGTAGAAACTGCCCCGGCGGATGCCCCAATCCACGCTGTCCTCGGGGGCGTCCGGGAACATGGGAGCCCACGAGTAGAGCATGACGGGCAGCTCGTGGCCGAGCATCAGCTCCTCGATGCGCTGGTTGTACTCGGCGGGGCCCTCGATCAGCACGGCCGCGGGTGGGCGGTCCGCGATCCGCCGGGCGACCAGCCGCGCCGCCGCCGGCGAATGATGCCTGACCCCGAAGAACTCGACCACGTCGCAATTCTGCCCGAGCCCACTGACAGTTTCCTCAGCGTGATCCTCTCCGCATGCCTGGGGAAGGACCGCGTGGCCCACGGGGCGCCCGCCGGCGATGTGGGAGGATTCACATCGACGTCGCGGGAACGAATCACGGGGCAGCCGTAGTGGTGAAGTTCCCGGCCGACGGGCGTTCGGTGCTGGACATCAAGGAGAACTGATGCGAATAGTCGCCATAGCCGCGGTGGCCGACAACGGCGTGATCGGGTCGGGGAAGGACATGCTCTGGCACATCCCCGCCGACTTCCGCCGTTTCAAGGCGGTCACCACCGGGAACACCATCGTCTTCGGGAGACGAACCCACGAACAGATCGGGCTGCTGCCTGACCGCCGCACGATCGTCGTCACCCGGCAACCGGGCTGGTCGGCGGAGGGTGTCGAGGTGGCCCATTCCATCGAGGAGGCCCTCCGGCTGGCGCACACCACTCCCGAGAAGATCTGTTTCATCGGTGGGGGCGGGGAGATCTACGCGGCGGCGTGGCCCTACCTGACGGAGCTGGACATCACCCACGTCCATCAGGAACCGGAAGGGGCGGCCACCTTCCCGGTTGTCGCCTCTCACGAATGGACCGAGATCAGCCGCGAGATCCACGAGGGGTATGACTTCGTGCAGTACCGACCCACCCCGGCGCCCGGATGAACCGGTCGGTTCGTGTCGGGGGAGATCACTAACCTGACCCGTATGCGATCCACATCCAGCATCCTGCACCTGGACCTGGACGCGTTCTTCGCCGCGGTGGAACAGCGCGACAAACCCAGCCTCAGGGGCAAACCCGTTGTCGTCGGCGGCGCCGGGCCGCGGGGAGTGGTGGCCACCGCCAGCTACGAGGCCCGGGTTTTCGGGGTGCGATCCGCCATGTCGGGGACGGAGGCCAGGCGCCGCTGCCCGCACGCTGCCTTCCTGGGCGGCAGGTTCGGTGCCTATCGGCAGTCCTCGCAGGCGGTCATGGAGCTGCTGCGGGAGGTCTCGCCGTTGGTGGAGCCCCTCAGCTTCGACGAGGCCTATGTCGATCTCGAGGCCAGCGACTGGGACCTCGGGAAACTCGGCGAACACGTCGCCGGGTTGCGGGCGGAGCTGACCAGGCGCACCGCCGGGTTGACGGCATCGGTGGGAGTGGGCAGCAGCAAGTTCCTGGCCAAACTGGGTTCGGAGGCGGCGAAACCCGACGGGGTTCGGATCATCGCTCCCGGCGAGGAGATCGATTTCATCTCCCCGCTGCCGGTGCGGGCGATCCCCGGGGTGGGGCCGGTGACGGAGGGAAAACTGCTGGCTCTCGGTCTGGCCACCGTCGCCGACCTGCGGGCCGCCGACCCCCGGGAGCTGGTGCGTGAACTGGGCCGTGCGGCCGGGGAATCGCTGCGGAACCTGGCGCATGGCCGCGACGCCCGCGAGGTGGAGGCGGAAAGGGAGGCGAAATCCATCTCCGTGGAGGACACGTTCCCCACCGACCTGACCGACCGGCCCCGGCTGGCATCCATACTCAGGCGAGACGCGGAATCGGTTGCCGGGCGGCTGCAACGCTCCGGGTCCTTCGCCCGCACGGTCGCGATCAAGGTGCGGATGGCGGATTTCACGACGATCTCGAAGGCCAGGTCGCTGGGGGGTGCGACGGACCGCGCCGAGGTGATCGGCCGAGTGGGGGAGGAACTCCTGACGGAGGTGGACATCAGCGAGGGGGTGCGGCTGCTCGGCATCGGGGTCAGCAACTTCACCCGGGCTGCCCAGGAACGCCTGTTCGAGGACGAGCCCCCGGAGACGGGAAGAACCGAGACCGAGGTCGAGGTGGACACCTCGGGGGTTCGGGGACGCGGGTTCTTCCCCGGGGCCGATGTGATCCACGACTCGCTGGGGCGTGGCTGGGTGTGGGGATCCGGGCTGGGCAGGGTGACCGTTCGATTTGAGACCAGGCACACGGGTCCGGGGCCTGTGCGCACATTTCCGGAGAATGAACCGGCACTACACCTTGTCAAGGAGCTTCCCGATCTACCTTCGTTCCAGCGGCTTGAGACGGTCCCAGAACAAGAACCCACATCCCGGTAGGCTGACCACCACTGACCGGCGTGGTGGAATTGGTAGACACGCAGGATTTAGGTTCCTGTGCCTTGCGCGTGAGGGTTCGAGTCCCTTCGTCGGTACCCCGATATTCGCGGTTGCTGCGCCCGCTGGGGAAGGTATGTTCTTGGTGTCAAGTGGTGGAGGCAGCGAGCAGGTGTTCGTGTGCTTCGCGTGGAGTTGGGCCACCCCAGGGCTGCTCTGGGGCGTCCACCCAAGCTCTTTGGCGATGGCACCCTGTTGCTACGACCCTATGACACCGCCGTCCCTCGCCCAGCCCAAAGGATTATCAAAAGATGATTAATTTTCGGACAGGTCTGAGTGCGGACATGGCGGATAACCAAGGTCGAAAACCTGTGATACCTCGCTGCGACAAGCGGCGAAACCAATTTTCCCCGAAGCCTTGACTGTGCTGGACTTATCACTTAAAATTGCTGATCAAGCAGACAACGTCATAGTGCTCTCGCGGCAGGATGTCTGCACGGCAAGTTGGTTAAGAATAAAATTTTTTGCTCAGGGGAAGCCGTGTTGTGGAAGGTTTTCAAGGCGGCGAATTTCCCGATGAGATGGCTCGTTAGTGCTGGGAAAGTGGGATGGCAGGAGGCGGAACATGGGAGAACCGGTGAGTGTGTTGCGTCGAATCGGAAATTGGTTCGGGTTGACAGGGACGTATGAGCCCAAGGCGGGGGAGGTGCGACCGCTCTGGTATAATGTCTCCAAGTCGAAGTATCTGGCAATCTCCATTCCGATCTGGGTGGCGGGTATTGCTTTGTTCTTCCTTCTTCTTCAGGGGGGAATTCACTGGGCTCTTGCCTCTATTGTATCCGTGCAGTCTATTACGCTCGCGATGCTCATTGCGGAGCGATCGACCATCAAAATAAATCACGGTTGATCTGCGAGGCTTATTCACAGACGGCGCGTCGACCAGCGAAACCCCTAATCAGAGCGCACTTGAGGATGGCTGTGAATAAGCCTCCTTGTTCCTGCTACGGCAAACGCCGTTGAGTTGATCGATAGCGTTGAGTCTACAAGCGTGAATGAGTTCCGGCCATGTTTTCAGGGCAATTCTCACGAAATCTCGGCTGAGGTGACATCCCTTGGAGATGACTTGGGAGATGGGATCTCTGAGACTGTGACAGAGGAAGTTCGAGCTGTAGTCAACAAAGGACTTGTTGGGTCTGGTGAGAACCCTCTTCCTGATGAAGCTGCCGTGTTGCGCTACATGTCGGACGGTAGGATCCTTGCGATTGATTCCAATGGACATCAGGTGGCGCAGGTGAGCGGCCCTAGTTCGAATTCGGTTTCCAATCAGTCGTCGTTGCCTGCGGGGAGTGGAGAATCCAGCGCAAGTAGTATGAATGTGTCCCCGCAGGGAATTTTTAATGAGGTAAAAAGGATCATTGGAGCCTGCCTCGGGTTTGGCGGCGCGGGAGGAATGGGCTTTGAGCAACTCGTTCGGTGGTTGGGGAATCCTGTGAATGCTGCCAAGTTCGTTATTCGTAGAATCGGCATAGTTGGCGCTATCAGCTGTATTGGCGGAATCATCTGGGAGTATATCTGATGCACCTTCTTTCTGGTATGATTCACTGACCAAATGTAGGAAACCCGGTATGTTTTCCATGCAACCATGGAAAACATACCGGGTTTCCGTATGGTGATTCTGTGATGGGAGATGTGAGTTTTCTAGTGGCGTGGCGTTTAAATAGCTTTACGGTTTGGTGGGGTAATGGAGCATGGCGAACAAACCAGCCCCGATCCTGCCGCTTCGTGACGGTGACCAAGCGATACTTGAGAAGGTGGCGCGTTCGAGCGCCACAACGGCAGGGGCAGCGCAGCGGGCGAGGATCGTGTTGCTGGCCTCCCAGGGAATCGCGAATGCGTTGATCTCTGAGTTGGTGGAGGTGTCTCGAGCGACGGTGAATCCGTGGCGGGGCCGCTACCTGGAACACGGTCTGGAGGGGCTGGTTGACATCCCACGCCCGGGCCGATCGAAGGTGGTTGATGATGCGGCGATCATCACCGCAACGTTGGGGCCTGCCCTGAAGCGCCTGGGGGGTGGCTCACTGGTCGAGTCGGCTGCTGGCTCCCCGCCCGGGGGTGCACAGGTCCACGGTCACCAAGGCCTGGAAGAAGTACAGGGGTCCGGCCGTGGAAGGTCGAGGCGTTCACGTTCTTCACCGACCCGGAGCTGGAGGCCAAGGTCACCGATGTCGCAGGCCTGTATCTGAACCCGCCGGCCAACGCGATCGTGTTGTGCGTCGATGATAAGTCCCAGATCCAGGCGTTGAACCGCACCCAGAAAGTGCTTCCGATGCAACCTGGCCACAACGAGCAACGCGGCCACGACTACCTCCGCCATGACACCATCACCTTGTTCGCCGCCCTGGAGATCGCCACCGGGAAGGTGACCGGGCTGTGCAAGGACCGGCACCGCCACCAAGAGTTCCTCGGTTTCCTCAAGCATGAGGCTTATTCACAGCCTTCCTCAAGCGCGCTCTGACTAGGGGTTTCGCTGGTCGACGCGTCGCTTGTGCATAAGCCTCCATGTGGCCCGCGCCTACCCGAACTACACCTGGTGATGGACAACTACGCCGCGCACAAGCGCATCGAGGTCCGCTGCTGGCTCACGGCAAACCCGTGCGTCAAGGTTCACTTCACCCCGACGTCGGGGTCATGGTTGAACCTGGTCGAGGTCTGGTTCGGCATCATCGAACGCCAAGCCATCCGAGATGGTATAGCGCTCTTTAAACAAAATCCTTTTCCCGTGGCCAAGTGGAAATAGAGGCGAACTTGGCTCTGGCTAGGGGTTTTGTCCATAGGGGGCGATTCTGGACTGGCCGCCCAGTGGCAAGATTTTGTTTTATGTGAGCTATACCTTAGCCTCAGTCCGCGAGTTGGCCGGCAAGATCCACGAATTCATCAACAGTTGGAACAACCGGAAACATCCGTTCATCTGGACCAAAACCCCAGAAGAAATCCCCGCCAAAATCAACCGCAAACGTAAACTCACCTCAACGCCACGCCACTAGCGCATCTCCGACCTCGCCTCGACGAACGCGCGGATCGCCGCATCCAGGTCGTCGCGGGTCAGGGATGCCGACAGCTGGGTCCGGATCCTCGCCCGGCCCTTGGGAACCACCGGGTAGCTGAAGGCGCGCACGTAGACGCCACGCGCCAGGATGGCGTCCGCCATGCGGGCCGAAAGAACGGCGTCGCCGATCATCACCGGGGCGATCGGATGATCGGATTCGGGGATCTCGAACCCTTCCTCGGCCATGCGGGTGCGGAAATAGGTGGTGTTCTCGCGCAGCCGCTCGAGGAGCTCACCGGAACGGCCGAGAAGGTCGAGGGTGGCCAGGGTGGCGGCGACGATCGACGGCGCCAGGGAGTTGCTGAACAGGTACGGCCGCGACCGTTGCCGCAGCAGCTCCACGATGGGGGAACGGGCGCAGGTGTATCCCCCGGATGCCCCGCCGAGGGCCTTGCCGAGCGTGCCGGTGATGATGTCGACGCGTTCGGCGACACCGAAACGCTCCGGGGTGCCGGCGCCGGTCTCCCCGACGAACCCGACGGCGTGTGAGTCGTCGACCATCACCAGAGCGCCGTACTCGTCGGCCAGGGTACAGATCTCGTCCAGCGGGGCGACGTAGCCGTCCATCGAGAACACCCCGTCGGTGGCGATGATCCGGTGCCGCGCGTCCCGTGTCTCCTCCAGGCAGGCGCGCAGGTCGTCGAGATCCCGGTTGCGGTACCGGTGGCGGGCCGCCTTGCTGAGCCGCACCCCGTCGATGATGGAGGCGTGATTGAGCTCGTCGGAGATGATCGCGTCCTCCGCGCCGAACAGCGTTTCGAACAACCCACCGTTGGCGTCGAAACATGACGAGTACAGGATGGTGTCGAATCCCTCCGCCCCGAGCCGCAGGAACCGGGTCAACCCGGCCTCGAGGCCCAGGTGCTGGGTCTGGGTGCCGCAGATGAACCGTACCGAGGCCATGCCGAAACCCCAGCGGTCGAGAGCATCCTTGGCGGCCGCGATCAGCTCGGGTGAGTCCGCGAGCCCCAGGTAGTTGTTCGCGCACAAATTGATGACGTTCCCGGCCGGGACGCCGACGTGCGCCGCCTGCGCCGTGGTGAGCGGCTCCTCGTGTTTGTACAGGCCCTCGGCGCGCAGGGCGTCGAGCTGGGAGGTCACATCGTCGAGGAAGGTCATGGTCGTGTCTTTCGATTGGTTGAAGGGCTGGAGATCGTTCATCACTGCTCCCAGTGCATGACGACCTTGCCGGAGCGGCCGTCACCAGCGACGGCGAACGCCTCGGTGAACTCGGTCACCGGGAAACGGTGGGTGATGACCCCCGAGATGTCGAGCCCGGAACGGATCAGGGAGTTCATGGCGTACCAGGTCTCGAAGATCTGCCTGCCGGTCACGCCCTGGATCGTGAGCATGCTGAAGATGATCTTGGAAAAGTCCACGGTCAGTTCCTGCGAGGGGGTGCCGAGCAACGCGATCCTGCCGCCATGGGTCATGTGGTCGATCATGGATCGCAGTGCCACGCCCGATCCGGACATCTCCAGCCCGATGTCGAATCCCTCCTTCATCGAGAAGCGTTCGTAGATGTCCTCCAGGCTTTCCCGTCCGGTGTTGACGGTGGATGTGATTCCCAAGGACTCCGCCAGGGCGAGTCTTTCGTCGCTGAGGTCGGTGATGACGACGTTCCGGGCTCCCTGGAACTTCGCAACCAGCGCCGCCATGATCCCGATCGGGCCGGCGCCGGTGACCAGGACATCCTCGGCCAGGGCCGGGAACTGGAGCGCCGCGTGGACGGCGTTGCCGAAGGGATCGAAGATGGCGGCCACATCCGCGTCGAGTTCCGGTGGATGCACCCAGATGTTGGCGGCCGGCATCGTGAAGTACTCGCAGAAGGCGCCGTCGACGTGGTAGCCGATTCCCCGGGTCCGCTGGCACAGGTGACGTTTCCCCGCCAGGCAGGCGCGGCACCTCCCGCACACGTAATGCCCCTCACCGGAGACGAACTGCCCGACCTCCAGGTTGGTGACGGCCGAACCGAGTTCGACGATGGTGCCACAGAACTCATGCCCCAGGACGCGTGGAGTGACGACCGTCCGGGCGGCCCAGCCGTCCCAGCGGTCGATGTGCACGTCGGTGCCGCAGATTCCGGTACTCCGGATCCTTATCAGGACCTCGGTGGGGCCGGGGGACGGGACGGGAACATCGATCAACTCCAGGCCGGGGCCGGGATGCGTCTTCGCGAGGGCCAGCATGGGCTCATCGTCCCACACCGCATCAGGTCATCGCGTCCGGGGCGGGCACACCGGTGTGTGAGAGGTGTGTGAGGGTCCTGGGCTACATTCCCAGCTGGTTCTGCAAAGCTTCGACGGCGTTCTTCGCGGTGAGCAGGTTCGCCCCGGTCATTTCCCGGTAACGCTTGATGGCGGCGATCTTCCGATCCTGATGGATCAGTGCAACCAGCTCATCGCGTTCTGCGGGATGAAGTTCGCGTGGTTGTTGCTGCAGGATTTGATCAGATGAGTTGTTCGACCTCCTGCTGAACGCGAGGTTCAACAAGAGTATGAGAACCAGGAATCCGGCCCAGTAGCGGAAGAATATGACACATCCCAGTATCGCTGCGGCCCATATGGCGTAGGTGGCCCATGGGGGACGCTTGGCCGGGATCCTCGCAGTGGAGTTCTGGAACAAAGCAGGTGAGCCTGAAGCCCCGTACGTGGGTATTCCGGAATTTCCGTACATGGTGCTCGGTCCACGTCCCGGAAGGTCGTTGAACAAAGCAGTGAGCTCCCCCTTGGTCTTCGCGGTCAATGCGGAGGACATGCGCTCATCGAACTCCTCCGCGGTGATCCGGCCCGCACTCATGTGTTCGCGCAGCAGCGTGATCGCCTCGTCGCGTTCCGCATCACCGATACGCAGGTTCTCATCACCAGCCATGCCAACAACAGTAGCGGGCCGGGGAGAATCAGGGCGCCCGCATCCAGTATCCATGCAGTCCCGGTTGTACGACGGGAGGCCCCGCCGGAGCCGCCGCCACGCTTCTGGAAGACTGGTGACATGAGCCTTCACGACGTACGACGCGACTACTCCGGGGATGCGCTACCGCAGGACCTGACCTCCTTCGAACCGTGGGAGTTCTTCACGGACTGGCTCGACGCAGCGATCGCCGCCGAAGAGGTGGAGCCGAACGCCATGCTGCTGGCCACCATCGGTGCGGACGGTCGCCCGCGCTCCCGGGTGGTGTTGCTGAAGGAGACGACCCGGAATGGACTCGTCTTCTTCACCCACTACACGTCCCCGAAGGGCGAGGAGCTGGCCGCCAATCCGGTCGCCTCCGCCACCTTCTGGTGGCCGGGGTTGATGCGCCAGGTGCGTGCGGTGGGGGCGGTCGCGAAACTCACCCGCCAGGAGAACGAGACCTATTTCGCCAAGAGGCCCCGGAACAGTCAGCTGGGGGCGTGGGCGTCCCGGCAGTCCGCACCCATCGTCTCCCACGACGACCTGTTGGCGTCGGCATCGCAGGCGGCCGAACGCTTCGACGGGGTTGACGTTCCCTGCCCGCCGGAATGGGGCGGATACCGGATCGACGTCGACGAATTCGAGTTCTGGCAGGGCCAGTCCGGCAGGCTCCACGACCGGGTCCTGGCCCGGCGGGACGCGGATGGCTGGAGCGCCATCCACATCCAGCCCTGACGCATGATCCATTGGCCCACGCGACACGCACGGACCAGGGAAGCCCCACTACTCCGAGGTGTGGTTCCTGCGTCCGGAGAGCCTGATCCGGAAGGGTCTGCGTGTCCTCTCCCCTGATGCGGATTCCTCGCTCACGGTGATCTCCTGGCCATCCAGGTGTTCGGCCACGGATTCCCTCACGTGCTCGGTCACCTTGTCCATCACGTGTTCGGTCATCTCCCGTCGCAGCACCCGGTTCTCCAGCCTCAGCCGCTGCCGGTGCTCGAGACTGAATGCACGCAGCGTCGCCAGGCAGGCCAATACCATGACCACGCTGAACGGGGCCGCCGCGAGGATCGTCATGGTCTGCAACGCCCCGAGCCCTGCGGTCAGGTCCTCCCCACCGGAGATCGCCCCACCCCACAGCAGCACCGCGGCGATACCACCGCCGAGAACGGCCCACATCACCCGGGTCAGGACGGGTGGATCCTGCTCCCCGCCGGTGGCGACCATGTCCACCACGAAGGCCGCGGAGTCGGCGCTGGTGACGAAGAAGATCACCAGCAGGATCAGGAAACCGACGATCAACAAGCTGCTCGCGGGGATGTGCTCCAGCACCTGGAACAGGGCGTTGACGTTGTTGACTTTTCCGTCTGGTGTGATGAGGTCACCAGGGCCGTGAAGCTGCTGCCACAGCGCCGTCCCACCCATGATCGAGAACCACAGGAAGGTCACCAGCGCCGGTACGGCCAGCACTCCCGCCACGAATTCCCGTACGGTGCGTCCCTTCGAGATGCGGGCGATGAAGATGCCCACGAACGGTGACCAGCTGATCCACCAGCCCCAGTAGTAGGTGGTCCAGGTCCCGAGCCAGGACTCGCCGGCCTCTCCCTGGAACGGCAGGGTGCGGAAACTCAGGTGCACGAAATTGCTGAGGTAGTCGCCGATGGTCTGGACGAACTCGCGCAGCACGAACAACGGCTGGCCGAGCAGCAGCACGGCCAGGGCCAGGACCGCCGCCAGCAGCAGGTTCGCGTTCGAGAGCCACTTGATGCCGCGATCCAGACCGCTCAGCACCGAGCAGGTGGCCAGTGACGTGATGATGGCGATGACCGCGAGCAGTACCCAGATCTCGGGCTTGAGGATCCCCAGGTATTCCAGGCCGGATGTGAACTGGGAGGCCCCGAAACCCAGGGATGCCGCCACCCCGAACAGGGTCCCGACGATGGCGAACACGTCGACGACATCCCCCAACCAGCCGCGTACCCGTCTGCCGAACAGCGGCTCGAGCGCCCATCTGAGCGAAACCTTCCGTCCCTTGCGGTGAACCGTGTAGGCGACGGCCAGGCCGACGACGATGTAGACGGCCCAGGCGGACAGACCCCAGTGCAGGAAGGAGGTCGTCATCGCGTTCTGCGCCTTCGTGGCGTCGGAGGTGCCCTCCGGGGTGCCGGGCGGGGGAGCGGCGTAGTGGTTCAGGGGTTCCGCAACGCCCCAGAACACCAGCCCGATGCCCATGCCCGCCGCGAAGAGCATGGCGAACCAGCTCACCAACGAGTAGGAGGGGGGTTCGTCGTCGGGTCCGAGGGTGATGTTCCCGTACGGTCCGAAGGCCACCAACAGGGCGAACCCGACGAAACCAGCGACGATGAGGCTGTAGTACCAGCCCAGCCCGTTGACCACGGAGGTGTTCGCCGCCTTCAACAGATCGCTCAGCCAGTGCGGCGCCAACGCCGCGAGCCCGACGAAACCCAGAACGATCACGGCGGTGGGGGCCGCGACCGCTGTCTTCCAAGGAGTCTTTCGCTGTACAGCCATTCCGCCAGTCTTTCAGAAAGACGGTGCATTCACTTTCGTCAACCGGGGCTCTCGCGAGCGGAGCCCTGACCGCTGCCCCCGCCGGGATGAGTAGGGTGGTCCTGACAACCGGGCAGGACTGATTTCGATGCATGCACAGCGAACACGAAAACCCAGAACGGAGCCCCAGACGATGAGTGAACCGACCATCGCATCTCCCCAGGAGCCGCAAGGCGAACAGCCTGTCGCCCCACCGGGTGCACAGAGCACCAGGCCCGCTCCGCAGGCATATCAGAGCCCCCAAGGCATGCAGCCGCCGCATCAGGGTCTCCAGTCGCCGCCCCGGTCGTTCGGGGTACCGGGGACGAACAAGGAGCGGGTGACCCCGGCGGTCCGGGTTTATGAGATCGCCATGGGGGGCTGTCCAGGCGCTCATGGGCCTCGTGCTCGTCTTCACCGGAAACCGGTTCATGCGCTCCTTCGGCGGTGGCTACGGGTCGTCGAGTGGGGGAGACGGGGCCGGCGTCGTTCTCCTGCTGGTCGGTCTCGCTCGCATCGTCGCGGGCCTTTCCCGTCCCCTGAAGTTGCGTTGACCAGCCGGTGCGGACAGGCCTCGGCATGCTGAAACACATCCGAACGGCTCTACTGGCCGTCGTCGTGGTGACGGGCATTCTGCTGCCCGTCACCAAGCACGCCTCGTTCGCATGGATAGCGGGCGGTGGGTTCGCGCTGGTGCTGGTGCTGAGCCACCCGGCCGTGACGAAACGCATCGAGCCGGGGAACGATCAGCCGGGGCGATCGACCCAGCGCTGACCGGCCGGGACCGTCGTCAGGGTTCCGGCCGAGATGGCCGACAGGAACGCGTCGAATTCGCCGGCGGCCGTCACCGGAACAGCAACGGTGATCCGGGCGTTGGTTCCCCAGTCGACCCCCACCACCGCGATGGCGGTTCCGGAGGGCAGGGTCGAGCTGCGCAGCGAGTCCTCGATCGCGCCGATGCTCGCGAGGTCCACGTCGATTCCCAGCAGGGAACACAGCTCCACCCGTCTGGTTCCGGCCTGCGCGACCGCTTGGGCCACAGCCTCGGAATAGGCTCGCACCAATCCGCCCGCGCCGAGCTTGACACCCCCGAAGTAGCGGGTCACCACCGCCACCACGTCGGTCAGGTGAGTGGAGGTCAGCACGTTCAGCATCGGAACTCCCGCGGTTCCCGCTGGTTCCCCGTCGTCGGAGGAACGGGTGGTGCGGGCCTCGGGCCCCAGCACGAAAGCGGAACAGTGATGGCGGGCGTCGAAGAGCGTGGATCGCCGCTCCTCGATCACAGCCCGAGCGGTTTCCTCCGAGTCGACGCGGCGCAGCCGGGTGAGGAAGCGGGATCGTTTGACCTCCAGTTCCACATCCACCCCATCGCCTATCCCGGAGTCGATGGTGAGGAACTCAGACACCGAGCTCACGGCGCAGTTTCGCGACGTGTCCCGTCGCTCTCACGTTGTACTGGGCGATCCGGATGGTCCCGTTGCCCTCGGCGTCCACGTCGATGACGAAGGTGGAACGCAGCACCCCTTCGATCTCCTTGCCGTACAGCTTCTTGGTCCCGAAGGCGCCGTAGGCGTTCAAAGCCTCGTGATCCGGGTCGGACAGGAGTGGGAAACCGATCTCGGAACCGGCCGTGAACTTCGCGAGCTTCTCAACCGTGTCCGGGGAGATGCCGATGATGGTGTAGCCGGCCGCCGCGAAGGCGGCGTGCGCGCCGGTGAAGTCCACGGCCTGGGTGGTGCAGCCCGGCGTCATGGCTGCTGGGTAGAAGTAGACGATGACCGCTCGGGACGGATGGTCGGAAAGCGAAACCGGATTTCCTTCCGCATTCGGCAACGTGAAGGCGGGGGCCGGGGAACCCGGGGTGAGGCGCGCAGTCATGGCCGACAGTGTACGGCGCGCGGAAGCTCTAAGCTGGTAACCGATCGTTGAAGTAAGGGGAAGCAATGGACGGCGACACCACCCGCACCGTGGACGAGATCCGCGCCGAGCTGGCCAGCAACCGCCAAAGCTTGGCAGGCGCCATGGAGGACCTCGTTGATTCCGTGAAACCCGCGAACATCGCCAGGCGGGGCATCGACGACGCGAAAAGTTTCGTCGCGGGCGAGTACCAGGCGATCAAGGATGAGCTGCGCGACGAGAACGGCTGGCGCACCGACCGGATCGCGGTCATCGGAGGCGCGCTCCTCGGGGTGGCGTTGTTCGCCGCTGCCATCTACCTGCTGGGGCGCCGGAATCACGAGTGAATCAAAAGGGCCCCGGGGATTCCTGGGGCCCTCGCGCCGTACACCACCAGGGACTCGAACCCTGAACCCGCTGATTAAGAGTCAGCTGCTCTGCCAGTTGAGCTAGTGGTGCGCGGGGCCGATGTCCCGGCCCGGTACACCACCAGGGACTCGAACCCTGAACCCGCTGATTAAGAGTCAGCTGCTCTGCCAGTTGAGCTAGTGGTGCTTGCGCGAGGACAAACAATACCCGTTCCTCGGCATCATGAAAAGTCCATGCGGGTGAATGTGGCCAGAAGTGGTCGGTTAGACTGAACCATGACCACAACGACGGTGGACGTCCCGGCGGGAACGCGGCGACGCGGGCCCTCGAATTTCGTGCTCAAACATGTGATGGCGGTCACGGGGGTGCTCTTCGTCGCCTTCGTGGCGGTGCACCTGTTCGGCAACCTGAAGGTCTACGCGGGGGCCGACGCCTTCAACCACTACGCGGCGTGGCTGCGTGAGGTCGGCTACCCGCTGCTTCCCAAACAGAGCGTGTTGTGGGCGCTGCGAATCGCCCTGGCGGGTTCGTTGCTGCTGCACGTCTCGGCTGCGGTGACCCTGTGGCTGAGGGGGCGGCGCGGCCGCGGCGCTCACCGGCGCGGCCTGCACCGGAATCGCACCCGCGCGGCGGCCTTCATGCTGCCCGGTGGGATCCTGATCCTGGTCTTCGTGCTGGTGCACATCAGCGACCTGACGGTGGGTGGTCCCCTGGCGTCCACGTCCTTCCGGCACCCCGATCCCGAGATGCACGCCTACGCGAACCTCGTCGCCAGTTTCTCCCGTCCTTGGATGGCCATCTTCTACATGATGGTGATGGTGGTGATCGGTTTCCACATCGAGCACGGCTGGCGCACCCTGCTGCAGGACCTCGGGGTCACGGGCCGCCGCTTCAGGCAGGTCTGGGTGGCCATCGGAGGCCTGCTGGCCCTGGCCGTGGTACTGGGCAATGCCATGATTCCCCTCCTGGTGCTGGTGGGGGTGATCGCATGACCGCCACGACCAGCAGGCCGCGCCCCGTGGAGATGCTGGCCACCGGAATGCTCGACCCCCACGTCCCCGACGGTGATCCCCGCACCGCATGGGAACGCCGCAAGGCCGAGTACAAACTGGTGAGCCCGGCCAACCGCAAGAAGTACACCGTGATCGTGATCGGAACCGGGCTGGCCGGATCCGGCGTGGCCGCGGCGCTGGGAGAACTGGGCTACAGGGTGGAAAGCTTCACCTTCCACGACGCACCCCGCCGCGCGCACAGCGTCGCCGCCCAGGGCGGCATCAACGCCGCCCGCGCCCGGAAGGTGGACGGTGACTCTCTGATCCGGTTCGTCACGGACACCGTCAAGGGCGGTGACTTCCGGGGCAGGGAGGCCGACGTGTGGCGCCTGGCCGAGGAATCGGTGCGGGTGATCGATCACATGAACGCCATCGGCGCCCCGTTCGCCCGTGAATACGGCGGGCAGCTCGCCACCCGATCCTTCGGCGGCGTGCAGGTTTCCCGCACCTATTACACGCGCGGCCAGACCGGGCAGCAGCTCCAGATCGCCGGTGCGCAGGCCCTGCTGCGCCAGGTGGAACGCGGCACGGTGAAACTGCGCACCCGCCACGAGATGCTGGACCTGATCGTCGCGGACGGCCGCGCCCAAGGCGTGGTGGTGCGCGACCTCGTGACCGGACGGATCAGCGTCACCACGGGACATGCCGTGGTGCTGGCCACGGGCGGTTACGGCAGCGTCTTCTTCCACTCCACCCTGGCGATGAACTCGAACGCCACCGCCACGTGGCGGGCCCACCGCCGCGGGGCCTTCTTCGCCAGCCCGAGCTTCATCCAGTTCCACCCCACCGCGCTGCCGGTGTCCTCGCACTGGCAGTCCAAGACCACCCTGATGAGCGAGTCGCTGCGCAACGACGGGCGCATCTGGGTGCCGGTGACCCCGGGCGACGAGCGCGCCCCCGGCGACATCCCGGAGGCCGAGCGCGACTACTACCTGGAGCGGCGCTACCCGGCGTTCGGGAACTTGACCCCGCGCGACATCGCATCCCGGGCCGCCCGCACGGAGATTGAGGCCGGCAGGGGAGTGGGGCCGCTCAAGAACTCCGTCTACCTGGACTTCCGGGACGCCATCTCCCGGCTGGGCAGGGCGGTGATCGCGGAGCGCTACGGGAACCTCTTCGAGATGTACCAGGACGCGACGGGCGAGGACCCCTACGAGGAACCGATGCGCATCGCACCGGGCGCCCATTTCACCATGGGCGGGCTGTGGTGCGACTTCAACCAGATGACCAGTGTCCCCGGGTTGTTCGTCGGCGGGGAGGCGGGAAACAACTATCACGGCGCGAACCGACTCGGGGCCAATTCCCTGCTCAGCGCCTGCGTCGACGGATGGTTCACGCTGCCCCTGGCGATCCCCAATTACCTGGCCGGACTGGCGGGACAACCCCTTCTCGATGTGGACGCCCCCGAGGCCACGGAGGCGCTGGGGGATGTGCGCGGGCGCATCGAGCATCTGGTCAACAACCCCGGACACACCCGGCCCGCCACCTTCCACCGCCGTCTCGGCGAGATCCTTTACTCGGGATGCGGGGTCTCACGCAGCGAGGCCGGGCTGACACGGGCCCTGGAACAGGTGCAGGAGCTGCGCGAGGAGTTCTGGCGTGACGTCCGGGTGGCCGGCACCGACGACCGGCTCAACCAGGAGCTGGAGAAGGCGGGACGGGTGGCCGACTTCCTGGAGCTGGCGGAACTGATGATCACGGATGCGCTGGACCGCCAGGAGTCGTGCGGGGCGCATTTCCGCGAGGAATACGCCCTCCCGGACGGGGAGGCGAAACGCGACGACGAGCGCTGGTGCAACGTCTCGGCGTGGGAGACCAACCCGGCAGGCCAGCACCGCCGCTACCAGGAGCCGCTGCGATTCGAGAGTGTCAAACTGCAGGTGAGGAACTACCGATGAGGGTCGAACTTGAGATCTGGCGGCAGGACGGGCCGGCGTCCGAGGGGCGATTCGAGACCCATGTCGTGACGGACGCCACCCCCGAGATGAGTCTCCTGGAATTGCTGGACCGGTTGAACGACCAGCTGGCCGATGAGGGCCTGGAACCCATCTCGTTCGAGTCCGACTGCCGGGAGGGAGTGTGCGGGGCGTGCGGGGTCACCGTGAACGACGTCCCCCACGGCCCGGTCCCGAACACCCCGTCGTGCCGGCAGCACCTGCGAGCCTTCGGCGGCATCACGAAGCTGCGGATCGAACCGCTGCGGTCGGCGGCCTTCCCGGTGGTCCGGGACCTGGTGGTGGATCGTGCGGCCCTGGACTCGGTCATCCGCGCCGGCGGGCACGTCGACGTCATGGCCGGGACCGCCCCGGACGCCGACGATTTCTTGGTCGGCCACGAGGACGCGGAACTGGCCCTCGACTTCGCCGCCTGCATCGGCTGCGGGGCGTGCGTCGCCGCATGCCCCAACGGGGCGGCCCACCTGTTCGCAGGGGCGAAACTGTCCCACCTGGCCATGCTCCCGCACGGCAAGGTGGAACGCACCCGCCGCGCCCGGGCCGTCGTCGACGCCCTGGAGGCCTCGTTCGGTCCGTGCAGCAGCTACGGCGAGTGCGTCGAGGTCTGCCCGGCAGGTCTGCCGCTCACCGCCGTGGCGGCGGTTCACCGGGAGGGCATCCGCTCGTTCTTCAAGCGCCGCACCTCCTAGGCGTTCGCCGGCTCCAGGGTCCCGGCTCCCCGGTTCCTGATCACGGGCCGGACATCGATCTTCGGAGCGGGTTCCTCCTGACCGAGAACCGTGAACCCGCAGTCGGCGATCATGGCCAGATCCTTGGCCCCAGCCTGCCCCTCGCTGGTGAGGTAGTCACCCAGGAACAGCGAGTTGCAGATCTCCAGGGACAGCGGCTGAAGGCTGCGGAGGTGCTGCTCCCTACCCGCCGCGACCCGTACCTCGCTGTCCGGATGGACGAAGCGCATCATCGCCAGGATGCGCAGGCAGCGCTGCGGGCTCAGGTCGGCGTGACCCGCCAGGGGGGTGCCGTCGAAGGGCATCAGGAAGTTCACGGGAACCGAGTCCGCGCCGATCTCCCGCAGCGCGAAGGCCACCTCCACCAGCTGTTCGTCGCTCTCGCCCATGCCCGCTATCAGGCCCGAGCAGGCGCTCAGCCCGTGCTCGCGGGCGTGCTGCACGGTCTCGGTGCGGTCCTGATAACTGTGGGTGGTACAGATGTTGTCGTAGTGCGACTCCGCGGTGTTGAGGTTGTGGTTGTAGGCGTCGGCCCCCGCGGCGGCCAACCGCTCCGGCTGTCCCTCCCTGAGCTGCCCGAGGCAGGCGCAGACCTCCACGTCCGGGTGCTCGGCCTTGATCTCCCCGATGATCTCGGCCACCTTGTCGACGTCGCGGTTGGACGGCCCGCGGCCACTCGCCACCAGGCACACCCGCTTCGCGCCGCCTGCGATCCCGGCCTTCGCCGCGGCGACGGCGTCCTCGTTCCTCAGCCACCGGTACTTCAGGATGTCGGCCTGGGAACCGAGACGTTGGGAGCAGTAGAAACAGTCCTCCGGGCACAGACCCGATTTGAGGTTGATCAGGTAGTTCACCTTCATCGTGGTGCCGAAGTGGTGGCGCCGCACCCGCCCCGCCGCGGCCACGAGGGCGAGGGTCTCCGCATCCGGCAGCCGCAGCACGGCGAGGGCCTCCCCGGGGGTGATGGAACGGCCCGCGATGATGTCGTCGGCAAGCTGATTCAGGTCCATGGTCTCTCCTCCATGACGTTTTGAACGATGTTCAAACTAGCAGATCGATCCGTCCCCGGAGAGCTGTTGGCCATGACGAGGCGTGATTCCGTGTCAGCGAATGCGACGTTGCAGGCGGTAGACGATCCCGTCCAGCTGAAACTTCTTCAGGTTCGTCGTATCGGACAGGGCCCGGGTGGCATCCGTCCATGTGGGTTCGTCCTTCTGGTTCAGCGCGCAGAGTTTCCAGTGTCTCCCGGAGCCGACGAGGTACCAGCGGCTGGACGCCGCTTTTCTGGCCAGGATCATGTCGTGAATGCCTAGATTGAGGAAGTCCAGGGCCTCGATCCACCATTTGGTGCGTGCCGAGGCGCGTAGCTGAAAGACTTCATCATCGGGGTCCACCAAGTTGAGGATGGCCTCATCGCGTCTGTTCATGGTCTTCCAGCTCCCTGATCTTGCGGATGTAACGGTGGATGGCGAACTCGTTCCACAGGGTGTCGATGACGAGGAGGACCAGGAAGCCGCCGCCGATTTCGAGGGACCAAGCGTGCCAGGTGGTCAGGGGAAGCAGGGTCATGATGTCGCCTGTCAGGCGCTCGGCCAGGTAATCGGCGACGGTCAGGGATACGGAGAATCCCAGCGCTTCAAGTGCATAGCGGCGCGTCCGTCGCAGGATGTGGCGAGGGCTCAGGAGCTCCTGAAGGTCATCGTGTTCGCGAAGCCTGGGGAGGAACAGGCGCTCATCCTGGCGGGCGAACCACAGCAGAACGAACGGGATCAGGGCGAGGAAGACGATCTCGGCGGCGGCTGTCTCGATGCGCCCGGTTCCGATGAACTTGCTGAGTGCCACCCCCAGCCAGAACATGTAGGCGATGGCCAGGGTTATGGTTGCAGCTCGGGTTCCGATCTGTTGTGCTCTCTCGTCCATGTCAATCGACTTCCTCCCTGAACTCGAACAGTTCCTCGATGCTGGTGCCGAAGACCTTCGCGATGTCCCAGGCCAGTTTGAGCGAAGGCGTGTAGGTACCCCTCTCCAGATGTCCGATGGTTTCCCTGCGCACGCCAACGAGCCTTGCCAGGTCCGCTTGGTTCATGTCGGCCAGGAGGCGGTGACGTCTGATGTGGGTGATGAGCAAATCGCCTCCTACATGTTAGATATTCATATCATATTGAGCGGTATATCGCTCGTCAAGTTATGTAGATCTAACATCCGTGGATTGGGGGCAGGACGTGTGAATGCCGGGGGAGCGGGCTTGGGTCGCGTAGGATGCCTGAGGACGAAAGGAGTCACTGTGAAGATTGGTGTCATCGAAGGTTCGATCCGCCAGGGGCGCAACGCCGCTCCGGTGGCCCGCTGGGTGCTGGAGAAAGCGCCGAGGCGGGACGACGTCGAGTTCGTTCTGCTCGACCTGGCCAGTTTCGACCTCCCCCTGTACGACGCGCCCGTCCCCCCGTTGATGGCCAACCGCCAGTACGAGTCCGAGGCCGTTCGGGCGTGGAGCCGCGCCATTGACGAGTGCGACGCCTTCATCTTCGTGACCCCCGAGTACAACTTCGGGGTCCCGGGCGTGCTGAAGAACGCCGTCGACTGGCTCGCCCCGGAGTGGATGAACAAGTCCGCGGCCTTCGTCAGTTACGGCTCCGACGGCGGCATCCGCTCCGTCGAGCACTGGCGCACCATCCTCGCCAACTTCAACATGCACGTGGTGCGGACCAACGTCGCCCTGTCGCTGTTCACCGATGTCGCCGACGGGGCCGTGGTCGCCCACGAGCGCAAGGCCGAACAGCTCCAGGTGCTCGTCGAGCAGCTGGTGGCCTCCGCCGCGCATCGCAAGGCCTGAGAAGAGCTCGTCAGCAAGCCAAGGGGTGCCGCCCCGCTGTTTCGTCTCGGGGCGGCACTCGTGTGTCAAAGCTGCTCGCTCGGGCAACTTGGAAGGCTGGTGGATCGGTCTCGTTCGAGGGGGAGTGTGGGACCTGTTCACAGCTGTCCTCAAGCGTTCTCTGACCAAGGGTTCCGCTGGCCAACGCGCCGCCTGTGAATAAGCATCCGTGATTGCTCCGGTGCTCGATTTTCCATACGGATGCGGCATTGTTGCTCTGATTTTCCGGCCGGATCACATGCGTGCGAGGGGGCGAATGGCTGCTTCGAACGGATGACGTTCATCGAATGACAACTGCCAAAAGTTAGGGATTCGTGAGCTGGGCATTCGCTGCCCTCGGGAAGGTGATTTCCCGGTCATGACCTCTTTTTGGTCAGCCCCCGTCCTTTCCGGGGTGAATCCGTGGCGTGTCCTCCATCGGCCTCTTAAGCTGCGCCCATGACCACACGAGTCCTCACGCTGGTGGACCGGCGATATCGGTCCCAGGCCCAGCCGAGCGGCATGATTGCCGCTTTGCGGGATCGCGGTGCCCATGTCGAAGAACTGGATGAGACCCAGTGCACGACCGATGAGTGGCGGGACGTTCTCGTGCGGGTGGATGTCGCCGTGGCCCGTGGCCGGCGTCCCGGAACCCTGGCCGTTCTCGCGGATGTTGCCGCTTCGGGAATACCTGTGGTCGACACGGCGGCAGCGGTTGAACAGGTGCGTGACAAGCGCATCATGACCAGGCTCCTCGGGGACACGGGCTTGGCCCGGCCGCGAACCGTGATCTGTTCGCCAGAGGATCTTGCGGGCGTTGATCTGGAGTACCCCATCATCGTGAAGCCGGTGTTCGGGGACAATGCCGAGGGGATCGTCGTGCTTGAGGAGCCTGCGGATCTGCTGCGATTACGATGGCGCGATCCTGAGTTGATCGCTCAGGAATACCGGCCCGGCTCCGGGGCGGATCTGAAGCTTTATGTAATTGAAGATTTTATTGCTGCTGTTCGGCGGCCTTCCCCGATCAGCCCGTGCACGGCACGGTCCTTGGGGGGCGTGACCGTGAATGACTCACTGCGGGAGATCGTCAATCGCGTTTCGAAGGTTTTCGGGCTGCGATTCTTCGGTGTCGACTGCCTTGAGGTGGATGGGCGGCTGGAGGTTCTCGAAGTCAATGATTTCCCCAACTATTCATCCGTCCCCAACGCCTCCGAGGTGCTGGCCAGGCGTGTGTTGATGAGGGCGGTTGCGTGAGGATCGCCCTGCTGACATCCCAGCGTGTGCCTGAGCAGGATTCCCTCACCCGGGAGTGCTTGGACCTGCTGGTGCGGTGGGGAGTTCGCGTCGATGCCCGGCACGCCATTGGATGCGTCGAGTTGGGAGATGTGGCGGTGGAGCACGACCTCTACCTTCTCGCATCCCCATCCCGTGCGATCGTCTCCTTGACCACGGGCCTGGCGGCACTGGGGGCCAGGTGCCTGAACTCCCCTGAGATGGTGAGGCTCTGCCGGGACCGGATCCGAACCGTGATGCTGCTGTCATCCGCGGGGGTCCCCACCCCCAGAACCTGGGTGGCCGGAAGCGCAGAGGATCTGATCGAGCCCCTCCGTGATGGCCCCGTCGTCCTCAGATCGGCAGAGATGAGCTGCTCCGTGGGAGCGAAGGTTCTCTGGAACGTCGACGAGGTGATCGACCTGCCGCTGCCCGAGGGAGCAACACTCGCTCAAGAAGTCCATCCCAACGATCAATACGCCCACCGGGTGTATCGGATCGGACACCAGACGTTTGCGGTGAAACGGCCCTGCTGGATGGCCTTCTCGAGTGAGACGCGGGAAGAACCCGTGCCTGCGACCGACGAGATGTGTGAGATCGCGGATCGAGTGGCGAGCATGTTCAGGAGTGAACTCTTCGGCCTAGATCTGGTCGGTGCCGAGGGACGACTGCAGGTGGTGGAGGTCCGTCCCTTTCCCCGGCTCGGTGGAGTTCCGGACGCAGCGCTGAGATTGGCCGACTACATCTATGCCCGCGGCATGGAAACCGCTGAGGAAGTCCGCCGGTGAGGGCCACCATCATCGGGGCAGGGCGCATCGCCCTGGGGCTGGCCGCTGAACAGCTCCACCAGTCAGGCTACGAGGTGACGGTGCTGGGCCGAGGACATGTCGCCGCGGCCCTGCAACACGCCCGAGTCGTAGAGGTCGAGTTGACCGACGGATGGACGATGGAACGTTTCCTGGTGCCGGTGCGTACCGTCGACCTGGCGGATCGTCGCGCAGCGGTGCAGGCCGTGTCCACCGCTGATGTGGTGGGCACCGCGGTCGGGGCACGGATGCTGCCCGCCGTGCTGGACCTCATCGCAGAAGGGCTGAAACGTGCGACTCGTCCCGTGAACGTGATCGCCTTCGAGAACCACGAGAACGCCGCTCGGATCATCCGGAAGGGCCTGAGAAGGCGGTTGGGATCGGGTGTGGATCGGCACGGGTTCACCGGGGCCGTCATCGCCCGGGCCGTGGCCCATCGTGTGTTCGCCGCGGATGGTCGTGTCCGGGTCGTGGGGGATCTGCCCCGGGAAGTCGTGGTTGATGGTGCGGCTCTGGTGGATCCCGTTCCGTTGGTTCAGGACTTCATCCCGGTCGATGATTTCCGGGCCTACTATCGCCGCAAGCTCTACCGGTTCTCCGCAGGGCACGCCACGGCGGCCTATCTGGGAGGACTCAAGGGATATCGATACCTGCACGCCGCGGCCATGGACCCGGAGATAGCCGCGGCCGTCCTGGGGGCGATGGAGGAGGGCAGGCGGGGACTTGCAGCACGTTACGGGGAGGAAGTCTCCGGTACCCCGGAGGATCTTGAAGCCATCCTGTGTCGGTTCCGCAACGCGGCCCTGGGGGACACGGTCGACCGGGTGGGACGGGACGCCCTCCGCAAGCTCGGCCGGGGGGAGCGCCTGGTTGGGGCTGCCCGGCTGGCCGCCAAGGGACAGGTGCCGCCGATCCATCTGACGAGAGCCGCGGCCGCGGCTCTCGTCAGCGACCCGAGTCTTCTCGTCTCCCAGGAACGGATGATCGCCAAGGTGTCCCAGGTGACGGGCGTCGGACATCGCCACGTCGTCACCCGGATGGTGGCTCACGCATGGGGCGAGTTCACCCGGGGGGAGTCGATCAGCGCACCATTCCTTCATCTCCCAGAAATGAGCCTTTCGATATGAGAATCTGCTTCCTGCTGACCCGCCGAGTCCCCGATGTTCCCAGCCCCATCGTGCTGGAAGCCCAACGGCTCCTGGGAAGGATGGGGCATGAGGTGACCGGATGGATTCCCGAGGACCGCCTGCTGCGTACGGATGTCCTGACCCCGGAGGCCGATCTGTACGTGCTCAAGAGCCATACGGAGTTGGCACTCAGCTATGCGGGTGCTCTTCACGGGCAGGGGATCGCGGTGTGCAATGAATACGGTGCCTGTCTGACCGCCCAGGACAAGGTGACTTCGGGAAGACTCATGCGGGAGCTGCGCGTGCCCACCCCGGATACGTGGCTCATCGGCAATCCCCGGCAGGCGGCTGAACTGTTGGTGGAGGGGCCCCTCATCATCAAACCTCACAGAGGACACCGTGGGGCAGGGCTGCACCTGATCGAGGAAGCCGCGCAGTTGGCCTCTATGCAGGTCCCTCCCGGTCCGTTGATCGCTCAACGCTACGTGCCGGGTCCCGGAGAGGATCTCAAGGTGTACGTTGCCGGGGAGAATGTCTGGGCGGTGCGCAAACCTTTCGACTCCCAGTCCTTCACCCGCTTCGGTCGCTCCGTTCACGTCGATGAGGAGATCAGGGACATCGCCACGCGAATCCGTTCCGGATTCGGTCTGGACCTTTTCGGATGCGATGTGATCGAGTCCCCGGACGGCCCCAGGGTGGTGGATGTCAACTATTTCCCCGGGTACAAGGGGTGCCCCGGCCCTGCTCCCGGGATTGCAGCCACCATCGATCGTGTGGCCCGTGGCTCATGATCCGTCGGTTGAGGGTGCATCCCGAGATTCGGCGGCGGCGTCGCCGGGCGCGCTGGATCGGTTGGTCGGTGGTGGCCGTCGTCACCGTGGCGACGTCGATGACCGCGATCCTGGCGGATGGGACCTGGGAGTGGGCGGGTCCTGACATCAGGCCGTGGCTGGCCCTGGGTGTCCTGCTGATCGTCGGAACGACCGTGACCCTGACGGTCTGGATCACCCGTCGATACATCCGGGCGCCCAGACACGCGGTACGGGCCCGGGGCGACAGCGGGGGCCCCCTGGGTGTGGTGGTCGCGGAAGGTTTCCTGTCGCGCCTGGCTTTCGGGATGATCAGTTTCTCCCTGCCGTTGTATGCACATCGTCTCGGTATGTCGATCGAGAACATCGGGGTCCTGCTGGCGACGAACACCGCCGTCGCGATCCTGCTGAAGCCCACGATGGGGGCTGTCATCGACCGTATCGGGGTGCGAACCGCCTACACAGTGGCGGTGGGGTTGCGGACCCTGGTGGTGCTGTCCCTGGTGTTCGCCCAGACCCCCCTTCACCTGTTTCTCGTCCGAGGGTTGCACGGAGTGGCGATCTCCCTGCGGGATCCATCCTCCTCGACGGTGCTGGCGGCCCTGGGAGGCAAGAAGGCGGTGGCCCAGCGTTTCTCCTGGTACCAGACCGTCAAGACGGTGGCCGGGTCCGCCGGCGGGTTCTCCGCAGGGATCCTGTTGACCGCCCTCGCGGGTGACCATGCCTTCGTTTTCGCGGTCTCGGCACTCCTGTCCGGGCTTCCCATGCTGCTGGTGGTCATCGGGCTGCGAGGACCCCGGGTCACCGGCCTGAGCCGGAAACCGGAGAAGAAAACACCGGTTCCCCCGGAACTGCGCCGACTCGTCCGGCCCTACGCATTCCTGGGAGCGGCCATGAACGGCACGGCCTATCTCATGGCGAATCTGCTTCCTCTCCTCTCCGTGTCGTACATGGGATTGTCGGAAGCAGCCGCGTCATCGCTGTACGTCTTCTCCACGGCCATGTCCTTCAGCGGGCCGCTGTGGGGATGGCTGGCGGACCGGGTGAGTCTGAAACTGGTACTGGGGGTCAGGGCCATCGGCAATGTGTTCTCCTCCCTGATCTGGTTGCTCTTCCCGAGCTATGCGGGCCTTGTCGTCGGGAAGGTGGCGGATGATGCGGGGAAGGCCGCTTTCAGGCCGGCCTGGGGAGCAGTCATGGCCAAGGTGGCTGCTCTCGACCCGGTGCGACGTACACGGACACTGGCGATAATGAGCACCGCGGAGGATGCCGGGGAGTTCGGGGCGCCGATTCTGGCCGGGTTCATCTGGACAACTTTCGGATTGCCGGCGGTACTGGTGGTCAGGTTGTGTGCCGGAACGGCCACCGAAATCTACTCCTGGTGGTTGGCCAGTCACATGAAGATCGACGACGACAATTCCGTCCAAGAGTCTGACACGGAAGCACTCACAGAGCCTCGTAGATCGGCGTAAAATCCGCGGCATGAGAGTCGTTCTTCTGCGGTCGGGGTCGCCTGGAGACCCCAATCCACTGCTTGACGCACTCGAAGCTGAGCTGCGTCTGGCCGAGGTTGCGGTCATCTCATTGTTTCCCGCGGAAATGGACTCGTCCGTTTCAATACCCCAGGCCGATGCAGCAGTGCTCAAGGACAAGACACCGGCCGGTCTGGAATGGGGGAGGCGGCTGCACGAGGCAGGGATTCCCACGGTGAGTCCCTACCCGGTCACAGCTTTGTGCCGGGACAAGTTGAGAACCAATCACGTGTTGGCCCAAGCCGGTCTGCCCGTGCCGGAATGCCGTCCGGTGACCGGGCCGGAAGATCTGTTGCCGATGCTGGCGGATGGACCGGTGATTCTCAAGCCGCGCCGAGGTTCCCGAGGACGGGGAATTCAGATCATTCATGACACCGCGGAAGTCCCCATGTCGTGGGGAGTGGAGGAGATGTTCGCGCAGCGCTACTACGAGCCCGAGACCTTGGATCGCAAGATCTATCGCATCGGGAATGACGTGTTCTGTGTCGAGCGAGTGTGGCCCCCGGTCACCCTGAAGGAGAAACAAGGCCGACTGATCGAGTTGGATACTCCCACCAGAGAGCTCGCGATGGAATGTGGGCGGGTGCTGGGAACCGAGATTTACGGTGTGGACGTGATAGAACACGAGGGCAGGCCGTGGATCGTGGACCTGTCCAGTTTTCCGGGTTTCAAGGGCGTCCCGGATGCTGGTGCCCGCATTGCCACGGTGGTTCTTCGTGTGGCCGCCGAGACCCGGAAAGATGTTTCCCCGCCGGAGTCGGCCTCGAGCAGTGGGACCCTCTGCGCTGCTCCCTGAGACCTGTCGTACTGTTGAATGGCCTTTCCCCGGTGCCCGGGGAAAGGCCATTCAGCATGGTCACGGCTCGAGCAGCACCTTGATGGCGCGGCGCTCGTCCATGGCCTTGTAACCCTCGGGAGCCTCATCGAGGGGAATCCGCTGGTCGAAAACCCTTCCGGGGTTGATCTTCCCGGCCAGGATGCGATCGATCAGATCCGGCAGGAAACGCCGCACGGGAGCAGGCCCGCCGTGCAGGTGCACCTCGGCGCCGAACAACAGACCGCCCGGCAGGTTGACGTCGTGGGAGACCCCGACGAAACCGACGTGCCCACCCGGGCGGCAGGACCCGATGGCCTGTTCCATGGACTGCTGGGTGCCAACCGCCTCGACGACGCTGTGCGCGCCCAGCCCATTGGTGAGGTCCTTCACGCGGGAGACACCCTCCTCACCACGTTCCTCGACGATGTCGGTGGCTCCGAACTCCTTGGCCAGTTCCTGGCGCTGCGGGTTGCGGGACATCGCGATGATCCGCTCGGCCCCCAGTTCCCTGGCCGCGAGGATGGCCAGGAGACCGACCGCGCCGTCACCCACGACCGCGACGGTCCTGCCCGGTCCGGCCTCCGCGGCGACGGCCCCGAACCAGCCCGTGCCGAGTACGTCGGAGGCGGCCAGCAGCGAGGCCAGCACATCGGGGTCCCCGGGACGTCCGCCCGGCACGACGACGAGGGTACCGTCGGCCTGCGGGATGCGGACGAACTCCGCCTGGGTGCCGCTGACGAACCCGCCGTTGACGCAGCGGGACTGGTAGCCGGAATCGCAGATCTCGCAGGTGTTGTCCGAGATGCAGAAGGATCCGACCACGAAATCACCCGGTTTCACCGTGGTCACGTCCGAACCGACCTTCACCACGGTGCCGACGTACTCGTGTCCCATGGCGCGGTTCTCGGCCTTGTCATGCCCCCGGTAGGGCCACAGGTCCGAGCCGCAGATGCATGCGGCGGCAAGCTCGATTATCGCGTCGGTGGGTTCGATGATCTCGGGACGGTCCACCTCGGTGACGACCACGTCGCCCGGTGCCCGCATGATGGTTGCTCGCATGATGCCTCCTCGGTGGCGAACTGCGCAGGATGTGTGTGTCACCCATTATCTCCCTGCGACGGGAAAAGCTGCTGGGGCGTTCTGAAACTTTCCTGCATGGCGCCGAGGCGTGATTGCCGAGTGTTTCGTGGGGTGCTCGACGCCATCATTTCGCGCCGCGCGACGAATCAACCGGGTGGGAAACCGATCCCGGTGTGGACCTCCAGGGTCCGGATGAGTTCTGCCTGGAACTCCGGTTCCAGGGTGGCCGGGTGCGGTGGCCGGCTTCGGCGATGGTGCCAGTAGGCCCCGGTCCGGGGTCGTAGCGCGTTTTCCGGAACGGTTGCGAGCCATTCCTGTGTGCGATGCCCCTCGGTCAGGTCGTCGGGTGCGGACGGGCCTCCCATTCTGGTGGGAACCCATCCGGGATCCACCGCGTGCACCAGAACGCTCGGCCAGCGGCGCGCGACGGCCATCGCGAACGTGGTCACGAACAACTTGCTGTCGCTGTAACCGCTGTTCCGTGTACCCGAGATCTTCTCCGCGACGCGCAGGGGCGATCCGGAGCGGTGCATGGAACTGGAAACGACGATCACACGCCCCGGCGGGCCCATCAGGGATGTGAGCACGAACGGCGCCACGACGTTCACGGCCATCAGATCGCACCCCTCGGAGACACCCGCATTGTGTATGACGGCCTCCAGCGGGGCGTGTAGTTCCGCCTGCGCGGCCACCCACCGGGTCTCCTCGGGGTCTGCCAGATCGCCCCAGACGGTGGCATGCATCAGCGACAGGGTGGTGTCATCCTTGATCCGTTCCGGGTTGCGGGCATGCAGGACAACCTCGTTCCCCGCACGGGCGAGTGATGTGGCGGTGAGCAGGCCGAGACCGGAGGACGCTCCGGTGACGAGGACACGGGCCATGATGGGATCGACTCTCAGCCGGCTCGTTCGATGGTGACGGGTTTCGCCTGCTCCCAGCCGGCGAGCGAGGCCGGGTCGCCCTCGATCCGGCCGAGCCGCATGATGCCGTCGAAACGTCCCACGTCCCTGTAGTACAGCACCAAGGCCTGTTCGGGTGCGTAGTACCCGATGGTTCCGGCGGGGGCGCTCTCCCTACGGGGCATCCCGTCGGTCGTCAGGGGCTGCGGGAGTCTGGTCTGCACCTCCTGTCCTCCGTAATCGGTGAACTCCTGGTGCAGCGGCAGCTGGTCCAGCAACGAACGGGCGGCGGGATTGTCGGAGAGCCTGGCTGTGAGGGACCGGCCGTTCAGGGTGATCGATATCGTGGTTTCGCTCACGGTTTCTCCCGGGCTCTGCTGGGCGGGTGTGGTCGCTGGGGTGCTGACCGGTGAGGTGTCCTGGGGTGGGTTGGATGCGTTGGAACAGGCCGACAGGAGGAGGCCGATCGCTACAGTCGACGTGGCGATTCGCCGGAAGAACCTCGGTTCTTCCTCCTGGCCGTTTTCCCCGGCCTCCCCCCGGAACCGGAGCGGCGACGAGAGAAATCGCGGCGCCTCGGAGGCGTTGAGGGGCATCACGACATGCTACCCGGGCTGGAAAGCCTCATCCAGGAACCGGTTCACCCGGGCGATGTATCCGGGACGGTCGACGAAGTAGCCGCCGCAGTGGTCTGCGCCCTCGAAGGCGACGAGCTCGACCTCGCCCGGACCGGCCGCTGCCACCAGCTGCTGGGCGTGTTCGTAGGGGATGAGCCGGTCCTTGGTGCCGTGCAGCAGCAGGACCGGGCGTGGCGGCAGCGAACCCATGGCGTCGACGGGACGCACCTGTCCGAACGCGTAGCCGTAGAAGAATCGGTTCACCAGGTCGGCCACCGGCAGTAGAAGACCTCCGGGAAGTCGGTAACGCCTGTAGTTCGCGGCGATCACGCCCTCCATGGTCGCGAACGGGGAATCGAGCACGAGGGCTTCGATGCGCGGGTCGTGGGCAGCCGTGAGGATGGCGGTTGAGGCGCCCATGGAGAATGCCATCACCGCGATCCGCGCCCCGGGGCGGAATCGGGCCGCCCAGTCCAGCGCGGCGGTCAGGTCGGCCTGTTCGTAGTGGGCCAGGGACTGCCTGCCGTCCCCGGAGTCGCCGTTGCCACGGAAATCGAAGAGCAGGACGTTGTGACCTGCTCGCCACAGACCGGGACCGATTCCCAGCATGTCGGCCTTGTTGCTCCGGTGACCGTGGCAGCAGATCACCACGCTCCGGGCGCCGGGGTTGTCCAGCCACCAACCCGCCAACGACACCCCGTCGGAGGTGGTGAATGAGACCTCCTCGGTCGGTGTCCCCACCTCGAAGGGGGTGAACGTGTACGGCGGCCAGGGACGTCTCGGGGCGTTCAGCGTCCAGGCCGTGTATCCGGCGACGGCTCCCATGGCCAGGCCGACGGCGGCAGTGATCCAGCGCCCGGTTCTTGTCAGTCGTCCCATGGCTCCTCGTCCTCACGTCATCCCGCTGGCCCGGGCACGTCCGCGCGGATGTCGACGTGCCCGGGTCCTGGCCATGTTCTCAGAATCGGGACATGCCCTGCTAACCATCCACCTGGTGGTCCGGGAATGAAGTCGGGGCGGGTGGAGATGCGCCGCGGAAATCACACCGTCAAAGCGTTCCCCGGTACTGCTCGATGTGATATGCTGTGGACGCGCCGGCGGGGGTTCGTGACCAGCGTGACACGATGAGATGCAGTTTCCCCAGACCACGGGTGGACCACGGATGGATGAAACCACCGTAGAGATTCGCGTTGGTCACACCATAAATTTGGATTTTCGGGCTGCTCCACACGCCGTCAGGGCGGTCGGCGGTGCGGGTGACGAGCCGGTTGCGGGCATAGTCCATGTAGGCCATCGCCCATGTCCCGTCGCGGAGTTTCCTGACCGACGGCTCCCCGAACTGCTCCTCGAGGATCGGCGTGCACGGGCGACCCCAGCCCCAGTCCCTTCCGTTCCAACCCCATCCCTCGTACTCGTCGGGCCAGAACATGCGTTCCCACCTCACGCGTCGCAACATCATGGGGCCGTGCTGCCGTCCGGCACGCACCGAGAAGACGTAGACGTACTCGCCGTCGCGCTGCATGGTCCACATCTGGAAGGGGTCCTTGTTGTCAGCGGAGTTGTTCCATCGCAGATTGGTGCGCTGGAAGTCGTTTCCGTTGTCGGAGTAGGCCAGTCCTGCGAAGCCGGATTTGAAAATGCCGTCGGCGCCTCGGTCGTCCCAGTTCTCCATGCTCATGAAGGACACCAGCTGCCGGCCCGTCTCCGGGAAGGAGATTCCGTCGTTGGGTATGACGGTGAGCTCGCGGGTTCCCCCGACCACCCCTCCGTGGGCGTTGTACATCAGTTCCGGCGCGCGGCCGTTTCCCGCCACCTTGGCGGCGCTGTCGAAGACGATTCCCTCGGCGGAACCGGGATCGGAGGCTGATCGGAGCATCACCGGGGATCGGTGGTCGTCCCCGCCTTCCGGCCACGGCCCACCGAACGTGTCGCCCAGCAGATAGCCGATCGAGCCGTTCTCGAGAACGTAAGGGATGCCGAGATCTGTTCCCGCGACCCGCCAGTTGGTCGCGGTGTACATGTCGGCTCCGGTCAGGCGTTTCCTGGGGAAGGCCAATCCCGAGGCCGATGTCTCCGAGGCGATGCCGGGGACGAGTGAGGATGCACCTGCCAGGGCGGTACTGCCGAGGGCGACTCGTCCAAAACTACGGCGATTCAAGGAAACCATGCGATTCTCCGATCAGGTCGAGGGGTGGGCTCGAGACCCGTAACTGGAGGATACAGTACTGTATTGAGAGTTGTGCGTCGCTGTCCCGGGCAGGGCGTAGGTGTCTTGGAATCCATGTCGATGCGTCGGGCTGTGGGTCGGGGGCTTCCTGGGTCTCTGCTGCTCACGGTGCATTCCGCCCGCCATGGGGTGAGTAACGGGATTCGAACCCGCGACATCCTGGACCACAACCAGGTGCTCTACCAACTGAGCTATACCCACCAAGGATCGCCAACAACCGGCGACTGACAAACGATAGCGTATCGGTGAACCCCTTGGGAAATCCGAGGGCTCCTCCTGTCGCAGGGGTGAGGAGGCCCGTGTGATCCCCAGGGGTGGGCTCCCGCCAGGGCTTCGTGGCGTCCGGGGTGGGGAGTCCGGCGGCGTGAGCATTCAGAGGGTTGTACTCGGGGCGATGAACCCGACGGGTGTTACGCTGCCCGTGCTTACCGTGACCCGCGGAGCGCTTCGGCTGGTTCCTTGGCGAGAGTGTGTTGGAGGATCGTGATGGATGAGGTGCAGGGTGCTGTTGATCAGGCCGCAGCGGCCGCGAAGGCCCGCTTCGAGGCCATGGCCCGCAAGGCGCTGGAGCGGGGCGAGCGAGATCGTGAATTGGCTGCCAGGGTGCAGGCGATGACCGCGACGGTGATCTCGCGGGGGAAAGAGGTGACAGTCACCGTTGACCACGGAGGGCGTGTGACCGATATGCGGATCTCGGATCGGGGGGTGGGACTGTCGGCGCAGGAGCTCTCACGCGTGGCGCTGGAGACGATCAGACGGGCCGGACAGGAAGTGGCGAGGTCCGTCGGGGAGGCCGTCCGTGAGTCCTGGGGAAATGACAGCCCTGAGACTGCTCGGACGCTTTCCTCCTATGACGTGTTCGGCACGCCCTCCGGCGGTGATGTCGGTGACTCCTCCGGCAACGACGGCAGGCAGCCGTGGAACATCGGGAGAAGATCGTGACCGACATCGACATCTCCCCCCAGAGCTGGGGCGAACAGAGCGCAGGGTTGCGTGACAGTGGCTCCACCGTTGCGGAAATCGGTGATGCCGCATCGAACACGATGTCAGGAAATCCTTACGGCGTTCTTCTCACGCCGCTTTTCCAGCCCAGATATGTAGAGCTCAGCAGCGATTTCAAGACCACGAACTCCACCCTTGGGCAAGTTCTCGAGGCTACGGCGCAGGCCTTGGATGACAGCGCTGCCGATTTCCGTGAGACGGAAATGGCGCTTAAGGATGAATTCGACAAGCTGATGAACAGCATCTGAAAGCGGGGTGTGACATGGGACTGCTTGAGACTGAGAACAATCCCCGGGGTCTTGCCTTTGTGGCTGGTGGCCAAGGGCGTTGGCAGGATGCGGCGAAGATTGGTCCGGTGGGGGACATCCTCGATTTCGTGGACGAGACCAAGAACGACGGATGGATGGGCGAGTTCGCCGCCGTTGCATCGCTCGGGGCCAATGTCGTCTCGGCCGCGTTCAATCCGATCGCGACGGTCACCGGCTGGGTGGCTTCGTGGATCATTGATCACATTCATCCCCTCCAGGACTGGCTGCAGGAGTTCACCGGGGACCCGGAGGAGATCGATGCGGGCGCCTCGACCTGGCACAACATCGCCCAGGCCGCCCAGCAGGAGGCGGGGAACCTCGAGTCGCTGCTCGGGAAGATCGAGGGACAGGTTTCAATCACCTTGGACGCCTACAGGGCGCGGGTTGGTCAGCTCAAACAGGTTTTCGAGGCGCAGCAGGCTGCTGCGGAGCAGATAGCAGGAGTGCTGCAGCGGCAGGCGGGCATCGTCAGTTTCATCTACAGCATGATCCGTGACATGATCGCCGAAGCACTGGGAATGTTCGCGCAATCCGTGGCTGAGGAAGTTTTCACTCTCGGTCTCGCGACCCCTGCCGTGGCCGCCCAGATCTCGACCTGGGTGGGTGAAAAAGTTGCCAAGATCACCAAGTGGGTGAACAAGGCGATCGATGCATTCGCCAAGCTGAGCAAGATCACCGCCAAACTTGTCCAGGCCCTTCGCAAGCTGACGGAATGGGGCGGCAAGCTGTTGAAGGTCCTGGGGAAACCCGGAGAGTGGAAGGAGAAGGCGATCAAGGGGGCCGGCAGGCGTGTCGGGGAGAAGCTCGCTGACAAACTCCCCGAATCCATGGTTGCCTCAAGGAGAGTGGCCAATATTGAGAACACTCTCAGGCAGATGAAAAAAGTCAAGAACAAGGATGCTCTCCAAGGGCTGGAGAGTCAGTTGCCGGAAAGTTTCACAAGAACTCCGAATGTTCCGGACCCGCCAGAAGGAAAAATCAGGATCCCTCCCGATGCGACCCAGGACATCATTCGCGCTGGGGGGCCGGAAAAATTGAAAGAGGTTTTCGAGCGTTACGAGATTGCGGACAAACCTGTTGATCTGGCAGGATGGTCGCGTTCCCTCACTGAGGATCAGAGAGCAATTTTCTCCCGCAGCCTCTCGGGCAGGGAGGCGGAAAGATTCCTGCTCCGACGCATGAACAGGGATGAGCAGGTGGATTTCTTCAGTTCCCTCCCCGAGGCCCAGGAGCGTGACAGGCTCATGAGGCATGCGGGTTACGTCGCGGATCCTGAGAGCGGGCGCCGGGTCGAGGGGGTTCCCGACTGGGAGAACTATGAACAGGGTCGTGACTTCCTCGATGGCACGGCCGGGCCGCGGGCGTCCAGCGCTTCGAAAGCCGCAAAGGCCGTCGATGCCTACACCCGAGATGAAACTTACAGGCCTCCTCAGAACTGAATGCGCCTCCTGGGTCAGGGAGCGGTAATATGACTCGGCTGATTGATGCACTGTCAGTGCGAGTTCTGCCTATCGGTGCGTTCCTGTATGTGATTTTTCTGGCAGTGTGGAATGTCTTCTTCCATGTTCCCTTTGGGGAGCTGGCCATGTGGACTGTGGTGCTCGAGAGTGTTGGGTTGTTTCTTGTGGGGTTTGCGTGTCTGGGGCCGGGGTGGATGTGGCTGACGCGTTCCTATCCTCGTTATGCGAAGCTCAGGAACAGGATGTACAAGGCGCCGCGGTTCGGTGGGTTTGTGGCTCTTGTGCTCCTGCTTCTGGGGGTGTGGGCCTTGGTGGCTGGGATTCAGCGCAGTGTGAATATCGTGGGAGATTTGCTTTCAGGGCCTGAGAGAATTGACCGAGTTGTGTGTACCCATTTCGCCCAGGAGATCAACATTTCCGGTAGGGGTCGTTCTCGCGGTGCTTCCATGGAGGTCCAATACACGGATGGTGTGAGTGAGAGGATACAGTTCACCACCGCACCGAGGGGGACTTGGGGCAAGGGGAAGGGTGCGGAGATCGAGCAGCTGTGCTGGTCTGGTGTTCCCTTCACCCTGTGGCGTTGGCCACGAACCGGTGTGATCGCCGACATCGCTTCGGGCGACGAGGAATGATCTGTCTTCTTTTCTTGACGAACGTCGGGTGTGGCGGAGTTCTCGAACTCCGCCACACCCGACGTTCTGGGTTTTCCTCGAATCAGAAATTCGCTCCGAGGGCCACCGCCAGGGTCTTCGCCCTGGCGGCCTCCTCGTGTCTGGACTGGCGCTCGAGCGAACGGACCAGGATCGTGTGCGCGTAGGCGTTGGTGGGCCGCGAGGAGATCAGCTGCCGGGCCAGGCGTTCCGCCTCGGTCAGGTAGGCGGCCTTGAAATTGGCCAGGGCCAGCAACTCGATGGTCTCCTCGGTCTGGCTGGGCTTCGTCTCGTTCTCCAGCACGACGTGCAGCTCGACGATGGCCTCACGGAACCGGCGTTCGTCGATGTGGCGTCGTGCGGTGAGCAGGCGCTCGTAGCTCATGGCGTGCCTCCTTCGTCGGGTCTCGCTCCCAACAACACCCCGGTCGCCGTCGTTATTCCAAGGAGGCCGGCCGTCCCCTTGGCGCCTGTTCCCCGGGCGTGCGAGGATGACCGGCATGGATCTTCTCGACGTCGGAGCCGCTGACCTGGGCCGTCGACTCAGTGGTGGGGAGTCAACGGTCGAGGACCACATCGAGCGCGTACTGGAACGCATCAACAGACGCGACCCGGGGCTGAACGCGTTCTCCCAGCTGAACCCCGGGGCGTTGTCGCGAGCCCGGGAGCTCGACGCCGCACCGGCGTGGGAACGGGAAGAACTACCGCTGTTCGGGGTCCCGGTGGCCGTGAAGGAGGAAATCGATGTGGCGGGGCTCGTCACCACCCTCGGAGGTCGCGGAAACACGATTCCCGCGGCGGCCGACTCGGAGGTGGTGGCCCGGCTGCGAGCCGCGGGGGCGGTCATCGTCGGCAAGACCACCATGCCCGAGTTCGGGCAGGTGCCCTTCACGGAGGGGGAATGGGGCGCCACCCACAACTCCTGCGATCCGGCCCGCAGCCCCGGTGGCTCGTCCGGGGGATCCGCGGTGGCGGTGGCCTCCGGAATGGTTCCGCTGGCCCTCGGCGGTGACGCCGGCGGTTCCATCCGCATCCCCGCCGCCTGGAACGGCGTGTTCGGTATCAAACCCAGCCGCGGGCGGGTCAGCACGGCCCCTCACCCCAACCTGTGGCACAGGCTCGGCACCTACGGGCCCCTGGCCCGCAGCATCGAGGACCTCCGGCTGGCGATGGCCGTCACGGCACCCGGGGAACCCGGTCCGGGGCCGGGCAGGGCACTCCGGGTGGGATGGAGCCTCGCCTCCTGTCTGCCGGGCGTCAAACCCGATCCCCAGCTGGCCCGGGCCGTCGCGCGGGCGGCCGACAGACTGGCGGAGGAAGGCCACGAGGTCACCCGGGGATCGATCCGCTGGGCGGAGACCCCGCTCACGTTCATGGTGCAGTTCCACCTCGGGGTGCTCGACGAGGTGCGCAGACTGGAACATCCCGAGCGCATCGAGAAACGCTCGAGGCGGATAGCGGCGATCGCCCGCATGCTGCCGCCGGGGGCGCTGCGGTGGGCGGAGCGCAGCACGACCCGGGTGGAGCGGGCCATGGAGAGGATCTTCCGGCGGATCGACGTGCTGCTCACCCCCGTGACCCCCATGCTGCCGCCGCCGATCCGGCCCGTGCACCGGATGGGCTACCTCGCGGCGCAGCGGGTTTCGGCGAAGGTCATCGCCTACACCTCGTACTGGAACCTCGCCGGCCACCCGGCCCTCAGCGTGCCCGTCGGAATCAGCTCGGAGGGGCTTCCCTTGGCGGTTCAGGTGATCGGCCGGCAAGGTGAGGACGATCTCGTCCTGGAGGTCGGGGAGCGGCTGACCCGCTACTGAACGGACCCGGCCCGCGGGTCGGCCAGTCCCGTGAGGCTGCCGCGGTGGCGGGCCGCGATCTGCTTGGCCTGGTTCGTGGTGGGGCCGGGAGCGGCGACGAACATCGCCTCGCGGTAGTAGCGCAGCTCCTCGATGGATTCCTGGATGTCGGCCAGCGCCCGGTGGTTCCCCTGCTTGGCGGGGGCCTGGTACAGCACCCGCGGGAACCAGCGTCGCGCCAGCTCCTTCAGTGAGGAGACGTCCACGTTGCGGTAGTGGACGTGGGCCTCCAGCTCGGGCATGTCCCGGGCCAGGAACGCGCGATCCGTCCCGATGGTGTTGCCCGCCAAGGGTGCTTTGCGGGCAGCGGGCACGAATTCCCGGACATAGCCGAGGACCGTCCGGGTGGCCTCCTCCATCGTGGTGCCGCCGGCCAGGGCGTCCAGGAGCCCCGATCGGGTGTGCATCTCGCGTACGAAATCGTTCATGCCTGTCAGCTGCTCGTCACTGGGTTTGATCAGCACGTCGACGCCCTCGCCCAGCACGTTCAGGTCCTTGTCCGTGACGAGCACCGCCACCTCTATCAGCGCGTCGCGCTCCAGATCCAGCCCGGTCATCTCGCAGTCAATCCACACCAGTTCATCGCTCACCGGCCCAGAGTATTGCCCGGACCTTGCGCCGTGCACAGCAAGATCCGGTCAAGATGCGTAGAATCTGCGGTCAGGAGATCCCGAACGCGTGGGATGCCATGGCAGTGGCTCCTCGCGGGAAGGGCCTCCGGGCCCCAGTAGCTCAGTGGATAGAGCAACAGCCTTCTAATCTGTAGTGCGCAGGTTCGAGTCCTGCCTGGGGCGCCAAGTACCCTGTAGAGCATCATGACTCAGGTTGTAGATCGGCAACGCTGGCTCTCGGGCCTGCCCCCCGCCTCCCAACGTCCGTGGTGGCAACGCATGCTGCGAAGCCCATTGTTCTGGATCACCCTCGTGCTGGTTCCGTTCTTCATGTACAACCTGGTCGACCAGTACCAGTTGTTGAACCCCGACCGAACCTATCCCGACGGGACGGTGGCCCTCGGACTGAACAACGAATCCCTGCGGATGGCGGCCTACTGGGCCATGTGGACGGCTCTGGTGTACACGATCCTGTTCATCTGGCTGGACCGGTTCCGCCCCCAGAAACCGCTCATCTGGTTCCTGTCTTTCGGGTGGGGGGCATGCACGGCGACGTGGGCGAGCATCTACATCAACTCGTGGGCGGGGCAGATGATGCAGACCACCAGCGCGGATGCCGACTCCGGCACCCGGCCCGCGATCTTCATCGCCCCGTTCGTCGAGGAGGCCACGAAGGCCACCGTCCTGTTCCTGCTGGTCGTCTTCTACCGGAACCGTTTCATCTCCCGGATCAACGTCGTCTCCCTGGCCGGGCTGTCCGCAATCGGGTTCGCCTTCGTGGAGAACATCATCTACTACGCCCGCGTCATCGTGTTCGCGACCAACCACATCGAGGTGGGGGACCCGGAGCAGGTGGTGCTCAAGTTGGTCATGCTCCGGGGGGTCTACACGTCCTTCGGGCACCCGATCTTCACGATGATGACGGCCCTCGGAATCGCCGTCGCCCTCGGGGCCCGCAGCAAGTGGGTGCGGGTGACGGCTCCGCTCGCGGGTTTCCTGCTCGCGGCCGGGGGACACATGCTCTTCAACGGTGTTTCCAGCCTCAACCCGGCGGACGGCCTCACGAACCAGTGGTACATGGCCCTCGGTTTCGTGGCCGTGATGGTCCTCTTCCTGGTGGCGAGCGTCGTGGGGGAGACCCGTGTGCTGCGGCACCGTTTCATCGACCTCAGGCAGGGCGGCTGGCTCGAGGACCAGGACGTGGTCGTCTACTCCAGCCCGTTCCGGCGCATCAAGCTGCACCTGGCCGGAATCTGCCGGGGCCCGAGGGTGTGGTGGCGGACCGCGAGGTTCATGCGTCTGATCACCGAACTGGCCCACACCCGGGAGCAGACCACCCGCGGCACCGTCGGCCCCGGCTCCGATCACCGTACCCATGAACTGGTGCACCAGGTCGAGGAACTACGCCCCGATGCGCTCACCGATACCCGGGGGCTTACCATCATTCCCAGACGCCGTCCCCGAGGCGACGTCATCGTCTAGCCGCTCTTCCCGATCCCCCATTTCATGAAAAATCCTCTGGCCGATGCCCTGACCGGGCTGTTCCTGGTCCTGCCCAACATCCGCTTTCCCATCCCCCTGGACGGTGCCGACGACCTGGCGGCACGGGTCAGGGCGGCGAACCGTCAGGTGGAGGACTACCTCCTACCCAGGGCACGCCGCCTGGACGCCCCGCTGCTGGCCGTGGTCGGGGGGTCAACCGGGGCGGGCAAATCCACCATCGTGAACTCCTTGCTGGGGAAGGTCGTGACCCGGACAGGAGTGCGGCGCCCCACGACCACCGTCCCCACACTGATCTGTAACCAGCAGGACCGGGACTGGTTCCGATCGGGGGCCGTGCTTCCCGAGCTCACCCGGACCGATCACGAGACCGGGGGGCCGCGAGCTCTGCGCGTCATCACCACTGATTCGCTGCCCGCGGGCATGGCTCTTCTGGATGCTCCCGACATCGACTCGATCGATGATGACAACCGGATGCTCTCCCGGCAGCTCTTGGCGGCAGCCGATCTGTGGTTGTTCGTGACGACCGCCACCCGGTACGCGGACGCCGTCGCCTGGGAGCTGTTGGGGGCTGCTGCGGCGCGTGACACGGCCATCGCCCTGGTGCTCAATCGCTGTCCGCGGGTTTCCGTGCCGGATCTGCGTTCCCATCTGGGACAGCTCCTCGCCGCGCGTGGGATCCGGCTTCGTGGGCTGTTCAGCGTTCCTGAGCGGGAGGACCGGGACGAGGGAATCCTGCCACCGGAGCTGGTCGCGGAACTGGACCAGTGGCTCGGCGGGATCGCCAGGAGCCGCAGGGAACGTCACGCCGTCGCGGTCCAGACCTTGGCAGGGACGGTCCGGGGACTGGACACGGAGCTGCGGTACCTGGCTGACGGGAGCCGCAGCCAGCTTGCCGCCGTCGCCCAGTTGCGGGATTCCGCGGAGGTGGAATTCCGTTTGGCGATGGAGGAGATCAATCGCGCCACGGCGGACGGATCCATGCTCCGCGGAGAGGTCCTCAGCCGGTGGCAGGACATGGTCGGCACGGGGGACCTGATGCGCGGCATCGAGGAACGGATCGCCGCCGCCCGTGACCGCCTCGCCGAGTGGTTCACCGGGCGGAAACGGGTCGAGCCCGTCGAGGCCGCCATCTCCGAGGGGCTCGTCGCGCTGATCGTCGAACACGGAACCGCCGCCTGCCAGCGCGCGGCTAGCCACTGGTCGCTGACCCCGTGGGGGCAGGCGCTGGTGGCCGGTGACCGGGATCCGCTCAGCAGACCCGATCCCTCCTTCACCGCCGAGGCGGAGCGACTCGTCAAGACCTGGCGGGACGACATCCTCGCCATCGTCGAACAGGAGGGCCGCTCCAGGAGACGTACCGCCCGTTTCCTGGCCCTCGGCACGAATGCCATCGGGGTGTCCCTGGTGGTCACCGTATTTGCCGCCACGGGGGGATTGACCACCGCGGAGATGGGGATCGCGGGAGGCTCCGCGGTGCTCGCCCAACGATTCCTGGAAGGGGTTTTCGGGGATGACGCAGTCAGGCGTCTCGCGGCCCGCGCCCGGGCGGAGCTGGACAAACGGATCTCGGCGCTGCTCGGGTCCCAGTTCGCCCGGTTCGACGCCCGGCTGGATCAGCTGGGCGTCGAGGCCAGCCTCCCCGACCGCCTGGTCCGCGCCGCCGACGAGTTGAAACTGGCCAGCGCGGAGGCCTTCGAGGCGCTGACCAGGCCGGAGGGTTACTGATGCGCTCCAGGCTGAACTGCCTGACCGAGCTGATCGATGTTACGCAGGGGCGTGTGCCGGATGAGCTGACGGGGCGCGCCGTCGAGGTTCTGGAGCGAGCCGGCCAACGCCTCCGCTGGGGGCAACAGACCGTCGTGGCGCTCGCCGGGTCGACCGGATCCGGCAAGTCGTCGCTGATGAACGCGTTGGTGGGGTCGAACGTCTCGGAGGCGGGGGTGCTCCGCCCCACCACGGCCGAAACCCTGGCTGTCAGTGTCGGGAAAACCAACACCGATCTTCTGGACTGGCTCCGGGTCGGGAACCGTCAAGAGATCCCGCACGGGCAGGACGGCTTCGAGGGACTGGTACTGCTGGACCTGCCCGATCACGACTCCATGGTGTCCTCCCATCGTGCCGAGGTGGACCGGATGATACCCGTCGTCGACCAGTTCATCTGGGTACTGGACCCCCAGAAGTACGCAGACGCGGCGGTGCACCACGGCTACCTGAGGCCGCTTTCCCGGCACGGCGAGGTGATGGCGGTGGTCCTGAACCAGGTGGACCGGATACGCGCCGCCGACCTGGACGACTGCCTGGCGCACCTGGAGCAGCTTCTCGACTCCGATGGCCTGGAAGGCGTACCGCTGTTCGCCACCAGCATCGCCACCGGATTCGGGCTCGACGCGCTGCGGGAACACCTGGCCGATGTCGTCGCGGGGAAACGCGCCGCCAGGACCAGATTGTCCGTGGACCTGGAGCGGCTGGCCGAGCAGTTCGAGGCGGCCTGCCCGACCGGGCCGGAGAAGCCCTCCGGGGAGGACGTCGAGGTGTTGGAGGCCGGGCTGGCCGAGGTCGCGGGGGTTTCCCGGATGATCGAGGTGGCTGCGGAAACCATCCGGTACCGCGGCGTGCTGGCGACAGGGTGGCCGATGACCAGATGGATGCACCGGCTGCGTCCCGACCCGTTGAAACGGCTCCGCACCGGGTTTCCGGGGACGGCGGGGGATGGTTTCGCCCCCGACCGTGGACCGGTGACCATGGCCCGGCTCAGGATCGCGCTGCGGCAGTTCTCCGACGCGGTCGGCAACGGCCTGGGGGAGGATTGGCAACGGGCCCTGGGTGCGGCGTGCCAACGCGATCGTGATCTCCTGCCGGACCTGCTCGCCGACGCGGTCGAGGTGACGGATCTGGGGCTCTCCAGGATTCCGGGCTGGTGGCGCGTGGTCCGGGTGATCCAGTGGTTCCTGATGGCCGCCGTGATGCTGGGTCTCGGCTGGCTGCTGGTGAACCTGATGCTCATCTGGATCGGCCTCCCACCCCCGGCGGTTCCCGGCGACGAGGGAGGGATGAATGTGCCGGCGCTGCTCATCATCGGAGGGGCCGGTGGTGGGCTGTCGTTCTCGTTCCTGGCGAGAGGGTTCGTGGCGGCCGGGGAACGTTCCGGGATCCGGCGGGTCGCGCGAAGGTTGCGCGCCGCGGTCGGGAAGGTGGGGCTGGAACACGTCGTGAACCCGCTGACGGCCGAACTGGAGCGCCTGGCCGAGGCCGGCCGACTGATACGGGATCTTCGGACATAGCTGGCATACTGGCCAGCGGTCACGATTGAAGGGATGTTGATGGCGGAGTTCATCTACACGATGCAGAAGGTCCGCAAGACGGCGGGCGACAAGTTGATCCTCGACGACGTCACGCTGGCTTTCTTCCCCGGCGCTAAGATCGGCGTCGTGGGTCCCAACGGCGCGGGCAAGTCGACGCTGCTGAAGGTGATGGCGGGACTGGAACAACCGAACAACGGGGAGGCGAACCTCGCCAAGGGCGCCACCGTCGGCATCCTTCTGCAGGAACCGCCGCTGACGGAGGGCAGGACGGTCCAGGAGAACGTCGAGGAGGCCGTGGCCGACATCAAGGCGAAGATGAAACGCTTCGACGAGATAGGCATGGAGATGGCCGAACCCGACGCGGACTTCGACTCCCTGATGGCCGAGATGGGCAATCTCCAGACGGAACTCGACGCCCACAACGCCTGGGACATCGACGCCCGGTTGGAGCAGGCCATGGACGCCCTCCAGTGCCCCCCGCCGGACACCGTCGTCGACGTCCTGTCCGGGGGTGAGCGGCGTCGCGTCGCGTTGTGCAAGCTCCTGCTCCAGCAACCCGACCTGCTGCTGCTCGACGAGCCGACCAACCACCTCGACGCCGAATCCGTGAACTGGCTCGAGGGGCACCTCAAGTCCTATCCGGGGGCGGTGCTGGCCGTCACCCACGACCGCTACTTCCTGGACAACGTCGCCGAGTGGATCTGCGAGGTCGACCGCGGGAAGCTGCACCCCTACGAGGGCAACTACTCCACCTACCTGGAGACCAAACGGCAGCGCCTCCAGATCGAGGGCAAGAAGGACGCCAAGCGCGCCAAGATCCTGGAGAAGGAACTCGAATGGGTCCGCTCCTCCCCGAAGGCCCGGCAGGCCAAGAACAAGGCCCGCCTGCAGCGTTACGAGGAGCTCGCGGCCGAGGCGGAACGGTTCCGCAAGATCGACACCGCCGAGATCAACATCCCGCCCGGCCCGCGGCTGGGTTCGGTCGTGCTGGAGGTCAGCGGCCTCACCAAGGGTTTCGGCGACCGGGTGCTGATCAAGGACCTGTCATTCTCGCTGCCCCGCGCCGGGATCGTCGGGATCATCGGTCCCAACGGCGTCGGCAAGACCACCCTGTTCAAGACCATCACCGGCCAGGAGGAGGCGGAAACCGGGACCGTGAAGGTCGGTGACACGGTCTCGTTCAGCTACGTGGACCAGAACCGCGCCGGCATCAACGCGGAGGAGAACGTGTGGCAGGTGGTCTCCGACGGCCTCGACCACATCAAGGTGGCGAACTTCGAGATGCCGTCGCGGGCCTACGTGGCCTCCTTCGGGTTCAAGGGCCCCGACCAGCAGAAGAAGGCCGGGGTGCTCTCCGGTGGGGAGCGCAACCGCCTCAACCTGGCACTGACCCTCAAACAGGGCGGCAACGTGCTGCTGCTCGACGAACCCACCAACGACCTCGACGTGGAGACCCTCTCCAGCCTCGAGGACGCGCTGCTGGAGTTCCCGGGCTGCGCCGTCGTGATCTCCCACGACCGGTGGTTCCTGGACCGGGTGGCCACCCACATGCTCGCCTGGGAGGGTGAGGACGAGAACGGTACGCCGCGCTGGTTCTGGTTCGAGGGCAACTTCGCCGACTACGAGGCCAACAAGATCGAACGACTCGGCGCCGAGGCGGCCCGGCCGCACGCTTCCAAGCACCGCCGGCTGACCCGCTGAGGCGATGGCTGACCCGGCCAGCTACCGGCCCAGGCCGGGCAGCATCCCCACGGATCCCGGCGTGTACCGGTTCTTCGACGCCTTCGACAACGTCATCTACGTTGGCAAGGCGAAGAACCTGCGTTCCCGCCTGAACTCCTACTTCGCCGACCCCTCGTCGCTGCATTTCCGCACCCAGACGATGGTCAGGACAGCGGCCAGGGTGGAGTGGACCGTGGTGGCGAACGAGCTGGAGGCGCTCCAACTCGAGTACACCTGGATCCAGCAGTTCGAACCGCGGTTCAACGTCAAGTACCGCGACGACAAGTCCTACCCGTGGCTTGCCGTCACCTGGAACGAGCCCTACCCCCGGGTGTTCGTCGGTCGCGGCGCGAAACGACGCGGCACCCGCTACTTCGGCCCCTTCGGGCAGGCCTGGGCAATCCGGGAAACCGTGGACGCGCTGCTGCGGGTCTTCCCCATGCGGTCCTGCACCGACGGGGTGTTCAAACGGGCCAGGGCGTCGGGGCGCCCCTGCCTGCTGGGGGACATCGGGAAATGCTCGGCCCCGTGCGTGGGGAGGGTAGGCCCGGAGGAGCACCGGGAGATCGCGGACGGTTTCTGCCGTTTCATGGCGGGCGAGTCGGATCGCATCGTCCAGGAGCTGGAACGCGAGATGTTCGAGGCCTCCGCCGGCCTGAACTTCGAACGGGCCGCGGTGCTGCGCGACCAGCTGGCGGGGCTTGCGAAGGCCCGGGAACGCAACACGGTGGTGCTGCCGGAGACCACCAGGGCCGACGTGGTGGGTCTCGCCGACGACGGCCAGCAGGTGGCGGTGCAGATCTTCCACATCCGCGGCGGCCGGATCACGGGGGAGCGCGGTTGGATCGCCGACCGCTCCGACGACCGCGACCTGGCCGAGCTGCTGGAACCCTTCCTGCTCCAGCTCTACACCGACGAGAACCCGCCGCCCCCGCTGATCCTCAGCTCCGTGCCCGCCGAACCGGAGCTGGTCTCCCTGCTGGAGGGGATGCGCGGCGCACGGGTGGAGGTGCGGGTCCCGGTCCGCGGCGACAAACGCACCCTCCTGGAGACCGTGCTGCGCAACGCCGAACTGTCCCTGCAGCAGCAGGCCGCCAAACGGGCCTCGGACCTGACCACCCGGAACCGTGCGCTCGAGGAGATCGCCGATGCCCTGGGCCTGGCGGAACCACCCCTGCGCATCGAGTGCTTCGACATCTCGCACACCCAGGGCACCGAGGTCGTCGGCTCCATGGTCGTCTTCGAGGACGGTCTGGCCCGCAAATCCGACTACCGGCGGTTCGTCATCAAGAGCTTCGAGGGATCCAACGACGTCGCAGCCATGGACGAGGTGCTGAGCAGGCGCCTCGGCAGGCTGCTGGACGAACGCGGCCGCGAAGAGCACGAATCCGGGCCACTGCTGGTGGACCCCACCACGGGCGCCCCCCGCAAGTTCTCCTACGCGCCCGCACTGATCGTCGTCGACGGTGGTGCCCCGCAGGTGGCCGCGGCCGCGCGGGTGCTGGGGGAACTCGGCCTGGCAGGGGAGATCGCCCTGTGCGGACTGGCCAAACGCCTGGAGGAGGTGTGGCTGCCGGGCGAGGAATACCCCGTGATCCTGCCCCGCGCGTCCGAGGGGCTGTACCTGCTGCAGCGGGTCCGTGACGAGGCCCACCGGTTCGCGATCACCCATCACCGGGGCAGGCGCAGCAAGTCGATGCTGTCGTCGGCCCTGGACGCGGTGCCCGGGCTGGGGGAGATGCGCCGCAAGGCGCTGATCTCCCACTTCGGGTCGCTGAAGAAGCTGCGCGGAGCCACACCGGAGGAAATCGCGGCAGTCCCGGGGATCGGCCCCAAAGTGGCAGCGGCCGTCCACGAGGCCGTCTCCGGCACGGGCGGCGAGGCGATCAACCTGGCCACTGGAGAGGTCACACCCACGTGAGGCCGTCGGTCCGCGGGGTCATCGCAGCAGCAGGTGCGCCAATCCGCTCCCGACCAGGCAGGACGTGATGACGCAGATGAACCCGGGGATCAGGAACGAGTGGTTGATGATGAACTTGCCGATGCGCGTCGTCCCGGACCGGTCGAAACCGATCGCCGCCAGGTCCGACGGGTAGGTCGGCAGCACGAAATAACCGTAGGCCGCCCCGAAGAATCCCACGATCGTCACCGGATCGACCCCGAGCCTCAGACCGACGGGCACGAAGGCCGTGACCGCTGCCGCCTGGCTGTTGACCAATTTGGACACCAGGAACAGGGTGACCGCGTAGAACACGGGATAGGCCTGCACGATTCCGGCCAGGGAACCCATCAACGAATCCAGGTGGGCGTGGAAGAAGGTCTCCGCCATCCACGCCACCCCGAACACGGAGAAGATCGCCGACATCCCGGCCTTGAACACCGCGCTGTTCGACACCTCGTTCATCCTCACCTTGCAGACCACCATGATCACGGCCCCGGCCACGAGCATCATCATCTGGATCACCAGTGTCATCGACAGGACGCTCGGCTGCCCGCTCGCGTTCGGGAAATGCGGGCGGAGCCCGTCGAAGGCTCCCAGAACCACCACCAGCGCGATGGCGGCGAAGAAAATGCCGACGGCCCAGTACGCCTGCTTGGGGAACACCTTGTCCTGGAGCGTGGCTCCCTCGTCCCCGCCATAGACGTAGGCGCGTTTCTCGGGATCGGATATGAGCTTCTGGAACTCGGGATCCTTGTCCAGGTCCTTGCCCCGGCGAAGACTCCAGAACGCGGCGAGCAGCACGCCGAGGAAGCTGCTGGGGATCGAGACCATGAGGATCTGCGGGATGGAGAACGCCACCCCGGTGATCCCGGCCTCCTTGGCCAGGATCGTGGCCATCGACACCACGGCCACGGAAACCGGTGATGCGGTGATGCCCATCTGCGCCGCCACGGAGGAGACGGCCATCGGGCGTTCGGGCCGGATGTTCTTGCTGAGTGAGATGTCCTCGATGATGGGGAACATCGTGTACACGACGTGCCCCGTGCCACACAGGACGGTCAACAGCCATGTGGTCAGGGGCGCGAGGATGGTGACCCGGGTGGGGTGTTTGCGCAACAGTTTCTCGGCGTACTTCATCATCACGTCGAGACCACCGATGGTCTGGAGCACCGAGGCGCAACCGATGACGGCGAGGATCGTCAGCATGACGTCGATCGGCGGCTCACCCGGAGGCAGCTGGAAGAAGAACACGAGAAGGGCCAGCCCGACACCGCTGATCAGGCCGAGTCCGACACCCCCGTAGTGGGTTCCCAACAGGAGACACCCAAGCACTATGACGACCTGGAGAATGATCAGGAAAGTACCCATTTTGCCGCTCCCACGTTGGATGCCTCGAAGCTGAGGCACAGGCTTTGGGACAGCCTACTCCTCAAATCCTCCGAATGGATCAAGAATGTGTATTTCCCAAATCCGGTTGGGTGTTGCGAAAGCGGCGGTCGCCAGCACCGCCAGGGCACCGACGGCGAGGCTGGCGAGCATCCCACCCCTGCCCCCGCCGAGGGAGTCGATGGCGATACCCGCCAGCGCGGAACCCACCGCGGCGCCGATCAGCTGGCCCGTGGTGATCCAGCCGTAGGCCTCGGCGGTGTCCGCGAAGGGCACGCTGCCGGCTATCACCGACGAGATCGCCGCTATCGAGGGCGCGGTGCCCAGCCCCGCAACGAACAGGGCCAGCGCCAGCCCCCAGAAACCCGACACCAGCACGGCGGCGACCAGCCCGAGAACCATGACCAACAACCGGGCGGGAAGGGACCAGGGGCCGATGGGACGCTGCCCGATCGCCAGTCCACCGATCATGGAGCCGAGGGCCGAGATGGCCAGGACGATCCCGCCGAGCAGCGAACCCTCCCCGAACCAGGCCACCACCGCTGCCTCCATGGCCGCCAGGGAACCGATCAGCAGCAGGGAGGCCAGGGTCATGAGCAGCACCGAGGGGTTCGCCAGCACCTTCCCGAAACGCCCGGTCGCCCTGGGGATCCGCAGGCCCCGGACCGCGGGCACGAGGATGAACAGCATTCCCCCGGCCAGCTGGATGCCTGTGACGACCAGGAGGGCGGTCACCGTACCCAGGTACACCACCAGGGCAGTGATCACCACGGGACCGAGCACCCAGATGATCTCCTGCAGGGCGGCGTCGAGGCTGAACAGGGCGGTGACGAGGTGCTGCGGCACCAGCTTCGGGTAGAGGGTGCGGACGGTGGGTTGGACGGGCGGGATGGTGGCCCCGGCCACCGCGGCCAGCAGCGTCATGGCCCACAACGGGAGCTGGAAGATCACCAGCGGGGTCAGGGATGCCGTGGTCACCAGCAGGCAGGTCAGCAGCACCGGTAGAGTGCCGAACCGGTTGAGCTGCCGGGTGACGACCGGTCCCGCAACCGCCATCCCGATCGAGAACGCCGCCAGCACCGTACCCGCGGAGGTGTAGTTGCCCTGCACGTGCTCGACGTGCATCAGCATGCCGAGGGAGAACATCCCGGCGGGCAGCCTCGCGGCGAGCTGACTGGCCATGACCCTCGCCAACCCCGGGGTTTTCAGCAGTTCGGCAAAGTCGCGCACGGGCGAAGTGTACGGGGACGTGTCGGGGGTTGGCCGCGCAGGTGACCGGGCCGCGACTTGAACACCGTTCAACGCGGGGTGTTGAATGACCCCGTTCCCAATCGTCACACCAAGCAGGAGGCAACAGTGCCCGCATCGGCCCGTTCCTTCCAGGGCAGCGACCTCGCCTACGTGGCCGTGTTCGCCGCCCTCATCGCCGCGCTCTCCATCGTTCCCGGCTTCAGCATCGGCCCCGTTCCCTTCACCCTGCAGACCATCGGCGTCGGCCTGGCGGGCCTGTGTCTGGGACCCTGGCGCGGATTCGCCGCGGTCTTCCTGTACCTCCTGGTCGGGGCAGCCGGGCTTCCCGTCTTCGCCAGAGGGGCAGCCGGGCTGGCCTCCTTCGCCGGCTCGACCGGCGGCTACCTGATCGCCTTCCCCTTCGCCGCGCTGCTGGCCGGATTCATCGCCAGGTTGGCGCTGAGACGAGGGCTGAGCACCATAACCCCGGTGCTCTTCTTCCTGGGACTGCTCGCGGGGCGCTACCTCATCATCCTTCCCCTGGGGGTGGCCGGGATGATGCGGGCCGGTGGGATGGACTTCGGCAAGGCCTTCGGGATCGACATGGGGTTCTGGGTGAGTGATGCCATCAAGAGCGTGGTCGTCGCCGTCCTGGCCTACGCGGTTCACCGGGCCTTCCCGCGCCTGCTGGCCCAGCGGTGATCCGACTCGCCGACGTCGGCCTCGTCATCCCGCCGATCCGCGAGGGGGGCGAGGCCAGGACGCTGCTCGCGGGGATCAACCTGACCCTCGCCGAGCGGCGCATAGCGGTGATCGGTGCCAACGGGTCGGGCAAGTCGACCCTGCTGAGGCTCCTCAACGGCATGCGCAAACCGACCTCCGGCACCGTGAACGTCCAGGGCCACGATGTCGCCGAGGAGCCGCGGAAGGTCCGCCAGCTCGTCGGGTTCATCTTCACCGATCCCCTGGCCCAGTTGCTGATGTCCACCCCGATCGAGGACCTGACCCTCAGCCTTGGGCACCTGCCCAGGAAGGAGCGAGCGGGGTGCGCCCAGCGGATCCTCGACGAGCGGGGCCTGGGGCATCTGGCGCACCAGAGCATCTACGACCTCTCCGGTGGGGAACGTCAGATGGTGGCGCTGGCCAGCGTGCTGGCCGTGCGACCGGAGGTGATAGTGGCCGACGAACCCACCACCCTGCTCGACCTGCGCAACAAACTGGCCCTGCGTCGCACCATTGCGGAGCTGGAACAACAGGTCATCTACTCCACCCACGACATGGACGTGGCGGCCGATGCCGACCGGGTGATCGTCATCGAAGGAGGTCGGGTGGCCGCCGACGGTGAGCCCGATGAGGTCATCGCCTGGTACGAGAGCACCATGGGGTCTCTCGAATGAACGTCCACGCCAGCCTGTTCGGTCTCCACCAGCCGGGGGAGGGGTGGCTGTTCCGGTTCGGGGTGGGCTGGAAATACCTCCTCATGCTTTCACTGAGTCTCCCGGCCCTGATCCTTCAGGCCTGGCCGGTCACCCTCGGGTCGCTGGCACTGACGATTGCGCTGCTGGCCAGTTCCGGGATCGGTCCGGCCCGGATGCTGCGGATCGGGTGGGCGATGTGGTTGATTCTCGGGCTGCTGGCCGCCTACCAGCTCATCGTCTTGAACCCGCGGGCCGCGGTGGTCGTGCCCGGGAACCTGCTGCTGGCCGTCCTCGCCGCGCGTCTGCTGACCCTCACCACCCCGACCCCGGAGCTGATGGAGGCCCTGATCGTGGCTCTGCGGCCGCTTCGGTTCGTTGGTCTCAACCCCGAGCGAATCGCTTTGGCGGTGGCCTTGATGATTCGTTCCATCCCCTACCTGCTGGGTCTGTTCGACGAGGCGAGGGATGCCGCCCGGGCCCGCGGGGCGGAGCGCAACGTGGTGGCGCTCCTCATGCCGATGGTGCTCGGTTCCGTCGCCCATGCGGAACGAACCGGCGAGGCCCTGGCCGCCCGCGGTCTCGGGGAACGTGAGCACTGAGTGACCTCGTCGGGCGGGCGCCGACGGCAACACGGGATGCGGAACGACACAGTTCCTCCGGTGGTGTGGGTGAAATCGTGATGCCCTTCGGGCGAGCGACTAGTGTCTCCTCCATGGTGGAAGTGCAGGGGCCTGCGGAGATCGTGATCGTGACGGGAATGTCCGGGGCGGGGCGGCGCACGGCCGCCCACACCATGGAGGACCTGGGCTGGTACGTGGTGGACAACCTGCCTCCCGCGATGTTGCCGATTCTCGTGGACCGGATGGGGATGGCCGAGCGGCTGGCGGTGGTGGTTGACGTGCGCTCAAGAGAGGAGTTCGAGCAGCTCCCCGCCGCTTTCTCGGAGGTCAAGGCACGGGGTTGTCGCGTCACGGTTCTGTTCCTGGAGGCCAGCGACGACGTCATCGTGCAACGCCAGGAGTCCAACCGCCGACCGTTGCCGCTGCAGTACGACGGCAGGTTGCTCGACGGTATCGTGCGTGAACGGCGGCTCCTGGCGGATCTGCGGGCCTCCGCCGACATCGTGGTGGACACATCCCGGCTCAGCGCACGGCAGCTCGCCCAGCGCGTCTCCAATCATTTCGGGACCGACGCCACCGACAACCTGAGTGTCGCGCTGATGTCGTTCGGATTCAAGAACGGGCTGCCGGTCGATGCCGACATCGTCTTCGACGTGCGCTTCCTGCCGAACCCCTACTGGGTCCCGGAGCTTCGTCCCAAAACCGGGTTGTCGCCTGACGTCGCATCCTACGTGCTGTCCCAGGACGCAGCCCAGGAATTCCAGAAGTGCATGCTGGGAATCATCGACGTGGCCGCCCCCGGATATCTCACGGAGGGCAAGCGTCAGGTCACCGTCGCGATCGGGTGCACAGGCGGGAAGCACCGTTCCACATCCATGACCGAGGAACTGGCAACCCGGCTACGCGCCCAGGGGTACGGTGTCAGTGTGCTGCACCGGGATCTGGGGAAGGAATGAACCGGCCGAGAGGATCCGCGGTCGTCGCCTTCGGGGGAGGCCACGGGCTCCACACATCCCTGACGGCCCTGCGCCGGATCACCGACCGGCTCACGGCCGTGGTCACAGTGGCCGATGACGGAGGTTCCTCCGGACGGCTGCGCAGTGAATTCGGCTGTCTGCCACCCGGCGACCTCCGCATGGCCCTGGCGGCGCTGTGTGGCGACGACCAGGTGGGGCGACGTTGGGCGAGTGTTCTCCAGTCGCGGTTCACGGGGGATGGGCCGTTGGGTGGGCACGCCATCGGGAATCTGCTCATAGCAGGTCTCTGGCAGCAGCTGGATGATCCCGTTGCGGGCCTCGACATGGTGGGGGAACTGCTCAGGACTCGTGGCAGGGTGCTTCCGATGAGCTCGGTACCCCTGCAGATCGAGGCCGATGTACTGGGACTCGATCCCCTCGCCCCGGACGAGTTGTGCACCCTGGCGGGGCAGGCCACCGTCGCCAAGACCCGGGCGACGGTCCAGTCGGTCAGGTTGGTGCCCGAGAACCCGCCGGCCCATCCGGAGGCGGTGGCCGCGGTCCGACAGGCCGATGCGATCGTGATGGGGCCCGGGTCCTGGTTCACATCGGTGATTCCTCACCTGCTCGTCCCGGAACTGCGTGACGCGATCCTGTCCACGCCGGCCCGTCGCATCCTCGTGATGAACATCGCGGCCGCCGACGAAACCGATGGGTTCACGGCCTCTCGGCACATTGAACTGTTGGCGGAGCACGCCCCGACCCTGCGCCTCGACTTCGTGCTGGCCGATGTCGGGTTTGTCGGTTCCGACCGCCATCTCACTCGGTTCGCCGCCTCGCTCGGGGCCGAGCTGGCGGTGGCGGACATCCGGTGTCACGACGGCAGCGCGCGCCACGACCCGAAACGACTCGCTGATGCCTACCAGGAGCTTCTTGTTAGCTGAAAACCACCCCACGAGGGATTTGATGGGATGATGGCTCCCATGGCGTTGACCCAGAAGGTGAAGACGGAGTTGGCGGCGGTGGCAACCCCCCATCCAAACGCGCGTCGGGCTGAGGTTGCGACGATGCTCAGGTTTGGCGGTGGGCTCCACCTCGTGGGTGGCCGTATCGTCATCGAGGCGGAGCTGGACTCCGCGCCGGCGGCCCGGAGGCTACGTACCTACATCCACGATCTCTACTCCCTGGACTCGGATCTCCTGGTGATCAACGCGACGGGCCTGCGCCGCACCACCCGGTATGCGGTGCGGGTGATCCGTGACGGCGAGGCCCTGGCCCGTCTGACCGGGCTGGTGGATCAGCGGCGCCGTCCCGTCCGGGGGCTGCCGGCAGTGGTGGTCGGTGGTTCCATAGCCGACTCCGTCGCGGTGTGGCGAGGGGCCTTCCTGGCCCGGGGATCCCTGACGGAACCGGGACGTTCCATGGCCCTCGAGGTGACCTGTCCCGGGTCGGAGGCGGCACTGGCGCTGAGCGGTGCCGCCCGGAGACTCGGCATCACCGTGAAGTCCCGCGAGTCGCGCGGTGTCGACCGCGTGGTGCTCCGCGACGGCGAGGCCATCGCCGACCTGCTGACCCGGATGGGGGCCCAGGAAACCCGCCTGATCTGGGAGGAACGCCGCATGCGGCGCGAGGTCAAGGCCCAGGCGAACCGGCTTGCCAATTTCGATGACGCGAACCTGCGGCGCTCCGCCAGGGCCGCAGTCGCCGCCAGCGCCCGGGTGGAGCGTGCCCTGGAGATTCTGGGAGAGGACGCCCCGGCACACCTGGTGGCAGCGGGCAGGCTTCGCATCGAGCATCGTCAGGCGAGCCTGGAGGAACTCGGCAAGTTGCACGACCCGCCGCTGACCAAGGACGCGGTGGCCGGACGCATCAGGCGTCTGCTGGCCACCGCGGACAAGGCGGCCGAGGCCGCTGGCATTCCCAACACCGAGGCCTCGCTGCCCTCCGACCTGGCTGAGACCCAGTGACGAAGTTCATGCGACTCCACGTGTGCCGAACCCTTCTGGGATCGGGTTTGAATGGCTAGGATGGGGCTGTCCGAAGGGCGTCGGTTGCGCCACCCAGGTGCGGCGGGCTCCCAGGTATCTCGCGAAGGGGATCTATTCGAAATGACCGTCAAGGTTGGAATCAACGGCTTCGGCCGCATTGGACGCAATTACTTCCGCGCGCTCGTCGCATCCGGCGCTGATCTCGAGGTGGTTGCCGTCAACGACCTCACTGACAACAAGACCCTTGCCCATCTCCTGAAGTACGACTCCATCCTCGGACGCTTCCCCGAAGAAGTCTCCTACGACGATGACGCCATCAAGGTCGGTGGCAAGGAGATCAAGGCATTCGCCGAGAAGGATCCGGCGAACCTTCCCTGGGGCGAGCTGGGGGTTGACATCGTCATCGAGTCCACCGGCTTCTTCACCGATGCCACCAAGGCCAAGGCCCACCTGGAAGCAGGCGCGAAGAAGGTCCTGATCTCTGCTCCCGCCAAGAACGAGGACATCACCATCGTCATGGGCGTCAATGACGACAAGTACGATCCGGCCGCCCACAACATCATCTCCAACGCATCCTGCACCACCAACTGCCTGGCTCCCATGGCCAAGGCCCTCAACGACGGCCTCGGCATCGTCAAGGGCTTGATGACCACCATCCACGCCTACACCCAGGACCAGAACCTGCAGGACGGTCCGCACAAGGACCTGCGCCGTGCCCGCGCCGCGGCTCTCAACATCGTGCCGACCACCACGGGTGCTGCGAAGGCGGTGGCTCTCGTGCTGCCCGAGCTGAAGGGCAAACTCGACGGATACGCGCTGCGTGTCCCCACTCCGACCGGTTCCGCAACCGACCTCACCTTCGAGGCCCCCCGCGAGACCAGCGTCGAGGAGATCAACGAGATCGTCAAGAAGGCCGCTGACGGCCGGATCCTCGTCTACACCGACGAGCCCCTCGTCAGCAAGGATATCGAGACCGACTCCGCGTCCTGCACCTTCGACTCCCAGCTGACCAAGGTCATCGGCAACCAGGTCAAGGTCGTCGGCTGGTACGACAACGAGTGGGGCTACTCGAACCGCCTCGTGGACCTCACGGCCCTTGTCGGCAGCAAGCTCTGATCTCACCCAAGAAGTGACGCCTCGGCCCCGTCTGCACTCGTGCTGGCGGGGCCGTCGCGTCCCCACCCGAAAGGATCTTCAATGAAGTCTGTCTCCCAGCTCGGAGACCTCGCCGGTAAGCGTGTGGTCGTCCGCTGCGATTTCAACGTACCCCTGGATGGTGCCAAGAACATCACCGATGACGGCCGGATCCGTGCCGCCCTGCCCACCCTGAACGAGCTGCGCGACGCGGGGGCCCGGATCGTCATCCTGGCCCATCTCGGCCGACCCAAGGGTGAGCCCGACCCCAAGTTCTCCCTCGCCCCCGTAGCGGCCCGCCTAGGCGAGCTGCTCGGCGCCCGGGTGAAGTTCGCCACCGACGTGGTGGGTCCGTCGGCGAAGGCCACCGTCGAATCCCTCGGCAACGGTGAGGTGGCCCTCCTGGAGAATGTCCGTTTCGAGGCCGGGGAGAAGTCCAAGGACGAGGCCGCCCGCAAGGAACTGGCGGAGAAGTATGCCGCCTTCGGGGATTTCTTCGTCTCCAACGGCTTCGGCGTGGTGCACCGCAAGGAGGCCTCCGTCTACGACATCGCGAAGCTGCTGCCGTCGGCGGCCGGTTCGCTCGTGAAGGCGGAGATCGACGTCCTGGAAGGGCTCACCGAGAACCCGAAGCGCCCGTTCGTCGTGGTGCTCGGTGGCGCGAAGGTGGCCGACAAACTGGCCGTCATCGACAATCTCCTCAAGGTGGCCGACACCCTCGTCATCGGCGGCGGCATGGCCTTCACCTTCCTCAAGGCCCAGGGGTTGGGGGTCGGGGAGTCGCTGGTCGATGATGCTTCCATCGAGGCCTGCACCGGTTACCTGAAGGCTGCCGAGGCGGCAGGCAAGCGTATCCTGCTGCCGGTCGACGTGCGTGTCGCATCCGAGGTCGACTTCGGTGCACGCACCGTCGGTCAGGTGGACGTGGTCCCGACCGACGCCATCCCTGCCGACAAGATGGGTCTCGACATCGGTCCCGCCACCGAGAAGCTGTTCGGTGACGCAGTACGCCAGGCCAGGTCGGTGTTCTGGAACGGCCCCATGGGGGTGTTCGAGATTCCCGGGCTGGAATCCGGCACCCGAGCGGTCGCGCAGGCCCTCACCGAGGTTGACGGCATCAGTGTCGTCGGCGGTGGTGATTCGGCCTCCGCGGTGCGGGCCCTCGGATTCGCGGAGGACGCCTTCGGACACATCTCCACTGGTGGCGGTGCATCGCTGGAGCTGATGGAGGGCAAGGTTCTTCCCGGCATCGCTGTTCTGAAGGAAGGCAACTGACATGGCACGCAAGCCCATCATGGCCGGCAACTGGAAGATGAACCTGAACCACGTCGAGGCGACGGGGCTGGTCCAGAAACTGGCCTGGACCCTGGCCGACAAGGAGTACGACGGTAGCTCCGTCGACTGCGTCGTCATTCCACCGTTCACCGACCTGCGCACCGTACAGACCCTCATCGAGGGGGATCGGTTCCCGATCCAGCTCGGTGCGCAGAACGTCTCCGAACACGACTCGGGCGCCTACACGGGCGAGATCAGCGCAGGGATGCTGGCGAAGCTGGGGGTCCGTTACGTGGTGGTCGGGCACTCGGAGCGCCGCGAGTACCACGGCGAGACCGACGCCCTGATCAACGCCAAGGCCCTGAAGGTCCTGGCCGCGGACATGACCCCCATCATCTGTTGCGGTGAAGGCCTGGACGTCCGCAAGGACGGCCGCCACGTGGCGTACACCCTCGAGCAGGTTCGTGGCTGCCTGAAGGGCATTCCCGCCGAGCAGGTGGCCTCGCTGGTCATCGCCTACGAACCGGTGTGGGCGATCGGCACGGGCGAGGTGGCCACACCCGAGGACGCCCAGGAGGTCTGCGGCGCGATCCGTGGCGAGGTCGCGAAACTGTACGACCGGGCCACTGCGGATGCGGTCCGGATCCAGTACGGGGGCTCCGTGAAGGCGTCCAACGTGGCCGAGATCATGGCCCAGCCGGATGTCGATGGCGCCCTCGTCGGCGGCGCCAGCCTGAAGGCCGAGGAGTTCGCCGCGATCGTGCTGTTCTCCTGAGCCGGAATTCCGTGGATGGGGTTGTCACCGGATTTTAACCGGCGGCAATCCCATTTTCGGGACGTGGCGTGAAACGCTTCGGGCCCCCACGATGTGGTGGATTTGAACCCCTCGGTTAAACTACTGCGCGTGATTGTCCCCCTCGTCAGCTGGCCCATAGCCACCCTGTCGGTCATCCTGATCATTCTGAGTGCGTTGCTGGCTCTGTCAGTACTCCTCCACAAGGGCCGCGGTGGCGGCATGTCCGACCTGTTCGGTGGCGGCATGTCCACTTCGATGGGCGGTGTGTCCACCGCTGAGCGGCGATTGGATCGCATCACCCTTGTGTTGACGCTGATCTGGGTGTTGACGATCGTCGGGCTGCTGGTGCTCTACCGCATCGGCGTCTGAGAAGAGAATGTTTCCGAATCCTGAGGAGTAGTTGTGGCAGGTGGCAACGCCATCCGAGGCAGCCGTGTTGGCGCCGGACCAATGGGTGAGGCCGAGAGGGGCGATGCGGCCCCAAGACTTCACGTCTCCTACTACTGTGCCAGCGGGCACGAAACCCGTCCCGCCTTCGCCGCCGACGCGGTGATCCCCGAATCCTGGGATTGTCCCCGCTGCGGGTTGCCCGCCAACACCGATGCGGAGAACCCGCCGCCACCGCCGAAGATCACCCCGTACAAGACCCACCTCGCCTACGTGAAGGAACGCCGCACCGACGCGGAGGCGGCCCAGATCCTGGAGGAAGCGGTGTCCTCGCTGAGGGCCCGCCGGGCAGCCGGCGAAATCCTCTACTGACGAGATGAACAACCCAGTTGTGAGCGAATCCCCGCCCGGACGGAACCGGACGGGGATTCGCTCTTTCTGTTTCCGGGGTTGTGTTTCACTGAGCGTCGTACGGACCGCCGGGGTGCGGCCCCCAGGCCCCCGGGGAATCGGGGTCCTGGTGTTGCGGTTGCGGGGAGGGCTGCCCCAACCGCCGGTTGCCTCCTGTGCCTTCCATGGCCTGGGCGTCGGCTATGGCCTGCTTCACCGTGGCGTCGCTCTGTTCGTGGTCCTTGCGTGCCTGTTCCGCGATCTCGGCGTGCACGTCGACCGGTTCCGGGGCGGAGAAACGCTGGGAGGCCCGCGAGACGTAATCCCGCACGTCGGTGGAGTTCGCCACCTGCCCCAAGCCCTTCAGGGCGTCGCTGAGTTCGCTGGGAACGATCCACATCTTGTTCGAGTCGCCATTGGCCAGGCGGGGCAGCATCTGCATGTACTGGTAGGCCAGCAGGGCCTGGTCCGGTTCCGCGGCGTGGATGGCGCTGAAAACCGTGGTGATGGCCTGGGCCTCACCCTCGGCGCGCAACATCTGGGCCTGCCGGTCGGCCTGGGCGCGGAGAACGGCCGCCTCGCGATCACCCTGGGCACGGAGGATCGCGGCCTCCCGGTCGCCGCCAGCGGAGAGGATCTGGGACTGGCGCTGGCCCTCGGCCAGAAGAATCGAGGCCCGCTTGTCGCGTTCCGCACGGGCACCTTTCTCCATGGCGTCGCGGATGGTCGGCGGCGGCTCGATGGCGCGCAACTCGACCCGGTTGACCTTGATCCCCCATTTGCCGGTCGCCTCGTCCAGCACCGCGCGCAGACGGTTGTTGATCTCCTCACGGGAGGTGAGGGTGGCCTCCAGATCCATGCCGCCGATGATGTTGCGCAGCGTGGTCATGGTCAGCTGCTCGATGGCGGCACGGTAGTTCTGTGCCTCGTAGGCGGCCCGGACCGGATCGACGATCTGGAAGTAGATCACCGAGTCGATCGAAACTATGAGGTTGTCCTCGGTGATGACGCCCTGGGGCGGGAACGGCACCACCTCCTCGCGCATGTCGAGGATGTAGCGGATCCGGTCGAGGAAGGGCACCATGAGGTGCGGCCCGGGATCGAGGACCCTGCGGAACTTGCCCAGGCGTTCGACTATGGCCACCTGCTGTTGGCGGATGATCTTCAGGGTCGCGGCCAGCACCATGACCACCAGAACGGCCAGGATGCAGAGAATCAGGGTGAATACGGGCGGCAATGTTTCTCCTTGCGGTTTCGGATCAGTTGGCGATGGGATAGACGATCAGGGTGATGCCGTCGAGTTTGTAGACCTCGATCCTCTCCCCGGCTTCGATCACGATGGCCTCGTCGTAGCTGCGGGCCTGCCAGATCTGCCCGTCGATCTTGACCTCACCTGAGTTCGAGGTGATCCGGGAGACGACCTCCCCGAACGAGCCGATCAACTTGTCGAGTGAGGAACGGTATCCCGGGGCACGACGGGCCTTCTCCAGAAGCGTGGGGCGCAGCAGGAAGAGCGTCGCCACCGCGGTGGCCAGGGCGACGATCACCTGGAGCCACAGCAGGTGGGGGAACAACAACGCGACCACGCCGCCGGCGAGGGCACCGGCCGCGAGCATCAGCAACGTCAGGTCCAGGGTGAGCAACTCGGCAACTGCCAGCAGCAACGCCAGCACGCCCCACGCCGCCCACGGGTTCTGGCCGAACCAGATCAGGAAATCAGTCATGGCGGCTCCCGGTTCGTCGTCCGAAAGTGAATTGCGGCCCACCAGGCCTCGGGTGCGCATTGAAACCAGTGGTTCTCCACACCGGTTTCATATCCTTCTGCATGAATCAACGCTACCGGAAACGTGGCCAGAACCGGAGGATAGGGTGAGGCCGTGAGCGATTTTGAGATCCGCGAATTCACGCTTCCCGGGAGCGCGAATGAGGAATGGGCTGCCTACTGTCGCATGAACACCGATGACAGCGTCGAGGCGCTCGGCCCCCAAGGGCCTCGGAACAGTCCGGAGGCCGACCTGAGAGCTGCGCATGCCGCCCTTACCGAGAGCCGGGTGCGACGCTGGCTGGCCTGGGTCAAGGACCGGCCCGTCGGTTTTGCCAGGCTGGTGGTGGATCTTGTGGACGAGCCTGAAGGTGCGATGGCGCACGTCTACGTCAGGCCCGGGTACAGGCGGCGGGGAATCGGGCAGGCGCTCGCGGAGGTGGTGCAGTCAGCCCTGGAACCCGGAACCCGTTACGTCAACCTCGAGGTTCCGACCCCGGTGCCGGGCCCGGGCGACGAAGTGTTGCCCAGTCCTGTTGGGGAGGGGGCGCTGTTGGCTTCCAGCCCACGAGCGCGGTTCGCCCTGCGTTACGGCTTCGTCCTGGGGCAGGTGATGTGGTACTCCCGTTACGAATTCGCCGCTCCGGCCGTCGCGCTGAGCGATGTTCTCGCCACGGCCGGGGTCGCGGCCGGGCCGGACTACGAGGTGCACTGCCTGGAGGGGGAGGTACCCCCGGGGTGGGCGGCCGGTGTTGCAGTGCTGAAACAAAGCATGAGCACCGATGCGCCACCCGGTGGGCTGATCATTCCCGAGACGTCCTGGGATGCGGACCGCGTGCACGCGGAGTACGCGCGATTCAGCTCGACGAACCGGCTTTTCCTCGGGATCGTGGTGCACGAACCAACAGGAAGGGTCGTGGCGTTGAATGAGCTGTCCGCATCGCGTGAGTGGCCTGACGGCATGATCCACCAGAGGGACACCATCGTGCTTTCCGAGTATCGCGGCCACCGGTTGGGAACGCTGGTCAAGGCAGCCAACCTGGAGGCGGCGCACGCCGCCCTGCCTAATGCCCCCGCGGTCCATACCTTCAATGCGGCCGAGAACCATCACATGCTGGCCGTCAACGAGAACCTCGGATTCCGCCGGGCCGCCGCGCTCGGAATGTTCCAAGCCGTCAGGGAACCCGTGGAATCTGCCGCTCAGAGCGGGCAGACGTAGCGGGGAGGCAGCTTCGAGGCGGCCGCGTCGTCGATGAACCAGTACGTGGCCTGCTGTCCGTGGGCGTGGGAAGCCGGCAGGGTCTTGTCGCCGCCGAGGGCCCGGAGCAGCGCGTCGGCCTTGCCGGTGCCCGTGACGATGAACCAGATCTCTCCGGATCTGTTGAGGGTCGGGATCGTCAACGAGATGCGTTCCGAGGGTGGTTTCGGGGAATCCGTCACCCCGATCACGCTGCGGGAGGTGGACTCGAAACTCGGATGCCCCGGGAAGATCGAGGCGACGTGACCATCCGGCCCCATGCCCAGGAAAGTCAGGTCGAAGCGGGTTTTCCCCAACTCGGCAGCGTATTCGGATGCGCTGTCGTGTGGGTCAGCGCGACCGTCGCGCGCCGCCATCATGTGGATCCGCGCCGACTGGATGGGCAGGGTGCGTCCCAATCGGCTGATGGCCTGGAGGGAGTTCCTGTCGGGATCCGTGGCGGCCACGAAACGCTCATCCCCCCACCACAGGTGAAGGCGTCCCAGGTCGAGTTTTGCCTCGGCGGACAGGTCCGCGAAACGCTCGTAGACCAGGTCCGCGGTGCCACCACCGGTCAGGCACACGTGCACCTCCTCGCGGCTGCCCAGCAGTTCCGTGGTCTTCTGCATGAACCGGCGGGCGACCACGTCCGCCACCTGCTGCGCCGATTCCAGGCGCACCACCCGGGTGAACATCACTCACCCACCCGCGTGGCGATGTGGCTCACTACCGACTCGAAGACGTCATCGGGATCCATACGTTGCAACTCCTCCGTGAGCAATTCGGTGAGAGGACGTCGTTTCAACGCCACTTTCCGCTCCGGCTGGCCCGGCACGGCGTAGCGGGCGATGGTCTCGGAGCGGCCCCTGTTGATGACGATGTCTCCCTGGTCGGTGGTCAGCCTCGCCTCCGAGATTCCCGGCTGGTCGCTGTCCTCGTGCAGCACCGGGACCCCCAACTGTTGCTCCAGCCATGCCACCAAAAGAGTGGAGCAGGCGTTGTCAGGAGTGGAACGCACCAGGGCGGAGGTGACGTGTTGGGGGAACTGGTCCAGGGCGGCGGCTAGTAGCGTACGCCAACGTGTGATCCGGGTCCAGCACAGGTCCGTGTCACCGGGAGCCAGGTTGCGGGCGCGGATCGCCAGGGCCAGTTGTGGATCTGGTGCCCCCATCGAGTCAGTGATCCGTCGTGTTGCTAGTCGCCCGATCGGATCTTGAGCGGGTGCGTCGGGTGCGTTATGGGGCCACCAGACGATCGTGGGGGAGTCGGGGAGCAATAGGGGCAGCACGACGGAGTCGCCGTGCAACGCCAGTTCGCCGTTCAGCTTGAGGGCGATCAGGTCTCCTGGGAGCCCCTCGCCGACCTGGATCTTCGCGTGAAGGCCCGTCTCCCCGCCGGCTTTGGAGATGACGATGACCCTTGACGGGTGTGCCATCGCCGAGGCGCGAGCAGCCTCGAGTACCTCATCACGGTGATTGTCGTCAGTGATCGCCAGCAGAGTCAGGACCATTCCACTGGTCGGCCCGACCTCTCGGTGGGCCCTGATCAGCGCGGACGTGATGTCCTGGGTCGTGGTGTTGTTGAGTTCGATGATCACGGCTTCCTCCTCTACGGCCTACGCCAGGTGTTGCCGTCACGGGCCAACATCTCGACTGCGCTGGCAGGGCCCCAAGTGCCCGCTGCGTAGGGGTCCGGCTGGGTTGGCAGCGAAGCCCAGTAGTCGAGAACCGGATCCAAGATCTTCCAACCAAGCTCCACCTCCTCGTGCTGCGGAAACAGCGGGGGATCACCCAGCAGCACATCCAGAATTAGGCGCTCGTAGGCCTCCGGGGAGGTCTCGGTGAAAGATCCTCCGTAGACGAAGTCCATGGAGACATCACGGATTTCCATCTGCGTTCCCGGCACCTTGGCGCCGAAACGGAGGGTGACGCCCTCATCGGGTTGAATACGCATCACGAGGGCATTCTGTCCCAGAGCTGCGGTTTCGGTTTTCGGGAAGGGCAGGTGAGGCGCCTGTTTCAACACGAGGGCGACCTCAGTGACCCGCCTCGGCATGCGTTTGGCGGCTCGAAGGTAGAAAGGCACTCCTGCCCAGCGGCGATTGTCCACGTCAACCCGTATTGCCGCGTATGTCTCGGTGCGGGAATCGGGGGAAACGCCATCCTCTTCCAGGTAGCCACGAACCAGGCGACCACCCTGCCACCCGGCGGCGTACTGGCCGCGGGCCGTGTGATCGGCGTAGTTGGGGGAAACCTGGGCGGCCGCCAGCACCTTGGTCTTCTCTGTGCGCAGCTGTGAGGCCTCGAAGCTGGTCGGTTCCTCCATCGCGGTCAGGGCGAGCAGCTGCAATAGATGATTCTGGATGACGTCGCGGGCTGCTCCGATGCCGTCGTAGTAGCCGGCACGGCCACCGATGCCGATGTCCTCGGCCATGGTGATCTCCACGTGGGAGACGTAGTTGCGGTTCCAGAATGGCTCGAACAGCTCGTTGGCAAAACGCATAGCGAGCATGTTTTGAACCGTCTCCTTGCCCAGATAATGATCGATTCGGAACACCTCGTGGGGGGAGAAGAGCTGGCTGACGACGTTGTTCAGTTCACGGGCCGAACGCAAGTCGTGGCCGAAAGGTTTCTCAATCACGACCCGGTTCCAGGTGCCGGTGTCATCACCGGTGATGGCGTTCCGTTTGAGCTGGGAGACCACCTGCTCGAAATACGACGGCGGGATGGACAGGTAGAAGGCGTGGTTGCCGCTGGTGCCGCGGGCCTGGTCGAGTTCCTCGAGGGTGGTGCGGAGCCGCTGGAAGGCCTCGTCGGAGTCGAACGTGCCCGGCACGAACCGGATACCTTCCAGAAGCTGCTCCCAGACCTCCTCCCGGAAACGGGTTCGGGCGTTCTCCTTGACCGCGTCGTGGACCACCTTCGCGAAATCCTGATCGGTCCAGTCGCGGCGGGCGAAACCCACCAGGCCGAAACCGGGGGGAAGCAGGCCACGGTTCGCCAGGTCGTAGACGGCCGGCATCAGTTTCTTCCTGGAAAGATCGCCCGTGACGCCGAAGATCACCAGGACGCAGGGACCCGCGATCCTCGGCAGTCGCCGGTCCCGGGGGTCGCGGAGCGGATTGCTGCTGGTCACAGTTCCGACCATACCGGTTGCCGCTGCACCGGGAGTCCCGTGGAACGGATGGCGACCAGGTTTTGCAGCGGCCCGGCCACCCGCGACCCCACTCGCAGGGTGGAACTTTCCCGGTCGTGGGACATCCGAACCCGGAGATGATCTACGGTGGCGCCATGCAGCCCTACGTCAGGCAACCCGAGTACCTGTCCACCATGGCCGACGGAACGGTGAAACAAGTCGGTCCGCTCACCGGAACCGAGGTGTGGACCGTACCGGGACGGGGCAACCGGCCCCTCGGTCTTCAACGCCCCGAACCCCACCCCATCGATGAGACGGCCCACGGTACCCACTGCGCCTTCTGCGAGCAGCGTTACCTGGAGACCCCGCCGGAAAAGGCCCGCGTGGTGCGCTCCGGAGACGAATGGGAAACGCTGATGGAGCTTCCCGCGGAGAAGCTGTTCACCACGACCGCCGAATTTCGTTGCGTTCCGAACTTGTTCGAGATCCTGAGCTTCGACTACTGGCGCGCCAATTACGGGTTCGAGCTTCCGGAGTCCGCGGCCCGGCATCAACGGGCCTACCTGGCATCCCCCGAGGGACTGGAACACGTGTTGCGGGTGGCCGAGACGAAACTGCGGGCCTCCGGGCACGGCACCGGCCAGGTCGCCGCGATGACCCGGGAACAGCGCCTGGATGCGGCTTCCGGTTTCTTTGGTGGCGGACATGACGTGATAATCGCCAGGCGGCACTTCGTCGACGGAGCGGTCGATGACACGCAGCTCGCCGGTTCCGGGACCCTGACCCCCGAGGAACACGAGAAATTCATCGCCTTCACGATCGACTCGGTGCGCCGCAGCTACGAGAACAACCGGTATGCCCGCTACGTGACCGTTTTTCAGAACTGGCTGAAACCTGCGGGCGCGTCCTTCGACCATCTCCACAAACAGCTCGTCGCCATCGACGAACGAGGCGTCCAGCACGAGGTGGCGCTCGCCCGGCTTCGGCAGGACCCGAACCTGTTCAACGAGGTGGGACCGAACTACGCGGGCTACCACAACCTGATCGTCGCCGAGAACGACCACGCGGTCGCTTTCGCGGGCTTCGGACACCGCTATCCCACCCTGGAGATCTACTCCTGCTCCGAGTTCTCCGATCCCTGGGAGCAGACCGCCGAGGAGGTACGGGGCATGTCGGACCTGATCCATGCAATGCACGCCGCCACCGGGGTCGACGTGGCCTGCAACGAGGAATGGCATTACCGGCCGATCGATGTCGCGCTCCCGATGCCTTGGCGGGTGATGCTCAAGTGGCGGGTCTCCACCCTCGCCGGTTTCGAGGGGGCCACCAAGATCTACCTGAACACCATCTCACCCGTGATGCTGCGCGACAGGGTGGTCGAGAAACTGCTCGCCCTTAGGGAAGCGGGCCGGCTGGCTCCCGGGATCCGGATCGCCACGGAAACCCGGTGCCGCCCCAATCCGCTGCGCTACTCCCGCTGAGGCCACGTGAACCGGGATTCCCGCGCGGGCCTTCGGGTTGCGCCGCGGCGGGCGATGAGTATTGTTGCGGAAAAGGCTTGGAATCCCGGGGACCGGTTTGACCTGGGAGAAGGGCGGAACCCCTCCGACCGCGCCGGGGGTGGCCGTGGGCCGTGATGGTTAGGCTGCCCTAGCTTGATACGCTTGGGAGATTCCGAAAGACTGGCGTGTGCAAATTCGCTGGGAGGAGGGTGTCATGAGCGCAGCCACGCAGGAAACCGACAACTCCACCCGAGAACGGGTGGTTCGCTCCATCCTGGAGCACGGGCCATCCACGGCACGAGAACTCGCCGAACGCTTGAACCTGACCCCCGCCGCCATCCGCCGCCACCTGTCGGCCCTCCTGGAGGAGGGAACCCTGGGTTCGCGTGAGCAGCGGGTCTACGGGGCGCGCGGCCGGGGCCGTCCGTCGAAGGTGTTCTTCCTCACGGACGCGGGACGTTCCGAGTTCCACCAGGCCTACGACGAGCTGGCCATAGTCGCCATCCGGAGGTTGATCGAGGCGGCCGGTCCGCAGGCCATGGTCGACCTGGCCTCGGAACGCGTGGACGAGATCGAGAGCCGCTTCAACGAATTGCGCGAGGCCCATCCCGAACGCACCCCCATCGAGCTGCTCACCGAGGCGCTGGGAGCCACCTACGCCCCCTCGGTCAAGCCGGTCCGTTCGGGCGACCAGCTGTGCCAGCACCACTGCCCGGTGGCGCACGTCGCCGCCGAGTTCCCCCAGCTCTGTGAGGTCGAGACCCAGCTGTTCTCGCGGCTGCTGGGCAGCCACGTCCAGCGGCTCGCAACCATTGCACACGGGGACGGGGTGTGCACCACCCACGTTCCCAACCCAGTCATACCAAGCAAGATCAGGAAGTAACCACATGACGACCACGCCACAGGCCCCCGGAGTGGGAGCCACGCAGGACGAGCACCTGGAAGCCCTCAGCGGCTACCAGTACGGCTGGCACGACTCCGATGCCGCCGGTTCCGCCGCCCAGCGAGGCCTCAACGAGGCCGTGGTCAGACACATCTCCGAGCTGAAGGGCGAACCCGAGTGGATGCGGGACCTGCGCCTGAAGGCCCTCAGGCTGTTCGGCAAGAAACCCATGCCAACCTGGGGCGCGGAACTCGACGAGATCGACTTCGACAACATCAAGTACTTCGTCCGGTCCACAGAGCGTCAGGCGCAGACCTGGGACGACCTGCCCGAGGACATCAAGAACACCTACGACAAACTCGGCATCCCCGAAGCGGAGAAGGCCCGTCTCGTGGCCGGTGTCGCGGCCCAGTACGAGTCCGAGGTGGTCTACCACAACATCAATCAGGAACTGGAACGGCAGGGCGTTATCTTCCTCGACACGGACACCGCCCTCAAGGAACATCCCGAGATCTTCAAGGAACACTTCGCCAGCATCATCCCGGCGGGCGACAACAAATTCGCGGCACTGAACACCGCCGTCTGGTCCGGCGGTTCCTTCGTGTACGTGCCCAAGGGAGTTCACGTCTCCATCCCGCTGCAGGCCTATTTCCGGATCAACACCGAGAACATGGGCCAGTTCGAGCGGACCCTGATCATCGTCGACGAGGACGCCTACGTGCACTACGTCGAGGGCTGCACCGCACCCATCTACTCCTCCGACTCGCTGCACTCGGCGGTGGTGGAAATCTTCATCAAGAAGGGCGCCCGCTGCCGCTACACGACGATCCAGAACTGGTCCAACAACGTCTACAACCTCGTCACCAAGCGCGCCGTCTGCGAGGAGGGCGCCACCATGGAGTGGATCGACGGCAACATCGGTTCCAAGGCGACAATGAAATACCCAGCCGTCTACCTCATGGGGGAACACGCCCGCGGCGAGACCCTGTCAATCGCCTTCGCCGGCGAGGGGCAGCACCAGGACGCGGGCTCCAAGATGGTGCACTGCGCTCCCCACACATCCTCGTCGATCATCTCGAAGTCGGTTGCCCGCGGCGGTGGTCGCGCCTCCTACCGCGGCCTGGTCAAAGTCGATGCGGGAGCTCACCACTCCGCGTCCTCGGTGAAATGCGACGCCCTTCTGGTGGACACCATCTCCCGTTCCGACACCTATCCCTACGTGGACGTTCGCGAGGACGACGTCTCCATGGCCCACGAGGCGACCGTCTCCAAAGTCTCCGATGACCAGCTGTTCTACCTCATGTCCCGGGGCATGGAGGAGGACGAAGCAATGGCCATGATCGTGCGCGGTTTCGTCGAGCCCATCGCCAAGGAACTCCCCATGGAATACGCCTTGGAACTCAACCGGCTCATCGAGCTGCAGATGGAAGGTGCGGTCGGCTGATGTCGGCCCCGGAACGAAACGGACAAGAGGAAAAAAAGTTGAGCACCACTGCTGCAGCGAATGGGATCGGAGCCGTCGAGACCGTCGCATCTCATCTTCATCCCACCCCGTCATGGAACGTCGCCGATCATCCGAAGCCGACAGGTATGGAGGAGATCTGGCGCTTCACCCCGCTGAAACGTCTTGCCGGGCTGTTGACCGAGGGCGACGTGCTTCCCGGACTCGACTGGGAGGGGGAAACTCCTGCTGGCGTGGAGTTCACCGTCATGCCCGTAAGCGCGCTGCGGGACCTCGCTGTCGAACCTCCGGTGGACCGTGTCGCGGCCCTGGCGGTGGCTCGCAGCGCGGAGCTGGCGCTCATGCGTGTCCCAGCAGACACCGAACTCGACCAGGCCAACGTCCACGTCGGGACCGGGAACGGCGTGGAGGCGGCAGAGGTTTTCGTGCTGGAGGTCGGAGCCAACTCCCGCGCCACCATCGTGTTCCACTACAAGGGCAGCGGATCCTACGCCGCGAAGTACGACATTCGGGTCGGTGATGGAGCCGAGGTGAACCTCGTGTACGTCAACGACTGGGATGCCGATGCCATCCACGGCGGCCAGATCAGCCTCGAGGTCGGACGTGACGCCCGGGTCCGCACCGTCCAGGCATCGCTCGGTGGCGCCGTGATCCGGCTCCAGGAGAACGCCCGCTTCGCAGGCCCCGGCGGTGAACTCGAGCAGTACGGTCTCTACTTCGTCGATGCCGGGCAACACATCCAGCACCGTCTCTTCGTCGACCACAACGCCCCGAAGACCAGATCCAACGTGGACTATCGCGGTGCGCTGCAGGGCGAAGGCGCTAACTCGGTGTGGATAGGTGACGTGCTGATCCGGAAGGTCGCCGAGGGCATCGAAACCTACGAGTCCAACAAGAACCTCGTCCTCACCGACGGCTGCCGGGCCGATTCCGTTCCCAACCTGGAAATCGAGACAGGCGAGATCGAAGGAGCCGGTCACAGCTCCACCACCGGCCGGTTCGATGACCTCCAGCTCTTCTACCTGCGCTCCCGCGGCATCCCGGAGGCCGAGGCCAGACGCCTCGTCGTGCACGGTTTCTTCAACGACATCATCCGGCGCATCGGCGTTCCCGAGATCGAGGAGAGGCTGCTGGTCCAGGTGGAGAAGGAACTCGACATGGCGGCCGAGGCCATGAGGGCCGCTCAGTGAGCTTCGTCGCCGTCGCCACCCTCGACGAGCTGATCCCCGAGATCCCGCTCGCCGTCGACGAACACGAGATCGCCATCGTGCTTCACCAGGGCGAGTACTTCGCCATCCACAATCTCTGCAGCCACGGGCACGTTCCCCTGAGCGACGGGGACGTCGAGGACGGTTCGATAGAGTGCTACCTTCACGGCTCCCGTTTTGACCTGCGAAGCGGCCGTGCCCTCTGCCTGCCAGCCACGGAACCCGTCAACGTCTACCCGGTCCAGATCGATGACCAGCAGGTGCTGGTCGATCTCGACCACCCCATCACCGAATTCCAGGAGTCCTGAAAACCATGTCCAATCTCGTCATCTCCGACCTCCACGTCGACGTCCTGACCGAGGAGGGGGCCAAACAGATCCTCAAGGGCGTGGACCTCACCGTGAACTCCGGTGAAGTGCACGCGATCATGGGTCCCAACGGCTCCGGGAAGTCCACTCTCGCCTACGCCATCGCGGGGCATCCCAAGTACGAGATCACGTCCGGTTCCGTGACCCTCGACGGCGTCGAGCTGACCGACCTCACCGTCGACGAACGTGCCAGGCAGGGACTGTTCCTGGCGATGCAGTACCCGGTCGAGGTGCCGGGAGTCTCCGTCGCGAATTTTCTTCGCACGGCCAAGACCGCTCTCGACGGCAAGGCCCCCAAGATCCGCACATGGGTCAAGGACGTCGAGAACGTCCTAAACCGTATGCACCTGGACAGCTCCTTCTCCGCGCGTTCCGTCAACGAGGGTTTCTCGGGTGGAGAGAAGAAACGTCACGAAATCGCCCAGCTGGAGCTGCTCAACCCCAGAGCGGCCATTCTCGACGAGACCGACTCCGGTCTCGACATCGACGCTCTGCGCATCGTCTCCGAAGGAGTCAACCGCTACTCCGCCCAAGGGGACAGGGCCGTGATGCTCATCACCCACTACACCCGCATCCTGCGCTACATCGATCCCACCTTCGTCCACGTCTTCGTCGACGGTCGCGTCGTCGACCAAGGGGGTCGGGAGCTGGCCGACAAACTCGAGGCCGAGGGCTACGAGGCCTACGTCAAGGCGGCGGCCGCCAAGGCCTGAGCGCGCCCGGACCAGGGAGAACGCCAGTCGAGAAGGAAGAGGACCGAAGTGACCTTTGACGTCGAAACGATTCGAAGGGATTTCCCCATCCTGGGGCGCAGGGTGGGGGAGCACCCCTTGGTCTACCTGGACTCGGCCAACACCTCCCAGAAACCCCGGGTGGTCGTTGACGCGATCGCCGAGCACTACCTGCGGCACAACGCCAACGTGGCGCGCGCGATGCACGTGCTCGGTGCCGAGGCCACCGAGGCATACGAGGGGGCCCGGCACCTGGTCGCTTCCTTCATCGGCGCCGCCGCCCCCGAGGAGGTGGTCTTCACCAAGAACGCATCCGAGGCGCTCAACCTGGCGGCCAACACCCTGTCGGCCCGACTGATCCCCGGCGACGAGGTGGTGATCTCCGTGATGGAGCACCACTCGAACATCGTTCCTTGGCAGCTGGTGTGTGAACGAACCGGGGCGGTGCTCCGCTGGTTCGACGTCACCGACGAGGGGCGGCTCGATCTCGAGGCCGCCGAACGTGACGGGCTGATCAACGAACGCACCAGGGTGGTGTCCGTCGCCCACGTGAGCAACGTGCTGGGTACCCGCAACCCGGTGGCCGAGATCGCCGCCAAGGCTCATGCGGTCGGCGCGGTGATGGTGGTCGACGCATCCCAGTCGGCACCCCACCAGAGCATCGACGTCACCGAGCTTGGAGCCGACCTGGTGGCCTTCACCGGACACAAGATGTGCGGCCCTACCGGCATCGGTGTGCTGTGGGGCAGGGGAGAGCTCCTGGAATCCTTGCCGCCCTTCCTCGGCGGGGGGGAGATGATCGAGGTGGTCGAGATGACCCACTCCACCTACGCGGAACCGCCGCATCGCTTCGAGGCCGGCACCCCGCCGATCGCCCAGGCGGCCGGGCTCGCCGCCGCCATCAGGTACCTGCAGGGGATCGGGATGGACGCCATCGCCGCTCACGAACACGAGCTGACCGAGTACATGCTCGCCAAGCTGACCAGCATCGACGGGCTGTTGCTGCTGGGCCCGGCGGAGGCCGTCGAACGCGGATCGGCGTGCTCGTTCAACCTGAAGGGTATCCACCCGCACGACGTCATGCAGGTGCTCGACTCCCGTGGCATCGCAATCCGGGGCGGGCACCACTGCGCCAGGCCGCTGCACAGGAGGCTCGGCCACCAGAGTTCCACCCGGGCATCGGCCCACCTGTACACGACCCGGGAGGAGATCGACGCACTGGCGGATGCGCTGGTGTTCACCCGCGACTACTTCGGAGCACGATGAACCTCGACGAGCTCTATCAGACGATCATCCTCGACCATTACCGCGAGAAGCATCACAGCGGACTGCGGGAACCGTACGAGGCCGAGGTGCATCACGTCAACCCGTCCTGCGGTGACGAGCTGACCCTGCGCGTCCACCTGGACGGCGACACGATCGCCGACATGTCCTACGACGGCGAGGGATGCTCCATCTCGCAGGCATCCACATCCGTCCTGGGCGACCTGGTGATCGGCCGGGACATCGACCACTTCTCCGGGCTCTACGACGACTTCCTGGAGATGATGCACTCCAAGGGGGAGATCACCCCCGACGAGGACCGCTTCGAGGACGCCATCGCTTTCGCCGGCGTCTCGAAATTCCCCGCGCGCGTCAAGTGCGCCCTGCTCGCCTGGTCGGCCCTCCGGGACGCCGTGACCCAGGCCTCAGCGAAGGAGAACTGATGTACACCCCCGACCCGCGCCCCTCGGATCTGGTCAAGGACGAACTGCCCGGCGACGACTCGGCCACACCGATCCCCACCGAGGAGGAGATCGAGGAGGCGATGAAGGACGTCGTCGATCCCGAGCTGATGGTCAACGTCGTCGACCTCGGCCTGCTCTACGGGGTCACCGTGGACGAGGAGGCCAACGTCACCCTCGACATGACCCTCACCTCACCAACCTGCCCGCTGACCGACCGCATCGAGTACGACACGAAATACGCGCTCGACGGCCTCGCGAACTCGGTGACCATCAACTGGGTGTGGTTGCCGCCGTGGACCCTGGAAATGATCACCGAGGACGGCCGCGAACAACTGCGGGCCATCGGCTACAACCTCTGAGGGTCGGCGCGTCCGGGGGGGAGAGGGGCCTTTCCCCGGGTAGCGTGGAAACACCCGTGCGTGGCCGAGATCCGGTTGTTTCGATTCGATCGCGGGTAGTGAACAGGAGGACGCATGTCCGAAAGCATCGTTGTTTTGACCGTTCCCACCCACAGTGGGACCTACGAGGCGTTCAGCAAGCTCAGGAGTGCTCCCGGATTCCAGCTGGGGGCGGCCGTCGTCGTCGAACGTGACGAGAACGGTCAGGTCCGGGTCGCTGACGGGGTGGATCGTGAGGCAGGCGCCGCCACCACCGGCGGATCGCTGGTCGGGATGCTCGTCGGTGTGCTCGGCGGGCCGTTGGGCATGCTTCTCGGCCTGGGAGCCGGGGCGCTGGCGGGTTCATTCGTCGACGCCAGCCGCCTTGAATTCGGCGACGACATCGTCTCCGACTTCGCCAGAACCGTTCCCCCGGGCGGCAACGCGATCCTGGCGCAGGTGACGGAGGACGGCACCGCTGCACTCGACGCGTTCGCGACCAGCGTGGATGGCACCTTGGTGAGGCGGCCCGTCGCCGAGGTGATCAGTGAAATCGAGGCCCAGCAGCAGGCCGCGGAGGCGGCGGCCGAGGCCGCACGGAAAGCCCTGCGGGATCAGAAACGCCAGGAGCGCCAGGAGAAGGTGCAGGAACGCCTCGACAAGGTGCAGGAACGTTTCAGTGCGCTGAGGGCGAAGTTCCGGGATGAGAAGAAGTGATGTCGTGGTGAACCCGCGCCGGCCCCGGTTCCAACCGGGGCCGGCGCCGTTCCGGGGACCCGTCGAGTAGTCTCGAGGGAAGCCGATGATTGGAGGGCGAAGATGCCGAAGCTGACCACCCCGGACCAGGTGAACCTGAACTACACCGACATCGGATCCGGGCGACCCATCGTGATGATCCACGGCTGGCCGCTGTCCGGGGCCGCGTTCGCCGACAACGCCAAGGTGCTCGCCGCCGCCGGATACCGGGTGATCACCTACGACCGGCGCGGGTTCGGGCAGTCCGGGAAACCCCGCGACGGCTACGACTACGACACCTTGGCAGCCGATCTGGACGCCCTGCTGACCGGCCTCGACCTGCACGACGTGGTCCTGCTCGGGTTCTCCATGGGTGGTGGTGAGGTGGCCCGCTACCTGGCGACGCGCGGATCGGAGCGTGTCGGTGCGGCGATCCTGTCCGGGTCCATCTGCCCGGCCCTGTGTATCACGAAGGACAATCCCGACGGCGCCATGCCCCGCGAAGGATTCCAGGAGCTGGCGGATGCCTGCGCCGCCGACCACGCCGGTTTCGTCGACCAGTTCTGCGGCTGGTTCTACAGCAACGACCAGGGGCTCACCGTTCCCGAGGAGGTCCGGCAGCAGGCGGTTGAGATCGCCCGGCAGTCGGCCCCGCACGCCGCGGTTGCAACCATTCTCTCCTGGACCGAGGACCTGCGCGAGGACTGTCGCCGCATCGACGTCCCGCTGCTGGTGATCCACGGCGACGGGGACCAGAACGTCCCGCTGGCCAGGTCCAGTGCCCGCATGCCCGAGTACGCGCCGCAGACGCAGCTGGTCGTGATCGAGGGTGGACCCCACGGGATCAACGTCTCCCACGCGGATCAGTGGAACAGAGCCATCCTCGATTTCCTGACCGACATCTGATGGGCTGTGGTCATTGGGGTCGCAGTCGGTTTCTCGGGTTGCTGGAGTACTCGTGGCCCCTCACGTGCTTGTCCTGGGTGCGGCTGATGGAATCGAAGTAGGTGTCCGACCCCTGGACGTTCTGGAGCTCGATGTGGGTGGTTCTCTCGAACTGGTATGACTTGTCGGCGTTTCTGTACCGCGACATGACATAGCCGTAGAAGGCGATGGCGGCGACCGGCCCCAGTGCCAACAGGGCAAGCCGGATGCTTCCCGAGGACGAGCGCTCCAACAGAACCAGCCAGAAAGACATGTCCGCTCCCATCACAAAGTTGCCACGAACAGCACCAGCCCGATTGCGGTGCCGATGACGAGGACCAGGAAGGTCATCAGGTACAGCATTGTCCGGTTGATGGGCACTGACCCCATCACGTTGCCGTTCTGGCCGTTGACCGCCACGAAATGTTTCAGCCTGCGATCGGGCTGGTAGTAGGAGTACAACCACACCGGCAGGTAGATCGTCACCCAGCGCGAGCCCTGGAGATCGACGTGTTCGGAATCCCAACGAACTCCGCGGTCGTACTTCTCCACCATGCTCTCTCCCTTCGCGCGGGCAATGCTCAGCAGGTGGTCCCGGACGGTGTGATCCATCTCGGTGACGTTCACGTCACGCCGCTCGCTCGTGAATCCACGAAGATAGTTCGGGTTGTAGCGCAGGGCGTCCTTGACGTTGAAGGGCAGGATCGCATTGATGATGTTGTTCGTCTGGGACGGGTCGACCATGTTTCCGCGTTCGCGATTGGACTCCAGCAGCAGGTCGTCGACGCTCATGTCGAAACCTCGCGTCACGTTGTAGACGTCGGCCGAGTAGTAGGTCTCCCAGGAGTCCCCGCGCTTTTCCGTCCAGCTTCTGGTCTGCACCTCGCCCTGCCCTGTCAGATCGGCATGCGCCTGCCCGTCGAAGACGAAATAGGGAAGATAGACGCCGACCACGTTCTCGGGGGCGAATTCCCGTTTGAACCTGGGGTGGGCGTAAAACTTCCGCTTCTCCACGAACCCACGGATGGTCTCGACGGCGTCGTGCTGAAGAATCAGAAACGGAGCCACGGCATCCGGAGCGGCGCCATTGCTGATCCTGGCATTGGGGGAGAGGTAGCTGCGACACCAGTGGCAGCGCACCTGCACGGTTTCGTGCACGTCGATGACCACCTCCGCTCCACAACCATCGCATTTCAACGTGACCATGCTCTGCTCGGCCAGGTTCTGGGAGGAATGTGTCACGGTGGTGCCCTGCAGGTCCCGGATCCCGCCGGTGAGGTCAACCTGATCCTCCAGACGTGGCTCGTTGTGGCGGGATCGGCAGTTTGCGCAGACCAGTGCATGGGCCTCGACGATGTAGCGGATGTCGGTGCCACCGCAGTTGGGGCACTTGATCATCACCCCGGTGCGTTCATTCTCCGGAATGTCGAGCACATGGGGCTCTGGCACGGTGGCCTGGGTCTCCTGCCGGGCCATGGCCTCCGGCTGCGGAGGCACCGGGGGAACCGGAGAGTTTCCCGGGGCGCCGGGGGAAACCGGCTGTGCCGAAAACCTTCCCGGGGCGGCATATGGGTTCTCGCTCAAGGGATTGGGCATCTGCTGTGGCGGGGAATGTCGTGGTGCGGGTTGCTGGGACTGGTGAACCGTGGGAGGACCTCCGGTGTTGCGTTGCTGCGGCTGTTGAGGGTACGGGGACCCGGGCGGCCAGGGGAGCTGAGGTCCTCCCTGGCCGCCGTTTCCGGGGGCTGTCATCGTATCGGTGTCCTCTTACAACCCGAGCAGTCGCTTCTTCAGCGTGTCGAACTCCTCCTGGGAAACCACTCCCGCGTCGAGCAGCTCTTTCATCTGCTTCAGCTTCGCGACGGGATCCTCCTGGGAACCTGCCTGGGAGGTCTGCTGCTCGGGCTGCGTGGGAGCAGGCTGTTGCGCGGGCTGCTGGAAGCCTCCCACCATTCCGCCCATCATCGGAACCCCGATTCCCATGCCAACCAGTCCCTGACCGCCTCCGGTCTCACCTGCGGACTGGATTCCGCGGGCCACGGACTGCTGCATGAAGGATGCGCCGCGGTCCCCGCGCAGCGCATCGGCCTTCTTCACGTCGGAGAGCAGCGCCCGGGTGTCGGCGTCGTACTCGATGGCCGCCAGGGCGACGCGCTCGATGGCCAGGCCTCGTCCGGAACGCCACTGGTAGTTCTCCTCGACGGCCTCGCTGAGGGATTTCGCGAATCCGATGGAATCCTGCTGTAGCCGCGTGATGCGGTTCTCCCGGCTGGGATCGTTGGTGTACTTCGAGAAGGCCGCGCCCAGGCTCGCCACCACCTCGGTGAAGAGCTGATCGGTGACGGGGTTGTCGAGATCGGCGAAATCGAAGACCTGGTTGTTCGCGATCGCGGCACCGGGGATGACCGTGGAGATGAACAGCAGGGGATCAACGATGCGCAGCGTGTAGGTGCCGCGGGTGATCGCTCCCACCTGCGCACCGAGGTAGGCGTCGTCCCAGTAGATCTCGGACTGGGTTCCGAAGCGGTTGTCCGGGATCTCCTTGAGATTGATGAAGAAGGCCTGCTGCATCGCGTTCGGTCGGCCACCGAACTTGATGCGCTCCCATGTGTTGCGGATCACCTGCCCGAACACCCCGTCGCCGGCGAAAACCGACTGGGAGGAGGGGTCCTGGCCGCGGAACTCGAACCCGCCGGGCTCAGCCACGAAGCCAGTGACCTGCCCATCCTGGAAGGTGACGAGTCCGTAGCCATCCGGGACCACGATCTTTGAGCCGTTGCTGATGAGGTTTTCCGAGCCCTTGGTGTTGGAGCCGCGTCCGGCGTTCCTTCCCTCGTGAACGGCGGGAAGGAACGCGGCTGTCGGGTTGATGCCGCGGGGAACCGTGAGGAAATCCAGCCACTGGTCGGCGAAGACACCGCCGAGCGCGCCTGTGAAGGCCTTGATGAAACCCATGTTCTGACTCCTGACTCATCTGGGACGGCCACTCACGATGGCCTCTATCCTTCATGGTGCCAGATTCCTGGTTCCACACGGGGGACGGGCCGTTGACGGGATCAAGGCTCGGGGTGGCGGGCAGAATCGCCGACGTGCTGCAGGTCAAGGAAGTGGAGGTACGCGCCGGGGCGCGACTCCTGTTGTCCCCGGTCAGTTTCCAGATCGCGGCGGGGGACCGCGTCGGGTTGGTCGGCCGCAATGGCGCCGGGAAGACAACCCTGACCCGCATACTCGCCGGGGAGGGACTGCCCGCAGCCGGGACCGTCACCCGCTCCGGACAACTCGGTTACCTGCCGCAGGATCCCCGCTCGGGGGAACCGGAGCAGCTCGCCCGCGACCGGATCCTGGGGGCCCGCGGGCTGGATCAGGTGATGGCGCGTCTCAGACGGGCCGAGCAGGAGATGAGTTCCTCGCAGGGAACCGAACGGGAGAAGGCCATGGCGGCCTACGCCCGCGCCGAGAACGCGCTGCTGTCGGCCGGGGGATACGCCGCCGAGGCCGAGGCGGCCCGGATCGCCGCCAACCTCGGGCTGCCGGACCGCGTCCTCGGGCAGCCGCTCTACACGCTCTCGGGTGGTCAGCGACGTCGGATCGAACTGGCCCGGATCCTGTTCTCCGACGCCGACACCCTCCTGCTGGACGAACCCACAAACCACCTCGACGCGGACTCCACAACGTGGCTGAGGGGCTATCTGCAGAGCTTCGGCGGCGGCCTGGTGGTGATCAGCCACGACGTCGGCCTGCTCGAGGCGGTGGTGAACAAGGTGTTTCACCTGGACGCCAACCGCGCCGAACTGGACCTCTACGCGATGGACTGGAAACGCTATCTGCAGCAGCGGGAGACCGACGAGAAACGCCGCAAACGGGAACGCCTGAACGCGGAACGCAAGGCTTCACAGCTGATGGCCCAGGCCGATCGGATGCGCGCCAAGGCCACCAAGGCCATCGCCGCCCAGAACATGGCCAAACGTGCCGAGAAACTGCTGTCCGGGATCGAGGGGGAACGGGAACACGACAAGGTGGCCCGGATCCGTTTTCCTGAACCGGCCCCCTGCGGCAAAACCCCGCTGATGGCCCGCGATCTCTCGAAGGCCTACGGTTCGCTGGAGGTTTTCACCGCCGTCGATCTCGCCATCGACAAGGGCTCCAAGGTCGTCATCCTTGGACTGAACGGTGCCGGAAAGACCACGATGCTGCGGCTCCTCGCCGGACTGGAGGAGCCGGACGTGGGGCAACGGGTTCTGGGGCACGGGGCCCGGATCGGTTATTACGCGCAGGAACACGAGACCCTCGATACCGGCAGATCGGTGCTGGAGAACATGGTCTCCGCTTCCCCGGACCTGGGTGACGCGGAGGTTCGCAGGTTGCTCGGCTCCTTCCTCTTCACCGGGGATGACGTGGACAAACCAGCGAAGGTTCTCTCCGGCGGAGAGAAAACCCGTCTGGCGCTGGCCATGCTGGTTGTCTCCGCCGCCAACGTGCTGCTGCTCGACGAACCGACGAACAACCTCGACCCGGCCTCCCGGGCGGAGGTGCTCTCCGCTCTGCGGTCCTACGCGGGGGCCGTTGTGCTCGTCACCCACGACCCGGGTGCGGTCCAGGCCCTGGAACCGGACCGGGTGCTGGTTCTGCCCGACGGGGTCGAGGATCTGTGGAGTGATGACTATGCCGAGCTCATCGCCTTGGCGTGAACGATCAATTTTTTGAGCATTTTTCATGATCATGCTGCGCGTTCTGCGCAGAAAATGCGCAAGTTTGAACAGTTTGCTGATCGGGAGTGTCTACTCTGAGTGCAGTCTAGGAGCAAGAAAGGGCCATGGCCATGGCGCGCATCAACTTCGGCACCGGCGGCTGGCGGGCAATCATCGGTGACGAATTCACTCGCAGCAACGTGAGGCTGCTGTGCGGGGCGCTCGCCCAGCGCATAAAGGAGGAGGGGAACCAGGATCAGGGTCTCGTGATCGGTTACGACCGGCGATTCCTGTCCGATGTCGCCGCCACGTGGGCGGCCGAGGTGTTCGCGGGGGAGGGAGTGGCGTGCCGGGTGATCAGGATCGCCCAGGCCCCCACTCCGCTGATCATGTGGACCGTCAAGAACCTGGGCCTGCCCTACGGGTTGGCCGTCACGGCATCCCACAACCCGGCCCTCTACAACGGGATCAAGGTCTTCACCGCGGGCGGCAGGGACGCCGATGAAGTCGTCACGCGTGACCTCGAGGAGCGCATGGCTGGACTTGAGGGTGCCCGTGAAGCCGCGATCGGGCAGGTTCCCTACGACAAGGCCGTCGCGCGGGGACTGATCCGTCAGATCAACCCCTTCAACGGGTACATCGACTCGATCATCGACCAGGTGGACATGGATGCCATTCGCCACGCCAACCTGAAGATCGCACTGGATCCGATGTTCGGGGTCTCCCGCACCTCGTTGCAGACCATCCTCATGACGGCTCGCTGTGAGGTGGACGTCATCCACGACCGCCACGACACCCTGTTCGGGGGACGCATGCCCTCGCCCAACAGTGCCTCCCTGGAATCGCTGAAACGCTACGTGGTGGACAACGGCTGCGCTCTCGGGATAGCGACCGATGGCGACGCCGACCGGCTCGGGGTCATCGACGACAGGGGGAACTTCCTGCACCCGAACCAGCTGCTGGTGATCCTCTACTACTACCTCCTGAAGTACAAGGGGTGGCGGGGTCCCGTGGTCCGCAACGTGGCCACCACGTCGCTGCTCGATGACGTGGCCCACCAGTTCGGGCAGGAATGCCACGAGGTCCCCGTCGGCTTCAAGTGGGTCTCGGGGAAGATGCTCGAAACCGACGCGATCATCGGTGGCGAGTCCTCCGGCGGTCTCACCGTCAGGGGGCACATCTCCGGCAAGGACGGGATCTACGCCGCGACCCTGCTCGTGGAGATGCTGGCAGTGGTGGGCAAGCCCATGAGCGAGATCTACGAGGAGATCACGGGCCAGTTCGCCCCCCACTACATGGCCGAGACCGACGTCACGTTCGATCCGGAACGCAAACCGGAGATCCTGAGGATCCTCATGGAGGACCGTCTGCTGCCGGAGTTCTCGGAGAACGTGCGCGAGGTCTCGTACCGGGATGGCTGCAAGGTCTACTTCGAGGACGGCTGGATCATCGCCAGGTTCTCCGGAACCGAGCCACTTCTGCGCATCTTCTGCGAGATGCCCACCCGGGAACGGGCCGAACGGGCGTGCGCGGAGTTCGGGAAGTTCCTCGGGCTGTAGTCGTCTCGACCGTTTATAACGATCGTCGTTATAATTGCGACGTCCAAACGTCGACGTCCCTGGAGTGACATGAACCTGCGCGATTTCGCGAGTGCCTTGACACGGTCATGGCTGGTGATCGCGGCCGCCACAGTGGTGGGTCTGGCGAGTGGTTGGGCCGTCGGCAACGTCGCCCGTACCGTTTACAGCACCACGTCACGGGTGGTTGTCCTGGCTGCCTCGGCCGCGGGAACCCCCGAGGATGCGCAACGCGTCACATCCATGATCCGTTCTGAGATGTCGCTCTATCAGGTACTCGCGCAGGGAAGCCGCGTCACCGGGAGAGTGGCCACCCTGACAGGAATGACGGCCGAGCAGGTTGCGGGCGCAACGACGGTTGTTGTCTCTGATCAGCTCATGAGCCTCACTGTCACCCTGCCGGATCAGGAGCAGTCGGCAACGGTCGCCAAGGTGTTCGCCGAGGAAATGGTGGCGGAGATCAGGGGGTTGCATCCAAGCGAACCACAGCTGCTCAGGGCAGAAGCGGTCGAAGCGCCCGTGAAAACTGTCACCACCGGCGTCAGCAGGGGGGCTTCGTTGGCCGCAGGTGGGGTTCTGGGGATCGTCGTGGGTTCGGTCATCGTCTGGGGGCTGGCCGCATTGCGACCTCTGGTTGCTTCCGGTGATGGGCTGGCCACCGATGGGCGGCTGGTGCTTCGCGCCGATGCGGACCCGAAGTCCTTCCAACAGTTGGCCGCGGTGCTGTCCCCGCACATGAGGGCTTCCGAGAACGGGGAGGTGGTCCTGGTCGGGACCGGGGAGAGAGTGAACCTGGGTCCGTGGTGCCACGGGCTTGGTGAGCAACTCGGAGCGGAGAGCATCGCGGTGACGGCGGCTCCCGACGGGGCCGATCCCGTGGCGCTTCGAGCCGTTGCAGGAGGTGGTACCACCGTGCTGTTGGCGGATCCGCGGGATTCACTCGGCAGCGTCCGGGAGACCTTGGGTCTCCTGGAGGCGGCAGGGGCGAACCTGGTGGCCTGCCTGGTGGTCAGTGAGCCCCGAGTCTGAGTGCGCGGGATCGTTCGCGCTCGGTCTCGTTCTTCACGCGACGGTGCTCCTCGTCATGGGACTGTTCCCGCGCGTCGAGCATCGTCAGCAATGCGGCAAGGACGGCCCACCAGACAAAGCTGACCGGAAAGTTCTTGATCAGGTAGGTGTCGAAGAAGAAGCTGGGGAGCGTGGCCACGAGTCCGGCAGCCATGGTGCGTTCCACAACCCCTCGGGCCCGCCACCATGCCCAACAGGTGGTGCCGAGGGTGATCAGCAGGAGGCCGAGGCCGATCAACCCCAGTTCGGAGAAAACCGCCACGTAGAGATTGTGCGCGTGGGAGAGCGTGACCCCGAAGGGCATCTGTTTGGTGCCGTGCGCACCGGGTTGTGGCAGTGCCTGTGCCTCGAAGGCGAACCAGGGCCAGAGCACCCCGTAGCCGGTTCCGAAGACCAGGGTTGGCAGTGAGGAGAAAAGCTGGTGCAGGCCGTAGCTCCACGTTTCGACACGTCCCCCGCCGGTGACGTCCACTCCTCGGTTGCCCAGAACATATTTGGCGGTGAACAGAAAACCCGTCAGGGCAACGAGGGCCGTTGCGGCGATGAAGGGCAGACGTGTGGGGCGCCGTTTCACTGAGTTGATGATGGGAGGGAGTGCCACCAGCAGCAGGAACACCCCCAGGGAGATCAGCCCGGCGCGAGCTCCAGAGGCTATGAACCACAGCAGATGAGCGAGCCCCGCCAAGGAGGAGAGGATCCTGCGATGGCCCTGCTGGACGGCGCCCAAGCACACGGAAATTCCCAGCAGGAACACCAAGTGGATGACTGCTGCTCCCCCCAGTCGGGTCTCCAGGCGGCCGAACAGATCCTCGTGAATGGCGTTCCAGATCAGTGCCACGGGAGTGGCTGCCGCACTGATCACGGCGAACCACCACAGGATGCGGAACAACTGGTCGGGAGGGGCCAGGTTCACGGCCAGGACGGCCAGCAGGCAGGTCAACCCGGCTGAGGCCAGAGGACTGGCCAGGTAGACCAGCGGCACGGGGATCGTGGCCGACGGGATGTCGTACTGAACGCTGGCAACATGATTCGTCAGGGGCAACGACAGGGCCGCGAGCAGGAGAAGCGCGAGAAAGGCAAGCGTCGCAACGACCAGCGAGCGGGGTGGACGGCAGCGTGCCGGGTCGCTGTGAATCCTGACGCCGGTGGCGAAGGCGAGAAACGCAACAGCCGGGACCAGGAAAAGCTGCAGGTGGCTGATTCCGGTTTTGCCCACTTCGAGTTCGGTCACCGCCGCCGATGTGAGGATCAGCAGGCAGGCGCACACGATCACGGCCGAGATGGCCCAACGGTCCAGTCGCAGGCGCGCCTTGTCGGCATGCGGGGAACCTGGGACGGGATGCAGCACGATGTCAGTCTAGAGGCTCCGCGGATGGTGGCTGGCTATCTCGGGTCCTTCGGTGGGAGGGCTGGACCGGGTTGCCCTGCCGACCACGCGCACTTCTCCGTGATCCTCGTCGCGCGACGACGTCGGCTCAGGTCATCATGGTGTTTCCTCCGCCATTGTGCGGAACGGTTGGGCATCACCCTGCGGTACATCACTCAGCATCCTTGAAATGTGCTGATCACGAAGGAAGCGGTTGTCCTTGTCGCTCCGGGAACGTCGTGGATGTGAAAGGCGTTCGGGCCCATCGCGACGAGGTCGGTCGCGGCATCGGTGGACAAGTCCAACGGGTGGGTGAGTTCCTGCCGGTCCACGAGGTCGAAACCGGTCATCGAACCGTCCAGCCGTTCCAGTTTCTCCGGATCGAGTCCCAGCAGGCCGAGAGATTCGCGCAGCTCCGTGAGATGATCCCGGCCCGGGGTCACCACCACGAGTCGTCCGCCCGGTTCGAGCACCCGGGCGAATTCGGCGGGGTTGCGGGGGGCGAACACGCAGAGCACGGCGTCCAGGCTTCCCGTGGCGACGGGCAGGCGACGCCAGACATCGGCGACGACGGATCCCAGGCGTGGGTTGCGTCTGGCCGCGCGACGGCATGCCGCGGGTGAGACGTCCACCGCCAGGCCTCTCGCCCCGGGGGTCGCGTCGAGGAAGGCCCCGATGTAGTGGCCGGTTCCTGCTCCTGCCTCGAGCACCCGGTCTGCGCCGGCCAAGGCGGCGACCACCTTCCGGGTCAGCGGTTCATACCAGCCCCCGGACAGGAAACGGTCGCGTGCGGCGAGCATCCTGGGGGTGTCGGCGTTCCTCGGTGCGGCTCTCAGCAACAGGTTGAGGTGTCCTTGGCGGGCTATGTCGAAGCAGTGGCGGTTCTCGCAGCTGAGCGTTCCACCGGTCAGCTGCAAGGGAACGGTGCAGACCGGACAGCTGAGCCAGGTGACCACGCCGAGGAGCCCCTCGGGAACGGGGCGGCTGGCCATCACGCCTCCCAACGATAGTGTGTGGTCCGTGCAAGACAAGCCTGTTGTTCTCGTTACCGGGGCGACGCGCGGCATCGGCCGTGTCATCGCCGAGAAGTTCCGTGACGCGGGGTATCGCGTCGCGGGCACTCACCGCACCGGAGGTGAGGTTCCCGAGGGAGTGCTGCCCGTCGAATGCGACATCACGGATCAGTCCGGGGTGGATGCAGCCTTCGAGAGGGTCGAGGCCGAGCTGGGGAGCGTGGGTGTGCTCGTCGCCAACGCCGGTGTGACGAAGGACACCCTACTGGCGCGGATGTCGGACGCGGACTGGGACGCGGTGATCGGCACCAACCTGACGGGTACCTTCCGTGTCGTGAGGCGGGCGGCTCGCCCCATGACCCGTGCCCGGTTCGGGAGGATCATTCTGATCTCATCGGTGGTCGGGTTGATCGGATCGCCCGGGCAGGTCAACTACGCGGCCTCGAAGTCGGCGCTGATCGGCATGGCTCGCAGCGTTGCCCGCGAACTGGGAAGCCGGAACGTCACCGCCAACGTGATCACCCCCGGATTCATCGACACCGACATGACCGCGGCGCTGGGGGAGAAGGTCGTCAAGGGATACCTGGAAAAGATCCCGGCCGCACGCTTCGGGCAGGCCGAGGACGTCGCGGGGGCGGCGTTGTTCCTGGCGGAGGCGGGATACGTCTCGGGCGCCGTCATCCCGGTTGACGGCGGCCTCGGAATGGGTCACTGAGATAAAAAGAAGACAAGGAGCATCTACATGGGAATCCTCGAAGGCAAGAACATCCTGGTCACCGGAGTGACCATGAACACCTCCATCGCCTACCGCGTCGCCGAGATCGCGCAGGAGGAGGGGGCAAAGGTGGTCGTCAGCAACCTCGGCCGGGCCGTTGGGCTGACGCGGCGCGTCGTCGGGCGGCTCGCGACCGTCCCGCCCGTGCTGGAACTCGACGTCACCGATCCCGAACACCTCGCGGCGCTGCCCGGGCAGCTCCGTGAACACTTCGGCGATCGTCTGGACGGCATCGTCCACTCCATCGCCTTCGCCAATCCTGAGCGGGCCCTCGGTGGGGCCTTCCTGAACACCGAGTGGAAGGACGTCGGGATCTCCCTGAACACCTCCACCTACTCCTACGTTTCTCTGGCGGTGGCCTGCCGGGAGATGCTGCACGCCGGTTCCTCCATCGTCGGGCTCACCTTCGATGCCCGGGTCACCTGGCCGCAGTACGACTGGATGGGGGTGGCCAAGGCCGGGCTCGAGTCGGCCAGCCGCTACCTGGCCCGTTACCTGGGGCCCGAGGGCATCCGGTCCAACCTGGTCGCCGCAGGGCCCATCGACACCATCGCGAAGAAGGCCATTCCCGGGGCGGACGAGTTCAACGACATCTGGGGACAGCGGGCCCCCCTCGGGTGGGATCCCGCCGACACGACGGCCACCGCGAGGGCCGTCGTGGCATTGCTCTCCGACTGGTTCCCCGCCACCACCGGTGAGGTGATCCACGTCGATGGTGGTCTCCACTCCACCGGGGCCTGACGAGGCCGGGAGGGTTTCGCGGGTGGAACAGGTCCTTGCCCGCGAAACTCCCGGTACGAGTAACGTTGACCCCATGGCAATGGTGGCAGCGCTCGAAGATGTGACGGTCAGACGTGGAACCTCGACTCTGTTGGACTCGGTGAACCTGGGCATCGGGGAGGACGAGCGCTGGGTGCTGCTGGGACCCAACGGGGCGGGTAAGACCACGCTGTTGTCCGTACTGTCGGCGAACATGTTCCCGACCTCGGGCACGGTTCGCCTGCTCGACGAGGTGCTGGGCCGGGTCGACGTGTTCGAGCTGCGACCCCGTATCGGATTGACCTCTTCCTCGCTGGCCGAACGTATCCCTGCGGGGGAGCGGGTCCTCGACGTGGTCATCTCGGCCGCCTGGGCGGTGATAGGGCGCTGGCGTGAGGAGTACGACAGTGGCGATGAGGGGCGTGCCCGCGGCCTGCTCTACTCCCTGTACGTGGACCATCTGGCGGACCGCACCTTCGGCACTCTCAGCGAGGGGGAGCGCAAACGTGTGCAGATCGCCCGCGCACTGATGACCGACCCGGAACTGCTGCTCCTCGATGAACCCGCCAGCGGACTCGACCTGGCGGGCCGTGAGGCTCTCGTCACAACCCTGACCGAGCTCTTCCAGGACCCCGGTTCCCCCGCCAGCGTCCTGGTGACCCACCACGTCGAGGAGATCCCCGACGGGGTCACCCACTGCCTGTTGCTCTCCGGGGGGCGGGTGACCGCCGCCGGGCCGTTGGAGGAAACGCTCACCGACGCCAATCTGAGTGCCGCGTTCGGCATGGACCTGGTGGTTTCCCGCACCGATGACGGCAGGTGGAGTGCCCGTTCCCGCCCCGCTCCACGGAGCTGAGAACGAAGGGTGGGACGCGCGCAACACCCGCTGACCCGGGGCCGGTTCGTTGACGATAATCTTGGAGGCGTTGGCGACAGAGCAAAGGAGTTCCAATGGCAACACCGAACACCCGCACCGAATCCGACTCGATGGGCACCATTGAGGTGGCCTCCGATCGGTACTGGGGTGCCCAGACCGAGAGGTCGCTTCACAATTTCGACATCGGGCGCGAGACCTTCGTGTGGGGCCGGCCGATGGTCAAGGCGCTCGGCATCCTGAAGAAGTCCGCGGCGTTGGCGAACGCGGAGCTCGGAGAGCTTCCGCGTGACATCGCCGATCTCATCGCCAAGGCCGGTGACGAGGTCATCGAGGGCAAGCTGGACGACCACTTCCCGCTGGTGGTTTTCCAGACCGGGTCCGGCACCCAGTCCAACATGAACGTCAACGAGGTCATCTCCAACCGCGCCATCGAACTGGCCGGAGGTGAACTCGGCACCAAGACCCCCGTCCACCCCAACGACCACGTCAACCGCGGCCAGTCCTCCAACGACACCTTCCCGACGGCCATGCACATCGCCGTGGTCAACGAACTGGCGGCCATGTACCCGCGGGTCCGGAAGCTGCGCGACACCCTGGATGCGAAGGCCAAGCAGTACGACGACGTGATCATGGTCGGTCGCACCCACCTGCAGGACGCCACCCCGATCCGCCTCGGCCAGGTGTTCTCCGGCTGGGTGGCCCAGATCGACTTCGCCCTGGAGGGCATCGAATACGCCGATTCGCGTGCCCGTGAACTGGCGATCGGCGGCACCGCCGTCGGCACCGGCCTGAACGCCCATCCCAGGTTCGGGGCGCTCACCGCCGAGAAGATCTCCGAGGAGACCGGAATCGAGTTCAAGCAGGCCGCCAACCTCTTCGCGGCGCTGGGCGCCCACGACGCGCTGGTGCTGGTCTCCGGTGCGCTGCGGGTCCTGGGCGACGCCCTGATGAAGATCGCCAATGACGTGCGCTGGTACGCGTCCGGGCCCCGCAACGGCATCGGCGAGCTGCTCATCCCGGAGAACGAACCCGGATCCTCCATCATGCCCGGCAAGGTGAACCCCACCCAGTGCGAGGCCATGACGATGGTGGCGACGAAGGTCTTCGGAAACGACGCCACCGTCGGTTTCGCGGGATCCCAGGGCAACTTCCAGCTCAACGTGTTCAAGCCGGTCATGGCCTGGTGCGTGCTCGAGTCCATCCAGCTGCTCGGCGACGCCTGCGTCTCCTTCGACTCCAACTGCGCCTACGGCATCGAACCGAACAAGGAACGGATCCAGGCCAACCTGGACACCAACCTGATGCAGGTGACCGCCCTCAACCGGCACATCGGTTACGACAAGGCATCGAAGATCGCCAAGAATGCCCACCACAAGGGCCTGTCGCTTCGCGAGTCGGCCCTGGAGCTCGGGTTCCTGACCGATGAGCAGTTCGACCAGTGGGTGGTTCCCGCTGACATGACCCATCCGAGCGCCGCCGACGAGTGAGGTCGTGACGCAGGGAGATCAGCGAGGCCCCTGGAAGGGAATCGATGAATGCGGCTCCCGCCCTCCGGGAACGGAGGGCGGGAGCCGCATTTTTGGGGTGTTCAGGGATTGCGATGTGGCAGACTTGCGCCCCGTGACGCGTTCGAGCACTGTTGGCCTCCTGGTGGAGTTGCTTCTGATTCTGTTGGGGCTGGGGACGATCCTGGGTGGGGACACCAATCTGGCCCTTTGGTTCATGGCGGCCTGGATTCTTCTGGCCTTGGGATACGTGGCTCTCATGCTGTGGGTCGCATGGCGCCACCGGCTGACTCCTGACAAGGAGATCAATCAGGACCCGGTGTTCGCGCTGCCGCCCTGGTTGGTTTTTCTCCTGGGCTGGACCCCAGTGGTCGCCGCTTTCATGGGTCTGCTCGGCGGGCTCATAGGGCTGACAACACCGCAGGATGTCATCGACCAGGTACCTGAACAGCTTGAGATCGATGAACAAACGATGCTGAGGTCTATTCAGATCGTTTTTGGCGTTATGACGGTCCTCATGGCCGTCCTCGGCTGGCTCCTGCTGCACCTCAGCTACGCCCGTCACTACGAGCGTTTGGACCACATGTACGGACCGGCCATCAGGTTTCCGGGAACTGCAGATCCCGTGACCACCGATTACGTCTACTTCGCCCTGACCCTGGGAACCACTTTCGCGACTTCTGATGCGACCGTGACATCACGTCGGCTGCGCTGGACGACGACGGTGCACTCGGTGCTGTCCTTACTTCTACAACGCCATCGTCATGGCCATCGCATTCAAGAATCGTCACGGGCTGACCGATGCCGCCACCGCCCGGTCAGGAATTGTGATCTTGTGACTGGTCTGGTGGGCTATCGGTTGCCGCGTAGCGCTGCGCGATGATGGTGCAGGCGATGAGCTGGAGGGTGTGGAAGATCATCAGTGGAAAGACGATCAGCCCTACGGCCTGGCCCGCGAACAGCACCGTCGCCATCGGTACCCCTGTCGCCAGGGATTTCTTCGTGCCGCAGAAGACGATGGCGATCTCGTCGGCGCGGCCGAATCCGAGGAGCCGGGCGAGCTGCCGGGTGAAGCACAGCATGAACGCCAGGATGACCAGGCACAGCACCAGCATGATCAGCAGCTCCGTGCCGGTGGCGGTGATGCCGTTGCGGCGGAAGTCCCCGAAAGCGCCGTAGACCACCAGGCAGATCACACCTTGGTCCAGCCATTTGAGGTTCTTCCGGTTGCGGGCCATGAAATCCGCGGTCCAGCGGCGTGAGAACTGCCCGAGGAGGAAGGGCAGCAGCAGCTGGACCATCACGGCGCCGAAGGAACCCCACCCGACGGGGGCGGCGCCAGTGGTGGGCAGCAGGGCCATGACGAGCAGCGGTGTCAGGAGCACCCCGAGCAGGTTCGACGTGGTGGCCGAGACGATGGCGCCCGCGATGTTGCCGCCGGCGATGGAGGTGAACGTGATTGACGACTGCACCGTCGACGGCACCAGCGTCAGGAAGGCCAGCCCCAGCGCCAGGCCGGGGGAGTACCAGGGCAGGTGAAGCAGCCCCAGGCCGATGAGTGGGAACACCACGAAGGTGCAGGCGAAGATCGTCAGGTGCAGCCGCCAGTGTTTCAGGCCGGCCCACGCCTCGGCCGTCGACAGGCGCGCCCCGTAGCCGAGGAACAGCAGGAAGATCGCGACCTTCGTCACCCAGTCGAGGGCATCGGTGGTCGTTCCGGAGGTCGGCAGCAGGAACCCGATCAAAGCGGAGAGCAAGATGTAGAGCAGGAACGGGTCCTTCATCTTCGACCACACGAAACCCGAGCCTACAGTTCTTTTGCGGGAAGACCTGCGGATCGTGGCGGGGGTGGTTCGCCGCGGGATTTTCTTCTCCCGAACCACAGAGCTCCGCCTGCGGCGCCGGGAAGGAGCGCCGTCAGCCACATGAGCCACCACCACGGCTGAGGCGCGGGATCGCTGAGTGCGTCCCCGACCGGAACTGACCGCGCCCATGCCACGAAGGCGTCCCCGACGGGTAGGAGACCGAATGCGAAGGCCGTGCCGGAGCCAGTGGGCAGCGGCAGGCCGAGCAGGTCGGCCTCCCGGTCCAGGACCGTGGCGAGTTCGACATCTCCGTGGCGGCGGGCGGCCGCGAGCGTCACCGCGGAGGCGCTGGCCGAGACCCCGTTGATGAGCGGCCCGGAATCGACGTCCCCGGGGGCGTCGATTCCGTGCGCGTGCTCGCGGACCCCTACCAGCCCCAGCGTCGGGGCCAGGAATGCCTGCTTGTAGATCCTCCATTCGTGGGCGGCCCGGTCCGGGTCGATGTCGGGAAGAAAGACCTGGATGAGCGACTGTGACGCACCGCGCGCTCTGGAGGTCCCGCGTTGGTGGACCAGCAGCCCGTTGTCCGGATCCCGGTGCGCCTCCATCGCATCGAACCACCGTTTCGTGACGTCGGCCAGCCCGGGAACCTCGACGAGCCGGTCGGCCCGGTGCGCGGCGGCGAGCGCCACGACGACGTCGCAGGGCCACGCCGCACCGGGATAGGACGACGGCAGGGGATTCTCATCCAGTGCCGCCGCGATGGCCCGGGCCTCGGAGGACACCTCGGCCAGGTGCGTCGCATCCCCGGTCAGGGCGGCACGGTCCACCAGCAGGAGCAGCCGCCACCCGTGGTAGAAGGCCCCGTGTGGCAGCAGATCGTTGGCGCCGAAACGATCGGCTACCACCGGGTTCCCGGTCTCGGCGATCGCCCTTTCCAGGAGCGGGAGGTGGCTCCGGGGATCGTGGCCCGAACGGGCCAGGTTCCCGGCCGCCAGGCCGGTCAACGCCCAGGTGAAGAACTCGCCCTCGGGGAACAAAGCCTGCATCTCGGATGCGGCTGACGGCGCCTTCCCCGCCAACCAGGAGAGCTGGGAGGCGACCACATCCGGGCCGCGCAGCCCGGTCAGGGTGGCGCGGCCCAGGTGGACCAGCGACAGCAGGGACACCAGCGCCAACGCCGCTGCCAGGATTTTTCGCATCACGCACCGAGGGTATAGCAGTCTTGAAACAGGATGTCGTTTATAGGCGGTACGGGAATTTCTTCTTTCGTATGTAGGTTTCGAATGCGTTTCGGGTGTCGGTGAAGTGGGGGCGTTGGGGGTTGCTGATGTGGGTTTTTGCTTCGCCCCAAACATGCTCGATGGGGTTGTGGTCAGGGCAGTAGGGTGGCAGCCACAGGAGGGTGATGTCTGCAAACCTGTTTCCTTTACCGAGGTGTTGTTTCAGTTCCCGGGATTTGTGCCATCCGGCGTTGTCCCACACGATCGTGATCTTCTGGCCGGGATGTTTGTCGACGAGTTGGGTGAGGGCATCGATGATGGTGTGACTGTTCTGCCAGTCCAGCGCTGTGAGTTCCACACTCCCGTCAGCCTGGTTGAGGAACCCGATGTAGGACTGGCAGCGGCGTTGCCGGTCCACTTCCAGCACGGTGGGTACCCCTCGGCGGCACCAGGCTCGTCGGGTGAGTGCTTCGTGTTCGATGCGCACCTCGTCAGCTGCGAACACGAGATACCCTTGCGCACGTGCGTGATCGACCAGGTCGCGGATCTGTTCCACACGGGCTGCCACGACCTCCTCGGCGGGGCGGCGCTGGTCCCGGGCGGCGGGCTGCTTGAACGACAGTCCAGCATGGTGGAGCAGCACCTGGTAGGAGGAGTCCGACGCGAGGACGACCTCGAACTCGGTGGCAATGTAGTCCTTCAACCTTGGCAGACTCCAGAACCCCACCGGCAGCCCGTCAGGGTCGGTGGGAGGGGTTTGCAGTACCCGCATCACCTCGTCATGCTGTGCTTGGGACAGTTTCGCTGCATTCCGGTTCCCGATGTGCCCGGTGTACAAGGAGGCCATCCGTTCATCACGCCATTCAGCGACCCAGCGCTGCAACGACCTCTCGGACTTCCCGACCACCCTGGAAACCTGTTCCACCGGGATCCCGACATGCAGCATCAACAGCCCCATCGCTCGTTTCCGCATCGACGGATACACAGCATTCACCTGATAATCCTGCAAAAGTTCTTCATATCCGGCAGCGAATCCTTCCACAACTCTTATTCAAGCGCTCCGGTAAAAATGATGCAACACGACATGCCGCCCCCGCAGCAAAATCTTGGGTAATACCCCAGAAAACACCAAACACAACGACATCTTGTTAAATGGGAGCTATAGCCCGCTGGAGGGTCGGATGTCCGTGGCCCTCGAAAAGCCGGTTCTCAACTGTGAAACCGGGAATTCGTGCGACCCCTCCGATAGGGCCAGCAGCTTTCAGTATCGGAAGCGGTCAACAGGGAATGAACCGTAGAGTGATAAAGGCTTATTCACAGCCTCTCCGAAGCTGGTTGAGCCGGACCGCGACGAAGCAGCAGTTCCACCTCGAAACCACCAGAGCCAGCAGCAGTTCCCAAGACACGATCACCAGAGGATTGCTCTGGCCGGCACCCCACCTGTGAACAAGCCTCAATATCGGGGCGATCTGTTGATTGCATACGCAGGCTGCGGGATCATGAGCCACAAGAAAGACCAGCCCTACGGATACGACGATGGGATCAAGATGGCGGCTCCCCTCGATGGCTCTTTCTCTGACGGGATCCGATCCCACGGGAGAGGATTCTTCCTCGCCCCCGGATCTCCACCACTTGACACCAAGGTCCCCTATGGCGCCGCCGTTTACTACGAGAAGTATGTGTGCGCTTCCGAGGAGAACGGACTGACCTGCTGGAACACCGAAACCGGCCACGGCGCCTTCATGAATCGTGACGGGGTCACCACTTTCTGACCCGAGCCACCGCGCAGCCGACGGGCGCCACGACAGATCGAAGGAGGACCCTCCCCGACCCCTGTGCGGCATCCGCGCGGGGGAAGGCTACCGGGATGGTTCCGCCCCGACGGGCGCCGTTATGCTTGGGGGTGCCGGGTAGGTTGCCCGACGAGGGGTCCGTGGTGGTGTGAGCCGCTGCGAGACCTCCGGTCGTGTCGTCTCCCCTAGGGAGCGCTCGCAGGGGTTTGACTAGGTGTTTTACTCCCTGACAACTCAAGAGTGGTGTGTTGTGGAGCCCCGCGAGGCGGAGCGCTCGCAGGGGCTGGTAAAGTTCCTTGTCAGGACCGCCTTCCGAGGCGAGCCATTGTTCCGGTCTTCCAGACCGGACTTCATTGAGACCCGGAACCAGGGTCTCGGCCAACGTGGTCACCTATTGTTCCGGTCTTCCAGACCGGACTTCATTGAGACGGTTCTCCGACCCCGAAGAGCGGTGCACTCAACGACGATGCATTGTTCCGGTCTTCCAGACCGGACTTCATTGAGACGCCTTCGTGGCAGGTTCCAACTTCACGCCGGCCGCGGATTGTTCCGGTCTTCCAGACCGGACTTCATTGAGGATTATTCACAGGGTGCGGGCTGGGTCGAGTTGGCCCCGCTTCAGTGGTTTGCTGGCCTTGCCAATGTTTTGCTGGGCTTGTTCACGTTTGCCTGTGCTGTGAGGCCAGCAAACGTGAACAAGCCCAGCAAAACAGGATTAGAGCCAGCAAAACAGCGATAAGGAGGCTTATTCACAGGCGGGGCGCCGGCCAGCGGAGTTCTCTGGTGGTCGTGTCCTGGAATCGCGGCGGGCTCTGGTGGTTTTGACGCGAACTGCTCCTTCGTGGCGGTCCGGTTCAACCAGCTTCAGAAAGGCTGCGAATCAGTCTCGCTGAGACTATTGGACTGGTGATGTAAAACCCCCGCTCATCGGGTGTTGTTCCGGCCTTCCGAACCGGACTTCATTTAGGCTTATTCGCAGGCGACGTGTCGATCACTGAAGCTGCTGGTCAGAGCACGCTTGAGGATGACTGTAAATAAGCCTCATCGGTTCAGTGGTTTGCTGGCCTTCCGGTGTTCTGTCGGCCTACATGACGGGCATGCGTGCCGTGTTGTCGTTGGTTCATGTTCGCATCGCTGGCATGTGACTGCAAGGGCGGTAAGCCATCAGGGAAGAAGGCGAGAAGCGAGGATGTCGGCGCAACCGGGTAAGCGGGTTTGACGGGTCAATCTCCGAGAGATAAGGCAAAGAATTGCGCGCACGACAAGTCCTGTCATAGGTCATTCGTGACATGTCCTGAATGGTTTTCTCGTTTGCTGATGGGCGACCTGCGAATAACTCTCATGGTCTGGTGTGGACAGAAGATCATCCATCATCCAGTGCCGGGCCATGGCGTCAGCTTTTCATCGTGGAATTCGATCTTGGCCAATGAATTTTCCGCTACTCTTGCGCGCATGCGCCTCGACGTTACTGGTCCCGAAGACCCTCGGCTGGGTGACTACGTCTCGTTGCGGGACTCGCAGCTTCGACGCAGCCTTGAGGGGGAGCGGGGAATCTTCATCGCGGAGGGCGACAAGATCATCAGACGGGCTGCCGAGGCCGGGTGCCGCCCCAGATCCTTCCTGCTGGCGGCGAAATGGCTGCCCGGTCTCAGAGATGTGCTTGCGGCCTGGCCTGACGCTCCGTGCCTGGTGGCGGATGACCGGGTGATCGAGCATGTGAGCGGCTTCCACGTGCACCGCGGCGCCCTCGCCAGTTTCGAGCGCCCCGACGAAACACCGTGGGAGGTCATCCTCGGGGCCCATCGCGTCCTGGTCTGCGAGGACCTCGTCGACCACGCGAACGTCGGATCCATCATCCGCGTCGCCGCGGCTCTCGGCTGGGATGCCGTGGTGATCTCCCCGGGCGGGGCCGATCCCCTCTACCGGCGGGCCGTCAAGGCATCCATGGGAACCTGTTTCCAGGTCGGGTGGCGACGCATGACCGACTCCGCCGCGGATCTGGCCCGGCTCCGGGAAGCCGGGTTCGAGCTCGCCGCCACCACCCTCCCACCGGGGGCCAGGCCACTGACCGGCTACCGGGCCCCGGAGAAACTGGCCCTGCTGCTCGGCTCCGAGGGCCACGGGCTCAGCACCGACTGGTTGGACGCCTCGGATGTTCGCCTCGGGATTGAAATGGCGGCGGGAGTCGACTCGCTGAACGTGGCCACCGCCGCGGCCATCTTCGCCCACTGGTTGCGGCGGTGATCACCCACTGGTCTTCGGCAGGCCGGGATGAAGGACGGCTCTCGACGACGTCGGCCCGGCAGGCGGCGGCGATGAAGGCGCCGGGGTCTGGGGTTCCCCGAGCCGGAAGCTCACCACCACCGGGTCGTGGTCGGATGAACGGTACGGGTCGGGGCTGTAGAGCTCCTGCTCAGCCGCTTTCTTGTAGGTCATGTCGTAGTCGAGGATGTCCGCCTCGTCCGCGTTGATGTGCCAGGCCCGGGCATCGACGATGCTGGTTTCCGCGGCCTGGTTCGCGAGCGCGTGATCCAGGTAACCGGACATGCCGTCGAAGACGTAGGAATAGGCCTGCTCGCCGGTGAACTTCTTCTCCACGTCGGCGTAACCACCGTCGACGAGGGTTGTCACCGGATCCTCGTGGTCGTAGGAGTTGAGGTCGCCGATGATCACGGTGCGGGCGGCGCCCTGGCCGGTCGGATCGCCCCGGAGCCAGGAGACGAGCTCCTCCGCCGCCTTCCGGCGGGTCTGGTTGCAGTTGCCCTGACCGTCGCCCGTGTCGGGGTCGCCCTTGCAGGCCGAGCCCTTCGACTTGAAATGGTTGACCGACACGTTGACCAGCTCACTGGAGGCCTTGTGGCGGAAGGTCTGGAGCAGCGAGGGACGGTTCCCGGTGTTGCCGAAACCCAGGGTTTGGAAGGAGCCGGCCGGCTCCACCGTGGCCGGTTTGTAGACGAAGGCCTGGAAGATGGCGTCACCCCCGACCTTCCCCGTCGTCACCGCGGCGTAGGTGCCGTCCCCGGCCCTGGCGTTGAGGGCCGCCACCAGATTCTCGACGGCGGTGCCGTTGTTCTCGATCTCCATCAGCCCGAAGACGTCGGCGTCGAGAGCGGTCATGGCCGCGACGATCTTCGCCTGCTGCCGTTGGAACTCCTCCGGGGTGTCGGCACCCCGGGCCCGCGAGTCATCCGTGGTGAGGGTGGTGAAGTAGTTCAACACGTTGAACGACGCGACCCGCAGGTTCCCCTGTTTCTCCGGAACCGGGGGGCGGGGATTGTCGGCGGTGTGATCGGCTCCCGCGGTCGGCTGCAACCGGTAGGAGCCGAAGTTGTAACCCAGCACACCCGTCAGATTCGCGACCCGGTCGCCGCTGCGGAAGTAGTTGTCTGTGGACATCGGTTTCCCATTCGGGTGGATGGCGGGAGTGGGATTCTGGGAACTGCGCCCGTCGTCGACCGTCAAGCGGTCCGCCTTGTTGCTTGCCAGCAGATCGATGGCGGGTTGTCCAGGATCGACGACGCCGGTCGGGGTCCACTGCCGCTGCGTGCCGTAGGTGAGTTCCCCGTAGCGGTCGAAGTCGTGAGAGTCGAGGATGGTCAGGGCCTGAGGAAACCTGAGCAGCATGCCCTCATGACGTTCCCAGTCGGTAACCGGCAGGTTCAGCTCCAGTGGGGCCACTGAATCACCGCTGCTCAGCTTTGTCACCGCGGTGGGGGTGATCTGGGTCTGGTCCTTGTACTCGCCCACCTTCCCCCTGACCTGCACCCGGTCCCCGACGGCAAGATCGTTCGCGCCCTTGTCGTGGACGAAAATGCCGTCGCTGGTGGTCTCGTCCCCGTCACCCGCGTCCTGGATGAACACACCGCCCAGCTGACCCTCACCCTGGAAATCGCCGGTCACCACTCCCTCGACGACAACGGTGCGCCCCACGTAGGAGCTCGAATCGCCGGGGCCCTGCACCGCGCCGATCGTCAACCGGGGCGGCTCGTTGCGCTCAGGAACCGCCCAGGAGCTCGGGGTGGCGGCCCCGAGGAACGCGGGAAGGAAGATCGTGGTCGAGGCCAGGGCCAGCAGACGGGTTCGGATTCTCATGATTCGCTTTCGACGTTGGGCGGCGCCATCGTGGCTCACCATCAGCGATGATTCTCTCAGCTGATCAGGATGCAACACACGTCGCGTCCCGCATGATGGGTCCCGGCGGTCCGGCTCATTCCTCGCCGGGGCGCGGGGCGGAGTCCCGTTTGGGGGAGACCGGCCAGTCCTCGGGGTAGCGCCACGCCAGATCAGCCACCTGATCATCGAGTTTCCGACGGGAGCGGGCCGAGATGCGATCCCCGAACACCGTGCCGTTCAGATGGTCGGTCTCGTGCTGGAAACAGCGGGACAGTAGCCCGGTGCCGGTCAACTCGATCTCCTTGCCGTAGGCGTCCTGGCCCCGGCAGATGACCTTGTCGGGGCGGGGAACCCCGGAGTAGCCACCGGGCCAGGACAAGCACCCCTCCTCGGTGACGTCGAGATTGCGGTCCTTGCCCGTGGGAAGCTCCACCACCGGATTGCAGACCACTCCGCGCTGGAGGCGGTCATCGGCATCCGGGCACTCGTAGATGAAAACGGCAACCCCGACCCCCACCTGGGTGGCGGCCAGGCCAACCCCTTCGGCCGCCCGCATCGTGGCGAACATGTCGCGAATCAACTCGTGCAGCTCATCCCCGAACTCGGTGACGGGCGTGGTGTGTGCGTGCATCACAGGGGTGCCCCAGCGGGTGATGGGACGGATGCTGCCGCCGGTGGTGAGGTCCTCGGGCATCGATCTTCCTGTTCTCCGGTTCGTCGTCCAGAGCAACAGTATGCCCACTGTCACACTTGATGCCATGAAAGGGCCCTGGGGCACGTTGACCGCCGAATACCGGAGGCATCTGGAGACCGAACGTGGTCTGTCACCGAACACCATCCGTGCCTATCGGGCAGACCTGGCGGGCATGGCTGCATCAGTCCCGGTCCCGCCGGGTCGGGTCACCCTCGCGCACCTGCGCTCCTGGCTGGCCGACCAGGTCGACTCCGGAGCCGAACCCGCGACCCTGCAACGTCGCGTCTCCTGCGCCCGGGGATTCTTCGCATGGGCGCACGGGGAAGGCCTCATCCCCTCGGATCCGGCGACCCGACTGCGTGCTCCCCGGCGGCCACGCACCCTGCCCGAGGTGCCCACCGAGGCGCAGGTGAGCGACGCCATCGCATCCCTGGCCGCGGCCGCCGCCGCTGGTGATCCGATCGCGCTGCGCGACGTGGCCCTGGTGGAACTGCTCTACGCCAGCGGGCTGCGCATCTCGGAGGCTTGTGGGCTGGGGCTGCGCGACGTGAACTTCGAGAACTCGACGGTGCGGGTGCTGGGCAAGGGCGACAAGGAACGCACCGTCCCCATGGGTGCCCCGGCCAGGCGCGCCCTCGGCGCGTGGCTGGCGGTCCGGGACCGCGTGGCGGGGCCGGACAGCCCGCCCCGGCTGTTCCTCGGAGCCCGGGGCGGCGGCCTCGACCCCCGGGTCGCCCGCCGCGTGGTCCACGCCGCCACCTCGGCGGGCGGCGCATCCGTCGGCCCCCACGCGCTGCGGCACGCCATGGCCACCCACATGCTGGCCGGGGGAGCGGACCTGCGCAGCGTCCAGGAACTGCTGGGACACGCCTCCGTGGCAACCACCCAGCGTTACACCCATGTCACGAACGAGCGACTCAGGGCGGCCTTCCAACAGGCTCATCCCCGGGCCTGAGGGGGATCAACGCACCAGGGTGAGGGGGTCGATGACCTGGCCGTTGCGCCAGGCCATCCAGTGCAGATGACAGCCCGTGGAATAACCCGTGCTGCCGACGTGCCCCACCACGGCCCCGGCTTCCAAGGCCCGGCCCGCCGTGACCTCGATCCCCGGCATGTGGGCGTATCCGGTGCGGATCCCGGAGTGCTCCACCACCACCCGGTAGCCGTAGCCGCCGTCATAACCGGCGGAGACCACCGTCCCGGCCCAGGGCAGGTGGATCGCGGTGCCGCAGGCCGCCCCGATGTCCGCCCCGTCGTGGAGCTTCAGAACCCCGGTGACCGGATGCACCCGCATCCCGAACGGGCTGGTGATGGGGCCGGCCACCGGCAGGGAACCGGGTTCGGGTGCCGGACCCGGGACCTGGGCGGGTGGAAGCCAGGCGACGGGCGGTGGAGTCGTGCCGTGAGGCAGCAACCGGATGGGCGGGGACTTCAGGTAGAGCATCGGGTCGTAGTAGGTGGTGCCGTCCGTCAAACCCCAGTGCAGGCAGTACCGGGGATCACAGTGCGGTGGCCCCGCCAGATGCCCGATCACCTCACCCGCTTCGACCCGGGTCCCCTCGGGCAGGGACCCGGCGACGGGGGTGTAGGTGGTGCGCAACCCGTTGCCGTGTTCCACGGAAACCGAGGGGCGACCCGCCACATTCCCGCTGAAATAGATCGTTCCGACTGCCGCGGCACGCACCTCCGCGCCCTGGTCGGCCGCCAGGTCCACACCGCGGTGCCCGGCGGAATAAGGAGAGGTGCCGCCGTCGAAGGGACGCAACAGCGCGCCCGGCACGGGGGCCGAGAGAACCAACCCCGCATCCGCGTGCGCCGCCGTGGGGAACAGAGCCGACGCCAGAAGGGTCAGCGTGAGCAGTGCCTTCCTCATGCTCTTCACTGTGGAAGAAGAAACGCAGCGACCTCCACGGCAGGTGAAGGTCGTGTCCCGTGTTGAAAACCTCGTCTGGCCGGGCATAGGATTGGCCGCGCAATCGGCTCGCCCGATTGACATCGCATGCGCCGCAACGGGAACCGTCGGCGGTGGTGTGGTCCCGGGATTTCGCGTCGTGGGTGCCGCCGCCGGGCGCATCAGGAAGACCCCGGTGGGGTCCGTAGAACAACCACCCGTGCGAGTTCCACTCGCCCTTGACAAGGATGGGCGCGGCAGCGCCCATCGCGAAAGGAACGGCCATGGCCGTCGTGACCGCCCGTCAGCTCCTCGAGTCCGGAGTTCACTTCGGGCATCAGACCCGTCGCTGGAACCCGAAGATGAAGCGTTTCATCTTCGCCGAACGCAACGGGATCTACATCATCGACCTCCAGCTGTCACTCAGCTACATCGACAGCGCCTTCTCGTTCGTCAAGTCCACCGTCGCCCGCGGCGGTCAGGTGCTCTTCGTCGGCACCAAGAAGCAGGCCCAGGAAACCATCGCCGAGCAGGCCACCAGGGTTGGCATGCCGTACGTCAATCAGCGCTGGCTGGGCGGTATGCTCACCAACTTCCACACCGTCACCAAACGGATCCAGCGCCTCAAGGAACTCGAAGGCATGGATCTGACCGATTCCGCCAGCAGCGGCCTGACCAAGAAGGAATTGCTGCACCTCGAACGCGAGAAGAACAAGTTGAGCAAGACCCTCGGCGGCATCCGCGACATGATTCGCACCCCCCAGGCCGTCTGGGTGGTCGACACCAAGAAGGAACACCTCGCCGTCGACGAGGCCCGCAAACTGCGCATTCCCATCGTCGGGATCCTCGACACCAACTGCGACCCCGACGAGGTCGACTACCCGGTCCCCGGCAATGACGACGCCATCCGGTCGGTCGCCCTGCTGACCCGCGTCATCGCCGACGCCGTCGCCGAGGGCCTGATCCAGCGCTCCTCCGGTCGCAGCGGCGAGGAGACCGAGGCCGAACCGATGCCCGACTGGGAGCGCGAGCTCCTGGCCCAGGGCGACAACGCCGCCGTGGAGACGCCAGAAACCGCCGAGGCCCCTGCCGCGACCGAGTCCGAGTAATTTCACACGACAAGACGGGAAACTGACATGGCAATCACTGCTGCTGACGTCAAAAAGCTGCGCGACGCCACCGGCGCGGGCATGATGGACGCCAAGAAGGCCCTCACCGAGGCCGAGGGCGACCAGGAGAAGGCCATCGAACTGCTCCGCATCTCCGGGCTCGCGAAAGCCGCCAAACGCACCGACCGCGAGGCCACCAACGGCATCGTCGCGGGCCGGGACGGAATCCTCATCCAGCTCGCCGCCGAGACCGACTTCGTGGCCAAGAACGCCGAGTTCGTCGGGCTGGCCGAGCAGATCGTCGAGGCCGTCGCCGCCTCCGGCGCCAAGGACCTCGAGGCCGCCAAGGCCGCTCCGCTGGGTTCCGGGACCGTTCAGGAGGCCGTGCAGTCGCTGGCCGCCACGATCGGTGAGAACCTGTCGCTGGTCAACGTCGCGGCCTACGGTGGTGACACCCATCTGTACCTGCACCGCCGCGCCTCCGACCTGCCGCCCCAGGTCGGCGTCCTGGTGGAGTACACCGGTGGCGACGAGGCCCTCGTCCACCAGGTCGCGATGCACATCGCCGCCATGAGCCCGGTCTACGTCTCCCGCGACGACGTGCCGGCCGAGGTGGTGGACAACGAACGTCGCATCGCAGAGGCCACCGCGCGCGAGGAAGGCAAACCCGAGGGCGCGATTCCGCGCATCATCGAGGGTCGCCTCGGCGGGTTCTACAAGGACGTCGCGCTGCTGGACCAGCCCGCCGTCTGGGAGGACAAGAAGTCCGTCGGCGACGTCCTGAAGGCCGCCGGGGTCGAGATCAAGCGCTTCGCGCGCCTGGCCGTGGGCGCCTGAACCGGGCCGGATGAAACGAGCGCGTCCCTTCAGGGGCGCGCTCGTTTCGTTCGGGACGATATTGTGTGCCGTGACGCGTCACCCACCAGGAAGGCAGACCCCATGAACAAGCCATACCAGCGCGTGCTGCTGAAACTTTCGGGAGAGGTCTTCGGCGGCGGGAAACTGGGGGTCGATCCCATCGTCATATCGAGCATTGCCAAGGAGATAGCCGCAGTGGTCTCCGGGGGCACCCAGGTGGCCGTGGTGGTGGGCGGCGGAAACTACTTCCGTGGGGCCGAGCTGAGCAACAACGGCATGGCCCGGGACCGGGCCGACTACATGGGAATGCTCGGCACCGTCATGAATGCCATCGCCCTGCAGGACTTCCTGGAGAAGGAGGGAATCCACACCCGGGTCCAGTCGGCCATCAACATGGCCCAGGTGGCCGAGCCCTACATCCCACGACGTGCGGAACGCCACCTCGAGAAGGGGCGCCTGGTCATCTTCGGAGCCGGCTCGGGAATGCCCTATTTCTCCACCGACACCGTCGCCGCCCAGCGGGCCCTGGAAATCGGGGCCGAGGTGCTGCTCATGGGCAAGCAGGGGGTTGACGGGGTGTACGACTCGGATCCACGCACCAACCCGGAGGCAAAACGTTACGAGCACCTCACCCACGACGAGTTCCTGTCCCGGGACCTCAAGGTCGCCGACGCCACCGCCATCGCGCTGGCCCGCGACAACGCCCTCAACATCATCTTCTTCAACCTGTCCGAGCGGGGCAACATCGGCCGCGTCGTACAGGGAGAACCCATCGGGACGTTCGTTTCCCGCTGACAACCCCATTAGGTAAAGGAGAGCGGCAATGATCGCCGACGTCGAAAAGGAAACCCAGTCCAAGATGCAACAGGCGGTGGACCACGCCCGCGAGGACCTGTCGACCATCCGCACGGGCCGGGCCCATCCTGCCATGTTCAACCGGCTCAACGCGGACTACTACGGGGCGCCGACACCGCTGCAGCAGCTTGCGACGTTCAACTCGCCCGATCCCCGCACCATGCTGATCACCCCCTTCGATCGAAGTGCGATCGCAGCAATCGAGAAGGTCATCCGGGAAGCGGATCTCGGGGTCAATCCGAGCAATGACGGAAACGCCATCCGGGTCGTCATGCCGCAGCTCACGGAGGAGCGCCGCAAGGAGTACATCAAACTCGCCAAGGCCAAGGCCGAGGACGCCCGCATCGCCGTGCGAAACATCCGTCGCCACGCCATCGACGCGCTGAAGAAGCTCGAGAAGAACTCCGAGATCAGCGAGGACGAGCTGATCCGGGCGGAGAAGGCCATGGACGTGACCACCAAGAAATATGTGGATGCGGTCGATGAGCTGCTCAAGAGCAAGGAAGCCGAACTCAGTGAGGTCTGATGTCTTCCCAGGAGCCAGCCCAGGCAATGCCGACGCCGAAGGCCGGTCGGGATCTCCCGATGGCCATCGGCGTCGGACTCATCCTTCTCGCTGCGCTGGCGGTCGGGTTGCTCTGGGCACCGTGGTTCTTCGTCCTGATCTCCGCCGTCTCCCTGAGCCTGGCGGTCGTCGAGATTCATCGGGCGCTGCTGCGCAAAGGGATGCACGCCCAGGTGAAGACCATAGTCGCGGGCACGCTCGTCAGCGTCCTCGGTGCCTACGCGATGTTCCGGTGGAACCTGGGCCTGGCCCCCACCACCTTCGCCGTGATCTGCGTCTGCGGGACGGTGGTGGCCTGCCTGGTGGCGCGGTTGTTGTTGCCCCGGGACGGTTTCATCCGTGACATCGCAGCCAGCGCGCTGATCATCGCCTACATCCCGCTGATGGGTGTTTTCATCCCGCTGATGATGACGGAACCAGGTGGCACTCGGCGGATCATCGCGGTTGTCGTGTGCGTGGTGGCCTCCGACACCGGCGCCTACGCCATCGGTAGCCTGCTGGGGCGTCACAAGATGGCGCCGCACATCTCACCCTCCAAGACATGGGAAGGGTTCGCGGGATCCATCGCCACCTCCGCGGTCATCGGGGTGGCGGCGGCTCTCTGGTGTCTCGGTACGTCCTGGGAGCTTGGCCTGGTCCTTGGGCTGTGCATCGCCCCCGCCGCGACGCTCGGCGATCTCGTCGAATCCCTGATCAAACGGGACGCAGGCTTGAAGGACATGTCCAATTTCCTGCCGGGACACGGGGGATTCATGGATCGCCTGGACTCGATGCTGGTGGCGATGCCGGTGGGCTGGCTCGTCCTGAAGTTGAGCATGGGGGGCTGACGTGCCGATTCATCTTCCGTTGGTTTTTGACGCGCCTGCCCGTGGCAGGGCTCCGAAGCACTGGCTCGATCTCGACGTGCCCGAGCGGCGCGCCGCCATGGAGGCGTTCGGCCTGCCCACGTTCCGGGCCGACCAGATCTCCCGCCACGTCTTCGACGGTCTGAGCGACGAGGTCACGACCTGGACCGATTTGCCCGCGGCGATCCGGGGGGACCTCGGTGAGCAGCTCTTCCCGCCCCTGCTCACCCAGGTGCGCAGGCTGACCGCGGACCGGGGCCGCACCGTCAAGACGCTGTGGCGGTTGCACGATGGTTCCCTCCTGGAATCCGTGCTCATGCGTTACCCGAACCGCTCCACCCTGTGCATCAGCTCCCAGGCGGGCTGCGGTATGGCCTGCCCCTTCTGCGCCACCGGGCAGGGCGGGCTGAAACGCAACCTGTCGCGGGCCGAGATCACCATCCAGGCCTTCGCCGCCAACCGGATGTTGGCCGCGGGTGAGGTTCCGGGGGCCACCGGCCGGCTCAACAACATCGTCTTCATGGGGATGGGGGAACCGCTGGCAAACTACAAGGCGGTGCTGGGGGCCATCCGCACCCTCACCGCTCCTGTTCCCAAGGGTTTCGGGATGAGCGCCAGGGGAATCACCGTGTCCACCGTCGGTCTGGTGCCGCAGATCGGGCGCCTCGCGGGGGAGGGGCTTCCCGTGACCCTCGCGGTTTCCCTGCACTCCCCCGACGACGACCTGCGCAACGAGATCGTCCCGGTGAACAACCGGTGGAGCGTCGCCGAGGTGGTCGATGCAGCGTGGGAATACGCCCGGGTCACCAGACGCCGCGTCAGCATCGAGTACGCCCTGATGCGCGACATCAACGACTCCGTCGCGCGGGCGAACCTGCTCGCGGACGTTCTGAAACGGCGTGGCGACTGGGGGTGGGTGCACGTCAACCTGATTCCCCTCAACCCGACCCCGGGGTCGCGGTGGACGGCCTCCAGGCCCGAGGACGAGGCGGCCTTCGTGGCCACGCTTCACGCACGAGGGGTTCCTGTCACCCTGCGTGACACCCGCGGCTCCGAGATCGACGGGGCCTGCGGGCAGCTGGCCGCCCGTGAGATCTTCGAGGTGTGAGAACGTTTCTGGGCTGAAACGTACTGTTCACAAATCGTGACTAGGCTTCCGCAGGTCGAAAGCTGAAAACCGAACTAGCGAGGAGTCCGAATGGATCAGCAGCTGCAATCCATCTTCGAGTCCGTGGTTGCCCGTAACCCCGGTGAGGCCGAGTTCCATCAGGCCGTCCGGGAGGTCTTCGAGAGCCTCGAGCCCGTCATCAAGAAGAACCCGAGCTACCTCGAGGACAAGATCCTGGAGCGCATCTGCGAGCCCGAGCGCCAGATCATCTTCCGTGTCCCGTGGGTGGACGACCGGGGAACGGTGCAGGTCAACCGAGGTTTCCGCGTCGAGTTCAATTCGGCTCTCGGCCCCTACAAGGGGGGTTTGCGGTTCCATCCCTCGGTCTACCTGGGCATCATCAAGTTCCTGGGTTTCGAGCAGATCTTCAAGAACTCCCTGACCGGTCTGCCCATCGGTGGGGGCAAGGGGGGTTCCGACTTCAATCCGCACGGCAGGTCCGACGCCGAGGTGATGCGTTTCTGCCAGTCCTTCATGACCGAGCTGTACCGCCACCTCGGTGAGTACACCGACGTGCCCGCCGGTGACATCGGCGTCGGCGGACGCGAGATCGGTTACATGTTCGGTCAGTACAAGCGGATCACCAACCGCTACGAGTCCGGTGTGCTGACCGGCAAGGGCCTCGACTGGGGCGGTTCGCTGGTCCGCACCGAGGCCACCGGCTATGGCGCCGTCGCCTTCGCGGAGGAGATGCTGAAGACCCGCGGTGAGACCTTCGACGGCAAACGCGTCACGGTCTCCGGCTCCGGGAACGTGGCCATCTACGCCATCGAGAAGGTGCAGCAGCTCGGCGGCAGGGTCGTCGCATGTTCCGACTCCTCCGGCTACGTCGTGGACGAGGCGGGCATCGACGTCGAGCTGCTGAAGCAGGTCAAGGAGGTGGAACGTGGTCGCATCGCCGATTACGCGTCCCGCCGTGACGGCGCCGAACTGGGCAGCGCCGGCTCGATCTGGGACGTGACCGTGGACGTCGCCCTGCCCTGCGCCACCCAGAATGAGCTGAACGGGGAGCACGCGGCCACCCTGATCCGCAACGGCGTCAAGGCCGTGGTCGAGGGCGCCAACATGCCCACCACGCCCGAGGGCATTCACGCCTTCCAGAGCGCCGGGGTGCTGTACGCACCGGGCAAGGCGGCGAACGCCGGCGGTGTGGCCACCTCGGGCCTGGAGATGCAGCAGAACGCCATGCGCGACTCGTGGAGTTTCGAGTACACCGAGGAACGCCTGACCGGCATCATGCGCAACATCCACGACATGTGCGCCGCCACCGCCGAGGAGTACGGCGCCCCCGGGGACTACGTCGTCGGCGCCAACATCACCGGTTTCATCAAGGTCGCGAACGCCATGCAGGCGTTCGGACTCGTCTGAGGACACGCAACGTCGCCGGGCCGCCTCCCCAATGGGGAGGCGGCCCGGCGACGTTGCGTCGGGACACGGTTGGGGCGTCGTGACACACTGTCCTGGTGCGACGAATCGTTCTGCTCGGCTCCACCGGGTCCATAGGCACCCAGACGCTCGACGTGATCGCTTCCCGGCGCGACCGCTTCGACGTGGTGGCGCTGGCGGCCTCGGGCGGCAGCATCGACCTGCTGGCCGGGCAGGTGGCGAGGTTCCGGCCCGCATGCGTGGCCCTGGCCAGACAGGAGAAGACCGCGGACCTGGAACGGGAACTCGCGGCGCGTGGGGTCGAGGTGCCCCGCCTGCTGACCGGTCCCGAGGCCGCTACCGAGTTGGCCACCCTGGACTGCGACGTGGTGGTGAACGCCATCACGGGGGCGGCGGGGCTGGAACCCACCCTCGCGGCCCTCGGGGCAGGTCGCACCCTGGCCCTGGCGAACAAGGAATCCCTCGTGATCGGTGGAAAACTGGTCACCGGCCTGGCAGCCCCGGGACAGTTGATCGCAGTCGACTCCGAGCACTCCGCCTTCGCCCAGGCCTTGCGCGGAGGACGTGCCGACGAGGTGGCCCGGCTCATTCTCACCGCATCCGGGGGGCCATTCCGGGGTCGTGTCCGCGAGGAACTCGCGGACGTGACACCTGAGGAGGCCATGGCCCATCCCACATGGAACATGGGGCGGGTCATCACCATCAACTCCTCCACCCTCGTGAACAAGGGGCTCGAACTGATCGAGGCCGCCCTGCTCTACGGGGTCGACCTCGACGACATCGTCGTGACGGTGCATCCCCAGTCGGTTGTCCACTCGATGGTGGAGTTCACCGACGGATCGACCCTGGCCCAGGCCTCACCACCGGACATGCGACTACCCATCGGATTGGCGCTCACCTGGCCTGACAGACTTCCGGGGTCCGCGGCTCCCTGCGACTGGACAAGACCTGCGACCTGGACCTTCGAACCCCTGGACGACGAAACCTTTCCGGCCGTCGAGCTGGCCCGCCGCGCAGGAAGGGCCGCAGGAACCGCCCCGGCCGTCTACAACGCGGCCAACGAGGTGCTGGTGGATGCCTTCTGTGATCGCAGGATCGGATTCCTGGGGATCACGGACCTGATCGCCCGGTGCCTGGCCGAACATCTCGGAACCGGGCACGTCCCGGATGCCGAACTGACCCTGGAAGCGGTGCGGGCCGCGGACGCCGCGGCCCGCGAACGTGCCCGTGAACTCGTGGAGGAACTTTCTTGAACACTCTCGTACTGATCGGCCTGGCGCTGCTGTTCTTCGCCCTGATCATGGCCTCGATCGCCCTGCACGAGATCGGGCACCTCGTGCCGGCCAAGATCTTCGGGGTCAAGGTGACCCAGTACTTCGTCGGATTCGGCCGAACCATCTGGTCCAGGAAACGAGGCGAGACCGAGTACGGGTTCAAGATGTTCCTGCTCGGCGGCTACGTCCGGTTGATCGGGATGTACCCTCCCGAAAAGAAGTCGGACAAGCCCAAGGGCTGGCTGACCCGGCTCGCCGACCAGGCCCGGGGCTACGAGTACGAGGAGATCACCCCTGCCGACGACGGGCGTCTGTTCCACCAGAAACCGGTGTGGCAGAAGGTCATCGTCATGCTCGGCGGGCCCGCCATGAACCTTCTGCTGGCCTTCCTCATTTTCCTGGGGGTCAACCTCTTCCACGGCACCTGGCAGTCGACGCTGGAGGTGACGGTCGTCAATGACTGCGTCATTCCCGCCGGCCGCACCCCGGCCACCTGCCAGGACGGCGATCCCCAGACCCCGGCGAAACGGGCTGGCCTCATGGTGGGGGACAAAGTGGTGGCCTTCAACGGCCACAGGGTGAGCAGCTGGGACGAACTGACCGACCTGATCCGTGCGAACCGCGACGGTGCCGCCGCCATCACGGTCGAACGCGACGGGAGGACCATCGAGCTGCCCACTGTGAACACCATCATCCAGTCGGTGCCGGACAAGCTCGACCCGGCCTCCGAGGTGGAGGCCGGTTTCCTCGGTGTCTCACCCGGCCGGGAACTGGTCCGTGGTGGCGTGATCGAAACAGTGGGGCAGATGTGGGACACCACGCGCATGTCGCTGGTGGCGCTGGCCTCCTTCCCCGTGCGGGTCTGGAATGTCGGGTTCGGTCTCGTGACAGGGGCGGAACGTGACATCAACAGCCCGATCTCGGTGGTCGGTGCCAGCCGCGTGGCGGGGGAGATCGCGGTGGCGGATTCGGTTCCGATCCAGGACCGCGCGGCCTCCTGGCTGTCGCTGCTCGGCAGCGTCAACCTGTTCGTCGCGCTGCTGAACCTGGTACCGCTGCTCCCCCTCGACGGTGGCCACATCGCCGGGGCGCTCTACGAGGCCCTGCGGCGCGGCCTGGCGCGGCTTCGCGGCAGGGGCGATCCGGGACCCGTCGACACCGCGAAGATGCTTCCGGTGGCCTACGTGGTCGGTGGTTTCCTGCTGATCGGCGGCGTGGTGCTGATCCTGGCCGACATCATCAGCCCCATCAAGCTGTTCTGACCGGGGATGCTAGCCTCGGCGGTGCGCCCGGTCGGCCCGTGTGACCCGGACCGGCCGACAACACCGGCAAACAAGCTAAGGACGTGAACATGGCCTTCACCCCAGCCGAGCTGTCCGAGCTCGCCGCCCGCATCGTCCCCGTCGAGGATGTCTGGCTCCAGGCGGGCCGCGCCCGGCAGGACGACCTGACCAAACCCCCGGGTTCCCTCGGGGAGCTCGAATCCATCGGGGTACGGCTCTGCGGAATCGCTGCCCAGTGCCCGCCGCCGGTACCATCGCAGCCGAAGGTGATCGTCTTCGCAGCCGATCACGGTGTCTACGCTCAGGGAGTCACCCCCTGGCCCCAGGAGGTCAGCGTCCAGATGGCCGCTGGAATCGCCATCGGGTTCGCCGGGGTGAGCGTGATCTCCCGGGCCTTCGGGGCCGGGACCGAGGTGTTCGACGTCGGCCTGCTGCAGCACGCCGAGGGCACCGTGGACCGCCGCATCGCGGCCGGCACCGCCGATTTCACCCGGGGCCCGGCCATGACCGTGGAGCAGGCCCTGGACGCGATCGGCGTCGGCATCGAGGCCGCCAACGCCGCCATCGACGCCGGGGCCGACGTGCTGGTGCCCGGTGAGGTCGGGCTCGCCAACACCACGCCCGCCGCGGCCCTGACGGCGGCGTTCACCGGGAAGCCCGTATCCGAGGTCACGGGCAGGGGAGCCGGGGCCGATGACGCGATGCTCGCCCACAAGGTGGCGGTCATCGAGAAGGGACTCGAGGTCGGCGGGGTCGCGGAGCTGCTCGCAGGAGGGGACGCGGTCGGTGCGCTGGCCGCCGTCGGTGGTTTCGAACACGCTGCCATGACCGGCCTCATGCTGGCCGCCGCGGCCAGGCGCGTCCCCGTGGTTCTCGACGGGGTGGTTTCCTGCTCCGCGGCCCTCGTCGCCCGCTCCATCTGCCCGGACGTCGTCGGCTACCTGATCGCCGGGCACGCCGGTGTGGAACCCGCCATCACCGCCGCCCACGAGGTCCTCGGGCTGCGCGGACTGGTGGACCTCGGCCTGCGGCTCGGGGAGGGGTCCGGCGGCGCCCTGGCGCTGCCGCTGGTCCGGGCGGCCGCTCTGGTCATGAACGAGATGGGCACCTTCAGCGGTCAGGGAGTGTCGAAGGCGTGAAGGGTTCCGCGTTGATCCTGGGCGGAACCCGTTCCGGGAAATCGACCTTCGCGGAGTCGCTGCTCGCCGACGAACCAAGGGTTTCCTACGTGGCCACCTCCGAGGTGCGTCCCGACGATCCCGAATGGGTGGAGCGGCTCCGGATCCACCGGGACCGCCGCCCTGCCCACTGGGAGACGGTCGAGACCATCGACCTGGCCGCCGAGCTCCGCCGCGACGACGCCACCCCCATGCTGGTCGACTGCCTGGGGGTGTGGCTGACGAGGCTGCTCGACGACGGCTGCTGGGACCGGGACCCCGATGCGTTGGAACGTCTGGAGGGCCGGGTGGAGGAGTTCCTGGCCGCGCTGCGCGCCACCCGCCGGTCGGTGGTGTTCGTCAGCAACGAGGTGGGGCTCGGGGTGGTTCCGGCCACCAGCTCCGGCAGGCTGTTCACCGACCAGCTGGGGCGCCTCAACATGCGGGTCGCGGCGCTCGCCGACCGGGTCTGGCTGTGCGTGGCCGGCATCCCCGTGCCGGTCAAGGGGGCCTGATGCGCCCACTGCGCGCCCTCCACAGCGCAGTGGCCATGTACACCTGGCTGCCGGTGCGCAAACACGACTGGGCCGACCGGGACTTCCCCGACGGGCTCCTCGCCTTTCCCTGGCTGGGGGCGGTGCTCGGGGCTGCCGCGGGTCTGCTGGGCTGGGGGGCCGCAGCCGCGTCCGGGTCGTGGTTCCTCGGTGCCTCGCTCGCCGTCGGGGCGGTGGCCTACGCCACCGGCGCCATGCACCTGGACGGCACCGCGGACGTCGCGGACGCGCTGGGCTCCCGGAAACCCGCGGAGCAGGCGCGGGCGATCATGAAGCAGTCCGACATCGGCCCGATGGGGGTGGCCTCGCTGCTGGTGGTGCTGCTGCTGGAGGTGACATCCCTCGGCGCGGCGCATCCCGGCGCCTGGCCGGTGCTGATGGCCCTCGGCATGGCCGCGGGACGGGGGGTCCCGCTGGCCGCCGCGCTGCCGGGCCGGGGTGAGGAACCGGCCCCGGGCACCTTGTCCTCGCTGGCGGCCGCCTCTTATTTATACACATCTCCGAGCCCACGAGACCCGAGAGGATTATGCCGTCTTCCGCTTGCAACAAACAGACTTATTATACCGATTTT
>NZ_LR027842.1:1948029-2074878 GCF_900607225.1 [Pseudopropionibacterium] massiliense | reverse complement strand
CCGCAGGAGGTGTCGCTGCCAGCAGGCCGCGAACACCCAGGCGGCCACCTGGTGGTCGCTGGGCTGGCCTGCGGCGGCGTGCTGGGCGGGTGTGGTCGTGGCCGCCTGGGTGTTCGCGGCCTGCTGGCAGCGACACCTCCTGCGGCGCCTGGAACGCCTGAACGGCGACTGCTACGGTTCCCTGATCGAACTGACCCAGCTGGCCGTCTGGCTGGGGATCGCGCTCACCGTGAACCTGATCGGAGTGGCATGACACTGAGACACCGCGGCCTGGGACTCGCCATCGGGGTGCTGGCGGACCAGGTGTTCGCCGACCCGCAGAAACACCATCCCGTCGCATGGTTTGGTTCCTGGGCCACCCGGGTCGAGAAGGCCACCCACGCGGACAACAGGGCCGCGGGGACGGTGTTCACCGCGCTCGCCGTCGCCCCCGTGCTGGTGGGCGGGATGCTGGTGGAGCGGGTTTCCGCGCGGTGTGGCTGGGCGCAGGTCGCGGCCACCGCCGCCGCGACCTGGGCTGCGCTCGGGGCCAGACGACTCGCCGACGAGGGGAGGATCATGGCCGACCGGCTCGACGGCGGCGACCTCGACGCGGCCCGGGAGCAGCTGCCGAACCTCTGCGGCCGCGACCCGCGTTGCCTCGACGCCGAGGGCCTGGGACGCGCCACCGTCGAGTCGATGGCGGAGAACACCAACGACGCCGGGGTGTGCACGATCTTCTGGGGGGGCCTCGCGGGGGTGCCCGGAATCCTGACCCACCGCGCCCTCAACACCCTCGACGCCATGGTCGGCCACCGCAACCAGCGCTACGGGCGTTTCGGCACGGCATCGGCGCGCACCGACGACGCAGCGGCCTGGCTGCCGGCGCGGCTCACCGGGGCCCTGGCGTGCGTGTGCGCGCCGCTGGTCGGGGGGGATCCGATCCGGGCCTGGCGCATCATGCGGCGCGACGGCGCCAGTCATCCCAGTCCGAATGGCGGCTGGTGCGAGTCCGCATGGGCAGGTGCGCTCGGGGTGCGACTGGGCGGGGAGAACCGCTACGGCGACCAGGTGGAGTCCCGCCCCACCCTCGGCGACGGCCCCCGCCCCACGGGACCGCAGGTGCGTCGCGCAGCGAAACTGGTGACCGCCGTCACCGCCGCCGCCACGGGGCTCCTGGCCGGGGCGTTGATCGCGTTCGGAGGTGGAAGGAAATGACCGGGCTGCTGATCGCCGGGACCGCATCGGATGCGGGCAAGTCGTTGATCGTGACGGGTCTGGCGCGCGCGTTCCAGCGCCGCGGGATCACGGTGGCCCCGTTCAAGTCGCAGAACATGTCGAACAACTCGATGGTCTGCTCGGACGGCACCGAGATCGGGCGCGCCCAGTACCTGCAGGCGCAGGCCGCCGGGGTGGAGCCGAGCAGCCTGCTGAACCCCGTGCTGCTGAAACCGGGCAGCGACCGGCGCAGTTTCGTCGTGCTCCGTGGCCGTCCCGCGGGCCAGCTCGGGGCGGGGGAGTACGCCAGCGGACGCCAGCACTTGGCCGAGGCCGCCTTCGACGCCTACGAGGAGCTCGCCGCCGGCCACGACCTGGTGCTGTGCGAGGGCGCCGGATCGCCCGCCGAGATCAACCTGCGGCGGGGCGACTACGTCAACTTCGGCCTGGCGGAACGTTTCGGGCTGCCCGTGGTTCTGGCCGCCGACATCGACCGCGGGGGTGCCCTGGCGGCGATCTTCGGCACCCACGGCATCGTCTCCGAACAGGACCGGGGCCGGCTGGTGGGATATCTGATCAACAAGTTCCGCGGCGACCAGGCGGTGCTCGACCCGGGGCTGGACGAGCTGACCCGGCGCACCGGCCTCAGGAACTACGGTGTGCTGCCCTGGCTGGCGGACGTGTGGCTGGACGGGGAGGACGCCCTGACCATCGGGTCGCGGGCGCTGCGTCCCGGCACCGGGGTGCTGAACGTCGCCGTCGTGCACTTCCCCCGAACCTCGAACGCCACCGACGTGGATGCCCTCGCCGCGGAACCGGGCGTCCAGGTGGTCGTCACCGCATCACCCGAGCAGGTCGCCAGTGCCGACCTCGCGGTGCTGCCGGGATCGCGGGCCACCGTCACGGACCTGGCGTGGCTCAGGGACAGGGGCCTGGCAGACGCGATCCGGGACCGCGCCCGCCAGCAGCGGCCCGTGCTCGGTATCTGCGGTGGCTACCAGATGCTCACCGACCGCATCCTCGACGACCTCGAATCCGGTGACGGCGACGTCCCCGGCCTGGGCCTGCTTCCCGGCGAGGTGCGTTTCGGCGAGGTTAAGGTGCTCGGCAGACCGTCCGGGACCTGGCGGGGAGAACCGGTCGAGGGCTACACCATCCACCACGGGCGGGTTCACGCCACCGGCGGGGAGGAGTTCTGCGAGGGTCAGCAGGTCGGCGCCACCTTCGGGACCATGTGGCACGGGGCCTTCGAGTCCGACGGTTTCCGCCGGGCCTTCCTCGAGGAGATCGCGCGGCTGACCGGCAGCGGCTGGCGGCCCAGCGAGGGGGCACCCGGCTACGCCGAACAGCGGGAGGCCATGATTGAACGACTCGCGGATGCCTGCGAGGACAACCTGGACGTGTCGGCGCTGCTGGAGGTGGCAAGGTGAAGGTGAACATCATCGGTATCGGGGCGGGCAATCCCGCCCACCTGACGGGTGAGGCCATCGAGGCCATGCGTGAGGTGGACGTGTTCCTCGTGGCGGACAAGGGGGAGGTGAAGGCCGACCTGGTGGATGCTCGCCGCTCCCTGTGTGAAGCACACCTGGAGGCCGGGACGTATCGTTTCATCGCCGTCGACGACCCGAAACGGGGACCGGACGCGGAGCGCACCAGGGAACAGTACGAGGCCGGGGTGGCCGACTGGCACGCGGCCCGGGCACGTGGCTACGCGGAGGTCATGAGGCAGCTTCCGGAGGGCAGCGTCGTCGGTTTTCTCGTCTGGGGTGATCCCGCCTTCTACGACTCCACGATCCGCATCGTGGAGCGCATCCGCGAGTTCGTCGACGTCGAACCCCACGTGGTGCCGGGCATCACGGCCTTCCAGGCCCTCGCGGCGGCCCACGGCATCGTGCTCCACGAGGTCGGCGGACCCGTGCACATCACCACGGGCCGGAGGTTGGTGGAGCAGTGGCGTCCCGATCTGGGCATGACGGTGGTGATGCTGGACGGACACCTGAAGGTCCAGCACCTCGTGGAGAAGGCGGCGGATGCCACCATCTGGTGGGCGGCCAATCTGGGACTGCCATCCCAGGAACTCAGGAGCGGTCGCCTGGCGGACGTGATCGACGAGATCATCGCCACCCGGGCGAAGGTGCGCCGGGAGCACGGATGGGTGATGGACGTCTACGCCTTCGCTCTTCCCGAAGCTGACTGACCCGGCGGCCCTGAGAGAGACGTCGACATCCCGGCGGCCCATGCGGCGCTCAACCCTCGGCTGACTCGCCTTCCCGTCAAAAATCGGGGTTGAGCGCCACACAACCAGGATGTTGTGCACGACTCCGGCCACACCCACCGGTCAGGTCGGATCGTCTCCCATCTCATGAATGCCCCAATCCCATGAGGCTTGCTCACAAGGTGGGGGCACCGACCAGCACAATCCTCTGGTGAGGGGGTTGTGGCCAAGGTCTCAACCGGCTTCGGAGAGGCTGTGAACAAGCCTCCAGACTCTGCCGCGCAGCTGGTCGGGACGTCACTCCTCCAGGTCGCCCTCCACCTCCAGGTAGAGCTCGTGGAGTTGGTTGATCAATTCGGGGTCGGGGTTTTCCCACATTCCGCGATCCACCGATTCCTGGAGACGCTCGACCATGCTGCGCAGTGCCCACGGGTTGGCCTGGCGCAGGAACTCCTGGTTCTGCTCGTCGAGCAGATAGGTGTTCGCCACGGACTCGTACATCCAGTCGCCCACCACCTGTGCGGTGGCGTCGAAACCGAACAGGTAGTCGACGCTGGCGGCCATCTCGAAGGCCCCCTTGTAACCGTGGCGGCGCATCGCCGCCAGCCATCTCGGGTTGACCACGCGCGCCCGGAACACGCGGGCGGTCTCCTCGGCGAGGGAGCGGGTGCGCACCGCGTCGGGGATGCTGGTGTCACCCACGTAGGCCTTCGGCGCTTCACCGGTCAGGGCCCGGACCGTAGCCACCATGCCGCCGTGGTACTGGAAGTAGTCATCGGAGTCGATGATGTCGTGTTCGCGGGAGTCGACATTCTTCGCGGCCACCTTGATGCGGCGATAGTTGTTCTCCATGTCGTCGCGGGCGGGGGCGCCGTCGAGGTCGCGTCCGTAGGCGAAACCACCCCAGGCGGCGTAGACCTCGGCCAGGTCCTCGTCGGAACGCCAGTTCCCGGACTCGATCAGCTCCAGCATCCCGGCCCCGTAGGTACCGGGTTTGGAACCGAAGATGCGGGTGCGGGCGCGACGTTCGTCGCCGTGGGCCTCCAGATCGGCAGTCACGTGGGAGCGCACGAAGTTGGATTCAGCGGGTTCCTCCTGCGCCGCGGCGAGTGCCACGGCGTCGTCCAGGAGGGCGACCACGTGTGGGAAGGCGTCGCGGAAGAACCCGGAGATCCGGACGGTCACGTCGATGCGGGGCCTGCCGAGCTCTTCCAGGGACATGACCTCCAGGCCGACCACCCGGCGGGACTGCTCCTCCCACACGGGACGGATACCGAGCAGGGCGAACACCTCGGCGATGTCATCGCCGGAGGTGCGCATCGCGGATGTGCCCCACACGGACAGCCCGACGGAGCTCGGGTATTCCCCGGTCTCCTCCAGGTAGCGGGCCACAAGGTTCTCGGCCGCGGCCTGCCCGGTCTGCCAGGCCAGCTTCGACGGGATCGCCTTCGGATCGACGGAGTAGAAGTTACGGCCGGTCGGCAGCACGTTCACCAGGCCACGCAGCGGTGAACCCGATGGCCCCGCAGGGATGTAGCCGCCGTCGAGGGCATGGAGGACCGCGGGGATCTCACCCTCGGTGGCCTTCAGACGGGGCATCACCTCGGTGGCGCCGAACTCCAGGGCGGCGCGCACCCCGGCGACGTCGATTCCGTCGCGCCCGGCGAGTGGGGCGACGATGCCGTCGATGGCGCCAGTATCCCAGCCGGCCGCTGCGAGCTGTTCCACGAGGGAACGGGCCTCTGCCTCCACCCTGTCGGTTTCCTCCCGGGTGACGGAGACGTCCTGCTGGTCCTCCGGCAGGCCGAGGGCGACGCGCAGCCCCGGTACTCCGTCGGTGCGGCCCCCGAAGATCTGGTTGGAACGCAGGATCGCCAACACCAGGTTGACCATGCCCTCACCCTCGGGAGCCTGCGAGAGCACGTGGAGGCCGTCGCGGATCTGGACGTCCTTGATCTCACACAGCCAGCCGTCAACGTGCATCACGAACTCGTCGAAGGCATCCTCGTCGGGGCGTTCCTCGAGTCCGAGGTCCTGGTGCATCTGGGCGGCCTTGATGAGTTGCCAGATCTCGCCCTGCAGCGCGGGAGCCTTCGCCGGGTCCATCACGGAGACGTTGCCGTACTCGTCGAGCAGCTGCTCCAGCCGGGAGATGTCGCCGTAGGACTCGGCACGTGCCATCGGTGGGATGAGGTGGTCGACGATCGTGGCATGGGCACGCCTCTTGGCCTGCGTGCCCTCACCGGGATCGTTGACGAGGAACGGGTAGATCAGCGGCAGGTTGCCCAGGGCCGCATCAGGGCCCGAGACGGCATCGAGGGCCAGGGTTTTGCCGGGCAACCACTCGAGATTGCCGTGCTTGCCGACGTGGACGACGGCGTGCGCCCCGAACTTCTTCTCCAACCAGCGGTAGGTGGCCAGGTAGTGGTGGCTGGGCGCCAGGTCCGGGTCGTGGTAGATCGCGATCGGGTTCTCCCCGAAACCACGGGGCGGCTGCACGAGGATCACGATGTTGCCCGCCTGCAGGGTTGCGGCGACGATCTCGCCGTCAGGGTTGGTGGCGCGATCCACGAACAGATTGCCGGGGGCCTCACCCCAGGTCTGTCTCACCTGCTCCCGCAGCTCGGCGGGAAATTCCGCGAACCAGCGACGATAGGTGGCGGCGTCGATACGGACGGGCTGACCGCTCAGCTGCTCGCTGGTCAGCCATTCCTCGTCCTGCCCGCCGGCCGCGATGATGGCGTGGATGAGGGCGTTGCCCGCTGTGGTGTCCGGATGTTCGCCCTCCACCGGCTCCAACTCGCCGGTGCCCGGGATCTCGCCGGGGGCTCCCAGGTCGTAGCCCGCCTCCCGCATGGCGCGCAGCAGCCGGATGATCGAGACGGGGGTGTCGAGACCGACCGCGTTGCCGATCCGGGCGTGCTTGGTGGGATAGGCCGACAGGACGATGGCGACCCGCCGTTCGGCGGGCGGGATCAGTCGCAGTCTCGCGTGATTGACGGCCAGCGCGGCGACCCGGGCGCAGCGTTCCGGATCGGGGACGTAGTGGGGCAGGCCGTCGGCATCGATCTCCTTGAAGGAGAAGGCGACGGTGATCAGCCGCCCGTCGAACTCGGGAACCGCCACCTGGGTGGCGACGTCGTAGGGGCCCATACCATCGTCGGTGGCCTCCCAGGTCTCCCGGCTCCAGGTCAGGGTCAGGCCTTGCAGGATCGGGACGTCCAGTTTGGCGAGCTGCTCCACGTCCCAGGCGCCCTCGTCACCGCCGGCGGAAGCGTCGGCGGGGGTGAGACCACCCGAGGCCTGCACGGTGGTGATGATGGCGTCACAGGTGCCCAGGTGTTCGATCAGTCCCGGGTCGGGGTCGCGCAGCGATGCGGTCTGGATCGGAACGGCCAGCCCACCCGCCGCGTCGATGGCATCGGCAAGAGCGATGATGTGGGCGATGTTGCCGGCCGCGTAATGGGCCCGGTAGAAGATGATGCCGATCCTGGGGCGGCGATGCCCTGCGGGCTCGTCGGTGGGGGCATCGGGCCGGGGCAGTTCACTCCAGACGGGCATCATCGAGACCGGTTCGAAGGCATCACCCGTCAGCAGAACGGTGTCGGCGAGGAAGGCGTGCACGTTGCGAAGATTGTCGAGACCACCCTGCACGAAATAGGAATGGGCCTGCGCCGCGACCCCCATCGGCACGGTGGAGAGCTCCATCAGTGCGGCGTCGGGGGTGTGCTGACCACCGAGAACCACCAGCGGCAACCCCGATTCAACGCACGTGGTGAAGGTCTCGGGCAGTTGTTCCCTGCCGCCGAGGAAACGGAACACGACCAGCTCCGCGCCGTCGATCAATTTCTTCACCGCGTCGACGTCGAGTTTCACGGGATTGCCGTACACGTAGTCGGCTTGGCTCGCGCGTGCGCTGAGCAGGTCGGTCTCGGTGGTGGTGAGCAGTGCGATTCTGGTCAAGGTGTCCTCCGTCAGGATCCACGTCCGGGTGGTTGAGGTGCCTGCGGGGTGTTCCTGACTTCGCGGATGCGTCACAGTGGCGGGACCGTCCCGGAGTCGCACCGGGTTCCAGAGCCCGAAGGCGAGCCAAGCCTAGCGTTCCTGTCGCCAGGCGAGTTGTTTCTTCAACGGTTGGGGTTTCATCAACGGCTGAGAGCGAAGTACTCGGTGCACATGGCCTACGCTGGGGCTCATGCAGGACCTCGTCATGACGTTGCGATGCCCGGATGGTCCTGGCATCGTCCACGCCCTCACCGGAGCCGTCGTCTCCCTGGGGGGCAACATCACCGAATGTCAGCAGTTCGCATCCGCCGACACGGGGCGTTTTTTCACCCGAATCGCCCTGATCGGCCCCACGCGTGACGATCTGATGAGCGTTCTGCGCCCCGTCGCCGAAAAACTCGATGCGGAATTCGACATCTACGAGATGGAACGTCCGACCCGCGTGCTGTTGCTCGCCTCGAGGACGGCGCACTGTCTCAACGAGCTCCTGTTCCGATGGCGTGCGGGGACCCTCCCCATCGACATCGTCGGCGTCATGGCCAATCACGACGTTCTGAGATCGCTGGCCGATTTCTACGGGGTGCCGTTCACCCATCGGGTGGTCGTTCCCGAGACGAAAGCCGATTTCGAGGCCGAGCTTCGAGGCGTGGTCGAGGAGAAGAACGTGGACCTGGTGGTTCTGGCTCGCTACATGCAGGTCCTCAGCCCCGAGCTGTGCGACCACCTGGCCGGGCGCGCCATCAACATCCACCACTCCTTCCTACCCGGTTTCAAGGGGGCCAATCCCTACAGGCAGGCACACAACCGCGGGGTGAAGCTCATCGGTGCGACCGCCCATTTCGTCACCAGCGATCTCGACGAGGGACCGATCATCGAACAGAACGTGGTCAGGGTGGATCACACCATGGGAGTCAGCAAGCTGGTCAGCAAGGGGCGGGGCCAGGAATCGGAGACCTTGGCGGAGGCCGTGCGTCTGTTCGCCGAACACCGGGTGCTCATGGACGGGAACAGGACGGTGATCTTCCGCTGATGTCGGCGGCCTCTGACATTGCGCTGATCGCGCTGTTCATCCTGATCGGCGGCACCTTTGCGGCCGCCGAGATGGCCTTGGTGACGCTGCGCGAGTCACAGATCAGGCAACTTGCCGTCAAGGGCAAACGGGGCCGGGCCATTGAACGACTCACGAGTGACCCCAATCGTTTCCTGTCCGCGGTGCAGATCGGCGTGACGCTGTCCGGTTTCCTCTCCGCGGCGTTCGGTGGAGCGACCCTGGCCGCGGGACTCGCCCCCGTTTTCGAGAGCTGGGGGATACCCGTCTCAGTGGCCGAGCCGCTGGCGCTGGTGATCATCACGATCGTGATCTCCTACTTCTCCATCGTGATCGGGGAGCTGAGCGCGAAACGCCTCGCCATGCAACGCGCCGAGGAATTCGCGCTGGCACTCGCCCCCCTGGTGGCCGGAATCGCGTCCTTGGCGCGTCCCGTCATCTGGTTCCTGGGCGTCTCCACCGACGTTGTGGTCCGGGTCTTCGGCGGCGATCCGAAACTCTCGAAGGACGCCGTGAGCGATGAGGAGCTGCGGGAAATGGTCTCGGGATCGACAACTCTGGGGCAGGAGGAACGCAACATCGTCGACGAGGTCTTCGCCGCAGGGCAGCTCAGCCTCCGTGAAGTGATGGTGCCTCGCACCGAGGTGGAATTCCTGCCCTCCGACATGCCCATTCAGCTGGCCTACAAAGAAGTGCGCGGGGCACCCCATTCCCGCTACCCGGTCACGGCCGGCTCCGTGGACAGGGTGATCGGTTTCTGTCACGTCCGGGACCTGATGGATCTCGACGCCGGGGAACGCGGAGGGCAGCTGTCCGAAATCGTGCGGCCCGTGCTGAACCTTCCGGAAACGGTGAAGTTGTTGCGGGCCCTGTCCGCGATGCGTGCCGCGAAGGCCCACATGGCCATCGTCCGGGACGAGTACGGTGGCACGTCGGGGATCGTCACCCTGGAGGATCTGGTGGAGGAACTGATCGGCGACATCACCGATGAGTACGACGTGGTGGACGGCACATCGCCCGCGAGAGTCGATCCCCTGGCCCGGCTTGACGGATTGACCACCATCGAGGAGTTCGCGGGACTTTCCGGGTACGTCATTCCCGAGGGTCCCTACGACACCGTCGCGGGATACGTCATGGCCCGGCTCGGACGCCTGCCCACGGTCGGGGACGAGGTGAGCGTGGAACTCTCCCCGCGCGAACCGGCGGAGGGGGACACAGTGGCGCCGACCTGGGTGTTCAGGGTCGAGGACATGGACGGAAGACGTGCTTCCTGGATATCCGCGCGCAGGGTCTCGGGAGCTGGCGATGGATGACGGGTCGAGGTTGCTGACAGGTCCCGGGGCGGGCCCCGTTCTCAGCGCGGCAGTTCGTCACGCCGGGGGAGAGCTGCTCAGCTGGACGTTGGAACACGTGGACGCCAATCCGAACCAGTCCACCACCGCCACGTACCTGGCGAAGGTGTCCTGGCCCTATGGGGAGCGCACCGAGTTGCTGGGTGTCTCCGCCCGCAGCGGGGAACTGTCGGAAACCGACCGCGGGGCCGAGGTCTTCGGCGACGGCAACCGTGAGGTGGCGGTGTGGATCTACCCGGCCGATCCCGATCTTCCGGGGCTGAAACGGGCCGCCTATCCCGAGCTGCTTGCCGAGCTGGTCAATGACGCCCGGCTGCTGCCGTATCTCGTCACCGGGGACGAGCTCGAATTGAAGATCATCGGTTACCGGCCTCGTCGTCGTGCCGTCGTGCGGTTCACCACGGGCGGAAACACCTTCTACATCAAGGCGATTCGCGCCAAGCTCTTCGACGACGTGTTGTTCAGGCATCGGATGCTGACCAGCGCGGGAGTGCCGGCGCCCCACGTCGCGCACACCACCGACGACCAATTGATGATTCTCGATGCATTGCAGGGCAGATCCCTGGCACGTGCGATCTTCGAGCCCGGTGACCCGTGCACCCCCGAACAGCTGATCGAGGTGCTCGACTCCATGCCCGCGAGCGTCGCACAGTTGGAGCGTCGCCCACCCTGGAGCGACGCCGTCCAGCACTACGCGGAGATCGTCTCCTCCGCCCTGCCCGAGGTGCGTGGCGATCTCGGATGGGCAGCGCAACGGATCCAGATCGGTCTCGCCGGGATCCCGCTCGGCAATGAACCCACTCACGGCGACTTCCACGAGGGTCAGGTGCACGTGGCCGCGGGGCGGGTGGTTGGGATCCTCGACGTGGACACCATCGGACCCGGCCGGCGTGCCGACGACCTGGCCTGCCTGATCGCCCACCTGTCCACCATTCAGCGCATGAACCCGGCTCAGGAGGCCAAGGTGCGGGACCTGCTGGCGCGTTGGGTTCCGGTCTTCGACAGACGAGTGGACCCGGTGGAGCTGAGGTTGCGGGCAGCGGCCGTCGTCATCTCCCTGGCAACGGGCCCCTACCGTAGCCAGGAACCGAACTGGCAGGAATCCACCAGGCAGATGGTCCGATCGGCCTTGGCCCTGGTCAGGCAGGTTGCGGGCTGATAACGATTCGGCGGGGTGCCGCTCCCCGGGGATGTGCGCGCGATATGGTCAAGGCAGCCAGGAAACCTTCCGAAGTTTGGAGCTCGAAGTGACCAAGTCCCTGCTCAAGCTCGCCTCTCTCGCCGCCATCAGCTCCCTGCTGCTGTCCGCCTGCGCCGAGGCGCCGACGACGACCTCCTCGTCCCCGGCCGGTTCCGCGCCGGCCAGCAGTGCCACCGGCGACGCAACCGCCGCCTCGGGGGATTTCAAGGCCTGCATGGTTTCCGACTTCGGTGGTTTTGACGACAAGTCCTTCAACGAGACCTCCTACAAGGGGCTGCTGCAGGCGAAGGAGCAACTAGGCGTCGAGACCGCACAGATCGAATCCAAGGAGGAATCCGAGTACGCACGCAACGTCCAGTCCATGATCGACGCCAAGTGCGGTGTCATCGTGACGGTCGGGTTCGCCTTGGCGAATGCCACGGAGGCTGCCGCGAAGCAGAACCCGAACGTCAAGTTCGCGATCGTTGACAACGAATCCTTCGAAGGCGTGGACAACGCGAAGGGGCTGATCTTCGACACCGCCCAGCCCGCCTTCATGGCGGGTTACGTCGCCGCCTCGCTGACCCAGACAGGGAAGGTCGGCACCTTCGGGGGGGCCAAGTACCCGACCGTGTCGATATTCATGGACGGTTTCGCCCAGGGAGTCGAGTACTACAACCAGGCCAAGGGCAAGAGCGTTCAGGTGCTCGGTTGGGACCGTGCCGCCCAGGACGGGCAGTTCATCGGCGGCGCCAACCCGTTCGACGACAACACCGGTGGCAAGAACACCGCCAACACGCTCATCGCGCAGGGCGCCGACGTCATCCTGCCAGTCGCAGGCCCCTCCGGGCTGGGTGCGCTGGACGCCGTGAAGGAGACCAACGGCAAGGTGAACGCCATCTGGGTGGACACCGACGGTTACGTCTCCGCGCCCGAGTACAAAGACGTGATCATCACCTCGATCGTGAAGAGCATGGACGTGGCCGTCCTCGACGTCATCAAGGCCGCCAAGGAGGGCTCCTTCTCCTCCGATCCGTACGTCGGAACCCTCAAGAACAAGGGCGTTGATCTTTCCGAGTTCCACGATTTCGACTCCAAGGTGTCGGCCGAGACCAAAACGGAGTTGGAACAGATCCGTGCCGACATCATCTCCGGGAAGATCACGGTCGAAACCACCGTCAGGTGATGCGGTAACAAGGTGAAGTGAAACAAGGCGGAACGGGGACGTCCCCTGGGGTGTTCCCGTTCCGGTGAACGCTTGTAGAGTGGGTCCGCCTGATGAAGGAGGAACAGTGACTTCGTCTCCCCCGGCCGCTCCCGTGTTGTCGTTGGAAGGCATCACGAAACGTTTCGGTTCCTTCACGGCGAACAAGGACATCAGCATCGATGTCGTCCCGGGGCGCATCCACTGCTTGCTGGGGGAGAACGGCGCGGGAAAATCCACCCTGATGAACATCCTCTTCGGGTTGTTGACCCCCGACGAGGGCGAGATCTGGATGGGGGAGGAGCAACTGAGGCTGGGGGATCCCCGCCAGGCCATGGCGGCCGGTATCGGCATGGTGCACCAGCACTTCATGCTGATTCCCCCGTTCACGGTCGCGGAGAACATGGTGCTGGGACACGAACCCGGCTCCGCGGGGCTCCTCGACATCGACCAGGCCAGGCGGCGGGTGCGGGAGCTCTCGGAGCGGTATCACCTGGAGGTCGATCCGGATGCGCTCGTGGAGGATCTTCCTGTAGGTATCCAGCAGCGGGTCGAGATTCTGAAGTCCCTGGCGCTGGACGCCCGCTACCTGATCTTCGACGAGCCGACCGCGGTGCTGACCCCGCAGGAGATCAGCGAACTGATGGGTGTGATGCGTGCGCTGCGCGACGAGGGCCGCGCGATCGTCTTCATCACCCACAAGCTCCGCGAGGTGCTGGAGGTCGCCGACGACATCACGGTCATTCGACGCGGGGAGGTCGTCGGGCGCGCCGAACCCACCAGCACCGAGGCCGAGTTGGCCGCCATGATGGTCGGGCGTTCCGTCGATCTGAAGGTGACCAAGCAGGCGCCGAACATCGGGGAGGAGCGCCTGGTGATCTCCGGGTTGACGGTGGCCAACGCATCCGGGGCGGTGGCAGTCGACCACCTCGACCTGACGGTGCGCGGCGGCGAGATCATCGTCATCGCGGGGGTTCAGGGCAATGGGCAGAGCGAGCTGGCCGAGGCGCTGCTCGGCACGATGACCCCGGTTGGCGGCACGATCGTCCTTGACGGCGCCGATGTCACGAGGCTCAACCCCGCCAGAACCCTGAGGGCAGGCCTCGGATATGTGCCGGAGGACCGGAACAAGGACGGCCTGATCGGGGAGTTCTCGATCGCCCAGAACCTGGTGCTGGACAACCTCGACCACTTCAGCGTGGGCGGGAACCTCAAACTGGGGCAGATCAACCAGCACGCAGCGACGCTTGTTGAGGAGTTCGACATCCGCACCGATTCCTACGCGCAACCGGCCAGGTCGTTGTCGGGCGGCAACCAGCAGAAGGTGGTGCTGGCCCGGGAACTGTCCCGCCCACTGTCGCTGCTGCTGGCGAACCAACCGACCCGGGGCGTCGACGTGGGTGCGATCGAATTCCTCCACAACCGGATAGTCGCCGAACGGGACAGGGGAACCGCGGTGCTCATCATCTCCACGGAACTCGACGAGGTGGAGTCCCTCGCGGATCGCATCGCCGTCATGTACCGGGGACGCATCGTCGGGCTCGTCGCCCCGGACACCCCCCGCGACGTGCTGGGACTCATGATGGCGGGGATCGACCACGAGGATGCGGTCACCATCACGGAGCAGGAGGGCCAGGCATGAACACCGGATCCCGTGGTCGCCCGGCCTGGGTCAACACAGCCCTGGTGAGCACGGCCTCGCTGATCCTGGCCTTCGCCGTCGCGATGATCATCATGGTGGTCACCGACGCGGAGATCATGGCGAAGTACGCCTACTTCGTCGCCCGGCCCGGCGACGCCCTGGACGCCACCTTCGGCAAGATAGGGCTCACCCTCGAGGCCATGTACGTGGGTTCCCTCGGGTCGGTGACCGCCCTCACCGAAACCACCGCGGAGGCGGCCCCCCTGATAGCGGCCGGTCTCGGGGTGGCGCTGGCCTTCCGGGCCGGATTGTTCAACATCGGTGCCCAAGGGCAGGCCGTGATGGGGGCGCTGGTCGGGGCCTATCTCGGCTTCAGCGTCAAGGGACTCCCCGCCATCCTGCACCTTCCGCTGGTGATTCTCTCGGGTGTTCTCATGGGCGCGCTCTGGGGTGGTGTGGTCGGCCTCATCAAGGCACGCACCGGAGCCCATGAGGTGATCCTCACCATCATGATGAACTACGTCGCCGCGAACATCCTCTCTTACCTGCTGAAGCAACCGTTCATGCGGCAGCCGGGGGCATCCAACCCGATCGCCCCGGTTCTGGAGTGGAGCGCCACCCTGCCCCGGGTTGCCGGGACCCGCCTGCACCTGGGGTTCGGGCTGGCGCTGCTGGCCGCCCTGGGATGCTGGTGGCTCCTGGAACGCACCAGGTTCGGTCTCCGGCTGCAGGCGGTCGGGTTGAACCCGGACGCCGCGGCGACCGCGGGCACCTCCGTGGGGCGGGTCACCTTCACGACGATGGCGCTGGCCGGTGGCCTGGCCGGTCTCGGGGGCCTGATCACCGTCACCGCCCCCGTGATCCTGACGAGCTACCCGCCGCAACTGACCGTCAGCATCATCGGCACCCTCGGGTTCGACGCCATCACGGTGGCCCTGCTCGGGCGTTCCCGCCCCCTCGGTGTGGTGCTGGCGGGGCTGCTGTTCGGCGCGTTGAAGGCGAGCCGTACAGCCATGGTCACGATCGCCGACACCCCCAAGCAGCTGGTTGATCTCATCCAGGCCCTGATCGTCCTGCTCGTCGCGGCGCCCGCCTTCGTCACATGGCTGCTGCCCTTCCTCAAGGAACGCAGGCGCAGGGCCGTCCGGACCGTTCCCGAGGAGGCCAAGGCATGAGCACCGACACCATCGTTCCCGGTGCCGACGCCCCGGAAAGGGACGTCGTCGAATCACCGGAGGGGCGTTCCACACGCATGGCGGCGGGGATTCTGCTCACCCTGCTCGGGGTGCTGCTGGTGGTGATGGCGTTCACCGCCAACCCGACCGGGAGAATCGCCCTGTCGGACGCCTTCGCGGATGTCCAGCTGCCGACCATCGAGGTTCCGGGCCTGCCGGTGCTGCTGCTCCTCGCCCTGCTCACCCTGGCCGCGGGGGCCGGGTTCCTGAGCGGCAGGCTCCCGAAGAGGTGGCGAACCGCGGCGGGAGCGGTCGCCGGGGTCAGCATCCTCATCGGTTTCATGGTCTGGGCCGCGGCGTCCTCCACCGTCCCGTTCACCCTGACGAGCCAGCTGAACCTCACGCTGGCGTACTCGACGCCGCTGCTGTTCGGGGTGCTGGCCGGTGTCCTGTCGGAGCGCGCCGGCGTGGTGAACATCGCGATCGAGGGCCAGTTCCTGGCCGCGGCCTTCGCAGCCTCTGTGATGTTCTCCATCACCCAGTCCTCGGGGTGGTTCTCCGTGACCCAGTCCTTCCTGATGTCCCTGACGGCGGCGGCCGTCGCAGGTCTCCTGATGGGGGCCGTGCTGGCCCTGTTCACGCTGAAGTACCTGGTGGATCACGTGATCGTCGGGGTGGTCGTGAACCTGCTGGCGACGGGGTTGACGGGCTTCATCTTCCAGCAGCTCGTCGCCCGTGACCTCAAGACCTTCGGCGTGGTCAGCCCCATGCCGGTGTTCGCCGTTCCCGCGCTGAGCGACATCCCGTTCATCGGGCCGATCCTGTTCACCCAGCGTCCCCTGACCTTCATGGCCCTGCTGGCGGTTCCGCTGGTGTGGTTCCTGCTCCACCGCACCAAATGGGGGCTCCGGGTCCGGGCGGTCGGTGAACACCCACGGGCCGCGGACACCGTCGGGATCAAGGTGATCTCCACCAAGACCCAGGCCGTGCTGCTGGGCGGGATCTTCGCGGGTCTGGGAGGGGCCTACTTCACGGTTGGTTTCGTCGGAGCCTTCCAGGACAACAACATCACGGCCGGAAACGGCTTCATCGCCTTGGCCGCGGTGATCATGGGCCGCTGGCATCCCGTCTGGGGAGCGGGCACGGCCCTGTTCTTCGGATTCGCCCGGGCCCTGGCACAGTCCATCAAGCTGATGAACCTCCCGATTCCCAGCGAGTTCATCGAGATGCTGCCCTACGTCGCCACCATCATCGCCGTCGCGGGACTGGTCGGCCGCGTCCGTCCGCCCGCCGCCGATGGCGCCCACTTCGTGAAGACCCACTGAGATGACCGGCATCGACTGGGAACGGCTGCGGGACGCGGCACGGGAGGTCACGGGAAGGGCATACGCGCCCTACTCCGACTACCAGGTGGGTGCGGCAGCACTGGTGGACGACGGCCGCATCGTGGTCGGCTGCAACGTGGAGAACGCCTCCTACGGGGTGGGGCTCTGCGCCGAGTGTGGACTGGTCTCGCAGCTGAACGCCACCGGAGGTGGCCGGCTGGTTGCGTTCACCTGCTGCAACAAGCTGGGGGAGCGGATCATGCCCTGTGGGCGTTGCCGGCAGCTGCTGTTCGAGTTCGGCGGGAACGGGCTTCTCATGGACACCCCGGTCGGGGTGCTGCCGATGTCGGAGGTGCTGCCGCAGGCCTTCGGACCCGCCGATCTGGACCATGCCCGCTGACCCCGGCCCACAACTCCTAGGATGTTTTCATGCTGAGCCCGGAAGAACTACGCGCCCTGCCCAAGGTTGCCCTCCATGACCATCTCGACGGCGGGCTGCGGCCCGCGACCGTGGTCGAGCACTGCGCCGAGAACGGGCACGAACTGCCCACCACCGACCCGGAGAAGCTGGGCCGGTGGTTCTTCGAATCCGCCGATTCCGGTTCCCTGGTGCGCTACCTGGAGGGTTTCGCCCACACCACCGCAGCCATGCAGACCCGCGACCAGCTCGTGCGGGTGGCGCGCGAGTTCGTGCTGGACCAGGCCGCCGATGGTGTTGTCTACGCCGAGGCCCGCTGGGCACCCGAACAGCACCTGGAGAAGGGCTTGACGCCGGAGGCCGCGGTGGAGGCGGTCCGCGACGGCCTGGCCGATGGCATGGCGCAGGCCGAGGCCGCGGGACGGGCCATCGTCGCCACCCAGATCGTCACGGCGATGCGTCACGTCGACGAACCCACCACCGAGATCGCCGAACTGGCCTTGGCCTATCGCGACGACTCCGTCGTCGGATACGACATCGCCGGCGCCGAGATGGGCTTCCGCCCCACCCGTTTCCAGGCCTCCTTCGACCTGCTGCGACGCAACAACGCACACTTCACGATTCACGCCGGCGAGGCAGACGGGCCGAAGTCGATGTGGGAGGCCGTCCAGCTCTGCGGCGCCCAGCGCATCGGCCACGGCGTGCGCGTCTGCGAGGACATCGAGGATTTCTGGGGAGACCGACCCAGGCTCGGGCGGTTCGCGGCCTTCGTCCGGGACCAGCAGATCCCGCTCGAGGTGTGCCCGACCTCAAACCTTCAAACCGGCGTGGCCAAGTCCCTCGACCGGCATCCCGTCGGACGGCTGGCCGAGCTCGGTTTCAACGTCACCATCCACTGCGACAACCGCCTGATGAGCGGCACCTCCCTGTCCGAGGAGTTCGCGAAACTCTCCGAGACCTTCGGATGGGGACTCGCCGAGGTGGAGGCCGTGACCGTGGCGGCCATGCGCGCGGCCTTCCTGCACCACGACGAACGAGAAGCCCTCGTCGAGGGGCTGATCCGTCCCGCCTTCCACGCCGCCCGCCGCGAGGCACGGGCGTGATCACGGCCGCCGCGGACGGGTCTTCGCTGGCAAATCCCGGCCCGGCCGGGTGGGCCTGGTACATCGACGACGACCGATGGGCCGCTGGGGGATGGCCCCACGGAACCAACAACATGGGGGAGCTGATGGCGGTCCTGGATCTGTTGAACTCCACGGCGGGTACGGACGAGGAGCTGCTGGTCCTGTGCGATTCGCAGTACGTCATCAATTCCCTGACCGCGTGGCTTCCCGGCTGGAAACGCCGCGGCTGGAAGAAGGGCGACGGCAAACCCGTCCTGAACGCCGACCTGATGAAACAACTGGACCGGGCCCTGCAGGGCAGGCGGGTGCGTTTCGAATGGGTCAAGGGACACGCGGGCCATCCCCTGAACGAGGCCGCCGACGAACGGGCACGTGCCGCCGCCACCGCCCATCGGGACGGTGCCCCCGTGGCCCGGGGACCCGGGTTCCCTGGGGCGGGGAAGAAACCGGCACGACCGGAACCGCTGCGCGACGATGCACCCGAACAGCTCGCGCTGTTCGAGCTTCCCGGCGAGCGGGCATGACCGCCGATCCCCGGGAGGTACTGGACCTGGGGTTGGAGATCGGTTGCGGAATGCTGGCCCACGGCGCCTCCGTTTCGTCGGCGATCCGGGCCTCCCGGCACGCCATGCGGGACCTCGGAATGGCGGAATACCACACCGACGTCACCGGGAACATGATCATCGTCTCGGTCAGGGGAGAGACCGACGGCGAACCCCTGACCGCCATGCGGGTGGTTCCCATCGGCCATCAGGACTTCGAGCTCATAACGATGCTGCAGCAGGTGGCTTCCGAGGCCCGGAACAACAGCATCCCGGACTCCCGGGCTCGGATCGAGGCCATCCTCGGGCGTCACGGACGCTGGGGAGGGCTCGACGTCTCCTTGGGTTTCGGGGCGGTTTCCAGCGCGGCGGCGCTCATGTTCGGGGCCCGGTGGATCGTCGGTCTGCTGGCGCTGATCGTCGCCTGGAGCATCCACCGGACCCAGGTGTGGCTTTCGAAGCGACGGGTCTCGGTGTTCTTCCAGCAGTGTGTAGGCGGGGCGATGGCCGCGGCCGCTGCGGTCGGCGTGGCCCTGGCCAAGGGGTGGGGTGTCCCGGGGCTGGCCGGGATCGAACCGGGGCTGATAGTCATCGGCGCCATCATCTCGATGCTCGCGGGCCTGGCCATTCTCGGTGCCTCGGAGGACGCCATCTCTGGTCTCTACGTGACCGGCACCGCCCACGCCATCCACGGGCTGATCGTCACCATCGGGCTGGTGATCGGCGCCAGTGTCGTGGTGGCGGGCGCCAGCTGGTTGGGCATTCCGGTGTGGATCAACGCACAGTTCAGCATCGATGGCCTGCTGGGTCCCGTCTCGGTGTTCTGGTCCGGGATCGTGGCCGCGGCGTGGGCGTTCTGCACCCGTGCCTCGCGGCGGGCGATCGTCAGCGCCGGACTGATCGGCGCGGCCAGCTGGTGGCTTTTCCTGTGGCTGTTGGCGCAGCGCTGGCCCGTCGTCGCAGCCACCGGGGCAGCCGCCCTGCTGGTCGGGATGGCATCCGCCGTGGCGGCACGTCTGTTGCGGGTACAGCTGGACTCCATCTCGGCCTCGGCCGTGGTGCCGATCCTGCCCGGCCTGGTCACATGGTCCGGGGTTTTGAAGCTGGCTCTCGGGAAGGGGGAGTCGTCCTTCGTGGACGGCCAGCAGGACCTGATGACCGCAGCAGCGGTGGGAATCATCCTGGCGGCGGGCGTCGCCGCGGGCGCTGCCATGGCACGCCCCATGTCGGTTCCGATTCGAAAGTTGCCGTGGCCCATCCGTCCGTTGGGTTCGCGTGGCGCCTGGAAGCGGTGAAGCCTTACGGTATGGGGTGTGAAACCACGCCACCTGGACCTGCTGGTCAGTCTGTCATCCCCGACCCTCAGCCCCGATGGCGAGCAGGCGGTTTTTGCCGCGCGACACCCTTCCTTCGTCGTCGATGCCGATGTCGGGAGAATCTGGAGCGTTGCCACGGCGGGCCGGGGACGTCCCAGACCCCTGACCCGGGGCACATCGGACCTTGCGCCACGGCTGAGTCCTGATGGGCAGACGGTGGCCTTCCTCCGAGGCGGCGTCGGTGCCAAACCGCAGCTCGCCATCGTCGCTGCCGAGGGTGGGGAGCCCAGGATCATCACCGATGCCCCGTTGGGGGTCGAGGAGTTCGCGTGGTCCGGGGATTCGGGAAAGCTGGCCTTCGTCGCCAGAATGCCCGAGGAGGGGCGGTACGGGACCCTCGACGGTGTCCCCGCCGACCGTGAGGACCCCAGGCTGATCGTGGGGAACAAGTACCAGGCCAACGGTCTCGGATACACCCGGGACCGTCCCCGGGGGATCTACCTGCTCGAGGTTCCTTCCCTTGACGAGGAGCCGTGGTTGGAGCCTCTGGGACGCGCTGCATCGGGGACCGAGGAAGAACCCAGGGACAGCACGGTTCTCGGAGGGCGACACGGAATTCCCCGGGCGAGGCTGCTCACCCCGCTGGAGGCCGACTGTCACCAGCCGGAGTTCACCCCCGATGGGAAGAAGGTTTATTTCACCGCGGCCCTGCACAGCGGGGAGGACTCGGATCTGCGATCGATGATCCACGGTGTGTCCGTGGCCGGTGGCGAGCTGTTCCTCGTGGCCGGTGGCCCCGAATCAACGCAGGCCTGGTCACGACCCTGTTTCAGCCGTGACGGCAGGACCCTGTTCATGCTGACCGAGTACCTCGGCGAGAGCGGACTCGATTTCGTCGGGCGAGCAAAGGCCGTCGCCGCCCTGGCCGTCGAAGCGGAACCCGGCACCGAACCCCGGCTCCTCACGGATCCGACGACCACTGACTACGAGGCCCCGTGGGGTTTCCTGGAGCCCTTCGGGCAGGAATCCGTTCTGGCACCCGCCAGGGTCCGGGGGTGCGGGGAACTGCATGCGATCTCCCCCGACGGGCACGTGGACGTTCTCGTCAGGGGCCCGAGGGTGGTCAGCGCCGCCGCGGAACGTGAAGGAGTGACCGTGGCGGTCGTCAGTGAGGCCACACACCCGATGGAACTCGCCCGTCTCGCCGAGGGAAGACTCGTCCGGTTGACAGATTTCGCGCGGCCCCTCATCGCCGCGGCGACCCCGGTGGAGCCGAGAGAACTGACAGTGCCGGCCGAGGAGGGGCATGACATCCACGGCTGGGTGTTCGTACCCAAGGGGCGAGGACCTCACCCGGTTCTGCTGAACATCCACGGCGGCCCGTTCTCGAACTTCAGCTGGGCCTTCTTCGACGAGGCCCAGGTCTACGTCCGTGCCGGCTACGCCGTGGTGCAGTGCAACCCGCGGGGTTCCGCGTCCTACGGGCAGGCCCATGGCCGGGCGGTCAAGGAACGCATGGGCGTGGTCGACATGGCCGACGTGCTGGCCTTCCTGGATGGGGCGTGTACGCAGTTCAAGAGCCTGGACGAGGACCGGGTGGGCATCATGGGGGGATCCTACGGGGGCTACCTGACCGCGTGGATCACCGCCCACGACAACAGGTTCGCCGCCGCCGTCGTCGAGCGGGGCTACCTGGATCCCGCCGCGTTCATCGGGACCAGCGACATCGGATGGTTTTTCTCGGACGGCTATGTTGGTGTCGATCCGGATGGGGTTGAACAGCAGTCGCCCATGGCAAGGGTCGGGCAGGTCACGACCCCGACACTGGTCATTCATTCCGAACGAGACCTGCGGTGCCCGTTGGAACAGGCGCAACGTTACTTCGCAGCGCTGCAACGCAACGAGGTGATCGCCAGGATGCTGGTTTTCCCCGGTGAGAATCATGAACTCTCCCGATCCGGGACACCGTGGCACAGAAGACAAAGATTCGAAGCAATTCTCGACTGGTGGGCCGAACAGCTCCCGGTACGGATGAAAGAGGCACGACGTGGCAGGTGAAGCAGCCTTCGGGTTGAAGGATGTGCAGGTTGGGCTGGGGTCGCGGGTGGTGTTGCAACAGGTGAACCTGTCGGCACCCGTTGGCTCGGTAACGGGCCTGATCGGGCGGAATGGGGCGGGCAAGTCCACTCTGCTGCGGCTGCTCGCCGGCCGTGAGGCCCGATACACCGGTGAGGCACAGGTCTTCGGCAGGGAGCTCCCCGAGGCGGCTTCCGGGACGGTCTACCTGACCGCGGAACACTGGCCCTTCGGGGGGGACCAACGCCTGCGTGACCTCGCACAGCATGTCTCCCGTGTGCATCCGAATTTCGACATGGAACGCGCCAAGGAGCTGTTGGCCTGGTTCGACGTCCCCGAAAGTCGCCATCCCATGGCCCTCAGCCGGGGGCAACGCACGGCGGCTTTCCTCAGTCTGGCGTTGGCGGCTCGTGCCCCACTGACCCTGCTGGACGAGCCCTACAACGGACTCGACGTGCCAGCACGGCAGCGGTTCACGAGGGTTCTACTGGAGGAGTTACGCATGTTTCCCCGAACCCTGCTGATCTCCACGCATCTCGTCGACGAGGCCGAACCGCTGTTCCAATACGTGGCCCTCATGGAGGGCGGCCGGGTGACAGCAGCTGACACGGTGGGGGGAATGATCACTTCGTTCACCCGGGTGAGCGGGCCGATCGCGGAAGTGGATGCGCTTCCCAGGCTCGGGCGGCTGGATCGAGAGGGTGCATGGGCCAGCGCCGTCGTGAGAAAGGGGTCGGAGGGTGACCTGCCGGCGAAACCCGTGAGTCTTCGCGAACTGGCCGATCTCTTGATAGGCCCCAGACGTGACGCCCAGGTGGACGTCGAGGAAGGGAAGTGACGATGAACGCAGACGTCGGTGCAGTGTTGTCCGCCATCGGCGGGCGATTTGCGTGGCGCTACTGGTGGCCTGCCGTCCCCTGGCTGGCGGATGTCGCGATGGTCGCCACGTTCCGGCGGGAGAACGTTCAGGAGCCTGCCGGTGTGCTTTTCCTGGTCTGTTTGGCGACGGTGCCGTTGCTGTGGCTGTGGGGAGCGCGCTTCGCCGTCGCCATGGGACACAACAGGCGACGGGTGTTTCCGATGCTCGTCGCGTTGAGTGTCGGATTGCCGATGCTCTGGCAGATCATCGGCAGTATCGCTCGGCTGGTCGTGGGGCAGGCAGACGCCGGTCGTTCGGAGGGGCTTTTTCTGTTCTACGGCCTGCCCATCGTGGCCCTGCTGATGCTGGGGTGCGCTCTCTGGCTGGGCTACGGGTGGCGCGGGGCGGTTGTGGCCGTTCTGGGATGGGGAGCCGCGGTCGCGTTGTTCTACCTGGTGCTGTGGCCCCTGTTCGTCGGGCTCGATCTGGTCGCCTTCATCGTCGGCACGTGCTGGGTGATCCTGATGCTGGTCGGGGCCGCGTGCGGAGGCTGGAGCGGTTTCCGCATCGCGCGGGCCTGAGCAGGACACGGGGCCGTGCGGCACCCGATAGGATGCAGGCCATGTGTTCTGACGTTCTAGCGGCGGTTGCCTGGCCCTACGCGAACGGGCCCCGCCACATCGGTCATGTGTCCGGTTTCGGCGTCCCCTCGGACGTGTTCGCGCGCTACATGCGCATGGCGGGACACAACGTGCTGATGGTCTCCGGATCGGACGAGCACGGCACCGCCATCCAGGTGAAAGCCGATTCCGAAGGCCTGACGGCCCGCGAGTGCGCCGACAAATACCACAGGGTGATCGCTTCCGATCTCCAAGGGTTGGGGCTGTCCTACGATCTGTACACCCGCACCACCACACCCAACCACTACCGGGTGGTGCAGGAGATGTTCAAGGCACTGTACGACAACGGATACGTCATTGCCCAGACCCAGATGGGAGCCATCTCCCCGTCCACGGGACGTACCCTGCCCGATCGTTTCATCGAGGGAACCTGCCCCATCTGCGACTACGCCGGGGCCCGCGGCGACCAGTGCGACAACTGCGGAAACCAGCTCGACCCGGCGGACCTGATCAACCCGGTATCCCGCATCAACGGTGAAACCCCGCGGTTCGTGGAGACAGAGCACTTCTTCCTTGACCTGCCGAAGGTCGCGGAGCAGCTGACGACCTGGCTCGACTCCCGCGAGGACTGGCGGCCCAACGTCTTGAAGTTCAGCCACAACCTGCTGGAGAAGATCCGTCCCAGGGCCATCACCCGCGACCTCGACTGGGGGGTCCCCGTTCCCCTCGAAGGATGGGTGGATGCGCCCATGAAACGCATCTACGTGTGGTTCGACGCGGTCATCGGCTACCTGTCGGCCTCGATCGAGTGGGCCAGACGCAGCGGCGACCCGGAGGCCTGGCGGAGGTTCTGGAACGCGGAAACCGCCCAGAGCTTCTACTTCATGGGCAAGGACAACATCGTCTTCCACTCCGTCATCTGGCCGGGCATCCTGCTGGGAGCCAATGGGCAGGGATCCGTCGGCGGCGAGATCAAGCCCGCCCTGGGGGAGCTGCAACTTCCCACGGAGGTGGTGTCGTCGGAGTTCATGACCATGCGCGGCTCGAAGGTCTCGAGTTCCAGGGGCGCCTCCATCTTCGTCGGCGACTTCCTGGACGAGTTCGGGCCCGATGCACTCAGGTACTTCATCGCAGTGGCCGGCCCCGAGAACCAGGACACGGATTTCACCTGGGAGGAATTCGTGCGCCGGGTGAACTTCGAGTTGGCCAACGAATGGGGCAACCTCGTCAACCGCTCCATCTCCATGGCCCACAAGAACAACGGTGCGATCCCCCGGGCCGGGGAACTGACCGAGGCCGACCGTGAACTGCTCGACGCCTCCGCCGCGGCCTTCGCGACGGTGGGGGAGCACATCGCGGCCCGCCGCTTCAAGGCCGGCATCACCGAGGCGATGCGGATCGTCTCCCTGGCCAACAAGTACCTCTCCGATCAGGAGCCCTGGAAGCTGAAGGACGACCCGGCCCGCCGCGACACCGTGCTGCACGTGGCGCTGCAGGTGGTTTCCGACTGCAACACCCTTTTGACCCCGTACCTGCCGCACTCCGCCCAGGCCGTCTTCGAGGCCCTCGGCAACGAGGGTGTGTGGGCGGCCCAGCCGGAGCTCAGGGAGGTCACCGACGGTGACGTCACCTACCCGATCCTGACCGGCGACTACGCGGCCCAGCAGGCGGTGTGGGAACGCCGCCCCGTCGTCGCCGGCACCCCCTTGGCAAAACCCAGTCCGCTGTTCCGCAAACTCGACGAGAAACTGGCGACCGAGGGACCGAGCTGGGCGCCGATCGGTGAAGCTGGTTGAGCCAGCTCGTGAGCGTTAGCGAGTGGCTGTGTCGAAACCACCTGGCGGTCGGGAAGCAGACCTGACCACACGTCCTCGAACTCACCTCTGGGGTGGTGGTTCGCTGGTCTTCTCGTCGTCTGCTTGCCTTCTCGACGGGAACGCTTGCCTTACGGGCAAACGCCAGCGCTATAGCGCAAGCGTTCGACCCCAAGGCAAGCGTTCCACCCGGAGGACCAGCAAATCGTCGGCTCAGGAGCGAGTTTGGATAGCAAGCTCATCGAACAGCTCGGATTCGGCCTGCCTGCGCCCTGACTGGTCACCATGATCCGCCGCTGAAGCCGCCCCCGGAGAACCCGCCGCCGCCCGAGAACCCGGAACCTCCCGAGGTTCCGGAGGAGGAGTAACTGGACGAGGAGAAGGAACTCGAGCTGTACTGGCTCGCCCTTGCGGCCTCGTGGGCCGTGAACATGGCGTCGGAGAAGTTGTAGCAGAAATTGTTGAACCTGGTGTAGAAAACACTGTTCGAGGAGCGGAGATCAACTCCCTGATACCAGGAGGTATCGGCCTTGAAACGGTTCGTCTGCTCGAGCTGGGCGAACAGCTCCGTCCACCGCCTCGTCACGCCGAAGATCATGGCGTAGGGCAGGTATCGGCTGAAGATGTCGACGCCCCCCTCGAAACGCAGCTCGTCCGCTTCTGCGACGCTCAGATAGAGCTCGAAACCACGTGCTTGTATCAGGGCTGCGGAGCCTTTGGCCGTGCGTTTCCCGAACTTGCCGGACATCATGAGCACCGCGATGCCGATCGCCACGACGGGAAGACATACCAGGCCCCAGCCGAGACCGTAACCGAGGACCAGGGACAACAGGCACCCCGCGGCTATGATGAGAAAGCCGACGGTGACCCCGGTCCAGCGCATGGATTTCGGGTTTTCACGGAACCAGCCGAGCTCCGCCACCCGCTGGTAGAGCAGCTCCCGGATCTCGGAATCCAGGCCATCGTATTTTTCGTCGCCGAGTTCTTTCAGGGTGACCTCATCGCCCGACTGGAAAAGCCTCGACAGCAGTTGCTGCTCGTACGTGGCGAGTTGCCTCTGGTCCTTCTTCGTCCGGGTGAGCAGGTGATCGCCGTCCTCCTGCGCCGTGATCACCAGGTGGCCGCGAACCGCGAGATCGATGATCGAGGCGGAGACGTCGACGAAATCGGCGCTCGCGTCCATCAGGGTGCCGATCTCACCCGGGGTGGCGTTCTTCGGGGGATGGAACTGGACCGCGACGTTCAGGTCGTCCGGGAGAAAACCTATGTGCTCCTCCTGACCGGCGCGTGGGCTCAAACCGGGGGTCACCCCGAGGTAGGCCTCGTCCCTCGTATATCGGTTGCGGATCTTGACGATGGAGAAAGCGGCTCCGGCGGTCGTCACCAGCGTCGCCGCCCCCGTGATCGGCGTCAACGAGAAGGCGTTGCTGAGGGTTCTCCGGTATTCCACGTCCTGTTTCGCCCCGGGGAAGGTGCCCGCAGGGAATCCCGCCACAACCTGCACCGGGGTTCCGGGGCTGATCGAGGTCAGACTGTAGGTGGCCGTTTTTCCGCTGCTTCCCGATGCGCAGGACTGCTTGTAGTTGGTTCCGGTCCAGCAGGCGGCTCTTGACACGTCCACGGGGCCGGTGACCTTCACCGTGAAATTGTTGATTTTGCCCCGCCAATTGCTGATGACGTTCCAGTTGAACTCGTCGAGGTGGCTCTTCGGGTGGTTGGGGGCGATCAACCCGGTTACGGTGTAGCTGATCCGGTAGGTGTGTTTCTCGTGAAGGTACCGGTTCGCGTTGCCGACCCGGATCTGGATGTTGTCTTCCTTGTCCGTGGTCGTCTGGATCTGGTCCGGGGCCGTGGGGGAGCTGACGCTGATGCCGGAGATCTTGTAGCGGTAGAACTGGCCGTCCTCTCCGCCCGGCTGCCGGGTGGGCAGGACGAAGACCGGGCCGCGCCCGCGGGTTGTGGAGAAGTCCATCTCGAGTTCGGCGTTCACGTGTGCCACCCCGTCCCGCGACAGATTGACATCCACGTTCCAGCGGTTGATCGGGGCCGATTCGTCGGCCCACGCCTGAGGGGCGGCCAGGAAGGCCGTCAGCAGGATGATGGTCAGCGCCAGTAGTCCCTGCAGTCCGTTTCGTTTCATGCGTAACTGTTCCTTTCGGTCACCATGAACCCACGCTGGCGCCCCCACCGGAAAATCCGCCTCCTCCGGAGAATCCCGAGTCTCCGGAAGAACTGCTTGAGGCTGCCTGCGCTGCGGTCGCAGCGGCCGTGGCCTGTGACAGTGAGTGCGAGAAATCCTGGGAGAAGCTGCTGATGCCTGCGTAGAAAAGGCCTGTGGAGTGGTAGAGATCCGTGCCGTGGTACCAAGAAGTGTCGGCTTGGTAGCGGCCCTCGGCGCCGAGCTGGGCAAATAGTTTGGTCCAGCGTTCGGCGACGCCGAAGATCATGGCGTAAGGCAGGTAGCGGCTGAAGACATCGATACCTTCCTCGAATTTGAGTTGGTCCTTTTCTGCGGTGCGCAGGTACAGCTCGAAACCTCGCGCCTGCTCGAGCGCCACCGATCCCTGAGCCGTACGGGTCCCGAAACGGCGGGAAAGGAAGATCAACCCGATGCCGAACAAAGCGATCGGTAGGGGAACCAGCCCCCAGCCGAATACCAGCCCCAGGCACAGGCTGCCCGCCAAGCCTGCAACGGTCAGGACAATACCCAGGGCCAGCGCCGAGTTGCGCGCCTTACGTGGATCACCGCGGAACCATCCGAGCGACATCACCTGGGCGTAGAGATTCTTCTTCGCCCTGCTCTGCACATCACCGTATTTCTCATTTCTCAGCTCCTTGAGGGTGACGCTGTTCCCGGCTTTGAAGATGCTGTGCAGGAGTCGCCGTTCATAGTCGGCCAGCTCGTGTGTGCTGCTTTTGCCGGTGCGTTTCAGTACGTGGCCCTTCTTGGGGAGAGGAGCCAGCGTGAGGTAACCACGGACGGCCAGATCGATGATGGTTGCGGAGATGTCCACGGAGTTGGCGGTGGCGTCCATCAGGGTGCCGATCTCTCCGGGGCGAGTGCCCTGGGGTGGTTGAAAGGCGACGGCCACGTTCGCCTTGCCCTGGCGTTTACCCACTCGGGCTGTCTCGCCATCGGCTGGGGCCAGTCCCGGAGTGAGATCAATGAACACCTCGTCCCGGGTCTTCCGATTCCCCATCACCAACAACCCTGCCACGGCTCCTGCTCCCAGCACCGCAGTGGTGGCACCCGTGACCGGATTCAGCGAATAAGCCTCTGAGGCAAGCTCCAGAAGAGTGGGGTCCTTCGTCACGTTCTGGGTGACTCCTGGGAAGGTGCCTGCCGGGAAACCAGCCACCACTTGAACCGGCTCACCGCCCGGGATCGTGTCCACGGAGTACGACGCAGTGGTGCCGCTGGTGCTGGACGTGCAGGGGGTTTTCAGGTCTCTGGTACGCCAGCAGGCGGTCTTCGAGATGTCTGCTGGGCCGGTGATGGTCACCTGGAAGTTCCGAATTTCTGATTTTCCGCCTGTGATGGGGTTCCAACTGAACTCGTCCAAACCGCTCTGTGAGTTGTTGGTGGCGATCAACCCGGTGACTTCATAGCTGATTCGATAGGTCTGAGGAGCGTGGTAGACCGTGTTCTTCTCCCCCACTCGGATGCTGACGTTTCCGTCCTCATGGGTGATCTTCGTCTCGGAATTGGCGCCACTGGGGGAACTCACGTCAATGTTGGAGATCCCAAAGTTCAACCACTCCCGCTCAATGTTGGTTCGTTGCCTCTCGGGAAATGCGATGACAGGTCCACGTCCTTCGACCTTGGAGAAATCCATCTCGAACTCGTGCTCGATGTGGGCAATCCCGTCACTGGAAATATTGACGGTGGTTCTCCACCAGTTCACGGGTGCGGCGTCGTCGGCCCAAGCCCGTGGGCTGCTCACCAGCCCCACGAGAACCACGGCGATGACGAGGAGCAACCCCCTGAACAACCTACGCATGATTCCCAGAGTAGAGGTCTTTGGGTGCAGGCGGACCGGGCCCCGAGCTTCGTGGAATCCCTCAGCCCAGACCGAGAACGGACTGCATCTGCCCCCGCAGGGCCACCATTCGGATCTCGGCGGCCAGCCGGGCGGCCGCGCCGTTCCGAGACCCCTCGGGGGTCAGCCGCACCTCCAGGTAGCACTTCAGCTTCGGTTCGGTCCCGGAAGGGCGCACCACCACGTGCACCTCACCGCCGGACAGTTCCACCGCGTCGGTCGGGGGAAGCCCGGATGTGCCCTCCGCCAGATCGCGGTAGGCGACGGGCGCGTGCAGGAGGGATGTGGGTGGGTTCTCACGCAGCCTGGCCATGGCGTCAGCGATCAGGGAGAGATCACTGACGCGGATCGCGAGCTGGGACGTGGCGTGGAGCCCCAGCTCGGCGGTCAGCTCGTCCAACCGGTCGGCCAGGGTGAGACCCATGGCGCGCAACCCGGCGGCCAGTTCGAGAACCATCAGCGCCGCCGTCAGGCCGTCCTTGTCCGGGACCGCCTCGGGATCGCAGCAGTAGCCGATGGCCTCCTCGTAGCCGAAGGCGAGATCCGGGACCCTCCCGATCCACTTGAAACCGGTGAGGGTGGTGACGTGGTGCCGTCCCCTCGCGGCGGCCAGCGCGGCGAGGGCGCCGGAGGAGACCACCGAACTGGCCAGCACCCCCTTTGCGCCTCGCCGGAGCATGTGGTCGGCGAGCAGCAGGCCCAGCTCGTCGCCCGTCAGCATCCGCCACCGGCCGTCGACGACAGCGGCGACCGCGCACCTGTCGGCGTCGGGATCGTTCGCCACCACCAGATCGGCCCCGGTTTCCTCGGCCAGCGCCAAGGCCATGTCGATCGCACCCGGCTCCTCCGGGTTCGGGAAGGCGACGGTGGGGAAATCCGGGTCCGGTTCGGCCTGCTCGGGAACCTCGTGGGCAGGAGGGAACCCCGCCGCCGCAGTCAGTTCCCGGAGAGTGCGGGCCCCCACGCCGTGCATCGCGGTGTGCACCCAGGTGATCCCGCGGGGAGTCCCCTCCGGAACGAGACCGGCACCCCTGGCCACGTAGTCGCGGGTGAGCTGGTCGCACATCACCCTGTACGAGTCGCTGCGCGGAAGCCGGGCGAGGGAATCGACGGGGTGGGCGGCGATGCGGGCGGCGATCTGCGTGTCCGCCGGCGGGATGATCTGCGACCCGTCGCCGAGGTAGACCTTGTAGCCGTTGTCGGTGGCCGGGTTGTGGGAGGCCGTCACGACGATCCCCGCGACGCAGCCGTACCGGCGGATGCCGAAGGAAACCAAGGGGGTCGGGACGGGAGTTCCCGTGAGCAGCACCTTGAAACCCGCCCCGGCCAGGATCTCCGCGGTGTCGCGGGCGAACTCCTCCGACTTGTGGCGGGCGTCGTGACCCCCCAGCATCTGCCCGCCGGCGTGGCCGTGTTCCGTCAGCCAGTCCGCGATGCCGATCGCAGCCTGAGCCACGACCAAGCGGTTCATGCGGTTCGGGCCGGCCCCCATCCGGCCCCTGAGCCCGGCCGTGCCGAAGACCAGCGGGCCCCTGAAGGCATCCTCGATAGCTTCCGCGGCCTTCGGATCCCCGGAATCGGCCGCCCCCAGCAGTTCCTCGAGCTCGGCGCGGGTGTCCGGGTCGGGGTCGGCCGCCAGCCAGGAGCGGGCCGCATCCCGGGCGGTCACAACACACCCACTATTCCCGCCAGCAGCGAGGCCAGTCGGGGACCGGCATCGCGTCCGGCCTGCAGCACCTCGGCGTGATCGAGTCCCGCCTCCGCCAGGCCCGCGGCGGCGTTGGTCACCAGGGAGAGGCCCAGCACGTCCAGCCCGGCCTCGCGGGCGGCGATGGTCTCGAGTGCGGTCGACATCCCCACCATGTCCCCTCCCAGCAGCGCCGCCATCCGCACCTCGGCGGGGGTTTCGTACTGGGGGCCGCGGAACTGCACGTAGACGCCCTCGGGAAGCGTCGGGTCGACTGTCCGGGCCAGGTCGCGCAGCCGCCCCGAGTAGGCCTCGGTCATGTCGATGAAGGCCGCCCCTTTCAACGGGGTGGCTCCGGTCAGGTTGATGTGGTCACGGATCAGGGCGACGGTCCCCGGTGCCCACGTCGGGTTCAAGCCGCCGGAACCGTTGGTGAGAACCAGGGTTGTGGCGCCCCAGGCGGCAATGGTGCGCACCCCGTGGACCACCGGAGTGACTCCCCGGCCCTCGTAGTAGTGGGTGCGGCCAGTCAGGACCGCGGCACTCCTGCCGCCTGCGGTCCTGACCAGCTTCAGAACACCACCGTGACCCCTCACGACGGGGGCGCTGAAACCCGGTACCGCGCCGAGCGTGATCTCGCCGAGTCCTTCACCCAACTGATCGGCCGCGGCGGACCAGCCGGAACCCAGCACCAGCGCCAGGTCGATGCGATCCAGGCCGAACCGGGAGGAGAGGAACTCGACGGCTTCGTGCGCCTTTTTCGTGGGGTCATCGCTCATGCTCCAAGCGTAGTGGCGAATGAACCGATGGTGCCGGTGGCTCAGCTGCGGAGCAGGCGTCCTTCCGAATCCGTGGAGTCGGAAGCCAGCAGGACGATTCCATCGATCAGGGGCCAAATTCCCAGCGTCAACCAGCCGAACAGGAGCTGGCACACGGCGAGACCGTAGTGGCCGGTGTAGAAGCGTCCGGCCCCCAGATAGCCGAGGAAGATTCCCAGCAGCCCCGCGACGAGTTTGGATTTCTCCGAGTACGGAACTCCCGTGACGGGGTGTGACCCCCAGGGTGCGTACGGGTTCGGCATGCCGGGAGCGTAGCCGCCGTAGGGGTTCTGACCCGGCTGCTGCTGGTACCCGTAGGGATCCGCAGACTGGGAGGAGCCGTATCCGTAGGGGGATTGCGAGTCGTAGGGGAACTGGGATATGTGACTTGAATCTCCTCGTGGGGTTCGAAGAAATAAGAGTATATAGGGCCGGGGGATCCGGCTCGATACGGGTGCTCAGCGCCTGAGCCAGGCCCTCGCCCTGGTGATGCGCTCGGCCACCTGCTCGGTCGTCGCCTGGGCAAGTGGCGGGCCACCGCACTCGCGGCGCAGGTCGGCGTGGACATGGCTGTGGGGACGCTGTTCCAGGCGGGCCAGCTGGGCCACCAGGGAGTTGAGTTCCTTGCGCTGGTTCGCGAGCGCCCGGTGCAGCGGCACCTCCGGCTGCGACTTCGGGTCCCGGCGTTCGCGTCGCCTGAGCTGGCGGCGTTGCCGCTCGGCCAGGAGGGTGCTCACCTGGTCGGGTTCCAGGAGGCCGGGCAGCCCCAGATAGTCGAGTTCATCCTGCGATGTGGGTTCGGCGTGCATCCCGAAGGCCTGGGAGTCGAACAACACGTGGTCGAAGGTGGCCTGGGACTCGAGGGCCTCGAACTCGCCCAGGAGGTCGTCGGAGGCCGAATCGGTGCGGTTGGCCGCCTCGATGAGGGCCTCCGTCTCGGCCCAGATGCCGGTTTCCCCGGAGCGGGGACGCCCCAGCACGTGGTCGCGTTGTCGTTCCAGCGTCGCGGCGTGGGCCAGCAGGATCGGGACGGTGGGCAGGAACACCGTCGCCACCTCGCCCCGCCGCCTCGAACGCACGAACCTGCCCACCGCCTGGGCGAAGAACAGCGGCGTCGAGGTGGACGTCGCGTAGACCCCGACCGCCAACCGGGGCACGTCCACGCCTTCCGAGACCATCCGGACCGCCACCATCCAGCGCTCCTGGCCCGCGGCGAACTCCTCGATCCTCCCACCTGCCCTGGTGTCGTCGGAGAGGATCACGGTGGGGCGTCTCCCCGTGATCCCGGTCAGGATCTTCGCGTAGGCGCGCGCCACGGTCTGGTTGGTGGCTATCACCAGGCCGCCTGCGTCGGGGATGGCGCGCCGCACCTGCGTCAGGCGCTGGTCGGCGGCCCGCAGCACGGCGGGGATCCACTCGCCCGTCGGCGACAGGGCGGTGCGCCAGGCGTGGGCGGTCAGGTCCTTGGTGAGCATCGTTCCCAGGTCGGCGTCGAGAACCTCCCCGGAACGCATCCGCCAACGCATCTGCCCGCCGTAGTTCATGAAGATCACGGGCCGCACCACGTGATCCGCCAGGGCCTCCCGGTAGCCGTAGGTGTAGTCGGCCCGCGAGGTCCTGACCCCCGAGTCGGATTCCTCGTAGGTCACGAAGGGGATTGGGCTGTCGTCGGAGCGGAACGGGGTACCGGTGAGCGCCAGGCGGCGGGTGGCCTCGGAGAAACCCTGCAGGATGCCGTCCCCCCAGCTCCGGGTGTCGCCCGCGTGGTGGATCTCGTCGAAGATCACCAGCGTGGAGACCTGGTTGCACAGCGCCTCGTAGGCGTAGGCGCGCAGGGAAACCCCCGCGTAGGTCACCACCGATCCGTCGAACTGCCTGGAGCGTCCCCGCCTCGCCCCGCCGGTGCCGGGATCCAGATGAATGCCGACCCGTGCGGCGGCATCGGCCCACTGCGTCTTGAGGTGCTCGGTGGGGGTGACCACCACGATGCGTTTCACGGTCCGGGTGTGCAGCAGCTGGTGGGCGACGCGCAGCGCGAAGGTCGTCTTGCCGGCGCCGGGGGTGGCCACGCACAGGAAGTCGCGGGGCTGGGTCGTCGCGTACAGCTCGAGGGCGGCCACCTGCCAGGCTCGGAGGCTCTGCGCGGTGCCCCACGCGGCGCGCTGCGGAAACGCGGGGGAGAGGTGTTCGAACGCGGAGGAAGTCATACGGCCCCGAAGCGTACCCCAGGACCGAGACATTCCTCGGAGCCACGGCGCCGGAGCCGTCTACTCGATGAACTCGCCCATCAGCACGTCCAGCGGGGCGGCCCGCCGGCGTTCCTCCGCGACGGCCTGCCACTGCCGGACCCGGTCGGTGATCACGGCATCCACCGGCCAGTTGACGAACTTGTGCATCGATTCCTCGGTGTTGACGGTCCACACCGCGGCTCTTTTGCCTGCCTCGTGTATCTGGGCGATCGTGTCACTGGTGGCGGCGTCCTCCTCAAGGATCAGGTAGTCACCGACCAGACGGGCGGTGTCCCCGAAGGACAGGAAATAAATGAAACCGCTCGCCACCTCGGGGTGGCGTTCCTCAATTCCGGTGATCAGCTCGTACTTGAGCGATATCACCACCACGCGGTCCAGCATGCCGTGGCGTTTCACGGCCGCCACGGCGTCGTCGGCCATCTGCTGGTCGGCGCTGCGGCCCTTGAGCTCGAGGAAGATCCCGATGCGCCCGCGGGTTCTCTCCAGGAGCTCCTCCAGGGTGGGCACCCTGACATCGCTGAACCTGCCATTCGAATTCTCGCCGAGATCCAGCTCCCGGATCTCGGCCAGCGTCATTTCGTGAACCGCGCGGCGTTCGTGGGTGAATCGTGAGAAATTCTCGTCGTGGAAAACCACGTAGTGGCCGTCCCGGGTGCGCTGGATGTCCATCTCGACGTAACTGGCCCCGGCGGTTATCGACTGCTCGACCGCATCCATGCTGTTCTCCACCGCGGTGTCCTCCGGTCCGCCCCGGTGCCCCACCACCGCGATGTCGGGGGCGGCCGTCAATTCGTCGGCGGTGATGGTGAAGAAACCGGCGATGCCGACCACGAAAGCCGCGACGAGAAAACCGAGTGCGACCCGGTGTCCCAAGGCCCGGTCGAGGAGGCTCGGACGTTTCTTGGGGGGCATGGTGGGCACGACGTCGGCCAGCGGCCTGAGCGGATCGGAATCGGGCAGCTTCCGCAGGAAGGCGTAGTAGCGGTTGGTGACCAGGTACAGTTCCAGCGGCACCGCGAAACTGGCCATCAGGCCGACCACCAGGGCCAGCAGTATCACGAAAACGGAGCCGACGAAGGTCGCGAGGGTGGTGGCATCCTCCGGGATGGCCATCATGCTCAGGAGATGGAGGCTGGCAACCGCCCCGATGACGAGCGCGGCGAGGATGGCGAAGGACAGAACCGAGAGAAGCATGAAGGCCGCGAAACGTAGCACGTTCGGTTTTATCAGGCGAATGCTCGCCCTGATGGCGGCGAGGGCCTTGAGGTCACCGAGCAACATGAAGTGAAAGACGAAGACGATCATCAGGGCCGCGACGTACATCAGGGCCACGAGACACCAGTAGGCCGCGGTGTACAGGGGATTGGCGAAGATGGTGGCGGTGATGAAATTCGGAATGCGAAACCTGAGGAGGAAACTCGGGTTCAGCGCCGAACCCGTCAACGGCAGCACCACCAGCGCGAACGGCAGGAGAAGGACCAGGCCCGGCCCGGCGATCTTGAACAGGGAACGGAGGATACTGCCGATGACGGTGAGGTAGGAAGGCTTGGTGTCGCTCCCGATCGCGATGGCGCTCAGCTTCACGAACCCTCCCACCTCCAGCAGGGTCGTCAACAACACCATCACCAGGGCGAGCAGGATGAACAACGCCCCCGGGGCGGACAGCAGGAACCGGCCCGCGTTGGCGTTGTTCAGGGACACCAGGCCCCGCATCGCGAACAGGTACTTTGCGGCCCACCAGAACAGGGGAAACAGGACAGTGGCCTGGAGGAAGCTCGTGACGACCAGATACCGGAACATGAGGCCGGCGGATCGCAGAAATCCACCGATCCCCTCTCGAAGTTCCCTGAACACGTGCACCGCCTACCTCATCGGACGAGTGCCTCATTTTTCCGCATGGCCGGGCCTCCCGCCACCGGGCGGGCCTGTGCGTCCCCGGGGCCATGGGCTGCCGGCACCGGAAAACCGGTGCCGAACGGGTCAGTCGTCGAGGAGCCCCATCAGGAGGGAGAACCCACCGAACAGCAACGCACCCTTCGCCAGTCCCTGGACCACCGGATCCAGCCCGTAGGGTTCGTAGTAACCACGCGCGTAGGCGGCGTGCCCCTGATCCTGCCAGTACGGCACCGCCTGGTAGCCCTGCTGGACCATACGGATGTGCGGATCCGCCCCGGATGTGACCCGGGCCGCGTCGAGCGCGCAGGCCGGAACCTCGCGTGGCGCGCCGCCGAGGGGAGCCCAGGTGACGTTCCTGGTGGAGGGCCCGTGGGCCGGGTCGAAGAAACACGGTGGCCTGCGTTCCGGCACCGGTTGGCCCTGGGCGCGGGACTTCACACAGGCCATCGCGTAACGCCCCTCCTCGAGGATGTGGGCGATGGCGGTGGCATCGGATTCGTAACGCGCCTGATTCATGGCCTGCTTGGCGTTCTCATAGGCATCGAGGGCCTCCGAGTAATTCGCCCGGGCCTCCTCGCTCAACTCGATACCGACCACGTCCAGGTCGAGATCGCGCAACTCGTCGCCGAAACGCGTGATGTCGGCATCCAAGGAAGCGCGTGCCGCATCCCCGATTGGGGTTTCGCCGTACCGAACCGGTCCCGGGTTGATGAGCTGTTGTGGCTGTTGCCCCCCGTTCAACGCGCGCGACCCCCTCAGAGCCAGGAAAACCATCCCGGCCACAATCATCATGAGCAACAAACCACCCAGGCTCACAGCACATCACTCCTAGAAAACACCTGTAATCTCAAGGTTACGCCACGCCACCAAAGCGGCGGTTGCGTGGTTACTTGCGGGATTCTGGCGATGGTCGGGGAATGGAGGGAGTCGTGGAGGTCCCGATTCAGGTCAGGAGCTGGGAAGAACTGACCCGGGACGAGTTCTTCGGGATCGCATCGCTGAGATCCGAGGTGTTCTTCGTGGAGCAACGCATCGACGTTCCCGACCTCGACGACCTCGACCGACACCCGGCCACCCTCCACTGGTGGATCCCCGACGAAGCCGGTTGCGCGGGATACCTGCGCACGGTGGTGCTCGACGAACCCGAACTGGGAGCGACCCGGTCCTTCGGGAGAGTGGCCGTCAGGGCCGGCAGGCGCGGCGAAGGCCTGGCGCGCGCCCTGGTCGCCGCCGTGCTGGGACGGTTCGGTGGGCAGCCGATCGTGATCCACTCGCAGAGTCACGTGGTTCCGCTCTACCGCGGATTCGGATTCGAGCCGGTGGGTCCGGAATACCAGGAGGCGGGTATCCCGCACACGAGGATGCGTCGGCCGGGGGAGATCCGGGTCAGCGCCGTGGTCCTCACAGATACGGCGGGCCGGGTGCTGATGGTCCGCAAACGCGGCACGGACTCCTTCCTCAACCCCGGTGGGAAACCCGAACCGGGGGAAACCCCGGATCGGTGCGCCGCCCGCGAGCTGCGTGAGGAACTGGGCCTGGAACTCAACCCGGAGGAGCTGCTGCCGTTGGGAAGGTTTCGCGCCCCGGCAGCCAACGAGGCCGACACCGTCGTTCTCGCCGACGTCTTCCGCGCACCCGAACCCCTCGACCGGCTCCCGGAACCGCGGGCCGAGATAGAGGAGACCCGTTTCGTGGACCCGGCCTCCCCGCAACCCGGGTGGGCACCTCTGTTCACCGAACGGATCCTGCCCCTGCTCAACCATCCAGCCGGCTGAAGTCCAGGGTGCGCAGCACGAGTTCCCCGGCCTCGTCGCAGGCGTCGAGATCGGCGGTGGCGAGAATGGACCAGTCGCGGTTGCCCGCGGGGTCGTCGATGATCTGACGCACCTCCCAGAGTCTGCCGCCCCGTTTCGGTTCGACGACGAAGAACGCGGGGCCGCGCGCATCCGCGCCGACGCCAATGTCCTCGTGCTCGTCCCAGTAATCCCCCAGGGCGTCGTCCCAACGTTTCCGGGTCATGGGATCTCCGCTGGTCAGGGCGGTCAAACCGTCCACGTCGTCGTCGGCGCACAACTCCACACGCCGCCACATGGCGTTTCGCACCATCACCCTGAAGGCGCGTTCGTTGCCCGTGACGGGCCGGCTCGGGGGAGCCACCTCGACCCGCTGCTCGACGGGAACCCCGGACAGGGTCGCGAGTTCGTTCCACTCGTCCAGCAGCGACGAGTCCACCAGCCTGGTGACCTCACCCAGCCAGGCGATCAGGTCATCCAGCTCCTCGGTGCGCAGCCCCTCGGGAATGCTCTGCCGCAACGCCCGGTAGGCATCGGTGAGGTAGCGCAGCAACAACCCCTCGGTGCGCTGCAACTTGTAGTGGGCCACGTACTCGCCGAAGGTCATGCCCCGGGTGTACATGTCCCGCACCACCGACTTCGGGCTGACCGGGTTCTCCGACAGCCAGGGATGTGCCACCGAGTACTCGAGGTGGGCCCGTTCCAGCAGTTCGGCCAGGGGCTGGGGCCAGGTGATCTCCTCCAGGGCCTCCATGCGTTCCTCGTAGTCCCAGCCGTCGGCCTTCATCTCCGCCACCGCCTGGCCGCGCGCCCTGAACTGCTGGGCCAGCAGCACCACCCGGGGGTCCTCCAGGGTCGCCTCGATCACGGAGACCACGTCGAGGGCGTAGTCGGGGGAGCCCGGGTCGAGGGTTTCGACCACCGCCAGGGCGAAGGCCGACAGAGGCTGGTTCAGCGCGAAGTCGCGCTGCAGGTCGACGTTCAACCGGTAGCGGCGACCGCCGGGGGTCGGTTCGGGCAGACGGGTGATCACCCCGGCCCGCAGCAGCGACCGGCCGAGCCCTGCGGCGCGGCGCAGCATGGCCCGGCGCGCCTTCGGTTCCGGGTCGGTGGAGTCGATCAGGCGGATGACCGCGGCGCTGGTCTCCTCGTCCCGCTGCAACAGGTTCAGCAGCAGGGCGTGGCTGATCCTCATCCGGGCGTGCAACTGTTCCGGGGAAGAGCCGATCAGTTTGGTGAAGGTGGCCTCCGTGTAGTTGACGAAGCCCTCCGGCGGTTTCTTGCGCCGCACCGACCGCAGTTTCTTCTCGTCCCCTTGGTGCCTGGCCAGGATCCGGGCGTTCTCCACCTCGTGCTCGGGGGCCTGGGCGACGACATTGCCGATGGAATCGAAACCTGCCCGGCCCGCGCGGCCCGCGATCTGGTGGAACTCGCGGCTGCGCAGCACCCGTTGGCGCCGGCCGTCGAACTTCGTCAGGGAGCTGAACAGCACGGTGCGGATGGGGACGTTGATGCCCACCCCCAGGGTGTCGGTGCCGCAGATCACCGCCAGCAGTCCCCGCTGGGCCAGTTGCTCCACCAATCGCCGGTAGCGCGGCAGCATCCCGGCGTGGTGGACCCCGATCCCACCTCGCAGCAGCTTGGACAGCGTCGCCCCGAAACCACCGGCGAACGGGAACCCCGTGATGGCCTGTTTCAACTCCTCCGGGACCGCGGCACCGGCCTTGCGCACCACCCCCTGGCTGAGCAGGGCCATCGCCTGCTCGACGGCCGCCCCCTGGGTGGGGTGGACGATGTAGACGGGCGCCTGGTGGGTTTCGACGATCTCCGTGATGGTTTCGTGGAGCGGCGTCAGCGACCAGCGGTAGGTGAGCGGGACGGGACGGGTCGCACCGCCGATCACGGCCGTTTCGCGGCCGGTGCGCCGGGTCAGGTCGCCGGCCAGTTCCGTCACATCCCCGAGGGTCGCCGACATGATCACGAACTGTGCCTGCGGGAGCTCCACCAGCGGAACCTGCCACGCCCAGCCGCGTTCCGGTTCGGCGAGGAAGTGGAACTCGTCCATCACCACCTGCCCGACATCGGCGTCGCGCCCCTCCCGCAGCGCCAGGTTCGCCAGGATCTCGGCGGTGCAGCAGACGATCGGCGCATCGGCGTTGACCGAGGCGTCCCCCGTCACCATCCCGACCCGCTCGGCCCCGAAAGCTTCGCACAGGGCGAAGAACTTCTCGTTCACCAAGGCCTTGATGGGGGCGGTGTACCAAGTGCGGCGGTCCTCCGCCAAGGCCGCGAAGTGGGCGCCGAGTGCGATCAACGACTTCCCGGATCCCGTGGGTGTGGTGACGATGACGTTGTCGCCCGCGAGGACCGCCAGCAGCGATTCCTCCTGGTGCGAGTACAGCGAGATGCCCGAGGACTCCACCCAGCCGGTGAAGACATCGAGGAGGGCGTCGGGGGAGGGATCCGAGGGCAGGAGATCGTTGAGGTTCGTCATGACGTCCCCGATTCTTCCACGAAGCCGGCGGAGGGGGCCGAGCGTGATCGCCCGGTGCCGGAACCACGATTCGCGCACCGGGGGAACGCCATCCCCGGGCTGTGGGTTCCCTGTGAACCCGGCCGCAGGGGTTTTCGGGGCCGGATCCGTGCATAGCCTCGAAGACATGGAAACAACACGTGGCCTGATAGCAATGTCACAGGGGGCACCCGTGACGGTCGAGGAGATTGTCATACCCGAGCCCGGTCCGGGGGACGCGGTCGTGAGGATTCTCACCTGCGGGGTCTGCCACACCGACCTGCACTACCGGGACGGCGGCATCAACGACGACTTCCCGTTCCTGCTGGGACACGAGGCGGCGGGGATCGTGGACCGCGTCGGCGACGAGGTGACCACCGTGTCCCCGGGGGATTTCGTGGTGCTGAACTGGCGGGCCGTGTGCGGCACCTGCCGGGCGTGCAGGCGGGGCGAACCCCAGTACTGCTTCGCCACCTTCAACGCGTCCCGGAGAATGACCCTCACCGACGGCACGGAACTCACCCCGGCGCTCGGGATCGGGGCCTTCGCCGAGAAAACCCTCGTCCACTCCGGGCAGTGCACCAAGGTCGACCCCGCGGCGCGCCCGGCCGCCGTGGGACTGCTGGGTTGCGGCGTGATGGCGGGACTCGGGGCCGCCATCAACACCGGGAACGTGAGGCGCGGCGAGAACGTCGCGGTGATCGGTTGCGGCGGAGTCGGCTGCGCGGCCATCGCCGGCGCGTCGCTCGCAGGGGCGGGACGGGTCATCGCGGTCGACCGTGACGAGAGGAAACTCCGCTGGGCCCGTGACCTGGGGGCCACCGACGTCGTGGACGGCCGGCACCGGGATCCCGTGACTGCGATCCGCGACCTCACCGGAGGCTTCGGGGCCGATGTGGTGATCGACGCCGTCGGTGTGCCGCAAACCTGGGAGCAGGCCTTCTACGCCCGCGACCTGGCGGGAACCGTCGTACTGGTCGGAGTACCCACCCCCGATAAAAAGGTGCCCCGGATCCCGCTGCTCGACGTATTCAGCCGCGGCGGCTCCCTGAAAGCGAGCTGGTACGGCGACTGCCTGCCCAGCCGCGACTTCCCGGTTCTGACGGACCTGTACCTGCGGGGACGGTTGGATCTCGACGCCTTCGTCAGCGAGGAGATCGTCCTCGACGAGGTGGAGAACGCTTTCGACCGGATGAAACGGGGCGAGGTACTGCGATCGGTGGTGGTCCTGTGAACGCCGGACAGGTCACGGTCTCGGTGGCTCCGGAGCCCGAGGGTGCAAGACGAACAATCCACGGCAGCGTTCTCCTGCTGCTCCTTCCGCCGATTGAGCATTGATCCCGGTCAATTCCCGGGAGGCTTCGTGTCGGTGGTGCCCGTTACTCTCGGGACCCATGGGTGAACCGTGGACAGTGGACCGGGTCGAGGCAGCCGCCCCCGACGCATCGTCGATCAAGGCAGGCCGCAAACTCGCCGCACCGGGTCCGTGGTCCGAGATCGGATTCCGGGGGGATCTGCTGTGGGGCGCCTGCCAAGGGTCGGGAAGGACGCCGTACCGGGTGAGCATCGACGTGGCCTCGCCCGCCTACAAGTGCTCCTGCCCCAGCCGCAAGTTTCCCTGCAAACATGCCCTCGCCCTGTTGTTCCTGTGGGCCCAGGGCCAGGTTTCCGAATCCGGTGAGGTGGCCGAGTTCGCTTCCCGGTGGGCGGATGCGCGCGAGACCCGCGCGACCGGGAAAACCGAGCCGAGACAACGAACCGAGGAACAGAAGGCGGCCGCCGCAAGGAGAGCCGCGCAACGCGAGGAGAGAATCACCGACGGCCTGGCCGAGCTCGACCGCTTCCTGGCCGACCAGCTCCGCGAGGGCCTGGCCACCCACGCCGAGGATCGGTCGCGGCGCCTGGAGCACATGGCGGCACGCATGGTGGATGCGCAGGCCCCGGGCGTGGCCTCGCGGCTCCGGGAACTCGCCGCCCAGCCGTCGTCGGGCGACTGGCCGGCCCGCGTCGTCGACGAGTACGGTTCCCTGCACCTCCTGGCCAGGGCCTGGGTCGGGCGCGAGAAATTGCCCGGTGATCTCGTCGCGACCGTGCGATCCCGCATCGGGTTGAGCACCCGCACCGAGGACGTGCTCGCGACCCCCGGCTTCAAGGATCGCTGGGTGGTGCTGGGCATGCGCGATGCCGACGAGGAGCAGGTCAGCGTGCGGCGCGTCTGGCTGTGGGGCCGCGACACCGGCGCCCGCGCCCTCGTGCTGTTCTTCGCCCGGTCCGGCGACGGGTTCGACACCGGCCTCCAACCGGGTTCCGAGATCGATGCCGACCTCCACTTCTATCCCGGGCGGCCCCGGCTGCGAGCGGTTGTCGGCGCCAAGCGCGCCGAGTCCCGGCGGGTCGACGGCTGGGACATCGTGGGCGATGACGTCGTCACGGCCGCCGGGCAGTTGCGGGACGCGGTGGCCGCCGATCCGTGGTGCGACGCCTGGCCGGTCGCCATCCACGGGTCGCTGACCTGGGACGACGGGGCGTGGCTGATCGCGGGGCAGGCCGTCCCCCTGGCCGGCGACACCACCGACCATTGGCGCCTGTTCGCCGAACTGGGAACCACCTCCGCCACCGTGTTCGGAGAGCTCTCCGCCGACGGCCTGCGGCCCGTTGCATATCTGCGGGAAGCGACGGTGTTTCCACTGTGAAATCCTCTCGGCTCATCACGTCCGCCCTGATCGGCAACCCCGAACCGGAGCTGCTCGATCACGCCGCCCGTCAGGCGGCCGTGCACCGCGCCAGCGTTCGCACCCGCGACCTGTCGGTGCCGGCGGCCGCACCGCAGCAGGAAAGCGCCCAACCCCCGGAGACCTTCATCACCACGGTGAACGCGGTCCTCGCGCGTCCGCCGGTGATGCGTTTCCCGATCCTGGCCGAGGCGTTGACCCTGCTCGCCGAGGCAGGGCTGGTGCTGCCCACGAGACTCATCGTCCCGCTGCTGGAGGTCGCGGACAACAACCGGCACATCGCATCCGCACTCCCCGCCGTGCTGGGATCCCGTGGCCGCTGGCTGGCCGGGCTTGGTGGCACCTGGCTACGAACCTGGGCCGTGACCGAACCGGATCCGCTGGACTGGGACGAGGGCACCCTCCCCGAACGCGTCGCGTGGCTGCGGCACGTGCGTGCCACCGATGCCGCCGCTGGACGGGCGCTGGTCGAGCAGACCCGCAAGGAGAAAGCGGCCGACAGGGCCCGGTTCGTCGCCGCCCTCGAGGTGGGTCTGGGGTCGGATGACGAGGAACTTCTCGAGGGTTTCCTGCGGGACCGGTCCGGGGAAGTGGGCCGCACCGCCGCCGGGCTTCTGGCCCGGCTCGAGGGCTCGGCCTACCTCGCCCGTGCGATTGAACTGGCCCGCAGATGTTTCGCATGGGCGGAGAAACCCCGGAAGGGGCTGCTCGGGAAACTGCGGGCCCCGAAACGTTCCATCGTCGCCGTCGAGCCTCCCGAGAAGGACCTGGCCGCCGATTTCCATGCCGAGGTCGCGTTGATGAGCACCGCCAAGGGCCCTGCTGGGCGGGTGCAGCGCCTCGTCGAGGTGATACCGCCGAAGTGCTGGGTGGAGCTGGGTTTCAGCGTCCGAGAACTCGCCCCCGGCGCGCTGCTGGGCGACGAACCGGTTCCGCTCCTTCCGGCCCTGACCGGCGCCGTGCTCCGCTGGGGTGACGCCGATGCTGCCCGGGAGCTGCTCGTCGAGCATCCCGACCCGGCCCTCGCTCTGCTCCTGCCGCCCGAGGCCCGCGACACCTTCCTGGCAGATTCGATCCGCGCCACCAAACCCGCGCAGTTCACTGACCTGTGCAGTCGGCTGCTGTCGCAGCAGCGGGACGGACTACGCCTCGGTCCCGAGGCGGTCGACGCGGTTCTGGACGGCATCCGGGCCTGCGTGAAAGCCAGGGCCGGTGTCCACCAGAACGCCACTCAGCTCCTGGCGTTCTCCACCGTTCCACGGTGCATTCCCGATCTGTTGTCCCGCCTCGCAGCGCTGAGCGGGGAATCCGGCGTCTCCCAGTTCGGGCAGCGCGTCATGCGGGATGCCGTCGCCGCCCTGACCCTTCGCCAGCACATCCACGAAACCATTGCCCACCCCGAGGAGCCCAGATGACCGAGACCGTGCTTCGCCCACACGCCGAACAGGCCTTCGCCCACGAACTCGAAGCCCTGGCGAAGGCCGACGACAAACCGCGCCCGTTCAACTGGCGGCTCTCACCCTGGGCGGTGGTGCAGTACCTGATGGGTACCACACTGCCCGACGGGACACGGATCACTCCGAAATACGTCGGCAACCGACGGTTGATCGAGGTCGCCGTGGCGACGCTGGCCACAGACCGGGCCCTGCTGCTGCTGGGGGTACCGGGCACCGCGAAATCGTGGGTCTCCGAGCACCTCGCGGCCGCGGTCTCCGGTGACTCGACGCTGCTGGTGCAGGGCACCGCCGGTACGGCGGAGGAGGCCGTTCGCTACGGCTGGAACTACGCCCGCCTGCTTGCGGAGGGCCCCTCGGAGGCGGCGCTGGTGGCCTCACCGATCATGACTGCGATGGAACGCGGCGCCATCGCCCGGGTCGAGGAACTCACCCGGATGCCATCCGATGTCCAGGACGGCATGATCACCACCCTCAGCGAGAAGACACTGCCCGTGCCGGAGCTGGGCATGGAGGTGCAGGCCCGCCCCGGATTCAACCTGATCGCCACCGCCAACGATCGGGACCGCGGCGTCAACGACCTCTCCAGCGCCCTGCGGCGCAGGTTCAACACCGTCGTGCTGCCGCTCCCCTCGAGCGCCGAGGAGGAACTCGGGATCGTCACCAAACGCGTGGCAGAGCTGGGACGTTCCCTGGATCTGCCCGAGGCCACCGACGCGATCGCCGAGATCCGCCGCGTCGTGACGGTCTTCCGTGAGCTGAGGCAGGGCCACACCGAGGACAACAAGACCTCCCTGAAAACCCCGTCCGCGACCCTCAGCGCCGCCGAGGCCATCTCGGTGGTGACCAACGGGCTGGCGCTGGCCGCGCACTTCGGCGACGGTGTGCTGCGTGCCGAGGACGTTGCGGCGGGCATCGTCGGCGCCGTCGTCAAGGACCCGGTCGCCGACCAGGTGATCTGGCAGGAATACCTCCAGACCGTGGTGCGGGAACGTGCCGACTGGAAGGACTTCTACCGGGCCTGCCGCCAGGTGGCGCGGTGATCGAGGACCGTCCATGAGCGAGATCCGGATCTACGGGATCCGCCACCACGGACCGGGGTCGGCCCGGTCGCTGCTGCGCGCCCTCGACGATTTCACCCCCGACGCGATCCTCATCGAGGGACCCGCGGACGCTGACACGATGGTCTCCCACGTGGCAGGCCTGAAACCCCCGGTCGCGCTGCTGGCATGGGTGGTCGGCGAACCCGCGCGGGCCGCGTTCTGGCCGTTCGCAACCTTCTCACCCGAATGGCAGGCCCTCGAATGGGCCAGCCGCAATTCCCGTCCGGCGTCGTTCATCGACCTTCCCAGCTCGCTCGGCCTCGCCCGCTCCCGCGAGGAACACGCGGCGGAATCGGACCCGCTGGGCCTGTTGGCCGGGGCCGCCGGGTATGACGATCCCGAACGCTGGTGGGAGGATCTCGTCGAGCAGCGTGACGAGGACGTCTTCGACGTGATTGCAGAGGCCATGGCCGCCGTCCGTGAGGACGGTGTCGATGACGAGGAGACCCTGCTGCGCGAGGCCCACATGCGCAAGGCGCTGCGCGCGGCGAAACGCGCCCACGAGAAGATCGCGGTGGTGTGCGGGGCCTATCACGTCCCGGCGCTGACCGCGAAGGTGAAAGTGGCCGACGACAATGCGCTGCTGAAACAGCTGCCCAAGGTGAGAACCCAGCTCACCTGGGTGCCATGGTCCCACGGCAGGCTGGCAGCCTCCTCCGGTTACGGGGCAGGGGTTCGTTCCCCCGGCTGGTACCACCACCTGTTCACCGCCCCCGACCGTCCCGTCGAACGCTGGCTGACCCACGTCGGCGCCGTGCTGCGTGAACACGACCTGCCCACATCGTCCGCCCACATCATCGAGGGCATCCGGCTGGCCGATGCCCTCGCCGTGCTGCGTGGCCGCCCCATGCCCGGGCTGCCCGAGGTGCAGGAGGCCACCCTGGCGGTGCTGTGCGAGGGCAGCGACCTAGCCCTCGACCTGGTCACCCGGGAGGCGATCGTCGGCGAACTGCTCGGGGAGGTGCCGGATGATGTGCCCCGCACCCCGTTCGACGCGGACCTCACGGCAACCGCGCGGCGGCTCAGACTCAGGCAGGAGGCCACCGAGAAGGAGCTCGACCTCGACCTGCGCAAGGAGAACGGTCTGGCCAGGTCCTGTTTCCTCAGGCGCCTGAGGATCCTCGGCATCGACTGGGGAAAGCCTGCCGGAAATTCCGGCACCGGCACCTTCAAGGAGACGTGGCGCCTGCTGTGGGAACCCGAACTCTCCATCGCCGTCGTGGACGCGGCACGCTGGGGCAACACCGTAGAGGCCGCGGCGGCGGCCCGGCTGCTGGGCGATGTCGGTGACCTGGCCGGGGTGACCCGGGGCGTGAACGGGGCGCTGGCGGCCGACCTGCCCGCGGCCATGCCCGAGCTGCTGCGGCTCCTGGACGTCCGGGCGGCGGCCGAAACCGACGTCGCGCGGCTGCTGGAGGCGCTGCCCGACCTCGTTCAGGCGTATCGCTACGGAGATGTGCGCGGCACCGAGACCGGACGCCTGGGGGATGTGGTCGCCGCCCTCCTGGGGCGCGCCTGCGCGGGCCTTCCCGTCGCCCTCAGCGGGCTGGCGCCTGATGCGGCCGACCGGTACCGGGGTCTGATCGACAAGGCGAACGCCGCCGTCGGGCTGCTCGGGGATCAAGCCCAGCAGCTGTGGCGGAACACGCTGCTGGCCGCGGCCGACCGTCACGACCTTCCCGGTCTGCTGGCGGGACGCCTCGTAAGGTTGTTGTTCGACGGTGGTGACATGGGAGTCGAGGAGGTGCAGCGGCGGCTGTCACTGGCCCTGTCGGGAGGTCATCCGCCGGGCGAACAGGCGGCCTGGGCCGAGGGAGTGCTGTCGGGCAGTTCGCTGCTGCTGCTCCACTCCCCGGCCCTGCTGAAGGTGATCGACGCCTGGGTGACGGGGTTGTCGGATGAATCGTTCACCGACGTGCTTCCCGTGGTCCGGCGCGCCTTCGGCGGCTGGGAACGGCCCGAACGGCGGGCCCTGGCGGGGAAGGTCGCAAACCTCGACGGAGCCGAGCCGGTGGCCGAGGAGGAACCGGACCTGACCGAGTTCGCGGCGGTGCTCGCAACCGTTGACGAGATCCTGGAGAGCGCACGATGAACGACGAACGCGACCGGCGCTGGCGGCTGCTGCTGGGTGCCGCCCCGGATGGCGCCGAGGACGTCCTGTCCCGGCAGGACACCGCCATGGATGCCGCCCTGGCCGCCCTCTACGACAACCAGGGCGGTGACGGGCAGAAACGACACGCCGGGCTCGGCACATCGGCGCCGAGGGTGGCGCGGTGGCTCGGTGACATCCGCACCTATTTCCCGTCACGGGTGGTGCAGGTGATGCAGGCCGACGCCATCGACCGGCTGGGCCTCAAGCAGCTGCTGCTGGAACCGGAGATGCTCGAGACCGTCGAGGCTGACGTGCACCTGGTGGCCACCCTGGCCGGCCTGGGGCGGGTCATGCCGCAGAAGGCCAGGGCCAGCGCCCGCGAGGTCGTGGCCCGGGTGGTCAAGCAGGTGGAGGAGAAGCTCGCCGACAAGGTGCAGCAGGCGGTCCGGGGGGCGCTGAACCGGGCCGCCCGCACCAACCGGCCTCGCCTGAACGACATCAACTGGTCACGGACGATCGCTGCGAACCTGGGCAACTACCTTCCCGAGCTGAACACCGTCGTGCCCGAACGCCTCATCGGCTACGGCCGGAAACACAACGGTTTCCAGCGGGAGATCATGCTGGTGGTCGACCAATCGGGGTCCATGGCGACGTCGGTGGTCTACGCCAGCATCTTCGCCGCGGTGCTGGCCTCCATCAAGGCGGTGAAAACCCACCTGGTGGTCTACGACACATCTGTCGTGGACCTCACCGACCAGCTCAGCGACCCCGTCGACGTCATCTTCGGCACCCAGCTCGGCGGCGGCACGGACACCAGCAGGGCCCTCGCGTACTGCGAACACCTGGTGCAGCGCCCCCGGGAGACCGTGATGGTCCTGATCAGCGACCTCTACGACGTCAACTCCGAGCAGATGCTGCGCAGGATGGCCCAGTTCCAGCGGCAAGGGGTCACGATGGTGACCCTGCTCGCCCTCGACGACGACGGCACCCCCGGCTACAACCACGACGTGGCGGGCAGCCTGGCCGCCATGGGTATCCCGTCGTTCGCCTGCACCCCTGACGCCTTCCCCGAGATGATCGCCCTCGCGATCAACAAGGGAGACCTCGCGGGCTGGGCATCGGCGGAGAAGGTCGCGGGGGCGTGAGCGGAACCCTTCAAGTCTTGCCCCGTGAAGTTCCCGTCCACACATGCTGGCCGGGGCCAAAGCCAGGGTAGGCCCTGGGAACTTCCTGTAGCGGCAGGAGCTGTGAGTCTTACACCGCAAGTCGCAAGGAACTCGCATCGCAGGTCGTAAAGAACGTGCATCGCAGATCGTAAGGAATTTCACCGGAAATGGGGCCTCTCGGTCGATGCCTGGGTCGCTTTCGGCGGCGTAGTTTTTCCAGAGGAATCCGCTTATTGACGAGCGGAGCGGGGAGGGCATCGAAGAGAGGACTCATGGAGAGAAAATTTGTCAAGAAGCGAACGCTTCGGCGGGTGCTGTTCACGGTTCTCGGTCTCGTGGTCGGCTTGGCCCTGGCGGCAACCACCATCGTGGTGGTGGTGCTCAATGGTCCCTTGCCGAAACACTCGGGGGAGGTCACCCTGCGCGGGCCGCGCTCCGAGATCCGGGTGTTGCGCGACGACCAGGCCGTACCCCACATCTACGCCACCACCGACCACGACCTGTTCTTCGCGCAGGGATACGTGCATGCCCAGGAGCGTTTCTTCCAGATGGACCTGTCGCGTCACCTGGCCTCCGGTCGATTGGCGGAACTCGTGGGGGAGTCCGGAAAGGAACCGGACATCACGATGCGCACCATGGGGTTGCGCCGGGTGGCGGAGCAGGAATGGGACCTGCTGTCAGCTGAGGTCCGCGGGTTCTACGAGGCCTACGCCGAGGGCGTCAACGCCTACATAGCGGGAAAGCAGCCGTGGCAGCTGGCCAACGAGTACGCCGTGCTGGGCCTGAGTCTGCCCGTAGCCGACATCGAGCCGTGGACCGGCGTCGATTCGCTGGTCTCGCTCAAGCAGCTGAATTCGGGTCTGAGCAACACCCATACGTCCGAGATCCTCCGCATGGGGTACCTGCAGAAACTGGGTAGTCCGTCGGCGGTGGAGGAACTGTTCCCGCGGTTCGAGGAGGAGAAACGCAGGCCGATCATCGGGCAGGAGACGACGGGGAGCAACCTGCGGCCCCGAGCCGAGTACCCGGTGGCCGAGCCGCTGCCGCTGGCAACCCAGGAAACGAATCCCGAGGACTGCCCCGAGCCCGATCAGCTCCTTTCGCAGTCGCCCGGGACCGACGGTGAAGCCCCCTCGCTGAGTTCCGGCGACGCCACCGGAGCGCTCCAGAGCGTCCAGCAGGCGATGGAGGCCGTGCCGCACCTGCTGGGCGACGGCCCGGGGATCGGATCGAACTCGTTCGTGATCTCAGGGCAGCACACCGCCTCCGGGAAACCCATCATCGGCAACGATCCCCACCTTCAGATCGCCTACCCTTCGCTCTGGTTCCAGGTCGGTCTGCACTGCGAGCAGCTGAACGGTGAATGCACCTTCGACGTCTCCGGATTCTCCATGGCCGGCATACCGGGAGTCGTGATCGGTCGCAATGCTGACCTGGCCTGGGGACTGACCAATCTTGGTGGTGACGTCAGCGACCTGGTGGTCGAGAAGAACGTCGGCGAGAATTCCTATCAACGCGACGGCAAATGCCTTGCCTATGAGACCCGTACCGAGACGATCCGGGTCGCTGGAGGCGAGGACGTCGAGATCAAGGTACGCACCTCGGTGCACGGCCCCGTCGTCTCCGGGCTGCTCGCACCGGACGAGGAGTTCAGGCCGGTTCCCGGTGCGTCGGAGAACCTCTCGGTGGCCCTGCAGTGGACCGCTCTGATGCCCGGCAGGACCGGCGAGTCGTTCATAGCGCTCAGCCGCGCCACGAATGCCGCGGAGGTCTCGGCCGCGGCCGCCCTGATGGAGGCTCCGGCGGAGAACATCCTGTTCGCCACCGCCTCCGGCGACATCGGCTACCAGGCCCCGGGCAAGCACCCGGTGCGGCCCGTCAAGGCCCCGGCCGACGGGCGCGCCGGTGTCGCCCACGAGGCGGACAACCTGGGGGCCGATGGGCGCTGGCCGCGTCCCGGCTGGGATTCCAGCTACGACTGGCAGGGATTCTACGCACCCTCGGACATGCCGGCCGTGCTCAACCCGGCCGACGGGATCATCGTCCCGGCGAACCAGCCGGTCACGCCCGAGGCCAGCGGACCCTACCTCGGTATCGCCTTCTACGTTGCAGGGTATCGCTCCCAGCAGATGTACGACGCCATCGCGCAACTCACCGCTCAGGGCCCCGTCACGCTGGAGGAGGCATCGAAAATCATGCTCCTCGACGGCTCGCCACAGGCCCAGGAGCTCGCCCCTGCCCTGACCGCGGTGGAGCTGAACGATGAACGCCACAAGGAACTGCAATCGGAACTGGCCCGCTGGCATGAGCGGGGCGGCCATTACGCCGTTGACGAGTCGGGGGCGATGATCATGGCGTCGCTCTACTCGCACCTCGGCAAGGAGGCTCTGGCAGATGATCTGGGTGAGAACGGGTACGATCTCGGTCCCCAGTTGATGGGGAAACTGATTGCCGAACCCCAGAACCCACTGTGGGACGACAAGAACACCCCCGAGGTGGAGGACGCAGCTCAGATCATGCGCCGCGCCTACGCCGAGACCGATGCCGAGCTGATCGCCCGACTGGGCCGGGACCACACCACGTGGCGGTGGGGCGACCTCCACGTCCAGACCCCGAGGCACCAGATCCTGGGAGGTGAGGGCCTGCCGTGGTTTGTCAGGGACCACTTCAGCCGGAAACCGCGAGCTATCGGTGGGGGCCCCGAAATTCCCAACGCGACTGCCTATGACACGAGGGTCAAGGACAACGGGCAGGTGGACTACGAGGTGTTGGGTGGCCCCTCCATGCGCATGGCGGTGGACATGAGCGACGTCGACCAGGCCCGGTGGGTGATCTCCTCGGGAAGCTCCGGCCACCCCTGGTCGTCACACGTCGCGGATCAGTTCGAGGCCTGGGCGGAGGGAGACTTCTTCGACTGGCCCTTCAGCCGTGAGGCCGTCGCCGGGGCGACGCGGGACACCATGATCCTGCGACCCGAGTAGTCGCGCTCGATCAGTTTCCCTGCCGTGGTGAAGAATCCCTCCGTGTGCTCCGATGACTCGGGCACGCGGAGGGATTTCCTTCACCACCGACGAAGATGCTCAACGCCGCATGAATGGTCCTCGGTGATCAGATCTTCTCCAGGGAGACGTTGCGGGTCTCCCTGGCGAACAGGTAGAGCACGCCGCCGATCACCAGGAGCGCGGCGAACAGGTAGAAGGCGGGAGGTACGGCGTCGCGGGTGACGTTCTGCTGGATGGCGTCCCCGCCGATGAGGGCACTCATCAGGAACGGCCCGACCACCTTGGCCATCGCGCCGATGCCGTAGCCGAGCCCCAGCCCGGTGGATCGTGCCTCGTTGGGGAACTGCTCCGACCCGAAGGCGTTCAGGATGCCGAACGCGCCGTCCCCGAAGGTCATGACGATCAGGATTCCGGCGAAGAACAGCCACGGATCCTGCGCGAGCGCGGCTATCACGCAGCCGACCGCTCCCAGCAGGCCGAAGCTCAGCATCACCCAGCGGCGCCCGATCCGGTCGGCCAGCCACGCCGATCCGAGGCGCCCGAACATGTCAGCCACCGACACGATGGTGAACAACCCGCCCACGATGGCCGCTTCGAAACCGAAGCCGTCCTTGAGGAGGGTCTGCCCCCAGGACTGGACCGTGAAGGAACCCAGGATGAAACTGAACGACCCGAGGGTGATGATGGCGAGTTGCTTCGGGTACTTCCGGAACACGACACCGAACGACGATTTGCTCGTGGCCTCGATCTCGGGAAGCGCACCCACCTGGTCCGCCGGGATCTGCAGGGCCCAGGCATAGGCCGACCTCGCCTCGTCGTTGCGCCCGGTGATCTGGAGGAAGCGTGGCGACTCGGGCATCTGGCGCAGCCAGATCAGCAGCAGGACGGGCAGGGCCCCCAGCGCGATCAGCCCCCGCCAGCCGAGGGGAGCGGCGAGCCATTGCTGGGCCTGGGCACCCAGCAGCAAACCGAGAGGAGTGAAAACGGAAGCCAGGCCCGCCAGCAGGCCGCTCAGGAACATGTCGAAGAACTCGGAGATGTTGACGATGATGACCAGGGAGATCAGGTTCTTCTGGTTCCCGGTGAGGGGCCGCGCATCGATCTGTTCACTCGCGGATCGTTCCGCCAGGTCACTGTGCAGCAGAACCGAGCACCAGGACGTGCGGCGGCCCAGCTGGGAGAGGAGCCCCGCGACGTTGGCCTCGGAACAGGCCGCGGTCATGCGCGGCTGGCGGGGATCGACCTCGCCCTCCTGGTGGCCTGGGGGTCGCCAAGGTGCCCGCCCTGCACGCGAGCCTGCGCACCGGGCTCGTCTCGGCCCTGGCCACGGACGAGGAAACGGCCCGGCTGCTTCTCGGTTACCGGCCCTGAGGTGTCGCGGTCGGGGAGCTCCTAGCATGAATCCATGCCTCCAGTGATCCGTTCCGCCAGCCATGAGGACCTCCCGGCCATCGTGGAGATCTACAACGAGGGTGGCGTGGCCACCACCGCCTCCTACGACATCGAGCCGGTCACCCTCGAGGAGCGCACGGCCTGGTTCGAGCGGCTGCGGAACCAAGGACATCCCGTCCTGGTCCTCGAGGAGGACGGCCGGGTGGTCGGGTTCGCCAGCTACGGGCCGTTCCGCGACAAGGCGGCCTACCTTCACACCGTCGAGCACTCCGTCTACGTGGCCGAGGGAAGCCGTTCGAACGGGGCCGGCCGGATGCTGCTGGGTGCCCTCCTCGACCATGCCCGGGGTCGCGGGGTCCACGTCATGGTCGGTGTCCTCGACGCCGACAACGCTGCCTCCCGAGCCTTCCACAAGAGCCTGGGATTCGCGGAGTCGGCCGTGCTCCCGGAGGTCGGCAGGAAGTTCGGGCGCTGGCTGGACGTCGTGTTCGTCACCCACCACATCGACTGACTCGGTAGCATTCCGCCATGGCTTACCACGGCGACACCAGCGACCACGAGGGCAGGGAGGTGCTCACCTGGGAGGGGCTCGGGCAGGCCGCCGACGACCTCGCGCTCCAGGTCCACGAATCCGGGTTCCGCCCCTCGGTGATCATTGCGATCGCCCGGGGTGGCATGATCCCTGCCGGGGCGTTGACCTACCGGCTCGGGGTGAAGCTCACCGACGCGATCAACGTCGAGTTCTACACCGACGTGCACCAGACCCTCCCCGACCCGGTTCTGCTGGCCCCCATGCTGGACACCGAATCCATCGCAGGAAGGCAGCTTCTCGTGGTGGACGACGTCGCGGACTCGGGGCGCACCCTCTCGCTGGTGGTGAAGCTGCTGCGGGGATTCGGGGCCGATGTGCGCAGCGCGGTGCTCTACTCCAAACCTGCCACGATCGTGAAACCCGACTTCTGCTGGAGGAAAACCAACCGCTGGATCGTGTTTCCCTGGTCCGCCAGGCCACCCCTGGACTGATCGCCGGCGATCCCAAGTAAAATCCGGGCCATGGCTGAGATCCGCACTCACGATTCCGAAGGTGGTTCTGACCTCGGACGCCTCGTCCGTGAGGCGCTGGGGGAGACCATCCGTCCCATAACCCCCGGATCGGTTCCCGGGACGGTTTCCCCGGAGGACGAGACCGAGGCAGGCGAAGAGGCCTCGCTCACCGCGCTGCCCCAGTGGGCAGGGCTTTCCCTCAACGTCACCGACACCTGATCCAACGCAGGTGTTCACGTTAACAATCCGATAGTGTGGGGCTTGCGGGCGCAGTTGCCCCACCTCTCAGGAGCTCAAAGGACAGAACATGACCCTCGACTGGACCGAACTGGACACCCGAGCCGTTGACACGGCGAGGATCCTCGCCGCCGACGCCGTGGAGAAGGTCGGCAACGGCCACCCCGGCACCCCGATCTCACTGGCCCCCGTGGCCTACCTGCTCTACCAGAAGGTCATGAAGGTGGATCCGACCGATGACAAGTGGCTCGGCCGCGACCGCTTCGTCCTGTCGATCGGACACGCCTCCCTGGCCCAGTACTGCCAGCTCTACCTCGCCGGCGCCGATCTCGAACTCGACGACCTGAAGTCGCTGCGGACCTGGGGTTCCAAGTGTGCGGGACACCCCGAGTACGGCCACACCCGGTTCGTCGAGTGCACCACCGGGCCCCTCGGCGCGGGCATCAGCAACGCGGTCGGCATGGCCATGGCCGCGCGCCGGGAACGCGGGCTTTTCGATCCGGACGCCCCCGAGGGCAGGTCGGTCTTCGACCACTTCGTCTACTGCCTCGTCGGGGACGGCTGTCTCCAGGAGGGCGTGGCCGCGGAGGCCTCGTCGCTGGCGGCCACCCAGGATCTCGGCAATCTCATCGTGATCTACGACGCCAACAGGATCACCATCGAGGGTGACACCAACATCGCCTTCACCGAGGACGTCCTGGGTCGCTATGACGCACTTGGCTGGCACACCCAGGAAGTCGATTGGACCAACGGCGGAACCGGTTACGAGGAGGACCTCGACGCGCTGCTCTCGGCCATCCGGGCGGCCAAGGCCGTCAGGGACAAACCCTCGATCATCAAACTCGACACCGTCATCGGCTGGCCGCTGCCGAACAAGGCCGGACACCACGCCATCCACGGTTCCAGGATCGGGGCCGACGAGATCGCCGCCCTCAAGGAGAAACTCGGCTTCCCGGCGGAACCCTTCGCGGTCGACGAGGAGGCCGTCGCCCACGCCCGGGCCAACGCGGCGTCCCGTGGCAGGACGGACCGCGCCGAATGGGACGAGAGGTTCGAGGCATGGAAGGCCGCCAACCCCGAGCGTGCCACCCTGCTCGAGCGGGTTCGTTCCCGCAAACTCCCGGCCGATCTGAAGCTTCCGGTCTTCGAGGAGGGCATGATGTCCACCCGCAAGGCCTCCGGGGAAGTGCTGTCCGCGCTGGCCCCGCAGTTGCCGGAATTGTGGGGCGGATCCGCTGACCTGGCGGGCTCCAACAACACCACCATGAAGGATGAGCTGAGTTTCCTGCCCGATGCGCGGCAGACCGAGGACTGGCCCGGGAGCCCCTACGGGCGCATCCTCCACTTCGGAGTCCGCGAACACGCGATGGGCGGCATCCTCAACGGCATCGTCCTGTCGGGTCTGACCCGGGCCTACGGGGGCACGTTCATGGTGTTCGCCGATTACATGCGTCCCGCGGTTCGCCTGGCCGCCCTGATGAGCCTGCCCACCATCTTCGTGTGGAGCCACGACTCAATCGGGGTCGGCGAGGACGGACCCACCCACCAGCCCGTGGAGCACCTCGCGTCTCTGCGTGCCATCCCCAACCTGGACGTGGTGCGTCCCGCTGACGCCAACGAGACCTCCGTCGCGTGGGGTGAGATCCTGCGCCGCACCGATCGTCCCGCGGGGATCATCCTGTCCCGTCAGGACCTGCGCATCGTGGCGCGCGGCGATGAGTACTCCTCCGCGGAGGGGGTCGCTCGGGGTGGCTACGTGCTGAAGGAGGCCTCCGACAAACCGAAACTGATTCTGGTCGCGTCCGGTTCCGAGGTTGCCCTGGCCCTCGAGGCCGCTGCGAAACTGGAGGAGGACAACGTCCCCACCCGTGTGGTGTCCATGCCCTGCATGGAATGGTTCGACGAGCAGGACCTCGAATACCGCGAGTCGGTGCTGCCCAGGGACGTGAAGGCCAGGGTCTCCATCGAGGCCGGCATCGCCATGGGCTGGGGCAGGTACGTCGGTGATGCCGGGGCCAGCGTCAGCATCGAGAGTTTCGGGGCCTCGGCCGCCGGGACGAAGTGCTTCGAGGAGTACGGGTTCACCGTCGAGAACGTGATCAAGACGGCGCGTTCCGTGCTCTGAGAACTCTGCCCTGACATGTTTCCCGAGTGGGGTGTTGGCGGCTGTCGGTAGGCTTGTCGCATGGTGCTCAAGTCCCTCCTCGACAAGCTGCCCCGCCCCACTCGACGCATCGTGCTCGAGCTCGACCTGGCGCGGGGGGTACTGGAAACCTTCCCGCGGAACCCCTTGCAGATGCTCCAGGTGGTGGGTGCGACTGCCGTCAGTGATCTTCGCGACCACCTCGAGGAAGCGGCCAAGGACGAACGTGTCGCCGGGCTGATCGTCCATGCCGTGGACTGCGGCCAACCGATGACGGTGATGGACGAGATCGCCCACATGATCGAGGACTTCGCGACGAGAAGGCCGACCATGGCATGGGCCGAGTCGTTCGGGGAACTCGGCAACTCCTTGGCCGCCTACAAGCTGGCCACGGCGTGCCACACCGTCTGGCTCCAGCCCACCGGCGCGCTCGGTATCGGCGGTGTCGAGGTCAGCATCACCCTTTTCCGCGGGTTGCTGGAGAAAGTCGGGGTCACTCCGCAGTTCGGGCAACGTTACGAGTACAAGACCGCGGCGGACCAGTTCGCGGCGTCAGACATCAGCGAGGCCAACCGGGAGATGACCCATCGTCTGGGCCAGTCCGCCGTGGACGACGCAGTGGCGGTCGTCGCCAGGCGCCGGGGGGTTGCGCTGGAAACCGTGTGGGAGGCCGTCAACGACTCCCCGGTGGTGCCGGAACGCGCCAAGGAGCTGGGTCTCATCGACGAGATCGGCTATCGCGACGAGGCCTACGCCAAGGCACTCGCCGAATGGACCGCGAAACCCGAGGACCTGCTCTACGCATCCCGCTACCAGGCGCGTCCCAACCTCGCAGTGGCGCTCCGGAGGGACCGGCCGAAGGTTGCGGTCGTGACCCTGCGCGGCCCGATCGAGACCGGCCGGGGACGTCCCGGAACCCTCACCGGCCCCAGCGCCGGTGCCGATGTGGTGGACGAACACCTTCGCGCCGCCCTGCGCGACGATCAGATCAAAGCGGTGCTTTTCGATGTTGACAGCCCCGGCGGGTCAGCCGTCGCCTCCGATTTCATCCGCCGGAGCATCGTGCGGCTCCGGGAATCCGGCCGTCCCGTGGTGGCCCGGATGGGCGCCCTGGCCGCCTCGGGCGGCTACTACGTCTCGATGCCCTGCAACGAGATCGTCGCCCACGCGACAACGCTGACCGGTTCCATCGGTGTTCTGGCCGGCAAGTTCGTCACCCGGGGACTGTACGAGAAAATGGGACTGAAACGGGAATCGATCCGGATCGGGGCGGCGGCGGGTCTACTCAGCTCGGCCACGGAGTTCTCCCCCGAGGACTGGGATCGCCTGAACGCGGAACTCGACCGCATCTACCAGCAGTTCACCACCTTGGCCGCACAGGACCGCGCCATGGATCACGAGCACCTGGAATCACTGGCTCGCGGCAGGGTGTGGAGCGGCGCCGATGCCTGCGAACGCGGCCTGGTGGATCACGTCGGGGACTGGCGCCTGGCCTGGCGGCGTGCCTGTGCGCTGGCGGACATCGACCCCGAGGAGGCCACACCGGCCAGGATCGGGGTCGGCACCGTGCTGGAGAGGATCATTCCCGCGCGCTCCAGCGAACACCGTGCCGAATCCACCCGGATCGGCCTCCCGACGGCCGACGACCTGTTGACGCGGGCCGCCGAACTGGTCGGGCTCCCGATCCGTGGCGTTTTGAGCCTGCCCTTCTGCATCGAGGTGCGCTGACCCGGTGCCCGCGCTGTCCCTGGCGGAACTGGTGGGCACCCCTCCGGGATCGGTGATCGGCGCCGCGATCGAGGGAAACCTGCCCGGGGCGGGGCTGCGGGATTTCGAGTTCGAGGGCTGCGTTTTCAAGGGTGCGAACCTGGAAAGAGCTGTCCTGGTGGGTGCGTCCTTCACCGGGTGTCGCTTCGAGGACTGCAATCTTTCCGGCACGGATCTGACGGACGCCAGCCTGGGGGAGTGCAGATTCACCGGCACGAAACTCTCCGGGACCAACTGGGCGCTCTCGCACGTCAACCAGTTCGCCGGTCCGATGGAGTTCCTGCGCTGCGGTATGGACTTTTGCTGGTTCGTGGGGGTGAACCTGGCGCGTTCCCAATTCATCGACTGCTCGATCCGCGAGGCGGATTTCTCCGAGGTGCGACTCACCAAGGCCAGGATGAACGGCTGCGACCTGCGAGGGACCAGATTCCACCGAACCGATCTCGACGGGGCCAGCCTCGTCGGATCCTTCAACTACGCGTTCGACCCCAGGGAGAACCGGACGACGGGGCTGAGGCTGAGCCCGTCCGATTCCTGGCCCCTCCTGAAGGCGCTGGGGATCGAGTTCGAGGACTGATGTCTCAGGTGTCGTCGTTTGCGGAGGATGGGGGGGTCAGGAATGACCGGTCCAGTTTCCGCGGGATCAGGGATGCGGTGAAACTCCCCATCAGCAGGAGCGCACCACCGACGGCGAAACCCACCTGGTAGTTGGTGACATCCACCAGCCAGCCGACGGCAACGGGGCCGATGATCGCCCCCAGATCGACGATCATGGAATAGACCGCGACCGATGTGCCACCTCGCCCGCCCGAGGCGTCCCCAACTGCGGCGGCCGGAGCGGTGCCCTGCATGGCCGCGCCGATCCCGTAGATGCACAGCAACGGAACGAGCACCCAGATCCCGGGGGCGAAGGGCATGGCGATGGCCGACAGGCCACACACCAATCCGCTCGTCACCATGACCGGTTTGCGTCCGATCCGGTCGGTTGCCAGCCCGGCCGGGGTCAGTGCCGCGGCCTGGAACGCCGCAGCGATTGCGAAGGCCATCCCGGTCCAGCCGGTTTCCAGGACGTACGTCTCGGTGATGATCACCGGGATCAGCGCGGAGCGGACCCCGATCGACTGCCAACCCTGGGCGAACCCGAGAAGACAGGCGGCCCGGTAGCGGATGTCTCTCGAGACCTCCCGGAGCGTTCGTGTCTCCTTCGCCGCGGTCGGTAAGGGATCACATCTGGCCGGGAGCAGCAGGAGAGCGAACAACCCGGCCACCAGCAGCATTCCCGAGTAGAAGTAGAAGGGCGCGTGCAGGGAAATCGAACCCAGTAGACCCCCGATCGCCGGGCCAGCCATGTTGCCGAGCAGGAAACCTCCCTGGTTCAGGCCGGAGGCGCGCCCCCTCAGGTGCTGGGGGGTGGTGGAGATCAGTAGGTTCATGGCCGCGATGGTGAACATCGCGGAACCGATACCACCGAGTGCCCTCACCGTGATCATCCACGACAGATTGGGCGACAGCGCGACCCCGAAGGTCGTGGTGGCGACGATGACCATTCCCAGGGTGATCGCGTTGCGTTCCCCGGCCAGTTGCCCGATCCGGGTGACGAACGGGCTGCTGATGAGCCGCATCAGGGCGAACATGGAGACCACCAGTCCGAGCTGGAAGTTGTCGGCTCCGAAGGTGCGTGCGAAGGGGCTCAGCACCGGGATCACTACCCCGAAACCGACGGCGACCAGGAAAGTCGTGGATGCCAGCACCCACGCGGTACGGGGCAACCCGGTATTTCTCAGCCGTGTCGTGATTCCCACGTCGTCTCCTTCCTGCTGCCCCCGGCCAACGTGACAGCCTACTCGCGTACCATGGGGCGGGCTCATTCCCCGTGAGCAGTGACAAGAGAAGGACCGGAGTTGACCAGCAAGAAACCCCCATCGCGGCGCAGGAAGTGGTTGATAGGCAGTGGCATCGGACTCGTCGTGCTGTTGGGCGGTGCCTACGCGGCAGCCTATTTCATGGCTGGTGACAAGGTGCCGACCAACACCACGGTTGAAGGAGTGAGCATCGGAGGGCTGCACCCCGCCGAGGCCGAGCAGCGCCTGCGCACCGAGTTGGGGGTCCGGTACGAGGCGACGATGACCGTGACCGACGGCAAGGGACACTCCGCCGAACTCGTGCCCTTGGACAGCGGCTTGAGCGTCGACTACGCGGGCGCAGTGAAAGCGGCCGGAGGAGCGAGCCTGAATCCGGTTGACGTGTTCAAGACCCTTCTCGGCGGCGGCCCGACGGAGCTGCCGAAGAACGTCGACTCCGAGAAACTCAAGGAGACGCTGACCACCCACGCCCCGGTCTTCACGGTCGAGGGGACCGACGCCACCCTCGCCTTCGTGGACGGCGCCATCAGTCGCACCGAGTCGACCGATTCGACGGTCCTGGACGTCGAGGCCACCAGTGCGACGGTGGCCGAGGCCATGAAGTCGGGGGTCCGCGAGGTCGCGCCCACCACGAGGGCGCAGGCACCGGCAGTCACATCGGCCATGGTGGACGAGGCGGTTGCAAACTTCGCGACCCCGGCGTTGTCCGGGCCCGTCACGGTCAAGGCCCGTGACAAGAGTTTCCAGGTGAGCCCGGAGCAGATCGCTGCGGTCACCACCTTCGTGGCCGAGGACGGCAAACTGGTTCCACACCTCAACCCGGAGCAGCTCCTCAAGGTGACCGCCGAGGCCCGTGCCGATCTCGGCCTGGTAGCAGGAAAGAATGCCGGTTACACCCTCAACGGGGACACCGTCGAGGTGGTGCCCGCCGAGGGCGGCCAGCAGCTCGACATGAAAGGCCTGGCGGAGGGCGTCACCCAGGCGGCCGCCCAGAGCGGTGATGCCCGGACCACCACCGTCGAGGTCCTCGAAGGGTCCGCCGAGTTCTCCACCGAGCAGGCAGAAGCCCTCAAACCCACCCAGGTGATCGGAGAATTCACCACCTACTACCCGCACGCCGACTACCGGAACACGAATTTGGGGCGTGCAGCCGAACTCATCAACGGCAAGGTCCTCCTTCCCGGTGAGACATTCAGCCTCAACGACACCTTGGGGCCCCGCACCCCGGCCAATGGTTTCACAGACGGTTACGTCATCAATGGCGGCCTGCTGGTCAAGGAATCCGGCGGCGGTATTTCACAGGCAGCAACCACCATGTACAACGCCGGCTTCTTCGCGGGCTACGAGGACGTCGAACACCGGCCCCACACGCTCTACTTCGACCGCTACCCGGCAGGCCGCGAGGCCACCATCTACTACGGCAGCTTCGACATGAAGTTCAGGAACAACACCGACTATCCGGCCTACATACAGGGCGTGAACACCCCCTCCACACCGGGCGGCAAGGGAAGCCTCACCTTCCGGATCTGGTCCCGCCCGACATGGGACAAGGTGGAGTCGACGGAGCCGGTGAAGTCCAACTACTACTCGGGCGGGGAACGTGTCGTGAACACCCCGGGATGCGAGCCCCAGGCCCCTATTCAGGGCTTCACGGCCACATGGAAACGGGTGTTCTACAAGAACGGGGAGATGGCCAAAACCGAGGATTACTCGTGGACCTATGCCGCGGGGGACAAGGTCACCTGCGGCTCCTGAGGCTGTGAGCGGCGACGACTGATTCCGGTGCTGCGCGCTAAGCTTTGCGCGGAAGAACCAGAAGGAGTGAAGTGACCTACATCATTGCCCTGCCGTGCGTCGATGTGAAAGACAGGGCCTGTGTGGAGGAATGCCCCGTCGACTGCATCTACGAGGGTAACCGGATGCTCTACATCCATCCCGAGGAGTGTGTGGACTGCGGGGCCTGTGAGCCCGTGTGTCCGGTGGAGGCCATCTACTACGAGGACGACCTGCCTGAGGACCAGGAGGAATACCTCGACATCAACGCCCAGTTCTTCGACACCCTCGGTTCACCCGGCGGTGCCGCCCGCCTCGGTCCCGTCGACCACGACCACCCGGCGGTCGAGCAGCTTCCCCCGCAGGGCGAATGATGTCTCTGGCAAAGCAGTTGCCCGATTTTCCCTGGGACTCGCTGGCGGAGGCCCGGCGGATCGCAGGGGAACATCCGGGCGGAATCGTGGACCTGTCCGTCGGAACCCCGGTGGATTCCACACCGAAAATCGCCGTGGATGCCCTGGCTGCCGCGTCGGACGCCCACGGGTACCCGACGGTGTGGGGCACCCCGGAGCTGCGTGACGGCATCATCGGATATCTGGAACGCCGGTGGAACGCGCGCGGCCTGCGGCACGAGTCCGTGCTGCCCGTGATCGGGACGAAGGAACTGGTCGGGTGGCTCCCCACCTTTCTCGGCCTGGGGGGTGGCGACGTCGTGGTTCATCCCGAGATCGCCTACCCCACCTACGAGATCGGAGCCCGGGCGGCCGGCGCCAGGCCCGTGGCCTGCGACGATCCCGGGGCCATCCCGGCCGGAACCGGGTTGATCTGGATCAACTCGCCCGCCAACCCCTCGGGCCGCATCCTCGCCCCGGAGCAGCTGCGCGCCTGGGTGGCAGTGGCTCGCCGCGAAGGGGCCGTGTTGGCCAGCGACGAGTGCTACGGAGAGTTCGCCTGGGAACGGGAGGCCACGAGCGTCCTCGACCCGGGCGTCAACGACGGCGACCTCTCCGGATTGCTCGCGGTGCACTCCGTCTCGAAACGCTCGAATGCCGCCGGATACCGCGCAGGGTTCGTCGCGGGCGATCCGGCGATCGTGCAGGACCTGGTGCAGGCCCGCAAGCATCTCGGCATGATGGTTCCCGGCCCGATCCAGGCCGCGCTGGCAGCCGTGCTGGCCGATCAGGAACACGTGGAACAGCAGCGGCGGCGTTACCTGGCCAGGAGGGCCGTGCTCCGTCCGGCCCTGGAGGCCGCGGGCTTCCGGGTGGACGACTCCGAGGGGTCGCTGTACCTGTGGGTCACCCGCGGCGAACCGTGCCAGGACACCATCGCGTGGCTCGCGCGACGCGGGATCCTCGCCGCCCCGGGGGATTTCTACGGAACCTCCGGTGGCTCCCACGTCCGCGTCGCCCTCACGGCCACGGACGAACGGATCGCCTCCGCCGCCGCCCGGTTGAGGGAGCAACCTCAGAGCAACTGATCACGGTGGGCCGGAATCCGGCCCACCGGATGGTCGATGCGTTTCCGGTGCCGGATCATTTTGCCGTGGGATTCGACACCACGGCCAGGAACAGCGGCCAACCGGTGCGGACATCCAGTACCCGCATCACATAGGGCCGATCCACCACGAGCGTGGTCGGTGGGTCCGCGGGGGCACTCATTGGGATCCCGACCTCCGTCAGGGCGGCGCCGACGGTGCCCTTCGCATTCACCTGGAGGCGCACCTGCTGGACGGCCTGGTTCGCTCTCGCACCGTCGAAAATGCCGTCGAGATGATCGAGGTCCACCCCCAGCCGGACAAATTCCTCCTTGAGGTTGCGTTTCACGGCCAGGTCGGCAGGGGGCATGGTGACCTCGACGTTGCCCTTGGCGGCCAGACCCAGTTTCTCGTGCGTCTCCTCCAAAACCTGAGCATCCCAGCTCCGCGGGTGGGTTCCCCGTTCCGGGAGAATGACATCCATGGCGAGGTTGTCGTCGTAAGGCAGCCGAACTGCCTGCCAGCCCTGCCCGGAGGCCGCCCGCGCCGAGAAGCTGTCCGACAGGGCCTTGAGCTCCACGGTTTCCCCGCTCCCGGTGGTGAAGGCGAGCGGGGCGTCGTCGGATCTGAACTGCGTTTCCCAGCGGGAGGCGAACAGCAGGGCGTCCTGCACCACCAACGCCGTTGCCTGGTCCACCTGGATCCCCGAGTTCTCGATCAGCCCCGCGGTGTTCTTCTTGGCCCAGGCATCCAGACTGGCCTGGGCGTCGGGGTTCTTCACCTTCTCCACCGATGCGTCGAGGTGTTTCCGGATGGCGTCCAGGAAAGCAGACCTGGGTTGGACATCACTGCAGATCAGGAGACGCGACGCCAGATTGATGACCGGCTTCTCGGGTGGATTCTTCGCATCGACGCTCTCCGGCAGGGAGGCGTAGTCCGCCAGGCCGGCCCGCAGAGCACCGATGCCGGTCGCCCGGTCCTCGGAGCTCATCCCGAACAGCTCGTCCAGGCTGGTCGCGGAGTCTCCCGCGGCGCCGAGCCCGACCAGGGCCAGGGCGGCGCACACCGAGGCGGGGGACACCAGCTGGTTTTCCGTGTGGTCGCCCTGCGCGAGCAGCCGCCAACCGATCCGTTGCGAGGCGGCAGCGACGACCTTGGCCAAGGGATTGTCAAGATTCTGCGCCACGTGCGCCGCGGTTCCAGTCAGCAACTCCACCCCGGGTTCGGCCGAACAGCCGCTCACCGCCGCGACTGCCAGGCCGACAAGAATCAGGGTTCGTCGGTTCAGCAGCATGATCTCCTCCCGGGCCTTGGGACACATGGAACATCCAGATCCATTCTCTGCCCTGCGCTGGTCACGACCTGAGTTTGATGGTCACCGTGACGGAGTCACCGGAGACCGGTTGGACATCCTTCCAGGTGCGTTCCCCCTGCTTCCACTCGTTTCCGCCGACGACGACCTTCTCGATGCCGAGTTCGGATGTGTTGGCCAGGGCCAGCTGGGTGGCCGACCAGGCGGCGCCGGCGTTTCCCGCGGTCATGGTCAGTTCGGAACCGTTGTCCTGAAGCCTGACCCCGGGAATGGCGGTCACCACCTTGTCCAGGACACCGCGGTCGGTGCCTGTGGCGTCCCGGTTGATGCAGGTGAAGACGCCTTCCCTGGAACCCCGGAAGGCCCCGGCGAGGGCGCGCGCGTTGGTTTCGTGTTTCCTGTAGGCCTCGGGATGTCCGGAGCGCTGCACCTTCTGGGCGATGTCGTTGACGTCGGTGCTCTCCCAGCCGTCGAACTTGACCAGTTCCTCGTAGAATCGTCCGGAGCTGTACCAGGGATCCATGATCTGTTCCTCGGTGCCCCAGTCGTAGGAGGGGCGCTGCTGGAACAGGCCGAGCGAGTCGCGGTCGCCGTAGTTGAGGTTCCGTAGCCCGGACTCCTGCCAGGCCGTCGCGAGCGCGATCACCGCCGCCTGTTCGGACAGGCCGCGGTTGTAGGACTCGGCGACGATGATGGATGCGTTCCTCGCCTGCTCATTCGTGAGCCGGAGTGGTTCCTCCACCCCTGCGACCTGGAGATAGCAGGCGTTGGGGGTCGTGCGGGCGATGAACCACTCGTATCCCTTCCAGGCGCCGAAACCGAGAGCGCCCAGTACCACGAGCACTGTGACCAGGATGATTGCCGTTTTCTTACGCATGTCAGTTGGTGTGCAGTTCGTCGTTCAGTTCCACAGTGCTGCCTTGGCGCGGCTTCACCACGACCTTTCCCGACTGTGAATCCCTCAGGAACAACAGGCCGGGGACACCGGAGAGCTCCCGTGCCTTGACCACACGCCCGTCGGGCAGTTCCACCTTCGTGCCCGCGGTCACGTAGAGCCCCGCCTCCACGACGCAGTCGTCGCCCAGCGAGATCCCGATTCCGGACTCCGCACCCAGCAAACACCGTTCTCCGATGCGGACCACCTCCCGGCCGCCCCCGGAGAGGGTGCCCATGATGGAGGCGCCGCCGCCGATGTCGGAACCATTGCCGACGACCACTCCGGCGGAAATGCGTCCCTCGACCATGGAGGTTCCCAGGGTACCCGCGTTGAAATTCACGAAACCCTCGTGCATCACGGTGGTGCCGGGGGCCAGATGGGCACCCAGTCGTACTCGGTCCGCGTCCCCTATCCGCACCCCGGCGGGAACGACGTAGTCGGTCATGCGCGGGAATTTGTCGACGCCGGAGACGAGCAGTGCCTCACCCTTTCCGCGAAGCGAGATGCGGATGCGGGTGATGTCCTCCACCCGGACCGGGCCGCGATTGGTCCAGGCGTTGTTCGGCAGCTTGCCGAAGATACCGTCGAGGTTGAGTCCGTGTGGCCGGACCAAACGGTGGCTGAGCAGGTGCAGGCGCAGATAGGCGTCCTCGGTGTTCTCAGGAGGCGTGTCGAGGTCGACGACCACACACACCGCCTTTGTGGTGACCTGGCGCAGATCGTCCGTGATCTGGGCCGCCAGCAGCGACGGGGGAGCTTCCTTCGCGACATCGTCACCCACGTGCGGATCCGGGTAGAACACGTCGAGAACGGAACCGGAGGTGTGAATGGTGGCGAGGCCCCAGCCCCAGCCCTGGCGAGGAACGTCAGTCATGCGGGCCAGTGTAGTGAACATGGACGGCAACGCCCCCGGATGGGCCTCGGCGCATTGACCGCCTCGGGGATTCCCGGTGGGATGCCTTCTCGGCCGAGGCAGTTCCCGCGGCCATGAGCTGTTTCTCGGTCGCGGCTGGCGTCCGGGGCAGTAGGCTCACAGCCATGAGCCTCGATCCCCACACCGATCTCGTGATCCTGTTGCGCGCCATCGTTGACGTCGAGAGCGTTTCCGGAAACGAGAAACGGCTCGCTGACCTGGTGGAGGAACTTCTGCGTTCCCAGCCGCACCTCGAGGTGGCGCGTGACGGCGACTGTGTGGTGGCCAGGACCCGCCTCGGTCGCGAGCAGCGGGTTCTGATAGCCGGGCATCTGGACACGGTTCCGGTGGCCGGGAACCTGCCGAGCACGGTGGAGGAGACCCCTGAAGGGGCCGTGATTCACGGCAGGGGCACCGTGGACATGAAAGGCGGGGTGGCGGTCGCGTTGAAGCTCGCGTGTGAACTCGACCGGCCCCGTTTCGACATCACCTGGGTGTTCTACGACCACGAGGAGGTGGACGCCTCCCTGAACGGCCTCGGGCGGCTGGCGGGCAACCGCCCCGACCTGCTCGAGGCGGATTTCGCCGTCCTCATGGAGCCCACCGGAGCCCGGGTCGAGGGGGGGTGCCAGGGAACCATCCGTATCAGGATCACCGCCGAGGGCAGGGCCGCTCACAGCGCCCGCGCCTGGATGGGGAACAACGCCATCCACGGCCTGGCGGACGTGCTCGCCCGGCTCGCGGCCCACGAGCCGAGGCGGATAGATGTGGAGGGCCTGGAATACCGGGAGGGCCTCAACGCCGTTCGCATCGGCGGGGGGGTGGCGGGCAACGTCATCCCTCCCGAGGCGTGGGTGGAGATCAACTACCGGTTCGCGCCCGACAAGAGCCTCGACGAGGCCCTGGGGTATCTGGAGGAGGTCTTCGACGGGCACACGTTCGAGGTGACCGATCTCTCCCCGGCGGCCCGTCCCGGACTGGACAGGCCGCTCGCGCAGGAGTTCGTCAACGCGGTCGGCGGGGAGGCGCTCCCCAAGTACGGCTGGACCGATGTGGCCCGCTTCTCCGAGCTCGGCGTCCCGGCGGTCAACTACGGACCGGGGGATCCGTCGCTGGCTCACCGTGACGACGAACGCTGCCCCGCCGAGCACCTGGGAATCTGTGCCGACGGCCTTCGCCGTTGGCTGACGTGAAGGAGGAAACCGATGACCGAACGCCGCCAGGGAGCCGTCATGCTTCGTGGTCGGGTCCATGAAGAGGTACCGACCGCCGATGAGGCCCTGCTCGGCTCCGACGGGGACGAGTGGGCCAGCAAGGACCCGTGGCGGGTGCTGCGCATCCAGGCCGAGTTCGTCGAAGGATTCGACACACTCCACGAACTCCCCGCAGCAGTCAGCATCTTCGGTTCCGCGCGGACCTCTTCCGACGATTCGATGTACCGGGCCGCGGAACGGATCGCCCGAGGGCTCGCGGAACGAGGTTTCGCCGTCATCACCGGCGGCGGTCCCGGGATCATGGAGGCAGGCAACAAGGGGGCCATCGAGGCGGGTGGTACATCCGTGGGTCTTGGCATCGAACTTCCCCACGAGCAGGGGCTCAACCCGTACGTCGGACTCGGAATCAACTTCCGCTACTTCTTCGCCCGCAAGACGATGTTCCTGAAGTACTCGTGCGGTTTCATCGCCATGCCCGGCGGTTTCGGCACCCTCGACGAGTTGTTCGAGTCGTTGACCCTGATCCAGACCGGCAAGGTGACCCACTTCCCGGTGGTGCTGTTCGGGCGTCATTTCTGGGGACCACTGCTCGACTGGATCACACAACGGGTCGAGGCCGGTGGTTTCATCAGTCCAGGCGATCTCGAGCTGATCACGCTCACTGATGACGTCGACGAGGCCATCGCTGCGATGGGCGCTCCGGGCAGAGCTGATCGGTAGGCTCTGGTCCATGATCTGGGTCTTCGGAGTCGTTTTCATGGCGGTGCTCGCCCTGGCCGCATGGGCGGGGACGGGGCGGTTCGGTGAGATGCCCGAACCGGTGAATGACCGGCCCAAGGCATTCATCCCGGCTCTGCCATTCGGCGAGGAGTTCGTGAAGCGGCTGCGTCTTCCCGTCGTCTCGGTTGGATACGACAGGGAGCAGGTGGATCGGTTCGTGGCAGAGGCCCAACGGCAACCGCCACCGGGGCCACCCCAGTTCGACGTTGTCGCCGGCGGTTACGACATGCAGGCCGTTGATGCAGTGATCAATCGGATTGCCGAGGGCCTCGGGTTGCGTTCCGGGCAGCCTGCCGCCGGGCTCGTCGCCGGTTCGGAGGCGCTGTCCCCGGTGGCCCCCACATCAGTTGATGCGTCAGGGACTTTGCAGATGCGGAATAATGGAGGAGTTCACTTGGACTCCAAGGATTGAGGTTTGGCACATGGCAGCGATGAAACCCCGCACGGGAGACGGACCCATGGAGGTCGCGAAGGAGGGGCGTGGCATTGTGATGCGCGTCCCGGTTGATGGCGGGGGACGACTGGTGGTCGAGATGAACGCCACGGAGGCAACCGACCTGCTCAACGCCTTGAAGGATGTCGTTGGCTGAGCACAGCCGAATCCACCTTGACAGGGTCGCCCGGGAGAAACCCCGGGCGACCCTCTGTTTTCAGCGGTTTCCGTGGAAGGCGATGGCCTTCTCGTACACCGCGATGGTTTCCTTCGCGATCTGCTCCCACGAGAACTCGTCGATGCAGCGCTGCCTTCCGGCCTTCCCGAACTGTTCGGCGAGCTCGGGATCACTGGTGAGGCGGTTCACCTTGGTCGCGAAGTCCGTCTCGAAGGCGGAGATGAAGTCCGGGTCGGATGCCCGGGCGGGGTCGTAGGGGACGAGCAGGCCCGTGGTGCCGTCGACGACCACCTCCGGGATTCCGCCCACCGCGGAGGCGACGACGGCGGTCTCGCAGGCCATGGCCTCCAGGTTCACGATGCCCAGGGGTTCGTAGACGCTCGGACAGGCGAAAACCGTGGCATGGGTCATGACCTGCCTCACGGAGGCCCGGGGAAGCATCTCCGGTATCCAGATCACGGGCGCGCTGCGTCTGGCCTGGAGTTCTGCGAACGCGCCGTCGAACTCGGCGGCGATCTCCGGAGTGTCGGGGGCTCCCGCGAGCAGCACCACCTGGGTGTCGGGATCGAACTGCTGAGCCGCCCGCACCAGGTGGATCAGTCCCTTCTGGCGGGTGATGCGACCCACGAACACCACGGTCGGGCGATCCAGATCGATTCCCAGGTCCTGCACCACATCGGTGCCGTTGTCCGGTTTGAACTCGTCGGGATCGATTCCGTTCTTGACCACGAACACCCTGTCGGGGTCCAGATCCGGATAGGAGGCGAGAACGTCCCTGCGCATCCCGGCGGACACGGAAATGACGGCATCGGCGGCCTCGAAAGCGGTTTTCTCCGCCCAGGACGAGACCCGGTAGCCGCCTCCCAGCTGTTCCGCCTTCCAGGGGCGGTGAGGTTCGAGGGAGTGCGAGGTGACCACGTGGGCGCGGTCCAGCATCAGTCCTGCCAGGTGACCGCCCATGTTCGCGTACCAGGTGTGGGAGTGCAGCACGTCGGTGTCATCGGCGACCGCGGCGGCCATGGACAGGTCGGCCCCCAGCACTCGCAGGGCGGCGTTCGCCCCGGCCGGCCAGGATTCAGGATGCGCGACGGCGCCGTCGCGGGGTTCTCCCATGCAGTGAACATCGACGTCGATGAACTTTCTGAGCTGCGGGACGAGCTGGGCCACATGGACCCCAGCACCGCCGTAAATCGATGGTGGGTACTCACGAGTCAGCAGCGACAGTTTCATGCTCAGCAATGATATCTTCCCGAAGCTGTTGTAAGGGACCCGACGAAGCGCTAGGTTTCAAGCATGGTGGCACGCCCGAAGATCCTGTCAATCGTCCTCGCCGGCGGCGAGGGGAAGAGGTTGATGCCGCTGACCTCCGATCGCGCCAAGCCAGCGGTGCCGTTCGGAGGCAGCTATCGGCTGATCGACTTCGTCCTGTCCAATCTCGCGAACTCTGGGTTGACCCAGGTCGCGGTCCTGACCCAGTACAAATCCCACTCCCTGGACCGGCACATCTCCATGACGTGGCGGTTCTCAACCCTGATGGGTGCCTATGTGACACCCGTTCCCGCCCAGCAGCGTCTGGGTCCCCGCTGGTATCAGGGATCCGCTGACGCCATCTATCAGTCGCTCAACCTGATCCGTGATGCCAATCCCGACTATGTCGTCGTGTTCGGCGCGGACAACATCTACCGGATGGACATCGAGCAGATGGTGGATGCCCACATCGATTCCGGGCTCGGTTGCACGGTCGCGGGTATTCGTGTGCCTCGCAGCGAGGCCAGTGCGTTCGGCATCATCGACGCAGGGGAGGACAAGCGCATCAAGAATTTCCTGGAGAAACCCGCTGATCCGCCGGGGCTGCCGGATTCACCGGATGAATCGTTCGCCTCGATGGGCAACTACATCTTCTCCCGTCATGCGCTGGTGGAGGCGCTCAGGGCCGACGCGGAGAACCCGACGGCCAAGCACGACATGGGCGGGGACATCGTCCCGTGGTTCACGGCTCAAGGACAGTCGCAGGTCTACGACTTCAAGGACAACGTTGTTCCCGGGGCCACCGAGAAGGATCTCAACTACTGGCGGGACGTCGGCACGATCGACGCCTACCACGAGGCACACATGGATCTGGTCTCCGTGGACCCGGAGTTCAATCTCTACAACAGTGACTGGCCTCTGCTGACGAACCAGTCCCAGGCGCCCGGGGCGAAGTTCGTCATTCGTGGAAAGGCGGAGGATTCCATCGTCAATCCCGGGTGCATCATCTCCGGCGGTGAGGTGGATCGAACCGTTCTCGGTCCGAATGTGCGCATCGACAAGTGGTCTCAGGTCTCAGATTCCGTGTTGATGGACGGTGCGCGTGTCGGTCGTGACGCGGTGGTGCGTCGCGCCATCCTCGACAAGCACGTTCTCGTCGAGGACGGGGCACAGATCGGCGTCGATCATGACCGCGACCGGGAACGCGGCTTCCACGTCTCACCCAGTGGGGTGGTCGTCGTCGGCAAGGACAAGGTCGTTCCGCGCGACTGAGAAAAGAACAGGCGAGTGGTAGTCCGGACGAAACCTCCGGGCTGCCACTCGTGCTGAGCGGACACGGATTCCGCTCGTTCAGTTCTTGACAGCCACCAACAGCCCGTTCCCCGTTGTGAGCAGGGTGGTCGTGTAACTCTCGGCCGCCTGCACCGCATCGAGGGCCTCACGGATGATGATGGTCTCGTCCCCCTCCCTGCCCGGGTTGGCGACTGTGTTGTACCAGAGCACGTCATGCAGGATCAGAAGCCCACCCCGACGCAGCAGGCGCAGAGCAGCGGCCACGTACTCGACATATTCCAGTTTGTCGCCATTGATGAAAACAATGTCGTAGGCGCCATCGCGCAGTTTCGGGAGGATCTCCAGGGGAGCGCCCGCGATCAGCCGGCAACGTGACGGCGGGTAGCCTGCTGCGTTCAGGAAGGTTCGCGCCGGCAGCTGATTGTCCGCCTCGGAATCAATGCTCGTCAGTACGCCGTCGGAGGTCATACCGGCGAGCAGCGGTAGTGCCGAGGTGCCCAGCGCAGTGCCGATCTCGACCACGGTTCGCGCTTTCACGGCCTTGGCCAGGACGGTGAGGGTGGACGCAACGCCCGGGCTGACCGGGGTGAGCCCGGCCTGAACAGCCTCCGACCGGGCCTGCTGAAGGCCATCGGCAAGGGGGGAGTGGGCCTCGGCGAAGCTCCAGCTCTCCGCCGTCGGTGCCGGGATGGGAGAATCAGCTATGTGAGTCACACGGCAACTCTACCCAGTTCGATGCCCTTATCCGCGGAAGCTCTATCCTGAACCGCATGAGTCATGTGGCGAGCGCTGAGGGACCGTGCGGCACGCGGCGGACGGTCGGTGCAACCGGCCGCTGTGTGAGGTTTGTCGATGCCGCCACATCATCGGGATTCGGCCTGGTGACGCTGACGAAAACTGGGCAGAGGAACGTCCACGACGAGGAAATCCTCGTCAATTTCGAGGAGGCCTGAACCATGTCTGCAAGTCCGGAACAGCCCATTTTCGGGCGATTGCTCACCGCCATGATCACCCCGATCGGGGCGGACGGGAAAGTGAACCTCGCAGAGGCGGCCCGGCTGGCCCGGCACCTGGTCGATGATCAAGGACATGACGGACTGGTCATCAACGGAACCACCGGGGAGTCACCCACCACCAGCGACGGCGAGAAGCGGGAGCTACTCGGTGCGGTGATCGAAGCGGTCGGGGAGCGCGCCTCGGTCGTGGCCGGGGTGGGCACCTCCGACACGCGCCACACGATCGAACTCGCGGAGCAGGCCGCCGAGGCCGGTGCCGATGGGCTGCTGGTGGTGACTCCCTACTATTCGAGGCCACCCGTCGATGCGCTCGAGGCGCATTTCCTCGCAGTGGCCGATGCCAGTGAACTTCCCGTCATGCTCTACGACATTCCCCACCGTGCCGGTATCCCGATCCCGGAGGCCTCCCTGATCCGTTTGGCCGACCATCCCGGGATCGTCGCGGTCAAGGATGCCAAGGCAGACATCTGCTCGTCCTCGGTGGTGATCGCCAACACCACGCTGACCTACTACGCGGGCGATGATGCCTACCTGTTGCCGCTGCTGGCAGTGGGGGGCGCCGGGGTGGTCGGGACGTCCACACATTTCTCGGGCCTTCGGGTTCGAGCGCTTCTGGAGGCCTTCTTCGCAGGTGATCTCGAACAGGCACGGCAGGCCAACGCGCAGCTGCTGCCGGTGTTCCGTGGGGTGTTCGCCACCCAGGGGGCGATGATGGTCAAGGCGACCCTGAACCGTCGAGGCTTCGACGTCGGGTGCTGTCGACCACCCATGGGAGCTGTCGCCCCGGACGTCCTGGAACGTTTTCTGAGAATTCTGGACACCCAACTCTGAGTGTTCCCCGGAGATGTCGCAGCGACCCGACGGCCCTTGCGATGTGATGGAAACCTTTGGGAACAAAGCCTCGTCGTCGTGCGTTGAAGGTGTACAAGAGGTGTGGAATGCTTCACACACAGGTTCCTCACAGGATGGGGTGCCAGATTGTTCCCATGGAGAGGCGAGGCGTGTTCCGCAACAAGGCGAGGCCGAATGAGTCGGATTGGGCTGCGCCCACATGGGCGGAACTCGTCCGGGACCACTCGGCGCAGGTCTATCGCCTGGCCTACCGGCTCACCGGCAATCGCCACGATGCCGAGGACCTCACCCAGGACGTGTTCGTCCGGGTGTTCAAGTCGATCCACAATTTCCAGCCCGGCACTCTCGAGGGTTGGTTGCATCGCATCACCACCAATCTGTTCCTGGACTCCGCGCGACGTAGGCAGCGGATCCGCATGGACGCACTGAGTTCTGCGCCGGAACACGTCTGGGGGCAGGACCGCAGCCCCGAGGAACTTCACACCGATGGTGCCCTGGACGCCGATGTGGCGAATGCCCTGGCGGCCCTGAAACCCGAGCAGCGCGTCGCCGTGGTGCTTTGCGACATCGAGGGAATGAGCTACGAGGAGATCTCGCGGGTGCTGGGAGTCAAGCTCGGCACCGTGCGCAGCCGGATCGCCCGTGGGCGCGCCCAGTTGCGCGATGCGCTCGCCCACCGCGCACCGAACGAGGACCATGCACGATACCTCGGGGTGTCATAGGAGGTGCGGGGAAACGACTGCCGCCGCTACGAGGACGACCTCTCGGGGTTCGTCGACAGGACGCTGCCCGAACGTCGCGTCAATCAGGTCAGTGAGCATCTGATCCGTTGTTCGTGCTGTGCTTCCGTTGTCGAGGAACTTCGGCGGGTACGCTCCAGGCTGAGTTCCTGCCAGGCGGCCACCCCCCTACCTGACTCCCTGGCCGAACGACTTCAGGGCATCGCAGGAAATGAGTGCGATCAGCCCCTTTACTTGGTCACCGAGGATGGCGCACGGCGCCGCAGCATCGGTGGGCGGCTGATCCGGGGAGGTGTGGCCGCAACCCTCGCGCTCGCGACGTTGATGATGCTTTCCCTGGCCCTGGCAAAGGAGCCCGCGGTCGTGGGGGATCCGATCAGGGCGGCGCGGGAGCAGTACTCCTTGGCCCTGACCACGATCAGCGTCGGCCAGGGCGTCGGGGCCGTGCAGTGGGCACGTGAGCGAGGAGCTCGTCCCGGCGCGGCCGCGCAGCTCACTCCCCGTTCCATCGATCTCGGTCAGGCCGTTCCGATCGACGAGAGCAACGCGATGACCCGCCTCGGCAGCAATGGCCAGAGCATCACCTACTCCGGGCGGCAGAGAGTCTGGCTCATGGACGGCGACGGCGCCCACCGGTCGAATGACGTGGAGGTCGATGTCGTTGCAGGGGAGGGAGCCAGCCTGACGGTTCTCGATGCGACCGGGGAGCGCTTCCTCTCGTGGTTCGTTCCAACGATGGGGTGCTGCTCATCGCTTGCCGGTACCGGGTGGCAGTTCTACACCTATCAGAGTTCGGACGAGATCGCTGGACGCAGCGCTTCCGTGGTCGAGGCGCATGGCGACGGGTATCTCGTTGCGCGCTGGTGGCTCGACGATGAAACGGGGCTTCCGTTGTGGGTGGAGCGCTACAACACGATGGGGCGCCCGACACTGGTCTTCGGATTCGTCAGCGTCAACATCGGGACGGCACAGCTGGCCACGGATTCCACCCAGCCCTACCCGATGGAATCCGTCTCCAGCACCAGCACCTCTGGGTGGTGCGTGGGCCTGCCGGAGTGTCCGCTGGAACTGGGAGGGCTTCCCCTGGTGGCCCATGCCAGCTCTGGTGAAGGGGAGAAATCATACCAGCGGCTGGTCTATTCCGACGGCGTCCGCACCCTGAGCGTCTCATGGAACCCGGGTGTGCTGGCGGGTGGAAACCGGGTCACTGACGACTCGCCGGGACTTCCCCAAGTGGCCGTCTGGCAGGTGGGCGAAGGCGTGGTCTCCGTCGCGACCAACGGCCCGCGAACTCTGATGGCGGATGCGTGCAGGATCCTGCCACAGATGCGGAAGAACGAGTTCGGCCTGATCGAACGCGTGGGAAGTGGCCTGGGACGACTGGTCGGGATTGGCTGAGAGCCTCCTCACGAGTAGCCTGAGCCTGTGTTCAACATCGACGCTTCCGAGCTGATCCTTCTTCTGGTACTCGGCGTCGTCATGTTCGGTCCCGAGAAACTCCCCCTGTTCGCCCGCAAGGCAGCCCGGGTGTTCGTGGCGGTCAGGAACATCGCGAACAACGCCCAGACACAGTTGCGCGAAGAACTCGGTCCCGAATACTCCGACCTCAAGATCGAGGATCTCAACCCGAAGAAATTCGTCGCCAAACACATGCGCCAGGAGATCGCGGCCATCGAGGAGGCCAGACGCGAGCTCTCCACAGCGGGCAGCACCGCGAAGGCCGCCGCCGCGGAAGCGACGACCATTGCAGCAGCGAAGAACGACCCGGTGGGTGATGCGGGCACATCAACGCCTGCTCTCCTGACAGCCCCCTATGATCCAGAGGCAACGTGATCAGACCGGGCTCACGGGAAGCATCCGCCCCAGCAGGTTCCGGCTGCGACTCGCCAGTTCCTCACCCAACTTCAACAAGGCCTGAGAAGCCGGGTGGTCCGGGGCGCTGAGCACGATGGGCTCGCCCCTGTCGCCGCCGGCCAGGAGAGCCTCGTCGAACGGCACCTGCGTCAGCAGAGGCACGTCGTATCCGAGCCGCTCACTCAGCGCCTCCGCGACGAGGGCGCCGCCGCCGGAACCGAACAGCTCGATCCGGTAGGACTTCCCGGTATCGGGGGCGGTGAACTCCATCCAGCTCATGTTCTCAACCACGCCCAGCACCCTCTGCTTGAGGATGTGGGCCATGGTGCCGGCCCGCTCGGAAACCTCGGATGCGGCCAGCTGCGGGGTGGTCACGACCAGCACCTCGGAGTTCGGGATCTTCTGCCCCAGGCTCATCGCGACATCGCCCGTGCCCGGGGGGAGATCGAGGAGCAGGAAATCCACGTCACCCCAGAAGACATCGGTCAGCAGCTGGGTGAGAGCCCGGTCCAGAATGGGGCCACGCCACGCCACGACCTGATCCCGGGACGGTTTCAGCATGCCCACCGAGATCACCTTCAACCCCTCGGCTGCCGGGACCGGCAGAATCATGTCGTCGACGACCGTCGGGCGTGCATCGCCCAACCCCAGAAGATCCGGCACGGAGTGACCATAGATGTCGGCGTCGAGAATGGCGACGCTGCGTCCCGCTTTCGCGAGAGCCAGGGCCAGGTTCACCGTGACCGAGGATTTCCCGACACCACCTTTGCCGGAAGCGACCGCGATCACCTTTGTCAGGTTTCCCGGTTTGGCGAACGGGATCTCGCGTTCCGGCTGGCCGCCGCGCAGCACCTGCCGCATCGCGGATCGTTGCTCATCGTCCATCACGCCGAGCTCGACGTGTACGCCCGTGACACCCTCGACGGTTTCCACGGCCTCGGTCACACGCGTGGTTATCTCGGCGCGCATCGGGCAGCCGGGAACGGTCAGCAGAACCCGGATGAAGATCTGGCCCTCATCGGTGGCTGCCAACTCATCGACCATGCCCAGTTCCGTGATCGGGCGGTGAATTTCGGGATCCTCGACCGTGTGCAGGGCGGCACGGACCAGAGGAAGCAGGGGGTTCTCATTCGTCACCCCTCCATACTCCCGCACAGTTCAGCTGGTTTCCAGCCCTTCCTTCTCGGCGCGGGCGGCCAGGGCATCTCCCAACAGGACCATGCTGATACCCGCCAGGGCGGGTAGCCAGATGGATGTGAGAACGGCCAGCACCACGACGGCGGGCCCCAGGATCAGGTGCACCGTCAGTCGTTGCCGGTAGGTGAAACGGTTGTGCGCGGCGGGGGCCAGGCGGAGCCGCCACACGAAGCCGTAGGCGACCAGAGTCAGAAGGGCGGCGCCGGCTCCGATCCAGAGGCCCGAACCGAGCACCCAGAGTGACCACGTGGCCACTGTCGCCATGACCATGTGCCCCGCGAGCAACACCACGGAATACCAGCTGATCGACTGGGGTCCGCTCATGGTTCCTCCCTTTTCTCGCTGACGGTCTGTTCCAGGCGTTCCGTGAGTTCACGCAGCTCGGAACGCAGCTCCGAACGGACGAAGTCGCGGGTTGCCAGCTCCCCCAGGTGCATCCGGATGGCGGCGATCTCCCGTGCCAGGAAATCCATGTCGGCGCGTGACTGGGCCGCCAGACGACGGTCCTCGTCGAGACTCAGCTTGTCCCGCACCTCCTGCCGGTTCTGTGCCAGCAGGATGAGGGGGGCCGAGTAGGAGGCCTGCGTCGAGAAGAATAGGTTCAGCAGGATGAAGGGGTACTCGTCCCAACGGAAACCGTAGATGCCGACCACGTTGAAGATCACCCACGCCCCGACGAAAACCGTCATGTAGGCGATGAACTTGCCGGTACCCATGAAACGAGCGGCGGCCTCCGCGAACTCGCCGAAGGCCTCCGAGTCGAGCGTCACCTTCGGCAGCAGCCGGCGCCGTCTCGACCGCGGTTCCGACAGGGGGCTGCGCTCAGCCATGGGTCACCTCCACGGGTTCATCCATCTGGGTGCCGCGCCAGTCGTCGGGCAGCATGTGGTCGAGGACGTCATCCACCGTCACCGCCCCGACGAGTGCCCCGTCGGCATCCACCACGGGCGCGACCACCAGGTTGTAGGTGGCGAAGAAACGCGAAACCTGCGCCAGTGGTGAGTCGGGGCTCAAGGGTTCCAGGTTGTGGTCCAACATCGTCGCCACCATCAGGGTGGGGGCGGCCCGCAGCAACTGCTGGAAGTGCACCGCGCCCACGTAGCGGCCCGACGGGGTCTCCAGCGGTGGTCGAGTGACGAACACCATCGAGGCCAGGGCCGGGGTCAGGTGCTCCTCCCGGACGTGGGCCAGGGCCTCCGCCACCGTCGCGTCCGTGCCCAGCACCACCGGTTCCGGGGTCATCATGCCACCGGCGGTGAACTCGCCGTAGACCAACAGCCGGCGCACGTCGGAGGCGTCCTCGGGTTCCATGTGTTCGAGCAGATCCTCCGCGACCGCCTCGGGAAGGTCCTTGATGAGGTCCGCGGCGTCGTCCGGGTCCATCTCCGCCAGCACATCGGCGGCACGATTCGTCTCGAGTTTCGAGATCAACTTGATCTGCTCGTCCCCGGGCAGCTCCTCGAGGGCCTCCGCCAAGGTCTCGTCGTCAAGTGCATCGATGACGTCGACCAGACGATCCGGGTCGAGGTCGTGAAGCTCCTGGGCGATGTCCGCGGGTTTCATGTCGGAGAACTTCGCCACCAGATGTTCCGGGGATCGGCCCGTGGTCAGCACCAGGTCCGGAACCTGGTTCCACTGAATGATGTCGGTGACGCGGCGGCCACCGAATCCGAAACGGCTCACCCGTGTGCGGCTCGTGATGGCGATCTGGAACAGTTCCCACTCGCGGTTGCGCACCTGAACCATCGAGACGTCGTAGATGTGGGTCGGGACATCGCGGGGAACGGGACGGTCGAACAGGTCGGCGGCCACCAGCCACTCCGTTTCACGCTTGCTGAAGCGGCGGGTGTCGACCTGACCGAGAATCGCCACCTGGTTGACTGTTATGTTGTGGACCCGGATCATGGGAACGAAGATCCGTTGCCGGGCGAACAGCTCGACCGCCAGGCCACGTACCCGCGGTGCAAGGTTTCCGGTGCGTAGATGGAAAACCACGTCCTTCACACGCCCCACCTGATCGCCCGTCGCGTCGACCACGGGCAGGCCGATCAGACGGGAGATGAAAACCGCTGATTCCTTGGCGCTCATGAACATGAATCTACACTTGAGCAGCGCGTGAGCGCTTGCCGGACACCGACCAGGAGCCAAGATGACCCCCGCTGTTCCACCGCGACGATTCACCCCGATCGTCTCCACCAGCAGGTTGTTCGAACTGGATTATCCTCAACGCGTTGGGAGCTACGGCACTTACGAGGAGGCCCAGGCCGCGGTTGATTTCCTGTCGGATTCGAAATTTGCGGTGGCCAACCTGATGATCGTGGGAACCAACCTGAAATCAGTGGAGCGGGTGACGGGGCGACGTACCTGGGGATCCGTCCTGATCCAGGGAGCCATCTCTGGTTTCGGCACCGGGATCGTCGTGGGTTTGATGTTCTACCTGTTCATGCAGAGCGAGAGTACGTTCCTGTCGCTGATCCTTGCCGGGCTCGGGCTCGGGGTCACCTTCGGGATGCTCTCCGCGGCCCTGGCCTATGGGCTGAGTGGGGGACGCCGTGATTTCGAGTCGATGCGTCAGGTGGTCGCCACCGGCTACGAGGTGTTGTGCGAGCACAAGGTTGCGGATCGGGCACGTGAGCTGCTCGCCACGTGGCCCGGCCACAAATCCGCCGGGATTGACTGAGTAGGGTTCTGGGCATGGACTTGACTTGGGATCTGTACAACCCCGCCAGCCGCGCTGATCGTGTTCTCGTGGTCGCTCCCAGCCTTGGTGGGAATTGTTCGCACCAATGGGCGAAAGTGGCGGAGCTGCTGACGAGTGATGCCCGAGTGGTGTTCGTCGACTACCCCGGACACGCGCTGGGTGAGGTCTGGGACGATGCGGACGAGCCGACCCTGGACGTGGTCGCATCGGCCATCATGGACGTGATTCGCGAGGCCCGGAAACGGGTCGGAGAGCTTCCCGTGATCTTCGCAGGGCTCTCCATCGGCGGGGCGACGGGTCTTCACCTGGCCCGTGATCACGCAGATGAACTGGCCGGGGTCGCGGTGCTGTGCTCGGCGGCCACGGTGGGGGAACCTGACAGATGGATCGAACGTGCCGAGCAGGTGGAGACCTCCGGAACCCAGCAGCTGGTGGAGGAGACCTCGAAACGCTGGTTCACCCCGGCCTTCAAGGCCGCCAATCCTCGCGTCACGACCGCCATCATGGAGGGCCTGGCGGCAGCCGACGACCATTCGTACGCGCAGCTTTGCCGTTGCCTGGCCCATCACGACCTGCGAGCCGACCTGACCGACATTCGGTGCCCGCTGCTCCTGATCGCGGGAGAACGCGACAGTTCCACACCGATCGCGAACCAGGAACTGGTCGCTGAAACCGTGCCCGGGGCACAGCTCTCCGTGATCCCGGAGGTTTCCCACCAGGTCACGGTGGCGGCCCCGGACACCACGGCCAATCTGTTGCGCGCATTCATGGACCGGGTGGCACGGCAGCCCAGGAAGGAACTTCCCGACGACTGACGAGACGCACCTTCCGAACCTGGGAAAGGCCCGCCTCGATGGGATGATTCCACCGAGGCGGGCAGTTGGCGGTCAGCCCTGCAGGCGGGCCAGCCAGGCCTCCACGTCCCTGCTCGCGCGGGGCAACGAGGCTGACAGGTTCTCGGGATCACCCTCGGTGATGAGGATGTCGTCCTCGATGCGCACCCCGATGCCGCGGTACTCCTCGGGAACGAGAAGGTCGGTCGACTTGAAGTAGAGCCCCGGCTCCACCGTGATCACCATGCCCGGCAGCAACTCCGCGTCGCGGTATTTCTCCCGGCGGGCGGCGGCGCAGTCGTGAACGTCCAGACCCAGGTGGTGTGACGTGCCGTGCACCATCCAGCGCCGATGATAGCCACCCTCGTCGGCGAGGGTTTCCTCGACCGAGCAGGGCAGCACGCCGATCTCGGCCAGGAACTCCGCGATCACCCTGATGGCCGCGCGGTGCGGATCCAGGAAACCGTTGCCCGCCCGGCAGGCCGCGATGCCGGCCTCCTGGGCCGCCAGAACCACTTCGTAGACGCGACGCTGCGCATCGGTGTAGTGATCGTTGACCGGCAGCGTGCGCGTCACGTCCGCCGTGTACAGCGAGTTGACCTCGACCCCGGCATCCAGCAACAGCAGATCGCCGTTCAGGATGTCGCCGTCGTTGCGGATCCAGTGGAGGGTGTTGGCGTGGTCACCGCCCGCGGAGATGGTGTCGTATCCGACGTTGTTGCCCAGATGGCGGGCGTGCAGGCTGAAGATTCCCTCCACCCAGCGTTCGCCGCGGCCGCCTGCAACGGCGGTCGGGAGTTCGCGAGCAACCGCCTCGAAACCCACCCGGGTGGCCTCGCAGGCACGACGCAGTTCGTCGATCTCGAAGTCGTCCTTGACCAGACGTAGTTCGGAAAGCGTGCGGAACAGCTCCGCGTCGGCGTCCTGCGCCTGGCCGCCACGCAACTCGTCGATGAGGGCGGTGATTTCCGGATCGGCCTCACGCACCACCCGCAGCCCGACAACCTCGGAAAGATCCTCCCTCAGCCGGCGCAGATCTCGGCAGGGGAAGCCGACCCGGGAGGTCATTTCCTCCAGCGAGTCGCGTTGGCCGACCCACATCTCTCCGTACCGGCTGGAGGCGTAGAACTCCTCGTCCGTTCTGGGGCAGCGGGGTCGGAAGTACAGGCAGACATCGGTGGGGGAGACCACGGCGACCGCATCGGGCTCCCGATCCTCCCCCAACCCGGTCACCCAGGCGAAGGTGGAGTGGGGACGGAACCGGTAGTCGCAGTCGTTGGAACGAACCTTGTACGGCCCGGCCGGGATCACGAGGGTCGCGCCCGGGAAGGCCTCGCGCAGCGACGCCCAGCGTGCGGGGGTCCAGTCGGCGGCCGCCAATCGTTCGGGTGGAACCTCCGAGTAGGGTTCCCAACCCGAGACGATGAACTTCTTGAAGGCCTCCGAATAAGGAGACTTGCGGTTGTCTGTGCGATCTTTCGCCTCGTGGCTGCCCACCTGCTCTGTACTCATGGGTCAAGAGTCTAAATCCCCGGTAGATTGGCGTTCCAGAACGTTGGAAGGAAACCCATGCTCGCAGACCCCGCTGACCAGCAACGCCTGCTCACCCTGGCTGAACTCGACTCCGAGATCGGGCGTTTGCAGCACACCGCCAAGAAGCTGCCGCACCACGCCCGCATCGCTGAGCTGATGAAGAATCGGCAGGCCATCACCGATGATCTGGTGGCCGTCACCACCCGGGTGGGGGATCTGGAGCTCTCGGTTCGTCGGGCGGAATCCGACCTGACCCCGGTGAGAACCCGGTTGGACAGGGAAAGCAGACGGGTTGAGGACGGTTCCATCACGGACCCGAAGGTGCTTCGGGAGCTCATGGAGGAGGTGGAGCGCATCAAGCGGCGGATAACCGAACTGGAGGATGCCGAGCTCGATCTGTTGGGGCAGCTCGAGGAGGCCACCGCTGAACGCGATGAACTTGCCAGCCGGAAGAAGGAGGTCGAGGAGACGATGCGTGCCGAGGTCGCCGTTCGTGACGCCGAGGTCGGCAAGTTGAGCGCAGAAGCAAAGGCCATCACATCCAGCCGGACATCCGAAGCCGGGAGGCTTCCGGCCGCGTTGCTGGCCCTCTACGAGAAGATCCGCGCGCACAGCGGGCTCGGGGCGGCCAGGCTGTATCGTGGCCGGTGCAGCGGATGCCAGCTGGAAATCACCGTCTCGGATCTCGACACGTACCGCAAGGCGCCGGAGAACGAGGTTCTCAGATGCGTCGAGTGTGACCGGATTCTAGTTCGGACGGCTGATTCGGGCCTTTGATGCCGAGCCGCGAACTCAAGGTCTCCCCGGCGCCTCCCCACGATGTTGTAGAGGGACTCGATCTGCTTCGCAGCAGGCTGGGGGTGACGGTCGGTTTCCCCAGCGAAGTGCTCGCCGAGTCGGAGAACCTCCGGAAGGACCCTCCCGATTTCCCTCGGCACGTCGACCGGACCAGCGTGGAGTTCGTCACGGTTGACCCCGCATCCTCGAAGGATCTGGACCAGGCCGTTCGGGTCGAACGGAACGGATCGGGATACCGGGTGTACTACGCCATCGCGGATGTCGCGGCGTGGGTGAGACCGGGATCCGCCCTGGAGGCCGAGGCGAAGCGACGTGGGGAGACGTTGTACGCGCCCGGGGCCAGGGTGCCGCTGTATCCCGATTCCTTCTCGGAGGGCGTCGGATCCCTGCTGGCCGATGGTAGACCCCGTCCGGTGGTGCTGTGGACCCACGATCTGGACGCTGATGGGGTGTCCACGGGGGTGGGCGTCGAACGGGCCCTGGTTCGTTCGCACGCGCAACTCTCCTATGAGGAGGTCCAGGCGGATGCGAACGCGGGCCGGGTTCACCCGAGCGTCGCATTGCTGTCCGTCGTCGGCGAACTGAGGCAACGCCTCGAGGCCGAACGTGGGGGTGTCTCCCTCAACCTGCCCAGCCAGGAGATCATCGCGGAGAACGGAACATGGCTGACGAGGTTTCGTTCGCCGCTCCCGGTGGAGAGGCACAACGCCCAGGTCTCGCTCCTGACCGGTATGGCTGCGGCCGAGCTCATGGTGGGTGCAGCGGTCGGGATCCTGAGAACCCTGCCGGCTGCTGCCCCTGAGGCGATCGATCGCCTTCGTCTCAGCGCCGGGGCGCTGGGGGTCGACTGGCCCGTCACGCAGCCGTACCCGGATTTCGTCCGGGGTCTGGAACCGGGGGAGCCCGCGGAGCTCGCGGTGCTCGCCCGCTGCACATCGCTGTTCCGGGGAGCCGGTTACCGAAGTTTCGATGGGTCGTTGCCCGGCGACGACCTGGGACACGCCGCCCTGGCGGCCCGCTACACCCACGTCACCGCGCCCCTGCGGCGTCTGGTGGACCGCTTCGCGTCCGAGACCTGCGTGAGCATCGGGCTGGGGGAGTCGGTTCCCGGGTGGGTGCGTGAGAACCTCGCCGGGCTGCCGGAACTGATGGCGGCCAGCAACCGCCGCGCTCGGGCCTGGGAACATGCGGTGGTGGATCTGGCGGAGGCGTTGGTCCTCCAGGCGCGGGTGGGGGAGGTCTTCGACGCTGTCCTCATCGATGTCAATCCGAGGTCCGGGATGGGAACCTTCCAGATCGCCGCCCCTGCGGTGGAGGCGAAACTGTCCGCGGAGGGTCGTGAACCCGGCCGGGCGGTTCGGGTTCGGCTGGAAGAGGTCGATCTCAGCGAGGGCAGGACGGTGTTCTCCCATGCCGCTTGAGGAGCGATGGAGAGCTAGACTTGCCTCCCGGACGAGTCGGCCGGGTGATCGCGGCCCGGGAAACCGGGCTGAGGAAAGTCCGGACTCCGCAGAGCAGGGTGGTGGGTAACACCCACCCGGGGTGACCCGCGGGACAGTGCCACAGAGAACAGACCGCCCGGCCCAGCGGCCGGGTAAGGGTGAAACGGTGGTGCAAGAGACCACCAGTGCGCCGGGTGACCGGCGCAGCTCGGTAAACCCCACCCGGAGCAAGACCAAGAAGGCCGGTTCGCCGGCCGCGGAAACCGCCTGAGCGCTGCTCGCGCGAGGTTTCCGGGTAGGTTGCAGGAGCCCGTCGGCAACGGCGGGCCTCAGATGGATGATCATCGTCAGACAAAATCCGGCTTACAGGCCGGCTCGTCCCCGAACGGCACGGTGGTGAGCCCTTGGCATCACGTGGTGGAAGCGCCGCACGGCGGGGCGGCCAACGACCGGGGCCTCAACGTTCTCGGTGCAGGTGATGTCGGCAACCGGCGTACGGGCCGGCCGCCTGACCGGCCAGCCCGTAGCAGTCGAGATTCACTTCTCACTGACCAAATGGCTGGAGCACTCCTCACGTACCTGGTAGACGCTCTCGAAGCCGTCCTCGGAGACCTTGCCGTTCAGGTCGACCTTGCCGTCGGCGAGTTTCTGGAGAGCTGAGTCGTTCAGGCTGTCATAGGTCTTCTCGACTATGCACCCGGCGTAGTTGTTGATCGCGTCCTCGTTGGTGACACCACCTCCGTTGTCCTTGTAGGACTTGGCCACTCCCGCCTTGACGGCATCCTTGCTCGGTTTTCCTCCACCGCAACCGGTCACACCAAAAACGATGGCGGCCGCGGCCAGAACGGCCACCGACCTCTTGAGCAGTTGAGATTTCACGCTGTCGCTTCCTTTCCCGGCGCCGGGACGGCACCGCAGAGCAGCAGGTTAGTCTCCGGCAGGGTCGTTCCGGCCCCGGCCATCAGCAGCGGTAAATGCCGGTTTCCCACTCGTCCCGGGATTGCCACGGTAAACCGATGCGGCGCCGGGACATCTTCGTCGTTGGAGGGCACCACCATGCCCCCCGATCGCGACAGGGACCGTACCGGGGTTGACGGGAGCGACTCATCACCTCACGTTCACATCTTTGGACATGTCGGAGAACTGACCCCTCCGCCACACAGCCGGACGGTCAACCACGGGGGGCCGTGATGATCTCGGCTCCGGTATCGGTCACCACCAGCGTCTGCTCGAACTGGGCGCAGCGTGAGCCGTCGAGGGTGATGACGGTCCAGTCGTCCTTCCAGACCTCGGACTCGGGGGAACCCAGGGTCAGCATCGGTTCGATGGTGAAGGTCATTCCGGGGCGGATTCGGGTGGAATAACGGGGCTCGTCGTAGTGGAGGATCACCAGCCCCGAGTGGAAGGCGGTGTGGACGCCGTGCCCGGTGTACTCGCGCACCACCCCGTAGCCGAAACGCTTCGCGTAGGACTCGATGACGCGTCCTATCACCGAGGTGGATCGCCCTGGTTTGACAGCCTTGATGGCACGGTTCATGGCTTCCTGGGTGCGTTCCGTGAGCAGGCGCGACTTCTCGTCCACGTCACCGCAGAGGAAGGTGTAACAGTTGTCGCCGTGGACCCCGTTCTTGTAGGCCGTCACGTCGATCTTCACGATGTCACCATCCTCGAGGGGCCGCAGATCCGGGATGCCGTGGCAGATTACCTCGTTCACGGACGTGCAGCAGGACTTCGGGAAACCCCGATAGCCGAGAGTGGACGGGTAGGCGCCGTGATCCAGGATGTAGGTGTGGACTATCCGATCCAGTTCGTCGGTGGTGACTCCGGGTTGCACCGCCCTACCGGCCTCGTGCATCGCTTCGCAGGCGATTGCTCCGGCCTCCCGCATCGCCTCGATGATCTCCGGGGGCTGGACGTCGTCGCCCTCGTAGCGTTTCGGGGCCCGTTTCCCGACGTACGGAGGCCGCGCGATCGTTGCCGGGACCTCCAGGCGGGGGGTGATCTGGTGGGGGGTTACTGGACTCACGCGGCCACAGTATCAGCGACTAGATCGCTGAGTCCTGCGGCCCGTGAGCGAGTGGTCAGGATGGCAGCCTCATGTCCTGGAAAGCGGCCCAGATGGCGTCGTAGCTTTCCGCGTCCTGTTTCGTCACGTCGAGTAGGTCGAGCAGGGCAACATGCATGACCCCATCGCGTAGGCAGGTGAAAACAGAAACGTAATTCTTCTTAAGGCCGGGGAATCGGTCGGGTGGAAGATCGACTTCGATGCTCAGCCAAGCTGCATTTGCCTCGGGCATGTACCTGACATCTTCGATCCGTGTGGTTCTGCCCCCAGCCAGGTAGGATGCGACGAGCACTGCCGAGTGGAGTACCTCTGTGAATCCTTCATCTGCTTTCAATGTGCCGAGAGTCACCGTAGACCCGGGAGTTTGAGCACCGGCCTTGAATGCGTCGTATTGCTTGGCGAGGGTGTTTCCTTGATAGATGTATTTTTCAGTAGCGCCTTCTTGCCCTGTCGTTGAGAAACCTTTAATTTCAGGGATACTGAGACCGGGCTCGGCTTGGGAGGTGAGACGTCCGTCTCTTATCTCGCTCTTAGCCTCTCCCCCTGTCGCTGTTTCAGGGTTGGGGATAACAGGTATGGGATCGCCTATCTTCAAACTTTCGGGGTTCTCCGTGCTGGTCGGGTCTGCTGCGATCTGCTCCGGGGTCCGGGGGCGTCCGTCCCCCAGTGAGGCCTGGGTGGTGTGGACCGCCGAGGGAGCAGGGTCGGCCGCTGGCGAGGAACCCGATTCAGTTGGTGAAGTCGCCCCAGCAGTTGTCGAGGGGGGCTGCCCACCGGGTGAGTCCGGGTGTGGGGCCGAGCTGCTCTGATTGACGTTCGTCGACAACCACCAGCCGCTCCCGACGAGTAGACAGAGCACCAGCACCAGCACGCTCCATAAAACGGTGTTGCTCCGCCGGATGGACGTCGAGGGGAGCAACACGGGGCGCGCATCCCCGTCCTTCGTCCTGATCTGTTCCGTCCACTCGGCGCCGTTCCAGAAACGTTTTTGCGTATTGTCCTGCGGGTCCGGGTACCAACCTGGTTCTGACATGGTCCTCATCCTATGTGCCGGGGCAGTCACCACCCCGGGACGACGATGTGTGTTTATGAGTTCAGGCTGAGCTCGCCCAGAGCGGCGTTGACGGCTCCCAAGGTGGCAGGGTCATCCTGAGGAACGAGAGAGAGGACCACCTGCTTGCGCGACTTCTCCGGGTAGATCGCCACCGCAAGCGTGTCACCCGCGCCACCGGCTCTGCCCTCGACCGGGACGTGAACCTGGAGAACGACGGTGCCGTCGTCCCGGTTCTCCGTGATCCGGGTCACCTCGGCGGCGGGCTTGTTGTTGTAGAACGTCGGGCTGGCTATCACGCATTGGATGACCCGGACCGCGCTGCTGACAGCGCCGTCGAAGCCATCCTCCTTCCTGAGGGTGCCGACGGTCACGACTGCCTGCCCATCGTGACCCGGGTAGCTCTTCGTCATCGAATTCGACTGATGGATGAAGCCGTAGCTGACCGGTGAGGGGGAGAAGTCCTGTATAGCCGGATAACTGAGCCCTCCCGGTGACATGATGCGTCCTCCGGTCAGCACCCCTTGGGCATCGTTGGCAGTTGCCGGACAGTTGCTCTCCCCGCGCAACACATCGCCCACCTTGACTCCCGCACCGGAACTTCCCGAGGCATCGGGGGTCGTCGAAGCACCGGGGGAGGCCCCCGAGGCCGTGCTCTGTGATGCGGGAGAACCGGGTTGGCTCGTTGGCTGTGGCCTGTTCAGCAGCAGCAGCAGACCGCCCCCGATGAGCAGGGTGATGACCATGCCCATGGCCATCCACAAAACGATGTGCCGGGATCTCCTGGGCGATGAGGACGCGGCGGTCGAGGGGATGTGGGCCTGCGGGTAACCGGACGTCTCGGAGTACGTCTGTGGTTGCGTCGGGTAACCGGACTCTGGCTCGGGTGGTGTGGCCGATGAAGTTGGTGGGTTCTGCACGTGCACGGTCCAGCGGACGCCGTCCCAGTAGCGTTTGCGGTGGGGATTCTGCGGATCTGGATACCAACCGGGGGGAGCAGCCATGGGATCCATGGTAGAGGGAGACTCGGATGCTGTCGGGCGAACCCACGAAAGGCGGTTCGCCGTCATTTCGTCAGGAGCGGCTCAGGGAATCCAGGCTTCTTTTGACCAGTTCCTTTCGGGAGGAATCATCGATGGGAGCCTGGGTGTGGAAGAGGGTGACGGTGTCGGTGACTCCTTGATCCAGGATGACCACCACCACCTCGTCGCCGAGCACTTCGTAGTAGCCGGGTTCATTCCAGAAGTTGGCCCGGATCAGCCATCCCTCCACGCCGTCCGTGGTGCGATAGGATTTGTCCTCCAGGACCTCGACCCGTTCCAGATGGCTGTAGTAGTAGGAGGTTGACAAGCAGCTGATGAGTTGCTTGGCAGCGGTACGGGCGTCCGCGCTGTAGTCCTTCTTCGACAGCTGCCCGATCGCGGTCACCGCCACCCAGGAACCTGCCACAGGATCGTCCTGTCCGGAACGCTCCGAGGTGAAATCAATGAAGTGGCCTCCGTTCTCCCGCCAGCCGGGCACCCCTTGGTATTTCACGCCTCCGGAGAAGAACCAGCCGTTCTGGGAGGTTCTCGAGCTGACCTCCCGCACTATGGGGCATGCGATGGGGCGTCCCTGACCGTCGGCCGGCTGGGGAGACGTGGGGGTCTCGGAGGGTGCGGTTTCATCCCACTGACGGCCGGTTGGACGGGCCGAATTCGTGTCCGTGGGGGCGCTCCAGGGATTACTCCTCCACGGCTGCCAGAGGATGACGGAAACCACGATCAGGAGAGTGAGGATTCCTGCCCCGAGAATCCACGCGCCGCTCCGGAACGGGGAGCCTCCCTCGGTCTTCGCGGTGGCGAGGTCTTCCCAGCTTTCTCCGTTCCAGTAACGGGGGTTCTCGGAACCGTCGGGATCGGGGTACCATCCGGGCGTCGCCATGAAACCCATTATGAGGCTCCGGTTGAACACGCTCATTCGGGGTTTCCGGCAGGGCGTGGCCCCGGAAGCGAGGCGGGCTGCGGCACACTAGTGCCATGGACAGGCAGACAGAGTTCGTGCTGCGCTCGATGGAGGAACGAGGCATCCGGTTCGTGCGCCTCTGGTTCACCGATGTGCTGGGATCACTGAAGTCGGTGGCCATCGCACCCGCCGAGGTCGAGGGAGCCATAGCGGAGGGAGTTGGTTTTGACGGCTCGGCCATCGAGGGATTCGCCCGGGTCTACGAATCGGACATGGTCGTCCATCCGGACCCGTCGACCTTTCAGGTGCTGCCGTGGCGGCAGACCGATGGTGGCACGGCCAGGATGTTGTGCGACATCCAGCTGCCCGACGGTTCCCCGAGTTTCGCGGATCCCCGGCACGTGTTGAAACGCGCGCTGAAGAAGGCCGCCGACATGGGGTTCACCTTCTACATCCACCCGGAGATCGAGTTCTTCCTGCTCGGCCGGCTCAATCCGCCGGTTCCCCTCGACGACGGCGGCTACTTCGACCACACCACCCTCGGCGACGGAACCGATTTCAGGCGCGACGCCATCACGATGCTGGAGCAGATGGGCATCTCCGTGGAGTTCAGCCACCACGAGGGATCACCGGGGCAGCACGAGATCGACCTTCGCTACGCGGATGCCCTGACCATGGCGGACAACATCATGACCTTCCGGGTCGTCATCCGGGAAGTTGCCGTCTCCCAGGGCATCCATGCCACGTTCATGCCGAAACCCTTCACGGAGCACGCCGGATCCGGCATGCACACCCACATGTCACTGTTCGAGGGGGACACCAACGTCTTCCACGACGGCGCCGACGAGTATAGGTTGTCGAAGACGGCCCGGCAGTTCGTCGCGGGGCTGCTGAGACACGCCCCGGAAATCACCGCCGTGACCAACCAGTGGGTCAACTCGTACAAACGCCTCATGGGAGGTTCGGAGGCGCCGACCTGTGCATGCTGGGGCCGGGCCAACCGGTCCGCTCTGATCCGGGTTCCACAGTTCTCGCCGGGCAAGGCCAGCTCGGCCCGCATCGAATACCGCGCCCCGGACCCGGCCTGTAACCCCTACTTGGCCTTCGCGCTCATGCTGAACGCCGGGCTCGCGGGAATCGAGAACGAATACCCGTTGCCGGAGGAGACCGAGGACGCGGTGTGGCGGCTGACCGAGAAGGAACGCCGGTCGATGGGAATCAAGTCCCTGCCGCGCAGCCTCGACGAGGCGCTGCGGGTGATGGAGGGCTCGGAACTCGCGGCGGAGACGCTCGGGGAACACGTCTTCGACTACTTCATGCGAAACAAGCGTGCCGAGTTCGAGGCCTATCGCAGGCAGGTCACCGCATGGGAGGTCGAACGGCACATCAGGGTGTTGTGAGCGGAAACGCCGCAGCCACCCGCTCCGCCTGGGCTCCAGACACCTTCACATCGGCCTCCGCCCAGCAGAGCCGTCCGGTTGCCAGACCCAGAAAGGTTGAGGGCTCCATCTCCACCACGTTCGGGGGTGTTCCCCGGGTGTGTTTCGGGCCGTCCCCGAAACTCACCTGAACCGCGGCCCAAGGGGGAACCCGTACCTCGATCGCGGCACCCGGGTGAAGTTCGCCCAGCCGTGCGCAGAAGGCGCGGCAGCAGGCAGCCGTCAAGGTGCGCCCCAGAGCCAGGCCGTGTCGGCCCGCGGAATCCGCTGCCCTCAGCAACACCCTTGTCAAATCCGGGGCATGTCGGTTCAACTCGCCGTCCAGGGACAGCCCCAAGGTGGTGGCCTCGGCGGAATCCACGGCGGCCAGGCACTCGCGGAGATCCCGCAACTCTGCGATGGTCTTCTCGTCGGCGCTGAACATGCGGCAATCCTAGACGGGGCCTGGGGGGTGCGGGTCGTTAGGGTGGACATGTGAACAGGGTCAGCACCACGGTGGGTGAGTTCGCGAGACGTGGTTTCGAACATCCCGGGAATGCCGCGAGGACGTGGCAGGACTGGCGTGAGCGGCTGGACTCCGAACCCCCGGTGCCCTTGCACGCGTTCAGTCGCGCCGCCGACAGGGATCAGGCCCTGGAATGCATGGTGGGCATCGGTGAGCGGGAGCCCGCCCTGCTCGCACGAATCGCAGTCGCCCCGGAATGGCTGGAGCGGGCGCTGCTCGTGCTCGGAGGTTCTTCCGTGCTTGCGCGCTTCCTGGTGAGGAATCCCGGAGAGCTCGAAGCGCTCGAAACCGCTCCCGGGCCACGGAGAGAGGGCTGGAAGGAGTACATCCGGTCGCGGGCCGTGGATGAATCCGGTCAGGTCGACGCGGATCTGCTCCGGCGGGCGAATCATGCCGCCCTGGTGCAGATCGCGGCCAGGGACCTGGCCAGCGAGGATCCTCTGTTTCTTGTCGATGACATCGCAGCCGAACTGAGCCACGTCGCGGATGCGGTTCTTGAATGCGCTCTCGAACGTGCGCGAGCCGAGGTGCCCGGATCCTCCTCGGTGCGGATAGCGGTGGTCGCGATGGGAAAGGCCGGGGCCGAGGAACTCAACTACATCTCAGATGTCGATGTGATCCACATCGCCGAGCCCGTTGACGGTGGTGACCACGACGAGGCCATGCGGCTGGGGACGAAAGTGTGCGCAGCCATGGCCCGGATCTGTTCGGCACACACATCGGAGGGCACCATCTGGCCGGTCGACGCCGCCCTGCGTCCCGAGGGCAACGCCGGTCCTTTGGTGCGCAGCCTCGCTTCCTGTGCCGCCTACTACGGCAAGTGGGCGAAGAACTGGGAGTTTCAGGCCCTCCTGAAGGCGCGCCCCGCTGCGGGGGACCGGGAGCTGGGACAGGCTTTTTGTGACATGGTGTCTCCTCTGGTGTGGGAGGCGGCGCAGCGTCCGGGATTCCTGCCGGACGTGCGCGCCATGAGGAACCGGGTCATCTCCCTGATCCCCACCAAGGAGGCCGACCGGGAAATCAAACTCGGTGTCGGGGGGCTGCGGGACACCGAGTTCACCGTGCAACTCCTGCAGCTCGTCCACGGCCGGGGTGACGAACGGGTGCGCGCGCGCGGCACCTTCGAGGCGCTGCGCGCCCTGGTCGCCTTCGGCTACATAGGACGTGAGGACGGCGCCGACATGGCCACGGCTTACCGGTTCCAGCGGGTCCTGGAACACAGGGTTCAGCTCCGCAGGCTGCGTCGCACCCACCTGGTGCCGGACGATGAACCGGGGTGGACCCATCTGGCCCGCACCACCGGTAGAACTCCCGACGAGGTCAGGGACATGTGGCGCGGAAGCACCCGTGCGGTGGAGAAACTGCAACAACGCATCTTCTTCTCCCCCCTGCTCGATGCCGTGTCCGCCATCCCCACAGCAGAGCTGCGGCTTTCCACGGATGCTGCCCAGGAACGCCTGCGGGTGCTCGGATTCGAGGATGCCCGCGCGGCTCTGGGACACATCCAGGCCCTGACGAACGGCTCGACCAGGGCGGTCGAGATCCAGCGACAACTCATGCCCGCCATGCTGGGCTGGTTCGCCGAGGGTCCGAACCCCGACTACGGCCTGCTCGCCTTCAGGCAGCTCTCCGAGGCGCTGGGCACCAGCTCCTGGTATCTGCGGGCGTTGCGTGACGAAGGGTGGATGGCGCAGCGGCTTGCTCACATCGCATCCTCCAGTCGATACGTGGTCAACCTGCTGATGCGGGCTCCCGAGATGGTGCAGATGCTCGCCCGCAGCGAGAACCTGGAGCTTCGACCACGAGAGTTGCTCTCCAGGTCCATGAGCCGGGACATCGGGCGTTCCTCTGACAAAGCCGCCGCGGTGGCCTCGGTCCGGGCACTGCGTCGGTCCGAGTTGTGCCGCATAGCCCTGGCCGACGTCCTGGGAGCCGCGGACGTCACCACGGTGGGACTGGCGCTCAGCGACCTCGCGGGAGCCACCTTGGACGCGGCACTCGAACTCGCCCGCCGGGAGGTGGATGCGCCTCCTGTCGGGGTGATCGGGCTGGGACGCTGGAGCGGCTGTGAACTCGGCTACGCGTCTGACGTCGACGCGATGTTCGTCATCCCTGACGGAACCGGGGTCGAGGAACAGGCAGCGGCGATTCGGCTCGTTCGTTTGGCGTGCGATCTCGTTGAGAAACCCGGGCCCGATCCGGCAATGGTGGTGGACACCGGTCTGCGTCCCGAGGGGAAGGGCGGACCACTCGTGCGAACCGTGTCCTCCTACCTCGCCTATTACGCGAAGTGGTCCTCCGTTTGGGAGGCGCAGGCCCTGTTGCGGGCCCGTCCCGCGGCGGGGGAGCAGGAACTGGCCTCCGCCGTGCTCGGGGGGCTGGGAGGGCTGCGGTACCCGGACGGGGGTCTCAGCGCCGCGCAGGTGGCGGAGATCCGTCGATTGAAGTCGCGGATGGAGACTGAACGCATTCCCAGCGGTATGGGTAAGGAACGTCACCTCAAGCTTGGTTCCGGTGGTCTGTCGGATGTGGAGTGGGCCGTGCAACTGCTCCAGCTTCAACATGCCGGGGCCCGGCCCGCGTTGCGCACGTCCTCCACTCTCCAGGCCATTGACGCGGCGGAGGGACTCGAGTTGCTGACCGCCGAACAGGCCACCGACCTGAGACAGGGATGGTTGCACGTCAGCCGGGTGCGCAACGCCATCATGTTGGTGCGTGGCCGGCCCGGTGATGCCCTGCCCGTCGACTACCGGGAGCAGTCGGCCGTCGCCGAACTGTCTGGATACGGCCCGGGCCAGCGCTCCAGGCTCGTCGACGACACGATCCGGGTCATGCGACGCGCGTCCAGGGTGGTCAACCGGGTGTTCTGGGACGAGATGCCCGAGGAGTGAGCTCGCGGCCCTGTCCGGGATGGGATAGGGTGTTGCCGACGCATCCGGGGTCGGTGAAAGTCCGAACCGGCGGTGACAGTCCGCGACCCTCGCGGCCCAGTTTGAACGGGCCAACAGGTTGATCCGGTGAAACTCCGGGACCGACAGTGAAAGTCTGGATGGGAGGAGCGCGTCGACGGTCCACACCGGCAGGGATGTGGGCGCTGTGCGTGCACCCCGGGCCGAGAAAGGACCGAGGTTTTCTTGACCGAGCAGCAAACGCGACGTGGCCGGCTCGTCGCCCGGGCCGGGCTGTGGTCCGCCTATCCCGCCCGCACCCGGCCGGTTTCACTCGTAGCGCGTGTCCTGCCCCCCCTCGTGGCCGTGCTGGTGGCGCTGCTCACCTGGTGGCTGCTCACCCGGGTCACCCCTGCGGTATTGCTCCCGGACCCGGTGGCCGTGGTCTCTCGTGCCGCCCGCTGGGTGGGTTCCGGAATCGCATGGCGCTACGTCGAACCAACCCTGGTGGCGGCGCTTCTCGGATCCGCCCTGTCCATTGCCGTCGCCCTGCCGCTGGGATTCACGATCGCCCACTCACGGCTGCTCGCGGCCGTCGCCGAACCCTTCATAGCCTTTTCCCAGACGGTTCCGCTCGTGGCCGTCGCACCGCTGCTGGTGCTGTGGATCGGGTACGGAACCATTCCCGTCGCAGTCCTCTGCTCGGTGATCGCGTTCTTCCCCATGGTCACCACCACCGTCGTGGGATTGCGTGGCCTGGACATGCGCGTGATCGAGACCGCTTGGCTCGACGGGGCGGGAGCTTGGCGGCGCCTCGTCCACGTCGAGGCTCCGATGGCCGCTCCTGCCGTCCTGGCCGGGGTGCGCGGGGGAGTGGTGCTGTCCATGACCGGCGCGATCGTCGGTGAGTTCGTCATGGGTGGACAGGGGCTCGGAGTCCTGCTCACCCAGTCCCAGCAGGCGGTGGACACCGTCGGGGTTTTCACTGTCCTGGCCCTACTGGCGATCATCGCAGCCGTTCTCGTGTCCCTGATGGGTCTCGTCGAGCGCGTCGCCAACCGAAACCTGCAAGGAGAACACCCATGAAACCGAACCGTCGCTCTTTCCTCCTCGGTATCGCCGCCCTCGGCGGGACGACCCTGGCCGCCTGTGGCGGGCAGGCGGGGCAACAGAACACCACCACGAACGGGACGACCATCACCGTGGGGCTCACCTACATTCCGAACATCCAGTTCAGCCCCTTCTACGTAGCCGAATCCGAGGGACTCTTCAAGGACGCCGGAATCAGCCTGACTCTCAGGCACCACGGAACCCAGGAGGGCCTGTTCACCGCACTGGCGGCGGGAGAGGAACAGGTGGTGTTCGCATCCAGCGACGAGGCCGTGGTCTCGGCCGCAGGGGGAATGCCTGAGCTGCGTACCTTTGCCACCTGCTACCGGCAGTACCCGGGGGTGATCCTCGGCTCCGGTGACATCACGGATCTTTCCGGTCTCGCCGGGAAAACCCTGGGGGTGCAGGGGCGGTACGGAGCAGGTTGGTACACAACCCTCGTCGCGCTGGACCGTGCAGGTCTCAGCGAGGACAAGGTGGGCATCACCGAGATCGGGTGGACACAGGTAGCAGCCCTTACCACCGGCAAGACGGATGCCGTCGTGGGGTTCAGCAACAATGAGGCCATTCAGTTGAAGGCCGCGGGGTTCCCCTACAACCAGCTCGACGTGGTCGACAAGGAGAAACCGAACCTGGTCGGTCCCGGGCTGATCACTCGGGAGGGCGTCCTTCCCGTTGAGCAGCTCGGATTGATCACGGGGGCTGTCCTCGAGGCGGAGAACCGGATACTGAGCAACCCGGAACTGGCCATCAGGGCCACCGAGGCGCAGGTCCCCGCCCTCGCGGAGGAAGCCCAGCGGAAACAGGCGGAAGCAGTCCTTGAAGCCACCAGCAAATTCTGGATCGGACCTGACGGGAAGGCTTTGGTGGCGGTCGAACGGGATGACTTCATTCGTATGGGTGAGTTCCTGAGCCGGGTGGGAATCATCGACTCGGTCCCCGATGGCATGGTGCTGGAAGTGGGGTGAAGCCTCCGCCTTGTCTCCGACAGTTGTAGACAAGGCCCGGAACAGGCTCTTGGTGTGGGTCTGTTTTGGTTTCCAAGGTGCTGTGTGGCAGTCTTTCGAGCATGTTCCTGCCGCTGACCACCCGTGCGTGGGTCGATCTGCGTCTGCAGGCGAGCTGCAACTGTTGAGTCCTGCGACTCCAGTAAACCTTGTCCCCGGTTTCATCGTGGTCCAGCGATCTCGTGTGCCGGATCTCTAGATTTCCCATCAGGAGTGATTCTTGTCAGAAGTAGTATCTGAAGCCCTGCCCGATACCGATGCCTCGGTTCCGCCAAAGCGACAGGGCCCGTTGTCACGTTTCAGCGTTCAGATCGTTCTCGGTTTCGTGGCCGGTGTGGTGTTCGGTGGCATTGCCATGGTCATTGGCCCTGATGAAGCGGGGCCGAACTGGCTCACCATCACCTTGACCCAGATCGGGAACGCCTACGTCGTGTTGTTGAAACTGCTGGTGACACCGCTGGTATTCACGGCCGTCATATCCTCCATCGCACGACTTCGGGAGGTCGCCAACGCTGCCCGGCTGGCGGTCGGTACCCTGATCGGGTTCGCTGTGACGGCGTTCGCTTCCGTGGTGGTCGGCATCCTGGTCGGGGTGATCTCTCGTCCCTGGCTCACGGCCGGTGTCAATACCACGGCCTCTGAGCCGGACCGGGTCGGTTCCTGGACGGCTCTCCTCATGGGATTGATTCCCGACAATTTCCTTGGCCTCGAGATCGACCTCGGCGCCAAGGATGGCGTGATGAACGCCACTCCCGGCTTCAACGTGCTCCAGATCCTGGTGCTCTCCATCGTCCTCGGGATCGCTGCGCTCAAGGTCGGGGATGCTGCGAACGGTTTCGTGAACTTCGCCGAGTCCACTCTCGCAGTGGTGCAGAAGGTGCTGTGGTGGGTCATTCGGCTGGCGCCGATCGGAACGGCGGCCCTGATCGGCAAGGCCATTGCGTCCTACGGCTGGAGTTCGATGGCGTCGCTGGGAGTTTTCATCATCGCCCTCTACGCGGGACTGGTCCTCGTCTGGGTCCTGGTCTACCCCGTGGTGCTGAAGCTCAGCGGCGTGCCAGTGGTGCAGTTCTATCGCAATATTTGGCCGGTCATCACCCTCGGTTTCGTCACCCGCTCGTCGATGGGCGTGATGCCTGTCACCGAACAGGTGACGGAACGCAATCTGGGCGTACCCCGCAGCTACGCGGCCTTCGCCGTGCCGCTGGGAGCGACCACCAAGATGGACGGTTGTGCCGCCGTCTATCCTGCGCTGGCAGCCATCTTCGTGGCCCAGTTCTACGGAAGGGAACTGAGCTGGAGTCACTACCTGCTCATCATCGCCGTCTCGGTGCTGGGATCCGCCGCCACCGCGGGGACGACCGGAGCCACCGTTATGTTGACCCTCACTCTTTCGACGCTGGGGTTGCCGCTCGCAGGAGTCGGCCTGCTGCTCGCGGTTGAACCCATCGTTGACATGGGGCGTACCGCATTGAACGTGACCGGGCAGGCACTGGTTCCCACGGTGGTCGCCAGGCGCGAGGGCATTCTGGATCAAACGGTTTTCGATGCCGACCCCGCCTTCGATGGTGTGAATGCCTGAATGGTGAATGGTGTTGTGCGCGCGTTGCGCGAGTACAACACCATTCCATGTGCTCAGAGGCCGAGAAGCTCGCGCAGCTCCGGGTGGGTCAGAGCGGCGACGGCAGCCCGGGCCCCGGTGGCGTCCACGCAGTCCCTGGCGGCCTCCGCCATGGCGCGGCAGGTGGCCAGTTCGTGCAGGCCGAGGGCGAACCGGACCAGGGGCATCCGGCCGGGTGACATGGAGAGCGAGGAGACCCCCAGGCCGGTCAGCACCAGGGCCATCAGCGGGTCACCCGCCGACTCGCCGCAGACCCCCACGGGCCGCTCATTGATCCGGCCACCCTCGCAGGCCGCCGCCACCAGGTCGATCACCGCGGGCTGGAACGGGTCCAGGAGATCCGCGAGTTCCCCGACCATCCGGTCAGCGGCCATGGCGTACTGCGCCAGGTCATTGGTGCCGATGCTCGCGAAATCACAGCCAGCAAGGAGGTGACGGGAACGCAGCGCGGCGGACGGCACCTCGATCATGATGCCCGCCACGGGCAGCCCCGCTTCGTGGGCGGCCTCCACGAAGGCCCGTGCCTGATCCGCCGTGGCGATCATGGGGGCCATCACTTTCACGCTCGCACCGGTGCGGCGCCGCGCCTCCGCCAGAGCGGCGAGCTGGTCCCTCAAAAGATCGGGGCGTTCCTCCATCAGACGGTAGCCCCGGCGGCCCAACGCGGGGTTGGGCTCCGGCCCCAGATCCGCGAACGCAAGTGGTTTGTCGGCCCCGGCATCGAGGGTGCGCACCGTGACGGGCCGGGTCCCGAAAGGCGCCAGTACCGCCTCGTACAGGTCCGCCTGCTCCGCCACACCGGGCGCGTCCTGGGCGTCCAGGAACACGAACTCGGTGCGGAACAGACCAACCCCTTCGGCGGCCGTGAGCGCGGCGGCCCGGGCGTCGTTGACGTCCCCTATGTTGGCCAGCAGCGCCACCGGGTGCCCGTCGGAGGTGCTGCCCGGCGAGGTCAGCTCATTGAGCTGCGCCAGGCGTTCGCTCCGGGCCCGCAGCCTCGTCTTCACGGTCTCGTCGGGATCCAGCACCACGGCCCCGGACTCGCCGTCGAGGGCCACGGTGGTTCCATCGGGGATCTCGAGCGCCCCGGCCACTTGGACGGCAGCGGGCAGGCCACGCTGCGCCGCGAGGATCGCGGTGTGACTCGTCCTGCCTCCCTCAGAAATGATGATGCCCAGCACCAGTTCCGGGGAAAGCATGGCGGTTTCCGCGGGAGCCAGGTCCTCGGCCACCACGATGCTCGGTTCCGTGAGCTCGGGAACCTCCGGAACCGGGCGGCCCAGGAGAACCGCCTCCGCCCGGAGCCCGACGTCACGCAGATCAGCGACCCGCTCGGCGAAATACCCGCCGATGGCCTCGAACTGCTCCGCATAGCTGGCGACCGCGGCCTGCAGCGCATGAGCGGGGCCGGTGCGTCCGTCGAGGTTCTGCTCGACGGCATCGATCAGCCCCGGGTCACGGGCGATCATGGCGGCGGCGGCAACCATTTCCGCGGCGTCCCCCTCCAGCTTCGCCGCCTTGGCGTCGAGATCATCCGCGACGACGGACAGGCTATCCGCAACCCTTGTCAGGTCCTGTTGCGGATCCGCCGAGCAGGGTTCGGTCGCGGGCAGGGGCTGGGGTGGCCGGACGATGACTACCGGGCCGATGGCGTTGCCGGGGGAGACCCCGATTCCGGTCAGGGTGCGCATGGTACTGGTCATCCCTTCGCGTCGTGATCCACGGCGAGGAAGGCCACGAGCTCGTCGAGGAAGGCGTCGCCGTTCTCCGCGTCGCAGGAGAGCTCGACCTCCTCCCCGCACTTGACGCCCAGGGCCATCACCGCCAGCATCGATGCCGCGTTGACGGGTTTCCCGCCGGGGCGGGCGATGGTCACGGGCAACCCGGAGCGGGTGACCTTCTGGACGAACAGGCTCGCCGGGCGGGCGTGAAGTCCGACGGAGGAGGCGATGATTGCGGTACGGGTGGTCATGGGTTTTTCCTTGTCTGTGTTCGGGTTGTCCGTACTCAGCCGGTGAGCACGGTGTTCAGGTCTGGTTCGGGAGTGCTCGTGACCGCCACGGCTGCGATCTCCTCAGGGCCCGGCATGGCGCTGCCGGGCAGGGCAACCGCGGCCGCCCCCCACGCGACTCCCCGGCTCAGCGCGGTCGCCGGGTCTCCCCCCGTGGTCAGGGAGCTGAGCACCCCTGCCAGCAGGCAGTCGCCGGCGCCCACCGTGGAACGCGGCTCGGTGACGGTGGCCTTGGCGTGGTGGACGACATCGGGGTCCACCCACAGGGCGCCGTCGGAGCCCAGGCTCACCACGACCACTCCGATCCCGCCCGCGACCAGTTCGCGGGCGGCGTCGACCACGGCGCTCAGGGTGGGGAGTTCCCGGCTGGTCAGCTCGGAGAGTTCCTCCCGGTTGGGTTTGATCAGCCAGGGTCTGGCCGCAACGGCGGCGGCCAGCGGGGCCCCCGACGTGTCGACGACGACCCTGCCGGGGTGCCGGGCGATCATCCTGGCGAGGAACGAGTCGTCCGTTCCCGGCGGTAGGCTGCCGCACAGAACCACGGGGCCGGTTGCCCCACCGGCGGTTTCGCCGAGCCGTTCCACCTCGTCGGGGGACAGCGCGGGCCCGGGTTCGTTCACCTTGGTGGTGACCCCCGTGGGGTCGACGATGGCTATGTTCGTCCGCGTGGTCCCCGCTATGGGGACGGCGTCGAAGGGAACCCCCGCGTTCTGCAGCAGGCGGGCCAGCAGTTCGCCGTCCGGACCGCCGAGCGGCAGCACGGCGCGGGCGGGGTGGCCGTTGCGGATCAGGGCGTGGGCCACGTTCACCCCCTTGCCTCCCGGGTCGATGCGGCTGCTGGCGGCTCGGTTCACCTCGCCCGGCAGCAGGTTCTCCACAAGCACGGTGCGGTCGATGCTCGGGTTCGGTGTCAGGGTGACGATCATGCGCGGGCCACCTCCATGCCTGCGTTGTCGAGTGCCTCGGCGGTTTCGTCGTCGAGGCGGGAATCGGTGATGAGGAGCGAGATCTCCTCGATGCCGGCGAAGCGCTGGAAATGGCTCAGCCCGGCCTTGCTGGCGTCCGCCAGCACGATTCGGCGCCGGGAGGCCGCAACCATGGCCCGCTTCGCATCGGCCTCTGCCAGGTCCGGGGTGGTCATTCCCCGCTCCAGGCTGAAACCGTTGGTGCCTAGAAAAGCGACGTCTATGCACGTCTCGTTCAGAGCCCGTTCCACCCAGGACCCCACCGCGGCGCCGGTGCGGGTTCTGACCTGCCCCCCCAGCAGGTGCAGCTGGAGATCGGGGTGGTCCGAGAGCACGGCCGCTATGGCCACCGAGTTGGTCACCACCGCCAGCCCCAGGTCCTTCGCAAGCAGCCGGGCCAGCGCCAGGGTGGTGGTTCCGGAATCCAGCAGGATGGTGCCCTGGCCGGGCAGCTCCGCCAACGCCCGTTCTGCGATGCGTTGCTTCTCACCCGCCCCGACCCCGAGGCGCTGCAGGATGCTTGGTTCCCGGTCGGTCTGGGCCACGGGCAGGGCCCCACCGTGGACGCGCCTCACCAGGCCCCGTTGTTCGAGGGCGGTGAGGTCGCGCCTCACGGTTTCGGGGGTGACACCGAGCCGCTCCGAGATCTCCGTGACGTCCACGCGCCCCTGTGAACGGGCTGCGTCGGCGATGGCCTCCTGCCTTTCGGCGGCGTAGCGGATCCGGGAGGTCGGGGCGGTGGTGTTCATCAGGGCTCCTGTCAGGGTTCCACGGTGACCTTGATGGCCTCGCCGCGCTCGACGATCCCGAATGCGTCCATCACGTCGCTGAGCCTGATGCGGCGGGTGATGAGGTCGGCCACGGGCACCTCACCACTGGCAATGTAATCCAGGGCCCGGCGGTTGTGCTCGGGGGACGAGCCGTTCGCTCCGTGGATGTGCAGCTGACGGTAGTGGACGAGGTTGGAGTCCAGCGTGATGGTCGGGTTCGTCTTGGGAAGTCCGCCGAAGAAACTGATCCTCCCGTTGCGGGCCGCCATCGAGACCGCCTGTTCCTGGGTGATGTTCGCGGGGGTGGCGGTGATGATCACGTCCGCGCCCCGCCCGTCGGTGAGTTTCATGATCTCCTCGACGATGTTCACCTCGGATGCGTTGATCACGACATCCGGCTGCACCGCGTCGGCCGACATCTTCAGCCGTTCGGAGTTGATGTCGACCAGGGTGATGCGCCCGGCCCCGTGGACCCCGCGGGCGATGCGCACGTGCATGCAGCCGATGGGTCCGGCGCCGAAGATCACCACGTCGTCGCCCGGTTCGATCCCGAGCTGCTCCTGTGCGTTGATGGCGCAGGCGAAGGGCTCGGCCGCGGATGCCTCCGCGAAACCGACCCCGTCGGGGATGCGGTTCATGCCGTCGACCGCCAACACCTCACGGGGCACGATCATGTACTCGGCGAAACCTCCGTCGTACTGGTAGCCCACGGAGGTCTGGTTCTGGCAGACGGCCATCCATCCCTTCCGGCACTCGTGGCACTTCCCGCAGGGAACCGCGGCTATGACCTGGACCCGGTCGCCGGGTTTCCAGCCGCCGGCGACACCGGGGCCGACCTCCACCACCTCGCCCGCGATCTCGTGCCCGATGATGCGGGGCGGGGTCAGGTTCTGGTGCCCGTTCTTGCGGATCTTCACGTCGGTTCCGCAGGTCGAGCAGTTCTTCACCCGGATTTTCACCTCGTCGGTTCCGCAGGTGGGTTCCGGGACGTCCTCCAGGCGCAGGTCCTCTGGGGCGTGGAAACGCAGGGCGAGCATTCAGTTCTCCTTTCCGAAGGCGCCGAGCAGGCGCAGGACGTCGTCAGGGTTTGTGGTGGTGCGCAGCTGGGCTGCGGCGTCGGGATCCATCAGCACCTCGGCGAGGGCGCCGAGGATCTCGACGTGTTCCTCGCCGCGGCTGGCGATCGGGATGCAGACGAAAACCCGTTCGCCGTCCCAGTCCACCCCGCCCGGGAACTGCAGGAAACCGAGGCAGGTGCGCTGGATGTGTTCCCGTGATTCGTTGGTGCCGTGTGGGATCGCGACCCCCTCCCCGAGGTAGGTGGGCACCTGGTGTTCGCGTTCGAACATGGCGTCGGCGTAGGGCTGGGTCACGGCTCCGACGGCGACGAGCAGGGAACCGCACTGCGTGATGGCATCGGTTTTGTCGGTGGCGTTCAATCCGAGGCGAATGGTCGCGCGGGACAGGATCTCAGACAAGGTTCTCTCCTGATTTGATGGCGTTCTCAACGCGGGCGAAGGCCGGGTCGCCGAGGAACTGCTCGAAGGTGATGACGACGGCGTTGGGGGCGATGTTGCGGGCCCGGTCGGCCAGGCCCGACTGGCACATGATCAACTCGGTCTCCGGGCTGACCTCGTTGACGGGGGAGTGGGACACCTCGACGCCGTAGGGAGCGAGGCGCTTCTTCATGGAACTGGCCACCATGACGCTGGAGCCCATCCCGGCGTCACAGGCGATGACCAGTTTTTTCACGTCGCGGCCGTTGAGCACGCGGGTGCCGGTGGCCGGGGTTCCGGCTTCCTCCTCGGTTTCCTCGGCGGGGGATTCCGCGGCATCGGACGGGTTCCGGGTCTCGGCCGCATGCTCTGGCCCGGATTCCCCGGAACCGGCCGGGGCCTCGGGTGCCTCGGTGTTCCGGCCCCGCCCGAAACCGAGCAGCAGGGCGGCGACGAGGAAACTGACCACCGTGGCGGCGATCACGGCAGACAGCACCGCGAAGTACCCGCCCCGGGGCGTGACCGCCAGGTAGGCGATGATGCTGCCGGGGGAGGCCGGGCCGACGAGACCGGCTCCCGTGATGCTGCCGACGAGCAACCCGCTCACACCACCCGCTATCGAGGCGACGATGAGAACCGGCTTGGCCAGGACGTAGGGGAAGTAGATCTCGTGGATGCCGCCGAAGAAGTGGATGATGACGGCGCCGGGAGCGGTGCTGCGCAACGCTTTCTGGCCGAAGAACCACACCGCCAGCAGGACACCCAGGCCGGGTCCCGGGTTCGATTCCACCATGAACAGGATGGACTGCCCCACCTCCTGCGCCTGCGCCGCACCCAGGGGGGACAGGACACCGTGGTTGATGGCGTTGTTCAGGAACAGCACCTTCGCGGGCTCCACGACGACGGAGGCCAGCGGAAGCAGGCCGTTGTCCACCAGGAGCTGGACCCCCTGGCCGAGCAGGTTGACCAGGAAACCGACCACGGGCCCGATCCCGAGGCGGGCCAGGGTGGCCATGATCATGCCGATGATGCCGAGGGAGAAGTTGTCCACGAGCATCTCGAACCCGTTCGCCACCCGGCCGTGGATCGTGCGGTCGAACTGCTTGAGGACCCACGCGGCGAGCGGCCCCATGACCATGGCGCCCAGGAACATGGGGGTGTCGCTGCCGACGATCACGCCCATCGTCGCCAGGGCACCGACGACCGCGCCGCGTTGCCCGTGGACCATCCGGCCACCCGTGTAGCCGATGAGGACGGGAAGCAGATAGGTGATGATCGGGGTCACCATGGTGGCCAGGGTCTCGTTGGGTGCCCACCCCTCCGGTATGAAGAGGGCGGTGAGCAGGCCCCAGGCGATGAATGCACCGATGTTAGGCATGATCATCCCGGCAAGGTGACCTCCGAAGCGCTGGACGCGGGCACGGAAGCCACTGCCCTCGAGATTCTTGTTGACACGCGCATCCGGTAGGGACATGCGAATCACCCTTTCTGACTCCGATGTCTGAATGTGTGGTTTCGAGTGGGTTTCGAAGCCGATACCAGAACAATACGGGCAGATGCGGAGGGAGTCAACCTCTAAAACGGGTGGAAACAGAAATAACTTCGGACTGTTTCGGATCGAAACGGGCGGATCCAGCGAAGGGGCTGGTCAGGGCCGGTTCCTGAGCAGCCGGGACGGCCACCACGCCGCGGGGCCGATGTCCTGGACCAGGGCGGGGACCAGCAGGGTGCGCACGACGAAGGTGTCCAGCAGCACCCCGAAGGAGACGATGAAGGCGATCTGCAGCAGGAACAGGATCGGGAGGACGGCCAGCGCGGCGAAGGTTGCCGCCAGTACCAGGCCGGCCGAGGTGATGACCCCGCCCGTGACCGCCAGTCCGCGCAGCATGCCCTCGCGTGTCCCGTGCACCAGCGCCTCCTCACGCACCCGGGTCATGAGGAAGATGTTGTAGTCGATGCCCAGGGCCACCAGGAAGACGAACCCGTACAGCGGCACCGACGGGTCGGCTCCCGGGAGGTTCAGGACGTGATTGAACACGACGGCAGCAACCCCCATGGCGGTCCCGAAGCTGAGGGCCGTGGTCGCCACCAGCAGTACGGGGGCCAGCAGGCTGCGCAGCAGCAGGACGAGGATGACCAGGATCACCACGAGCACCAGCGGTATGATCAGGGCCCTGTCGTGTTGTGTGGTGGTTCTGGTGTCCAGATCGGTGGCGGTGGCGCCTCCGATGCGTGCGGTCCCGGACAGGTCCGCCCGCAGTTCGCGCACGGTTCCGATGGCCTCGTCGCTGTCGGCCGGGGTGCTCAGGGTGGCCAGCAACATGACCTCGCCGTCGTCCACCGTGGGAGCCGGGGGTGGTGTTCCCGGCCGTCCGACGGGCTGGATTCCCGCCGTCGTGACGGGTACGGAGCCCGAGGGTGAGGCCTTCGAGACGACGCTGACGGAGGCCACGCCGTCGTTGTTCAGCAACCGGTTCGCCACCGTTTGCAGGTTGTTCTCGGCGGTCAGGACATAGGCGGGGGAGCCGGCGCCGCCCGGGAAGTGACGCGACACAACCTCCTGGCCGGTCCGGGCGTCGGAGGCTCCCAGCACGAAACTGCTGACGGGAACCCCGTCCGCCTTGAGGCTGGGAATGAAGGCGGCCCCGATGCCCAGCAGGATGATGCAGGCGATCCATACCGCGCGGGGGCGTTCCGAGACGAACCGGCCGGTTCTCGCGTACACGCCGGTGTGGGTCTGCTGCTCATCCGTGCGGTCGGGGTCGAAACGCGGTACCCGGGGCCAGTAGGAGGCCCGGCCCAGGAGATGGGTGAGGCTCGGGAGCAGGGTCAGCGAGGCGAGTACCGCGAAGGTCACGCCTATGGCGGCAACCGGTCCCAGGGAGCGGTTGGAACCCAGGTCGCTGAACAGCAGGCACAGCAGCCCGGCGATCACGGTGCCGCCGGAGGCGAGGATCGGCTCCAGGACACCGCGCAGCGCGGCCCGTGTGGCCTCCGTTCTCGATTCGTGGCGCCGCAGCTCCTCCAGGTACCGGGCCGTGTACAACAAGGAATAGTCCGTGGTCGCGCCTATCACCAGGATGAAGAGGATTCCCTGGGTCTGCCCCGTGATGGTCAGCACACCCCATTTCGCCAGCCACCAGTTGGCCAGGAGCGCGACGGCGAGGGCGAACACACTCGTCAACAGCACCACCAGTGGAAGGAGCACGGCTCGGTACACGACCACCAGGATCACCAGCACCAGCCCGAGGGCCACGAGCAGCAGCAGGCCGTCGATCCCGCTGAAGGCCCGCGAGAGATCGCTGGTGAATCCCGCCGGACCCGTCACGTGGAAGTCCAACCCTGCAAGGTCGTGTGCCGAGATTGTTTCCCGGACCGAACTGACCGTCCTGGAGACGTTTGCCGTCGCGTCTATTCCGATGAAGACCTGGGCGGCCATGGAGTCCTCGGAGGTGATCGGTGGGGAGACGGCGGCCACGCCATCCATGGCCCCCAGGTCCTGCCCGAGGGCCATGATGGCCCGCCTCTGGGCTTCCGTCAGAGGATTCTCCCCGGCGAACACGGCGATGGCGGGAATCTGATCGTTGCCCACGAAATCGCGGTACCTCTGCCCGACGACGGTTGCCTCAGCATTGGTGGGAAGGAAGCTCGCCTGGTCGTTGCGCGCGACCTCGCTGACCTTCCCGAAGAACGGACCACCTATCCCACCCGCCAACAGCCAGCACAGGATCAGAGCGATTGGAGTGATGAGACGGGTCGTTCGGGTTCTCATGGGGTGAGCCTACGGCTCACGGGTACTCAGAGGGCGTAGTAGAGCTCGAATTCGTGTGGATGTGGCCGAACGGCGATGGCCTGGATCTCCGCGCGTTTGAGCTCCACCCACGTTGCGATCAGATCGGGGGTGAAGACGTCTCCCGCCAGCAGGAACTCGTGGTCCGCCTCCAGGGCCTCCAGTACCGCGCTCAGGCTGGCGGGCACGGTTGGGACCTCGGCGTGCTCCTCGGGGGGCAGCTCGTAGAGGTCCTTGTCGATGGGGGTGGGGGGCTCGATGCGGTTCTGGATGCCGTCCAGTCCTGCCAGCAGGATGGCGGCGAAGGCCAGGTAGGGGTTGCTCGACGGGTCCGGGCAGCGGAACTCGATGCGCTTGGCCTTCGGGTTGGAGCCGGTGATCGGGATGCGGATGCAGGCGGAACGGTTGCGCTGCGAGTACACCAGGTTGACGGGGGCCTCGAACCCCGGGACCAGCCGGTGGAAGGAGTTGACGCTCGGGTTGGTGAAGGCCAGCAGCGCGGGCGCGTGCCTGAGGATGCCGCCGATGTACCAGCGGGCCATGTCCGACAGGCCCGCGTAGCCGCTCTCGTCGTAGAACAACGGTTTCCCGCCGCTCCACAGCGAGGAGTGGACGTGCATCCCGGAACCGTTGTCCCCGAAGATCGGTTTCGGCATGAAGGTGGCGGTCTTGCCGGCCTCCCAGGCGGTGTTCTTGACGAGGTACTTGAACTTCATGACGTCGTCGGCGGACTTCAGCATGGTGTCGAAGCGCCAGTTGATCTCGGCCTGGCCGGCTGTGCCGCACTCATGGTGGGCGCGTTCAACGGTCAGACCCGCGTTCTCCATGTGACGTACGATGTCGTCACGCAGGTCGCCGAAGTGATCGACCGGGGCGACGGGGAAGTATCCGCCCTTGTATTTCACCTTGTAGCCCCGGTTGCCGCCGTCCTCGACGCGGCCGGAGTTCCAGGCCCCCGCCTCGGAGTCGATGTGGTAATAGGAGGCGTTGGGGGTGGAGTCGAAGCGGATGTCGTCGAAGACGTAGAACTCGGCCTCGGGGGCGAAGAAGGCGGTCTCCGCGATGCCCGTCGAGATCAGATATGCCTCGGCCTTGCGGGCGATGTTGCGCGGGTCGCGGGAGTAGGGCTCCTTCGTGAGGGGATCGTGGACGAAGAAGTTGATGTTCAGGGTCCGCGACCGGCGGAAGGGATCGACGAAGGCGCTGGTCGGGTCCGGGAGCAGGGCCATGTCCGACTCGTGGATCTTCTGGAACCCTGCGATCGAGGAACCGTCGAAACTCAGACCCTCGGTGAAGACCTCGGGGCCGAAGGAGCCGGCCGGAACGGTGAAGTGCTGCATCACGCCCGGCAGGTCGCAGAAGCGGCAGTCGATGGTCTCGATGCCCTCCTCCTTGACGAAGGCCAGGAGCTCCTCGGCGCTTGTGAACATGAACCCTCCAGTTGTCTTGTGAACTGGGACCACCCTATGGGGCCCAGATTGCCCAGATCTTCCGCCATCGTAACGGCGGTGTTACAGCACAGGGGATGGGCTCTGCCGGTTCCCGGGGTTCGTGCCGGACGGTCCTCGCGGTGGCTGTCTTGCCGGGAGCGAATCCAAGATAGTATGGAGATGCTATGATATATAGCATTCCTGCTATGATATCTGGTGTCTTCGCTGCTGAGGGAGGGCGTGATGGACGTGGTTGTGGCCGAGCAGGTCGAGTTCGCCTACGGAAGCCTGCCGGTGCTCCGGGGAGTGGATCTTGTGATCCGGCCGGGTGAGGTCGTGTTCCTCCTGGGGCCCAACGGGGTGGGCAAGACCACCTTCGTCGAACTGTTGCTCGGTTTTCTGCCGCCCGATTCCGGAACGATCCGGGTGCTGGGCGTGGATCCCGGAAAAGCGGGTGCCGGGTTCTGGGGCAGGATAGGCCTCGTCCAGCAGAGCTGGTCCGATCACGCCCGGTGGCGGGTGTGTGATCACCTGGAATGGGTGCGCGCCATCCAGGCCACATCGGGGCGGCCCGGTTCAACCGTCGACGAGGTGCTGCGCATGGTCGGTCTGGGGGACAGGGCAGGGGCCCGGCTCGGGCGGCTCTCGGGAGGCCAGCGCCGGGCCGTCGACCTCGCTGCCGTCCTCCTGGGGAAACCGGAGCTGCTGATCCTCGATGAACCGACCGCGGGCCTGGACCCGGCATCCAGGGCCCGGGTGCATGACCTCATCCTCGAGCGCGTCGACGACGCCGCCACGGTGCTGATGACCAGCCACGACCTGGCGGAGGCCGAACGGCTCGCGTCAAGGGTGGTGATCATGGGTCGGGGCCGGGTCTTTGCGAACGGCACCGTCACCGAGCTGCGTGAGCGTTTCTCCGGCGCCGCCCAGGTGACCTGGCGCGAGGCGGGCGAACGCCAGGTCCATGTCACCAGCTCTCCCGAGGGGTTCGTCAAGACCCTCGATCTCGACGCCATCTCGGATCTCACCATCACCCGTCCCAACCTTGAGGACGCGTACCTGGCCCTGACCAAGGAGGGGAAATGACCCGCGCCGCCCCTCCCATGTTTCTCGCTGTTCTCCGTGCCTCTCTGGTCCAGGTCCGGGGGGAGCTGCGGCCGGCCTTCATCGGTGCGGGTATGTTCACGGCGTTCCTGCCTGCACTGTTGGTCCTCTGGCTGTCCCGGCTCAATCTGACAGGGGGTACGGGAACGGACTCGCTCACGGTGGCTGGTTTCGTCGGCTCGTGGAGCTGCATGATCGTCATACAGGTGGGGACGGAAACCTACATGGACCGGGTCGGGGGTGCCCTGCTGCGCGTTCGCGTCCTGCCACACGGACCGATGGTGTGGACCATCGGAAAGACCGTCTCGACCATGGCGATACTCGTCGTGAGTCAGGTGATCCTTCTGGTGCTCGGGATGATCCTGCTGGACGGTTTCCCGCTCGGCTGGGGACAACTGATTCCCGCCATCGGCCTGGCGATCGTCGCTTCCCTGGCGGCGGCGCCCATCGGATTCCTCTCCGGAGCGGTGGCGCGCGGTCCCAATCTGCAGATGTTCTCCTATGTGCTGGTGCTCGCGCTGCTCGGAACCAGTGGGGCGGCCATACCGCTGGTGGCGCTGCCCGGCTGGGTGCAGGTCATCCAGCAGGCACTCCCGTTCTACTGGTCCGGACACCTGACCCGCTGGGCGCTCGTCGGCGACCCCGCCTGGGAGGTGGGCGGTTCGTTCCGGCCGCTGCTCGCCTTCGGCGTGTTGGCCGTCTGGGTTCTCGTGGGATTCCCGGTGGCTGCGGCCCTGGTGCGTCGCGGGTTCCGCAAGGAGAGGATCGGTAGGCTTTCGCGCATGCAGACCAACATTCGTTCCCTGACGGGAGGATGACTTGGGGGAGGAAAGGGTCTTCAACCGTATTGCCGTGATGAGGGCGGATCGCAGGGTGAGCCGCCGAGAACTCGCCGAGGCGCTGGGCGTCCACTACCAGACCGTTGGCTACCTGGAACGGGGAGAGTACTCGCCGTCGCTGCACCTGGCGCTCAGGATCGCCAGGTTCTTCGAGGTTCCCGTGGAGTCAGTCTTCTCCCTCGACGATTTCCCCAGATTGCAGTGATCCCGTGATGTAGTGCTGGAGCACGGGACCGACCAGGTCGGCGACCTCGTCGGTGGGAAGGCTCGCCAGCGGCTCGATGCCGACGATGTGGCGTGCGATCACCAAACCGGCCATCTGGGATCCGATCAGGGAGGCCCGGAGCCGTCGCTCCGGGTCCGGGCCTTCGATGTGGGAGAGGAATCTGTTGAACAGGGAGCGTGTGACGAACTCGCGCAGCATGCCCTCGTGGCCCACCAGGACCCGCCGCACCACCGCCTTCAGAGCGGGGGCGGCGGGTGAGGTCCAGACCTTGTCGGCGGCGCGCACCAGCTGGCGTCCCCAGTCCTCGGGTGATTCCGATACGACCAATGCCTCCAACTGTTCCGGGTGGATGGCGGCGTTCAGCACCGCCTGGAACAGGCCCTCCTTCGAGCCGAAGTAGTGGTGGATCAGGGCGGCATCGACCCCGGCCTCCTTGGCGATGGTGCGGGTGCTGACCGTCTCGAAGGACCGGGAAGCGAACAACTTCGCGGCCGCCTGCTGGATACGCAGTTTGGTGCGTTCCGACTTCGAACCCCCGGGCAAGCGATCACCTCGTCTTTCTCGGCATGGAGGCCGCGGCGATGAGCAGGGCGGCGAAGATCACCCCGGCCAGGGCGGCGAACCGCCACCAGCTGTCCGAGCCTAGCTCCGGATTGGCCAGCACGTCGCGCACGACATCGACCGCCCAGGTCATCGGCAGCCAGCTCGCGATGGTCTCCAAAGCGTCCGGGAGCTGCTCCTTCGGAACGAGCAGGCCGCAGAGAAACACCTGCGGGGCTATGAAAACCGGCATGAACTGCACCGCCTGGAACTCGGTTCGGGCGAAGGCCGAGGCCAGCAGGCCGAAGGCCACCCCGATCACCGCCCCCAGGAAGGAGAGCAGGAGCAGGGCCCAGGCCGGGCCGGTCAGTTCGATTCCCAGCGGGCCCAGCAGCAGGGCCACCAGGATGCTGCTCTGCAACACTGCCAGCAGACCGAACACACAGGCGTAGGAGACCAGCAGGTTCAAACGCGTCAGGGGAGTGGTGAAGATCCGCTCCAGGGTCCCGGAGGCACGTTCCCGGAGCATGATCACCGAAGTGACGATGAACATCATGAACATCGGCAACACGGCCAGCATGATCGGCCCGGTCGTGTCGAAGACGTGGGGCTGCCCGGGCGGCGTCGGCAGGTCGCAGAAGACGTAGTAGAGCAGGGTCAGCAGCAGGGGCGGGACCAGGAGGATCAGGGCGATGGCGCGCGGGTCGCCCTTCAGCTGCGCGATGATCCGGGCCACCGTGGCGAACGGTGCGGGCCGGCCGATGGCGCGGGTATTCATCATGCCGCCTCCTCGATCAGGGCCACGAAGGCGTCCTCCGGGCTGCTGGTTCCCGTCCTGCGCTGAAGATCGGCCACGGGCTCGTAGGCCAGGAACCGGCCGTCCCGCATGAACAGCACGGAATCGCAGCGGGTCGCCTCGTCCATGACGTGGCTGGAGACCAGCAGGGTGGTTCCCTGCTCCGCCAGGTCGCGGAACAGGATCCACAGGGCCTGCCTGGTCAGGGGGTCCAGCCCCACCGTCGGCTCGTCGAGGATCAGCACCTCTGGATCACCCACCAGCGCGCAGGCCAGGGAGGCCCTGCTCGCCTGCCCTCCCGACAGCTGGTCGATGCGGCGACGCTCCAGGCCGTTTAGCTGCACCCTGTCGATCGCCCGGCGCGCCGAGTCGCGCCCGGCTCCCAGCAGACGTGCGAAATAGATGGTGTTGGCCATCAGGGACGCGTCCGAGTAGATGCTCACGGCCTGCGAGGTGTATGCCACCTTCCGGCGCAACCTCGGATGCCCGGCCGGCAGTCCCAACAGCGTCGCCGAACCCGCGGTGATGTGCTGCACCCCCATGAGGGTGCGCATCAGGGTGGTCTTACCGCAGCCCGAGGGGCCCAGCAGCCCCGTGACGGAACCGCGGGGCAGGGAGAGGGAAACCTCGTGCAGGATCTCGTTGCGACCCCGCCTGACGACGAGCCCGGAGGCGGAGATGGCTGTTTCATCAACTGATGAGTTCATCATGTGGTGAATAATACATGTCCGGGTGGCCGGAGATCGCCTGGGACAAGGGGCCGGCTGCCGAGGCGTGCTGGGTGGTGGTCCGCCGTCGCGTTTCGGTCTGGTCTCGGTGGTGTTCCGGCCGGTGTCACCCACTGCGGACCGTTGTGAAGACAATCGCATGACCGCACTCCTCATCGCCTTCGACGCAGAACACCGCGGTGCACGCAGTCGCGGATGGGCGCAGCAGCGGAGCGATGTGCCAGCCTCGGCAATATCATGAGCCCCGATGACCGGGGTGCCGTTGTTCGTACCCGGGGCCTTCAGCATTTTTGGGGTGGCTCACTGCACCGAGGAGATACGAACTATTCGGAGGATGATCGATGACTGGGATGAGACTTCGTCCGCTGGGGGTCAGTGACACGCCACGGGTCCTGGAGGCATTCACGTCAGCCGATGACATGGCCCGGCAGGGGCGGGTCACCGATATACCGGAAGCAGAAGCATACGTCGCCAGGCTGCTCGCTCCCGGCGGCCGGCATCTGCCATACGCAATGGTCGGGGACAGTGATCTGCTGTTCGGGCTCGTTGCCCTGAGCCTCGATTCCGGGAACCGCAACGCGTGGTTCTGGTACTGGACCCATCGCGCGGTGCGGGGGCGTGGCTGGACGGGCCGTGCGGCGGCCACCGTCGCGAACTGGGCCCTGGCCTCGGGCATACTGCATCGCCTGGAGCTCGGACACCGGGTCAACAATCCCGCGTCCCGGGGAGTGGCGCTCGCCGCGGGGTTCGTCCAGGAAGGAGTCGAGCGGGAGAAATTCCTGGTCGGCGGGAAGCGAATCGACGTCGTGACCTACGGACGCCTGGCGAGCGACCCCACCCCACGAACCGAACCGCTGCCGATCGCCGTTGTTCCGCACGGTGGACGGTGACATCGGCCGGTGTCCCTCCGGGATCACTCTGCCGCCGACAACCAGGCGTCCTCCAACTCGTCCTTGCGCGCCCGGGCGGCCCGCAGGTCCGAGTCCAGCGCGGCGAGCCTCTCGAAATCCGTTGCCGAGGCCGTCATGGCGTCATGGATGCGCTCGATTTCGGACTCCACCTTCGCGAGCTGCGACTCCAGGCGCGCCAGCTCCTTCTTCCGGGCGCGTTCGACCGCTGCATCGGATCGGGGCCTGTCCCCGGTCGGGGGAACGGATGCGGGGGAGTTGTTCCTCGCTTCGCGGCGCCGCTCCAGGTACTCATCCACACCTCCGGGCAGCAGCACACACGAACCGTCCCCCAGCAGCGCCCACGAGGTGTCGGTGACGCGCTCCAGGAAGTAGCGGTCGTGGGAGACAACGATCAGGGTGCCGGGCCAGGTGTCCAGGTAGTCCTCGATCACGGTGAGGGTGTCGATGTCGAGGTCGTTGGTGGGTTCGTCGAGGAGCAGGACGTTCGGTTCCTCGAGCAGCAGCCGGAGGAACTGGAGGCGGCGGCGTTCCCCGCCGGACAGGTCGCCGATGCGGGCAACCAGTTTGTCGCCGGTGAAACCGAACTCCTCGAGGAGGTTGCCGGCCGAGGCCTCCCTGCCGGTTGCCAACCGCGTCGCCTGTTTCAGACGGGTGACGGACTGCAGCACGCGGTCATCGTCGTCCAGTTCACCGACGCTCTGCGACAGATAACCGACCCTGAGCGTGACGCCGCGTTTGATCTTCCCGCTCCGAGGGGCCCTCAGGCCGGCCAACAGATCCAGCAGCGTGGTCTTGCCCGCGCCGTTGACGCCCACCAGCCCGATGCGGTCACCCGGGCCGATGGACCAGGTGAGCCGGTCCAGCAGCGTGCGGTCCTCGACGGCGTAGCCGACGTTGTTCAGGTCGAAGACGTCCTTGCCGAGCCGCGAGGTGGCGAACTTCTCCAGGGCCAGCCGGTCGCGTGGCGGCGGCACGTCGCTGATGAGGGCCTCGGCTGCCTCGATGCGGAACCTCGGTTTCGAGGTGCGGGCCGGGGCCCCGCGCCGCAACCACGCCAGTTCCTTGCGCGCCAGGTTCCTGCGGCGCGCCTCCGATGCCGCGGCCTGCCGCTGCCGCTCGACCCGAGCCAGCACATGCGCGGCGTAACCGCCGTCGTAGGCGTCCACTACGCCGTCGTGAACCTCCCAGATGCGGGTGCACACCGCATCCAGGAACCAGCGGTCGTGGCTGACCACCAGCATCGCGAGCCCCGCCGCCGTGCGGGAACGCAGATGGGAGGCGAGGAAGGCGATCGCCTCCACGTCGAGATGGTTGGTGGGTTCGTCCAGCACGATCAGGTCGTGGTCGCCGAGCAGCACCTCGACCAGCCCCACCCGCCGCCGTTCGCCACCGGACAGGGTCTCGACGGGGCGGTCCAGGTCCACTCCCGCCAGCAGCGCCTCGACGATCTCCCGCCGGTCCGCCCGGGCCGCGTAGGTGTGGTCGGCGGCGCCGTCGAGGACCACCTGCCGGATCGTCTCACCGGGGGAACCGGCCTGGTGCTGGGTCAGCACCCCGATGGAAGCGGAGTTCGAGATCGTCACCCGTCCGGAATCGGGGACCAGGTCTCCCGTCAGGATGCGCAGCAGGGTGGTTTTTCCGTCCCCGTTGCGGCCGACCACCCCGATCACCTCACCGGCCCCGATCCCGAGGCTCACCCCGTCCAGCAGCACGCGGGTGCCGAAGGCGTGCGAGACGGATTCCAGATTGACCAGATTTGCCACGTCCGGAAAGCTACCAGTGAAAACCGTGGGATCCAGCCACCGATGCTTCCCGCCGTTGCCTCCTGGAATTTCGGGGCATGGGAACCGACCACTTCGCCGGCGATTCACGCACGAATCGGGAACGGATGCTCGCGGGTGACCTGTACATCGCCGATCATCCGGAGAACACGAGGATCGCCAAGCGCGCCATGCGGTTGTGCCACGAGTACCACCTGGCCGTGATCGCGGATGATGAACGAGAGGCCCGGGAACTGCTGGACGTCGCCCGGATCACCATCGGGGACAACTCCGTGATCGGTGCAGGTTCGGTCGTGACGCGCAGCATCCCGGCCGATGTCGTTGCCGTGGGCAATCCGGCCCGGGTCCTTCGGGCCATCCCCTGAGAGCCCTTCACCGCCCCCGGATCGCCTGCCGGGCCCCTTTCATGCCGCTTTTGCCGGTGGGCATGGGGCCCTTCGGCATGGGAAGCTTCGGTCGCATCGCGTCGAGCGCCCGGAGTCGGTCCTCCACCTCGGTGATCTTCGACGTGCTCAGGGACTTCGGGAGTTTCTTGATCTGGTCGGCGAGCTGGTCGAGGGGCACCTGTCCGCTGCCCCTGCCGACCACGAAGGTGATCACGTTCACACCGTAGGCGACCTGCTCGTGTTTCTTCTTCTCGGAAGCGAGCAGGGTTTTGAGACCTTTGGAGTTCCCCTCGCCGATCAGCACGAGGCCACCGGGACCGATGGCGCGGTGCACCACGTTCGCGGAGTCGCGATTGCGGGTGACCGCCACCGCGATGGTGTGCTTCCACTTCTTCCCGAGCATGTTCAACGCCAGCTCGGCGGAGCCCGCCTGTCCCTCGTAGCGGCTGAAGGCCGCGCGTTTGATGCGTCGTGTGAACACGAACAATGCTGCCAGCAGACCGACGGCAACACCCAGTATTCCCCACAGGATGGGGGACTGGAGCACGAACCCGAGGATCAGGATGAGGGCGAACGGGACGAGGCCTGCGGCAAGCAGGATCCACGGCAGCTTGGGGTCCTGTTGTTTCGTTAGTTTGTAGGACTCCTTGATCTGGCGGATCTGGCCCCAGTCGGCCGGATTGGTGGAGTTCCTGCGGCGCAGTTTCTCGGCGCGTGCCCTCTCCTTCTGCCTCTGCTTCTGTTCCTTCTGTCGCTGGGCCAGTTCCTGGGCCCTCTCACTGCGTGCCATCACCTGATACCAGCCTTCCGCGCGGCCTTCTTGCGTTCTTCCATGGCAGTCCTGTAGAGCCTGCCCGCCCGATAGGACGAGCGTACGAGGGGACCGGAGAGCACACCGGAGTAGCCGATCTGTTTCGCCTCCTCGGCGAGCTCGTCGAACTCTTCGGGGGGTACCCAGCGGGAGATCGGGTGCAGGGTCGCGTTGGGGCGCAGGTACTGGGTGATGGTGATCAGCTCGGTGCCCGCCTCGTGCAGGTCGACCAGGGCCTGGGAGATCTCCTCGCGGGTCTCACCCATTCCCAGGATCAGGTTCGATTTCGTCACCAGTCCCGCGTCGCGGCTCATCCTCAGCACGTCGAGGGAACGGTCGTAGCGGAAGGCCGGGCGGATGCGTTTGAAGATCCGCGGCACGGTCTCCACGTTGTGGGCGAACACCTCGGGCCGGGTGTCCAGGACCTGGCCCACCAGGTCCGGTTTCGCGGAGAAGTCGGGGGCGAGCATCTCCACCCCGACCCCCGGGTTGACCGCGTGGATCTGGCGGATGGTCTCGGCGTACAACCAGGCGCCCTGGTCGGGCAGGTCGTCGCGGCAGACCCCGGTGACGGTGGCGTAACGCAGCCCCATCCTCTTCACCGAAGCGGCGACACGCATCGGTTCGGCCGGGTCGTAACCTTCGGGTTTCGCGGATGTGATCTGGCAGAAATCGCAGCGCCGGGTGCACTGGTCCCCCCCGATCAGGAAGGTGGACTCGCGATCCTCCCAGCACTCGAAGATGTTGGGGCAGTTCGCCTCGCGACAGACGGTGTGCAGATCCGCTTTCTGCACGATCTGCTGCAGGTCCTTGTAGTTCGGGCCGGTGCGGGCGGTGGTGCGGATCCAGCCGGGTTTGCGCTCGATCGGGGTCTCGGCGTTCTTGGCCTCGATGCGGAGCAGTCGACGTCTATCCGGATGTACAGCGGTCACCCGGGGGATGATACCTGCTGAGGCGCTGGCCGCGTGGCTCATCCAACCGCTTCGTGGGTTCGTGCGCCCGGCTCACCCGTGGCTGAAGACCGTCAGGTGCCTGCGTAGATGGGGCTCCAGATCGTGGGCCACCGTGGAGACAACCCAGTTCCCGGGTAGTTCCTCCGCCAGGGACGTGACCCCGGCATCGCTGATGCCGCAGGGAACGATGTTGCCGAACGCCTCCTGGTTGGGGAGCACGTTGAGTGCGAAACCATGCATCGTGGTTCGCCTGGCGACCCTGATTCCGATGGCGCAGATCTTGCGTTCCGGACGACTCCCGGAAGCGGACAGCCAGACCCCGGTCCTGCCCGCAACGCGCCGCCCGTCCAGGCCGTAACCGGCCAGCAGATCGACGACGGCGTCCTCGAAACGCCGGATCGGATCCACCACCCCGACGCCATCGGGCAGGGGCAGGATCGGATACCCGGTGAGCTGGCCGGGGCCGTGCCAGGTGATCTTCCCGCCCCGGTCCACGTCCACCACCGGGGTGCCGTCGAAGGGACGCTCCTCGGGCAGTGTGGCCCGTCCCGCCGTGTAGACGGGGTCGTGTTCCAGCAGGATCACGTGTCCGGGTCGCTTCCCGGCCGCGACCTCGGCGTGTACCCGGCGTTGGTAATCCCAGGATTCCTGGTAGTCGCTGCGGAAATGCTCGGGGCCCAGGCCGCGGTACTCGAAGGTCAACATCGCGGACATCGTAGCCCCGGATGACACCCCGGGATGCCGTGCTTCGGACCGTGCAGGCAGAATGGCAGGCATGATCCGAACCGTTGAACGTGACCGTTGTCCCGGCCTCCTGCGCCCCTACCACACCGTGGACGGGAACATGGTGCGCCTACGGCTACCCGGCGGTTTCGTCCAAGCGGATCAGATCGTCGCCGTCGCAAAACTCGCCGCGCAGTACGCGAACTCGGAGATCCAGATCACCAGTCGCAACAACCTTCAGGTGCGTGCCCTGCCCGAACCGATTCCGGCGCCTTTTGTGCGCGACGCCTTCGCCACCGGGCTCATGCCATCCCCGGCGCACGAGCGCATCCGCACCGTGGTGTGCTCACCCCTGACATCCATCGCCCCCGTCAACGCCGACCTCTCCGCGGCCGTGCGTGAACTCGACGCCGCCATCATCGCCGACCCCGAACTGCCCAACCTGCCGGGGCGTTTCCTGTTCGTCTTCGACGACGGCTCCGACGACGTGCTGGGTGAGGCCTTCGACCTGGGCTACCGCGCCCTCCCCGACGGTCGGGGCGTGGTCTTCGTCGGAGGCTGCGAGGAGGCGCGAGAAATCGCGGCCACCGAGGCCGTTCCGACCCTGATCGAGCTGGCGCATCGTTTCCTCGCAGTCGCCGATTCGGGGGAGAAACCCGCCTGGCACGTGCGCGAGTTGACCAACCCCGAGGCCCTCCTCGATGGCATCGGGAAAGAGATCGAGTTCCAGCGCCCCGAGGCCGAACGTCCCCTCAGCTACGGGGTGCACGCGGGAGCGGCAGTGGTGGGTGTTCCGTTGGGGTTGCTGACCCTGCCCCAGGCCGAAGCGTTGCAGCGCGTCGCCGCCGACTGCAGCGAGGGACGACTCGTTTTCACCCCATGGCGTGGAGTGGTGGTGCCCGGAGCCGCGGATCGTCTCGTGGAGTTGGAGGCCGCAGGCCTGATGACCCGACCCGAATCCGTGTGGATGACGCTCACCGCCTGCTACGGCAAACCGTGCAACAACGCGCAGGTCGACACCCGGGCCATCGCGGAGGATGTGGCAACCGCTCACCCGACGCCGTTCCACCGTCTCGTGCACATCTCCGGCTGCGACCGGGTCTGCGGCGAGCCCGGCGGGGAACACGTGGCTCTCATCGCCCCAGCGGGTGTCGATGCCGTTCTGGCCGCGGCCGACAGGTGACCGCAATGGTGAGAAGACCCGCGAGACGCTACCCATACGAAACCAATGGCTCCGCCATCTACACGGAGTCCTTCCGCATCATCCGGGAAGGGGCTGACCTGACGGCCTTCACCCCTGAGGAATCCCAGGTGGTGGTGCGCATGATCCACGCCGCCGGTGATCTCGATCTGCCCCGGCACGTTGTTTTCCATCCCGATCTGGTGTCCACCGCGCGCGAGGCCCTGCGTGGAGGAGCACCGATTTTCGTCGACGCGAACATGATCAAGGCCGGCATCACCCGCAGGCGTCTCCCCGCCGACAACGAGGTGCGCTGTCTGCTGCGCGACCAACAGGCGGCAGTGCTGGCCGACGAGTGGGGAACCACCCGGTCTGCGGCCGCGGTGTCGCTGTGGGGGGATGACCTCGAGGGTGCGGTGGTCGCCATCGGAAACGCCCCGACGGCGCTGTTCCATCTGCTGGAACTGATCGCCGACGGCGGTCCCCGTCCCGCGGCGATCATCGGCGTACCCGTCGGTTTCGTCGGCTCGGCGGAGTCGAAACAGGCCCTTGCGGATTCCGGCTTCGGGGTGCCGTGGCTCGTGGTTCACGGACATCGTGGCGGGTCGGCGTTGGCCGCTTCGGCGATCAACGCCCTGGCGAGCGAGTCCGAGCTGTGACCGGAGTCCTGTGGGCCGTCGGCGTGGGACCCGGCGATCCCGAGTTGCTCACCCTGAAGGCCGCCCGCCTCATCCACGGGGCCAGCGCGGTCGCGTGCTTCTCCGGGCCGGGACGGGAATCCATTGCCCTTCGCGTCGCGCGGGAACAGATCGCGGACGGAACCCCCGTCGTCACCTTCGAGTATCCCGTGACCACCGGTGTCACCGATCACGTGCGGGGGTACGACGGAGCCATGGCCGATTTCTACGACGCCTCCGCCGCTCGGCTGCGGGAACTCCTCGAGGCCGGTGACGTGGTGTTGCTGGCCGAGGGGGATCCGTTGTTCTTCTCCACGAACATGTACCTGCTGGACCGCTTGAAGGATGTGGATTGCAGGGTCGTGCCGGGGGTCACGTCCATCCAGGGGGCGACGTCGGCCGCGGCCACCGCACTCAGCCGTCACGAGGACGTGGTGACGATCCTTGCGGGCACGATGAGCGAACCGGAACTTGCCTGGCGGCTCGCGCAGACCGACGCTGCGGTGGTGATGAAGCTGGGACGCAACTTCCCGAAGGTGCGTGCCGCACTGACCTCCGCGGGTCTGCTGGAGCGGGCGATCTACGTGGAGAGAGCCACGTGGGAGGAGCAGCGGGTGCTGCCCGCCGCCGACGTCGATCCTGTGACGGTTCCCTATTTCGCCGTCATCGTGGTGCCCGGTCGGGATCGTCGCGCCGATGACGCGGGGCGACACGTCCCCGATGAGCCCGCGGCTGGTGAACGGGGGGCCACGCTGTCGGTGGTCGGGCTCGGGCCCGGCCCCGAGAAGTGGCTCAGTCCCGAGGCCCGAGAGGTGCTCGCGGGAGTGGGGCACGTCTTCGGCTACGCGCCCTACGTCAGGCGTGTGCCCGCCAGGCATGGACTCATCCTGCACCCCTCGGGAAACACCGTGGAGGTGGAGCGGGCACGGGAGGCGCTGGACCTGGCCTTGACAGGACAGGACGTCGCCATCGTCTCGGGTGGGGACGCCGGCGTGTTCGCCATGGCCGCTGCCACCTTCGAGGCCGCCGAGGATCCGCGCTACGCGAATGTGGAGATCCGGGTGGTGCCCGGCATCACCGCCGCCCAGGCGGCTGCCGCACTGGCCGGGGCCCCGCTCGGCGGTGACTTCGCATGTCTGTCCCTGTCCGATCGGCTGAAACCCTGGGAGATCGTCGCTGACCGACTGCGGCACCTGAGCAGGGCGGATGTCGCGGTGGCCATCTACAACCCACGTTCCGCGGCCCGTCCCGACCAGCTTCACGCCGCCAAGGCCGTGCTGCTCGAGGAACGTCCCCCGGGGACCGTTGTGGTGCTGGCCCGCGATGTCGGACGGGCTGAGGAATCGTGCACCGTGACCACCCTGGGCGATTTCGATCCGGACCGAGTGGACATGAAAACTCTCGTGATCATCGGGTCCTCCCTGACCCGGGCAACTGCCACAGGCAGGGTGTGGACGCCACGCTTCGTCCGGTAATGTGAGGTGTGAAGCGTGGGTTAGTCACGAGGAACCCGGTGCAAATCCGGGACGGTCGCGCCACTGTGAGCCAAACCAGGTGAGTCAGGAACTCGTCCCACGCCCCGTCGCGGAACGCATGATTTCGCAGAAGGGATGTGTCTCGTCATGCACATCGCAGAAGGATTCCTGCCTCCTTTGCAGGCAGCTGCCTGGTTCGTGGCCTCGACGCCGTTCGTGGTCCACGGGGCCAAGGCCGTTGTGAGGCAGGTGCGAAAGGATCCTGATTCCAAACTCCTGCTGGCGGCGGCCGGTGCCTTCACCTTCGCCCTGTCAGCGGTGAAACTGCCCTCGGTCACGGGTTCGTCCTCACATCCGACCGGGACGGGGGCCGGGGCAGTGCTGTTCAAACCTCCGGTCCTGGCCTTCCTCGGCACCATCGTCCTGCTGTTCCAAGCGATCCTGTTGGCGCACGGCGGCCTCACCACCCTCGGGGCGAACGTCTTCTCCATGGCCATCGCGGGACCGTGGTGCGGCTATCTGATGTGGGTGCTGTTCAAGAAGGCCAACAAGATGGTGGCCGTGTTCCTCGCCATGGCCGTCGCCGATCTCAGCACCTATGTCGTCACGAGCTTCCAGCTGGCCATCGCCTACCCGGGCACCGAGGGCGGCTTCGGGGCCACGCTGGTGAAGTTCATGTCGATCTTCGCCCTGACCCAGATTCCGTTGGCCCTGGCCGAGGGCGTTCTCGGTGTGTTCCTGTTCTCCTTCCTGACCAGGGTCGCATCGCCCGAGCTGTCGAAGCTCGGTGTGCTCTCCCGCAAGGATGCGGAGGCGGCGTCATGAAACTGAACAAGTGGGGAGTCGTCGCAGGACTCGTTGCCCTGGTCCTGTTGTTCTGCATTCCGTTCTACACGGCGCCTGCCGAATCCGAGTTCGGCGGCACCGATTCGGCCGTGACCGACATCCTCGAGGAGAACGGCGCCACACCCTGGTTCCAACCCATCGCTCCGCCCGCGGGTGCCGAGGTCGAATCGGGTCTGTTCGCCATGCAGGCCGCCCTCGGATCCGGGATCATGTTCTACTGCCTCGGCCGCATGGCCGGTAGACGCAAGGCCGAGAAGGAAGCCGGGAGGTCCGCGTCCGTTGAGGATTAGCGGCCTGGACGATGCTGCCTGGGACAGTCCTTGGCGAGTCATCCCGGTCGGTCAGAAGGTGGGGCTGTCGCTGCTGCTCGTGCTGACGGCGTTGCTGGCCCATCCGTGGCCAACCGCAGTTCTCGTCGCAGCAATGGCCGTCGCCGTCCTCGCAGTCGCCAGGATTCCGGCCCGCATGGTTCTCGCCGCCATGACCGCTCCCGCGGTTTTCATCATCCTGGGAGCGGTCTCGGCGACGCTGACGATCGGCGCTTTCGAGGGACCCGGCTGGCGTTGGGGATGGCTGGGAATCCGGGAAGCGGACATCACACTGGGGATCGGTCTGCTGCTGCGAGCGACGGCTGGAACCCTGGGAGTGCTGGTGCTGGCCATGACCACCCCCATGGTGGACCTGCTCAGCTGGCTGAGGAAACTGCACGTTCCTGCCGTCCTGATCGAGATCGCCTCACTGATGTACCGAATGATCTTCACCGCGTGGAATTCGTTGGTCCTGGTGCGCCAGGCCCAGCTACAACGGCTCGGTGGCGCAGGTCCGGTGAAGCGGCGGTTCGCCGAGACGGGACAGCTGGTCGGTGCGGTGGCCGTGCGGACCTGGTCGGCCTCCACCCGTCTGGCCGATGGCCTGGCCATTCGGGGACACGAATCAACCTTGACCACCCTGCCTTCCAGACGCGGGAACCGACATCTCCCGGTCTGGGTGTTGGTGGGAATGGTCCTCGTGTGGGGAGTTGCGTTGTGGACGCGATGAGACTGGTCGCGACGGGAATCGTCGCGGGTTTCGAGGGGCGTGAGGTGTTGCGGAACCTGCGTCTGGAGGTTCCCGCGGGGGCCCGGCTGGCGTTGCTCGGTGCCAACGGCTCGGGCAAGACCACCCTGCTGCGCACCATTGCAGGTGCGCACCGGCCGGCGGCCGGGCAGGTTCTCCTCGACGGGGATCCGGTGCGTTTTGACCGTGCTGGGCTGAGGGCGCATCGTCGTCGCGTGCAGTTGGTGCTGCAGGACCCGGACGACCAGTTGTTCTCTGCGGATGTGCGGCAGGACGTGAGTTTTGGTCCGTTGAACCTGGGACTGTCCGAGACCGAGGCCGCCGAGGCCACGGATTCGGCGATATCCGCCATGGGCATCGAGCACCTGGCCGATAGACCCACCCATCAACTCAGCTACGGGGAGCGGAAACGCGTGGTCATCGCCGGTGCGTTGGCGATGAACGTGGATGTGTTGCTGCTTGATGAACCGACGGCAGGTCTGGATCCCGCGGGAGTCGAGGCCCTGCTGCAGACGCTGGAGGAGATCAATGCGCGGGGAACCACACTGGTGTTCTCCACCCACGAGGTGGACAACGCTTTGGCCTTCGCCACCCATGCCGCGGTGATGACTGACGGCAGGCTGCGTCAGGGCGGTCCCGTGGAGCTGCTCAGCGACGCCGGGCTCCTGGCGGCCGCCCGCCTGCGTCAACCGATTCTGCTGCAACTGTCCGCGGCACTGGGGTGGAAAACCCCCGCCACCAGCGTCGAACAGGTCAGGCAACGCTGGTCCGCAGGCTGAAACGAACCCATCGCCGGGTTCACGGGGTTGCTGCGATCCAGGTTCGCGGTGCCCGAACACGAAGCGAAATAATTTCACAAGAAATGGTTGTTCTCATGAGAAGAACGAAAGAGCTTGAATCAACGTCCTTGGAAGCTCCTCGAAAAACCTCCAGGTTCAAAGTTCTGAGAGGGGAAGGAGGGTCGACCATGGAATGGGATGGTATGGATCCCGAACTTGGGCGGATCGACGAGAACCTCGGAGGGTATCTGGCAAACCCCATGTGGTTGCCGGGTCATCTCTTCGAAGGGGCCGAGAGGCCGGAAGCTTGGATTCCCAGTGCACTTGAAAGCTGATGAAGATGCTTGGAAGCTTGTTCACGGCTTCCCTGAAGCTGGTTGAGCCGGACCGCGACGAGGAAACGGTCCACCTCGAAACCACCCGGCAGTCACACAGCAGAACCTGCTGCGATTCCCCGGACACGGCAGCCGGGGTTTCGAGGCGCCCTGCTCGCTGGTGCTGCGGGTCAAATCAGCTCGGATCGCACTCTACCAATAAGCCTCATGGCGTCGGGAACTCGCCAAGTTGATGGCGCTTGGAACGAAATGATTGCCTTGGCTGATTGCTGTTCAAGAAGCGATTTCAGTACGTGATGGGACGGAATCCCGTGATCTGGGTCAAGGGATTCTCCCAGTCCTCGCCCCGGCTCGCCTTGACGGCGCTGATGATCGTGAGTGCCAAGCAGCCGACGGACCACAGAAAAGCCGGAATGCCGAAACCTATGATGCTCAGCAACATGGTTACCGCAAACCCGGCAACGGCCAAGATTTGATAATTCAGCGCTTTCGCCGCTTCGCGATTGACCGCCGAGTTCTTCTGTGTCATCAGCCAGGCCAGGCCGGGGCCGATCGGCCCCGAGAACAGACCGGAGAAGTGGATCAGCGCAGCCATATCGGTGGAGGATGTGGTGGGTCGGCGAACAGCTGTGTGTGACTGTGTCGGTGCCAGCGGCCGTGGCGGGATGGGCAGGTCCGCGACGGCCAGGCGCAGCTGCTGATGCGAACTGGCCTCGAGAATCAGATCCAACCGGTGCTCCAGTTCCGGCTCGTTGATGCGTCCCTCGGCGTAGGCGCGTTGAACGAGCTGGATGGCGTTCTCCCGGGCGGTGTCGCTGATGTTCGGCGTGGTCATGTAGTCCAGTGTCGCGCTGCCACCGTGACGGCGCCATTGGGGTCAGCCCCGGTTCGCCCCTGTGGAGCCCCTGAGGGATCCTGCGACGAGGCACCCCGATGCGGTTGCGTCCGATGAGGGAGTCCGGCGGAGACGAAACCACCCGTTCCGCTCCCTGATGCCGGGTGAATCGGCTCGTGGGGCCCTTAACTTTTGGTCAGAGTTTCGTCTGGTGTCCTGTGGGGTTCTGTTGTTGGTTCTAGTGTCGTGGGATTCCCGGGTTGGAGATGCTGGTTCGGGGTTGTGGCACCAATGGAGGTGTTGGGTGATGAGTGGTTGTGTGGGGCGGGCCGTTGTGGTGGGGGTGGCGGTTGTTGTGTTGGTGTGTTCGTGTAGTGGTGGTGGTTCGGGGTCCGGGGGTGCTGGTGTTCAGCAGTCCTCCTCGCCGGTGGCGACGTCGTCGTCGCCGGTTGTGACGTCGTTGCCGCCGGTTTCGTCGATGCCGGTGAAGCCGCAGCCGTCGGAGACCTTCACTTCGGAGCAGTTGGAAGCAGCCAACACGGTAATCGAGTTCATCCGTATCTCGGATGAGGTGTTCGGTAATCCTGATGCTGACCCGAAGCCTTTGGAGGAGATCACCACGGGGCAGAGCCAGGACATACAGATGAGCACTCTCGCTGAGTACCGCGAGAACAAGCATGTGCAGACCGGGGCCACGGTTGTTCACATTACGGGTGCGTCGGAGTCGGTCGAGGTTGATGGCATGCGGATGGTGGATGTGCAGATGTGCACGGACGTCGGACAGATTGATCTGATCGACTCGCAGACGGGCAAGAGCGTGGTGGTGCCGGGACGGCCGCGGTATCTCCAGTGGAATGTGACCGTGGTCAAGACCGAGGATGGCTGGAAGTTCGGGGATGCCACGAACGAAGACGCCTTGGGGTGTTCAGCATGAAACGCCTCGTCGCCATCACCATGATCGTGGCCTGTTTCCTGACCACAACCAGCTTCGTGGAACAGGCCAACGCCGAGGGCAATATCCGATGCGGCCAAAAAGACAGATACTCCGGTTCCTGTTTGATTGAGATCAGGGTGCCGGGGTCTGGTGGTCAGCCCGGTCGTCCGGGTCGGCCCGGGGGGTCTGGGCGGGTTCCTGGTGCCCGTCCCACGGG
>NZ_LR027842.1:1867616-1947928 GCF_900607225.1 [Pseudopropionibacterium] massiliense | reverse complement strand
GGTTCCTGGTGCCCGTCCCACGGGGGTGGGTGGGGAGGATGCTCTTCCTGAGTGTGTGGGGATACCCTGTCTGCCTCCGGAACAACAAAAGCCCCCGGACCGGTGCATGCTCTATGCCACGGACGGAACCTGCGCCAGCTATCTTCCCGGTCTGCCTACTCCTACCGAGGAGGCCACCGGGCGTGGGGGTGCGCCTGCTCCTGTGGTGTTGGCGAGGGTTGCGGTGGAGCGGATGGATCTTCGTGCTCCGGAGATCGGGGTGTGGCCTCACTCCCTCGAAGAACTGCCCGACGGATACAACTACGTCGGTTGGAACAACTGGATGTGGATCAGGAACCCCACCCCCAACACGTGGGGGCCGGTTACCAGAACAGTGACCGAGTCGGGGTATGCGATCACCGCCACCGCGGCGGTCACGCAGGTCACGTGGGAGATGGGCAACGGCGACACCAAGAAGTGCGGCAAGGGCACCGAACATCCCGAACACAAAACCCGGGACGAGAAATCTCCCACCTGCGGCTATGTCTACCGCCAGCGTGGTGACTTCACCATCACCGCGACCGCGCACTGGGTGATTGTGTGGAACGGGTTGGGGCAGCAGGGAACCATCGAGATGGACCTCACATCCCAGGTCCACACCCGCGTGGTCGAGCTGTCCGCGGTCAACATTCCCAACGACAGACACGGCATCCCTACCCTGGGGCCACCGCCATCAAACCCCACCGGTACCCCCAGCGTGGAGGCTCCCTGCCCCACCAACCACAACAAACACGGCTGCTGAGAGCTTCTTGTGTCGATCCTGTGGGGCGTTCGGAGGACTCAGGCATGGCGGTGGTCAGGATCGCTGTGGCGAAGGGTCTGCGGGAAAGCTGCGGGTTTGATGAGAATGACGAAAGTGCCGAGGCTTGTTCACGTGGGCTGCAGCAACCGGCGAAACTTTTGGCCAGGATGAGGCTGAAGGCGGTCGTGAACAAGCTTTGGTGTGTCTCGGGGCGGTTGTCGTGGCGGAGCTTCACGTGCGGGATCTTCGGGGGAACAGTGTGGTTCGTGGAGACCGGTGGGCTGGTCGCGTGAAGAGGATGGGGGTGACGGCGTCCCCCTTTTTTAGGATTTCTAGGAGGAGTGATGCAGCTCGGATGTTCCTTTCGCCCTGACCGGAAGAGTGGTGATGCCCACAATGTTCAGGAAGGTGCAGGTGTATTCCCCCGTCACCTCCACCTCGACGATGGTGTCGCCGATCACCCGGGCCGTGCCGTGGAATCGGGACGCCGCCACATAGTTCTCGGCCGCTTGTTTCGCGACATCGGGTTCGGGTTTCAGGCGCCCGCCGACCAGTTTCAGGCGTTGGTTTCCCGCGCGGGCTGCTTCTGCGGCGATGCTGCGGGCTTCCTGTGTGGCTCTGGTGTGGCCGGCGAAGTCCACTCCGATTCCGACGATCAGGACGAAAGCGATCAGCACGACCGCTGTCCACACCGTGATGGCGCCACGCTCGCCGCGGCCCCGAACGCTCCTCATGACACGATCCTAGGCTCTGTACGTCCTAGGTGTTCGTGCTGGGAGGAATTGCGGAGGAGTCGTTTCAGCCCCTCGGGGCGCAACGGGAGCTGTAGAGGTGAGAGTCCACGAAATCCTCGGCCCGCAGGGCCTCACCGACAAGAATGATCGCTGCTTGGCGCAGCCCCGATGCGACCGCGGCGTCATGCATGCCCGCGACGGTGGTGCGGATGAGCTGTTGATCCGGTTGGGTGGCGTTGCCGACGATCACGACCGGGCAGTCGCTGCCGTAGTGGGGAAGCAGCTGCTCCTGCAAACGGGCAGTGTGACGGATCGCCAGATGAATCGCCAGGGTCGCCCTCGAGGCCGCCAGATAGTCCAGGCCCTCGGTCTCCGGCATCGCCGTCGAATCCTTCTGGGCGCGTGTCAGGATCACCGTCTGCGCCACCTCCGGGACCGTCAGTTCTTTGCCGATCAACGAAGCAGCCGCCGCATAGGCGGGGACCCCGGGCGTGACGTCCCACGGCACACCAGCTTCGTCGAGACGGCGGGTCTGCTCAGCGATGGCCGAATAGATCGACGGGTCCCCGGAACACAGCCTGGCGACGTCCTTTCCCTCACGGTGAGCCCGGACCAGATGCTCGGTGATGGCATCCAGGTTCAGGTGTTGGGTGTCGATTCGTTCCCCGTCCTCGGGGCAGTGGGCCAACACCTGCTCGATGTAGGTGCCCGCGTACAGGCAGACCGGGGACGTGCGCAGCAACTCGGCGCCACGCAGGGTCAACAGATCGGCGGCACCCGGCCCGGCGCCGATGAAATGAACGGTCATGAGGTCTCCTTGATCAACGAGTAGCAGGTGATTGCTCGTGCTGGCTGCCAGCCGCGGAACGAGCCGAGAGGCTTCGCGGTCTCCAACGAGATCTTCGTCAACTCGCCTCCGACCCGGGCCTGCAAACCAGTGAGCAGGGCATCGGTCTCCAGGGTGACGGAGTGGATCACCAGCCGCCCTCCGGTGGGAAGCGCGGACAGCGCGACCTCGCAGGTGTCCGCGTTGGCTCCCCCGCCGAAGAAAATGGCGTCCGGGGTGGGTAGTGATGGATCGGACATCAGGGCCAAGGCGTCCCCCACCCGCACCTCGAAACGGTCGGCCACCCCCAGACGAGCCGCATTGCCGCGGGCCCGGGCAGCGCGATCTCCGCGTTTCTCAAAAGCGACGGTACGGGTGCCGGGAGCACTGCGGCACCAGGAGATGCCCATGCTTCCCGACCCCGTTCCGACGTCCCACAGCACCTGTCCGCGCGCCGGCACCAGTGCCGCCAACGCGAGCAGCCGCATCGGTTGCTTCGTCAACTGTCCGTCATGGGTGAAGGCGTCGTCAGGCAGCAACGGCCCGGCGACCACGGGATGCGCGCCGGTGCTGAACTCAATTGCCACCACGTTCAGGCGCGGCAGTTCCTCCCGGTGCGCAGCGAGGGTTTCTGCCGTGAAATCCTGCCGGGTCTCCCGTGATGTGCCGAGATTGCCGAGCACCGTCATGGCCGAGGTGCCCCACCCCGCCGTCATCAGGATCCGGGCCAGCTCACCCGGGGTGGTCTGATCCGCGGACAGGGCTATGACCCGCTCACCGGGAGCGGCCAGCGCCAGCACGCGCCGAGGATCACGTCCTACCAACGAAACCCAGTCGGTTGTCTCGGCGGGCCACAGCATCCGAGAACGCGCGAGCGTTTCCGATGACAACGCAGGATGCACCCGGACGCGTTCCGCACCCAACACCTCCATGAGAGTGGTGGCCACTCCCGACAACAACGGGTCACCGGAGGCGAGCACCACCACATCGTCGCCCAGTTCCTCGAACAACCGCGCCAATCCGGCGCGCAGCGGCGTGGGCCACGGCACACCGCGCGAGGAGTCGGGAAGCATCCCCAGGTGCCTGGCGCCACCCACCACGACCGGCGCCGAGGCCACCAACTCCCGCAGTTTCGCCGGAAGTTCCTCGAGCCCGGACGCCGGTACGCCAACGACATCGATCACGGTGAGAGAGCTTATCCGGATTGTGGAACAATGAAGCAGCTGGGTGCGGAATGCGGTGCGAATCCGCAGCGGTCCCGCCACTGTGTACCCCTAGGGTGAGCCAGGCCATCGACCCAGCCAACTGCGACGTGGGCGCGGACCCACAGGAAGGCATACCCGAATCACATGAAGTTCCCATTCACCGCGGTCCTCGGGGCCGAGGACATGGCGCGTGCCCTGATCCTGGCCAGCATCTCCCCGGAGATCGGTGGCGTCCTCGTGCGAGGCGAGAAGGGCACGGCGAAGTCCACCATGGTCCGGGCCCTCACCGAGGTGCTGCCCCGCCAAGAGGTTGTCGACGGATGTCGTTTCCGCTGCGACCCGGCCCGGCCGGATCCCGATTGTCTTGACGGTCCCCACTCGGCCCCGGAACACCACCAGGCGCAGGTTCCGCTGGTCGAACTACCGGTGGGTGCCTCCGAGGACCGTGTCACGGGATCACTGGACCTGCAGGCGGCTCTCGGCAAGGGACAGACCACCTTCGAACCGGGGCTGCTGGCCGCAGCGCACCGGGGAATTCTCTACGTCGACGAGGTCAACCTGCTTCACGATCACCTGGTGGACCTTCTCCTCGACGCCGCGGCCATGGGACGCAGCACGGTGGAACGCGACGGGGTGTCGGTCGCACACGCTGCCCGCCTGATGCTGGTCGGCACCATGAACCCGGAGGAAGGGGAGCTGCGTCCGCAGCTCCTAGACCGTTTCGGACTGACCGTCGAGGTCACCGCCCCTCGTGACCCGGACGTACGCGTGGAAATCGTGCGACGCCGCATGGCCTTCGACTCCGACCCCGTCGGGTTCCGTGCACGGCACGAGGCCGAGCAGACCGAACTGGCCACCCGGATAGCAGCGGCTCAGCGGACGGTTGAGGACGTGGCGTTGCCGGACTCGATGCTGCGAAAGATCGCGGAGGTGTGCGCGGGCTTCGATGTCGACGGCATGCGGGCAGACATCGTCACGGCCCGCGCCGCCCGCGCCAATGCCGCCTGGGAAGGACGTTCCCGAGTCACCCGGGCCGACATTCGCGTCGCCGCCCTGCTCGCGCTGCCACACCGCCGCCGCCGCAAACCGTTCGACGCGCCCGGTCTGGACGAGGAACTTCTCGATCAGCTCCTCGGCGACGACGAACCGGAACCGGACCCTGATCCGGCGCCTGAACCCGACCGGGGAACCGAGGACGAAACCACGGATCCGGATGATGCTGCCTCCGAGGACACGCCCGGGCCTCCGCCCTCGCAACAGGAACCAATTCCTGAGCAGTCCGATCCGAAGGATCTGAAGGACCGGGAGCAGACATCCCCGCCACCCCCCGAACAGGGCCAGGCACCCGTCGGCCTGAGCCTCGCGGGCGAACCGTACAGGCCCCGGGTGTTGCGGGCCAAGGGACTGGGTGAGGGATCGCCGGGACGTCGCAGTCGTGCCCTGACCAGTCACGGCCGGATGGTCGGGGTCGATCCGAGGGCCCGGACCGGTGCCTGGCACGTCCCCGCGACGATCAAGGCCGCAGCTCCCCGGCAGGCAGAACGCGGCCACGAACCAGGCCAACGACTGCGGATCGCCGGCGACGACGTGCGCCGCGCACGCCGTGAGGGTCGTGAGTCGAACCTGGTTCTGTTCGTCGTGGACGCATCCGGGTCGATGGGGGCCAGGCGCCGGATGGAGACGGTCAAGACAGCGGTGCTGTCGCTGCTGCTGGACGCCTACCAGCGTCGCGACAAGGTGGGGATGGTCACCTTCCGCGGCGATTCCGCCGAGTTGGTGCTGCCGCCGACCGGCTCCATCGAGGCAGCCGCCGTGCGTCTCGACGAGCTTCCCCACGGGGGGCGGACCCCGCTTGCGGAGGGCATCGAGTGCGCGGCCCAGGTGCTTGCCACCGAGGCCGTCAAGGATCCGACCCGGCGCCCGATTCTCGTGCTGCTCAGTGACGGCCGCGCCACCGCAGGCAAGGGGGCCCTGGCCCGCTCGAAGGCGGCGGCGGATGCACTGGCCATGCGCGGTTTCGACTGTGTGGTCATCGACTGTGAGACCGGGCCGATGCGCCTCGGTCTGGCCCGGGACCTGGCGGTTCGTCTCGGCGCCGAGCTGGTTCCCATGGCCGAACTCGATCCCGCCGCCATCACCGATGTGGTGCGCGGCAGCCTGCAAGCCAAGGAGGTGGCCTGATGGCCCAGGGAACCCCGGAGACCGTGCCCGACGACGGATTGACCACCAAGCAACGGCGGAACCGGCCCATGGTGATCGTCAACCAGGGCGAGGGGAAGGGAAAATCCACGGCGGCCTTCGGCCTGGCGCTGCGCGGCTGGAACCAGGGATGGAGCATCGGGGTCTTCCAGTTCGTGAAGTCGGCGAAGTGGCGGATCGGTGAGCAGACCGCTCTCGAGGCCTTGGGAAAGCTGCACGAGGAAACCGGTCAGGGCGGTCCCGTCGAGTGGCACAAAATGGGATCCGGATGGTCCTGGACAAGGAAGGCCTCCGAGGACGACCCCGCCCGGGCCGCCCGTGACGGTTGGGGAGAGGTGAAACGCCGTCTGGCAGAGCAGACCCACGGGCTCTACGTCCTCGACGAGTTCACCTATCCGCTGGAATGGGGCTGGATCGATGTCGATGACGTGGTGGCGACCCTGACGAACCGGCCCGGGTTCCAGCACGTCGTCATCACCGGGCGTCGCTGTCCCGGCCCAGTGCTGGAGCTTGCGAATCTGGTCACGAACATGACCAAGATCAAGCATCCCTTCGACGAGGGTCAGAAGGGTCAGAAGGGCATCGAGTGGTGAGCCTTCCCCGTTTCGTCGTGGCCGCGGCCGCGTCGGGGCAGGGCAAGACCACCATCACGACCGGGATCATCGCCGCGCTGGCCGCTCGTGGGATGGCCGTGCAGGGTTTCAAGGTGGGTCCCGATTTCATCGACCCGGGTTATCACGCACTTGCCTCGGGGCGGGTGGGGCGCAATCTGGATCCATTCCTGGTGGGGGAGCAGCGGGTGGCGCCTCTGCTGGCCCACGGCGCCCGAGGCGCCGAGATCTCCGTGATCGAGGGCGTGATGGGCCTGTTCGACGGACAGCTCGGTACCCATGGGTTCGGATCGACGGCGCACGTCGCCGCTCTCGTCGATGCCCCGATCGTGCTGTGCCTGGATGCCTCCCACGCATCGCGTTCCGTCGCCGCGGTTGCGCTCGGTCTGACCCACTACGATCCCGCCCTGAACTTCGCCGGGGTGATCATCAACAAAGTTGCTTCGCCGAAGCATCGCGACGAGGTACTGTCCGCCCTCGAGGGGATGGGGCTGCCGATCCTCGGGGTGTTGCCCCGCGACGCCGCCATCGAAGCGCCCTCGCGGCACCTCGGTCTGGTTCCCGTGGAGGAGCGGGCCGATGCGAACGCGACCATGGAGCGGCTGGCCTCCCAGGTCAGCGCGCACATCGACCTGGACGCCTTGATCGCGGCGGCGCGGTCCGCCCCGGAACTGGACGTCACCGCGTGGAACCCGGCCGCTGAGGTCACACCCCCGGGCGGACGTCGGCCCGTGGTGGCGGTCGCGGGCGGCAGGGCCTTCACGTTCCGCTACCCGGAGACCGTGGAGCTGCTCGAGGCCGCGGGCTGCCGGGTGCAGGTCTTCGACCCCGCCGCCGACGACCGGCTGCCGGAGAACGTTTCGGGTATTTATCTTGGGGGAGGGTTTCCCGAGGTTCACGCGGCGGCCCTGGCCTCACGGGCCGATCTGCGGCGGGAGATCGCGGACTTCGTGGCCTCCGGGGGGCCGGTGGTGGCGGAGTGCGCCGGGATGCTGTACCTGTCCGACAGCGTCGACGCCACCGGCATGGTCGGGGCGATTCCCGGGGTGGCGGCCATGGGCCCGCGGCTGACCCTCGGATACCGGAGAGCCACGACGACCCGGGACGGTTTCTACGCGCGGGCCGGGGAGGAGATCACCGGGCACGAGTTCCACCGCACCACGACCCAGTTCCCACCCGGCAGCGAACCCGGCTGGGAATGGGAGACCCCCGACGGTCCCAGGACCGACGGATGGGCCCGGGGTAACGTGCACGCCTCCTATCTTCACGTTCACTGGGCCGGGCATCCCCAGCTGGCCCAGAGGTTCGCCGAGGCGGTTCACGGCCACCGGCCGGACCCCGCCGCAGGCGCGGGAATCGTGTCGCGCAGTGTGGCTTCCCCGGGGGACTTCGACCTGGACCACCACGGCGATGCGGAACTCGCGGATGGCATTGAGGACCTGGCCGTGAACGTCCGTTTGACGTCCCCTCCGCAGTGGCTGCTGGCGGAGCTCGGGGCCGTGGAGCTGGCCCCCTATCCGAGGGCGGGGGAGACCATCGAGGTGCTCGCCGCCTGGCACAAGACCGGACCGGATTGCGTGCTGCCCGTTGCCGGGGTGGCGGAGGCGTTCACCCTCGTCGCCCGCGGATTGCGGTACCGGCATCCCGCGGTGATCCATCCGCAGTTCACCGAACCCGAGGCCGCGCTTCGAGCCGCGGGGGTGGTGCCGCAGCGGGTGCTGCTCTGGCCGGAGGACGGGTTCCGGTTGGAAGTGGCGCGGGTCCCGGAGGCGGCCGATCTGGTGTTCGTCGGGAATCCGACCAATCCGACCGGGGTGCTGCACCCCGCCGATCAGATCAGGCGACTGATCAGGCCGGGCCGGGTGGTGGTGGTCGACGAGGCGTTCATGGACGCGGTGCGGGGGGAGACGGAGTCGCTGCTCGGCGGTGACCTCACCGGGGTGCTCGTGCTGCGTTCGCTCACAAAGACATGGGGGTTGGCGGGGGTGCGGGTCGGCTACGTCCTCGGCGATCCCACCCTGATCGCGGCCCTCCGGCGGATCCAGACACCCTGGGCGGTGTCAACCCCCGCCCTGGCGGCCATCCGGGCGGTCTGCTCCGACAGGGCGCGCACCGAGACAGAGCGCTGGCAGGAAGAACTCCGGGGCAACCGCGATGCCCTGACCGCGGATCTGCGTTGCCTGGGGCTGCACGTCGTCGAGTCCGGGGCTCCGTTCCTGTTGGTTCGGGGACCGGTCGGGTTGCGTGAGAAATTGAGGGCGTGTGGGCTCGGGGTGCGTCGAGGTGATACCTTCCCCGGGCTGGATTCCGAATGGTTCAGGGTGCGCGTTCCTGGACCCGGGCTGCGGGCCCGTTTGATAGACGCGCTGGGCAAGGAGATGGAATGAACGGTCGTGTCGTTCTCGTTGGTGCCGGTCCGGGCGATCCGGACCTGATCACGGTTGCCGGGTTGAAGGCCCTGCGCGACGCCGATGTGATCGTCACCGACCGGCTGGTGCCGGAGGCCCTCCTGACCGAGGCCCGGGAAACCGCCGAGATCATTCCGGTCGGGAAGACCCCTCGCGGCGAGTTCACCCCGCAGGAAAGAATCAACGAGATCCTCGTCGAGCAGGCCCTGGCAGGCCGGGTCGTGGTGCGCTTCAAGGGCGGCGATCCGTTCATCTTCGGACGCGGCTACGAGGAGTGGCTGGCCTGTGCCGCCGCAGGCGTGCCCGTCAGCTACGTGCCCGGCATCTCCTCATCCATCGCAGGGGGTGGGCTGGCGGGCATCCCGATAACCCATCGCGGCGTCACCCAGGGCTACACCGTGGTCAGCGGGCACGTTCCCCCGGGTGACGAGCGCGGCGACATCGACTGGGACCACCTGGCGGGCTCCGGCCTGACCCTCGTTATCATGATGGGCGTGCTCTACCTGCCCCGGATCACCGAACGTCTGGTCGCTGCCGGGCTGGATCCGCGGACCCCGGCAGCCGTGGTGGAGAACGCGGGCCTGCCCAGGATGCGGCTGGTGCGCTCCACCGTCAGCGAGATCGCGGAGGTCGCAGAAGCGGAGGGAGTGCGTCCCCCGGCCGTCACGATCATCGGGGAGGTCGCAGGTCTCGGGGCCTGAGGAACAAGCGGAGACGGCCCTTGGCAGGCACATCCGTTCAGATGTCCAGTTCCTCGACCATGGGTTGGGATTCCGCTCGCTCGATCTCGTCGATCAGGTAGTCAGGCATCTCGCCGCGCATTCTGGTGATGTCTGGGAAAACGTGCAACTCACGGTGTTTCGTGTTCCACCACTCGCCTTCCCAGGCTTCCTGGTTCCCCCACACAGGGGAGTCGTCGTCCTCGGTGGACATCCTGGACCAGTCCGGCTCGTCGCGTGTGTGCACGGCATACTGCCCACGAGCCGTGACATAAACGCTGAAGGTGCGTGTACGCAGTCCCTCGTCCTGCTTCCGGCGGAGCAGGAGCCGACCGGAGAAGCGCTTCGTCCTCACAACGCCGCCATCGTCCACCTTGAGTTCAATGGTTTCCAAGCCCGCTCCTTCCCGGTTCTTCTCATGCTGCGCCAGGTACAGCCTTAAACCCGCGGCGACGGCGGCCGACATTCCATCGGCCAGGTGAGATGCCCGCTCGAACATGGGCAGGTCGGACTCAGCGACGTACATGTTCTTGCTGGGCATGGATATAAGTATGCGCATATTGGTTGGTGAGGGCGAGCCGGGTGTTGAAGCTCGTCCCGGCGTGTTCTCTCAGCGCATGCCCCGCGCCCTCCCCGGGGCTTGTCATGCGGGTGCTTCATTGACCCATGTGAGGGCTTCCCGCGGGGGCGCCATCTGTGGAACGTTCTTTGGTGCCGGGTGCGATACCGCAACAACCAGCACTGCCCAACCCGTATCCTGCTACGTGGTACCCACCGGGCGTGGCAACGCCACTTGGCCAGCCAAGGCGCCGCGGTCAACTGCGAATAGCCTTGAAAGGAGCGTTCTGCGTAATTTTTACGCTCGACAGCTGGTTCCGGCGTAGGATGCCGTCATGCTGCTACTCAGTTTCTCTGCACGGAACCATCGCAGCCTGCGCGACGAAACCGTCCTGGACCTCACCAGGCCATCCTTCCGCACCCTTCGTCCCAGAGGGGGGGGAACCTGGCAGGACCAGACCTACCCGGTGGCGGCGATCCTGGGAGCGAATGCATCTGGCAAGTCGGCGATCGTCGATGCCCTGTGGTACGCGAGGTCCGCCATAATGGCGTCGGCTTCGGGGTGGCTGAGTCAAAAAAAGATGCCGAGGGACGCCTTTGCACTGGATGATTCCAGCATGTCAGCCAGCAGCGAATTCGCTTTTGATTTCGTGCTCGACGGGGTGCGCCACCAGTATCGCTTCGAGATTGACGACGAAGGAGTGGTGGGTGAGTCGTTGTTTGATCTCCCCGGTGCTCGTCGCAGGCGTCTGTTGCTGCGAGACTCTACTGGAATGGTGAAATTGCACCCGGATCTTGGACCGATTGGGCCGGTCGCCAAGCGTGAGCTTGTACTCAGTAGGGCTTTGCAACTGGGGCGGGGAGGTCTGGAAAAGATTGCCGGTGGGCTTCTGGGAGGCGTCATGGTGCTGCCGCTTGGTGAAGACCATAGACGCAGCACTGCCAAGAATTTGGCAGAAATACTGTTGAGCCCTGAGGGTGCCGGAGAATCTTCCAGGGAATATGTTGTTTCTCTCTTGCAGATGGCGGATATAGGTATTGTCGATGCCGGTCCTGACGAGGAAGTGCTTCCTCCCGAACTGCTGGAGGTCCAGCGGCACTTGAACTTGGCGCAGAAGAAATTGTTTGATGTCGGTGGTCCCGGCAGGGGCGAAGGGGAAGAAAAGCTTCTCGGTTTCCTGGACGATGTGGTGAGAAATCTCTGGTTCGAGCATCAGGGGACCAGGTCGAGGCCGGGAAAGTTGTCCCTCGAGCGCGAGAGCGCAGGAACCGTGGCCTGGCTCGCGCTGGTGATCCCAGCGGTGGTGACCCTTCAGCAAGGGGGCGTGTTGGTTGTCGATGAAATCGATTCAAGTCTTCATCCCCATCTGGTGGAGATGTTGATCGGGTTCTTCGCGGATGAACAGAAGAACCCTCTTGGGTCCCAGCTGATCTGTACCACGCACGACTCCTATCTGATATCCCCGCAGAGCAGCGTGAAGTTGGAGCCGGAGCAGATCTGGCTGACGGAGAAGGGGAACGACGGGGCCAGCGAGCTGTACTCACTTGCTGATTTCCCCCGTCACAAGGGAGCCAATGTGGCGAAGCGCTACTTGAGTGGCCGCTATGGCGGGGTTCCCTCGCTGGCACCCAGTTTCTTGGGACGGGTGCTCGACCTTGATGGGGAACCATCCGCGGTTCAGGACGCGGGCTGATGGCTGCTCGGCGTCCCAAGCGGGCACTGCGTAAGCGAGGACTGGTGGTGACCGAGGGGACCTGTACGGAACCCCAGTATGTCGATATGCTCAAACGGCACCTTGGTGGCGGGCAGGTCAGCGTGAAGACGGTTGGGGTCGGGCAGTCCCCCATGCGGGTTCTCAGTCGTGCACGCAAGGAGATGAAACAGGCAAAGCGAAACTCAGAACCATTTGACTGGTGCTGTCTGCTGCTCGACGTGGACCAGCACACCGACATCGATGAATGTCTCAGAGAAGCGTCGCAAGACGGCATCAAGGTTCTTGTCAGCAATCTCAAATTTGAGGTCTGGCTGGTATGGCACGTGACCGACCTGACATCTGTTGAAGGAACCAGGGAGCTGGATAGGCGCGTGGGGAAAGAGGGCATCATGTCCGGCAAGCATCTCCATCCGCGTTTCCCGATCCACAATCACCTGCAGGCAGCAGAAAGGGCGCGCAGGGCGGACCCCTGTCTGGCCGCCGGAAGGGTGGGGCCCAACCCGTCGTCCGCCATGCCCGTGCTGATCGACCTCATGCGAACCGGGATCACGAAGCCCCGTTGATCCATGCGAGGGCTTCCTGCGGCGTGACCACCTGCGGCACGTCCTTCGGATCCGGGGCGCGGCGCACCACGATCACCCGCACCCCCAGGTCACCGGCGGCGGTCAACTTCGCCTCGGTCAGGGAACCGCCCGAGTCCTTCGTGACCAGCACGTCGGCTCCCAGTTCGTGCAGCAGCCGCTTCTCGGAGTCGACGGTGAACGGGCCGCGTTCCAGCAGCGGTTGCCACGAATCGGGAAGTGGCTTTTCCGGAAGCTCCACCATGCGTGCCACCACATCCGGCAGTTTCCGGTAGTGGTCCAGCGACTGCCTGCCGACCGTCAACAGCACCTTCCCGTATCCGGCGGCCTCCGCGGCTGCCTCGTCGTGGGAATCCACCCAGGTCCAGGTGCCGGCCAACGGATGCGAGACCCAGCTGGGTCTGGCGATCCGCAGCAACGGCGTGCCGGTCCTCCGGCAGGCCACGACCGCGTTGGAGCTGATCTGCTCGGCGAAGGGGTGAGTGGCATCGACCACCCGGCCGATCCCATTGATCGCCAGCCAATCGGCCAGTCCGTCAGCTCCGCCGAAACCGCCGATCCGCACCTCACCCGCTATGTGGGCCGGTCTGTGAACCCGTCCGGCCAAGGAGGTTGTGACCTCGTGACCGTCCGCCACGAGGAGTTCGGCTAGTTCGCGGCCCTCTCGGGTGCCGCCAAGGATGAGGGTCTTCACGTGGACATTCAACTCCATTGTCCGGGCATTAGTAATCTGGCCCCATGACTGTGAGCCTTGGCATGCCCGCAGCACCTCCGAAGGTGCTCGCGCCCCGTAGGAAATCCCGCAAGATCAAGGTCGGGTCAATCCACGTGGGAGGCGACGCGCCGATTTCCGTTCAGTCGATGACCAACACCAAGACCACCGACATCAACGGCACGCTGCAACAGATCGCCGAGCTCACCGCCGCCGGCTGCGACATCGTCAGGGTCGCGGTTCCCAGCGCCGACGACGCGGAGGCGCTCCCGATCATCGCCATGAAGTCGCAGATCCCCGTGATCGCCGACATCCACTTCCAGCCCCGATATGTTTTCGCGGCCATCGACGCGGGCTGCGCAGCGGTGCGTGTCAACCCCGGCAACATCAAACAGTTCGACGACAAGGTCGCGGAGATCGCCAGGGCCGCCACCGAATCGGGGGTGTCGCTGCGCATCGGCGTCAATGCCGGATCCCTGGACAAGCGGTTACTGGCCAAGTACGGGTCGCCCACCCCGGAGGCGCTCGTCGAGTCGGCGATGTGGGAGGCCTCATTGTTCGAGCAGGTGGGTTTCCACGACTTCAAGATCTCCGTGAAACACCACGACCCCGTCGTCATGGTTCGCGCCTACGAACTGCTCGCGGAGGCGTGCGAGTACCCGCTGCACCTCGGAGTGACGGAGGCGGGCCCGGCCTTCCAGGGCACCATCAAGTCATCGGTGGCCTTCGGGGCGCTGCTCAGTGAGGGCATCGGCGACACCATCCGGGTCTCCTTGTCCGCTCCGCCCGCCGAGGAGGTCAAGGTCGGCACGAAGATCCTGGAGGCCCTCAACCTGCGGCCCCGGAAACTGGACATCGTCTCCTGCCCGTCATGCGGACGCGCCCAGGTGGACGTGTACACCCTCGCGGAAGAGGTGACCAAGGGCCTGGAGGGTATGACGGCCCCACTGCGAGTTGCAGTCATGGGATGCGTGGTGAACGGTCCCGGGGAAGCCCGCGAGGCCGATCTGGGGGTGGCCTCCGGCAACGGGAAGGGCAAGATCTTCGTGCGTGGTGAGGTCATCAAGACCGTCCCTGAGGATCAGATCGTGGAAACCCTCCTCGCCGAGGCCCACCGGATGGCGGCCGAGATGAGCGAGGTGGGCGAGCCCCGGGTGTCGGTTTCCTGACATGGCGACGAGGCTGCGAACCCTTGGCCCACAGGATCTGTGGGCCATTCAGGAGTTTCTTCTGCAGCGCCCCGTCGAGAACCTCTTCCTGACGCACAAGCTGCATCAGTACGGCGTCGACGAACGCGTGCTCGGGTTCTTCCACGGTTTCGAACGGGACGGCCAGCTGACCGCGGTCTGCATGGACGGCGGCACGCTGTTTCCCGCAGGCATCGACCCGGAGGCGATTCCCGCCTTCGTCAGCGCGGTCGGGGAAAGGCGCCACTGCGCATCCATCCTCGGTCCCAGCATGATGGCGCTCGGCCTGTACCTGGGGTTGACCACTCGATTCCGTGGTGACTGGATGAACGTGGTGAACGTGAGGCAGCGCCAGCCCCTCATGGCGCTCACGGGTCCGCCGCTGGTGGTTCCCGACCCGCGCGTACGGCAACTGACCACCCGGGACTTCGACTCCTACCTGGCGGCCTCCGTCGCGATGTACACCGACGAGATAGGGGCCTCCCCCTACAAACACGGACCTGGATACGACGCCCACGTGAAGGACCGTCTCAGATCGAGGGACGCCTGGGGTGTGGTGGAGAACGATCGGGTGATATTCAAGGCTGATCTGGGTCCCAGGGTAGGGGACCACGCGCAGCTCCAGGGGGTGTGGCTGGAGCCATCGCTGCGAGGCAGAGGGCACTCGGCGGCGCTGCTGGCCGGAATGCTGACCCAGGCCCAGGAACACCATCCGGTCATCAGCCTCTACGTGAACGATTTCAACACCCCCGCCGTCCGGCTCTACGAGAGACTGGGTTTCCAGGAGGTCGGGTCGTTGTCGACGGTTCATTACTGACGAATCGGCCCGGCGGATGTTCCGGCTCATGACCGGACCGGGAGCAACCGGGCGGTAGAGTTCTCCCGTCCCGGACAGGAAGGAACCCTCGTGATCACGCGTCTCAGCCAGTTGTTCGTTCGGACCCTGCGCGAAGACCCGGCGGATGCCGAGGCCGCCAGTCACAGGTGGCTGGTCCGGGCGGGCTACATCCGTCGCGTTGCGCCAGGGGTGTACTCGTGGTTGCCGCTCGGCCTGAAGGTGATGCAGAAGGTCGAGGCCATCGTGAGGGAGGAGATGGAGGCCGCCGGGGCCCAGGAGGTCAGGTTTCCCGCGCTGCTGCCCAGGGATCCCTACGAGGCAACCAACCGTTGGACCGAATACGGGGAGAATCTTTTCCGGCTGCAGGACCGCCGGGGCAACGACATGCTGCTCGGCCCCACCCACGAGGAGATGTTCACCCTTCTGGTGGGCGATCTGTACAGCTCCTACAAGGACCTGCCCCTGATGCTCTACCAGATCCAGACGAAATACCGCGACGAGGCCCGCCCCCGCGCAGGGCTCCTCCGGGGACGCGAGTTCGTCATGAAGGACGCCTACTCCTTCGACGTCGACGACGCGGGGCTCGAGGCCAGCTATCAGGCCTGCCGTGAGGCCTACATCCGCATCTTCGACCGTCTCGGCCTGGAGTACGTGATCGTGAGGGCCACGTCCGGGGCCATGGGCGGTTCCGCATCCGAGGAGTTCCAGGCCGTGCTGCCTGCCGGGGAGGACAGCTTCGTGCGTTCCCCTGGAGGCTACGCCGCGAACGTGGAGGCCGTGACGTTTTCCCCGCGGCCTGCCGTCGCCTTCGACGACGTTCCCGAGGCCGTCGTCGTCGACACCCCCGGAACCCCGACCATCGCATCCCTGGTGGAGGTGCTCAACGCGAACCATCCTCGCAGCGACCGGGAATGGAACGCCGCCGACACCCTGAAGAACGTGGTGCTCAAGGTCACCGGGCCCGACGGGAGGACCCAGCCGTTGGTGATTGGATTGCCGGGTGACCGCGAGGTCGATGTCAGGCGTCTCGCCGCAGCGTTGGCCCCCGCAGAGGCCACCCCGTTCGAGGAGTCCGATTTCGCGGCCCATCCGTCGCTGGTGAAGGGCTACATCGGTCCCGGTGCGCTGGGGGAGAAATCACCATCCAGGGTGAGGTACCTCGTCGATCCACGGGTGAGCATCGGCACCGAGTGGGTGACGGGTGCCGATCAGCAGGACCGTCACGTCGTGCACCTGGTCGCCGGCCGCGACTTCACCCCCGACGGTTTCATCGACGTGGCCGAGGTGCGCGAGGGAGATCCCGCACCCGACGGTTCCGGTCCCCTCAGCCTGGAGCGGGGCATGGAGGTGGGTCACATCTTCCAGCTCGGTCGCAAGTACGCCGAGGCGCTCGGCCTGAAGGTCCTCGACCGGAACGGCAAACTCGTCACCGTGACCATGGGATCCTACGGAATAGGGGTTTCCCGCCTGGTCGCCGCCGTCGCGGAGGCCACCTGCGATGACAAGGGTCTCGCGTGGCCGGCTGAGCTGGCCCCCTACCAGGTACAGGTGATGGTCACCGGCAAGGGACAGGACATGTTCCAGGCCGCCGATGATCTGGCGGAGAAGCTCTCAGGGCTCGGATTCGACGTCCTCTACGATGACCGCAAGGCCAGCCCGGGCGTGAAGTTCACCGATGCGGAACTGCTCGGAATGCCCGTCGCCGTCGTGATCGGGCGTGGCCTGGCCAATGGTCTGGTCGAGATCCGCAACCGCCGCACCGGGGAGAAACGCGAGGTGCTGGTGGCCGACGCCGTCGCTGCGGTCCGGGAGCTCACCGGAGACTGAACGCGCCCGGCTCAGGAGTTCACCCAGCCCGGCCAGGCCGGAAGCCGCCCGCCCAGCGCCTGGAGGCGGGGAACCTGGGCCAGGGCCTCGCCCAGCCAGTCCTTTTCACCGGCCGCGGCCACCACGCCGGCGAGGCCGTTCAGCAGTTTCGACTCCAGCTCCAGCTCAGTGGTCTGGAAGGAAGCGACATCGGTGATGGCAGGTAGGTCGTAGTGGCCGTCCTGACGGGGCCGGTCACTGCCCAGCGCGGAGATCAACCGATCGCGGAGCCTTTTCAGTTCGGTGTGTCGCCCTTGCAGTGTCGCGTGCAGGGGGTCTTTGGGAGTCGTGATTCCCAAGCCCTTTTCGAGTGCCTGCAGCAGCGCCCACACATGGGTGAGCGCAGCGCCGAGCGCTGCCTTGTCCGTGGTCTCCGCGTATCGATATGGCTCGCTCACGGTCTCGTCGGGAACCGAGGCAGGATTCCTCAGGCCTGTCGTGGCCAGGAGAATCGACACGTGGAACAACCTCATCGGCTGGTTGGGTGCCTCCTCGAGTGCTTTCGTGGCAGCATCCAGCACCAGCTGCGTGGCATCCGTTGAAGCAGCAGCCGGATCACTGTTCTGCGGGGCGGAGGGGGAGGCGGAGGTCTCCGGGAAAACGGGTTCACCACCGATGAGGGGATCTGCGGCCAGCAGGCGTGCCTGCCAGGCGGAGGTCTGTGCCAGGGCGGCGGTGCGCCACGGATCGGGCTGCTCCGAGAGCACTCCGGAAAGCTTCGTCACGGCCGAGGAGAGCGTCGACACGCCCGGGTCCTGGGTGGGTTTGGGAGGGGGGACGGGAAGCTCATCCACCACCGGCCCGGGAGCGCAGGCAGTGAGTGTCAGAGCGCCCAGTCCTGCAAACAGATGACGGCGGGTCAGCGACATGGCCCGAATTCTAGCCTCCGCGCCACGTAGGATTGCTTCCACAACCGAGCTCACAACCGAATCGGAGCCTTCATGCAAGAACAACAGCTCGCGGTGCTCGTCGAGCCCATCCTGGCAGAAACCGGGCTGGAGTTGGACAGCCTCGAAGTGATCCCAATCGGAAAGCGACGCCTGCTGCGCATCACTGTTGATGGCGATGGACCGCACGGGCGTGGCCCGCTGCTGGATGACATCTCCACCGCGTCGGCACGGATATCGGCGGTTCTTGACGCCTCGGACGTCGTGGGCAACGCGCCCTACACCTTGGAAGTCACCAGTCGAGGTGTGGGAAAACCTCTGACCGAGGCCAAGCACTATCGCCGCAACCGTGGCCGACTCGTCCGCCTGAGCCTGGAGGAGGGGGAGTGCACCGGACGTGTCCTGCGCGTGACCGACACCGGGGTGGAACTGGACGTCGACGGCGCAGAACGTGAGGTGTCGTTCGCGCAGGTGCGCAAGGCGCAGGTGCAGGTGGAACTCAACCCCCCGAAGGAATTCGCCCTGCCGGGCGAGGAGGCCGAGAACGAGGAGGAGGCCTGACATGGACATCGATCTGGCAGCTCTGCGCACCATCGAGCGCGACAAGGAAATTTCGATGGACTACCTCATCAAAACCCTTGAGGATGCATTGCTGAATGCTTATCAGAAGACCGACAACCCTCTTCGCGGGGTAAAGGTCGAGATAGACCGCAAGACGGGGCGGGTAGCGGTCCTGGCACCTGAGTTCGACGACGACGACAACGTCATCGGCTTCTACGACGACACTCCTGCTGATTTCGGGCGAGTGGCTGCCTCGACGGCCCGTCAGGTGATCTTCCAGCGAATTCGGGAGGCGGAGGATGACCAGAAATACGGCCATTTCTCCGGGGCGGAGGGAGACATCCTGACCGGTGTCATCCAGGCCGATCGTGACTCCCGCACCGTTCGGGTCGATCTCGGTTCGCTCGAAGCCATCATGCCCCAGGCGGAGCAGGTGCCGGGGGAGGAGTATGCGCACGGCAAACGCATCAAGGTCTACGTGGTCTCCGTCAGGCGCGAGCTGCGGGGCCCGCAGGTGGTCGTGTCGCGTACGCATCCGAACCTGGTGCGCAAGCTCTTCGCCCTGGAGGTGCCGGAGATCGCCCAGGGCGTGGTGGAGATCAAGGAAGTGGCGCGCGAGGCCGGGCACCGATCAAAGATCGCGGTGGCGAGCAAGAATCCGGATGTCTCTGCCAAGGGGGCCTGCATAGGTCCCATGGGACAGCGGGTCAGGGCCGTCACGAACGAACTCAACGACGAGAAGATCGACATCGTCGACTGGTCGGAGGATCCTCGGCATTTCGTGGCAGCGGCGCTGTCGCCGGCCAAGGTGCTGTCGGTCACGGTAACCAACGAAGCCGCCCACGCCTGCCGTGCCGTCGTGCCCGATTACCAGCTCTCGCTGGCAATCGGGCGCGAAGGACAGAATGCGCGGCTGGCCGCGCGACTCACGGGTTGGCGCATCGACATCCAGCCCGATGTCGAGTCCGCCGATTCCTGACCGTCTGGATCACCGTGGTCCGTCGCCACCCGTGCCGCGGACCTCGACGATTCCGGAGGCAGCGGCCTTCGTGATCGCATCGGCCTCCTCCTGGGTGATCTTCCCATCGGAGACGGCCTGGTCGAGGACCTTCTTGTTCGCCTCGGTCCTGACCTCCTGAATGGCGGTGGTCACCGTCGACTCGTCGATTCCCAACGCCTGGGCCAGGGCCTTCGCGATCTCCGCGTCCCTGTCGCCCGATTCCGGTTCGCCGGCGGGAGCGGCCGGGGGTTGGCCCTGGCCTTCCTCGGTTGCCTGCCCGGAGCCGTTGCCGGAGGGTCCGCCCTGGTCGGGCGCACTTCCGGGGCCGCGGGACTGGTGGATGCCCTGGAGCGCATCGTTCAACGTGGACTCCTCGACGCCGAGTTTCTGGGCCAAGGCCGCGGTTTCGACGCCCCGCAGCCCCAACGGGCCACCGCCCGGACCGCCGCGCTGTCCATCCGCGGGGCCGCCCTGCTGGGCGGTTGCCTGTCCCGTCGCCACGGAGACACTCGAGCTCTCGGTCGGGTTCGAAGAGTTCGAGTCCGCGTTGGCCAGCTGCGTCAGACCCAGGCCGATTCCTGCGGTCGCGAGGACGGCGGCGCCCCCGATGACAAGCTTCTTCATCGTTGGTTTCCCTTTCCGGGCCGGCTCCTCCGGCCACACCTGACAAGGTTTGGGCGGCCGACTGTCGGGAGGCTGTGGCGAACCTGCGGGTACCGTAGGAGATGGTGTGACAGGCTTGGGATGTGGAACCGGAACGTACCTGCATCGGCTGTCGAAACCGTGATCTCCAGTCCCGCATGGTGCGTCTGGTGCGCATCGGTGACGAGATCGTGGACGCGACTCGTCCTCGCCTTCCCGGGCGTGGCGCCTACCTGCATGTGGGGTGTCTCCGGGCTGCGGAGAAACGTCAGGCCCTGCGGCGCGTGTTCGGGGCCGGTGCGCGGCTGACAGGATCTCTGCGCAGCCGGTTGTCGCAGAACCCGCCAGTTGGCATCTGATGCAGCGGTCGCGGTAACATCCTCGGTGGCCTTCGTGCATCCACGAGGCTGTTCCTGACGCGCGACCTCCGGTCGCGTCCCCTCAGAAAGTGAGTTAACGCTCATGACCACTCGATGAGTACATGAGATGACCCAGCAAACCAGCTAGTGGGCCACTGGCGTGCGCGTGCGTTCATGGCCCTATACGAAGGAGAGTAGTGGCCAAGCCCCGCGTCCACGAGATCGCAAAAGAGATCGGGATCACAAGCAAGGAGCTCTTGAAGAAGCTCACGGAAATGGGCGAGTACGTTTCCAGCGCCTCATCGACCTTGGAAGCACCGGTGGTGCGCAGGGTGCGTGAGGCATACGCACCGAAAGCCGAAACCACTGCCGCCAAACCGGCAGCCCCCAAACCTTCCCCCGCGAAACCTGTGCCGCGTCCCACGGGCGGCAAGAGCAAAGCCCCATCGGAGCCGGCTCCGTCGAAACCGGTGGCAACTCCTGGAGCGCCAACCCCGGCTGCTCCGGCCAGTCCGCAGAGTCCGTGCCCGCCCCAAACCATCCCGCCCGCCCGGGTCCCAAGCCCGAGCGTCTCGCCCGGGCGGCTGCCCCTAAACTGCCGGCCCGTCCTGGCGGAGCCCGCGCCCGGAGCGGTTCACGCCCCGGAGGAACAAGCCCGGCCCAAGGCCGACGGCCCACCCCGTCCCAGCGCCCGCCCGTTCTGCCGGGTGGTTCCGCAACCACCCCGGGATCAAATGTGCGTCGTTCCGGCGCTCCGCGTCCCGGCAACAACCCATTCGCGGTTTCCCAGGGAATGGGTGTCGGACGTTCCGGGACGCAACGACGTGACCCGGGAAGCCGGCAGGGCGGTGAACAGCGGATGCCGCGTCCCGGCGGCACCGGGGGCCTGCCCCGCCCCAATCCCGCGATGATGCCGAAGACGCAGAACTCCACCCTCGGTCAGGCAGCCGTTCGCGGTTCGGGTCGCTCCGGCGGCTCAGGGCGTGGTCGTCCCGGTGCCCAGGGACGTCCCGGCGGCGGTGCGTTCGGCGGGCCACCGATGGGTGGTCCCGCGGGTGGCCCGGGTCGTGGCGGCGGTCGCGGTCGCGGCGGTGGCACCCAGGGTGCCTTCGGTCGTGGCGGTGCAGGCGGTAGGCGTGGGCGCAAGTCCAAGAAGCAGCGCAGGCAGGAATTCGACCAGATGGAGGCGCCCACCATCGGTGGCGTGCGGCTCCGAAAGGGTGACGGGCAGACCGTGCGGCTGCGTCGTGGTGCCTCCCTGACGGATCTCGCCGAGAAGATCGGTGTCGAACCCGCTGCACTGGTTCAGGTGCTGTTCCACCTGGGGGAGATGGTCACCGCCACCCAGTCGGTTGCCGACGACACCCTCGAGGTGCTTGGCGCCGAACTGGACTACAACATCGAGGTGGTCTCACCCGAGGACGAGGACCGTGAACTGCTCGAGTCCTTCGACCTGGAGTTCGGGGAGAACATCGGCGGCGAGGAGGACCTCAGGGCCCGTCCGCCGGTCGTCACCGTCATGGGCCACGTCGATCACGGCAAGACGAAGCTTCTCGACGCTCTGCGCCACACCAACGTGGTGGCGGGGGAGGCCGGCGGCATCACGCAGGCCATCGGCGCCTATCAGGTCGAGACCGAGGTCGACGGCGAGGAGCGCGCCATCACTTTCATCGACACCCCCGGCCACGAGGCCTTCACCGCCATGCGTGCCCGAGGAGCCAAGTCCACCGACATCGCGGTGCTCGTCATCGCGGCCGATGACGGTGTGATGCCGCAGACCATCGAGGCCCTCAACCACGCCAAGGCGGCCGATGTCCCCATCGTGGTTGCGGTCAACAAGATCGACAAGCCCGCCGCCGACCCGGTCAGGGTCCGGGGTCAGCTCTCCGAGTTCGGGCTGGTGCCCGAGGAATACGGCGGCGAGACGCAGTTCGTCGACGTCTCCGCCGTCACCCATCAAGGCCTGGACAACCTCCTCGAGGCCATCATCCTGACCGCCGACGCGGCGCTCGACCTGCGCGCCAACCCGGACATGCCCGCTCAGGGTGTGGCCATCGAGGCGCACCTCGATAAGGGGCGTGGTCCGGTCGCAACCGTGCTAGTGCATCGTGGAACGCTCCGGATCGGGGATTCCATCGTCGCCGGTTCGGCACACGGCCGCGTGCGTGCCCTCATCGACGACCAGGGCGGCAACGTCACCGAGGCGCTGCCGTCGATGCCCGTGCAGGTGCTGGGGTTGACCTCGGTGCCCGGGGCCGGGGACAACTTCTTGGTCGTCGAGGATGACCGGATGGCCCGGCAGATCGCCGACAAGCGTGAGGCGCGCATGCGTGCCGCGCAGCAGGCGAAGACCAGCCGCCGCAAGACCCTCGATCAGCTGTTCGACGAGCTGCAGAAGGGCGAGACCCAGGAACTGCTGCTCATCCTCAAGGGCGACGGGGCAGGCTCCGTCGAGGCCTTGGAGGACGCACTCTCGCAGATCGACGTCGGCGAAGAGGTCAGCCTGCGTGTCATCGACCGCGGGGTCGGCGCCATCACCGAGACCAACGTGTCACTGGCAGCTGCGTCGAAGGCCGTCATCATCGGCTTCAACGTCCGCGCCACGGCCCATGCCGCCCAGCTCGCCGACCGCGAGAACGTGGACATCCGTTACCACTCGGTCATCTACTCCGCCATCGACGAGATCGAATCCGCACTCAAGGGCATGCTCAAACCGATCTTCGCCGAGGAGGTCCGTGGTCAGGCCGAGATCCGCGAGATCTTCCGTTCCTCCAAGTTCGGCAACATCGCGGGCTGCATGATCACCGACGGTTCCATCAAACGGAACCAGCAGGCCCGGCTGCTGCGCGACGGCGTGGTGGTGGCGGAAACCTCCATCGCATCGCTGCGGCGCGAGAAGGATGACGTCACCGAGGTGCGTGAGGGCTTCGAGTGCGGCATGACGCTGAGCAACTACAACGACATCCGCATCGGCGACGTCATCGAAACCTTCGAGATGGTCGAGCGCGAGCGGTCCTGACAGGAGCTGACAGATGCCAAACCCCAGGAACGCCAAGCTGGCGGACCAGATCAAGGTGATTCTCGCCTCCACTCTGGAAAGACGGGTCAAGGACCCCAGACTGGGATTCGTCACCGTCACGGACGTGCGGCTCACCGGCGACAACCGGGAGGCCACCGTGTTCTACACGGTCATGGGTGACGAATCGGCCAGGGCCGGGACGGCAGCGGCCCTGGCGTCGGCCACGGGCATGCTTCGCACGGCGGTGGGTTCGCAACTCCAGCTGCGGCACACCCCCACGCTTGCCTTCGTGCTGGACGCCACCCCGGAGGCGGCCCGCAGCATCGAGGACCTGCTCGCCAAGGCGCAGGCCCGGGACGCCGAGGCCGCAGCCGAGGCGGTGGGGAAGTCCTTCGCGGGGGACGCCGATCCCTACAGGAAATCGCGCACGAACGACGAGGACGAGTGAGCGCCGAATCCGGTGTCGTCGTGGTCGACAAACCGGCGGGGGCGACCTCCCACCAGGTGGTGGGGCGCCTCCGCCGGTTGCTCGGTACCCGGAAAATCGGGCACGCCGGGACCCTCGACCCCATGGCAACCGGGGTGTTGATCCTCGGTGTGAACCGGGCCACCCGGTTGCTGGGGTACCTCGCCCTGCACGACAAGCGCTACCTGGCGACCGTTCGTCTCGGTCAGGGATCCACCACCGATGACGCCGACGGTGAGGTCACCGCGGTGGCGGACGCATCCGGAATCATTCCGGGTGCCCTGGAACCGGCGCTGGCCTCGCTGCGCGGCAGGATTCACCAGGTTCCCTCGGCGGTCTCCGCGATCAAGGTGAACGGCAGACGCGCCTACGACCTGGCGAGGCGCGGGGTGGAGGTGGAGCTGAAGGCGCGTGAGGTGGAGGTGACCCGCCTGGACGTGCTGGCCTCCCGTCCGGGGGAGGGAGTCCTCGACGTGGACATCGACGTGGAGTGTTCCTCCGGAACCTACGTGCGCGCCATCGCCCGCGACCTGGGGAAAGCCCTCGAAGTCGGCGGTCACCTCACAGCCCTCCGGCGCACGCGGATCGGCAACTACGACCTGTCCATGGCCGTCGAGCTGGGTGAGGATCCCCTCGAGATGATGTCCATGGCGGAGGCGGCCAGACGAAGCTTCGTCTGCGTCACGGTGGATCCCCGAGTGGCCGCGGATGTCGGTTTCGGACGCCGCCTGGACATGTCCGTGCCTGCCGATGTGACAGGGATTCTTTCCCCGACGGGTGAGTTGCTCGCCCTCTACCGTCCCGACAGTGCTGGAGCACGGCCCGTCGCCGTGCTGGTGTGAACGTCTCAGATTCCCAGTTTGAGGGCCCGGTAGGCGGTTCGGATGTGCTCCTCCATCAGGGCTGCGGCCCGGTCGCCGTCGCGTTGCTCGATGGCCTCGAAGATCTGTCGGTGTTGTCTGCACAGGGTGTTCCTGAGCGCCTGCCAGTCGTTCACTGCCATGGATGCGTCCCGGATCGGGGCACGCATGGCCTGCCGGATGGCGGAACTGAGATCCCCGATGAAGGGGTTGTGGGCCGTCAACGCGATCTCCACGTGGAAGTCGGTGTCGAGGGTGTTGAACTCATCCAGAGTGGTTTCCTCGTCCATGCGGTCCACCAGGTCACCCAGCCGGCTCAGCGCCTCGTCATTCCAGTGTCGGGATGCGAGCGTCGCCGTCGAACGCTCCAGGGCCACCCGGGTGTCGGTCAGGTCGATCGCGGACGTGGAGGACAGCGCCAGGTGCAGCCGGAACAGGCGGCCCAAGGCCTCCGTGTGGCCGGCGATGATGCGGGTGCCGCGCCCCGGTCCCGGGTGGGATTCCAGGATTCCCTGAGCCTGCAGCACACGGATGGCTTCCCTGACCGCGCCACGACTCACACCCAGTTCCCGGGCCAGATCGCGTTCCGGGGGTAGCTTCGCCCCCACCTTGTACTTCCCGTTGAGCAGCGACGCCTCGATGTGATCCAGCGCTATCCGATGCGCCTTGCGGTCGTCTCCCTGCAACATGGAGCCATTGTCTCACCGGACACGCTCCGGTGATCGGACCGGGCGATGGGTCGGATCAAGGCACCCCGGGATATCCGCCGTTCACGGTTTCTGTTACGATCAATCCGTTCCAGGCAGGGAACCCGGTGGGAATCCGGGACTGACGCGCAACGGTGAGGGAAGATCCCAAGTCCGAATGCTGGCTGGGACGAGCGACCCGGCCGCGCGCAACGGCCCTTGACGGAAAGCCATCCCAATGTCTCGCACCGCCCGCTTCCGGTCTCGTACCGGGGTTGGAGTGCGTCTTGCCCTGCTGGCCCTGGCGCTGCTGCTCACGCCGGCCTTCACGGTTGTCATCGGGGCGGCTGCCGTGCCCTTGGACGAGGTCGTCGGTGTCCTGGCGAGTCACATACCGGGACTCGACGTCCAGATCACCTGGGATCGTTCCATCGACGCCATCGTCTGGGACACGCGGCTGCCCCGGATCATCGCAGGGGTGGCGGTCGCCGCGATCCTCGGGGTATCGGGCGTGGTGCTGCAGGCCGTGGTTCGCAACGCCCTGGCCGAACCCTACGTGCTGGGGGTCAGCGCGGGAGCGTCCTCCGGCGCCGCCTTCGCCATCATCATCGTCGGCACTTCTGTTGCCACCGTCGTCGGGGTGATGGCCTTCGTCGGGGCGTTGCTGGCCACCCTGCTGGTCCTGGCGATCGCGGGACGCACCCAGTCGCCGCTGCAGCTGATCCTCGGAGGCCTGGGTGTGGGCTTCGGATTCCAGGCCCTGACCAATCTCATCATCTTCTCCTCCGACTCGCCGGAAACCGCCCGCTCGGTCATGTTCTGGACCCTCGGGTCACTGGCCCGGGTCGGCTGGGAGTCGGTACCCGTGATCACGATCGCGGCGCTGCTGCTCACGGTGCTGATGGTGTTGTGCGGCCCGATTCTCGATGCCCTGGCCAGCGGCGACCGTACCGCCCAGGCCGTGGGTGTCGAGCCGGCCCGGGCCCGCATCCTGCTGCTGATCCCGGTGTCCGCGGCCATCGCGCTGGCCGTGGCCACCGCGGGCGGCATCGGTTTCGTCGGCCTCGTGGTGCCCCACCTGGTCAGGTCCTTCATAGGCCCCGCCCACCGCTTCCTGGTGCTCGGTTCCGCGCTGGCGGCCGGCCTCTTCCTCGTCTGGGCCGATGCGTTCGCGCGCCTCGCGTTCGCCCCGGCCGAGGTCCCGATTGGTGTGGTCACGGGGCTCGTCGGCGCCCCGTGGCTCGTGCTGCTGGTCCGCCGTCAGGGCCACAGCCTGTGAATCCGGAAAGAACAGGAAATTCATGAGAAAACTCCTTGTCCCGATCGCCGCGATGGCCCTCGCCCTGACCGCCTGCGGCACATCCGCGGCCGAACGGGCATCCCAGAGCGCCAGTGCCTCCGCCACGGCATCCCCGGGTGCCGCCCAGCAGGGTGGTTTCCCCGCCGAGGTGGACAGCTGTGGGGAGAAACTCCACTTCGATGCCGCGCCGAATAAGGTCCTGATCCTCAACGGCACCGGCCTGCCGAACCTCGACGCCCTCGGGGTGGTGGACAAGCTGTCCCTGCGGGCCGGGGACAAGAACTTCGGCACCGGTCAGGAGGAGCTGCAGGCCAAGTACGACGCCATCCAGGCGGTCGCCTCCAGCGAGATCGAAACCGGTGGCGTCAAGGTCTCCACCGAAGTCGTCCTGCAGAACAAGGTCGACCTGGTGATCGGCTACGAGGAGGGCGTTGACCGGGAGGCCTTGAAGAAGGCCGGGGTGCAGTTGTATTCCCCGGCGGCCTTCTGCCCCAACTACTCGGTCAAGCACGCCACCTGGGATCTCATCGACACCGAGGTCAACAACCTCGCCTCGATCTTCGGCGTCCAGGACAAGGCGGTATCCGTGATCGAGAAGCGCAAGACGGATGTCGCCGCCCTCGACGCGAAGGGAAAGGCCGCAGGTGCCACCGGGATTGCTCTCTACATCACGCCCGGGCAGAGCAACTTCTACGCCTACGGAACCTCCTCGATGGTCCAGCCGATCTTCGAGGCCAACGGGCTGAAGAACTCGTACGAGGACAACACCACCCGCGTCTTCGACGGATCCATGGAGGACATCCTGAAACGGAACCCCGACTGGATCGTGCTGCTCTCCCTTGATGCGACGAAGGAGCAGACCCTGGAGGCGTTCAAGGCCTTCAACGGCGCCGACCGGCTCAAGGCGGTGACGAGCAACCAGGTGGTGGTGCTGCCGTTCTCACTGACCGACCCGCCGACGACCCTCTCCGTCAAGGGCGCCACCCAGCTGTCCCAGGAGATCGCGGGCAGCTGACCCGGGGCCGGGCGACAAAGCGTTGTGGCCGGATGAGCGGGGCTTCCGGCCACAACCCGGGGGCAAACAACCGAATGCACAGCCTTGAAAGGGAAGCCATGAGACGATTTCTCGCTCTCGCGGGCGCCGCAGCCCTCCTGTTGACCGCCTGCGGCACATCAGCCGCCGAACGCGCCGCCCAGAGCCCGAGCGCCGGCAACAGCGTTGCCGCATCCGAGGGTGGTGGCCATTCCGTCGACATCGTCAGCTGCGGGCAGACACTCCACTTCGACGCCCCGCCATCCAGGGTGCTCGTTCTCGGCGACACCAGCGTCTCGAACCTGGACGCTCTCGGACTGATGGACAGGATCAACCTGCGGGCGGGAAGCGCCCACTTCGACTCGGCCGCTCCGGAACTCCAGGCGAAGTTCGACGCCATCGAATCGGTGGAGGCGGGCAAAACCGACACCGGCGGGGTGAAACTCGCCACCGAGACGATTCTGAACTCGCACGTGGATCTGGTGATCGGCTACGACAAGGGAGTCGAACGGGAGCAGGTGGCCAAGGCCGGGGTCCAGCTCTACTCTCCCGAGGCCTACTGCCCCGAGTACTCCGTCGAGAAGGCATCCTGGGATCTGATCGACAACGAGATCAACAACCTGGCCAGGATCTTCGGGGTCGAGGACAAGGCGAAGTCCGTCATCGCGGACATCCACGCGAAAACCAGCAAACTGAAGGCCGACGCCCCCTCGGGCCGGGGAACGGGAGCGGCTCTCTACATCACCGCGGGATCCACCCGGTTCAGCGCCTACGGCAGCTCGTCGATGAGCCAGTCCATTCTCGACGCGAACGGCATCACCAATGTCTACGGGGACAACACCACCAGGGTGTTCGACGGTTCCATGGAGGACCTCCTGGCCCGCAACCCCGACTGGATCGTGCTGCTCTCGTCGGGGGCCAGCGACGAGGAGACGATCCAGACCTTCAAATCCTTCAGCGGGGCGGAACAACTCAAGGCGGTGGCCAATGACCACGTCGTCGTGATCCCGTTCGTGCTGACGGATCCACCGAACGTGCTCTCTGTCGAGGGCGCTGCCACGCTGGCGGAGAAGACGGCGAACAAGTGATTCAAGCCGATCAGCTCAGCGTGGCCCGTGGCGGTCGGGTGGTGCTCGCGGGGGCCCACCTGACCGCTGAGCCGGGTGAGGTCGTCGGGGTGGTGGGCCCGAACGGTTCAGGGAAGACTACTCTCCTTCTTGCCCTGAACCGGGCCCTCCGCGCCAGCGGGGGCACCGTCGTGATCGACGGGGACGACCTCTCCCGGCTCCCACGTCGGGAGATCGCGCGCCGAATAGCCGTGGTCGCCCAGGACACCGAGACGGCCCTGCCGTTGAAGGTCCGTGACGCCGTTGGTCTCGGCCGGCTCGCGAGCCGCACCCTCATGGCCTACGGAGACGCCTCCGACCGGGTGATCATCAACGACGCCCTCGAACAGGTGGAGGCCACCCACCTGGCGGACCGGCTCATCACCCAGCTCTCCGGCGGTGAACGCCAGCGGGTGCTGGTGGCCCGGGCCATCGCCCAGCGGGCCAGCCACCTGCTCCTGGACGAGCCGACCAACCATCTCGACCTGCACCACCAGTTCTCCCTGCTCGGCCTGGTCACGGAACTCGGCTGTGCGGTCGTGATGGTACTGCACGACCTGAACCTGGCAGCGCGATTCTGCACCCGGCTGCTCGTGATCAACCACGGGGAGGTCGTGGCCAGCGGCACCCCGGACGAGGTCCTCACCCCCGAAATCCTCGAGCCCATCTACCACCTGCGGGTGCACCGCCTCGTGCACGAGGGCCTGCCCCACCTGATCTTCAGCCCTGAGACCGACTCGAAGGAGAACGAATGACCCCGGAGGAACTGCTCGCCGCCTGGCACGTCCAGCAGACCGCTTTCATAGAGTTCCGTGACCAACGCGTCAGGGCAATGCTGGAGATGCTGGCCGCCGTCCGCCCCGGGGAACGGCCCCTGCGGGTTCTGGACCTGGGATGCGGTCCCGGTTCCCTCTGCGACGCCGTGGCCGATCGGTTTCCCGATGCCGAGGTGATTGGCGTCGACCGCGACCCGATCCTGCTGCGCCTGGGGCGGGAGACCAACCGGCACGGCGAACGGATGAGACTGATCGACCTCGACCTCACCGATCCGGGCTGGATCCACGAGGTGGGCCGGGAACGCTTCGACGCCGTGGTCAGCGCGACCGCCCTGCACTGGCTCAGCCCCGACAAGCTGGCGGGCCTCTATGTCGCCCTCCCACAGGTCCTGAACCCGGGAGCGGTGTTCCTGAACGCCGATCACCTCTACTTCGACGGAGCCACCGAACCGTTCCTGAAGGGGGTCGCGGAGGCGCAGCGGGAGGAGTTCCGCCTGGCCGCCCTCGACTCCGGCGCCATGACCTGGGATGCCTGGTGGGAGGCGGCGCGCTCCATGCCCGGGTGGGAGGCCGAGGCCAGGCAATGGGAGGAACGCTGGTCCGACAAATCCCCGACCGTGAAGGTCAGCCTGGAGTTCCACCTGAGCGCCCTCCGGGCCGCCGGTTTCGTCGAGACCACCCACATCTTCCGCTGGTTCGACGACGTGGTGGTGTTCGCGCGGCTGCCCTGAGGAGCGCCGGAATCGCTGCTTACCGGAGGAGATTTACCCCCTGAAAACGGGACGAAAATGACTGGACACCCCGTCGCGACAATGTGCTATGGTCGGACCAACCACGGGCCCGCCCGGGCCCAGAAAACTGGACGATGGAGTTCCCGACATGTCATCCCTCCTAGAGGTATTTCAGCCTTCTGCTGATCCACTCGGGTCGCAGTGGCTCTCGGCCCTGGTGGCCGTCATCCCCATCGTGTGCATGCTCGTCACCCTCGGAGCGCTGCGTTGGAAGGCACACATCGCCGGAGCCGTGTCCTGGGCCCTGGCCTTCGTCGTGGCCATCCTGGCGTTCAAGATGCCCGTCACGATGGCCATCTCATCGAGCCTCCAGGGATTCGTCTACGGTCTGTTCCCGATCGTGTGGATCCTGCTGATGGCCATCTGGATGTACCAGGTGACCGTGATCTCGGGCCGGTTCGAGGACCTGCGCAACACCTTCTTCCTGATCAGCGACGATCCTCGTGTGCTCGGTCTGCTGATCGCCTTCTGCTTCGGCGGTCTCCTCGAGGCCCTCGCCGGTTTCGGAGCCCCGGTCGCCATCGCGGCCGCGATGCTTGTGGCGGTCGGCTTCTCGCCGATTCGCGCGGCACTCATCGCGCTGCTCGCCAACACGGTTCCCGTGGCATTCGGTGCGGTCGGGCTGCCCGTCATCCAGGCGGCAGCGGTAGGTGGATTCGAGAACGTGCTCTCCATTTCCCCGATCACGGGGCGGCTGACCGCCATGCTGTGTCTCGTGGTGCCCTTCCTGCTCCTCGCGGTCATGGACGGCAAGAAGGGGATCATGGAGTGCTGGCCCTTCGGCCTGGTGGTGGGCGTGACCTTCGGCATCGTCAAGTGGATCGTCTCCGCCACCCCGCTGTACAACCTGACCGAACTCATCGCCGCGGTGGTCAGCGTCGCGGTGGCCATCGCCTTCACCCGGGTCTGGAAGCCGGGAGGTGACTCAGAGGTCGTGGCACGCATCGGTCGTCCGGTGGACCCCGAACTCGAGCCCGAGACAGCCACGACGGAGGCCGCCGACACCTCCAAGCTCACCGGTGGCCGCATCTTCATGGCCCTCGTGCCCTACCTCATGGTCATCGTGGTCTTCGGGATCGCAGCCATTCCCGCGGTGAAGGATTTCTTCGTCTCCCTCGACGGCAGCGGCAAGACCGGTTGGGCCAGGCTCCAGTGGCCGGGACTCTCCGAGATGCTGAGCGCTTCCGGTGCGCCCGCCTCCCACCAGACCTTCGCCTTCCCGTGGGCCTCCACCCCGGGCATCCTGCTGGCGCTGGTGGCCATTCTGACCGCCCTGGTCTACAAGGTCTCCATGAAGGACGCCTTCAAGGAGCTGTGGGTCAACGTCAAGAAGATGAAGTTCGCCATGCTCACCATCGGAGCGGTGGTGGCCCTGGCCTACGTCATGGGCGACTCCGGCCAGACCCTCGCACTTGGCATGTTCATTGCCGGAGCCGGCGCCATCTATCCATTCCTGGCCCCGGTGCTCGGCTGGATCGGCACCTACGTGACCGGGTCGGACACCTCCGCCAACATTCTCTTCTCCGGGCTCCAGTCGAACGTCGGCCAGCAGATCGGGGAGGCCTCCGCCCTCGGCGTGGATGGCATGCGGCAGCTGCTGGTGGGCTCCAATGCCGCCGGCGGTGTCGTGGGCAAGATGATCTCGCCCCAGTCCCTGGCCATCGCCTCGAGCGCCATCGGATTGGCGGGGAGCGAATCGGCCATTCTGCGGAGGATCATCGCGTGGAGCTTCATCCTGCTGTTCCTGCTCTGCCTGCTCGCCGGGCTGATGTCCACCCCGGTGCTGAGCTGGCTGGTCTCGCCGATGTTGGGCTGACAGCTCCACAAATGAATCACGGTTGGCCGATCCGGTGGCAGGGTCGGCCAACCACAGGACTGCCTCATCTTGTTTGAAGGAGAGAGATATGGCACCCGGAACGGGTAAGACGGTGGCGTTGTTCGCCACCTGTATCAATGACACCATGTTCCCCGGCACCCCCATCGCGGTGGTCAAGGTGCTGGAACGGCTGGGCTGCAAGGTGGTGTTCCCCAAGGAACAGACCTGTTGCGGCCAGATGCTGACCAACACCGGATATTTCAAGGAGGCCGTGCCGACCGTCAAGAGCTACGTGCGGGCCTTCGAGAAGTACGACTACATCGTCGGCCCCTCCGGGTCCTGCATCGGTGCGGTCCGCCACCAGCACCCGATGCTTGCCGAGCACGTCGGGGACAAGGGCCTCAAGGCGGCCTCCGAGGAGCTGGTGAAACGCACCTACGATTTCACCGAGTTCGTCGTGGACGTGCTGGGACTGACGGATGTCGGGGCCTACTTCCCGCACCGCGTCACCTACCATCCCACCTGCCACTCCGTGCGGATCGCACACGTGGGTGACCGGCCCTACAAGCTGCTGAAGGCCGTGCGGGGCATCGACCTGGTGCCGCTTCCCGACTCCGACCAGTGTTGCGGTTTCGGCGGCACCTTCTGCGTGAAGAACTCCGACGTTTCCGTGGCGATGGGTGCGGACAAGGCCCGCAACGTGATGTCGACCGGGGCCGAGTACCTCGTCACCGGCGACAACGCCTGCCTGATGCACATCGGCGGAATCATGCACCGCATGAACATGGGCGTGAAAACCATTCACCTGGCCGAGATCCTGGCCCACACCGAGGAGGCCGCAGCATGACCGCCACGCGCGAACGCCTGACCCCGGCTCCCCCCACCGGCACCTACCTCGGGATGCCCGCCTTCCCCAAGGCGGCCAAGGGAGCCCTGCAGAACCAGCAGCTGCGCCGCAACCTGCGTCACGCCACCACCGTGATCCGCGGCAAGCGGGCCATCCGGGCCTCCGAGGTGAGGAACTGGGAGGAACTGCGGGTCGCCGGTGAACAGATCAAGAACCGCCTCGGCAGGCACCTGGATCAGTACCTCATCCAGGCCGAGAAGGCCATGACCGCGGCCGGGATCACCGTCCACTGGGCCCGGAACGCCGAGGAGGCCAACAAGATCGTGATCGACCTCGCCCGTTCCAAGGGCACCAAGGAGGTCGTGAAGATCAAGTCGATGGCCACCCAGGAGATCGACCTCAACGAGGCCCTCGAGGACGCGGGGATCGCGGCGTGGGAGACCGACCTCGCAGAGCTCATCGTCCAGCTCGGCCACGACCGCCCCTCCCACATCCTCGTTCCCGCCATCCACCGGAACCGCTCGGAGGTCCGGGAGATCTTCAAGGAGGAGATGGGGCTGTGGGGTGCTCCCGCCCCCGATGGCATCAGCGACAACCCGCCGGAACTCGCAGGCGCGGCCCGTGTCCACCTTCGCGAGAAGTTCCTGCGCGCCAAGGTGGCGGTTTCCGGCGGCAACTTCATCGTCGCGGAAACCGGTTCCCTCGTGATCGTCGAGTCCGAGGGCAACGGACGCATGTGCCTGACCCTGCCCGAGACCCTCATCTCCGTGGTCGGCATCGAGAAACTGGTGCCCACATGGGAGGACCTCGAGGTCTTCCTGCGGCTGCTTCCCCGTAGCTCCACGGGGGAGCGGATGAACCCGTACACCTCCATCTGGACCGGTGTCACCCCCGGCGACGGCCCACAGGACCTGCACGTCGTCCTGCTGGACAACGGGCGCTCCAAGGTGCTGTCCGACCCGGTTGGCCGCGAGGCGCTGCGCTGCATCCGCTGCTCCGCCTGCATGAACGTGTGCCCCGTCTACGAACGGGTCGGCGGCCACACCTACGGGTCCGTCTATCCCGGGCCGATCGGCGCCATCCTGACCCCGCAGCTGCGGGGCGTCGCGTCGAAGGTCGACAAGTCGCTGCCCTACGCATCCAGTCTCTGCGGCGCCTGCAACGACGTGTGTCCCGTCAAGATCCCGATCTCGGACATCCTGGTGCACATGCGCAACAAGGTGGTGCAGAAGAAGACCGCGCACCGCCCCACCATCGAGTCCGTCATCTTCAAGGTGGTCGGTTGGGTCATGGCTCGCGGCCGCAACCTGGCGTTCGTGCAGTTCTTCTCCCGTCTCGCGGGGCGGATCTTCAAGAAACGCACCCATTTCGGCCCGATGCCGTTCCCGGCATCCGCCTGGAGCCGGTCCCGTGACCTTCCCGTGCCGCCGAAGGAGTCCTTCCGGAAGTGGTGGGCCAAGCGAGAGAAAGAGGAGGCCTCCAAGTGAGCAGCGCCCGCGACGACATCCTGGCCCGCGTTCGGGCCGCCACCGAGGACATCCAGGAGAAGGACCCGGCCAAGGACGTGCCCATCACGTGGGCGTACAACCAGCCCACTCCACTGGACGACGTGCTCGAAACCTTCGTGGAGAACATCCTCGACTACAAGGCCAAGATCGTGCGCACCCCGGCGACCGCGACCGGGGAGGCGATCGTCGCCGCCCTGAAGGAACTCGGCGCGCAGACCGTGGTCGTGCCCGACGGGGCACCCACGGCCTGGGTGACCGCGGTGACCGCGGGTGGTCTCGAGGTGATTCGTGACGAGAACCTCAGCCACCAGCAGTTGAATTCCATCGACGCGGTCCTCACGGGCTCGCGGGTGTCGATGGCCGAGACGGGCACCATCTGCCTGGACCACGCCGAGGACCAGGGACGACGCGCCCTGACCCTGGTTCCCGACCGCCACGTGTGCGTGGTCACCGCCGACAGCGTCGTCTCCGACGTGCCGGAGGCGGTGCACCGGCTCAAGGCCTCGGTGCAGGCCGGACGGCCCATCACCTGGATCAGCGGTGGCTCCGCGACCAGCGACATCGAGCTGTCCCGCGTGGAGGGTGTGCACGGCCCCCGGAAGCTGTTCGTGATCCTCGAAGAGGACTGACGACCAGGAGCACAACCACCCGGTGCCGGCCCCGCGACGGGTCCGGTCCCGGGTGGTTGTCTCTCCGACGGATGCGCGCCGCGTCGCCCGTCGCTACCCTTGTCCGTCGTGAACAGCGGAACCAGGGTAGTGGCCATCGGCAACTTCGACGGAGTGCATCTCGGGCATCAGCGCGTGCTGCAGGCCGAGCGGGGCGACGGTGAACTCGCGGTGATCACCTTCTGGCCCCACCCGTTGTCGGTGCTGGCCCCGGAACACGCCCCGCGCCTGTTGAGCGACCTGCCCACCCGGATCGACCTGCTCAAACGAGCGGGGGCCCGCGAGGTGCGGGTGGTACGGTTCGACAGGAAGGTGGCGGCCATGAGCCCCACCGAGTTCGTCGAGCGTTTCGTCGTGCCGCTCGCCCCGCGGGTGGTCGTGGTGGGGGAGAACTTCCGTTTCGGGCATCGCGCGTCGGGGGACGTCGGAACCCTCAGGGAACTGGCCGCTGGGCGTTTCGACGTGCGGACGCTCGAACTGTCGGCCGTCGACACCCGGACCACCTGCTCCACCCTCATCAGGGAGGCCCTGGACCGCGGTGACGTGCGACTGGCCTCACAGCACCTCGGCCGCGACTTCAGATTCAGCGGCGTCGTGGTGGTGGGGGACCAGCGGGGACGCGAACTGGGATTCCCGACCGCGAACCTGATCGTTCCCGCGGAACTGGCCGTTCCCGCGGACGGGGTTTACGCGGGGTGGCTCACACCGGCCGGGGGGAAGCCGATGCCCGCGGCCATCTCCGTGGGCTCCAACCCGACCTTCGACGGGGCGGACCGGCGGGTCGAGACCCATGTGCTGGACCGCAACGACCTGGAGCTGTACGGGGTTCAGATCGACGTCGACTTCGTGGAGAGGCTGCGCGGGCAGGTGCGTTTCGAGGGCGTCGAGGACCTGATAGCCCAGATGGACCAGGACATCGAGGACTGCCGCCGCATCCTCACGCGGCGGAGTTGATTCCGGCGGCGGTGGGTTTGGCTCCTCGGCGGAACCGGTGATAGGGTCCCACAGTTGCCGTCGATCGGCCACGGACCACCAAGAGCCCCAACCGCACCCGCCACCGGGGCGCCGTGCAGCGAACCGGAAGGAGTCCAGACATGGATGCTGCCGAGAAGACAAGGATCATCGAGGAGTACGCCACGAAGCCGGGCGACACCGGTTCGCCGGACGTGCAGATCGCTCTGCTGACCAAGCGGATCGCTCACCTGACCGAGCACCTCAAGGTTCACAAGGGGGATCACCACAGCCGTCGCGGCCTGATGCTGATGGTCGGCCAGCGCCGCCGTCTGCTCAACTACGTCGCCCGCCAGGACATCGAGCACTACCGCGAACTCATCGCGAGGCTCGGTCTGCGTCGCTGACCGGCGTCGTCATCCACACGATCTGATCGGAGGACAGCCCCGCACACGCGAGGCTGTCCTCCGCGCCTGTCCGGGCCCCAGCCGGTAGGATTGGCGCAAAACTCAATCACCACAACGTTTTCCTGCCTGCCAGGGGGTCTCACCTGGTCCTCGGTAGTGGCCTTCGGGTAGTTGCAACCCCCGCGGGTCTCGATCGAAGACCGGTGGTACTGGCGGCGTGCCGCGCCCTGCGGGCAGCCAACCCACCGAAAGGAGCCAGCCTTGTCCATGGAAGGACCTGGTCTCGAATTCTCCGAAGCCGTCATCGACAACGGCAAGTACGGCCGACACACCATCCGTTTCGAATCCGGCATCCTCGCTCAGCAGGCGGACGGCTCGGCCGCGGTCTACCTCGACGGCGACACCATGCTGCTGGCCGCCACCACCGCAGCGAAGACTCCGCGGGACGCCATCGACTTCTTCCCGCTCACCGTTGACATCGAGGAGCGGATGTATGCCGCGGGACGCATCCCCGGCTCCTTCTTCCGCCGCGAGGGACGCCCCGGGGAGGGCGCCATCCTGGCCGCCCGGCTGATCGACCGCCCGCTGCGCCCGGCCTTCGTTAAGGGGCTGCGCAACGAGGTGCAGGTGATCGTCGATGTCCTCTCCCTCAACCCGGCCCACTACTACGACGTGGTCGCGATCAACGCCGCATCCATGGCCACCACCCTGGCCGGGCTGCCCTTCTCCGGTCCCATCGGTGGTGTTCGCGTCGCCCTGATCGACGAGACCTGGGTGTGTTTCCCGACCGTCGAGCAGGTCGCCAGGTCCTCGTTCCAGATGGTCGTCGCCGGACGTGTCCTGCCCGACGGGGATGTCGCGATCATGATGGTCGAGGCCGGCGGCACCGAATCCACATGGGAAAACGTGCGTTCCGGCCGGACCGCCCCCACCGAGGAGGTCGTCGGGCAGGGCCTGGAGGCCGCGAAACCCTTCATCAAGACCCTGTGCGACGCCCAGTCCGAGCTGAAGGCCAAGCTGCCCAAGGAAACCTTCGACTTCCCCGTCTTCCGCGACTACGAGGACGACGTCTACGCCGCCGTCGAGGAACTGGCCACCGACCGGGTCTCCGAGGCGATGCGGATCCCAGGCAAACAGGACCGCGACGACGCCACCCACACCATCCGCCAGGACATCACCGAGGCCCTCGCGGAGCGCTTCGATGGCCGCGGAAACGAGATCGCGGCCGCCCTGAAATCGCTGACCAAGAAGATCGTCCGCCACCGCACCCTGACCGAGGGCGTGCGCATCGACGGCCGGGGCACACGCGATATCCGTACCCTGTCCGCCGAGGTCGCGGTGATCCCACGCGTCCACGGGTCGGCTCTGTTCCAGCGGGGCGAGACCCAGATCCTGGGGGTCTCCACCCTGAACATGCTGGACATGGAACAGAAGATCGACACCCTCTCCCCGGAGTCGACCAAGCGATACATGCACAACTACAACTTCCCGCCGTTCTCCACCGGCGAGACCGGGCGCGTCGGCTCCCCGAAGCGCCGCGAGATCGGCCACGGGGCGCTCGCGGAACGCGCCATCGTCCCAGTGCTGCCCACCCGGGAGGAATTCCCCTACGCGATCCGCCAGGTTTCCGAGGCCATCGGTTCGAACGGTTCCACCTCGATGGGTTCGGTGTGTGCCTCCACCCTGGCGCTGCTGAACGCCGGCGTGCCGCTGAAGGCCCCCGTCGCGGGCATCGCCATGGGGTTGATGAGCGAGGAGATCGACGGTGAGACCCGCTACGTGGCGCTCACCGACATCCTGGGGGCCGAGGACGCCCTCGGCGACATGGACTTCAAGGTGGCCGGCACCCGCGATTTCGTCACGGCCCTCCAGCTCGACACCAAACTGAACGGCATCCCCGCCGTGGAGCTGCAGAAGGCGCTGCTGCAGGCCCGCGAGGCCCGCCACACCCTGCTCGAGGTGATGGGCGAGGCCATCGACGTTCCCGACGAGATGAGCCCGTACGCTCCCCGGATCGTCACACTGCGCATCCCCGTCGACAAGATCGGTGAGGTCATCGGCCCCAAGGGCAAGGTCATCAACCAGATCCAGGACGACACCGGCGCCAACATCACCATCGAGGACGACGGCACCATCTACGTGGGAGCCGAGACCGGGGAGGCCTCGGATGCCGCGGTTTCCGCCATCAACGCCATCGCCAACCCGCACATGCCGGAGAAGGGTGAGCGGTTCCTCGGCACCGTCGTGAAAATCACCACCTTCGGGGCCTTCGTCTCCCTGCTGCCCGGCAAGGACGGCCTGCTGCACATCAGCAAGCTGCGCGCGCTGGCCGGTGGCAAACGCGTCGAGGACGTCGAGGACGTGGTCTCCGTGGGGCAGAAACTCCAGGTGGAGATCTCCGAGATCGACGACCGTGGCAAGCTGAGCCTGATCCCCGTGTTGGAGGAGAACAACGAGGCAGACGAGGCCTGAACTGAGCCATGAAGCCGGGGAGGGGTCGATCCGTTGCGCGGGTCGGCCCCTTCGGTTTTCACCGGTCCGGTAGAACTGATGGGGAAGGACGAAAGGGAGTTGAGGATGAGCACTCTTGGGGTCGGTATCTTCGGTATCGGCGGGAAGATGGGCAGCGAGGTGCGCCGTGCGGTGACGGCCGCTGACGACATGGAGGTCACCGGGGGAGTCGACCTCGGTGAACCGCGGGAACGGATCGGGGAGGCCGCCGTGGCGGTGGACTTCACCCACCCCGACGCGGTCATGGACAACATCGAATGGTGTGTTCCGCGGGGAATCAACATGGTGATCGGCACCACCGGGTTCAACGAGGAGAGACTCGCGCGGGCCCGGGAGCTGTGCGCGGCCAACCCGGGGGTGGGGGTACTGATCGCCTCGAACTTCTCCATCGGAGCGGTTCTCATGATGCAGTTCGCCGCCAAGGCGGCCCCGTTCTACCCGAGCGCCGAGATCGTCGAACTGCACCACCCGAACAAGGCGGACGCCCCGTCGGGAACCTCCGCGACCACGGCCGGAAGGATCGCTGCCGCCCGGGCCGCCGCCGGCATGGGGCCGGTCCCGGACGCAACGGTGCACGACGCAGGGGCCCGTGGTGCCGTCGTCGACGGCATCCACATCCACGGGGTGCGGCTGCAGGGGCTCGTCGCCCACCAGGAGGTGCTGCTCGGCGCCCACGGTGAGACGCTCACCATCCGGCACGACAGCTTCGACCGCGCCAGTTTCATGCCGGGAGTGCTGGCGGGAGTGCGGTGGGTGATCGATCACCCGGGCCTGACCGAGGGCATCGAAACGGTCATCGGGCTTTGAGAGAAGAGGACATGCGGATCAGCGGGCGTTCGTGACGGAGCCCTGATCCGAGATCCGGGTCATCAACCTGATCTGCTTGACGGCGGCCGCCCCGTCCTCGGTCCCGAGGCTGCGGTGGGCGCCGTCAGCGGCCCAGCCGCACTCGACCAGGAAACCACGCAGGGCGTCGTCGTCGCTGCCGATCCACCAGGTGGCGGTCTCGTAACCATCGGCGCGCAACGTGTCCACCGCGGCGTTCACCAGGCGCGAGGCGTGGTCGCCGAGTTCGTCCGCGTCGGTGACGAACTCGGCGATCATGCCGTCGGCCACATCGGCGTCCGGGTCGTTGCTCGGTCCGGTCACCACGAAGCCCGCGACCTGCCCCCGGGACAGTGCCACCAGCACCCGGCAGTGGGCGAGCGGGGGTTTGACGATGGCCTCGTGCCAGGTGCGCACCGCCTGATCCGTAGGAATGGCCGCGAGAGCCGCAGCCGTGCCGGGGCGCCGGGACCAGGCCTTCCGCTGGAGCCTGGCGATGTCCACGGCCTCGGCGGGCATGGCGAGACGCACGGAGTCGGGAATGGGCATGCCCGTCAGTGTAGTGATGGTGGCTGTTTGCACTAGCCTGTGGCGAGTGAGTGAACTGCGTACGCCTCCGCCCCTGCAACCCGGAACCCTTCGTGTCACACCCTTGGGAGGACTCGGTGATGTGGGACGGAACAGCGCATCCTTCGAGATCGACGGCGAAATGGTCCTGGTCGACTGCGGCGTGCTCTTCCCCGAGGACCGCCACCCGGGTGTCGACCTCATCCTTCCCGCTCTGGACCTGCTGTCGGCTCGTCTCGACGACATCCGCGCCCTGGTGCTCACCCACGGTCACGAGGACCACATAGGGGCTGTGCCCTATCTACTGAAACAGAGAGCGGATATTCCTGTTTATGGTTCCAAACTGACTCTCGCCCTGGTGGCGAACAAGCTGAAGGAGCACCGCATCCGCGGCTATCGTTTGATAGAGGTGAAGGAGGGTGAACGGCACCGGGCGGGAAACTTCGAGCTCGAGTTCTTCGCGGTCAACCATTCCATCCCCGACGGTTTGGCGGTTGCCCTGCGTACCTCGGCGGGCACGGTCCTGCACACCGGGGATTTCAAGATGGACCAGCTTCCCCTCGACGGGCGCATCACCGACCTGCGCGGCTTCGCGCGTCTCGCGGACGAAGGGGTGGACCTGTTCATGCCCGACTCCACCAACGCGGAGACCCCGGGATTCACGCCCTTGGAGAAGGACATCGAGCCCTCCATCGCCCGTGTCTTCGACCAGGCGGACAAGAAACTGATCGTCGCGTGTTTCGCCTCACACGTGCACCGCGTACAGCAGGTGCTCAACCTGGCCGTCAAGCACGGTCGCAAGGTGGCCTACGTGGGACGTTCCATGGTGCGCAACATGGCCACCGCACGGGACCTCGGATACCTGCACGTCCCGGCGAACGTCCTGATCGAGATGAAGGACATCGACAAGTACCGCGACGACGAGGTGGTCATCATCTCCACCGGCTCCCAGGGCGAACCGCTCGCCGCGCTGAGCCGGATCGCGAACCGGGAACACCCCGTCATCGAACTGGGCCCCGGCGATATCGTGCTGCTGGCGAGCTCCCTGATCCCCGGGAACGAGAACTCCGTCTACCGGGTAATCAACGGATTGACGAAACTGGGGGCGCAGGTGGTGCACAAGGGCAACGCCTTCGTTCATGTCTCCGGGCACGCATCGGCCGGTGAACTGTTGTACTGCTACAACATCCTGAAACCGCGCAACGTCATGCCGGTCCACGGTGAGATCCGGCACCTGATCGCCAACGCGAAGCTCGCGATATCCACCGGGGTTCCGGCGGAGAACACCGTGGTGTGCGAGGACGGTGACGTGGTTGACCTGGTGGACGGCAGAGCCCGCAAGGTTGGGCGCGTCGACGCCTCCTACATCTTCGTGGACGGTTCGACCGTGGGCGACATCACCGAATCGATCAGCGACCGGCTCATCCTCGGCGAGGAGGGATTCATCTCGGTGGTGGCCGTGGTCAATCTCCACACCAGGTCCGTCATCGGTACCCTGGACATCAACGCGAGGGGCTTCGCCGAGGACCCGTCGGTCTTCGACGCGGTCCGGGAACAGATCCTCACCGATCTTCATCATGCCTTGGTGGAGGGCGTGGACGACGTCTACCGTCTGCAGCAGGTGATCCGCCGCACCATTGGCGCATGGGTGTCGCGGAGGCTGCGGCGCCGCCCCATGATCGTTCCCGTGGTGGTCGCCACCTGAAGAGATGCGTTCCGGGAATCGCGGCTTGAGGATTGTTGGTGTATCGGGTTATCATCTACAGGTTGCCCGCTTCGGCGGGCGATCCCGATGATCGAACCAGGCGTTGCTTTGGCGCGTCTGGCCCAAGCAACAAGGAGATTCCAGTGGCTGCCGTTTGTGATGTCTGCGCCAAGGGACCCGGCTTCGGTCACAACGTGCCCTGGTCGAAGAAGAAGACCAACCGTCGCTGGAGCCCGAACATCCAGCGTGTCCGTGCGACCGTCAACGGTGCCCCCAAGCGTCTCAACGTGTGCACCTCCTGCCTCAAGGCCGGCAAGGTCACCCGCTGAACGAGGGGTCCGGGCAACGGCTCGCGGCTGGGGCCGTGAGCCGTTTTCGTCGTTTCCCCTCGGTAGGCTCGCCCCATGAGCCGATTCCGGACCCCGATCCATCGCGAGTTGAACCGCGGACTGCGTGACGTCGTCGGGGCGGATTCCGCCTCGGAACTTGCCAGGCTCGGACTGTTCACCCTGGGTGATCTCCTGAGACACGTGCCGCGCCGGTACCTCTCGGGCACCGAGATGAGCGACTTCCGGACCCTGCAGCCCGGTGAGGACGTCGCCGTTGTCGCCAGGGTGGTGTCCACCAGGATCGTGGACGGCCGCACCACCCGGGTGGCGACCGTGCTGACCGACGGCCACGGGGAGCTGCAAGCGGCCTTCTTCGTTCCCGACAAACGCCCGAACTACGCGAAGTACTGGGCCGGTCAGCTCACCCCGGGCGCACGCGGCATCTTCGTCGGCAAGGTGCGGGAGTTCCGGGGGCAGCTCCAGCTCACCCATCCCGATTACGTCATCATCGACGAGTTCGGCGCCATCACGGGCCGCAAGGCCAACGCGAAGGCCACGATGGTCAAGGTGATCCAGCGGGCCCGGCTGGTAGGTCTCTACCCGGCCACCGCGAAGATGGTCACCTGGAAGATCGCGGATGCGATAGCGCTCGCCCTGCCCCATGTGCTGCCGCTGGGAGACACGCTGCCCGGTTGGGTGGTGGAACGCGCCCGGGTGATCGGTCTCCCGGATGCCCTGCGTGAGGTTCACGAACCCGTCAACGTGTTCGACGCGGAACGCGGGATCGCCCGGTTGAAGTTCGACGAGGCCTTCGGGATGCAACTGGCCATGGCCGCGCGCAGGGCCGCCCTGGCCGGGCGCGCCACCACGCCCAGGCCCCGCCGCGACGACGGGATCCTCGCCGCCTTCGACGCATCCTTGCCGTACCGGCTGACCGCCGGTCAGGAAGAAGTGGGGGAGACCCTTTTCGAGGAACTGGCCGGTGAACGCCCGATGCACCGCCTGCTGCAGGGGGAGGTCGGTTCGGGAAAGACCCTCGTCGCCCTGCGCGCCATGCTCGCGGTCGTCGACGCGGGAGGTCAGGCGGCGTTGCTGGCTCCCACCGAGGTGCTGGCCAAGCAGCATCACGCGTCCATCACCTCGCTGCTCGGTGATCTCGGGGCGGCCGGAACCCTGGAGGCCCATCCGCACGCCACGCAGGTGGCGCTGCTGACGGGAGCTCTTACCGCAGCCAACCGCCGCCGGGCACGGGAGGCCGTCGCATCCGGGGAAGCGGGAATCGTCATCGGCACCCATGCGCTGCTGTCGGAGGACGTCGGGTTCGCGGATCTCGGTTTCGTGGTGGTGGACGAGCAACACCGCTTCGGCGTGGAGCAACGGGCCGCGCTGGCAGCGAAATCCGAGCGTCAACCCCACACGCTGGTGATGACCGCCACCCCCATCCCCCGCTCGGTGGCCATGACGGTTTTCGGCGACCTGGAAACCATCGAACTGCGGGACCGTCCCGCGGGACGCGCGGATGTGAAGACCGTCTTCGTGGACACAGCCCGCAACCCGCACTGGGTGGACCGGGCCTGGGAACGCATCCGCGAGGAGGTGGCGCAGGGACGCCAGGCCTTCGTGGTCTGCCCCGCCATTTCCGGCAACAAGACGGAGGGGGACCTGGAGGCCGGGGCCGGGTTGAGCGCGGTGACGGAGATCACCCCCATGCTCGCCGAGGGGCCGCTGAAGGGGCTGCGCGTCGGGATGGTCCACGGCAGGCAGGCCACCGCCGAGCGGGACCGGACCATGCGGGCGTTCACCGCCGGGAAACTGGACGTGCTGGTGTCCACCACGGTCATCGAGGTGGGGGTGGACATCCCGAACGCATCCGTGATGGTTGTTCTCGACGCCGACCGGTTCGGAATCGCCCAGCTCCACCAGCTCCGCGGAAGGATCGGCCGGGGCAGGCATCCCGGCCTGTGCCTGCTGCTCGCGGCCCCCGCCCCGGACGCCCTCACCGCCGTCGACAGGCTCCACGCGCTGGTGGCCTCCACCGACGGTTTCGAACTGGCGGAACGGGACCTGGAACTGCGGCGCGAGGGAGACGTCCTGGGCGCGGCGCAGTCCGGGGCCTCGTCGCTGAAACTGCTGCGGGTGCTGGGGGACCGCGACGTCATCGAACAGGCCAAGGACCTGGCCTGCGAGGTGCTCTCCGATCCCCGCGCCGCCGAGGACCCACTGCTCGCCGACCTGATCGACCAGGCCGAACAGCTCGCCGCCGGCGAATGGCTGGAGAAGGGATGACCCGCATCATCGCGGGACGCGCGAAGGGAACACAACTGACGGCGCCCCGCTGCGGAACCCGCCCCACCAGCGACAGGGTCCGGGAGGCGCTGTTCTCCACCCTCGTCACATGGTTCGGCACCGTCGGGGAACCTGCGGAGAAACACCTGACCGGGGTCGCGGTGCTGGACCTCTACGCCGGCACCGGGGCGGTCGCGCTGGAGGCCGCCAGCCGGGGGGCCACCCGGGTGGTGGCCCTCGACTCCCACACATCGAACCTGATCGCGGGGAACGCCCGCAGGGCCGGGCTGCGCATCGAGGCGCGGGGCGGAAGAGCCGAGGGCCGGATTCCCGCCGGCCCCTGGGACCTCGTCTTCGTGGATCCGCCCTACGAGATGGACTCGGCGCTCCTCGACAGGACCTTGGCCCCGCTGTTCGCCCCCGGAATGCTGAACCCGCAGGCCCTCGTGGTGGTCGAGCGCTCGAAACGCTGCCTCCCCCCGGTGTGGCCGGGCGGGCTCGACGACGACTGGCGCCGGGACTACGGTGAGACGAGCCTCTACTTCGCAGCCACGAAACCGGCAGGAGAATCATGACCAAGGTGCTGTGCCCCGGCTCCTTCGACCCCATCACCAACGGCCACCTGGACATCATCACCCGGGCCCGAAACCTCTTCGGGGAGGTGCTGGTCGCCGTGGGACGCAACAGCCTGAAGGCCGGTTACCTGTTCGGGGAGCAGCGCGCCGGCCTGGTGAGGGAGGCCACCGCCCACCTCGACGGGGTCACGGTGGAGGAGATGGACGGGCTGCTGGTCGATTTCGCGAGGGAACACGGCATAACCACCGTGGTCAAGGGCCTGAGATTCGGCGCCGACTTCGACTTCGAGCTCCAGCTGGCCAACATGAACCACTCGCTCACGGGCCTGGAGACGGTCCTGTTTCCCGCGGCGGCCCAGCACGTCACCCTCTCCAGCACCATCACCCGGGAGGTGATCAAACTCGGCGGCGACGTCTCACCCCACGTGCCGCCGTGCGTGGCCGAGGCCGCCGCCCGGCTGCGGGAGGCGCGGTAGTACCGTCCGGCCCCTCGGGCTCAAGGATCCAGACGGTCCAGGTGGATCGCGTCATCGCACAACCGGGACACCAGCGCCGGATTGTGGGTGATCATGAGCAACCCGATGCCCCGTTTCCGGGTCAGTCCCGTCAACTCGGTCCAGATCTGCGCCTGGGTCAGGGGATCCAGCATCGTCGTCATCTCGTCGGCGATCAGGTAACGGAGCTCGGGGTGCAGCACCCGCGCTATGCAGAAACGCTGCAGCTCACCCCCGCTGAGTTCGCTCGGGAAACGACCCAGCCAGGCCTCCTCGATACCCAGCTGATGCCTGGTGTCCTCGTCCACGGGCCAGCACTCGGTCAGGATGCGGCCCATCCGCCAGCGGGGATTGACGCTGACCTCGGGGTTCTGGTTGATGTACTGCACCCGGCAGGGCCGGTGGGTCCGCAGTGGCTCCCCGTCCAGGGCGACGGTTCCCCGGAACCGGTTGATCCACCCGGCCATGATCTTGCCCAAGGTGCTCTTCCCGAACCCCGACGGCGCCACCAACCCCAGCACCTGCCCGGCTTCGAGCCGGGCCGAGACGTCGTTCAGGATCGGCTGGCCGTGACGGTAACCGAAGGTGATGTGTTCAGCTGTCAGCACGTGTCGGCTCCTCCCGGGAATCGGGGATTTCCGTGCAGAACTCGTTCTGCGGCAACGCCTTCCACAGCGCTTTGACGTAGGGAGGCCGGTCGAAGTCGTCGGGATGGGTGAACTCGTGGGTCGGCATGCAGGCCACCAGCCTTCCCCGGTTCAGGACGGCCACCCGGTCGGCCACCGCGCTGATCAGGTCCACGTCGTGGGAGATGATGAGCACGCAGCGTCCCTGATCCGCGAGCGACCTGAAGTCCGCGAGCAGCTGTTCCGCGAGTTTCACGCTCAGCCCCGGCGTCGGCTCGTCGGCGATTATCAGCTCCGCAGGGCTGAGGATCGCGGTCGCCAAGAGGATCCGACGGGCCATGCCCCCCGACAACTGGAAGGGATACTTCTCCAGATCGCGCGGCGACAGGTCGAGGCGTTCGGCGATGTGCGCCAGCTCCTCCTCGTCGGGGGTGGGTCCCGTACGCAACTGGTGTTTGACCTTGAGCAGCGGGTCGAGGAAACTGATCGACTGCGGAACGAGCGCGAAGCTCTTCCGCCTGAGTTCGAGAACGCGCTTCCCGGCGACGGGTTCACCCTTGAAGAGGATCTCGCCGTGCCGCACGGCGTTCCTCGGCAACAGGTCCATGATCGCGTGGGCCAGCAGGCTCTTGCCCGATCCGGAGGCCCCCACTAACCCGAGGATCTCGCCCGGCTCGGCCGTCAGGGTCAGGTCCTCCACCCCGTAGCCGATCCGGCGCCGGTAGAAGGTGTGGTACATCGCGAAACCGACGTACAGATTGCGTACTTCGAGCAGCGACATCTGTGCCTACTTCTGGGAGGTCCGGGGATTGATCAGGGCCGACAGGGACTGGCCGCAACGGTCTATCAGCAGCACCAGGGCCAGCAGGGTGAGCCCCGGAAACAGCGCCAGCCACCACTGGCCCGTGCTCAGGTAGCGCATGGACTCGGAGAGGATCACGCCGATGGCGGGCAGCTGCTGGGGGATCCCGAAACCGAGGAAGGTCAGTCCGGATTCGTGCAGGATGGCGTGCGGGAACATCAGCACGGTGGCGACGATCGTCTGGGGGAGGATGTAGGGCATGTAGTGGTTCACCGCTATGAACCACCTGCTCCTGCCCATCTGCCGGGACGCGATCACGTAGGCGCTGGTGTGCAGGTGGATGGTCTCGGCGCGGACGATCCGGCACAGGCTCACCCAGTGGGTCACGGCCACGCCGATCATCACGCCCGCGATCCCGCGCCCCGACAGGATGGCTATGAAGATCAGCAGGATCAGGTGAGGCATGCCCTGCATCAGGTCCACCAGCCACAGCACGAAACGGTCGAACCGGCCTCCCAGGACCGCTGCCCCGATGCCCAGCAGCAGCGCGATCACGGAGCTCACCACGGAGGCGAACAACCCGATCCAGATGCTGATGGACAGGCCCTTCAGCGTCCGGGCCAGCATGTCGCGCCCGAGCCAGTCCGTGCCGAACAGCCCACCGGCGCCCGGCGGCAGGTTGGTTCGCCCGAAGGACGGCTGGTATGCCGTCTCCGGGATCAGGGTTCCACCCAGGGCGGCGGCGACGAGGACGACGAGGCTCGCGGCGAACACCACCGTCGCCGACTTGCGGCCGTTCCAGCGTTCGGTCAGTTCCTCGGAACCGATCAGCAGGGCCGTCATGACCAGGTCTCCTTGATTCTGGGATCGATCAGCGGATACAGGAGGTTGGCGCACAGGTTCCCGAGGAACACGATCGCGGAACTGATGACGGTGATGCCGATCAGCAGGGGGAGATCCCCCTTGGTGCCGGCCGTGACCGTGACCGCCCCCAGCCCGGCGTAGCTGAAAACGCTCTCGGCCAGCACGGAGCCGCCGATGATTTCGCTTATGGAACCGAACTGCAACGTCACGAAGGGCATCAGGGAGTTCCGCAGGCCGTGCCGCCAGACGAACTGCCACGAGGTCTCCCCGCGGCTGCGGGCGAACAGGGCATAGTCGGAGTTCTGTTCCTCGATGAGCCTGGTCCGGGTCTGCATCGTGATGGTGGAGATCCCGACCAGGCTCAGGGTGGCGGCTGGCAGCACCAGATGGTTGAGACGCTCGGCGAGGGTTGCCTCGGCGAGGGTTTTGCCGATGGGGGCCGACAAACCGATCGGGGACCACTTCAACCACACGGCGAAGATCAGCAGCAGCACTATCCCGAACCAGAAGGTGGGGATGGCTGCGAACACGTAGCAGACGGTGCTGATGACCCGGTCGAGGAAACGCCCTCGGTTCTTTCCCGCGACTATCCCGAGGCCGGCCCCCAGCAACCCGGAGGCCAGCCATGCGATGAACAGAAGCAGGGACGAGTTGGCCAGGGCGTCCCCGATCACCGCGGCCACGGGCCTCTCGAAAACCAGCGAGGTCCCCAGGTCCCCGTGCAGGAGGTTCCACCACCACAGGCCGAACTGCACGATGACGGGCTGGTCCAGACCCCACTTGGCGGCCAGGGCGGCCCTCTGCTCGGGGCTGGCGGTCAGTTCGCTGCCGAAGTAGGCGTCGACCGGGTTGAACCCGGAGACCTTCGCCAGGAAGAACGTGATGACGCTGACCGCGAAGATCAGGGAGGCCGCCTTGGCCAGCTGGGCCACCGCATAGCCCATCAAGGAGCTTTCCCTGAGGTCGCGCCGCGACTGCTCGAAACGGGTTGCGGCGGTCATTCAGGAGGCCTTGACATCCCAGGTGTTCAGGTTGTTGATCACCTGGAGGAAGTGGTCGTGGGGATGCACCCGCTGGGTTCCGATGTCCAGTCCGTTGCGCACGAAGTAGTTGTGGTGGATGTAGCCGACCACCAGGTAGGGGCTGTCCCCGAGGATGCTGCCGCCGTTGGTGCCGTCCCACAGGGCGGCGTGCCAGAGCTTGTTCGCGCTCTCCTGGTCGATGGCGGCCAGGGCCGCGTCGAGATTGGCCTGCACATGCTCGTTCGAATAGCAGGCGATGTTCGACCAGCCCTTCCTGCGGGCCAGCGTCCCGGAAAGCATGTTGTACTCGTGGTAGGGGTTGAGGCGCCCACCACCCAGCACCACGGCGTCCTTGCGGTTGCGGTCCTGCATCGAGGTGAAGTCCGTGCCGTGGAGTTCCACGTCGATTCCGATCTGCGTCATCTGGGCCTTGAAGGCCTCCGCGATGGCCTGACGGCCGGAGTCGTTGGGCGGGTACATCAGGGTGAAGCTCGCCTTGGTGCCGTTCTTCTCGCGGGTTCCGCCCTCTCCCTTCGACCAGCCCGCCTGGTCCAGCATCGCCTCGGCCCCGGCGACATCGCCGTCCTTCAGGCCTGCCGTCTCCTGTTTGATGCCCCAGGGGAAGGCGTCGAAGAGATCGAAGGCCACCTCACCGTAACCCAGCAGGCAGTCCTTCACGATCTGGTCCCGGTTCAGGGCGGTTGCCATCGCCCTGCGGATCACCGGGTCGCTGGTGACCGCGTTGCCGACGCTCTGCCCCTCCACCTCATAGGCCCCGGGGGTCTCGCACGGCAGGGAAATCACCCGGTAACCGAAGGTGGGCAGGCTGGTCAGGGAGAAACCGGGGACCTGCTGGGAGGAGAGCGCCGGGTAGACGCAGGCGAGGTCGACCTGCCCCGACTGGGCCGCTGCGAGCGCCGCGTCGGATTCCATCAACAGCAGGGTGGCCTTGGCGAACTTCGCCTTGGTTCCGTGGTAGGTGTCGTTGCGTTCCAGGATCAGCTGCTGACCCTGGGTGTAGTGGCCGAACTTCCACGGACCCGAGCCGATCGGGCTGTCCCCGAAACCGTCGGAGTAGGTGCTCTTCGGGACGATGCCCAGAGTCGCCGCCGTGTACAGCAGGGTGGAGGAGGGGGCTGTGAGCCGGAGCTCCACGGTGTCCGTTTCGGTCGCGACGGCGGTGTCGAAGCCGGGCATGCTGACCTTGGCGGCCGCCTTCGCCTGGTTGTAGGTGAAGGCGACATCCTCGGCGGTCAGGGCGGTGCCGTCGGTGAACTTGATGTCCGTGCGGATCTTGAAGGTCCACACCAGGCCGTCGGGGTTCACCTCGTAGCCGGTCGCCACGTCGTTGACGATTTGGTTCTTCTCATCCGCGGTCAGAAGGGCGCTGTTGAAGAGCAGCACCCCCGTCTCGCCGAAACCCATGACCGGGTCGAACGGAGCCCTGACCGTGGACGGATCCATGGCGATCACGACTTCCTGGCGGTTCGTGAGCCGCTCGGGGAGCGGAACGGTTTCGGTTCCCGAGGGACCGTTCTGCGACGAGCAGCCCGGCAGTGTGAGGGCTGCGGTCAGCGCGGCAGCGCCTGACAATCCGGCCAGAACGGTTCGGCGAGTCGGTTTCGGGGTGGTTGGTCTGGACATTCCTGTCGCTCCTCCGGTTCCTGGGCATGGCACAGCTGGGTCAGGACCCTGGCCCCGGAGCGGGGGGACCGTGCACCCCGGCCCCGGGGCGGGGCGGGAGGCAAGGTCTCCTGGGCAGATTCCTCGAAAGGATCATAAACTTTTCGCCAAGGACCGCCAAGCCGGAAACGAGAACTGGGTTCACCCAACTTCGACCCGGCGGCCGTGGCCGGGATGGGGTCAGGTCATCGTGAGGACCAGCTCGTCGTGGAGGAACCTGGCGCCGCTGACCTGGCGGCCGTGCAGCGAGTCCGGCATCGCGATCCGGCGATGTTCGTTCCGGTGCGTGAGCAGCAGGTCGTCGCCGTCCTGGTGGAGGTCGAGGTCGGTCCGGTCCGCGTGGGGCAGGCTGATGTGGAGCCGCAGGGATCCCTCATCGCGGGTGATGCGCAGGTAGTCGCCCCGGTAGTTGACCGCGGCCGGGTTGTCGTCGCCGTACATCGTCCGGGCCAGGTCCCTGAGGGCTTCCAGCCCGGCGATCTCCCGGTCCTGGAGCGGCAGACGGTGGACCGGCAGGTGTGCGAAGCTCTCCTCGATCCGCTGGATGCCCGCTGCCTGCGCCTCGGCCCACGGCTCGAAGTAGCCGCCGAGGGCCGAGGCGGGGTAGACACGGTTGAGCACCACGGCGTCGACGACGAAGCCGTACATCGTCAGCCAGGTGTGGGCGCGCCGGGTCTCGGCGATGACCACGTGCTCCGGGGTGGTGACCAGCCTGAGTGTGGTGACCTCCCCGTCGTGGAGCAGCTCGCCCAGCCGCTTGAGCCGGTCCAGCAGCCCGAGCACGTCGTCGAAGAGACGATCCTCGGGCATCGGGATCCGGGTCAGCTTCTCGAACGGCCCGCCGAGGATCCGCACCAGCGCCCGTTTCGTCGGCAGCGCGGTGCGGAACAGCTGGTCGAGGCGTTCCGGGTACTTCAGCAGCGACAGGGTTTCGCCGGTCGGCGCGCAGTCCACCACCAGGACGTCGTAACGCCCGGAGGATGCGTGGTCGAGGACCCGCAGCAGGCTGAACAATTCACCCAGCCCGGGCAGCAGCAGCGCCTCCTGGGTGGCGAGCGTCACCTCACCTTCCCGGACCATGAGGCGGGCCAGGTAGTCACGCAGACCCGCCCACGCCCGGTCGTTCTCCACCAGGGCGTCGATCTCCAGGGCATCCAGGCCGGGGACGACTCGGGTCGGTTCGCCGGTCAGTGACATGCCCAGTGCGTCCCCCAGGGAATGCGCCGGGTCGGTGCTCATCACCAGGATCCGGTTTCCCTGATCCGCCAGGTGCAGGGCCGTTGCGGCGGCGACGGTGGTCTTGCCGACCCCGCCCTTGCCGGTGTGCAGGATGATCCGCATGCTCACTCCTCGATGTCGATTCGCCTGGGTCCCGACGGGCCGGTCGGTTCCTCGGCGGCCGCGGCCGGATCCTCGGACAGGCACTCGGCGATCAGCGCCCGCCACTCGCGGTCGATGGTGCGAAGCCGTTTCCTGGGGGCGGGAGGAAGCAGGCTCAGGGTGGCCTCACGGAGATGACGGCGGGCGTGCAGCAGATGACGAACGAATTCGCGGTTCATGACGGGACCTTCTGTGGGGTGGGGCGGAATCGGATGGTCAGGACATCGTCGCGGAGTTTCGCGCCGGCGACGTCATGGCCCAGCAGGGTGCTGGGCAGGGGGATGTTGCGCTGGAAGTTGCCGATGCGAACCGCGAGGTCGGTGGCGGCCAGCTTGAGGTCGACCTTCTCGGCGGTGGTTCCCGGCAGCGGGATCTGGAGGTCGTAACCGTCGTCGGCGTTGACGTAGCATTCGTGGGCCAGGTCCGGCACGACGTCGAAGGCGTGGGCGTCGATGGCTACCTCGGCCAGGCGGGCGAAGTCACCCCAACCGGTGAGATCCTTGCGGAACCGTGGCACCTCGGTGATCGGAAGATGAGCGAATGACGAGCGGATCTCGGACAGGTGCTGCCGCTGGTGCTCCACCCAGGTGCTGAAGAACGCACCCACCTCCCCGGTGGGGTACAGCCCGCCGACGAAGACGTGGTCGACGCTGTAGCCGAACAGGTTGAGATAGAGGTAGCTGCGGCGGGTCTCCTCGATCACCATCCGCTCCGGCAGGGTGACCAGGCGCACCGACGTGATGGCGGGATCCTTCAACAGCGCCTGGATCTCCTGGAGGCGCTGGAAGAGCCGTTCGATGTCGTTCATGGCGGCGGCGTTGGGCAGCTCGATCCGCCACACCCCCTTGGCGACGGGGCGCAGCGCCCTGACCGCGAGCTTCTGCACCGGGAAGATCCGCTCCATCCACCAGGTGAGCAGTTCCGGGAATTGGAGCAGCGACAAGGTCTCGCCGGTGGGGGCCATGTCCAGGATGATGCGGTCGTAGTTGCCGGTATGGGCCAGCTGGTGGACCCGTAGCAGGAAGAACAGCGGGTCGAAGCCGGGGAGGTCCAGCACCTGGTCATCGTCGCTCTGGGTGATGAGGGCGGACAGGGCGGCGGTGATATCGGCGAACTCCTCCTCGGCGACGCGTCTCGCATCCACCTCGGTGATCTCCAGGTTCGTGGCCACCTCGGTGGGTTCGGGCGCCGGGGGACAGCCGAACAGGTCCGAGAGGTTGTGGGCGGCATCCATGCTCGCCAGGAGCGTGCGTTTTCCGCTCCCGGCCGAGACGACGGCGTGGGCGGCCGCCAGCGATGTCTTGCCGACACCCCCTTTCCCGGTCAGCAGGATCATTCGCTCCATGGTTGCTCCTTCTATCTGAGAATTATTCGAAAGTCGAACTATTGGGCGTGGGTCTGCCCGTTCGGCGGTTGGCCGGGGTCACTCGATGGGGATTCGTCGGATGGTTCGGGGTCCGTTCTCCGCCGGGCGTTCGGCCAACAGACCCGGGATCCGGTTGATGACCCGCAGCACCACCTCGGTCTCCTCGGGGGTCAGTTCCTCGAAGAGACGCCCGATCAGCGAGACGCCGTCCCTGATGCCCTGGGCGATGAGCCTGCGGCCCCTCTCTGTCAGGGAGATCAACACGATGCGCTTGTCGTCAGGGCTGTGCCTGCGCTCCACCAAGCCGCGCCGCTGCAGCCGGGCGACCACCCCCGTCGCCGTGTTGAGGGGGGCGTCCAGGTAGGCGGCCAGGTCGCTCATCCGCGAGGATCGTTCGCGGTGGAGGTGGAGCAGGGTCAACGCGTCGTTCTTGGTCAAGTCCCGGGCGATGCCCTGCCAGGCGCTCGGTGGCAGGAGGGAGCGGAAGCGGTCCACGTAGTCGAACAGCATGCCCTGTGGATCCATGATCCCCTCCCGCCCGGATGCTTCGAGTATCGAACTATTTGTCAAGGGTAACAGGTGACCGGGTGCCTGTTTTCACTGCCCTCCTGTGGGTACCTTGTATGTTGCGTCGGGGCGACACCCGGGTGTCGTTGGGATGTTTTGGTGAATCTTCGCCGGCTCGGTAGGATAGATCCTCGGTCATGACGTGGTCATGGTCGATCGGACGAAGGGAATGCCTGCCATGAACTCCGTGCATCACCATGTGGACCGTCGCTCACCTTACGTCTTCGACGTGTTGGAGTTGGGGCGGCGGCCGGGAGCGATGAAGGAAATTCAGGTTGATGTTCCGGCTCCGGTCGATCTGGGCTACGACGTGATCTCGGTGCCACAGGGCTCCGGAGTCGATCTCGACCTCAGGCTCGAGGCGGTCGTCGAAGGGGTGCTGGTCACGGGAACGGCTCGCGCGCAGGTTCGTGGCGAGTGCGCCCGATGCCTGAGTCCGATAGAGGGCGAGAAGTCCTTTGAGCTGCAGGAACTCTATTTCTACCCCGGGAACGAGGTGGATGAGGACGAGAGTGTCGTCGTTGACGACGCCGTCGACCTCGAGGAGGCCCTGCGTGATTCTGTGGTGCTGGAGCTGCCGTTCACGCCCTTGTGTGATCCCGACTGTCTCGGCTTGTGCCAGGAATGTGGGTTCAACCTGAACGACGACCCGAACCACGGGCACGAGGAGAAGGTTGACCCGCGATGGGAGAAACTGGCGGGGCTTGACCTCGGCGGCGAGAACTGAGACCAGAAAAGGAGTCGCTGGTCAGTGTGGTCCCGTGCGGGACTGGACCAATCAGCGGCTAACAAGTCCGAGGAGAAGATCGTGGCCGTTCCGAAGCGCAAGATGTCGCGCAGCAACACCCGTTCGCGTCGTGCGCAGTGGAAGACTTCCGTCGTCCCCACCGTCATCTGCGTGAACCCGGCTTGCCGTGAACCGCACCTGTCCCACACCGCATGCCCTTCCTGTGGCCAGTACGGTGCCAAGGGTGCCCGTCGTCAGGTCGTCGAGGCCTGAACAAGCTAACCGCTCTCCTTGACGAGCTGGGTGTCCAAGTGGACGCCCAGCTGTTCGAGCTCGCCTTCACGCATCGCAGTTTCGCCTTCGAGCACGGGCGCATCCCCAGCAACGAGAGGCTGGAGTTCCTGGGCGACGCAGTGCTGCAGATCGTGGTGACCGAGCACATCTTCACGTCCTTCCCGAACTTGGCCGAAGGCCAGTTGGCGAAGCTGCGCGCGTCGGTGGTCAGTTCCCATGCCCTGGCCGAGGTGGCACGTGACCTGCAACTGGGAGAGCTGATTCGGTTGGGGCAGGGGGAGATCAACACCGGAGGGGCGGACAAGACCTCCATCCTCGCCGACACCATGGAAGCGGTGATCGGAGCCATTCACATGTCCTGTGGAGCGGGAGCTTCGGCACGCTTCGTGCACGCACTCCTCGACGAACGAATCGCCTCCAGCGAGCTGCAGGGACATTACACCGATTACAAGACGGCTCTGCAGGAATACTGCGCCCACAACGGGTTGGAACCGCCCCGGTACGAGATCGTCGGGGAGGGACCCGACCATCAGCGTGTTTTCACCGCCACTGCCATGGTCGACGGGAAGGCCGTCGGAGCGGGGGTCGCATCCAGCAAGAAACGTGCCGAGCAGCTGGCCGCCCACGAGGCCTACCGGAATCTGTCCCCGGATGCCTGAGCTTCCCGAGGTTGAAGTGGTGCGTCGGGGGCTGGAGAAACACGTGCTCGGACGCACCATCGAAGCGGTCACGGTCCTGCATCGCCGTCCCGTGCGTTCTCACCCCGGTGGCCCGGAAGGCTTCGCCTCCGATCTCACGGGGCGCGGAATCAAGGCGGTCGCCCGTCGCGGCAAGTACCTCTGGCTGGTCCTGGGCGACGACGCCATGATCGCTCACCTGGGGATGAGCGGGCAGTTTCGGATAAACCGGCCCCACGATCCGCAGCTGCGCAACACGCGGGTCCTGTTCGATCTCGATGACGGCACCCAGCTGCGTTTCGTCGACCAGCGCATGTTCGGCGGACTCGAGTTCGTCTCACGAAGCGGCGAGTGCCCGGTCCCACACATTGCTCTCGATCCTTTCGATCCGAGGTTCGATCCCGTCGCGGTTGCCAAACGGATGCGGGGAAGACGAACCACGGTCAAGCGCGCCATCCTCGATCAGAAACTCGTTTCCGGAATCGGCAACATTTACGCTGACGAATGTCTGTGGCGTGCGAGGCTGCACTTCGAGCATCCCACACAACACCTCACCCAGAAACGTGCTGTCGCTCTGCTGGGGCATGCCCGTGACGTCATGTCGGAGGCGCTGACCGCTGGTGGCACGTCTTTTGACTCGCTCTATGTCAATATCAATGGTGAATCAGGGTATTTTGAACGTGGACTTGACGCCTATGGGCGTGAGGCCCAACCATGTCGGCGCTGCGCGACACTCGTGGTGCGTCGACGATTCGCCAACCGAAGCAGCTTTCTGTGCCCACGATGCCAGCGGCTGCCCAAGCCGTGAGGATGGTACATGAGCGCGATCGGTCAATTGCTCCGAAACAACAAGGATTCCCTGTGGCAGTTCATCCGGTTCGGGGTCGTCGGTGGCCTCGGCGTCCTGGTGAACATGGGGGCGCTCATCGCCTGCCGGAAGCTGTTCCCGCTGTTCTGGGCCAGCGCAGGTGTCCCGGAGGGTGAAGGCGTGTGGCTCGCTATCCCGGGTACCGAGTTCAACATCCGCTGGTACCACGTCATGTCCACCATCGCGTTCCTGGTGGCGAACCTGTTCAATTTCCAACTCAACCGCTGGTGGACCTTCAAGTCCCACAAACTGGCCGGATGGTTTCGGGAGTACTGGCCATTCCTGTTTGTCGGACTGGTCGCGCTGGCTTTTGGGCAGGTGATCATCACGGCTCTGATGCATCCTCACTCCCCGGTTGCGCTGCCCGACAGCATCTTTGATGGTTCCTCTGGTCTGCGGAGCCGCCAGTACTGGGCGAATCTGATCTCCATCGTCTGTACCATCCCGGTGAATTTCCTGGTGAACAAGTTCTGGACCTTCCGGGCCGCCCGCGAACCCTCCAAGGGACAGGGGGAAAAGCCTGCATGTACCTCAAACAGCTGATCCTCAGGGGATTCAAGTCCTTCGCCTCGGCTACCACTCTCACTTTCGAGCCGGGTATCACATGCATCGTCGGGCCCAACGGATCCGGGAAATCCAATGTCGTGGATGCCTTGAGCTGGGTCATGGGGGAGCAGGGCGCCAAGAGCCTGCGTGGAGGGAAGATGGAGGACGTCATCTTCGCGGGCACATCGAAGCGCGCACCGCTGGGACGCGCCGAGGTGCAGTTGACCATCGACAACTCCGACGGCGCTCTGCCCATCGAATACGCGGAGGTGACCATCACCCGAACTATGTTCCGCAGTGGCGGGTCCGAATATGCCATCAACGGTGTTCCTTCCCGTCTGCTGGACGTCACGGAGCTGCTCAGCGACTCCGGGATCGGACGGGAGATGCACGTGATCGTCGGCCAGGGTCAGCTCGACGCCATCCTCCAGGCCACCCCCGAGTCCCGCAGGGGATTCATCGAGGAGGCGGCCGGGGTGCTCAAGCACCGCAAACGCAAGGAAAAAGCAGCCCGGAAGCTGGAGGGCACCAGGGCAAACCTGGAGCGGCTCCAAGATCTCATAGGGGAGCTGCAGCGTCAGCTCAAACCACTCGGACGCCAAGCAGAGACAGCTCGTCGTGCCGCCGTCATCCAGGCTGAGCAACGTGACGCGAAAGCCCGACTGCTGGCCGACGACCTCCGTGCTGCCCGGGATGAACTGGCGGCTGACCTGGCCGACGAGGCCGCGGCCACCGAGGCGAAGGAACGCGCGGAGGCCGAGGTCCGGTCCGCGATGGTCGCTGAAGAGGTGGCGGAGGTGGAGCTGAAGGAGGCATCGCGGGACTTCGATCGCTGTCAGGAACGCTGGTATGCACTGGCTGCTCTGAAGGAACGGGTCTCCTCGACGAGCTCGGTGGCGGCCGAACGCATGAGACACGGTGACGCCCAGCCAGTCATCGATGCCTCCGGCCGGGATCCCGATTCCCTGGAGGCCGAGGCGCGCGGGATCAGGCAACGCGAGGCCGAACTGGCCGACGACATCGAACAGGCCCGGTCAGATCTCAACGACGCATCCGCTCGGCGAAACGAGGCCGAGACCCGGCACGCCGAGGCCGAACAGCTCTACGCGGCCGCCCTGCGCGCAGTGGCCGACCGCAGGGAAGGGTTGGCCCGCCTCAAAGGAGAGGTGGCCTCCGTCCTTTCCCGGCTGGAAGCCGCACAGGGGGAGGAGGAACGCCTGTCCGCACGGCGGGAGGAGGCCCTCACCCGGGCCCGGGAAGCCGCCGACCAGTACCGGCAGGCCGAGAACACCCTCGCCGGGTTGGGAACCGACGAGTCGAGTCTGGACGCCGCGTGGGAGGCCGCGAACAGCGCCGTGACGGAATACGAGACCGAGGTGGCGTGGATCGCGGCGGAGGAGACCCGCCTCGCGAAGGAGAAAGCCGCTCTCACCGCGCGGGTGGAGGCACTGCGGTTGGCCACCCGGCAGCGCGACGGCTCCAGCGACCTGCTGGGACGTCCCGGTGTGCTGGGGCGACTGGGGGACCTCATCCAGGTGGCTCCCGGCTGGGAACAAGCCGTGGCCGCGGGTCTCGGAGCGGCGGCCGAGGCGGTCGTCGCCACCGGACTCGATGATGCCCTCTCGGCCGTTGCACACCTGGCCGGGGAGGACCTCGGACGCTCCCACGTGATGGTCGCCGGCGCGGCGGCGGAGGAGCAGACCCCGCTGCTCGATCTCATCACCGCGTCCCGGGAGCTGACGGGGGCGCTGGCCCGGCTGTCGGCCGGGATCGTGGCAGTGGAGGATCTGTCCGCGGCCAGGGGGGCGATCGAGGCCGACCCGTCGCTGATCGCCGTGACCCGGGCGGGCGACCGGGTCTCCAGTTGGCTGGTCGAGGGTGGATCGACCGCCAAACCCTCGCTGCTCGCCCTGAACGCGGACCTGGCCGAGACCGAGGAGCAGCTGGCGCGGATCGCCGCCGAGGTGGACCGGCAGCGCTTCGCCCTGGAAACTGCACGGGCCACGCTGCAGCAGGCACGCGACGAGGAGGCCGCGGCCCTGGCGGCCCTGCACGAATCCGACGCGCAGTTCACAGCCATCTCGGATGCCCTCGGCGCCCATCGGCAGGCGCAGGTGGCCGCCACCCGTGAGGCCGATCGGTTGGCCTCGGCCATCGAGACCGCCCGCCAGGGCCGGGCCGGGCACGAAACCCGGCTGGGCGAACTGGAGGCCCGGCTCGCCGCGGCCAGTGGGGAGGAGATCCTCGAACCCGACCCCACCAGCCGCGATGAACTGGCCGTGGTCGCAAGACTGTCCCGGCAGGCGGAGATGGAGGCCAGGCTGCTGCTGCGAACGGCCGAGGAACAGGCCCGTTCGCTGGCGGGCAGGGCCGATGGCCTGTTGCGGGCCGCGGCCGCGGAACGCCAGTCGCGCGCCAAGGCCCGTGCCCGGGCGGAACAACTTCGCCGCGAGGCCGCGGTGGGCCGGGCGGTGTACGACGCATCCCTTCAACTGGCGAGGATGACCGACGCCACCATGGGACGGGCCGCCGCCAGCCGGGACACCGCGGAGGCCCGCAGGCGGGCCGCTGAAGCTGCCACGGTCACGGCCAGGCAGGCCTCTCGGGCGGCCGCTCAACGCCTTGAAGAACTCATGCGGGGCGCCCACCGGGACGAGCTGGCCCGGATCGAACGCCGGATGCGGATCGAACAGCTGGAGGAGAAAAGCCTGACCGAATTGGGCCTGGAAGGCGACCAACTCGTCGCCGAATACGGTCCGGAGCAGCTCGTCCCGGTCATCACCTGGCCCGACGGCACCGCCCTCGGCCCCGACGACGAGGCTCCCGAGCCAGTTCCCTACGTGCGCGTGGAGCAGGAGAAACGCCTGCGACGCGCCGAGCGGGGGCTGGCGGCCCTGGGCCGGGTCAATCCGCTGGCGCTGGAGGAGTTCGAGGCGCTCAAGATCCGGCACGCCTTCCTGGCTGAGCAACTCGCCGACCTGAAGCAAACCCGTGCCGACCTGCTCGCGCTGATCGACGACGTCGACCGGAGGGTGCAAGAGGTCTTCGAAGCGGCCTATCGCGATGTCGAACGCACCTTCGGGGAGGTTTTTCAGCGGCTCTTCCCCGGGGGCGAGGGCAAGCTACTACTCACCGAGCCCGGGAACTGGCTGGAAACCGGGGTGGACGTCGAGGCCAGGCCCGCGGGCAAGCAGGTCAAACGGCTCTCGCTGCTCTCGGGAGGGGAACGTTCGCTGGTGGCCGTGACTTTCCTCGTCAGCCTGTTCATCGCCCGCCCGAGCCCCTTCTACATCCTTGACGAGGTGGAGGCGGCCCTGGACGACGCCAACCTGGGTCGCCTGCTCGGAATCTACGAGGAACTGAGGCAGAGCTCCCAGCTGCTCGTGATCACCCATCAGAAACGCACCATGGAGATTGCGGACAGCCTCTACGGTGTGACCATGCGCGGCGACGGCATCTCCACCGTGGTCAGCCAGCGACTCCAGCAACCATGACCCGGTGGCGTGTCACGTCCGGTTCCGTTCGCCCCGGAGCGATGAAACCGGGCATGACTTCCGCAACAGGTCCTAGGATTGCCCCGTGGGAGATTTGATTTTCTGGTTGGTCGTCGCGATCGTCGGGGCCGGGCTGGTGGCCGCAGCGCTCGTCATCAGGTACGGCAAGAAGGAACTGCCCCCCGGTGAGAAGCCCGAGGCGATCGAGGCCCCTGAGGAGGGAGCCGTTGTCGAGGAGAAGCCGGTACCCGAGGATGCATCGGATGACGAGCCGGCGGGTGAGATCGCTGAGCCTGAACCGGCGAGGCCCGAACTGGATCAGCCCGAGGAGCCGCGTTCCCGGTTTGCCCGGCTGCGTCGCCGCCTGGCCTCGAGCAACAATGCGCTGGCCCGGGCGCTCGGTGAACTGCTGAGCGTCGATCGGATCGATTCCGAGACCTGGGACGATTTCGAGGCCACCCTGATCGCCTCCGACCTGGGTGTTGGACCCACCACGGAACTCACCGAGGCGTTGCGCCGGGAACTGAGCATCGACGGGATCTCCGATCCCGAACGCGCCCGTCAGGTGCTGCGCGCCGAACTCCTGAAGCTGGTCGAGCCAGATCTCGACCGGAGCCTGAACCTGACAGCGGCCGATGGCGACCCCGCCGTCGTGATGGTGGTCGGGGTCAACGGGACGGGCAAGACCACCACCGTTGGCAAGCTGGCCCGGGTGCTGGTGGCCGAGGGGCGCTCCGTGATGCTTGGCGCGGCCGACACCTTCCGGGCCGCCGCCGCCGAACAACTCGCCACATGGGGGGAGCGGGTCGGTGTCGAGACGGTGAGCTCCGCCGAGGGCAGTGACCCCGCGTCCGTCGCCTTCGACGCGGTCGCCAAGGGCAAGGAAGAGGAAACCGACGTGGTGCTCGTCGACACCGCCGGACGGCTGCACACCAAGGTTGGGCTGATGGACGAACTCGGCAAGGTCAAGCGCGTCATCGAGAAGAAGGCACCCGTCACCGAGGTCCTGCTGGTCCTCGATGCCACCACGGGCCAGAACGGAATGACGCAGGCCCGGATCTTCTCCGACGTGGTGGATGTCACCGGAATCGTGCTCACCAAGCTGGACGGTTCCGCGAAGGGCGGCATCGTCATTCAGGTGCAACGCGAACTCGGGGTTCCGGTCAAGCTCGTCGGCCTCGGGGAAGGCGTGGACGACCTTGCGCCCTTCGACCCCGAGGGATTCGTTGCCGGAATCCTCGGGGAATGAACGCGGAAATATACTTCAGGACAGTCCGGGAGTCATGAGCGTCGGATCGACGAGACCCAGCTGAATGGCCCGCACCAGGATCTGGGTGCGGGACTTCAGCCCCATCTTGTCACCGATGTGGGACAGATACTGTTTCACGGAACCCTCGGAGATGAACATCTTGGCTGCGATCTGCGCATTCGTCATTCCTTGGCCGAGCCAGATCAGCAATTCCTTCTCACGGGGGGCGAGCCCGGCGGCTGCCGCCTCGTCGGTCAGGATCTTGGGGTGTCCCGTCAGAAGATCGGCGACCAGCTCGCGCCGAACCCCCGGCGCCAGCGGCATGTCGCCGTCACGGGCCTGCTGAATACCGTTCAGCAGGGCGGGGCCGCCGCAATCCTTCATCAGGTATCCGGAGGCGCCGGCGCGCAGAGCGGAAATGATGTACTCCTGAGTGCCGAAGGTGGTCAGGGCAACTATGCAGGCCCCGCGATGTTTCCGATTGATCTCGCGAATGGCATCAACCCCTGACATGTCGGGCATCTGAAGATCCATGAGCACCACGTCCGGCTTCAGTTCTTCGTAGGCCTCCACGGCCTCCCGCCCGTTGCGGGCCTCACCAACCACCTCGTGATCGTCGTGTCGCGCCAGGAACATGCGGTAGGCCTCGCGGACCATGGGATCATCATCAGCGACTAGTACACGGCAGAGCTCGGTCATGATGAAAACCATAATCCACGGAACCGGGTTTTGCCCCATCAACCGCCGCGCCACGCGGAAGGACGTGTCTTCCCGGAGACGCGAGGCGGACGGAATGCCTCGATGGTGGCGCGAAGCCGGCCGGTTTGTCTGTGGGTGACCCGCCCCGAGGAGTGCGGCCGCGGCGACGCGGTGTGTAAGATCTGAGCGTTGCTGGGAGTAGGAGGTGGTGGATCGCGTGAAAAAACGGAGGAAGCAATGAAAAAGATGCGCCTTGCGGCAGCTGCTCTCGTGTTGGGATCCTGCTTGGCCCTTGGTGCGGTTCCCGCGACCGCCAACACCACCGAGCCGGTCGCCAATCAGAACTCCATCTCCGTGGTGAAAGGCAACGAGGCCAACCGTGGCGGCGTTGGCTGTATCATTTGGTGGCTCTTCAAGACGACTACTTGGTGCAAAAGGTAATGATGGCTTGAAAGAGAAGAATGCATGGTTTCCGAATCGGGAAGTGAGCTGATCTGAGCGGGGGGACATGAGCCAGGAAGCTGAGGAGAAGAGCCCGACGGTCGCTCTGGTCGACCTCGGGCGCTGGTTCGTCCTGTTCGCCGTAGGTTTTCAGTTCATTTCCAATATTCTGGAGCTTTTCATCGAAGGGGCCGAGATACGTCCCTTGGTTGTCCTGACCCACGTCTCGATCGCGGTGGCTTCCTTCGTGCTGCTCTGGTGGCCGTGGATCGGACTGTGCATCGGGCTGCTGCCCTTGGTATTCGTGATGGTCACCGGGGACGCCGGAGCCGACCCCGTGTTCTTCGTGCTGGCATCGGCCACTTTCGCCTTCCGCTACGGCGTGCGGCCGATCTCCATGGTCGTTCTCTTGGGAACAGGCTACGGGGGGATTCGCAGCCTCAGCGCCATGAGGGGTCTTGAGGGCTTGGTCGGGCAGATGTTCGACTACACTTTCCTGACCGTTTTCGGCGTCTTCCTGGGACTGGCCTTCAAAGGCGTTCTCGCCGTTCTTGAGCGCCGGGAGGTGCGCCTTGCCATCCTGGCCGGGGATATCGTCGAGATTCGCAGCGGCGAACGCCTGCGGCTGGCGGGGGAGCTCCGCCGGGTCGTGGGCGAACGCCTCGAGGAGGCGTGGAAGGGCCACAAGGCCCCGCGCCGCACATCCGACACCTGGGCCCTTCGGGACGCCATCGAAAGAGTGCAGACCGTCTGCCTCGATGCGGTCACCCGCGTCCGGGCCCTGGTCGGGATGCTGCGCGAGGATCCCGTGGCCGATGGCAGCGACGAGTCGAAATCCATCATCGGATCGGTCCAGATACTCTCCAGCGCGGCGGAGGCCCTGCGCCTGCAAGGTCTCCACGTGGACCTGAAGGTCGATGAAGAGCTCGACCGAAGAAGCGTGCTCACCCAGCTCACCGCCACCCGGGTGGCGCAGCTGGTGCTGAAATCCTCCGACGCCCTGCGCCCCGATCCCTTGCGCCTCAAGGTGGAATGCCCCTCCAGCCACACCACCCGCATGATGGTGGAACTCGTCACCCCCAACAAACTCCGCTCGGAGGACAAATCGGCATTCGAGCGAATCCGGGAGCGGGTTCAATCGCTGGGGGGACAGTTCTCCAAGGGATTCACCGGCAGAGGACACCTGTTCGAGATCCGCCTCCCGGAATCCCGATACGGGGAAGTGGATGACGCGGCCGCCGTCAAGGGGAAGAAGAAATCACTCGGGAGGAAAATCCTCGGCACCGCCGTGCCCTTGCTCTTCATGGGGATCATGGCTCTTCGGACTTACCTGACCCAACCGCTGGGATGGGCCTTGGCGTGGCCCCTCCTCGGGTACGTGAGCAGTGCCGTCATGCTCCGGTGGCCGCTCACCGGTGGGGCCGTGGCCGCCGCGGCAGCGGCGGGCATGCTGATCACCCCCGAACAGACCCCCGTCGCGCTGTCCATCGTGCTCCTGATGGCGTGCTGGAAATTTGGCCGAACCCAGAAGCCCTACTGGATTCTCGGTATGGGCTTGGCGGTCTTCATTGGCATGTGGGGGCTCGTCGTCAGCGGTGTGGAAAGCAGACCGGAATTCCTTGCGGGCGCGTCGATTTCATTCGTCGGATTGGTCTATTCCGCTCTGAACGGGCAGTACGAAAGGATCCGGGCGGAACAGAGCGAACGGGCAGCCGCTCTCATGGAGGCCATCGAGGCCGCCCGCACGGAGGAACGCAACCTTCTCGCCCGTGAACTCCACGACGTGCTCGCCCACCACTTCTCCGTGATCCTGCTGCAGTGCATGGCATACGGGGAGAGCGATGACCCAACGGAGGTTCGATTCGCTTTGGATCGGATCGCGGGATCGCTCGAAGCGGCGGATGGCGAGCTCTTCCTGCTCACCGACGTCATGTCCGAGGGGGAGGAGGGAAAGCTGCCCGCTCTGGTGCGGCCCCTCACCGTGGCCGGCCGCCTGCAGGGCACCCTCAAGAACTCCTACATCCACGCCGACTTCAGGATAGACCCGGCATCTGACGATCTGCCCCCGATCACACGACGCACCCTCACCCGCGCCATGCAGGAGGGGGTCACCAACATCATCCGCTACGCGGATCCCGGAGGTAAATGCCTGGTGGAGCTGGATGTGGGGGAGACCACCACCGTGCTTCGCATCTGCAACGAAATGCCGAAGAAAAAGCGAGAATCCAAGCTGTCGCTCGGCTACGGGCTTTCAGGAATCCAGGAACGCATTGATCTCTCCGGAGGGCGGTTCACCGCGGGACCCGAAGGGGGCCAGTGGGTGGTGACGGTGGAAATTCCCAACCGGGGGAGCGAAGCGGAGTCCGTCGGAGGGCCGAGCAGCCACATGCGCTGAGGAGCCCCTGTATTCTTGGCAGGCACCGCCTCGGAATCCAAGGAGCACGGACTTGTTCGACACACTTCAGGAACGCTTGGCAGAGACGTTCAAGGGCCTCAGGGCCAAGGGACGACTCACACAGACGGACATCGACGCCACGATGCGGGAGATCCGCATCGCCCTGCTGGAAGCGGATGTCAACCTCGGGGTGGTCAAGCAGTTCGTCGCCGCCGTCAAGGAGCGCTGCCTCGGCGTTGAGATCAGCCGCGCCCTCAACCCGTCACAGCAGATCATCAAGATCGTCAACGAGGAACTCATCGGAATCCTGGGCGGGCGGGATCGTCCCATCCGATTCGCCAAGAAACCGCCGACGGTGATCATGCTCGCCGGTCTGCAGGGCGCGGGCAAGACCACCCTTGCCGGGAAACTGGGTCGCTGGCTGAGATCCGAGAAACACAGCCCCCTGCTGGTGGCCTGCGACCTGCAGCGCCCCAACGCGGTGAACCAGCTCCAGATCGTGGGGGAACGGGCCGGGGTGCACGTCTTTGCGCCGGAACCCGGAAACGGCGTCGGCGACCCGGTTCACGTGGCCCGTGCAGCGCTCGAACACGCTGAACGCAATCTCTACGACGTGGTGGTCATCGATACCGCAGGCCGGTTGGGCATCGACGAGGTGCTGATGCAACAGGCCTCCGACATCAAGGCCGCCACACGCCCCGACGAGGTGCTGTTCGTCGTCGACGCCATGATCGGCCAGGACGCCGTCAACACCGCCAAGGCATTCAACGAGGGCATCGGCTTCGACGGGGTGGTCCTCACCAAACTCGACGGCGACGCCCGCGGCGGCGCGGCCCTGTCCATCGCCCGGGTCATCGGCAAACCCATCATGTTCGCCTCGAACGGCGAGGGCCTGGCAGACTTCGACGTTTTCCACCCCGACCGGATGGCCTCCCGCATCCTCGGCATGGGTGACGTGCTGACCCTGATCGAGCAGGCCGAGAAGAACTTCGACGCGGAATCCTCCCGTAAGGCGGCCGAGAAGCTCAGCGCAGGCAAGGGAAGCTTCGGGCTGCAGGACTTCCTGGCCCAGATGCAGCAGCTGCGGAAGCTGGGACCACTGAGCAAGATCTTCGGAATGCTGCCGGGCGCAGGCCAGTTCAAGGACGCCATCAACTCCATCGACGAGAAGGAGGTCGACCGGATCGAGGCGATCATCTTCTCGATGACCCCGACGGAACGCGATGACGTCGGTATCCTCAACGGCTCCCGCAGGGCGCGGATCGCCAAGGGTGCCGGGGTGCAGGTCTCGGATGTCAACAACCTCGTCAAGCGATTCGTCGAGGCCCGCAAGATGATGGAACAACTGGCCGGTGGGAAAATGCCCGGAATGCCGGGCGTGGGTGGAGGACGCGCGGCACGCAAACAGCAGGGCAAGTCCAAGAAGCGCGGACGGAAGATCTCCGGAAACCCCGCCAAACGCAAGCAGCAGGAGGCCGAGCGCGCCCTCGGCGTCAAACCCGGGGCCGCGCAGGCCTTCCCCCAGACGATCGACGACTTCCAGCTGCCCCCCGAACTGCAGAAGATGTTCGACCAGCAGCAGAAGAAATAGTCCATTCCTGGCCCCGGAGTCCCTATGCTTTCGCTCATGACTGCGGAGCCCATGCACATACACGGCACCTTCCTGCCCGACGAGGAACCCCGGGACCTCTGGGTGGTCGACGGCAGACTCACCGCTGAACCCGTCTCCGGGGCGAGGACCCTGGCCCGGGACGCCTACATCATCCCCGGGCTGGTGGATGCCCACTGCCACATCGGACTGGGGGTGGAGGGGGCCGTCAGCGTCGAGGAGACACGCCGTCAGGCGCGCGCCGATCTGGCCGCCGGGACCATGTTGGTTCGCGATGCGGGATCCCCCTGCGACACCCGATGGGTGCAGGGGGACGAAACCTTGCCGAGGCTGATCCGCGCGGGCAGGCACGTTGCCCGCACCCGCCGCTACATCCGTCACCTGGCGGTCGAGGTGGAGCCCGAGGCCCTCATCGAGCAGATACGCCATGAGGCCCGCGACGGCGACGGCTGGGTGAAGCTCGTCGGCGACTGGATCGACCGTTCAACGGGTGATCTCGAACCCTCCTTCCCGGCCGCTCTGGCGGCCGAGGCGATCGCGGTGGCCCACGAGGAGGGCGCCCGAGTCACCGCCCACTGCTTCGGGGAACAGTCCGTCGCCGAGCTGGTGGCGGCCGGGATCGACTGCATCGAACACGGCACCGGCATGAGCGATGAGGTGATCCAGCAGATGGCCGACGGCGGTGTCGCCCTGGTGCCGACCATGATCAACCTGAACAGGTTCCCCCAGTACGCGGAGCCGGGACGCGACAAGTACCCGGTGTTCGCCGACCACATGATGGCCCTGTACGCACGCCGCCGGGAAACCATCGGCAAGGCCATCGAAGCCGGGATCGAGGTGCACTCGGGCACCGACGCGGGCACCGTCGTGCCCCACGGAGAAATCCTCTCCGAGGTCGCGGAGCTGGCCTCGCTCGGTGGTGGCGCGTTCGCCATCGAGGCCTCGAGTTGGGGAGCCAGATCATGGCTCGGTGCGGACTCCCTCACGGAAGGGGCCAGCGCGGACCTGATCGTCACCAATACCGATCCGCGCGCCGACACCGGGGTTCTCCGGGATCCCGTGGCCCGGGTCCTGCGGGGGCGAGTGGTGTCCTGATTCGGAAGTTCCCGGCCCCTCAAACGGGGATCCGGGCCCATGGTCAGCATCAGCGAAGGGGCGGAGACCACGCGCACGCGTAAAAGCCGCGCCGGGTCGGGGCAGGGCTCAACCCCAACCCAGCTCGTGGAGCCGCTCCTCACCGATGCCGTGGTAGTGCCCGATCTCGTGGACCAAGGTGATGGCGATCTCCTCGAACAGTTCGTCCTCGTCCTCACACATGCGTGACAGGGGGCCACGGAACAGCACCACCCGGTCGGGCAAGGTTCCGAACCACGAGGAGTCACGCTCGGTCAGGGCGGTTCCCTCGTACACCCCCAGGGTGTCGGAACCGTCCTCCGGTTCGTCCTCCACCACGATGGCCACGTTGTCCAGAGCGCTGAGCAACTCCTCCGGGAGGGCGTCAAAGGCCTCCTCGACCAACGCGTAGAAGTCTTCCTCGCCGATGTCCACGATACCGATCCTACGGGGATTTGTTGGGACTGTACGGAGAAATCTGGCAGAATACATCCGCACCTGTCGCTGGCGCCCTCTAACTCCGGCGAGCACGGTTCAACCGGTCAATGCCGGGCGTGCCCCACACGCACCGTTCATTGGTCATCCAACTCGTCTGGTCACAGACCCACAAGCAACAGGAGATTCCGAACTTGGCTACCAAGATTCGTCTGAAGCGTCTCGGCAAGATTCGCTCCCCCCACTACCGCATCGTCGTCATGGATTCCCGTTCCAAGCGGGACGGGCAGGCCATTGAGGAGATCGGTCTCTACCACCCCAAGAACGATCCTTCGTTGATCCGCGTCAACTCCGAGCGCGCCCAGTACTGGCTGTCCGTGGGCGCCCAGCCGACTGAGGCAGTGGTCGCCATCTTCAAGCGTTCCGGCGACTGGCAGAAGTTCACGGGAGAGGACACCCCCTCCGGAATCCTTCCGCAACCCGAGCCGCGAGACCGCGAGGCCGAGTTCGCGAAGGCCCTGGCCGAGGATGGCAGTGCCGTCGCCCCCGCCATCTCGAGGGCGAAGAAGAAGGCCGAGGAAGAAGCTGCCACCGAGACCCCCGCCGGGGACGAGGCCACCGAGCAGGAGGCCTGAGCCGTGCTCGCCGACGCTCTCGAGCACTTGGTCGCTGGGATCGTTTCCAACCCCGATGACGTGACCGTGCGGGACAAGGACCTGCGCCGCGGTCGGCTTCTGGAGGTGCGTGTCCACCCGGAGGACATCGGAAAGGTGATCGGTCGGCAGGGCCGTACGGCGAGTGCACTGCGCACCGTGGTCGGGGCGCTGGCGGGAAGCGAACAGGTCCGCGTCGACTTCGTCGATGTCGACCGGCCCCGTCGCCGCTGAATGGGTTCCCCTTGACCGATCTGGTTGAGGTGCTCGTCGGAGTCGTGGGTCGCGCCCACGGCATCCGCGGCGACGTGTTCATCGATGTGCGTACCGACGAACCCGGACGCCGGTTCCAGCCGGGGTCCGGGTTTCGTCTCGCGTCCGGGAAGAAGGTGGTTCTGGAAAGGATCCGCTGGCACCGCGGGAGACTGGTGGCGTCTTTCCGGGGGTATCCGGACAGAACCGTCGTCGAGACGCTTCGTGGCGAGCGCCTGTTCGTCGACGTTCCCGCCGACGAGACCCCGAGCGAACCGGAGGAGTACTTCGACCGGCAGCTCGTGGGGCTTCGTGCGTTGGGCGCCGACGGTCGGCAGGTCGGTGAGGTCGTGGAGGTTCTGCATCTGCCGGCGCAGGACTGCCTTGCGGTCGAGACCTCTTCCGGGAGGCGCCTGGTTCCCTTCGTGTCGGCCCTGGTGCCCCGGGTCGACCTCGTGGCGGGGGAGGTGCAGTTCGCCGATGTGGGCGGGCTGCTGGAGGAAACCGAATGAGAATCGACGTCATCACGATCTTTCCCGACTATTTGGCGCCGTTGTCGTTGTCGCTGGTGGGGAAGGCCATCGAGGCGGGCATTGTCGATCTGGCCGTCCACGATCTTCGCTGGTGGACACACGACCGGCACCACACCACCGACGACACCCCTTACGGCGGGGGCGCAGGGATGGTGATGAAACCCGAACCCTGGGGTGAGGCCCTGGACGCCATGGAACACCTCAGCCCTGCGCCCATGACGGTGGTGGTACCGACACCGACGGGCCGGGTGCTGGACCAGGACCTGGCCCACGACTTGAGCACGCGGGAAAGGCTGGTGTTCGCGTGCGGACGCTACGAGGGCATCGACCAGCGGGTGCTGGACCACTGCGCGGAGAGTTACGAATTCATTGAGGTAAGCCTTGGCGACTATGTGCTGAACGGCGGTGAGGTGGCGGTGCTGACCATCACCGAGGCGGTGGTGCGGCTCATCCCCGGAGTGCTCGGGAACCCGGAGTCGCTGGTGGAGGAATCACACGCTCCCGGGCACCGGCTGCTGGAGTATCCCAACTACACGAAACCCCCTGTCTGGCGGGATCGGGAGGTACCCCCCGTCCTGCTGTCCGGCAACCATGCGGCCATCGCGACATGGCGTCGGGAACAGGCCCTGGAACGTACCCGGCAACGCCGCCCGGATCTGTTCCAGAGGGGGGTCTGAAGAGGCTATTTTCGTCCCTTCCGGGTAGCGTAAAACCCCTTCTGGACAAGGGTTTGGCGCGTTTTTGCGACGGGGCGACCCTTAACCGGACCCGGTGTGCGAAATTACGCCGGAAGGCAGCTAGAGTGACCCTCGTGGCAACATCACTAACTATCCATCAACGAGCGTTGCGGTCCACGGTCGCGCGGAAGGCCCTGATGGCGGTCACCGGCCTGATCCTGATCGTCTTTCTGCTCGTGCACATGTACGGCAACCTGAAGATGTTTGTCGGCTACGAGGCCTTCGACCACTACGCCCACTGGCTGAAGGGCGCCACCGACGATGGTGGCATCATGGCTCCGATCATGCCGGCCGGGCAGTTCATATGGGTGTTCAGGGCAGCGCTGCTTCTGGCCATCGCTCTCCACATCTGGTCCGCGGCGACGTTGTCGGCGAAGACCATCAAGAACCGCGGCGACAAGTACCAGGTCACCAAGCGTCAGGCCCAGACCTACTCGTCCCGCACGATGCGCTGGGGTGGTGTGATCATTCTTCTCTTCGTGATCTTCCACCTGGTCCAGTTCACCATCGTGCCCGGCATCCTGGGCGGTCATGCCGCCGAACCGCACACCATGGTGCTCGCAGGATTCCAGCAGTGGTGGATCACCGCCCTGTACGCCGTGTCCATCCTGTTCGTGTGCATGCACATCCGTCATGGTCTGTGGAGCGCTTTCGCGACGCTGGGTGGAAACCTGTCCGCCAATTCCCGCAAGTGGCTGAACATCATCGCGCTGGTCGTTTCCGTGGCGCTCTACGCCGGATTCATGATCATGCCCCTGTGTGTCCAGTTCGGAATCCTGAAGTGAGCAGCACCATGACGACCACGAATTTCAACCCCGCAGATTACTGGGTCGACGGTGAGGACATCGTCGACACCAAAGCGCCCGCGGTGGAGATCGACAAGGTCTGGCAGACCCGTCAGTTCCAGGCGCGTCTCGTCAACCCTGCGAACCGGCGCAAGCTGAGCGTCATCATCGTCGGTACCGGTCTGGCCGGTGGTGCGGCCGCCGCTACCCTGGGCGAGGCCGGCTACAACGTCCTGAACTTCTGCTACCAGGACAGCCCTCGCCGGGCCCACTCCATCGCGGCCCAGGGCGGCATCAACGCGGCGAAGAACTACCGCAACGACAACGACTCCACTTACCGGCTGTTCTACGACACGGTCAAGGGCGGCGACTACCGCGCCCGCGAGACCAACGTCTACCGGCTAGCCGAGGTCAGCGCCAACATCATCGACCAGTGCGTCGCCCAGGGCGTTCCCTTCGCCCGCGAGTACGGCGGTCTCCTGGACACCCGTTCCTTCGGTGGTGTGCAGGTGCAGCGCACCTTCTACGCCCGCGGCCAGACGGGACAGCAGCTGCTGATCGGTTGCTACCAGCAGCTGGAACGCCAGATCGAGGCGGGCACCGTCAAGATGTACTCGCGCCACGAGATGGTCGAGCTGATCGTCGTCGACGGCCGCGCCCGCGGCATCGTGACCCGCAACATGGTCAACGGCAAGATCGAGGCCTGGACCGCCGATGCCGTCGTCCTCGGGACCGGTGGTTACGGCAACGTGTTCTTCCTCTCGACCAACGCCATGGGGTGCAATGCCACCGCCGCCTGGCGCGCGCACCGCAAGGGCGCCTACTTCGGGAACCCCTGCTACACGCAGATCCACCCCACCTGCATCCCCGTGCACGGCGACACCCAGTCCAAGCTGACCCTGATGTCGGAGTCACTGCGGAACGACGGCCGCATCTGGGTGCCCAAGAAGGCCGAGGACTGCGCCAAGGATCCCCGCGACATCCCCGAGGAGGACCGCGACTACTACCTGGAGCGGATCTACCCGGCGTTCGGCAACCTGGTTCCCCGCGACATCGCGTCGCGCCAGGCCAAGAACATGTGCGACGAAGGTCGGGGTGTCGGCCCCGCCGTGGCAGAGAAGCAGGCGGACGGGACCACCAAACAGGTACGGCGAGGTGTCTACCTCGACTTCTCCGACGCCATCAACCGGTTGGGCAAGGACGGGGTCTCCAACAGGTACGGCAACCTCTTCGACATGTACCAGCAGATCACCGGCGAGAACCCCTACGAGGTGCCCATGCGCATCTACCCGGCGGTTCACTACACCATGGGTGGCGTCTGGGTGGACTACGACCTGCAGAGCACGATCTCGGGTCTCTACGTCACGGGTGAGGCCAACTTCTCCGACCACGGCGCGAACCGCCTCGGCGCATCGGCGCTGATGCAGGGGCTCGCCGACGGGTATTTCGTGCTTCCCAACACGATCAACGACTACCTGGCCGACGGCCCCTTCGAGAAGATCTCGGACAAGCACCCGGCGGTGGTGGAGGCGGTGCAGACCGCCACGGCACGCGTCTACAAGCTGCTGAGCATCCAGGGCACTCGTTCCGTGGATTCCTTCCACAAGGAACTGGGCCAGATCATGTGGGAGTACTGCGGCATGAACCGCACGGAGGAGGGGCTGATCAAGGCCATCGGTCTCATCCGCGAGCTCCGTGAGGAGTACTGGCGCAACGTGCGCGTCACCGGCATCAACGAGGACTTCAACCAGGCCCTCGAAAGGGCCGGACGGGTTGCTGACTTCTTCGAGCTGGGTGAGTTGATGTGCATCGACGCCCTGCACCGTCGCGAGTCCTGCGGTGGCCATTTCCGGGCCGAGTCCCAGACCGAGGAGGGCGAGGCGCTTCGCCATGACGACGAGTTCCTCTACGTCGCGGCCTGGGAGTGGACCGGTGAGGGCAACAAACCGATCCTCCACCGTGAACCTCTCGTCTACAAGGCAATCGAACTGAAGCAACGGAGTTACAAGTGAAGCTCAAGCTGCGCATCTGGCGCCAGGCCGGCCCCAACGCCCGGGGCGCGATGGCCGAGTACGACATCGATGGCGTGTCCCCGGACATGTCCTTCCTGGAGATGCTCGACATGCTCAACGAGCAGCTCACGGATGCGAACCAGGAACCTGTCGCATTCGATCATGATTGCCGTGAGGGTATCTGCGGCATGTGTGGTCTCGTGATCAACGGCGTCGCTCATGGCGGTTCCGCCACCACCACCTGCCAGTTGCACATGCGTTCCTTCGCCGATGGTGCGACGATCGAGATCGAGCCTTGGCGGGCCGGTGCCTTCCCGGTGCTCAAGGACCTCGCGGTCGATCGCACGGCGTTGGACCGGATCGTCCAATCCGGTGGTTACATCTCCTCCAACACGGGCTCCGCTCCGGATGCCCACGCAACCCCCGCCCCGAAGCGGGAGTCCGACAAGGCGTTCGACAACGCAACATGCATCGGTTGTGGCGCATGCGTCGCTGCCTGTCCGAACAGCTCCGCGATGCTGTTCACATCGGCGAAGATCACACACTTGGCGATGCTCCCGCAGGGACAGCCGGAGCGCTACCGTCGTGTGAAGTCGATGGTTGCCCAGCACGATCAGGAGGGGTTCGGCAACTGCACCAACATCGGGGAGTGCGCCGCGGTCTGCCCGAAGGGTATCCCGCTGGAATCCATCTCCCAGCTGAACCGCGACCTCATCAAATCGCTGTTCAAGGGCGACGGCAAATAGGAGACCCTGCGTCTCCGCGCCATCGCGCCAAGGCCACCCGTGTGGGGCGTCCGGAAACGGGCGCCCCACGTCGGCTCCCGAGGACGCGCGTCATGCCGTGCTTTTGTGGCATAATTGTCAGCCGTTGCCCAACCGGGCAGCCAGCCCGAACCCGGTTCCTGCCACAGGGGGACAACCGGGGTGTGGCGAGAGAACCACGACCGCGGTGACCTGTGGCACTGACGAGGACATCATGACCAATCCCTTGATCAAGGCCGTCGACCAGGCCGCTCTGCGAACCGACATTCCCGATTTTCGCCCCGGCGACTCCGTACGCGTGCATGTGCGAGTCATCGAAGGTAGTCGGTCTCGTGTCCAGGTGTTCGCCGGTGTCGTGATCGCCCGCAACGCCAGCGGGGTGCAGGAAGCATTCACGGTTCGGAAGGTGAGTTTTGGGGTGGGCGTCGAGCGCACCTTCCCGCTCCACAGCCCCATCATCGAGAAGATCGAGGTGGAGCGTCGGGGTGACGTGCGTCGCGCCAAGCTGTACTACCTGCGTGGTCTGCGCGGCAAGGCCGCCAAGATCAAGGAAAAGCGAGCCTGAGGGCATCTGCTTGGCCCGTGCCTGTAGGGTGAACCCGGCGGTGCGGGCCGCTTGTTTTTCTCAGGAAGGCGAATGCGTTGGAAAGCACCGATGATTCCGGCACCGGAGCCACACAGGAGAAGGAGCGGTCCTTCCCGCGAAGATTCTTCAGCGGAGTGGGAGAGATCGCTCTCATTCTCGTTGGTGCGCTCCTGATCTCCACCCTGCTGCGGGGGTTCGTCGCCCAGATGTTCAGCATTCCGAGCGGCAGTATGGAGAACACCCTGAAAGTTGGGGACAGGGTTCTGGTGGCCAAGTTCGGAGGGTTCCAGCGCGGTGACGTGGTGGTCTTCGAGGATCCTGCGCACTGGCTTTCGGGCCCCCAACCGGCGCACACGCCGATGGAACAGGTCTTGGAGTTCATAGGAGTCCTTCCGAATCCCGGCGGGGGATATCTCATAAAACGCGCGATCGGTATGCCGGGGGATCGGGTGACCTGCTGTACGGCTGAGGGAGCCGTGACCGTGAACGGAACAGCCTTGGACGAGTCGCAGTACTTGTACTCCGAGGATGGCGTTCAGGTCGCCCCGTCGAACCTACCCTTCGATGTCATCGTTCCCGCTGATCACATTTTCGTGATGGGCGATCACCGGAATGCCTCAGCGGATTCACGATGCCATTTGAGGGACACGCGGGTCGGAGGAAAACCCGGAGCGGCGGCCTTCGTCCCCACGAACAAAGTGGTGGGTGCGGCTGTGGCCATCGTGGCTCCGCTGGACAGATTGTCGACCTTCCGGGTGCCGGAGACCTTCGCGAGAATTCCCAAACCCGAGCGGGAAGCTCCCGCGGAACCCACCATCATCGAGGCCCCGGCCGGGTGCTGAAAGACGTCCATGTCTATGAGAACGTCCTGACGTCCGCTGGGTTCGGTCCGGTTGCCGGGGCGGATGAAGCGGGGCGTGGGGCCTGTGCCGGCCCCTTGGTGGCTGCCGCGGTGATCCTGGATCCTGCCCGCCCGGTTGAAGGGCTCGACGACTCCAAGGCCTTGACCCCGAAACGCAGGGTTGAGCTCTGCTCAGTGATATTGGAAAACGCCGTCGCGGTCGCTTGGGCACGAGTTGAACCCGCTGACTGCGACACCTTGGGGATGCATGAGGCCGATCTTCAAGGACTGCGCAGAGCCGTGGCGCGGCTGCACGTCAGGCCGGGGTTCGTCCTGACCGACGGATTTCCGGTGAGCGGTCTGGGAGCACCGGGGTTGAGCATCTGGAAGGGAGACAAGGTTGCCGCGTGCATCAGCGCCGCTTCCATCGTCGCCAAGGTCCAGCGCGATGCGATCATGGTTGCCTACGAACGGGAGTACCCCGGCTACGGCCTTGCCGTGCACAAGGGATACTGCACCGTCGCCCACAAGAGGGCCCTGAAGCTGCTCGGGCCGAGCCCGATCCACCGCCTCAGCTACTCCTGTGTACCCGATGCGGCTAGAGTGTGATGCACCATGAGCACGGAAGATCTGGAACAGTACGAGAGCAAGCTGGAGCTTGACCTCTACCACGAATACAAGGACGTAGTCGGCATCTTCACGTACGCAGTGGAGACCGAGAGGCGGTTCTATCTGTGCAACGCCGTCGATCTGAAGGTGCGGACCGAGGGAAGCGATGTCTACTACGAGGTCTCCATGGGCGATGCGTGGGTGTGGGACATGTACCGGCCTGCGCGATTCGTGAAGAGTGCGAAGGTCCTGACTTTCCGGGATGTCTCGATCGAGGAGATCACTCACTCCGACTTCCCGGTTCCCAACCAGGGCTAGGCGTTCTCGTGGCGGTCCTGCTGGGATATTGCAGGCCTGCCGACGCGACCTTCTGAAAGGTCCGTGGGAAAAGTTTTCCTGTGGAAAACTGCTCGCGGATGCCATCTTCTGCCCAGAGTGGTGGCAGGAGGTGATCTTGTGGTTGTTCGTGGAAAACCTCGGGCGATCGGGCGAATCGGGGAGGAGCACGCCGTCGAGCATCTGACCGGTCTCGGGTGGCAGGTGCTCGACCGCAACTGGAGGTGCAACGAGGGTGAGCTCGACATCATCGCTCACGATCCACATGCCGGGGCGCTGGTTTTCATCGAGGTGAAGTGCCGTTCGGGGCTCGGGTTTGGTGACCCACTCGAAGCGGTCACGTGGCGCAAACGCAAAAAACTACGACAGCTCTGTTGGCTGTGGCTTGCCGAGCACAGAATCCGAGCGGACCTCGTGCGCATCGACGCCATAGGAGTGCTGCTGCGTCCCGGGGAGAAACCCGTGATCAATCACGTCCGGGGGATCGAGGAATGAGCACCGCGTCAGCTTGGTCCGTGGCACTCAACGGGATTGAAGGAGCGATGGTCGAGGTTGAGGTGGCCGAGGGAGGCGGTCTTCCCCGCACCGTGCTCGTCGGTCTGCCGGATGCGGCGCTCTCGCAGGCGAAGGAACGGGTTCGGGCAGCGGTGACGGGAGCTGAGTTGCCGTGGCCCAGTGGGCTGGTCACCATCAATCTTTCTCCGGCCAACCTGCCGAAGACCGGAACCCACTACGACCTGGCCATAGCAACGGCTGCCCTGGCGGCCATCGACAAGGTGCCGAAGGACGCGGCTCGGAATCATGTGTGCCTGGGTGAGTTGGGGCTGGACGGAAGATTGCGGCGAGTCCCGGGAATCCTACCGGCTCTACTCGCTGCGGTCAGGAGCGGCTTTGACAAGGTGATCGTCCCGGCCAGTCAGGAAGCCGAGGCATCCCTGGTGCCCGGGATCACGGTGTGGGCCGTCGGACATCTGAAGGATCTCGTCGCCGTACTCAACGGGGAACCGCCACTGGGTGGATGGGAACCTCCGGCCGATGAAGATGTGACTTCCAGACACAGGCCTACCCTGGATTTCCGGGAAGTAAAGGGGCATATCGAAGGCCGCTGGGTGATGGAGGTGGCAGCAGCGGGACGACATCACGTGTTCCTGCACGGCGCACCCGGTGTGGGGAAAACCATGCTCGCCTCTCGGTTGACCAGCATCCTGCCTTCCCTCGATGGTGAGGAAGCGGTTGAGGTCTCCGCTTTGCACTCGCTTGCCGGATTGGACCTCAGCGGAGGGTTGTTGATCGATCCGCCCTATGCGGATCCTCACCACTCATCCTCACCGGCCTCGATAATTGGTGGGGGAGCGCGACTGGTGCGTCCCGGGTCGATTTCCTTGGCGCACCGTGGCGTGTTGTTCCTCGATGAGGCACCCGAGTTCGGGACGCGCGTCCTTGACGCACTGCGCACCCCACTGGAATCTGGATGGGTCAGCATAGGCAGAGCGGCGATCCAGGTGCGGTATCCGGCACGATTCCAGCTGGTGTTGGCGGCGAATCCGTGTCCCTGTGGTTTCCACGGAGTCACGGGCCGCGAATGCCGCTGCTCTCCCATGGTGGTGCGGAGATATCAGGAACGATTGTCGGGGCCGATCATGGACCGCATTGACATTCGGCATCACATGTTGCCCCAGTCTCGTTCATTCCTGGGGGATTCACTGGAGCAACCCGAGTCCAGCGCCGAGATCGCAACACGTGTTCTCGTGGCTCGGGAAAGGCAGGCTCGACGGCTTCGAAGCACGCCTTGGCGCACCAACGGCGAGGTGGCCGGACCGTGGCTTCGCTCGCACCTGCCCCTGCCGGAGGATCTGTCCCCCCTGGAGAAGGCTTTGAACCGCGGCCTGCTGAGCGCTCGTGGGGTGGACAAGGTGCTACGACTGGCATGGACCGTTGCAGATCTAGCCGGTGAGGACCGGATCTCGGCGGCTTCCCTGCGGGTTGCCATGCAGCTGAGGCAGGGTATGTTCCACGAGGCGGCATGATGGATGTTCGGGAACGTAGGGCCCGCATGGCTCTGTGCGCACTGCAGGTGGCGGCGGATCCGCGGCTCACCCAGCTCGTCGAGAGTTACGGGGCCTTGGATGTGTGGGAAACCATTCAGCGACAGGGGGATTCCACATCCTTGGGGCGTCGCGCACGAGGCGTCGATCCCGGGCAGTTGGAAGCGGTGACGGTCCGGAGCGGCGCCAGTTTTCTGGTTCCCGGGGACGAGCTCTGGCCGGACAGCCTCACAGATCTCGGGAGGTGCCAGCTGGGGGACCAGGGAGGTCAGCCGCTGGGGCTGTGGGTCGCCGGGGACCCCACGGTGCTGGCGATGCCGCGAGCAGTCGCGATTGTCGGGGCTCGATCGGCCACCAGCTACGGCCTGCACGTGGCGGGAGAACTCGCAGCCGACCTCGGCATATCAGGTTGGCTGGTGATCTCCGGGCTTGCCTTCGGGATCGACAGCGCAGCTCATCGTGGTGCACTCGGAGCAGGTAGGCCGACCCTTGCGGTGATGGCGACGGGGATCGACAAGACCTATCCGGTCAGTCATCACGGGTTACGGAAGCAGATCGAGACCAACGGCGCGGTCATCACGGAAATGGCTCCGGGCACCCACCCGTTGCGAGCCAGTTTCCTGGCACGCAACCGCTTGATCGCGGCGCTCGGGGGTGGCGCCGTTGTGGTGGAGGCGGGAGTCCGCTCCGGAGCCCGGAATACCATCTCCTGGGCGGCGGAACTGGGTCGTGTGACCATGGCCGTACCCGGGCCGGTCACGTCCTCGCTGTCCGTCACCCCGCATCATCTGATCCGGGACGCGATGGCCACGCTCGTCGCGTCAGCCGCTGATGTGACGGCCCTGTTGTCCCCTCTGGGAGTTCAGGAGGAGCTTCCGTTGCGGGGTGAGGACCGGCCCATCGATTCTCTCCCGGCCCCACTCAGATCCGTCAGGGAGGCAATCCCGGTGGGTGGGACATCAGGGGTTGCCGAGCTGACGGCCGCCACCGGGATGACAATGCCCGAGGTGATTGCCGCGGCTGCCGAGCTCACCGAACTGGGATGGCTCGAGGGCACCGGCCAGGGATGGCGATTACCCAGCGGGGGATGACCAGCCGCATGGAAAAGGGCTGTGCTCCGTGGAACTGACCACGGAGCACAGCCCGGGAAAGCCTTGCCTCAGCCCGGCCCCGGAAACCCGTGGCGCTGGGCTCGTCGACTGCAACCGTTCACCGTGCCTACGTCTACACGGAGTCCAGGGTCAGGTATCCAGGGAATTGGGTGTCCTGTTTTGTGTTTGCGAGCTTCAGGGGGGCGCCGCCCTCCATGGGGTTCGGGATGCGGAGGGCGACCAGGCCGCTGTTTCCTTCGAGGGTTGCTGTTACTTCCGTGGTTTGGCCGGGAAGA
>NZ_LR027842.1:1594395-1867515 GCF_900607225.1 [Pseudopropionibacterium] massiliense | reverse complement strand
GGTGTCCTGTTTTGTGTTTGCGAGCTTCAGGGGGGCGCCGCCCTCCATGGGGTTCGGGATGCGGAGGGCGACCAGGCCGCTGTTTCCTTCGAGGGTTGCTGTTACTTCCGTGGTTTGGCCGGGAAGAATCGAGGGAAGGTTGGCGTCGGCTTGGGTGGAGGCCACCGTTCTCGCGGATTCAGGGGTGGATTCTTGGGGGTTGAGGAGGGAGAACTCCAGTGGCCAGTTGTAGTAGAAGGGGGCGACGCCGCGGTTGGTGAGGTGGATGCTGACTTGGGTTTTTCCGTCTGTGACGACGGTGCGGGTTTGTGTGACTGCGAGGTCGTAGCCCAGTGCGGCGTGGGCCTTTGTTGCTTTCTCGAGTGCTGCTCCGCTGTAGCCTTCTGAGAAAGCCTTGTGGTTCACGAGCCAGGTGGCGTGAGTCTGCTTCGTGGCTTCGCCGAAGTCATTCACGAGGTTGCAGTCCTTGTTGTTGAACGCGCAATCCGAAACTTGGGGAAGGACTGCGCCTCCTAGGGCCTCGGTTTGCCACCGGTTGGTCAGCTGGTACTGCTGCAAGCGGGGCATGAATTCCCAGCCGATGAAGCGCCTCGTCTGCTTCGCCGCGAAGTAGTCATCGTGGAAGCCAACCTTGACGTTCTCCAGATCCGGTCCGGGGCTCCTGTTCAGGAGTTTCGTGGTGTTGAAGGCCGCGTCCCATGCTTGGTAATAGGAGAGTTCCACCTCACGAGTGGGCATCCACTGCTCTCCGTTTGCATTACCGGTATGCGACGTGCCGTCCATCGGGTAGGTGTTCTGATCGCCGCCAAAACCGATGAGGCCGGTGGTGATGTAGCCGATCCGCGGGTCCCCATCATAGTTCTTGCCGAACTCCGCGACGAAGTCCTTGATCAGCGACTGGACCCTCGGATCGTTGTAGTCGGGTGAGAAACTGACCTTGTTGTTGTCGTAGAAATTGTACTTGCGCGACTGGTCTATGCCATCGGGTCCCAGCAGGTAGTCGGGAACCCCGGTGGGCTTGGTCGGGTAGTCGAGGTAGAGCTGGAACACGGCCTGGTGCCCACGGCCCTTGATCTCCGCTAGTTTGGCTTCGAAGGTGGACCAGTCGTAGCTGCGTTCCCCCTTCACCACGGCGTTGAGCGGCAGTTGGAACCACTCCATCGTGTGAGGGAAATTGACTGCATTGCCTTCGGGTGAGACGAAACCTTTCAACGGGTTGTCCGTACGGGCATCCGTGGTTGTCAGGTCGTGCCAGCCGGTATCGGCACGGGCCTGCCCCGTGCCACATGCGATGCTGAAGGACAGAGCAGCAGCGACTACGGCCGTTGCCACCGCCTTCCACCTACTTGTGTGAGTCATCATGCTCCTTGATGTCGATCCCCCCACAACCCCGAGGCTTGTTCGCAGCTTCCCTGAAGCTGCGAACAAGCCTCCTTGACTGCCGGGGTCGCGGCGCCGCCGCGATCAAAGTCAATTTTTGGACATCCCCGGATTCAAAGCCTGCGTGAGCTGCATTTGATTCGGGGCACCGTCTATACGGAGCCCAGGGTCAGGTATCCCTCGATCTCGGTGTCCTGTTTTGTGTTTGCGAGCTTCAGGGGGGCGCCGCCCTCCATGGGGTTCGGGATGCGGAGGGCGACCAGGCCGCTGTTTCCTTCGAGGGTTGCTGTTACTTCCGTGGTTTGGCCGGGAAGAATCGAGGGAAGGTTGGCGTCGGCTTGGGTGGAGGCCACCGTTCTCGCGGATTCAGGGGTGGATTCTTGGGGGTTGAGGAGGGAGAACTCCAGTGGCCAGTTGTAGTAGAAGGGGGCGACGCCGCGGTTGGTGAGGTGGATGCTGACTTGGGTTTTTCCGTCTGTGACGACGGTGCGGGTTTGTGTGACTGCGAGGTCGTAGCCCAGTGCGGCGTGGGCCTTTGTTGCTTTCTCGAGTGCTGCTCCGCTGTAGCCTTCTGAGAAAGCCTTGTGGTTCACGAGCCAGGTGGCGTGAGTCTGCTTCGTGGCTTCGCCGAAGTCCTCTGCATGTTCGCAGTCCACGGGCTCGTTGAACACGCAGAGTTGGATCTGCGGATATACCTCGCCCCCGATTGCCTCGGTCTGCCAGCGATCGGTCAACTTGTATGTCTCCATCCGGGCCATGAAGTGCCAGTCAGTGGTGGGGAGTGTTGATTCTGCGAAGGAGTCGTCGTGGAAGCCAACCTTGACGTTCTCCAGGTCTGGTCCGGGGTTCCTGTTCAGGAGTTTCGTGGTGTTGAAGGCCGCGTCCCATGCTTGGTAATAGGAGAGCTCCACCTCACGGGTCGGCATCCACTGTGCGCCATTGGGATTGTCCGTGTTGGAATTGCCGTCCATCGGGTACGTGTGCTGCTCGCCCCAGAAGCCGATGAGGCCGGTGGTGATGTAGCCGATCCGCGGGTCCCCATCATAGTTCTTGCCGAACTCCGCGACGAAGTCCTTGATCAGGGACTGGACCCTGGTGTCGTTGTAGTCGGGGGAGAAGCTGGTTCCGTTGTTGTCGTAGAAATTGTATTTTCTCGACTGGTCTATGCCGCCGGGCCCCAAGAGGTAGTCGGGAATCCCAGTTGGTTTGGTCGGGTAGTCAAGATAGAAGCGGAGCGCAGCTTGATGCCCGCGGCTCTTGATGGAGGACAGCTGCTTCTCAAACTCTGTCCAGTCATAGCTGCGTTCCCCCTTCACCACAGCGTTGAGTGGCATATAGAACCACTCCATGGTGTGAGGGAAGGAGGATGCATTGTTGTCGAGATTTTCGTTGAACGGTGCGAAGCCCTTCAATGGGTTGTCCGTGCGGGCCTCGGTGGTTGCCAGCGTCTGCCAACCGGTGTCGGCGCGCGCCTGACCCGTGCCACAGGCGAGCCCGAGAGACAGGGCAGCAGTGATCGCTGCTGTTGCTGCCACTTTCCACTTGGATGTGTGAGTCATGGTGCTCCTTGATGTCGTTTTCCCCCGACTCCTGTTCCCCCATCCCGGCTGCGAGGCTGCTGCTTCATCGCGGCCACGGCCAAGTACACCACAGCTGGGGTGCATCCGGTCCGCATGGCGGGAGGGGTGTCGTGGCGGCAGCGTTTGTCGTGAAGAGGGCTGCGGGAGAGATGTTCGTTGTGTCGGGTCATGGGGTCGGATTGTGTGGATAGGTATCGGTGGTGTGCTCAGGGGGGATGGGACGTACGTCGCGGGAAGTCTGGGTATCGAGGTGGTGGCAATCGATGTGAGCGTCGTCCATGGTTTGCCGCACCTGCCAGTCAAGGACGTTGAGGACGCCCTGGCGCGCGAGGTCGCTACCCTGCGCATCCCGTCCGGGGAGATCGCAGCGCTGCGCCAGCAGGTGACAGACAGCCTGGAGCACCAGCAAGCAGTGGAGCAGGAAACTAGGCGCCGCTTGAAGAAGGAGCTGTCCCGCCTGGACGTCAAGGAGGAACGGTTGTTGGACCTGGCGTCGGATGGTGGGCTGGTCGGCAAGAAGTTGCGCAAAAGGCTCCGTGACCTCCAGACCCGCCGAGCCATGCTCCAACAACAACTAGCCCACACCGACGAGCAGTTGCGTCGTCAAGCCAATACCGTGCTGGCCTACCTCGACCTGTTGGCCGATCCCGCCCGGTTCTATGAGCTGGCCAGTCCGGTGGTGAAACGCAAACTCCTGACTGCTTTCTACGCCCAAATCTGGCTCGACGATGATGGCAGCAGTCTCCAGCCAGCCACCGAGCCACGGGAGATCGTGACCCGCCTCCAGCGAGCAGGGCAGCAGGCCGTCCGCCACGCCAACCACGCCGAGGGCGGGTTACTGAGGTCACGTAGCGACGCCGAAACCCCCGAAGTGGCCGAAACGGCCGCGAACAAAGCAGCGAACCGAGTTGATGGCGATGCGCCCGGCGAGACGGATTCCGATTCAAGTGCTGAGTCTCTCACCCCGGTTGCATCGGCAAAAACGCCCCCGGAGCGAAACTCCGAGGGCGTGTGTTCGAACGAGGTGAGTGTGGTCGGGACGACAGGACTCGAACCTGCGATCTCCTGCTCCCAAAGCAGGCGCGCTAGCCACTACGCTACGTCCCGGTGTCCCACTGGAGGGACCCGGTGAAGTCTACTGCACGCAGTCTCCGGGTGCCCAACGCGGGACTTCTCATTCCTTCTCGGTGCCGAGGACGCTGCCGAGCAGGGAGTTCACGATGCTTATGACGATGCTTCCCCACAGGGCCGGCCAGAAACCGTCGATGAAGAAGCCGATACCGAACTTCTGGGCCACCCAGGCCGTCAATGCCAGCATGGCCGCGTTGATCACCAACAGGAACAGGCCGAAGGTGATCACGACGAGGCAGAAGGACAGCGCCTGGGTGAACGGTTTGACGAGGGCGTTCACCGCCCCCATGATGGCTGCCACGCCGAGCAGGATCAGGACGTACTGCTGGTCGGAATCAGCGACCACCCGGATGCCCGGGATGAGCCAGACGGCCGCTGCGGTTGCGATTGCGCCCACCACGAATCTCAGGAGGATTCTCATGCATCCACGGTACTCGCCGGTTGTCCGGTGGACCGGGACGTTGCGTGAGCGGAAGGGAAACGCCGTGTCTCACGACTCCCGGTAGGGAATCAGGAGATCAGCGGTCATCGATGGGACGAACTCGATCACTGAGTAGATGGCGGCATCGTTGATGGTGAAAGGGTCGGTTCTGATGGTCGCCTCGATCTCCTCCCGGGTCCCGGTTGCGAGGATGACGCCCCCGGTCCGGGGTTCCTTGCGGCCGCTCGCCAGGAAACGACCGGCGGAGTAGTTCTCGGCAAGATACTTCCTGTGCGCCTGGAGGCTCTCCTCGACGGGAGCGAGCCCGCGATGGTAGGTCAGGTCGAGTATGAACAGATGCGCCATGAGATCGAGCGTATCGGCTGGCCCGAAGGCTTTGAAGAAGCATGCGAGCCCCCCGTGGAGCGGATGACGGGAATCGAACCCGCGTAGCCAGTTTGGAAGACTGGGGCTCTACCATTGAGCTACATCCGCGAAGCGTCGGAGAGTCTAGCAGCTTCTTGAGTGGATCCCCAGCCGAGACGATGAGTTCCTCGCTTCGAACGTTGAAGGGCCCGAGCGATACGGCGACGCGACAGTGCCTGAGAACTGTGCGGAAGCCGGTACGGCAGACTGGGAGGTGGGACGGTGGCGAGGAGCGACCCGGCAGACGCAGCCCCATGAACCGGCGGGGGCGCACGTTGCGGTTGGTTGGCCCGGATGCCCTTGGTTAAACTTGCGGCGACCATTTCAAGTTCAGGAGTCGATTCGTGCCCAGCACCGTAGAGAAGCTGAGCCCCACGAGGGTCAAGCTAACCGTAGAGATCCCCTTCGTTGACCTCAAGCCCCATCTCGACAAGGCCTACAAGGAGATCGCAGAGCAGGTCAACATCCCAGGCTTCCGCAAGGGTAAAGTGCCGGCCGTTGTCATCGATCAACGTTTCGGCCGGGGAGTGGTCCTCCAGGAGGCCATCAACGAGGCCATCCAGCCCGCGTATGAAACTGCCCTGGCGGAGGCCAAAGCGGTGCCGCTCGCCCAACCGGAGATCGAGATCACCAAACTGGAGGACGGCGAGCTCGTCGAGTTCACCGCGGAGGTCGACATCCGACCTGACTTCGATCTCCCGGATTTCACCGCCATCGAGACCACCGTGGACGCCCTGCCGTCACTGGAAGATGAAGTGGAGGAGCGCATCCTGCTGCTCCGCAAACGGTTCGCCACCACCACGGAGCTCGATCGTGAGGCCCAGGAGGGTGACGTCCTCACCATCGATCTGACCGCGTCCCAGAACGGGGAGGAGCTTCCGGAGGCCTCCGCCAGCGGGGTCACTCTCACGGTGGGCGAGAAGGCAGGAATGCTTGAAGGACTCGACGAGGCCGTCCGTGGCCTCAAGGCGGGGGAGTCGAAGACCTTCACATCCACGTTGATCGGTGGTCCCTTCCGCGGTCAGGATGCGGACATCACCGTCACCGTCACACAGGTGGCCGAGGAGGAGCTTCCTGTACTGGACGACGAGTTCGCCCAGACGCTTTCCGAGTTCGACACCGTCGAGGAAATGCGCGAAGACCTGTCCAAGGCGGTCTTGGCGCAGGCCAAGGCCGAACAGATCGCCGAGGCGCGGGACAAGATTCTGGAAGCCGCCCTCGAACAGGTCGACTTCGAAGTTCCGGCCGCTGTGCTGGCTCGTGAGCTTGAGGCCCGCCGCAACCAGATCTCCGATCAGTTGGCGCGTGCCGGGCTGACCGTCGAGGCATACCTGGAGCAGGCTGACGACGAGGATGCCGAGGACGTCGATGCCTTCTGGGCACAGGTGGATGAACGTTCCACCCAGGCGCTGCGTGCCCAGCTGCTTCTCGACAAGTACGTTGACGACAACGAGATTCCTGTTTCGCAGCAGGAATTCACCGAGCTGATCCTCCGCAAGGCCACCGAGCAGCGCACCACGCCGCAAGAAGTGATCAATCACATGATGGACCACAACCACATGTTCGAGTGGCAGCAGGAGATCCGCCGCGGCAAGGCGCTCGCCGCCATTTGTGAGGCGGCCAAGGTGACCGACTCCGAAGGAGAACCTGTCGAGATGACCCCATCGGCTCCGGAAACCGATGAGGAGGCCGAGAGCGAAGAGGGAACCGAAACCGAGACAGCTGAGGTCGAGGAGATCTCCGAGACCGAAGAAACGGAGTGATGCGGTGGGGGCCACCGAAAAGTCCGGAACGGGCAGATTTCCCCTGTTCGTCATGGCCGTCGTGGTGCTGGGCGCCATCTCCCTGACCCTCGGGGTGTTCAGGGAGTTCAGTTCGGTACTGGCCCCCACGTTCCTCGCCATCAACATGGTGATCACTGCCTACCCGGTGTATCGGTGGCTCGAGAAGCACCGCGTGCCCCGCGCGTTGGCGGCCCTGATCACCGGTGTGATGCTGCTGCTGGTCCTGGTGCTCGCCACCGGGAGCATCGTGTGGGCAGGCACCTCCATGGTGGCCTCGCTCACCTCCTACGGAACCCAGTTCACCCAGCTCTACAAGCAGCTGATCACGTGGCTGGGTACGCTGGGTTTCGACGAGGCGGCGCTGCTGGAACAGCTCAAATCGGTTTCGCCGTCCAACGTCCTCGATCTCGTGGGCAACGTCGTCGGTCAGGCCTCGAGTGCCACGGGAACCATGACCGTGATACTCATCTGTTTGGCCTTCCTGGTGGCTGACCTGCCCTCGATCGCTAAACGGCTGGCCATCACCGACAGGCTGCACCCCAGTTTCACGAGTTCCCTTGAGGGGTTCGCCCTGGGTATCCGCCGGTACTGGCTGGTGACCAGCCTGTTCGGCTTCATTGTCGCAGTCCTGGACGGCATCGTCCTCGTGATCGTCGGGGTGTCGCTTCCGCTGGTGTGGGTGGTGCTGAGTTTCATCACCAATTACATACCCAACGTCGGTTTCTTCATCGGGCTCCTTCCGCCCGCGCTGCTGGCCCTGCTGGAGAAGGGGCCGACGGCGGCACTGATCGTGGTGGTCGCCTACTGCGCCCTCAACTTCGTGATCCAGTCCGTGATCCAGCCGAAGTTCACTGGCGACGCAGTCGGGATCACTCCTGTTGTCTCCTTCATCTCACTGCTGTTGTGGACCGCGGTGTTCGGTGCGCTCGGGGCCCTTCTGGCTCTACCGCTGACGCTCATGGTGAAATCCCTGCTGCTCGACAACGACCCGAGGGCCCGTTGGGTGGGGGCTTTGATCTCCTCGAACCCCGACTCCGTCGACACCAGTGATTGCGACGAATCCGGGCTGGGCGTCGCTACTGAGTGATCCGGGCGGGCCATCCTTGGAAAATCGCTCGGAGTCGGTACGTTGTATGACGTGACCGACAAGCGAAACGACATCTCAATGGCGGCCCAGCAGGCTCCGGGTCTGGGGATGACGGACAACGTCTACTCCTCCCTGCTGGCCAACCGCATCATCTTTCTGGGATCCGAGGTGCGTGACGAGAACGCGAACGCCATCTGCGCCCAGATGCTGTTGCTGAACGCCGAGGACCCGAGCTCCGACATCTACCTCTACATCAACAGTCCCGGCGGCTCCGTCGACTCCGGAATGGCCATCTTCGACACCATGCAGTGGATCAGCAACGATGTCGCCACGGTGGCGATGGGGCTCGCGGCCTCCATGGGACAGTTCCTGCTGTCGGCAGGTACTCCCGGCAAGCGTTACGCCCTGCCGCACAGCCGCATCATGATGCATCAGCCCTCCGGCGGGTTGGGCGGCACCGCTTCCGACATCCGGATCCAGGCGGAACAGTCACTGCACATCAAGAAGACCATGGCCCAGCTCATCGCGCAGCACACCGGTCAGAGCGTGGAGCAGATCGAGGCCGACTCGGACCGGGATCGCTGGTTCACGGCCGAACAGGCTCTCGAATACGGCTTCATCGACCACGTCTACGAGCGTGCGTCCCAGATCAACTCGGAGGCTCCCAACAAGTGACCAGCAACTACTACATTCCCCAGTGGGAGGAACGCACCAGCTACGGCATGCGTCGCGTCGATCCCTACACGAAACTGTTCGAGGACCGGATCATCTTCCTCGGCACCCCGATCAGCGACGACATCGCCAATGCGGTGATGGCCCAGTTGCTGTGCCTCCAGTCGATGGATGCGGAACGGCAGATCTCCATCTACATCAACTCGCCCGGCGGTTCGTTCACGGCCCTCACCGCCATCTACGACACCATGCGTTACATCAAACCGGACATCCAGACCGTCTGTCTCGGGCAGGCCGCCTCCGCCGCTGCGCTCCTGCTCGCAGCGGGAACCAAGGGCAAACGTCTGGCGCTTCCCAACAGTCGCATCCTCATCCATCAACCCGCGACCGAGGGAGGCTACGGGCAGAGCTCCGACCTGGAGATCCAGGCCAAGGAGATCATGCGCATCCGCGAGCTGATGGAGAACATGCTTGCTGCCGACACCGGGCAGACCGTCACGAAGGTCAGCCGCGACATCGAGCGCGACAAGTACCTGACCGCCCAGGAGGCCGTTGAATACGGAATCGTCGACGACATCCTGACCTCCCTCAAGGACGTCGGGGCCTGAACCTCGAGACTCGTCAGGGTGTTGCGCCACAAAATGACATCCTGACGAGTAAGGTTGTGGCCAGTCGTTAATTGACGGACAGAGTGGAGTTTTCGGTGCCACGGATCGGTGAGACCAGCGAGGTCTTCAAGTGCAACTTCTGCACCAAGTCGCAGAAGCAGGTCAAGCGTCTCATCGCGGGGGACGGTGTCTACATCTGCGACGAGTGCATCGGGCTGTGCAACGAGATCATCGAGGAAGAATTTCCCAGGGTTGAAAGTTTCGGGCTGCAGGAAGAACTTCCCAAGCCCAAGGAAATTCGCGATTTTCTCGATCAGTACGTGATCGGGCAGGACGCCGCCAAGAAAGCCCTCGCGGTCGCTGTGTACAATCACTACAAACGCATCACTTCGGAACAGACCAGAATTGGTCGCTCACGCCAGAATGACGATACCGTTGAGGTGGGGAAATCGAACATTCTGCTCATCGGTCCCACCGGGTGCGGGAAGACCTATCTCGCCCAGACCTTGGCGAAAATGCTCAACGTGCCCTTCGCCATGGCCGATGCGACGGCCCTCACCGAGGCCGGGTACGTGGGTGAGGACGTTGAGAACATTCTTCTCAAACTCATTCAGGCGGCCGATTTCGACATCAAGAAGGCCGAGACCGGGATCATCTACATTGATGAGATAGACAAGGTTGCGCGCAAGTCCGAGAATCCCTCGATAACCCGCGATGTTTCCGGTGAGGGGGTTCAGCAGGCGCTGCTGAAAATTCTCGAGGGGACCGTTGCCTCCGTTCCTCCGCAGGGCGGACGCAAGCATCCACACCAGGATTTCCTCCAGATCGACACCACCAAGGTGTTGTTCATCGTTGGAGGTGCTTTTGCCGGTCTCGACGAAATCATCAATTCCCGTATCGGGAAACGGCCCCTCGGTTTCAGCATCGACACCTCGACCCGGACGGAAGTGACCGATCCCTTCTCCGAGGTCCGCCCCGAGGACCTGCACAAGTTCGGTCTGATCCCGGAGTTCATCGGGCGTCTCCCCATGATCTCGACGGTCTCGCCGCTGGACCGTGAAGCCCTGAACCGGATCCTCGTCGAACCCCGCAACGCCCTGACCAAGCAGTTCGCGCGCCTCTTCGAGCTCGACGGGGTGCAGCTGGACTTCACCGACGAGGCCATCGACGCCATCGCGGAACTCGCTCTGGAGCGGGGCACCGGGGCCCGTGGCCTGCGGGCGATCCTCGAGGAGTTGCTGCTCGACGTGATGTTCGAGGTGCCATCCGCGGAGGACGTGGCACAGGTCGTCGTGACCCGCGAGGCCGTCCTCGGAAAAGCGCAACCTGAGTTGGTGGCCTCCTCCCGTGTGGCTAGGCGCCGGGACTTGTCGGCCTGACATTTCCCGGCGCTTCTTCGGGTAGGTTTGGCGCCATGATTTCTGGCTATCTGCGCTACCCACACGTCAATGAGGATCAAGTGGTCCTTGTTGCCGACGATGACCTCTGGTTGACGACGATCTCGGGAGGTCGGGCGCATCGCCTGACCTCCGAGCATGTTCCGGTGCGCAGCCCTCGCTTTTCCCCCTCGGGAAAACGGGTGGGGTTCGTTTCCGGCGACCCGGGAAACCAGGATCTTCATGTTCTCGACCTGGGCGGTGGTAGGTGTCGTCTCACATGGTTGAGCGCTTCCCGCATGCAGGTGTGCGGCTGGCTGGATGAGGACCACGTGCTGATTGCTTCCATGCACAACGAGGCATTGCGAGCGCTTTCCTGGCTGTATTCGGTTTCCCTGGGGGGAAAACTGGAAAGATTGCCGTGGGGACCCGCGTCCGCCGCGGACCGGAACCCGGACGGCCGGGTGGTGCTGGCTTCCCCAAATTTCCGCGGACCGGAGCAGTGGAAGCGTTACCGGGGCGGTATGGTCAACCGGGTCTGGGTCTCCGACGCGCAGCAAGAAAACTGGACACGTCTGCTCCCCGGGGAAACTGCGAGCCTGACCGGTCCCTGCTGGGTGGGCGAACGCATCGTTTTCACCTCGGATCTAGGCGCGCGGCTCCCGGAGAAGCCGGGGGAGCAGGCCCAGGTGTGGAGCGTGCTGGCGGACGGCAGTGACCTGCGGGCCCACACCGTGCACACGTTCACCGACGGGTATTGCCGGGACGCCACCACGGACGGCAGGCGGGTCGTCTTCCATGCCCGCGGGAGGCTCTACGTCCTCGACTCCTTGGAGGCCGAACCGCGGGAGATCCCGGTCGATCTGGCGCTGGGCGAACCACTTCCCGTCACGGTCGAGGCGCTGGACCGGTTGGAGTCCGTGGCACCGGATCACGGCGGTGACGGTTCCCTCGTGGAGTGGAGGGGACAGGCGTGGTTCCTGACCCACCGTTCCGGTCCGGCCCGAGCCCTGGGTGCTCTGCCCGGTGCGCGGATCCGGGAGGCGATTCCGCTCGGGAACACGGGAAAGGGCGTCTGGGCCACCGATGCGGAGGGGGAGGACTGCCTGGAGATCGCGTCCCTCGACGGCCAGGGCGAGCCCCGCCGGATCGGGCACGGCCAGTTGGGACGGGTGCTCTCCCTCGCCGCGAACCCGGAGGGTTCCGAGGTGGCCGTGGCCTCCCACGACGGCGCAGTGCTCGTGGTGGACGTCGCCGGGGGCACGGTCAGGAAGGTGGGCAGGTCGCGGCAGGGGGAGGCAACGGGCCTGGCCTTCAGCCCCGGTGGGCGCTACGTGGTGTGGCGGGAGACGATCGGCAACGAGGGCGCGCTGGGGCGGCTGGTCGGCCATGACCTCGCGGAGGACCGGCTCTTCGAACTGACCCGTGGACAGTTCAACGACTTCTCACCCACGTTCAGCCTCGACGGCCGCTACCTGTACTTCTTGTCGAGCCGGACCATCGATCCCGCCTACGACGAGATCAATTTCGATCTCGGTTTCACCAATACCGTGCGTCCCTACGTGATTCCCCTGAGCGCGGAGGATCCCGTCCCGTTCGGGCCGTCCGCCGACGGCTGGGCCATCAGTGAGGCCGGGAAACCGGAATCGGGGACGAAGGACGAGAAACCGGAGAAGGACGCCGGCAAACCGGATGCGGATGTCGTCTTTGACATCGAGGGCGCGGAGGACCGGATGGTTCCGCTGCCCGTTCCGGCCGGCCGCTACGACGGGCTCTGCGCCACCACCGTGGGGCCTCTGTGGCGGCGTCTCGCCCCGCACTCCGGGGTGCTCGGATCCGGGCAACTTCCGGGCCAGGAGACGAAGGACAGCATTGAGGTCTACGACGTCACCAAACGCAAACTGATTGTGGTGGTCGACGCCTGCGACGACGCCGCGGTCAGCGGGGACGGCAGACAACTGGTGGTCCGCAACGGCGACGATCTGTGGGTGCAGCCAGCCGACGCGCGGGCCGATGACGAGGACCGCATCGCCGTGAACCTGACCCGGTTGCGTCGCCAGCTGCTTCCGCGAGACGAGTGGCGGCAGATGTTCGACGAGAACGCCCGCCTGATGCGCGACCACTACTGGCGCGAGGACATGAACGGCATCGACTGGGCGGCGGTGTGCACGGGCTACCGGCCGCTGGTGGAGCGGATCGCCACCTACGACGACCTGGTCGACGTGCTCGCGGAGACGAACGCGGAACTCAACACCTCCCACGCCTACGTCACCCCCTCCGGCGGGCGTGGCGAGGCGAAGGTGGCATGGCTGGGGGCGGAGCTGGGTCGCAACGAGAAGGGTGAGGTCGTCATCAACCGCGTCCTCGACGGTGAGTCCTCCGACCCCAGGGCCCGTTCCCCGTTGCGCGCGGCGGGTGTGGCCGCCCGGGCGGGGGACGTGATCGTGGCTGTTGACGGCACGCCCACCGCAGCGGTTCCCGACATCAATGCGCTGCTGCTGGGGGCCGCGGGCAGCACCGTTGAACTGACCCTGGCCCGGGAGGATTCGAAGCGACGAGTGGCGGTGGTTCCCGTGGCCAGCGAGGCCGGTTTGCGCTACCACGAATGGGTGGCCTCCCGGGTCGAGCGGGTCAGGGAACGCTCACGGGGACGGGTCGGCTACGTGCACGTCCCGAACATGATGGCCGAGGGCTGGGCCGAGTTCCACCGGCTCATCGAGCAGGCATCCTGCTGCGAGGCGGTGGTGGTGGACGTGCGGTACAACGGCGGCGGGCACACGTCGTCGCTGGTGCTGGAGCGGTTGACGCGAATCGTGGTCGGCTGGGGCTACGCCCGGCACATGGATTTCCCGGAACCGTACCCGGGGCAGGGCATGCGTGGCCCGGTGGTGTTCGTCACCAATCCCTACGCGGGATCCGACGGCGACATCATCACCGCAGCCGCCCAGAACCTCGGGATCGGCCCGGTGGTGGGGGAACGCAGCTGGGGTGGTGTGATCGGGATCGACGGGCGGTTCGAGCTGGTCGATGGCACCGGCGTGACCCAGCCCCGCTACGCCTTCGCCTTCCACAAGCACGGTTTCGGGGTGGAGAATCACGGAACCGACCCCGACATTGAGGTTCCCCTGGGACCGTCCGACTGGGAGAACGGCGAGGATGCGCAACTCGATGTCGCGGTCGACGAGGCCTTGGCCCGCCTGGAGGAGAAACCTGCGATGACTCCTCCGGAACTGCCCCCGGCAGCCTTCCACGGCTGAATCGGAAACCCCGGAGGGGGCATCGCTGTTGGAACAGCGATGCCCCCTCCAGGGTTAATTTCAGGCGGCGGGGAGTTCTTCCAACTCCACCTCGACGGTCAGGGGACCCTCGGCGATCTTCCATTCCACCTCGCCCGTGATGTGACCGACGGCACGGAGGTCCGCCTCGATGGCCTTCAAACGTTCCAGAGCGGCGTGATCGCCCAGGAAGGTGGCCTTCCGGACCGGGGTTTTCATGGACACCTTCGCGTTCGACTTGGCGCCGCGGATCACGACCAGCACCGAGGCGACATCGGCCAGCAGCTGCCGGACGCCCTCCACCGCCAGCTCCCCGGCGGTGGGCCAGGGGGAGCGGTGGATGGAGGAGCCGTGGGTCCAGGACCAGGTTTCCTCCGTCACGAACGGCAGGAACGGAGCGAACAGCCGCAGCTGCACGTCGAGGGCGATGGCCAGCGCCGACTGCGCGGAGGCCTGCGCCTCGGGACCCTGGGAGCCGTAGGCGCGTTCCTTGACCAGCTCCAGGTAGTCGTCGCAGAAGGACCAGAAGAAGGTCTCCGCGGCCTCGAGGGCCTGGGTGTAGTCGAAGGCGTCGAACGCCTCCGTACAGGCGGTGACCACATCCGACAACGACGCCAGCAGCGCCCTGTCGACAGGGTTGGTGACGGCTGCGGGATTTCCGGCCTCGGGTGCCAGGCCGAGAACGAATTTGCCCGCGTTCAGGATCTTCATGGCCAGCCGGCGCCCCACCTTCATCTGCGACTGGTCGAACGGCGAATCCATGCCCGGCCGGGCCATGGCGGCGCGCCACCTGACCGCGTCGGAGCCGAAACGTTCCAGGATGTCGGAGGGGACCACCACGTTTCCCTTGGACTTGGACATCTTCTTGCGGTCCGGGTCGGTGACGAAACCCGAGATGGTGGTGCGCCGCCACGGCAGCGAGTGGTTCTCGAAGTTGGCGCGCACGATCCGGGAGAACAACCAGGTGCGGATGATGTCGTGGCCCTGGGGGGCGATGTCCATCGGGAAGGTGAGGCCGAACAGTTCCTCGTCGCGCTCCCACCCGGACGCGATCTGTGGGGTCAGCGAGGAGGTCGCCCAGGTGTCCATCACATCGGGGTCGGCGATGAAACCGCCCGGGGCCCCGCGCTGCGACTCCTCGTAGCCGGGAGGGCACGCGGTGACGGGATCAACCGGCAGCTTGGCCTCGTCGGCGACGATCATCCGGTCGTAGAGCGGTTCACCGTCCGCATCGAGCGGATACCAGACCGGGAAGGGCACCCCGAAGAAACGCTGCCGGGAGATCAACCAGTCGCCGTTCAGGCCACCCACCCAGTTGTCGTAGCGGTGGCGCATGTGCTCCGGGGTCCAGGCCAGCTCCGCGCCGCGTTTCAGCAGATCGGCCTTCAGCTGTTCGTCGCGGCCACCGTTGGACAGGTACCACTGGCGGGTGGCAACGATCTCCAGCGGCTTGTCCCCCTTCTCGTAGAAGTTGACGGGCCGGGAGATGGGTTTCGGTTCCCCGTCGAGATCCCCGGATGCGCGCAGCAGCTCCACGACGGCGGCCCGGGCGGAGAAGACGGTTTTGCCTGCCAGCCCGGCCCAGGGCTCGGCGTTGGTGAGCCACTCGGGGATCTCGCGCTGGAGACGGCCGTCGCGGCCGATGATGGTGCGGGTCGGCAGATCGAGTTCCCGCCACCACTGCACGTCGGTGAGGTCACCGAAGGTGCAGCACATCGCGATGCCGGCACCCTTGTCGGGTTCGGCGGCGGTGTGCGCCAGGACCGGGATCTCCACCCCGAAGACCGGGGACGTGACGGTGGTCCCGAACAGGTGCTGGTAGCGCTCGTCGTCGGGATGCGCGATCAGGGCGCAGACGCTGGGCAGCAGCTCGGGACGGGTGGTTTCGATGAACACCGGCCCGCCGGCACCGTGGAAGGCGACGCGGTGGTAGGCGCCCGGGTGCTCCCGGGACTCCAGCTCCGCCTGCGCCACCGCGGTCTGGAAGGTGACGTCCCACATGGTGGGGGCGAAGCTCAGGTAGGCCTCGCCGCGGGCGAGGTTGCGCACGAAGGCCCGCTGGGCCACGGCCTGCGTGGCCGGGGCGATCGTGGTGTAGAGGGTGTCCCAGTCGATGGACAATCCGAGATACCGCCACAGATCCTCGAAGACCTTCTCGTCGATGGCGGTCAGTTTCTCGCACAACTCGATGAAGTTGCGGCGCGAGACGGGCACCTGGCGTTTCGGGTCCGGTTTGGCCGGGGGGGTGAAGTTCTCGTCGTAGGGGAGCGACGGGTCGCAGCGCACACCGTAGTAGTTCTGGACGCGGCGTTCGGTGGGCAGGCCGTTGTCGTCCCATCCCATCGGGTAGAACACCTCCTTGCCGCGCATCCGCTGGTAGCGGGCGATGGTGTCGGTGTGGGTGTAACTGAAGACGTGGCCTACGTGCAGCGACCCGGAGACCGTCGGCGGCGGGGTGTCGATGGAGAACACCTGCTCACGGGACGCGGGGCGCCGGAACGCGTAGGTGCCGTCCTCACGCCACACCCGCCCCCACTTGTCCTCGAGACCCTCGAGGGCGGGTTTGGTGGGCAGGCCGGACTTGTAGGCAGGGTTCGTCATGGTAGGGAATCGTAGTTGTGTTCGGCGGGTGAGGTAAAAGCAACGCCCCGCGATGTGATCGTGCCGCCGGGCGACCTCCCGACGGCACGATCACATCAGGTCGCTGATCAGTTGGAACCGGAGGCTGCGGACTGAATGGCGACCAGCAGAGCCTGCGAGTCATTCGGGGCGATGCTCTCAAAATTTATCGTCTTGCCGTTGACGACGTACGCGGGCGTGCTGGTGATCCCGGCCTCGCCCATGGACTGGTAGGCCTTCTTCGCGAAATCGGCATAGGCCTTGGTGTCGTAGAGCTGCTGGAAGGTCGTCAAATCGTCTCCCGCGATTCCCGCCTTGGCAGCGAAATCGACCCGGAGCTGTTGGTCGGTGTAGCCGTCCCCCTCGTGGTCGGGCTGGTTCTCGTAGACCACCTGGTGGTATTCGCGGTACTTGCCGACCGCATCCGCGGCGGCCGCCGCCAGCGCGGCACGTTCGGAGGACTTCTTGTTCATGGTCGTGTTGGCGTCGTTGAGGAAGTACGCGGTCCGGACCTCGAGAGTGATCTTGCCCTCATCGATGAGCTGCTGGAAAGCGCTGCCGTACCGGGCCTCGTAGGCCTTGCACGCGGGGCACTGGTAGTCCTCGTAGACCACCACGTTCGGCACGTCGCCCGCTGGCTGGCTGTTCTTGCTCTTGATGGCGATGCCGTATCCCTCGGTGGCGTTCGGCGGGGTGAGCTGTTCGGCGGCCGGGGCCTTGCTGCCGATCGCATTGGCGATGACGACAGCAATGACCACCACCACCACGAGGGCCAGCACACCCAGACCGACCCCCAGCATGCGGGCGTTGCGCTGGCGGCGTGCTTCCAGTTCCTGCTGCTGCCTGAGCGCAGCGCGTCTGCTCAGATTCGAATTGTTGGCCATGGGGTAAAATTCACTCCTCGGTTTCCGCCACTTCGGCGATGTCGTCCCGGCTCTCCTCGCTGAAACGAATGGGTGAGCCGAAAAGTGCCTGGTCCAGGCTGAAAATGGAACGCGGCCGCGCGACCAGCCAACCGCACAGCGCGGTCATCGCCAGATTCTCGGCCAGTTTCTGGGGATACTGGGTGTTCTCCGGCCTCACCTCGCCGCCCTGTCCGAAGCAGCCGCAGTCGATGCTGATTCCCTGGCTCCAGACCCAGATGATGCCGCCCACGAAGGCGATCAGCAGCAACGCCGTGACCAGCGCCGCCCAGCGGGTGAGCAAACCCACGATGAGCATCACCCCGACGGCGATCTCGACCACCGGAAGGATGTACGACAGTATCCGGGACAGATCCCAGCTGAGCAGTTGATAGGCGCGAATATCGAGGGCGAAACCCTCCACGTCCCCGATTTTCACGATGCCCGCGTAAAGGAAGACGAGACCGGGTATCAAACGGGCAACCAATCCGACCCAGTCCGGCCAGTGGCGCACGGAGGGAGCCGGGTATCTGTTCATCACGCAGAACATAGTAACCGCGTCACTAGGATGTGCTCATCATGGAACACTTCGCTCTCGTCTCCGAACTCACCTCGCGATGGCCCGAACACCGCGTCGGTCCGGCTCTGGGTCGCATCGCAGCCCTGATGGATCTGCTGGGCAATCCCGAACGGGCCACCCCCGTGATCCAGGTGGCGGGAACCAACGGCAAGGGATCGACCTGCATCATGATCGACGCGCTGCTGCGCGCCGCAGGGCTGCGCACGGGAAGGTTCTCCAGCCCCCACCTCAGCGATGCCCGGGAGCGGATCTCCATCGACGGGGAACCGATCTCGGAGGAGAGGTTCGCCGAGGTCTGGGGCGAGATCGAGCCGTTCGTCCGGATGGTGGACGAACGGAAGCTGGACGGAATCGACATGACCTTCTTCGAGGTCATCACCGGCATGGCATACGCGACCTTCGCCGACGCCCCCGTGGATGTCGCCGTGGTCGAGGTGGGGCTCGGCGGCAGCTGGGACGCCACCTCCGTCGCCGTCCCGCAGGTCTCGGTGGTGACTCCCATCGGGCTCGACCACACCCACATTCTCGGGGATTCGTTGGAGAAGGTGGCATCCGAGAAGGCGGGCATCATCAAGCCGGGCGCGACGGCGGTGTTGGCCGGGCAGGAACCCGCGGCGGCCAAGGTGCTGCTGGCCCGTGCCGTCGAGGTCGGGGCGGTGGTCAAGGTGGAGGGCCCGGATTTCGGGTTGCTGGAACGCCGTCCCGCGGTGGGTGGGCAGATGCTTCGGATCCAGTCCGAGGGCGGGCCGGTGGGCGATCTCTTCCTCCCCCTGCACGGAGCCCACATGGCCCGAAACGCCGCGCTCGCCGTGGCGGCTGTCGAGGCCTTCCTGGGCGGGCAGCCCCTCGAACCCGGGATCATCGAGGAGGGGCTCGCCTCGGTGACGGCCCCGGCCAGGCTCGAACTGGTACGCACCTCACCGGCGATCGTCATCGACACCGCCCACAATCCGCAGGCCGCGCGGGCCACCATTGAGGCCAGCCGGGAGGCATTCGCCTTTCAACCGCTGATCGGTGTGGTCGGGATGATGGCTGACAAGGACACCGCCGGGGTGCTGGAGATCTTCGCCTCCGCCATGGATCAGGTGGTGGTGACCCGCGCCCGCGGCACCTCACGTTCCCTGCCCGTCGACGAACTGGCGCGCGCGGCGGAGGAGATCTGGCCCGCCGGGAAGGTGCAGAAGGCCCCGGGCGTGGCGGATGCGCTGGAACTGGCGACCCTGCTCGCCGATGCCGCCGGGCCGACCGCCGGGGTGCTGGTGGCGGGTTCGCTGATCGTCGCGGGTGAGGCCCGGGACCTGCTCACCCGGGAACAGGAAACCGAGTCGTGAACCACGGGCAGTAGGACGGGGAGGGAGCCGGAAGCGGTTTCGTCGTTACCGGCGCAGTGCCTCGAAACGGGTGCGGGCCTCGCGTTCCCAGGCTTCGGCGATCAGCTTGTGCCCCAGGTCGGTGGGGTGGACGCCGTCCTCGGTCATTTCCTCGTTCTCGTACTCCGAGGAGTACTCGCGGATCATCAAACCCAGATCGACGACTGCGCAGCCGTACTCCGCCGCCAGGCGGTGCACCAGGTCCTGTCTCGGCCTCAGGTCCGAGAGCCAACCTTCCTGATCGGGGGTCACGGGCGCCACGAACGGCACCATCAGCACGGCGGGTGTCTCGTCGAGACTCTCTATCAGGTGCCGGTAGGCGGTCTCGAAATCCCCCAGGGGCGAGGGCACATCCGCGGTGACCGCCTGCCAGGTGTCGTTGATGCCGATGAAAATGCTCACCAGGTCGGGGTTCTCGGCCAGCACATCGCCCTCGAAGCGCGCCTCCAGGTCCGCCATGCGATCACCGCTGACACCCGCGTTGACCACGCGCGCGAAGGTGAGAGGGCCCTTCGCCAGTTTGGCCACGTAACCGGTGCCCAGTGAACCGCTCGTCCGATCCTTCCCGGTGTCCGTGATGGAGTCTCCGGCGAACACGATGGTAGGGGGATTCGCGGTCATTTCAGCTCCTTCGGAAACGGTGTCGCGATCAGGAATCCACTATGCCATCGTGACCTCAGAACCACCACAAAACCCCGTGAACAGGCCGTGGCGTGTCTCCCGGCAGCGGGTCGGTGACGTGGAAGGTGGGAGCCCTGTCGGGCGTGGAACCTCCGCAGAAGATCCCGGGTCTCGGGAGTTGCCTCGGGATCCGCCGGGGCCGGGGTGCGAGCCGGGAGCGCCGGTGGAGTGGACCGCCGCTGCGAAGCGGACGAACAGGAGCGGCGCCAGTGGACGAATCAGGGTTTCATCGCCACCCAATTTCGGGTGGGGCGGGGTCGGGGCCCCATGGTTCGCGCAAGTTGTGGAACAATGATCACCAGGTCAAGCACCGCCGGTGCCGCCGAGAGGCAGCCCGGGGCTGAACACCGCGACGATGAACTCGACCGCGGAGGCCCCGATGCTTCCGGTTGACCTCGAGTCTTGAGAGGCGTGGCGAGCCACGCCGGAGTTGGCGCCAACGCGCCCGAAGGAGTCGTACATGACCGAAATCAATCAGGAATCCGCTGCCTCCGAACTGCCTGCGCGTCCCCGCGTCCATCAGCTCGCCAAGCACATCGGGATCACCAGCAGGGAACTGCTGGCCGAACTCGCCCAGCTCGGACACGAGCTGCGCAGCGCATCCTCTGTGGTGGTGGCCGACGCGGTGGCCGCTGTGCTCGATGCCCGTGCAGCGCAACCCGCGGAGGAGACCCTCGGGGTGGAAATCCCCACCGAACCCGAGGAACAGCCCGAGGCGGTCGTGGAACCGCAGCCGGAACCAGCCGCCCCGGGGCAACGGCGCCGTCGGGCCGCGTCTCGTCCCGCCGGTCCTCCCGTCGAGGTGAGCGTGCCGACGGGGGCGCCCGTCACCACTGCTGCTGCAATTCCGGAACCATCCGAGATCGCCGAGTCTGAACCGAAGCCGGAGCCGGCTCCGAGGCAGCGGCGGCGACGCGCGACCAGGTCCGCGGGAGCTGCCACGTCCGAGAAAACCGAATCAGTCGAACAGGCGAAAGGGGGCACCGGGCAGGAAACGGAGGAGACGGCGGAGGATGGTATCGCGGCGGCGCTTCGCATCGCGGAGGAGGCTGCCAAGGCTCGTCGCGCGACGATGAAGGACCCGTTCGTCATCACTGCCGAGGGGCGTACCGAGTCCTTGGCGAAGCTGGCCAATGCCATTGCCGAGGACTCCGCGGATGTTGCCGAGAGCGAGACCGGCTTCGGGGAGGAGTCGGATGATGGGGCGGCGACGGAGGCGGCGGAGGAGCAGGGAGAGGGGAGCGTCGAGGCCGAGGAGGAAGGGCGTCCCGGTAGACGTCGCCGCCGCCGCGGCGGCAGGCGTCGTCGTCGCGGCTCCAACGTCGAGGAGACATCTGACGAGGAGACGGACGAGGAGTCATCCGCTGACGAGTCCGGTGAGGAATCCAGCGAGAAGGACGACGCCTCCGGGCAGGAGGAGAGCTCCGAGGGGGATGGTGAGGAGACGACCGGGACCCGTCGTCGTCGCCGTCGCCGCCGTCGTTCCGGAGGGTCCGAAGCGAAGAGCGTGGTCGGGGACGAGGTGACCGGGATCGAGGGCTCCACCCGCATGGAGGCCAAACGGCAGCGTCGCAAGGAGAACCGCGCCGCAGGTCGCCGTCGCGCCCCGATCCTTTCCGAGGCCGAGTTCTTGGCGCGCCGTGAATCCGTGGATCGGAAACTCGTGATCCGCCAGCGGGAGGACTACACCCAGCTCGCGGTGGTCGAGGACGGGATCCTCGTCGAGCACTACGTCGACCGCGCATCCGCCACGTCCTTGATCGGCAACGTCTACCTGGGGCGGGTGCAGAACGTGCTGCCGAGCATGGAGGCGGCCTTCATCGACATCGGGCGGGGTCGCAACGCCGTCCTCTACGCGGGTGAGGTGGACTGGGACTCCTACGGGGTCACCGCCGAGGACCGCAAGGTGGAGAAGGTGTTCAAGTCCGGGCAGACAGTGCTCGTGCAGGTCACCAAGGACCCCGTCGGGGCGAAAGGGGCGCGCCTGACAGGGCACATCTCCCTGCCGGGCCGCTACATCGTGTACTCGCCGGGCGGGCACCTGTCCGGGATCTCCCGCAAACTTCCGGACGTGGAGCGTGCCCGGTTGAGACAGATCCTCGGCGAGTTGATCGGCGACAACGAGTCCGTGATCGTGCGTACCGCGGCCGAGGGGGTGGCCGCCGAGGAGTTGGTGCGCGACGTCAACCGGCTCAAGGCCCAGTGGGAGGTCATCGAGAAGAAGGTGAAGGCGGGCAAGGCCCCCGAGGCCCTCTACTCCGAGCCCGATCTGACGTTGCGCATCGTCCGTGACCTGTTCACCGAGGATTTCGCGAAGTTGACGGTTCAGGGCGATGACGCCCACGATGCGATCTCGGCCTACGTCGGGCACGTCGCCCCGCATCTGGCGGATCGCATCGAACGGTTCGAGCCGGGTGAGGATGGCCGCGACCTGTTCGCGCAGTACCGCATCGACGAGCAGATCGCCAAGGCCCTCGATCGCAAGGTCTTCCTGCCCTCCGGTGGGTCGTTGGTGATCGACCGCACCGAGGCGATGACCGTCATCGACGTCAACACGGGTCGGTTCACGGGCTCCGGCGGCAACCTTGAGGCCACCGTCACCAGCAACAACCTGGAGGCGGCCGAGGAGATCGTCCGGCAGTTGAGGCTTCGTGACCTCGGTGGCATCGTCGTCATCGACTTCATCGACATGGTGCTGCCCAGCAACCGCGAACTGCTGCTGCGGCGTCTCGTCGAGTGCCTGGGCCGTGACCGCACCAGGCACCAGGTGGCGGAGGTAACCAGCCTGGGGCTGGTGCAGCTGACCCGCAAACGAATCGGCACCGGATTGGCCGAGGCGTTCACGGAGGAGTGCGAGCACTGTCACGGTTCCGGTTATCTGCGTTTCGACAGCCCCGTCGACTCGCAGAGCCCGGCCGATGGCGGTGAACGCCGCTCCGGACGTCGCCGCAGGAAGAACGGGTAGCAGCTTTCCCGAAACCAGCCCACATCAAGCTGGTTGAGCCGACCGGATCGGCTGACGCTCACATGCTGGCTCAACCGGCTTTGTCCTGCCCGAAGCTGGTTGAGCCGACCCGCGAGCGTCGGCGAGCCGGTCGTGTCGAAACCATCGTGCGCATGTCCGGGGAGCTGTGGTCGCCTGCGAAGCCCTCGGGTGAAGAATTACCGTCGGTTGGTTTGACCCGGCGGGGCGGTGACCGTAAAGTTGTCCCTCGGTTGTCAGGCCGCGCCTTCCTGCGTGGCCGGACGATGTCTCCCGCTGGGCCCCTACGGGCGTCACGGGAGAATCCCAAGGCATTAGAAGAAGAAGGTAGGTCAGGCGTGTACGCGATCGTGCGCAGTGGCGGACGCCAGCACAAGGTGGCTGTTGGCGACATCCTCGACATCGACCTGGTGTCCGAAGGGGTCGGCGAAACCATCAACCTGCAGCCGCTGCTGCTGGTCGATGGCGGCACCGTGACCTCCGACGCCGAGGCCCTCGGCAAGGTCTCCGTGACCGCCGAGGTCCTCGCAGAGACCAAGGGCCCCAAGATCCGGATCCTGAAGTACAAGAACAAGACCGGCTACAAGAAGCGCCAGGGGCACCGCCAGCGGTACACCCAGGTCAAGATCACCGACATCAAGAACTGAGGCAGGAACAGAGATGGCACACAAAAAAGGCGCGTCCTCGACGCGCAACGGTCGTGATTCCAACGCCCAGCGCCTCGGTGTGAAGCGTTTCGGCGGTCAGGTCGTCGGCGCCGGCGAGATCATCGTCCGCCAGCACGGCACCCACTTCCACCCCGGTGACAACGTCGGTCGTGGCGGTGACGACACCCTCTTCGCGCTGGCCGCAGGCAAGGTGAACTTCGGCGTCAAGCGCGGCCGCCGCGTCGTCAACGTGGCCCCGGTCGAGGGCTGAACAAGCAGCGTACAAGCGGACGACGGGCCTGCCTCCTGGTGAGGTGGGCCCGTCGTTCTTCGGTTTCCGGAGCACTTTGAGATACTTCTAGCCGTGGCAATTCCCTCATTCGTGGATCGCGTGAAGCTGACCGTGCAGGCAGGAAACGGCGGTCACGGCTGCGCCTCGGTGCACCGCGAGAAGTTCAAACCCCTCGGTGGCCCCGACGGCGGCAACGGCGGCAACGGGGGATCTGTGATCCTCCGGGTGGCCGACAACCTCAACTCGCTGGTGGAGTATCACCGCCAGTCGGTGCGCAGGGCCACGAACGGGCAGCCCGGCCGCGGCGACCACCAGCACGGCGCGAAGGGTGAGGACGTGGTCCTCGCGGTTCCCGCCGGGACGGTGGTCTCCGATGCGACCACTGGCGAGCATCTGGCGGACCTCACCGAATCCGGTGAGGAGTACGTCGCGGCCGTCGGCGGCAAGGGTGGGCTCGGCAACGAGGCGCTTGCCACCGCCGCCCGCAAGGCCCCCGGTTTCGCTCTTCTCGGTGAGGAGGGCCAGTCCCGGCTGATCCAGCTCGAACTGAAGGTGCTGGCCGACATCGGCCTGGTCGGGTTCCCGTCGGCGGGAAAGTCGTCGCTGATCGCCGCGATCTCCAGGGCCCGGCCGAAGATCGCCGACTACCCCTTCACCACCCTGGTGCCGAACCTGGGGGTCGTGGTGGCGGGAGATGTCACCTACACCGTCGCCGACGTTCCCGGTCTCATCGAGGGGGCCTCGCTAGGGAAGGGCCTGGGATTCGACTTCCTGCGACACATCGAACGGTGCCAGGCCATCGTGCACGTCATCGACCTGGGCACATGGGAACCGGGCCGCGAACCCGTCGCCGACCTGGATGTGATCGAGGGCGAACTGGCGGCCCACGGCGGCCTGGAGGATCGTGAACGCCTGGTGGTGCTGAACAAACTGGACCTGCCCGACGCCCCCGACCTGGCGGAACTCGCCCGGCCCGAACTGGAGAAACGCGGCTACCGGGTCTTCGAGGTGAGCACCAAGACCGGTGCGGGATTGAACGCGTTGAAATTCGCCATGGCCGGGATCGTCGGGACCCACCGCGCCTCCAGGGCGGCGGAGGAGCCGCCGAAGAAGGTCCTGCGACCCAAACCGGTGGGCCGCGTCGCCACCGACGACTCCTTCACGATCGTGAAGAAGGGCGACGGTGAGGGTGGTTTCCTGTGGCGGGTGCGCGGGGCGAAACCGGAACGCTGGATCCGCCAGACCGATTTCAACAACGCCGAGGCGGTCGGTTACCTGGCGGACCGGTTGAACCGGCTCGGGGTGGAGGAGAAACTCCTCGAACTCGGGGCCCGCCAGGGCGACGCGGTGGCCATTGGAGGCGACGACGCGGTGGTCTTCGACTTCGCCCCGCAGGTCGAGACCGGCGCCGAGATCCTCTCCCGGCGGGGCGAGGATCCCCGGCTGGAGAGCGAACGGCCCGCCGTCACCCGGCGCCGCCGCATCGACGCCGAGTACCACGCGTGGAAGGCCAGCGAGGTCATCGATGAGGACTGAGATCACCGGAGCGAAACGCCTGGTGGTGAAGATCGGGTCGTCGTCACTGACCGACCGGGAGGGACATCTGGATCCGGCGCGCATCGAGACGCTCGCCGCGGAACTGGCTTCCCTCCAGGCGCGCGACAAACGCCTGGTGTTGGTGACCTCCGGGGCCATCGCCGCGGCGCTGAGACCTCTGGGACTCCCAGCGCGCCCCAGGGATCTCGAGACCCAGCAGGCCGCGGCCGCCGTCGGGCAGGGCATCCTGATCCGGCGTTACGCGGAGGCGTTCGCAGCACACCACCAGATGGTGGCGCAGGTGCTGCTGACCGCCGGTGACCTGCAGGACGGGCGTAGCTACCGGAACGCCCTGAACACGATTTCTCGGCTGTTCAGGCTGGGGGCGATCCCCGTGATCAACGAGAACGACACCGTCGCGACCGGGGAGATCCGGTTCGGCGACAACGACCGCCTGGCGGCGTTGACCGCCCACCTGGTGCGAGCCGATGCGCTGGTGATCCTGAGTGACGTGAACGGCCTCTACACCGCGCATCCGGAGGAACCCGGGGCCCGGCTGATACCCCGGGTCCGCGACTTCACGGACCTGGAGGTCGACACCTCCCGGGTGGGTTCCCGCGTCGGGACCGGCGGGATGCGCACCAAGGTGGAGGCCGCCCGGATCGCGACCTCGGGCGGGACCTCTGTGGTGCTGGCCCACGCCGACCGGCTCCTGGCGGCCCTGGAGGGGGAGGAGGTAGGCACCTTGTTCGAGGCAGCCGGGCGCCGCCGCCCCCGCAGGCTGCTGTGGCTGGCCCACGCAGCCGAGGTGAGTGGGGAGCTGCGGATCGACGCCGGCGCCGCCCGGGCCGTCGGGAACGGTCACGCCTCGCTGCTGGCTGTGGGGATCGACGATGTGACGGGTGAGTTCGAGGCGGGCGATCCCGTCGACATCACCGGGCCCGGCGGAACGCTGCTGGCGCGCGGATTGGCGGACTGCTCCGCGACGGAACTGAGGCGACGGGCGGGAAAGGGAGGCCTGGCCGTGCACCGTGACCTGATGATTGCAGTCCGATGAGTCCGTGGCTGATTGACGTTCTGGGCTGGGCGGCTGCCGTGATGGGAACGGTCTCCGGGCTGCCGCAGCTGATCCGGATTCTCAGGGCCCGCACCAGTGCGGGGGTTTCGCTGGCCATGTGGTTGTTGCAGGCGGCGGCCGGGCTTGGCTGGTTTGCTCACGGGCTCTACGTCGCCCGCCCCAACGTCATTTTCCCCAATCTGTTGATCGCCATCACCTCGGCGGTCGTGGTCGTGATGGTCTGCCGCGATCGTGGAAAACGGTTTCTGGGATCGCTGGCTCTGGTGGTGGGGCTCGGCCTCGGGCTGCTCGCGATCGACGTGTGGCTGGGGGCGGCGATTTTCGGGATGATCATCGCGCTTCCGCTTCTGATCGGTCAGGTCACCCAGCTGCGCGACCTGCTCCGCGATCCGGACGTCTCCGGGGTTTCCGGGGTCTTCCTGGGAGTCAACACGTTCGTGCAATATCTGTGGTGTTTCTGGGCGATTTTCGCCCCGGACCTGGCCATCATCATCTCCGGCGGTTCGGTGGGAACTCTGACGTTCGTGAACCTGCTGCTCTTCTGGCGGCGATCCCGCAGCCTCGGAAAAGCTGGTTGAGACACGAGCAACGTGTCTGGTTCGGGGGCGGATGTGTCGGAAATGAACCGGTTCAAACAGCTTCGGAGGACTCCATGAAACCGCCTATACTCCCGACATGGAGTTCCGATCCCAAGCCTTGGCGGCCCGCGCGGCGAGCCGGCAACTGGCCGTCCTGACCCGCGACGCGAAGGACCGTGCCCTGCACGCGATGGCCGACGCCGTGGCGGCCGCAGGGAAGGAGCTGCTGACGGCCAACGCCGTCGACGTCGATGCGGCGCGGGGAGCGGGGACGCCCGAGGCCGTGATCGACCGGCTGCGTCTGGACGACGAACGGGTGCGGGGAATGGTCGGCGGACTGCGTGACGTGGCCGCGTTGCCCGACCCGGTGGGTGACCTGGTGAGGGGCTGGCGGCTCGGCAACGGCGTCGAGGTGCGGCAGGTGCGGGTGCCCTTCGGGGTGGTGGGGATCATCTACGAGAACCGCCCGAACGTCACGGCGGACGCGGCCGGGTTGTGTCTCAAGTCAGGCAACGCGGCCCTGCTGCGCGGCTCAAGTTCGGCCATCGAGTCGAACCGGGTCTGCGTCGGGGCCCTGCGCGACGGGCTGAGAAACGCCGGGCTGAGCGCCGATGCCGTCGCCCTGGTGGAGGGTGGACGCGAGGTCACGGGCGAGATGATGGCCGCCCGGGGCCTGGTGGATGTGCTGATCCCGCGCGGCGGAGCCGGGTTGATCAACGCCGTGGTCGAGGGGGCGAAGGTGCCGGTGATCGAGACCGGCACCGGGAACTGTCACCTCTACGTGGACGCTTCCGCCGACATCGGCAAGGCCGTCGGCGTGCTGCTGAACGCGAAAACCCAGCGACCCAGCGTCTGCAATGCCGTTGAGACGCTGCTGGTGCACCACGACATCGCCGACGCCTTCCTTCCCGTCGCTCTCGACGCGCTTCGCGACGCGGGCGTGACGGTTCACGGAACCCCCGAGGTGGTGGCCTTCGCCGAAGACGTGGTTCCGGCCGGTGAGGACGAGTTCGAGGCGGAATACCTGTCGCTGGACCTGGCTGTGAGGGTCGTCACGGACATCGACGAGGCCATCACCCACATCCACCGCCACACTACCGGCCATTCCGAGACCATCATCACCGAGTCCCGGGCCGCGGCCGACCGGTTCGTCACCGGGATCGATGCCGCGGCGGTGCTCGTGAACGCCTCCAGCAGGTTCGTCGACGGGGGCCAGTTCGGGTTCGGAGCCGAGATCGGGATCTCCACCCAGAAACTGCACGCAAGGGGTCCGATGGGCCTGGCGGAGCTGACCTCGACGAAATACATCGTGAACGGCGACGGCCAGGTGCGGATTTGAGACCAGGAACACGAGGAGGGATCGTGAGGAACCAGTGGGTCGGAGGGCTGCTGGCGATGGCCCTCCTGGTGGGTGGGTGCGGCTCACCGCAGGCGGGGGAGAGCGGCGCGGCCTCCGCGGGTAACAGCGGAACACCGGCGACGACGGAATCGAGTGGGGCCAGAACGTCGCTGCCGGTGGTGGCCGTGCTGGATGCCTCGGGTTCCATGACCCACGACGACGCGGGGGAGGGGATCACCCGGATGGCGGCGGCCCAGCAGTCGGTCACCAGCCTGTTCGGGGCACTTCCCGCGGGCACGCCGGCGGCGCTGGTGGGGTACGGCACGAAGATGCACGGCGACGACGTGAATGCTGAACAGGGATGCGCCGACGTCGAGGTGGTGGAGGCGATGGCCCCCGTCGACGCCACGGCACTCAAGACGAAGGTGGATGCACTGGTCGCGGGAGGTTGGACTCCCATCGGGCCCGCGCTGCGCGAGGCGGCGGCCCAGCTGGCTGGGCAGCCCGGACGAATCGTGCTGGTTTCCGATGGGAAGAACACCTGCGAATCCGCCCCTCCCTGTGATGTGGCGAAGGAACTGAAGGCCAGCAATCCCGGATTGAGCATTTCGGTCGTCAGTCTGCGCACCGACGAGGAGGACGTGCGTTGTGTCGCCCGTGCCACCGATGGTTATTACACCACCGCGGACAATGGAAAACAGCTGGCCTCCCGGACCTTGGCGGCACTGGATGAGACGAAGGCGCTCGCGGAACTGTCCCCGTCCGGAGCTCACGGAATAGGTGTGGGGGACACCTACGAAACAATTTCGGGGAATCATTCTGACTTTCCCGCGCTGTCCTCAGGGTCGTCGCGGCAGTGGAACGGACAGACCGTCACCGTGATCGTGTGGCGTGATTGCGAATGGTTGTTCAGGGACAGCGAACTGGTGGCGATCAGTTCCGGTGAGGGCACCAAATCCACGCCCACCGTCGACGGGATTGCCCTCGGCGATCCGGTCTCCAAGGCCGATGAAATGCTGGGCTCTCCCATCGCGGAGGAGAACGAGGGCGCGGACAGCATCCGTATCTATCCAGCCACTCAGACAGCCCTCTACTGGCGTCTGGGATCCGATGCCGAGAGCAGGATCCGGGTGGTGTTCCTGTGCCGCTGCGCCCCGGATTCCGAGGCGATGGTCATGTCTTTCGCGGGGCTCGGACTCTACAGGATAGGCGACACCAACATGGTCGAGCGAGGAGCCATGGTTCCCAGCACCGATCCTTGTGAGGCACCTTTCGCGACCGCCCCCGAGCTGGCTGCACAGGGTGTCTACTTCCAGCTCAAGTACGAGCCCGGAGGGATCAGGGCGGATTCCCCGCTGGTCGAGATACATGTTGGTGGACACCTTGTGTCCTGGGAGGTCACGTCAAATCTGGCCACCTATGGTGGAGTGAAAATCGGAATGACCTTTGATGAGGTGCGACGCAGGCATCCCGATCTCCGTATGGAGACCAAGAACGGCAATGGTGGTCCCTTCGAGGCGGGGGTCATTCGTTCCGGGGAGAGGGAGATGATCTTCTTCCCGGACCGGGAGTCGACTTCTCCGAGCGGTTCAACTCCCGTGGTGGGGATGGCGGTCCGTGACTGGTCCGCCGACCTCTACGGGGGTTGTTGACCGGATAGCATGCACAGCATGGTTTTGCTGGAAACACCGACCGAGGCCGACCCCTCCGTGCTGGCCCTCGTGATCATGGGGGTGATCCTGGCGCTCGGGGTGCTGGGGTGGTGGCTGGGGGTCAGCGGCGGAAGGGAATCGGGGGAGCAATGAGCACCACGGAATTGGCGGTGGCCCGGCAGGGGCGGGAACGGCATTACCGGCTCGGGGTGATGGGCGGCACCTTCGACCCGATCCATCACGGGCACCTCGTGGCCGCCAGTGAGGTGGCCGCGAAGTTTTCCCTCGACGAGGTGGTCTTCGTGCCCACGGGTGTGCCGTGGCAGAAAACCCACCGGAACGTGACCCAGGCGGAGGATCGGTACCTGATGACCGTGATCGCCACCGCGTCGAACCCTAGGTTCTCCGTGAGCCGCGTGGACATCGACCGGCCCGGGAACACCTACACCGTCGACACCCTGAGGGATCTTCGTGCGGAGCGTGGCGACGACGTGGACCTGTTCTTCATCACCGGCGCGGACGCGGTGCGGCAGATCCTCACGTGGCGCGGCGCGGAACAGCTGTTCGATCTGGCGCACTTCGTCGGGGTGACCCGTCCGGGGGTTCCCATGACGGAGGACGACCTGTCACATCTGCCATCGGATAAAGTGACGCTGCTGGAGGTCCCGGCCCTGGCTATTTCCTCCACCGACTGCCGTACACGTGTGCAGCGTGCCGAGCCGATCTGGTACCTAGTGCCGGATGGCATCGTGCAGTACATCGTGAAACGCGGTCTCTACCCGCATCCTGAGACAGGAGTTCCAGTTGACAACACCTGAGTCCGTGATCACACACGTGACCATTGCCGCGGAGGCGGCAGCCGGGAAACTCGGCACCAACATCGTCGCCTTCGACGTCAGCCAGCAGCTGACCATCACCGACGTGTTCCTGATCATCAGCGCCAGGAACGAACGCCAGGTCGGGGCGGTTGTCGACGCCGTGGAGGAGCAGCTCATCAAACAGGTCCAGCTGAAACCAGTGCGCCGCGAGGGTGACCGGGAGAACCGCTGGGTGCTGCTGGACTACATCGATTTCGTGGTGCACGTGCAGCGCACCGAGGAACGCAGCCTCTACAATCTGGAACGGTTGTGGAAGGACTGCCCACAGATTCCGCTCGACGTGCACGAGGTGCTGGTGCCACAGGACGACGAAGAGCAGTGACGCACACAAAACTTGTGTTCCTTCGGCACGGTCGCACGGAATGGAACGAGCTCGGAAAACTGCAGGGACAGGCGGACGTCGAACTCGACGAGGTGGGGGAGAAGCAGGCTGAGGAGGCGGCCCGGTTCTTCGCGGACTGGGATTTCGAGGCCTGCTACACATCCGACCTGAAACGGGCCCTCCGCACCGCCCACATGGTCGCGGAACCCCACGGACTCGACGTGGTGCCGGATGCCCGGTTGCGGGAGATCAACGTCGGCAGCTGGAGCGGCATGACCACCGCCGAGGTGATCCGCGTGTTCCCCGGCTTCATCGACTTCTACACCCACGGGGTCGATTTCCAACGCTCGGCGACGGGCGAAACCTTGGCGGAGATGACCGCCCGGGCCCTGGAATCGGTGCGGGAGATCGCGGAAAGACACGAGGGACAGCAGGTGCTGATCGTCACCCATGGCTTGCTGCTGTCCAAGGTGGTCAGCACCTTCATGGGCATCGGTGACGTCCTCAGCATCCCGGGCAACATCACCTACTCGCTGGTGATCGGGGGAGAAAACCCCAGACTCGTCACCTACAACACCCCGGCGAGACAGCTTCCCTGACCCACGGCTTGCGCGCCGCCCGCGACTCCGGTAAGTTCAGGGAGTCGCGAGACACGGGGCTATGGCGCAGTTGGTAGCGCGCTTCCATGGCATGGAAGAGGCCAGGGGTTCGAATCCCCTTAGCTCCACAACCGCCAATGATGGCGAGTTTGGCTTGTTCCACGTTCGACCGAAGCAGTCTCAAATTTCACTATGATCGTAGTCAGCAATATCATCCAGCTAGCGCGGAGCATACCTACAGGGCTATGCCGGGGCCCTGATAAGTTTGGGGTGCGTGGGCAGGTATCTTTGACCTAGCTCCCGCGCTGCTGGGATGATTGAAAGAGCGAGCGGTCTTTGGAGGAGCACGCTTGCTCGCGCCGGGACGTGCGGAGTTGAGGAGTGCTGATGGGTGCAAGGACGATCCACCCGTTTCCTGCCAGGATGGCACCGGACATCGCCATCAATCACCTCGACTCCGTCACAGGTGAGTCAAGGTTAGTGGTGCTTGACCCAATGTGTGGATCAGGGACGGTCCTTAGTGCGGCGGCAGGCAAAGGTCACGTGGCACGCGGGTTTGATGTCGATCCTCTCGCCGTTCTCATGAGCTCGGTCGCGACTCAGGCCGTTGATACTGAAGAGGTCGTCGCGGAGGCGGAGCGTGTCTGTGCACGGGCGCAAGCGTCAAGCGTGAGCGAGCCGCGGTGGGAAGACCCGGAAACCATCAAGTTCGCCGAATATTGGTTTGCAGCGCCACAGCGTATTCAGCTCAACCGACTTGCATGGCAACTGGATAGGGTTGGCGATGACGCGGTTCGTCATGCTCTCCAAGTTGCGCTGAGCCGGATCATTGTCACTAAGGCGCCCAAGGCATCACTGGCAGCCGATACATCGCACAGTAGGCCCCACCGTGTGGTAACTGAATCCAGCTACGACGTATATCGTGGGTTTGAAAAGTCAGTCAACGGCCTAAAAAGATTGCTCGATGAGCGGTCCATTGTCGGACAGGTGGAAGTTCGCAGGGGAGATGCGCGTGCGCTCGATCTGCCTGATGCGTCAGTTGATTTGATTATTACCTCACCGCCATACCTTAATGCAATTGACTATATACGCGGGCATAAGATGTCGCTTATCTGGTTCGGATACACGATTCCAGAGCTACGAAAAACCCGATCCAATAGCATTGGTGCTGAACGCGCACTCGGCGATGATGCCCTCAAGTATGTCGAAGATATGGTGCAACATATAAAGGACTCAGTAAATGTTCCCGATCAACTTCCAGTAGCGACCATCACTCGCTACGCTCAAGATCTCGCAATCTTCGCGTGTGAGATGAACCGTGTTTGCAAGTCGGGGGCGGAAATCGTAACGGTGATAGGAAACTCTACGCTCCGAGGAAATTATATCCAGAATGACGCACTCGTGAGTTTGGCTTACGAGGTTTCTGGTTTTCGGCTAATCAAACGTTCTGAGCGCGCGCTGCCTGAAAACCGGCGTTATCTGCCGGTCCGGACTAGTAACAAAACGTCGTCTATGACTAAGCGGATGCGTACAGAAGTAGTACTTACAGTCGTGAAACAATGAAAGGGAAAGCTGTGTCCACTATTTTTGGAGATGTGAGTCCTGAAAAGAATCGTGTTGACTTGGCTTCTGGTGAACTTTCATTGAATTTCACTGGGGGTGTAGTTGATGTAGTTGATCTTGTGCAGAGTGGCGATCATGTAGGTCATGTTCCCGTGAAGTTGTCGTATGGAATCATCGAGCGTTTTTCGGAAGGACTGTATAGTTCGCCTAACAAGACCTTTGAGGAGCTGATTACCAACTCATATGACGCAGGTGCGCGTGAGGTATGGGTCTACCTTGCAGCTGATCTGTCGGCAGAAACAGCTACACTTCTCGTGATAGATGATGGTGAGAGCATGACGTTTGAAGGACTTGCTGATCTTTGGAAAATTGGCGATTCTCGTAAACGAAGCGAAACGCCACCTCCGGGTCGTAAGAAGCCTGTTGGCAAGTTTGGTATCGGCAAGCTGGCTACTTATGTGCTTGCAGAACAGCTGACCTATCTAGTTCATAGGGATGGTGAATATTTGGCAGTCACAATGGATTATAGACGCGTCGCGCCGAGCGCCGAGCTTCTTGATGGCATTGATCTTTCGCTGAATGTGGTTAGTTTGACGGAAGGTCAAGCCATTGAAACTCTCGGGCGTGCTCTTGCGGGCACGCCAGCTGAAAAAAAGGCTAAAGTTCTTAAGATTCTTCCGAAACGGGAGCATTGGACAGCCGCGCTGCTCTCGTCACTTAAACCGACAGCGCGTGGGATAAAGTTTGGTCGCTTGCGATGGGTTCTACGTAGCGCGCTTCCATTGAACCCGGAATTCAAGCTCTGGTTGAACGACGATGAGATTAAATCCTCAAAAATTGATGGCGAGGAGTTATGGACGTTCACTATCGGTAAAGATGATGCCACTCTGCCAAGAACTTCTGAACAATCTTGGGGGCCTGCGGATCTGGTTGAAATCGAGGTAGAACAATCAGGGCAGTTTCTAAAACTTCCTGCTGGACGCTTGCCGAAGGCAGGGACTGTGTGGGGACATGCAACGCTGTACAAGCAGCCATTGGGGCGCGGGCGCAGTGAAGACTTGGGTCGAAGCCATGGCTTCTTCGTGCGAGTTCGTGGAAGATTAATCAATCTCGATGAACCAGATTTCGCTGTAGGTCCTGAGCTTCGACATGGTACATTAATTCGCTTCCGCATGGAGGTGAATGCAGATGATCTTGATGATCAAGTGGCTAGCTCTCGCGAGAATCTAAAGGAATCCGAACCGCTGCAGGAATTGAAGAATTATCTGCTTGCAGTATTTAATAGGGCTCGTACTGTGTCGGCTGAGCAAGACGATGATGATGTAATTTCCGGAATTGCTAAGAATGGTCGTCTCGCCAAGCCGAGTGCAGCACTTAGCCAAGGGCCGCTACGGCGGATGCTACAACGGGCGGTATCGGGTGAACCAGCAGTAGCTCACCGCCTTGGCCTTGACGACGTAGGGATTGAAAACGCTGGGAAACTCCTAGCGGAAGGTGGAGATGTTATCGAGAGTGTGCTTCTGGAAGAGTGTAATTCTGCCAAGCCCATGGCTGTCTATGATCCAAAGCGACGTGCGGTTGTCCTGAACCAAACTCACCCGTTTGTTACCAACTACATCGGGGGAAAAACAGTTGCGGAGCCCTTGAAACTCCTCGGCTTAAGCGAAATCCTTACGCAGGCTTATCTTTTGGAGGAGAATATTTCTCCAGAAGTTATAGAACGTGTAATGTGCCGACGGGACGCCTTTTTGCGAGAACTGACACTGCGTTTTCCTCGCTCAGCGCCAATTATTGCACAGCGGCTGCGCGATGCAATGAACGACGAGAAGGCACTTGAGGATGCGGTGGGCGATGCTCTCGAGCTTCTGGGGTTCTCAGTTACTCGTCTCGGCGGTCCTAAGCACGGCGCAGATGGTGTTGCCACTGCTAGACTTGGGAAACGAGGTGCCGACAGCTCTTCATACGCATTCACCTATGATGCGAAATCGACCAGAGAATCCGCGCATGGGGCACTTTTAAACGAATCTTCTGAAAATATTGGGAAACGCAAAGCAGCGGGTCGAATCCGTGCAGACACGGCGCGTACATCAATTCTTCGAGTTCATCGCGAGAAGGCAGCGGAAAGACATGGGCTCGAGATTGCCCCAAGTTTTACACTTCTGGTGGCTCCTGACTTCCAGGGAGCTCTTGATGATGAAGGCTTGATCAATGACGTATGCATTAACGATGCTATAACTGCGATACGAGTTAATGACTTGGCTCGACTGGTTGAACTGTTTGCGCTTCAAGGGCTTAACCCGGCAGATCTTCGCTCATTGTTTGACATGCGGAAACCGGAAGATACGCGGGAATGGGTGGATAAACAGTCGAAGCAAGCCCGCACTCCGCGGCCACCTGTCGCGGTGCTGGTCGAGACGCTTGTCGAGAATAGCGAGCGGAAAACTCCCATAGGCTATGAAGGCTTGGCGGCGTATCTTGTACCGAAGGGATATGACATGGACCTCTCAGAGATTGAGTCACTGGTCCGTGGACTAGCTGCTCTCGCGCCGAAATCTATCTACACGGATGGCCGCTACGTGGCCCTCAATGCCACACCTGTGGCATTGTATGCTGAGATTCGCAATTCGCTTGACGTATTTGACCCAGAACTTGTAGCAGAGTACCTGGATACTGTGCCCAGTGAAGGTGAAGAGTAAGGCAGGCCTTGGGTGAGGGCCGCGAAGGCTTAATTCGTAGGGTGAGGTTTGCTTGTGGCTATCTTTGGTTGATTTTAGACTCGAATTTTCTGACCGGCAATTTGTTTAAATTAGCTATGAATAAGCCTTCTTGCGTTCATAATGATTAGTGCTAAGGAGGGTGCGGTCTGAGTCGGACTTGTGGCAGCGGGATAGAAAGGCCATGACATGTTTGCTCTGGTTGGCTGTCGGTCGGGTCACTACTTCACGCGCCCGGAGATGGGGGAAGGCTGCATCGACCTGCCCAGCCGCCACCCGCTACTATTCGGGGGTGCGCGCTGGTCACCCCGATGATGGATTCCCCGCGCACGATTTTCGGCGGGAGGAACCGGAGGGAGGGGTTCTGTGACCGGGGCAGAGACCACATCCGGTCTGGCCGCCCTGCGTGCGGGGCAGCGACTCCGCGGCCTGGTTCCGGGGCAGACGGTCACCGTGATCGCCGTCGAGGTCATGGATCCGACGCTGGTGGAGGTCTTCTACCGGGACGAGTCCGGGACCAGTGGCGGCCGCATGGTCACCGAGGCCGACGCGGCTGATCTCGAACCGGTGGGTGATCTCGAATCCGCCCCGGCGTTCGACGGCGACCCGGACGAATTCCGGCTCGCGGCGGAGGCGTTGCGCATCAAATACGCCGCCCTGTACGACCCGATGGTCGCGGTCAACAGCTCGGATGTGGACCCGCTGCCGCATCAGATCCGCGCCGTGTACGAGGAACTGCTTCCGCGTCTCCCGCTGCGGTTCCTGCTGGCCGACGACCCGGGCGCCGGGAAAACGATCATGGCCGGCCTCTACATCAAGGAACTGATCCTGCGTTCCGATTGCGAACGGGCGATCGTCGTCGCTCCCGGCGGGTTGGTGGAGCAGTGGCGCGAAGAACTGGCCACCAAGTTCGACCTGCGTTTCGAGGTTTTCAACCGCCAGATGATCGACGACGCCCACGGCCGCAACGTCTTCGCCGACCACAACCGGCTGATTGCGCGAATGGATCAGATCTCCCGCAACGAAGACCTGATGGAACAGCTTTCCGAGGTGAACTGGGACGTCGCCGTGGTCGACGAGGCACACCGCATGTCCGCCCACTATTCATCCTGGGCGGGCGAGGTGTCCGAGACGAAACGTTTCAAGCTGGGCAGGCTGCTCTCGGAAACCGCACACAACCTCCTGCTGATGACCGCCACCCCGCACGCGGGAAAAGAAGAGGATTTCCAGCTGTTCATGTCGCTGCTTGACCGGGACCGCTTCGAGGGCCAGTACCGTCAGGGGGTGCACCGCACCGACACGAAAGGCCTCATGCGTCGCATGGTCAAGGAGGACCTGCTCACCTTCGAGGGCAAACCGTTGTTCCCAGAACGCCGTGCCTACACGGTGGCCTACGAACTGAGCCCGGCCGAACGGGAACTCTACGATCTCGTCACCGACTACGTGCGCACGGAAATGGGACGCGCCGAACGCATCGCCCAGGCGGGCGACAGGAAACGCGGAAACAACGTCGGATTCGCCCTGACCGTTCTGCAACGCCGCCTCGCCTCCAGCCCGGAAGCGATCCTGCGGTCGCTGGAACGCCGCCAACGCCGACTCGAAGACAGGCTCCGCGAACTCACCCGCATCCAGGAAACGGCGAACCCTGCAGAGAAGGAACAATCCGCCGCCCGGTTCGACGCACAACTCCCGTCCCTGTCGATCCACGAATACGAAGACATGGACCTGGAAACAACCGATTCGGAACGCCTCCAATTCGAAACCAAGGTGGAGTATGTGGTGGATCGCGCAACCGCCGCGCAAACCATTCCGGAGCTGCACACCGAGATCACGACCCTTGAGGATCTCATTCGCATCGCATACAAGGTCCGGCGGCTGGACGACGACAAGAAATGGGTGCAGCTGCGCACCATTCTCGACGAACAACTACTGGCCGGCGACGGCACCGGGGCGGCGAGGAAAATCATCATCTTCACCGAGCACCGGGACACCCTCGACTACTTGGATCAGAGAATCAGCGCCCAGCTCGGCCGCTCCGACGCGGTGGTCAGGATCCACGGCGGTACCAGCCGCGAGGAACGAATGGCGGCGCGTGAGAAATTCACCCACAACCCCGACACGGTGGTGCTGCTCGCCACGGACGCCGCGGGGGAGGGGCTCAACCTGCAGCGCGCCCACCTGATGGTCAACTACGACCTGCCGTGGAACCCGAACCGGATAGAGCAGCGCTTTGGACGCATCCACCGCATCGGTCAGCGCGAGGTCTGTCACCTGTGGAACATGGTGGCCAAGGACACCCGCGAAGGCGATGTTTTCACCCGGTTGCTATCGAAGATCGAACAGATGTCGGTGGCATACAACGGAAACCTGTTCAACGTGCTCGGTGACGACGACGCCTTCCAGGAACGGTCCCTGCGCGACCTGTTGATCGAGGCCATCCGGTACGGGGACCGCCCCGAGGTGAAGGCCAAACTGGATCGCATCATCGACGCGGGGGTCAGGGACGGGCTGGACGAGATGCTCGCGGAGAAGGCGCTGCATCCCGAGATGTTCAGCGCACTCGATCTCGACGAGGTACGGGCCAGAATGGAAAAGGCCCGCGAACGCCGCCTCCAGCCCGGCTACATCGCCGCCTTCTTCCTGTCCGCGTTCGAACGCCTGGGCGGGCAGGTCCGCAAACGGGAGAAGGGACGCTACGAAATCACCCGCGTCCCCACCCGGGTCATCGACATCGCGCGCCGCCTGAACCGCTGGGCTCCCGTCGCCGACCAGTACGAACGCATCACCTTCGAACTGCACCTCACCCACCCCGAGGGCCAGCCGCCCGCCACCCTCATCGCCCCGGGCCAGCCACTGCTCCACGCCGTGATCGAGGCGACAATCGAGGACCTGGGGGCGGCACTGCGGCACGGTACCGTCCTGGTCGACAGGCGCAGCCAACAGGCGGAGGTCCCGGCGTTGATGTACACCGTCGAGCAGCGCATCACGAACTCCGCGCCCGGCACCGACACCGTCTCACACCATTTCGACTACCCGATCCTGGAACCGGACGGAACGGTCACGGTCTCCGCGGCACCCCCCTACCTGGATTACGACGCACCCCAGCCGGGAGAGGCCGCCGCCATCACCTCGATCCTGAACGACGAATGGGTGAAGGGAAACCACGAGAAGACCGTGCGCGCCAACTCCTACCGCAGCGGCATGCAACCCCGCATGGAGGAAATCCGCGCCCGGCTCGAAATCGAGGTGGCCCGCACCTGCAAACAGGTCAGGGAGCGGCTGCTCGCGGAGATCAACCACTGGGATCGCGAATACAACCGCCTGGAGGATCTCGAACGCGCAGGCACCATCGGCAGGGTGCGGGCCGAAACCGCCCACGCCAAGGCCCGTCAACTGGAGAAACGCCTCGAACGCAGAGGCCACGAACTCGCGCTCCACACCAAACTCGTCGCCGTTCCCGGGGTGATTCGCAGCGCCGCGCTGATCGTGCCGAGCCGCCTCATCGAAGTGGAATCCGGGCAGGAGACGCCGGCCAGGACCCGCGCCACGGAAGAAGTGGAACGCCGGGCGGTGGAAGCGGTGCTGGCCGCGGAACGGGCCATCGGCAGGAACCCGGTGGAGATGCCCCGCAACAATCCCGGCTACGACATCCGTTCCACAGATGAAGAGGGCCGGATCCACTACATCGAGGTCAAGGGCCGGATCGAGGGAGCCGACACGTTCGCCATCACGACCAACGAGGTCACCTTCGCCCAGACCCAGGGCGAGAGACACCGCCTGGCGCTCGTCCAGGTCTCACCCGACGGCCCCGAACACGACGAACTGCGCTACGTCACCGACGCCTTCGCGCACCTCGAACCATCCGCCACCACACGCTCCTACAACGAGGAATGGCGCGACTACTGGAACAAGGGAGGACCGCCACGATGACCGGCCCGAACCACTCCAGCCAACCCGCAGAAACCGAAGGAAAATCCGTGGCGAACACGCCGAAGAAGAAACTCATCGAGACCTCCCTGCCGCTGGAGGCCATCAATGCCGCATCGGCTCGCGAGAAGTCGATCCGCCACGGACACCCCTCCACCCTGCACCTGTACTGGTCGCGCAAACCACTCGCGACCGCCCGCGCCGTGCTGTTCGCGCAACTCGTCGACGACCCCGCCTCGCGCCCGGAGGAGTTCCCGACCGTCGAGGAACAGGACGCCGAACGCGCCCGCCTGCACGCCCTCATGGAAGAGCTGGTGGTGTGGGAGAACAGCAACGACGAACCACTGCTGCGCCGGGCACGCGAGGAGATTCGCAAGAGCAACGGTGGTGAACTTCCCGCTGTGCTCGATCCCTTCGCGGGCGGCGGATCCATTCCCCTGGAGGCGCAGCGCCTGGGTTTGGAGGCCCACGCCAGCGACCTCAATCCCTTGGCAGTGCTCATTAACAAGGCACTCATAGAGATACCGCCCAAATTCGCGGGGCAGGAACCCGTGCACCCGGGAGGCAATGAACAAAGCATCTACCAACGCGCCGAGGGACTCGCGGAAGACGTCCGCTACTACGGCAAATGGATGCGCGACGAGGCATTCCGGCGCATCGGTCACCTGTATCCCAAGGTCAAGGCCCCCGACGGCACCGAACACACTGTGATCGCTTGGAAATGGGCCCGCACCGTGAAAAGCCCCAACCCCGCCAACCCCATCGAGGTCCCCTTGGTGAACTCGTGGTGGTTGAGCAAGAAAAAAGGCAAGGAAGCTTGGGTGCGTGCCACCGTGCAGGACGGGCGGGTGCACTACGAAGTGGTGCATGACAGTGTTGGGCCAGCAGATGAAGGCACCATCAACCGCAAGGGTGCTGTTTCCGTGGCCGACGGAACACCGATCGGTTTCGATCACATCCGGACCGAATCGCGTGCGGGACGCATGGGCGCCGATCTCATTGCCGTGGTGGCAGAGAGCCCCCATGGTAGGCTCTACATCTCACCCGCCGCAGAACACACAAAGGCGGCCGAGGTCCCTCGACCCGAAGGGCTGTCCGACGCCGAACTGCCGGAACAGGCTCTCGGGTTTCGTGTCCAGAACTACGGACTCAAACGCTGGATAGATCTCTTTACCAATCGGCAGCTCGTAGCCATGACCACACTGAGTGACCTTGTCGCCGAGACGCGGGAACAGGTCTTGGTGGACGCTTTAATCGCGGGCGTGCCGGAGGGAGATCGCCTTGAGGCTGGCGGCTCCAGGGCACAGGCTTATGCCGATGCAGTTGCTACGTATCTTACGCTGGGAGTGAGTCGAATTATCGACTATAGCAACGCCATGTGCAGCTGGCATTCAGGACGTGATACAATTCGAAATCTCTTCTCGCGTCAAGCTGTTCCGATGGTGTGGGATTACGCGGAAACAAATCTCTTCTCAAGTTCGGCAGGTAACATTTTAGGGCAAATTGTCTGGGTGGCTAAAGTGTTGGAACATGCAACTGCTAATTCCGAAGGGAATGTGAGCCAGGGTAGTGCTTTGAGAAGAGCCTATGACGGCTTCGTTATCTCTGCTGATCCGCCCTATTATGACAATATCGGATATTCGGATCTCTCGGATTTTTTCTATCTATGGTTGCGTCGCTGCCTTCAGGAAATCCATCCGCAGGTTGTTGGAACGATGTTGACCCCCAAGGTGGATGAGCTCGTCGCCAATCCCTACCGTCATGATGGTAAGGAAGGTGCAAAACGTTTCTTTGTTGATGGTTTCAATTCAGTTTTTCGTCGTATCCGTCAGGGAAGGGTCAATTCGGCGGTGCCCATGACGGTGTACTACGCCTACAAACAGCAGGATGCTGAGGCTGAGGGTACTTCATCAACCGGTTGGCACACTCTTCTCAACGGACTCATTGAAACAGGATGGGAGATCACCGCCACTTGGCCGGTGCGGAGTGAACTTGCCAATCGACCTAGGTCACAGGCCAGCAATGCTCTCGCTTCCTCCATAGTGTTGGCCTGCCGTCCGCGACCTGTGGATGCTGATTCCATCACTCGCCGGTTGCTCGTCGCTCGGCTCAAATCCGAATTGCCGGAGGCGCTGCGGACGCTCATGCAGGGGGCCATCGCCCCTGTTGATCTGGCCCAGGCGGCCATTGGTCCCGGTATTTCGGTGTTCTCCCGGTATGCGCGGGTGCGTGAGGCCGACGGGTCCGACATGTCGGTGAGGGACGCCCTGCTGCTCATTAACGCCACCCTCGACGAGGTGCTGGGGGAGCAGGAATCGGATTTCGATCCCGATACGCGGTTCGCCGTGAAGTGGTACCGCAGCTACGGCTGGGGCACCGAGAGCTCTGGCCTGGCGGATCAGCTGGCCCGCTCCACCGACACCTCCATCGGCGCCTTGGAACGCGGCGGTATTTTCGAGGCCAGGGGCGGCAGGGCGCGGCTGCTCTCACCCGAGAACCTCAGCGCCGGTTGGACGCCACAAACCGATGACCGGCTCAGCATCTGGGAGGCTACGGTTCGTCTGGCCGCAGCGATGGCCGATGGTGGGGTGGAGAAGGTCGCCCAGTTGCTGCCCGGGTTGCAAGAGGTGCGGGTGGATCTGGACGCGGTGAAGGAACTCGGCTTCCTGCTCTTCCACGAGGCCGAGAAGAAAAAGGACGCCAAGGACGCGCTCCTGTTCAACAGCCTCGTCAGCGCATGGGGCGACGTGAACGAACAAGCCAGGAAACTCGCCTCGGTGCCCCGCTCCACCCAGGAAGCATTCGACTTCGGAGACGAGGACTGACTCGTGACCACGCACAACCACCCAGAACCGGTCCCGAGGCCCGCGACCTCCGCGGGAGCGGATCTCACCCCCATTCACCAAGCGGCGCTGTCCGGGGAGGGCTCCCTGCTGGAACGGGTCTCTTCTCTCATCGAACAGACCCGTGCCGCCGTCGCCACACAGGCCAATGCGGCCCTGACCTTGATGCATTGGCACATCGGGCGGATGATCGATACGGAGATCCTGTGTGAAACCCGCGCTGACTACGCCAAAGAGATTGTTGCTTCACTGGAGCCACAATTGACTCGGAGGTTCGGCCGAGGTTTCACCAGAGCGAACCTGTACCGCATGATCCAGTTCTCCCAGGTCTTCTCTGACGAGGAGATTGTCGTATCACTGTCGCGACAATTGAGCTGGAGCCACATCCTGACCCTCCTGCCGGTCCGGTCCCCGGAGGCGCGGGCCTACTACATCGACCAGGCCGTCAGCGCGCGGCTGAGCGTCCGGGCGTTGCGGGAACTTATCGGGCGTCACGGCTACGAACGCAAGGAGAACGCCAACGCCCAGGCGCTGGGCGGGTCGATGATCCCGGCGGACAGTTTCTGCGATCCCTACTTCTTGGAGTTCCTGGGTTTGCACGACTCCTGGGCGGAGCGGGACCTGGAGGAAGCGATCATCCGGGAGATGGAGGCGTTCCTCCTGGAGGTCGGCAACGGCTGGGCATTCGTCTCCCGGCAGCAACGGATGACCGTCGACAACGACGACTTCTACCTCGACCTGCTGTTCTTCAGCCGCCCGCTGAGGCGGTTGATCGCCGTCGAACTGAAGATCGGGAAGTTCAAACCGAGTTACAAGGGCCAGATGGACTTCTACCTCAAATGGCTCGACCGGTACGAAAGGCAGCCCGGCGAGGAGGCACCCATCGGCCTCATCCTGTGCACCGAGGCGAGCCGGGAACAGGTGGAGCTGCTGGAGATGCACAAGGACGGCATAGTCGTGGCCGAGTACTGGACCACACTGCCGCCCAAGGAGAAACTCGAGACACGCATCCAGGAGATCTACCGGGACGCCCGGGAACGGATCGCCCGACACCAGATCACCCCGGCAACCGAGGACCGAGATGACTGACCACACCCGACACGCAGGCACCACGTCGTAGGAGACACCGATGGCAGTGAACAACCGGGACCGAATCAGCAAGGCCTTCGACCTGCTCTCCGAGGGCCTCCAGGATGTGGTGGACGAGGTGATGACCAAGGTCTACGGATCGTCGCAGTGGCCGACGATGTGGGCCGACGAGGACGCGCGACGCCGGGGGAGTGCCCCGAAGATCCTCGCGAAACACGATGTCCAGGTGCAGCTGCGCGCGATCACCGAACGCGGTTACGAGTTCAGGGATGTGCTGTCCCGGGCGCAGCAGAGTTTCGCCTCGGAGCTGCGGGAGACCCGCAACCAGTGGGCCCACAACGCGCCGTTCAGTTCCGACGACACCGATCGCGCCCTCGACACAATCGTGCGGCTCCTCCAGGCGGTGGGATCCGCCGATTCCGCGGCCGATGTGCGCAAGATGCGCTCCGATCTGCGGCGCACCGTCTACGAGGACCAGACCCGCCAGCAGGTGAAGAGGACGAGAAAGGCATCGCTCAAGCCGGGCGGCGGGCTGAAGCCGTGGCGCGAGGTGATCCATCCCCACGACGACGTGGCGCGCGGCGAGTTCACCGCCTCGGAGTTCGCCGCCGACCTGCACCTGGTGCACACCGGCCAGGCCACCAGCCCCGAGTACGGCGACCCGGGAGAGTTCTTCACCCGCACCTACCTCACCGAGGGCCTACGGGACCTACTCAGCCGGGCCCTGCGTCGCATGAGCGGCGACGGCAACGCCAGCCCCGTGGTGAACCTCCAGACCAACTTCGGCGGCGGCAAAACCCACTCGATGCTTGCCCTCTACCACCTGTTCAGCGGCATCCCCGCGCAGGACATGCCCCAGGAGATCCAAGACCTCGTCGCCGGGAACGGAAACCCGCGGCTCGAGAAGCTCGGGGTGCGGCGAGTGGCCCTGGTTGGAACCTACCTGCAGGCCGGCTCCACGCACACCAAACCGGACGGCACGAAGATCCACACCCTGTGGGGGGAGCTCGCCTGGCAGCTGGGCGGGCGGGAAGCCTACGAGATGGTCGCGGATGCGGACCGATCCGGGACCAATCCCGGATCGGCCCTGCGAACGCTGATCCAGAAGTACGCGCCGGCGCTGATCCTGATCGACGAATGGGTGGCCTACGCCAGGCAGCTCGTCACGGACAAGGAGTTGCCGTCGGGTTCCTTCGAGACGCAGTTCACCTTCGCCCAGTCGCTGACCGAGATCGTCCGGTCCGTGCCGGGGGCGATGCTGGTGGTCTCCATTCCGGCTTCGGACACAGGCGCGGCCGGCGCCGGCAGCGATATCGAGGTCGGTGGCGCGAACGGTCAGCTCGCGTTGGAGCGTCTCCAGAACGTGATTCGCCGGGTGGCCGATCAGTGGAGGCCGTCCAGCAAGAACGAGTCGTTCGAGATAGTCCGCCGCCGCCTGTTCCAGCCCGCGGATGCCGAGGCACTCAGGACGATTGCCGCGGTGGCGCGCAATTTCGTGGGCTTCTACCAGAGCCACGCGGCGCTTTTCCCGCGCGACGCAGCGAAGGTCAGCGACGAGTACGAGAAACGAATCCGCGTCTCCTATCCGCTTCATCCCGAGCTGTTGGATCGGCTCTACGAGGACTGGTCCACGCTGGAACGATTCCAACGCACCCGTGGCGTGCTGAAACTCGTGTCGTCGATAGTCCACGAACTGTGGAAGTCCGAGGACGCCTCACCGCTCATTCTTCTCGGTAATGTGCCGTTGGACGCGACGACGGTCAACACCGATCTGACCCAGTACCTAGAGGATCAGTGGAAACCGATCATTGATTCCGACATCGACGGGCCCAGTTCCATGGCTCAGCGCATCGACCTGGAGCGCCCGAGCCTGGGGCAGCGGTTCGTCACCCAGCGGCTAGCGCGCGCGATTTTCATGGGTGCTGCTCCGCGCGTCCGGAGTACCCACAGGGGATTGGACAAGCAGTACCTGTGGCTCGGCACTGCGATTCCCGGCGACACGCTGGGTAATTTCGGCAGTGCCCTCGAACTGCTGGCCCAGCGGTCCACCTATTTCTACGAGGAGCAGGGGCATTACTGGTTCGACACGCAGCCGTCGGTGACCAAGACGGCCAATGATTACGCCGAGCGGCTCCGCGAGGATCCCGAGAAGGTGTGGAACGAGATCACCCGTCGGCTGCGCGCGGAGGAAAGGTCCCGCGACGTGTTCGACCGGGTTCACATCTCCCCGGAGTCGAGCGCCGACATTCCCGATCTGGAGGATGTGCGTCTGGTCATAGCTCATCCCCGGTATTCCTGGCGCAAACAGGAGAGCCGGGAATCCGAAGCATACCGGTGGGTTCATGACGCCGTCGGGGCCAAGGGCGCCAGCCAGCGCATTCACCGCAACACTGTGGTGTTCTTGCTGGCGGACAGGAACCAGCTGGATGGGCTGGAGGCCGCGACTCGCGCCTATCTCGGGTGGAAACAGGTTCAGGCGACCAGCGAATCCCTAAACCTGTCGGTCCAGCAGCGGAAACAGGCCGACGAGCAGGTGGGTAATTTCGATCAGGTGGTCGCGGATCGCATTCGAGGCACCTTCATCTGGATGGTCTACCCTGTGCAACCCGAAACGACGCAACCCTTCGAGCTGGAGGAGGATAAGGTGTCCGATTCCGGCGGTAGGTCATTGGCGGAGCGGGTTTCCTACAAGATGCGGTGTGGTGATTTGCTCGTCACCGAGTTCGGTGCGGCAATTCTCGGGTCCACCCTGCGTGATAAACTCGGCGCCAGGTGGCGTGAAACCGGTGAGATCAGCGTCGGTGAGTTGTGGGGGTATTTCACCCGCTACATCTACATGGATCGGCTCGTGAAACGCGAGGTGCTCGATGCTGCCATCGAGCGTGCGCTAACCGCCATCCTGGTGGAGAACGAATGCTTCGGAATCGCGGCGGGCAAGGATTCGGAAACCGGGCGCTACCGGGGGCTTGTGCTGCCACCCGACCCGAATGCGACGATCCAGGTGACCGACAGCACCCTGCTGGTGGATCCTGCCCGTGCTCAGGAACAACTCGACGCAGACCGCGCCGCCCGGGAAACCGCACCCCCGGCTGCAGCCGACAGCCAATCGGAGGGGGGACACGTCGATGTGGTCCGGGTTGCACCGGGCATTGGGGAAGCCGACAGGGCCGGGGTGGATGAAGTGGTCAAGACCGTGGCCGCGCGTTTCTTCGGATCGGTGAAGATCGACCCCGAACTCTACTCCCGCGACATCGGAAACATCACCCGGGAGATCATCGACCGCCTGGCAGGGGCAGGGGCCCGCCTGGAGATCACCATCGACATCCAAGCGGTGAAAACCGAAGGATTCAACGACACCGAAATCCGAACCATCAGCGAAAACGCCCGAGTCCTCAAATTCGATCCCAGTTCTGGGTTCGAGAAAAGCTGACGTGGGAATGAAACGAAACGTGAAGGGATGGTGCTGGGGTGGCTGAACCTCGAACCGTATATCTTCTTGGCGCCGGAGTGTCGGGGCGTCGCGTGATGCGGGGCTTCGATAGGTGGGGTGCATGTTGAGCGAAGCAAGCGGTCCGCAGCCCAAAGGCTGGCATGACGATCCGATCGAAGCAGTGGAGCAAGATAGATTCAATCGCGCCCCTGTTGCAGAACGAATCGCGAAATTGATTCACAGAAATCATTCGGTTAATTCGAGTATCGTATACGGACTCGAAGGTCCGTGGGGGTGTGGGAAATCATCTATTATCGCATTGATTTCAATATTCCTGAAACAGTTTCAGGAATCGAGGCGAGAATGGAGAATCGTCTCATTCACTCCTTGGGCGACGGCGGGGATTGATGGAATGCTTTCGGAGTTCTTTGCAGCCTTGTCGAGTGTCATCCCGGATGTCCCAAGGAGGAATAGAAAGAGATTGCGAAAGCTGCTCGCTGAGTACATGTGGATTGTTCGATCAGCGGGGTCATTTGTCCCGATGGTTGGTGGAATGATCGGCTCAGCCGCTAAGGTTATTGAAGATAAATTGCAAAAGCAAAAACCGTGGAAAGTGCTATTCGAAGAACTCTCCAACGGGTTGCGCGAATTGAATTCCCCGATACTCGTGATTGTGGATGATATTGATCGATTGCAAGTCGATGAACTGCTTGTTCTTCTAAAAGTCGTGCGACTTCTTGGGAGGTTTCCGGGGGTCGATTTTTTGCTTGCGTACGATGAGCAGACCTTGGTGGATATTGTCCGGTCTTCCGGTCGGGAAGACCTGTCTCAAATGCGGGCGCACGCCTTTATGGAGAAGATTATTCAGTACCCACTGACCCTCCCTCCTCTGTTGAGTGGACAGATTGTAAAACTTATATCTGATGGATTGAATGAAGTGCTGTTGCTGGACAAAACGGGAAAGGGTTTCGAATCTCATCGTATTGATGGTATTATTCTGGAAACAATGCCGTCGCAACTCGGTACTCCGCGTGCCCTTGCAAGGTTTTTCGCTCAGCTGCGTGAAGAATTTAATATTCATGCTCCGGGTGAGGTTGATAATACGGATCTAGTGCTCGCCGTGTTCCTGCGAATTCAATTTCCAAGCGTATTTTCTCAACTTCAGTACTGGAAAACCAAACTCACGGCAACTGATGATTCCCCGTTCGAGACACTTGCAAATCCTTCAAGTGAGAAGGAAGTTGACTGGAGTCCTCTTGTGCAGACTTTGGAGTGCGAGAGAGACAGGAAGGACGCATTGACTTTGCTGGAGGCCATCTTTCCCGCTGCCAAAGGGCTAGCTGGTCGGCCTCTCAAGTCTCCGCGATTTGCAAACCCCAACTATTTTGATCGCTATCTTGCCCAGAGTATGCCGGAAGGAGACATTCCCGATGGGGAAATAAGGTGCGCACTTGGTAAAGCCGTGGAAAACAATCCAGGTGATCTCAAGAAGCTGCTTAAGGAATCTGATGAGGCGCGACTAAATCTGATCTTGAGCAAGATCAATGCGCACTACCCGAATGTAATCGAGCGGTCATATCACGACGGTCCTAGGGGGCCATTGAAACGTAATCTGCTGGAGATGGCAATGGGGTGTCTGGGCTCAAACCCCTATCCCCCTTGGGTGGTGCGAACGCCATATCTTGCACTTCTAAGATGGGCCAGCACACTTCTTCATTTATTGCTGGAGGAAGATCCTGATGTGAACTTGGATCACGAGCTAGGAGCCTGCAAGCTCCCTGATCGAAGATTGGAGGTAATATCGCTTGCTGCGAAGCGCGTTGAAGGCTTGGAAGCCAAAACGATCTCCGCGCTTAAAGATACGCTTAGTCGTGAATACCGACGGTTGGTGCCAGAGATTCTTGCCAATTTGCGAGAACGTGACGGAGCCTGCCCAGATATCCGTATGGCATTTCTGCTGGATCAAGTTCTCGCCTCGCCGGAGCGGGACAAACTAATTGAGTGTGTCCGTAGAGGCTTGAGGAGCAGTGAGTTCACGCCCCAAGATGTCGCAGCTCGCCTGGTGGGTCTTTCCTATTATGAGCCCAGCGGGTTTGGGGCGGTGTCGTTCGATGGCAATTTGTTTACTCAGCTCACGGATATACCGGCTCGCAGTATTGACTACACGTCCCATTACCCTTTGTCTGGTAATGATTGGGTGTATCGCAGAGAGTTTGCTGCTTCTTTCATTGAAGAATCAGGCGCAAGCGCAGTAGAGCAAGAAGAATGAGGCTTATTCACAGCCGTCCTCAAGTGTGGTCTGACTAGGGGTTTCGCTGGCCTAGGTGTCGCCTGTGACTAAGTCTCCTCGTATCGATCTTGCTGGTAGTCTGATGAGTTGTACTTGCTCCTTCTTGAGGAGCGCCACCATCTACCAGAACCACGACCGCCGAAGGGATACCGAATGACCATTGCCATCGTCCAGGGGGAGGAGGCGGACCTGCCTGAGGTGGCTGGTCTGTTCGCTGCGGCTTTCCGTGACGACCCGGTGATCGCGGTGATGATCCCGGGGGAGCGGAACCGGCTGCAGCGTCTGACGAAGGTGTTCCTGTCCGAGTTGCGGACCGGGGCGATGGCGGGAGGGGCCGTCGATCTGGCCCGCCGGGAGGACGACGGCCGCCTGGTCGGCGCTGCGGCATGGGAGTCGCCCGACCGCAAGACCTCCAGTTGGGCGAAGGTGCGTGAGCTGCCGCGGGTGGTCTCGGCGGTGGGGTTGCGTCACCTGCCGCAGACCCTGAGGACTCTCGATGTCTTTGCCAAGAGCCGTCCCGATCACGCCCACTGGTACCTCGTCGACATCGTTGTCGGTGAGGAGGCGCGTGGCCTCGGTATCGGGTCTCGGCTGCTGAACCACCGCCTCGAGGTGGTCGACGAGGCCGGTCTGCCCGCATACCTGGAAGCCACCACCCTGGGAAGCCAGCGACTCTACGAGCGCTTCGGCTTCACCGCCAAGGAGTGGCTGCACATGACCGAGTCCGACTATCCCGTGACCATGTACCGCGAGATCCCCGAAGGCTGACCGCTCTTCGGCATGGTTTCGACTCGACCTACTCGCTGACGCTCGCAGGTCGGCTCAACCAACTTCCTCTTCCCGAAGCTGGTTGAGCCGGGTCGCGAGGGACGAGCGTCCCGAGTCGCCCCCTTTGAAGTTGGTTGAGCCAGCACGTGAGCGCCAGCGAACGGCTGAGTCGAAACCACTCCCGGCGCCCGGTGGCCAGAACCTGACTTCAGTCCCCAGACACGTGCAAGGGGTTTCGACTCGACCTGCTCGCTGACGCTCGCAGTTCGGCTCAACCAGCTTCTGGGGAAGGTCGCCCTGCCTTTCAAGGGCCCGCGGGTCGGCTCAACCAGCTTCGGGGGAGTGCGGCTTGGTGTCGAGTCGACCAGCTTTGGGTAGATGGGATCAGCGGTATTTGTCGTGCAGGTACTCCAACAGCCGCGGATCGTGATGGGTCATGCCCGCGTTCGGCTTGTGCTCGTCCAGGGCGGCGATGTCCGACATCTCGGCCTCGGTCAGTTCGAAGTCGAAGACATCCAGGTTTTCCCGCAGCCGGGCTTCGTGGGTGCTCTTGACCACCAAGGAGATCCCGCGTTGCACCAGCCATCGCAGCATCACCTGAGCCACCGACTTCCCGTGCCGCTCCGCGATCTTCCGCAGCACCGGGGAGCCGTGGATCTCCGATTTCCCTTGGGCCAGCGGCGCCCACGCCTGGAGGACGGTGCCGTGCTGCCGGGTGAGCTCGTGGAGGTCCCCTCGCTGATGGAGGGGATGCACCTCGCACTGGTCGACCGCGGGCGTGACGTCGTTGTGGACGACGAAGTCGAAATAGCGATCCGGCATGAAGTTCGACACCCCGATCGCGCGGACGACCCCCTGCCCGTACAGCTCTTCGAGGGCCCGCCACGCCCCGTAGCAATCGTTGAAGGGCTGGTGCAGCAGGTACAGGTCCACGTGATCCAGCCCCAACCTGCTCAGCGACTTCTCGAAGGCCCGCAACGTGGCGTCGCGGCCGAAGTCGCGATACCAGACCTTGGTGGTGACGAACAGCTCGTCGCGCGGCAGCCCGGAGGCCGCGATCACCTCACCGACCGCCTCTTCGTTGCCGTACAGGGCGGCCGTGTCGATCAGCCGATACCCGGCATCAAGAGCCACCGGCAGCGCGGCGCGCACCTCATCCCCGGTCATCCGGAACACACCCATGCCCACCATGGGCATCTCCACACCATTGTTGAGGGTGATCGTCTGCATCACGCACCTTCCTGTCGTGGAACCGTCCCACCACTTTAGATGTACGTCATGTGGTGAGCCGGCTCGTGGCCGGGTTCTGGCTACCAAGCGTCAGGGGTGGTTTCGACTCGGACCGCTCGTTCCTCACGGCCCGGCTCAATCAGTTTCAGAGGGAAGAGCCGGTCGGCTTTTGAGAAGATCTTTTTGAATGTTGCAGGAACGTGTAGCATCACGATCGTGGCGCCAGGAGTTGGCGATAAGGGGAGGACCGAGAAATCGTGTTCTAGGAGGAACAGATGAACTGTGTCCGGTTTTCCCGTCGTGCCCTTCTCGGGACCGGAGGCCTCGGCCTGGTGGCGTGCTGCGTCGCCGGCTCCCATCCCTCCCCATCAACTTCGGCGGTGGCATCTCCGCCCGGTGCGGGTCCGAGCAATCCCTTCGATGCGCTGTACGAGTCAAGCTTCCGGCTCACCCCGCTGTCGGACGATCCGATCAACACCATTCCTCGGCCGGAACGCTCCACCGGTCTGTCCGATGCCCTGATCGACCCCGCCTACGGAACCCGCCTGTACCGCGCGACCGCCGTTGCCGATGGGGAGGGCGACCGCATGCGGCACGAGTACTCCAGGCGGCAGGCCTTCAACGCCGACAACACCCGCTACCTCGTCCAGGATGGCAAGGGTTTCTGGCACCTCTACGACGCCACCACCTTCGGGTATCTGCGCAAGCTCCCGGACCTGGCCGGCGATTGCGAACCCCTCTGGCATCCCGGTGAACCCAACCGGCTCTACTTCACCGAACGCAACGGCGGCATGGTCTGGTGGCTGCTCGACGTGGAGACCGGAACCAAGGAACAGGCCTTCGACTTCACGGGCCGGACCCCGTGGCCCGGGGCCACGTCCTTCTGGACCAAAGGAGAAGGCACCTTCAGCGCCGACGGCAAGGTCCTGGGCCTCATGGCCACCTCCTACGACGCGGCCGCCCGGGGCAACATCTGTCACGGGCTCCTTGCCCTCGACCTCGAGAACAAAACCGTGATCGGCACCCTGGATGCCTCGGCCTTCCCTGTCCCGGGGGCCTTCCCGGACCACATCTCAACGGCGCCGAGCGGCACATACGTGGTGCCGTCCTGGCTGGCCGGGGAGGGCGGAACCGTCGCCTACAGCACCGACTTCACGCAGTCGCGTCAACTCCTCGACAGGTCGGAACACTCCGACCTCGCCCTCGGCCCGAACCATGAGGATCTCCTGGTGGTCGCCGACTACGGAAGGGGACAGATCGCGTCCATCGACGTCGCGACGGGTGAGCGCAACGACCTGCACACCCTCTATCCGGCGCAGGGAGAGGAATACTCGGTGCACATCAGCGGGCAGGCCTTCGGAGCCCCCGGGTGGGCGGTCATCTCCACCTACGGCGACGCCGCCGGTTACCGTGCCCAGATGCCGGCACCCATCCTCCGGGCCGAGTACCGGAAGGTGTGGCTGCTGGAGCTCACCCCCGGCGGGCGGGCGCTCAATGTCGCACACATCCGCGCCAACTGGGAAGAGGTCGAGGGGGACACCTATTTCCTCGAGCCACAGGCCAGCGCATCCCGTGACCTCAGTCGTATCATTGTCGCCACCAATTTCGGTGGGGGAGAGATCAACAGCTACGTCATCGGTCTGCCATCGGCGTTCGCCTGACCAACCCCGTCAGATAGGTCTCGACCACGCCAGTCGGATCGATGGGGGCCGCGTCCACGGCCCGATACATCAGGACCGCGTCGACTAGGGCGACGAACTCCGGGGCGGTCCCCTCCGGATCAGCCGCGCCGAGGGCGCGCAGCAGCTCGATGGCCTTCTCGTCGAAGCTGCGGCGCACCGGGGCGTCGACGGTGAGTTCGCGGCGCAGTTCGTCGTCGTCGCGGACCTCGAACATCAGGGCGAACCGCGCCGCCTGCGCGTCGCCGTTCAGGATGAGCCGTTCGGCCAGCCTTCCCACCAGATCGGTGGCCTGCCGGACCGTCAGCTCCCCGGGCACCTCGATGTCGGTCAGGTCGGCCTGCGACTCCGCGGAGAGCTGCTCCATCACCAGACGGATCAGGTCGCGGCGGGAACGCGCGTAATACGAGGTCGAGCCGTTGGGGAGCCCGGCCTCGGCGTCCACCGCGCGGTGGGTCAGGCGGTGGGTGCCGCCGCGCGCTATCAGGGCGATTCCCGCATTCGCGATCCGTTGTCGTCGGTCCATCCACCCTCCCATGTATCCTCTACGATCATATAGTCTCTACGTTCGTAGAGGGATGGGAGATGCACATGCATGCGGTGATAGTCGGAGGCGGGGCCTCGGGGGCCGCGATCCAGCGCGCCTGCGAGACCGAGGGGATCCGGGCGCGGCAGGTCTCGCGTTCCACCGGGTTCGACGTGACTGCGGATTCGCTGCCGCCGCTCGAAGCGGATGTGGTGATCGAGGCGACGAACATCGTCGCCACCGGGCGCAAACCCTGTGTCGAGTTCTTCGAACGGTCCGCGCGATCGGTGGCGTACGCCGCGGCTCGGGCAGGTGCGCGTCACGTCCTCCTGTCGATCGTCAACACCGACCGGCCGGAGGTCCAGGGGTACGGGTACTTCGCGGGCAAGAAGGCCCAGGAGGAGACGGCCAGGCGGTTCAGCCCGGCCCTGACGATCGTGCGCACCACCCAGTGGTTCGAGTTCGGAGCCCAGGTCCTGCAACGCAACCGGCTGGGGCCACTGGGGTTCGTGCCCGGGATGCGCATCAAGCCGATCGCCCTCGAAGCGGCGGCCCGGGTGCTTGCCGAGACGGCCTCGGGGAAACGGGCCGGGGACCTCGTCGAGGCCTCGGGTCCCGAGGAGATGACCCTCTGGGAGCTGGTGCGGTCAACCCCCGGGCCCGAGGGAGTTCTTCCGGTTCCGTTGTTCCTGCCCACCGGTTTCGGGCGCGCATTCCGGCGGGGAGCCCTGCTCCCGGACCCCGGGGTGGAGGAGGTCGGACCGAGGGTGGAGGAGTGGATGAACCGCGAGGATCCATCCTGACGGCAAATTCTCCCTCGCGGATCGATAGGCTGGGCCCGACGATTGACCAGCCGTAGGCGTTGTTCAGTGAGGATGGACGAGTTGAAGATCAGTCTTGGCACGAAGAACTCCGTGGTGGATGTCGCCCGCTCGCAGGCCGTGGCCGCCACTCTACGAGAGATGGGACACGACGTGGATGTGGTGCACATCCCCGCCGCCGGTGACTCCGAGACGGTGGGGCAACTGCGTCTCGGGCTGATGCGTGGTGATTTCGACCTGGTGGTGCACCGCATGCATCGCATCCCCAAACAGCAGATGCCGGGACTGACCTTCGCGGCCATCCTGAAACGCGGCGATCAGCGTGACGCGCTGGTGGCTCGCGACGGCCTGACCCTGGAACAGCTCCCCGAGGGGTCGGTGATCGCGACCCGCTCCGCTCTGCGTCGCTCGCAGCTGCTGGGCGTCAACCCCGGGCTCACGTTCGTCAAACGCACCCCCGGGCAGCTCCTCGAGTTCCTGGAGAAGGTGCGCACCGGTGAGATCGACGGCGTGGTGGCTGGGGCGGCCGACTTCGAGGCCGTGGGGCGCCTCGACCTCGTCACCGAATACCTCGACGACATCCTCCCGGACGCCGGGCTGGGGGCCACCGGTCTCGAATGCCGCAGCGAGGACGAGGAACTCATCGGTATTCTCCAGGAACTCGACCATCCCGACACCCGCGTCTGTGTCATGGCCGAACGGGCCGCCTATGCCGCCCTCGACGTCAGCGAAGCGGTCTCGGTGGCCGCGAAGGCCAGACGGGACGGGGTGCTGTCGCTGATCGTCGCGGTCCTGCCGAAGGACGGCTCCAAGGGGCTGATGGTGCAGATGGGTATGCCCACCTCCGAGTACCACGCCGTGCGCACCGCCCGCCGCGCCGCCGCCTATCTGCGTTCCAAGGGGGCCGAGGAACTCGGACGCAACCAGGCGCAGAACGAAACCGAACCCGAGGCGGAGAGCGGCCACCGGGTCACCGAACTCGCCAAGGCCAGGATCCTCGTTCCCCGCGAGGAGGGACGGATCGCCCGCGGGCTGCGTGAACACGGCCTGGACGTCACCTCCGTGGCGTTGCAGCGCCGCGAGGTGCTGGCGGTCAGCTCCACGCTGGAGGGTGCGGACTGGGTGGCGTTCACCTCGGTGCGTGCCGTCGAGAGCATCCGGGACCTCGGCTGGCGGCTCCCGAAGGAGGCGAAGATCGCCGCCGTCGGTGTCGGAACGGCGGATGCGCTGCGTGAGATGGGCTACCACGTCGATCTGGTGCCCGAGGGGGCGGCCGGTGTTCCGGCGCTTCTCGACATCTGGCCCACGGGCGACGGGACGGGAACGGTCCTGGTGCCCGGATCGGCCCTGCTCGCGCCGGGATTCATCTCCGGGCTCCACGCGAAGGGCTGGAAGGCCCAGCTGATTCCCGTCTACACCATGCAGCTGCTGCGGGAGGCACCCACCGACATCCGCGAGATGTGGGAGGAGGGCGCTTTCGACGCGGTGATCGTCACCTCGGGTTCGAACGCGATAGCCGTGGGCCGTCTGCTCGGCTGGCACCCCGAAGTGCTGGTGTTCGCCGTCGGCGACTCCGCCACCAAGGTGCTGGAACGGGCCGGGATCAAGGTCGCAGGAGCCACCGAGAACTACTCCGCCACCGAGGTGTTGAGGCTTCTCCGCGAGGTCATCGAGGGGTAGGACCTCGGTGATTCCAGACGCATGGGGTGGGACATCTCAGATGTCCCACCCCATGCGTCGTGTCGGTTCAAGCAGCCCCGAGAAATCTCAGACCCCTCATGCGCGGGGCTGGCGGGAGGTCCACTCCTCAAGGGTGACTCGGGGACCGGTGAAGAACGGGATCTCCTCGCGCACGTGCAGCCGGGCCTCGGCCCCACGCTGGTGCCGCATCGCGTCGGTGAGGCGATGCAGCTCGTCGGCCTCGAAGGCCAGCAGCCACTCGTAGTCGTTCAGCGCGAAGGCCGAGGTGGTGGAACCCGGCACGTCGGGGTACTCGCGGCCCATGCGGCCGTGGGCGGCCAGCATCTTGGAGCGGCGCTCCTCATCCATGTAGTACCACTCGTAGCTGCGCACGAACGGGTAGACGCACGCCCACGGGCGGGGGGCGACACCGGAGAAACAGGCCGGGGTGTGGCCGCGGTTGAACTCGGCGGGCCGGTGCACACCGATGCAGGACCACACCGGCTCCAGGTCCCGGCCCAGCCCGGAGCCGCGCAGCGCGTGGTAGGCCGCCTGCAGCTGGTGAGGGTCGTTGGCCAAGGTCCACAGCATCAGGTCAGCGTCGGCGCGGAAACCACCGATGTCGTACCAGCCGCGGATGTTCACCCCGGTGGCGAGAACCGCCTTCTCCGCGGCCGCGGTGTCGGGATCGCGCAGCGGACCCACGGTGCGGAACACCGAATACATCACGTAGTGCGGGGTGGCGTTGACCTCCTCGGCCGGAATCAGATGGTCGCGGGGATCAGCGTGCGTGTGATGCGGATGGGACATGGGTTTGCTCCTTCTGCGGATGGGGGAGGCAGCAACTCGCCGGCTCCGTGAGGCAGGGATGGTCGGGTGGGGCGAGTTCGCCCCGCGCCACGGCGGCCTGCTCGAGAAGAAGATCGGCCAGGGTGGCGATGAAGTCCGGGTGGATGCCGGCGGTGGCGGCGCGTTCGTAGTCGAAACCGGCCGCTGCCGCTGATTCGCGGGCCTGGGTGTCCAGGTCGTAGGCAACCTCCATGTGGTCGCTGATGAAACCGATCGGGGCGGCGACCACGCCGGCGACGCCCGTCAGCTCGGCCAGGCGGTCGTTGACGTCGGGTTCGAGCCAAGCGACGCGCGGGCTGCCCGAACGGGAACAGTAGACCAGCTCCCAGTCGAGACGCTCACCCAGGTGGGCCTCGGCGGCCTCGGCCACCCGGGCGGCCACCCTGATGTGCTGGGCGTCGTAGCGGGCAGCGGGGGTGCCGTCGGCGGAAGCGGCATTCATGGCGACGGGAATGGAATGGGTGACGAACAACACCTTCATCACCCCGTCGCCGATCCGGGACCGCAGCGCCTGTACAGATGCGACCAGGGCGTCCACGTTGGCCGAGACGAAACCGTCGCGCTCCGAATAGGGGCCGACCTTGTCGATGACCACGCCGGATACCTGTTCCATGACGGCGGCCAGGTCCTCCCGGTACTGACGACAGGCGGAATAGCAGGAATACGCGGCGGTGGTCAACGCCACCACCCTGTCGTGACGGTCACGATGCAGGGCAGAGACGGTCTCGGCGAAGAAAGGGGTCCAGTTGCGGTTCCCGATCACGACGGGACGGGGACAGCCTCGACTTTTCAACTCCGCCACGAGGGCGTCGCGGAGCGCCTCGTTCTGCTCGTTGATGGGGGAGCGACCACCGAAGAGCTGGTAATGCTGGGAGACCTCCAGCAGGCGTTCGTCCGGCACCCCCCGTCCCGCAGTGGCGTTGCGCATGAAGGGCAACACGTCCTCCGGTTGGCGCGGACCCCCGTAGGAGGCCAGCAGCACGGCCGAATACGGGCTCAGGGCGTCACTCATCTGATCTCCGTGGGTTCGGTGGCGAGGTCGGCGAAACTGAGCCCCGTCACCGGGCAGCGACGATGGCTCTGAACGTCGAAATCGGGTTGGATCTCGATGCCGTAGAGCTCCTCCATGGCCGCCAGGTAGTCGGCGATTCTGCCCTCGGCCGCAGCGTCGCGTGCTCGTATCGAGGGGGTGTGAAGCAGCTTCGTGGTCAGATGCCGCAGCGCCAGGGCACAGTCCTCGACGGTCAGCGCGCGGCCCTGCGGGAGCCGCGCCACCTCCTCGTCGACGATCCGCAGCATCGCGGCTCGCAGCGAGGCGACCGCGGGGTCCGCGGCGCGGGAGGCCAGGCGATCGGAGATTTCGTGCACCCCTTCGGCGACGATCCGTTCGGCGTGGGCGGAGTCGGCGGCCCAGGTGGGGGAGATGGCGGCCTGGATCGCGGTCAGGTCGAGGAGGGTGATCCCCGGGAGGGAGGCCACGGCTGGATCCACGTCCGGCTGCAATGACAGGTCGAGCAGCACGGTGGGGGTGGCGTCCTTGAGGTTGGCGGTGGTCACCACGGGGGTGGCCGAGCCGCGGCAGGTGACCACCAGCGTGGCCCTGCCCAGGGCCGAATCGAGGTCCAGAGCGGGGGTGATGGCGTGCCGCTCGGCGAATCCGATCGCCCTCCCGGACGAGGAGTGGACGAAAATGGTTCCGGCCCCGCGTTGCCGCAGTGCCGCGACGACGGCGCCCGCGTAGGAACCGGTGCCCACCAGCAACACCCGCTGGTTCTCCCAGTCCGTGATTCCGGTCATGTCGAGGCCGACGCTGACCACCGAACGTCCCGACTCCTGCAGCCGGGTCTCGGCGCTCACCCGCCGGGAGGTGTGCAGGGCGGCGTTGATGACGCTGGTCAGGGTGCCGGATGCGTCACCGGAGGCCTGTGCGGCCTTCAGGGCGCGGCGCAGCTGCCCCGTGATCTCCCGCTCGCCGACCACCATCGACTCCAGCCCGGAGGCGACCCGGAACAGGTGGGTGAGGGCGTCCTCGCCCTCGTGCACGACCCAGTCGGGCTGGGAGTCGAGTTCGCGGGCCAGCCTCAGGCGCAGGTGGGATTCGGGTACCTTCGGGGAGTCGATCATGAACTCGAGCCGGTTGCAGGTCGCCAGGGTGACCAGGCCCTCGACACCGGCGGTGCTCCTCAATGAAGCGGACAGAGTGTCCGTATGTTGAGATACGCGCTGGACCTCGGTCAGACCGTGGAGGTCATGCGTTACGGACAGGATGCGGAGGTTCACAGTGGCTCCAGTGAACCAGATTTCTGGTGATAGGGCAGAATTCGGCCATGACAAGAAGCGATCAGCCTACCCTTCTGGCCGCCCTCGAGGGCCGTCGGCCGGAACGTCTGCCCGTGTGGTTCATGCGTCAGGCCGGGCGATCGCTGCCAGAGTACCGCAATGCGAGACAGGGCGTCGCGATGCTGGATGCCTGCCTCAAACCCGAACTGGCCGCCGAGATAACCTGCCAGCCGGTGCGCCGCCACGGCGTGGACGCGGCCGTGTTCTTCTCCGACATCATGGTCCCCTTGGCGCTCGCGGGCGTCGACGTGACGATCACCGCCGGGGTGGGGCCGGTTTTCGAACAACCGGTGAACAGCGTCGCGGAGGTGAACAGGTTGGTGGAGCGCCGAATCCTCGAAGCATCGGCCGTGGAGAAGGCGGTGGCGCTGGCCGTCGCGGAACTCGGCGAGGACACGCCGGTGATCGGGTTCGCGGGTGCCCCCTTCACCCTGGCCGCCTATTTGGTGGAGGGACGCGGCGCCCGCGATCACCTGGGGGCGCGGGCCTTCATGCACTCCGAGCCCGCGGCGTGGGACCGGCTTCTCAGCTGGTGCGCCGACCTGTCGGGTGAGTTCCTGCGCATCCAGGTTGCGGCCGGGGCGCGGGCGGTGCAGCTGTTCGACTCCTGGGTCGGGACGCTCTGCCTGGCCGACTACACCACCCGGGTCGCCCCCTACTCTCGGCGGGCGCTGGAGAGCGTTTCCGTGCCCCGCATCCACTTCGGCACCGGAACCGGACACCTGCTGGAGGCCATGGCCGAATGCGGATCCGAGGCGATCGGGATCGACCACCGCATCCCCCTGGACGAGGCCGCGCGCCGCCTGCCCGGAAAGGTGCTCCAGGGCAACATCGATCCCGCGCGACTGGCCGCGGGCTGGGAGAACCTCGCCGCCCACACCAGGGATGTCGTCGAGCGAGGCCGATCCGCTCCCGCCCACGTGGTCAACCTCGGGCACGGTGTACCGCCCGAGACCGATCCCGCGGTGCTGACCGACCTCGTCGCCCTGGTACACGAGCTGTGAGGGCCGTGATCGTCGGGGCCGGGGTGGCCGGGCTGGCGGCCGCCCACCGGCTGGCCCGCGCGGGCGCCGAGGTTGTCGTCCTGGAGGCCTCGGAACGGATCGGCGGGATGGTGGCGCCGCTGACGATAGCCGGGAAAGTGATCGACGGCGGGGCCGAGGCCTACGCCCGTCGCCTGGGAATCGCGGACGAACTGTGCGCGACCCTCGGGCTGGAGGTCGCCGCCCCCACGGGGGGACCGCACATCCGCTGGTCCGCCACGCGGTCCTGGCCTGGCGCCGACGGAGTACTGGGCATCCCCGCCGACCCGGATGATCCGGCCCTGACTGCCGCTCTGGACGGCACGGACCTGGCAACGGCACTGGCCGAACCCGGACTCGGCGACGAGATCGGGGCCGGCGCCGCCACCGTCGGCGAACTGGTGACCGCGCGCCTCGGCCGGGCCGTCACCGACCGGCTGGTGGCCCCCGTGACCCGGACCGTCTACCGGATGGAACCCGACCAGATGCCGCTGGCGCAGTTCGCGCCCGGCCTGAGGGGACCCGGCTCCCTGTACGCGAAAGTCGCGGCAGCCCGCGGCAGCCGCTCCACCGTCGCCCAACCCATCGGGGGTTTGATCCGCCTCGTCGAGGCCCTGGCCTCCGACATCCGGGGCAACGGCGGAAAGATCCGGCTCGGTGCCCGCGTCACCGGGATCGGACGCGACGCGACGGTCACCGCAGGCGGTGACCGGCTGGAGGCCGACCGCGTGATCCTGGCCTGCCCCGCCCGCCCCGCCGCGGAACTGCTCGGCGGGCTGGGAATCACCGCATCGGCACCCGCGACGGGGACCTCGGTCAATGCGGTCCTGGCGCTGGAACCCGAGCCGCTGGCGGGGGCGCCGGTCGGTTCCGGGGTGATGCTCGGCCAGCCGATCCCGGGGCTCGGAGCCCGGGCGCTGACCCACTACTCGGCGAAATGGCCCTGGAGCCGCGGCGAGGTGGAGCTGATCCGCCTCAGCTACGCACCCGACGCCAACCCCACCCGGGAGCAGGCCCTGGCCGATGCCCGCCTGCTGCTCGGGTGCGAGAACCTGGTGCTCCGTGACCACGCCTTGGTGCGCTGGCCCGCCGTACCTAGGGTGCTCCCGGCCACGGAACGGGCCGGGCTGCTGGAATCCCTTCCCACCAACATCAAGGTGGCGGGGGCCTGGGTGGCGGGCAATGGAATAGAGGCCGCAATCGCATCCGGACTGGAGGCGGCAGCATGAGGCTGGGAACGCGCGCATCCACCCTGGCGGTGACCCAGTCCACCTGGGTGGCCGACCAGCTCCGCGCCCTCGGACACGAGGTGGAGATCGTCACCATCCGCACCCGCGGCGATCACGAACGCGGGTCGCTGACCCGACTCTCCGGGCTCGGGGTGTTCGCCGCGGAGCTGCGTTCCGCGCTGCTCAGGGGAGAAGTGGACCTGGCCGTCCACTCCCTGAAGGACCTCCCGGTCGAACCCGTCCCCGGACTGGTGATCGCCGCCACCCCGGAGCGGGAATCCCCCCGCGACGCGCTGTGCTCCCGCGACGGCCTGAGCCTGGCCGAGCTACCAAGGGGGGCCCGGGTGGGCACCGGGTCGCCGCGGCGGGTGGCGCAGCTGCGGGCCCTGCGTCCCGACCTGGTCTTCGTCGACATCCGCGGCAACATCGACACCCGGCTGTCCCGGGTGACCTCCGGCGACCTGGATGCGGTGGTGCTGGCCGCGGCGGGGCTGCGCCGCCTCGGGCTTGCGGGACGGATCACCGAGGAACTGCCCATCCTGCCCGCACCCGGGCAGGGGGCGCTCGGGGTTGAGTGCCGGGCCGGTGATGCCGCCCTGATCGCCGTCCTCGAAGCCCTAGAGGACGCGGACACGCGACTCGCGGTCACCGAGGAACGGGCTGTCCTGGCAGCCCTGGGCGGTGGCTGCGCGGCCCCGATAGCGGCCCTCGGGACCGGCGACGGGCTGGCAGCGGGGGTGCACTCCGCCGACGGCACCCGCCAGGCCAGAGCCGAGGTGCCGCTGATTTCCGGTGCGGGAAGAACCGCCGCCTCCCGGCTGCTCGCCCTCGGCGCCGCCGACGTGACCCAGCTGGACGCCACCCGCGCCTCCCGGCTGGCCGAGTTCCACGACGACGCGGACCTGTGGCCCCAGGCCGGGGGACGCAGGGTGTTTCTTCCCCGCGAGGCGGGCGCGCTCTCGAAGGCGCTGAACGCCGCCGGACTGGAGGTCACGACCTTCCCGGTGCAGGCTCCGGTGGTGCTGGTCGACGGGCTCGACCTCGGGCAGGCAGACTGGTCGGTGGTCACCTCCGTCCGTACCGTCGAGGCCCTTCAGGGGCTGGGTGTCCGGCTGCCCGGGCGGATCGCCGCCGTCGGTAAGGCGACCGCAGCGGCCCTGGAAGCGGCCGGGTATGCGGTGGATCTCGTCCCCGGGAAGGCCAGCGCGGCAGGACTCGTCGAGGAGTTCCCGGCCGGCACGGGACGGGTGGTGATCCCGGGATCGGCGCTGTCCAAACCGGATCTTCCCGAGGGTTTGCGGGAGCTGGGCTGGCAGGTCGATGTCTTCCCCGTCTACACGATGGAGGCGACCCGGGAACCCGCCGAACTGGCGGCCCGCTGGAGGGCCGGGGAGTTCGCGGCAGTGGTCGTGACCGCTGGCTCGGTGGCGCGGGTGATCGACCAACGGCTGGGCTGGCCGGAGGAAACCCGGGTGCTGGCCATCGGACAACCCACCGCGAAGGTGTTGAATGAACTTGGGGTGGCGGCCAGTGTCTCGCCGTCCCCCGACGCGGAGGCGGTCGCAAGGGCCGCCGCCGAACTGGTTGGGAAGGGAAACGCATGATCGAGCGCCCACGCAGGCTACGCACCACCGCCGCCATGAGAAAACTGGTCCGCGAAACCCGGCCGCGCCCGGCGCAGCTCGTCCTGCCCGTCTTCGTCGGCGAGTCCCCCGCCGAGATCGGCGCCATGCCGGGGGTGCGGCGGCACACCGTCGAACAGATCGGTGACATCGCACGATCGGCGGTAGAGGCGGGGCTGGGGGGGGTCATGGTGTTCGGGGTGCCCGATGATGCGGACAAGGACCCGCGGGGCACGCAGGCCTGGGCGCCCGACGGCATCGAACAGCGTGCCATCACCGCCTGCCGGGAAGCGGTGGGCGATGATCTGGTGATCATGTCGGATGTGTGCCTGGACGAGTTCGCCAGCCACGGGCACTGCGGTTTCCTCGCCGAGGACGGCCGCGTGATCAATGACGAGACCTGCGATGCCTACGCGCAGCAGGCGGTGGCGCAGGCCCGGGCCGGCACGCACGTCGTGGCGCCATCGGGGATGATGGACGGTCAGATCCGGGTGATCCGCGCCGGGCTGGACGCGGCCGGTTTCGAGGACGTCGGGATCCTGGCCTACTCAGCGAAGTACGCCTCCGCGTTCTACGGGCCGTTCCGGGAGGCGGTCGGCTCATCTCTCCAGGGGGATCGCCGCACCTACCAGCAGGATCCAGCGAACCGCCGCGAGGGCCTCAGGGAGGCGCTGCTGGACCTGTCGGAGGGCGCCGACATGGTGATGGTCAAACCCGCCAGCCACTACCTCGACGTGCTCGCCGATGTGGCCGCCGTCTCGAAGGTTCCGGTGGCGGCCTATCAGGTGTCGGGGGAGTACGCCATGATCGAGGCGGCGGCAGAACGCGGATGGATCGACCGGCGCGCCGCCATCCAGGAGTCGATCACGAGTATCGTTCGCTCGGGCGCCGATGTGGTGCTCACCTACTGGGCGTTGGAGGTTGCCGAATGGCTGGACTGAACCAGGAATGGATGACACGGGCCTGCGAGGCGATCCCGGGCGGGGTCAACTCGCCCGTGCGGGCATTCGCGTCCGTGGGTGGCACGCCGCGTTTCATCAAGCAGGCATCCGGTTGCCGAGTGACCGACGTCGACGGCACCAGCTACGTCGATCTCGTGTGTTCCTGGGGGCCGGCGCTGCTCGGGCACGCCCATCCTCAGGTCGTCGCGGCCGTGCAGGAGGCGGCCGCCAGGGGCCTCAGTTTCGGGGCACCGACGGGCGCGGAGGTGGAGCTCGCCGAGCGGATCCGTGCCCGGGTTCCCGTCGCGGAACACGTGAGGCTGGTCTCCACCGGCACGGAGGCCACCATGACCGCGGTGCGGATCGCCCGCGGCGCCACGGGCCGCGACAAGATCGTCAAGTTCGCGGGCTGCTATCACGGCCACTCGGATGCGCTGCTGGCCGCCGCCGGATCGGGTGTGGCCACCCAGGGGCTACCGGGAAGCGCCGGGGTGACGGTGGCTGCCGCGGCCGACACCATCGTGCTTGCCTACAACGACTTCGACGAACTGCGTTCGCTGTTTGAACGGATCGGCGGGCAGATCGCGGCGGTCATCACGGAGGCCGCACCCGCGAACATGGGGGTCGTCACCCCGGCCGAGGGATTCAACGCCGAGATCCGCCGGCTGACCGCCGAGCACGGGGCGCTCATGATCCTCGACGAGGTGCTCACCGGTTTCCGTGTCGGAGCCTCCGGCTGGTGGGGTTTCGAAGCGGGGGTCGAGGCCCCGGAGTGGGTGCCCGACCTGATCACCTTCGGGAAGGTGGTCGGCGGTGGCATGCCTCTCGCGGCGGTCGGGGGTCGCAGGGAGATCATGGATCTGCTGGCCCCTCTCGGCCCCGTCTACCAGGCGGGCACGCTCTCCGGGAATCCCCTCGCCACCGCGGCCGGGATAGCCACCCTCGACCTGGCGAAACCGGAGGTCTACGACAGGGTCGACGCCCGCTCCGCCGAGCTGCAGCGGCTGGTCGGTGACGCACTGACCGGGGCCGGGGTGCCCCACGTCATCCAGAACGCCGGGAACCTGTTCTCCGTGTTCTTCCGGGAGAAGCCCGTCATCGACTACGCAGACGCCCAGGACCAGGACACCGCGGCCTACGGGCGGTTCTTCCACGCGATGCTGGACGGGGGAGTGGCGCTGCCACCGTCGGCCTTCGAGGCGTGGTTCCTCTCCGCCGCCCACGACGACGCCGCCATGGAGACCATCGCAGCGGCCCTGAAACAGGCGGCCAGGGCCGCTTTGCCAACAGGGGAGAGCATCCGATAGTCTGGGACAGCTCTCGGGGCTATGGCGCAGTTGGTAGCGCGCTTCCATGGCATGGAAGAGGTCAGGGGTTCGAATCCCCTTAGCTCCACGTAAGATGAGCAAATCGAAATTTGCCCTGCCTGATGGTGGGGCAAATTTGTTTTGCGGTGAATTGCGCCAGAGCCTCGGTGCTGGCGTAGGCGAAGATGCTGGCTGTGGGCTAATCGGGGGTGTAGGTGGCGTTCTCATCGTCGTCGAGGGTGATGCAGATGAACAAGGCGCGGTTGAGTATGCGTCGTTTGGCTGGTTCGCACCTGTTGTATGGCGTCCCACGTCAAGTGATTGGCAGGATTTCGGGCTCGCGAGCGTTGCGGATGGTCGGGATGGTCGGATCGGCCAGGCCGCGGTGAACGTCTGAGGGCCGGTTCCAGGCCAGGGCTTGGTGCGGGCGGACGCTATTAAATTAGACGCGGTCTCGTCATCGGCTGCTCGGACCAGGTCGAGCGCATCATTGATCTACTCGCGGTAGAGGAGCTCGTACTTCAAACTCTGGAAGGCGCGTTCACGGACACCGTGCTGCCCGGGGGCCTTACACGCGTGCGGACATGACACAGCTCGGGATGGACCGTGATGCAGTGTTCGAACCGGAACGAGCGCAATGGTCCACCGTCGTCGGTGACCAACGTGATCGCAACGATCTCACCAGCCTCGGGATCAGTCAGGTGATCGATCAGGCTGATGCCATCGAGCATCGCTTCAGCCTCCGCGCGTTCAGCCTGTTGATCTGTGACCGCGACGATTCTCCTGAGATGGTCGATGTTCACCGCTTTACGCACGCCTGAGAGAAGACCGCGTCCCTGGAGCTGCGGCACGGCCGCACCCCGGTCATCGATACCTACCTCGACCACCATCGCATCCACGATGGCGACGCCGATGCCATGACCGATGCCGCCTACACCGCCTGGCGCCACGACCGGCAGCAGGGTTTGGCGTCGGTGCTGATCGCCGAAACCCGCGAGAACGTCACCACCCTCAACGTCCGCGCCCGCGCCGCTCTCATCCTTGACGGCACGTTGAAGCCCGGACCTGAAATCACCCTGTCCGACGGGTCCATGACAGGAGTCGGGGACACGATCATCACCCGCCACAACGACCGGCGGCTGCGAAACCGGCACGGGTGGGTCCGCAACAGTCAAACCTGGACCATCAGCCAAGTTCGTGGCGACGGGCCGGTCACGATCCGCCCACCCGGTGCCCGGTTCGGCAACAGCATCGTGCTGCCCGCCGAGTACGTGGCTGAGCACGTCGACCTCGGCTACGCCGACACCGCCCACCGCGCCCAGGGCATCACCGCCGACACCGCCCACGTCCTCGTCGAACCCACCACCACGCGAGAGAACCTGTATGTCGCGATGACGCGCGGACGGGAGTCGAACCTGGCTTGCGTGATCCTTGACCGCCCCGACGGTCACGCCACTCCGCATCCGGGCGACAATCCCGACGCCACCGCCCGCACGGTCCTCTACGGCGTGCTGCAACACAGCGGTGCTGAGCTGTCCGCGCACGAGACCATCACCACCGAGCAGGACCGGTGGGGCTCGATCGCCCAACTCGCCGCCGAATATGACACCATCGCCGCCCCAGCCCAACACGACCGCTGGACCACCCTCATCACCACCAGCGGACTCACCACCGACCAAGCGCAAGCCGTCATCGACTCCGACGCCTTCGGCGCCCTGACCGCGAAACTGCGCCGGGCCGAAGCCAACCACCACAACGTCGACACCCTCCTACCACGCCTCATCAAGACTCGCGGGTTCACCGACGCCGATGACATCGCCTCCATCATCCACCACCGCCTCGCCAACGCCACCACCCGCTCCGCTGACTCCGGCCGCACACGCTACGCGCCGCGTCTCATCGCCGGGCTGATCCCTGAAGCCGCCGGCCCTATGACCTCCGATATGCGGCATGCCCTCGATGAACGGCGCGAGCTGATCGAGACCTGCGCCGGCGCTGTGCTCGACACCGCCCGCGCCGCCGGAGAAGCTTGGACGCGGCCACTCGGTGACCCGCCGCGCGACCCGCGCAAGGCAGCGGCGTGGCGACGGTACGCCCGCACCATCGCCGCCTACCACGACCGTTACGGCATCACCGAGGATACGCCTCTCGGTCCAGTGCCGGATGACGCGGCGCAGAAGATCGACCGCGCCAGAGCAGAGGCCGCACTTCGCCAGCTCGCCAGCCAGCCCGAGCCACACTCGCGGCACCGCCCACCTGCCCCGACCCGACATGGGCCGACCCTATGAGACACACGGTTGCCGGAAGTAATCACGAGGTGACCGCTCATCGCCGACGGCCGCCCTATGCATGCTGCTCCGTAGTCGCCGAGCATCTTTCGTCAGTCTGTTCGGGTTCTCTTACGTGAACGTGCGACCCCGCCCGTTTGTCAGCCGCCGAAGTTGCTATCGAGGATCATCCGCGCCGCCAAGAACCGCTGGGCTGCTTGTCCGGCATCCTGGAAGGTCGGGCGAGGCGCTGTTCGGCAGCGTCGGCAAACCAGCCGATCCAACGGTCGAGAAACTCCGTGGGGTCCGCACGATCCAACTCTTCGACAGGCCACGCGAGCTGCATCGTGCCGATAACGTTCTGGAAGGCGACCTCTCCTTCGGCGGGCGAGCATGAGAACGGTTCGACCGAAGGATGACCGCTGCTGAACGGCGAGCCCATGAACGCTGTTTCGTACCAGGCAAAGCGGCCTTGCTCGTGGGCATCGCAGAACCACAGCGAGTGACTGCGGCCTTCCCAACCCACTCGGTTCCGGTCTCCCAAGTTGACTTCGATGTTCGCGAACGCGATGACGTCGAACGGGCCCTGCCAAGCGGGTGACGGTTGCGGCCGACTGACGCCGAGTTTGGCTCCAGAAAGCTCGGCCACGAACCGCATCTTTCCGCGGTCCGCGCCGACCTCGATCGTGGCGGTAGGAGCGTTGTCCTCGATGGCCTGCAACAGTGGCTGCGAGAACGACCCGAATGACTGCTCGGCCGCCGCGAAGATCTGTGCGCGGCGCTCAGATTCTTCGCGCTGCTCCACCTCATGCGCATGGCTCTGCGCTCTGCGCTGCACTTCCGCGTGGCTCACCTGTGCAAGCCGCGATAGTCCCGGACGGGAAGGTTCCTCGGCAGCGGTAGCCAGCCGGGCCAGGACATTGGTGGCGTTGGGTCGTGCTTGAGGTGCCTTGTAGAGGCACTCTTCGATGAGTATCCGAAGCCGTGCTGTCCCCGTAGTGAGCGGAGGAGGGTTGGCCGTGAGGTGCTGTTCTCTGTAACTCGCAGGGTCCGGGCCGTCGAACGGGAGTGTGCCAGACAACAACTGGAACGCGATGACACCGAAGGCGTAGATGTCAGTTGCGCTGGTCGCGCGCTCACTTCTCCACTGTTCCGGGGCTCCATAAGGGGGCGTGAGACTGAACTTGCGCGTATCGTCGGAGGTCGTCGCTTCTGCGTATCTCGCGATGCCGAAATCCGCGACGCACCATGTGCCGTCAAGCAGCAACACGTTCTGTGGCTTCAAGTCCCGATGGACAACAGCACCGTCGATGTCAGAGAGAGCCGTGGCGATATCGCTGAGGATCGACACGACTTCGGAGAGACCCAACGGGGCATGAGACTCTTCCAAGTGCTGTGCCAGTGACTTATCGGCTCTAGGCATCACCAGAACCCAGAAGTCCTCGTGTTCGCCCCGGTCAATCACCGGCACGATGTTCCGGAACTCCGCAGCGCGAAGAGAGTCGCCGATGAGGAGTTCACGCTCCGCACCCGGCGCCTTGGGAACAAACTTGGCCACCGCTGAGGAGCCGTCGACTGCCTGGACCTCGTACACCGTCCCGAAGCCACCTTCGCCGTCGACCAAGGGCTCGCCCCTCATCCACGCGCCGCTCTCCAGCTCGATCTTCATGATCTGAGCCTACAGCTGACGCTCTCCATCTCGTGTCGATGGCTGCCGTGGTGCAGCCGCCGTGTTGTCACGCGACGGTTCACAGTGAGGGAGTATCGCGCCCGAGGTCACGGCGTGCATGGTCGCGGGAGAACGCTGAGCCGAGAGGTGACCGCTGCGGACTCTTGTGGAGGGCTTCGTGCATCTGGAGCATGTGGGTGATCTGTCCGGCATCGGTGACGATCCGTGCCCGCCCGTCACCGATGAGTTGGTGGGGGCCGGTGCTGGCGGCGCTGGTCACCGGGCCGGGGATCGCACCGACGTTGCGACCCAAGTCGTACGCCTGCCGGGCGGTGTGCAGCGCGCCGGAGCGGACCCCGGCCTCGACCACGATGGTCGTGTTCGACAGGGCGGCCAGGAGCCGGTTGCGCGCGAGGAACCGGTGCCGGGTGGGCGTCGCGCCCGGTGGCGTCTCGCTGACAGCCCCACGCCGGCGATCTGGTCGAGCAGGTCGCGGTGCCCTGCGGGGTAGGGGCGGTCGACGCCACCGGCGAGGACGGCGATCGTGTCCCCACCGGCGGCCAGAGCGGCGCGGTGGGCGGCGCACTCGATCCCGTACGCGCCGCCGGCGACGACCACCCGCCCGTCGTGTGCCAGATCGGTGGCGAAGTCCGCGGCGACGCGCTCGCCGTATGAGGTCGCCGCTCGTGAGCCGGTGATCGTCAGCAGGTCCGTGAACGGACGTGACAGAAACGACGCGGCTCCGCGCGTCCACAACACGAAAGGCTCCCGCACACTCAGATCGGTCAGCGCGGCAGGCCAGTCCCGGTCGCCGGGGATCACCACGCCGATCCCGGCCGCCTCAGCGTGGCGGAGGCGGCCGGCCAGCTCATCGGGCCGCGCCGCCGTGGTGAGCCGGTCACGCCAGACCCGCGCATCGACACGGCCCAAGCCCGGCAGCTTTCCGCTGCCATCGAGCAGCCCCACCGTCTTCACGGCGCCGAGCCGGCCCAGCAGCCTCCCGGTCACCGCATCGTCGGGTTCGGTCAGCATCGACAACACCATCCGCGCCGCCCGCGCATCGCGGGCAAGCTCACTGAACGAGGTCATAATCCGGGGTCCCCTCTCGGTCGGTCCGTCGCCGAGAAGGTGCACCCACGCCGGCGCTGGGCGGGCGGGTTCCATGTGCCCGGGCTTGGGCGTAAAGTGCAAACCGAGGCAGGTTCTCCTCGATTGCGGGTCCTTCGGGACGGCCCAGCTTGGGCGCTCATACACGTACTGCCTCCTCGACGGAGAGATACGTGTGACGAGAGGCCCGCCATGATCCGCCTGATCTGGACGCTCAGCGCCCACACCCGCTACTACCTGCGCCGCTACATGCCGACCAACCGGCTGCTCGACGCGATCCGACGCCGACGCAACTTGAAGTGGGGCATCCCCGCGATGCTCCTCGCCGTTCCCTACCTGCTGATCGCGAGTACTTGCACCAACGCCCTCGAACGGGTGCCCCAGGCTGGCTGCATCTGGTCGTGTTCTAATCGGTGTGGAACGCGATGAAGTTCATCATCATGGGGCCGATCAGCCTCGTCCTTCTGGTGCGCGCCCGTATCCGAGAGGCTGGTGCACGTCGCCGGGATCGAACACGTGAGACCCTGAACCGGACTCCGCGCCAGAAGGAACCGCCTACCTACGTCGCGGCGCGGTAGCCCTCGCCGGGATAGGCCTCACTTGACCGGCGTGCGTAGTCACGATCGCGGCGGTCCGAGGCCGGCCGCGAACCAACGCGCCCTATCGGTGTGTTGGTTGTCCCTTCGCGCGCCTGCCGGTCGCTCTAGAATTGAGCCTGAGCAGCACGGTCGCCCCCGACCTCGCGCTCACGGCGAGGGAGGATGATAGTGACAGACGCGACGCCACCTCAACGGGTAGACCCGCGCGACCTGCTCAGCGAGTGGGCGAACGTTTCCGACGAATGGGTCCGCTACATCGTGAGGCACGTGCTTAACGGCGGCGGTCCGCTCGGAAGCGAGGAGCAATCCAGAGCTTACGTCCTATTTCGTCAAGAGAAAGCCCTCGATACCCGCGAACTCCCCACGGAGGAGCCGCTTGTCACCCTAGAACGCGAGGATGAGGCGATCGAGCCGCTGACCCTTACCTCGCTCTCCGATGTCGTTGGTGTCAACGCCTTGGTAGAGGGCGGAGTCATCGAGCCGCATGCCGGCCTGACGATCCTGTTCGGAGAGAACGGCACAGGCAAAACGGGGTACTCCCGCATCTTCAAAGCCCTCGCGGCGAGCCGCACTGCCGACGTGATCCTCGGCGACATCGAAGCCGCATCGCCGCAGCCCCAATCAGCACTTGTCGGCTACATGCTCGGCACTGAAACGAAGACCTACACTTGGACCGGACAACAGGGCGTTGCGCCCTTCACCAGGATGTCTATCTTCGACAGCCCTTCTGTCAGCTTTCACGTCGATGACGACCTTGAGTACGTCTACGTGCCAGCAGCCCTGGCACTGTTCAATCACGTCATCACAGGAATCAAGTCGGTGCAAGCCCACATCGACCAGGCCGTCAAAGACCTACGATCTGGGTCCACAGGGCTTCTGCCCCGTTTCCCACGAACCGCCACGGTTTACCCGCTCATCGAGGCACTGGGAGCGTCCACTGATCTGGAACACCTGAGGTCGCTCGCCGACTCCGATCCCGACGTAGACACACGTATCGGTGACCTGCGCCGCACGGTCGCCGCTCTGGAGGCGGACACCATCAGCGCTGAGATCAAGCTGCAATGGCGAGTCGAACGCGTCTTGACGCAAGCTTCCCACGCGGCCACCGTGATGGCTGACTTCAACGTGGAGGCATACGGCCGCGAACGCGACACCCTCCACGGACTTGAAGAGGACTACCGCGCCTTCCGAGCCGCCCTGTTCGAGGCAGCCGACCTGCCGGCCGAGCCCGACGACACCTGGAGCACTTTCATCGAGGCCGGCGAGGCATACCAAGCACATCTCATCGCGGTCGGAGCACACGACGTCGATCGGTGCCTGTACTGCCGGCAGCCACTGAACGAAGCGGCGCGATCGCTGATCGCCAAGTACTCCGAATACCTCGAAGATAAGATCACCACTGATATCGCCGCTTCAAAGGCGCGGCTCCACGCACTTACAGAACCGGTCACCTCGATCCAAGTCAACGACATCTCTACCTTCGCCGACGAGTACGCAGACACTGAGGACAAGCCTCACTTCCACGTTCAACTCGACCGGACCCTAAGCACCATCGCGGAGCTATCCGAGCAGCTTCTCGCCGCTTCCGCTGTGAACATAGCGCTGACCGAACACGCCGGCACAGATGCGATAGCGCTCGGCTCGGCGCTGGATACCGCCAAGCAGGCCCTCGGTGAACTGAGGGCACAGGCAGCCACACGGGCTGACACCTTGGCCGAGAAGAAGAAGGAGCTCGTCGAGCTAGAAGCCGCAGCAGAACTGACGAAGTCGTGGACGCTCATCGAGTCACACGTACGCGACGCCAAGCAGGCTGACCGGCTCACGCTGCTCGCCAAGCCCATGCCTCGGCTCCTGCGCGCTGTAACCGGGCTGGCCAAGACCGCAAGTGACCAGATGATCAACGAGAGCTTTGATGCGCTCTTCAACGAAGAGTGCGCGGCACTTCGCGCGCCGGCGCTACACGTGGAGTTCGTCGGCCGCCAAGGTCGTGCACAACGCCGCAAGATCCTCAGCGGGAAACACAAGCCGTCCAAGGTGCTCTCCGAAGGAGAGCAGAAGGTCCTCGCAATAGCGGATTTCCTCGCCGAAGCGCGCCTCGCCGGAATCACCGCGCCGGTCATTTTCGATGATCCTGTCTCAAGCCTCGACCATCGCCGCATCAACGAAGTCGCGCAGCGCGTCGCGTCGCTCGCTGACACGACACAGGTCATCGTCTTCACCCACGACATCTTCTTCGCCAGTACGCTGCTTACGCTCATGGAGGCAACCAAGCGCTGTTCCTACTTCCAGATCACCGATGAAGAGGGCAAAGGAAAGGTCACCCGAGCGACAGGACCCCGCTGGGACAGCTTGAACAACATCAAGAAGAACATCAACGAGACCATCCAGGCAGCAAAGTCACAGGACGGCGATGCGCGGGCGGCACTGGTCCGCACGGGTTACGACTGGGTGCGCGCGTGGTGTGAGGTCTTCACCGAGACTGAACTACTCCAGGGCGTCACGCAGCGCTATCAACCCAACGTGCGCATGACCAACTTGCCCAAGATCAAGTCCGAAGCACTTCCCGCTGCGATCGATACCGTCAACCGCATCTTCGAGGAAGCATGCCGGTACATCGACGGCCACTCACAACCCCTGCCTAGTCTCGGGGTCAGCCCTACACTCGCCGGACTCGAAGCCCACTGGGCCGAGCTGACCGAAGCACGAACCGCATACAACGCGGCGACTTCTTAGGTCCTCTCAGCGACACAACCAGCCGCAGCGGAACCGAGTCCCAGCCACAGGCCCTCATGTCAGTCCTCGCGCTCGGCAGGCCGGGTGCGAAAGCTGTTCACCCGTTGTGCGTCGGAACCGTGAGGGAGAATGTAGCTGTGACTGAGTACATCCCTGAGGCAGAGGCGTACATCCGTTTTCGCCTGGACGAGCTCTCGTCGCGGAACGAGCATCATCGGTTCGAGGAGATCGCGACGCGGGTTGCTCAGAAGCGGATCAGCTCGAACATCTTGATCGCGACCGGGCCTGTCAGTTCGAGCGGCGATCAGCAGCGAGACGCGGAGACGTTCATAACCCGCCTCCCGAACGAGCTACCGCACTCGGCGGGCTTCGCGGCCGCCGCCTCCACGTCGCCGGTGGTGGTTGCCTGCACCGTCCAAAGCGGAAGCCTGAAACAGAAGGTCCTCAGTGACCTCGCCGGCATCTGCGCCGACGATGCGGCGGACGTTGACCACGTCGCGTTCTTCAGCGTGCACCCCATCTCCGAGGGCGTGACCCATGACCTCCAGCAGACCGCCCGCGAATCCTACGGAGTGACCCTGGACATCTTCTGCGGTGGCGACATCGCGACGTTCCTCGCCGAGGTTGACTTGGTGTGGGTCGCACGGCACTACCTCGAACTACCTTCGCATCTGGTCCCCACGCCGGAGGGTGAGCCAGCACCGCAGTGGTACGCGGACCTGATCGATGGGTTGCGTCACAACCATGGGCCAGTAGCCCTGACGCCAGCGGTACAAGGCGAGATCACCCACGGACTTCGACACGCGACCTGGGACGAGCACGCGAACGCCGACCTGCCGGAGTGGTTGGACTTCATGGGGGCGTTCCTGGCTGACTCCGCAGACGGCTCGGACACCGAGTTGGTATTCCGAGCGTGCTACGAGATGGCTATTGCACGGTTCCGGGGCATGGGCGTCGCGGCCGGAATCGAGGACTTGGTTCGTCGTGCCGTCGATTACGCGTGTACGAGCAGCCGACCGAACATCGTTGACGACGCTGTGACCCTCTGCTCGTACTGGGGGACGATGTGGATGACGGGGGTCGCGAAAGCCGAGGCATCCGAGATCAATGCTGCGATGGTGCGGCTACGATCACACCTCGTCAACCTGCTCGACGCAACAGATTCGGCGACACATCCTGTACGCGCAGCGACCTTGACGGGAACGCTTGCGTTCGCCCACCTGGTACCGGACTGGGAGCGCATCGAGACGACTGACGGCAAGCCCCCACCCGTCGAAGTTGCCTCCAACGTCGGAGTGAGACTCGACGAGTCCGCCGTCGATACCTCGGCAATACCGGTGTCGTACCTGTTCGCCTTCGATACGGCAATGTCCTATCTGGCGCAGTTGGTCGACCTACTGCCACGGGCTCGCGCCTATTCATCCAGCGAGCTCGCGCGTCTGTTCACAATGTACGCGCCAGCAGTCTCCGGGCATGCCGACTACGAAAAGGTCCGTGACGGCTTCGACACCGTGCTGGCCCAAGTACAGGGCGACGCCGCCACCGCCGAGCGATGCTGCGATCGCGCGATGGCCTTCGTGAGGGCCGGCCAACCCCTGAAGGCTCTGGCCGAACTGCATAACGCGAAAGCACGTTGGTTCAACGGGGACACCATCTACGACGCCATCCTCACGATTCGCTACCTGGGCTCTCTGTACGCCGGCCTCGGACTGATGTACGCGGCCAAGATGTACGCGTGCACCGCCGCCGCCCTGGCCATGATGAGCGACGACACCGACGTGCAGGTGCACGTGCCCAAGGCCCTGCTGGAGACAGCCCAGTACGCCCAGCAGGCCGGTACCTGGGTCGACGCAGCCCGACTCACCGAAGTTGCACTCCTCGCGCGCAACCAGATGCTGACCGATCCATTCGACTACGACAAACACCCCGACCTCGCAGCACACGACACCAACGCTGCCTTGGAGCTAGCCGGCATCCGCAGATTCTGGCCCGAGCTTGAACCACTGATCGAAGCAGCCCACAAGACAACGAACTGGTACAAACAGTTGGTCGAAGTCATCGAGCATGACGACTCACAATTCGACATGACCGAGCACGAGTTCCAGGCTCGCGTCGCCGAGCAGCTCGCTGGCCCACTCCTCGGCGATGTCGGCCACAGGCGGCTCATCGCCTTCCAAGCCCTCGGCATCCGCTGGACCTTCCAGTTCGACAACAACCGAGAGACGGTGCTGACCGCCGAGGGCTTCGTCGCCGCGCTCCAGGTCCTCTTGGCTGACATCGCACCGATGAACCCGGTCCTGATCAAGAGCACAGTTCGGGTCGCCGTAGACGTGAGACCCGGCGCCAGCAGACAAGACGACTCGATCGACATCGACGCCGCGGGGCCCGAGGTCCTGGCCAACGTTGCCCTATCGAACTCGCTGACGGGCCCCGAAGCGCGCAACAGGGCGATCCTCGCGATGTGCTACCAACTGCTCCACGCCGTCCACGTCCGCCCACCAGACGAACTGCAGGACCTCCTAGAGCCCCTACTCAGAGGCGGCCTCATTCACAAAGTGTCTATCGGTCGCCCCTATGAGGAGACCGCCGCCCTTCTGGACGACGATCACTACGCCCGATGCGCTGACGCAAGCAGGCCGTCGTCCTCCGACGCCTTCCAACCCACCGAGTGTGAGCACTTGCCGGCCTCCACCGTTACAGGTCCGGGCTATGACAGCGATGAGTCGCTGCAGGCCATCCGCGAACGGTACGAAGTTGCCAATGAGGCCCTGCGGTTCACGCTCCCCCGACTGTTGTCTGACCAAGCCGGGCGAGCGACCATTGTGAGGCTACGCAATGATGGTTGGCTCGACTGGCAAATTCTCGTCGCTCTAGTGAACACCTCCATGAACTGGCGGATGAAACGCGCAGGACTACGACCCGGTGTAGGCGACCCCCGGCGAGCGCTCGACCTTGCCCGCGAACCGGAGAGATCAGCTTCCCCGAAGATTCCGCTGTCAGAGTTCACCAACGACGTCGTCGACATGCACATCTTTACTCAGACGGTGTCAGTCGCCCGGCGGTGGAACCTCCGCGGACGGCCCGAAGCTCCCGGTGAGAACGCGATGCGTGACCTCCTGACCCGCCGGTACAGATACGCCACCGATGACATCCCACACCGTGACCTACTCGACTGCATCGACAAGGATGGAAACCTGCTCACACTGCTCGACATCCCCACCGACCACAGCAACGACGGCCACTGCGTCCGCGATGCCAACGAGTCCGCCTAGATACTCTCGGCAACGGCCGAATCCGGGAGTGCCCATGAACATTGAGCCGCGCGTAGCACACTCGACTACCCTCAAGTGGAAGGGAGCACGCCCGTGGATGTGAGTTCGATCATGTGCACCGTTGTGATCTGAGGGTCCCGTGCTTCACGTCTACCTCGATCAGTTCGCATGGATCGGTCTCGCCAGAGCAGCGCATGGCCGGCGGGACGGCGCGCGCTACCGCGATGCACTCGAGATGTGCCGGGCCACAAGGGCGCACGAAGTGGCATCATTCCCCCTCGATCGGTATCGGTACTGGGAGACAGCCAAGAACCACAACGACTGCTCGAGGAACCGCCTGGTCGACACGATGATCGAGTTGTCCGACTTCGACGCCATCATCACACCCAAGCAACTTTTTCAGTACGAGATCGACATCGCCCTACGCGCCCGTTTCGGACGGCCAAACGATGTGACTGCGCCTCGTGTCTTCGGACGAGGCATCGCGCACCTGACTGCCGGTGGCGTCCACAAATCCATGAGGCGGACCGACCAACGGACGGCCTCCGAAGACAAGAGCAGCGACCTCCGAACTCCGATCGACCGCCCGCTCGAAGAGCTACTACTGCGCGCAGGTCCAAGCACTCACGCACGCGCGAGCCTACCACTCGACTTAGTCAACGGGGGTGACTTGTTCGTGCGGCACGAAGTTAGCGTCGCTGAGGATATCGCGCGGCGGAAGGTGCCGCGCGCTGAGTTGCTTCCTGCGGTCGTCCACTCGGACCTCAACGATGTCGCCCCGGCCATCCGTGAGCGGGTCACGGCCGCGGGTATCAGCGCCACGGCAGTGACCGAGACTTTGGGTGGAGTTGGCCTGCTCCAACCCGTTGAGTCCCTCCCCACCCGCCGGGTGACGAACGCTCTGCGAGTGAGCAAGCACCTCCATCCGCGTTCGCACCAGAAGTGGAAGGCGAACGACTTCATCGACCTCGTCCAACTTCCCGCCTCCCGCGGTCTACTGCGACGTGGTGTTCACCGAGCAACAGTGGGTCCAAGCCTTGACGCGGGAGAAGGACGGCACGCTCGATGAGCGGTTCGACACCAAGCTCATCTTCGAACCCGAACAGCTGGTCGAGGTGCTGGTCGCCGCGAGTCTGTGACGGCGAAGGTGATGACCCTGGTCCATCGACGGGAGCGACAGGTGACTACGGCGCCGAGCGCGCAGACTGGTTCACCGCGAGTTGACGGCGCCTGCTGGAGCGAATCTCGACGCCCTTGGCGGCTAGCGCTCTTCTCACCGCCTGCTGGCTCACGCCGAAACGCAACCCGAACTCCATCAGCGTCAACCCGTCCGCGTACAACTCGACCGCTTCGGGCAGGTGGCACTCGTCAAGACCGCGCCTGCGGATAGGGACCGAGCGGCGGACCAGATGCGCAGCAGCCGTGCGGCGGTGCACACCGAACCGCTCTCCCAGCTTCACCAGCGTCGCGCCCGCATCGTAGAGGGCCACCAGTTCGTCTACCTGTGTCGAGCTCAGAAAAGTTTGAGTCATCCCAACTGCACGCACCATCCGACCCAGCGAGTCCACCACGGACGGCTCCAGCGGCCTCCGATCCCGTTGGTAGACCCCCGCGACCTGCGAGAAGTCACGGTTTTCAAGGCCAGGCAGGGGTTCTCGAATTATCTACGGAGGTCCACAAGAACGGAAACGAAACGTGATCCACTCTCACCCGCTCGCTGGTAAGACCGTCCCCTATGCTGTCCACGACAAGGAGCAACCTTATGCTGTGGGGTGACGACGACCTAAGCGCGCTGAGCGGCGAGCACCGCTTTGAGGCCAGAAAACAGCAACCCAACTCCGGGAGAGGGCAAAATGTGTGCACGAGAATTCGACATCAAACTCATCGACGCGGACATTGAAGAATTCAAAAATTTGCTCGATGTTTTCCGGGAGGTATTTGACTGGGGCGGTCGTGATCACCCCGATGAGGAGTATCTCCTGCGTCTGTTGAGGGACGAGAACCTGTTGGTAGTGGTTGCCAAGGTCGGAAACGAAGTGGTCGGTGGGTTGACGGCCTACGTTCTTCCTGGTTATGAAGTGGCGAGGCCCAGTGTTTATGTTCATGACCTGGGGGTGAAGAAGAGTTTTCAAGGCCAAGGGGTGGGGAAAAGCCTGATAAACCATCTGATGGACCATGCGAGGAATAATAATTTTCACGACATCTTTGTTGACACCGAACAAGATGACAATGAAGACACGATAGCCTTCTACAGGAAAACTCCTTTTGGCAGCGAAACAAAAGTGCTGCAATACGCCGTCAAGCTTTGATCTGGTGGCAAACCGACAAGCTTTGATGAGCGTGTGTCCGGCAATCGTGGGCCGATGTCGCGATGTGGATCAGCTTGCCGGGGGGCTGCTCGGTGTCGAGTGCTCCCACTTGGCGAGGGCGGGGTGTGTCGTACCCGAATGACTCTCAAGGCAGATCGCTACGGTGGAGGATGTGGGGCCCGGACGTCGTCGCACGTTCCGACCCCGACCCGTGCCGATTCACAAGGTCCGCTCACTGACGACAGGAGCTTCCATGTCCCCTCGCAAGAAGAAGACCGCATCCAAGAACACCGGGCCGGCCGTAACCCGTACCTCCTCGAAGAGCACCCTCAGCCCGACGAAGGTGACGGTGCCCCGCATCAAACGAGCGTTGGCCGACATCGGTGTGGGGGCGAGTGACCGGCCGGACGGTTCCCTCCTGACCCTGACCGACAACAGCATCATCTCCTTCTTCGTCTTCGCAGAGATGCTGAACGTCTCCATCCAGTGGATGTCCAACGCCTCGAGCCATTTGGAAGAGGCGCTGTGCGTTGTGGCCGACTCGTGGAACGTGAACGACAGCACGGTGGCGGCCGGCATCATCGTCTCGCCGCAGGAGGACATGGCGCGTCTGTGCGGGGCCATGAGGCTGCCGGTGGAGGTCGGGTTGACCGATGACCAGCTCGAACACTTCCTTCGTGACGCCATTGACGGATGCGGGTTCTTCGAGCGGTTCCTGGAGGAAGCATTCCCGCAGACGCGATTCGACGCCCTGGCCCAGCAGGCCGGGATCCGGATCCCGGACCCCGCGGAGGAGATCCTCGCCGAACTCGACGGGCAGCCCGAAGATGCCGTGGCCCAGTTGGTCGAACAGGCGCGTGCGGTCGCCGACACCGACATGGAACAGGCGGTGACGCTCCTGTCGCAGGCATCCGAGATCGCCAGGGCAGCCGACCTGGATCCAGTGTCAACCGGCATCAACGATGTTTTCGCCACCATGATGGAGAAAACCCTCGACTACCCGGGAGTCCAGGGAACCCAGGAAGCCGCTCTCGGTCAGGCCGTGCTCGAAGTGCTCAGGACGGAGAGCCGGGAACAGGACGGCGACGAGTCGCTTTCGGAGGTGACCGGGGAACCGGCGGTTCCTGAGGGCGGACATCAACACGACCACGGGATCCGGGAAATCCAGGATCTGGAGGATGAGATGCTGCGCCTGTTCGGGGCGGGAAACGCCGATTCCGCCGCGTCCGGCCTTCCCCGGATCACCTTCCCGCTCGTCCTGGATGCGCTGAGTGACGACTACGACTTCATCGAGAAGAACGGGGCCGCCGTGCTTTCGATCGGGGACAACGGACAGGAGATGGTGGTCACGGTGGAGGGCACGGAACTCGTCGTGACCTCTCGGTGGGACGGGGTGGACTGGGAAGCCCATGACATTTCAGGACCGCTGACGCTCAACGAGTGGAATGTGGACAACCATGCGCTGACGCTGCACAGCGGCATGGCCGATCGCGTGGGTGACGCGGCAGCCACTGGGGAGGAAAACCGGTCGAATGCCGCCGAGCCCAGCTCCACGGAGTTCCATGATTTCCTGGACGAGATCATCGCCCGCGCCTCGTGGTGCATGGGCGCGGGGGCGACCAAGGACCAGATTGCCGACATGCTGGCCACGGCCGCTGACGAGGTGGAGAGCATCGACGATTTTCTCCGCGCGGAACTTGAAATGTTCGACGCCATTGACATTGATGCCGACAAGTGACGCGCCGCCCCAGGAGAACTGGAATGGTACAACCAAGGACCGAAGGGTCGAGACGGTGCCGAACATCGTCGCTGTCGGCGTGGAATTGATCAGCGGGGACACGCCAACGCGCCTGCTTCTCGGCGCGCGGCTGCGCTGAACGATCCCGTCTCGGCGACCGCCCGGGCGTACCGCAGGCCCTCGATGCTCAAGCGTTTGGAGATAATCCCCACCTCATGACCTCAGTGTCCCGGCAGATGCTGTGAAGCTCACGTACGGGAGGGGGCGGGGAGTCCGGTCCGGACCCCGAACGGGTATCGACACGCGAGACGCTTGTTCCTACCATGGGGTGGACGAAGAGGAGTGCGTGATGCGCGATCTGCAAGGCGTTGCCGACACACTGTTCATTCCGCTGGTCGCGCGGATCCACGTGTCCAGGAGGTTCCCGGAGTACTTCTACGACGAGAAGGCGCTGTCGCTAGAAAGCTTTGTTCCCGGCGACGGCATCCGGAGATCCTCCTCGGAGTACATGTATCTGGCCTCGGTGGCGCGGTACCGCAATTTGGATCGGATCGTCAGGGAATTCGCCGGAAGAAACGGGGAGTGCAACGTCGTCAACCTCGGAGCCGGGCTGGAAACAGCCGCCTTCCGGCTGGCGGATTGCGGCGCGAGGTTCTACGAGATCGACCTGCCCGAGGTCATCGAGGCCAGGGAGAAGGTGATTCCCAAAGGCCCCGGCGAGGTCTTGATCGGTTGCGATGTCCTCTCCCTCGACTGGCTCCCGCGCATCGACGCGTCGATCCCGACGCTGTTCGTGGCCTCGGGGGTGTTCCAGTACTTCCGCGAGGACGACGTCGTCGGTCTTGCCCGGGAGCTCGGGGAATCCCTGCCGGGCAGTGAACTGGTGTTCGACGCCACGGACGAGGTGGGCATGAGGTACGCCAACAGATACGTCAAGAAGACCGGGAACACCACCGCCCCGATGAACTTCTACATCAACGACCCGGAGGCATTCGCCCGCGCATGCGGTGCGGAACTGCTCGAACAACGTCCTTTCTTCAAGGACATGGAGCCCGGCGTCAGGAGAAGGCTCAAGATCGGATCGCGCATCGCAATGATGGTGGCGGACCGCAAACGCCGCACGATCATCGTGCATCTCAAACTTCTGGGCAGGAAAAGCTGAGGCCCCGGGCCACGGGCCGGGGAGGAAAGGCCTTGACGCGGAAATGACGGATGACCGGCGAACACGGGAAGGGTCGGCCGTTGCTGCGACCCGTTTCCCGCGTGGCCGGGAAACCGTGATGGTGGATTGACCCGCCCCTGGTCTCAGCCGGCCAGCGCGACCCCGGCGTGGGCGATCACCGCGACCAGCAGCGTCGATGCGGCCGCCAGGCCAAAGGGCCGCAGGCCGACCTTCAGGAGATTCCTGACCCTCACCCCGCATCCCAGCCCGAACATGGCGGCCGCCAGCAGCAGGGTCTGCAGTGTCTCACCGGCGCCCAGCGCCGCCCCCGGCAACGCCACGAAGGAACGCAGCAGCACCATCGCCAGGAACCCGAGGATGAAAGGCGGCACGATCGGGGGAAGCTTCGTGCGCGACGCCTGCCGCCCGGGTACGTCCGATCGTTGAAGCCGGCGCTGCCGGAAACTCAGGACTGCGATCACGGGCGCCAGCAACAGCACACGAGCGAGTTTGACGACGACCGCGACGGCCAGCGCCCCACCGCCGATCACACCCCCGATCGCCACCACCTGGGCGATCTCGTGGGTGGATCCGCCCGCCCATTTTCCGGCGGCCACGACATCCAGGCCGAGCAGGCCCGCCACGAGCGGCACGAGGGGAATCATCAGGGTTCCGAAGATCACCACCAGCGCCACCGCCGTGATGGTGTCCTCCTCGGCCTCGTCGTCCGGATCGGTGACCCCGGCGGCCCCCGCCACGGCGGCGGCCCCGCAGATGGAGAATCCGCAGGCGATCAGCAGGGAAAGGTTCGGGGGGACCCGCAGCAGCCTTCCCAGCAGAACCGTTCCCAGCATTCCGCCCGTGACTATGCACGCGACCACCAGCAGCATCGGCACACCCAGGTCGATGATGCTGGTCAGCGACAACTTGAGCCCGAGAAGGATGATTCCCGCGCGCAGCAGCTTCTTCGCCGAGAAATCAATACCGGGGGAGAGGGCATCCGGCAGGTGGACGACATTGGTCAGGAGCACCCCCAGCACGATCGCGATGATCAACGCGCTGACACCGGGCAGGAACAGGTTGATTCCGTAGCCGATTCCGGCGGCGGCCAGGCACAACACACACCCGGGGAGCACGCGCCCAACCCAGGAGGGAACCGGGTCCTTCGTCGCGGGGGAGTCGGATCGTGCACGCGTCATGAGCCCTATCATCCACCCAAGGCCACATTTCCCACGAGAGTTGCCCGCCCGACCGCTGGACATGGCCCGGGAGGGTGCGGTTTCAGCACTCCACGACGTTGACGGCCAGTCCGCCTTCCGAGGTCTCCTTGTACTTCGAGAGCATGTCCTTGCCGGTCTGGTGCATCGTCTCGATCACGACGTCCAGGCTCACAGTGTGGCGTCCATCCCCCCACATGGCCATGCGGGCCGCGTTGATGGCCTTGCTGGCGGCGATGGCGTTTCGTTCGATGCAGGGAATCTGCACCAGCCCGGCGACCGGGTCGCATGTGAGTCCCAGTGAATGTTCCATGGCGATCTCCGCCGCGTTCTCCACCTGGCGGGGCGTGCCACCCAGGGCCTGCGCGAGACCCGCGGCCGCCATGGCCGAGGCCGAACCGACCTCACCCTGGCAGCCGACCTCCGCTCCCGCGATGGAGGCGTTCGTCTTGATGAGGGAACCGACGGCGGCGGCCGCCAGCAGGAAACGGTGCACCGCCTGGCGTCTCTTCGCGCTGTTTCCCTCCCGGTCCGCCGGGGAGAGACGGAAGGGGAAACGGCCATTCTGGTCGAGGGGAGTGAACATCCCGAAGGGCACCCCGGCCTCTGGGCAGTAGCAGGTCAGGAACCCGATGACGGCGGGAATCACGCCGGCCGCGCCGTTCGTCGGGGCGGTGACCACGCGATGGCCGGCGGCGTTCTCCTCGTTGACCGCCAAGGCGTAGAGGTTCACCCAGTCCATTGACCGCATCGGGTCCGCGTAGGTGGCGGCCCATTCCAAGGTGTCCGGGAGTTCACGGGGCTGGCAGGTTTCGCGTTCACGCAGCCGCTTCGCCAGGGTTCCGGCGCGGCGCAGTACGTTGAGGCCGCCGGGCAGGATCCCGTGTTCCTGGAGCCCCGCGTCGATGCAGTCGAACATCGTGTTCGCGACGAGATCGAGGTAGGCATCCACCTCGTCCTCGGATCGCATGGCGATCTCGTTCTCGTAAACCAGCTGGGCGATCGACAACCCGGACCTGTCGCAGGCGTTCAGCAACTCCATGGCCTTGCCGAAGGGATGGGGAAGGGCGGGTTGCGAAGCGTCCTCCTCCGTCACCGCCCGGTCCAGGGAGCGCACCTGCGGGGCCTGGGGGTCGTCGTTGGTCTGCTCCATGACGAACCCGCCGCCGATCGAGTAGTAGGTGCGGCGCAGAAGCGTCCCGTCGGTGGCGTCGCTGGCGGTGATCGTCAGGGCGTTGACGTGGTAGGGCAGTACCGTCCTGGGGACGAAACGCATGTCCTTGGTGATGTCGAATGGTACCTGTGCGATCCCGGCCACGGGCAGCTGGCCTGAGTCGGCCAAAGCTGGCAGCAGGGATTCGACCTCGGGAATCGACACGGTCTCGGGTGCGTGACCTCCGAGACCCAGCAGGACCGCCCGGTCGGTGCTGTGACCGCGTCCCGTCGCACCCAGGGAACCGAACAGGTCGACGGTGATGTGTCTGACCTCGTTCGCCCGTGGCGATCCCGCCAGCTCCGATACGAAGGCCGCCCCGGCGCGCATCGGGCCAACCGTGTGGGAGGAGGAGGGACCGATGCCCAGGCGGAACAGATCGACCACGGAGAGCGGGCGTGGGGAAACTGACGAGGTCGGTCTCGTCGCTGATACCGAGAGCGCTTGCATCACTCAATTGTTCCACTTGTGTTCCACTTGGAGACGCTCAGGGTCAGAAAACCTGGGGAAACCGAACCACCCCACCCCGGTGTATCAGCGAGTGGGACGCCGGGGCGGGTCGGCGGAGCGAAGTTTCGCCTTGGACCGGGTGGTTTCAGGGATGGGGTTGGCGAGATGGCGCAAAAGGTGCAGAGTGATCCCTGACAACAGACATGACGAAAGGCCCAGGATGTCTTCTCAGCCTCCATATCAGACGCCTCCGCAGGGATACGGCCCGAGCCGGCCTCAAGGTGGATGGGGTCAGCAACCGGCCCCCGGAATCCAGACCTCGATCTATGGGATGCCGGGAAGTCCTCAGCCTCTCGGATCCGGATTCCCGCTGTTCGCGGTCCTGGCAATGGGGGCAGGTGTACTGTCGCTCGTCGGGTCGGTTGGCTCATGGGCGACAGCCAAGGTTTTCGGGGTCGAGGGCAGCGTGAGTGGCATGGAGACGAGAGTGTGGGGGATCCTTGGCGTGTTGGCCCTCCTGTTCAGCATCGCCATCGTGGCCCTGGCTGGTCTGTCCGGGTTTCTGCCCGCCATGAAACGGATGTCCTGGTCGATGATTCCCGTGGCGGTCCTGGGGCTGATCAACCTGATCATGGTGTTCATCGCCATGACAAACATCAGCACGGGAAACAAGCAGACCTCCGGGTTGGCCCAGGCGAGCATGGGGTGGGGCCTGATCCTGCTGCTGATCAGCTCCATCGCCGTCATCGCAGCGGCCACCATTCACGTGATCCAGGCGATGAACGCCAATCGCGCAACCAGTGCCGGGGGAGCCGGCGGTCCGTATCCGTACCGGTACCAGGGAGGACCGCAGGGATACCAGGGGCAGGCGATGCCGGGTCAGCAGATCCCGAACGGATATGGAACACCCCAGGGCGGTCCCGGCGCCCAGGGCGGATACGGCCAAGGAGGTTACGGTCCCCAAGGGGGCTACGGGGGGCAGCAGGGAGGCCACGGGCAGAACGGCTACTGACCGACATCCACGCCCGGGACTATGGTGTCGTGTATCCGTGCGGATCGGCCCGTTCAGCCGCGTAGCAGATCACGGCGGCCGAGTGTGAAACCCCCGGCCAGCACCGCGGCCGCGGCGCCCGTGGCGAGCAGCAGCACCGCGAGGTCATCGGCCGCCTCGCCCGGGAGGCGGCCCACCCAATCGAGGGGGGACAACCGCCGTGCCCAGCCGGGCAGCTGCAGAATCTCCGCGAGCATCCCGACGACCAACGTCCAGACGGGAAAACCCCAGGACAGGAAACCCAGCCGCGGAGCCACTCCGATGAGCAGGGAACCGAACCCCACCATTGCGAGTGCGGGGGCCAGGAAGGCAGAGGCGGCGGCCAGATCGTTTACCAGCACCCCCGGATCGCCCGCCGCCCACCACTGGCACGTCCCGAGTGCGACGGCGGAGAGCATCAGCACCAGGGCGGTGACGAACAGGGCCAGACCGTTCCACCCGAGCCACCAGGCCCACCGGCCGTTCCTTCCGGACAGCAGCAACCCGAGGCGGGCCCGGGATTCCTCCGAGGCGAGCCTCAGGGCCACGGTGAGCCCGGCTGCGGTGGCCATGACCGAGGCGAGCAGTAGACCGATCTGCGGGGCCAGGTCGTCCGCTCTCCCGCCGAGGGCCGCGAGCAGGTTGGGATTCGCAGCGATCGTGTTGGCGAAGTCGTCGGTCATCACCCCCAGGAGCGCGACCCAGGTCACCGATCCCAGCAGCCAGCCCGGCACCGCCCCGCGTGTGGAACGCCATGCGAGCCCGGCAGGCCGGGAAAGCAGGCGCCCCGCTCCGGGACGACCGGGCCGGGCGGGAAGCAGCCCGGAGCCGAGGTCGCGGTTGGCCGTTCCCAGGATGGCGGAGGCCGCGCCTCCTGCAGCCAGCAGCGACAGCGAGAGCAGAGGCGGCCAGCGCAGGTCGTCCCAGGGGCGGACCTCGACCACCCAGCTCATCGGGGAGATCCAGACACCGGGCCAGTCCTGCGAGTCCACGATCATTCTGGTCAGGTAGCCGGCAAGGGCCAGCAGAAGGCCCAGGCCGTTCGCGGCCCGCGGTGTGCTGGCCACCTGGGCGGTCAGCAGACCCACCCCGGACCAGGCCAGGCCGAACCCGGCCATGGCCAGCGAATACCCGGCGCTGCCCGTCGCCGGGTATCCCAGCATCACCAAACCGGCCCAGCACCCCAGTTTGAACACCGCCCACGAGATGACCAGACTCATGAATGCCGCCGCCGGCACCGCGGTCCTGTGGACGCGGGTGGAGGTCAGCAGATCCAGCACGCCATTGGACTCGGGGGCGCGGGTGAGACGGACGGCCAGCAGCACACCGACCAGGGGAAGCAGCAGCTGCCCCATGAAACCGACCTCGTAGGCGGCGATACCACCCAGAACGTTCAGGTCGTAACCGCGTCCGTTCATGGTGATCTGAGCGGGGGAGGCCCCCATGGTCGCCGCGTAGATCGTCCGTTCGGTCTCCTCGCCGTACAGATCCTTCACTCCGGAAGCGATGGCGACGACCAGGGCCGCCAGCAGGGCGGGGGACAGGAGCAACCAGAGCCATGCGGTGCGCCACTGCGTCCTGAGCAGGGCCCACACCCCTGATCCGGTCCTCATCGGAGGTTCCCCTCGTAGCGCTGCCAGAACAGGTCGTCCAGGTTCGCGGGAGTGATGCTCAACTCGCGGGGAGCCGACGACAGGAGCGCCGAGACGGCCGGTACCACCTCATCGGACGACACCGAGAGATCCAGCAGCAACGGATCGTCGTTCGTCGCATGAACCGTTCCTGCCGGGAGGGCCCCGTCGGGCAACGGGTGATCGAGCCGCGCCCCGATGCGCACGCGCGCCTGGTCCCTGAGGTTGTCGAGGGAGTCGGTGACGATGGCGCGCCCGGCCCGGATGATCGTCACCTCATGGCAGAGCAACTCCACCTCGCTCATGATGTGACTGCTCAACAGGATCGTGCGACCCTCGGCAGCGATCTCCCGGATCGTCTCCACGAAACGGCGTTCCATCACCGGGTCCAGACCAGAGGTCGGCTCGTCCAGCAACAGTAGCGAGGCCCGGGTCGCCAAGGCCGAGATCAATGCCACCTTCTGCCTGTTGCCCTTGGAATAGCCGCTGACCCGGCGCCGGGGATCGAGTTTGAAACGTTCGATCAGCTGGTCGCGTCGTCTCCGGTCCTGGCTGCCCTGGAGGCGCCCCATCAGGTCGATGCACTCTCCTCCTGTGAGCCCGGGCCACAGGACGGTGTCGCCGGGAACGTAGGCGATGTGCTCGTGGATCAGCGGGGCGCAGCGCCAGGGATCGGCCCCGAACACCGCGGCCCTGCCGCCGTTCAGGCGGATCTGGCCCAGAAGCGCCCGGATCGTGGTCGACTTTCCCGCGCCGTTCGGCCCGAGGAAACCGTGCACGGTACCGCGCCGGACCCTCAGGTCGAGGCCTGCGAGCGCCTGGACGTTGCCAAAACGTTTGGCTGCACCCTCCAACACAATAGGAAAGTCAGTCTCAACTGCAAGTGGCTGTCGCATATGGTGATGGTACACCTCCACGGTCACGGCGTCGGCCTGTGGCAGGATCGTGGATCAGGACGGGGAAGGGGCCGTGTGGTGGCAGGACTCAGACAACGCAAGAAACAGGCCGCCATGCGGCACATCCAGCACACGGCTTTCGCCTTGTTCGAGGAGAAGGGTTTCGACAACGTCACGATTGAACAGGTGGCCGAAGCGGCCGACGTGTCGCAGTCGAGCATCTACCGCTACTTCGGGACCAAGGAAGGGCTCGTGTTCCGGGACGAGTACGACGACGCGATCTTCGGGACGACACTGGCGGAGCTCGAATCCGGAGCGACGGTCCTGGGTGCCCTCGACAAGGGCATGAGTGGCATGATCGAGGAACACTTCCACCGCGACCGCGACATCACCCTGGCCAGGACGAAACTGTGGGCGACGCACGAGGGTATCCGGGCGGCCGTCGGGCTGTACCTGACGAAGCTCTCGGAGCGGGTGGTCGAGGCCGTTGCGGCGGGGGGACGCTACGACGAGACGGAAGCGCGATTCATAGTGGCGGCGCTGTTGAACGGGATGCTGTCCGCGACCCTGAGCTGGCAGAAGGACGGGGCGTCGAGTTCCCTGGAGGAATACATGGACCGTGGCCTGTCGGCCCTGGCCCGGGTGTTCCGGGAGAACTGAGGCGTTTGGCCGTCCGGGAAGCGGGACGTAGGGTCGCCCCATGACCTTGTACCGAGGCGCTGACGGGACCGAGCTGTGGTTCGACGAGATCGGCCCGGCCGATGCCGATCCGGTGATCGTACTGGCCGGTGGGCCCGCCCGCCACCCCGCCTACCTGGGCGGCCTGGCCGGGCTCGGCGGGAGCAACCGGCTGATCCTGCCGCACCTGCGCGGAGTGGGGAAATCTCCCGCCGCCCCGGATCCCGGGCGCGCCACATGGGTGGGGCAGGCCGAGGACATTGCCCTGCTCGATCAGGCGCTCGGGGGTGGTCCCAAGCTGGTGCTGGCCCACTCGGCGGGCGCCCGGGTCGCCATTCGATACCTTCAGCAGAATCCCGCGCGGGTCAAGGGCCTCGCGCTGATCACCCCGGCCGTCGACTGGCTGGTTCATGCCACCCCGGACGGGCCGGAGATCGCGGCGCGACGCATGAAGGAAGAGGCCTTCCGCGACGCGTGGCGGGTCGTCACCGGTCCCAGGACCTACCGTGACGAACCGACGTTCAACCAGTGGCAACGAGCGATCGCCCCGGCGGGGTACGCCCACTGGGGGGAGACGGAACAGGCCCACTCGAGGGTTGGGGAATGCCGACTGGAGGCGGCCCTGGCCTACCTGGAGGCCGGGACCCCCGGCGATCTGCTCGACCGGATCTCTCAGGTCGAGGTTCCCGTCCTGAGCATCGCGGGAGCCGAGGACGCCCTGGTCGGCTGCTCACCGGTTCGTGCGTTGTCCGATGTTTTTGCCCGGGGCGAATTCGTGGCGATCGATGACTGCGGACACTACCCGTGGGTGGAGCAGCCCGCGGCGTTCGTCTCGGTGATCTCGGGTTTCACCGATTCGCTCCTGTTCTGGTCCCCCGATGAGGCACCGGGGGAGGAACAGGACCAAGGTCTTTTCTGACCGGAGGTCACTCCTCCTTCTTGCCGCCCTTCTCGTTGGGGTCGAGCATCAGCAGCAGCATCTTGCTGGGCTCCAGGGCCAGGACGGCGTGGGGGAGGCGGGTGCCGAAGTGCAGGATGTCCCCGGGGACGAGTTCGACGCTCTGCCCGTCGGCGTCGATGCGGAGCCGTCCCTCGAGCACCTGGACCACGGCGGGCATCGCGGCGGTGTGCTCGCTCAGGGCCTGGTCCTTGTCGAAGGAGAACAGCACCGCGCGGCAGGTCTCCGCCTTCATGATGGTGCGGGAAACGGTGGCGGCCTCGTTGATCTCGATCATGGGGGCCATGCCGTGGACGTAGCTCAGGACGGGATCGGTGGTCATTGTTTCCTTCCGGTTTCAAAGGGGTTTACGGGCCACCAGCGTGACCCCGCACATCGATGATTCGTACGTGGCAAAGGTCCGCCGCATCGACATGACCCTGCGGCGCAGATCGGGCTGGGTGATCAGGTTCTTCGCCATGCGCAACACCCCGGTGAGTCCCTCGTCCGCGATGTTGCGGCCCAGCTTCAACAGGGCCATCGGGGCGGTGCTGGTCCACTCGACGACCAATCCGTGGTCGGTCAGCAACTCGCTCCACTGAGCCAGGGTCATGGGCCGGGCATTGACGTGGATGGATCTGGCGAGTGCCTTCGAGATCTCCGAGCCGATCTCCGGGTCGATGTCGTCCGGCGTCAGCCCCAGCTCGTGGATCGCGTAAATACCGCCGGGTCGCAGGATCCGGGCCACCTCGGCGACGATCTCCGCCTTGCCGCGCGGGCTCTGCATCGTGAGCATGGCCTCGCCGATCACGGCGTCCGCGCAGGCGTCGTCGAGCCCGGTTTTCGCGGCATCGCCCTGGCGGCAGGAACCGCCCGCTGACCTTACCACCTCGTTGACGCGCGCCACGGCCGTGGCGTCGCTGTCAACTCCCGTGTACGACTTGGGGGCCGCCGCGAGAATTTCCTTCGCGGTGCGCCCGAGCCCGGGAGCCAACTCGACCACGTCTTTGTCACCGAGGGAGCAGCGTCCGAGCATGGCGCGGGTCAGTCCCAATCCCCCGGGCCGCAGCACCCGCTTGCCCGCGCGGGCCAGTACCCAGTGCCCCGGAGCCGTCTCGGTCGGCCGATTTGCGAAGGGAAGCGATTCGGAACCTGTGCTCACTTGTGCAAGATTAGCATTGCCAAAAAGCAATTCCCAGGGGGTTCAGGGGCGGGCCAGCGGCCAGGAGGCCACGGCCGCCGCGGCGGCCACGACGGCCAGCAGGAGCGAGATGGCGGGCAGGCTCAGCCACGCCCCCAGCCAGCCGGCGGCCGGGTATGCGATCAGATAACAGGCATGGCTCAGGGAGAACTGCGCCGCGAACACGGCCGGCTGGTCCTGCGCCTCGGCCGAGCGGCGGAGCAGGCGCGACGAAGGCGTCGCGATCAGCGACGTGGCGGCCCCCAGCAGGAACCAGACGAGCCCCAGCGCCACCCAGCGGATCGTTCCCGGCGGCATGTGGATGGCCGCGGCGGCCAGCACCAGGCCCACGGGAAGCAGAACGGCCCCGCTTCTCATCACGGAAAGGTCCACAAGCCGTTTGAGGGTCCGGGGCAGGACCAGCGCCACCAGCATCGACCCGGCGCCGTAGGCGGCCAGCAACCATGCCACCCCGGAGTCGTCGCCACCCAGCCGGGTCTTCACCAGCACGGCGGTGTTGACCAGGACCATCGCTATGCCGCAGGCGACCACCAGGTTGAGCACCAGCAGGGCACGCAGGTCCGGGGTGCGCAGGAAGATGCGCGCACCGCGGGTCAGCCGGTCCCGGAAGGGCGACTGGGTATCGGGCACCGGGGCGGGTGGGCGCGCCCAGAGCACCAGCGCGATCGAGGCGATGAAACCGAACACGGTACCCGCGAACAGGGTGTGGTAGCTCATCACGCTCAACAGAACGGCCGCCAGGGCGGGGGAGAGCAACGACTCCAGGTCGTAGGCCAGCCGCGACAGCGACAACGCCGCCGTGTACTCGTCCTCATCCGGCAGGACCTGCGGAATGGTGGCCTGGAAGGCCGGCGTGAAGGTGGCGGAGGCCGCCTGCAGGCCGAAGATCAACAGGTAGATCTGCCAGGGTTCCGTGACGAAGGGCAGGCACAGCGCCATGGTTGCGCGCACCGCATCGGAACCGACCAGCACCGTGGTCCGGGGCAGCCGGTTCACCAGGGCCGACATCACCGGCGAGATCGTCACGAAAGCGGCGATGCGGATCGTCAGGGCGGTGCCCATGACGATCCCGGCCTCGTTTCCCGCGACATCGACGGCCAGCAGGCCGAGGGCAACTGTCAGCAACCCCGTTCCGATCAGGGCCAGCACCTGCGCGGCGAACAAACGCGCATAGGTGCGATTGTGCAGTGCGGCCAACATCACGGCCTCCCGTGGTGCGCCGGATTCTCGTCAACGGCGTGTTCGGCCTGGAACAGGGCGTCGGTCACCAGCTGGCGGGCATGCTCGTTCGTGAGGCTGTAAAAGATGCGCTGCCCCTCCTGGCGGCTGGCGACGATGCGGGCCAACCGCAGCTTGGCGAGATGCTGGGAAACGGCGGCGGGAGCCTTCCCTACGGCCTCGGCGATCTGCCCGACGGAGAGTTCGCGATCCCGCAGCGCCAGGATGATACGCACCCTCGTCGGCTCGGCCAGCATCGAGAAGACCGCCACGGCGAGTTCGATGTACTCCGGGTCGGGGAAACCGAGGAAGGAGTTATCTGCATTCATATGCAGATGATTACATGCGCAGGTATCTGGGTCAATGGCGTCCCGGGTCTCGGGAGTTTTGTGGGCGGTGGCTGATATACCTGAGGTGCGACGAAGGGAGAACCGATGAGGTTCATCGCAACCGCCGACTGGCAACTGGGAATGGCCGCCCATTTCCTGGAGGACGACGCCCGTGCGCGGTTCCACCAGGCCCGGCTCGACGCCGTGGCCGAGATCGGGCGACTGGCCGCACGTCGCGATGCCGGTTTCGTGGTGGTCGGTGGTGACGTGTTCGAGTCGAACCAGCTCGATCGCGCGATCCTCCTCCGGGCGTTCGAGGCCCTGCGCGCATGCCCGGTGCCGGTGCTGCTGGTACCCGGCAATCATGATCCCCTGGACGCTTCCTCCATCTACCGGTCCCGGGCTTTCGTGGACAGGTGCCCCTCCCACGTCGTCGTCGCGGAGAGCTCGGAGCCCATCGAGCTGGTGCCCGGGGCCGAGGTTGTGGCGGCCCCTTGGTTCTCGAAACGTCCGGAGACCGATCTCGTGGCCGAGGCCTGCGCCGCTCTGCGGCCCCCTGCCGAGGGAGTGGTCCGTGTCCTGGTGGGACATGGCGCGGTGGCCTGTCTCAACCCGGACCGGGAATCGCTGGCCGCCATCGACGACGCGGCCCTGGCCGCAAGGATCAGCGAGGGCCTGATTCACTTCGCCGTTCTGGGAGACAGACATTCCCTCACCGAGGTGGCGCCCGGGATCTGGTATCCGGGTACCCCGGAGGTGACCGCCCGCCGCGAGACCGACCCCGGTAACGTCCTGCTCGTGGAGATCTCCGGCGGTTCACCGCGGGTGGAGGCGATCCGCACCGGGCGGTGGAGTTTCACCGTGCTGGAGGAGGACCTCTCCTCCCACGCCGACGTGAAGCGGCTGATCGCCCGCCTGCGGGACCTGCCCCACAAGGAACGCACCGTGGTCTGGCTGAAACTGCGCGGCACCCTGTCGGTCACGGAATCCGCGCGATTCGATGAAGAACTCGCCGAACTGGGGACCCTGTTCGCCGGGCTCGACACGTGGAACCGCCACACCGATCTCGTGGTCCTCCCCGATGACCACGACTTCACGGACCTGGGGCTGACCGGTTTCGCATCCGATGCCCTGCAGGAACTGGTCGGGCTGGGTGCCGGGAGCGCCACCGCACGGGACGCCCTGTCCCTGCTCCACCGGCTTGCAGGGGGCCCGTCATGAGGATCCACCGGATCACCCTGCGGAACTACCGTGGTACCGGGGAACGCACCTTGGAGCTCCGTGACGGGGTCACCGTGATCGAGGGCCGCAACGAGGTGGGAAAGTCCACCCTGGTCGAGGCGTTGCGGCACCTACGTCTCCACAAGGCCGGCACGAGCCGGAAGGAGGTGCGTGACACCCAGCCGGTGGGACGGGATGTCGGCCCCGAGGCCGAGGTGGAGCTCAGCACCGGCGAATACCGTCTCGTTTACTGCAAGCGATGGCTCAAGGGGAGGAAGACCGAACTGAACATCACCGCGCCGCACCACGAGAACCTGAGCGGGGACGAGGCTCACGAGCGTTTCCTTCAGATCATCGCGGAGACCACGGACGGCGGACTCTTCGAGGCCCTCGAGGTGGTGCAGGGTGACTCCTTGGGGCAGGCCAGCCTGGCCCGGCTGCCCGCGCTTCGCAGGGCGTTGGACGGGGTCGGCCCCTCGACCGAGGAGCACGACGCCCTCCTGGAGGTCGTCGAGAGGGAATACCTCAGGTACTTCACTCCCACGGGCAAACCGACCGGGGACTACGCCCAAGGACAGAAGAACCTGGAGATCCTGACCGAGCAGGTGTGCGTCCTCGAGGAGGCGAGCCGGGAGATCGAGTCCCTGACCGAGAAACACGAAAAGGCAGTCGCCGCTCGTGACGCCAAGGGAAAACGACTGGAGCAGGCGCACCTGCAGGAGGCAGAACTCGTCGAGGAGAGCAGGACCCTCGACGAACTCCGCCGGCGCGCGGACCGGGCGGCCGCGCAGGTTGCGGAAGCCAAGGCGGCCCGGGAGACCGCTGAGAAGCAGGCCCGCGAACGGGAGGATGCCAGGGCCCGGGTCCGAGAACTCGACGCCACCCTCGCGGAGACCCTGGCCGCAACCGAACGGACACGGCAACGCGCGAGCAGCGCGCAGGATGCCTTGGCGTCCTGCGTCGAGGAGGCGCGTGGCGCAGAGGAGGAAGAAGAAACCCTCCGGGCGCGGCTGCGCGAGATCGACAACCGTGTCCGGCAGGCCCGTGACTTGGCGGAGTTCGAAGCCCTCAAAGAGCGGCTGGAAGGCCTCACGGAAGCAGAACGACGGCTGCATGGAGCGGCGACCGTGCTGAACATCAACACCATCGACGACGAGACCTGCCGCATGCTGGAAAAACTCGAGGTCACCGCGCGGATCACCCGGGAGACCTGGGAGGCCAGGGCCGCCGGGATCATCGTCGAGGTGACGGGCATGACGCTCTTGGAAGGGGAAGCTCTTGAACCCGGAACCCACGGCCCGATCCCGGTCAAGACCCCTGTTGCCGTCGAGATCCCCGGCCATGCGAGGATCACGGTTTCTCCCGGCGACGGGACCGACGACGTGGAACGCAAGGCCCGCGAGGCCGAGAAGGCCTTGGCCGAGGCGCTGGCGGGCCACGGTGTTCCCGACGTCGCCGCGGCCCGGGTGATGGCGGGGGAGAACGACCGGGCCGGGCGGGAGCGGGATGCGGCCAGCGAGACTATCCGGATGATCCTCGGGGACGAGAACGACGCCGAGCTGCGGGCCCGCGCCGAGGCGCTGGCCGAATCCGTGGGGAACGTGGATGCCGGGGGACTGGCCGGCGCGGAGGAGGAGCGTTCCGGGATCGCCGCGGCCGTCGAGGCGGCCGCGGCCCGGACGGCCGGCGCGCGCGTGGCGCTGGAATCCGCACGGGTCACTCAGCAGGAGGCGCGGGAGGACCTGATCCGTGAGGAGGCCGAGCTGCGCAGCCTCGAGGCCCGCAGGGATGACGCCTCGACCAGCCTGGAGGCCGCACGGGCCGGTACCCCGGATGAACGGATCCGGGAGGCCGTGACCGAGACCACCGCCGCCCTCGAGAAATGCGTCGCCGAACAGGATGCAGTGAATGAGGAACTGGAGCTCGCCGATGCCGCCGGCCTGGACGCCCGCCTCGGGAACGCCCGCGCGGTGGTGACCCGATTGACGAAGGAGCGCAGGGACCTGGACGAGGAACTGACCAGGCTCTCCACGCTGCTCGACGACCGGCTGGCCGGGGGCACCTACGACAGGCTGTCCGAGGCCCGCGCCCGGCTGGAACAGGCGGAGGCGCGGCAGGCCTCCCGGCAGCGGGCGGCCGATGCGGTGAACCTGCTCAGGGAGACACTGAACCGTCACCGTGCCGAGGCCCAGCTGCGCTACGTCGCCCCGTTCCGGGAGCGCATCGAATCCCTGGGGCGGCTCGTCTTCGGTCCGGACCTGGCGGTCGAGGTGACCCCGGAGCTCAACATCGCATCCCGCACCCTGGTGGGTGAGACGGTGCCCTTCCAATCGTTGTCCAGCGGTGCCCGCGAGCAGCTCTCCCTGCTCGGCAGGCTGGCCTGCGCGCAGCTCGTCCAACCCGGTGAGGGAGTGCCCCTGATCATTGATGACGCCCTCGGGTTCGCCGACCCCGATCGCCTGGCTCGTCTGGGAGCGGTCCTGAACCGCGTCGGGAAGGGCCTCCAGACGATCATCCTCACCTGCCAGCCGGAACGTTTCGACCACATCGGGGGTGCGCACGTGATACGCCTCTGACCCAGAGATGAGCGGCGGTACAGTCCGGGTGTGAGTGTGTGGGACTGGCTGCGGTTCGGCGGTGGGATTCTGGCGCTCGTCGCCACGGCGATTCTCCTGTTGCGGCTGCACGGAGTGACGCTGCGTTGGTTGCCGCTCACGGCGGTCCTGCGGGCGGCGGTACAGCTGGCTGCGATCTCCGTGCTGCTGAGCGGCGTCAACCAGTGGCCCTGGCTGGTACTGGGGTTCATCGCGTTGATGCTTTCCACCGCTTCCTGGACGGGAGCCTCCAGGGCCGAGGGGCTTCCCGGCGGGAGGCGCAATGCTGTGATCGCAGTCGTGGCGGGAGGATTGTCATCCCTGCTCCTGACCCTCCTGGTGGGGCTGATCTCACCCACGCCCCAGCACGTCGTGGCCATTGCGGGGAGTGTCATCGGCAACTCCATGAACATAGTCACCCTGACCTCGCGCAGGATCCGGGCCGATCTCGACGCCCACCGGGGAGAGGTGGAGGGCTGGCTGGCCCTGGGCGCCACCCCGTCCCAGTCGACCGCCTGGCTCCGGCGCAGCTCGGTGAGGGAGTCCCTGCTGCCGAACATCGATCAGACCCGCAACACGGGCCTGGTCACCCTGCCAGGGGCTTTCATCGGTGCGCTGTTCGGGGGTTCCAGCCCCGTCGAGGCAGCGATGTTCCAGTTGACCATGCTCTCCGCCATTCTCGTCAGCGCCGCCGTGACGGGGACGTTGTTCTCGACCCTGAGCGGACGCAGCCCCGTGCTGCCCACCCCACAAGAATTTTGATAATGGAAGCGAGTTTCGATCATGGTGGAAAGTCGCGTGCTCCAGGTGGACGATATCTCGGTGTTGACAACCTGGAAACGGATGAGGAACATTCGCCTGAGGATCGTTCCGCCCGAGGGAGAGGTGAGGGTTTCGGCACCGCTCGGCGTTCCACCGGAGCGGATAAGTCGTTTCGTCCGGGAGCAGCGGCCCTGGATAGACCGGAAGCGTGATGAGCTACGAGGCGCGGGTCTCGAAGCGGATCGGTTCGAGGATGGGGGAAGGGCCAGGCTGTGGGGTGGCTGGTGCGACGTGGAGCACAGGCAAGGAGGCCGGGCCCGCGCCTGGGTCGCAGGCCACCGGCTGATCATCGCGGGCAGCGACGATGCTGCCAGGGAACGCGCCATCGCCAGGTTTCGGCGCCGTGAGGTGGAACGTGTTTCCCGGCCGCTGCTCGACTCGTGGGTGGCCGTCATGGGGGTGCCGCGGCCAGCCGCGGTGCGATATCGCGCCATGCGCACCAGGTGGGGTTCCTGCAATCACCGGACCGGGGCGATCACCCTCAACACGGCTCTGGTGAGGTTCCCCGTCGCAGCCCTCGAGTACGTGGTCGTGCACGAACTGGCTCACCTGAAACATGCCGACCACGGTCAGGGGTTCTGGTCCCTGGTGGCGGCGGCCCTCCCGGATCACGTCGAGAGACGAAAACGTCTCGGCACCTACACGATCTGAGTCCATGCTGTACCATGATTTCCGTTAGCAAAGGTGGGGCAATGAGCCCGATGTCAATCAGGAGCCCGGTGGTGAGACGTTTTGCAGTCGTTCCTGTGATTTCGCTTCTTTTCCTTTCAGGATGTACTCAGGAGGTCCCTGCGAGCACCGGCCCGAGCGACTCTCCGCGTGAGGTTTCAAGCAGTTCCGTCGCCCCCGGATCGGCGGAACCGAGTTCCGCATCGGCTGAGCCCAGTGAGGTCCCCAGCCCCACACCGGAGACAACGGCATCCGTGGCCGCCCTGCTCTCCCCGGGTGACAGCGGTGACAGGGTCCGGGAACTTCAGCACCGGCTTCTTCAGATCGGATGGTTCGAGGGAAAGATCTCAGGGGACTTCGACGACAAGACCAGACTCGGTGTAGAAGGTTTTCAGGCCAAGCGTGGCCTTCCTGTTCTCGGTTTCGTGGATCAGGTGACGATGGACAACCTGAACTCGATGACCCGACAGCCCACCGAGGACGAGATGAACAACGTCCTGAAGCCCGGGCCCACCTTGATGGCGAAAGGTGACAAGGGGGACAACGTCAAGGAACTCCAGGCCCGGCTGAAGCAGATCGGCTGGTACGGGCCGGACGTCAACGGTGAATACGACGACGCCACTGCCGAATCCGTGAAGGGGTTCCAGGGCAAGCGACAGCTCCCCGTCACGGGTGAGGTGGATCAGCGGACGCTGGACCGGATCAATTCCATGACCCGCAAACCCACCCAGGACGAGATGAACAACGTCAAACCCACTCAGAAGCCCGAGGAAAACGGGATGACGCTCGACGACCGCTGCCTGCAGGGCCGGGTGCTGTGCATCTCGAAGGCGCAACGAAAACTCGCTTGGGTGATCGATGGTCGGGTTCAGATGACGCTCGCCGTACGGTTCGGCTCGGATGAGACCCCCACCCGCAACGGGGTCTTCTCCGTGGGATGGAAGTCTCGTGACCACGTCTCGACGATCTACCACACCCCCATGCCCTATGCCATGTTCTTCTCGGGAGGCCAGGCCGTCCACTACTCCGCCGACTTCGCCAAGAACGGTTACAACGGGGCCTCCCACGGCTGCGTCAACGTGCGCGACAAGGGAGCCATCGCATCACTGTTCGATCAGGTGCAGCCTGGGGACAAGGTCGTGGTTTACACCGACTGACCCCCGCACCCCGGGGTGAGTCGGCCCCGGGTCTGATGGTTCGGCGTCAATCACCCACTAGGGTGGCTCTTGCAGTCCTTGCCAACTAGTGAAAGGTGACGCGCGTGGGCATTACTCTTGCCATCACGTTGCAGGTGATCTCGTCTTTTATGTTCGCCAGCGGGGCGACCCTGCAGCACTTGGGTGTGAAGTCCACGTTCGATCCTGACGCAACGGCGTCTTCCAACCGTCTCACGCTGACGGGGATGCTGAGGCTGCTCCTGATTCCCAAATGGTTGCTCGGCCTGCTCTGCGTGCTCTCCGGGGCCGGTCTGCACCTGTGGGCGTTGACCATGGCCCCCGTGGCGGTCGTCCAGCCGGTCGGAATCCTGGCGGTTCCGTGGTCGGTGATCCTGAGTTCCCGGATCCACGGCCACCGGATCCCCTTCCGGGTGTGGCGCGCCGTCCTGGTGACCGTGATCGGCGTGGTCGGGTTCACCGTGTTCTCGTCGTTGTTCGCGAACGGCGAGAAACAGTTCGGTTTCATGCCGATCACATGGTCCTTCATCGCGGTTTGCGTGAGCTGCGCGGTGCTCTCCTTCTTCGCGGCCAAGAAGGCCGCCCCGTGGGCCAAGGCGATGATGTGGTCATCGGTCGGGGCGATCTTCTACGGCCTTGCCTCCGGCATGATGAAGGCGGCCATGAACATGGTCCAGTCCGGGGAGTTCCACCTGTTGCACCCCACCACCCTGGTGGTCATCGGGTACATGCTCGCCTGCTACGGCCTGGGGGCCTGGATGATCCAGCAGGGTTACGCATCCGGTCCCGCGGAGATCACGGTGGGCACCATGACCACGGTGGATCCCTTCGTCGCCGTGCTGTTCGGACTGTTCGTCCTCGGCGAAGGCTCCGGAATGGGTATTGGACCATCCGTTGGCATGATCGTCTCCGGTGCGGTGGCAGTGTACGGAGTGGTGATGCTCTCCAAGGATCACCCTGACACCCTCGCGGAACGCGAGAAGGCGGCGAGGGAATCCAGTGCCGTGGTCAAGGGGTGATCTCCAGTGCGGCCAGGCCCCGACCGCTCCCGTTCTCGGCCGAGAGAATGAGGGTGCTCATCTCCTTCGGTGCCGCGAACTTGAGGGTGATTTCCGCGGGCTGTCCGGAGCTGACCCGCATGGATGGGTTGTTTGTCGGTTGGTAGCTCTTCGTGGTCTTGCGCGACAGCAGGTAGATGTCGAAGGAAGCAGAACCCTCGTTCAAGGTGATACGGACCTGGACCTCGGCGGCATTGTCGCTGGTCCAGGTGGAGGAGAGAAGCTCAAAGGTTCCTCCGCCGTTCCCCTCGAAGGGTGCTTGGGTTTTTCCCGCGCCCAACGATGACATGTCTGTAGACGGGGACAAGGCAGAGGGGCCTCCGGTGGCCCCTTCCTGGCTGGATCCGAGGATTTGCAACCCCAGCAGGACGGCAGCGACCACAGCGAGGGCCACGACCCCGATCAGCACACTGCGTACTGCTCCGCCTCGTGGCTGCTGGTAGGCCTCGATCCGTGTGGGAGCACTCGCGGCGTTGGAGGCGGGGGCGCCGAAGGGCAACCGTGGATCTCGCCCCTGTCGGGAGGGGGGATTCTGCTGAGAGGGGTTCTGCCACTGTGGAACGTTCATGGTGGCTCACACCATACCTGTCGATCTTGTCAACAATTGCTGCGGTTCCCGTGAAAGCGGACGATTCGGTTGGCAGCCTCCCACAACGGTGGTGTGAACACTTCTGACGCCATCCTGCACAGCTCCACCGATGAGGACCTCCTCTGCATACCCGGAATCTGTCTCGGATTCCGCCCGACGGAGTCCTGCGTGGTACTGGGGATCTCGGAGAACCATGTGGAGTTCTGCGTGCGTGCGGACCTCGACTGGCTCGATGACGGTGGAGCTGCTCTGATCAATCAGGTTGATGCCGCGGCGCAGGCCGTGGGAACCAGCAGTTTTGTGATCCTCGGATACACGGCGAACCCGGACGAGAACAGCGAACGACTGATCCGTCTCGCCTTGGAGATCAGGGGCAGGGTGACAGATGTGCTCATGGCCACCTCGGATCGTTACTGGGTCGTCACCCCCATGGGCCTGGTGCCTCCCGAGGGATGTGCGTGGGACCCCACGGCAACGACACTTTCCGCTGAAGCCGTCTACCTGGGGATTGCAGTAGCCCTGAACCGGTCGGAAGTGATCGCGGAGGTGCGCCCCTCCGTGGAACCCGTGGAAGCGGAGTTCCTCACGGATTCGGCCCTCGAGTACATTGCTGGGCTTGGACGAGGGCAACGTAGGGAACTGATGGAGAAGTTGCTGGATGGTGGGGAACCGATGCTTCCCATCGAGGGAGCGCAGCTGGCGGTCCTTGTGGGTGACCCCGAGCTGGCAGGGGAGGTGGTGGCGCGTCTCGATCGCGAAAGTGCAGCCAGATTGCGCCCCAGGATCGCGTATGCCAGGCGCATGTGCAGCGATGCGCAGGTTTCCGAAGTACTCGCGTTGCTGTCCTTGATCTGCTGGTACGACAACCAGGGAGCACAACAGACGGAATGTTTGGAACAACTGGAGGAACTGGTTCCGCGACACCGTCTTCTGCCGTTGCTGCGAGGGTTGAGAGCTCTGGCCATCAAACCTCCCATTCCCTTCCCACCGGATTCCTTCCCAGCGGACTGAAGGACCACTAGAGTAAGGACATGCGTTTCGTTGTTTGCGGAGAAGCTCTCATCGACCTACTGCCAAGAGAACAGGTTTCCGCGGCCGAGACCCACTGGTCGGCGCTGTGCGGTGGCGGCCCAATGAACACTGCACTCGGGCTTGCGAGGCTCGGGGAGGACAGCCACTTCCTGGGGCGGTTGGGAGGTGACGCCTTCGGACGTCAACTCGAGCGTTACCTCCAGGACAACGGTGTCGCGACCGATCTGGCGATCAGGGCAGGGGAACCCACGTCGGTCGCGGTCGTCTCGCTCGACGCCGAGGGAAGGGCGTCCTACACCTTCCATTTCCAGGACACGTCGAACTTCGGTTGGCGGGCGGGGGAGTTCCCCGAGCTCAGGGAGAATGACTGGCTGCACTTCGGATCCATCGGAACCATTTCCGGGCCGGGGGCGCGGGCCGTCCTGAATTTCGTGCGCTCCACCCCGGCCTCGCTCAGCTACGACATCAACGTACGCCCAACCGTGCTGTCCGACCGCGTGGAGTACTTCCAGCGCGTCGAACAGCTGATAGCAGCCGTCGGGGCCGGCGGCGGCATAGTCAAGGCCAGCGACGAGGACATCTGCTGGCTCGTGGATGACCCGGACCCGCTGCCCTACGCGGAGGCATGGTGCATCGAGTACGGTCTTGCCCTGTGCATCGTCACGCTCGGTCCCGATGGCGCCGTCGCCATCAAGCCGGACGGGAGACAGTTCCGCGTTCCGGGTCACGCCATCGAGCTGGCGGACACGGTCGGGGCCGGGGACACCTTCATGTCGGGATTCCTGGCCTCCTACGCCAGGCGTCCGGACGATGTCGAGCGGGCCCTTCGCTGGGGAGCAGGGGCATCCGCGTTGGTCTGCACCAAGCAAGGAGCGAATCCCCCGACCCGCGCCGAACTGGAGGCGTTCCTCTCCTCGCCGAAGAAGAAAATTGAATAGATAAACCTATCTTTAATCGCAATGAGATTGGTTAGGTGAACCTAATTCCTGCCGTCGTGTGCGCCAAAGGAGATTAGGCTTTGAGGCATGGCAACGATGCTTTCTTCCAAAGCGATAGATCGTCTCGCTATGGCGCACGACGCCTCTCATTATGCCTTCACCCCGGTGCAGATATCGAGGCCCCAGAGCGTCAACGACATACTGGACCTGTTCGCCCACGCCCGTCATGAGGGTTCCCCGCTGACCTTCCGGGCCGGCGGTTCCAGTCTGTCCGGGCAGTCCGCCGGCGACGGCATCCTCGTCGATTCGCGCCGCGGGTTCCGCGGGATCCAGGTCCTCGACGAGGGACGTCGCGTGAAGGTCTCCCCGGGGGAGACCATTCGCGCCGTCAACGCCCGTCTGGCCCGGTACGGATACAAACTCGGCCCCGACCCGGCAAGCGAGATCGCCTGCACCATCGGCGGCATGGTCGCCAACAATTCCTCCGGTATGCAGTGCGGCACCACCGAGAACTCGTACGCAACCCTGGATTCGCTGGAGTTCGTCCTGGCCTCCGGTACCCGGATCGACACGGCCGATCCGGACGCCGCCCGGCAGTTCGCCGAGGCCGAACCCGAACTTGTCGCGGGGCTGATGAGGCTGCGTCAGCGAATCCTGGACAACCCGGACTCGGTGAACATCATTCGCCGCCAGTTCGCGATGAAGAACACCATGGGTTACGGGATCAACTCCCTGCTGGACTTCGAGACCCCCCTCGAGATCGCCAGGCACCTGATGATCGGATCCGAGGGAACCCTCGGGTTCGTGGCCTCCGCCACCTTCCGAACCATTCCGGTGGCGCCCCACGCGGCCTCGGCCCTGGCCATCTTCCCGACCCTCCGGGAGGCCACGGCCGCGCTTCCCGATCTGGTGGCCGCCGGTTTCGCGGCCGTCGAGCTGATGGATGCGCAGTCGCTCAGGGTGGCGCAGACGCTTCCCGAGGCCACCCCCGAGATCCTGGAACTGGACGTGACCGGTCAGGCCGCACTGCTGCTGGAACTCCAGGACGCCACCGCCGCGGGGGTCGAGGACAAGATCGAGGCCGTGGCGCCGCTACTGGCCTCCTTGCCGCTGACGAGCCCCACCCAGGCCACCAGTCACGGACCCACCCGGGCCCGGCTGTGGCACATCCGCAAGGGCCTTTACACCACGGTCGCCGGACATCGCAACCCCGGCGCGACCGCCCTGCTCGAGGACATAGTGGTACCCGTGCCGACGCTGCTGGACACCTGCACCGAGCTCATCAAGCTGTTCGGGCAGCACCGGTACGAGAACTCCGTCATCTTCGGTCACGCCAAGGACGGCAACGTCCACTTCATGCTCAACGAGGACTTCACGGATCCGGCATGCATGGAGCGCTACATCCACTTCACCGAGGACATGGTCGACCTGGTGATCGGGCACGGCGGGAATCTCAAGGCCGAGCACGGCACCGGGCGCATCATGGCTCCGTTCGTCGCCCGCCAATACGGGGACGAGCTTCACCAGGTGATGTGTGAGATCAAACGCCTGTTCGACCCGGCGGGCATCCTGAACCCGGGTGTGGTGCTGACCGACGACCCGCAGGGCTACCTGAAGAACCTCAAGCTGGTGCCCAGCGTCGAGGAGGAGGTGAACCGCTGCGTGGAGTGCGGTTTCTGCGAACCCGTCTGTCCCTCTCGCGAACTCACCCTCACGCCGCGACAGCGGATAGCGCTGCGCCGGGAGCTGGCCTCCAACCAGCCCGACGAGCAGCTCCTGAAGGACCTCGACAAGGACTACGACTACCACGCCATCCAGACCTGCGCCGTCGACGGCATGTGCGGGGAGGTCTGCCCCCTCCACATCAACACCGGCGACCTGGTGCGCAGGCTGCGCGCCGAGCAGGCCAATCGTGTTCTCGGCGGGGTGTGGGGAGCCGCCGCCAAGGCTTGGGGGCCGTTCACGAAGGGCGCCAGTGTCGCGATGACCACGGCGCACGCCGTCGCCCCGGTCGCCTCGGGTATCACCAAGGTGGCGCGCAAGATCATCAGCCCGGACGTCATGCCCCAGTACTCGAAGGACCTCCCCAAGGGCGGCAAACGTCCCAAGGCCCGGGAATCGGCAGATCCGGTGGCCTTCTACCTCCCGGCCTGCATCCAGACCATGTTCGCCAGCGGGGTTCCCAAGGCGTTCACCGCCCTGTGCGAACGGGCCGGGGTCCCGGTGACCACGCTGAACACCGGCAGCCTGTGCTGCGGCACCCCGTGGAAGTCGAAGGGTTTCCTGAAGGGATACGCAACCCAGCTCAAGCGGGCCGAGGAACGTCTCGGCGGCAGTCCGGTTCCCATCGTGGTGGATGCGGCCAGCTGCACCGAGGGTTTCCACGTCATGCAGTCGAAATCCTCCAGCGAGGAGTTCAAGGCCGTCCAGATAGTCGACGTGGTCAAGTTCGCCCACGAATGGCTCCTGCCGCACCTGACGGTGACCAACCGCCTGGGCTCCATCGCCCTGCACCCCACCTGTTCGTCCACCCACCTCGGGTTGAACGACGCGCTGAAGGGCCGGGCGGAGGCGATGGCGGACGAGGCCTCCGTCCCGCGGGACTGGGGTTGCTGCGCCTCCGCCGGTGACCGCGGAATGCCCCCCCCGGAGCTGAACGCATCGGCCGCGAAACGGGAGCCCGCGGAGGTCAACTCCCGCCACTTCGACGCCTACGCCTCGCTCAACCGTACCTGCGAGATCGGCATCGGTAGGGCGACGGGCAAACCCTACGTCCACATCCTCGAACTCGTGGAGCAGGCCACGCGTCCCTGAACCCGGCGCCGGGGGCCGGTTCTCAGACCAGCCCCCGCTCCCAGGCCTCCCGCACCGCGGCGGCCCGGTCCAGCACCCCCAGCTTGGCGTAGACGTGGGCCAGGTGGGTTTTCACGGTGGCCTCGCCGATCCCGAGTCGTCTCGCGACCGCCCGGTTGGTCAGACCGTCCGCGACCAGCGCCAGCACCTCGGTCTCCCGGTCGGTGAGCGACAACCGTGACCCGTGGGGGGCGTTGGCGTGCGCCCGGGGGGAGCCGCTCATCAGTTCCCGGACGGCCGCCACGAGCTGGTCGCGGGGAAGGTCCTTCAACAGGTATCCGTCGGCGCCCGCCGCCATCGCCCTGCGGATGTCGCGTTCCGTGTCGTAGGTGGTGAGCACGAGAACCCGGGGACGCTCTCCCCGTTCCCGCAGCTGCCTGATGGCCGCGAATCCGTCGCCGCCGGGCATCCTGAGGTCCATCAGCACCAGGTCGGGATCGTGCTCGGCCACGACGGCCAGGGCCTCGGGGCCGTTCCCGGCCTGCCCGACCACGTCGATGTCCTCCTCCAGGGCGAAGATCCCGACGAGGCCGTCCCGGACGATCGGGTGGTCGTCCACCACCACCAGCCGGAGGGTCATGAGGGAACCACTGCTGTCACCGTGCATCCTTTCCCCGGCGCGCTGTCCACTCTCAGGCTGCCGCCGATCTCTGTCAGGCGATCACGCATGCCGGAAAGCCCGTGCCCGGCGGCGAAGATGGGTGTGAAACCGATGCCGTCGTCGGTGATGCGGATCCGCGGCCCGGCGGGTGTGCCGTCGAGGCGCACCCACACCCGGCTGGCGTTGCCGTGCCGGGCTGTGTTGGCCAAGGATTCCTGGGCGACGCGGACCAGCACTCCGTCGTGCGGCGAGGCGGCCGGGGCGTCGTCGGCATCCAGTTCGGTGACGATGTGGTTCATCCGCCCCCAGCCCCTGACGATCTCGTGCAGGGCATCGGCCAGGGGACCGTCATCCAACTGGTGTGGCGCCAGGGCCTGCACCGCCCGCCGTGCCTCCGTGAGGCAGTCCCGCGCCACCTGTTCTGCCCGCCGGACCCTTTCCCGGGCGGAGTCGTCCAAGGAGGAGGGGAGCGCCTCCAGCTGGCGGATCACACCGATCAGTCCCTGTGCCACGGTGTCGTGGATCTCCCGCGACAACCGTGCCCGTTCCTGCTCGATACCCATCTGGCGGGCCTGCGCCATCAGCTCCTCGTGCAGGGCCAGGTTGGCCGCGTTGGCCTTCGCCAGCCGCTCGGCGGTCTCCTCCCGGATCCGCACCTGACGTTCGTGCTCCCGGTTCAGCGTCAGCATGAGGAAGGCCACCCCGACGTTCACCAGGGCCAGCAGCGTGAAAAGCCAAGGAGTCGCCGAGGCCCCGGGGATCCCACCGGCCTGTCCGACCGCGATCACCAGCCCCGTGGCGATGGTGGCGGGCACCCGGAAGGATCCCGTGACCAGGCGGTCGACATCCGGATAGCCCGAGAACAGGTAGATGCACATGAACGGGTTGAACAGGGAGGCCGTCAGGGCGAGCAGCAGATTGCCCGCCACAAAAGCGAGCGCTGCCGGGCTTCCCCCGGACGGCGGCCGGACCGCCACGAACACGCGGCCGAGCAGGATCAGGGCGGCGGGGCACAGGGAGACGAGCATGCCCCCGGGGTCGATGAGCCTGTCCGTCAGGACCCAGCCGATGATCACCGACACGGCGAGCAGCACGAAGGGTCCCCAGCGTGCCGCCCGGATCGCGATCGGGCTCTCGTAGCGTTCCACCGGACCATTGTCCCGGTCCGGTGGTGGTGGCCGCCATCCACCGATCGGACGATGGTGGAGGCGGATCCGGAATCGTAACTTCGAACCATGACCACCGAAAAATGCCTTCACGAACCCGGCACCGCCCGTTCCGATGCCCTCCCGCAACGCCTGCACGGCCTCGACGCAGTCCGTTCCGGCGCCCTGCTGCTCGGCATAGTCCTGCACTCGTTGCTGCCCTTCACCGACATCGTCTGGATGATCAACGACTCCGAGCGCAGCATCCTCGCCCTGTGGGTATTCGGCACGATCCACCTGTTCCGGATGGCGTTGTTCATGCTGCTGGCCGGCTATTTCGGGCGAATGGTCACCCTGCGGCGCGGGTCCGGTAGCTACTTCCGGGACCGCGCGAAGCGGATCCTGCTGCCCGCCGTCGTCTTCTGGCCGTTCACGGTCATCCCGCTCGGTCTCCTCGCGATGTACGGGGCCTCGGTCCGGGGCCTGCCGGCGCCGATGGCCTCGGAGCCGGCCTCACCCCTGATGATGTTCACCCCGGGGCAGCTGTGGTTCCTGCTGGTGCTGTTCGAGCTCGCCACCCTGGTGCTTCTCGCCCGGTCCGCGCTGCTCCGGTTCCTGGGCGCGGAGCGCGCAGGGCGGGCCGCCACCCGGATCGGTGAGATCCTGTCCCACCCGGTCGGTGTCCTCCTTCCGGCCCTGGTCTTCGTGGTCGCATTGCTGGTGCAGGGTGGGGAACCGGCGGGTGGGATCATCGCCCCGACCACCATCGTCCCGGAACCGGCATCGACGCTCGGTTACCTGGGGGCGTTCCTGACCGGCTGGTTCCTGCACGCATCCCCGGGTTCCGTGCAACGCATCGCCGGGAACTGGCTCCCGATGCTCGTGCTGGGTCTCGTCGCGACAGTGGTCGTGTGGCTCCCAGGCGTGCCGAGGGAGGCGCTGATGGTCGCCGTCGCCCTGGCGGGCTGGCTGCTCGGTTTCGGCCTGTTGGGCGCCGCGGTGCGGTTCCTGGACCGGGAACACACCTGGATCCGCTACCTCGCGGACGCCTCCTACTGGATGTACCTGGTTCACCTGCCGCTGCTGGTGCTGTTCGAGATCCCGCTGGCCGACCTGGGATGGCCGGTTCCGGTGAAGCTCCTGGTCACGTGGGTCGTGACCACCGCGGTCCTGCTGATCACCTACGAACTGCTGGTCCGGCACACCTGGCTGGGTGCATGGCTCAACGGCAGGCGCTACCCGCGCCGGGCGCGCTGATCGGGCTGTGAAGGTGAGGGGACGGGATCCCTCCCCCGTCCCCTCACCGTTCGTCACGAACCGGTCCTGGGGAGCCCCGGCCTGACGAGGGTCCGCGACGGGGTCCCCGTCGGCTCCGGTTCCGGCGGGGCCGGGGTACACGACGAATCGTCCCCGGTGATGTTCACCTGCCGGTGGGCGAGGGTCCCCGAGGGGGCGAACCTGAAGGTCAGCGTCTGGGTTCCGGTGGGTGCGGAGCAGCCGCCGGGCAGTGTGACATCGACCTTCGCCCTGCCGTCGGTCACGGTCCCGCTGCCGATTCCGGTCCCGCCCAGGAAGACCTCGACGCCGTTGTTCGTGAGCGCCGGGCTGACCTTGGCCGGGTCCTTCGGGGATGCGCCGGCCGCCTCACCCAGCAGGAAGTCGATGCCCTCCCGTGCCTTCACGTCGCCACCCGGCACGTCGAAGTTGAAGGTGGCGGTCCCGCCGTTCCGGTTGATCTCGGTGGGGGCGTCGATCAGCGGCAGGCCGCGCTTGGCGTAGCTGGGGGAGAGCGTCTGCCGGGCCTTCACCCATTCGGTCCAGGCCTCCAGATCGACGCGTCCCGTGTCCCGGGTCCCGGCGCCCTTCGCGAACTCCCGGAAATTGTCCCCACCCGCGATCAGGAAGGAAGTGGAACCGACGGTGTAGAGCCGCTCCGGATCGAGTGGGGAGTCCCCGACGAAGACCGAGGTGATCCGGTCCCCCTCCGGGCGGGACTCGTCATAGGTGTAGGAGACGTTGCTGGAAAGACCCAGGCGCAGGAACGGGCGCGAGGGGATCTCGCCCTTGTCGTTGCGCTGCCACTGCTGCTCCAGGATCGTCTTGAACTGGGCCCCGGTGAGCCGGGTGGTCATCAGGGTGTTCGCGAACGGCAGCGTGAGCGCGGCCTCCTTGTAGGTGATCTCCCCCGCATCGAAGCTGTCGCGGGTGCCACCCGGGTTCTGGACGCCGATGAAATACGGATCGTCGCCGCCCAGCACCTCCCGGAACATCTGGGCCACCATGTTGCTCATGGGCGACTCCACGTCCCGGACGTCGGAGTTGCCGGTCGGCGTCGAGATGGCCTCGGTTGCCTGGCCGATCACCTGTGCGCCGATCTCATCGGCCTTGGTGACGGCGGCGGAGACGATGTCGGTGATCTCCCGGATGCGCGGCAGGCTCGTGTCGGATGCCTTGGGGTCGATCCCGGTGGTGGTGTTGGAGATCCCGCACAGGGCGCCGTCGTCGGTGACCCCGGCCTTGAGCTCGTTCAGGGCCGCCGCGTAGGAACCGGCCTGGGTGAACAGCTGCCCCTTGTCGTTGGTCCACGAATAGGTCTGGTGGGTGTGTCCGCCCAGCACCACGCGAATCCTCGGGTCGATTCCCGTCCACATCTTCCGGAAGTTCGGGCTGGTGGCGGCCTGCTCGTCACCGGTGCCGTTTCCGCTCGGCGCTCCTTCGTGGATGGAGGCGATCACCAGGTCGATTCCCTCGGGAAGCTGGGAAACTGTCTCGTTCACGGCATCCACGGGGTCACCGATGGTCAGGTCCGAGATCCCGGCGGGGGAGACGAGGGACGGCAGATCCCCGGTTACGGCGCCGATCACGGCGACATCGAGTTCCCCGACCTTGAAGGTCGTGTACGCCTTGAGTGGGGAGGCCACCTGCCTGGTTCCCTTGAGGTAGACGTTCGCCCCGAGCTGATCCACCCCGGGTACCGCTGGGTTCACGCGGCCCGCGAGGTCGGCCCAGCCCTTGTCGAACTCGTGGTTCCCGACGGTTCGTGCGCTGAGTTTGGCAGCGGCCATCACCTTCAGGGTGGGGTTGTCGTCATCGGCCATGGACTCGAACGTGGAACCCCCGATGTCGTCCCCGCTGCTGATGAGAGCGACATTCGCGTCCCCCCGGGAGGCGCGGGCCTTCTCCACGGGGGTGAACAGGGCCGCGGCGTTCGCCAGCCTGCCGTGGAAGTCGTTGTAGGTGAACATCGAAACGGTGTTGGCGGGCGTGCAGTCGGCCGGGTCGGCCGCTGCGCGGGGCTGTGCCATGAGATGTGTCCCGAGCCCCAGGCACAGGGCCGTGAGCCCGGCTGTGAAACGTTTCCTGAGCGGAATCATGAGCAACTCCAGGTGTTCTCCGGTCGACGCTGTTGTCGATCTCTCCGAGATCACCTTCCGGCGCGGTCACCAATCCAGTCAAGGAATTAATTTTTTGTTAACCTGGCATTAAATTAGGTGTAATCTTTGTCAGAGTTTCCAACAGGGTCATGACTCAGTGGAGGATCTGGCTCCACACCGCCCAGAGTGTTGGCATGGGGAGCCTCACGGAACAGCAGCAGATCGAACGGGCGCGGTTGGCGCTCGTCGCATCGGGGCAGACTCCGCTCGGTGCGGCGCGCCGGGCTGACGATGTCCCGCTCAGCAATGACGGACCCGGGAAGGAGGAGCCATCTGAACCCTCCGGGCAGCAGGCCCCCAAGGGGTGGCGGCGGGTGGTGATGCTCGGCCGCGAGCACATCATCGTGGTGGCGGCCCTGCTGGTCGGCGGGATGGTGATCACCATCCATGCTCTGGGGCAGAGTTCCGCGACGGAGCTGCCGGTTGCATCACCCAGCGTGGTTCCCGTCTCGACCGCGGCAGCATCACCCGGTCCCGAGGCCTCCGCGAGTCGTGGCCTGGTGCGGGTTCACGTTCTCGGGGCCGTGGCCAGACCCGGGGTGGTGTCGGTTTCGGATGGCGCCATCGTTCAGGACGTGATCGAGGCTGCCGGTGGGCTGGCTCAAGGAGCTGATCCCGGGGAGCTGAATCTCGCGGCCCCGGTCAGGGATGGGCAACAAGTCATAGTGGGGACCTCGGAGTCACCTCGCGGGGAGGTTGTGGATCCCGGTGGTGGCAGTTCGGCGACGGGGTCGGCAACGACCTCCGGGGCGGGGCTGGTGAACCTCAATCGAGCCACCTCGCAGCAGCTTCAGGAACTCCCGGGAGTCGGTCCTGTCCTGGCCGAGGCCATCATCAAGTGGCGCACGGACAACGGTTCCTTCACCGATGTCTCGCAGCTTCGGCAGGTCTCGGGGATCGGGTCGAAACTGTTCGAGAAGTTGTCGCCGCTGGTGACCCTGTGAAAGGGCACGACTGGCGTCTTTTCCCACTGGCGGTCGCCGCCTGGGCGGGTTGCTGGGCCGGGACCTCGGGGTGGCGGCCCGGAGCGGGGGTGCTTCTCGGATGCGTGGGAATCCTGGTGGTGTGTCTCCTGCTGGTGCGACGCATCTGGGTGGGGCTTGCCGCCTGCACCTTGGTGGTGGCCGTTCTCACATCCGGGTTGCGTTCCGCGGGACTGCACGACGGCATGCCCGCCAGGTGGGCCGCGGATGAGCCGTTGGCATCCGTGCTGGTTCGTCTGGACGGAGAACCAACCCTGGTGAAGCACTCGGGTCGCAGCCTCGCGATCGTCCGTGCCACGCTGCTGCAGCTGGATGTGGGGAGGAAAAGCCTCACCACATCGCAGCCGATTCTTCTGCTTGCCGGGGACCAACTGGCCACCGAACTGGCCGGCATCGCGCCCGGCTCTGTTCACAAGGTCCTGGGCCGGCTCGGCGCCTCGGAGCCGGATTCCCAGGAGGCGTTCGTCGTGCGGGTGAGCAGGATCTCTGATCAGGCGCGTGCCCCGGATGTCTTCAACGCCCTCGTGAGCATGATTCACGCGGGACTGCGTGAGGCTGCTTCTCACTCGCCACCCGAACAGGCGGCCCTGGTTCCTTCTCTGGTGGTCGGGGACCGCAGCGGGATCACCAAGGAACTCACCGAGATCTTTCGCGCCACCTCGCTGAGCCATCTGCTCGCTGTCAGCGGTTCGAACCTGACGCTGCTGCTCGGTGTGCTGTTGCTCGTCGTACGGTTCCTGGGAGTTCGTGGCTGGGCGATCCGGGGTATCGCTGCCGGGGGAGTGGCGCTGTTCGTTCTGGTGTGCAGGGCCGAACCCTCGGTGCTGCGGGCGGCTGCCATGGGACTTGTCGTCCTGCCCGCCGCGGGAATCGGGCGCGGCAGGAGCAGCATCCGAAACCTGAGTATCGCGGTCCTCGTCCTGATGCCCTTGGATCCCTGGCTGGCGCGTTCCTGGGGTTTCGCGCTCTCCGCGGCTGCCTGCCTCGGCATCAGCCTGGGAGCGGAGCCGTTCGCCAGGATCATGACAGGCTGGGCTCCCGCATGGCTCGCCGAGGCCGTTGCGGTACCTCTGGCCGCGCAGCTGGCCACGATTCCCCTGACGACGGTGTTGTCCGGTCAGGTGTCCGTGGTCGGGGTGCTCGCCAATGCCCTGGCCGGCCCCTTCGTCGGCCCCGCCACCGTGCTCGGACTGGCGGTCACCCTTCTGATCTGGGCCCCACCTGTCGCTGCCGCGGTGGCCTGGGTGGCCGGTTGGGTGGTGCAGCCCATCCTCTGGATCGCGCATCTTGGCGCGGCCATGCCGGGGGCCGTCCTCGAGTGGCCCGCCACCCCGTTCGGGATGCTCACCAGCGTCCTGCTGGCGGTGGCGGTAGCGGTGCTGGCCCGGGCGGGGCTCCGGCGGCGGGCAGGTTTTCTGCTGCTGGCCCTCGGGTTGCTGCTGGCAGGATGGATTCGCCCGGCCCCGTTGGGATGGCCGGGGCGATGGCAGGTGGTTTTCTGCGATGTCGGTCAGGGGGATGCGACGGTGCTGCGGGCAGGCGAAGCAACGGCGGTTCTGGTGGACACGGGACCGGAACCTGGCCCCACCATCGCCTGCCTGGAGTCCTTGGGCGTCGAACGCATCCCGCTGCTGGTCCTGACCCACTTCCACGCGGATCACATCGGGGGAACGGAAGCCGTCGTGTCCCGGTTCCGTCCGGAACTGGTGCTGGTCAGCCCGCTGCGTTCCCCCGGTTTCGCGGCGGCATCCGTCGAGGCCACGGCGGAGGCCCACGGCGCACGCCTGCTCGTGGCGGAGCCGGGGCAGCGCATGGAAGTGGGGGACGTGAACTGGGTGACGGTCTCGGCCTGGCAGCCGGGTGGGGCGTCCGTCGCAGGGGAGAGCGAGAGCTCGGTCGAGAACGACTCCTCCGTCGTGGGAATCGCGGACATCTCGGGTCTGCGGGTCCTGTTGCCGGGGGACGCGGAACCCGGCGGTCAGGAACAGGCGATCCGGCGGGCCCGGAACCTGGGCATCCCGCTTTCCGTGCACATCCTGAAGATTCCCCACCACGGATCCTCCCGGCAGGCCCCGGAATTCCTGGAGGCCTCGTCGGCGCAGCTGGCCGTGGCGAGTTGTGGGCTGGGAAACGACTACGGGCACCCGAGCCCCAAGACCTTGAGCAGGGTGACCTCGCTGGGCATGGCGGTGGCGCGCACCGACACGGAGGGCAGCATCGCGGTCTCCTCGGGTGATGACGGGCGACTCGGTGTGCGTCGCTGGCGTGGCTGATGTCGGGGTCAGCTGGCATGCTGGGCCCGTGAACAGTTTCGGACGCACCCTGCTCGTCACCGGTTCGGAATCCCTGCTGGCCGCCCGCGCCATCGACGGCAGGCGCCGGGCCGCCCTGGAGGCGGAACCCGACGCCGAGGTCAACCGGGTCTGTGGGGCGGAACTGGCCGATTCCATGCTCTCGGAGGTGACGGGGGGATCCCTGTTCTCGAACCACATCGTCGCCATCATCGATGACGTCGGCTCCACCCCGCCCGATGTCGTCGACGCCCTGGTCGCCCTGGCGAAGAACCCCGGCGACGAGCTGTGCCTGATCCTGTCACACGAGGGCGGGAACAAGGGCAGGGGCTTGATCGACAAACTGAAGAAGGCCAGGATCGAGACGGTCGCCGTGGCGGCCCCCAAACCCTGGGAACTGCCGAAGTTCTGCGTGGAGGAGGCGCGTTCCCGGAAGGTGAAGCTCTCCCAGGACGCGGCCGGGGCGCTCGTGGCGGCGGTCGGAAACGATCTGAGGGCGCTCACCTCGGCGGTCGCGCAGCTCGCCTCCGACTCCGACGGGGAGCCGGTGGACGAGGCCCTGGTGCGGAAGTACTTCGCGGGACGGGCGGAGGTCACCTCGTTCGCGGTCTCCGACGCCGTGCTGGCCGGTGATGCGTCGCTGGCGTTGGAACGTCTCCGCTGGGCCCTCGGTTCTGGCGTGGCCCCCGTGCTGATCACATCCGCCATGGCCGGTGCCTTCCGTGGCATGGGCAAGTATCTGGAGGCGCGGGGGAGCGGGACCGACTTGGCCCGGCGAATCGGGGTGCCGCCGTTCAAACTGAAGGAGTACCAGCGCACCTCCCGGAACTGGCAGCCGGCCGGGGTGGCCGCGGCCATCGGGATCATCGCCCGGGCCGACGCGGACGTCAAGGGGGCGGCCACCAACCCGGACTACGCGCTTGAACGCATGGTGCTCGGCGTCCTCCGCCAGAGACGAACCTGAAACCCCGCGGGCTCAGTGCTTCCGGTACAGCCTCTTGGTCTGGAACACCGGTTCGCACGTGACGTAGGCCCCCAGGCTGCGCAGGATGGCCTCGTCCACGGGACCGAGGATCACCGTCGAGTGGACGTCACAGCCCCGGATGTTGTGAAGTTCTGCCAGTGCGCGGCGGGCGAAGTCGCTGTGGGTGGCGCTGACGGACAGGGCGATCAGGACCTCGTCGGTGTGGAGCCGGGGATTCCGACTTCCCAGGTGCTTCGTCTTCAGCGTCTGGATGGGTTCGATGGTCTCGGTGGCGAGCAGTTTCACATCCGGGTCGATGCCGGCCAGGGCCTTCAGCGCATCCAGGAGCATCGCGGAACAGGCCCCCAGCAACGGTGATGTCTTGCCCACGATGATCTGCCCGTCTGGGAGCTGGATGGCGGCGGCCGGTCCCTTCGTGGTCCTCTGCTTCTCCAGCGCGGGAAGCACCACGGGCCGGTCCTCGCGGGAGATCTGCAGTTTGCTCATCAACAAGGCGATGCGATCCGACTGGATCGGCTCCGACTGGTCCCGGTGCTCCGCGGCGAGGGCCTTGAAGTAGCGGCGGATCACCTCCTGCTTGGAGGCCTCCCGGCACACCTCGTCGTCGCTGATGCACATGCCTGCCATGTTGACGCCCATGTCGGTGGGCGACTGGTACGGGGATTCGTCGAGGAGCTGCTCGAACAGGCGTTCCAGCACGGGGAAGATCTCGATGTCACGGTTGTAGTTGACCGTCTGCTCCCCGTAGGCCGCCAGGTGGAAGTGGTCGATCATGTTCACGTCGTCGAGGTCCGCGGTGGCGGCCTCGTAGGCGATGTTCACAGGATGGTCGAGGGGCAGGTTCCAGATCGGGAAGGTCTCGAACTTCGCGTAACCGGAGCGGACTCCCCGCTGGTGGTCGTGGTAGAGCTGTGACAGGCAGGTGGCCATCTTGCCTGACCCCGGGCCGGGAGCGGTCACCACCACCAGGTCGCGTTCGGTCTCGATGTAGTCGTTGCGTCCGTACCCCTCCGGGGAGACGATGCGTGCCACGTCGTGCGGGTAACCCGGGATCACGTGGTGCCGGTAGACCTTGATGCCGAGCCGCTCCAGTTTTCGTTTGAACGCCGTGGCCTGACGGTTGTCGTTGGACCAGTGGGAGATGACCACGCTGCCGACGTAGAGACCGTAGGAGCGGAAGGCGTCGATGTGGCGCAGCACGTCGTCCTCATAGGAGATTCCGAGGTCGGCGCGGACCTTGCGGCGGGAGAAGTCCTGGGCGTTGACCACCACCACGATTTCCACCTCGTCGGCGAGGCCTGCCAGCATCACGATCTTGTTGTCGGGGGTGAAACCCGGGAGTACACGGGAGGCGTGCATGTCGTCGACAAGTTTTCCCCCGAATTCGAGGTAGAGCTTGCCCCCGAACTGTCGTCGTCGGGCCTCGATGCGTTCCCCCTGGAGAATCAGGTATTTTTCCCGGTCGAATCCAACTTTGTGCATTGCTCCCCATTCATTGTGCCTGCCGAAGCATACGCGAAACAGCGCCCGGACCACCGAGTGGGTCCGGGCGCTGGAATTGCCCTCGCGGCCTGGGCTCAGTCGAGGGCGTTGACGGTGAGGCTGATCGCTGACTTGCGGTTGGCAGCCTGGTTGGCGTGGATGACGCCCTTGGTCACGGCCTTGTCCAGGGCGCGGTTGGCGACCCGGGAGAGCTCGACGGCCTTGGCCTTGTCGCCCTCGGCGACCGCGGCGCGGAAGTGGCGCACATGGGTGCGCAGCTCCGACTTGATAGCCTTGTTGCGCTGACGTGCTTTCTCGTTGGTCTTGACGCGCTTCTTCTGGGACTTGATGTTTGCCACTTGGGCTTGCCTCACTAGTCTGGGTTACTCGGTATGTGGGTGCGTTGTGATGACGCGATTGCTCAGACTAGCGGAGCTTCGGGGTGGCCGCAAAATCCCGGCCCGCCCGGTCCGGCCGCGTCGGGCTCGTGCCCAAGGTGCCACTCGTGAGAAGATGGCTCGTCCCGCTCCCGGCTCCCAAGGAGGATGCATGCCCGCTCCCGGTAGGACCGATCCGGCGATCATCCGCAATTTCTGCATCATCGCACACATCGACCACGGCAAGTCCACGCTGGCCGACAGGATGCTGCAGCTGACGAAGGTGGTGGACGAACGCGCCATGCGGGCCCAGTACCTGGACCGCATGGACATCGAACGCGAACGGGGCATCACCATCAAATCGCAGGCGGTGCGGATGCCGTGGAGCGTCGACGGGGTCGAGCACGTCCTCAACATGATCGACACCCCCGGGCACGTCGACTTCACCTACGAGGTCTCGCGTTCCCTGGCGGCCTGCGAGGGGGCGGTTCTGCTGGTCGACGCGGCCCAGGGAATCGAGGCGCAGACCCTCGCCAACCTGTACCTGGCGCTGGAGGCCGACCTCCACATCATCCCGGTGCTGAACAAGATCGACCTGCCCGGCGCGAACCCGGACAAGTACGCCTCCGAACTGGCGGGGATCATCGGTTGCGACGAGTCGGATGTGCTCAGGGTCTCGGCGAAGACCGGAGCCGGTGTCGCGGAACTGCTGGACCAGATCGTCGCTCAAATTCCCGCCCCGGTCGGGAACCCCGAGGGACCGGCGCGGGCCCTGATCTTCGATTCCGTCTACGACACCTACCGTGGCGTGGTCACCTACGTCCGCGTGGTCGATGGGGAACTCAGCCACCGCGAACGTATCCTCATGATGTCCACCAGGGCCGAGCACGACCTCCTCGAGGTGGGGGTGATCTCCCCGGAACCGAAGAAGTCCGACGCGCTCGGGGTCGGCGAGGTGGGTTACCTGATCACCGGCGTCAAGGACGTGCGGCAGTCGCGGGTGGGTGACACCATCACCGGGGCGTCGCGTTCCGCCTCCGAGGATCTCGGAGGCTACCGGCACCCCAACCCGATGGTTTACGCGGGCCTCTATCCGATCGACGGCGACGACTTCAACGAGCTGCGCGAGGCGCTGGAGAAACTCCAGCTCAACGACGCGGCCCTCACCTTCGAACCCGAGACCTCCGGGGCCCTCGGTTTCGGGTTCCGGGTCGGTTTCCTGGGATTGCTGCACATGGAGATCGTCCGGGAACGCCTTGAACGCGAGTTCAACCTCGACCTGATCTCCACCGCGCCGAACGTCGTCTACCGCGTGGTCATGGAGGACGGCACCGAACACACCGTCACGAACCCGTCGGAATACCCGACGGGCAAGGTCGCGGAGGTTCACGAACCGGTGGTGCGCGGCACCATCCTCACCCCGTCCGAGTACATCGGCACCATACTGGAGCTGTGCCAGACCCGGCGCGGTGTGCAGCAGGGACTCGACTACCTGAGCGAGGACCGGGTCGAGATCCGCTACACCCTGCCGCTGGCCGAGATCGTCTTCGATTTCTTCGACGCACTGAAGTCCCGCACCAAGGGCTATGCCTCACTCGACTACGAACCCGATGGTGAGCAGGTGGCCGACCTGGTGAAGGTGGACATCCTCCTCCACGGCGACCCCGTCGACGCCTTCTCGGCGATCGTCCACAAGGACAAGGCCTACTCCTACGGCCTGAGAATGGCGGGCAAACTCAAGGAACTCATTCCTCGCCAACAGTTCGAGGTACCGATCCAGGCGGCAATCGGTTCGCGGGTCATCGCCCGTGAAACCATCCGCGCCATGCGCAAGGACGTGCTGGCGAAGTGCTACGGCGGCGACATCTCCCGCAAACGCAAGCTCCTGGAGAAACAGAAGGAGGGCAAGAAGCGGATGAAGATGGTGGGTCGCGTCGAGGTGCCGCAGGAGGCCTTCGTGGCTGCTTTGTCCACATCGGAGACCACCAAGAAGTAGACGCCGTTCAGCGCAGCCCGGAAGTTGCCAGGCCCTGGACCAGGAAACGCTGCAGGAACAGGAAGACCACCAGCATCGGCAGGATCGCGATCAGCGAACCCATGAAAAGTTCTGGGTAGCGTACGTTCTGGCTGGTCATGTACTGACTGAGCGCCACCTGAACGGTGCGCGTCGCCTCGCGGCCGATCAGTGAGGGCCACAGGAAGGCGTTCCACGATCCGATCAGCACGATCGTGCCGACCGCTGCGATCGTTCCGGTGGAGTTCGGCACCACGATCCGCCAGAAGGCCGTGAACGGGTTGCATCCGTCCATCAAAGCCGCGTCTTCCAGCTCGGATGGGAAGTCCAGGAAGGCCTGCCGGAACAGGTAGGTGGCGAAGGCCGAGAACATGCCCGGAATCACCAGCCCCTGGAACGAGTCGACCCAGCCGAACCGGGCGGTGATGATGAACATCGGGACGAAGGTTGTGGCGGCCGGAACCATGAGCGTGAACACCGTCAATCCCAGTACCATCCTCGACAGCCTGTGGTTGAAACACGCCAACCCGTATCCCGCCATCAGGGAGACCACCACGGTGCCCACCGTCTGCAGGACGGTCATGATCGCCGAGTTCAGCAATCCCCTCAACACGCCCGTCGAATCGGAGGACAGCATGGAGTCCAGATTGGCCAGGCTGAGCTGATCGGGCAGCCAGTTCCAGTGGGGGGCGGTGATGTTCTGGTTCGTTGAGAAGGCGTTCCTGACGATCACGTAGAGGGGCAGCAGGAAGAACAGGGACAGCACTGTCGCCACCCCGTAACGCAGCGCCGTGACGAGCCGGGATGGCCTCATCCGTTCCGCCTCCCCAAAACCCGGTTCTGCAGCAGGCCGAACACCACGATGATGCTGGCCAGGATCATCGTCCCTGCGCCCCCGACCCCCAGGTCCTGCTGCCCTCCGCCCAGGGCGGTCAGGTACAGGTGCACCAGCGGTGGACGACCGTAGGGTGGGTAGGAGCCGATGGACCCCAGCAGGTTGTAGAACTCGTCGAAGGCCTGAAAGGCCCCGATCAGCAGAAGCATGATCACCGCAGCCGAGGTGGCGCGCAGCTGGGGAAGGGTGATGTGACGCAGCATCCGCCAGCCGTGCGCCCCGTCGAGTGCCGCTGCCTCGTAGGTCTCGGGCGGGATGCGTTGCAGGCCCGCGATGAAAAGGATCATGTAGAACCCGGCCTGCAACCACAGGCGCACCGTGACCAGGGCGATCCAGTACAGGCCGTCACCACCTCCGAGCCAGTTCACCGGGTCCCCGCCGAAGATCCGGATCAGGGAGTTCAGCAAACCGAAACGGGTCCCGGAGAAGAATCCGAACCGCCACACCAGGGCTGCGACCACGTAGGAGACCGCGGTCGGGATGAAGAAGGCGGAACGAAAGAAGGCCTGCCCCCACCTCAGCCCGTTCAGCAGCAGCGCCAACCCCAGCGAGCACACATAGGTGAGCGGCACGATGAGCACGGCGAACGCCGCGAATACCAGCAACGAATCCCGGAACAGGGGATCGCCCAACAAATGCGCGTAGTTGTCGAAGCCGACGAAACGCGTCGGGGTGAGCGTGTTGCGGGCCTCGTGGAGGGACAGCCAGGCGCTCCACAGGATCGGGACGTAGACGAACACCAGCAAACCCAGGGCGAACGGCCCCACGAAGACCGGGAACCAGCGTTCCCGGCGCCGGGTCAGGCTCATCCCTTCAGTTTCGCGAGCTCGGTGGCCGCCAGTTCTGCGAAACCGGCGAAGGCCTGAACCGGATCCTGACCCTGCACCACGACATTGCTGATGGCCGCGGAATAGGCTTCTCCCAAGGAACCCGACCACATGATGTCGTTGGCGAAGCCGTGGTTCCCGACGAACCCAGCTGCCTCCGCCCCGGGGCCGGACTGCAATTTCTTGGCCTTGGCCACGAGAGACTTGCGGGCCGGGATGTGGGTGCCGTAGGAATCGGAGAAGTCAACCTGCTTGTCGGTCTGATCGATCCAGAGCCATTTCACGAACTCCTTGGCGGCCGCGACGTTCCTGCCCTTGGCGGCGACGCAGGAACCGAAAGCGCCGAACGGCACTGCGACACGTCCCTTCGCACCGATGGCGGGGAACGGCAACACGCCGACGTCGTCGCCGTGGGCGGCGATGATCTCGGGCAGCGACCACAAACCACCCCATTGCATCGCCGCCTCGCCGTTGACGAAGGCGGCGCCGGAGAACCAGTCGGCCGAGGCCGCCTTCAGCAACCCGTTGGACTGGTAGAAATCCCTGTAGGCGGAAAGAGCCGCGTAGAAATCGTCGGTGAGAAAGGCCGCGGCGGTGCGATCCGCATCGAGCTGGTCATGGCCGGAGGCCCAGATCAGCAGGGTTCCCAGCACGTCCACCCCGCCCTTGTTGCCAGCGAAGAACCCACCCATCTCCGAGGTGGCCACGGCATTCGCCGCCTTCACCAGGTCATCGAAGGTGGCGGGGGTGGCCACCCCCGCGGCCTGCAGCAGGGAGGGTCGGTAGTAGAGCAGCTGCATGTCGATGGTTTGCGGAATGCCGTGGATCTTTCCGTCGAAGGTGAAACGTTTGATGACGGCCTCGTTGAAGTCGTCGCGAACCGGGGATATCAGTTCGGTCAGGTCCTCCAGCTGCCCGGAGCGGATCATGTCGAGGGAGCCGCCCTGCTCCACCTCGAACACATCAGGAACGTCATCGGTGAGCAACTGGGCCGCGAGGATGCTTTCATAGTCACCGGGGTTCCACTTCACGTCGACCTTCGTGGCGGTGTACTCGGCCGCGTAACGCTCGACGGCCTCCTTCACCCCCTCCTCCCCGTACTGGTGGTACCACTGGGTCAGGGCCGGGCCGCCGCCCGAGGACGCAGCGCCGCTGAGCCCGGTGTTGGAACCGCAGGCGCTGAGGGCGGCAGCAGCGGCGAGGCCGCCGAATCCGAGGATGCTTCGACGAGTCAGGTTCATGTCCAGAGTCTTTCACCAAACGTCTTCCGTGTGAGTCCGGGGGTGGGAATTTGAGCGCTGTATATTCTCCCGGTGGCCAATCAGTTGCCTACCGGAGACCCAGTACCCCTCGACGGGACCCTGCCGGGCTCCGCGCTGGCCGAGTTGGAAACAGGTCCCTTCTCCGTCTATCTGCACGTCCCCTTCTGCCGCAGCCGCTGCGGTTACTGCGATTTCAACACCTACACCGCATCCGAGCTGCGGGGCATGTCCACCGGCGACTACCTCACCGCGGTGTTGCAGGAGATCGATCTCGCCGCCCGGGTGCTCGGCGACGGGGCACCCGAGGCGGCCACGGTCTTCGTCGGCGGCGGCACCCCGACCATGCTTCCTGCGGGGGATCTGGCACGCCTTCTGGACGCTGTCCGGGAGCGTTTCGGTCTGGCTCGCGACGCCGAGATCACCACCGAGGCCAACCCCGAAACCGTGAACCCGGAATACCTCCAACGACTCCGGGAGAACGGTTTCACACGGATATCACTGGGAATGCAGTCCGCGGTGCCTCACGTCCTGGAGGTCCTGGAACGGGCACACACCCCGGGACGCGGCCTCGATGCGGCACGCTGGGCCCGGCAGGCCGGTTTCGAACACATCAGCCTCGACCTGATCTTCGGCACCCCCGGTGAATCCACGGCCGACTGGGAGAAAAGCCTCGAAGCGGTGGCCACAGCACCCGTCGACCACGTTTCCGCCTACTCCCTCATCGTGGAGCAGGGAACCCGCCTGGCGATGCGGGTCCGCAGGGGTGAGGTGCCGATGCCGGACGACGACGAACTCGCCGAGAAATACCTGATGGCCGAGCACCACCTGACGGCTCTGGGATTCCGCAACTACGAGACCAGCAACTGGGCCCGCGACGAGGCCGCGCGCTGCCGGCACAACCTGGCCTACTGGCGGGGCGGGAACTGGTGGGGTGTGGGCCCGGGCGCCCACAGCCACATCGGGGGGGTCAGGTTCTGGAACCGCAAACACCCGCGCAGCTACGCGGCCGCCCTGGCCGACGGCCACACCCCGGCTCAGGGCCGGGAGGTGCTGTCCCCGGAGGATCGCCGGGTGGAGCGGGTGATGCTCGAACTCCGGCTGGCCGAGGGACTACCGCTGGACGTGCTCACCGAGACCGAATCCGCCCGGGTCGACGGGATCGTCGCCGAAGGACTGGGGGCCGTGGCAGACGGCCGGCTCGTGCTCACCCTGCGCGGCCGTCTCCTGGCCGACGGCGTGGTGCTGAGGCTGCTCGACTGAGCGGCCTCGGTGAACTCCGTTGCCAGGGCCGCCAGGGCGTTTCGCAGGGAATCGCCGCGCACCACGTGCAGCTCCGCTCCCAGAGAGCGCGCTACACCGACGAGATGCCAGGCCATGTGGCCGGGATCATCGGCCCCCACCCGCAGCGTCGAGACCCCGTCGTTGTCCTCCAACAACTCGAAATGGCGTTCCGGAATCCTGTCCTCCAGGGCCCGTGAGGGACAGGTGAGCGTCACCACCGCCTCGTGCGGCCAGCTCTCCGGGCGCCGACCCAGCAACATGTCACGGGGGTTGGGTGGGGAGCGGGGAGCGAAGGTGAAGGTGAGAACACGAACCTGGTTCATGCGGTCTAGCCGGAAGATCCGCCAGTCGGAACGCAACCGGTCGAAGGCGATCAAATACCACTTTCCGGCCTGGGCGAGCAGCTGGGCGGGTTCCACGTCCCGTTCGGACTCCTCCCCGTCGCCGCGCACGTAGGTGATCCGCACCAGGCAGTGGTCGCGCTTGGCCTTCGCCAGCGCCGCCAAGGGCTGCCAGGAAATCCCGGGGCGGGTGGATGGCAGAGTCGTCACGGCCTCCGAAACCGCTGCGACCTCGGGACGAATCCGCGCGGGCAGCACCTGGTCGAGCTTCGCCAGGGCCCGCAGAGCGGCCTCGCCGATCTGGTCCCTGCCGTCCAAGGCGGCCATCTTCAGGCATGCCGTCAGGGCAATGGCCTCGTCGTCGTCGAGCACCAGAGGGGGCAGGGCACGGCCACCCGACATGCGGTATCCGCCGTCCAGACCCTGCACGCTTTCCACCCGGTAACCGAGCGCCCGGAGCCTGATGACGTCACGCCGGATGGTTCGCTGCGTGACCCCGAGCCGCTCCGCCAACTCGGAACCCGTCCACGTGGAGCGGGACTCGAGCAGCCCCAGCAGCCGCAGTACCCGGTGGGTGATCTCGCTCATGAACCCAAGCCTTGCACGGGTAGCGGACAGAATCTGTCCGGATTGTGCGGCAACGTTGGTGTCGAACGAACCGAACAGGAGGAAACATGTACTTCCCGGCCATCCACGATGAACGCACCACACTACGCAATTTCCTGCAGGTGCAGCTCCAGGCCATCCGGGACGCCGCCCACGGGCTGACCGACGAACAGGCCCGGCAGCAACCCTTGGCCTCGGTGTTCTCCGTCGCAGGGGTGATCAAACACTGCTCCTACGTCCTGCGCAACCGACTGGCTGCGGCCGGTGTCCTGGACGCGAAACCCGGCTACGAGGACTTCATGGCCAGCTTCACCCCGGGCGAGGACGAGGACCTCGCGACGCTGCTGGAGAACTACGACAAACTGTGCGAGCAGTACCTGGCGCTGGTGGAGGAGGTCGATCTGGATCGGGTGGTGCAGGTTCCGCCGGCACCCTGGTACGGGCGCAACGAGCCCGCCGAGGCGGCCATGAGGTACGTCGTCGTCCACGACCTGGAGGAGTTCGCCCGACACGCCGGCCACGCCGACATCATCCGGGAGCAGATCGACGGCGCCAAGGCAGCGGAACTCAATGCCGCCGTCGAGGGGAGGCCCGCCAACGAGTTCGTCACACCCTGGAGGAAATGACGCGACACGGTTGGGGTCGCGAGGTTTCCTGCGGCCCCAACCCGCTTCGCAGGGGTTTCTCGGCCACGAGCAGCACGTTCGTCCACGACCAGTCGTCTGGGACGAGATCGGTGGCGAACACTTCCGTGGCCGGGGTGAAGCGGTTCTCGACCAGCCACGGGTTCCGCACACGGCGAGTGTCCGATGTACAAATGCACGTACTCCTCACGGTCGCGAGTCTCGGTCCCGAAGGTGATGCCGTCGTCCTCCTCGCTGCGGAAGTCCTGGGTGGAACGCACGATTAATTCTGGTGCATGAACAAATGGTTCCTCAGTCCTCCCTCATGATCGGGGGGTGAAGGCCGTCCGCGGTTCCCGCACGGTACAGGGCGGCGGGTCTCCCGCGACCGCCGCTGCGGGTCCCGCACTCGATGACGAATCCCCGCGACCCCAGCACCTTGCGTGAGAAGTTCCGGGGATCGATCGTGGTGTCCCAGGCCGCCTCGTAGACCCGCCGCAGCTCGGTCATGGTGAACCCGGGCCCGCAGAACCGGGTCGCCACGGTCGTGTACTCCAGTTTCGCCCGGGCGCGTTCGACCCCCGTCCGGAGGATCTCGTCGTGGTCGAAGGCCAGGGAGGGCAGGTCGTCAACCGGACACCAACGGGCCCCGGAGGCATCCGACCCGGGATTCAGGCCGCCGAGGGAGGCGGCCAGGGCGAGGTGGGCGACCGAGACCACGCGGCCTCTCGGGTCGCGCCCGGGTTCGCCGAAGGTGGCGAGCTGCTCCAGGTGGGTCGTGTCGAGATCCAGGCCGGTTTCCTCCACCAGCTCGCGCCGGGCCGCATCCATCACCGACTCCCCGGGCAGGACGAAACCACCCGGCAGAGCCTGTTTCCCCTCGTACGGGGGGATGCCCCGCTCCACCAGGGCCACCTGCAGGCGGGCGTCCGCGATGGTGAGCACCACGATGTCGACGGCGACGGTCATGACGGGAAGCTTCATGCACCAAGATTAACGTCAAGTTGACAGAATCTCCAGAAGTCTTTACTGTCAGTTACACATTAATTAGGAGGTTCCAATGGCCACCATTCATCGCTACCCGTTCTTCTCCCACGCCACCAGCTCGGCCACCAGGGCGCTCTTCCAAGGAAGGCGCGGAAAACTGGTCAACCGCGGCGCCGGGGCCTCGTTCTGGTTCCGGCCGCTCGACACCAGCCTCTCCGAGGTTCCGGTCGACGACATGGAGTTCGGGAACATCTTCCGGGTCACCACCTCCGACCGCCAGGAGGTCAGCGTCCAGACCGCGCTCACCGTGCGTATCGCCGATCCCGAGCTGACCGCTCGGAGGGTGGATTTCGAGATCGACCAGCGAACCGGTGAATGGACCGGCCAGCCCATGCAGAACCTGCAGAACCGCCTCGCCGAATCCGCGAAACAGTTCGCGGCGGAAGTGGTCGCGGGGGAGCCCCTCAGGACGGTCCTCGACGACGGGTTGCGGCTGGTCCGCGACGCGATCGCCGAGGGTCTGTCGGGGGAACGCCAGCTCGGCGGCGCGGGCATCGAGGTGCTCGGGGTCCGTGTCGTCGCGGTCCGGGCCGACGAGGAGCTCGAACGGGCCCTCCAGACCCGTATCCGGGAAGAAGCGCAGGCGGACGCGGATCGCGCCACCTACGACCGGCGGGCGCAGGCGGTGGACCGGGAACGGGCCATCAAGGAGAACGAGCTGAACAACCGAACCGAACTGGCTCGCCGCGAGGCCGAGCTCGTGGAGCTCCAGGGAATGAACGAACGCCGCCGCACCGAACAGGAACTGGAACGAGACCGGCTCCGCAATGAGGCCGAGGCGGCGAACAGGCGGCTCCGGGTGGAGGCTGGGGCCGACGAGGTCACCCTGATGGCGGAGGCCAGGGCCGGCGAGGTCGCCCGGATTGCTGAAGCGGAGAATGCCGCCCTCCAGGCCAGGCTGGCGGTCTTCTCAGCAGGGGAACCGGTCGCGGTGCTGGCAGCCGTGGCCCCGGAGGTGTTGTCCGCGTTGCCGAAGATCGACTCGCTCACACTCACCCCCGACCTGCTCGCAGGCGGGGTCTCCAGGCTCTTGGAGGAGGTCCGGGGATGAGCGCGCCACGTCTCGTCGTCGTGCATCGACGGACCTGGCTGGCCGAGCTGCTCGAGGTCCACTCCACGCTCGGCGCCGTCGAGTTCTTTCTGAGCGGCCGCGGGCTGGGGATCGAGACCCTGCGGGCTGCCGATGAGGCGCAGCGAAGAACGCTCGACGCCGTCTCGAACGCGGTACCGGCCCAGTGGCGTTACGCGGAGGCCGAGAGGGGTCAGCTCTCCCGGTTCCTCTTCGAACCCGACGACTTGGTGGTCGTGGTCGGGCAGGACGGCCTGATTCCCAACGTCAGCAAATACCTGCGCGACCAGCCGGTGCTCGGCATCAGCCCGGGTGCGCCGGGAGTCCTGTGCAGCCACTCGCCCGAGGACCTGCGGGACCTGCTGGCGGGCCGGGGCAGGCCGGAGACCGAGGTTCGGACGATGGTCGAGGCGATCGTGGACGACGGGCAACGGCTCCGGGCCCTCAACGAGATCTTCGCCGGCGACCGCGGCCATCAGTCCGCGCGCTACGACCTCAGGGTCGGCGGGAGCGCTGAGACGCAATCCTCCTCCGGGGTGGTCGTGGGGACCGGGACCGGTGCCGGTGGATGGCTGGCATCGCTGTGGGGGCAGAACCGCCCCGGTTTCGGCTTACCGGGGGCCACCTCCGGTGAACTCGCCTACTTCGTGCGGGAGGCCTGGCCGTCGGGGACCACCGGCACATCCCTCACCGCCGGGCTGCTCGCGGAGGGGGAGGGGCTGGAGCTCTCGGCCCGCTCCACCCTCGTGGTCTTCGGGGACGGCATCGAACGCGACTTCCTGCGCCTCGAATGGGGGCAGGGGCTGATCGTCCGGAAGGCCGAGGGCGGGCTGAACCTCATGCGCCTGAAGTAGATTCTTCCCATGACGAATCGCCCTGTAGCCCTCGTGACCGGAGCAACCCGCGGCATCGGCCGCGCCATCGCCGTCGAGCTCTCCTCGACGCACCGGATCCTGGTGGGCGGTCGCGACGCCGCCCGGGTCGGGGAGCTGGTCGCCGAATTGGGCGACGCGGCACCCTTCGTCTGCGACCTGGCCGATGAGGACGCGGTCGCCACGGCCTGCGCCGGGATTGGACGTCTGGACGTGCTGGTCCACTCCGCCGGCATCGGGCGCTCGGACGACATCGGCGCCGCCTCCCGGGCGCTCTGGTACGAGGTCTTCGAGACCAACGTGTTCGCCGTCGCCGACCTCACCCGCCTTCTCCTGCCCGCCCTCGAGGCCGCCCAGGGGATCGTGGTGGCCATCAACTCCGGGGCCGGGTTCTTCTCGAGCCCCGGCGGGGGAGTCTACGCCGGTTCCAAGTTCGCCCTGCGGGCGCTGACCGATGCCCTGCGTGAGGAGGTGCGCGGAAAGGTGCGGGTCTGCTCCATCCATCCGGGGCGGACGGACACCGACATGCAGCGTGAGCTACAGGCGGCGATGGGCAACGAACACTACGACGGTTCGCGCTACGTCTCACCCGGGTCGGTGGCGGCAGCCGTGCGGTTGGCCGTCGACACCCCGGGCAACGCCACCGTCGAGCAGCTGAGCATCCGGCCCAGCGTTTTCTGAGCCGGGTTCGCCACGCCCCTGCCGGGGCGGAGGCGTGCGTCGATGCCTGGCGGGTTGACTTGCACCGTCGCTGTGCTACTGTATTAAGTACTTAATACGGAAATACGGAGGGACGTGTCGTGGACTTCGACGCCAGCCGGCCGATATGGCTCCAGCTCCGGGAGGAGTTCACCAGGCGGATCGTCATCGGGAGATGGGTCCCGGGCAAGCAGATCCCCGGGGTCCGGGAGCTCGCGGTCGAGCTCGGGGTCAACCCGAACACCGTCCAGCGCACTCTCGCCGAGCTGGAGCGTGACGGGCTCTGCCGCTCGGAGAGAGCGGTGGGGCGGTTCGTCACCGACGACGCGCACCGCATTTCCCGGCTCCGGCGCGACCTGGCGAAGGGAGCGGCGGACGAGTTCACAACCCGGGTGAAGGGTTTCGGGCTGACCGAGGCCGAAGCCATGGCACTGATCACAGAAAGGTGGAACCAGCAATGAACCAGGCCGGCCCCAGGAGCAACGGGCCACTCATTGAGGTCCGCGACCTGAACAAGAATTTCGGACCGGTCCCGGCGCTCGCGGGCGTGGACCTGGAACTCGCGGGCGGGCAGGTGATCGGCCTGCTCGGGGAGAACGGTTGCGGCAAGACCACGCTGTTGAAGGTGCTGGCCGGGGTTATGCAGGACCACGCGGGGCAGGTGAGGATCGCGGGCAGGCGGCTGGGTCCCGACACCAAGGCCTGCGTGAGCTTCCTACCCGATGCCAGCTATCTGGATGATTCGGCCACCGTCTCCCGGTGTATCGGGATGTTCTCGGACTTCTTCCCGGACTTCAGGGCCGACAAGGCCAGCGACATGATCAAGTTCTTCGGTCTCACGGGAGACATGAAACTGAAGCAGATGAGCAAGGGCATGCGCGAGAAGGCGCAGATCGCCCTGGCCATGTCGCGCGACGCCAAGGTCTTCCTGCTCGACGAACCCATCTCCGGGGTCGACCCGGCCGCACGAGAGGTGATCCTCGAGGGGATCGTGCGCAACCTGGAGTCGGATGCCCTGGTCCTCATCTCAACCCACCTCATCCACGATCTCGAACCGGTCCTCGACGCCGTCGTCATGATGCGCCACGGCAAGGTCCTGCTGACCGGGCAGGTGGACGATCTCCGCGCCGAACACGGACTGTCCATCGACGCGCTCTTCCGAAAGGTCTATTCATGGTCCGCAAACTGATCAAACACGAGGCCCTCCGCACCGGACCCATAGTGGGCCTGATCCTCGGCGTGGGCACCCTGGTGCTGCTGGGATCGGGATTCCTGTCCCATTTCAACATTCCCGTGGTCTCCGCGGTGTTCGGGGTCTTCGGCCTCTTCCTCGTCGGGGCGATGTGGCCCTTCATCCAGATCGTCCTCGCGGTCGACTTCTGGCGCACGTCCTGGGGACGGACGGGGTACCTGACCCACGGCCTCCCGGTCAGGGGCTCCACGATCCTCGGTGCGCGACTGGTGTGGGGAACCGTGATCCAGGCGGTCGCCCTGGTGTGGGTGGCGCTGGCCTCGCTGGCGATGGCCTACCTGGGTGGCCCGGTCTTCCAGGGAGACGGGCCGGGCATGGAGGAACTGATCCCCCGGTTCCTGGCCTCGCTGGGCGAGCTGCTGCCTTGGTGGCAATGGGTGCTGGTGGTGCTGTTGGTCCTGTTCCTGGGCTGGTTCTACCTCGTCATGTTCTACTTCGCCGCCACGATCGGCAGCGATCCGAAACTTGCCGGGTTCGGCGTCGCGGGGCCGATCCTGACCTGGATCGCCAGCTATCTGGTTACCAGCATCCTGTGCTTCGGGGCGATCTTCCTTCCCATCGGCCTGACATATGCAGGCGGGGGGTTGAACCTCGGTGTCGTGGACACGCTGCACGCCTACCAGATGAAGGAGAACACCATCATTCCCCTCGGCTGGGTCGTTGCGATGGTGGTGCTCGTTGCAGTCTGCATCCCGTGGATGCTCCACAACTGGAATCGCCGGATCTCGCTCCGGTGAACCCGGAACCCCGGGCCCCGGTCGTGTCCGGACACGACCGGGGCCCGGGGCGTCTATCGTGTGGCGAATGGATCGGTACCGCGACGACGTGCTGCGCCCCGGTTGGCAGCAGGCCCACCTGAGGAAAACCCGCGACGTTCCCGTCGAGAAGGATCTCGTGGTCGAGTTCGACGACTTCTGCGGGGCCGTGGTCGGCTGGGAGAACGGCATCGTCGTGCTGGAGGACCGCAAGGGAAAGAAACGCAGCTTCCCCCTCGGACCGGGATTCCTGCTCGAGGGAGAACCGGTCGCTCTCCGCCCACCCCTGCGGGCCACGACCCCGAAACCCCGCTACACCGCATCCGGATCCCGGGCATCAGAAACCCCGGAACCGGCGAAGGTGGCGCTGCCCTCCCGGATCTACGTCGAGGGCCGCCACGACGCCGAACTGGTGGAGAAGGTCTGGGGCGAAGACCTGCGCCACGTCGGGGTGGTCGTCGAATACCTGGGGGGCATCGACGACCTGCCGGCCATCGTCGCCGAGTTCAACCCCGGCCCGGGACGTCGGCTGGGGGTGCTGGTCGACCACATGGTGGCGGGCAGCAAGGAGTCACGGATCGCGGCACAGGTGGCCCGGGCCGGATACCGCGACCACGTGTTCGTCACCGGGCACGAGTTCATCGACATCTGGCAGGCCATCAAACCCGAACGCATCGGGCGCAGGGCATGGCCCCGGGTACCCAGGGATCAGGATTTCAAGAAGGGCACCCTCAAGGCTCTCGGCCTGCCCCACGCCGACCAGGCCGACATCGCACGGGCGTGGCGGGCGATGCTCGCCCGGGTACGAACCTGGCGCGACCTCGAACCCCAGCTGAACCAGCGCATGGAACTGCTGATCGACTTCGTCACGCAGGATCACCTCGACCTTGGATAGTGTGGCCCCATGGACACCGCAGCCATCCTGGAATTGATCAAGGAGACCGCCGAAAAGGCCATCAATCCCCGGTTCCGGGCCCTCGAACAGGCGGACGTGGAGGCGAAGACGTCGCCGGACGATCTTGTCACCATCGCGGACAGGGAGGCCGAGGCCATCCTTTCCTCCGCATTGCGCCGGATCTACCCGGATGCCCTGGTGATCGGGGAGGAGGCGGTGTTCGCCAACCCGGGGCTGCGCCGAGAACTTCCCACCGCGGAGCACGCCCTGGTGATCGACCCGATCGACGGAACCCGCAACTTCGTCGCGGGACGTCCGGAACACGGGGTGATGCTGGCGGAGACCCGGAACGGGATCACCACCCGGGGATGGATCTGGCAACCGCGGACCGGCCGCGGGTACGTCGCCGAGAAGGGCGCCGGAGTGCGCCTCAACGACGAGCCGGTCACCCCGCACGAACACGACCGGCCACCCCTCGGTGCCTCGTCCAAGACCCACGTCCAGGGGTTCACCGGGGGTGGTGAGCTTTCCCCGGTGGTCCGTTCCCTCTTCGCCTGCGCATTCGACTACCCGAGGGTGCTGCACGGGGAACTCGACTTCATTCACTACACCAAGGTGATGCCGTGGGACCACCTGGCTGGATCGCTGATGGTGGTCGAGAACGGCGGGGGTTCCCGGACCATGAACGGCGCCGACTACACAGCGGGCAGCGAGGCCAGCGGGCTGCTGGTGGCCCGCGACCCCGGGGTCTGGGAGACTGCCCACCGGTGCCTGGCCGGGATGTTCGGCTGATCAGACCAGCGGCAGGTGTCGTCTCGGTTCGATCCCCTCCTCTGCCAGCCGCCGGTAGATCAGGGGCAACGCGACCCGCATCGTGTTCTCGCCGAAGGGCCACTCCGCGAACCCGAGGGCGTCCTCCAGCGCCACGCCCCGGTACACGAGGCCTTCGACCGTGCCCTGGACCATGGCGATCTCGGCCCGTTGCCGGAAACAGAACTCCCTGTCCACCGTCAGCTCCTCCCCACCGGCCGGGGCGTGTCCGGGGACGAAACGCGTCGCCTCGCTGGAGGCCCCCAGCGCGTCGTCGAGGACCCTCGGCCAGTTGCCGGTATCGGAGGCGGGCCCGAACTGGGGATCGCCCGCGCTCTCGACGAGATCGCCCATGAAGATGACGTCATCCCCGGGAACCACCACGACGATGTCGGCCCGGGTGTGCGCGGGACCCGTGTGAAGCATCTCGAGGCGAACACCCCCCAGGTCCAGGGATCTCGCGAGGGAGAACGTTTCATCCGGTGCCGGCAGCCGCGCGAGCCCGATGGCTGCTGCGGCATCCAGCACCTCGGGTTCCGGGTCGCGGAGCAGGTCCTCGTGGGCGATGGAGGTCACATCTTCCATCCCGGCCAGGCCGAACCAGTGGTCGTGATGCGGATGGGTGACCACCACGTGGTTGACGGGCACCCCCACGAGGCTGCGGGCCCGCTCCAGCAGTGCAGTGCCCTGCTCGGGGGTGGAGCCGCAGTCGATCAGGGCGGCCCGCTGCTCGCCGGCGACCAGTCCGACGCTCACCCCGTGGGGTTGGAGAACACAGAGGTGGATCGCGGGGCTCACGGATCGCCACGCACCGATGGACGAATTGGTCATGGGCCGAGAGTACAGCTGCGGAAGGGATTGCCCGTGTGCTCTACACTGGCACTCGCATGCTTCGAGTGCCAATGAGGAGGTGACCGTGCTCGACGAGCGGAAGATGCAGGTGCTGCGTGCCATCGTCACGGACTACGTGGCCAGTCGTGAGCCCGTTGGCTCGAAGGCCCTCGTAGAGCGACACCAGCTCGGGGTGTCCCCGGCGACGGTGCGCAACGACATGGCCGTGCTCGAGGAAGAGGGTTACATAGCCCAGCCCCACACCAGCGCCGGGCGAATCCCCACCGACAAGGGTTACCGGCTCTTCGTCGACAAACTCGCCACCATCAAACCGCTCTCCGCGGCCGAACGAAGAGCGATCAACGCCTTCATGGCCGGCGCCCTCGACGTCAACGATCTGGTCACCCGCACCGTCCGCCTACTGGCCCAGCTGACCCACCAGGTGGCGATCGTCCAGTATCCCTCGGCGCAGCGCAGCACCATTGCCCACGCCGAACTTGTGCAGCTGACCCCGGGACGTCTCCTCGTCATCGTGATCAGCTCCACGGGCCGGGTGGACCAACAGATATTGGAGCTCCCCGGTCTGGAACCGGAGGCGGTGCACGTGGCCAACCTGAGGCTCAGGGAGGCCACCATCGGGCACACCGCGGCTGACGCCGCGAACCGCATGGCCGCAGCCCTGGACGAATTCGACCAGGCGCGGCGTGCCCAACTCAACCCGGTGTTCGCCGTCGCCCTCGAACTGCTCGGGGCCGAGCCCACCGCCCAGGTCCTGGTGGCCGGAGTGCCGAATCTCGCCGGACACTCCTTCACCACGGGACTTCGCCCGCTGCTGGAAGCGTTGGAGGAACAGGTGGTTCTGCTCCGCCTCCTCGATGAGGCGACCAGCGACGACATCACGGTACGAATCGGGGCCGAGAACACGGCGGAGGGCTTCAAGTCCACGTCCCTGGTCGCCACGGGCTATTCGGTCGGCAACGAACGTGCCGCATCCCTCGGGGTGGTCGGTCCCACCCGCATGGACTACCCCTCCACCATCGCGTCCGTACGCGCCGTCGCGCGATACGTGAGCCGTATCCTCATAGAAGGTTGAGCATTGAGCAAGAACTACTACGACATCCTCGGGGTCGACGAGGAAGCCACGACGGAACAGATCAAGAAGGCCTACCGTCGCAAGGCCATGAAGGTGCATCCCGACGTGGCGCAGGGAGAGGATGCAGCCGAGAAGTTCAAGGAGCTCAGCGAGGCCTACGAGGTACTCAATGATCCCAACAAACGTGCCATCTATGACCAGGGGGGTGACCCGCTCGGTCGTGGCGGCGCCGGCGGAACGGGTGGCTTCGGCGGCGCGGGTTTTGGCGGATTCGACTTCTCCACCATCATGGACGCCATGTTCGGGGGACAGGCCGCTGGACGCGGTCCTCGGTCCCGGGTCCAGCAGGGGCACGACGCGCTGGTCAGGGCCGGTCTGGAGCTTCACGAAGCGGTTTTCGGGTGCACGAAATCCATCAGGATCGACACTGCCGTCGTGTGCCCCAAGTGCCAGGGGGCGGGCGGGGAGCCCGGCTCCAAACCCGTGACCTGCAACACCTGCCGTGGGCAGGGCGAGGTGACCACGGTGCAGCGCAGCTTCATCGGGGACATCCGCACCGCGCAGCAGTGCCCCACCTGTCAGGGTTTCGGGACGATCATTCCCAACCCCTGCGGGGAATGCTCCGGTGAAGGGCGGGTGCGCAGCTCCCGCGACATCTCCGTGCGCATCCCTGCGGGGGTGTCGACGGGCAACCGGATCCATCTCGAGGGCCGCGGCGAGGTAGGCCGCGGTGGCGGCCCCGCCGGCGACCTGTACGTCGAGCTGGTCGTGGCCGAGCACGAACGGTTCCGCCGTGACGGCGACAATCTCGAAGTGGTGATGACGCTGCCGATGACCGCTGCCGCCCTCGGCACCAGCGTCGAGCTGGCCACCCTGGAGGCCGAGTGGGAGGGTTCGGAGGAGGCCGACCGGAAGGTCATCGTCGACGTGCCGGCCGGGACGCAGTCGGGGGCCCGGATCCCGCTCAAGGGCCGGGGCGTGCCCAGGCTGCGCGGGGGCGGCAGGGGCGACCTGGGGGTCACCATCGTCGTCGAGACCCCGCGGAAACTGGACGAGAAACAACGCGACCTGCTGCGCCAACTCGCCGAGCTGCGTGACGAGACCACGGTGGAGGCCAGACATCCCGGCCACAAGGGTGTCAGGGGTTGGTTCAAGGAAACCTTCGGGTGAGCGACCCGCTCTTCCTGGCGCGATTCGACCGGGTGAGGATCGGTGGGATCGTGGAGGTGACCGGGGACGAGGCCCGGCATGCGGTGGTCGTCAAACGCACGACGCCGGGGGAGGGCGTGCTGCTGGCCGACGGTGCGGGACGGGCGGTCCGCGGGCGCGTCGTCGCCGCGGAGAGGAACCGTTTGGCGGTCGAGGTGACCGAGATTCTGGAATCACATCCCCGCGCTCACCGGTTCGTGGTTGCCCAGGCACTCGCCAAGGGTGACCGTTCGGAACTCGCGGTGGAGACCATGACCGAGCTGGGGGTGGACGAGATCCTCGCCTGGCAGGCGTCGCGCTCCATCGTGCGCTGGCAGGGGGAACGCGGGGTGAAATCCTTGGGACGTTGGACCGCCACCGCGCGTGAGGCCACCAAGCAGTCCAGGAGGTTCCGGATCCCCGAGGTCTCGGCCGTCACCACCACCCGGGTGGTGGAGCGGATCGAAGCAGCCGAACTCGCCCTGGTCCTGCACGAGTCGGCAGAGAAGACCCTGTCCCGTGTGAAGCTCCCCGAAGCGGGAGAGATCCTGCTGATCGTGGGCCCTGAGGGGGGCATCAGCCCGGAGGAGCTGGAACGCTTCCGGGGCGCGGGGGCGGTTCCGGTACGGATCAGCGACGGCGTGCTGCGCACCTCCACGGCGGGAGCCATCGCCATCGGGCAGCTCACGGTTCTGGGCGAACGCTGAAGGGTCGTTTCCCGGCAACGGTCCCGGAATCGCACGACGTTGCTACCGGCGCCCGGCACGTCCAGGATCCTGGGGCAGATGCGGATGCTTTCTCGGCCAAGTTCCCTCCGGGCGCAACGGTATCAATCAGCTTTTCCCCGGCAACGAATCCGCAGGGCCCCGGGATCGATCCACGCCTCCAGCGAACGCGACGCCGGGCGCGGGTCACCGTCCAGGTGAACCGCTCTCGGGATGTCCGACTCGATGAGCACGTGGGCCGTCTCCCAACGGAGCAGTTTGCCGATGTCGCGGCGGGAGCGGGTCATTCCCACGAGCAGAACGGGCCACCAGTCCCGCCAGCCGTCGACCCCGAGGTGCATGACGTGCAACCTCCCGTCGTCGGGACGCGCCCCGGGGAAGAGGGAGGCCGTCGGAACCCTCCCGACATTGCCCGCCAGAACGGTCCAGGCCTCGACCGGTTGCCCGTTGATCCTCAGAGGCAGTCTGGGAAGCCCCATGGTTCCGAGCCCTGCCCGTGCGTAGGCCATCCAGCCGAGCCGCTTCTTCAGGTTGTCCCGGACCCCGAGGAGGGTTTCGGCGTCCCGCCCCATGCCGGCGGCCACCAGGAAGGGCTCGGGGGAACCTCCGTCGAGACTCGCCCAACCGAGGTCCATGGAACGGGCAATCCCGGTCATGGCCAGCTCCGCTCCTGCCGGTCCGAGGGGGAGCCCCAGATTCCTGGAGTAGATGCAGGCGGTGCCGGTGGCGAGGATCCCGATGGGGATCCCGGTGCCCGCGGCTGCCCCCGCGACGAGCCGCCGCGTGCCGTCCCCGCCCGCGACGACCAGGGAACCGGCCCCCTCCGACAGGGCCCGCGCCGCCTGCTCGGGGCCGGGGGATGCGGGGGTGGTCGGGTAGGTGCGGACCTCACCCAGCGCGCCCAGTTCTCGTGCCGCCGTTGCCGCTCCCGGATGGACCGGGTTCAGGATCAGTGCGGTGAAGGGCATGCGCCAACGGTAACCTTGCCCGGTGAGTTTCGGTTTTGAAGTGGCTGTGCGTTCCGAGGGGCGGGCGCGTACCGGCGTGATCCACACCCCCCACGGCGACATTCGCACACCGGCCTTCATACCCGTCGGGACGAAAGCGAGTGTGAAGGCGGTGCTGCCGGAGGCCATGGCCGATCTCGGTGCCCAGGCGCTGCTGGCCAATGCCTATCACCTGTATCTACAGCCCGGTTCCGACCTGGTGGACGAGGCCGGCGGTCTCGGGTGCTTCATGAACTGGCCCGGCCCCACCTTCACGGATTCAGGTGGATTCCAGGTGATGAGTCTCGGTGCCGGTTTCAAAAAGGTGCTGGCGATGGACACCAAGGGGCTCGTGGGCGACGACGTCATCGCCGAGGGAAAGAAGCGGCGCGCGCACGTCGACGAGGACGGCGTCACCTTCTTCAGCCACCTCAACGGCAGCCGCCTCCGGTTCACCCCGGAGGTCTCGATGACCATCCAGCACCAACTCGGTGCGGACATCATGTTCGCCTTCGACGAGCTCACCACCCTGATGAACACCCGCGACTACCAGGAGGCCTCCGTGGCGCGCACCCACCGGTGGGCGGCCCGATGCCTGCGCGCCCACGCCCGCTTGACGGAGGAACGAGCCGGCCGGCCCCACCAGGCCCTGTTCGGGGTGATCCAGGGCGCCCAGTACGAGGATCTGCGCAGGAGAGCGGCCGCGGACCTGGCGGCCCTCGAGGTGGATGGTTCCCGGTTCGACGGGTTCGGGCTCGGCGGGGCACTGGAGAAGGAGAATCTGGGGCGCATCATCGGCTGGATGGTCGATGAACTGCCCGAGGACCGGCCCCGGCACCTGCTCGGGATCTCCGAACCCGAGGACCTGTTCGAGGCCGTGGCCTTCGGTGCGGACACCTTCGACTGCGTCAATCCGTCCAGGGTGGCCCGCAACGCCGCCATCTACACCGCCGACGGGCGGTACAACGTGAACACCGCCAGGAACCGCCGCGCCTTCGAACCGTTGGAGGCGGGCTGCGACTGCTACACCTGCACCCACTACACCCGTGCCTACCTCCATCACCTGTTCAAGGCGAAGGAGATGCTGGCCTCCACCCTCGCCACCATCCACAACGAACGTTTCACGGTGCGCCTGGTGGACGAGATCCGTGCCAGCCTGGAGACAGGTGAGTTCGACCGCTTCCGCAACGAGTTCATGGGCCGCTACAACGCCCGGAAAACGCAGTGATCATGTGTACCGAAGAGACCATGTGCGCCGAGGACGAGTTTGGGGCTGTCCCACCTTGGCAGGATGAGCTGATCGCACTTGCCGGGAACATCACGCAGGACGATGACCCACCGAGATCCCCCGAGGAGGAGGCGGAGGAACTGGCCGGACACCAGCGCCTGTGCGAGATCGTCGATTCCTTGAACGGGGAAGAGGGGCCGGCCGCCATCCGAAGTCTGTTGCTGGCGGTTCATCCCATCGAACACCATGAAATCTACGAAGCCATCTATTCACACCTGGCTGTGTATCCCGCCGCGGATTTCGGAAGAGTCGCGGCCCGGGTGTTACCTGAGTGGTTGGAAACCAACGGGAATCACCCGAATATTTCCGATGCCCTGGAACGACTGACCCATGACGATCAAGCCTGCCGGGAGTTCACGACATGGGCCGGGGAATGGCGATCGCAGCAGAGGGAACTGGTACTTGACGCGATGCGTCTCTGGTCCCACGAGAGTCAGCACTGGGAGACGGTGTTCGTTGCGTTGGGTGGTGAGGTCACGGAGGTCTGCCTGGATCCGGTTCCCACGGGCTGGCCCGAGGAATGGAGATGGGCCGTGGAGCTGTTCCGGCAGGACGGTGATCTTCAACTGCTGCGGTGGGCGATGGATCAGAAACCTGCCGACTACGGTCCACTCCTGGCGGTCCTCGAACTGGACCATGGTCCGAACTGGCGTGGGATCCGCAGACTGATCGATCTGTTCCTCTCCTCCAGGGAAAGGATGAGGCTGATTCCCGGTTTTGTTGCAGCCCTGGAGGAGCAACCCCGAGAACGTCAGGACCGTGTCCGGCGATCGCTGGAACGGGCTCGGCCGGGTGCCATCGAACATCTGCGCGCCCGGTATGAGCAGTTCCGGCAGCTCGAGGGCCTGGGTTGAGGTGGTTCCTCAAACCTTGGTGAGTTCGGGCTCGAGACTGCGCACCAGGCTGATCACCCGGTAGGTGACCGGCAGCAGAACGGCCTCCACACTGACCTTGAACAGGTAGCCGACGACGATGTAGTTCAGCATCGTGCCGCCGTCGATCTGCCCGCCGAAGGCGATCAGGCAGAAGATGGTGGTGTCGGCAGCCTCACCGACAACGGTGGAACCCAGCAGGCGTTTCCACATGCCCTTGCCGCCCCGCCACCGCTTCAGCTTCACGAGCACCCAGGCGTTGAGGAACTGCCCGACCAGGTAACCGGCGAGGGAAGCGACGACGATGCGCGGAACGAAGCCGAGGACCGCGACGAATGCCTCTTGGTTCTCGTAGCCGGGGGCTGCAGGGGCGGCACCGACCGCCAGGAAGGTGAGCGAGGCGAGCAGCGAGACCCCGAAACCCAGGAGGATGGCGCGCCGAGCCCCCCGCATCCCGAACACCTCCGCCAGGACGTCGCCCAGCACGTAGGTGAGCGGGAACAACAGCGCACCGCCGTCGGTGATGATCGGCAGGACCGGCAGCCCGAACGGCGACCACTCGGGCCCGAAGGCGATCAGCTTGGTGGCGGCTACGTTGGAGATCAGCAGCAGTGCGACGAACAAGGTCACCACCAGGTCGTAGTTGCCGCGGGCGCGGGGAAAGGTATCCGGCTGGGTCACCTTGGAATTTTATGCCGCGCCCAGGTGATGAGTTCAAGCGTGGTTTACGTCTTGAAGGCGTAGTGGTGGCAGTATTGGGTCATGGAAGACATCGTCGACTTCAACACCCAGGTTCCCGAGGAAGCCGAGCAGCTGGATCAGTTGCAGGAGGGGGACTCCCTGATCAACCGCGGCGTGGACGATGTGCTCGATGAGGGTTACATCACCCCCGAACGGTGGTCGGTGGGCCAGGGATTCGGAAACACGTTCGCGGAGATGCACCGGGGCGAGACCATTGAGCAGCGCATCCGCCAGGAGCAACCGGAGGCCGTCCGCGATGACGCGCCCTGGAACCCGGACGGGGAGGAGCGTCAGGTCGGGCGGGAACGTGCGGGGCGACTGATGCGGGTCCAGGGATCGGGCGGTGAGGACACCCTCGGAGTGGACGTGGGATTCTCCGGCGGGGCGGCGAGCGCCGAGGAGGCCGCCATGCACATCATCCGCGACGATCAGGACGATCAGGACGATTTCTGACCAGGAGGGGCGCGGTGGGTCCACCGTTCCTTGAAATCCCGGCCGGTCATTGCTTCACGGAACCGTGTGTCCGCGGTGTGCTTCCCCCGACTCGGTGCGTCCCGGGACCGCTGACGATGTGCGGATCACCAGACTGGTCGGGATGGTGACCCGTTCCGGTGAGGCGCCGGGATCGGCGATCCGGCGCAGCAGAGCCTCGGCGCAGGCCACGCCGACGTCGAAGGCGTGATTGTCAACGGTGGTGAGGTCCAGGAAACGACTCCGGGCGAGCTGCGAGTTGTCGAAGCCGATCAGCGACACATCGCCCGGTACCTCGTATCCGGTTTCGCGCAGCGCGGCACGTGCCCCCAGGGCCATGGTGTCGTTGGCAGTGAAGACTGCTGTCAGCCCGGGATGTTCCCGCAGCAACTCCGCGGTTCCCAGATACCCTCCCTCCTCGTTGGTCGGGTTCGTGAACCCGCCGAGCAGGGGCTCCAGGCCCGCCGATTCCATGAAATCCGAGTACGCCCTGCGGCGGATGCCGGCCGAGCCGCCGGTGCCGGTGACGTGGCCGATGCGTTCGTGTCCCAGACAACGCAGGTGTTCCATCAGGAGGTTCACCCCCTGGACCTGGTCGCTGCTGATCAGGTCGGCCCCCTCGATGGTGTTGCACCGGGTGCCCTCCAGCACCGTGGGAATGCCCAGGTCCTCGAACTCCCGGCCCGGCTCCGCCGCCACGACCAGGGCATCGACCTGGGTGTCGCGGAAGCCGTCGACGGCGTTCATGGTGGTGCCACCCAGCGTGAAGTGCTCCCTGACGGCGACGTGGAAGCCGTGCGGCCCCACCATGGTGCGCAGGCCGTTCAGCAGCTCGACGAACCACGGGTTGCGGAAGTCGTCGATCACCAGGCCGATGGTCCGTGTCCGATTGCTCGCCAGGGAGGAGGCCGCCTGGCTGCGTCGGTACCCGAGTTTCCGGATCGCGTCGCGGACCGCATCCCGCTTCGCCTCGGCCACCAGGGGCGAGTCGTTCAGCACCAGGGAGACCAGTGACTTCGAGACCCCGGCCTCGCGCGCCACGTCGTAGATGGTCGGCCTGGGTGACGGCGGGGTCATCATTCCTCCTCCCCGGGTGTTGACAGAGTGCTCGCAGGATTCTACAGTGAAACCACTTGGAGCGCTCCAAGTGGTGATCAAGGAGGATGCATGACCATAGGAATCGCCGTCATCGGAGCCGGTATGGCGGGCAAGGCCCATGCCGCCGCGTACCGGGTCGCACCAACGCTCTACGAATCCACGCTCCCGGACCTGCGCTATGTCTCCATCGGGGACGTGAACGCCGAGGTCGGGCGAGCGGCCGCCCGCCGCTACGGCTATGAACGCAGCGACACGGACTGGCGGGCCATCGCCGAGGACCCCGACATCCAGGTGGTCAGCGTCGTCATCGCGAACAGCCTGCACCTCGAGGTGGTCAGGGGACTCGTCGAGGCGGGCAAGCATGTGCTGTGCGAGAAACCGCTCTCCGACACCCTGGCCTCGGCGCGGAAGATGGCCGACCTGGCCCGGGAGGCCTCCTCGATCGTTCGCATCGGCCTCACCTACCGCCGCCAGCCCGGCGTCGCGGCGATCAGGGACTGGATCCGGGACGGGACCCTCGGCAGGGTGCTGCACTTCTCGGGCCGCTACTGGTGCGACTACGGCTGCAACCCGATGGCGCCGATGAGCTGGCGCTACAAGGGGCCGATGGGATCCGGCGCGCTCGCCGACGTCGGCAGCCACCTGACCTACCTGTCCGAGTTCCTCTGCGGTCAGATCACGGCCGTTTCCGGCGGGGCCTTCGCCACCGCGATCAAGGAACGTCTCGTGCCCCTGGGGTCCGTGGTCGGGCACGGACTGGCCGCCGTCTCCGATCGGAAGGAGACCGTGGAGAACGACGACTACGCCACCTTCACCGCGTTCTTCGGGGAAACCCGGGGAAGCCTCGAGGTCTCCCGCGTCGCGGCCGGCTACCCGAACGGGCTCGACTTCGAGGTGTTCTGCGAGAACGGCGCCGCCAGCTTCCACCAGGACACGCCCTCACAGGTCCGCCTGTACCTCAACGACGACCACCCCGGCAGCAACGGCTACCGCACCGTGAACCTCGGAGCGGACCACCCCTACGTGGCCGGCGGCATGCCGATCGACGTCTCCGGTGTCGGTTTCGGCCAGAACGAGGGCTTCACCTACCAGGCCCGGGCCTTCCTGGAGGAGGTTGCGGGAATCCCGGAGGAGGAATCCCTGCCCCGCAACGCGTCCTTCGACGAAGGTGTCCACAACATGGAAATCCTCGCGGCCGTCGCCCGCTCGGCTGCGGACAACGGAAAGCAGGTGAACCTGTGAAACTCGGCGTCTACAACGCGATTCTGCACGACCGTTCCCTGGAGGATGCGATCAAGGTGATCGCCGACCTCGGGTTGAACGGCATCGAGATCAACTCCGGTGGTTTCCTGCCCCCGGTGCACATCCCCGAGATCGACGAGATCATCGCCGACCCGGCCGCCGCGAAGGCCTATCTGGCGCGCTTCGACGGCACCGGAGTGGAGATCGCGGGCCTCAACTGCAATGGCAACCCCCTCCACCCCAACCCGATCATCGGGGACAAGCACGCCGAGGATGTCCGCCGTTCCATCCGTGCGGCGGCCGCGCTCGGGCAGAACCGGGTGGTGACCATGTCCGGGTTGCCCGGTGGCGAGCCCGGAGCCCTGCACCCGAACTGGATCGTCAACGCCTGGAACTCGGCCGCGCTCGACGTGCTCGACCACCAGTGGGAGATCGCCGCGAGGTTCTGGAGCGAGATCGACCAGCTCGCCAAGGACCACGGGGTCAAGGTGGCGCTCGAACTGCATCCCCAGAACCTCGTCTTCAACGCCCGAGACATCCGCAAACTGGTCGAGCTGACCGGCGCCACGAACATCGGGGTCGAGATGGACGCCTCACACCTGTTCTGGCAGCAGGCCGATCCGGTGGCCGTGGTCCGTGAACTCGGGCCGCTGATTTTCCACGCCGCCGCGAAGGACGTCCGGATCAACGTCGAGAACGCCAGGTTGAACGGCGTCCTGGACAACGGTTTCCGCCGGTTGTCCCCGGACGAGCCGCGCGTCAACCTCGGCGGCGACGAGTGGGCCAACGAGTGGCCGAAGGATTCGTCGTGGGATTTCGTCGCTCTGGGCAAGGGGCACGACGTGGCCTACTGGACCGAGTTCATCCGGGTTCTTCACGACGTGGATCCCGACATGTGCCTCAACATCGAGCACGAGGACACCGAGCTCGGACGCATCGAAGGACTCCAGGTGGCGGCCGACGTGCTGAAGTCGGCCTGGGCGGCCTTCCAGGCCGGATGACCCGGGACGGGCCGGTCGGGTCAGGGCACCCGGCCGGCCAGCTCCTTCCCGAACCTCTAAGCTGGGTCCTCATGGGCTCGGGTACTCCGAGCCGTGAAAGGGAACCTGTGGGAGACGAAATTCAGCGGGCGAGCCGGGTGATCACGGTTCCGGCCTCCATCGACATGGTGACGCTGCTCGGTCCCCGGGACGCCTTCCTGCGGGTGTTGGAGGACCGGCTCGCCGCGGATCTTCACGTTCGTGGCAGTCAGGTGACGGTGACCGGGGAACCGGGAGACGTGGCCTCCGCCGTCGAGATCCTGACCGAGCTCATCACCATAATTCGCACCGGGCAAGGTTTGAGTGAGGAAACCGTGGAGCGGGTCATCGGGTTGGCGGCCGATGACCTGAAACCCTCCGAGATCCTCACTTCCGGCATCATCTCCGCGCGTGGCAGGACCGTGCGGCCGAAAACCCTCAACCAGAAACGCTACGTGGACGCCATCGACCGGCACACGGTGGTCTTCGGAATCGGCCCGGCAGGCACCGGCAAGACCTACCTGGCCATGGCGAAGGCGGTGCAGGCCCTGCAGTCCAAGAAGGTGAGCCGCATCATCCTGACCCGCCCGGCGATCGAGGCCGGGGAACGGCTCGGTTTCCTGCCGGGTACCCTCAACGACAAGATCGATCCCTATCTGCGTCCCCTCTACGATGCGCTGCACGACATGGTTGAGGCGGATTCGGTGCCGAAGCTCCTGACCTCCGGCACCATCGAGGTGGCCCCCCTGGCCTACATGCGTGGCCGCACCCTCAATGACGCCTTCATCATCCTCGACGAGGCCCAGAACACGTCCGCGGAGCAGATGAAGATGTTTCTCACCCGACTCGGATTCGGTTCCAAGGTCGTGGTGACGGGGGACATCACCCAGGTCGATCTTCCCGGCGGGGTGCGCAGCGGGTTGCGTCAGGTCACCCAGATCCTCGACGGCATCGAGGACATCGCCTTCTGTACTCTCACCGCCCGCGACGTGGTGCGTCACAGGTTGGTCGGCAGGATCGTCGCCGCCTACGATTCCTACGACAGCATCCAGCAGGGCAGGGGCGGCAGATGATCGACATCAACAATGAATCCGGTGTTCAGGCCGATGAACTGGGATTGGTGGCCCTGGCACGGTTCGCCCTCGGTCGTCTGCGCATCCATCCCCAGGCGGACCTGTCGATCCTGCTGGTCGACGAGGCCACCATGGCCGAGTACCACCAGCGTTTCATGGATCTGCCCGGCCCGACCGACGTGATGAGTTTCCCAATGGACGAGCTCCGGGAACCAGCCGAGGATGAGGAGCCACCCCTCGGGCTGCTCGGCGACATCGTGCTCTGCCCGCAGGTGACCGCCCGGCAGGCGGCCGAGAACGGCCGAGAACCGGATGCGGAGGCCGAATATCTCCTGATTCACGGCCTGCTCCATCTCCTCGGGCACGACCACGCCGAACCGGAGGAGAAAGCCGTCATGTTCGGCCTGAACGACAGGATCATCGCTGCATGGGAGGTGGCTCGGAACAACCGTCGGAGCGATCAACCGGGCAACAGGTGACGGTGCGTCGGGTCGTTTCGTCGCGGGACGCCACTAAACTGGCCGCTCAAGTGTTTCCATTCAAAGGTTGGGGTTGATCACCTCCACATGTTCCAGGCCCAGTGGACAGAACTGACGGCTGCATTCGCCTGCGCGATCGTCGCCTCCCTGCTCGTCGCCGTCGAAACCGCCCTCACGGGGTTCTCCCGGGGACGGGCCGACAAACTGGTCGAATCGGGAGTCCGCGGGGCGGAACGGATCCGGTTGATGGCACAGGACCCGGCCCCCTCCATCAACGCCGTGATGTTCACCCGGATGTCCTTCGAGGCGACGGCCATGGCGCTCGTGGCGTTGGTGGTCTTCCAGAACATCGAGGGCACGGCACCTCGACTGGTGACGCTCGTGGCGATCCTGCTGATGGTGTTCTTCATCCTGTGGGGGGTTGCCCCCAGAACGATCGGAAGGCAGCACCCGGAGCGGATCATGAGGTCCTTCGCGCCTCTGGTGTCGCTGCTGACCACGGTGCTGGGACCGGTTGCGCAGCTGATGATCCTGCTAGGGAACGCGCTGACCCCCGGGCGCGGGTTCTCGGATGGTCCGTTCGCCTCGGAGGCCGAGCTCCGGGATCTCGTTGACATCGCCGAGGCCAACGAGGTGATCGAGGCGCGCGAATCGAAGATGATCCACTCTGTGTTCGAACTGGGCGACACCCTCGTCAAGGAGGTGATGGTTCCCCGCACCGACATGGTCTGGGTCCCCAGGGACCGCACCCTCAGACAGCTGTTGTCGCTGGCCCTGCGATCCGGTTTCTCCCGCATCCCCGTCGTGGGTGACGACGGCATCGACGACGTGCTCGGTGTGGTCTACCTGAAGGATGTCACCAGGCGCGTCTACGACTACCCCGACGCGGAACGCAACGAAACCGTTGGCGACCTGATGCGTCCGGCCAGTTTCGTGCCCGACTCCAAACCCGCCTCGGAACTGCTGCGTGACATGCAGCTGCGCCACTCTCACCTGGTGATCGTCATCGACGAGTTCGGCGGCACAGCGGGCCTGTGCACGATGGAGGACATCGTCGAGGAGATCGTGGGGGAGATCGTCGACGAGTACGACCACGAGATCCCCGCCATCGCCGAACTCCCGGAACCCGGACACTACCGGGTCAGCTCCCGGCTGCCCGTCGACGAGCTGGGTGAACTGTTCGGAATCCCGCTGCAGGACGAGGACGTCGACACCGTCGGCGGGTTGATGGCGAAACTTCTCAACGTGGTTCCCATCCCGGGTTCCAGCGTCACCTACGAAGGCATCGAGATGGTGGCCGACCGTGCAGTGGGGCGCCGCCACCAGATAGGGACCGTACTGGTGCGTCTCGCCCCCGAGAAACCCCAGGAGGACAAGGAGGAAACCAGTGACTGACCAGCCGTTCCACTCCGGCTTCGCCTGCTTCGTCGGGCGACCCAACGCGGGAAAATCCACCCTGACAAACGCCCTGGTGGGTCAGAAGATCGCGATCGCATCCTCGAAACCCCAGACCACCAGGCATGCGGTACGGGGCATAGTCACCTGCGACTCGGGGCAGTTGGTGCTGATCGACACACCCGGGCTGCACCGTCCCCGCACCCTGCTGGGGGAGCGCCTCAACGAGCTGGTGCGCGAAACCTGGTCCGAGGTGGACATCGTCGGCGTCTGTCTGCCCTGCGACCAGCGGATCGGTCCCGGCGACCGCTACATCGTCTCGCAGATCGCCGAACTGTCAAACCGCCCCCTGCTGGTGGCGTTGGCCACCAAGACCGATCTCGTCAGCAAGGAACGGGTACTCTCCCACCTGGTGGACGTCTCGGCGCTCGCGGACGAACTCGGCATCCAGTGGGCCGAGGTGGTTCCCTGTTCCGCGCTCAACAACGACCAGGTGGACACGGTTCGTGACGTGCTGCTGCGTCTGCTGCCCGAGGGCCCGATGTACTACCCCGACGGCGAGGTCACCGACGAACCGGAGGAGACGCTCATCGCCGAACTGATCCGGGAGGCCGCCCTCGAAGGAGTGCGCGACGAACTCCCACACTCCATAGCGGTGGTGATCGACGAGATCCTGCCACGTCCCGACCGCCCCGAGGACAAACCCCTCCTGGACGTGTTCGCATCCATCGTCGTGGAGCGTGACTCCCAGAAGGGGATCATCATCGGGCACAAGGGAAGCCGCCTGCGGGAGATCGGGACGGCGGCCCGCCTCCAGATCAACCGGTTGCTGGGCACCCCGGTCCACCTGAGCCTGCACGTCAAGGTGCTGCGCGAGTGGCAGCGCGACACGAAATATCTCAACAGGCTCGGTTTCTAGTAGGCTTCCAGGCATGGCAGAGCGATTCCTTCTCCTTCGCTGCCGCGGCGAGGCCCAGTTCTGAACCGGCCAGCCTCCTCGCTGCGGAGCCCTCGTGTGCCTGGCTGCATCCAGCAAGGAGAGAAACAATGACCCGCATCCAGCCCAAACCCATACAAAACCCCACCATCATGCCCGTGGGGCGCTACCGTGCCTTCGAACCGGTGGTGGTTCCGGACCGCACATGGCCGGCCAAACGCATCACCAGGGCGCCCCGCTGGCTGTCCACCGACCTGCGCGACGGCAACCAGGCCCTGATCGATCCGATGACCCCGAACCGCAAGATGCGGATGTTCGAACTGCTCGTGGCCCTGGGGTACAAGGAGATCGAGATCGGGTTCCCGTCGGCCTCCCAAACCGATTTCGACTTCGTCCGGCAGCTCATCACCGGCGGACACGTACCCGAGGACGTGACCATCTCGGTGCTGACCCAGGCCCGGGAGGACCTGATCGCCAGAACCGCGGAATCCCTGATCGGGGCGCATCGCGCGACCATCCACATGTACAACGCGACCGCCGAGCTGTTCCGGCGGGTGGTCTTCGGCATCGACGAGGCCGAGTGCGTGAACCTCGCCACACGAGGCACCGAACTGGTCATGAAATACGCGGACAAATACCTGGGCGAGGTCGAGTTCGGATACCAGTACAGTCCCGAGATCTTCACCCAGACCCCGACGGATTTCGCCGTCGAGGTGTGCAATGCCGTGGCAGAGGTCTGGAAACCGGACCAGAATCGCGAGATCATCTTCAACCTGCCCGCCACCGTCGAACGCTCCACCCCGAACACCTACGCCGATCAAATCGAGTACTTCTGCCGCAATATCGAGAACCGGGAATTCGTGGTGGTCTCACTGCACCCCCACAACGACCGGGGAACCGCCGTCGCCGCCGCGGAACTGGGCCAGATGGCCGGGGCCGACCGGGTCGAGGGCTGCCTTTTCGGACACGGTGAACGCACCGGCAACGTCGACCTGGTGACGCTGGCCCTGAACCTCTACACCCAGGGTGTCGACCCGCAGCTGGACTTCCATGACATCGATCACGTGCGTCGAACCGTCGAGTACTGCACCGGCCTGCCCGTGCACCCCCGCCAACCGTACGCGGGGGATCTGGTCTACACCGCCTTCTCCGGATCCCACCAGGACGCCATCAAGAAGGGCCTGGAATCCCTGGAGAAACAGGCCGCCGCCGAGGGGAAGGCCATCACCGAGATCGAATGGGAAGCCCCCTACCTGCCCATCGACCCGCACGACGTCGGCCGGAACTACGAGGCCGTGATCCGGGTGAACTCTCAGTCCGGCAAGGGCGGAGTGGCCTACCTGATGAAGACCGAGGCGAAGATGGAACTGCCGCGCCGCCTCCAGATGGAGTTCAGCCGCGTGGTACAGCAGCGCACCGATGCCGAGGGCGGCGAACTCTCCCCGAAGGCCATCGTCGAGATCTTCACGGCCGAGTACCTGTCCGAAGGCGCGTGGGCCCTCACCTCCGCCGGTTCGTCGTCGCAGAACGGGCTTTTCCACATCACCGCCACCGTCAACGATCCCTCGGGCCGAGACATCAACGTCGAGGGCGAGGGCAATGGGCCGGTGTCCGCCTTCGTGGACGCCTTGGCGGAGACGGGGGCCCGGGTCCGGGTTCTCGACTACTCGGAACACGCCCTCGAATCCGGGGGAGACGCGAAGGCCGTGGCCTATGTGGAGTGCGAACTCGGCACCGGGGACGACGCGCAGGTGTTCTGGGGAGTCGGTGTGGATCCGTCGATCACCAGCGCATCCATGAGGGCCATTCTCTCGGCGCTCAACCGGGCCGCCCGTGCCTGAACGCGGGAAACCTTGGCCGGGACGGCTGGCGTGGGCACTCGTCATCACCGTGTGTGCGACTGTTGCCGTCGCTGCCGAGGTGTATCGGGAGGTGCACACCACCCGGCTGGTCACCGAGACCACCGTCACGGACAAACTGGCCGGGGAACTGCGGATCGTGCAGCTCAGCGACATCCACGTGCGCGACGATCACGCCCAGCTCGCGAGCATCGTGACCCAGGTGCGTGAAGCCGAACCGCACCTGATCGTCATCGCGGGGGACACCCTGAACACCCGCAACGAAACCCTCGCCCCGCTCCACGATCTGTTCTCCCGGCTCGCGGAGCTCGACATCCCGATGTACGCGGTCCTGGGAAACCACGACCACTGGTCGAAGGAACTGCCGCAGCTGATCGAGCTGTATGCCCGCCACGGGGTCAAACTGATCGACAACGAACACGAGGTGATCACCGGGGGGTTCGGAAGCTTCACCCTGGTGGGGGCGGGTGACGCCTACACCGATCACGCCCACCTCGACCAGGCCCTCGCCGGGGCGCCGGAGGGGTTCAGGTTCCTGCTGACCCACTCCCCGGAGATCCTGCCCCAGCTGGAGAAAGCGGACATCGACTACGCCGTGTGCGGGCACACCCACGGGGGACAGGTTGCGATGCCGTTCATCGGCGCTCTCTACGTTCCGGGGCAGGGATTTTTCCCGAAGTACAGCCGGGGCCGTTACCAGGCAGGCAAGGCGGTGCTGTACATCGATTCGGGAATTGGCGTTTCGGGAATGAACGTGAGGTTCTTGGCGCAGTCACAGATCGTTCTGCACGTCTTCACGCCTTGAAATCGTCGGTCTGAACGGTTTTCGTGGTTGGCCACGATGAACAGGCAATGAGGGGCAGGCTTCTGTTTTCTCAGGCAGTTCCGAAGCGGCGTTCACGAGTGACGTACTGCTCGACCGCGCCCCAGAGGTCGCGGCGGTCGAAGTCGGGCCACAGTCGGTCAAGGAAGATGAACTCCGCGTAGGCCGACTGCCACAGCAGAAAGTTCGAGGTGCGCTGCTCACCCGAGGAACGCAGGAACAGATCGACGTCCGGGATCTCGGGCTCATCCAGGAAACGGCGGAAACGATCCTCGCTCAGGCGGTCGGGATCCAGTTTTCCGGCCTTGGCGAGGCGGGCCACCTCGCGGGCGGCGTCCACGATCTCGGCCCTGCCCCCGTAGTTGACGCAGAACTGGAGGGTCAGCTTGGTGTTTCGGCGGCTCTGCGCCTCGGCCTGCTCCAGCTCCTTGATCACGGAGCCCCAGAGTCGTGGCCTGCGCCCGGCCCAGCGGATCCTCACCCCCATCGCGTCCAGCTCATCCCGGCGGCGGTGGATGACCTCCCGGTTGAAGCCCATGAGCCAGCGCACCTCCTCCGGGGAACGTTTCCAGTTCTCGGTGGAGAAGGCGTAGGCCGATAGGTAGGGTATCCCGATCTCCAGCGCTCCATGGATGACGTCCAACAGGGCGGCCTCACCTCGCGCATGGCCCTCGGTGCGTTTCAGACCCCGTTGTTTCGCCCAGCGGCCGTTGCCGTCCATCACGATGGCCACGTGCTGAGGCAGCTTCGCAGCTGGAATCGCAGGCGGACGGGCACCGGAGGGGTGGGGGGTGGGATCGCGATAAGGCATTTCCGAAGCCTATCCGGGTAGCACCGATAGCATGGCCCGGTGCGCACTTACCGAGACGAGGCCGTGGTCCTGCGTACCTGGAGGTTGGGAGAGGCCGACCGGATCATCAGCCTGTTCACCCGCGGCCACGGCAAGGTGAGGGCCGTGGCGAGGGGAATCCGTCGGACCAGCTCGAAGTTCGGTGCCCGGCTGGAGCCATTCGGCCATGTCGACGTCCAGCTGGGCGAGGGGCGCGGGTCACTGGAGACGATCATCCAGGTCGAGTCGTTGCATCCCCCCATGCTCGGAGCCGACTACGAACGCTTCTGTGCGGCCCAGGTCCTGGTGGAGGCCGCCGACCGGTTGGTCTCCGAGGACGGGGTGCCATCGCTGCCCCAGTACCGGCTGCTCCTCGGGGGGCTGTTGGCGCTGGGACGGGGTGAACTTCCCATGACCGCAGTGGTGGACTCCTACCTGCTTCGGGGCCTCGCATCCGCAGGCTGGGCCGCGATGACGGACGCCTGTGTAAGTTGCGGGGCCACCGAGCAGCTGGGCTGGTTCTCCCCACAATTGGGTGGAGCGGTGTGTCCCGCCTGCCGCCCCCCGGCCTCGGCGTCCGCGAGCCCAGAGTTGCTCACTCTGCTCGGGGCCCTGATCGCCGGACGGTGGGAGGAGGTCCGGACGACCGAGGAATCACTTCGCAGCAGGGCGCACGGGGTGGTTTCGGCCTATGCCACCTGGCATCTCGATCGTTCCCTGAGATCGCTTCCCTTCCTGAGGGCCGTGTGAGCGTCAGGGCGGAGAACCTGACGCGGTTCTCTCGTCCCGAGATTTCGCGGCAGTCCCCGAGCGATTGTTGATCCCCACCGTCTCGAGGACATTCGCTCCTTTCGTGGGGGCGCCACGAGCAACGACCGTCACGGGGAAATCAGATCACTGTGAAACGCCGCGGAGCCGATTTCGGGTGGTACCGAATGGTGTTTCAGGAGGAGCAGTTTCGGCACAGCCCGAAGATCTCCAGGTTGTGCCCCGCCTCGGTGAAGCCGTGCTCGTTCGCCACTTGGTTCGCCCATGACTCGACGGCATCGGCCGAGATCTCCACCGCCAAGCCGCAGGAACGGCACACCAAGTGGTGATGATGGGTGTTGGAGCACATGCGGTAGGCGGACTCCCCGTCCGGGGTGCGAAGCACGTCCAGGTCCCCTGATTCGCTCATCGTCTGCAGTGCCCTGTACACGGTCGCGAGTCCTACCTTGTCACCGACGTGGCGAAGTTCGGAATGGATCTGGGCCGCGGTGCGAAACTCTTCCGTGTTCGCCAGGAGAGCCCGCACGGCGGCGCGTTGCCATGTGTTGCGGGTGCTAGTGCTCGTCATAGTGGTCTCCATGCAGGGCATGACGATGATTTCCCACCACACGGTCGAGACGATCGCCATGCTGGATGAAGGCCACACTACCCGAAGAGGGGGTTGCTCCGGCAGGTTTCTCGGCGGGAATGCGGTTTTCCCGTCCGTGATCGGCCAGGCGGCGTCCCGGGGGCAGGAGGATTCCCGTCAGAGTGGCGATTCCCAGCAGGGCAATGGCCACCACGACGATGGTGGCCCCCGTGACGGTGTTCCAGTGGTAGGACCCGAATGTGCCCCCGAGCGCCGCGACGACACCGACTCCCATCGCGCCCAGCAGGGTGGCGCGGAAACTGGTGAAGAGCTGCTGGGATGCGGCGACCGGGATCACCATGAGTGCGCTGATCAGGAGCAGTCCGACCGTGCGCATCGAGAGGGTCACGGTTACGGATGCGATCACGACCACGAGCAGGTTCAACAGTTTCACCCGGATGCCGAGCACCCGGGCGAAGTCCTCATCGGCGCAGACCGCGAACAGCCGAGGCAGCAACCCCAGCGAGAAGATCAACACCACGATCGCCAGCGTCGCGATGACCCAGAGGTCGGATTCGCTCACCGAGGTGAGGGCGCCGAACAGGTAGGCGGACAGGCCTGCTGGCCCCTGCCCGGCGATCCCGGCCATCATCACACCCGAGGCGATGCCACCGTAGAACAGCACGGCCAGACCCAGGTCTCCCGAGGTTCTGCCGGATTGCCGTAACAGTTCGACGGCGATGGAACCGGCCACGCACGTGACCACGGCCATGGGTAGGGGAGCAGTTCCTGTCAACAGGGCCAGCCCCACCCCCATGATGGCGACGTGTCCCAACCCGTCACCCAGCAGCGACAGGCGTCGCTGAACGATGTACATGCCGATCGCCGGGGCCACCAGGCCGCTGAGCAGAGCCGCGAGCAGCGCGCGCTGCATGAAGGGATACGAGAAGATGTTCATGAGGTGTTTCCAACCGGATCATCGGGGCGGGGTTGAGGGGTTCGTGCGACGTCGTCGGCGCAGGTCACCACTCGTCCGTCGCGCAGTCGGATGGTTCGATCCAGTACCCCCGCCATGGGCTCAAGCTCGTGGAGCACGACGGCAACCCCGAGGCCGTCGTCACGGAGTTCGCCGAGCAGCCGGGTCAGGACCGCCTGGCCTTCGAGATCAACCCCGGCGAGGGGTTCGTCCATCACCAGCAGATCGGGTTGGGAGGCCAGTGCCCGCGCGATGAGCGCCCGTTGCTTCTGGCCACCGGACAGGGGGGCGAAGGGCCACCGGGCCCGATCAGCCAGGCCAACGCGCTCCATGGCCTCGGCGACGATCGCCCGGTCGGTGCGGGTGAACCAACGAAACGCTCCACGATGTGCCAGCCGGCCGGAGGTGACCACTTCCCGCACGGTGGCGTTCTGAACGTTCAGAGTGGCGTGCTGGGGGACGTATCCGACGCGGTGCCAGCCCCGGAACCATCGGATCGGGGTTCCGAACAGTTCCAGGGAGCCCTGCTGAAACGGGGTCAGGGCCACCAGGGTGCGGAGCAGGGTGGTCTTGCCGGAACCGTTCGGACCGAGGACGGCCACTGCCTCGCGGGCGTGGATGCGCAGGCTCACGTCCTTGAGGATCGGCAGGCCGCCGAGAAAGACGTGAATCCCCTCGGCGGTCACCAGCGTTTCGGCATCAGGAACAGCCATTGGCCTGTTTCAGGGCATCGAGATTTGCCTTCATCACCGACGGATAGTCCTGCCCGGCGGATTCAGCGGTGATGCCCTCGATCGGATCGAGAACGGCGGTTTTGAGGCCCAGGTCGCCGGCGATCGCCTTGGCCACCTCATCGGAGGTGAGGGTCTCGAAGAAGATCGTGGTCACGCCGTGCTCCTTGGCCTCCTCCTGGACCTTCGCGATGCGGGTCGGGGAGGGCTGCTCGTTGGGGGAGAGCCCGCTGATGCCAATCTGCTCCAGGCCGTAACGTTCGGTCAGGTAGCCGAAGGCGGCGTGCGTGGTGATGATCGTCTTGACCCGGCAGGTGCCCAGGCCCGACCTGTAGTCGCCGTCAAGGGCGGTCAGGTCGTCGGTGGTGCTCTTCGCGTTCGTCTCGTAGGTGCTCTTGTTGTCGGCGTCGATCTTCGACAGTTCCTCCGCGATGGCACTGACCGCCTTGGCCTCCAGAGTGGGGTCCAGCCAGAAATGGGGATCCGTGGTTGCGTGGTCGTGGTCCTCGGCCTCGTCGGCATCGGAGTCATGGTCCTCGGCTGCCGGGTGCAGTTGGATCACCTGGGAGAGATCGAGCTTGTTCTTGGCCCCGGACTGCTCCACCGCCTTGTCGACCGCGGGTTGGAAACCCTTCAGGTAGACAACCAGGTCGGCCTCCTCCAGGCTGGCGATCTGCTGTGGGGTCAGCTCCAGATCGTGCGGTTCCTGACCCGGCAGGGTCAGGTTCGTGACGCTCACCTTGTCGCCACCCACCTTGGAGGCGGCGTACTCGAGTGGATAGAAGGCGACGGAGACCTTGGTGGTGCCCGGTGCCGCGGCGCTGTTCGAGCTGGTGCTGGCTGCATCGGGGGGCGAGGTGCTCGGTGTGCAGGCGTTGAGCGTCAGTGTCGCGACGGCCGCGAGTGCGAGGATTCGTGACTTCATGAGAGTCATTATCGTTACTCTTCCGGCGTGGACCAAAATTCCGAGTAGCCTTGTCCGGTGCTTGCGATCTCCCGGTTCCGTGACGTCGACGGGGAACTCGCCGAGGGCCTGCGAACGGTGGCCGAGTTCTGGCGCTCCCTGCCGGGGTGTCTCGGTGTGGACCTGGTGGCCAACCTTGACGAACCCGGCCTGTGGGCGCTGGTGAGCAGGTGGCGTGATGTCGGGAGCTATCGGCACGCACTCTCCGGCAACGAGACGAGACTCCTGTTGACCCCCGTGCTGCTGCGTGCCGTGGACGAGCCGTCCGCGTACCTCGATCCTGGCGAACTGACCGGGGATGACGATCCGTGGTCCCGCGGCCCTTGAAACGTTCGGAGATGGCTACCCTTTGATTAGTTCAACGTCGAAAATTATTGGGAGGGGACATGCGCTCGCGAATCGTCCTTCGTTCTGCCGGAGTCGCGCTGCTGCTGATGGCCGGTCCGGACGGCATGCCCGAGGTGGTGCACTGGGGCGGCGATCCGGGGGAGGTCTCGGAGACCGGATTCGAGGACCTGCGACTGGGGGCGGCCTGGATGGTCCCCGGGAACTCCGTCGACCTCGGTCCGCGGCCGGGAATCATCCCCGAGGCCCGCTACGGCTGGACCGGGACGCCGGGGTTGATCGGTTCCCGGGAGGGCAGGGCCTGGAGCCCCGACTGGCGGGTGAGCGCGGTGCACGTCGGCGGAAGACCCGCCGGGGGTTTCGTCTCCGCGGGACCCGCGACGGTCGAGTACGCACTGGAGGCGTCCTCCGCCGGGCTGCGGATGCTGCTGACCGTCGAACTGCTGCCGACCGGGTTGGTGAGGTCCCGCGCCACTCTGACCAACGCGGGGGAGGGCGCCTTCGAGGTCACGGAGCTGACCCTGCGGATGCCGGTGCCCGGCCAGGCCCGCGATCTCATGGACTTCGGGGGACGCTGGGCGGCCGAGCGGATGCCGCAGCGCCGCCCGTTCGCGATGGGAGCGCACCGCAGGGAGGGCCGCCACGGCAGGACCGGCGCGGATGCGGCCTTCGTGCTCAGCCTGGGTGAGGAGGGGTTCGGATACCGGGACGGCGAGATCTGGGCCTGCCACGTGGCTTGGAGCGGCAATCACATCCACATCGCCGAGCGGGATTTCGTGGGGACCCAGCTCATCGGGGGAGGCGAACTGCTCCTGCCCGGGGAGGGACGCCTGGATTCGGGGGAGGAGTACACCTCGCCCTGGGTCTACTTCAACCACGCCGTCGGTCTGGACGCCCAGGCCGACCGTTTCCACCGGCACCTGCGCTCGTTGCCAGTGCACCCCGGCCCCGAGCGCCCGGTGAGCCTGAACGTCTGGGAGGCGGTCTACTTCGACCACGACCCGGCACGCCTGATCGACCTGGCGGAGCGCGCCGCCGCTCTCGGGGTGGAACGTTACGTGCTCGACGACGGCTGGTTCGGCGCCCGCCGCGACGATCACGCCGGACTCGGCGACTGGGTGGTCAGCCCCGAGGTGTGGCCGGACGGTTTGCATCCGCTGGTGGACCGGGTGACGGAGCTCGGCATGCAGTTCGGCCTCTGGTTCGAACCCGAGATGGTCAACCCCGACTCCGACGTGGCCCGGGCGCACCCGGAATGGCTGATGCAGCTCGACGACCGCCTGCCCCTGGAGGGCCGGTTCCAGCAGGTGCTCAACCTGTCGATCCCCGGTGCCCGCGAGCACGTTCTGGGGCAGATGTCGGCCATCCTGGAGGAGTACGCCATCTCCTACGTCAAGTGGGATCACAACCGCGACCTCAATGACGCGGGCACCGCTCCCGACGGGCGTCCGGCCGTCGCGGCGCAGACGCGCGCCTTCTACGCGCTGCTCGACGAACTGCGCCGTCGCTTCCCCCACGTCGAGTTCGAATCCTGCTCCTCGGGCGGTTCCCGGATCGACCTGGAGGTGATGGAACGCGCGGAACGCGTGTGGGTCTCCGACAACATAGACCCCGATGACCGGCAACGGATGTTGTGGTGGACCTCCCAGCTGCTGCCCGCAGAGCTGCTGGGATCGCACATCGCATCAGGGCGCTCCCACGTCACGGGGCGTTGGCACGATCTCAACCACCGCGCCGCCACGGCGGTTTTCGGGCACCTCGGGATCGAATGGGACCTGGCCCGGGCCTCGGAGGAAGAGCTTGCCGGGCTGGCCTGGTGGATCGCCTGGTACAAGGAACACCGCGGGCGACTGCTGACGGGGCGGCTGGTGCGGGTCGCCATGCCGGACCCCGGGGTCTGGTTCAAGGGTGTGGTCAACGAGATGGGTGGCATCTACTCTCTCTCGATGCTCGAGGCGACGCCCGCGGTGAACCTCGGTGTGCTGAGGTTCCCGGGGTTGGAGCCCGGGCCGCGCTACCGGGTTCAGGTCATTGAGCGCCCCGCGCTGGCGTCGAACCACCAGGTTCCCTGGGTCAACGCCGGGCATCCCCTCGAACTGACCGGGGCGCAGCTGATGCACGTCGGTCTGAGGGCCCCGGTGCTCCGACCGTCGACAACCGTCCTGTTCGTTGTCACGAAGGCCTGAGAATTCGGCCGCGGGGCTTGTGCCATTACATATCTTTGTTGCAGAATCAAGTCATTCGTACCAACGGAGGTATGGCATGACCAGTCCAGGACTGACAGCGTCCGACCGGGTGGGCGCTGGCAAGGGCAGGAGCGATCTGCTTCTCGCCATGACGATGATCGCGCCTGCGTTCATCGGGTTCATCGTTTTCCTGTTGTGGCCGACGCTGAACGGCATCTGGCTCAGCTTCACCAACTACAACCTTCTCACGCAACCTGAGTTCGTCGGGTTCAAGAACTATCTTCGCATGCTGGAGGATCCGGTTTTCTGGAACGCGGCGGGCGTCACCGTCTACTACGTGGTGGTCAACATAGGGGTTCAGACCGTTCTGGCCCTGCTCATCGCGGTGTTGATGCACAGGCTCACCCAGTCCACCTGGGTGCGGTCCATAGTGCTGACCCCGTACCTGGTCTCCAACGTGGTGGCGGCGCTCGTGTTTATGTGGATCCTCGACACCCAGCTGGGAATCGGGAACCAGGTTCTCGCCTCGATGGGATTGAACACGATCCCCTTCCTGTCCCAGGAGTCGACGGTCATTCCCACGATCGCGTTGATCAATGTGTGGCGGCACATGGGGTACACGGCTCTGCTGATCTTCGCGGGCCTGCAGACCATCCCCGAATCTGCCTACGAGGCCGCGCGGGTGGACGGAGCTTCGGAGTGGCAGATGTTCTGGCGCATCACCATACCGCTGCTGCGCCCGATCCTGGCCCTGGTGCTGATCATGACGATCATCGGCTCGTTCCAGGTCTTCGACACGGTGGCGATCGCCACCCAGGGCGGACCCGTCAACTCGTCCCGGGTGCTCCAGCTCTACATCTACGACATGGCCTTCGGGAGATTCCAGTTCGGCTACGCATCCGCGCTCTCCGTGGCATTGCTGCTGATTCTCGTGGTGATCACTTTCTTCCAGTACCGGCTGACCCGCGCCGGTGAGACCGACTTGAACTGAGGAGCACGAGATGTCAACAGCAGCAGTCACCGCTCCCGGCCGGGCCAATGAGCGCCGTCAACTCGCCTGGGGAAGGACCCTCGCCTGGGTGGTGATGGGGATCATCATGCTGACCACCCTGTTCCCCCTCTACTGGATCCTGCGCACCGCGCTGTCCTCGAACTCCTCCCTCTACGGTGGCGCCACCTCGTGGTTGCCGACCGACTGGAACACCGGAAGCTTCGCCCGGGTCTTCGGGATCCAGGCCGGGGAGGAGGCGCTGGCGGAGGGAGGTTCCGGCCAGTCCATCGACTTCTGGCGCTACCTGGGCAACAGCATCGTCGTCGCGACCCTGGTCACGGTCGGGCAGGTGTTCTTCTCCGCCAGCGCCGCCTACGCCTTCTCGAGGCTGAAATGGAAAGGCAGGGACCTGGTCTACGGCCTCTTCCTCGGAGGTCTGATGGTGCCGGCCATCTTCACCTTCCTGCCGAACTTCGTGCTCATCAAACAACTCGGCCTGATCGACACCCTGCTCGGCATCTCGCTGCCGACCATGCTCATGACGCCGTTCGCGGTGTTCTTCCTGCGGCAGTTCTTCATGAACGTGCCCGTCGAGCTGGAGGAGGCCGCCCTGCTCGACGGTTCCAGCAAGATCGGCAACTTCTTCCGGCTCATCCTCCCGATGTCGGCGGCCCCGATAGCGACAATTTCCCTGCTCACCTTCATCAGCTCGTGGAACGATTACTTCTGGCCGTTGATGGTCTCCTACTCCGAGAACTCGCGGGTCCTCACCGTCGGCCTGGGTGTTTTCCGCTCCCAGACCCCGAGTACCGGACCCGACTGGTCAGGTCTCATGGCTGCCGCCCTCGTGGCGGCGGTCCCGATGCTCGTGCTCTTCGCCCTGAGTGCCAAGCGCATCGTCAATTCCATCGGTTTCAGCGGCATCAAGTGAGGATCACCATGAAGAAACGAACCGCAGCGGCCCTGTCCCTGCTGACCGTGGGAACACTGCTCACCGGCGGCTGCGTCGCGAAGGACGGTGGCCCTGACGGGGTCATCGACTACTGGTTGTGGGACGCCACCCAGCAACCCGGGTACCAGGCCTGCGCCGATTCCTTCGAGGCGGCGAATCCCGGGCTGAAGGTCAGGATCACCCAGTACGGGTGGGACGACTACTGGAGCAAGCTGACCGCCGGGTTCATCGCGGATCAGGCGCCCGATGTGTTCACCAATCACCTGACCAAGTACACGCAGTTCGTCGACCTGGAGGTCCTGGTACCGCTCGACGACCTCGAAGCGACCCGCGACGTCAGTGACGCCGACTACGTCGGGGGACTGGCGGGCCTCTGGAAGGGGCAGGACGGCAAACGCTACGGAATCCCCAAGGACTGGGACACCGTCGCCTACTTCTACGACCAGAGGGTCACCGATGCCGCCGGCGTAACCCGGGAACAGCTGACGAACATGGACTGGAATCCCGACGACGGGGGCAGTTTCGAGAAGGTCATCGCCCACCTGAGTGTGGACGTCAATGGTGTCCGCGGCGATGAGCCGGGGTTCGACAGGGACAACGTCGCGGTCTACGGACTCGCATCGGAGGGGGCCGGGGGCGAGAACCTCGGGCAGACCCAGTGGGGTGCCTACACCGGTTCCATCGGCTGGGAGCCCTTGGACAAGAACCCCTGGGGCACCCACTTCAACCTGGACGACCCCAGCTTCCAGAAGACCATGGCCTGGTACTTCGGCCTGGTGCAGAAGGGCTACATGCCCTCCTACGAAACCTTCGGCAAGCGGTCGGGCTCCTACCAGCAGGTGGCCCAGGGCAAGGCCGTGCTCGGCATGAACGGTTCCTGGATGATCTCCAGCTTCGCATCGATTCCCGGGATCGACCTGAGAACCGCCCCGACCCCCGTCGGCCCCATCGGGCATCGTTCGAGCCCCTTCAACGGTCTGGCGGACTCCGTCACCAGATTCGCCGACGACAAGGATGCGGCGGGCAAATGGGTTGCCTATCTGGGGTCCTCGGAGTGCCAGATGAAGATTGCCGACGCCGGGGTGGTCTTCCCCGCGCGACCCGAGGCGATGGAGCGGTCCATTCAGGTGCGCAACGCATCCGGGCTGGATGTCACGGCCTTCACATCGCACGTCAAGGATGGCACCACCCAGAATCCCGCGGTGACCATGAACGCGGCCGACGTGGCGGCCCTGACCTCTCCCGGATTCGAGGCGGTGTTCATCGGTCAGAAGGACGTGAGCTACCTGAGTGAGGTGAACCACCAAGTCAACCGGCTGTTGTCGCTAACATCGTAGTGACTACCACCAGAAGGAAAAACCAGTGATTCTCAACTCCATCGATCCCACGTCGCGACTAGTGGTGCAGACGGTTCTGCGTCACGGTCCCATCGCCCGAGTCGGCGTCGCCCAGCGCACCGGCCTGAGCTCAGGTTCCATGACCAGGCTGACCACCCCACTCGTCGCGGCGGGGATCCTCAAGGAGCAGAGGCCCGTGCCGGTCAAACAGCTCGGACGACCCGCGCTTCCTCTGGTGGTGGTCGATGACGCCGCGAGATTCGTCGGGATCAAGGTGATACCGGGGGAGCTGCACGCGGTGGTCACCGGGCTTGCCGGTCACGTGCGGGCCACGGATGTCCGCTCCGCCGACACTTCCACCCTCGAATCGACCGCGAGAGCAGTCGCCCGGGTCGTCGAGGACTTCGCCGATCACGAACCCAGCGCGGTCGGTGTGGCCTTGGCGGCCGCGGTGGATCCGTTCGGTGAGGTGCGGGCCTCGCCTCTGCTCGGTTGGGAGAACGGGAATCTTGCGGCACTCGTGACCGAGGCCTGCGGGCTTCCCTGCAAGGCCGCCAACGACGTCGATGCCCTGACACTCGCCGAGCACTGGGTGGGGCACGGGCGTGGCACACACAATTTCGCCGTCATCACGGTTGGCGCAGGGGTTGGTGCCGGCGCGGTGATCGCCGACGAGCTGCTCGTCGGGCACCAGGGGTCGACAGGCATGGTGGGGGAGGCGTGGACCACGTGGGGACAGCGGTTCCACGACGTCCTGGCCGACGAACCTCTTCGGGAGGCGGCGAGCGAGGCTGCGGGACGAGAAGTGGCCTTGGCGGAGCTGCGCATCACCGATGATCCCGCGATCGAGGCGGTACTGGAGCGGGCCGCAAGTGCCTTGGGGGAGCTCGTGGTGCTGACCAAACAATTCTGGGGACCGGAGAAGATTCTCCTGACCGGTGAGGGCATCGTCCACTTCGAGAGCCGCATGGGCCGGGTACATCACGTTGTGGCGGAGCGGCGCTTCGAGGACATTGATCCACCCGAACTCGTGGTCGCGAAACAGGACTTCCACGCCTGGGCGCGCGGAGCGGCGGCCCTGGCGACCCGGCTGAGTCTCGCGTACTGAGAGCGTCAACCGAGCTTGATCCTTTTTCCGGCGCGATGGGCCAGGCCGTCAGCGATGAGACCCGCGACGCAGCGGTCCAGCTGAACGGGATCATCCCAGACCAGGTCCACCGGTAGGACTCCGTGAGTGGACGCTCGCAGGGACGCCATGATCCGGCCCCTACACTGGCGGTCGGTTCCCGTCCACGGCTGGGCGGGGCGGGTGGGGCCATCCCACGCAGGGCTGCCGCTGGCGATCCAGCGGCAGTGTCCTCGAACCGGACAGGCGTCGCACGTGGGTGCTCCGGCCACGCACAGCAGCGCTCCCAGCTCCATCACCGCCTGCGACCATGCCGCGCACTCGGCGTCGCCCTCGGGGAGCCACGCGGTGGCGCGAGCGCGCTCGGCCCCGGTCTCGGTGGGGGCGGGTCGGGCCTGACCGTCGGCCAGGCGTGCAAGGACCCGGCGAACGTTGACATCCAGCACCAGCGAACGCCGCCCGAAGGCGAAGGCCAGGATTGCGGCGGCGGTGTAGCGGCCCACACCTGGCAGTTCTCGCAGCGCCTGTTCGTTGTCCGGAACTTCGTTGTCACGTGCCGCCAGTTTCTGTGCGGTTTCAATCAGACGTAGGGCGCGACGCGGATACCCGAGCCGACCCCAGGCTCTCAGCACCTCGTCGGTTCCGGCACGGGCCAGATCCGCGGGGGTGGGCCAACGGTTCATCCAGTGCCGCCAGGGTTCCACCACCCTGGAAACCGGGGTTTGCTGACTCATCACCTCACTCACCAACACGCCCCAGGCGCTCACGCCGGGGGTGCGCCACGGCAATGATCGTGCGTTCGCGACGTACCAGTCCATGATCAGGCCTCGGACGATCCCCCTGAACGCAGCACCGGCGGTTGATGGCGCCGTGGACCGCCCCCGGATCCCCTCGGTTCCCACATCAACCCCGGTTCGCCATGCTGCTCACCGCTGCTCGACGGGCAGCCCCTTGCGGCGCAGCAGATGCGACACATCGGGATCCGCCCGGCGGAAATCGCGCCACGCCCGCATGGGTTCGATGCTTCCGCCGCGCCCCAACAGCGTGCGGCGGAAGTGTTCCCCGGCTTCCCGGCACGAGCCGAGGTTTTCCGAGAACCAGGCGCAGGCATCGGCGTCCAAAACCTCGGCCCACAGATATCCGTAGTAGGCGGCCGCGTAGCCACCACCGAAGACGTGACTGAAGTAGCAGGAACGGTAACGCGGGGGAACCAGCTCATGGGCGACCCCGGCCCGCTCCAGCGCCGCGGTCTCGAAGGACTCCACATCCTCCACCGAGGCGGGCAGCTCCTCCAGGGCAGTGGTGTGCCAGGCCTGGTCCAGCAGCATCGCGGCCACCAACTCCAAGGTGTGGCGCCCCTCACCTGCGGCCTTGGAGGCCCGCAGCCTCGCCACCAGCCCGGCCGGCAACGGCTCGCCAGTTTCGTGATGGACCGCGAACCGGGAGATCAGGGTGTCGTCCCACGCCCACAGCTCGTTGACCTGCGAGGGGAATTCCACGAAATCGCGGGGAACCGCGGTCCCGGAACGTGACGGGTACCTGACCTCGGAGAGCAGGCCGTGGAGGGCGTGGCCGAACTCGTGGAACATCGTGATCACGTTGTCCCAGGTCAACAGGCAGGCATCACCCTCGGCGGGACGGGTGAAATTGCAGGTGTTCGTCACCACGGGCAGGGCACCGGTCAGATCCGACTGGTCCACCACCGAGGTCATCCACGCTCCGCCTCGCTTGGTGGGCCTGGTGAACGGGTCAAGGATCACCGCACCCAGCGGGGTACCGTCGGCCTCACGGACCTCGTAGACCTCGGACTCCGGGGTGAAGCCGCGCAGATCGGCTCGCGCATGGAAGGTGATGCCGTAGAGGGCGGTCGCGGCGGCGAAGACACCCTCGTGCAGCACCCGGTGATACTCCAGGTAGGGACGCAGCACGGCCGGGTCGACGGCCTCGGCGGCTGACTGCTTCGCGGCGTAGTGCTCCCAGTCCCAGGCCGCGAGTTCCGCCCCAGGGTGGTCCCGTTCCAAGGCCTTCTGCAGTTCTGCGGCCTCGCGGCCGGCGAGTTCGACGGCCCCCGGAGCCACCCGTCCGAGCAGTTCGAGAACCGCCTCGGTGGTGCGGGCGCAGCCATTGGCGGCCACCCAGGCCGCGTGGTGCTCGTAGCCCAGGAGCCGGGCACGTTCGGCGCGGCGCCGCGCGATGCCCAGCACCAGTCGCCGGGTGTCGTGCTCACCTCCCAGTCCCCGCCCCAAGGAGGCCTCCAGGACGCGGCGACGCAGATCACGGTTGGTCAGGTTCTCCAACACCGGCTGGCCCGTGGTGTTGGTCAGCTCGATCAGCCAGCCCTCCTGCCCGCGGTCCCGGGCGGCCTGCCGGGCGGCGGCGACCTCGTCCTCACCGAGCCCGGTCAACTCAGCGGGGTCGGTGACCAGTACCGCCGCGGCGTTCCGGCCCTCCACCAGGGCCTGCTCGAATGCCACGGACAGCCCGGCCAACTCCACGTTCAGCTCCCGCAGGCGCTGCTGTGCGGCGGCGTCGAGTGAGATCCCGGAACGCTCGAACTCGCGAATGTGCTCGTCCAGCCAGTAACGGTCCTGCTCGTCCAGGTTCACCTCCGCCGCCTCGGCGCGGGCGCGGAGCGCCATCAAACGGTCGTAGAGGCGCCGGTCCAGCAGGATCGCATTGCCGTGTTCGGCCAGTTTCGGCGCCAAGGCCGTTTCGACGGCATCACGTTGTTCGTTGGCATCGGCGGCCTTCGCCACCCAGAAAGCTGATCCAGCGCGATCCAACGTCGTCGAGCTGAGTTCCCAGGCCACGATGGTGTTCTCCACGTCGGGTGCATCGGGATTGGTCGCGATCGCATCCAAGGCGGTTCGCTGCTCGGCCAGGCCGACCTCCATCGCATCCTTGAACTGTGCATCGGTCAGGTTGGCGTAGTCGGGAAGTTGGAAGGGCAGCGTCGGGGCGGTCAGCAGCGGGTTCATGGCCCCATCCAACCATGCGTAGAATCTCCCGGTCCGAAACTTGGAAGGAGGATCGAGTGGTCGAGCCGCTCCACCTGCACGCGCCCAGCAGGCGTGACGCCGTCGTGGTGGCGCTTCCCGTGGTGCTGGCCCCCATGGCAGGAATCACGAATGCCGCCTACCGGGCACTCTGCCTGGAGCAGGGGGCCGGGTTGTACGTCTGCGAGATGATGACATCACGGGGAATCGTCGTTGGTGACCACAAAACCCGCTCTATGCTGGCCTTCGACCCGACCGAGACCATCCGCTCGGTGCAGCTCTACGGCGTGGACCCGGAGGTCATGGCGCATGCGACGAAAATCCTGATCGCCGAGCACGGAGTTCACCACATCGACCTCAATTTCGGCTGTCCCGTTCCCAAGGTCACCCGGAAAGGCGGGGGTGGGGTCCTGCCATACAAACGCGACCGGTTGCGCGCCATCATCCGTGCCACGGTGCGCGCCGCCGATGAGTTCGGGGTTCCTGTCACGGTCAAGACCCGGGTCGGCATCGACGAGGCCCATGAGACCTTCCTTGACACGGGGCGCATCGCCGAGGAGGAGGGGGTCGCGGCCATAGCGCTGCACGCCAGAACCGTGCAGCAGGCCTACTCCGGCAGGGCCGACTGGTCCCGGATCGCAGAACTCAAACAGGCAGTGGGCATTCCCGTGCTGGGCAACGGCGACCTGTGGGAAGCAGAGGACGCGTTGCGGATGATGAACGAGACAGGCTGCGACGGGGTGGTCATCGGGCGCGGCTGCCTCGGCAGACCGTGGCTGTTCGGTGACCTGGCAGCCGCCTTCGCCGGGGAACCTCGACGTGCCCGACCCACGCTCGGGGAGGTCGGCTCCATGATCATCCGCCATGCGGAGCTGCTGACCGCTCTCAGGGGTGAACGGGGGGTGGTGGATCTGCGCAAACACATGGCCTGGTACTTCAAGGGCTATCCCGTCGGGGAGCTGCGGAGGCGATTCGCCATGGTCGCATCGCTCGACGAGTTGCGCACACTGGTCGAGCTTCTTGAGGCTGATCAACCCTTCCCCGTGGGAGAACTCGGAACTCCCAGGGGTCGGCAGGGCGGCCCGAGGGGAAAAGTTGTCCTTCCCCATGGCTGGTATGACGACACAGGAGGGTGTGGGCTCGACCTGTCCGATGCCGAGGACGACATCAGCGGAGGATAGCCGGTCGGTTTCCTTCACCCGCTTGTAACAGGGGCGTCACACAACCCGGATACGGTGACCGGATCTTTGGAGAAACGGAGGAGTCTTCATGTCCGATACCGTGACCCTGATCGTCGACGGCATCGCCCACGAACTGCCCCTCGTCACCGGAACCGAGGGAGAAAGGGCGGTGGACATCTCGAAACTACGGGCCACCACCGGTCTCATCACCCTCGACGACGCCTACAGCAACACCGGATCCTGCAGCTCGGCCATCACCTTCATCGACGGTGAACGCGGCATCCTTCGATACCGAGGGGTTCCCATCGAGGACCTTGCCGCTCGCTCCTCCTTCATCGAGGTGGCGGAACTGCTGATCTTCGGCGACCTGCCTGACGACGACGAGCGCGACGAGTTCCGTCAGCTGTTGACCGAGAACTCCTCCCTCCACCGTGACATGCGCAAACACTTCGACGGATTCCCTGTCGACGCCCACCCCATGGCGATCCTCTCGGCGATGATCAACGCCATCCAGGCCTATGACCTGCCCGAGATCCACATCACCGAAGAAGCGGGATTCCGCCGGGCGGCCGCCTTGCTGCTGGCCAAGACCCGCACCATCGCGGCCGCATCCTACAAGAGCCACATCGGGCAGCCCATCGCGTATCCCCGCTACGACCTGCCGTATGCGGAGAACTTCCTCCACATGATGTTCACCGTTCCCTATCGGGAATACGAGGCCACCCCCGAGGCGGCTCATGCCTTGAACATGTTCTTCGTGCTTCATGCCGACCACGAACAGAACTGCTCCACATCCACGGTGCGAACGGTTGCCTCCAGCGGCGCGAACCTGTTCACCGCCGTGTCCGCAGGGGTCACGGCCCTGTGGGGGCCGTTGCACGGTGGGGCGAACATGGGTGTGATCGAGATGCTGGAGCAGATCCGTAACGAGGGCATGTCGGTGGGTTCATACCTGGCCAAGGCCAAGGATCGGAAATCCGGGATCCGGCTCATGGGTTTCGGGCACCGCGTCTACCGTAACTTCGACCCGCGTGCGAAGATCCTCAAGAAAGCCGCTCACGACCTCCTGGAATCGATGAACATCGACGATCCGCTGCTCGACATAGCCCGGGAGGTGGAGGATGCGGCACTGGCCGACGACTACTTCGCTGAACGCCGTCTCTACCCCAACGTCGACTTCTACTCGGGCATCATCCTGCGGGCCATCGGGATTCCCCTCGACATGTTCACGGTGCTGTTCGCCATCGGGCGTACCGCTGGTTGGATCGCTCACTGGAAGGAGGTCAACGACAACACCGCCCAGCGCATCCACCGCCCCCGCCAGCTCTACACGGGAAACAAGCTCACGAAGTGGCTACCCCTCGACGAACGCTGAGTTCGCCCGGATCGGTGAGCGCCTGAGGGTGATGACTCCCCGGGCCTCGTAGGCTGTCTGGTGATGAACGAACCGCTCCCCAGGGCCCGTGAATGGGCCAGGACCATGCACGGCCACGGCGATGACGTGGTGGTGGCCCACCGCGACTCCGCAGCCCGGGTGATGCCCTACCCGCCCAGGCGCAGGGAGCAACGGGAGGATCTGGAGAGACTCAGCCTCAACCCGGCCGCGACCTTCGCCTCCGGCGCGGGGGAGAGGGAACGGGAGGAGGAGCCCTGCGAGTTCCGCACCTGTTTCGAGCGAGACCGGGACCGCATCGTCCACTCGGCCTCGTTCCGGAGGCTGGCGGGCAAGACCCAGGTGGTCGTGTACCCCACCGACCACCAGCGCACCCGGCTGACCCACGCCATCGAGGTGGCGCAGTGCGCCGTCGCGATGGCCCGCGGGATCGGGGCCAACCCGGCCCTCACCGAGGCCATGGCGCTCGGCCACGACTGCGGACACGGCCCCGGCGGTCACGCCTCCGAGGACGCCTTCGACGCCTTTCTCCCGGGGGGTTACGATCACGGCCCGTGGGGCGCCGACGTGGTGCTCAAGGGCCTGAACCTGACATCCCAGACCCTCGACGGCATCCGCAACCACTCCTGGTCGCGGCCTGCACCCGCCACCCTGGAGGGGGAGATCGTCAGCTGGGCCGACCGGATCGCCTACTGCGCCCACGATCTGGAGGACGCCATCGCGGCCGGGATCGTCACGGCCACCGAACTGCCCCGGGTGGTGACCGAGGTGGCAGGCACTGCGCGCCGCGTTCAGCTGGCACAGTTCATCGGGGCCGTGATCGAGACCACCATGGCCACCGGCATCGTCGGCATGGACCCACTGACCGCGGAGGCGCTGGGGGAACTGCGTCGTTTCAACTATGAACGCATCTACACCCGCCCCGAGTCGGTGGCGCAGTCCCGCACGGTGGTGGAGGTGCTGCGAGGGCTGGTCGAGTACTTCCTGGAGCATCCCGGAGAACTGCCCGCTGAGTACCGGACGGAGGACGCGGTGCGCGGGGCCGTGACCTACGTCGGGGGGATGACCGACCGGTTCGCCTTCGACCACGCCGAGCGCCTGCTCGGCTGGGACCGGGCGCTGCTGCCCAGGGGCATCGGGCGGGGCGCCTGAGAGGCGGTTGACCGGGGCGGGCGTGATGTTTGTCATGCCGTAATCGTGATTGCCGCCCCGGGTCCGGGGCCCAGCCGGCTGTGATCCTGAGGACATGAACGCCATTGAGTTGCAGCAGCTGCGCAAGACCTTCCGCAGCCCCGGTGGGCACGTCGAGGCCGTGTCCGGAATCGACGTGGTCATCGAACCGGGGGAGATCGTCGCCTTCCTCGGCCCCAACGGGGCCGGGAAAACCACCACCCTCGACATGGTGCTGGGGTTGACCGGCCCCACCTCGGGAACGGCTCGGGTCTGCGGTCTGGAACCCCGGGAAGCCATCCGGCGGGGAATGGTCGGGGCGGTGCTGCAGACGGGGGGTCTGCTGCGCGACATGAGCGTCGGCGAGACCATCCGGGCGATCGCGGCCCTGCAGGAGGCCACCCCCCGGATCGGGGCGGTGATGTCGACAGCAGGGCTGGAGGAGATCGCCCGAAGACACGTTTCCCGCTGCTCCGGCGGGGAACAACAACGGATCAAGTTCGCACTGGCCCTGCTCACCGACCCCCGGGTGCTGATCCTCGACGAACCCACCGCGGGACTGGACGTCACCGCCCGGCGTGACTTCTGGGATGCCATGCGCCAGCAGGCGGAAAGGGGCCGCACCATCGTGTTCGCCACCCACTACCTGGAGGAGGCGCAGAACTTCGCCGACCGGATCGTGCTCATCGCGAAGGGCCACATCATCGCGGACGGCACGGTCGATCAGATCCGTGCCCTGACCAGTCACCGCCATGTCACCGCCCTGCTGCCGGTGGATCGCGCGGACGCCCTGGTGACGGAGCTCCGGCCCCTCCTCGGCAGGAACGTCACTCTGGAAGGGACCCGTCTCAGCGCGATGGTTCCCGATTCCGACGCCCTGGCCCTGGCCCTGCTGCAGCGGGGTGCCCACGACCTGGAGGTGGTTGCCCCCAGCCTGGAGGACGCCTTCCTCGCCCTCACGGGGACGAGGTGAGCGACGTGAATCTCACCTACATCCGCATCGACCTGGCCCGTTGCTTCCGGGACGTCACCAACCTGTTGTTCACCCTCGCCATGCCGGTGTTCATGTACCTGCTGTTCGGCAGGGCCCAGTACTCCGACTACCAGTCGGGCCGGGGCACGGTCGGGTTCTACGTCATGTCGTCCATGGGAGCCTACGGTGCCGTCATCGCCGCAACAGCCATCGCCGCCACGGCGGCCACCGAGTCGATGCTGGGCTGGGGCCGCCAGCTGGCCCTGACCAAGCAGCGGCCGCTGGGTTTCGTCGCGAACAAGGTCGCGGTCGCCCTCGTGCTCGGCGCCCTCTCCTCCGGGCTGGTGTTCATGGTCGGGGCCCTCACCGGCGCCAAGGCCGATGCCTGGTGGGTCTGGGTTGCCTCCTGGGTCATTGGCATCCTCGGTGCGGGGCTGTTCGGGGTCTACGGGCTGGCGATGGGATTGCTGCTCAAATCCGAGAGCGCCGCAGGCATAGCGTCGGGAACCGTGGTTTTCCTGGCCTTCTTCGGGAACATGTTCATGCCCCTCACCGGCGTGATGCTCGACATTGCCAGGTTCACCCCCATGTACGGCTATGTTGGCCTCGTGAGGTATCCGCAAGTCGAGGGTGAGATCCAGCAGACCGATCCGCCGCAGACCGACTCGGTCTGGCTGCTGGCCGCCAACTGTCTCGCCTGGCTGCTGGTCTTCTCTGGGTTGGCGGTGCTGGGTCACAGACGCTCCAGGAAGCGCCGGTGAAACGTCTCAGGAGCTGGCTTCTGGAGGCGGTCACGGGCCCCCACGTGGGGGTCGTGATCGCCTCCGTCTGGCTGGTGTGCCTCGTTTTCCCGGTGCACTCCCTGCTGAGTCTGGAGGACCGGGTCCGCTGCCTCGTGGGCCTGCTCGCGTTGGTCCTCTTCGTTCCCGTCTACCTCGCGGGTTTCCGTGACCTGGGGAGCCGGCTCGACGCGGCTGGCAGGCGCTGGCAGCTGCTGCGGGGCGGTTTCGTGCTGGCGGTGATGGGTGTGCTCTGCTGGGCCATCGGCCTTGACGCGATCAGCCTGCTGCCCTTCCTGGTCACCTTCGCCAGCTACGGCCTGTGGCCCCCGGTACGTCTGCCCGCCGTTGTCGTGCTGGTCGGTTCCGGTTTCCTGGTTCTGGCTCTGATGAACGAACCGGATGCCGGCAAAAGCGTCAACATGCTCATCACCGCGCTCGTCGCCGTTCTCGGCTTGCTCACCGTGAAGACGATCGAGAGCGGCATCGCCGTCTCCGAACAGGACCGGCGGCGCGCAGCCCTGGAGCAGCGAGAACGGATGGCCCGCGACGTCCACGACCTGCTCGGGCACTCCCTGACCGTTGCGAACCTCCAGCTTCAGCTGGCGGAACGCCTGTTCGACTCCGATCCGGAACGTGCCCGCGCCGAACTGGCCCGGACCCGGGTCTTCCTGGGCGAGGCCCAGGAGGAACTGCGGCGCAGCGTCACCGACCAGCGCGGGCGAACCATCGCGGAGGAGCTCGACAGCGTCCGCGACGTGTTGCTCTCGGGCGGCCTCGAGGTCGCCGTCACGGGGGACCCGGACGAGATCACCGGGCCCATCGGGCTCGTGCTCGGCTGGGTGCTGAGGGAGGCCGCCACCAATGTGCTGCGGCACGCGCACGCCACACGCGTCGAGATCTCCTTCGCCCCCGGCAGGTTCTCGGTGGCCGACGACGGCGACGGATACGCGGGGGGAGAGGGCAACGGCCTTACCGGGATGCGGGAGCGAGTGGCCGCCGCCGGCGGTGAATTACGCTGCGGCGCATCCCCGCTCGGGGGTTTCGAGGTGGTGGTTATGTGGTGATCAGGGTGCTGCTCGCCGACGACCAGGCTCTCGTCCGCGGGGCCATGGGGGCGCTGCTCGACCTCGAACCCGACATCGAGGTGGTTGCCCAGGCCGGGCGGGGCGACGAGGTGGTTGCCGCGGCCCGGGAATCCGGGGCCGATGTGTGTCTGTTGGACATCCAGATGCCCGGTGTCGACGGCGTGGAAGCGGCCCGGCAGGTCCGGGATCAGCTTCCCGGGGTGCGGGTGGTGATGGTGACCACCTTCGACCGCCCCGGCTACCTGAGACGCGCACTGGACGCGGGGGCCGTCGGTTTCGTGGTGAAAACCACCCCGGCAGCGCGGCTCGCGGAGGCGGTGCGGCGCGCCCACGCGGGTCTTCGCACCGTGGATCCGCAGCTCGCCAACGACCTGCTGTTCAGCGGCCCCAATCCCCTGACCGCCAGGGAACAGGAGGTGTTGCGCCTGGCCCGGGACGGGGAACCCGTCGCGAAGCTGGCCCGGAAACTGTTCCTGTCCCCGGGGACGGTGCGCAACCACCTCTCCAACGCCATCGGCAAGACGGGCGCGGCCAACCGGGTGGAGGCGGCACGGATCGCCACCGAACGCGGCTGGTTGTGAACCCGCACTACACTTCCCGCCATGGCAGGGCGGATCAACGACGAGGACATCGCACTGGTTCGGGAGCGCTGCCGGATAGATGACGTGGTTCGCGACTACGTCGCCCTGCGCTCCGCGGGCGGTGGGTCATGGAAGGGGCTGTGCCCGTTCCACGACGAGAAGACCCCGAGTTTCACCGTCACCCCGTCGCGTGGCTTCTTCTACTGCTTCGGGTGCGGTGAGGGCGGTGACGTCATCACCTTCCTGCAACGCCAGCAGAACCTCAGTTTCACCGAGGCCGTGCAGACCCTCGCGGACCGCGCCGGGATCACCCTGAGGATCACCGACGACGGTCAGGGACCCGGCCAGCCGCCGGGACAGCGCAAACGCATCCTCGAGGCGAACGCCGCCGCCCAGGAGTTCTTCGCCGCCCAACTGGCTTCCCCGGAGGCCGTAACGGCGCGCCAGTTCCTCGACCAGCGGGGCTTCGACCGGGCCGTCGCGGAACAGTTCGTGCTCGGCTACGCCCCCCGTGGCGGGCATGCACTCAGGCAGGCGCTCACCTCGCAGGGCTTCGACGAGGCCACGCTGAGGGCAGCGGGACTCGTGCGCGACGGAGGCCGCGACTTCTTCGCCGGGAGATTGCTGTGGCCGATCCGCGACTCGGCCAGCTCAGTGCTGGGTTTCGGCGGCCGCCGGATCTTCGACGACGACCGGCTGCCCGCCAAGTACATCAACACTCCCGAAACCCCCGTCTACAAGAAATCCCACGTGCTCTACGGCCTGGACCTGGCCCGCAGGGCCATCGGGAAACGCGCGCAGGCTGTGGTGGTCGAGGGCTACACCGACGTGATGGCCGCCCACCTGTCCGGGGTCGACACCGCCGTGGCCAGCTGCGGCACCGCCTTCGGCGACGACCACGCCCGCATGCTCCAGCGCCTCCTCGGCACCCACGACGGGCTGCACGGTGAGGTGGTCTTCACCTTCGACGGCGACACAGCGGGCCAGAAGGCCGCGTTGAAGGTGTTCCAGGGGGACCACAACTTCATGGTCCAGACCTATGTCGCGGTCGAACCATCGGGCCTCGATCCCTGCGACCTCTGGCAGCGCGACGGGGAGGCCGCGGTCCGGGAACTCGTCGGCAGACGGATACCGCTGTACCGGTTCGTGATGTCCAACGTCCTGAAGGGCTACGACCTGGAACGCGCTGACGGGCGGCTGGGGGCGCTCCGTGAGGCCGCCGGGCTGCTGGGCGCGATTCGTGACCGTTCCTTGGTGAACCAGTACCTGAGGGAACTGGCCGACATGCTCGGCATGGACCTGGAGGACGTGCGCAGGGAGGCCGCGAACCGGTCCCGCCGCACCCCGGGCGGCAGCCCCGGCCTGGACGCGAACCCGCGCTCCGGCAGGGCCAATGCGGACTGGCCGGACCCGGACGATCCTGCGCTGCGGCTGGAACGCGACACCCTGAAGCTGATGCTCCAGTATCCGTTCACCTTCGATCAGGCCTGGAACTCGGTTCGACCCGAGCAGTTCTCCCACCCCGGCTACGCCGCGGTGTTCCGGGTGATCTCCGCAACCGAGCCGGGGGACGGCTGGACGGAGGAGCTGCGGCGAGGCTGCCCGAACGAACTGGTGCTCCAACTGCTCGTCATGCTGCTGGTAGAACCCCTCCTGCGGCAGGCGGACGAGAGCTACTCCCTGGCCCACACGAACCGGCTTCAGCTGGCGGACCTGTCCCGGCGAATAACCGGGCTGAAATCCAGGCTCCAGCGGACCGATCCCGTCAAGGAACCGGAACAGCACAAGGCGATGTTCGAGGAACTGACCGGGCTCGAGCTGCGCCGCAAGCGCCTCCTGGAGCAGAGCCTTTCCTGATGACCTCGATCCGGCAGCGCTCCGCGTTCAAAAGTCGACGCGCCTCGAGCAGAGCACGTTCCTCGATGCGTTTGATGCTCGTCGCCGACATTCCGAGCACGGCTCCGGCCTGGCCTCGCGTGCGGCAGGCGGTCCCGATTCCGAAACGGAGTTTCAGCACCGTTCCGCCGACACCCAGCAGGTCGAGGAAATCCATGGAGGAGAGCTCCACCGCGTCGAATCCACCATCGCATGCGAGCATGTGGGACGGCACCTGGTCCAGGTCCGTGAACTGTATCGGGCGACGACTTCCGTCGGCGGGCCTCACCAGATCCAGGCTTCCGCATCGTGTGCGCGCGGAACGCGTCAGGGCCCGCGACACGTACTCGTGAGCGAGGGTGCTGAAACGTGTGCCACGTGTGTGGTCGAAGTGCTGAATGGCTTCTCCCAGCGCCAGACATCCTTCCTGGAACAGGTCATCGAGGGGTAGACCCGTACGCTTCACGGCCTTCCCCGTGAGTTTCATGACAAGCCGGAGATTTGCCCGGAAAAGAGTCTCCCGGGCCTTGGAACCGTTCTCCACGACGCACATCAGCGCGCTGATGCGATGACGCCGGTCGGCGGTGATGATCAAATGTCTGGCGTAGACACCGGCCTCGATCCTCCGGGCCAGTTCTCTCTCCTCCTCGGCGCTGAGCAACGGGGTCGAGAAAACGAGTTTCGTGGTATCCATGCCCGGAACGCTGCCATCGTGCGGGAGACGGGTCCAGTGTTTCAGATGGATCACCAACACCGGGGAAAGAAGTGACAACACCTTGCGCAACCGGGAAAACACCTCACCGGTTCGCGGGCACAATGGGTGCATGCCGAACCGAACGCGTCACATGCCCCATCGCCCAGAGGTGGAGGCGGTGACCGGTGACGGCCACTCGGCTGGGCCGAGGGGCCGGGGGCAGTGGTGGCCACCACGGGCATGCTCGTCGCGCGGCTCGACGGTGGGTGGCGGAGCTGTGGGAGCAGGTGTTGCGTGGGGGGTGGCGCGAGGAGGGCTCCGTGCTGTTCTGGGAGGCCGGTGGGGAACGCCTCGAATGCGTGCTCGACTCCCCGGGAGAGTTGCTGTCGATTTTCAGGGAACGGGTGCTCGCATCGACGGTGATGACCGTCAATCACGACCTTCCGGATGGTGCCGTGCAGATCATCGCCCGGCGAAACCTCCTGGACGGGGACGTGACCTGGCTGGCCAGTGTCAGCGGTGGAGCCAGCCTGGAGGATCCCGGAACGGCAGCCTTCGTGGTGGCCGAGACCGACCGACTGCGATCCGAGTACGGAATCTGAACGGTAGGTTCTTCCCTCGTGGACATCATCTTCATCAGGCACGCCGAATCCACCAACAACAAGACCTGGGCCGAGAAGCGCGACGAGACGCTCAGGGTGCCCGATCCCCGGCTGACCGAACTCGGGCGGACCCAGGCGAGGGCGCTGGCCGAGTGGTTCCCGGGATTCACTCCGCGCCCGACCCGCGTGTTCTCCTCACCGTTCATGCGCGCCTTGGAGACGGCGGTTCCCCTGGCGAAGAACCTCGGTATGGACGTTGCGGTCAGAACCGACTTGATGGAACGCGGCGGACCGTTCGTAGGCCCGATCATGGATCACCGTCACCATCCGGGGTCGCCCCGATCGGTGCTCCAGAAGGTCTCCTCCCGGCTCGTGCTGCCGGACGAGGTCACGGAGGAAGGGTGGTGGAAGGGTCCTTTCGAGACCCGCGACCAGGCCATTGAACGCGCCAAGAACCTGGTGACGTGGTTGCGTCGGGACTTCGATTCCGACGACTGCGTGGTGCTCGTCAGCCACGGGGCCATCGGTTCCCTGTTCGCAACCGCCCTGTTCTGCCCGTCCGAGCTGACCCGGTGTTCCGACCAGATCGTGGGGGAGACCTCGAGCTGGTTCGCCCTCGACAACACCTCGGTCTCGTGGTTCCGGTTGTTCCCCGGCAACGACACGGAGCTGCGCTGCTTCAACCGTGTCGATCACCTGGTGCTGGCAGGAATACCGAGCGTCATCATGCTCCAGCCAAGCTGATTGGCGTTCCCGGTGAGACCCTGCTAGAGTCTCACCCCGTGGCCAGCAGGCCGCGATGATCCCTGGTAGCTCAATTGGCAGAGCATTCGACTGTTAATCGAAGGGTTACTGGTTCGAGTCCAGTCCGGGGAGCTCTCCCTTACGCCTCGCCGGGTGAAACGTCACCAGACGGGGTACTTGTCGTTTCCGGAGCCACACCCGATCCGTCCCTCCCAGGTTCGGGAGAACGCGCCAAATTTTGGATTTTCCCCCACATGACCCGGATTTCCTCTAGGGTGGCGAGAACACGCAGTTTCAAGGCAGAGAGAACTTTGCAGTTCGTGAGGAGAACGATGAGGTTCAAAACTAGGGCAGTCGCATTTCTGGCGACCGCTGCTCTGATTGCCCCGGGATTGGTGGCGTGCTCGTCAGGATCGGGGGGAGGGACAACACTGACATGGTTCATCAACCCTGATGGTGGCGGATCCTCCGAGACCGGGGGTGGGCAGGCGCAGCTGGCAGCCGAGTGCAGCGCGGCCTCCGGCGGCGAGTACACCATCAGGGTCGAGCAACTACCCAACGATGCGTCGGACCAGCGGCAACAGCTCATCCGGCGGCTGGCGGCCCACGACACCGGGGTCGACATCATGAGCCTGGACCCGGTGGTGGTACCGGAATTCGCCGAGGCAAACTACCTGGTGGACGTCCCGGGGCAGTACGAACAGGACTTCACCGCGGACCGGGTGAAGGGCTCGCTGGACGCGTCCAGATGGAAGGGCAAGATGGTGGCGGCACCGTTCTGGGCCAATACCCAGCTGCTGTGGTATCGCAAGTCCGTGGCCCAGCAGGCCGGGCTCGACATGACCCGGCCGGTCACCTTCGACCAGCTGATGGATGCCGCCAAGGCAACCGGCAAGGACATCGCGGTGCAGGGCAAGCGCTACGAGGGATACACCGTTCTCGTCAACGCACTGGTCTCGGGAGCCGGCGGGAAGATCGTCGAGAACGAGGGCGCCGCCGCCGAGGACACCAAGCTGGGGTTCGACACCCCGGCCGGCCAGCGGGCAGCGTCCCTGATCTCGAAACTCGCCCACTCCGGAGTCGTCGGCCCCGCCATGTCGTCGATGGACGAGACCATGTCGCTCAACATGTTCCAGGCCGAGGACAGCTCGGGATTCATGCTGAACTGGCCCTACGTCTACGCGGCCATGAAGGCCAACGGGGTCTCCTTCATCGATGATGTCGCGTGGACCACCTATCCCCGGGTGGACGCGGACAAGGAATCCGCGCCGCCGTTCGGCGGCATCGAACTCGGGGTGAACGCGGCCTCCCAGAAACAGGACGCGGCCTGGAAGGCGATCCAGTGCATCACCAGTGAGCAGCACCAGAAGGACTACATGCTGGGAACCGGTAATCCGGCCTCCAGGGCGGCGGTCTTCGGGGACGCAGAAGTACGTGAGCAGTTCCCGATGGCCGATGCCATCAGGGAATCGCTCGATGCAGCGGTTCAACGGCCCCGCACCGCCTACTACGGGGATCTGTCGACGGCGGTCCAGCGCACTTGGTCGCCACCCGAATCGGTGGACCCTGCGACTACCCCGAAGCAGTCCACCGACCTGATCATGAAGGTTCTCAAGGGGGAGGCGTTGCTGTGAGCAAGTCCAGTTCCAGTGGATCGCAAATGTCGGATCGCGCGCGTGAGGAACGCAGGCTCGGTTGGAAACTCGCCGGCCCAGCCTTCGTGATCATGGTGCTGGTGACCTTCTACCCGATTCTCCAGGCCGTCTACAGTTCCCTTTTCAAGCACCGGCTCACCGATCCCGGGGCCCAGAAGTTCGTGTTTCTCGAGAATTACCTGATCATTCTCCGTGATCCGCTCTGGTGGCAGGCGTTCGGGACCACGGCCTTCATCACCGTCGTCACGGTGGTGGTTGAGCTCGTACTCGGGTTCCTGATCGCGCTGGCGATGGCCAAGATCATCTATGGTCGCGGACTGCTGCGCACCATCGTGCTGATCCCCTACTCGATCATCACCGTGGTCTCGGCGTTCTCCTGGTTCTACGCCTTCGCCACCGACACCGGATTCGTCGACCCCCTGCTGCACACTCTCAGCTTCGGGGTCTTCCCGGAGAAGTTCGACTGGTTCGGCGGGTTCTGGACCTCCATGGTCCCGATCTGTGTCTCCGAGATCTGGAAGACCACCCCCTTCATGTCGTTGCTGCTGCTGGCAGGCCTCACCCAGATCGACTCGGCAATGGAGGAGGCCGCGATCGTCGACGGCGCCACCTGGGGTGAACGGATGCGACGTGTCGTGCTGCCGAACATGAAGTCGGCGATCATGGTCGCGCTGCTGTTCCGCACCCTCGACGCCTTCCGTATCTTCGACAACATCTTCATCATGACCGCGGGCAGCCACGACACGGCGTCGCTGTCCCTGGTCGCCTACAACCAGACCATCTCGCGCACGGAGGTCGGGCTCGGCTCCGCTGTGTCGGTGCTGCTGTTCCTGTGCGTGGTCATCATCGCAGTGATCTTTGTCAAGGGGTTCCGTGTGGACCTCGCCCGGGGAAGGAGGTGAGCGGACATGACTCGGGAACTCACCGCCGGCCAGAAGTTCTGGCAGATCGTCGTCACCATCGCGATCATCGTCTACACGATCATTCCGCTGCTCTGGATCGTCAACCTGTCGCTCAAACCGAGCGCGGACCGTGCCGACGGCAATTTCTGGGCTGTGCACCCGACCTTCGAGAACTACGAGCTGATCTTCACCGGGGGTGCGAAGGACCTGTTCCTTCCTGCCCTGGTCAACTCGGTCGTGGTGACGCTCGTCGCGACGCTCATCGCCGTGATTCTTGCAACTTTCTGCGCCTATGCCATCGCCCGACTCGACTTTCCCGGCAAACGGCTCATCCTCGGGACGGCACTCACGGTGTCGTTCTTCCCCGTGATCTCACTGGTCACCCCGCTGTTCGACCTGTGGCGCCAGATCCACCTGTTCGACACCATCCCGGGTCTGATCCTGCCCTACCTGGTTCTCACCCTGCCGCTGTCGATCTGGACGCTGTCCGCTTTCTTCCAGCAGATTCCCTGGGAGATGGAGCAGGCTGCCCAGGTTGATGGCGCGAGCAGCTGGGAGGCATTTCGCAAGGTCATCGTGCCCCTGGCGGCGCCCGGGGTGTTCACGACCGCGATCATCGCTTTCTTCACGGCATGGAACGACTTCGTCTTCGCGATCTCGCTCACCAGCGACAAGGCACGCACCGTCCCGGCGGCGCTGGCCTTCTTCACCGGCGCCAGCCAGTTCGAGTCACCCACCGGCGCCATCTGCGCCGCGGGCGTCGTCGTGACGGTCCCCGTGGTCGTGCTCGTCCTCATCTTCCAGCGCCGGATCGTCTCCGGCCTCACCTCTGGCGCAGTCAAGGGCTGACCCCGACAAGGAGCAGAAAGTAATGGCCCACATCACCCTCAAGAACATCGTCAAGGAGTACGGAGACGGCTTCAAGGCCGTCAACAACATCAACCTGGACATCGCGGACGGCGAGTTCATGATCTTCGTCGGACCCTCCGGCTGCGGCAAGTCGACAACCCTGCGCATGGTCGTCGGGTTGGAGGACATCACCTCCGGTGACCTTCTGATCGACGGGAAACCCGTGAACGACCTGGCCCCCAAGGACCGCAACCTGGCCATGGTCTTCCAGAACTACGCCCTGTACCCGCACCTGACCGTCCGGGAGAACATCGCCTTCCCGTTGCGTCTCAACCGCAACAAGCTCCCGGAACAGGAGATCCGCCACCGAGTGGACCAGGCAGCCGAGATGCTGGAACTGACGGAACACCTGGAACGCAAACCCGCCAACCTCTCGGGTGGCCAGCGGCAGCGCGTCGCGATGGGACGCGCGATCGTCCGGGAAGCCGACGCGTTCCTCTTCGACGAGCCGTTGAGCAACCTCGACGCCAAGCTGCGCGGTCAGATGCGTACGGAGATCTCCCGGCTGCAGCGCCGGCTGGGCATCACCACCATCTACGTCACCCACGACCAGACCGAGGCCATGACCCTGGGAGACAGGGTCGCGGTGCTGAAACGCGGGGTGTTGCAGCAGTGCGCCTCCCCACGGGAGCTCTACGAGGAGCCGGTGAACCTGTTCGTCGCGGGTTTCATCGGGTCGCCTCCGATGAACTTCCTCCCGGCCACGGTCCAGGGGGATCACCTGGAGCTTCCCATGGCCACCGTTCCCGTTCCGGAAAGCGCCCGCCAGGACCTCGCCGGCAAGAAGGTCGTCATCGTCGGGTTGCGTCCTGAACACATCAAGGACGCCGATGTGGTAACGCCTCCCGAGGGAGCCGTGGTTTTCAACTCGGTCGTCGACGTCACCGAATGGCTCGGCAACGAGCAGTACGCCTACATCCCGTTCCAATCCGATCCGTCCGTACAGAGCACCCTGGAGGAACTGGACCGGGACCTCGACGGCGAGGGCATGCGCACCCAGTTCGTCGTCAACCTCGATCCCAGATCCCAGATCCTGGAGGGCGAGGAGGCCAGGCTCTACTTCATGCCGGAGAACATGATGGTCTTCGATCCCGAATCCGGCCGCAACCTGACCCGGGACGAGCAGAACGCCCAGCGCATCGCCGAGCGTTCCGAAACGGCCAGGAAACGTGCCTTGGAGCGGGCCAGGACCCAGGAGAACGAATCGAGCAAATCCCAAAAGGACGAGCCGCGGTAGAGCAGTTGCTGCCCGTCCGCGGGTTCCGCGGACGGGCAGCAACTGCACGCCGGAATCCGGTCACCGCCGAAAGGAGTCATCGAAATGGCCAACCACATCATCATCGGGGGGCACGGGAAGGTTGCCCTGCTGACCATGCCCCTGCTCCGGGAAGCTGGGCATTCGGTGACGGGTGTGATCCGCAATCCGGAACACGAGCATGACATCGAAGCGGCAGGCGGGAAACCGCTCGTGCTGGACATGGAAACCGCGTTGGAGGATGACCTGGTGCGGGCCTTCGAGGGGAAGGACGCGGTGGTGTGGTCGGCCGGGGCCGGGGGAGGGAATCCCGGACGCACCTACGCGGTCGACCGGGACGCGGCGATCCGCAGCATGGACGCCGCGCTCCGGGCGGGTGCGCGGCGATACGTCATGGTTTCCTACTTCGGGGCGGGCCCGGACCACGGCATTCCCCAGGATGATCCCTTCCACGCCTACGCTCAGGCCAAGGCTGCGGCGGACGCTCATCTGCGTTCCTCCGGGCTCGACTGGACGATTCTCGGTCCCGCCACCCTCACCCTCGAGAAACCCACCGGAACCATCGACCTCGCCCCGCTCCGCGAATCGGCGGGGAGAACGGTCTCCAGGGGAAACGTAGCGTTGACCATCCAAGCCGCTCTCGAAATGGGTGAAACCATTGGCAGGACTCTCGAATACGTCGACGGCGCCACCGACATCCGAGAAGCGTTCCGCTCCCGGGGCTGACTTCGCCGGGGAAGCGGTTCTTGTTCCCCGCCGATTGGGCCTGGGGAACCTCCCTGAACGCGATTCACCGAATGGAACTTGGTTCCCTATCCCTGATTAGCATCGAGTGATGTTTGCAGCTATGATTCAGCTGCTTGATTTTCGCCGGGTTCCGGCGACAGGCGTCTACTCGATGTAGCCAGGGGGGAAGAAATGGTCTTGAAGACCGTCGGCAGGTGGAGAACACGTGCCCTGACCATTCTGGGGATCGGCGTCCTGATCGGGGCGATGTCTCCTGTGGTCGCGCACGCCACCCCGCAACTGAGCATTGATGTCACGGTCAAGAGCGACGGCACTCCGTCATTCGATGCCGACGACTCAGCAGGAAACGATTCCAGTGCAACCAACGGAATTGTCCGGGTCAACGACAGCATCACCTACAGGGTCCAGTACGGGGTGAACCAGGATGTCGGGGACAACACCACCGTCAAGATCGGTTTTCCCAAGGGAATCTACATGGAGGAGCTGCCCGGATTCTGCACAGGGGCGGGATCGGCCCTAACTCCGGAGACACTGCCCACGCCCCAGCTTCCGCTGTCGGCGAACTCCTTGGATTCCATGCCCGCGCAGAGCCTCGTCTGCAATCTCGGGAACAAACCTGCTGCCAGCTCTGATTTCTTCGATTTCACGGCCAAGGTCAGCAATCTCGTGCGCAACGGCACCGCCCTACCGCTGGCCTCGGCCGAGCTCAGCGCGGATGGTGCGACCACGGTCTCCAGCCCCACGGTCGCCACCGTCACCGCATCCTCCCGACTGAAATGGGACATCTCAAAGAACAGCATTTCATCCTCGCCGAACCAGGGCTACGTGTACGGCCCCACCAACACCGCCTGTCCATGGGACAAGGCCGCGACCTGCAAGATGACCGCCTACACCGCGCTCATCGGTGCTCCTACCGGTGGGAAGGGAGCCATGCCCGCGACAGGGGACGTCACGTGGACCGACGACGTGACTCCCGAGGCGATGTACCCCGGGCTGGAAGCAGGAAAGATCGCAGCCATCAAGGCGGACCTGGGGAAGTACGGAAGCCGCGTCTACCCGTACGACTACTTCTACAGCGCACCCGGCCCCAAGATCGGTGTGAGCGGTGGAACCTCGCTGAATTCGGTGCGGGACTCGGGAACGGTTGAAATCAACCAGGACGGCCCGGGACAACCCGCCAAGTTCACGGTCAAAAATGCTGACATGACCCTGTGGACCTATCCGAAACAAACGTTCAGGCCCGTTGGGAACGCCATCCCAGCGGACACGGCCTACGCGATCTCCACATCGTTCATCGTCTACACGCCCGTGGCAACCATCAAGGATTTCGGTGTGGAGGCGGACAACACCTGGACCCTTGCCACCACCAACTCCTACACCAATCTGAACATAACCGGCCTGACCGCCGCGGATGTTCAGACCAGCGCTGCCCCCGGTGACGACTCGCAGGACGAGAAGGACTGGAACAATCACCGGAGCACCACTCCCCAGATCAGCGTGGGGACGGGCTTCTCCAAGTCTTTCGAAGGTGTTCCGGGAAGCCCGGGGAACATGAGCGCACAACAATTCAGTCCATCGGATTCAGCCCAGGGCGAGGGCCCAGCGGGAGGCGCCACCCGGATGTCCGGCGGCATTACGGTGGCTCCCACACAGGACATCCAGTCCCAGCTCGAGATAGTCGGTAGCAACCCCGGGTATCCCGGAAAGATCAGCGCCCTGATGTGTGATGCCTGGGACAGCTCACGCCTGCGACTCGAGGCCAGGAACGTCCCGGCCAGCACCGACCCCAACGCTCATTTCCAAAGGGTTGCTTCCGCTGGCGCACCTGTATGGGTTTCCGGCTACAACAATGCCTTGGTGAACGGCAGTGCCGTCTACGCGACGGAATCCTCCCAGGTGCCCGGCATCCAGGTTCAGTACTCCGCGGTGCCCGGGGGCAATGGTGAGGCCTCGGAGTGTGGCGAGGCCCAAGGACCTTGGTACGACGATCCGGCCGCTGTCCCGGGCAATGATCCGGATCTGCTGGCCAGGGGGGTCTATTCCGCGGTTTCCCGAGTGCGTATCTACACGGTGCTGCCCGAACCCGTCGCCAACAATGAGACGGTTGGTGTCGGGGTCCGGATGGTAGTGGCCATCAGCCACGAGGTGGTCGACTCCGGTCGTCCCACCGGCGACATCCTGCCGAACTGGGCCGGTGTGAAACGGGTCAACATGTCGGAACTGACCCGACAAGAACTCCTGGATAACAAGTCTGCTTGGGGGCGTTCCAGCTACGATCCGGCGAACCACTCCGGCCAGTACGGCGACAGGCTCATCCTGGCAGCCGCCCAGGTCCGGGTGGACAAGCAGGTTCGCAAGGGGACCTCTGGCGAGTTCAGCTCGGTTCCTCCGCAGGTGACAGGAGGCGACACCGCCCAGTTCCAGCTCACTCCTTCCCTGACCTCGCCTGCTCAGGTTCCCGGCATCCTGAAGGATGTGTGGGTGGAGGACTGCCTTCCCACAGCCGCTGCTTTCACCTCCGCCTCGATCAGCCCGTCCGTGGTCTCTGAGGGATCCACCCCGGCCGATGCCAAACGTCCGGCCTGCGATGAGGGGGAAACCTACCTGCGATGGGTGTTCCCCGGTCACGAGGTGAACAAGGCCATGGAACCCATCGTCGTCACCACCGAGATCTCCCCGGCCGCGGTCAACGGAACCTACATCAACGACGTCGTGGTCTGGGCCGAGGACGATGCCTCCACCCTGGAGCAGCGCACCGATCAAGCGGAGATCGTCACCGCGAACCTGGCCGGGATCAAGCTGCAGAAAACGGCTCTCACCCCCGTGACCCAGGTGAATCTCCCGGGCCAGACCACCAACGAGCCGAACAAGTGGCGGGTGCGTCTGACCAACACACTGCCCAGCCCCGAGGCCGACTCCGTGAACAACCCGGACGTCATCGACGTCCTGCCCCGCAACGGCGTCACCAGCGGTTTGACGGGCGTGACCGAGACGAAGTACTCCGGAACCTTCGAGTTCCAGTCGGCTGCCATCACCAAGGGAACAACGGCTGCGAGGATTCTCTACACCTCGGCCGGTGAGGTCAACCAGGACCCGGATGACGCCAGCAATTCCCCTGCGGGAGGCACCACGTGGTGCGATTCCCCGGCGGGAGGCACCGCGGTGTACGGCACGGGTACCTGCCCGGCCGCAGCCTCCGAGGTCACTGCCCTGCGGGTGATCCAGCCCGGTGCCTTCGGCTCAGGTGAGGTCCTCGAGTTCGACATCGCCATGGCCGGGATTGGGAACGCCGAGGGAGACGTCTACACCAACAAGGCGTTCGCCCGGGCAGCGGGTTTCCAGTTCCCCGTCGGGCCGATTGCCCGCACGGAACGGGTGGTGAGCAGCAGCATCGGCGACCGCACCTGGCTGGACATCAACCGCAACGGGATCCAGGATCAGTTCGACGGATCTGATGAACCGCCCATGGCCGGGGTGGAGGTCGGTCTGAAAGGAACCGATGACCTGAGCAATGCGGTCTCGCTCAGCACGAAGACAGACGCCCAGGGCGCCTACGGATTCCCGAACCTGCGGGCCTCCGATGCAGCTGGATACACCGTTACCTTCGGGAAGGCGGCGGATGGCTTCACCCAGCAGACAGCCGGGTCCGACCCCGCTCTCGACTCGAATGCCGATGCCACCACCGGCCAGAGTGCTCCTGTGATACTGCCGGAGAACACCGACGATCCGACCGTCGATGCGGGCTATCTGGCCAGCGGTGCTCTCACCGTGACCAAACAACTCGAAGGACAGGGCGTGGTTCCCTTCGCGGGCGGGGACGAGTTCACTTTCTCCGTGATCTGCACCCTGGACGGCAAGGAGGTGCTGAACAGAGCCGACGTCAAGGTGAAAACCCCGGACGGCGCCACCTCGGCCGACAGCGACCCGATCACGGGGATCCCGGTCGGCAGCGTCTGCGTGGTCACGGAAACGGACGCCGCAGATGCCGACCCGCAAGCACAACCCCCGTCCAGCACCGTGACCATCGGCTGGGACGCGGACGGATCGGCGGGCCAGAGTGTCAAGGCCTCACTCACCAACTACTACTCGGCCGGAAAGGTCAAGGTCACCAAGGAACTGAACGGGGATGCGGCAGCTGTGGAGGCTGCCAAGGAAAAGGAATTCACCGTCACCGTCACCTGCCAATTGCCAGATGACAACGGGGCGGCCGGGACGACCGTGTTCAGCGGTCCCGTCAAGCTCAAGGGCGGGCAGAGCGTCACCGTCACCGACGCCACCGGGGCGGAGGCCAAACTGCCGCTGGGCGCGCGCTGCTTCGGCGAGGAGACGGACACCGGGGGAGCCACCAGCCACGAGGTGACCCCGGGGGATTGGGCCAACGCCATCCCGGTTGAAACCAACGATCCGAACACGATCGCCGAGATCGGCATCAAGGTCGTCAACACCTTCCTCAACCCTCCGGAGGTGAAGGTGACCAAGGAAGTCCAGGAGACTCGTCAGGAAGGCCAGGACGCAACCACCACGTACAGGATCACGGTGGCCAACACCGGATCCCGGGCGGGTGTCTACGACCTCACCGACACCCCCGCACCCGGCGAGGGGGTCGTCATCGAGAAGGTGTCGCTGCTCTCGGTCGAGGGCGGCCCGGCGACCAACGCCGGTTTCGACGGTGCCACGGACAAGGTCCTCGCGAGCAACCAGACCATCGAGGGAGGTGCCTCGCACACCTTCGTCATCGAGGTTCGGGCAAAGGTTCTCACAGGAATCACGGATACGGCCGCTGACTGCGCATTGGACGCGGGGGAGAACGGGACGGGGCTGCTGAACCGGGCAACCCTCACCCTCGGAGGGGAGGAATCCTCGGCGCAGGCCTGCGCCCCGGTGACTCCTCCACCCCCGGATGTTTCGCCGAGCCCGCCGGTTTCTCCCTCACCGACGAGCACACCGAGCCCCTCGGTTCCCCCGGAGCCGGTGCCCTCGCCAACCCCGGCGCCCATCAGGCCTGGATTGCCGAACACTGGTACCTGAGAAGCACGATGAAGGGGCCCGCAGGAATCTGATTCCTGCGGGCCCCTTCATCGTGGGGCGTGCGGGGCTCGAACCCGCGACCCAGGGATTATGAGTCCCTTGCTCTGACCGGCTGAGCTAACGCCCCGGCTTGATGGCACGGCACAGTCTAGCGGGATGATGCTCATGCCGTGTGCGAAGCGTCGCCACAGGCCCCGCACAGGGCGGTTCGCGAGGGTGTTCAGCATGACGAACTCACGACCTTCCCGCCGAGCCATCATCACCGGCGTTGCCGGAGCCGTTGGGCTGGCAGCGGCGGGTGGCACGGCCTGGGCCCTCGACCGGTACCTGATCGAACACACCGATGTCACCTCGGCATCCGACTACCAGGGGCTGCCCGGCACCCAGGTCAGCGGCACCGCCACAGCCACCGCCACCTCGGCCGGGGACGGGGTGATCGAGGGCACGACCTACACCTCCAGCGACCGGCAGATCACCATCACCTCGCACTCCTCCGGCTCCGGGAACTCCGCCAAGGCCTGGTACGTGGCCGACGTGAAACTGAACGACGCCACCGCCCTGCGCAACGCCTTCGCGAAGAACAGCTTCGGAACCAACATCATCGAGTACCCGACGACGATCGCGGAGAACGTCGGGGCCCTGTTCGCCATCAACGGCGACTACTACGGCTTCCGCGACACCGGGATCATCATCCGCGACGGCGTCGCATTCCGTGACGACCCCGCCCGCCAAGGTCTGGCGATCATGCGGGACGGCACCATGCTCAGCTACGACGAAACCAGCACCAACGCCACGAAACTGATCTCCGACGGCGCTTGGCAGACCCTCTCCTTCGGCCCCACGCTCGTCGATGGCGGAACCGCCATCGACGGCATCGACAAACTCGAGATCGACACCAACTTCGGCAACCACTCCATCCAGGGCACCCAGCCCAGGACGGGACTGGGAATGATCGCCGCCAATCATTTCGTCTTCGTCGTGGTGGACGGCCGTTCCTCCGGGTACAGCAACGGCATCACCATGACCGATTTCGCACAGCTCTTCGTGGATCTGGGAGCTCAGGTCGCCTACAACCTCGACGGCGGCGGTTCCAGCCAGATGGTCTTCAACGGCTCCCTCGTCAACAATCCCCTCGGCAAGAACAAGGAACGCGGCACCAGCGACATCCTGTGGATCGGAAAGTGACATCATGCTCGTTCTCATCCCCGCCTACGAACCCGGCGACTCGCTCATCGCCCTGGTCCGTGAGCTGCGGGCCCACCCCGCGGCCCCCAGCGTCCTCGTGGTGGACGACGGTTCCGGCCCCGACCACGACGAGATCTTCGCCCTGGCCCGCATCCACGGCGCCACCGTGCACCGCTACCGGGAGAACCGCGGAAAGGGCCACGCGCTCAAAACTGGATTCGCCATCGCCGGGCGGTACCACCCGGGTGAGGTGGTCGTGTGCGCCGACTCCGACGGCCAGCACACGGTCCCCGACATCATGCGGGTGGCCCGCGAGGTCGATGTCGGCTCCCGCGAGATGGTGCTCGGTGGACGTCGTTTCACCGGCCGGGTGCCGCTGCGCAGCGCCTTCGGGAACAAGGTCACCAGCTGGCTGTTCAAGACCCTGACAGCGATCAGGGTGGGTGACACCCAGACCGGGCTGCGCGCCTACCCGCCGAGCCTGCTCGAATGGCTCGGAACCATCCCGGGGGAGCGGTTCGAGTACGAGCTGTCCCTGCTGCTCCAGGCCAGGAAAGCCGGAATCAGCATCCGGGAGATCGAGATCGAAACCATCTACCTGCACGGCAACAAGAGTTCCCACTTCCGCCCGATCCGGGACTCGTGGCGGGTGTACCGGCCGCTCCTGGCCTTCGCAGGATCCTCGCTGGCCGGGTTCGCCGTGGACTTCGCGGCCCTGTTGCTCCTGGTGGCCGCAACCCACAACCTGCTGTTCAGCGTGGTCGTCGCCCGGGTGCTGTCCGCCACCGTCAACTACCTGCTCAACCGGCATGCGGTGTTTCGCGACGGCGACCGCAGCACCCCGCTGAGGTACGCGCTCCTCGCGTGCGGAATCCTCGTGGCCAACTACGTGCTGTTGCGGGCCCTGTCGATGGTCATGCCACTGGCGGTGGCGAAGCTGCTGACCGAGGTCACGCTCTTCGCGATCAGTTTCGCGGCCCAACGCGCCCTGGTGTTCACCCACAAGGAACTGAGCACCCGGAACGGGCACCTGATCACCCGATAGGTTGGGTGCATGCGCACATCCACTCCACTCGACGCCGTCGCCGAGGCCCACGTCGAAGCACTGGCGGCCAACGACCCCCTCGCAGCAACGGGAATCGGCCTGCCGGGGCACGACCACGAACTGCCCGACTACTCCCCGGAGGGCACCGGCCGCTGGGTTGATGAGCTGCGGCGCACGCTCCGGCTGATCGAGGAAACCCCGAGAACGGACGCGGTCGACGAGGTCACAGCTGCGGCCATGACGGAGCGGATCGGTCTCGAACTGGAGAGCATCGAGGCAGGCGATCGGTTCGCCGCGGTCAACAACATCGACTCGCCCGTCCAGTGGCTGCGGGACGTCTTCGACCTGATGCCCACCGGGACCGACGAGGACTGGAGCAACATCGCCTCCCGGCTGGCGGGTATGCCCCGGGCCGTCGGCGGCTACGTCGAGACCCTGCGCGAGGGCATCGCCCGGGGCATCGTCCCGGCCCGCCGCGCTGTGACCGACGTGGCGGCCCAGGCCGCCGCCCTGGCCGGGGAGAAATCGAGGTTCCGCCAGCTGGCGGCCGAATCCGGGCGGGAGGGAACACTCGGCGCCGAGCTGCAACGGGCCGCGGAGCTCGCCCGCGGCGCCTTCGGGGACTTGGCCCGGTTCCTCACCCAGGACCTGGCCCCCGTCGCCCGGGAAGCTGATGCGGTGGGGCGGGAACGCTACCAGCGGGCCTCCCGCGAGTTCCTGGGAGCCCGGATCAACCTCGATGAAACCTACGAGTGGGGGGTTGAATCGCTGGCCCGGATCACCGCCGAACAGGAGGCCATCGCACGCGAGATCGCGGGACCCGGGGCCACCATCGCAGACGCGATCGCCGCGCTGAACGCCGATCCCGCGAACCAGCTGCACGGCACCGGGGCGCTGCGGGAATGGATGCAACGCACCGCCGACGAGGCCGTGACGGCCCTCGACGGGAAGTACTTCACCCTGGATCCGCGGGTGCGCACCATCGAGGGCATGATCGCTCCCTCGGCGACCGGCGGCATCTACTACACCGGCCCGTCCGCCGACTTCTCCCGCCCCGGCCGGATGTGGTGGTCCGTTCCCGAAGGGGTCACCGAGTTCACCACCTGGCAGGAGAAGACCACCGTCCACCACGAGGGCGTCCCCGGCCACCATCTGCAGATCGGGCAGGCCGTCGCCCAGGCGGAGAACCTGAACCGCTGGCGGTCGCTGGTCTGCTGGGTCTCCGGGCACGGCGAGGGCTGGGCGCTGTACGCGGAACGCCTCATGGATGAGTTCGGTTTCCTGAACCCGGGGGAGCGTCTCGGGATGCTCGACGGCCAACGGTTGCGCGCCACCCGGGTCGTCCTCGACCTGGGAATCCACCTCGGCAAACCAGCCTTCGACCGTTACGGCGGAGGGATCTGGGACCACGACAAGTGCTGGCAGCTGCTGCGCGACAACGTCGCCATGGAGGAAAACCAGTTGCGTTTCGAGTTGCACCGCTACCTGAGCTGGGCGGGACAGGCCCCCAGCTACCGCATCGGCCAGCGGATCTGGGAGCAGATCCGCGACGACGCGGCCCGCCGGGCCGGGCAGGAATTCGACCTGCGCGACTTCCACGACCGCGCCCTGGCTGTCGGTTCGCTGCCACTTGACGTGCTGCGTGAGGTGCTGGCCGGGTAGTCTGGCCCGGTGCTGACGATGCAAGACGCCCTCCGGATCCTGTCCGATTACTGGACCTCGCGCGGCTGCCTGACCTGGCAGCCCTACAACTCGGAAGTGGGGGCCGGCACCATGAACCCCGCCACCGTGCTGCGGGTCCTCGGACCGGAACCGTGGGATGTGGCCTACGTGGAGCCGTCGGTGCGCCCCGACGACTCCCGCTATGGCGAGAACCCGATGCGTATTCAGACGTTTACCCAGTTTCAGGTGATCCTGAAGCCGGAGCCTGGCGACCCGCAGGAGCTCTACCTCGGGTCGCTGGAGGCCCTCGGGATCGACCTCGACGCCCACGACGTGCGTTTCGTCGAGGACAACTGGGCGCAGCCCGCCATCGGCGCCTGGGGACTCGGCTGGGAGGTGTGGCTGGACGGGATGGAGATCACCCAGTTCACCTACTTCCAGCAGGTCGGCGGGCAGGACCTCGACCCGATTCCCGTGGAACTGACCTACGGGATCGAACGCATCCTGATGGCGCAGCAGCGCGTCACCCACTTCAAGGACATCGCCTACGCCCGCAAAGCCGACGGCAGTATCGTCACCTACGGTGAGGCGTTCGGCCAGCAGGAGTACGAGATGAGCCGCTACTACCTGGACGACGCCGACATCGAGACGAACCGGCGGCTCTACGAGGCCTACGTTTCGGAGGCCACCCGCATGGTGGAGGCACGGCTGCCGGTTCCCGCCCACTCCTACATCCTCAAATCCAGTCACGCCTTCAACGTGCTCGACGCCCGCGGCGCGATTTCCACCACGGAACGCGCCCAGGCGTTCAGCACCATGCGCCGCCTGATGCGCGACACCGCAGCGCTGTGGGTGGAACGGCGAGGCGAACTCGGGTTCCCGCTCCTCAAGGAAACCGAGAGGAAAACCGGGACACCAGAGGAGGCCATTGAGGAACCCGCCACGGACCGGCCCCGGACCTTCGCCCTGGAGATCGGCCTGGAGGAGCTTCCCCCGCACGTCGTCGGCCCCACCGTCGAGGCGGTGAACAAGACCCTCACGAACGGGCTTGCGGCCTCACGCCTGGCGCACGGCGAGATCCGCGTCGACGGCACCCCCAGGCGCATCGTGGCAATCGTCGACGGGGTTGCGGCCCGGGAACCGGAGGCCACGAACCTGCGGAAAGGCCCGAAATGGGCGGTTTCCTTCGATGCCGACGGCAACCCCACCAAACCGTTGCAGGGTTTCATGCGCGGCCAAGGAGTCACCCTGGAGCAGGTCGTAAAGGCTGAGGTGAACGGCGCCGAACACGCCTGCGTCGCCGTCGAATCACCGGGCCGCAACGCCCTGGAGGTGCTGAAGGGCATCGTCGAGGACTGCGTTTCCGGGCTGCGTGCCGAGAAGAACATGCGCTGGCGCGACCCGAAGCTGTCCTTCTCCCGGGCCGTGCGCTGGCTGGTGGCGCTCTGGGGGGAACAGATCGTCCCGGCCCGCGTCTCCGAGGTGGCCGCGGGGCGCAGCACCTATCTGCAACGCACCACCGCCGCATCCACCGGGAGCGGGAAACGTCTCGACGGCGTTCCTGTCGGATTCCACGACCTCGCTTCCGCCGACGACCTGCCGGGCCTGCTCGCCGAGGGACGGATCGCGCTCGGTTTCGCGGAACGCCGAGGGGCGGTCGTGGACCAGGCGGAGAAACTGGCAGCCGGTGTGGGAGGCGTCATCGATTTCGAGGACAATGCCGCGCTGGTCGACGAGATCACCAACCTGGTGGAGGAACCCTTCGGGGTGCTGGGCAGTTTCGACGAGCGCTACCTGGAGCTCCCGGACCGGATTCTGGTCTCGGTCATGGCAAAGCATCAGCGTTACCTGCCGGTCCGCGACGCCGAGGGGCGCCTGTTGCCGTATTTCGTAACCATGGCCAACGGAGCCTGCGACGAGACCGTGGTGGCGGCGGGCAACGAGTCGGTGCTGCGGGCCCGCTACGAGGACGCCTTGTTCTTCTGGAACCAGGACCTCGAGGTCGAATCGGTCGACGTCTTCGTGCCGGGCCTCGAGAAGCTGACCTTCGAGAACCGGCTCGGCTCGGTGGGGCAGCGCGCCCGCCGCATCGCCGCGGTGGCCACCAGTGTGGGGGAGGGGCTGGGCCTCGCCCCGGAGCAGGCCGCAACCCTGGCACGCGCCGGGCAGCTGGCGAAGTACGACCTGGCGACGAACCTCGTCACGGACATGACCAGCCTCGCCGGTTTCGTAGCCCGCGAGTACGCGCTCCGCAAGGGCGAGACCCCCGCGGTCGCCGAGGCCCTCCACGAGATGGAACAGCCCCACACCTCCGCCGACGCGGTCCCGGCCTCGCTTCCGGGCGCCCTGCTGGCCCTTGGGGACCGCTTCGACCTGCTGATGGCGATGTTCGCCCTCGGCGCGAAACCCTCCGGTTCCTCCGACCCCTATGGGCTGCGGCGGGCCGCGCTGGGCGTGGTGCGCGTGCTGCGTGAGGTTCCCGGGCTGACCGGCATCGGTGTGCGCGACGGCCTGGAGGCCGCAGCGGAGGCGTTGACGACCCAGGGCATCACGGTTTCGCAGGACGCGATCGTAGCGGCCGAGGAATTCGTCATCGGCCGCTACGCCCAGCTGATGCGCGACGAGGGGCGCTCCGCCGACATGGTGGCCGCGGTCCTGCCGTCGGCCACCCACCCGGCGGAGGCGGAGACGAAGGCCAACGACCTGGAGGCCCTTCTCGGGGAACCCGGCTGGCGGGCCATCGTGGAGGCCATCGTGCGGATCCACCGCATCCTCCCCGCGGGCACCACCCCGGGGTTCGATCCGGCGGCCCTGGTCGACGACGCGGAGAAGGCCCTCGCCGTGGCCATTGCGGACAGGAAACCCTGCGAATCCGTCTCCGATTTCGCAACCTCGGCGAAGGACCTGGTCGACCCCATCGCCCGGTTCTTCAACGACACCCTGGTGATGGCGAAGGAACCCGGGCTGAGGGCGGCTCGCCTGGGTTTGCTGGCCGGCGTCGCGGCCCTCGCTCCGGTGGGCCTGGACTGGGCCGCCATCGACGCGGCCACGAAGTGAGAACACCGGGGACGGTTCCGGGAGCGGGCGGTCCTCGGTGTCATTACCGCCCACCCTGCGGGCGCTGGGTGATGCGGTTCACGCATCCAGCAGGCGCAGGATCTGTTCGCCGACGGCCCCCTCGTTGTTGGGGCCGATCCGGGTGAAACCCCGGCCGAGCAGGCACGGATCGGCGTCCGCCATGACGTAGCCCCGGCCCACCAGCTCCAGCATCCCCAGGTCGTTGTGCATGTCACCGAAAGCGACCGCGTCGGCCGCATCGACGCCGATCTCCTCCAGCAGCCTCGCCAGGGCGGCGCCCTTGGTGACGCCCGGCGCCGACAGCTCGACGGTGCCGCACACGTCGTGCCAGGAGAAGGTGGCCTGGAGGAGCTCTCCCGCGGCGGCGACGGCCACGGGGGAGAAGGCGTGGGTGTCGGCGTGGCGGGTGCGGGCGAGCACCTTGATGATCGGGGCGGCCGTGACCAGGTCGGCGAGGCCTGCCACCTGGTCGGCCCCGGAGAAGTGCCCAACCGGGTAGCCGGGTTCGCGACCCCACCCGTGCTCGTACTCCACCGCGAATGAAACCTCGAGTTCCGGCGGCAGCGCCGCCGAGAAGGCCAGGGCCCGTTCCGGTTCGATCGGGTGGAGGAAGTCGGGGCGGGGTCTTGCCAGCCGGCCGACGGCGGCCCCGTTGCTGGAGATCGCCACGGGATCCAGGGCACGCAGCTCCGCCAGTGCGTCGAGCCAGCGCCTGGGCCTGCCCGTGGCGATCACGAGGACGACACCCTCCTCGACGGCTCGTCGTGCCGCCGCCAGGTTCGACTGGAGGAGAACGGCGTTCGCACCCAGGAAGGTGCCGTCCAGGTCCGTGGCGATCAGGGCCGGTTTCATGTCATCAGGCTACCGGCCTTCACCGGGTCACCTTCCGGGCCGGTCGTTCTGCTGATTCGTGCCGGTCGCGTACTGGTTGGCCGGGACGGTGCCGGCCGACTTGCCGCCCAGCAGGATCTCGTAGCTGCTTTCCGCCGAGATGGAGGGGCCTGAGTACAGCACCGAGGAGTACTGCTTGGAGGAGCTCTGGGTGGCTATCACGTTCCCGCTGGAATCGGCGATGGAGACCTCGCCGGTGGAGCCGCCGTTCAGGTTCGCGAACACGAAGGCCTGGGTGGAGCCCTCGGCAGGGGACTCGGCCATGCCGGAGGCCCCGATCGCCCACAGCTCACCGCCGGTGACGGTCAACCCCGACTGCACGTCGACCGAGCCGTTTCCTCCCATGGTGGGGCCGAGGATCACGACGCTGCCCCCCGAGATCGTCCCGGAGGCGTTGGAGTCGAGCCCGTCGCCCTCCGATTCGATCCTGACGGTGCCGCCGGTGATGGTGAACCCCTGCGGGTTGTCGCCGGAGATGTTGATGCCGTCGTCGCTGCTGGTCAGCCGGGTCTCACCTCCGGAGATCACGAGGGTCTGGGCCTCGATCGCCTCCAGGGACCCGGAGACGGTGACGGAGCCTCCCGATATCGCGACGTCGTTGAATCCCTTGACGCCGTCGTCCCCGGCCGTGATGTTGACGGTTCCGTTCTCGATCAGGACGTAGCCGCGGTCGGCGTCGGTCTCGTTGTCGGACTTGATGCCGTCGCCGGTGGCCTCCACGTCGACGGTTCCTCCCGAGACGATGACGTAGTCCTTGCCCCGGATGCCGTCGTCGACCGCTTTGACCGTGACGTCGCCACCCGCGATGACGAGTCCGTCCGCGGAGTTGATCGCGTCGTTGTTGTTGCCCGTGACGCTCAGCGACCCGTTTCCGGCGATGCTGAGGTCGCTGGCCGAGTCAATGGCCGATGACGGGGCCTCACCGGAGGCGTCCGCGTAGGTGCTCGCGTCGGAGACCGTGTTCTCGGTGCCGTCGGCGAGGATCAGGGTCACCTCGTCCGCGGCCGTGACGACCATCGGGGAACCCGACGGGTTGGTCAGCTCGACGCCGTTCAGGATCAGTTTCACGTCCTGGGAGTCGGCGTTGACGATCACCTGCCCGGCCAGGGAACCGGTCAGACGGTAGGTTCCCGCGGATGTGATCGTGACGGTGGATCCGTCGACCGTGACCCCGTCACCCGAGGCGGTGGCCGAGGAACCGTTGAGGGTGATGTCCACAACGGAGGACTCGTCGTAGCCGGAGTCGTCCTGGGAGTAGTGGGATTTCTGATTCGCGGCGAGCAGGGCGGTCAGGGCCTCGCTGCTTCCGCCGTCGCCGGTGGCGGTGGAATGGGTCGCGGTTTCCCCGGAGGCGCCGGTGAGCGCGGTGGCCGGGGAGCAGGCGGCGAGGACGGCGACTGCCGCGAGTGAGGCGAATCCGAGTTTGAGATTTCGCATTTTCATGTTCGGTCCTTCGGCGTTCTCGTTGGTCAGAAGTGTCGGTTCAGGACCCGGCGCCAGCGGTTCGCGGGCAGCTCGGGGTGTAGGGCGGCGAGTCCCGTGGCGTACTTGGAGATCCGTTGCGGGCGGTAGCCGTGGTACCAGAGGATCCGGTCCGCGGGGCTGGGGGACGCCCCCGCCTTGGTCTCGATGATCGCCAGCCGGGGGACCCGCAGGCTGCGGCCGTTCTCCGTCCAGGCGAGTTCCCGGTCCAGGGTGAGCCGGGCCCGGCCGTCGGCGGCGAGCAGCGTGGTGCGCAGGTAACTGGTTTCCAGGCACGGTCCCAGCCACTGCGGGAGGATGCCGCGGATCCCCCCGGCAGCGAGGCGGTCGCTGATGAAGCCGTACTGCTCGGGCGCGATCTCGAACAGCGCCGAGGGATCGTGGGGGATGCGTTCCTTGACGGTGCTTCCGCCGCGCCGGGTCTTGACCTCCAGGAAGGCCTCGCCCGAATCCCGGTAGTGGCGGACCCTCACCTTGAACCGGTGCGGCCGGCCCCGCGCGGCCAGCAGGTAGGAATCGCGGGCCGTGGTGTCGAAGTAGACGGATGTGTACCCGAACTCCGTTCTTCCCCCGATGTCCAGAACCCTGGTTCCGGTCGGCAGGGAATCGAGTATCGCCTCGGCGGTGCGCTGGTGCAGTGGATACTTGCGGTCCACCCGGCTCATGAACTCGGCCGCCGCGTTGAGTTCGTCAAGGTGAACGGGAGCCAGATCGCTCAGGCTCATCGCAGGGCCTCCATCTTCTCGGTGACCGGGAGACCGGCCCCCGGGGCGTAGCGGACCTCGACGAGGGTGGTGTCGGCGACGAAGTCGAGTCGCTGGACGTTCACCCCGAGCACCCGGCCCCCGAGACGGGTCGCCAGTTCGTAGCGGAGTTCCTCGGGGTCGGTGATCGCCCGATCAAGGTTGACGACCTCACGTCTGACACCCGTTCGGAACCGGGAGGAATCAGCCGCTGCCAGGACCACCACGATGAGGGCCATGGTCGCGTAAGTTGTGGTGGAACCGCCGAGCCCGCCGAGCAGACCGAGCGCGAGTGAGCTGAAGTAGTAGGCAACCTCGTGCTGGGCCAGTTCGTCGGAGCGGAGCCGGATGATCGACAGCACCCCGAACAGACCCAGGCCGAGCCCAGCAGCGACCGCGCTGTTCAGCAGCCCGATGGAAACCGCCATGACACCGACGTTGACGCCCAGATAGGCGACCGCCAGGTCACGGCGGTGATGCCGTGGCAGGTAGATGGCGAAGACGAGAACGCAGATCGCGGCGATGTTGGCCAGGTAGGGCAGAAATTGCATGATTGTTGCCTCGGTGGTCGAGATTGAGAGGTGCTACCTCTGGGCGATCACCATTCAGCCGGACCAACTTGTACGTTACCTGTGCTCCCCGAATGCACTGGGTGTGAAGGCGGGTAACTACAACTTGCGCTCGGGGCTCGGACTGCCCGGTCCCGAGGAGTCACCCGAGGGCTGATCCATCGAGGGGGTGTCGCTGCGACTCTCCGGTTCCGTGGGTTCTGCTGAGGATGGCTCCCCGGAGGACGGCTCCTCCGAGGAGGAGCTGGGGGATCCGCCACTGGAAGCGGATGCGGAACTCGGCACGGGGGCGGGCGGCGGTACCTTCTGCTGGTTCTGGAACACCAGGATCGCCAACAGCACCGCGACGGAGGCGATCAGCACCATCAGCAGGAAGGACGTGAGCAGGGTGAGCCAACCGGCTCGGTCCTTGCGGCCGGGCCAGGGAAGCGGCCACATCCGCCACGTTCCCGGGCGGATGTTCTGCCACCAGTGCATCTGGAAATCGGGCCCCGCGGGGGAGCCGAGCTGAGGGGTGTGCACGAGATCGACGGCGGCGAGCACCCGCTGTGCCTCGGCCACGGCCCCGGGGGAACCGGAGAAGGCCAGGGCCACCCACGGGGCGAGGGGGCGGTGGGAGGCGACGATCGGGTCGTCGTCCTCGTCCCGGAAACGCACTGCCATGCGGCCATCATCCTGGCCCTGGCCGCCACGGGCCACGACGGTGTCGATGTGCATGGCATTGATCTCGCCGGAGAAACGTGCCCGCGCCGCGGGATCGGAGGCCGCGCCGTCGCGCAGGTGGATCAGCATCACCGGATCCGAACCGTCCGCGTGCGCGCAGTAGACAACACCCGCTGGGCTCTCCGCGAGGCGTGAGTCGATCCAGAAATCGCCCACGCGAACCGGGTCCTCCGGGAGGAGGGGAAAGTGCTCCGCATGTTCGGGTGCGGAGTCTGGTGGCTGAGTCATCAAGGACTATGACACCACATCGAAGTGTCTTTCCGCTCCTCGACCACCGCGTCTCGGTCCTGCTCCTGCAGGCGCGGTATCGTGGTGCGCGATCGTTTCAAGGAGACTCCAAGTTGACTACCCCCAGCGCGCAGCCAGCTCTGCCCACCACCATTGCCGATGCAGCTCGCCTCCTGGGCGTGGCAATCAGTCAGGTGCAACGGGTCATCGTCGGGCAGGAACACATGGTCCAGCAGTTGATGGTGGCTCTTCTGGCGAAGGGCCACTGCCTTCTCGAAGGTGTACCGGGTGTCGCGAAAACCTTGGCGGTGCGTTCCTTCGCGACGGTTGTGGGAGGGGATTTCGCCCGAGTGCAGTTCACCCCCGACCTGGTGCCGTCAGACATCGTTGGAACCCGCATCTACTCCGCCAGCTCCGAGTCCTTCGAGATCGAACTCGGTCCGGTTTTCGTCAATTTCGTGCTGGCCGACGAGATCAACCGGGCTCCCGCGAAGGTGCAGTCCGCGATGCTCGAGCTGATGGCCGAGAAACAGGTCTCCATCGGTGGCAGGACCTACCCGGCACCTGAGCCGTTCATCGTGATCGCAACCCAGAACCCGGTTGAGTCGGAGGGCGTGTATCCACTCCCCGAGGCCCAACGGGACCGCTTCCTCGTGAAGGTGGACGTGCCCTATCCGAGGGGAAACGAGGAGTTCGAGATTCTCAGGCGCATGAGCGTCAAACCTCCGCAGGCGGAACAGGTCCTGAACCCCGGGCTGGTGCGCCATCTGCAGGACATGGCGTCCAAGGTTTTCGTCCACAACCTCGTCAGCGAGTACATCGTGCGCCTCGTGCTCGCCACTCGCGATCCAGCCGAGTTCGGGATGCCGGATCTGGAACCGGTGATCCAGATCGGCTGTTCCCCCCGCGCCACACTCGGCCTGGTCGCCGCATCGCGTTCCCTCGCATTGATCAACGGCCGCGACTACGTGCTCCCCACCGATGTCCAGGCCGTGGCGCGTGACGTCATGTCCCACCGCATCGTGCTCGGTTTCGACGCGGTTGCGGACAACGTTCTCACCACCGACGTGGTGGATCGGATACTGGCCATGGTTCCGGCACCCACACCCGTGTGGAACGACCAGTCGCGTCAGCAACGTCACCAGCAGCACGGCTACCAGCCCGGTCAGGCCTGAGGTCACCTTGACCTCCCCAATCTTCGTACCCGCAGCTCAGGCTCCCCGCGACCCGGGGGCAGCCACGTCCGTGCTGAAGACGCCGAGCGGCCCCACCATTCCGCTGACCAAACTGGCCCCGGAAGCCGCCCTGCGGCGTCTGGAGCTCGCAGTGGTCCGTCGTCTGGAGGGTTTTCTCCATGGTGATCACCTGGGGCTGCTTCCCGGACCGGGATCCGACACCAACGATGCCCGCCCCTACCAGCCGGGTCAGGACGATGTCAGGATGATGGACTGGGCCGTGACGGCACGCACCACGGTTCCCCATGTTCGCGACACCATGGCTGATCGGGAACTCGAGGTGTGGGGACTGCTCGACGTGACCCCGTCGATGAACTGGGGCACCGAGGGCATCACCAAGCGTGATCTGGGCATCGCCGCCATCGCCACGATCGGCTTCCTCAGTCAGCGGATGGGAGATCGTTTCGGCGGGCTGATGATGCTGCCCGACCGTATCAAACGATTGCCAGCCCGCTCGGGACGGACCGCCCTGTACGGGATGCTGCGGCAGATGCTCACCGAACCCATCGTGCCCGACAACGCCCCCGGTGACTTGGAACTGGCGGACGGTATCGAGCAGATGGCACGCTCCCAGCGTCGCCGCGGCATGCGGGTGGTGGTCTCGGATTTCCTGACCGCGGGTGAAGCAGAGCTCGACCCGGACCGTCCACCGCCCTGGGAACGGGCGATCAGGCGATTGGCGGTTCGTAACCAGGTGCTGTGTGTCGAGGTGGTGGACCGGCACGAGCTGGAGTTTCCCGACGTCGGTGAGATGCTGATCCGTGACCCGGAAACCTCATTCCTGCGCTACATCAACACGTCCGACCCTGTCGCCCGTCAGCGGATGGATGAGGCTTCTCGTGCCCAGCGTGAACGTATCAAGGTGGCGCTCAGACGCTCGGGAGCGGGGCACATCCAGCTGCGCACGGATCGCGACTGGGTTGCCGACATCGCGCGTTTCGTCCTTGGATACCGGCGGGTTGCCAGTGCCCTTCACGCCCCGCCGCAGGGGGTGAGTCGATGATGGACTGGCTGGCCTTCAAAACTCCTGAGCGTCTGTGGGCGCTGCTGGTTCTTCCCGCGCTCGTCATCGCCTACCTGGTGCTGATGCGTCTCAAGGGAAGAACGTCATTGCGTTTCACCAATACCGGGGTGCTGGGTCGGGTGATCGGCTCCCAGCGGAGGTGGACGCGACACCTGGCGGTTTTCATGTCGCTGTGTTCCCTGGTGGCGCTCACCCTGGCGTGGGCCCAGCCGCTCGGAACGGAGAAGGTTCCACGGGAACGGGCCACCGTGGTCCTGGTGATAGACACATCACTGTCCATGCAGGCCACCGACGTGGAACCGAACCGGTTGGACGCGGCCAAGGCGGCAGCACAGCAATTCGTTGACGCACTGCCCGACTCCTACAATGTCGCCCTGGTTTCCCTGAACGGCTCTCCTTCCATGATCATGCCGCCCACCACGGACCGAGGGGCGCTCACCAGAGCCATCAGCACTCTCGAGCTCAGGGAGGGAACCGCCATCGGGGACGCGTTGGACCAGTCACTCAGAGCCATCAGCGAAGCCCCTGCCCCCGGGGACGATTCCGAACCCGCCCCGGCAATGATCGTGATGTTGAGCGATGGTGGCAACACCGCGGGAACGGATCCAGCGGAAAGCGCGACCCGTGTACAGCAGGCCGGTGTGCCGGTGTTCACCATTGCCTATGGAACCGAGAACGGTTATGTCGATCTGGAAGGGAAGCGCTACAACGTCGCCCCGGACAACGAGGTTCTCCGGTCGATCTCCGCGACCACGGGCGGGGAGTCGGTTTCCGCGGACAGCGCGGACAGTCTGAAGGACGCCTACAAGAGGATAGGTTCCTCAGTGGGCGCGGAAGAGGTGAGGAAACCGGTGACCGCGCAGTACGCGTTCGGGGCGCTGGGTTTCGCCGTGGTGGCGGCGTTGGGGGCCGTGATGATGGCTGCGAGGTGGCCGCGATGACGACACTGGTTCTCGAGTTCATGCAGCCCAACCGTCTGTGGGCGCTGGCGCTGATCCCCGTCATCGCGGGGGTCTACTGGTACCTGGCCAACCGGCTTCCCCAGTCGCGGACCCCGAACTCGCGGCTGAGGCTCGTCATCCCGAAGGATGCAGCCTGGAAACGCCACGGAGCCGTGTTGTTGGCGTTGCTCAGCCTCGCTTCGCTGGTGATCGCATGGGCGATGCCGAAGGACTACGGAAGGCAGGCGCGGGACCGGGCCACCATCGTCGTCACGATAGACGTGTCCTGGTCCATGGAGGCCGATGACGTGGCCCCCAACCGGCTCGAGGCCGCGAAGGAATCGGCAAAGAAATTCATTGCGAGCCTCCCGGAGCGCTTCAACGTCGCGCTGGTGACCTTCGCCGGCACCGCGGACATCAACGTTCCCCCCACCGTGGACAGAGGCGTGTTGAATCGCGCCATCGACGGCCTCCAGATGGCCCCTTCCACCGCGATCGGAGAGGCGATCTACACCAGCCTCGACGCGCTGAAACTGGTGCCACCGGATCCCGACCATCCCGATGAGACGGCTCCTGCCGCCATAGTGCTGCTCTCGGACGGGGCTTCCAACCTTGGGAGGAACTCAGCCACGGCGGCCGAGCAGTCGAAACAGCTGGGTGTTCCCATCCACACCATCGCCTACGGAACGCAGGACGGCTACATCGAATCCAACGGTAGGCGGGAACGTGTGGCCGTGGACCACCATGAGCTCTACGTCGTCGCCGAGAATTCCGGGGGCAAGAAGTTCTCGGCCGAGTCGGCCGGCGAACTCAGCGAGATCTACCAGGCGATCTCATCCGACCTGGGCTACGAGCTGGTTCCGATGGAGATCACGGACCAGTATGCGGGGCTGGCGATCATCTTCGCGATCCTCGCCGCCATCGGCGTGATCTCCCTGGGGGCCCGCTGGCCCTGATCCGTTTCCCCTTCCCCTCAGGGGTCGAGGTTCTCGATCGGCAGGACGGGAACGTCGTCGCTGAGCGGCAGGCCGAAAACCTGTTCCAGGAAGGAGAGCTGGGATTCCAGTGACTGTTCGCGGGCCGCGAGCGAGCGGAAACCGTGGCCCTCGTGCTCGAACGTCACCAGCGCCAGGGGAAGCCCTTTGGCGCGCACCGCATCCGCCATGTCGAAGGCCTGCCCGGGCGGCACGACGCGATCCTCCAGGCCCTGCAGAATCAGCATGGGGGCATTGAGGCGGTCGAGCCGGGTGATCGGGGAACGTTCCCGGTAGACCTGCTCTCCTTCCGGCCATGGGGCGACCAGGGCGGAGGTGTAATGGGACTCCGCTTTGTGGGTTTCCTCGACGAGACTCCGCAGATCCCCGATGCCGTAGGAGCTGATGCCGGCGGCGAAGAAATCGCTGGTCACCAGGGCCTGCAGGGTGGTGTAACCGCCCGCGCTGCCACCGGCGATGGCCACACGCCCGGGATCCGCCAGCCCCTCCCGGCACACGTCACGGGCCGCGGTAACCACGTCGGCGACATCCAGGACGCCCCACCGCCCCTTCAACCGGTCCCGGTAGGCGCGGCCGAAACCGGTGGAACCCGAGTAGTTCACGTCCAGCACGCAGATCCCGCGGGACACCCAGAACTGGATCAGTTTGTCGAAGCTCGGGTAGTGAACGGAGGTGGGGCCGCCGTGGGTGAGAACGAGCATGGGCGGTGCTGCTGCGGCATCTGGAACCGGGTAGAACCAGGAGTGCACCGGCCCCGCCGGTCCCTCGGACCAGCGACAAACGGGGCGGCTCAGATCCGCCAGCGGTTCGGAGGCCACGAGCTCGGTTCGTTCCCCGGTGGGGGAGATGCGCACCAGGGAAGCGGGACGGTCATCCCATTCCGCTATCGCGAACAGATCCTGCCCGGAAGATGCCAGGGACTCGATCATGGCCGTCCCCGGCAGTGGATGGGTGACACTGCCGCTGCGCGGATGCCACAGCGCGAGCGTGCCGCGGCCGTCGGCGATCTGGACCGTCGCCAGCAGGTCGTCCCCCACTGCGCATGCGGGTGGGGCGTCCAGCACCCACACCGGGATCGAGCAGTCGTGAGGGGTTCTCCAGATCAGCGTCCCCTCTCGGTGGTGCACCACCCAGTTCCAATGGCCGGACCCGTCCGTGACGTAGGCAAGGGAACCGTTCCCGAGCCAGACCGGGTGCTGCGCGCTGACCCCGGGCTTCCCGAAGACCCTGTCGACCTGCCCGGGATCGTCAAGTTTCGTGGCGCACACCGAGGCCTCGTCCCAGCTCATGTTCGGGTGCATCCACTGGAACCAGGCGAGGCGACCATCACGCACCACCGGGCCCGCGTAGAAATCGGCGCCACTCACCAGCACACGACCTCCGTCGCTGTTGCCGGAATCCAGGTCAAGAGCGACGATTTCGCTGCGTTCCTCGGGGGTCGCCTCGTGATCCTCACGGACCGCGAGAAGCAGCCGGTGTTGGGGGTCCAGGGCCAGCCCGCCGTAGCGAAACCGGGTGCTCCCGGGGGTCAGGGGGCGGGTGGTTTCCCCATCCAGGAGCCACAGCCGTTTGGTGAAATCGTCGCACCACGCCACCAGGGCGTCAGCCACCGCGTAGGCGCCCCCACCGTACTCCATCACCCGGGAACGAACGTTGAAACCGGGGGTGATCTCGGTGATCCCGTCTTCCCGCCAGCATCGAATGGTCACCCGGCCGTCCTCGGCGGCGATCCCCGCCAGCCAGAAAACCCCGTCCCCATTGGCCCGGACCTGGCGGATGGAGTCCGCGCCCGTGAGGGCCTGATCGATGGACATGCGCTGCATGGTCACAGTCTATGGCCGGCACCGCCGCCTCTTGTTGTGCCTTTCCCGTAGCTGTAGCACAATTGACACCGCTTGGAGTCGAGACGGATCGCAGGGGAAGGCAATCCGGCCGAGACCCAGGAGAACAACATGAACGCTTGCACGGCTACCGAGAGCCTGCCCGGGGCGCGAGGGATGATCTTCATCCACTCCACCCCGGCCGCGCTGTGCCCGCATCTGGAATGGGCAGCCGCCTCGGTGCTGGGGGCGGGGCTCAACTGGCAGTGGAGCGAACAAAATGCCGAACCCGGCTCTCACCGGGCCGAACTCTCGTGGTCAGGACCAACTGGTTCCGGGGCCAGGTTGGCGTCTCGTCTGGCCGAGTTCGGCCGTATTCGTTTCGAGGTGACCGAGGATGCCGTGCTCGGCGCCGAAGGAACCCGTTACTGCTACACCCCGGCGCTGGGGCCATTCGCCGCGACAATCGGGGTGCACGGCGACATCCTGGTTCCAGAGGACCGCATCCGCCACGCCCTCGACACCGCGTCCGCCAAGGGAATGAGCGCTCACCAGGCCATGGAACGACTCCTCGGTACTGAGTGGGACGAGGAACTCGAACAGTTCCGGTACGGATCGGAGGATGCACCGATCCGCTGGCTCCATCAGGTCGTGTGAGAACGAGCCGGGCATGAGCTGGAGCTGGACGTGCCCCCGACACGCAGCGTGTCGGGGGCACGTCCAGCTCTGGCGGTCAGCCGGTGACGTTGGCGTTGGTCACGGTCACGGCCACATTGGAGCCACCGAAACCGAAGGAATTGTTCACTGCGGCAAGGTCACCTTCAGGAAGTCGACGCGGCTCGTTCACGGCGATGTCGATGGGAAGCCCGGGTTCCAGATTCTCGATGTTGATGGTCGGGGGCACGACCCGGTTCTTGAGAGCCATCACGGTCGCGAAGGTCTCCAGAGCACCCGCACTGCCGAGCAGATGGCCGCTCATAGATTTCGTGGAGGTTACGATGCACTCGTCCACGGCGGAACCGAGGGCGGTGGCAATGGAATTCGCCTCGGTGATGTCGCCCTGTGGGGTTGAGGTGCCGTGGGCGTTGATGTGTTTGATGTCGCCGGGTCGGAGGTCCGAGGCCTGCAGGGCCTTGAGCATGGCGGTGGACTGACCGCGGCCCGTCGGTTCGGGCTGAACCATGTCGTGATTGTCATTGCTGATTCCGGCCCCGGCGAGGGTGCCGTAGATGCGTGCCCCGCGTGCGCGGGCGTGCTCGAGGGTTTCGATGACCATGATGACGGAACCTTCACCGAGGACGAATCCGTCGCGACCGATGTCCCAGGGACGTGAGGCATGTTCCGGGTCATCATTGCGGCGGCTCAGGGCCTGCATCTGGGCGAAGGCGTTGATGGGCAGCGGATGAATGACACCCTCCGACCCCCCGACGACGGCGATGTCGCAGCGACCCAGTCGGATCTGGTCGAGGCCGAGCGAGATGGCCTCATTCGACGATGCGCAGGCGCTGACGGGCGCGTGGACACCGGCCGCGGCACCGAACTTCAGGCCCAGGTTGGCGGCGGGTGCATTCGCCATGAGCATGGGAATGGTGAAGGGGGAGACCCTGCGGAGTCCCTTCTCCTTCTGGAGATCCCAGTTGCCGAGCAGCGAGTGCAGGCCACCGATGCCGGTACCGACGCACACGGCCAGCCGATCCGGATCGAGGGAATTGTCATCGCCGGTTTCGAGACCGGCATCCCTCCAGGCCTCCTGCCCGGCGACCATGGCGAGCTGCGAACTCCTGTCGAGACGACGGGCCTCGATCCGATCGAGTTTCTCGGTGGGGTCGCCAGCCGCCTCTGCCGCGAACGTGACGGGCAGCGGCTTCGCCCACTCGTAGGGAAGGGTGTGCACACCGGAGTGGCCGGCGAGCATGGCCTCCCAGGTGCTGGGGGCGTCTACGCCGAGTGGGGTGAACGCACCGAAACCGGTGATGACTACCTCGGTCATGTTGAACTCCTGGGATCTGAGGTGCTTTCGCGTGGATTGAAAGGAGTGGTGGGGGCGGCGAGGACGGGTGCCACCCCCACCGGCCGATCTCAGGCCTGGGCGCGCTCGATGTAGGCGACCGCATCGCCCACGGTCTTCAGGTTCTTGGAGTCCTCGTCGGGGATCGAGACGCCGAACTTGTCCTCGCAGGCGTAGATGATTTCCACCATGGAGAGGGAATCGACGCCCAGGTCATCGACGAAGGACTTGTCCAGCTGGACGTCCTCCGCCGCCACGCCTGCGACGTCGTTGACGATCTCGGCGAGGTCGGTGCGGATCTCTTCAGTGCTTGCCATTGCTGTCTCCTTGTTGGTCGATGGCTGGTTGGGTCATGGAAGGGTGACGACCTGGCCCGCGAAAACGAGCCCGGCGCCGAAACCGATGATCAGGGCGGTCTGCCCGGATGCGGCCTCGCCCGATTCGAGCAGGGCCTCCATCGCCAGCGGAATCGAGGCCGCTGACGAGTTGCCCATGTGTGTGATGTCGCGGGACACCACCACGTTCTCGGGCAGTTTCAGATGGCGCAACATCGAATCGGTGATCCGATTGTTGGCCTGGTGGGGTATGAAGACGTCCAGTTCCCCGGGAGTGATCCCGGCTGCTTTCACGGCTTCGAGGGCCTTGGTCGTGATGTAGGTGGTGGCCCAGCGGAAAACGGTGCGGCCGTCCATGCTGATCAGGGGCATCCGCTGTTCCGGGTCGGTCACATCGGCCCAGTCCTGGATCTGGATGGTGAGGGCCTGGGAGCCGTCGGAGCCCCAGACGACGGGACCGATGGCGGGCTCGTCGCTCGGGCCGACGATGGCGGCCCCGGCGCCGTCGGAGAACAGGAAGGCGGTGGTGCGATCCTCCAGGTTGACCATGCGGCTCAGGGTCTCGACGCCGATGACCAGGACGTTGGTGGCTGCCCCGGAACGCACCAGCGATTCGGCGATGCTGATTCCGTGGCAGAAACCGGCGCACGCCGCCGAGATGTCGAAGGCGACCGGACCGGCGCTCAGGCCCAGTTCATGGGCGACGTAGACGGCCAGTGAGGGGGACTGTTGGAAATGGGAAACGGTGGAGCAGATGATCCCGTCGATCCGGGACGGCTCCAGCCCGGCGCGGTCAAGGGCCTTGCGTGCCGCGGCCACCGCCATGAACAGGGGGGTTTCCTCATCGGTCGCCCAGCGACGTTCCTGGATGCCGGTGCGCTGCTCGATCCACTCCGGGGTGGAATCGATGATGGTGCACATCTCATCGTTGTCGACGACTCGCGAACCACGGTAGCCGCCGACGCTCAGGATACGGGCGTGGCGGCTACCGGTGGAGGGGGTCAGTGTCATGTCGCGGCCTTTCGGGCGGTTCGGTGAAGCAGGGGTAGGGGTTTCAGGCCTTGGCCGAGTGGGTCTCGCAGAATGCGCGGGCCTCGTCCACCTGGTCCGGGGTGTTGAGTTTGAACAATTCGACGTCCTTGAGGTTGCGTTTCGCGATACCCGTCAGGGTGCCCGCGGGCGCGAGTTCGAGGATTCCGGTGACGCCGAGACCCGCCATGGTCTCCATGCACAGATCCCAGCGAACCGGGTTCGCCACCTGCCGGACCAGGCGCTCCAGGTACTCGCGCCCCGAGGTCACGACCGCTCCATCGGCATTGCTGAGGAGACCGGTGCGAGGATCCTCGGTGGGTACGGCCGCCGCCAGCGCTTCCAGACGGGCCACGGCGGGGGTCATGTGATGGGTGTGGAAGGCCCCGGCGACGCTGAGGGGTTTCAGCCGGGCGCGGTGGGGGGCGTTGTCGGCCAGGGTTGCCAGCTGCTCCGTTGTGCCTGCGGCGACGATCTGGCCGGGGCCGTTGTTGTTGGCGGGAGTCAGACCCGCTGCCTCGATGGCCGCCAGCACCTCTTCGCGGTCTCCTCCGATCACGGCGGTCATGGAGGTGGGTGTGGTGGCGGAAGCCGCGGCCATGCTGCGGCCTCGTTCCCGGACCAGCACCATCGCGGACTCGACGGAGATCACCCCTGCCATGGCCGCGGCGGCGAGTTCACCCACGGAATGCCCGGCGACCACATCTGCACGCTCGGAAACATCGGGGTGCAGCTGCTCAGATGTGGCGAGTGCGGATGCGACCAGCAGGGGCTGTGCCACCGCGGTGTCCCGGATGGTCTCCGCATCCGATGTGGTTCCGTGGGCCACGAGGTCGATGTCGGTGATGGCACTCAGCCACTCGAGGCGGGTCCTGAAGCTGGGTTCCTCCAGCCAAGCGGCGAGAAATCCGGGGGTCTGGGCTCCTTGGCCCGGAGCGACGATAGCTAGCACGAACCCAACTCTGCCCTCTCGCTGACGATGTGTGTGGCTGTGAAGGTGACGAAAATGACTCTGAAGGGATTGTGGGATTCCCACAAGAACGGGTCTGACGGGCGTCGATGTTCGGGATCACTCCTGGAGGCGTCCCAACGTGATTGCCAGCCTCAGAACGTAGGCTTCTCGCGCATCCGTCGGGTTGTACCCCGTCACGTCCTGGATCCGCCGCAGGCGGTAGCGGACGGTGTTGGGATGGATGAACATGGCTCGTGCCGTGGCCTCCATCGAGGATCCGGCGTCGAGAAAACCGATGCAGGTATCGAGAAGCTCCTTGGCCCCCTTGAGAAGACCGAAGATGTCGCGGGCCAAGGTTCTGCGGGCGTGTCCGTCACCCGCGAGTGCCCGCTCCGGAAGCAGGTCGTGCGACAGCAGGGTCCTGGGGCCCTCGGGCCATGCCCGGGCTGCCCGATATCCGGATGCGGCGGACCTGGCGGAGGTGGGGGCCCCGCGGAGCCCTTCCGCGAGCGGGCCGATCACGATGGGACCGGGAGCGAAGTGTGGCTCGAGCTTTGTCACCAGGGCGCATGCCCGAGCAGGGTCGGTCAGCACCTCACCAGCGAAGATGCACACGAGACGTTCACCTTGGGGAGCCGCGAGCACGTCCAAGGAGAGTCGCGCAGATGCTCTGCGCAGTTCATCGACCCGCGGATCCTTGGGGGCGCCCGCCATGACCACGATCGTGGGGGCCTCGGAATCCCAGCCGAGGGTGGATGCCCTCGACGTGACGGATTCATCGGCCTCGGCCCGGACCACCGCGTCGACGATCGTTGCCTCGATGCGGGAGTCCCAGGCTCCCCGCGCCTCTGCGGCGCGTGCGTAGACCGCGGCTGCCACGAAAGCGATCTCACGGGAATAGTGCACTATTCCCAGCTGCAACGGTTGTTGGTCCGCGCGTGGCAACAGAAGTTGGATCTGTTCCTCCACGACATCGGTGGTGGTGCGCACCAGGTCGACCGTCTGTCTCAGGGAGATGCGTCCTGCGAGAGCCCGGGGGGCGGAGTCGAAGACCGACTCGAAGGAGAAGGCCGAACCACTGACCCAGTTCACGAAACCGTCGATTCCCCCCCGGGCCAGCACGTTGATCCAGGACCGGGATTCGGCATCGAGTTCCGCGAACCATGTGTGCCGAGCCTCCAAGGCCGTGAGGGTGGCGGTGTTCATGGTCGCTGTGGTGGCCCGCAGTCGTTTCAGGATGGCGGCTCGGGATCGAGCTGACGATACGGTGGCGGGAAGAGTACCCGGCCGTGCGGGCTGATGAGCGGTCATGGTGGCTGCCAGCCTACTCGGTCCGGGGTGGATGGCCGTCATGGGAGCGGGGTGGTTGATCAGGTTCTCGGCCAGGAGTTCTCTATCTCGGTCAGTACGTCCCGGGAGGACTTGTCCAGCGAGATCCAGTCCGTCATGCCGGTCCAGAAAGTTCCGGTACCGACGGCTCCCGGCATCTGATCCGACGCGTCGAAACGGAGAACGCTGCTGTCATTGGTGATCAGTTCGTAGGAGAGCCTGTCGATGGGAGACGACAGGGTGGAGGGATCAAGTTTCTTGTTCGCCGAGATCCATCCATGTCCCGTGACCTTTGCTTTCGTGTTGCTGAACTCAGGTGAGGTCAAATATGCCTGAAAAGCCCGCACCTCTTCACGGTCGTTGAATGCCGCCGCGAACTCACCGCCGACGAGGACCGGTTGTTCCGTATCGGTTTTGCCGGGGAGGAGGAAGGCGAAAATGTCGCCGTCCTCCGAGATCTTCTTCTCGGTGGGCCAGTTCACTTGGTAGAAGGAGGCCTGACGGTGCAGGAAGCAGGTGTTGTCAAGTATCGGCAGGCCTGCGGCTGTGAAAGAAGTGGTAGCGATGGATTTCACGCTTCCCAGTCCGCCGTTCACATAGGTTTCATTCTTCAGAATGCTTCCCGTTTGGTCCATGGCGGCAACCACCCGGGGATCGTTGAATGGAATCCTGTGTGAGACCCACAGGTCGTATTCGTCCGGGCCTGCGGTGCGCAACATCATGTCCTCGAGCCAGTCGGTGGCCGGCCACCCGGTTCCGTTGCTGGCTTGGATTCCCGCACACCAAGGTTTTGCGTTCGGATGCTCCTCCGCGATCCTCTGGGTCAGGGTGATCAGTTCCTCCCATGTCCGGGGAATCTGGTATCCGTTCTCCGTGAAGGCGCGCGGCGAGTACCAGACGAAAGATTTCACGCTCGCCCCCACGGGAACCGCATAGATTCTGTCCTCAACGGATCCGTACTCTTTCCAGACGTTCCGGTAATTGGCGTCGAGGTTTGTCAGGGCTTGTCCCTGAACTTCTTTGATCCTGCCGGGAAAACGGGTGATGAGACTTCTCAGCAGGCCGGGCTGTGGGAAATAAGCGATGTCCGGTGGGGCGTCGGCGTCGATCTTGATGGGGAGCTGGGTCTCGAACTCACGGGACCCTTCGTAGTTGATCTTGACTCCGGTGCATTCTTCGAATGGCTTGAAGGACTCGATGTGGGACTGGTCCTCGGGGGAGACGATAGGGGCATAGACATTGACTGACCTGCCCTGCAGGTTTCCGTATTGTGTGAAGGTGGCGCATCCGCTCGGAACGTCGCTTGGGCTGTTCGTGGGCTCTTCCAAGGGGGTGCTGCTGCAGGCGACCAGGGCGAACAAGGAGATGATGCTCAAGGTGGCGACAGCAGCCCGTTTCTTCAGGCGGAACATCCCTGTCCTTTCCGTTGGGGCGAAACATGACTCCACCCGGCCACCTTGACATCGTGTGAACAGGTTTGCAAGCCGGACGGGGCGGCCGCGGCCCGGTGATAATTCGCGGACCGGCTGTCGCGCGGTATCTTTGCCTCTACCGTGCACATCATCGCGACGAGAGGACTCACGTGAGCATCCAGGACCAGGTCGGGCCGATCCTCAACGGCCTGCCGACGAACCTCCCGGACACAGATCCGGGAGAGACCGCCGAGTGGCTGGAGTCGCTCGACGGGGTGATCGAGCACGGCGGTCGCAACCGTGCCCGCTATGTCATGCTGAAGCTGTTGGAACGGGCGCGCGAGCGCCACGTTGGGGTTCCCTCGCTGACCGGCACCGACTACGTCAACACCATTCCGACGGACAAGGAACCGCCCTATCCGGGGGACGAGGATCTGGAACGTCAGATCCGCCGCCTGCTCCGTTGGAACGCCGCCATCACCGTTCACCGGGCCCAGCGTCCGGGAATCGGTGTCGGCGGACACATCTCAACCTACGCCTCCGCCGCGACCCTGTACGAGGTGGGGATGAACCACTTCTTCCGGGGCAAGGACCACCCGGGAGGCGGCGACCAGGTGTTCTTCCAAGGGCATGCCTCCCCCGGCATGTACGCCCGGGCCTTCCTGGAGGGGCGCCTCGAGGAGGCGGACCTGGACGGGTTCCGTCAGGAGCACAGCCACATCGTCGACGGCAGGGTGCGGGCCCTGCCCAGCTACCCGCACCCCCACCAGATGCAGAACTTCTGGGAGTTCCCGACGGTCTCCATGGGGATCGGCCCCATGAACGCCATCTACCAGGCGCAGTTCAACCGTTACCTGCAGAACCGCGGCATCAAGGACACCTCCCAGCAGCGCGTCTGGGCGTTCCTGGGTGACGGTGAGATGGACGAACCCGAGTCCCGTGGCCTGCTGCAGCTGGCAGCCAACGAGGAACTCGACAACCTCACCTTCGTGATCAACTGCAACCTGCAGCGCCTCGACGGTCCGGTGCGCGGCAACGGCAAGATCGTCCAGGAACTCGAGGCATTCTTCCGAGGGGCGGGTTGGAACGTCATCAAGCTGATCTGGGGCCGGGGCTGGGACCCGTTGCTCGCAGCGGACAGTGACGGCGCACTGGTCACCTTGATGAACACCACGACCGACGGTGACTACCAGACCTTCAAGGCCAACGACGGCGCCTACGTGCGCGAGCATTTCTTCGGGCGCGACGCCCGCACCGCGGCCATGGTCAAGGACTGGACCGACGATCAGATCTGGGCGCTGACCCGCGGCGGCCACGACTTCCACAAGGTCTACGCCGCCTACAAGGCGGCGACCGAGTTCACGGGTGCGCCCACGGTCGTTCTCGCCCACACCATCAAGGGCTACTTCCTGGGCCAGCACTTCGCGGGCCGCAACGCCACACACCAGATGAAGAAGATGGCCCTCGATGATCTCAAGGCGTTCCGTGACCGTGTGCACGTGCCGGTCTCCGATGCCGTGCTCGAGGCCGATCCCTACCGCCCACCGTACGTGCGGCCCGGGGCGGAGGATCCGCGGATGCAGTACCTGCAGGAACGCCGCCGCGCGCTTGGTGGCTACGTGCCGGAACGCCGAGGGGATCGCAAGTTCATCTCGCTGCCGGGCGAGAAGGCCTACGAATCCGTTCGCAAGGGCTCCGGCAAGCAGGAGGTGGCCACCACCATGGCGTTCGTGCGCCTGCTCAAGGACTTGATGCGCGACAAGGCATTCGCTCCGCGCGTGGTGCCCATCATCCCCGACGAGGCGCGCACCTTCGGTATCGACGCCTTCTTCCCGACCATCAAGATCTACAATCCCGGCGGCCAGAAGTACACGCCCGTCGATGCGGACCTGTTCCTCAGTTACCGGGAGGCCACCAATGGTCAGATCCTCCACACCGGGATCAACGAAGCCGGTTCGATGGCGGCCTTCACCGCCGCAGGGACCTCCTACGCCACCCACGGCGAGCCCATGGTCCCGATCTACGTGTTCTACTCGATGTTCGGGTTTCAGCGCACCGGCGACTCCATGTGGGCGGCCGGCGATCAGCTCGCTCGCGGGTTCGTGATCGGGGCCACAGCCGGTCGCACCACTCTGACGGGCGAGGGCACGCAGCACATGGACGGTCACTCACCGGTCCTGGCCTCCACCAACACCGCCTTCGCCGCCTACGATCCCGCCTACGGCTACGAGCTGGCGCACATCGTCCGCGACGGCCTGCGCCGGATGTACGGGGAGAAGCCAGAGAACGTCATGTACTACCTCACCGTCTACAACGAGCCCTACGTGCAGCCCGCCGAACCGGAGAACGTGGACGTCGAGGGAATCCTGAAGGGCATGTACCTGTTGCGTCCCGGATCCTTCGACGGGGTCGGCCAGGATGCCCGCCGCGCGCAGATCCTCGCCTCCGGCGTTGGCGTGCCGTGGGCGCTTGAGGCCCAGCAGTTGCTCAAGGACGACTACGGAGTGGTCGCGGACGTCTGGTCCGTCACGTCCTGGGGTGAGCTGCGTCGCGAGGGACTCGCCCGCGACAAGGCCAGGTTCAACGACCCGTTCGGGGAGCACGCCCCCACCTGGGTCGAGTCGAAGCTTGCCGGCACGCAGGGCCCCGTCGTCGCCGTCAGCGATTACATGCACGCCGTGCCGGACCTGATCCGGCCCTGGGTGCCACGCGAGTACACGACTCTCGGTGCGGACGGGTTCGGTTTCTCCGACACCCGGGCGGCTGCTCGGCGCTACTACAACATCGACGGTCATTCCATCGCCGTCGCGGTGTTGCAACAGCTGGCCCTGAAGGATGAGATACCCCGCGAATGGCCCTTGGAAGCTGCCCGGCGGTACCGCCTCGACGACGTCACCGCAGGAACCTCCGGCAAGACCGGGGACGCCGAGTGAGGCCTTGAAACTGATTCGATCTGATCCCCCGGGTGCACAGGGCCCGGGGGATCTGGCAGGCTAGATCCCGTGGGACACATAATTCAAGGGGAAGTGTCGTGACCGTGGCGCGGGGAGCCGAATTGCTCGGGCTGGACGCCGGTATGATCGTCCAAGAACTGGGGTGGGACGAGGACACCGATCCCGAACTGCGCGATGAGATCATGGACGTCATTGACGCCGACATGATTGAGGACGCCATAGAAGCGGTGGACGTGGTCGTTCTCTGGTGGCGGGAGGATGACGGTGACGTGGTCGACGGACTGGTGGATGCGATGAAGGATCTGGCGGCCACCGGTTTCATCTGGTTGCTGACCCCGAAGGTCGGAAGGCCCGGTTACGTCGCTCCGAGCGACCTGGCGGAGGGAACCGCAACCGCAGGCCTGTCACTGACCAGTTCCGCAAACGTGTCGCCGGACTGGCAGGCACACAAGGTGGTTCGCCCCAGGGGAGCCGCTCGACGTTGACACCCACCTCGGAAGGAGCGTGGAAATGACCGCCAGAACGAGAATCGGCGTGCTCACATCGGGTGGGGACGCCCAGGGCATGAATGCCGCTGTGCGCGCGATCGTGCGGGGCGCTATCCAGGCGGGCGCTGAGGTCTTCGCCATCCAGGAGGGTTGGCAGGGAGCCGTCACGGGTGGCGACCACATCAAACAGATGGGCTGGAACGACGTCTCCGGGATTCTGAACAAGGGCGGCACCGTCATCGGAACCGCACGCTGCCCCGAGTTCCGGGACCGCGAGGGACGCAAGGCGGCGGTGAGGAATCTCGTGACCTCCGGCATCGACCGTTTGATCGTGATAGGAGGCGACGGGTCTCTCACCGGCACCCGCCAGCTGCGCCTGGAGTGGGGTGAGCTGTTGGCTGAGCTGACGAGCAACGGCGAGCTTGAGTCGGAACTGGCCGAACGTCACCCTGTCCTCCAGATCGCGGGGCTGGCCGGTTCGATCGACAACGACATGGTCGGCACTGACATGACCATCGGGACCGATTCCGCGTTGCATCGCATAACGGAGGCGATAGACGCCATCTCCGCCACTGCGGAGTCTCACCAGAGGACCTTCATCATCGAGGTGATGGGCCGCAACTGCGGTTACCTCGCGTTGATGAGCGCCATAGCCGGCGGCGCGGATTACACCTTTCTGCCGGAGTCCCCGCCCCGGGACGGTTGGGAGGACCGCATGGTCGATGTCCTCGCTCGGGGAAGGCAGGCCGGGAGACGCGACTCGATCCTCGTGGTCGCCGAGGGTGCCGCGGACCGGCAGGGTGAACCGATCACGGCAAACCGTATCCGCGACATCCTCAAGGAGAGGAGCGGGGAGGACGCCCGGATCACAATCCTGGGACACGTTCAGCGTGGCGGGAAACCATCGGCCTACGATCGGTGGATGGCGACCGCATGCGGGGTTGAGGCGGTTTCCGAGGTGCTCGATGCCGGTGTCGAGAGCGAACCCGTTCTCGTGGGTGTCCACAATGACAACGTCGACACGCGACCCTTGCTGGCCTCCGTGGTGGCGACCCGCAGGATCGCCGATTACATCGCTGAAGGTGACTACGAGGCCGCCATTTCTTCTCGCGGGCCCGGGTTCCAGATGATGATCGACATCTACCGGGCCATCACCGAGGCGCGACCATCCGTCGCGGATCCCGCGGGCAGGAGAATCGCGATCATGCACGCCGGGGCGCTGGCCCCGGGTATGAACCAGTTGGCGAGGGTCGCGGTGCGCTCCGGTATCGACCTCGGCTACCAGATGCTTGCGGTACGTGGTGGAATGCCGGGCCTGATCGAGGGCAACTTCGACGATGTCGACTGGGCCGATGTCGAGGGCATGGCCCACACCGGAGGAGCGGATTTCGGGACCCGTCGCTACGTCCCCTCGGAAGCCGAGCTCTATTCGATGGCGCGTCAACTGGAGGACCATCAGGTGGACGCTCTCCTGGTGATGGGTGGGTACCACGCCTACGCTTCGGTTGATCTGATGGAGCGGGAACGCCGGCGTTATCCTGCCTTCAACATTCCGATCGCGGTGGTGCCGGCGAGCATCGACAACAATCTTCCGTGCTGGCCGATGGCAGTCGGGGCGGACACAGCCCTCAACACGGTCGTGGATGCGATCGACATGCTGCGGATGAGCGCCTCGGCCAGCAGACGGGCGTTCATCGTGGAGACGATGGGCCGCGGCTGCGGTTTCCTGCCGCTGGTCGGGGGCCTGGCTGGGGGAGCCGAGAAGGCGTATCTCCCGGAGACCGGGATAACCCTGACCGAGCTCGAGACCGACATCAAGGCACTCGTCGACGCATTCGACTCCGGGCGGAACTTCTACCTGGCCGTGGTGGGGGAGGGGACCAGCGAGCACTACACCACCGAGGTGTTGGGCAAACTCTACGAGGCCGAGGGGAAAGGCAGCTTCTCCGTGAGAGAATCCGTGGTCGGACACCTGCAGCAGGGAGGCACCCCCTCGCCGTTCGACCGCATCAACGCCACCCGGCTGGCCTGGAACGCCATCGGGTACCTGGACCGTCAGCTGCGGACCGGATCCACGCAGTACGCCGCTGCACACGCCGGTGTCGATGGCTTGTTCGCCGCATTGCGTGACGTGACGGAGGACATGGACTGGGAGCGCATGCGTCCTCGTACCCAGTGGTGGCGGTCCCTGCGCAAGCCCTTCGATGTCCTGAGCCGCCGTCCCGGCCAGAAATGACCGGGCAGGTGTCCGTCAGCAGAGGGGAAGGGCGACCCCGAAGTTGAGGCTGACGGTGCAGTTCATGCCCGCCAGCTCTTGGCGAGCGGCGGTGCCGCTGCTGACGGAATCCGGGATGATGTTGCGAAGAATCAGGACGTGGCTGTCGTTGGCTCGCAGCAGGAGAGTGAACGTGACCGTGTTGGGCACGTTGTCCTTGACACGGGTTCCGTGGAAGCCGCACGTGACACCCGCCCCCTGAGCCTGGTTGATGCCAACCGAGACGGCCGGCGTGGCAGTGATGTCCGTGAACCGTTCCTGCTGTCCACTCGACAATGTTGTGCAGGCCGAGGCCAAGTCGCTGAGATCGCTTTTGGGAGTCACCGAGGTCACCTGCAGGAGGATCCCGGTTTCGGTGTGGTGGAGTCTCGTCACCAGACGGCCGGGCTCGGGCAGCGGCAGATCATTGACGTACTCACTCCAACCGGCGGGGACGGAGAACTTGGTGTCGTCGAGAACCTGCTCGCTGCTGGCGGGTTTCGCGGCCTCGGTGTTCTCGGGATCCGGGGATCCCTGCGTTTCCTGTGATGCGGCTTCGAAAGGCCAGAGAGAGGCGAACTCCCAGGCGCCGCGGGTGCTCCAGAACCAGATCGTGATGCTGAGCGCGATGACTAGAACTCCGGTCAGGACCGCCAAGCCGATCCGTTTCACCCTGCCCGAGAGATCGGGTGTGACGGCCCGGGCCGGGACGACCCGCCGGTCCTCCTCGTTGGTGGTGTTCGGGGAGGATGGCGACGAGGGGTTCGGGTCGGATTCGTGGGCGTGCTCCGGTGGGTCGGCCTCCACGTCCACAGCAGAGGCCCGGCTCCGGGCCTCTGCAACTGCCCAGAAGTCGGAGACCGGCTCGGGCCCGGGCCTGGCGGTGGAATCCGGCCAGGAGTCTTCCCGGTGTCCGCGGCCGTCGACGTGCAGTGGCGCCGGGGTGTCGTACGAATCCTGACTCGGTTCGTACCAGTGTTCGGGCTCGGGGTCCATGAACCTGCGAGCCCCTCTGCGCGCAGGTTCCGGGTCGAAATCGGGTTCTGAAAGTGAATGCCGCCCCCGGGATGGAACCGGGTCGATCGTCTTGGCGTGCCGGGCGGACGCCCCGTAATCAGCTGACCTGCGGGGACCGGTGGGCCACGACGAATCGTCCGTCATCCACTTCCCTTCCCGTCCGCCTGCTCAAGAATTCAGTCTAGATCCCCGGTGAGCTCTCGTCATGTGTCGCACGTCCGAATCGGCTGCTTCCAGGACTTGAACCGCTCGTAGGGACATCGTGGACCGAACTCTGTGAGATCTTGACCGAGCCCGACGTCCCCGGTGGGCGCAGAGGGACTTGAACCCCCGACCCCCTGCTTGTAAGGCAGGTGCTCTGACCAGCTGAGCTATGCGCCCTCGGGCCTGCCCATTGTGGCAAAGGGACAGGGCCTGGCCAAGTCAGCTGAGCAGAGCAGCCTTGACACGGGCCGCCACCTCGGCCCCCGGGGCGCGGCCCGCGGCGGCCGCGTTCACGGCTTTCACGACGGTGCCCATGTGTTTCATGGATGGCGCTTCGCCGTTGGCTCTCACTCTTGCAACCTCCGCCTCGACAAGTGCGTCCAATTCCTGATCGGTCAGCGGGGCAGGTAGGTATCCGGCCATGAACTCGGCTTCGGCGTTCTCCTTCTCGGCGAGCTCAGGACGCCCGGCCTCGGCATACGTCGCGGCTGAATCGAGACGCTTGCGGCGTTCCTTCGTGATGACGGCCAGTTCCTCGGCGTCGCTCAGCTCGCGTGCCACCTTGCCGGCCACCTCCTCGACGGTGATGGCAGCCAGCATCATGCGGATCGTGGACTTGGTGAACTCGTCCTTCGCCCGCAGCGCTTTTGCCAGCTCGGCCTTGAGACGAGTTTTCGTCGCAGCCATTCGTGCTTCCTTTCTCCGGGGACACCAATTCAACCAGTCATCGGTACAGACGCAAGGCGGTAGACTGCCCGCTTGTGGCGGATGCAGACCTCATGACCCAGATTGACCAGCTCGGCAAGTCCTTGGAATCCATCGAGGCGGTGGCCGACCTGCCGAGGTTGCGCGCTGAGATTGCACGGCTCGCGGAGGAGGTGGCTGCTCCCGACCTCTGGGATGACCAGGACAATGCCCAGCGGGTCACCTCGACCCTGTCCGCGCGGCAGGCCGAGGTGGAGCGCCTCGAGACGCTGCGAGGTCGTCTCGATGATGCTGCCGTCATGTTCGAACTGGCCGTCGAGGAGGACGATGCAGACGCGAGAGGGGAGGTGGAGCGTGAACTCAACCGGCTCGCCGGGGAAATCGAGGCGCTCGAGGTTCGCACCCTGCTGTCCGGCGAGTACGACTCCCGGGACGCGCTGGTTACCATTCGCGCCGAGGCCGGAGGGGTTGATGCCGCGGATTTCGCGGAGAAACTGATGCGCATGTACCTGCGGTGGTCGGAACGCCATGGTTACACCGTCGAGGTGTATGACACGTCCTACGCGGAGGAGGCGGGCCTGAAATCTGCCACCTTCGCGGTCAAGGCACCCTTCGCCTACGGCACACTCTCCGTGGAGCAGGGCACTCACCGTCTCGTGCGGATCTCCCCATTCGACAACCAGGGCCGTCGGCAGACCTCCTTCGCTGGTGTCGAGGTGCTGCCCGTCACCGAGGAAACCGACCACATCGACATCCCGGAGGCCGACATCAGGGTCGACGTTTTCCGTTCCTCGGGGCCCGGTGGACAGTCCGTCAACACCACGGACTCGGCCGTACGCATCACACATCTGCCCACTGGTGTGGTCGTCAGCTGCCAGAACGAGAAGTCGCAGCTGCAGAACAAGGCGGCGGCCTTGCGCGTGCTCCAGTCGAGGCTCTTGGAACTGGCCCGGCAGGAACGCGAGAAGGAGATGAACGCGCTCAAGGGTGACGGGGGGAACTCCTGGGGGGCGCAGATGCGTTCCTACGTGATGAACCCGTACCAGATGGTCAAGGATCTGCGTACCGAGTACGAGGTGGGAAATCCGGACGCGGTTTTCGATGGCGACCTCGATGGCTTCATCGATGCGGGTATCCGATGGCGCAAGAAGAGCGAGGGTGGCGCCAAGTAGTCAAGTAGTCGGAGCCCCCTCGTGTGGGGCGGGAGCCTCGACGAACTGAGGCGCCGTGCCGCCACACCGGTCCTGCCCGTAGCTCGTCGCGTACGCATTCGGGCAGCTGTGTGTCGGTTGGTCACGCCTCGGGGGTCCTTGCCCGGATGAGACTCTCAACCCGGATCAACTGGTAGCGGCGTGTTGGTTGAGCAGGTTTGGTGGGGCGTGGTTAACTGCTACAGGCCGTGTCCTGAGATACTCTCAGGAAACTTCCCCTAGTCGGTCGGAGCAGCACAGTGATCACTTTCGAGGACGTCACGAAGTTCTATGCCGGGCAGGACCGCCCGGCACTTCGCAACATCAACCTTGAGATAGCCAAGGGCGAGTTCGTGTTCCTCGTGGGCCAGTCGGGATCCGGAAAATCAACCTTCCTCCGGCTCATTCTGCGTGAATATCGGCCGACGAAGGGGACGTTGTACGTCGCGGGCAAGAATCTCTCGACTCTCAACCAGTGGAAGGTACCTGCGCTGCGCCGCCAGATCGGTACGGTGTTCCAAGATTTCCGTCTGCTTCCCGGCAAGACCGTCTATGAGAACGTGGCCTTTGCCCTGCAGGTGATAGGCAAACCGTCCCGTGTCATCCGTGAAGTGGTTCCGGAGACCCTCAGACTTGTCGGTCTGGAGGGCAAGGAGAACCGGCTGAACGAGGAACTGTCGGGAGGCGAGCAGCAGAGGGTTGCGATCGCGCGGGCATTCGTGAACCGTCCAAAAATTCTCATCGCCGATGAGCCAACGGGAAACCTCGATCCGGAGACCAGCGTCGGCATCATGAAGCTGCTCGATCGGATCAATCGTACTGAGACCACAGTGATCATGGCCACCCACGATTCCTCGATCGTGGATCAGATGCGGCGTCGCGTCCTGGAGCTGCGCAAGGGAGAACTCGTGCGTGACCAGGCCAAGGGCGTCTACGGCGTCAACTGAGAAACCGGGAGAATCAAATGCGGCACACGTTTCGGGAGACTTGGTCCGGGTTGAAGCGCAACATGGCGATGACCATAGCGGTCATAGTCACCATGTCGGTTTCTCTTTCGCTCTTCGGATTCGGCATGCTCACGTCCATGGAGGTGGATCTGGTCAAGGACCGCTGGTACGGCAAGGTCGAGATCTCCGTCTTCCTGTGTGTCGAACGCAGCACAGGAGGTACCTGCGAACCGGGAAAGGCGACCACGGACGCCCAGCGCGAGGCGATTGAATCCGCGCTCAAGGCCAACCCTGAGGTCAAAGAGGTTTTCTACGAGTCACAGGAAGAGGCCTTCAAGGAGTTCCAGCGGGTGTTCAAGGACTCCCCGGTCCTCGCGTCCCGCACCGTCGAGCAGATGCAGGACTCCTTCCGTGTCAGCCTGAACAACCCTGAGAACTACAGGGGTGTCGTGAGTGAGGCGCAGGGACTTCAAGGGGTCCAGAACGTACGGGACCTGAGGAGCGTTCTCGATCCCGTGTTCAAGATTCTGGGAGGGCTCCAGTGGGCAACGATCGGCATGAGTGTTCTGCTGCTGCTCGCCGCTGCACTGCAGATCTCGACCACCATCCGGATGGCGGCCTTCACGCGGCGACGCGAGATCGGCATCATGCGCCTGGTCGGGGCGTCCAACTTCTACATCCTGCTGCCCTTCCTGCTTGAAAGCCTCATCGCAGGCTTGATCGGTGTCCTCATCTCATCTGGCTCAATTGCAATTACCTATTATCTAGTGATTGAGAATGCTGCGCGAAACGCGCTCCCTGCCATAGCTTGGATTGGCCCTGACCACGTGTTCAATGCCATTATCTACATGGCGGTGGTTGGTATTGCTCTGTCGATCATTCCGACGCTGCTGGCGACCAGGAAATACCTGAGAATCTGACGTGTAAGGAGATCAAGGTGAATCGGGCTCTTCCCCATCTACCCGACAACCCCATCCTCAAACGAATCGCCTGCGGCCTGATCGCGTCGGTGCTGAGCCTCACGATGCTCGGCACGCTCGCGACTCGAGCCGTGGCGGATGACTTGGATGACAGACGCGACCAGTTGGATTCACAGATCGAGGCCCAGAAGTCCGTTGTGGAGGGAGCATCCAAGGAACTCACCGATGCGGTGAGTGCCCTCGAGGCGGCAAAAACGGAGCTCGCATCTGCCGAAACCGCGCTGTCCGATGCCGAGAGCAAACTCACGGCGGCAAAGGAAGTGGACACCCAGCGTGCCTCGGAACTGGCAGCGGCGGAGACAAAGGCCAAGAAGGCAAAGGCGGACGTTGCCGCCGCTCAGGCTGCCTATGATTCCGTGGATGCCCGGACCTCCGAGGAGATCACGGTCATCACTCAGCAGAACGGCGGGCTGGCCGAGCTGTCTGTCCTCTTCAGCGATGTCGGCACGGGCAACATGAATCAGCGGGCCCAACTGGCTGACACGTTGTTCAGTTCCAGCGCGCTCGAACTGGATGAGCTGACCTCGCGGCGATTCCAGCTGGATGCAGCCAAGAAGGAGGCCGATGAGGCCGAGGCGTCAGCTGCGGAGGCGCGCAAGGCGGCAGCGGAACAGCTTGAAACCTCCAAGGCAGCCGAAGAAGCCGCGAAGGCGAAGCGTGCCGAGGTCGCGGAGAAGGTGTCCCAGCGTGACGCCGCCAAGGAGAAGGCCGACTCGCAGCTGACGGCCGAGAAGGGGCGTCAAAGCGAACTGGAGAGTGAGGCCAACGAGGTCGACCGTCGCATTCAGGAACGCATCGCCCAGCAGAAGCGCGAGGAGGAGGAACGGCAGGCCCGTGAACGCTCCTCCCAGGAGAGCGGTTCATCCTCCTCCGGCTCGTCGAACAAGGGTTCCTCCTCGAGCAGTGGTTTCATCCGTCCGGTGGACGGTGCCATCAGCTCTCCCTACGGCATGCGGGTCCACCCTGTCCTGGGCTACAGCAAACTGCACGACGGCACCGACTTCGCTGCCGGCTGCGGAGCGCCGATCCGCGCAGCTGGGGACGGCGTGGTCTCGGAACGCTACTTCAACGCCGGGTACGGCAACCGCCTCATGATCGACCACGGCAGCAAGGGCGGCACCTACGTGACCACCGGGTACAACCACGCCACCAGCTACGTGGTCTCGGTCGGGGATCACGTGAGCCAGGGGCAGGTCATCGGGTACGTGGGAACCACCGGCTACTCGACCGGCTGCCACCTGCACCTCATGGTCTGGGAGAACGGTTCCGTGACAAATCCGATGTCCCGCTGGTTCAGCTGAATCTGAACGTGGCATCATTACGGGATGCCCAGGGAAACCGGACGTAAACTCGTCGCCCAGAACAAGAAGGCCCGCCACGACTATCAGATCGGCGAGACCTACGAGGCCGGGCTCGTGCTCACCGGAACCGAGGTCAAGACCCTGCGAATGGGGCGGGTCTCCCTCGCCGAGGCGTTCGCCACCGTGGATGACGGCGAGGTCTGGCTGCGCAACGTCAACATTCCCGAGTACGAGTTCGGTACCTGGCGCAACCACGCCGCCAAGCGTTCCCGCAAACTGCTGCTCAATCGCAGGGAGATCACCCGGCTCGCCAAGGAGACCGAAGCCACGGGCAGGACGATCGTTCCGCTGTCGATCTACTTCAAGGATGGCTACGCCAAGGTCGAGATAGCCGTCGCCACGGGCAAGAGGGACTGGGACAAGCGACAGAGCATAGCCGAACGCGACGCGAACCGTGAGGCGCAGCGGGCGCTGCGGGCCCGCAACCGGTTGGGTTCCGGGAGGCGCTGACCGTCCCGGGAGGTACCGGGGAGAGTTCAGGGCCATCCCCGGTGGAACCTGGCGGCCCATGGGGCACCATGGATGACATGACCGATCCGAGTCTTTTCACAGCGGTCACGGACGTGCAGCGTGACCGTGCCGTGGAATACCTGCAGCGGGTGTACGCATCAGGTGGCCTGAGCGACGAGCTGTTCGAGCAGAGGCTGGGGATGGCCCTGACCGCCCGGACCCGGGCCGACCTGAACGCGTCATTGCAGGGACTTGCCCGGGTGGCCGGTGTGTTCCCGAGTGCCCCAGTGGTTCAGCACCCCGTTCACGACGGCGTGCAGAACCTGGTGGCCGGGTTCCTCCATCTCGCGACCCTGCCGACGATGTTCCTGGCGCCCGCCATCGCCCGGGCCCTGGCCTCGCCGAGGAGCCGCATCGCCACCGAGGCCTCACGCGCCATGTGTTTCCAGTTCAGCGCCCTGATCTACGGTGTGATCGCAGTCATCCTGGTCTTCTCGAACTGGGCGCCTCCCGTGCTGCTGTTCCTGGGTTTCATCGCCTGGGGCCTGATGACGCTCTGGCTGGCCATCCGGTCGGTCACGGGGGAGAAATCAACGGCCGTCATCGAGCGGCTCATGTTGATGCGTCCCCCGGAGGATCGCCGGTGAGGCCGGATGGGCTACACTGGATCTCGCACAACTCAAGAGGGGATGACTGGTTTCGACTTGGACGGTAGTTCGAGGAGAAGCGGGCCGAGGATCCATGCTTGTCTCGTTAACGCTGCATGGGAACCAACAAGTGCCAACAACAACCGCACTGACTTCGCTCTCGCTGCCTGATCAGCGATCGAAGGGTCACGCCCGGGGGTGCCTTCCTCCCGGTGCCTGGCCTCATTCTTGAAGGCTTGCTGAACCGCCTGTGTTCCAGGGGCGGTTCGGGACTCAACTGGAACTGGGCCCGGCTGCGACTTGCTGACGTGAGCGCAGGGGCCGAGCAGACCGCCTAGTCAGCTGCGCCCGGAGAATCCCTTGTTCGCCTTTCAAGGACGCGGGTTCAATTCCCGCCATCTCCACCGAGTCATACTCACTGAAGGTGCCTCCGGCCTTGGCCGGAGGCACCTTTTCTTTTTCCTGCATCCCCTACTGATGCCACAATTCCTGTCCCGTCGCGTCCCGAATGGTCGTGCTCGGGGAATGAGACAGGTCGATCTCCACGTCCAGGTGAGCGGAGCCGTCACGAGCAGAACTGCGGTAGACGATCTGTTGGTTCTCCAGGTGAAGGGTCACGGTGCTGGCCCTGACCAACCAGGGATGTCGTCTGCGCAGTCCTATCAGGTCCTGGTGGGCTCGCAGTGCCGGACGACCCCAGGGGGCGAGTGCCGCGGGAGAGTCGGGAAGGGCAGGACGGATGTCGTCGTCCCCGCCGAGACGTTCTTCCTTGACGCCGACGAAGGCCTGCTCGTCGCCGTAGTAGATCGACGGTATCCCGCCGACGGTCATGAGGATCGCCAACGCGGTGACGGCTCCGTCGGCTCCCACCCTGCTGGCGATGCGGGTGACGTCATGGTTGCCGATGAACGTGTTCGGGATGAAGGAACTGAGGAACTGGTTGTGACGGTTCAGGGCGTGGTCCAGTTCGAACAGGTTGCGGTCGTTGATGCTGGACCAGATGGCCTTCCACAGCTCGTACTGGGTCACCGAGTCGATGCCGGATTCGGCGACGAAAGCGCAGTAGTCGCCGTGCAGCACCTCACCGAGCAGCCAGGCGTCGGGGTGGCGGGGCCGCACCCTTTTCACCACCCTGGACCAGAACCCGGTGGGGACGGAGTAGGCGGCGTCGAGACGCCACCCGTCGATTCCGCGTTCCAGCCAGTGGTTCATCACCCGGACCACCAGATCCACGGCCTCCTGGCCGGAGTGGTTCAGGCGCACGAGGGAAGAATGCCCCTCGAAGACTCGGGGCCTCGGACCTCCGGGATGCTGCCAGTCGATGTCGAACAGTCTCCCGGCAGGGGAGCCGGGCCCTTCCGCCAGCGCTCGCCTCACGTCGGGGTGGCCCTCGCCAACGTGACTGAACACCCCGTCCAGGAGGATGCGCAGCCCCCGGTCCCGGCACTGGGAGACGAGCTCGGTGAAATCGGTTTCATCCCCGAGGCGGGGGTCTATCCTGAACAGGTCGAGCGAGTCGTAGCCGTGGGACTGCGACTCGAAAATGGGACCGAGCAGCAGCCCGGAGCACCCCAGCTCGATCGCGTAGTCGAGCCACCCGAGCAGACGTCTCAACCGTGGGCCGGGAGCCGTGTCGGGTTCCCGTATCGGAGCCCCACACAGCCCGAGAGGATAGACGTGCCACCAGATCGCGTGTTCAACCCAGCTCATGTGAAGATCGTAACGACCCTGCGAGAATGGGGGGCATGGAACTGGGTGAACCAGCGGCGGGTCAACTCCTGATCGCAACCGAACCGGGTCGGGGAGGATACTTCGATCGCAGCGTCGTGCTGTTGTTGGAACACAACGAGGAGGGCAGCCTCGGGGTTTGCCTCCACAAGATGGGTGATGTCCCCATGGTTGATTCCTTGGAGCATTTCAGGGATCTGCTCACGCCACCCGCGAAACTCTTCGAGGGTGGCCCCGTTTCCAGGCAAACAGCGCTCGGCCTGGCTCAGGTCCGCAGCCCATGGGAGGAACCACCCGGGTGGCGGCGCCTGTTCGGGGACGTGGGAGTGCTGGACCTGGAGACCCCGGTCGAGCTGGTGCACGGCACCTACGCTCACATCCGCATATATGTGGGGTTGGCAGGTTGGAGTGCAGGACAACTCGTGGGTGAACTTCTGCGAGGTTCCTGGTTCAGAAGCCAGGCCGCGGCCGAGGAGGTCTTCGGCACCCCGGAGGATCTGTGGCGCCGAGTGCTTCGCCGAATCGGTGGCGGGCCGGGGCTCTGGTCGACTTGGACCGGGCACCCTGAATGGAACTGAGAGAATCCACCGGCACGGTTCGCTGACGTGATTGTCCGTTACACGTACCATGGAGGCCAGTTCGGGAAAGGAGGCCGGTGTTGGGCGAGACCCGGAGGCGTGCCCTCATCCTGATCGTGGATGATGATCCTGCTTTGTCCGAGATGCTTCAAATCGTGCTGCGGCAGGAAGGGTTCGACACCATCCACTGTGCCACGGGAACGGAGGCGCTCCCAGCGATGCGTGAATGCCGACCGGATCTGGTTCTGCTCGACCTGATGCTTCCGGGACGTGACGGGGTCAGCGTCTGCCGGGACATGAGGGCCGAGTCAGGGGTGCCCATCGTGATGCTCACGGCCAAGTCGGAAACCGACGACGTGGTCGCGGGACTACAGGCCGGGGCAGATGATTACGTGGCCAAACCCTTCAAGGCCAAGGAACTCCTGGCTCGAATCCACACTCGTCTGCGGCGTGTCAGTGCGGACCCCGGAGCGGATCAACTGACCATCGGGGATCTTGTGATCTCCACCACTGCGCACACCGTCAAACGCGGTCCTGTGACGCTTTCACTGACGCCACTCGAATTCGATCTGCTGCTCGCCCTTGCGAAACGTCCCTCCCAGGTGTTCAGCCGGGAAGCGTTGCTCGATGAGGTGTGGGGGTATCGCAATGCTGCGGACACGCGGCTGGTGAACGTGCACGTCCAACGGTTGCGTTCCAAGGTGGAGAAGGATCCCGAACACCCGGAAATCATCGTGACCGTTCGAGGGATCGGATACCGGGCCGGTGAATCGCAGCCCTGGTGAACGAGGCCGTCGGAAACTGACAAGGCTCTGGTGGAGTTCTCTTCCCCTGCGGATACTGCTGACCACCTTCACCGCTTCCTGTGCGGTGTTGGTCCTGGCGGGAGTGCTGTTGGTCCAGCAGGCAACAGCTGGAATTGTCGCCACGAAGCGAACAGCGTCCATCCGGGAGGCGGTCGGGATGCATCATTTCATGCAGGGACAGCTGCAGAACCCCGAGAGGCTGGGGACTGCGACCTACGAGCAACTCAGTCGGTTGGTGGAGCTTGCCGGGGCCCAGGCGGCCCAGTACTTGGTCATCGTCGAGGGACCGGCTTCGGTGCTGTCCTCCTCGTCGGGAATCGGGCTGGATTCCGTACCCCCAGAACTGCGTCGACAGGTGACTGGTCGGGAAGGCATGTACATCGCGGCGACACGCGTCGTCATGGCCGGGGAAGGAGCAGGACAACCCGGGCTCGTCGTTGGCACCACACTGATCACATCCGCCGGTGAACGGTTCCCCGTCTACTACGTCTTCCCCATGACGAGCGAAGTGACCACGCTGCGGGACATTCAACGTGCGGTCTACACCACCGGAGCGGCTCTTCTGCTCGGTTTGACGGCCATCGCCTATCTCGTGACCCTGCAGGTGGTCCGGCCCGTCCGCAAGGCCGGGCGCACGGCCCGGCGCCTCGCATCCGGTCAACTGGATGAACGAATGCCCGTCAGAGGAACCGACGATCTTGCCTCGCTGGCGCTCTCGATGAACGAGATGGCCTCGGATCTGCAGCAAAGAATCCGGGAACTGGAGACACTCTCCACGGTGCAGCGACGCTTCGTCAGCGATGTCAGTCATGAGCTGCGTACACCCATGACCACCATCAAGATGGCTTCCGATCTCCTGCATGAGGAGCGCGGCGGGCTCCCCCCGGATGTGAGAAGAACCGTGGAGCTGATGAACACGGAAATCGAGCGATTCAACTCCATGTTGGCAGACCTGCTGGAGATATCGCGTTTCGATGCCGGAGCGGCGGTCCTGGACCTGGACGAGGTTGATGTGGGGACGCTGGTCGCGTCCGAGGTGCAGGCCCAGGAAACCTTTGCAAATTCCCAGGGGAGCGAGCTGCGATTGCACGTCGAAGGCGTGGCTTCCGCACAACTGGATTCCCGTCGTATTCGTCGCATCGTCCGGAATTTGTTGACCAACGCCATCGACCACGGAGAAGGTCGCCCCATCGATGTGACGGTGGCTTCTGACGAGGAGGCCGTTGCCGTCACGGTTCGTGACCACGGAATCGGATTCCAGGCCGAGCTCTCCAGCCGCGTGTTCGACCGCTTCTGGCGCGCTGATCCATCACGAGCACGCGCGGCAGGTGGGACCGGGCTGGGACTTGCGATTTCCCGGGAGGACGCCAGACTGCACCGTGGTTGGCTCTCCGCCTGGGGGCGACCTGGCTCGGGGGCTCAGTTTCGCCTGACGCTTCCCCGTAATCCGGAGGTGACCCTCAGCAGCTCACCATTGCCGGTCATCCCTGCGGATCTGGAATCCCGGAAGGACCTGTGATGAACCTCCGACATCCTGTGAACCGGCTGATCGTCATGGTGGTGACGCTGGTTATCGGAGCCTGCGCCGGCATCCCAACTTCAGGGCCGGTCACCGAGGTCACGGTATCCACCAGCGGAAAAGGTGTGCAGATCGCCCCGGAACCTCCTCAGAAAGGTATGAGCGCGTCCAGGATCGTCGAGGGTTATCTCCAGGCCATGGCGGATCCCACCGGAGATTACGAGGTCGCCCGCCAGTACCTGTCCACGACCGCGCGTGGGCGGTGGGCCCCGCGGCGGGAGACGATCGTCTATGACGGCTGGGTGGAAAGCGTCGGGGACGGCATGGAACTGCGTGGAACCACCCGGGGAACTGTGGATGCGGTTGGGCGTTTCGCGGTCTCCCGGGAATCGCTCACCCATGATTTCGGTCTGGTTCAGGAAGCGGGGGAGTGGCGGATCTCTGCTCCACCTGACGGGGTTCTGCTCTCCAGCTATATCTTTGCCCGATCCTACAGCTCGGCCCGGTCCTACTTCATGGCCCGTTCCGGACAGGCGGTGGTTCCTGAACCGCTGCACCTGCCGATCTCCGAGATCACTCCGAGGCGTGTTGTGGAAGCCCAGCTCGCAGGGCCGGGCACCGTGCTCTCCTCAGGTGTGCGCAGCGCGATTCCGGAAGGGGTCAGGCTCGGGGCAGCGGGCGCCAGCGTGGATTCCTCGGGTGTGGTGACGGTGGCGTTCGAGGGGTTGTCCTCAAATCTCGGCGATGAGCAGAGACGAGAACTTGGCGCCCAGCTTCTGTGGTCGCTGTCGTCGATTCCCGAGATTTCGGGACTGCAGCTGGTGGTCGACGGCAATCCCTACCCACTGCCCGGGCAGAATGACAAGCAGGTCTTGGAGCTGTCCTCCCAGCAGGACTATCAACCGCTGTCAAAGGTTGGAGTGGCTGATCTGTACGGGGTACACGAGGGCCGGGCCGGGAAACTGAGCGCTGACACCAGTTTCGTCCCCATGAACAACGCTGAACCACCAGCTGAGATGACCGCCATCTCCTTGGACGGAGCTTTCACGGCAACTGTCACCGGATCCCCGGCAATGGCTCGGATCAGCCCCGGCGGAGGCGTTCCCGTCCAGGTTGACACGGGACTGACCAAGGTCGGATCAGTGCATTTCGCACAGGGCGGGTTGTGGCTGCTCGGGCGCGGTTCCTCCGGGGGACAGCAGCTGTTGAGCGTGTCTCCGCAGGGGGAGGTCACCGCCATTGACCTCTCGGCGCTGCCCGGCGAAGTGGCGGACTTCTCCCTCGACGCATCCGGAACGCGGGCCGCGGTTCTGCTCGGAGCCGGGGAAGTCACCCGTTTCGGGGTCGCGTCGCTGATCGATGGCAACCGGATGGTGGGATGGCAGGAGATTCCCCTGACCGTTTCCCAGGAGAAGGAACTCTCCTATGCGGTTGCGCTCGACTGGACCGGGGAGGTGAATGTCGCCGTGGTCGCGAGTGCGGGTTCCGGCAGGTCCGTGTTCGTGGTCGCGGTGGATGGATCGGAGGTCACCGACCTCGGACCGTTGAGCGTGTCCCCCGTCCAGGTGACCGCACTGCCCAGACCGGGTGGGGACGCCGTCGCCCTGCGTGCGGCCGACGGCGCGGTTCTGCTGTACGAGCAGCACGGTGCATGGCAGCAGGCCAAGACGACGATGACCTGGATCAGTTATCCGGGATGATCCGTGGAAAAACTCTTTCGAAGCTTGGTGGCAGCCCAGAATGAAGGCGTGTGCTTTCTCCTTCCAGGATTTCGCTCCTCTGCTGTTCGGGACATGCTGCCTGGTCTGTGGTTCCCCTGCCGTGGCCTGCTGCCCGGCCTGCCGGGAAAGGATCATCGACAAGGCGCCACATCAAGTACGCCGCCGAGGGCTTCCGGTTCCCACCTGGGCCGCAAACCCGTACCGCCCGGAACTGGCACGGCTCATCCCGGCTTTCAAGGATGATGGCGCCTGGTGCTTGGCGCGGCTGCTCTCATGCCGGTTGGCCGTTGCGGTCGCGGCCTGTCGACCTCCGACGGGAACGGTTCTGGTGCCGGTGCCATCCCGGCCAGCGGCCGTGCGTCACAGAGGCATTGACCACACCTGGATACTGGCACGTCGGGCGGCACGTGTCCTGGGGATCGAAGCGGCCAGACTGTTGAGGAGGCGAAACGGTGGAAACGCTCAGCGGGTTCAAGGACGTGCAGGACGGGAACGGCTCTCGGAATCCCGGTTCATGGGACTGACGTGTCGATCGCCCGTGATCATCGTCGATGACGTCGTGACGACAGGAACCTCGTTGACGGTCTCCTGCGGGGCCATGCTCCACAGCGGAGCCACGGTCATCGCCGCCGCCGTCATCGGCGATGCAAATCTGATCCGAAAATGGTGAAAATTCCCTTGCCAGCCGCTGGATGGGAGTAACGTGGAGGAATGGAGACGCCAGCGGTGCCCGGACTGAGAAACAGGGAGCCGCTGGCGTCATAGTTTTCTAGCCAGGAGGAGACATGGACGTCGTCGTCACCGGTCGGCACTGCACCATCAGCCCCGAGCTCAAGGAACTGGTCCACGACAGGATCGTCACCGTCGAGCGGCTGCGGGACCGGGTGATCCGTGTGGAAGTGGAGTTCTCCGCCACGGATGGCACCAAGAATCCCTCCGACGCTGTCGAGGTTCAGATCACGCTTCGCAGCAGAGGGCCCGTCGTGCGCGCCGAGGCGAAGGCCAACGACAAGACGCTTGCGTTCGAACAGGCCTTTGACCGGTTGAAGGCGCAACTCCGAAAGGCGGCGGATCGTCGCAAGACCCACAGGGGGCTGCGCACGGCCATCTTCACCGAGGAGACCGCGTCCGTCCCGGAACCGGAGAAAACCGAGGCTGAGCCGGAGGAAACCACCTACGAGGTCGCAGGCCTGGTGGTCAATGGCGACGGCCCCCTCGTGGTGCGTGAGAAGGAATTCGAAACGGTTCCGCTCAGCCTGGCCCAGGCCCTGGACGAGATGGAGCTTGTGGGGCACGACTTCTTCCTCTACCAGGATTCCGCCACGGGGAAACCCTCCGTGGTCTATCGTCGCAAGGCCTACAACTACGGTGTCATCCACTTGAACGTGAGCGCCTGAGAGCCCGCAGGCTCCGTGGCGGGATGTCGTTCGTCGAGACTTCACACGGGGTGATTCGTGGTTTTCGCAACCTTGGGGAAACGCAGGAGTTCCCCGAGGACCACGGCGGCTCTCGCCACGTCACGGCTCGTCCGCGGAACCTCTGATGGTGCGCGTCGTTGACGCAACGGGTCGGGCATGCGCCCTTGGCCCGTCGCAGTTTTGCAGGGCCGCGGGGCTGGCTAGGATGGCAGGCGGTGCGCCACAGCCACCGGAGTCAAACTTTGAAGGATCGTCGACGTGGGATTCATGGATTTCCTGAGCAACCTCGGCTCGGGTTCTCAGCTGAGGAAGCTGCGGAAGGTTGCCGACCAGGTCAACCTGATCGAGGAGGACTTCCAGGGGATGTCCGACGCCGAATTGAGAGAACAGACCGACACCTTCAAGGAACGCCTCGATGACGGGGAGGACCTGGACAAGCTGATGCCGGAAGCGTTTGCCACTGTGCGCGAGGCCTCCGTACGCGTGCTCAACAAGCGGCATTTCGACGTGCAGATCATGGGTGGCGCGGCGCTTCACTGGGGCAACATCGCGGAGATGAAAACCGGCGAGGGAAAAACCCTCGTCGGTACCCTCCCCTCCTACCTGAACGCACTGTCAGGTGACGGTGTGCACATCGTCACCACCAACGACTACCTGGCCAAGTACCAGTCCGAGCAGATGGGGCGGATCCATCATTTCCTCGGCCTCGAGGTCGGCGTCATCCTGGCCTCGATGTCGCCCGCCGAACGGCGCCTCGCCTACCGGGCGGACATCACCTACGGCACCAACAACGAGTTCGGCTTCGACTACCTGCGCGACAACATGGCGCTCAGCAGCGAGGATCTCGTGCAACGCGGCCATCACTTCGCCATCGTCGACGAGGTGGACTCGATCCTGATCGACGAGGCCCGTACCCCGCTGATCATCTCCGGGCCGGCCCAGGACACCCACGAGTGGTATCCGGTTTTCGCCCGGATGGTGCGTTCCATGAAACGCGACCAGCACTACGAGGTGGATGAGAAGAAACGGACGGTCGCGATCTCGGGCGCCGGCATCGAGGTGGTCGAGGACCGGCTCGGCATCGACAATCTCTACGAATCCGCGAACACCCCGCTCATCAGCTATCTGAACAACGCCATCAAGGCCAAGGAGCTGTTCAAACGGGACAAGGACTACGTGGTGCTGGGCGACGAGATCCTCATCGTCGACGAGCACACCGGCCGCACCCTGGCCGGGCGCCGCTACAACGAGGGCCTGCACCAGGCCCTCGAGGCGAAGGAGGGCGTGAAGATCAAGGACGAGTATCAGACCTTGGCCACCGTCACCCTGCAGAATTACTTCCGCATGTACGACAAACTCGCCGGCATGACGGGCACCGCGAAGACCGAGGAGTCGGAGTTCCAGAAGATCTACGGCCTCGGGGTCATTCCCATCCCGACGAACATGCCGATGATCCGTATCGACCAGCGCGACCGGATCTACCGCACGGAGGACGCCAAGTACAAGGCGATCATCGAGGACGTCGTGCTCCGCCACGAGAACGGGCAGCCCGTGCTCATCGGCACCGCATCGGTGGCGAAATCCGAGCTGCTGTCCGGGATGCTGAAGAAGGAGGGCATCCCGCACGAGGTCCTCAACGCGAAACAACACGAGCGGGAGGCCGCCGTGGTCGCGCAGGCGGGCCGCAAGGGCGCTGTGACCGTGTCCACCAACATGGCGGGACGCGGCACCGACATCATGCTCGGCGGCAACCCGGAGTTCCTGGCCGATCTGCAGCTGCGCAAGCAGGGACTCGACCCCGTGGAGACTCCTGAGGAGTACGAGGCCCAGTGGCCCGACACGCTGAAGGCCCTCGAGGAGCAGGTGGAGGCCGAGCACGACGAGGTGGTGGAGGCCGGCGGACTGTACGTGATCGGTTCCGAACGCCACGAGTCCCGTCGCATCGACAACCAGCTGCGCGGGCGGTCCGGACGTCAGGGCGACCCGGGTGAGTCCCGTTTCTATCTCTCCCTCTCCGACGACCTGATGCGCCTGTTCCGTCCCGAGGTGCTGGAGCGGGCCCTGATCATGCTCAAGGTACCGGACGACGTGCCGATCGATTCCAAGTCGGTCAGCAACGCCATCGAGTCGGCCCAAAAGCAGGTCGAGAGCCAGAACTTCGAGATGCGCAAGAACGTGTTGAAGTACGACGACGTGATGAACCGGCAGCGGCACGTCATCTACCGCGACCGGCGGCGGGTCCTCGACGGGGCCGACCTGTCCGAGCAGCTGCGCGACCGGGCTGCCGAAGTGGTCGGCGCCGTTGTTCGGCAACACACCACCGGCATTCCGGAGGACTGGGATCTCGAGATGCTCTTCAACGAGCTGCGCACCCTCTACCCCGTCGGCCTCGACCAGGAGGAGATCGAGGAGGAGATTCCCACCCAGGAAAAACTCGTCGAGATGTTCAGTGACGACGTGTGCAGGGCCTACGACGACCGTGAAGAGGCCCTCGGACCCGAGATCATGCGGGAACTGGAACGTCAGGTGCTGCTCTCCGTGGTGGACCGCAACTGGCGGGAACACCTCTACGAGATGGACTACCTGCGTGAGGGCATTGGGCTTCGCGCAATGGCGCAGCGTGACCCGTTGGTCGAGTACCAGCGGGAGGGCGGCGACATGTTCATCGCCATGCGGGAGGCCTCGTTCGAACAGATCATTGGAATGCTGTTCAACCTACAGATCAATCAACCGGAACCTGTGAGCGTCGGCGTGGTCACGGATGCCGAGGGCAAACCAGAGGATGTACTGGCAAAGCTCGATCCCAGCCCTGAGACCGAGGATGCGAAACCCAAGCGTGCCGCGGCTCCTTTGGCGAAAGGCTTGGGCGGCAAACGTGAGGAGAACCTCACCTACTCGGCTCCCGACGAGTCGGGGGATGCCACCACGAGTCGCGACGGGGCAAAGAAACCCGCGCAGAAGCCATCGCCGGGTGGTGGCGGTGGGAATCGTGCCGCACGACGCAAGAAGGCGAAACGCAAGCGCTGATCCCGTCACGCGGGGAAACCCACCACTCGCAGGTCGGAACACAACCAGTCTTCTTCACGATCCAGCCGAATGGTGCAGGCAAGCCACCTGCCCTGAATTTGGACCGTGCTGCTCGCTTCCAGGCTGTCCGGTGCCGGATGTTGAACGTGGAGTGGCCCCACCCGACCGACACGAAAACTCGTGGCATCCGAGTAGGAAACGAGTTGCCGGAAGGCGCGGGAGGACAGATGGGGACGGATCTGGTGCAGGGCCCGTGTCCCTTGAATGGCATCGAGCACCGCTTGTGCCAAGGTGGGAGCAGGTATTTGGTTCATCCCGACACGTTATGCACCCTTGGAATGTGCCGGTAAGGGATTGGGCGGCTATTTACAACATCATCGATAACATTGACAACACACCCGCTGCCCCCGACAACACATGCTGGTGTGCCGACAACACTGTGGGCGTGGCTGATCCGTGATTCCCCGGGCAGGCTCTATGGTGGTCGCGTGACCAGAGAGTTGGTGTTCATACCCATCGCTCGCGATGAGCTGGCGGCGATCGAGGGGACGCCCCAACTGACTGATCGACCGGCACACCGTGTGACACCTGAGCTGTTGGCCGCTCTGGGCTACACGATCGGGCAGGAAGAAGAAGCCGAATACGCCGCATTGACGCTCGCATCCGTGTCTGCCCTGGCGAGATTCGGGGAAAGGCTTGTGCTGGTTGCGGAGATCCCCGGATCATCGGTCGTTGCTGGCGACGACCCCGACAACGGTGCCTGCATCGTCACCCGGGTCGATCGGGAATCCATGACCTGCTGGTTCAGCGAAGCCCCCGACGTGGACGCCTCCGCTGCCGCAGCGGCTGCGCGTGACCTGGACATCGACACCGCGTGGGAGTTTGATGAGGTCCAGGATCTGCTGCGCAATTCCGGCCTGCTGTGGAATGACGTGGAGGAGTACCGTCGAGGGCTTCGTTGACTGCCGCTCGTCAGCCGCGACTCAGCCAGTCCTGAGCGCGACGCTCGATGCCCGCGAAGGCACGAGCGATCATGGGTTCGACCTGTGCCTCGACCTTCTTGCCGACCAAGGGAATCTTGACGGTCAGTTCACCCACGTAAACGGCTTCCGAGGAGCTGGGGCCGGTGGGGGAGAGGGTGGCATCGGCCTCGACGGTGACGGGTGCTCCCGCGATGTCAACCGTGAAATTTCCTTTTCGCACTCCTTCATCGTCGGGGTCACCCCAGGCGAACGATTGTTTGATGCGAATGCCCTTGCCGAAGAACTTCGAGATCGACTCGGGGGCGGGAAGGGTCAGATCCAGATGGGTGGCGTCATCCGCGATGGTGACCGTGTGCTCGATCGCGTTGGCGTGCTTGGCGACATCATCGATGAACGCCTCGTTGCGGAACAGCGCCGCCACCTGGTCCGGGCTGCCGTTGAATTCATGCTTGTAGTTGAGCTGCATGGGGACCAATGTAGCGGTGATTTCGAGCCCGTAACCAAAGGGTTCCGTGGATGGACCGATAGCATGAGGGGCATGAGGATCGACCTGCACACCCATTCACGGGTCAGTGATGGCACGGACACCCCCACGATGCTCGTGATGAAGGCGCTCCAGGCGGGTTTGGACGTGATCGCGCTGACGGATCACGACACCTTCGACGGGGTCGCCGAGGCCGCGGAGGCAGGGAAACGAATCGGGGTCAAGGTGCTGCCAGGTATCGAGATCTCCTGTCAGCACGACGGTCGCGCGGTGCACCTTCTCGGCTACGGCTGTGACGTGTGGAACCGTTTGTTGAACGAGGAGCTCGCCCGGGTCAGGGTCGGCAGGACCCAGCGGCTTCCCGAGATGTGTCGAAGGCTGACGGAGCTCGGATATCCCGTGAGTATCGATGAAGTCATGGCCACGGCCAAAGGAGCTCCCTCGGTGGGACGTCCCCATGTCGCGGACACGCTGGTGGCCAAGGGGATGGTGGCGAACCGGCAGGAAGCCTTCGATTCCTTCCTCGCACCCGGGCAACCGGCATACGTTCCTCGCTACTCCATTGATGTGGGCCGGGCAATCGAACTGGTGCACGTGGCCAGGGGAGTGGCGGTACTGGCGCATCCGTGGGCTCCCACGACTCGGGAAGCCCTCAGCGCACCGTTCATCGAGCAACTCGTCAGGGAGCATGAACTCGATGGAATCGAAACCGACCACAAGGATCACGATCGTGAGACGCGGCTGCTGCTGTTCGAGATGGGGGCTCGTCTGGGGTTGCTCCGCACCGGGTCCAGCGACTATCACGGGACCGCGCGCCCCGAACGACAACTGGGCTGCTACACGACCCGAAAATCGGCCTATCTCGAGATGCTTTCCCGGATCCGGGCGCGAGGCGGCTCGGTGTGACCACCCCACCTCCGAGCGATAAAATCGCGCGCATGGAATCCGGGTCCACCACAGAAGCAGAGAAGTCCCTCCAGCGCTCGGAGAAGCGTAGTCACGAGATCGAAGCGAAGATTGCCTCGGACCCAAGCGGGTTCAGACTGCTGACCGGGGATCGTCCCACCGGTCGCCTCCACATCGGGCATTACTTCGGGTCGCTCCAGAACCGGGTGCGGCTGCAGAACGCCGGGATCGAGACCTTCCTGGTCGTTGCCGACTACCAGGTGATCTACGATCGCGACGGCGTCGGTGATCTGAAGGACAACGTCTACAACATGGTGGCCGACTACCTGGCCGCCGGCATCGATCCCGGGCGGACGGTCATCTTCACCCATTCGGCGGTGACCGCCCTGAACCAGTTGCTGTTGCCCTTCCTGGCCCTGGTCACCGACGCTGAACTACGTCGCAACCCGACGGTCAAGGACGAACTGGCGGCCTCCAACCGACCCATGTCCGGGCTGATGCTGACCTTCCCGGTGCACCAGGCGGCCGACATCTTGTTCTGCAAGGCGAATCTCGTTCCCATCGGCAAGGATCAACTACCGCACGTCGAACAAACCCGGGTGATCGCCAGGCGTTTCGACGAGCGCTACGGGCGCATCGATCCCGCCCGTCCCGTTTTCCCGGAACCCGAGTCGCTGCTCAGCCGCAGCGGCACCATCCTGGGTCTGGACGGAAACAAGATGAGCAAGTCACGCGGCAACACCATCGAGCTCGGTATGACCGCTGACGAAACCGCAAAACTGCTCAAACGCGCGGTCACCGACTCGGACCGCCACATCACCTACGATCCCGTGAACCGGCCCGAGGTCTCGAACCTGGTCAACATCGCCGCGATGTGCCTGGATCGCACCCCCGAGGATGTTGCCGAGGAGATCGGCGATGGCGGCGGCGGCGGGTTGAAGAGACTCACCACGGCGGCCGTGAACGACCACTTCGCCGCTCATCGGGCACGCCGGGTCGAGCTCATGGCCGACCCCGGGATGCTCCGCGATGTGCTCAGGGCGGGCAACGAACGGGCCAATGCCGTCGCCGAGGCCACCTTGGCAGAGGTGCGTCAGGCCATGTGCATGGACTACTGAGCGAAGAATCCCCGACCGCCTCGGGAGAGATGCCGGGGCGGTCGGGCATGATCTGGCCGTGGAATCTTCCGCCGGCCCCGCTCCTGAACGGGGCCGGAGCCGGAATTCACGAGCAGCGCCCCGGGACAGAACCGAGGATGCCCGAAGAGGTCACTCGGCGTTTCTCCGGGACTCGGTCACGTCCACTCCGGCGCGGCGGCGACGCCTCCTGCGGCGAGGGACGGCCTCCTCCGGGCCGGAGGTGGACGGTGGGCGGTCTCCCTTGGGCTCGGCGGGGGAACGTCGACGCCTGCGCCGCCGCGTGCCACCCTCGGGTGTGGATGTGGTTTCCTGGCGGGAACGGGTCCCGCGTGGCAGGCGCATGGAGCGGGGAAGACGACCCTTGGTGCCCTCGGGGATGTCCAGGTCCGTGTACAGGTGTGGGGACGAGGAGTATGTCTCGACAGGGGCCTCGAAATCCAGGCCGAGGGTCTTGTTGATGACCTTCCAGCGGGTCACGTCCGGCCAGTCGATCAGGGTGACGGCGACGCCGGTGTGCCCCGCGCGGCCCGTCCGGCCGATGCGATGCACGTAGGTGGCGTCGGTGTCGGGGCACTCGTAGTTGATCACGTGGCTGACGCCGGTGACGTCGATTCCCCGGGCGGCGACATCGGTTGCCACCAGAATGGTCACGGTCCCGGCCCTGAATTTCTTCAGGGAACGTTCCCTGGCCGCCTGGTTCAGGTCGCCGTGGATGGCCGTCGCAGGGAACCCACGCTCCTGCAGCTCATCCGCCAGGCGCTGCGCGGCCCGTTTCGTGCGGCAGAAAACCATCACCTTGCCGACATCACGGGCCTGGGCGATGCGGGCGACCACCTCGGGTTTGTCCAGGTCATGGGCCTGGTACACGAATTGGGTGATGTCGGGCACCGTTGCCTGGGCATCCGCGCCCTCGGCGCGAATGTTCACGGGCCGGTTCAGGGTGGCTCGCGCGAGGGCAAGGATGGGGGCAGGCATTGTCGCCGAGAACAGGAGGCTCTGACGCGATGGGGGCGTCTTCGCCAACAGTTTCTCGATGTCGGGTAGGAAACCGAGGTCCAACATCTCGTCGGCCTCGTCCAACACCAGCACCTCGATGTGGCTCAGGTCCAGCGCGCGCCGATTGGCGAGGTCGAGAAGCCGCCCCGGAGTCCCGACCGCCACGTCGATGCCTTTCTCCAGGGCGGACAGCTGCTCGTCGTATCCGGTGCCGCCGTAGATCGTCAACACCCGGGTGTGGAGCCGGGAACCGGCCAGTTCGAGATCCCGAGCCACCTGGAGGGCGAGTTCCCGGGTGGGGGTGATGACCAAGGCTCGTGGGCGGCCGTGGGTGATGGGCTCCTCCGATTCCTCGGCGCTGGTCTGGAGCCGGTGCAGCAGGGAACTTCCGAACGCCAGCGTTTTCCCGGTGCCGGTGCGAGCCTGCCCGATCAGGTCGGTGCCGCTGATGGCCAAGGGGATGGCGAGGGCCTGGATCGGGAAGGGGGTGACTATTCCCGCATCGGCGAGCGAGGCCGTGATCTCTTCGCGGATACCGAGAGTTGAGAACGTCTCGGAGGTGGTTGTCTCGTTCAGGGTGAAACCTAACTGTCGTCGTGGACCCTGTGAAGGGCCGGGGTGGCGTCAGAGCGCGCCGAAACCAACAGGACGTCCCTCGGCGGCTCCCAGATCGAGATAGGCGAGTTTCGCCACGGGTACGATGACCCGGCGACCCTTGTCATCGGCCAGTTCAAAGGTCGAATTGTTGGTGAGCGCTTCGTTCAGGGCGGCGGCAACCTCGTCGGCGGTGCTCGTGGTGCGTACCTGAAGCTCGCGGGAGATGTCGCTGATTCCAATCCTGACGTCCATGATGCCTACCTTAGCCGCGTTGCACCTCGCAGTACGCCAACGCCACCGTTATGTTGTCCCGGCCGCCGCAGGAATTCGCCCATGCGACCAATGACTCGGTCAGTTCAACCAGGTTGGCGCTGACCTCCTTGGCGCGTTCGAACACCGCCGCCAGATCTTCCGGTGAGCTGGCGTAGTTCCACAGCCCATCGCTGCACACCACCACCCAGCCGGGGGAGTCGGGGCGCAATTCCACCAGGGCGGGATTGACATCCGTGGCATTGCGCCCCAACCAGCGTGTTATGGAATGCGCCTGGAGGGAACGTTCGGCCTCTTCGCGCGGCATGCCGAGCATCATGCGTGCCTGGGCCATGGAGTCGTCCCTGGTGAGTTGCCAGCTCACTCCGTCATCGCCGAACCAGTAGGCCCGGGAATCGCCGATGCTGCCGACTCGGACCAACCCGTCAGCAACGGTGGCGGCCACCAGGGTGCAGGCCGCCGGCTCGTCGCTGGTGCCTGCGGCAAGGACGGCTTCATGAGCCCGTGTGAAGGCGGAGTTGAAGGACTCGGCCTCGGCCGAGCCGGCAGCGGTCAGCGCCTGGATCAGGACCGAGCACGCCTCCTCAACGGCCACCAGGGACGCGTGCTCGGCCCCGAAAGCCGTACTCACACCGTCGGAGACGACCAGCACCGCCCGCTTGGTGGGGCGGGAAGTGGCTGCCACACACAATGCGTCCTGGTTGGTGCGATGCCGGGTCCCGACATCGCTGCAACCAGCCACCCACGGCGCTGGGATCACTGTGTAGTGGTCCCGTCCCTGGAACTGGGCTCCCTCCGGGTGCATGGTCACTGGGCCTCGCCTTCGCTGGTCGTGTGCTCATCCTATCCCGGAGTCGCCCTGACAGGCAGCTTCAGAGGGGATGGACGTGATCCGCCTGCATGCCCTTCGGACCTCGAACGATGTCGAACTCAACACGCTGGTTTTCGTTCAGTGTCCTGAAGCCCGGGATGTCGATGGACTTGTAATGGACGAAGACGTCCTCGTCATTGCTGTCGTCAACAGCGATGAAACCGAAACCCTTGTCGGGGTTGAACCACTTGACGGTTCCCAGAGCCATGTTGTTCTCCTGCGAAAACTGACCCACCGCACCTTGCGGTGGACCCCGGGGATCACTCTTCCACAGAATGGGGGTCAGCCATGGTTCCATTGACCCGTGAACGACGCCAGAACCTGGCGGTTGCTGCCAACCGCGCTGCCTGACGTGCCCGTGCCGGACGTCGGGCAGGAAAAGGCTGCCATGCCGTTTCAAGGAGTACGGGTGGTGCTCGGGGGACCGGGGACCGGTAAGACGACGACAATGGCAGCCGCTGTGGTCAAGCGTTTGGAGAGCGGTTCCACGCTCGAGAGGCTCGTGGTTCTGACGGCCTCTCGACAGGCTGCGCAGGAGCTGAGAAGGGACATCATCCGACGGCGCGGAGGTGCCGAGGTCGGGGCCCGTGTGACAACCGTCCACGGGTTCGCTCTCGGTTTGCTGCGAGAACTGGGGGATTTCGAACAGGATCTCAGGCTGCTCCGGGCCCCGGAACAGGAGCAACGGCTCCGGGACCTGCTCGAGGGCGAGGGAGACCGGTCCTGGCCGGAGGAGGTCCGTGCCGCCGCCCGGACACGCACTTTCGCCCGGCAGCTGCGCGAGGTGCTGTCCCGGGCCCGGCAACTCGGCCTCGATCCGGAGAACATCATTCAACTCGCCTCGGGGGACCCACTCTTCGAGGCTGTCGGGAACTTCTTCGAAACCTACCTGACGATCGCTGATTTCGACGGGGCCCTCGATTACACCGAACTGGTTCATCGTGCACGCCTGCTCCTGGCCGACGACGCCGTCGCGGAAGCCTGCCGTTCACGATTCGACGCGGTACTGGTGGATGACGCCCAGGAACTCGACCAGGTGGCGGCGAACCTGCTGGCCGACCTGGCACGGATCGGTTTCCCGCTGCTGGTCCTCGGCGACCCCCAGCAGCGGCTCGGCTCCTTTCGTGGCGCCTCGGCCGCCGGCATCACCCTGCTGCGCAGGCTACCCGGAGCCGAGACCCTTGAACTCGTCACGGGCCACCGGAACCGCCCGGCCGTGGCGGAAGCGCTCGCCGGGATCCGGGAACGACTGAATGCGAGCGACGCCCCGCCTGCCGCAAGTCCCGCGCAGGGTGAGGGATCGCTCGTCACGGTGAGCATCTACGATGACTCGGCGGCGGAAACCGCCCACCTGGCCGCTGCGCTGCGCGAGGCGGTGGCAGTGGACGGTTGCGCCTGGCACGAGCTCGCGGTGATTGCACGATCGGGTCGCACCCAACTGGCTCCCCTGGCCCGCGAACTGACGGCACGTGGAATCCCCGTGGATGTGGCCGGTGACGAACTGGCCCTCGGTTCCCAGCACGCCGTTGAAAACCTCCTGGCCGGTCTGACTGCTGCGGCGAACCTCGAGCACCTCGGCGCCGAGACCGTCACTCGTCTGCTGGCGGGTCCCCTCTGCGAGCTGGACGCGGTGGGACAGCGTGCGCTCTCCCGATTCCTGCTCACAGCCGGGATCGGGGATCCGGATTCCCGTGGCCTGCTCGGGAAGTGTCTTGGCAGACCGGAGCTGTTGGAAGCCCTCCCCGGCCCGGAGGCCGAGCGTGTCCGAGCGCTCGGGATCCTGCTCGGCAGGGCCGCAGAGGAGCTCACCCGGGGAGCCCCCGTGGTGGAGGTGCTGTGGATGATCTGGAGCGGAACCGGATGGCCCGAGAGGCTGCGAGAGGCCGCCCTGGCGGGGTCGCGCGGTGCCAATCAGGACCTGGACGCCGTCGTCGAGCTGTTCGAGCTGGCAGGGCGCCGCCAGGAGCTCGCCGGACATCACGGCGCAGACGCCTTCTGTTCCGCCGTGATGCGCGAGGAGATCCCCGCCGACACCGGACGCGAACTTTCCACCCGGGGACGCGGTGTCCGGCTCCTCACGGCCCACCGCTCCCGCAGCGGTTCCTGGCGGAGGGTGCACGTGATCGGTGCCAGCGAGGGAACGTGGCCGCAGACGGGCTGGCGAGGCCTGCTGTTGGATCCGGACCGTCTTGCCCCCGACCATCTGGACGCGGTGAGCACCGCGGACCGGCTCGCATCCGAGAGGCGTTCCTTCTACGTCGCCTGTTCCCGGGCGGCGGAGCAGCTGCACGTCAGCGCACCGGCGGCCAGCGAGGCCGAACCCGCGGAACCATCCCGGTTCTGCCGGGAGCTGGGAGTGACCCCCGTGCGTGTGGTGGGACTGCCCGAACAGCGGCAGACGGCGGCCTCCCTGATCGCCGAGCTGCGGCAGGTCGTATCGGACACCGCCGAGTCCCCGGCCATGCGACGGGCGGCTGCGCTGCGCCTGGCCCACCTCGGCGACATCACCGACCAGCAGTTCCGTCCGGCGTTTCGTGATGCCCGCCCCGAGAACTGGTGGGGGGTGAGGGAGCCCTCCTCCCCGGCCTGGAGGACGTCGCGGCCGCTGGTCATCACCGGATCGACCCTGCAGGCGCTCCTGACCTGCCCGCGACAGTGGTTCCTCTCACGCAGGGGCGGCGCCGACCGGCCGCGAGGACCCCAGGCCGGTGTGGGCGACGTGATCCACCGGGTGGCCCAGCGGGCCGCCTGGGGAACCATGGGGCTCGAGGAGATGATCCAGGACCTGGACGAGGTCTGGCCCCGGCTCCGTTTCGAGGCCCGGTGGATGGAGACAGCCGAGAAGGAACAGATGCGCCGGGCACTGACCCGGTTCCACGCCTGGAACGAGACGAACCCCGACGAGCTCCTCGGGGTCGAGGTGAACTTCGAGACCCCGATCATCGTCAAGGACGTGCCGGTCCTGCTGCGCGGCACCGTGGACCGGCTCGAACTGAGGAACGGGAAACTGTCCGTGGTGGACCTCAAGACCGGTCGCCGCCCCCCGACCAGGACCGAGGTGGCCGAACACACCCAGCTCGGGGTGTACCAACTGGCCGCCCGGCTCGGGGCATTCGATTCCCTCGCACCCGGGATCAGGGAGGTCGCGGAACCGTCGCTGCTCCAGCTCAGGCACGGCGGAGCACTACCGGAACGGCAGTTCCAACCGGTCCTTCCGGAGGGTCCCTCCTGGCTCACCGAGAAACTGGAACAGGCGGTCGAGATCCTGCTGCGGGAAACCTTCGAGGCCCGGGAGGGGCCGCAGTGCGCATGGTGTGCGTTCGGGGCCTCCTGCCCCGCGATCAACCCCGGAGGCATGGAATGAGACGACTGAACAACCCCGGTGACCTGTGCGACGCACTCGGAATCCCGTTCAGCACGGAGCAGCTGAACGCCATCTGTTCCCCGCTGGAACCGCAGGTGATCGTGGCCGGCGCGGGCACGGGAAAAACCACGGTCATGGCGGCCCGGGTGGTGTGGCTGGTCGGCACCGGACAGGTGCGGGCCGAGCAGGTCCTCGGATTGACCTTCACCCGGAAGGCCGCCGCTGAACTGGGCGGGCGCATCCGCCACGCCCTGGAACGCTCCGACCTGGCCTCCCGCGACGAGACGGAGAACGACGAGATGGTGTTCACCTACGATGCCTTCGCCGCGCGGCTCGTCCGGGAACACGGCCTGAGGCTGGGCATCGAGGCCGACGCGAGGCTGCTGTCCGGGGCATCCAGGTTCAGGGTTGCCGCCCGGGCGGTGGCAGAACACTCCCGGCCCCTCGAACACCTGTCCCGGTTGTCCCTGCGCCAACTCCCGGAACGGGTGCTCGCCCTGGATGCCGCCCTGGGATCACACCTGGTCACGCCCGCGCAGGTCAGGGAGTTCTCCCTGCACGCCAGGGCCCGGTTCGAGGAGGCGCCGCTGTGGCGGGGATCACCGACGAAGGCGGTTCTCGAGGCGCAGGCAGCCATCGACGAGCGTCTGGAACTGCTGGAACTCGTCGAGACCTACCGGGAGCTCAAGAGGAAACTCGGTCTGGTGGAATTCGCCGACCAGCAGGCCCAGGCCGTGGAACTGGCGCGATCCGTCCCGGCGGTCGGCGCCATGCTCAGGCAACGGCTCCGCGTGGTCCTGCTCGACGAGTACCAGGACACCTCGTCGGCTCAGACAATCCTGCTGCGCGCACTGTTCAGCGGCGCCGATCCCGCATCGGGCCGCGGGTTTCCCGTGACCGCCGTGGGCGACCCGAACCAGGCGATCTACGGGTGGCGCGGAGCAGCCGCTTCGAACATCCTCGGGTTTCCCACCCACTTCCCCGGCCCCACGGGGAAACCGGCCAAGGAGTTCACACTCACCGTCAACCGCCGTAGCGGCAGCCGGATCCTGGAGGTGGGCAACGCCCTGGCCGAACCGCTCACACGAACCAGGGGCGGGGGGGTGGAACTGCAGCCCGGGAAGGACACACCGGGCGGCGAGGTCCGTGTCCTGTGTTTCGACACCCTCGCGGAGGAACTCGACTGGCTGGCAACCGACGTCACGGCCCGGCACGCCGAGGGCACGGCATGGCGGGACATCGCCGTCCTGACCCGCCGCAACGACATCCTGACCTCCGCATGGGAACACTTCCGGGAACACGGTGTGCCCGTCGAGATCGTCGGGATCGGGGGCCTGTTGCGGCTACCGGAGATCGCCCCCGTGGTGGCCACCCTGAAGGTGCTCGCCGATCCCTTGGCGAACGCCGAGGTGGCTGGCCTGCTCACGGGGGAACGCTGGCGTCTCGGCCTGGCAGATTTGGCCGCGCTGGCGCGCCGCGCCCGGGAACTGGTGTCAGGGGAGACCACGAAGGAGCCACCTCCGTTTCCCGGGGAGTTGGCCGAACTCGTCTCGCGTGTCGATCCGGCACGCGCACCCTCGCTGCTGGACGCCGTGAACGATCCGGGGGAGGCGGCCATCAGCGGCGAGGGACGGGCGCGGCTGGAGCGGTTCGCCTCGGAACTGGCCGAGCTGCGCGGGCACCTGGACGAGTCCGTCCCGGAACTGGTGCGTCGCGTGATCTCCCGGCTCGGCCTGGAGACGGAACAGCTGGTGCGCGGGGACGCCACCCAGCTTGCGCGGTTCATCGCGGCCTGCTCCACCTATCCCGACATCGACGGCGACGGCAGTCTGGCGGGGCTACTGGCCTGGCTGGACGCCGAGGAGGAACACGGGGACGCGCTGGAACGCGCCACCCCGACCGCGGCCGATTCGGTGAAGCTGCTCACCATACACCGGGCCAAGGGACTGGAATGGCACACGGTCTACCTGCCGGCGCTGTCGGAGGGGGTGTTTCCCGGGACAGACCGGACGGGAAACTGGAGCACGAACTCCCGTCTGCTGCCCGCGCCGCTCAGAGGAGACGCGGACGCGATCCCTCAACTCGCCGACTACTCCAAACGGGGCATCGACGCCTACCGGGAGGAGTTGAAGCAGGAACACCGGCTCTCCGAGGACCGGCTGGCCTATGTCGCCGCCACCAGGGCGAAACGAATGCTCGTCGTCTCGGCCCACGCCTGGGCGCCCGGACTGAAACGGGCACGCGGCCGGTCCCGCTACTTCGATGACGCGGCGGTGTTCCACGGAACCACTCCAATGCAACCTCCCCCGGAGGAGAATCCACAGCCCACGGCCGCCCGGACCGCGACCTGGCCCATTCCAGTCACGGACCGGGCGGCCGCCACGGCCCGGGCCGCGGCCCTCGTCCGTCAGGCGCGGGACGTGATCGCATCCGGGGAGGACGAGACCGGCTGGGTCTGGGGATCGGGTGTCGCCTCGGCTGCGGAACAGGAGAGGATCGCGGCGTGGGATCGGGACGCCGCTTTCCTGGCCGAACAACTGACCCGGAGGACGAACCGGGACCTGGCACTGCCCGCAGGCCTGTCGGCCACCGCGCTCATGGAGTTGGGGAAGAACCCGGTTGGTTTCGCCGAACGCCTGGCCCGCCGGATGCCGCGGGAACCGAAACGCAGCGCGCGGCTGGGGGAACGGTTCCACGAATGGGTGATGACGCGGTTCTCCATCAGCCCCGGTTTCGACGAACTCGAGTTCCGGGCCCGCGCGGAGGAACCCGGGCTGGAGCGTCTCAAGCGGGCCTTCGAGGCCAGTCGGTTCGCGAACCTGACGCCGCTCGGGATCGAGGTTCCGTTCCTGCTCCGCTGGGAATCGCTGGTGCTGCGCGGGCGGATCGACGCGGTTTTCCCCGGCGACGATCCGGACTTCGACGCGCTCGTGGTCGACTGGAAGATCGGTGACTCGGATGCGGATCCGTTGCAACTGGCCATCTACCGGCAGGCCTGGGCCAAGGCCCGCGGCCTGGAACCGGCACGGGTGGCCACTGCCTTCCACCACGTCCTGGCCAACCGCCTGGAACCGGTGGTGGCGGACCCGGAACTGATCCGGGCCGCCACGGCGGCAATCATTCCTTGAGGCGCGCCGTCTCGTCGTGGATTCGCGCAGCCACCTGGGCGAGCTTCTCGCGGTGCTTGCTCGCGTGATGGGCACAGAACAGCAGCTCGCCGCCGCTGCTCAACTCCACGCGGAGGTAGGCCTGGGCGCCGCAACGGTCGCACCGGTCCATGGCGGTGAGGCTGCTGGTGGCCCGTTCAGTGGCGGTGTTCGTCATGCTCGCCCTTTCTATCCAAACTTATCCTTGTATCATTTCCAACCTAGCTCGCCGCTCCAATTATTCCCCTCCAGCGGTTTATTCCCCAGCCACCGGTGCGCAGCCGTCACATCCTGCTGACGAGGTCGCCCTGTTCTCGGTAATCTGTGCCGGTGCGCTCGAACCCCAACACCCACACCCCCCGCGACTACGGGGCCAAGAACCTGCTGGTCCTGGAGGGCCTCGAGGCGGTGCGCAAACGCCCGGCCATGTACATCGGTTCCACGGACACCCGCGGCCTGATGCACTGCCTGTGGGAGATCATCGACAACGCCGTCGACGAGGCCCTCTCCGGTTTCGGCGACCGCATCACGGTCACCCTCCACGACGACGGCTCCGTCGAGGTCGTGGATCACGCCCGCGGCATCCCCGTCGACAAGGAACCGCGCACGGGCCTCAGCGGCGTCGAGGTGGTCTACACCCGGCTCCACGCGGGCGGGAAGTTCGGGAACTCCTCCTACAACGCGACCGGCGGGCTCCACGGGGGCGGTGCCTCCGTGGTCAACGCGCTCAGCTCCCGCCTGGACGTCGAGGTGGACCGGGAGGGAAACACCTGGGCCATGAGCTTCCGGCGCGGGGTACCGGGGATGTTCGACGGTGAGGGACCGGATGCCCCGTTCACCCCTGCCTCGGGACTGCGGAAACTCGGGCGGGTGCCGAAGAACCGGACGGGAACCCGGGTGCGGTACTGGAGCGACGAGCAGATCTTCCTCGCTGACGCGGGTCTCTCCCTGCCCCAGTTGCACGACCGGGCACGTCAAACATCCTTCCTCGTCCCGGGTCTGCGCTTGGAGGTGACCGATGCCCGTGGAGGGGAACGCGGGACCGAGGTGTTCCTTCACGAGGGAGGCATCACGGAGTTCGTCGACTTCCTGGCGAAGGACGCCCCGTTGACGGAGGTGCTGCGCCTTGCAGGCAGCGACTCGTTCACCGAGACCGTGCCGATGCTCGACGAGGCCGGGGTGATGACCGCCACCGACGTGGAACGTAGCCTCGAGGTCGACATCGCGGTGCGTTGGGGCACCGGATACGACACCCAGGTGCGTTCCTTCGTCAACATCATCGCCACCCCCAAGGGAGGCACCCACGTCTCTGGTTTCGAGCGGGGCGTGGTCAGGGCCTTCGCGAAGGCCCTCGACGGGACCCGGCTGTTGAAGAACGGCGACGAGATCGTCAAGGACGACTGCCTGGAGGGATTGACCGCCGTGGTCACCGTCCGGCTCGCGGAGCCGCAGTTCGAGGGGCAGACGAAGGAGGTGCTCGGCACCCCTCCCGTTCAGCGTCTGGTGGCGCGCATCGTCGAGAACGAACTCACGGACTTCCTCACCAGCTCCCGGGCCGCGACCAAACAGGTGGCTCGAACCCTCATGGAGAAAGTGGTGAACGCCTCCCGTACCCGGGTCCAGGCCCGGGCGCACCGCGAGAACCAGCGCAGGAAGAACGCCCTTGAGTCGTCGTCGCTGCCACCGAAACTGAAGGATTGCCGTAGCGCCGACGGTGAACTGAGCGAACTGTTCATCGTCGAGGGTGACTCGGCGCTCGGCACCGCGAACACGGCCCGCAACTCCGAGTTCCAGGCGTTGCTGCCGATTCGTGGCAAGATCCTGAACGTGCAGAAGGCATCCGTCGGCGACATGCTCAAGAACGCCGAGTGCGCAGCCATCATCCAGGTGGTCGGCGCCGGTTCGGGACGCACCTTCGAGGCGGACGCGGCACGCTACGGCAAGGTCATCTTCATGGCGGACGCCGACTCCGACGGGGCCCACATCCGCTGCCTGCTCGCCACGCTGTTCTTCCGTTACATGCGTCCCCTGGTGGAAGCGGGCCGGGTCTACTCGGCGGTTCCCCCGCTGCACCGTTTTGAACTGATCAATCCGAAACGGGGCATGGAGAAATACATCTACACCTACACCGACGGGGAATACCAGCGGAAGGCAGCCGAACTGACGAAGAGGGGGGTGCGATTCAAGGAACCGCAACGCTACAAGGGGTTGGGCGAGATGGACGCCCATCAGCTGGCGGAGACCACCATGGATCCCAGGCGCCGCACCCTGAGACGCCTGACCGTGGACGACGCGGAACGTGCGGAGGCCGTCTTCGAGATGCTGATGGGAAACGACGTGGCGCCGCGCAAGGAGTTCATCGTCGCGGGCGCCTACGCGCTGGAGTCCGACCGCATCGACGTCTGAGCAACTCCATCACCGGCTCACCGAAGATCCCTGCGTGCCCCACATGCCGCTGGAATCCCGGAGGCCGCCCGTGGCCGTTGCCGATCCCGCCCGGACCGGGGGGTTCCGCCGGTGGACGTGTGTGCCGTGAACACAGCCTTCACGGCATCTGAAAACCCCGGCGTCCTAACGCCCGGTGGTGGAGCGCAGTTTCCTGAGATGCACGCGGATCTTCTTCATCGCCCAGTCGTAGTGACTCGATGTCGCGGACGTGCAGTAGGAGCCCAGGGTCGTCGTCCCCGTCCAGTCGAACCGACCCTTCTCGAACAACTCGGCATCGCTGAAGGAGCTGAAGGAACTGATCAGGTCCATCACCTGTTCGTGGGAGGAACGCACGAGTCGGTTGGACTCGACCAGTGACGTTGACTGGTGCCGACGCCAGAACTGCTCGTTCAACTTGCCGTAGGTCCTCCAGTTGTAGGGTGCGGGCAGGAACGGCCTTGACCGCCCATTCCTGTTGTCACCCACCCAGGTCAGCAGGAGCTGGTGCCACTCGTGCAGGTGCACCAGGATGTCCCGGAGGTTCTTGTCGCGCTGCCAGTGGGTCTCCTTCCTGTTGACCTCGCCGCTGAAGTCGAACGAAACAGATCGTTCGTGCCCGCTCATCGAGTCGCACAGCGCGCACAGTTCCTCGAACCGTTTCGCTGCGAGGTGAACCAGTTCATTCCTGGAGGTTGGTCTCGGCACGACATCCACACCCTTTCTCAGGTCTTCAGCGCCATGGGGCAGTGGTGGGCCCTTCAGAGAATCTGCTCCAGCAGGCCGGTGTCCACGTCATACATGAATCCCCCCACCTCGGCCCGGTTCTTGATCAGGGGATGGGCCAGCACGGCGGAGACGTCCTGCTTCAAACGGCTCATCTGGTCCGGGCTGGCGCCGAAACTCAGCCATGTGGCGTCCATGCCGTTGCGTTCCGCGATCGACTGATGCAGCGCCTCATCGGTTCCCGCCATGGCGCAACGGGTGTGGGGGATGAGCATGATCCGTTCAACGTGGAGCAGCTGGACCGCCAGCACCAGGCCCGTCATGATCCAGGGCGCCACCCAGCCGCCGGGGGAACGGAGGATCTTGGCGTCACCGGGACCGAGCCCGACCATGGGCAGCGGGTCGATGCGTGAATCCATGCAGGTGACGATCGCGACCCCGGCGTGGGCGATGCCGTCGGCTCCCTTCCGGGTGAAACTTTCCGCGTAGCTGCGGTTGGCGGAGAGCAGGTCGTCGAAACTCATGGGATCAACTCAACCACCTCAGGGGTGCGCCGGGCCCCGAGCGCCTCGACAACCCCCTTCAGGGACGCACCGGAACCGTCGCGTTTCGGCGTGGGGTCCGGCAGGGCAACCGGGGTGCCGTCCGCGGCGGCGGCGGTCACGAACCCGCCGATGGCGGCGGCGATGAGGGCCGTTTCCCCCTTCAGGAAACGCTGGCACCTGACCCCGCCGGTGGCCCGGCCCTTGGTCGGGTACTTGGCCAAGGGGGTGACCTTGGCGCCGCCCGTGGTGTGCCCGAACAACGAATCCGGTGCCCCCGCGATCGTGACCACGAGGTCCGTTGCGGGATCCACCCCGCCGAAGAACAACACCTTCGCCCCCTCCGCCAGTTTCACCCCGGCGACACCGCCGCCCAGACGCCCCTGCGGACGCACCAGGTCGGCGGAGAAGTGCAGCAGCTGAGCATCCGAGGTGATGAACGCCAGGTTCGGGGAATCCAACTCCACCGCGCCCACGACCTCGTCACCGTCGTCGAGGCGGATCACGTCCCACGAATCCTTCCCGATCACCTCGGGGTTGACCCGTTTGACCACGCCTCGCAGCGTCCCCAGGGCCAGGCCCGGCCCCCCGGGGTCGAGGGAGGTCAGGCCGACCGCCCGCTCTCCCTGCTCCAGGGGCCACAGTTCCCGCGTTTCGGAACCGCCCTGCAGGTTCGGGGCCGTTGCGGTCAGCGGCACGGTGGGAAGTTCGATGGCCCTGGCCCGCAGCAGGCGTCCCGTGTTGGTGATCACCCCGAACTCGGCGTGGGAGGTGACCCTGATCGCGGCCGCGATCACGTCGTGGGCGGTCCGGGGACCCGCCACGGGCAGGGGAGCGGCGGAATCGGTGCGGGCCGCGCGCCCCGTGGCGGACAGCAGCACCCAGCACGGTTCGTCGGGAACCTCCAGGGGAGCCACCGACCTGACCACACCGTCGGAGGCCAGCAGCACCGTCCTACGGGGGGTTCCGAAGCGTTCGGCCATCTCGTCCAGCTCCGATGCCACCAAGGTGCTCAGGACCGTGTCGTCGTCGAGAATGCGTTGCAACTCGTCGATGCGGGCGGCCAGTTCATCGGCCTCCGCGTTCAGTTCCAGCGTGGAGTACTTCGTCAGGCGGCGCAGCTGCATGTCAAGGATGTGGTTCGCCTGCACCTCGTCCAGGTCGAAGGCGCCCATCAACCGGGTGCGGGCCTCGGCCGCGTCCTCGCTGGAACGAACGATGGCGATGACCTCGTCGATGTCGACGATGGCCAGCAACAGTCCCCTGACCAGGTGCAACCGTTCCCGGGCCTTGCCGAGGCGGTGCCGGGTGCGGCGGATCGTCACTTGGAGCCGGTGATCCAGGTAGACCTCCAGCAGCTGTTTCAGGCCGAGGGTCCGCGGCTGTCCCTCCACGAGCGCCACCGCGTTGATGGCGAAGGTGTCCTCCAGCTTCGTCACCCGGTAGAGCTGTTCCAGCAGGGCCTCGGGGTTGATGCCGTTCTTGACCTCCACCACCAGCCTGGTGCCGTTGGCCAGGTCGGTCAGGTCCTTCACCCCGGCGATTCCGACCAGTTTGCGCGAGTCGACGCCCTTCTTGATCTGCTCGATGATCCTCTCCGGACCGACCAGGTGGGGCAGTTCGGTGATGACGATGCCGCGGCGGCGCGCCGAGACCCGCTCGATGCTGGCCCTGGCCCGCACCTTGAAGGAGCCACGCCCGGTTGCGTAGGCGTCACGGATGCCGTCGAGACCGATTATCCGCCCCCCGCTGGGGAAGTCGGGCCCGGGCATGTGACGCATCAGCTCCTCCAGGGAGGTCTCCCGGTCCCTCAGCAGCGCCTTCAGCGCGGAGACCACCTCCCGGAGGTTGTGCGGGGCGATGTTGGTGGCCATTCCCACCGCGATCCCGGAGGCCCCGTTGACCAGGAGGTTCGGCAGGGCCGCGGGCAGCACCTCGGGTTCGGTGTCCTTGCCGTCGTAGTTCGGCCTGAAATCGACGACATCCTCGTCCAGGCCCGCGGTCATCGCCACCGCAGGATGGGCCATCCGGCACTCGGTGTAACGCATCGCGGCCGGCCCCGCGTCGAGCGATCCGAAGTTGCCGTGACCGTCGACCAGTGGCAGCCGCATCGCCCACGGCTGCGCCATGCGCACCAGGGCGTCGTAGATGGCGCTGTCGCCGTGCGGATGCAGCACACCCATCACCTGACCGACCACGCGGGCACACTTCACGTGCCCCTTCTCGGGTCGGATGCCCATGTCGTCCATCGAGAACAGGATGCGCCGCTGGACGGGTTTCAGGCCGTCGCGCGCATCCGGCAGGGCACGGGCGTAGATGACGGAGTAGGCGTATTCGAGGAAACTGGACTCCATCTCCTCGGTGACGTCGACATCCAGGATGTGTTCCTCGAACTCCTCGGTGGTTTTGGCCATGGGCTGGTTCAGATCTCCTCGAGCCGGATCAACGGGCGTAGCTTATCGGCAAGACCGTCCCCGTCGGGTGCACGGACCTCCGGGGCCAGGTCGGGGGTCCACTCCCAGATGTCCGGGGTCTCGGTCAGGGTGCCGTGGGCCAGGGCGTGTTCACCCGGGGTGAGCTGGCGGATCGCGCGGGCGGCCACGTGGTCGGGTTGGAGGCTGGCGAACTCGGCGTACAGGTCCGGGTCGTGCTGGCCGTCGTCACCGACCAGGAGCCAGCGGATGTTGGGCAGGTCCCGGGCGAGTTCCCGCAGGCAGGTGCGTTTGTGATGGGCCCCGCTCCGGAACCAGCCGGTGTTGGTCGGTCCCCAGTCGGTCAGCAGCAACGCGCCACGTGGAAAGCCATGACGTTTCAGGAAGCGCGTGACCATGGGGTACGTGTTCCAGGCTCCGGTCGAGACGAAGATGAGCGGAGCGCCCGGATGGGCGGCGATCAGCTCCTGGAACAGGCGCGACATGCCCGGGACGGCCTGCCGGGCCTGCTCGGTCAGCACCAGGGAATTCCAGGCCGCGACCATGGGGCGGGGAAGCCATGTGGACAGGATGGTGTCGTCGATGTCCGAGACGATCCCGAAGGTCTGGTTCTCGTCGATCACCTGGACCGGCGCCCAGTTCGATGCCCCACCGGCGCCCTCGATGCGCACCTGGTGCCACCCGACCGGTAGGCCGTGATCACGAATCCGGACGTCGATGTAGCCGCCTCGGTCGGCCTGAACGGGAATTCGGAGATCCCCGATGATGACCTCGGCCCTCGAGGTCACCTTCGCGGCGGCGATGAAATTGCGCCACCCGCGACGGTGCAACAGATCTGTTGCTGCCTGCACGATTCCTGCGTCCCTGGGGGGACGCAGGACGACCCGCGCGAGGACACGAACCTGCCGGGTGGTGCCGAAGCCGGTGTAGGAGGTGATGCATTCCTGCCAGCCGCGACGTAGCAGGAAACGGTTCAACACCCGGTTCAGGCGATCCTCGATGCGGGCGGCGAAGAAAGGCCGGGACTTCATGGTGTCTCAATTTAGTGGAAGAATGGCCGGGTGATTCAGCTGTCCCCCGAGGCCTCCATGGCCGCTGCACTCAAGAAAGAGGTGGAGGACTGCAGGTTCTTCCCCGAACTCGTCTGGGCGAGCATCTCCGGGGCGTTGGGGCAGCAGAGGATGCTCGGCTATCTCGTGCATCACGAGGCCAGTTTCGCAACGGGTGATCTGCAGCGACATCTCACGGCACTCGTGCTCACGAACAGACAGTTGATCATCAGCCACACCGACGAACAGGACGCGGGCTACCCGGATCGCGCCATAACCAGCGCGGAGGTGGTTGCTCTCAGGGCCGTTCACTCCGTCGTGGTGACCCGTTCCGTGCATCACCCCGAGAAGTATCCCACCAACGGATCGCAGCTCGTCGAGGCCTGGCTCACCTTGGCGTGGGGGGCCGCTTCTCGTCTTGACATCGGTCCTGCGACCTGTGAGGACCCGCAGTGCGAGGCCGATCACGGGTGGACCGGGATGTCGGTTCCGAACGATCTGACCGTTCGGATGAGCCCGGCAGGTGACGGCTGGCAGAGCGTCGACAAACTCATGGCCTTCGGTTCCCTGCTGCAGGAGCACGTCGGATGAGCGGACTTGTGCTGCCCGACTACGAGGGAGCCTGTCTGAGCAACCTACTGTCCGGAGTCGTCGCGCAGTTGCTGGGGGAGACCTCGGTGCTCGACATCCCGCGGGCGGCGCGATACGTCATTTTGCTGATCGACGGTCTCGGCTGGTATCCCGTTGCCGCGCACAGCCATGACAGTGACCTGTTCGCCCCGAGGCTGGGGGAAGCCACACGCTTGACATGCGCTGTGCCCTCGACCACCGCGACATCCCTGACCAGCATCGGCTGTGGCTCGGAGCCCGGACGCCACGGAGTGGTCGGATACTCCTTCCTGGACCCGGATCGCGGCTGCGTGGTGAACGCCCTGACATGGGCGGGTGGCCCCGTCGATGTAGAGGGTTTCGCATGCGAATCGACGCTCTACCAGCGGATACGTTCCCGCGGACTCACGGGTGGTTGTGTCAGTCTGGCCCGTTTCAAGGGCAGTGGCCTTCAGAAACTGGCCTTCGGCGGGTCCGAACACCTGGGGGTGGAGACCGAGGGCGATCACCGCGCATTCATAGGTCTGGTCATTCGGGCCCTGCGCGACCACGAGGTGGTCTACGCCTATGAGCGTGGTCTCGACCACGCCGGGCACGCCCACGGGGTGGGCAGTTGGCAATGGTTGGACTCCCTGGCCCGGGCAGAGGACCTCGTCACGGACCTGCTGGAAGTGCTCCCGGACGACACGTGTCTGCTCGTCACGGGGGATCATGGCATGATCAACGTCCCCACGGAACACCAGATCACGCTCGAGGATCATCCTGGGCTCATGGGCGCCTGGCGGGTGGGAGGTGAACCCAGGCTCCGGCAGCTCTACAGCCAGCGACCCGACCGGCTTGCCGGTGCCTGGGCCTCGGAGCTGGGAGAAAGGGCCGAGGTGTGGCTGCGCGACGACGCGATCGAGGCGGGTTGGTTCGGTGACGTGGCCGACCGGGTCCGCCCTCGTATCGGCGATGTTTTGGTCGTGATGCGCGACGATTGGGCCGTCCACACCCGAACCCTGCCGAAGGAATTAGGGCTCCACGGCCAGCACGGCTCCCTCACCGCTACCGAGATGTACGTACCGCTCTTCACGTTCGGGCCGCAATGATGCACGTCGCACTGCTGATAGACGATTTCTTCCCTTCCTCCGGCGGGATCGGACGCTCCGTCGAGACCCAGATCCAGGAGCTGACCGATCTGGGGCACAGGGTGAGTCTCATAGCCCCCGACCGGCACCTGGAGAAACCTCGGAACTGCCGCGTCATCGAGTGCCCGACCATCTACGTCGAGGGGCTGCCCGCGCACCTGAGCATCCTGCACAACTCGGAACGCCGCGCCCGGCTGATCACGAAATGCGCGCGCTTCGACGTGGTGCACACACAGACCGAACGGGGGGCCCTGATCCTGGGGGCCAGGATCGCCAGGCTTCAAGGTATTCCGCATCTCCACACCTTCCACGCCAACGTGGCCGGCACCCACCAGACGGTCAAGGCCGCCATCTTCGGTACCTGGCTCTACCAGTTCCTCATCAACCCTCTGCTCACCAGGGCGGCAGGGCGGGCCTCCAGCAGGTCTCGGTTGGTGCCGCGGATTCAGGAACCCGGAGGGCTGGCCGCCCGGATGGACTGGGCTTCCTTCGCCGACATCGCGGGAAAGGTCGATGCCTGGACCGTTCCCAGTCCTTTCATGAAGGATCTGGTCGAGGCCGCCGCCACTCACCGAGTGCCCGGATACGTGGTGCCCACCGGCGTCGGCAGGGGCATGCTGGAGGCCATATCCCACGCCCGCCGGGAACGTTCCGACGAGACGGTGCGGTTCACGACCGTCGGACGGCTCGCGAAGGAGAAACGCCTGGATGTTCTGGTGAGAGCTTTCAGACACGCTGACATACCGGGTTCGGAACTGGTGATCGTCGGGGACGGGGACCAGCGGCCCCTGTTGAGGGTGCTGGCCGCGGGAGCTCGCAACATCGACTTCCGGGGTCATCTGCGTTCCTTGGACGCAATCGCCTATGAACTGGTCAACTCCGACGTGTTCGTGTTGACGAGTCACCGGTTCGACTCCCAGGCCCTGGTGCTCTCCGAGGCCGTGGCCGCGGAACTGCCGATCCTCTACTGCGACGACCGCCTGACCGTTGCGACATCACCGGAACCCGCGCTCCTGACCGAGCCGGACATCAATCCCCTGGCGGCCGGCATGCGACTGCTCGCCGACCCGGGGCGGCGAGCCGCGATGCGTTCCGCTTCCCGGGAGTTGCTCGAACAACTGACCCCCCGGCACACCGCCGAGGCCTACGTTTCCATCTACGAGGAGCTGATCGGAGCCATGAGTGCCTGAACTCGTCTTTCACACCGGTCCCATGGACTGCGGGAAGTCGACACTTGCCCTGCAGATCAACCACACCCAGTCCACGCATGGCAGGCAGGGCAGGATCTTCACGTCCAGGGATCGTTCCGGCGAGGCGCGGATCACGTCGCGGCTGGGGCTTGACGCGCCGGCCACCGAGGTGGATGTCGACTTCGACTTCTGGGCCCATGTGATAGCTCAGCTCGTGGCGGGCAGACGTGTCGATTATCTCGTCTGCGACGAGGCACAGTTCTACACGGGGGAGCAGGTGGAGCAGCTGGCCCGGATCGTTGACGAGCTGCAGATCGACGTCTACACCTTCGGGATTCTCGCGGATTTCAGGACCAGGCTGTTCCCCGGCTCGCAACGGTTGGTGGAACTGGCCGACCGAGTGGAAACCCTTCCTCTCGGGCCGTTGTGCTGGTGCGGGGAAAAAGGAACCCACAACGCCCGCACCGTCGATGGGCTGATGGTCATGGAAGGCTCCCAGGTGGTGGTGGGTGACACCGGAGCAGGGGAGATTCGCTACGAGGTGCTGTGCCGGGCTCATCATCGGCGACGCATGACCGCGACCAGGGCCCGCGCCACCCGGGGGGAGGATCCGCTGCCCTTCGGGGAGTGATGGCTCTCGTGTGACCGGCGTCGGTGTGGATGACGACCACGACCACAGGATCATCGGTCTTCGAGGAAGCGGATGGGCCGGCACATCACGCGAACGGCTGCCGATGGCAGTCTCAGCCGGGAAGAGTTCGGTGGGGCGGGCCGCCGAACATGATTTCGTCCCAACTCGGGACACGAGCCCTGCGGCGATGACGCGACTTGGGTTGCGGAGCGGTGTCCTCGGTGTCGATCAACGAGTCCTGCGGTGAACCGATGAGAGAGGTTTCGACGGTTTCGGTGATGTCGACCTCAGGTATTCCCGCAAAATCGTCGATGACCTCCGTCTCCTCGAAGTCCTCGTCCGGGGTGTGTTCTCCGCGTTCCCGAGCCACATCCTCCGCTGATTCGTCGTCGAGGCCGACGTAGATCCGCACCGAGTCCTCGCTCACGCCGCTCAGCATGTCGTAGAGGTCATCGAGCTCAGAGGTGGCGGGTCCCTCATCGAAGCTGTCAGTGGGAACGTCATCACCCGGAAGCGCCGGAGGGGTGGTGGGCTGCGTGGTTGCACGCACCAGGGCGAACTCATCGTCGAAGTCGACGGTGTTCTCGTTGTCGGGATCCTTGCTGCCCGGTATCTCCTCGCCGATCATCCACCGGGCGTCCGGGTTGTCGGCGATGGTGAAACGGCCCCGGGGATCGAAGATGAACTCTGCTCGCCGTTCATGGCTCTCCAACACCCCCACCAGCCTCCACTTGCGGTCGGGTTCCCGCCACGAATCCCAGGTGATCCCCCCCGAATCGATACCGCGGGCCTGGAGACGAGTCGAGATGAGCTCCTGCAGGCGACGATGCCCCGATCCGTCCCCGCGCCGTCTGACCGCACACTCCAGGGCAGTGTTTGTCATGTGTTCACGTTCTGCCAGCACGGGAAGGGCGAACCCCTCGATTCGCGCCGGATCCACTCCGGCTTCCGTGGCCACCTCGGCGAGCGTGGCCCCTCCTCGGATGCGGGACTGGATTTCCCGCGGGCTCAATGCGCTGTCCATGCAAACTCCCCTGTGTGTCTGGTTGAACAACCTACCAGCCGACACCGCCGGAACCCGGGACTTGCGCCACGCTCAGGATGTGGTACACATAGCCCCGATCAATTTCGGGACGAACCGACGGCGAGACCAGGAGGGATCACTGACATGGCCACCGACTACGACGCACCGCGCAAGAGCGACGAGGAGATGAGCGAGGATTCACTCGAGGAGCTCAAGACGCGCCGAAACGACAAGAACTCCGGCAAGGTCGACGAGGATGAGGTCGAGGCGGCAGAATCATTCGAGCTACCGGGTGCTGATCTGTCCCACGAAGAACTCACGGTACGAGTACTGCCCCGGCAGTCGAACGAATTCACCTGCGCATCCTGCTTCCTGGTCAAATCCCAGAGCCAACTGGCGGAGACCAGGGGTGATCTCAAGTATTGCGTCGACTGTGTCTGATCGAGATCACAGATCCATCTTGTTGCGCAGCGGGCCGGGGCTCTTGCGGCCGGTGTTCGAGAGCCAACGGCGCTGCATGTAACGATTCATCGTCAGCTGGGCCATACCCACTCCCAGCCCACTGCACAGGGCCCAGATGAGTGCCTGGGCCAGTGGGGTGTCGGGATCGTTCGGATCCGGCGGAGTGTCCCCCGTGGCTGCTTCCCATGCCTTCGTGACCAGTTTCTGGGCGAGGAGGGTCGTGGCCGCGCCGAGTGCGCCCGCGTAGATCTTCCACAAAATCTTTTCCTCAACTGCCATGGCAGGATCCTTTCGACGTTCCCGAGGACCACCATTATGTCTCGGCTCCCGGATGGGCCGCAGCCGCGCTAGATTGATCGGGTGTCTGAAATTCCTGTCGTCGGGGACGCTCCGGAGTTCCTACCCCGTTATGCCAGAGCCGGGGATGCGGGCGCCGACCTTCGTGTCACCGAGGCGGTCACCCTGCAACCGGGAGAACGACTACTCGTCGGCACCGGGGTGCGGGTCGCCATCCCCCCGGGCGCCGTGGGAATGGTGACGCCCCGGTCCGGTCATGCGGCGCATCATGGCCTCGGGATCGTGAACAGTCCCGGCATCATCGACTCCGGCTATCGAGGTGAGATCCGCGTCTGCCTGATCAACCTCGACACGACAACGGCTGTGGAACTTCAAGCAGGCGAGCGGGTGGCCCAACTGGTCATCGTGCCCTTCGTCTCGGCTCAGTTCACCCCGGTCGCTGAACTCGATGAGACGGAGCGCGGTCGAGGCGGTTATGGTTCAACCGGACAACAGTGAAAACACAAGGGAGCAGCATGAAATCCACTGATGCGGAGACGGTCGACCCGCCCGAGGAGGACGAGGAGATCGTCGAGGAGGAAACCGACGAGGAGAAGTGGGCCGAGATCGACGAGACGTTCGACCGCGACGAGGGTCCCTTCGACATCGACGAGGTTGATCTGGACGAGGATGACGTCCAGCGGATAGATCTCGGGGCAATCGTGGTCACCCCCTTCGAGGAGATGCAGCTGCAGCTCCAGGTGGATGAGCCCCGGCAACGGGTCCAGTCCTTCCTGGTGGGGGATGGGGCCTCGGCCATGGAGGTTGCACTGTTCGCAGGTCCGAGGCGCACATCGATGCTCGCTGAAATTCGCGAGGAGATCGCGACGGCCACGGCGAAGGAGGGCGGCGAGGTCACCCTCCTGGAAGGGCCTTTCGGAGTTGAGCTGCGCCGTCAACAACCTGTGACCGACGCCCAGGGCAGACGTGGCACCCATGTTTCCCGCACATGGCTGGTCGGAGGCCCCGGGTGGGTGCTGCGTGGGATCGTCTTCGGTCGCGCAGCTCTCGAGCCGGAGAACGAGGAAGCGAGCATCGCGCTCCTCGAGTGTTTCGGCAACCTCGTGGTTCGACGAGGAAACGCTCCTGCGGCGCCGGGCAGCCTCATCCCGCTGACCATCCCTGATCTGGAGCAGAGATGACCCATGAACGGCACGGCCTCCTGCGACGGTTGCGGCGATTCCTCTCCCCGGCCGAGGAACTGGAGGCCGAGGACCTGAAAGAACAGTCACGCGACTGTGGTGCCAGCCCGCTGGCCGAGTGTTGCGACCGCTCGAGGGTGAAGGTGCGGGGAACCATCCGGTGGGTCACCAGCCTCGACATGGGTGGTGTGGAGGCCCTGCTGACCGACGGCACGGGCAGCATCGAGCTGAACTGGACCGGTCGCCGCCGCCTGGACTGCATCACACCTGGCTGCAACCTCGTCGTGCAGGGCCGGATCTCCTCCGGCGACAACGGACGCGTCATGTACAACCCCGAGTTCGAGGTCGTCAGCTGATCCCGCGTCACGACACCGATCAGTTGACGGGGGCGAACATCGAGCTGAGTTCTCCCTCCGCGTCCTGACTGGCCACGAACAACATCTCGTCCATGGCCTCGAGGGCACCGTCGCGTTCGGGGACCAGCGGGATGCCATCGCGGATGATCGCCACCAGGACCACTTCTCGGGGCAGCTCCAGATCACGGATCCGGCGCCCGACGAAGGGACTCTGCCGGGGCAACCTGATCTCGGAGAGGTTCGTCGTGGACTTGGTGAAGGTGAACAGTCGCACCAGGTCGCCGGTCGCGACGGCCTCCTCCACCAGGGCCGACATGATGCGGGGCGTGGAGACCGCGACATCCACCCCCCAGGCCTCGTCGAAGAGCCACTCATTGCCCGGATGGTTGATGCGCGCCACCGTGCGGGGCACCCCGAACTCCGTTTTCGCCAACAGCGAGTGCACCAGGTTCACCTTGTCATCCCCGCTGGCCGCGATCGCCACGTCGCAGTTCTCCAGTTCGGCCTCCTCCAGGGTCTGGAGTTCGCAGGCGTCCGCCTGGAACCATTCCGCCCCGGGGACGGAATCGGGGTTGATCGCCATCGGGTCCTTCTCGATCAGGAGCACCTGGTGACCGTTGCTGATCAGTTCACGGGCGATGGACCGGCCGACGTTGCCGGCTCCGGCGATGGCTACTCGCATGGTGATTCCTCACAGATCTCGGGAACGGGTCGGGGGAGCGGCGAACAGGGATTCGACGTCGTCGGTCCTCTCGGTCTCGCAGGCGACGAAGACCAGGTCCCCGTCCTGGAAAACGGTCTGGGAGTCCGGAACGATGCCGCGGCCCGTGCGGGAGACGAACGGTATCGGGGCCTGGGCCGCCGCGGACAGGTCCCTGATGCGCTTTCCCACCCAGGCCGAGTGGACGTAGATCTGGAGCAACCGCACGGTCCCCGAGGGGTCCCGCCACACGGGTTCGCTGCCCTCCGGCAGCAGCCTGCGCATCACCTGGCCCACGGTCCAGCGGACGGTGGCGACGGTGGGGATGCCCAGCCTTTCGTAGACGGCGGCCCTGCCCTGGTCGTAGATGCGGGCCACCACATTGTCCACTCCGTATTGTTCGCGAACCACCCGGGCGGCCAGGATGTTGGAGTTGTCGCCGCTGGAAACGGCCGCGAAACCGTCGGCGTGCCGGATGTCGGCGGCCTCCAGCACCTCCCGGTCGAAACCGACCCCGCTGACCGTGGCCCCCTGAAAATCGATCCCGAGCCGCCGGAACGAATCCACGTTGACATCGATCACCGCCACCGAATGGCCTCGTTTCTCGAGGCCCCGGGCCAGCATGGAACCGACGCGGCCACAGCCCATGATCACGATGTGCACTTGCGTCTCCCTCCCGGTCCGGCGAATCCCGGACGCAGATCCGACGGTATCGCAATCACCCTGCCATGGGTCTACCGTAGGGCCTCGTGAACATCTATCAGGCGCTGAAGCGTGTGTTCGTCGGCCGCCGCCTGGCCAGTGCACAACTGGGGGAAACGCTTCTCCCGAAACGGCTCGCGCTGCCCGTGTTCGCCTCGGACGCGCTGAGCTCGGTCGCCTACGCACCCGACGAGATCCTGATCACCCTATCCTTGGCCGGGATGACCGGTTACCTGTTCTCGTGGCAGATCGGGCTCGCGGTCGGGGTCGTGATCGCGGTGGTGGCGATGTCCTACCGGCAGACCGTTCGTGCCTATCCGACCGGTGGAGGGGACTACGAGGTCGCCGCGTCGAACCTGGGCAGGCACGCAGGACTGACTGTGGCGTCGGCGCTGCTGGTCGACTACGTGCTGACGGTCGCCGTCTCGGTTTCCGCCGGTGTGCTCAACGCCAAGGCGATGCTCCCCGGGATAGACGGCTACGAGGTGCCCATCGCGGTCGGGGTGATCGTCGTCCTGGCACTGATGAACCTGCGGGGCGTCAGGGACTCCGGGGGGGTGCTGGCCTGGCCCACCTACGTCTTCATGTTCTCAATGCTCTTGATGCTCGCCATCGGATTCTTCCGGATCCTGGTCCTGGGACATTCGCTGAAGAGCGAGACCTCCGACCTGACGGTGATCGGTGCCCAGGGCGCCGACCAAGCCTTCGGGTGGGTGCTGGTCGCGATCATCACCCGGGCCTTCTCGTCGGGCTGCGCCGCGCTGACCGGCGTGGAGGCCGTGGCCAACGGCGTGCCGTCGTTCCGCCCCCCCAAGAGCCGCAACGCCGCCTCGGTGCTCGGGTTGCTCGGGTTGATCGCTGTGACCATGCTCGTCGGGATCGTCCTGCTGGCCAACCTGACCCGCGTGCACCTGATCGACGAACTGACCGGAACCCACTACCTGAAGCCGGACGGCTCGACCATCCACACCGCGGCGGTGACCGTGACGGGACAGCTGGCGCGCACGGTCTTCAGTGACTGGTTCGTTCCGGGTTTCTACGTGGTCATCATCGCCACCCTGTCGATCCTGTTCCTGGCCGCGAACACCGCGTTCAACGGTTTCCCGAGCCTGGCTTCGATCCTCGCCAAGGACGGTTATCTACCCCGGCAACTCCACACCCGCGGCGACCGGTTGGCCTATTCCAACGGGATCGTGCTGCTGGCCGTGGCGGCCATCGCCCTCGTCTGGGGTTTCAACGCCTCCGTGACGGCCCTGATCCAGCTCTACGTGGTCGGGGTGTTCATCTCCTTCACCGTCGGGCAGACCGGGATGGTGCTGCACTGGAACCGCGCGCTCCGCGTCGAGAAGGACCGGGGCGAACGGCGGCGCATGCAACGATCCCGCGTGATCAACCTCCTCGGCGCGGGAATGACCGCCGTGGTGCTGGTGGTCGTGCTCATCTCCAAGTTCACCCACGGCGCCTACCTCGCCCTGGTCGCCATGGGATTGATGTACCTGCTGATGGTCCTGATCCGCAGACACTACGACCAGGTCAGGGATGAACTGGCCCTCCGCCCCGAATCCGACCGGGCACTGCCGAGCCGGGTCAGGGCGGTGGTGCTGGTGCAACAGGTGAACCTGCCCACCGCGAAGGCCATCGCCTACGCGAAGGCGGGCCGCGCCACATCCCTGATGGGGGTAACGATCTCCGTCGATGACGAGGAGGCGCGCGAACTCATGGAGGCGTGGCGGAGGGAGGACTTCGGCATTCCGTTGCGCGTGATCGCATCCCCCTACCGGGAGATCACCCAGCCCTTCATCCGTTACGTGGCCGAGATGCGCACCGAGAACCCCAGGGATGTCGTGGCCGTCTACATCCCCGACTACGTGGTGGGGAACTGGTGGGAGCGACTGCTCCACAACCAGACCACCCTGCTGATCCGCACCAGACTGCACTACATGAGCGGGGTGATGGTGATCTCGGTGCCCTACCAGCTCAGCAGCTCGCGGCGCCGCGAGGCCAGACAAGGCACCAGATGATCGAGGTCGAACTCGAACGGGTGGCCCACGGTGGTGTGGTCGTGGGGCGCTTCGACGGCAAGGTGATCTTCGTCACGGGCGGACTGCCCGGGGAGCGGGTGGTCGTAGAGATCACCGAGAAGGGCAGCCGGTTCGATCGGGGACGCGTGATCCGGGTTCTCGAGGCCTCCCCGGGACGGGTGGAGCCCCCGTGCCCGGTCGCCGGAGAGTGCGGTGGCTGCGACTGGCAGCACGCCAGCCCCGAACTCCAGCTCGACCTCAAGACGGCCGTCGTCGCGGAGCAGCTGTCCCGATTGGCGGGGATCACCTGGGCCGGCCGGGTGGAGGCCATCCAGCCGACGGTCAACTGGCGTACCCGGATGAGGTACGCAGTCGGCAACGGCCACGTGGGGCTCCGTGGGCGGCGATCACACGAGGTGGTGCCACTGCCTGCGACCGGATGCCTCGCCGCTGCCCCCGGGCCTCCCCCGGGGCAGCTGGATGAGCTCGCGGAAGGAGCAGCGACGCTCACGGTGGTGTGTGCTGCGAGCGGGATCAGCGTGCTCGCCGACGGAAAACTGCGGGCCGGTTCTTCCCGGGTTCGCGAGCGGGTGGGACAGTTTTCCTTCCAGGTGGCGGCCTCCGGGTTCTGGCAGGTGCATCCCAGGGCGGCCGAGACCCTGCTCGACGCCGTCATGGAAGGACTCAAGCCCAGACCGGGGGATCTGGCGCTCGATCTCTACTGCGGTTCAGGGTTGTTCGCCGCGGGCCTGGACCACGCCGGGGCCGAAGTTTTCGGGGTGGAACTGGACCGGGAGGCCGCTGCGAATGCCCGCGTCAACGTGCCCCGGGGGCGTTTCCTGGCGCTGTCTTTGGCGAAGGCACTGCGACGGCTCCCTTCCGGGGTCGATCTGGTCGTCCTCGACCCACCCCGGCGGGGAGCGGGGGCCGCCGTGGTGGCGCGCGTGGCGGATCTCGCACCCAGGACCGTCGCCTACGTCGCCTGCGACCCGGCGAGCCTGGCCAGGGACCTGGCAGGTTTTGCGGTACGCGGATATGAGGCGGAGCGGATCCGTGCCTTCGACCTGTTTCCGATGACCCATCACGTGGAGTGTGTGGCCATCCTGAAACCCGCCACGAGAACCTGAGGCGTTCACCGGCTTTTTGGGAACAGGGCGTCGCCGTGATATCTTGACATCAAGATATGTGGCGTGAGGCGGACCAAGGAGAGCTATGAGCGTCAACAGCTTCGGGGCCAGGTCATCCCTCGAGGTGGGTGGCACCACCTACGAAATCTTCCGGATCGACGCGGTGGCAGGACACGACAGGCTGCCCTACAGCCTCAAGATCCTTCTGGAGAACCTGCTGCGAACGGAGGATGGCGTCAACATCACCGCCGACGACATCCGGGCGCTCGGGAACTGGGACGCGGGAGCCGAACCGAGTCACGAGATTCAGTTCACCCCCGCCCGCGTCATCATGCAGGACTTCACGGGTGTTCCCTGTGTGGTGGATCTCGCAACCATGCGGGAGGCCGTTGTGACCCTCGGTGGGGATCCCGCCAAGGTGAACCCGCTGGCCCCGGCGGAAATGGTCATTGATCATTCCGTCATAGCAGAGGTTTTCGGAACCCCGACCGCATTCGAGCAGAACACCGAGATCGAATACCGGCGCAATCGTGAGCGCTACCAGTTCCTGCGCTGGGGACAGACCGCGTTCGATGACTTCAAGGTGGTTCCTCCCGGCACCGGAATCGTTCACCAGGTCAACATAGAGCACCTGGCCCGGGTCGTCTTCCCGCGGTTCGTTGACGGCATTCTCCAGGCCTATCCCGACACCTGTGTCGGTACGGACTCCCACACCACCATGGTCAACGGCCTCGGTGTGGTCGGGTGGGGGGTGGGCGGCATCGAGGCCGAAGCCGCCATGTTGGGGCAGCCGGTCTCCATGCTCATCCCGCGAGTGGTCGGGTTCAAACTGACAGGGCGACTCCCCGAAGGAACCACCGCAACCGATCTGGTCCTGACCATCACCGAGATGCTGCGGCAGCACAAGGTGGTGGGGAAGTTCGTGGAGTTCTACGGCGACGGTGTCTCCCAGGTGCCGCTCGCCAACCGTGCCACCATCGGGAACATGAGTCCGGAGTACGGTTCCACGATCGCGGTTTTCCCGATTGACGCCACGACCATTGACTATCTGCGTCTGACCGGGCGCGACGAGGCCCAGATCGCCCTTGTGGAGACCTACGCCAAGACCCAGGGGCTGTGGCACGAGGACGATCGCGAACCCGCCTATTCCGAGTACATCGAGCTCGACCTCAGCACCGTGGTGCCGTCCATCGCGGGGCCGAAACGCCCCCAGGACCGCATCCTGCTCACTCGTTCCCGCGACAGTTTCCACAGGGCATTGCCCGCCTACACGGATACCCCCGATATCTCGGTGCCGGTTACGCTCGCCGACGGCACGTCCTTCGAGCTGAGAAATGGTGCCGTCACCGTCGCTTCCATCACGTCCTGCACCAACACCTCCAATCCGTCCGTGATGCTGGGTGCGGCCCTGGTGGCCAAGAAGGCCGTCGAGCGGGGAATGACCCGGAAACCCTGGGTCAAGACCTCGCTGGCCCCCGGCTCCCAGGTGGTCACCGACTACTACGCGAGATCCGGGCTCGGAGGCTACCTCGACGCGATCGGGTTCAACCTCGTCGGCTACGGCTGCGTGACCTGCATCGGTAACACCGGCCCGCTGATTCCCGAGGTCTCCGCCGCCGTGAACGAGCACGACCTGGCCGTGGCCGCGGTGCTCTCCGGCAACCGGAACTTCGAGGGCCGGATCAGCCCGGACGTGAAGATGAACTACCTCGCCAGCCCGATGCTGGTCATCATCTACGCCCTCGCCGGAACCATGGACATCGACCTGTTCAACGACCCCGTTGGTCAGGACCGCGATGGCAACGACGTGTTCATGCGGGACCTGTGGCCCACCCAGGCCGAGATCGAGGACGCCATCAGCTCATCCATCAGCTCCGAGATGTTCGCGTCCCGCTACGCCGACGTGTTCACCGGGGACGAGCGCTGGCGTTCACTGCCCACCCCGGACGGTGCGGTCTTCGAATGGGACGAGGAATCCACCTACGTACGCCGGGCCCCCTACTTCGACGGAATGCCCGAAGAACCCATCCCCGTCGAGGACATCGGGGGCGCCCGGGTGCTGCTGAAGCTGGGGGATTCCGTCACCACAGATCACATCTCCCCGGCGGGAAGCATCAAGCCGGACTCCCCGGCGGGCGCCTACCTCGCGTCCCAGGGAGTGGGCCGCCGGGACTTCAACTCCTACGGATCCCGGCGTGGAAACCACGAAATCATGATCCGGGGCACCTTCGCCAACATCCGGCTGCGGAACCAGGTGGCGCCCGGCACCGAGGGTGGTTTCACCCGTGACTTCACCCTTCCCGGGGCCCCGGTGACCACCGTCTACGACGCGGCCCAGAACTACGCGGCCGCAGGGATTCCGCTGATGATCCTGGCAGGCAAGGAGTACGGGTCCGGATCCTCCAGGGACTGGGCGGCCAAGGGCACGGCGCTGCTCGGAGTGAGAGCCGTCGTTGCTGAGAGCTACGAGCGGATCCACCGCTCCAACCTGATCGGGATGGGGGTCCTCCCGCTCCAGTTCCCCGACGGGGTCTCCGCCGACTCCCTCGGTCTGACGGGGGAGGAGATCTTCGCCGTCTCCGGCATTACCGAGCTGAACTCCGGCATCACCCCGCGCACGGTCAGGGTCACCGCCACCCGTCCCGACGGCACGGTGACGGGATTCGACGCGATCGTGCGGATCGACACCCCCGGGGAGCGGGCCTACTACCTCAACGGCGGCATCATGCCCTACGTACTGCGCAACCTGGCGAGGGCCTGAACGGCCCTCACCGGACCTCCGTGAGGCCCCTCCGGGGCCCTCGCGGGGTGGCACCACCCCCGGTTTCAGCAGCTCAAGGCCTTGTCGTAGCCGAAAATGAGGGGGGTGGTCGCGCGTGTTGACCCCTGTCGTACTAGTGTCGGTATCAAGCAAACGCATGGATGCCCAAGGTGGGGCAGCCAGAAACAATTACGAAGGAGTAACACATGCGTATCGCAATCCCGACCGAGGTCAAGAACAACGAGTTCCGGGTCGCCATCACCCCCGTTGGCGTCCATGAGCTCGTCAGAAGGGGCCACGAGGTCTACATCCAGGCGGGTGCGGGCGTCGGTTCTTCGATCCCGGATGAGGAATTTGTCGCGCAGGGTGCGAAGATCGTCAGCAACGCCGCCGACACCTGGGAGGTTGGCGAGATGGTGATCAAGGTGAAGGAGCCGATCTCCAGCGAGTACCAGTACCTGCGTGAGGACCTGACCCTGTTCACCTACCTTCACCTCGCGGCCGATCGTCCCCAGACCGATGCTCTGCTCAAGGCAGGAACCACTGCGATCGCCTACGAGACCGTTCAGCTGCCCTCCGGTGCGTTGCCGCTGCTTTACCCCATGTCCGAGATCGCAGGCTCCCTGGCCCCCCAGGTCGGTGCCCACTCCCTCATGAAGGCCCAGGGCGGGCGCGGCGTCCTCATGGGCTGCATCGGTGGTGTTCCCAGCGCCAAGGTCGTCATCCTCGGTGGCGGTGTCGCCGGTCAGAACGCAGCCAACATCGCCATGGGCCTCGGTGCGGATGTCACGGTTCTCGACACCGATCTCGACAAGCTTCGCAACATCTTCTGGAGGTTCCACAACCAGGTACACGGTGTCGTCAGCTCCGCCCTCGCAGTGCGCGAGCACGTCCTCCAGGCCGACCTGGTGGTCGGTACGGTGCTCATTCCCGGCGCCAAGACCCCGAAGCTGGTCACCAACGACATGGTCGCCGAGATGAAGCCCGGATCGGTGCTGGTTGATGTCGCCATCGACCAGGGCGGCTGTTTCGAGGATTCCCACCCGACCACCCACGACGATCCGACCTTCCCCGTCCACAACTCGCAGTTCTACTGCGTGGCGAACATGCCGGGCGCGGTGCCGAACACCTCCACCTGGGCTCTCACCAACGCCACCCTCTCCTACGCGATTCAGCTCGCCGACAAGGGGGCGGCCCAGGCGCTGAAGGACAATCCCGCGCTGGCCAAGGGGCTCAACACGGTCAAGGGCAACCTGACCTTCGCGGGCGTGGCCGAGGCGTTCGGGCTTCCGCTGATGCCCCTGGCGGAAGCGCTCGATCATGTCGGATGAACCCGCTGCTTCAACGCAGGCCGCCGAGGGCCGGGAGCATCTGCAGCGGAACCTGAAGAACCGCCACATTCAGCTCATCGCCATCGGCGGCGCCATCGGAACGGGCCTGTTCATGGGCTCGGGAAAAACCATTCACATGGCGGGACCATCGCTGCTGCTGATCTACATGATCATCGGTGTGATGCTCTTCTTCGTGATGAGGGCCATGGGTGAGCTGCTGCTCCACAACCTCGAATACAAGTCCTTCCAGGATTTCGCCAATGACTTGCTCGGTCCTTGGGCGGGTTTCTTCGCAGGGTGGACCTATTGGATCCTCTGGGTGGTCACCGCGACGGCAGAGATCATTGTGATCGCAGGATACTTTGATTTCTGGTTGCATGATCTTCGCTGGTCGATGGTTTGCACGGCGGTGTTGCTGCTGGCCCTGCTCGGCTGCAACCTGCTGACGGTGAAGGCCTTCGGTGAGATCGAATTCTGGTTCGCACTGATCAAGATCATGGCAATCGTGATACTGGTCGTCGTCGGAATCGTGATGATCCTGCTCCAGTTCCGTTCCCCCGACGGGACCGTGGCATCTGTCACGCATCTGCTGCCTGCACAGGGGTTCTTCGCAGGCGGGCTGGAAGGTTTCCTGCAGGCATTCCAGATTGCGGTCTACGCCTTCATTGGAATCGAACTGATCGGAACGGCTGCTGCGGAGACGTCAGACCCGCACAAAACCTTGCCGAAAGCGATCAACGCCATTCCGGTTCGGATTGTCGTGTTCTACGTGATGTCGCTCGCCGTCATCATGTCGATCACACCCTTCGACAAGGTGAATCCCGATGTCTCCCCCTTCGTGAACGTGTTCAACCTGGTTGGGCTCGCGGCGGCAGCAGGAGTCATGAACTTCGTGGTTCTGACCTCCGCGTCCTCCAGCACGAACTCCGGGATCTTCTCCACATCTCGGATGTTGTACGGGTTGGCGCTCTCGAAGCAGGCCCCCGATTCATTTGGCCATCTGTCGAAGCGGAAGGTGCCGGCAAAGGCTCTGATTCTTTCAGTGGCCCTGACATTTTCGGCCTTCCCGATTCTCATGATGGGCGATTCGGTGGTCGATGCTTTTGTCGCGGTATCCTCGGTTTCGGTTGGACTTGTTCTCTTCATGTGGGCACTGATCGTGGTGTGCTACATCCGATACCGAAAGATGCACCGCGATGCTCACGAAAAGGCGGCATTCAAAGTTCCTTTGGCGGCATTCACTCCATGGATGGTTTTGGCGTTCTTTGGGTTCGTCGTCTATTTGCTGCTTCGTTACGACGACACGAGATTCGCTCTGCTCTGCACGCTTCTGTGGTTCGTGGGGCTGACAATCGCGTGGTTCATCAGACGAGGTGTTCGCGGAAGAAATCCCTCGGGTTCTGATGCTGCATCCTGACGGGCAAAATCGTTCCTGAAAACCAGAAGAGTGGGGCGCGGGGCAACCCGCGCCCCACTCGCCTTCCCATGTGGGGAATCGGCCCAAGGGGCTTGTTCACAGGCGACGTATCGACCAGCGAAACCCCTAGTCAGGGTGCGCTTTAGGATGGCTGTGAATAACCTGACTTGGCTCATTTAGTGTCGTTCCCGGGTGTTGTGGATGGCGTCGAGCCAGGTTTGGATGTTGTTGGGGATGGGGTCTTCAGCGGTGACGATGGCGTCGCCGGCTTGGATGTCGATGGTTCGG
>NZ_LR027842.1:1268864-1594388 GCF_900607225.1 [Pseudopropionibacterium] massiliense | reverse complement strand
CGACCTGACTTGGCTCATTTAGTGTCGTTCCCGGGTGTTGTGGATGGCGTCGAGCCAGGTTTGGATGTTGTTGGGGATGGGGTCTTCAGCGGTGACGATGGCGTCGCCGGCTTGGATGTCGATGGTTCGGTAGCGGCGTAGTGTTTTGACCAGGGTCTTCAAGCTGACTTTGGTGGTGGCCTCCAACCAGCGAGCGACGGCGAGGGCGGCGAACACGATGGTGAGGTGGGCCTCGATCGAGTCTTTCAAGTGGTGGTGGATCGGGCGGGCTTTCAGATCGGATTTGCTCATCCGGAACGACTTCTCGATCTGCCACAACTGGTGGTAGGCGCCGATCACGTACTCCGGCCTCGGGTCAGCCAGGTTCGTGATGTATCCCTTCCAGCCAGCCAGCGCTTTGGCTTTGGCCTCCAAGTCCCGGTTCACCGATTTCTGTGCGCCGGTGAGGGTGATGAACCGGTTCCGTTTCACCGGGATCTTCCCTGCGACCACGCGTTCGGCCTTGCTGACCTGCTCGCTGATACCGCGTAGGGTACGGCGTGCTCGGTCGGCCCGGTACTGGTAGTAGATCGTCTCTGTCACTGCTGCCCCGGCCGGGCCCCTCGACCAGGGTTGAGTCAGGGTCAGCCCGTCAGGGGGCTGCTGACCGGAATGGGTCTTCAGCCACTCCCGCACGATGTAGGGGACCTCGGGGATCTTCTGGCCCACGATGAACCGCAACCCCGCCCCGGACAACGCCCGCAGGTTCCCGTCAGACAACATGCCCGCATCAGCCACCACCGTCACCTCCGGCAGGGCGTGAGCGGCCTGGAACGCCTGGAGCGACGGGATGATCGTGGTCGTCTCCGCACGGTTACCCTCGAACGCCTCCACCATCAACGGGAACCCCCGCGCGTCGGTCAACAACCCGATGGTGATCTGGGGTTCCAAGCGGCGTTCCTTGCTGTATCCGGGTTCCCGGAACCCGTCCCCAACATCAGTCTCAAAGTAGAGCGTGCTCACGTCGTACAACACCAAAGTGGCAGGCCCCAACCCGACGTGACAAGCGCACGCGGACGCTATCTGCTGCCGCCACGCCGGCTCGGCATACACGGCGAGCCGACGCTTCACCGTCGCGTAGCCGCAAGGCCGAACCCCGATCTCTTCGAGCACCCGCAAGGTCTCCAACTTGCTGGCCGGCTCGATCAACCGGCCCAGCACCAACTGCTTGAAAACCTCGTCACCACCACTGGCGGTATCGAACCCGAGTCGTTCAAACCCGACCGACAAGGCATTCCACAAGTGCTCTGCCCGCGACCGCCGGATCGGTAGCGCCCGCCGTCGTGGCTGCCCGTCCCCGAAATCGAGTTCGTCCTGACCAGCGGCGATCATGCGCTGCCGCGCCACCGCTTTCAACACCTCAACATCCTCCGGCGTGTGTGCCGACCCGATGTGATCCATCGACCGCGATCCACGAGACGACGACCACACCACCTGAACCGCCGTCGCCCCCGACGCGGTCTTCACCGTCCTCACATACGGACTCACCCCAACAGGCTAGAACACCCCCGATTAGTGCACACCACACCAACCAAAACCCCTAGCCAACACCCCCTCCAACCCCAAAAACACCAAACATGAGCCAAGTCAGGTCGGGTTCTGATGCTGCATCCTGACGGGCAAAATCGTTCCTGAAAACCAGAAGAGTGGGGCGCGGGGCAACCCGCGCCCCACTCGCCTTCCCATGTGGGGAATCGGCCCAAGGGGCTTGTTCACAGGCGACGTATCGACCAGCGAAACCCCTAGTCAGGGTGCGCTTTAGGATGGCTGTGAATAAGCCTCAAGGATCCGTGTCCCGGTTTCCCGGGGAGCCAGCATCCCGCTGTGGAAATCGCGAGGATCCCCCGCGCTGCCGGACAGGGCCGGTGCCTGTGGGGAAGATCGTCCGAATGCCGTCCGGGAGTGCGGCCCGGGGTTTCCGTCGGGGATGTGTTCGCCGGACAGGGTCTCAGGGCTTCTTGGCGCGGGAAACCCGCCCGGCACCTCCGGGAAGGGCCGCCGCCATGCGTCGCAGCTTTTTCAGCCCCGCGAGTACCTTGGTCCGGTTCTTCGCCCGGATGATCCAGGCGGGCAGGTGGTGGCAGAGCTCCCAGTACCTGGTGGACTCGTCGGTGAGGTCGAGGCGCGGGCGGTGCGTGGCTGCGACGAAACTCTCCACGTGGTCGAGGTGTTCCAGATTCGCCACCCACAGGTTGTGTCCCGCGCAGGGAACCGAGAGATGGAATGGCAGGCCGTACAGGGCGTCGAAGCCATCGCGAACCGCAGGAGAATCGACTCCCAGGAACCAGTGTGCGTTCAGGAGCATCGGCGAACCGCAGGAACAGGCCGGCAGCGGAACCCCGCGCCCCGGCCGGACTGCAGGGGAACGAACCTCTTCCTTCCGGGCTCCGCAGACGCCACAACGGAGCCACAGCACGGTCCGGGCCGGTTTCACGACCACAGGCCGGTCCGCCTCCCATTTCCTGCAGCAGGCGCACCAATGACCCGGTTTTGCTCCCTCACGTGTCCAGGAGCAACCGGTGCACACGACACGGTTTCGCAGCACGAGGGCCGGTCCGCGGCACTCGGGGCAGGTCACCCAGACATTGACGCGGGGCACGGCCCGGAGCACCTCGTTCATGGTTGAAAAGCGTATCGTCTCCTACTTCCGAGGGCCCGGCTGCCGGAGAAGAGCGAACACACGTCCCGGCGCGGTAACGCTACAAGGTGTCGGTTTCCTGAAGAGCCTCTAAACTGTCCGCCATGTCCCTGCTCACCAAGATTGGTGGTCCGCGTGACCTGCGAACGCTCTCGCGACGCCAGCTGACAAGCCTCGCTGCTGAGATCCGTGGGTTCCTGATCAACCGGGTCAGTCGCACGGGCGGCCACCTCGGACCGAACCTCGGAGTCGTCGAACTGACTCTGGGCATTCACCGGGTGTTCAACTCGCCTCACGACCCGATCATCTTCGACACCGGGCACCAATCCTACGTTCACAAGATCCTGACCGGCCGGGCCGAGGGATTCGAGCACCTCAGGCAGCGAGGAGGCCTGTCCGGTTATCCGTCCCGATCCGAGTCCGAGCACGACTGGGTCGAGAACTCCCACGCCTCGACGGCCCTGTCCTGGGCCGAGGGACTTGCCAAGGGGTTTCGCCTGCGCGGGGAGGAACGCACCGTGGTCGTGGTGGTCGGGGACGGCGCGTTGACGGGAGGAATGGCCTGGGAGGCGCTCAACAACATAGCCACCCAACCCGACCTGAGAATCGTGATCGTTGTCAATGACAACGGCCGTTCCTACACCCCGACGGTCGGCGGACTCGCCAAGCACCTGGCCGGACTGCGCACTGACCGGCGATATGAACGGGCGCTGAGTTTCATCAAGAACCGACTTCACCGGACCCCGGTTCTGGGACGTCCCGTTTACGACTTGCTGCACGGTTTCAAAACCGGGGTCAAGGACGTCCTCGCACCGCAAGGAATGTTCTCCGATCTCGGCCTGAAGTACACGGGACCCATAGACGGTCACGACATTCGTGCGGTCATCGGGCATCTCGAGCAGGCGCGACAGTTCGAGGGTCCCGTTCTGGTTCACGCCATCACCCGCAAGGGCAAGGGCTTCAAGGCCGCCGAGGAGTATGAGAAGGATCAGTTCCACGCCATCGGAAGGATCGACGAGGTCACCGGGCAGCCTCTCAGCGACGCTGTTCAGGCCACTTGGACCGATGCATTCGGTGATGCCATGGTTCGAATCGGGGAGCGTAGAACCGACATCGTGGCGATCACGGCCGCCATGCTTCATCCGACGGGTCTCAACAGGTTTGCCGCTGCTTTTCCGGATCGGGTCTTCGATGTCGGCATCGCCGAGCAACACGCCGTCGTCTCGGCTGCCGGGCTGGCCCGGGCCGGACTGCATCCCATCGTCGCTGTGTACTCCACCTTCTTGAACCGGGCCTTCGACCAGATTCTGATGGATGTGGCTCTTCACGGCGAGGGCGTCACCTTTGCCCTGGACAGGGCCGGGGTGACCGGGAGCGACGGGCCCAGCCACAACGGCGTGTGGGATCTGTCGATGCTGGGACTGGTGCCCGGAATCGAGGTCTCGGCACCGAGGGACCAGCCTCGGCTGGTCGCCGCACTGGAACGGGCGGTCACGGTCCGGGACGCTCCGACGGTGCTGCGCTACTCGAAAGAACGTCTTCCGGACGAAATGCCCGCGGTCACCAGCCGGGGCAAGGGGCGTGATCAGGTTGATCTGCTTCGCGTGGACACCGATGCCAGCATCCTGATCGTGGGGTACGGCCAGTACGCAGGAATCGGACTCGGCGTGGCGGAAAAACTCGCCGCGGAAGGTGTGCCGTGTACGGTGGCGGACCCTGCTTGGTGCATTCCGCTCAGTCCCGTGCTGATTCGTCTGGCCCAGGAACACGAGATCGTTGTGAGCATTGAGGACAATCTGGTCACCGGCGGTCTGGGGGAAAAACTGCTTGCCCGGATCGCTGGGACCGGGCCTCAAGTCCTCATTTTCGGCATCAGTCGCGGGTTCCTCGCCCAGGGAACCCGCGAGGAGGTCCTGGATGGTCTTGGGTTGACGGCGCGTGACATTGCTCGTCAAGTGCTGGAGGCGATGCTTCGGGGACGAGTAGAAACCACCCAGCCGGTCTGAGCCGTCGTGTTCGGCTGGGGAACGGGCCGGTCGGGGGAGCGAGTTTCAAAGGTGGTGGGTGAGCAACGGGAGAAGCAGGTCGATCTGCCAGTTCCGGGAGCCGACCTCGAGGAGCACGGCGCGGGGATCCCTGCCATTCTGCCAGGCGTGAACGAAGGCCTGGAGGGTTGCGGAAGGAGCTATGAGGCTGGGCTGAATGCCGAGTTCGCCCGCCAAGCCGTCGACATCTGCCCGGAGCTTCTTCCAGAACTCCCAGCGTTCTGGGCTGTTGCGTTCCCACGAACGTGGCTGCGGAATGCTGTTTGATTCCGGGCGGCGCGATGGGTAGTCAGAGGGAGACAGCTGCGACACCGAATGAAGAGCACGGGCCCAGTTGGCTCGGTACCGCCCGGCGCTGCGAGTGTTGAATCCAGGGATCCTGAAAAGCGAGGGAGCATCCGGGAGCGGGCTTTCCGGGGTCAGCCCAGAGGCGAACTCGACGATTGCTGCATCGGTGAGGATCCAGGAAGGCGGGCGGTCCCGGTTCCGTGCCACGAGATCGCGTTCCTGCCAGAGCGCTCGTGCCACGGCCAGCTGTTTCGGGTGCTTCAGACCTTGGATGCCCGACAACCGGCGCCACGGCTCCTTCCTCGGCGTGGGTGGCGTGGAGAAGCTTCGCAGAATGTGAGCGAACTCCTCCTCGGCCCAGGCGATGCGCTTCCCGGCGACGAGCTCCGTGCGTAGGACACCAGCCAGTTCGATCAGATAGTCGACATCCAGTGCTGCGTAGATCAGCCAGGACGTCGGCAATGGGCGGATGGCCCAGTTGTCCGCAGAATGTGCCTTGCGTAGCCGGATGTTCAGTTTTGCGTCGAGGAGAGCGGCCAGGCCGACAGCCGGAGCTCCGAGAAGACGTCCCGCCAGCTCGGTGTCGAACAACGCGGGGGGGTGGATGCCGACATCCACCATGCAGGGAAGGTCCTGCGAAGCCGCGTGAATGATCCACGGGGCTCCGGCGCAGGCATCAACGAGCCTGCTGAGTTTCGTGCTCCCGTTCTGCTCGAGGGCGATGGGATCCACCAACCAAGTACCGGATCCTTCACGTCGAATCTGGAAAAGGTAGGCCTTGGGCCAGTATCGGTGACCGTGGGCGCGTTCTGCGTCGAACGCAACGGGACCGCTACCGGCGGTCAAGGAGTCCAAGCAGGCGTCGAAGGCCTCGGGGGTGTCCACCAAGGGACGCAGTGGTTCCCGTGGATGCTCGACGAACTGGCTCATGAGCGCCCCGGGAACTGCACCACGCCGCGGGGCAGCGGGGGGCGTCCTGAGATGTGTCCGAGAAGATCCTGCCAGGCCTTGAGGTGAACGGTCATCTTGTGATGATTGTCCAGGACCGGAGTCCAGGAAGCCCGGACCTCCACTTCGGCCTGGTGCGTTGCGAGTTCCCCGAAACCACGGCCATAGGATGCGGTCACGGTTCCTGCCAGGGCGCGGTGGACAGCCCTGTGCTTGGAAAGAGCCTCGGCCAACCATGACCACGCGGCTTCGGGCAGCAGGGGATCGGTGACCATTTCCTGGTCGACCTCGGCCCGCACGTAGGAGACCAAACGGAAACGTCCCTCCCAGTTCTCGTTGCCGGCTGGATCGTGCAGCAGTATCAATCGTCCGGTGCCCAGCTCCTCGTCGTCCTCCACGAAGTCCAGCGCCATGGCCACGGAGAACGGTGCGATCCGTTGGGGGGACCCGATCTCCTCAGCCCTGATCCCGGAACGCCACTGCATGCTGGCAAATTCTTCCAGGGCATGCTGGAACTCGGGGTCGGCCATGGTGGGCGGAGCTAGGGTCACGGAAGTGAGCCTATGTGGCTTCCCCCGGGCTGGTTTGATGGCGCGCCGGAACGAGGCGCAAGCAGATGGAGTTTATGCAATATCTCTCATCGGTGGGGGTGGGGTATCCCTCGCCCCGGAAGACATGGCCAAGGTGGGAATTGCAGGCCGTGCACCGCACCTCGACGCGGGGACGTCCGGGAATGGAATGATCCTCCAAGTAGATGACCCGATCCTCCGCGAGGGGTTCGAAGAAGCTGGGCCAGCCACAGTGGGAGGAAAATTTCGCCTCGCTGCGGAACAGCTCGGTTCCGCACGCCCGGCATTCGTACACCCCTTCGGTGCTGGTATCCGTGTACTCGCCGCTGAAGGGAGCCTCCGTACCCGATTCCCGCAGTACGTGATACTCGAGTTCACTCAAACGGGTCCGCCATTCCTGGTCGGGGAGGTCGAGAGGGAAGTTGCTGGTCATGTTCCATCCTCGTGAGGGTCGATGTCGAGCAGTCGCATGGCGGCAAAGGCGTAACGGGCCAGAATCAGCTCGGTCACTCGTGGATCCTCGGTTATCGGGGGGGTGACGGCCAAGGCTCCTGCCCTGATCGCCACTTGCTGGTGGGCTCGGAAGACAGGGCCGGAGGTCAGGAACAGGGAGCCGACGGCTATGTGCCGACGTCCTTGGCCCCGCAGTGCGCCGATGGCGAGGCCTGTTGCCCGGCCGCTGATGTCGTTCTGGGCGAGTTGCACCGGAAGTTTGTGATGCGCGCCCCACTGCCGGGCTCGTCGGGCCAGTAGTGAGTTGCCCCTGTGATCCCCGCCGTCCGGGCAGGCCAGGACCAAGGCATCGACCTCCACGGCGTTTGCGCGGTGAAGTGCGTCGCGCAGTTTGGCGTCCAGAACGTTCAGCAGGTCGATGTCAGGGCCGATGGGTCGCGCGATCACGATGCTCAGGTCGGGGTTGGCGGCACCAACCTCATCGCGGGCATGGGACAGGACGGGGGAGTGATCGGTTGCGGAGACCAGGTCCATCGGGACCATCGCTATTTCCTCCACCCCGCTGGCGGCCAAGGATGCGACTGCCTCGTGCACCGTTGGGGTGCTGCTGTTCAGAAGCCCGAGGGCCACCCGAAGATCGGGCCGCAGGCGATGGAGGTGGTCGATCACGACATCCAGAGAGGCTCGGACGGCAGGATCATCGTCGCCTCGTGCGACGAGCACGATGGCCGGTGCCGACATACCTCTCCTCCTTGCGGCTGACTGGCTTTCGTGAGGAGCATCGGTGGGCGATGGCGGTTTCGAACCGCCGACCTCTTCGGTGTGAACGAAGCGCGCTACCACTGCGCCAATCGCCCGTGCGGTCTGCAACTTTAGCGCACCTTCCGAGGAGGCGCCAACCATGAGGATTCCTCCAACCCCGTGTCGGTGAGGTGGTGTTGTCGTGGGGCCGGAACGGTGATGACCTGGTTGGGCGTGGACTGCGATGGGGAAGAACGATGTGATTCGGCGTGCCACCGGGGAGCAGGCTCGACGGGACGTGCCCGCGGCCCCCTAAAGTGGGATTGTTCGCCGATCTCTGGAGGTGTGGCCATGGGGGCCGTTTCCGCAGAAAACCCGTTGGTGGCGAGGGCGCTCGCCACTACCCCGACCGGGGTCTTCATCAATGGCGCCTGGCGTGAGGCCGGGGGAGGCGGGCGGTTCGACGTCATCAACCCGGCGACGGGGGATGTGATCACCCGGGTGGCCGACGCGGATGCCGGGGACGGCCTGGCCGCCCTGGAAGCGGCGGCCGCTGCCCAGGAGGGCTGGGCCCGCACGGCACCGCGGGTTCGCGCGGAACTGCTCCGGAACCTGTTCGAGATCGTCGTGGAGCGCACGGAGGAGTTCGCGGTCCTGATGACCATCGAGATGGGGAAACCCTTGGCCGAGGCGCGCGGCGAGGTGGTCTACGGCGCCGAGTTCCTCCGCTGGTTCTCCGAGGAGGCGGTGCGCCTGAACGGTCGCTACTCCACGACCCCCGAAGGCGGCCTGAGGATGATCACCATGCCCCGGCCCGTAGGCCCGGTCCTTGCCATCACCCCGTGGAACTTTCCCCTGGCGATGGCCACCCGCAAACTCGGCCCTGCGTTGGCAGCCGGCTGCACCGGTGTCCTGAAGCCGTCGAAACTGACCCCGTTGACCGCTCTCGCCTTCGCCGAGGCGTGTCGGTTGGCCGGTGTTCCGGACGGCGTGGTCAATGTGGTCCCCACCTCGTCCTCCGCAGCCCTGACCGGGCCTCTGCTCCGGGATCCGAGGCTGCGGAAGCTCTCCTTCACCGGATCCACCGATGTGGGCAGGGAGCTGCTTCGCGGGGCAGCGGACAACGTGCTGCGGACCTCGATGGAACTCGGAGGCTGTGCTCCGTTCATCGTCTTCGGTGACGCGGACCTGGACCGCGCGGTGGCGGCCGCGAAATCCGCGAAGCTACGGAACATGGGGGAGGCCTGCAACGCCGCGAACCGGTTCTACGTCTCCCGGGAACTGGCCGGCGAGTTCGCCACGCGTCTTTCAGCTGAGTTCGAGGGACTGGTCGTGGGTGATGGGCTCGATCCCGCGACCGACATCGGTCCCATCATCACATCCGGGCAGCGGCAGCGCATCCGGGAACTCGTGGACGGGGCCCGTGAACGTGGCGCCGAGGTGCTCACGGGCGGCGAGGACGTCGCAGGGCCGGGATACTTCTATCGTCCGACCGTGCTGATCGTCACCGATCCCGAGGACCCCGTGGTCTGCGAGGAGTTGTTCGGGCCCGTGGCCCCGGTGGTGCCCTTCGACTCCGAGGAGCAGGTGCTCACCTGGGCGAATTCCTCGCCGGTCGGGCTGGCCGCCTATGTCCACACGGGAAGCATCGATCGTGCGCTGCGGATGGCGGAGCTGCTTGAGGTCGGCATGATCGGGATCAACTCCGCCGCGATCTCCAACCCGGCTGCCCCGTTCGGTGGGATCAAGCACTCAGGGTTGGGGCGAGAGGGCGGCTCCGAGGGCATGGCCGAGTACCTGGAAACCATCTACATCGGAATCCCGATCTGAGGTTCGTCGGTGCTCCGGTCCTGCGCCTCGGGGCCGAAACACTGACTGGTGGATGGAACTTGCATCCGCTCGAAACCCTGCGCTAGTGTTCTCTACGCGCCGAACGCGGCAGCCCGAAAGGCAGGCCGGGAGGAAGCGCATGCGGACGTGGCTCAGTTGGTAGAGCATCACCTTGCCAAGGTGAGGGTCGCGAGTTCGAATCTCGTCGTCCGCTCGGAGACATACTCCACCCGGTGGAGTGGCCGAGAGGCGAGGCAACGGACTGCAAATCCGTGTACACGGGTTCGAATCCCGTCTCCACCTCGGGCGGTTGGCGCAGTGGTAGCGCGCTTCCTTGACACGGAAGAGGTCGCCAGTTCAAACCTGGCATCGCCCACGAATTGCACCGGGCTCCATTGGGGCCCGGTTCTGTCTCGGAGGCTCTCATGTGCACATCAGAACTACTCAGAAGCGAGGCCAGGAGCCGGTTCGAGCTGTTGTTGGACGGGCAGGTGACGGCTTTCATCGACTACGTCGATCACGGCAACGTCCTTGAGCTGACCCACACGGTCACCAAACCCGATTTCAGGGGTAGGGGTTTCGCGCGGGAACTGGTCAATTTCGCTCTGGCGCATGTTACTGCCGAGAAGAAACAGGTCATGCCCAGCTGCCCCTATGTGGCTGAACACATCGCGAGGCATCCCGAGTTCGCGCACCTGGTGGCACGAACCCCTCGATCCTGACCACGAGGCGGGATTCCAGACACTCCACCATCCCCGCTCGACGGGACGGCATCCGCCACTGCGAGTTGTCGCACACCCTGTCCGGCTGGTGGCAGAATATGCAGGTCGTCCAGTGAAAGGAACGCGCTCGTGCCTGCGTCCATCGTTGTCATCCGCCCCGGCTCACGCGAAAACATCGAGCTGACGACGACCACCACCGGGCTCGACCTCTTCGGAAACGACCGCACCGTCGTGGCGATGAAGGTCGGCGACGAGATCCGCGATCTTCAGCGTGAAGTGGCCGACGGTGACGAGGTGGAACCCGTCCTGGCCGACAGCGACGAGGGTCTCAGCATCATCCGTCACTCGGCGGCACACGTGACGGCCCAGGCCCTGCAGCAGCTGTTCGCGGAAGCGAAACTCGGTATTGGGCCGCCCATCACCGACGGTTTCTACTATGACTTCGCGACCTCTCCACTGACCCCGGAGGACCTGAAGGCAATCGAGAAACGGATGGGCCAGATAGTCCGCGAGAGACAGCGCTTCGTGCGACGGGAGGTCAGCGACGAGGAGGCCCGCGAGGAACTGGCCGCCGAGCCCTTCAAACTGGAGCTGATAACGGACAAGGGCGGTGCCTCCGCCGCCGACGGTTCATCCGTCGAGGTGGGGGAGGGGCAGCTCACGATCTACGACAATGTCCGCCGCGACGGTTCCGTGGCCTGGCGCGATCTGTGCCGCGGCCCCCACGTGCCCCACACCGGTTACCTCCAGGCGTTCGCGCTCACCAAATCGAGCGCCGCCTACTGGCGAGGCGATCAGCGCAACGCCGGGCTGCAGCGCGTCTATGGCACAGCGTGGGCCACGAGGGAGGACCTGAAGGCATATCAGACCCGCATGGCCGAGGCCGCCAGACGCGACCACCGCAAACTCGGCACCGAACTGGATCTGTTCTCCTTCCCCGACGAAATCGGGTCGGGGCTTGCCGTGTTCCACCCGAACGGGGCCGTGGTGCGCATGGAGATGGAGGACTACTCCCGGCGCCGCCACGTCGAGGAGGGCTACCAGTTCGCCTACACCCCGCACCTGACGAAGGCCTCCCTGTTCCAGACCTCCGGGCATCTCGACTGGTATGCCGACGGCATGTACCCGCCCATGCACATGGACGAGGAACGCGATGCGCAGGGCAACATCCGCAGGCAGGGGCAGGACTACTACCTGAAACCCATGAACTGCCCCATGCACAACCTGATCTTCCGTTCGCGGGGCCGTTCCTACCGGGAACTGCCGCTTCGGCTGTTCGAGTTCGGCACCGTCTACCGCAACGAGAAATCCGGCGTGGTGCACGGCCTGACCCGGGCCAGGGGATTCACCCAGGACGACGCCCACATCTACTGCACCCGTGAACAGATGCGCGACGAACTGGCGGGTCTCCTGACCTTCGTGCTCAACCTGCTCAAGGACTACGGCCTGGACGACTTCTACCTGGAACTGTCCACCAGGAATCCCGAGAAGTTCGTCGGTGACGACGAAACCTGGGAGGAGGCCACCGATGTCCTGGCCGAGGTGGCGGCGGCCTCCGGCCTGGAACTCGTGCCCGACCCGGGGGGTGCGGCCTTCTACGGTCCGAAGATCTCGGTGCAGGCCAAGGACGCCATCGGACGCACCTGGCAGATGTCCACGATCCAGCTCGACTTCAACCTGCCGGAACGTTTCGGGCTGGAGTACCAGGCGGCCGACGGAACACGCCAGCGGCCGGTGATGATCCACCGGGCTCTGTTCGGTTCGATCGAACGGTTCTTCGGGGTGCTCACCGAGCACTACGCCGGGGCCTTCCCGGCCTGGCTGGCCCCGGTGCAGGTGCTCGGTGTCCCCGTGGCGGAGGAGTTCAACGACCACCTGGCGGATGTCGGCGCCCGGCTGAGGGCCCACGGGATCCGGGTCGAGCTCGATTTCTCAGACGATCGTTTCGGAAAGAAAATCCGAAACGCATCCAGATCGAAGGTGCCGTTCATCCTCATCGCCGGGGGAGAGGATCGTGACGCGGGGGCCGTGAGTTTCCGCTTCCGGGACGGATCCCAGCTGAACGGGGTACCCGTCGAGCAGGCGGTGGAGCGGATCCGCGCACACATCACTTCCCGCAGCAACACGGATCCGGGAGCGGAGTGATGGAATCCTCCTCGGATCTGTGCGGGGTTCCTGATGCCTTCCAGCGGCTGTGGACTCCGCACAGGATGGTCTACATAGAAGGGGACAAGCCGAAGGGTGAGGCCGGCTGCCCGTTCTGCCTCTCTCCCACACGAGGTGACGAGGACGGGTTGATCGTCGCCCGCGGCGAACACGTATTCGTAGTGATGAACCTGTTTCCCTACTCGCCGGGACATCTGTTGGTGTGCCCCTATCGCCATGTCGGTGGATACGTTGATGCCACGGCGGAGGAGGTCCGCGAGATGGCGGAACTCACCCAGCGGGCCATCGCGGTCCTGACGGAGGTCTCGCAACCCGCCGGTTTCAACATCGGCATGAACCAAGGGGCCGTTGCCGGTGCCGGAATAGCCGCCCACCTGCATCAGCACGTCGTCCCCCGTTGGGCGGGGGACACGAATTTCATGCCGGTCATCGGGCAGACCCGCGCGGTTCCCCAACTACTTGGTGATGCTCGGGAACGGCTGGCCAACACATGGAAGGACATGGCCTAGGCTTGGTTGTCGTGAAAGCAGTCGAACCAACCCAGCGCTGGGACACCGATCGGCTGTTGACGATACCGAACATGCTCTCGTTCCTGCGGCTTCTGGCCGTACCGGTGTTCGGATGGCTGATCCTGGTAGGGCATGATGTGGCAGCGGTGATCCTGCTGGCCGTCTCAGGAGCAACCGATTGGCTCGATGGTTTTCTGGCACGCACGCTTCACCAGACCTCGCTGCTGGGGGCGCGTCTCGACCCGGTGGCGGATCGACTCTACATCCTCACCGCGGTCGTGGTGATGACCGTCAGAGGGCTCGTGCCCTGGTGGCTGTTGGCTGTCCTCGCCGCCCGCGACCTGCTGCTGCTGTGCCTGCTTCCCTCATTGCGGCGAAGCGGACGGGTGGCGCTCCCCGTGAATCTTGTGGGCAAAGCGGGAACGATGCTCCTGCTGCTGGCCTTTCCACTCATGCTTGTCGGCTCCTCTGCCTCATTCGGTCTGGTTGCGGCAGAATGGTTGGGGTGGATATTGGCACTCTCCGGGACAATCGCCTACTGGGCGGCCGGAGTGCTCTATGTGAGAGGAACCGTGGAACTTGCACGCGAGAGAGGTGACCGGAATGCGCCCTGACGCCAGCATGAGCCTCCTGAGCGATCTCGCTTCGGAGGCCATGGAGCCCGAGTACCTGACCACGACATCTCCGCGACACAGCCGTTTGGTGACTTCCCTGGCGCTTCTGCTGGTTGCCGCGTTGCTGGCTCTTGCCGCAATGTCAACCACCCGTTCCCGCAGTGAGATGGCAGCCGAGAAAGAGGACCTCCTGTCGCGGATCGCTGCGGAACGGCAGCACCGCGACGACCTCACGGCCAAGGCGAGTGAGCTTGATGCAGAGAACAGGCAACTGCGACAGGAAACCGTGGCGGACCCGAGCGTTCGGGCCGACCTGCAAGAAACCGAGCTCGCGGCTGGAGCCGTCGCCGTCTCAGGACCGGGGATCAGGGCCCGAGTCAGTGATGCGGAAAAAACAGCAGATGGCAGCCGAGTGATCTACGACTCGGACCTGACGCGTCTGGTGAACGGAATGTGGCAGGCAGGAGCTGAGGCGGTTGCGATAAACGGGCATCGCATCACAACCCTCACTCCCATTCGTTCCGCTGGTTCCGCCATAACCGTGGATTACGTTTCCTTGAGCCCGCCCTATGTGTTGGAAGCCATAGGGGACCCCGCCCGGATGCAGGCGCGTTTCGCCCGTACCCCCGCAGCCGTGTGGTGGCAGTACCTGCATGACAACTACGGAATCGCCTACGAGCTTCAAACGGTGAACGGCGACCTGAAACTACCGGCCGATCCGGCGATGACGCTCCGCTACACCAAGAACTGAAGGAGGAGAGAATGTTGGCACTGCTCGGGCTTGCAGCCGGAATCGTCATCGGGCTGCTGGTCGAACCCGTCCTGCCCGTGTTCCTCCAGCCGTATCTGCCCATCGCCATCGTGGCGGCACTCGATGCCATCCTCGGAGGAACCCGCGCTTGGTTGGAGGGGACTTTTTCCGATCGGGTGTTCGTTGTCTCGTTCCTGTCCAACGTTCTCATCGCAGGGCTGATCGTTTTCGTGGGTGACCAGATCGGGGTTGGATCCCAGCTTTCCACCGGGGTCGTCGTGGTGCTCGGGATACGTATCTTCAACAATGCAGCAGCCATCCGCAGGGCGGTGCTTCATGCCTGAGCAGACCCCACGGCGTGCCGCCGAACGGACCGAACCGGCAGGACCCGGCAAATTGTGGCGTGCCTTCCTGAAGCCAGGTCGCGGTCAGCTGATCGTCGGCGCGGCACTCTGCCTGGCGGCCCTTCTCGTCGTGTGGACCCTGCGTTCCCAGGCCTCGCAGCCCGATTACTCCAATCTGCGTCGCACGGACCTGATCCAGCTGCTGGACAACCTCTCAGCCGAGACACGCCGCCTGGAATCCGAGGTCAGAGAGCTTACGACGACTCGTGAGGGACTCGCGTCCGGAGCAGCGGGGGCCAAGGCGGCTGATGACGAGACCAGGCACCGGATCGAGCAGATGCGGATCATCGCGGGAACGGTTCCGGCGACCGGACCCGGTGTCCGGATAACGATTCAGGACCCCCAGGGAGCCATGACGCCAGAGCTGCTGCTGGACGCGTTGGAAGAACTGCGTGACGCCGGTTCCGAGGTGATCGAGTTCAATGACTCCACGCGCGTGGTGGCAAACACCTGGATCGATCGTGACCCGGAGGGGCGTATCGTGGTGGACGGAACACCGCTGACCACACCCATCGTCATCGAGACCATAGGTGACCCCGCAACGCTTGAGGCAGGGGCCAGGTTCAGGGGAGGTCTGGTCAGCGAGGTGGAGGGCAGCAGAGTGCAGGGGCGAGTCGAGATCAAGCAGATGGCGGAAATCTCCGTTGACTCCGTCGTCTCCCCGCGCGTGCCAGAATTCGCCAAACCGAATTAGCATGGCAGGCTTGTCAAACTGTTGTCCCTCGATAGGCTGGGGGCAGCTTGGATGGCGATCAGTATGGAAAGGGGGCCACCGATGACGGGGGTCAGGAACCACCGCCAAGGGGATCTCATGGATTCGAGGAACGACACCACCAGCGTTCTCGCGGCTCTCACGGACGAGCATCTGTCCGCCATTGGGGGGAGTCTGTCGGCGAACGCGGCGGATCTGGCTCCTGGCAATGCGCTGATGATCGTCACCCGGGGCGGCGTGAAGGAATCGCAGTTCTTGATCGACTCCGATGTGACCACTCTCGGGCGACACCCTGAATCCGACATCTTCCTGGATGACGTCACGGTTTCCCGCCACCATGCAAAACTGGTGCGAGCGGGCGGCCAGCTGATGTTGGAGGACCTGGGGAGCCTCAACGGCACGTACGTCAACAGGGTCCTGATCGATGGCCGTGCCCAGCTGCGGCACGGCGACGAGATCCAGATCGGGAAGTACCGGGCAACGATCCTGTTGAGCGAGGCCGGGCGGAGCTGATGCCGGCCGCGCCGCGCACGATCGGTCAGGTTCTGGAATCGATCCGGGGAGAATTCCCCGATATCTCGGTCTCAAAAGTCAGATACTTGGAGAACGAGGGATTGATCTCCCCGGAGCGGGACCACCCCTCCGGCTACCGGCGCTTCTACCCGGCTGATGTCGAACGGCTGCTCTTCGTGCTGCGTGCTCAGCGTGACAGATATCTTCCTCTCAAGGTGATTCGCGAGGAGCTCGCTGCCATGGACAGGGGGGAAGCGCTTCCCGATGCCATGGAGGCAGCTGCGGCTGCCACGACGCCTCAGGCCTCGGAACCGTCGCGTAGGCAACCCCGACAGACAAGTGCTCAACGCCAGCTGTTCACGCGAAGAGAGCTTCTTTCGGAATCAGGGTTGGGAGAGGCGGCTCTGATCGAGTTGGAGCGTCTCAAAGTGATTTCGCACCGGAAGGGCACTCAACGGTACGGCAGGGAGATGCTGGCCCTGGCCGTGGCGGCGAAGCGTCTCGGCGACTACGGGGTCGAACCCAGGCAGCTGCGGGTGCTTCAGCAGTCCGCTTCCTTGGAAGCAGCCTTGGTTGAGCAGGCCATCAGTCAATACCAAGGACGCCAGGGAGTACCGAAGGAGGTTCTCCGTGAGGTCTACCGGCTGGTGGTGAATGCGCACAGCGGCATGATGTTCTCGCAGTTGTTCGGTTGATCGGTCTCGTATGCTGTGGGCATGGTCGAGTTGTGTGTGGTCGGGATCCAGTCGGGCGACGACGGCACGGTTCTCTTGCTGCGCGAGAACGGTGGGGAGCGGTTGCTACCAATCTGGATCTCTGCCGTCGATGCCGCAGCCATTGCCATAGCCCTGGAGGAGAACCAGTTCGCCAGGCCACTCACCCATGACCTGCTGGCAGAGACCCTTGCACAGCTTGCCGCCGGGTCCCGACCACGACTGACGATCACATCCATGGAGGATGGTGTGTTCCATGCAGAGATAGCGGTGGAGGGTGTGGCCTTCGACGCAAGGCCCAGCGACGTCGTGGCCGTCGCGATCCGGAGGGGATGGCGTGTCCACTGCCCGGCTGAGCTGCTGGACAAGGTCGGTATCTCCGACGAGATCGTTCATGTGGATGAGGTCGAGAAGTTCCGAGAGTTTCTGGATCAGGTCCAGCCGGAGGATTTCTGAGTACTGACCCCGCGCTCCGGGGGCGGGCCAACCTTGAGCCTTGCTGGAGGGTTTAGAATCTACAGGAGTACCGGTGGGCGTGTCGTCCACTGCCGGTGCACCCGGCGGTTAGCGTCAGTTGTGCCGCAGAACCGGCGGCCGGTGAGAAAAGTAGGGGCTGACACAGTGGCTGATGGTATCAGGCATAGCGACGAGGCACCGTTGCAGGGCACGCTGTTCGACGGTGACTTCGCCTCTGTCTCCAAGGACCTGGGGTTCCGTGGCCCTGTAGCTCATCGGGTGGCTGGCATCACCTATCGGCAGCTTGACTACTGGGCCCGCACCGGCCTCGTCGTACCGGAGATCCGGGGAGCGTCAGGGTCGGGATCGCAGCGCCTCTATTCCTTCCGCGACATTCTGCTGCTGCGGGTCGTGAAACGATTCCTGGATGTCGGGATCTCACTGCAGCAGATCCGGATCGCGATCGATCATCTGCGGGCCCGCGGGGTCGAGGACCTGACCGAACTCACACTGGTCAGTGACGGGTTCAGCGTCTACGAGTGCACGACCGCCAATGAACTGTTCGACCTCACCAAGGGAGGGCAGGGCATGTTCCTGATATCCGTCTCCAGCGTCTGGCAGGAAATCGAGGGGACCCTCGGCGACCTTCCGAGCGAACGGATTGCACAGCAGAACCTGCACACGGAGAACGAGCTCGAATCCCGCAGGAGGGCCAAGACCGGGTGAGAAAATTTCTCAAAAACCCCGCAGTCAAACGTCTCACCACCATCAGTGAACGCTATAAGCGGCGCCATGGTCCACAACATGCTGCCGCAATCACCTACTTTTCGGTTCTGACTTTGGTGCCGGTGCTGATGCTGGCAGGGGCTGCGGCCGGATTCACCTTGGCGGTGCTGCGTCCTGAATGGTTCCATCTTCTGTCTGACGGAATCGTGAATGCTCTTGGCAGCACGAACCTCGCCGAGAAAGCAGTTGACGTACTGCGAAACGCGATAGAGAACTGGTACGGTCTGGCCGGCACCGCCTTGATTGCCGCTGCCTACTCGGGCTCGAACTGGGTCGGGAATCTGCGGATTGGGTTTTGCTGGATGCTGCAAACCAATGAGCAAGAAACCGAAAGGGAAAAAGGGGTACGAGGGTTCCTCAAGGAACTGGGCGGAAACCTGCTGGTACTTCTCGGCTTGTTCGCCTGTCTGCTGCTCCCATCAGGAATCGCCGTCATCGGGATGTCCTGGATTGGTTCAGCAGGGGTGATCGGCTGGCTGGTTCACCTGCTCCTCACCCTCTTGGTGAGCTGGCTACTGCTCGCCTTCCTCTTCTGCACCCTCCCGAGGAATCGGATCCGCCCCCACAGCTGGTTGCTGCCCTCCACGGTAGGCGCAGCCCTGGTCGCTCTGCTGCAACAGTTCGCGGGAGTACTGCTCGGTATTTTCACTTCCAATCCCGCTGCCGTGGTTTTCGGGCCCGTGATCGTGATCATGATTTTGTTCAACCTCCTGTCGACCATCCTGCTGCTCTGCGCAGCATGGGCTGGGGAGAGAACCGGGGTCGACCGGTCACTGGTTGACCCGCACGACCCGAAAACCACGGATCAGGAAGCTGGGGAACCACCCGACCCGACCCCTGCGATACCGGTCGATGTGGCAGCGCAGGGGGTCCGGGCCGGAACGAGGATCGGTTACGGGATGGGGACGATAACCGGTCTCGGCATCGGGGCTGCGGTGGCGGCCCTGCTCACGAGGTACCGCCATCGCGACTGATCAGTGGGTTGCGGCGGCGACCGGTGCGGGCTGCCCGATGGCGGCCACCAGCTCGGTGAACCATGGCAGGGTGATGTCGAATGGCTTGCCGCCCTTGATGCGTTCGAAGGCGATCGCCGTCAGTTCGTCGTTGTTCTCCTCGTCCTGGCCGATGACGCCGGGTTTACCCGCGAGAGCGCAGTCGACGGCCAGATCGGTGCACTGCTTGATGAGAGCCAGGTCCGCGTCGTTGGCCGCGGCCGACCGTGAGAAGTAGCCCGACTTCTGGATCATGACCTTCTCGGCACCCAGCTTCTCGGCGAACTTGTCCCCGAACCACTTCCCGGGGTTCACCTTGTCGAGTTTCACATGGCCGAAGGGATCGCGCGGCACTTCCTCGCCCGCCGCCTCCATCTCCGCGACGATGGAGTCCAGGCCCGCGCCCTCCGACAGGAAGATGGTGACGTTGCCCACCTCGTCCATCACCTTGCCCAGGCGTTCGGCCTCGGCGGTGATGTCGATGACCGCCTCGGGCACGTACACGGCGTGGACGTCCCACGCCTCGCGAGAAAGACCGATCCCGGGCAGCCACTCCTGCTCGTCCAGCCACTTGCGGTACTCGGCGGCGGTGGCTGCGGTCAGCCAGCCGCAGTGTCGCCCCATGACCTCGTGCACGATGAGCATCCGGGAACCCGAGTTGTGTTCGGCGACGATGTTCTTGGCGAAGATCGCTCCCTGCTCCGCGGCGGTCCAGGCGCCAAGCGACTGGCGGATGGGGATCACGTCGTTGTCGATGGTCTTGGGCAGGCCGACCACGGTCAGTGGATAGTCGTTGGTGGCGAGGAAGGCAGCCAGATCGGCGGCCGTGGTGTTGGTGTCGTCGCCGCCGATGGTGTGGAGGACATCCACACCATCCGCGACAAGACGGTCAGCGGCGACCTTGAGCGGATCGGCACCCTCGGCTACCAGCCCGCGCTTGACGAGATCCTTGACGTTGGTGAGCTTGACCCGGGAGTTTCCGATGGGGGAACCGCCGAACAGGTGCAGCAGATGTGCCTTCGCCCGGACGGTCTCGTCGATGACGAAGTAGTCACCCTGCAGAAGCCCTTGGTAGCCATGCTTGTACGCGATGATCTCCACATCGGGAGCCACCTCGGTATACCGCTGGACAAGACCACCAATGGCCGAGGACAGGCATGGCGCAAAACCGCCGGCCGTGAGAATGGCTACCTTCTTGACCATGAACATTCCTTTCAGGATTGGATCCGGGACCCCAGCCTAGCCGTCAAAGCTCTTTGCGTGGCAGGATGGTTCGACAGTGATCCGAAAGGATGTAGATGATTCCCAGGCGATCGGAGCGAGGAAGCTCCGTGGCGGTGGAGGCGGCGTTGGTGCTGCCCGTCGCGATGCTGTTCGTCGGTCTGGTGATAGTGATGGCCGGGCACGCCCTCGCGCAGCAGGCCGTCACCGCCGCCGCCACACGTGCGGCGCGTGCGGCCTCGCTGGAGCGTTCGCAGGCATCGGCCGAGAAAGCGGCACTGGATGCTGCCGTGACCGAGCTGGGCAACTCCCGCATCACCTGCACCGATGCTCGGGTGAACGTGGATGCCAAGGGCTTGGCGGCCCCGGAGGGAACGGTCGCATCCGTGACGGTGCGGCTTACCTGCCGTGCGGTGTTCCCGGTTTCCATGCCGGGTTTCCCGGCCAGTCGATCACTGACGGGCGAGGGAACTTCGCCCGTCGACACCTACCGGGGCCGGAATGGTTAAATCTTCAGGGCCTATTCGGGACCGGCGGGGCATGAGCGGCAGCGTCCAGGTCACCCTGCTGCTGCCGCTCGCGATTTTGGTGCTGCTGGCCACGCTCCAGTGGTCCTTGTTGTTGTGGGCGGAATCGACGGCCATGGCAGCCGCCCAGGACTCGGCCCGGGCCGCTGCCGTCCTGGGCGGCTCCGGCGAGGACGGCCGGGAGGCCGGAAGACGGGCCCTCGCCAACTCGGCTCTCGGCGACGCCGATGTGAGGGTTGACCGTGCGGCCACGTTCACGACTTCCGTCGTCGAGGGAACCGCCATACGGGTGCTTCCCATGGTGGACGTCACCGTGCACCAAGAGGCCAGGGTTCCGACCGAACGAACTCGGTGACGGGTGGGCGTCCTTCCCATCGGGTGAGAAACCCGGGCCATGAGCAACGGAAAGGATGGTGAACCACCGCGGTTCCGGGGTTTGCCCGGCGGGCTAGGGTGGATCCGTGGCCCAGTACTACGACGTGCATCCTGAGAACCCGCAACCCCGCACCCTCAACCGGATGGTGCAGATCCTGGAGGACGGCGGGTTGATAGCCTATCCCACCGATTCCTGCTACGCACTTGGCTGCGCCCTTGGCAACAGCTCGGGAATCGAACGGATCAGGCGGATCCGGCAGCTGGGGGACAGGCATCACTTCACACTGGTGATCTCCGAGTTCGCCCAACTCGGTGCCTTCGTCGAGATGGACAACTGGGTTTTCCGTGCGGTCAAGGCCGCCACCCCCGGAGCGTACACCTTCATCCTGAAGGCCACCCGCGAGGTACCGAAGATGATGCAGCACCCGAAGAAACGCACGATCGGCGTGCGGATTCCCGATCACCGCACCACCCTCGCCCTGCTCGACGCTGTCGGTACGCCTTTGGTCAGTTCCACCCTACTGCTTCCGGATCATCCCGAGCCGCTCGTGGAGGGGTGGACCATCAAGGAGCTGCTGGACCACGAACTGGATGCGGTCCTAGATTCCGGTGACTGCGGGTTGACCCCGACGACCGTCGTGGATCTCAGCGGTGACGAACCGGAGGTCGTGCGGGTCGGGGCGGGCGATCCCGGCCCCTTCGAATGATCAGCGACTGAAAGTGACCCGGCCGCCGAGCATCGTCAGCAACACCTTTCCGGGCCCGGCGGTGAGCACCAGGTCGGCGGGCTGCCCGACACCGAGCGTGGTCCGGGTGCTGGCCCGCAGGGCGGCCAGGGGAGTGAGCGCCTGGTCCGCCCGGTAGGGGCGGTGACAGGCCGCCTCGATGGCCTTCCAGGGGTCGAGGGCGGCCACGGGCGCGTCGGAGCCGAAGGCCAGCCGTGCCCCCGCGCGCAGCAGGTCGAGCATCGGGTAGGTGTGTCCTTTCGCGCCGGGCCAGACCCGTTCGACCACCCCGAGGTCCTCCAGCTGGTGCGCGGGCTGGATGCTCGCAACCAGTTTCAACCGCGCGAATCGCGGCAGATCGGCGGGAGCGACGCACTGCACGTGTTCGACGGATCCACGCGTACCCGAGATCTCGAAGGCGTCCAGGACGTCGTGGCAGGCGGCGTCGCCGATGGCGTGAACCGCAGCCCGGAGCCGGGCCTCGCGGGCACGCCCCAGCAATGCGAGCAACTCGGAACGGGTGTAGTTGGGTTTGCCGTTCGGATACCCCGGCAGGGGATTCGGATAAGGCGCGATGCAGTGGGCGGTGCGGCTGCCCATCGAGCCGTCGGCGATGATCTTGAGTGGGCCGACCCTCAGGTTCTCGGCCAGTTCGTCGCCGGTTCCGGCTCCCATGGCGATCAGATCGTCGAGCCGCTCGGGGTAGGTGGCGGCCTCCACCCGCAGCCCGATGGACCGGGATGCCGCGCGCTGCTGCCAGGCCTCCACGGCCCAGCCGGAGGAAAAATCCACGATGCCCACGAGCCCCCGGGAGGCGGCTTCCAGCTCGGCCGCCTGCACGGCGTGTTCCACCAGGTCGAGATACCGCGACATGATGCGACGGATGCCTGCGAAGGCCTCCTCCTCCACGAGGAATCCCGTCGGATGCCCGGCCGCCCCGGCCTGTTCGAGGGCCGGGGTGTTGCACCAGAGGCTGTGGAGATCGCGGGACATCAACGCGACCGGGACGGTGGTGATCGCATCCAGGTCGGCTGCGGTCGGGGGAGTGGGCCACGTTGCCGAACGGAAGCCGTAGCCGACCAGCCTCGGCGGCCGGTGCCGCAGGTGATCCTCGACGGCCGCGAGAATCTCCGATTTCGTTGCCTTGTGGGAGAAGCGGTTGCACTGGCTGATCAGCGCCGCCAAGGAGAAATGGGTGTGGTTGTCCCACAGACCGGGCATGAGGTTCGCGCCGTCGGCGTCGAAGTCGCCGTCGCCGACACCCTGGGTGGGTTCAATGGCGGTGATCGTGCCGTTCGTCACGGTGACGTCCAGCGGCTCGCTGTACCTGCCGGTCCCGAGCCCCGGTATGGGCCGGGCCCGGGTGATACGAAAGCTCTCCACGAGCCGGAATTCTGCCACGGACGGTCCTTGGGTGGCGTGGTCCTAGACTTGGGCGGGTGACCAGCATTGCCGCCAACCTGCAGAAGATCGAACAGCAAATCGCAACCGCGGCCGCGAGCGCGGGACGCGACAGCAGCGAGATCCGGCTGCTCCCCGTCTCCAAGACCAAACCCCCGGAGGCCGTCCTCGAGGCCCACGCCGCCGGGTACCGGAGGTTCGGGGAGAACAAGGTGCAGGAGGCCCAGAACAAATGGGAGGCCCTGCGGGAGGTGGCCGACATCGAGTGGGCCGTGATCGGGCACCTGCAATCCAACAAGGCCAAGTACGTCGCCCGGTTCGCGACGGAGTTCCAGGCCCTCGACTCCCTGAAGGTCGCTTCGGAACTGGATCGCCGGCTGCAACAGGAAGGCCGCAGGCTCGAGGTCCTGGTGCAGGTGAACAGCTCAGACGAGGACCAGAAGTTCGGTCTGCCGCCGCAGGAGGTGGTGACCTTCGCCAAACAACTCGATGCCTTCGACGCACTGGATGTCCGGGGGCTGATGACCCTGGCGCTGTTCACCGACGACACTGAGCGCATCGCGCGGTGCTTCAAGGTGATGCGCCAGGTGCAGCAGGAACTGAGGGACGCCACCGGAAAGGGCTGGGACGAACTGTCCATGGGCATGTCCGGTGACTTCGAACTGGCAATCGAGTACGGGGCCACCTGCGTTCGTGTCGGCCAGGCCATCTTCGGCAATCGCCTGGACCCCAATGCCTACTGGCCTGGGGTCAAGTAAGAAATCGCATCATAAGGGGAATGTTACTGCGATCCCACTGGGTTTGAGGTGCCGCAGAAGCCGTGCGAGTAAGAGGTTGTCATTTCGCTGCCGAACCACTCGGGGAGTTTGGTTGGACCACACATCCTTTCCACCACATCCGTCCCGCGAGTTGCTCGGAAACGGAGAGAAATGGATCTGTAATTGTGGTCGAAGATATCCGAGAATCACTGTTCGCAGAGTCCGTCGCCCTCCGAAGCTTTTCAAGCCGCACGGCAATCATTTACGAATGAAGGCTATTCTTTGATGGGAAACGTGTGAAAATATATCGTTATCTTTGACGATTTTTCGCAGTCCTTGTTCTTGGTGAACTCGGTGTCGCCGTTTATGGTGATTTTCTCGACCGAGCCGTCGTGGGTGAGGATTCCCGTAACCAGATCCCTAATGGGGACAGTCTCGACGTTGGTGAACCCTGCGTCCTCCAGCTGTTTCACCACTTCTGAGTAGTTCCTTCCCTTCGCCTCGGATGAGGAGAAAGGAATGGGGCCCCAGTTACCGGGACGGGTGACGTAGTAAATGCCCGAACCCACCATCAGCACCAGCAGCAGGGCCACCAGGAGTCGCGTGAACCGGGCTGATCTCTCTCTTTCCTCTTCCCGCTCCTGGCGGGCTTCGGGAGAGTAGTAGAGATCATGCTTGGCCCGTATCTTTGCGGTCCGCATCTTAGAGACGGTGTCGCCGAAACGACTGAAAGCAGATGTTGCCGTGTGAAAGAATCGATCAGCCTGGCTGGCCTCATCATCTATGTACAGCTCGCTCCTGCAATACGCACATTTCACGTTGGGGGAATCTGGCTGAATCTTCACCGTGCAATGACAGCTGGGACATCTGACTTCTATCAGCTTCATCACTTCTCCTGCGCTAGCGCGTCCTCGTAAGTCCTGTCTGGCGAATTCCCTGACCATCTTCGAGGGCATCATAATTATTGCTCAAGAAGTTCTGTGATGCCAGCTCTTCGCAAACTGGATGTCCATTGTCGGAACGCGCTGCTGAAGCGACAAAACCTGCAACCCGTCGGTCGGTACCGCTCAAGAAGCGGAAGGGGTTGTGCCGACCTCGGCGAGCAGGTCTGTCAGCTGATCGAAGGTCAGGGTGTCCTCGAACATCAGCGGGAGTTTGCACACCGGCAGGTCCAGCAGGAAGAACTCCGATTCCTTCCCGAAGGAGGCCAGGAAGGGTTCCAACTTCCTCCACGCGGCGGGATGCCGTTTCCACTCGGTGACGGTTGACCACTCCGTCAGCGGCAGGAGTGGTGGGGGAGCGGGCAGGTCTGCCTCGAGGCTCAGCCTGATGTCCTCCGCGGATGCCCCGATCTCGACGCGGATCCGTCCCGGTTCCACGCTCCAGGAATGGGTTTTCACGTCCCAGAAGGACAGTTCACGGCGGGTCACCCGGATCTCGATGCGGGCGCTTTCCCCCGGAGCCAGTTCCAGGCGCCGGAAACCTCGTAGTTCCCGGGGAGGGCGGGCCACCGAGGAGACCGGATACCCGAGATAGAGCTGGGGGACCGCGACACCGCGCCGGCCACCGGTGTTGGTGACGGTGAACGAAGCGGTGAGAACCACCTCGCCCAAAGCCGTTTCGGGGGTGACCTCGGCCACCTCCGCCCGCAAATCGCTGAACTCGAAGGTGGTGTAGGCCAGGCCGTGTCCGAAGGGGTAACTCGGTCGGTTCCCGAGTTTCTGGAGCCCGCGGTATCCGACGAAAATCCCTTCCCCGTAACGCACCTCACCTGCTTCACCCGGGAAATTGAGTTGTGCGGGGTGCTGCTCCAGCCTCTCGGGAATGGTTTCCGCCAGCCTGCCGCTGGGGGAGTCCTCGCCGGTGACCAGCCGCGCCACGGCCTCACCCCCGCCCTGGCCTGGCAGCCACAGCTCCATGATCGCGTCTGCATCGTCCTGCCAGGAGGCGGTCTCGACGGCCGCGCCGTTGGAGAGCAGGACGATCACCCCGTCGGCCACTTGGCGCACTGCGCGCAGCAGGTCCACATGTTCGGCGGGCAGCGAGATGTGTTGCCGGTCGTATCCCTCCGACTCGTCCGCGGCGGGCAGGCCGAGGAACAGCAGGACCGTGCGGCCTGCGGCGGCCTCCTGCGCTCGCCTGAGCAGTTCTCCGGCGGGGAAGGCCGCCGCAGGGGAGTCGGGCAGCGGATACCCGGGCTCGAACGGCACACCGGGGTGCCTGCGTCGCAGGGCGTCGAGGGCATTGTCCAGGCGGGTCGGGTTCACCTGCGACGATCCGGCCCCCTGATATCTGGGGGTGCGGGCCATCTCCCCGATGACCACGACGTCACCGAGCCCGGGCAGGGGGAGGGCCGCCTCCTCGTTCTTCAGTAGCACGGCGCTTCGCGATGCGGCCTCGCGGGCCAGTTCGTGGTGGGCCCCGAGATCGAGGTGTTCCTCGGGTGTCTCCCGGTGGTGCCGGGAGATCAGCCGCAGCACGCGCGCGACGGCCCGGTTCAGGTCGGATTCGTCCAGGACGCCTGCCCGGACGGCCTCGGCGACGAGGCGGTCGTTCCAGCCGCGCGAGGACGGCATTTCCAGATCCAGCCCGGCGGCGACCCCTGCGGCCCGGTCGTGGACCGCGCCCCAGTCGGTCATCACCAGCCCGTCGAAACCCCACTCCTCGCGCAGCACCTCGGTCAGGAGCCAGTGGTTCTCGGACGAGTAGACATCGTTGATCCGGTTGTACGAGCACATCAACGTCGCCGGACGCGCCCGTTCGATTATTCGTTCGAATACGTTGAGGTAGATTTCCCTCAGGGTGCGTTCGTCGATCCGCGCGTTTATGCGCATTCGATCGGTTTCCTGGTTGTTGGCGGCGAAGTGCTTCACGGAGGTCCCGACCCCCTCGGACTGGATCCCCGCGACCAGGGCGGCGGCCAGTTCTCCCGCCAGCAGGGGGTCCTCCGAGAAGTACTCGACGTTCCGCCCGCACAGCGGGGAGCGCACGGACACCTCCCCGTGTCCCGTGCACGACCGCGACGTTCCGCCCGCACAGCGGGGAGCGTTTCAGGTTCACACCCGGACCCAGGATCACGCCGACGCCCTGCGCCTTCGCCTCCTCGGCCAGCGCCTGCCCGATCTCCGTGAGCAGCGCAGTGTCCCAGGTGGGCGCGAGCGCCGCGGCCGTGGGGAAACACGTGGCCGGCACCGATTCCTCCAGCCCCATCTCGTCGGCATCCTCGGCCTGCTTGCGCAGCCCGTGAGGACCATCGGAGACCATCAGGGCGGGAATCCCCAGGCGTTCAACTGGCTGGGTGTGCCAGAAATCGCCGCCGGACAGCAGCGAACACTTCTCCTCGAGGGTGAGCTGTGCGAGAAGCTCGGGAATCTGTTCCTCAGCGAACATCGCGACTCCAATCCAATCTCTACTGCGGCCCAGAATACGAGGGACCGCGGTTGAAGGGCGGAGGAGCGGCAGGTTCGTCGCGCCCGGGCCGGAGAGCCTTCTGACCATTCCTAGAATTACATAATGTTCCTTATCGGACATTCGATCGGGTGGGAGGACCGCGGGAAGAACCCCGTACCACACGCCCGCAAACCGGTTCCCGTCGCGCATTCGTCCCAATGACCGGGTCTCATACACTGTCGTGGTGATGGAACCCTACGAGCTCGAGCTGTTGCCGCTGGACACCCCGGACGACGATCCTCGCTGGGCCGCCTACCTGGATCTGTTCGCGATCGTCTTCCTCGAGGGTCGCGCATCCGATGACGGCCTGGCCGCTTTCCGCAGGCATCGGCGCGCCGATGGTGCGACCCTCGGCATGGTCACCGCCGAGGGATTCGGGCTCGCGGGACGCCAGGTGGTCGCCGGGCTGGCGTGGGCACCGATCCGGGTAAACGCCGGCGGGAACATCGTCCCGGTCATGGCCATCAACACCGTCGCGGTCCGTCCCACCCACCGCCGCCGTGGCCTGATGCGTCTGATGATGGACCACCATCTCCGGCGTGCCAGGGCCGAGGGTTTCGCGCTGGCCGCGTTGAGCGCCAGCGAGGCCACCATCTACGGCCGCTTCGGCTTCGGGGTCGCCAGCCGGTGCGTCGCGTGGGAGATCGACACCCGGCGTTTCGCCATCCGCCCGGATGTGGCGGTTGCCCCGGGTTCGCTGGAGCTCGCCAATCCCCCGCTCGACGAGAACATATTCGAACACCTGTCCTCCGCCCACCAGCTGGCCCACCGCGGTGCGTTCAGTCCCCTGGGAATGCATCTCGCCAGGCCGGACGGCACCTGGGACTTCGACGAACAGGGACCGTCCAGGAAACTGCGGTACCTGATCCACTTCGATGCCTCCGGTGCCCCGGACGGATTCGCGGAGTTCAAACACGGTGGTTTCGAGAGCAAGCAGAGCGAATCCCCCACACCCACCGCGGTCCTGTCGGTGTGCTCCCCCGGCCCCGAGATCGACCGTGCCCTGTGGCAGGGCCTGGCCAGTTTCGACCTGGTCGAGAAACTCATCTACGAGGCAGCCCCGGACGATCCCCTGCCGGACTCGCTCACCGATCCCTGGGCCGTCAAACGGACCGCCATCCGCGACGGCGTCTGGCTGCGGATCCTGGACCTGGAGAGGGCGGTTGCGGATCGCGGTTTCGAGTCGGACGGCCACGTGGTCATCAAGGTTGAGGATCCCATGGGATTCTGCGAGGGGACGTGGCGCATCACGGTGAGAAACGGCCGGGGGGAGGCCACGAGAACCTCCCTCTCCCCCGCCGTTGAGCTCGGCGTGGACAGCTTGGCGCGGCTCTGGTTCGGCGATGTGACGGCCGCACAACTGGCCCGTTCCGGCATCGTCCACGGCTCCCCGGGTTCCGTCCAGGAGCTCTCCCGGCTGTTCGCGACCGCTTTTGGTCCCGTCAACCTGAACGACTTCTGATCACGACAGGCTCAGGAAAAGCTTTTCCAGCTTCTGGGTGTCGATGGACTCCCCCGTCGGGTCGTCCAACAGGCAGGTGCGCATGCCGTGGGCGATGATCGAATAACCGGCCCGGTCGATGGCCTTGGAGACCGCAGCGATCTGGGTTATCACGTCTTCGCACTCCCGGCCGGCCTCGAGCATACGAATCACGGCGTTGAGCTGTCCGCTGGCGCGTTTCAGGCGGAGAACCGACGGCCTCACCGCATCGGGATCCAGCTGCGTCACCGGTCCGCTTCCCTGGGGCAGGTGCAGCGTTTCTCCGGAGGCACATCCCGCAGCGCCTCTTCTATGTGCTGGCCGCATCCGGCCCAGGTGGTCTTGTGGCAACGCGGGCAGGAAACGGGACGGCACACGAGGGACTCCAATCACTGTTTGTCAAAGCCGATTGCGTGCCCCAGAGTACCGTCCCGCCCGTGTTCCTCCGAGCCGTGGAGCTCAGAGGTTGATCATGTGCCCGCCGATGCCGTGGGCGGCCTCCTTGATGGCCTCGGAGAGCGTCGGGTGGGCGTGAACGGCGTGCGCGATCTCGTCGGCCGTCAGTTCATACTTCTGGGCCAGGATGAGCTCCGGAAGCAGTTCCGTGACATCGGGGCCGATCATGTGGGCACCCAGCAGCTCGTTGTAGCGGGCATCGGCGACGAGCTTGACGAAACCGACCCCCTCCCCCAGGCCCCAAGCCTTGCCGTTGGCAGCGAAGGGGAACTTCGAGACCCTGACCTCGTGTCCCCTGTCCCTGGCCTGCTGCTCGGTGTAGCCGAAGGATGCGATCTGCGGCTGGCAGTAGGTCGCCCGCGGGATCATGTCGTAGTCGACGGGATGGGTCTCGACCCCGGCGATGGTCTCGGCGGCCACCATGCCCTGGGCCTCGGCCACGTGGGCGAGCATCATCTTCGCCGTGCAGTCGCCGATGGCGTGGACCCCCGGGACGTTGGTGCGGAGGTGGTCGTCGACGGCGATGGCGCCGCGTTCGGTCAGGTCGACCCCGGTGTTCTCCAGCCCGTAACCCTCGGTGCGCGGGGCGAACCCGACCGCCGAGAGGAAACGATCCGCCTCCAGGACCTGGGATGCGCCTCCCTCGGCGGGGCTGACGGTGACGCGTACCCCGCTTCCCGTGTCCTCGATGGATTCCACCTTGGTGGCGGTCAGCACCTTGATGCCCAGTTTCTTGTACGCCTTGGTGATCTCGGCGGAGATCTCCGCGTCCTCGTTGGGAACCATCCGGTCGAAGAACTCGACGATGGTCACGTCGACTCCGTAGCTGCGCAGGACGTAGGCGAACTCGGTTCCGATGGCCCCGGAACCGCCGATGATGATCGAGTTCGGGAGCCTGTCCGCCAGGATCTGCTCCTCGTAGGTGACCACGTTGGCCGAGACCCTGGTTCCGGGAAGCATCTTCGTGGTCGATCCGGCCGCGATGATGACGTTGTTGAAGGTCACCCGGGTGGTGGTGCCGTTGTTGTCGGCGACATCGATGGTGTGGGCGTCGACGAAGGTGCCCCAGCCGTTGAACTCCTTGATCTTGTTCTTCTTCATCAGGAAGTGGATGCCCTTGGTCATCCGTTCCGAGACCTGGCGGCTGCGGGAGAAGGCCTTGCCGTAGTCGACGGTGATCTCACCCTGGATGCCGAAGGTGGCGGCCTCGTGGGTGACGATGTGGGCCAGCTCTGCGTTGCGAAGCAACGATTTGGTCGGGATGCAGCCGACGTTCAGGCACACGCCTCCCCAGTAGCGTTTCTCGATGATGCAGGTCTTCAGGCCGAGCTGGGCGGCACGGATGGCGGCAACGTAGCCACCGGGACCGGCGCCGAGCACGCAGACGTCGTATTCGTGGGTCATGGGGCCCACTCTAGTGCTCCCGCCGCCTCACGCCTGACGACAGGTGTTATCTCAGATATGAGTTAGTATGACGCCATGACCGCCACCAGCCAGTCCCTGGGAATCATGATCAGGGAGGCGCGCAAGGCCCGTCAATGGTCCCAGCAGCGCCTCGCCGACGAGATCAACTCCTCACAGTCCGCCGTTCACCGAATAGAGATGGGCCAGCAGAACGTCTCTCTCAACATGATCGAGAGGCTGGCATCGGCACTCGAGATGCCCTTGATACTTGCGGCCACCGAGGGCACCGTCAATTTCGAGATCACCGGACCGACGAAGCTCGAGGGTGAGATCGAGGTCCGTTCCTCCAAGAACGCGGCCGTCGCGCTGCTCTGCGCCTCGATGCTGAACCGGGGCCGCACGGTGCTGCGCGGGATCGCCAGCATCGAGGAGGTGGACCGAATCTGCGACGTCCTCCAGTCCATCGGGGTTACTGTCACCCCGACCAATGGAGGTCAGGATCTCGAACTGACCCGCCCGGAGAAGCTCACCCCTGAGACCATCGACCAGCGCGCTGCCCGGCGCACGCGTTCCATCCTGATGTTCCTCGGCCCCCTGATGCACGAGTTCGATTCCTTCGAGCTCCCCTACGCCGGTGGATGCGACCTCGGGGCCCGGACCGTGCATCCACACATGTCCGCGCTGAAACGTCTCGGTCTGTCCGTGGAGGCGCACGACAGCCAGTACCACGCCACCGTGCAGCGCGACGGTGCGCCCGAGCACCACATCACCCTGGTGGAGCGTGGGGACACGGTGACCGAGAACGCGATCATGGCCGCCGCCCGTACCCCGGGGATGACCGTGATCCGCAACGCTTCCGGGAACTACATGGTGCAGGACCTGTGTTTCTTCCTCCGCGAACTGGGGGTCGGTGTGGAGGGCATCGGGACCACCACTCTGCGAATTCAGGGTGTCGAGGAGATCAACAAGGACGTCGAGTACCACATCTCGGAGGACCCTATCGAGGCGATGAGTCTCATCACCGCCGGCATCGTCACCGGATCGGAGCTGACGGTCAAGCGTTGCCCCATTGAGTTCCTGGAGGTGGAATTCGCCGTCCTGGAGGAGATGGGCCAGCGAATGGTGCTGAGCAGCGAGTATCCCTCGGGCAACAGCCACACCCGCTTGGTGGACGTCACCGTGAAACCTTCCGAGTTGAGAGCTCCCCTGGACAAGATCCATCCGATGCCGTTCCCAGGGTTGAACATCGACAACCTTCCCTTCTTCGCCCTGATCTGCGCAACGGCCGAGGGGCAGTCGATCATCTACGACTGGGTCTACGACAACCGCGCGGTGCATCTGAAAAAGCTCTGCGATCTCGGGGCGAACGTCACCGTCATGGATGCTCACAAGCTGATGATCATCGGCCCCACGAAATGGCGTGGGCGTGACATCGAGTGCCCGCCGGCGCTGCGACCCTCGGTGTGTCTGTTCCTGGCGGCCCTCGCGGCCCGCGGCACCACCATCCTGCGGGATGTCTACGTGATCAACCGGGGCTACGAGGACCTGCCGAGGCGCTTCAACCAGCTCGGGGCCCAGATCAACACCTTCTGGGGTGACGCGCCAAGCTGATCCGGTGCGTTTCAGCCTATGCGGTGGGCGGTGAACCTGTTGACCGGATTCACCACCTGCTCCTGGGCCGCCACGAGCTGCAGCTCGGCCTCACCGCTGATCGCGGTCTGTTCCAGTATTGAGTAGACCACCGAGGCGGTCACCCCGAGGGATTCGCCGATGTCCCGGGTGCGCAACCAATGTGCGAGGAACATGGCGGCGGTGAGGTCGCCCGAGCCGGTGAAGCCGCGATCCAGCATCGGGGTTTCCACCAACCAGGCCTGGTCCGCATTGACTGCCAGCATCCGCAGCAGGCCGTCCGGTGCGTCGGAAGCCACGACCGAGGTCACGACGACGATCCCGGGGCCGCGGTCCCGGAGTTCGCCTGCCGCGTTGACGACCTCGTCGAGAGTGTTCGTTTCGTGTCCCACCAGGTACTGCAGCTCGAAGAGGTTCGGTGTCATGATGTCCGCTGCCGTCACGACACGGTCGCGGAAGAACTCCGGGATGCCCGGGCGGGCGTAAAACCCCCGCCCGACGTCACCCATGACGGGGTCGGCGAGGAAAATCGCATCCGGATTGCGTGATTTCACCAGGGCAGCGGCGTCCAGCACGACCTGTCCCACGTCGGCCGAGCCGAGGTAGCCCGCGAGCACGGCATCAACACCGGCGAGCGCTCCCCGTTCGTCTATTCCCGTGACCACGTCGGCCACGTCGGAGGCCGCGATCATGGGGCCGCGCCAGCTCCCGTACCCGGTGTGGTTGGAGAAGGTGACGGTGTAGACGGGGTATACGTTCACGCCGGCCCGCTGAAGCGGAAAGGTGGCGGACGAGTTCCCCGCATGGCCGTAGGAGACGGCCGACTGGATGGATAGGACATTGTGCATGTGGGCAAGTCTCCCACTTCAGTGACACAAACACCTCGATACTAGGCATAATGGTTTCCATGTGTGCGGGTTTCCTCGAACCGGAGTTCATCGCGATGGCACATCGCGGTGGGGCCCTGCTCACCGCCAACCTCGGCATCGAGAACACCTTGGCGGCCTTCGCCAACGCGGTCGCTCTGGGGTACGAATACCTGGAAACCGATGTTCATGCCACCCTCGATGGTCATCTGGTGGCCTTCCACGATCCGGATCTTGCGCGGGTCACCGACGTTGAAGGGCATATTGCGCAGCTGCCGTTCACCGCTGTGCGTGAGGTTCGTGTCGGTGACCGCGAACCGATCCCAACGGTGGAAGAGCTGTTCGAGACCTTCCCCGAGGCGCGCTTCAACTTTGACCTCAAGGCTCCCGGCGCTGTCGAACCCCTCGCGAGAATCGTCCGCCGCTTCCATGCGGAACAACGGGTGTGTGTCGGATCCTTCTCACAGCGTAGGATTCACAGGTTCCGGAAGTTGATGCCCGAGGTCGCAACAGCAGTTGGCCCGCTGGGTGTGGTCGCGATGGCCATGGGAAACATTCGTGCCTGTCGTCCGGGAGGTCCGGGTGTGTTCCAGATCCCCGTCTCCCACGAGGTGGCCGGGGTGAAGGTCAGGTTGTTGACCAGGGCTCGTGTCAAGGCAATCCATCGCGCCGGCTACAGGGTGCACGTCTGGACCATCGATGTGCGCGACGACATGCACACGCTTATTGACTGGGGGGTCGACGGCATAGTGACGGACCGGCCGGATCTTCTCCGTGAGGTGCTGCAGGCCCGTGGGATGTGGGCCAGCACCCTTGGAACATGACAGATGTCTGGGACGTTCAACTCCAAGTAGGGAGGTAGAGAAACATGGCGGATCGAGCGCTTCGTGGTGTCGGGCTGGGCGCCAAGAGCTTCGAGGACGAGCAGGGGATCGAGTTTGCCGAACGCAGCCAAGTGGGTTTCGACTGCCCCAAGGGGCACCATTTCGAGGTCACCTTCGCCATTGAGGCGGAGCTGCCCTTCGAATGGGAGTGCAAACGGTGTGGGCAGATGGCGAAACGTTCTGACGGAGCAACGGGAGAGGCCAAGGAGGCGAAACCTCCTCGAACGCACTGGGACATGTTGCGTGAGCGACGCAGCATCCCTGAACTCGAGGACATCCTGGCAGAGCAGCTGGACAAGCTCAGGGGCTCGGCGGGCTGATCCTCGGGATCATCGTGTCGGTGGGTGAGGTTTCCTGAACCACTTCCCCCTCGATCACCACGGGCTGTTCGGAGGAGTGGCCAATGGCTCTTCCGAACAGCTTCCCCAGCGTGCAGCGAATCAAGTGGCGGCTTGCCGGGATCAGCAGCAGCAACCCGATGATGTCGGAGATGAAGCCCGGTACGATGAGCAGGAGGCCGCCGATCATCACGAGTACCGCGTCAGCGGTTCGTCCCGGTGGCAGGGAACCCCTGCCCAAGGACTCGAGCAACGCGCCCCAGGTGCGGCGTCCCTCCCGCTGAAGCAGCCAGCAGCCGAGCAGGGTGGTGAAGATCATCAGGGCGACGGTCCACCATCCGAGGGCGTTGGTGACCATGACCAGGATGATGACCTCGGCAGCCAGACAGACGAGCAGGGGCGCGAGGACCAGCAACAGACCCACCGCTCCCCGGAACCGGATACGTCGTTCAGCCACGGCGCCTCCCGAAAAGTTTTCTCAACTGCTGCCAACGGTGCCGAAGTCCCATCCTCGTGGTCGAGACGATGGCTTCCCTGACCACGGTACCGCCCATCTTGGAATCACCGAACTCGCGTTCCACGAACTCGATGGGAACCTCCGCGATGCGCAGCCCGGCCCGGTGGGCGTGCCACGTCAGGTCGCGCTGGATCCCGTAGCCCCGGCGGTCGATGGGCAGGTCGATGATCCTGGCAAGGGCGTCGGCGCGGAAGGCGTTGAACCCACCCGTGATGTCCCGGTACGGCATCCCGAGCATCAACCGGATGTACAGGGAACCCCCACGTGAGAGGAACTTGCGCGTCCAGGGCCAGTTCACCACGGAACCGCCCTTGACCCAGCGGGACCCCTTGACCATGTCTGCGTGCTCCAGGGCGGCCAGCAGACCGGGCAGCTGCTCCGGTTGATGAGAGCCATCGGCATCGTGCTCCACCAGCACGCCATATCCCCCTTCAAGGCCCCAGCGGAATCCCGCCAGGTAGGCCGCTCCCAGGCCTTCCTTGCCCCTGCGGTGCAGCACGTGCACGTGATCGTCCCGCTCGACCATCGCATCGACCAGTTCGCCCGTGCCGTCCGGCGAGTTGTCATCCACGACGAGCACATGGGTCTCCGGTACGCTGCGTCGCAACCGGGAGACGATGCTCTCGATGTTCTGGGCCTCGTTGAACGTTGGAATGATGACGAGCACATCGCCGGCGTGTGCGGCCTCAGTCATTGCTTCTCCTGTTCGTCCGAGGTTGCGGGCATCCATCAAGAGTAGCGGCCCGACGAGTGTCGCGGGTTGTTCGAAACCCGAATCCGGTGGCCAACAGACAACCGAGTACGTGGGTCGGACCCAGTATCGGAGCCAGGTGCACGGCCAAGGTGATGTTGTTCCTCGCGGGAAGGGTGTAGAAGCGGTGCGCCGCGGTGTATTCCCGAGTGGGTTCGTGCACTCCACCCCTGGCGTCGATGAATCCCGAGTATCCGTTGAGGGTGCTGGCGACGAATTCCCGTCCGAGTTCCGCTGCCCGGACCCGATTCATGTGCATCTGTTGCTGCGGTTCGATGGTTCCCGAGAAATTGTGGGTGGTGCTCTGGGCGACCATGATTTCAGCCCCGTTGGCGACGGTGTCGTAGACGGTTTGGTCGTAAGCCAGTTCATAACAGATCACCGTGCCCACCTTCAGGTCCGGGTCGGCGGGGGTGGGTACCGTCACAACGCCCGGATCGGTGCCCGGTATCGACTGGTACCCAGCACGTTTCACATCCGGGAACAGGGGCTCCAGAACGTCTCGGTAGGGCACGAACTCCCCGAAGGGAGCGAGATTGCGTTTGTGATAATGATCCACGATCTCTTTTTCCGGAACCCAGATCAGCGTGGTGGTGCGCCGGGTCCGGGGCTCGGGGCCCGCAGTGATCGCCCCCAGATCCAGGGGCACCTGAGCCAGCTCGACAGCGGCGTTCACCTGCGCTCTCGTGGTCGGGTTGAGCATTGGGTCGGTGTCGGTGGAGTTCTCCGCCCAGACAATCATGTCCAGGGTACGGCCATGGGCCCGCGCGTCGGCCAGCAGAAAGATGGTCTCGCTCAAGTGGTGGGGGGTCGCACCGGTGGCGGAGATGTAGCCGCCGTGCAGTCCCAGTTGTGCATTGCCCTGGACCATGCCGACCGAGATGCCTTCACCTCCACGGTCCGTTGGGAGCAGGAGCATTCCTCCGCCGATGATGAATACACCGGGAACGGAGAGCAGCGGGACCAGCCGGCGTGGCTGAACGATCACCGCCAGGCAACAGCATCCCACCATTGCCACCAGCCATGTCGCCCCTGCGGTTCCGACCCACGGGAGCCAGCCCGCCAAAGGATGGTCAATGGCCGTGTACCCGAGTCGCAGCCAAGGAAATCCCCCGAACGGAATTCGTCCGGCAGCGTACTCCGTCGCCCCCCAGGAAAATGGAACCAAGAAGCACCAACCGGGCAACCGGGTGATGAAAGAGGAAAACGCTCCGATCAACCCCACCCAGATGGCCATCACCGCGACCAGCACCCAGACCACCGGCCCTGCCTGGGCCCCCACCCACCAGATGGTGACACCATACAGAACGCAGCCCGCGGTCATACCGAGACCGAATCCCGCCCAAGGACCGCGGCTCGCCACCAACCATGTCAGGAGCCCCACTCCGATGATCGTGAGCGGCCACATGCCCCACGGCGCGAATCCCAGGGCAAGGCCCAGTCCGGCGAACAGGGCGAGAAGAAGAGACAGCGGCCAGGTGATCCTGGCGCGGGAGAGTGCCTGCACCGGATCATCTCCTGCCGTGGAGCAGGTAGACCGCGGAACTTGCAATCAGATTGGCGCCCCATCGCCCCGTCCTCAGGGGACGGCCGCCTTCGCCAAGGGGAATGCAACGCTCCACCTCGAGGCCGAGCCGGGTGAACAGCGGGGACAGATCCTTCAGCGATGTGAAGTGCAGGTTCGGGCTGTCGTACCAGCTGTACGGCAGATCCTTGGTGACGGGCATGCGCCCGGTCAGCAAGCGCAGTCGGTTGCGCCAGTGCACGAAGTTCGGCATCGAGACCACACCGCGCCCCGCGATTCTCGCCATCTCCTTCAGTACGTCGGCCGGTTGCCGGAGGTTCTGAAGGGTTCGGGAAAGCACGACCACGTCGTAGGAACCGTCCCCGAACTGGTCCAGCTGGCTGTTGATGTCCAGATCGATGACGTTCACACCGTTCCGCAGGGCCTCGAGGAAAGGCCTCGGCTCTATCTCGACCCCGGTTCCATGGCAGCCGCGTTCCTCCAGCAAGCGCAGGAGCTCCCCGTCGCCGCATCCGAGATCGAGCACCCGGGAACGTTCCGGTATGAGCCTGGCGATCAGTCTCAGATCGGCGCGAGTCATCGCTCCTCCTCCCTCGCGGCCCGGTCCAGGAAGGCTCGCAGAACGGCGTGGTAGTCCGGCAGGTCCAGTAGGAACGAATCGTGTCCCCACGGAGAGTGAAGCTCGCGGAATGACGTCGGCAGACCGGCTCCTTCCAGATGCTGGACGATCCTTCGGGAATGATCGGTGTCGAATCGCCAGTCGCTGTCGAAACTCATCAGGAGGAACTTCACGGGATCGGCGATGAGCTTGGTCATGGCGTCATCGGAGGCGAACGGGTCGAAGTAGTCCATGACCCGGGTCAGATACAGGTAGCTGAGCGCGTCGAAACGCTCCAGGAAGGCCTCCCCCTGGTGCTCCAGGTAGCTTTCAACGGCGAAGTCGATCCCGAAACCGGGATCCAGTTTTCCCGACTGGGCCGACCGACCGAACTTCGCGCTGAACGCATCCTCCGACAGGTAGGTGATGTGAGCCAGCATCCGGGCCACCGACAGCCCCTTCGCGGGCATCGTGCCCTCGCTGAGGAAACGTCCCTCCCGGAAGGCCGAGTCCCTCATGATGGCTTGCCTGCCCACGGCGGAAAAGGCGATGTTCTGCGCCGTCAACCGCGACGACGCAGCGATGATGATCGCGTTGTCGCAGTCCTGCGGATGGGACAACGTCCACTGCAGGACCTGCATCCCCCCCAACGAACCCCCGAGCAGGACGGCCCAGTGATCGATTCCCAGGTGCTGGCCCAGGCGGCGGTGCACCGTCACGAAATCCGACATCGCCAGCAGTGGGAAATCCAGGCCGTACGGCTCGCCCGTTGCAGGATTGATCGATGAAGGTCCCGTCGTGCCGCGGCATCCGCCGAGGATGTTCGCGCACACCACGAACCAGCGGTTCGTGTCAACCGTCTTACCAGGACCGATGAGGTTGTCCCACCAGCCGGGCTTCCTGTCACCTGCCCTGAAACCTGCGGCGTGGGCGTCACCGGTCAGGGCGTGACACACGAAGATGGCATTCGAACCCCGCGGGTTCAGCTTCCCGTAGGTCTCGTAGGCGACATCGACAGGCGCCAGCTCGGCGCCACTGGCGAGCACCAATGGCGCTTCGGTTGTGAATAGCCGTGTGGTGGTCGAGACCGTGTTGAGGTTTCCGGTCACGTTCAGGGGCGGTTCCGGACGCATTGGGTGATGAGGATTCCTGCGCACATCATGTCTCGCTCCTCAGGTCGTTGGGTTCGGTTCTCGGGTCAAGTCTGGCATCTGTCCGGACGGTCGCGCGGGCAAGCACGTTCGAGGCCACCGAACTCACGATCAGCAGGGCCATCACGGTCACGGCGGTCTTCGCCCACAGCATCAGGTCGAAACCATCGGTGGCGGTCCAGCCGAGGGCGGCCGCCACCAGGATCAGAGGTAGCCCCAGCGCGGTCGCCGGCCCGAGCGCGTTGATACGTGAGACGGCGTCCCCGGCCCTGAACTGCGCCACCGCGACCGACAGCACCAGCACGGCACCCAGTACCGCCAACACGGAAGCCAGGATTTCAAGCACCGTCATCTCCTCCCTCTGGTCATGATTCTTGCCAGCGCGATGGTGGCCAGGATCCCCAGGATCGAGGCCAGCAGAGCGGCGTCCACCGAGACGCTGGAATGGTGCAACATCCCGAACAGGGCGAGAATTCCGATGCAGGAGAAGAAGACCAGATCTCCCACCACGGCCCGCGTCGCGGAGTCAGGGGCTGTCATCACCCGCAACAGGCCCAGGAGAACGGAGACGGCGAGCACCCCGATCGCTGCCCAGATCGCGAGACTCATTTTTCCCCCTTCGGCATTCCGTGGCGTCGCAACGCATGGAGCAGGTGCCATTCCAACTCTGCCAGACCACCGATGACGGAGGCCCGCTCCGAGTCGAACAGCGAATGAACGAACACCGAGGGCCCCCGGGTCTCGTCACCGGGACAGACGCCGAGCACCAGGGTTCCCGGCGTGATCGTGATGGCGGACGCGAACATCGCGATCTCGAAGTCGGTGGTGGCGCGCATCGGGTACTCCACGATGGCGGGCCCGGCCATCGGCCTGGGACGCCACGCCGCCACCGCGACGTTCCACGACCCGATGACGATCTGGGTGGTCAGGTACCACCACCACGAGAACAGTCTCAGAACCTGCATCATTCGCTCACCGCATCCACAGAGGCCACGTAGGCGGAGACGTCGATCAAACCGTGGGCGGCCGATTCGAACAGCGGCCACACCCAGCCGACACCGAGGAATAGCAGCACGGAGATCCCGATCAGCAGGGTCGATGGCCACAACATCCGCCAGGACACCTTCGCGTCATCGGCTATCGGGGTCGGCGCGCCGCGTGCGGTGGTGGGATCGTCGGGTAGGTAACTCCTCATGGGCGCTCCCCAGAATGCCTCACGCCACAGGCGTTGCAGGGCCATCAGGGATGCGACGGAGGCCAGGGCGACACACCCCATGAGAAGCCAACTCGTAACCGGATCGGCCTGGGCGGACGCCCCCAGCAATCCGACCTTCCCCCACAGCCCCGAGGTCGGTGGCAGCCCGACCAAGGACGCCAACCCGAGGGCGAAAGTGGCCGCGAGCCACGGATCGCGGCGCATCAGTCCGGAGAGCCGGTCGAATCGTCCCGAACCGTAGACGTTCTCGACGGCCCCTGAGGCCAGTACCAGACCCGCCATGGTGATCATGTGATGGACCATGTAGAACAAACCGGCCGCCACGGAGAATTCGGTCAGCACCACCAGGCCGATCAGGATCTGCCCGACGCCCGTGACCATTTGGAAGGCGAGCGACCCGCGGATCCGGGATTCCCCGAAGGTCGAGAAAGCGCCGACGACGATCGTCGCCACCACCACGGCCGTCAGCACCGGAAGCCAGGGAGCCGGTCCGCCGAAGATGGTGGCATAGATCCGGTAAGCGGCGTAGATGCCCACCTTCGTGTGGATCCCGGCGAACAGGGACATGATCCCGGCGGAGGTCGCGGGATAGGCGCGGGGCAGCCAGCCGTGGACGGGAACCACGCCTCCCTTGACCAACAGCGCGAACAGGATGAGCGAGGTGGCCAGCGAGACCTGGGGATCCCCGCCCCTGCCGGCCAGAGCCGCCAGGTTCACCGATCCGATGGCCCCGTAGAGCAGGCCTACACCCATCACGAGGATGGTGGACGTGACTATGTTCACGATCACGAACATCCGTCCGATGCCGAGTCTTCGCCAGGACCCGGTCACCGCGATCAGCGCGTAGGAGGGCAGGAGCATCACTTCCACCCACACGAAGAGGTTGAACAGGTCACCGGTCAGGAGCGCCCCGTTGACGCCCGTGTTGAGCAGCAGGATCAAGGGGACCACGAAACGGTAGCGGTCCTCCTTGGTCAGCATCAGGAAGATGCCGGAGATCATGGTCAGGAAGGCGGTGACCACCAGCAGCAGGGCGCTCAGGGTGTCGGAGACGAAGACGATGCCCATCTTCTGCTTGTAGGAGCCGATGGAGTGTGCCAGGGCGGGGGTGCCACGGTGGAACACCAGGAGCGCCACCCCCCCGAGGAGCGTCGCCGACGACACCAGCAGCAGTGTCATGCGCTGCACGACGGGACCCCGCAACAGCACAGTGACCCCCGCCGACAGGAGCGGGACGGCGACGAACAGGGGCAGGATGGCGGAGTTCATGCGCGGTGGGTCTCCCCCGTCTCGGGATGGCGCAGCATGTTGTCGTTGCGCCCGATGACGGCCATCGCGAGCATCAGGATGCTCGTGGCCAGGGTGATCACGATCGCGGTCAGCACGAAGGCCTGCGGGAGCGGATCCGCCACCGTGACCGTGCTGGTGCCGTCGGTGATGGGTTCCGTCCGCCAGCCCGGCACACCCGTGGTGAGCAGGACGAAGTTGACGGCGTGGCTCAGGAGCCCGAGCCCGAACACGGCGCGCACCATGGAGCGCTGGAGCAGGAGATACACCCCACCGGTGACCAGAACGAAGATCGTGGCTATCAGGATCATTTCCTGGTCTCCTCCGGGCGAGTGCCCTCGGTGATGAAACGGCTCCGGATCGCGGGGCGCCGGGGACGTTCCCCCCGCACGGTCTCCAGCGGCCCCGGGAGTTCGCCCTCCAGCAACTCGTCGATGCGTTCGCGGGTACCCTCGCCCCCGGCCCGGGTTCCCCTGGTGGCGCCCAGCACGTTGAATGAGACGAGGATCAGCCCCAGGACCGCCAGGTACACGCCGGCGTCGAAGATCATCGACGTGGTCAGGTGGGTTCCCAGGATCTCCCCGTGGATCGGTTGCAGGAAGGAACCGGTCAGGAACAGGTCGAGGAAACCGGTGGCGACCGCCAGCATGACCCCTCCCCCGACCAGGAACAGGGGCAACCGGGGCGGGCCGACGGAGCGGTCCTTGGAGGTCGAGAGGTAGATCAGCCCCACCAGGGAGGAGGCCACCAGGGCCGCATTGAAGCCCCCGCCCGGGCTGTTGTGCCCACGCCAGAACAGGATGGCGGAGATCACCACGAGCAGCGGGGTCATGAAACGAAGCATCACCTGCAGGCTGACCGCGTTGGGCCACGCCTCCATGATCGCGCGGTGCGCACGCGAACGCGGGTCCTGGTTTATCTGCAGCGCCGCCACCGGGATCAGGTAGGGATCCTCGCCCGGCGGGTCGATGTAGCGGTCCCTCACCGTCGAGAGCAGGGCCAGGATGGCGACCGCCGTCATGGCGAGCACGCTCAGCTCGCCCAGGGTGTCGAATCCGCGGAACTCCACGAGGATCACGTTCACGACGTTGTCCCCCGAGGCCAGTTCCTTCGTGCGCTCGAGGAACTCCTTGGCCAGATCCGACTTGTCGCGCCGCGCGGTCAGGGCCCAGGTGAGGGCCGCGACCCCTCCGCCAACCAGCGCGGAGGCGGCCAGGGTCAGCAGGTTCCGGCCTCGGCGGCGTACCGGGAACCGGACCGGGAGCCGCTGCAGCACCAGCATGATCACGATGATGTTCAGGCTCTCCACCAGCAGCTGGGTGAGGGCCACGTCGGGGGCGCCGAGGGCCAGGATCTGTACCGTCGCGAGGATTCCCACCGCCGACAACGACAACACCGCTGCGATGCGCACCCGAGAAATGCAGACCCCGATGGTGGCCGCGGTGATGAGAACGAACACGACGACGTCGATCGATTTGGTCAGTCCCGGTTGCTGATCCTGGAGGCCGGTGAGGTGGGCCGCCCCGCTTCCCGCGAGGCCGAGCACGCCGAGCGAGCCCAGGATCGGGACGATGTGCCGGGTCGCGGTGTCCGAGGCGACGGTGCGGGCCTGCAAGGCGCCGAAACGGCGAGTCCACTCCGAGATGTGCCACATGGCCTTGGAACCGTTGAGCGGGAACCGGTGCTGCAGCACCCAGTCGACCAAGGCCTTGCGCCGCCATGCGATGGCGCCACCGAGGAACAGGATGCACGCTGTTGCGTACAGCTCCGGGCCGGGTCCGTGCCACAGGGCCAGGTGGATCCCGGGTGCAGTCCCACCGAGGGCCGCCCCGGTGGCCAGCGCCACCGGGCCGGACAGTTCCCCGAGCCATGCGACCAGGGGAACGGAAACCAGGATCGGTAACGCCGCGCTTCCCGCGAGCAACGGGTCGTGCATGTGCACGGAACGGTCCTCGTCCGTGCCGTCGAAGAAGATCCCGAGCAGGACCCGGGAGCAGTAGACGAAGGTGAGCACGGAACCCAGGGCAGCTACCAGGAAAGCCGTCCAACCGGTCCACGACGCCTCGGGAGCCCCCAGCAGCGAGGCCAGGATCGCATCCTTCGAGACGAAACCCAGCATCGGGGGAATACCGGCCATCGACGCGCATCCCAGGGTCATCACCACGAAGCTGAAAGGCATCCGCTTGTACAGCCCGGGCGGGAAACGACGAAGATCACGGGTGTCGGTGGCGTGATCGATGACACCCACCATCATGAACAACCCGGATTTGAACAGGGCGTGCGCGATGGTGTGCAGCACCGCCGCCGCAATGCCGGCCTCGGTGCCCAACCCGATGCTCGCGGTCAGCAACCCCAGCTGACTGACCGTGGAATAGGCCATCAGTTTCTTGGCGTCTGTCTGTTCCAACGCGAAGTAACCACCCACGCAGGTGGTGATCAACCCGACCGTCACCAGAAGACCGTTCCAGATCGCATTCCCGTGGAGGACGGGGCTGAAACGCAGTAGCAGGAAGATGCCGGCCTTGACGACCGCTGCGGCATGAAGGTAGGCGCTGACAGGGGTGATCGCGGCCATGGCGTCCGGGAGCCACACGTGGAACGGGAACTGGGCCGCTTTCGTGAATCCGGCCAGGGCCACCAGGACGGCTATCAGCGTGGTGAAACCGGGGTCGGAGGCCCACACCCCGTGGGAGAACACCTCTGACAGCGAGGTGGTGCCGGTGCGCCACCAGATGGCGGCGATCGCGAGCAGGAGCAGGACGCCGCCGACAAATGTGATGAGGAGGGTGCGCATCGAGGCGCCTTCGCCCGCATTACCGGCGGATGCGATCAACAGGAAGGACGCCAAGGAGGTCAGCTCCCAGCAGATGAACAGCAGCACCAGGTCATCGGCAAGCACGAGCGCCTGCATCGAGAGGGTGAAGGCCGTCATCACCTGGTGGAAGGCATAGTTCCTGCCGACCGCGAGGTAGCGCGTCGAGTAAATGAACACGACCGCGCCGATCAGCAACGCGATGAAACTGAAGACGAGCCCCAGACCATCCGCGGCGAAGGCCAGCCGGATGCCGAGGGCGGGCAACCAGTCCACGGCCCAGGCCGGCCGTTCCCCTGCCGCCACGGCGCCGGCGGCAGGGGCCTGGAACGCAGCGGCAGCAACGTAGAGTGCCGACAAGGGCCACCCTGCGTTTCGCCCCAGGAAACGGACGAACAGCGGGGTGGTGACGAAGGCCAGTACGAGAAGGGCGACAGGAACGATGACAGGCATGAGCGTCGTCATCCTAGCAATCCGGCCCGGAATCGTTCCCGGTCAACTCACGAGCCGGATGCCGAGAGCGCTTTCCACTCATCCCACGAGTAGAGCCACACCCCAAGCCCCTCGGAGGGCTCCATCTTTCTCTCGGACCCGGTGAACTCCACGACGTCACCGATGCTGGTGCCCTCGTAGAGCCATCCGGCGTTGTCAGTGCTGAGTCCGACGCAGCCATGGCTGACGTTCGCCTTCCCCTGGGAGGAGACCGACCACGGGGCTGCGTGAATGAACTCGCCCGTCCACGTGACGCGCATGGCGTACTGCACGTCCATGTTGTAGGCCTCGGAGCTGCCCGAGGGAATCGCTATGGTTTCGGAGTCCATCTTCAGACTGTCGTATTTCTCCAGGATCAGTTTCGTGCCGGAGCGGGTGACGAAGTCTTCCTTTCCTGTTGTCGAGGGCAGGGTTTTGACCGTTTCCCCGTTGTCGACGATGGTGGTGGTGTAGTTCGCGATGTCCACCTTGATGACACGTGACACGTCCCTGATGGAGAAAGTTCCGGGAACGTCCTTCTTCAGCCAGGTGTTCTCAGTCGCCTGCACCCCCAGCCATCTCAGATCGAGGGAAATCTTCGTTCCCGGCTTCCAGTACTCCTTCGGCCGGTACAACAGTTCGGTGTCGCTGATCCAGCCCCACGCCCCCTCCTGCGCCGGGGTGACGGTGACTTTGGCGTGTTCCTCGATGGATGCGCGGTACTCCTTCGGGATGGCCCGGCTGAACTTCACGTACGCGGGCATTCCCACACCCATGTTGTCATCCAGGTAGGGCAGTTTGAACGTGGTCTCGGCGGAACCCGGTGAGACCGTCTTGAAGCTGGCCTCCTTCGCCGTGCCGTCGCTGGCAGTGGCGGTGAGCCTGTACTCCGTATTCAGCTCGAGGGCCTTCGAAGGGGTCCAGGCGTCCTTCTCGAAGGTGCCCTCCACCGCACCTCCCGGCCCCGTGACCGTGACGTTGCTGATGGTTCCGTTCTCCAGGCTGAGGGTGACGGGGTCACTGGGCAGGGCGGCGTCCGTCGAGGACGTGATGGTCAGGGCCCCGACCGGTGCGACCGGGGTGGGTGAGGCCTCCTGAGCGGCGGTTTCGGTTCCGGAGGCAGCGGATGTGGTCTCTTGGGAAGAGTCGTGGGGCGTGGGGTTCCCTGGGGAGCAAGCCGGAAGCAGGAGCGTCAACCCCGCCAGGGCGGCGAGCAGGGAGCGGAGGCGCAGGTTCATGATGACAAGGGTACGACCAAGGGCCGTCACAGCAGGACCCTGCATCGTCCACCTGACCTCGATTGGCCTCCTCGCCATTCACCCGCTAAGCTACCCGAGCCGTGTGTTGAACGGTTTCGGGCTGTGGCGCAGTTTGGTAGCGCACTTGACTGGGGGTCAAGGGGTCGCAGGTTCAAATCCTGTCAGCCCGACACTGTCCTGTTCCAGGACATCGGAATGGCCTGAACCTTCATTCTGGAGGTTCAGGTTTTTCTTTGAGCCTATAGGTTGGCAGTCGCGGGCGGGGTCAATGACGAGCTCGCGGATGATCTGACCGGTGTGGGTGTTGATGATGGTGACGTCATGGTCCTGGACGAGCATGGTGACGCAGGTTCCCTTGGAAGGCCGGCCGATGCCGATGTGGTGGAGGCGGCCGTTGAGTCGCAGGGTGATGTTGCCGGTCGTATCGACCCGGTCGGTGCGGATGCGTTGAGATGGGCAGGGCCAGGTGGGACGCTAGTGATTGACCACCCGGCCGTGGTTTCTGAGCCCATGCCCCAGTCCCGGAAGCGTTGCTGATACCCCGAGACACCCTGTGCGCATGTCCTGAACCATCGCGCTGTCAGCCCGGCCATGAGCTCACGCTCAAATCCACGTCACGATGAATCCGTGACGTGGGTTCTTTTGTTTCCGGGGCCACGTTCAAGGACTCGGCGGGCCGGGCCCGGAGTCCCGGCCCGCCGAGCGAGATGGTTCGGTTTCCCACCGAAACAGGGCTCAGACGAGGGCTTCCGCCACGTGCTGGGCCAGCTTGGGAACCGGCACGTAGCGCGTGAGCTGGGTGATGTGCCGGGGCTCGAGCTCGGCAATACTGGAGACACCCAACAGTTTCATGGTACGGACCAGTTCCTCGTGCAGGATCGCGATCGTGCGGTCGACGCCCGCGCGTCCACCGGCCATGAGACCGTACAGGTAGGCGCGACCAATGAGGGTGAAGTCCGCACCCAGCGCCATGCAGGCCGCGATGTCGGCACCGTTCATGATGCCGGTGTCCACCATGACGGCGGCGTCCCTACCGATCTCCTTGACCACGTGTGGCAGCAGGTGGAAGGGCACCGGGGCCCGGTCGAGTTGACGGCCACCGTGGTTGGACAACAGGATGCCGTCCACGCCCGCGTCGACGAGTTTCTTGGCGTCGGTGACGGTCTGCACACCCTTGATGATGATCTTTCCGTTCCACATGCCGCGGATGACATCGAGATCCTGGTGGCTGATGGTGGGGTCCATGGCGGAGTCGAGCAACTCCCCCACCGTGCCGCCCGTGGAGCTGAGGGAAGCGAACTCCAGCTTCGGGGTGGTCAGGAAGTCGAACCACCACCAAGGACGCGGCAGGGCGTCGAGCACGGTTCCCAGGGAGATCTGCGGCGGGATCGAGAAACCGTTGCGCTTGTCACGGAGACGGGCACCCGCGACGGGGGTGTCGACGGTGAACATCAGCGTGTCGAATCCTGCATGTTTGGCCCGCTCCACCAAACCGTAGGAGATCTCCCGCTTGCGCATCACGTAGAGCTGGAACCAGTTCCGGCCCAGCGGGTTGACGGCCTTGACATCCTCGATGGAGGTGGTGCCGAGGGTGGAGAGCGTGAACGGGATGCCAGCGGCCCCGGCCGCTCCCGCCCCCGCGATCTCACCCTCGGTCTGCATCAGGCGGGTGAATCCGGTGGGCGCGATCCCGAACGGCATGGACGACGGTCCGCCGAGGATCTCGCAGGAGGTGTCGACGTCCTCCGCCGGATGGAGGATGTCGGGATGCAGTTCGATGTCCTCGAAGGCGTGACGGGCCCGGGCGAGGGAGATCTCCCCCTCCGCAGCGCCGTCGGTGTAGTCGAAGGCAGCCCTCGGGGTGCGGCGCTTCGCTATCTTCCTCAGGTCCCAGATCGTCAGGGAATCCTGGAGACGCCGCTTCTTGGCGTTCAGGGTTGGCTTCTTGAAGTGCAGCAGGTCGAATATCTCGCTGGGCTTCGGGAACTGGCGCTTGACCATGAAGACCTCTTCCTCGGGGCTGATTGCTCTATCGCGTACGGCCAACGCCCGTCTCGACGTCGCCGTCGGAATTTATGGTACCCAAATATATCGTAATTTCGTCAGGGGGTGTTCGAGCCGCTTCGCGTGTGTGCTGCAATGACCCGCTGGAAACTCTGTCGAGAGGGGACGAACGAGTGATGCCTCCACGGAGTCCCACGCGGGGGTATGGGCCCGGCATCGGGGCGTTACGTTCTGCTGTCCATGATCCGTGACCGCCACAGCGGTGGGCCGGCGAGAAGTTTCCGCATCGCCGGTAGCACCTGCACCTCACTGCACATCCGTGCTCGGCGGCACCGAGACACCTCCGGCAGCAGAGTCGCGATCATGCCACGATCGACTCCTGCCACCGGGGCCGGGCAGGCTGATGGACGCGGGAGTCTTCGTCCAAGAAGGTGGCGTTCATGCAATCATGTCCTCAGGAAATTCCTCGGAAACGGTGATCGGGAAAACCGGGAAGGACTGGGCAATGGCAGTGACACGATCCGTAACCATCGCTCTCACGGGAGTCACGGGGAAGCTCGGCGGGGCCGTGGCGAGTGGGCTGCAGGACCTGGCCCCGCAGCTGAGATTGCTGGTGCGCGACGCCAGCAGGGCGCCCCGGCTCGAAGGGGACGTGGCCGTGACGGAATACGGCGACGCGGAGGCTTCCCGCAGGGCACTGACCGGGGTTGACGTACTCTTCATGGTCTCCGCCGGGGAGAGCCCGGACCGGGTGCGCCAGCACCAGGTCTTCGTGGAGGCAGCTGCCGCTGCGGGGGTCGGACACATCGTCTACACGTCCTTCCTGGCGGCCGCCCCGGACGCCACCTTCACCCTTGCCCGCGACCACTGGTACACCGAGCAGTACATCCGCGAATCGGGCATGGCGTGGACCTTCCTGCGTGACTCGTTCTACCTGGATTTCTTCCCCGGGATCGCGGATGAGCACGGGGTGATGCGCGGCCCTGCCGGTGATGGCCGCGTCGGCGCGGTCGCACGGCAGGACGTGGCACGATCGGCCGCTGCGGTCCTGCGCGACCCGTCGCCCCACGCGAAACGCACCTACGACATGACGGGCCCGGAGGCCCTCTCACTCACGGACATGGCCCGGATCATCGGCGAGGCCCAGGGACGGGAGGTCACCTACCGGGAGGAAACCGTGGAGGAGGCCTACGCCTCGCGCGCCCACTACGGCGCTCCGGCCTGGGAGGTCGACGCCTGGGTCTCCACCTACACCGCGATCGCCTCCGGGGAACTGGACGTGGTCTCCGACAGCGTCCGGACCCTGACCGGGAGATCTCCCCTGAGCATGGCGGAACTTCTCGGACAGGCCGGACGGGTCTGACCCGGAAAGGCCCGGCTCCCGCGGAGCGGGACCGGGAATGTTGTGGAACAGTGGGGCCATGCAGAACCCACTGATCACGGTTCCCCGGCTGGTCGCCCTGCGTCAGCGACGAGACATCACCCTCCTCGACGTCCGGTTCGGGGGGCCGGGAAGCTCGGGTGGCCGGGAACAGTACCTCGCGGGACACATTCCCGGGGCGGTTCTGGTGGACATGGACACGGCACTGGCCTCCCCCGACACCGGCCCGGGCGGCCGGCATCCGCTCCCCCGCCCCGAGGCCTTCGAGGCCGCGATGCGGGCCGCGGGGGTCAGCAACGATCGGACCGTCGTGATCTACGACGACTGGAGGTCCATGGCCGCTGCCCGGGCCTGGTGGCTTCTGCAGCACCACGGACACGGCGGCGCGCTCGTCCTCGACGGCGGCCTCGGGGCCTGGCTGTCCGCCGGTCTCCCGGTGGAGCAGGGGAACGTTTCCCCGGCGCCGGGGAATTTCCGTCTGGGAAACAACCCCTCCTCCGCCGCGCTGGACGCCGACGGGGCGGCCGCCCTGGCCTCGACCGGGGTGCTCCTGGACGCCCGCCCCGAGGACCGCTTCCGGGGCGTCGGTGAAACCGTCGATCCCGTGGCCGGGCACATTCCCGGGGCCCGTTCGCTGCCCGCGCTCGAACTCGCCGACGAACGAGGATTCCTGCTGCCGGCCGGTGAGCTGCGGAAGAGGTTCGAGGCCGCCGGGGCCGGCGAGGGCGGGGTCGGGGTCTACTGCGGCTCCGGTATCCAGGCGGCGCACGTCGCCTTGGCGGCGCTGGTGGCGGGGCTACCGCTCCCGGCCCTCTACCCGGGGTCGTGGAGCGATTGGATCACCGATCCGGCCCGCCCCATAGCCACTGGAGCGTGAACCGCGGGGCGCGTCCCTGGGCATCGAGGCGACAGGATCACGACCGGTCCGGCGGTTCCAGCGCGACCTCGGAACGCAGGCCGGGCGGATCACTGCCGGTTTCTGTGCTTTTCCCGGGCCCGGATCTCCAGGTGGATGGGCGAACCGGTGAAACCGAATTCCTCACGGAGACGGCGTTCGATGAAACGTACGTAGGTGGCGTCGAACCGGCCGCTGGTGAACAACACGAAGGTGGGCGGGCAGTTGTGCGCCTGCGTGCCGAAAAGGATGCGCGGCTGTTTGCCGCCGCGCACCGGGTGCGGATGGGAGGCGGCCAGGCGTCCCAGGAAGGAGTTCAGCCTCCCGGTGGACACGCGTGTCTCCCAACCCTCCGCAGCCTCCTCGATGGCCCTGCTCAGCTTGTCGACGTTGCGTCCCGTCAGTGCCGAGATGTTGACCGTGGGAGCCCACCGGAAAGCGACCAGGTCGCGTTCGATCTCCCGTTCCAGGTAGCGGCGGCGTTCCTCGTCGGTGAGATCCCACTTGTTGAAGGCGATCACCAGCGCCCGTCCCGTCTCCTCGACGTTCGTGAGGATCCTCAGGTCCTGGTCGGTGACCGGGGCTGAGGCGTCGATGACCACCACGCAGACCTCCGCGCGTTCGATGGCGGTCTGGGTGCGCAGACTGGCGTAGAACTCGTGTCCCGAGGCCTCCCTGACGCGCCGCCGGATGCCCGCGGTGTCGATGAGTCGGTACACCTTTCCACCGATCTCGACGATCTCGTCCACGGGATCGACGGTGGTGCCGGAGACATCGGAGACCACCGCCCGCTGCTGCTGGGCCAGTTTGTTCAGCAGCGAGGACTTGCCCACGTTCGGTTTCCCGACGATCGCGACCCGGCGCGGCCCGCCGATCTCGTCGAAATGCTCCCGGGGAGCCTCCGGCAGGACCGCGAGCAGCGCGTCCAGGAGATCACCGGAACCCCGGCCGTGCATGGCCGAGACGGGGTACGGCTCCCCCAATCCCAGGTTCCACATGGTGGCGGCCATGGCCTCGTGACGCTGGTCGTCCACCTTGTTCGCCGCCAGTACCACGGGTTTCCTGGAATGCCTGAGCACCTTGACCACGGCCTCGTCCTCGTCGAGGGTTCCCACGGTGGCGTCGACGACGAACAGCACCGCATCGGCCATCGAGATCGCCAGCTCAGCCTGCTCCGCGATCTGCTGGGCCATGCCCTTGGCGTCCGATACCCAGCCGCCGGTGTCCACCAGTACGAACTCGCGACCATTCCAGTTCGCGTCGTACGAGACGCGGTCGCGTGTGACGCCCGGAACATCCTGCACCACGGCCTCCCGGCGTCCCAGGATGCGGTTGACCAGCGTGGACTTGCCGACGTTCGGACGCCCCACCACCGCCACCACGGGCTTGATCGTGGATTCCTCGCTCATGTTGCGCCTCCTATCGCGGACCGACGCATCATCGTAGCCGCCCTCCCCCAACTTCCGGTGTTCCGCTACACTGGCGACGTCTCGTTCCCGACGAAAGGCCCGGAAATGACAGGCTCGCGGCACCGCTGACCCCGCGTCGCACCGTCGAGCCAGTTTTGCGCTCCGGTCCGGCGCATCCAGCCATTCCCGGGAGCCATCATGCCTTCGTCCATCGTTTTCTCCGGCGTCTCTCACGCCTTCGACCACTCCTCCACGCCCCTGCTGCGCGACCTCGACCTGACCATCCCCGCTGCCCGGGTAGGTGTCGTCGGGCGCAACGGTTCCGGCAAGTCGACCCTGCTGCGGTTGATCGCGGGAGAGCTGCAACCGACCGCGGGCACCATCACGGTTCCCAGCAGGACCGCCCGGCTACCGCAGGACCTCCTGCAACGCGGTGAACGCACCGTCGCCCAGCTCCTCGGGGTCGACGCCAGGCTCCGCGCCCTGCGCGCCATCGAGGCCGGGAGCATCGCGGAATCCGACTTCGAGACCGTCGGGGACGACTGGGACGTCGAGGCCCGTTCGCTCGCCCTGCTCGCCACCCGGGTTCCCGGTCTGCGCGGCGAGAACCTGCTCGACCGCAGGGCCGGAACCCTCTCGGGAGGGGAACTGGTGCTGGTGGCCCTCGCCGGGCTGGAACTGGCCGGGGCGAACACCCTCCTCCTCGACGAACCGACCAACAATCTCGACGCCACCGCCCGGGCCGGGCTGTACGACTGGATCCGGGGATGGCGCGGTGGGCTGGTGGTGGTCAGCCACGACGTGGCCCTGCTCCGCATGATGGAGATGATCGTGGAGATCCACGACGGCACCGCAACCGTGCACGGCGGCAATATCGACGCCTACCGGGAGCAGCTGCGCACCCGGCAGGAGGCCGCCGAGCGGGCCGTCCGGACCGCCGAACAGAAACTGCGGGTCGAGCAGCGGGAGCGGATGCGGGTGCAGGTGGCGACTTCCCGCCAGGACCGCAAGGACCGGCAACGGTTCGCCACGATCCGGCAGGGTCCGCGGCTGTCCGATCCCGAGTCCAAGTCGAGTGCCGAGGGGCGACGGAGCCGGGCGAACAAGCTGGCGGCCCGGAAGGTCGACGAGGCTCGGGACGCGCTTCGAACCGCGGAGAGCTCCGTTCGCCGCGAGCAACGGATCAGCGTCGATCTCCCGGAGCTGAGATCGACGCGGGGCAGAGGACTCGCGGAACTCGCCGGCTCCAACCAGAGCATCCACGTCACCGGTGGGCTGCGGCTGGGACTGGTCGGTGACAACGGCGTGGGGAAGTCGAGACTGCTCGCCCGGATGGTGCGGGAAGCGGTCTCCGGCCGGATCGGTTTCCTCGACCAGCGCCTCGAACTGGACGACGACCTCCCGGTGGTCGAATGCGTCGGGCGGGGCTGCCCGTCGACCCTCCCCCACGAGGTCCGTGCCCGGCTGGCCCGGTTCCTGCTGCGCGGAGACGTGACGCAGCGTCTCGTCGGTGCCCTGTCCGGGGGCGAGCGGTTCCGGGTGGCGCTGGCCCGGGTGCTGCTCGCCGATCCCCCGGTGGAGCTGCTGGTGCTGGACGAACCCACCAACAACCTGGACCTCGAGAGTGTCGATGCCCTGGTGGATGGCCTCACCACCTATTCGGGGGCGCTGGTGGTCGTGAGCCACGACACCGATGTGCTGGGGCGCCTCCGCCTGGATCGTGTGGTGGAGTTGTTGCGCAACGGTGAACTGCACGACCGGGATAGTGTGGAGCCATGACCGCGACCGCACCCGAGTTCCAACCCTGGTGGGTCAGCGCGCGCTCGATCCGCGATGACGTCGCCGAGTGCCTGGAACGTGACGACACCGACATGGCCCTGCGATTGCTCATCGACGGCGTCAACCGCATCCCGGAAGAAGCCGACGACGCCCAGCTGGCCCTCCTGCTGGAGGAACCCTCCAGCATCGGTCCGGTCAGGTGGGACACCCTGCTGGCGGCCCTGATCCGATACCGGTTGCACCGGATTGATCGGGTTCCACCGAGATGGACCTGGAAGAAACCGCTCGACAGGTTCTGGTGGCCCGTTCGCATCAACCCTTCCAAGGGGTACAACGACATGGCTCATTCCCCGGCTGAGCTGTCACGCGTGGGCATCTTCATGGACCGGAGAAGCCTCACATCAGCATGACCAGCTCATCAACCCTCGACCGTGGCACCCTCCTGGGGCTCCTGAGGGAAGTCGGCCAGTTGCTCGTGGAACACGAGGCCACGGCCAGCATCCACGTGATCGGCGGGGCGGCAATGGTTCTTGAATTCGATTCCCGCCGTATGACCCGCGATGTGGATGCCGTGCTGCGTTCGGAAGGTGGGAACTTCTGGAAAGCGATTGCCACAGTTGCCCGCCGCCACGGCCTACCACCCGACTGGCTCAACACCAATGCAGCAGCCTTTCTACCGAACGATGAGGACGAGAACGCGTCGGAGTTGAATTTTCCTGGGCTGACCGTTTCGGTCGCCTCCGCCGAGCACCTCATGGCCATGAAGCTCAGGGCCATGAGGGACCGCGACATCGCGGATCTGATGATCCTGTTCGGGCACCTCGGGATAGAGACCCCGGAGCAGGCCGCCGCGATCCACGACCGGCTGTTTGACGAGAGCGCCATCGGATATGTGCCCGAGAGCGAGGTGCTGTACGCGGCGGAACTGGTGCTGGCCCGGATTCAGCAGTCCTGAGCCGCGTTCTCCACGACGTGGAAAGCCGGTTCCTCGTAGGGGTGCGCCTGCCGCAGGGCCGCGACGACGGTGGCGCGCAGGCGCCTCGGGAAGGTGACCTCCACCCGGTTCTCCGCAACCATTTCCAGATCACCCACCTTCCCGATGGCGGGGTCGGCACCCTCCAGGGGACGGAACCGGCCCGTTCCCGCCGCCACGAAGGCACAGGAGTCGTAGTTTCCGATGTGCCCGGCCCCGGCGGCGAACAGGGCCTCCAGCACGTGATCGGTGTCCGGGACGGGCAGGTAGAACACGAGGACGTCGAGGGGTTCACGCATCGGGCACCAGCTTCAGGATCTCCGCGACGACATCATCGAGGCCCAGGTGCGTGGAGTCGACGACGCTCACCCCGCAGGCCGCCTCGGTGAAGTTGGAGACCGTGGAGTCGTCACGGTCCCGCCTGAGGATCGAATCCGTCACCATGGCCCGGTCCGTCCGGGTTCCCAGTTCTGCGGCGCGTCTTTCGACACGTGTCTCCGGCTCGGCTGTGAGCAGCACCCGCACCTCGGCGTCGGGGGCCACGACCGTGGTGATGTCGCGTCCCTCCACGACGATGCGGCGGCCGTGTTCCGCGATGATCCGGCGCATGCGCTCGGTCAGCACCCGGCGCACCTCCGGGACGACGGCCACCGTCGAGACGATCGCGGAGATTCCCGGTTCCCTGATCTCCTCGGTGACGTCACGACCGTTGATGCACACACGGGGCGCATCCGGGTCCGTGACCATTCGCAGGTCCGCCGCTCTCGTCAGCTCCCCGATCCCGGTTTCGTCGGTGCGTTCCAGGCCCTGCCGGGCGAATTCGCAGGCCACGGCCCGGTACATGGCTCCCGTGTCGAGGTAGGCGAGCCTCAGCTTCCGCGCAACCAGTTTCGCGGTCGAGGACTTCCCCACCCCGCTCGGCCCGTCAATCGCAATCACCAGGTCGCCCATCAGATTCCCTCCCGGTCCAACCAGGCCCGCCAGCCGCGCGATTCCAGGTCTTCCTGGAACCGTTCGGCCTGGGGGCGTTCCACGGAGATGGACAGGTAGCCCACCTCGCGCACCGCGTCGTGGGTCAGTTCGAAGTCCTCCACATTGAACCCGAGATCGCCGACGTCACCGAACAGCCGGGTCAGCGCGCGCGGCTCGTCGGGGATCTCGACGGTGACCGCCGCGAGTTCCTTCGGTGCCTGCCCGTGTTTGCCGCGCAACGCCATGGCACCGTGCTGCCCGAGGGCCAGGAAGGCCTCGAGGGGCTCGCCCTGGTCGAGCACCTCGATCAGGTAGTCGAGGTCCGCGGCCACCTCGTTCAGTTCCTTCCGGATGGCCGCGGAGTTGGTCGTGATGATTTGCCGCCACAGTCCCGGGTCGGAACCGGCGATGCGCGTCACGTCCCGGATTCCCTGCCCCGCCAGGACCAGGTTCTCCCCCGGCACCCCGCGCAGGTGCGAGGCGGTGAGGATGCTCATCAGGTGTGGCACGTGGCTGACCTGGGCGACGGCCTCGTCGTGGAGCTCCGCGTCGAGTTCCACCACGCGTGCCCCGCAGAGGCGGGCCAGCCGGTGGACCAGGTCCACGTCCTCGGGAGCGTTGCCGGCCTGCGGGGTGATCACCCAGGTGCGGTCCACGAACAGGTCGGCGGATGCGGTCAGGGGGCCGGTGAGCTGGGAACCGGCCATCGGGTGGCTGGGCACGTACCGCTCGGGATGGTCACTGGCGGCCGTCACGGCTCGGACGATGGAGGATTTCACCGATCCGACGTCGGTGACCACGGCCTCCGGGTGGCGTTTCAGCATCCGCGTCACGACCCCTGCGATCGTCGCCGGGGGTGAGGCCACCACGACGACGTCGACCGGTTCGTCGTCCGGGGCGATCCGTCCCGCCCCCAGCCCGGCGGCGACCCTGGCGTGCGAGGCGTTCAGGTCCTCAAGCAGGACATCGGCCCCGCCTCTGGTCAGGGCCATTCCGAGCGAGGAACCGACCAGGCCGGTCCCGACGATCCTCACCCTCATCGGCCCGGCTCCGGCATGTTCAGTGGGCGCGGCCCCTGGTAGTCGGGTCCGTAGGCCCCCGGGGCGGGCCGCCGTTTGCGGATCGGCGCGTTGACCCCGGGGGCCAGGCGGCGGGAGAACACCAGGAAACCGGTGTGGGCTGAAGTTCCGTGACCGGGACGGATCGCCAGGCCCTCGGCGTGCCAGTCGCGCACCGTCGTCTCGGTCGCGGTCGGTTCGGTGAAACCACCATGGGCGCGGAAGGTGTCCATCACCCGGCCTAGCTGCGTGGTCGTCGCGACGTAGCAGCAGAGCACCCCACCCGGGATGAGCCGCTCCCCCACCGCATCCACGCACTCCCAGGGGGCCAGCATGTCCAGGACTGCGCGATCCACGGGTTCATCCGCGATCACCTCCACCAGGTCACCCACGGTCAGTTCCCACGCGGGGTGTTCCCCGCCGATGAAGTTCTTCACGTTCCTGCGGGCGACGTCGGCGAACTGCTGCCGGCGTTCGTAGGAGTGCAGCTTCCCGCCGGGGCCGATGGCACGCAGCAACGCCAACGACAGGGCCCCCGCCCCGCCCCCCGCCTCCAGGACCCTGGCCCCGGGAAAGATGTCGGTCCACATCACGATCTGAGCGGCGTCCTTCGGATAGACGACCGCCGCTTCCCGGGGCATCGCGACCATGTACTCGTTGAGCAGGGGCCGCAGCGCCAGGTACTCGGTACCGCCCGCGGAGCGCACCGTCACACCATCGGGGCCGCCGATCAGGTCGTCGTGCCTGATCGCCCCCTTCGTGGTGTGCCAGACGGCTCCCTCCTTCAGCACCACTGATTTCCTGCGTCCCTTGGGATCGGTCAGTGTCACCCGCTCCCCCACCACGAGCGGTCCGGTACGGACCCCCGACAGATTCACCACCGGCTCCTCCAGATCTCCTCCAGACCCGCGAAATCCAGACCCGTCAAGCCGCCTTCACGTATCACTCTGCGAGGCGCCGGACCCGGGCTGCCGAGCAGAGGTACCGCCAGGACCACCGCCCCCGTCGCGGAGGCCGCATCGGTTCCCGGCACCGAGTCCTCGATGATGACGACCTCGTCCGGTTCCACGCGCAGGTGTCTCATGGCCTGGAGGTAGCCCTCCGGATCCGGTTTGAGGCGTTGCACGTCATCCGCGTCCACGATGACGTCGAATTCAGGTACGGCCCTGGCGATCACCGACATGATCCGTTTGTTGCTGGAGGTGCACATGCCACACGGGATCCCGTGGGCGCGAATATCGGCGAGCAGTTCGCGAGCCCCGGGCAGGAAAGGGACATCGCCGGCCTCGAAGCGGGCACAGACCCGTGCGTGCAGTTCCTCGCTGACCTGCTCAGGAGTGATGGCGCCCGAGCAGGACTCGGAGATCCGCTGCGCCGTGACAGCCGCGGGCTCCCCGATCTGGGCCTTGAACTGTTCCTCGGGCCAGGACACGCCGTGACGCGCGAGCAGTTCCTTCTCGTACTCGATCCACATCGGTTCCGAATCGACCAGGGTGCCGTCAAAGTCCCACAGCACCGCACGCAGTCGTCGCTGTCTCATGGTTCCTCAGTTCGCGTTGAAGTACTTGGCCTGCGGGTGGTGCACCACCATCGCATCGGTGGACTGCTCGGGGTGCAGCTGCAGCTCCTCGGAGAGCTCCACCCCGATGCGTTCGGGTTTCAGCAGGGAGACGAGTTTTCTGCGGTCCTCCATGTTCGGGCACGCCGGGTAGCCGAACGAGTAACGCGATCCGCGGTAGGCCTGGTCCCGGATGGCCTCGTCCACCGCGGATTCCTCGGCGGCGAAACCCAGCTCCACACGTACCCGGTGATGCCAGAACTCGGCGAGGGCCTCGGTCAGCTGCACGGAGAGGCCGTGCAGCTCCAGGTATTCACGGTAGCGGTTGGACTCGAACAGCCGCTGGGTGCCCCTGGCAACCTCGGTGCCCATCGTCACGAGCTGCATCTCCAGCACGTCGGGACCGAGCTCCCGGGTCTCATCCGCGTCGCGGAAGAAATCGGCCAGGCACAGTCGGGAGTCGCGGCGCTGCCTGGGGAAGTCGAAACGTGTCAGCTCCCGGGACGGATCATCGGGGTCCCCGACGACGAGGGTGTTCCCCTCGCTGTGGGCCGGGAAGTAGCCGTAGACGACGGAGAAGTTCGCGAGCTGCTCAGTGGTGATGCGATCCAGCCACATCCGCAGGCGCGGCAGGCCCTCCGTCGCCACGAGTTCCTCGTAGCCCGGGCCGTCCTTGACGGGTTTGAGTCCCCACCGGCCCAGGAAGGTGGCGCGGTGATCGAGCCACCGGGCCACGTCAGCGACGGGCAGTCCCTTGACCACCCGGGTTCCCCAGAACGGCGGGGCAGGCACGTCGATGCGACGTTCCACGTCGTCGGAGCGGCGGGTGTCGATCTCGCGCTCCTCGACCACCTCGGTCCTCCTGTACCGGCGTTTCTTCGGCTCGGGAAGTCTGGCTCCCGGAACTCCCTGTTTCACCGCCATCACGGCGTCCATCAGGGCGAGTCCCTCGAAGGCGTCCTTCGCGTAGCGCACCTCACCGTCGAACATGTCGTTGAGGTCGTGTTCCACGAAGGCTCGGGTCAGCGCCGCCCCGCCCAGCAGCACCGGGTACTTCTCCGCCAGGCCGAGGCGGTTCAGTTCGGCGAGGTTGTCCTTCATCACGAGCGTGGACTTCACCAGCAGGCCCGACATGCCGATGGCGTCCGCGCCGTTGGCCTCGGCGGCGTCGATGATGGCCTGGATCGGCTGCTTGATGCCGATGTTGATGACGGTGTAGCCGTTGTTGCTGACGATGATGTCGACGAGGTTCTTGCCGATGTCGTGGACGTCGCCGCGCACCGTGGCGAGCACCAGGGTGCCCTTCCCGCTGCTGCCCTCGACCTTGTCGATGTGCGGTTCGAGGTGGGAGACGGCGGTTTTCATGACCTCGGCGGACTGGAGCACGAACGGAAGTTGCATCTGTCCGGAGCCGAAGAGTTCACCGACCACCTTCATGCCGGCCAGCAGGTCCTCGTTGATGATCTCGAGGGCCGCCTTCCCGGTCAGGGCCTCATCCAGGTCGGCCTCGAGTCCCTTGGCCTCCCCGTCGATGATGCGGCGCCGCAACCGCTCCGCCAGGGGCAGGGCTGCCAGTTCGGCGGCACGGGACGCCCGCACGGAGGCGGCGGTGACTCCCTCGAACAGTTCCAGGAAACGGGTCAGCGGGTCGTAGCCGTCGCGGCGGCGGTCCCAGACCAGGTCGAGGGCCACCTCCCGCTGCTCCTCGGGGATGCGCTCCATCGGGATGATCTTCGCCGAGTGAACGATGGCCGAGTCCAGTCCGGCGGCGACGCATTCGTGCAGGAACACCGAGTTCAGCACCATCCGGGCCGCCGGGTTGAGCCCGAAGGACACGTTCGAGACCCCGAGGGTGGTCCGCACCCCCGGGTAGCGGCGCTTCAGTTCGCGGATCGCCTCGATGGTCTCGATGCCGTCGCGGCGGGTCTCCTCCTGCCCGGTGGCGATCGGGAAGGTCAGGCAGTCGACGAGGATGTCGCCGATGTCCATGCCCCAGGTTCCGGTCAGCTCGTCGATCAGGCGCGAGGCGACCCGCAGCTTCCAGTCGGCGGTGCGGGCCTGCCCGTCCTCGTCGATGGTCAGGGCGACCACGGCCGCGCCGTGTTCCGCCACCAGCGGCATGACGCGGGCGAAACGGGAGTCGGGACCGTCGCCGTCCTCGTAGTTGACGGAGTTGATCACGCAGCGCCCGGCGAGTTTCTCCAGACCCGCCTGGAGAACCTGCGGTTCGGTGGAATCCAGCACGATCGGCAGGGTCACGGCCGTGGCCAGCCTCCCGGCCAGCTCCTCCATGTCGCTGATGCCGTCGCGGCCGACGTAGTCGACGCACAGGTCCAGCACGTGCGCACCGTCGCGTGCCTGTCCCTTGGCGATCTCCACGCAGTCGTCGGTGTTCCCGGCCAGCATCGCCTCCCGGAACGCCTTGGACCCGTTCGCGTTGGTGCGTTCCCCGATGTTGAGGTAGCTGAGATCCTGGTGGAACGGCACCTCCACGTACAGCGACGAACAGGTTCGTTCCGTCGTGACCTCGCGGGGACGCACCTCGCGACCCCCGAACCGTTCCGCGAGCAGCCGGATGTGGGCGGGGGTGGTTCCGCAACACCCGCCGATCACGCACAACCCGTAGTCGTCCAGGAAGGTCGCCAGCGCGTCCGCCAGGGCCTCGGGGCCGAGCGGGTAGACCGCGCCGTCGGGGGTCAGCTCGGGCAGGCCCGCGTTGGGCATGGCGCCGATACCGCAGGACGCGTTGCGCGACAGGTACCTGAGGTGTTCGCTCATCTCGGCGGGCCCGGTGGCGCAGTTCAACCCGATCACGTCGACGCCGAGGGCCTCCAGGGTGGAGCGGGCCGCCCCGATCTCGGAACCGAGCAGCATGGTGCCGGTGGTCTCGACGGTGACGTTGACCAGGATCGGGAGATCCACCCCGAGCCCGGCCCGGGCGCGTTTCGTGGCGATCACCGCGGCCCTGGCCTGCAGGAGGTCCTGGCAGGTCTCGATCTGCACCGCGTCGATGCCGCCCGCGATCATGGCCTCCACCTGGGCCTGGTAGGCGTCACGGATCTCGGCGAAGGCGATGTGCCCCAGGCTGGGAAGTTTCGTCCCGGGACCGACCGAACCGAGGACGAAACGCGGTTTGTCGGTGAATCCGTCGGCGGTTTCCCTGGCGATGCGGGCCCCGGCCCCGGCAAGCTCCGCCAGGCGATCCACGATGCCGTACTCGGCGAGCGCGGCCAGGTTGGTGCCGAAGGTGTTGGTCTCCACGCAGTCGGAACCCGCCTCCAGGTAGGCGCGGTGCACCGCCGAGACCACGTCGGGCCGGGTCACGTTCAGAACCTCGTTGCAGCCCTCGAGGCCCTGGAAGTCGCGCTGCAGATCGAGATCGCCCTGGGCCTGCAGCATGGTTCCCATGGCCCCGTCGGCCACGAGGACACGGGAGTTCAGCAGGTCACGAAGAGTGGTCACGGCGGGTCATCCTCCCCGCCGCGTGCCAGCCACGCCTCGATCAACTGGCGCGCCAGCGAGACGGGTCCGGGAAGAGCGAGTTCTCCTTCCGCCACGGCCCGCCGCAACCCCTGCCTCGTGTGGAAGGAACCCCAGGTGAGTTCCTCGCCGTCGAGGCGCGGTTCCGTACCGTCGGTTCTCGCCTCGAAACCCAGCATCAGGGATCGTGGGAACGGCCAGGGCTGGGTTCCGAAGAACCCGAGGTCACGGATGGTCAAGCCGGTCTCCTCGCGTATCTCTCTGTGGCAGGCCTGTTCCGCCGATTCCCCCGCCTCGATGAACCCGGCCTGCACGGAGACGCGGTTGCCCGGCCAGCCCCGGGCGTGCGTGAGCAGCAGGCGGTCGGCGGGGTCGGTGACGGCGAGGATGACCGCGGGGTCGGTACGCGGGAAGAGTTCCCGACCGCAATGCGGGCAGCGACGCGCGGTTCCCGCCCGGTCGGGTGCGGTCTGCATCCCACATCGGGGACAGACAGGATTGCTGCGGTGCCATTCGTAGAGGGCCGTCGCCATCATGGCCAGCTGGGTCTGGCCCGGGGGAAGATCGAGGGTTCGCAGGTCCGTTCCGCCCCCGCCGTCGCTGCGCGCCCACCAGATGTGACCGTCCAACCGGCCCAGCAGCAGGTCGTCCGGCCTTCGTTCACCGTCGAAGACCTCGGAGACCAACTCGCCGTCCGCCACGGGGATCTCCAGCCCGGGGCCGAGTCTGAGGCACCGGGACAGCGGGTGATGGGCCAGTTCCGTCAGTGCCCGTTCGTGGCCGCGCGACTCCTCGAGCCGGTCCAGGGCCGCCCGGGCGTTCCAGTGGTTCACCCCTCGAGGTTATCCGCTTCCCCGGCCGGTTCCCCGCCATCCCGGCCGTCCGTGAATTCCTCGTCCTGCGCAGGGGATTCCCGGGCGCCGACGATCGTTTCCCCGTGATCCGCGGCAGGATGCTCGTCCTCGGGTGTGCCCGTGCCCTCCGCCTCGGCGGGTTCCTCCGTCTTCTCGATTCCTGCCGCGGCCTGGTGGAGCCGGGCATCGCGGCGTCCGGCCAGCCAGAGGTAGCCGGTCACGGCGACGAATCCGCCGCCGGAGAGGAGGAGCCACCACGGGAAACGCGGCAGATCGGAGTCCTGCAGCGCCCTGTCCACTTCCTCCTGGGGTGTCGGGATCACCCGTTCCCCGGTGACGAGGATCCGGTGGGTGTTGACCCCGAGCGGGGTGCAGGTGACCAGGGTCAACAGGTCGTGGCCCTCCTTCGGGTACAGGGCCTCCTGCTCCTCGGGCGCCACCACCTGCGTCTGGCGCACCTCGTAGACCAGCACCTCACCCATCACCTCGATGGTGAAGGTGTCGCCGACGTGCATCCTGTCCAGGTTGGTGAACATGGTGGCCTCGGCGAGGCCACGATGGGCGGTGATGACGGAATGGGTGGATTCACCGCCCACCGGGAGGGACGTGCCCTGCAGGTGTCCAGCGCCGCGGAGCAGCGTCAGGTCGGAGGTGCCGTGATAGACGGGAAGGTCGACGTCGATGCTCGGGATCCGGATCCGGGCCATGATGTCGGCCGGGCCGTTGAGCAGTTTGTGGTATTCATTTCCGGCGGTCTCCTCGGCGCTCCGGGGCACGTTGGTGTCCGGGGCGAGGATCGCCCCGGACCTGAGTTTTTCGTTGTAGGCCCGGGCATCCGCAAGGGCCTCCCCGGAAGCCGCCGATCCGGTTTCGTTCCCGGTTGCCTGTCCCTCCCTGCGCAGCGAGTCGTTGTAGGTGTCGATCAGCCGCGACTGCTGGTACTGGGAGAGCCACGAGGCTGCCGGGGTGTAGCTGAGGAGCACGATCCCCGTCAGCGCGCACGCCGCGGCCAGCCATGTCACAAGGCCGGGTCTCCAGCGTCGTGGGCGCTGACGGGAACGTGATGTCACGGTGCTCCGAGGTCCTTCTCAGCTCCGCCTGCGCCGGGTGGCCGTCCGGCCGAGAATCATCACGGCTCCGCCGATCACCAGCAGCCCGATCCCCCCGGCGGCCAGCGCGACCTGGCCGATTCCACCGGTCAGGGGAAGTTGTGGAACGGTCTGCTTGGTGTTCGCGATCGGTTTGTAGTTGTCCGCGGTGGATGTGGGCTGCGCCGGAGTGACGGTCGTACCGGCTTTGACCTCGATCTGCTGGGCCCCGACCTTGGCGTAGCCCGCAGGGGCCTCCTCCTCGACCAGGTAGTAGGTGCCCGGCCGCACCACGGGGAAGAGGATCTTGCCGTCGGGCCCGGTGGTCAGTTCTGCGATGGCGACATCCTGACTCGGGCAGGTCTCACTGGTGCAGAGCTTGAACTTGGCTCCGCTCAGGAAGCCCTCGTTGCTGCCGTCGTACTTGTAGACGGTGAGCTGGCCCCACGTGGTGGTGGCGATCTCCTCGGTGGAGTCGATCCCATTGATGGTCACCTTGGCCTTGTTGGTGAAAACACCGTTGGTGGCCTGCGACACGTCGGTGACGTCGGTGACCAGGGTCAGGACCACTTTCCGTCCGCCGTTGGCCTTCAGCTTCGTGATGCCATCCGGTGTGAAGGTGCAGGTCAGGTTGCCCGTGCACGAGTAGTCGTCGTTGTTCACGAAACCGATGCCGTCCTTGACGCGAAGCTCGATCTGGGTGTCGTCGAGGGTGAGACCCGCGGGCAGGGTGTCGGTGATGACGTAGCTCGTGATCTCGGTGCCCTGGCCGCTGAGCGGGATGTCGGTGGTGATGGTCCACTTCACGTCGTCGCCGTTGTACTTCGCCTGAGCGACCGAGTCGTCAACGGTTTTCTCGATGCCCGCAACCGAGTTCTTCGGGTACACGTGAACGTCGTAGTTCCACTGGTTGTCGTCGGTGTAGTAGGGCAGGGTGACCAGGAAGGGTTTGCTGCCGAGCACGACCTTGGTGTCGGGGGAACCCGTGTTGGTCTCGATCACCAGGTAGAGCCCGAGATCAAGACCGTGCCAGCTCGCAATACCTCCGCCGGACGTGGTGACGGCCGAGATCTCGGTGGAGGTGTGGGCACCGACGGTGGTTCCTGACTCCGGGGCTGTCAGGTCCTTAGCCGCTTCCCAGCCGCCCGGGGTCGTCAGATCGATGCCGTTCACCTTGTAGAGCGTGAACGTGACCCCGTCGATCGGGGTGCAGCTGATGCCCGTCTGTCTCTTGCCGTTCGCCGCCGCCCCCGGGTTTTCCGGCTGGACGCACTTGTGAAGCGTCAGGTCGGCCTTCTGGGCCGGGTTGATGTTGGCCGAGTCGGCGTGCGCCGGTGCCGTGAGCCCCAGCAGGCCGGCGGCCAGGGCCGCGACCAGCGACAACAGCCGCCTGCCGGGCTTGTTCCGAGTGGTCATCTGATTCCCTCCATCTGTTTTGTCGAGTTCCTCGACGGTTTCGCGTGTGGCCCCGTTCGGATCACGGGATCACGAGTGCTTGTTCCTCCGGCGGCGTTTGAGGAGGACCAGCGCGGCTGCGACGATCAACAGGCCACCCCCCAGGTAGTGGTAGATCTCGCTCGGTGTGCCCCCGGTCAGCGGCAGCACCGGGACCGGAGAACGGGTGTTCTCGAACGGGTCCTCCACCGTCTGGTGCAAGGCCTGCGAACCGATCTGGAGGGTTTCCTCCCGTGTGGTCAACAGGTAGCCCAGCGGCGCGCCGGTCTCCATGAGTGTCCAGGTGCCCCACGACAACCTCTCGACCCGGAACGAACCGGGTTCGGGATCCCGGTCGGGTCCCGCGCAGCTGCCCGGAGCGACGCAGTCCGTGATGTCGGTGATGGTCGCCCCCGAGGCATTCGTCAATTTCCAGACGGAACCGGCCAGCGGGATCGTCGTTCCCGATTCCGTCTTCCGCCAGGAGATGGATCCCGGCAGGCGATCGTTGGGGATCGCGCCGATCTCGAGAGGCTCGGATCCGGTGTCGGTGCTGCTGAGCCGGATGATCTGCTCGGAGAGGTTCGACAGCGTGTACCCGGGTGGTGGCGTGACCTCGGTCAGTGTGTGCTCCCCCCATTTCAGTTCCTCCAGCAGGAAGGAACCCGCCCCGGGATCCTTGTCCGGTCCCGTGCACAGGCTGCGATCGGCGGCGACGCAGTCGGTGATCACCAGTCCGCCGGGGGCGGTGGGACCTTTCAGTGTCCACTCGGATTCCCCGATCAGTTCGCCGGTTTCGCTGTCGGTCTTGGTCCATTTGGCGGAGGCGGGTTTGTCCTTGTTGACGAGTTCCACCTGGCTCCCACCCACGGCGGTCAATCCGGGGTTCAGGAACTCGTATCCCTTCATGACCTCCGGAGCCGCCTTTTCCTTGAACTGGAAGAATTCCCCTACTGGCACCACGAAGGTGTTCGCGTCGGTGACGGCGGTGTTCCCCGGGACGACGCGTTCGGTGTCGCCGGTTTCGCCACCGAAGTTTCCGGTGGCGGTCAGCGTCCAGTCCGCGGCGTTCGGGGCCGGGTCGTAGTTGTTCTGGAAGGTTTTGAGCAGCGACATCAACTGGTACCGCTCGGCGGCGCAGGGGTGGTTCGTCGCTCCGTCACGTCCCTCGGCGGTGCGGTTCTCGCAGGTCACGTTCGTCGCCGGGGTGGCAACACCCGCCTGTCCCCAGGCGACGTTGCGCAGGTCACGGTCTCCCCCGACCTTGAGGCGCACTCGATAGGTCAGGGTGAGTGTCTCGTTGGGGGCCAGCGTGCCCCGCCAGGAGATCCTGCTCGTGTCCGGGTCGAAGATCACGTCACCGCGTCTGCTGTTCCCGACGGTTGCCTGCAGGGAGTTCGTGATCACGGTGGCGTCGTCGACCACCCCGCTCAGGTCGTCGAAGACGTAGGCCGGGCTGGTGTTGGTGAAGGGGGTTCTGCTCGGGTTCTTCGCGGTGACGGTGTAGGTCACCTCATCGCCCGCGAATTTTTTCCCGGCCAGGGCGTCGGAGGCCTTGGAGATCTCCAGTTCGTAGGTGCTGATCTGCACCTTGTGGTCCTCTACCTCCCCGGTGACGGTCAATCCCGTGGGGCTCGTCAGGGAATCCGCCGTTGCGGCGGCACGCAACCGCAGGTAGCTGTTCCCGGTAGCCGCATCTCGCGGAATGGTCCAGGTCAGGGTGGCGCTGCCCCCGGCGCACTGCACCGTGTCGGATGCCTCCTCCCGGTCGAAGACCCCGTTGCGGTTCCAGTCCACCCAGCCACGGTTGTGGCCGCGGCCCGTGCAGACGATCTCCTGGGTGGCGGTTCCCCCGCCCTGCATCACGTGGTAGAGCGGTGTTCCCGATATGGCGTCCTCGTCGTTCGGGCTGGTGGGGTTCTTGTCGTCCTGGGTGCCGTCACCGTTCACGGGGTTGACCGGTTCGGGGTCTATGCGTCTGCCCAGCATCACTTCGGGATTCCTGGGTGGCCATGCCAGTCTGGTGCTGAAGGCATCGGTGGTGCCGTCGGGAAGTGATGAAGCGTTCCAGCCCGTCAGGTACTGCGCGGCCGCGGCTCCGTAGCTGATGGGGGCATCGCCGTAGTCCAGGTTGATGATGGCGCCCACGGCTACTGCCGCTTGTCCCTGACCGAACATTGTGATGGTCGCCTCGGAGACGTTGCTGGCGGCCATGGCGACGGTGGGGCCGGTGTTGGGACAGGTCACGCCACCCGGGAGAAGCGTCAGGGTTCGTGATCCTCCCGATGTGCTCTGCTGGGCCAGCGTCGTCGATGTGCAACCGGTGTCGCGGATCCGATCCAGGACCCGCCACTGGGCATTGCTGCTGGTTTCCACCTTGATGTATTCGTCGGGATTCGGATCGCTGGACTCGGCATCGGCCACGACCATTCCGTCCACCGGGACACGCTGCCCTCCCGCGGGGAAACCCGGACCGGAAACGATGGCCGAACAGGAAACCTTGAAACTGACCGTGGTCCTGCTGTATTTGGTGTGAATGGCATTGGTCATCTGGTTGTTGGTGCCCGTGCCACCACGGTTGTACAGGTCGTCCAAACCGTCCTTCCGCCAGCTTCCCGCGGTCCAGACATCCAGTGTGGTGTTTTTATTGTATCCGTACCCATCGCCGGAATCCGGTTGTGACAGGGTGCATTCGAGGGCGATCGTCGTGCTGCCGACCTTCGTGTACTGGGTTTTCGTGAGTCCCGAAGCAGGGATGATGTCGCCCTTTTTCCCCCACTCGGCCCAGACCACGGAGTTGACGAAATAACCCCGGCCACCGGTGGCGTAGTCGGCCTGCGCCGGCCGCGGGATGAGAACAATGCTGCCCACGGCCGCGACAAGGGCGGCGAGCATGCCGAACACGATGCGCTTCAGCAAATTCATGGGCGCCTTTCCGGCTCGGCATCGAACATTGTTCGGAAAATGACGGAATACCCCATGTGACAGAGTTGATCCCCCCAAACTCCTCGGTGAGCATAAATCCCGATCAACACCTCTGTCAATCGTTGCCGACCCGCCCGGTTTGAGGTCACCGGCAGGGCCAATAGACTGGAAGGATGCAGCACCCCCGGCCCGAGGACCTCAAAAACCCGGCCGTCGTGATCGCCTTCAGCGGCTGGAACGACGCGGCCAACGCGGCCAGCGACGCGTTGCTACACCTGATGGAGCACTACCCCTCGTCCGAACTCGAGACCATCGATGACGAACGTTACTTCGACTTCCAGGTGACCCGTCCGATCCTGCGCCGCTCCCCCGACGGCCCATGGATCCAGTGGCCCCACATCACCCTTCAGCGGGTACGCCTACCGGAACGCGACCTGATCATCGTGGTCGGTCCCGAACCCAACCAGTTGTGGCGCAGCTTCTCGCGCGAGCTGGTCCAACGGTTGAAGCGCTATGACCCGTCGATGGTGCTGTTGCTGGGAGCCATGCTCAGCGACACCCCGCACTCTCGTCCCCTTCCCGTCGCCATGTACACCTACGACTCGCAGCTGCGTGGCAGCCTCGCCATCGAGGAACTCACCTACGAGGGTCCGACCGGTATCACGGGCGTGGTCAACCAGATGCTGATCGCCGAGGGATTCCCCAGTGCCTCCATGTGGGTCTCCATTCCCCACTACGTCGCCACTCCCCCGAACCCGAAGGGACAGCACGCCCTGCTCAGCCGCATGGAGCAGGTTCTGGGTGCCAGTCTGGGAGCCGGTGACCTGCTCGGTGAGGCCGGCAAGTGGGTGCAGGCCGTGGATGAGCTGAGCGCCGAGGATCCCGACGTCGCCGAGTACATCGAACAGTTGGAGGAGGCCCGCGACGCTTCCGATGTGGAGGGCGCCACCGGCGACTCCATCGCCGCGGAGTTCGAACGCTACCTCCGTTACCGGGGCGACGAACCGGGCTGATTCAGCAGCACCACGCGGAGCCGGCCAGCTCACGTAGTTCCCGCACCATGGCGTCCGGATCGGGGGCGTTGTAGACCGCGGAGCCGGCCACGAAGGTGTCGGCGCCCGCCTCGGCGCAGCGTCCGATCGTGTCCGCCGACACTCCGCCGTCGACCTGCAGCCAGATCGGGCGGTCCCCGATCAGCTCCCGGGTGCGGCGGATCTTCGGCAGCACGAGATCGAGGAATTTCTGCCCGCCGAAACCGGGTTCGACGGTCATGAGCAGCACCATGTCCAGTTCGTCGAGCATCTCGGAGTAGGGATCGATCGGGGTGGCGGGCTTGAGGGCCATCGACGCCCTCGCTCCGCGGGCCCGCAGCTCCCGGGCCAGCCGGATCGGGGCGTGGGCCGCCTCGACGTGGAAGGTCACCGACTCCGCGCCGGCCTCGGCGTAGGCCGGGGCCCAGCGGTCCGGATCCTCGATCATCAGGTGAATGTCGAGAAGCTGATCGGTCACCTTGCGCAGGCATTCGACCACGGGCAATCCGATCGTCAAGTTCGGCACGAAATGGTTGTCCATGACATCCACGTGCACCCCGTCCGCTCCCGGTATCCGTCCGATCTCGTGGCGGAGGTCGGCGAAGTCGGCGTTCAGGATGCTCGGGGTGATGCGCATGGCTGAAGCCTAGCGGCGCCTCAGCAGGGCCAGGAACATGGCGTCGGTTCCGTGGCGATGGGGCCACAGCTGAACGTACCCGCCCCGGGAGGCGCCGGGCACCTCGGGAAGCAGGGCTGCTGCATCCAGAAGTTCCAGACGCGGGTTGTTCTTCAGAGCCGCCTCGACGATGGCGGCGGTCTCGTCGACGTGGGGTGAGCAGGTCACGTAGGCGACCGCTCCCCCGGGAACCAGCAACCCGGTGGCGGTTTCCAGCAGGGCGCGTTGCAGCGAGACGAGTTCCGCAAGGTCGGCCGGTGTGCGGTGCCACCGGGCCTCGGGCCGGCGACGCAACGCCCCCAGGCCGCTGCAGGGGGCGTCCACCATGATCCTGACGAAAGGAGCGTGCCGCCTGACCGGTTCCGGGTCACGCCCGTCGGAACAGACGACGCTCGCCGTCCCGGCCGGGTAGGCGGCCAGGGCCCGTTCGACGAGTCCCGCGCGATGCGCCGCCACCTCGTTGGCGACGAGGTGCTCCCCCCGTTCCCGGGCCAGTCCCGCCAGCAGGGCGGCCTTTCCCCCGGGGCCGGCGCACAGGTCCAGCCACGGCCCACTCGGCGCCTCCACCCGGGTCAGGGCCAGGCACACCAGTTGCGAACCCTCGTCCTGCACGCCGGCCCGCCCCTCCCGGACGGCAGCCACATCGCCCGGAGCCCCGTCGAGGACCGCCCCGAACGGTGAATACACGGTGGGGACGGCGGGGGCGAGTTCCCCCACCTCGGCGAGCCCGGGACGCACCACGAGGGTTGGTCTCGGCGCCAGGTTGTCGGCCTCCAGGGCCCGGGCCACCTCGTTTTCCGGCAGCACCCGTTCGAGGGCCTCCACGATCCAGCGAGGATGGTGGGTCCTGATCGCCAGCCCGCCGGTTTCGTCGAGGCCCTCGCTCAGCAGCTCCACCCATTCCTGGAGGTCGCGGGCGGTGATCCGGCGTCCGACGGCGTTGACCAGGCCGGTGACCCGCTGCCCGACCGTTCCGCGGGCCAGTTCCACGGTGGTGGCGACGGCCGCCCGCGCGGGCACCGTCATGCTCAACGCCTGATGCGCGAGCAGCCTCAGCAGGTCCACCACCGCGGGTTGCATGGTTTTCAGACCCCGGCCCGATGCGGACTCGATGATCGCGTCATAGGTGCCCCGCAGACGACAGGTGCCGGCGACGAGTTCCGTTGCGAAGGCCGCGTCCCTGGTTTCCAGGCCCGCCCGGGCCAGCCGTTTGGCGAGCGCCAGGTTCGCGTAGGCGTCCTCCCCGCTGACCTGCCTCAGCACGTCGAACGCGACCCTCCGGGCGGATGGGTCCCTGCTCACACGAGCCTCCCGGATGCGGCGCCGGAACGGGCCCAGTCGATGGCTGCCATTCGTCGTTTGCCCGGGGCCTGGACCTCCAGCAGTTCGAGAACGCCGTCACCCGCTCCGACGAAGACCTGGCGTTTGGTCGCGTGCAGTTCACCCGGTGCCGGAAGTGCCGGGGCGGATGGGGTAACGGCCAGCCGCGCCCGGTACAGCTTGAGCCGTTTTCCGTTCAGCTCGCACCAGGCACCCGGTTCCGGGGAGCAGCCGAGGATGTGGTTGCGAACCTCGACCGCTGGCCGGGTGAAATCCACTCGCGCCTCCTCCACCGTGATCTTCGCGGCCCGGGTCACCCCGTCGGTTTCCTGGGGCACGGGGAGCTCACCCGCCGCAATGGCGTCGATGGTGTCGACGAGCTGGGCTGCTCCCGAGATAGCGAGCAGGTCGAGCAGCTCCCCCGCGGTGGCCTCCGGCATGGGGCGGGCGGCGATCCGGTAGACGTCCCCCGCGTCGAGTTCCCGGACGATGCGGAAACAGGACGTCCCGATCTCGGGATCACCCGCCATCACGGCCCGCTGCACCGGGGCCGCCCCGCGCCACCTGGGCAGCAGGGAGAAGTGCAGGTTGATCCAGCCGTGGGCAGGGATCTCGAGGACCGGGGTGGGCAGCAGGGCACCGTATGCGACCACGGCGCACACATCCGGGGCCAGTTCCCTCAGCCGGTACCGGAAATCCGGGTCCCGGGGGTGAGCGGGTTTGAGGACCTCGAGCCCGAGTTCCGCGGCCCGAATCGCGACCGGTGAGGGGGTGAGCCGGCGTCCGCGGCCCGCCGTGGCGTCCGGCCGGGTGAGCACCGCCATCACCTCGTGTCCCGAATCCATCAGGGCGTCGAGGCTCGGCACGGCCACCCTGGGGGTGCCGGCGAACACCAGTTTCATGGTTTCCTCCTCACGTGAGGGTCATCGGATCGACCTGCAGGAACAACCGACCGCCCTCCTTGCGGGCCGACCGGATGGCGGACGCGTGCTTGACGGCCCTCACCAATTCGCGTCCCTCCTCCAGGGGGCAGCGCAGCAGGGACATCGCCTCCGGGTCGGGATCCTCCCGTATCAGGGTGGGTCCCAGCACCTCGGCGCCGGTGAACGGATCGTTGTCCAGGAAGGCCGCCACCGCCTCCGGGTCGCCACCCACCTGAACCGCCTTGACGGCCGGGGGCAGGCCGGCGGCGGTACGATCGGCGAGTTCCCGGGCGGCGAATCCCCCGGGGTCGGCCCGGAGCAGCGCCTGAACCGTGGAGTCCTCCGCGGGTCCGACAATCAGGATTCCCCCCCCGTCGACCGCGGGCCGCACCAGACAGGCCACCTGGCACCAGCGGCGCAGGGTCTCCTCGCCCACGCGCAGATCCGCACGCGACAGAGCCAGTTCCACGTCGAGGATCAGGGCTCCCGCGTAGCCACCCGGGACCGTGGGTTCCCCGCCGGGAGTCGCGACGACGACAGCAGGTTCCTCCGGTATCCCGGAGCGGATTCGTTCCGCGGAGGAATTGATCACCCGCACTCCGGGAAAAGCCCTACCCAGTTCCTCCGCGGTGCGTTCCGAACCCACTATCGGGGCATACAACCCGGTGGCGTGGCAACTGGTGCACTCGAACCGGACCGGGGTGTGCCCGCACAGGCGGCAGAGCAGCCGGTCGCGCGACGGGCGGATCAGGGGGCCGCCACATCGGGAGCAGGTCGCCCTCGCCCGGCACCGTTCGCAGCGAAGACCCGAGGAATGCCCGGCCCTGGCCACGGAGACCAGCACCGGTCCGGAGGCCAGCCGAATCCGCAGGTGTTCGAAGGCCTGGCGGGGAAGGCGCAGCCGGTTCCCCCCGGGATTGCTCTGCTGTGCCTCGGGCACCGACCGGAGCGCCGGGCCGATGCGACGCATCTCCCGCGGTGGCAGGGTCAGTTCCCGGAGCCATTGGCGTTCGATCAGCCCCTGGGCCTCGCAGGAGCGGGCGTGTGATGCGAACAGCAACGCGCAGCCGTCCTGAACGGCCCGGATCATCGCGACCGAACGCACGTGCGGACGTGGGAACCGTTCGAAGCAGTGACCCTCGTTGCCGTCGTCAACCACCACGATCAGACCCGAGTCGGGCAGGGGGGCGAAAACCGCTGACTGGGTTCCCACCACGACCCTGGCCCGGCCGCGCGAACACGCCAGGTAGTTCTCGTAACGCAACCCCCTGCTGAGGTCCCAGCTGAGCCGCGCCACACAGCCCTGCCCCAAGTCCCGTTCCAGCCGGGCGGCACCGGCCTCCACACCTCGGGTCGTCGGGAACAGAACCAGCGCCCCGCGTCCCGAGCTCAGGGACGCCGAAACCGCTTCCACCACTCCCCCGGCGAGATCCCCCTGCAGTCCGGCGACGCACGGGACCTGCCAGAAGGCACGCGGAGCGCCACCCTCCGCCAGCGCCACGAGCAGCTCGGCGCCCCCCGGGAAACCCGGCAGAATCTCTGCTTTCCCCCCGGGCGCGGGAACCGGCCAGGTGCGTTGCTCCTGTTTCTCGATCCTCGAGTGGCGGGGGGGAATCGCCAGGCGCGCGACGTCCCACCAGGTTCCCGCGTAGTGGTCGGCGACCGCCCGGATCAGATCGAAGAGCCTCGGGGTCAGGATCTGCTCCGGGGAGATCACCGAACGCAGGTCGGCCAGTTTCCCGTCGGTCTCCGGGGCGCCGACGGAAACCAGCCAGCCGTCCACCAGCTGCCCGGCGAAGGGCACGGTGACCCTGACCCCCGGGCGGGCGTCCCCGGCAAGTTTCCCGGGGATGCGGTAGTCGAAGAGACGATCCAGATGCGCGAGCGGTACGTCGACCGCCACCTTGGCGACCTGTTCGGTGGCCGGAACCTCGAACAGCGTGGCCGACACGCTCAGCCCTTCACGGCCCTCGCCAGAGCCTCCGCGCGGTCGGTGCGTTCCCATGTGGCGTCCGCCTCGGTGCGTCCGAAATGCCCGAGGGTGGAGAACTGCCGGTAGATGGGGCGCAGCAGGTCGAGGTCGGCGATGATGCTGGCGGGCCGCAGGTCGAAGGTGGTGTTGACCGCGTCCACGATCTGCTCATTGGGCACCTTCCCGGTTCCGAAGGTGTCCAGGTAGAAACCGACCGGATGGGCCCGGCCAATGGCGTAGGCAACCTGGACCTCGCAGCGCTCGGCCAACCCGGAGGCCACGACGTTCTTGGCAACCCACCGGGTGGCGTAGGAGGCGGAACGGTCCACCTTGGACGGGTCCTTGCCCGAGAAGGCTCCACCGCCGTGCCGGGCCATCCCTCCGTAGGTGTCGACGATGATCTTCCGTCCCGTGACGCCCGCGTCACCCATCGGACCCCCTATGACGAACTTCCCCGAGGGGTTCACGAAGGTCCGGGCCGCATCCCCGTCGTATCCGTATTCCTCCAGCACGGGAAGGATGACCTCGCGTCTGATTTCCGGGGTCATCACGTCCGGTAGGGAAACGCCGTCGTCGTGTTGCGTGGACACCACGACGGTGTCGACGCCGACGGGTTTGCCGCTCTCGTATCGAACAGTGACCTGGGTCTTGCCGTCAGGACGCAGGTAGTCGAGTACGCCCTGCTTGCGGACATCGGTCAGACGGGCCGCGAGTCTGTGGGCCAGGTGAATGGGCAGGGGCATCAGCCGCTCGGTCTCGTCACAGGCGTAGCCGAACATCAATCCCTGGTCGCCGGCCCCCTGACGGCTGGCGGCATCGCCGTCCTCGTGGGTGCGAACCTCCAGGGAGTCATTCACGCCGCCCGCGATGTCGGGTGACTGGGAACCGATGGCCACCGTCACCCCGCACGAGGCCCCGTCGAACCCGACCCGGGAGCTGTTGTAACCGATCTCCAGGATGCGTTGCCGAACCAGGGTCGCCACGTCAGCCCAGGCGGTGGTGGACACCTCGCCGGCAACCACGACCAGACCGGTCGTGATCAGGGTTTCGACCGCCACCCGGGAAGCCGGATCCTCGGCGAGAAGGGCATCCAGAACGGCATCGGAAATGGAATCGGCGATCTTGTCGGGATGCCCTTCGGTGACCGACTCGGATGTGAACAGGCGGCTCAAGGCTGAGCTCCTTCCCGGAGTGTGGTGTGAGAATCAGGAGGGGGAATTGGCGTCGAGCTCTGCGAACGGGTCCACGAAGGCGAAAGCCGGGTCGGCCTCGGCTGCGGCGCGCTCGGCTGCCTCGGCCTCCGGGTCCACCTGGGTGTACTGGAGCAGATCGCCCTGCAGCTCACGCAGAGCGACGGAAAGTGGTTTTTCCTGGGGGGCGACGCCAACCAGCGGGCCGACGTTCTCCAGGAGTCCCTCACCGAGCTGGGAGTAGTAGGCGTTGATCTGTCGTGCCCGCTTGGCTGCAAAGATCACCAGCCGGTACTTGGAATCCACCTTCTCCAGCAGATCGTCGATCGGAGGGTTGGTGATGCCTTCAGGATTGGTGCTCAAGATCTACCTCTGCAGGGTCGAATGATGGCTTGCGGTCACAAGCCCATCAAGACTATCAAAGCCTGGACGGTGTCCTCGATCCGGTCGTTCACGATCACGAAATCCGCCTCTCCCTGGGCCTGCAGCTCCGTCCGTGCGGTCGCAAGCCTGTGCCCCACCTGAGAGGCGCTCTCGGTACCCCGTCCCCTGAGACGCCTGACGAGTTCCTCCCACGAGGGCGGCGCGATGAACACCAGCTTCGCATCCGGGAGGTTCCGTTTCACCTGGCGGGCCCCCTGGATGTCGATCTCCAGGAGCACGTCCCGCCCCGAGGCGATCGCATCAACGACATCCCTGCGGGGTGTGCCATAGCTGTGCGTACCATGAACAACCGCGTGTTCCAGCAAGTCTCCGGAAGCCACCATCTCCCGGAATCGCTGTTCGGAGACGAAATGGTAACTGACCCCGTCGATCTCCCCCGGCCGCGGCCCTCGGGTGGTGAGGGAGACGGGTATGTGGATACCGGGACGTAGTTCGAGAAGCTTCGCGCACACGGTCCCCTTGCCGACGCCACTGGGACCGGAAATGATCCACACCGAAGGTTGTCTGGGTGAACGCACCCAACGATCCTAGACGCTCCACAAACGGAAGACGGCGCAGCGAGGACCGCCCTGGGTACCTCACTACGCCATCCCCTCCTGACGAGAACTCCATGGGGTCCGGGGAGCCGCTAGGAGAAGAGCTCCTTCAACCGGTCGATCTGATGCCGACCGAGGCCGCGAATACGACGGTTCGGGGCGATGTCGAGGCTCTCCATGATCTCCTGGGAGCGCGTCACCCCGACGCGGGGTAGGGCGCGCAGCAGATCCACCACCTTCACACGGGAAAGGACCTCGTCCTCCATCGCCCGGTCAAGGGCCTGGGGAAGCGTGAGGGTACCAGACTTGACCTGATCCTTGAGCTGGGCCCGAGCCCGCCGTGCCTCTGTCGCAGCGGCACGCGCCGACTTGAGCTGTTCGGTGCTCAGATGCGGAATGGCCATCGGTCCTCCTTCGTGGATAAGTGACCGGCCTCGCAGGGAGCTCATGCCCCTGCTTGACAAATCTACCCTTTCCGTGCATCGGAAGCAGAAGAATCAGGAATTCGATGGCCTCGAAGGCCTCAGGTCGTGATCAGGGCAACCTTTTCCAACAGCCGTGTGGCCCGGACATGAAGCTCGCTCCGGCCACCACCGATCACCTCGCGGCTGGCGGTCGGCAGCACGTGTCCCAGAGCCGGCCCGAAAGTTGCCGCCAAGCCCTCGACGGTGCCGCCCTGGGCACCGATGCCGGGGGCCAGGATCGAGGCGTTGAAACCGGAGAGGTCGCAGCCCGTGTCGCTGTGGGTGGCACCCACCACCAGACCGATCGCGTGGTCCCGGGTCGGGTTGAGCCCGGTGATCTCGTCGATCACGACCTGGGCCGTGTGATGCTGGATCCTCGTTCCCTCCGGGTTCGACGTGCGCGCCAGCACGTACACCCCCCTTCCCTGCGCAACGGCCAGGTCGATTGCGGGCAGCAACGCCCCGACACCGAGGTAGGGGCTGAGCGTCACGGCGTCCGCCGCCAGTGGTGCCCCATCCCTCAGGTAAGCGGTCGCGTACCCGGTCATGGATGAACCGATGTCGCCTCGTTTGACGTCCAGCAGGCTGATGGCCCCCGCCTCCCGGATGTCCGCCAGCACACGCTCCAGCACCGCGATCCCGCGGGAACCGAAGGCCTCGAAGAAGGCCGACTGCGGCTTGAAGACCGCGATCCGCTCCCCCAGTTCCTCCACGATTCCCCGGGCGCAGGCCTCGAGACCCTTCACATCCGTCGCCAGCCCCCAGGCGGCCAGGACGGAGGGCATCGGGTCGATTCCGACGCAGAGGTTCCCACGTTCCGTGGTTTTCCTCGAGAGTTTTCTCGCGTAGCTCATGCTCACCCCAAAAGATCGTTCAAGCCCCGGACCAGGGCGGGTCCGGCGTAGATGAATCCCGTGTAGATCTGGAGCAGGACGGCCCCGGCCTCGATCATCCGGACCCCGTCGCGGGGGGACATGATGCCCCCGACCCCGATCACCGGAAGCTCGGTGGCGGAAACCACCCGTTCGACGAACGCCAGTGCCATGGCTGTCAGGGGGGCTCCGCTGAGTCCCCCCTCCTCGCCGGCGAGGTGCCTGTCGTCCGCGGCCAGGCCCTCCCTGCTCAGGGTGGTGTTGGTGGCGATGATTCCCGCCGCACCGCAGTCGCGGATCACGGCGAGGGTTTCGGTCAGCTGGCCGGGTTCCAGGTCGGGGGCGAGCTTCACGAAAACCGGAATGGGATCGGTTCCCTGCGAGGCCGATTCGACGATGCATCCCAGGAGCTGTTCCAGCTCCTTCGCGGCCTGGAGGGATCGCAGCCCCGGGGTGTTCGGGCTGGAGACGTTCACCGCGAAATAGTCGGCGTGGTCCCGCAGCGCATCGAGGGAGGACAGGTAGTCCGAGGCGGCGTCCACCAGTGCGATGGCCTTGGTCTTGCCGATGGAGACGCCGAGCGGGATGCCGAGCCGGCGGTTGCCGCGCTGCACCCCGAGTTTCAGGAGCCGGTCGGCCAGGGCGTCGGCGCCGCGGTTGTTGAACCCCATCCGGTTGATCACTCCCTGCGAGGCCCGGGCCCTGAACATCCGCGGCCTGGGGTTGCCGGGTTGCGCCTGTCCCGTCACGGTTCCCAGCTCCACGTGGCCGAAACCGAAACGCGCCCAGGCCGCGGCCGCGACCCCGTCCTTGTCCAGTCCCGCAGCCACCCCGACCCGGTTCGGGAACTCGATTCCCGCGACGGTGACCCGGCCCGCAACATGGGCGGAGCGGGTGGCGGGCACGTGACCGAGCCAGGAGATCATGGCCTCGTGGATCGCCTCCGGATCGCCCCCGGCCCAGCGGAACAGGATCGGGCGCAGCAGCTTCTGGTAGGCGGCCAGCTCGGCCCGGGTGAACAGGCTCGTCATGACCGGGCCGCCCAGTCCTGGAGGGAACGGACCTCAAGGTGTCCGGCCCGCTTCGACTCGATGCTCTGCACGATCGCCGCCATCGTCGGGACCGTGGTGATGCACGGGACGTCGGCCAGGATCGAGGCCGCGCGAATCAGGTAGCCGTCCTGCCGCGGGTTCGTGTCGGCGCTGGCGCCCTGCGGGGTGTTGAAGATCAGGTCGATCCCACCGTTCTTGATCAGGTCGACGATGGAGGGGGTGGTGTCTCCCTCCACGCGCTGGCTGAGTTTCCTCACCTCCTGCACGGCAACGCCGTTGCGGCGCAGCACCGAGGCGGTCCCGGAGGTCGCGAGGATCCGGAATCCCAGGTCCGCCAGGCGTTTGATGGGCCAGATGGCGTGGCGCTTGTCCCGGTTCGCGATCGAGACGAACACGGTTCCCTCACTGGGAACCGGGAACCCGCCGGCGCTCTGGGTTTTCGCGTAGGCAGTTCCGAAGCTGAGGTCGAGGCCCATCACCTCACCCGTGGAACGCATCTCGGGACCGAGGAGGGTGTCCACGAACGCACCCGAGGCGGTGCGGAACCGGTTGAACGGCATCACGGCCTCCTTGACGGCCACGGGGGAACCAGGACGCACGTCGGTACCGTCCCCGGCGGGTCGCAGAAGACCCTCGTCACGAAGATCCCGGATCGAGGCCCCCAACATGATCCGCGCCGCCGCCTTGGCCAGCGAGGTGTTGGTGGCCTTGGAGACGAAGGGAACCGTCCGAGAGGCCCTCGGGTTGGCCTCCAACACGTAGAGGATGTCGGACTGGAGGGCGTACTGGATGTTCAGCAGGCCCCGCACCCCCACGCCCTCGGCGATCAGGCGCGTGGAGGTCCGGATGCGTTCGATCATCTCGTCGCCCAGGGTGATCGGCGGCAGCGAGCAGGCGGAGTCCCCGGAATGGATCCCGGCCTCCTCGATGTGTTCCATCACCCCGCCCAGGTACAGCTCCTCGCCGTCGTACAGGGCATCGACGTCGATTTCGACGGCGTCGTCGAGGAACCGGTCCACCAGCACGGGGGCGCCGTCGCTGACCTGCGTGGCCCCGGCGATGTAGCGGTCCAGGGCGGCGTCGTCGTAGACGATCTCCATTCCGCGCCCACCCAGCACGAAACTGGGCCGCACCAGCACCGGATAGCCGATCTCCGAGGCCACTTTCTTGGCCTCCGCCGCCGAGGCGGCCATTCCGTGTTTCGGGGCGGGCAACCCGGCGTTGGCCAGCACCCTGCCGAAGGCGCCCCGGTCCTCGGCGAGGTTGATGGCCTCCGGTGAGGTGCCGACGATCGGCACCCCGGCGTTCTTGAGGGTCTGCGCGAGTTTCAGGGGGGTCTGGCCGCCGAGCTGGCAGATGACACCCGCCACGGGGCCGGCCAGGGTCTCGGCGTGGTAGACCTCCAGGACGTCCTCGGCGGTGAGCGGTTCGAAGTAGAGCCGGTCCGAGGTGTCGTAGTCGGTGGAGACGGTTTCCGGGTTGCAGTTGACCATGATCGCCTCGTATCCGGCCTCCCGCAGCGCCATGGTCGCGTGCACGCAGGAATAGTCGAACTCGATTCCCTGGCCGATCCGGTTCGGCCCGGATCCCAGGATCAGGACGGCCTGTTTGGTGCGCGCCGGCACCTCCGATTCCTCCTCGTAGGTGGAGTATAGGTAGGGGGTGAGGGCCTCGAACTCGGCGGCGCAGGTGTCGACGGCCTTGTAGACCGGGCGGATGTCCAGGGCCCACCTGAGTTGCCGGATGACGCTCTCGTCGAGTCCTCTGAGCCTGCCGATCTGGATGTCCGACAGGCCGTGGCGTTTCGCGTGGCGCAGCAGTTCCGGGGACAGGTGGTCGGCTTCCCGCACCTCGGCGCCGATCTGCTGGAGCAGGGCGATCTGGTCGAGGAACCAGGGGTCGATCCGGGTGGCCTCGGGGAGCTGTTCCACGGTGGCGCCCGCGTCGAGGGCATCCATCAGTTTCAGCATCCGCCCGTCGTGGGGGCGCCTCAGTTCCGTCAGCAGGGTTTCCAGGTTCCCATCGGCCCGGCCGAGCCAGAACCCGGTACCAGTCTCGGTGGAGCGCATGGCCTTGCCCAGGGCCTCGGTGAAGTTGCGGCCGATGGACATCACCTCCCCGACCGATTTCATGTGGGTGGTGAGGGTGGAGTCCGCCGCCGGGAATTTCTCGAATGCGAACCGGGGGACCTTGACCACCACGTAGTCGAGGGCGGGTTCGAAGGACGCCGGGGTGACCCGGGTGATGTCGTTGGGGATCTCGTCGAGGGTGTATCCGACCGCGACCTTGGCGGCGATCTTCGCGATCGGGAAGCCGGTGGCCTTGGATGCGAGCGCTGAGCTCCGCGAGACGCGGGGGTTCATCTCGATCACGATCATGCGGCCGTCGTCCGGGTTGATGGCGAACTGGATGTTGCAGCCGCCCGTGTCCACCCCGACCGCGCGGATGATCGCGATCCCGACGTCACGCATCCGCTGGTACTCGCGGTCCGTCAGGGTCATGGCCGGGGCCACCGTCACGGAGTCGCCGGTGTGGATGCCCATCGGGTCGAAGTTCTCGATGGAACAGACGATGACGACGTTGTCGGCCCTGTCCCTCATGACCTCCAGTTCGTACTCCTTCCAGCCGAGGATCGACTCCTCGATCAGCACCTCGGTGACGGGGCTGGCGGCCAGGCCGGTTCCCGCGATCTGGCGCAGCTCCTCCGGGTCGTGGGCGAACCCGGAGCCGACTCCCCCCATGGTGAAGGAGGGACGCACCACCACCGGATAGCCGAGCTCGCCGGCCGCGTTCACCACCTCCTCCAGGCTGTGACAGATCCGGGACCGGGCCACCTCGGGGGCTCCCCCGGGGATGCCCGTGAGGGATTCGACGATGGCCTTGAACTGTTCCCGGTCCTCGCCGCGCTGGATGGCCTCGAAGGAGGCTCCGATCAGCTCGCAGCCGTATTTCTCCAGGACGCCTTTCTCGTGCAGCGCGACGGCGGTGTTGAGCGCGGTCTGTCCGCCCAGGGTCGCCAGGAGGGCATCGGGGCGTTCCTGGGCGATGACGCGTTCCACGAACTCCGGGGTGATCGGTTCTATGTAGGTGGCGTCCGCGAAGTCGGGATCGGTCATGATGGTGGCCGGGTTCGAGTTGACCAGAACCACCCGGAATCCCTCGGCCTTCAGCACCCGGCAGGCCTGGGTGCCGGAGTAGTCGAACTCGCAGGCCTGGCCGATGATGATGGGGCCGGAGCCGATGACGAGGATCGACGAGATGTCAGTTCGACGGGGCATGGCTCTCCTGGGATGAATTGATCAAAAACCGAACTCCGTCGCGGAGCCGGCAGAAACTGTTCGACGTGTTGTTTTCAATATCCATGTGCGGGGTCGCATCCAAAACGAGGTCCACCTTTTTCAGTCCGGCCTGATGTTTCGGGATATTTGTCAGTATGCTCTCCAAACGACGAGCCGGATCTCGAATCTCATCCGGTTGACGACAACCTCTTCTGTTACGGAGATTCATGAATGTTTTTCCATATATCTCTCCTATCGCCCTGGCGTCACCAAAGAACCAGGCCTCCAACATCTCAATCGCTATGCAGAGAAGAACCTGACCCTGACATGATGACCTCAGACTTGTCACCGTCAAACCGGATGTGTCAATCTCGGTGAGCATCGTGGCTCGGAGCTCGCGACAATCATCCCGGTCGGCATCCACCACAAGAACGACGCGATACTCATCCGGCATCCACGAGGAGTAGCCGGCGAGGCGTTTGGGGAATTTCTTCAAGAACTGACTTTTACTGCCAAGATCGAAAACCTCGAACACGAGATCATCCGGCAGGATCTTGGGGAGAATCGTTTCGAGAAATATCTTCATCGAGTATCCCTCCACCAAGAAATCGACATGCGCAACGGATCCTGTCATTCGATCACACCATCTTGGGGTCGGCAGAATGCAGGTAACCCTCGGCCCACAGCTCAGGCAACGAGGCTCCCTTGCGCAACATGGCCATGACCCTTTCATCCTCGCTCACTCTGTGCACCCTCGCATATCCGTCATCATGACGAGATATGATCCACAACTCCTTTGGAGCCACCACCGACAGAAATTCACGGGAGTGCGTGGTGACGAAAACTTGGGACCGCCCCGAGAGCTCACGAATGTCCTCGGCCAGCGGTGGCACCAGGCTTGGATGCAGCTGGTTCTCTGGCTCCTCGATACCGATCACCGTCGGAGGAGCCGGATCGTGAAGCATGGTCAGGTAAGCAAGAAGTTTCAACGTACCGTCACTGGTGAAACGGTCGAGGACGGGATCGTCAAACGGGCGATCCTTCAGGCGTAGCAGGAGTCTACCATCCTCGAGCAATTTGGGGAGAATGCTCTCAAGCTGAGGGATTCGCCGACCAAGTACATCGAAAACCGCTTTCAAGGTGATCGGATGATTTTCCTGAAAGTATTGAATCACATTGGCCAAGTTGTCCCCGGTCTGGCTCAACCTCGGTTCCGGCCGGCTCGTGGGTGTGGTACGGGTGTTGTCAGCGGTCAGATACGACAGGTACCATCCCTGAATAAAATTGCGCAGCGCCTTGACCCTGAAATGACGTTGCATCTGTCCCAGGGCCGAGACCGCCAGCAGATCAGGGGAATCCAAGGCTTCATCCTCGTATTCACATGTCTGCTCGTTGTAGATCTTTCCGTTTCCATGTTCGAATCTCAAGATGTCTCGAGGACGCCCTGATCCTCGCGCGGTGGTCCATCGGAGAACCTCACGCTGCACAACCGGCTGCCCACCCTCTTCGTCGATGACGATTTCGTATGTCGTCTGCCTTTTCTGCCCGTCCACGTCAACGCGGTACTTCAGCTCGAACTCGACGGGCCCTTTAGAACCCCGGCTGCGAATGGCATCGATTCGGTTCCGTTTGTCCCAAGCTCCCCTAAGGCCCACCGTGAAAGCTTCATGAAGAAAGGCAAAAACATCGAAAACAGTGGATTTTCCACTGCCGTTGGACCCGATCACGACGGTGAAGGGCCTCAAGTCCTTGAATGTGATGTCCCGAAGTACCCTGTAGTTCCTGACCCTCATGTGTTCAATGCGCACGATCGCGCCCCATGAGGTCGGCGAAGCGGTCGAAGAGGTGGTTGGCGTCGTGCGGCCCTGCCGCGGCCTCCGGGTGGTACTGAACGGAGAACGCCACCAGTTTCCCGTCCCTGTGCAGTTCGAGGCCCTCGACGACATCATCGTTGAGGCCGATGTGGGAGACGCTGGCCTGTCCGAACTCGGTGTCCACCACCCGGTCCAGGGGGGCGTCGACTGCGAACCCGTGGTTCTGCGAGGTGATCTCCACCTTTCCGGTGGTGCGGTCCAGCACCGGCTGGTTGATGCCCCGGTGTCCGAACTTCAGCTTGTAGGTGCCGAACCCGAGTGCCCGTCCGAACAGCTGGTTGCCGAAGCAGATCCCGAAGTACGGGATACCCGCGGCGAGCACCTGCCTCAGCACCGCCACCGGGCCGTCGGCCGTGGCGGGGTCGCCGGGACCGTTGGAGAAGAAAACCCCGTCGGGACTCAGCGCGGCAATTTCCTCGAAGCCCGTCGAGGCGGGCAGGACGTGTACCTCCATACCGCGGCCCGCCATCTGCGCCGGGGTCATGCCCTTGATGCCGAGATCGAGGGCCGCCACCGTGAAGCGCCGCTCCCCCGTAGCGGGAACGATCCGGGCCTCAGGCGTGGAAACCTCACCGCACAGGTCGGCACCCGTCATCAGGGGCTGCTCCAACACCCTGACGCGGAGCCTGTCCGGGTTCAGTTCACGGGTCGAGATCCCGACCCGCATCGCCCCGAGGGAACGGATGTGACGGGTCAGGGCCCGGGTGTCTATGTCGCAGATCCCGACGATCCCCTGGTTCGCGAGCTCCGCGTCGAGGCTTCTGCGGCTGCGCCAGTTCGACGGCCGGGGCGCCGGGTCACGGACGACGTACCCTGCCACCTGGATGCGGACCGACTCGTCGTCCTCCTCGTTCCAGCCCGTGTTCCCGATGTGCGGGGCGGTGGCCAGCACCACCTGGCCCCGATAGGAGGGGTCGGTCAGGGTTTCCTGGTAGCCGGACATCCCGGTGGAGAAGACCAGCTCCCCGAAGGTCTCCCCCTCCGCCCCGAAGGATCTCCCGAGGAATGAACGCCCATCCTCCAGAACCAACAGTGCGGGAAGGGGATTCATGATCGCTCCAAATCAGGGGTCAGGAGTTTGTTTCTTTGGTTGACAGGGCCTTGCTCAGCAAGCCGTTGAGGAAACCGGGGGAACCGTCGGTGGACAGCTCCTGCGCCAGCCGCACCGCCTCGGCGATGACGACGGGCCCGGGGGTGTCCGTGTGGTCCATCTCGAAGATCGCGATCCTCGCCAGGTTGCGGTCTACGGCGGGCATGCGTTCCAGGGTCCAGGACCTGTCGAGGGCATCCGAGATGCGCGCGTCGATCTCCTCCTGGTGCTCGGCCACGCCGTGAACGATTCTCGTGGTCAGTTCGCGCACGGTGATCGCGGTCAGGTCCCTGGCCTCGATGAAGGTCTCGACGATGCCCCGGCCCCGCAGCTCGGCGGCGTAGAGGATGTCGAGAGCGACTCGTCGAGCCTTCGTCTGGGTTCCGTAGCGGACGGTCTCAGCCATTCACCCGGGAGATGTAGGACCCGTCGCGGGTGTCGACCTTGATCTTCTCGCCCGTGGTGATGAACAGGGGAACCTGGATCTCCTTGCCGGTCTCCAGCGTGGCGGGCTTGGTTCCGCCGGTGGATCGATCCCCCTGCAGGCCGGGTTCGGTGTAGCTTACCTCGAGTTCCACGCTGGCTGGCAGCTCGATGAACAAGGGCGTTCCCTCGTGCAGCGCGACGGTCGCGGTCTGATTGTCCAGCAGGTAGAAACGGGCATCCCCCACCACGTCGGCGGAGATGTGAATCTGGTCGTAGGTGGTGTTGTCCATGAACACGTAGTCCTCGCCATCGAGGTAGAGGTACTGCATGTCGCGGCGATCGATGGTGGCGGTGTCCACCTTCGTGTCGGAGTTGAACGTCTTGTCGATGATCTTGCCCGAGAGCACGTGCTTCAGTTTCGATCGGACGACGGTGTTGCCCTTGCCCGGTTTGTGATGCTGGAACCACTGCACCTGCCACAGCTCACCGTTCAGGTCCAGCACCATTCCGTTCTTGAGATCATTGGTGGATACCACGCCTGTCGCCTTTCCGACTCTAGCTTGCACGGGCCGTCGCGGAATTTTACCCGAGCCCTACCTCCGCCCGGAAACCACGGCGTATGAGTCGGCGATTTCACCTTCGTCCGGCCCCTCCAGGACGACCGGCCGCCCTTGGGCGGCGAGCCCCACCAGACGCAACTCCTTGCCTCGGGTCTTCTTGTCGAGTTGCATGAGGCGACGCAGCTCGGGCCAGGCTTCCCGGGAATGAGCGACGGGCAGACCGAGCGCTCCCAGCAGCCGGGAATGATCGGCAGCCACGGCAGCGTCCAGCCCCAGCAGCCGCCGGCTGACCTCTGCGATCCAGACCATGCCGATGGAGATGGCCTGACCATGGCGCAACCGGAAACCTGACCGTGCCTCGACCGCGTGTCCCAGCGTGTGACCGTAGTTCAAGGCCTCGCGACCGACGGAACCCCCGCGGGAGGTACGTTCCTTCAGGTCGGCGGCCACCACACCCGCTTTCACGGTTGCTGCGCGGCCCACGAGACCGGCGAAGGTTTCCGATGTGACGTCCAGGGCGCCCCGGAGATCGGAATCCAGCAGTCGCAGAATCTCGGCATCCGAGATGAATCCGCATTTGACCACCTCCGCGAGCCCGGATACGACCTCCCCTTCAGGGAGTTCGTGCAGCAGGTCGAGGTCGCAGATCACGACTTGCGGTTCGTGGAACGCCCCGACCAGGTTCTTTCCCGCTCGCAGGTTGATGCCGGTCTTACCTCCGATCGCGGCATCGACCATGCCGAGCACGGTGGTCGGGATACTGATGAAACCGACCCCGCGCAGCCAACTGGCGGCCACGAAACCCGCGAGGTCGGTCGCGGTACCGCCGCCCAGCCCGATCACCAGGTCACTACGCGTGAACCCGGCCGCGGCCAGTTCATCCCAGCACCTCACCAGCACATCGGAGGTCTTGGCTGCTTCGGCATCAGGAATGGTGATCGTGGTCACCTGCCGGCCCCGACAACCTTTCTCGACCCGTTCCGCGAGGGTTTTCAGGGGCTCAGGAACGATCACCGCTACTCTTGCGGAGTCGCCGAGCGATTCGCCGAGCCGTTCCAGTGCACCCGGAGCGATGTGAACCTCGTAGGGAGCCGTGCGACTGCTCACGGGAATGATCACGGCTGCCTCCTGACCTCGGCGAGTTCCGCAGCAATCTCCTGGGGCTCACGCCCGTCCGTGTTGATGCGGGTGGTGGCGACCGACTCGTAGACAGGGGTGCGTTCCCGGAGCAGTGCGATGAGCTTTCCGCGGATGTTGCCGAGCAGCAACGGGCGCGCGGTGTTGAGCCCGATGCGACGGGAAGCCTGCTGGATGGACACCTCCAACCAGATGACGTCATGCCCTTCCAGGGCCTTGCGGATGCGAGGATTCATGACGGCTCCCCCTCCGAGGCTCACGACGTCCCCGGCTTCCAGCAGTTCGAGAGTGGCCGATTCCTCAAGGGAACGGAAACGAGCCTCACCATCGTCGGCGAAGATCTCGGCGACGGGTTTTCCCGCCATCTCCTCGATCTGGGCATCCACGTCGATGAAGGTCCTGCCGAGCAGATCCGCCAGTTTCGCCCCCACGGTGCTCTTTCCGGCGCCGGGGGCACCAACGAACACAATGGTCACTCTCGCACCTCCAGCCCTCGGGATGCGACCTCGGCGAGGTAGGCGTCCCGATTGCGACGGGTCTCGGCGAGGGAATCCCCGCCGAACTTCTCGAGGGCCAGATCCGCCAGTACCAACGCGGTCATGGCCTCGGCCACCACGCCGGCAGCCGGTACCGCGCACACGTCGGAGCGTTGATGATGAGCCACGGCTGCCTGGCCCGTCGACACGTCGAGGGTTCGTAGCGCCCGGGGAACCGTTGCGATTGGCTTCATCGCGATACGTACCCGGAGCACCTCACCGGTGGACATGCCTCCCTCCACACCCCCCGCGTTGTGGGTGACGCGGGTGATGCCCTCATCGGTGGGAAGAATTTCGTCGTGAGCGGCGGAACCGCGGCGCCTGGCCAGCTCGAAACCGTCGCCGAACTCCACTCCCTTGATGGCCTGGATGCCCATCAGGGCTCCTGCAAGCCGGGAATCGAGGCGGCGATCCCCCTGGATGTGGGAGCCGAGGCCGGGGGGCAGTCCCCACACGACCACCTCGATCACCCCGCCGAGGGTGTCACCCGCCCTGCGGCACTCCTCGACCTCTGCCGCCATGGCCGCCGACGTCTCCGGGTCGAAGCAGCGGACGGGGTCGGCGTCGATGACCGTGAGGTCCGCGGCCCCGGGTAGGTCGGTGCGTCTCGCACGGACCCCGCCGAGTTCGACGACGTGGCTGACGATGCTGACATCCAGTGCCTGGTCGAGAAAAGCGGCGGCCACGGCACCGAGTGCCACACGTGCCGCTGTCTCCCGGGCCGAGGCGCGTTCCAGGACGGGGCGCGCCTCGGGGAAGGCGTACTTCTGCATCCCCGCCAGGTCGGCGTGACCGGGCCTGGGACGGGTGAGTGGGGCGTTGCGGGCCTGGGCAGCGAGCACCTCCGGTGCAACATCCCCCGGGGCCATGACGGTCTCCCATTTGGGCCATTCGCTGTTACCGATCATGATGGCGACGGGGGAACCGAGGGTTTCGCCGTGCCGGAATCCTCCCAGGAGGGTCACGGTATCCGCTTCAAACTTCATGCGCGCCCCTCGTCCAACTCCAAGACGTCTTCTGGCCAGGGCAGCGGAAATATCGGGTTCTCCCACGCGGACATGCGCGGGGATGCCCTCCATCGTCGCTATCAAAGCCTGACCGTGTGATTCCCCGGCCGTGAGGTAACGCAGCATGGTGGCAATTGTGTCAGCTGCTCCGCCGGGCTTCGAGTTCGGCCTCCGCGGCGGACAGGGCTTCCCGGAAACCCAGTTCGCATCCCGTCAGGAGTCGGAACTGGTCCACGGCCTGCCCGGCCAGCAACTCCAGTCCCGTGATCACCGGCTGTTCCGGGGAGGCTGCCCTGGCCAAGGGCGTGGGCCAGGGGTCGTAGACCGCGTCGAAGAGCACCTCGGCCCGTTCCGCCCAGATGTTTGCCCACTTCTCGGTCGCGGAGGTCGGGACGGTGCTGGCCAACAGATCGGTTTCCCGGAACGAGGCGTCCATCGGCTGCGCAGTGATGTCGATTCCGAGTGAGATCCCCAGCTCGCACAGCGTCACCGCTCGGGCGGGATCACGGGCCAGCACCGTCACGTTCCGGACCGACAGGCCGGACAGTGCAACCAACAGGGAACGCGCGGTGGCGCCGTTGCCAACGACAACGGCGGTGGAAAGGGTGCTCATTCCCCGATTCCGCCATGCCCTGACAAACCCCGATACATCGGTGTTGTACACGCGGGGTTCGTCGCCCAGGAGAATGGTGTTGCCTCCTTGGACCATGAGGGAGATCGAGTCCGGTTCGCCCAGCTCGAGCAGGTTCTTCTTGTGGGGGGCCGTGACGCTCAGCCCGATCCATCCGGGATCAGTCAGGGATGCGACGAACTCTCGCAGCTTCCCGGGTGCCACCCTGATGGGCTCGTAGGCCCAGTCGAGACCGCTGATCTGGTAGCCCATCCGGTGAATCGCCGGGGACAGCGAGTGCTCGATCGGGTCTCCGATGACGGCACAGCGCATCAGACGCAACGCCCCTGATGGGACTGGCACCACTGCTGGAACAGGGCCACGTTTTCCGCATGGCCTGCCTCATCCTTTGAGTAGCGGGTCTCCCCGGTGTCCAGATCGACGGTGGTGAAGTAGAGGAAATCATCACCGCTCGGTTTCAGGGCGGCCTCGATGGCCGACTGCCCCGGGTTCGAGATCGGGGTGGGGGGCAGGCCCTTGACCTTGTAGGTGTTGTAGGGCGAATCCGTGGCTCGGTCTTCCGGGGACGTCGCGACACGATTGAACTGCCTGATCGCGTAATGCACCGTCGAGTCGAACTGCAGCGCCATGTCCTTTCCCAACCGGTTGTAGAGCACCTGCGCGATCCTGGGCCTGTCCTCCGGACGTGCGGCTTCCTTCTCCACGATGGAGGCCACGATCAGGACCTCGTACGGGGTTCGTCCGAGTTCCTTGGCCCCGTCCTCCAGTTTGACGGCACTCGCCACCTTGTTGAACTGACTCACCTGCTGTTTCAGGACCCCGGTAGCAGACACGGGTTCCTCCACCTCGTAGGTTTCGGGGAAGAGGAAACCCTCCAGATTGCCGTCACCACCCGCCCAATCGGGTAGGCCGAGCTCCTCGGACTTCGACGCCTCGGTCAGCTGCTCCTCGGTGAGCCCGAGCTCCGAGGTGAGGATCTCCCACTGCTGCGTCTCGACCCGTCCCTCGGGGATCGTCACTTTCAGGGCCACTTTGTTGGCAGGATCGAGCAGCATCGCCAGTGCGGTCTCGGCCGGAAGTTCGGTGCGCAACCGGAAACGTCCCGCCTGAAGTTTGGCCCCCACTCCCGGCTGACGTCCAACCACGGACTGGAAGGTGCGGGTGGACTTGATGACACCGTTCTCCACGAGTAGATCGCCGATCTGGGTGACGTTGACACCTGCCGGGATCGTCACCACCACATCGTCCTTGCCCTCGCCGATGTAGTCGCTCTCGGTGCGCCAGGAAATCCAGGCTTCGTGGACCTTGTGAACGACGAACCAGCCGCCACCGAACAACACCACGACCGAAAGCAGAACTGCGAAAGCACTGCGGGCGTGGTAGCCGATCTTGCGCCAGTCCGGTTGGCCGTCGTTGTCGACGAAGGTGGGGCTCACAGATCCTCCTGTTCCAGTTGCTCTCCGGCCGGTCGGCCGGAGGCCGTCTCCAGATCCAGTGCGCGCTGCAAGATCTCGACCGCGGCGGCCTGGTCTATGATCCGTCGTTGCTGTCGGGAACTACGACCCGCTCCCCCAAGACTACGTGACGCCCCGGCCGTGCTCATCCGCTCGTCCACCAGCCTGATCGAAACGCCCGGTACCGCCGCGGCGAGCAGAGATGCCCTCTCGATCACGAATCGGGCAGCGAAGGAACGTTCCCCCGACAGGGTCAGGGGAAGCCCGACGTAGATCAACTCGGGCTCATATTCCCCAACAAGTTCCCCGAGACGCTTCAACTCCGAGCCGTTCGCGCGAACCGTCTCCACCGGATAAGCGAACGAGGTGCGCGGATTGCTGGCCGCGACGCCTATCCTCGCCTTGCCCCAGTCGATGCCGAGACGTCCCAGTTCAGCCACGATCCGCCAGTATCTCCTCAACCGCGGAGATTGCCCGGGGGGCGGCCGCAGGATCGGACCCGCCGCCCTGGGCGAGGTCGTCCTTGCCGCCGCCCTTGCCGCCCATGGCGTGGCAGGCCACGGAGATCAGCTGACCGGCGCGGATGCCCAGGTCACGGGCCGCCGCGTTGGTGGCCACCACACCGGCCGCCTTCCCGCCACCGCCGCCGAACAACGCCACGACCGCAGGCTCCGCCCCCAGCCGTTCCCGGATGTCGAGGGCGAGGGTTCGCAGGTCGCCGCCTGCGATGCCGGGCAGGGACTCGGCAACCAGCTTGACGTCGCCCACCCTGCGTGCCGCGCCGGCGAGCTCGCCTGCGCGGGCCAGCAGCTTCTCCGCCTGGAGGGCGGCGATCTGCTTCTCCGCCGACTTTAGCTGACCGAGCAGTTTCTCCACCCGCTCCGCGAGCTGCTCCGGCTGCACCCGGAGGCTGTCGGTGAGGGTGGCCACGAGGGCCCGTTCCGCGGCGAAACGTTCGAACGCGTCCTGTGCGACGAGGGCCTCCACGCGGCGTACCCCGGATCCGATGGAGGATTCGCTGAGCAGGTTCAGCACCCCGATCTGGGCGGTGTTGGCGACGTGGGTGCCGCCACACAGTTCCCGCGACCAGGGCCCCGCGAGCTCCACCACGCGCACGATCGGCGGGTATTTCTCGCCGAACATGGCCATGGCGCCCAGGGCCTTTGCGTCCTCCAGTTTCATCTGGCTGGCGGTCACGTCGAAGGAGTCCCGGATGGCCTGGTTGGCGCGCTGCTCGACCTCCAGCCTCAGGGCCTCGCTCATGCCGTGGGTCGCCGAGTAGTCGAAGCGCAGATAGCCCGGCTTGTTGTAGGAACCGGCCTGGGTGGCGGTCGGGCCCACCAGTTCCCGCAGCGCGGCGTGGACGATGTGGGTTGCGGTGTGGGCCTGTGACGCTGCGTGCCTGGCCGCCGGGTCCACGGTGGCGTGCGCCACCGCCCCCTCGCCGAGGTCGCCGAGCAGCTGGACCCGGTGCACGATCAGACCGGGCACGGGACGCTGGACGTCGAGCACCTCGGCGGACCAGCCGTCACCGGTGATCCGCCCCGCGTCGGAATCCTGGCCGCCGGACTCGGCGTAGAAGGGGGTTTCGGCCAGCACCAGTTCGACGACCTGCCCGTCGGCGGCGGAGGTGACCACCCGGCCGCCGGAGACGATGCCGACCACCCTCGTCTCGTGTTCGAGTTCCCGGTATCCGACGAACGGGGTTTCGTGACCCTCGCGGAGTTCCTTGTACGCCTCGATGCTGGTGGCCCCGCCCTTCTTGGCCTTCGCGTCCGCGCGGGCCCTTTCCTTCTGTTGGAGCATCAGTTCGGTGAAACGGGCACGATCAACCCCGAGCCCCGCCTCGGCGGCCATTTCGAGGGTCAGGTCAATCGGGAAACCGTAGGTGTCGTGCAGCTGGAAGGCCTCGTCGCCGGGCAGCTCCTTCATACCGGCCTGCCGGGCGCGTCCCACCGCGAGATCGAAGATCTGCGTTCCCGCGGAGAGCGTGCGTCGGAAGGATGCCTCCTCGTGCTCGCTGACCTCGGAGATCCTCGCCCAGGAATCGTTGATCTCCGGGTAGGAGACGCTCATCACGTCCCGGCTGACGGGCAGCAGCTCACCGAGTACCGGGGCGTCGACGCCCAGCAGCCGCATGGCGCGGATGGAGCGGCGGAGCAGGCGCCGCAGGACGTACCCGCGGGCCTCGTTCCCGGGGGTGACGCCGTCGGTCATCAGCATCAGCGAGGAGCGTATGTGGTCCGCCACCACCCGGAACCGCACGTCGTCGCCTGGGTCGGCCCCGTAGGTGCGTCCCGACAACTCTGCCACCTTCGCGATGACCGGGTAGACCTCGTCCGTCTCATACATGTTCGCCACGCCCTGGAGCAGGTAGGCGATACGTTCCAGTCCGCTGCCGGTGTCGATGTTCTGCGTGGCGAGCGGTTTGACGACGTCGAACCGGTCCTTGGCGGTGACGTTGGTGATCTCCTCCTGTTGGAAGACCAGGTTCCAGATCTCCAGGAAACGGTCCTCGTCGACCTCCGGTCCGCCGTCGGGACCGAACTCGGGTCCGCGGTCGATGTAGATCTCGGAGCAGGGGCCACCCGGGCCGGGCACCCCCATGTGCCAGTAGTTGTCCTTGAACCCACGCTCCTGGATGCGGCTGCGCGGAACCCCGGCCTTCTGCCACAGGTCGATGGTCTCCTCGTCGCCGTGCAGGGCGGTCACCCACACCCGGTCAGGACGGAACCCGAGACCGCCGTTGGGGATCTCGGTGGTGATCAGCTCCCAGGCGTAGTTGATGGCGCCTTCCTTGAAATAGTCGCCGAAAGCGAAGTTCCCCATCATCTGGAAGAAGGTGCCATGCCGGGTGGTTTTGCCCACGTCGTCTATGTCCAGGGTGCGCACACACTTCTGAACGGAGGCGGCGCGGCGGTAAGGGGTGGGTTCCTCCCCCATGAAATAGGGTTTGAAGGGCACCATCCCGGCGTTGACGAACAACAGGGTGGGATCGTTGTAGAGAAGCGACGCGCTCGGTACGACGGTGTGGTCGTGGCGCGCGAAGAAGTCGATAAACCGGCTCCGGATCTCGGAGGTTTTCATGGGTGGGTTTTCCTTGAAGTCGTTGTTTCTCAGGGCTTCCGGGGCATGTCGAGTTCCTCGCGGAGCTCTGCCTCCTTCTCCCGCATCGCGGCGGTGAAGGTGGCGCGGAACTCGCTGAACCTGTTGACGGCCTGCTGCCCGGAGGCCTCCACGCGTTCGGCCACTCCCTTCGGGGTGAGCTGGTAGAGCCATTTGCGGCCTCGGAGCACCAGCGCCACGGCCACGGCGGCACCGACCAGGATCCAGAACAGACGTCTCACTTCTTGCGCCCCTTCAAAGCTGTCCGCAGACCGTGGACGATCGCGGCGCCGCGAACCAAGGGGCCGCCCAGGGTGGCCGCGAACAGCTGCGACAGGTTGGCGGCGTGTTCGCTGACCACGGTTGCGTGTCCGGAGACGCGGGCCACGTCGTCGGTGACCAGGGACAGCTTCTCCAGCTCGTCGTTGGTGCTCTCGACGGTGCTCTTCAGCTCGACCAGGACGGGAACTGAATGGTGTCCGAGGTCACGCACCGCGATGCGGACCTCGTCGAGAGCTCGACCGGCCTTGATCAGGGGAACGGCAGCCAGGGCCACGAGAACGCAGAGAGCAATGGCTGCGAGCAGACCTGCCAGCTCACCGACGGACATGTGAGGTCGCCTCCTTGAATCGAAGTATCGCCGTAACTCTAGCCGACCCGCGTCCTCAACGGCCCAGCAACTTCCGAACCGCCGCCATGCGCTCGGAGATGGCGGCCTCCGCCCCGTGACCGGTCGGCCGGTAGTAGCTGACTCCCGCGAGATCGTCGGGAAGATACTGCTGGGCCGCCACCCCGGCGGGCAGGTCGTGGGGATATACGTATCCCTCGCCGTGTCCGAGGGCCCTGGCCCCGGCGTAGTGGGCGTCTCTGAGGTGCGCCGGAACCGCCCCTCCCCTGCCCGCACGCACATCGGCGACGGCTTTCTCCAGAGCCATGTAGGCGGCGTTGGACTTCGGGGCGGTGGCCGCGGCCACGGTGGCGTGGGCGAGGGTGATGCGGGCCTCCGGCATCCCCAGCAGCTGCACTGCCTGGGCCGCCGCCACACAGGTGCCGAGAACCCCGGAGGCGGCCATGCCGATGTCCTCGCTGGCCGAGATCATCAGGCGGCGTGCGATGAACCGCGGATCCTCCCCGGCCTCCAGCATCCGGGCCAGGTAGTGCAGGGCAGCATCCACGTCGGAGCCCCGCACGGATTTGATGAAGGCGGAGATCACGTCGTAGTGCTGGTCGCCGTCCCGGTCGTAACGCACGGCGGCCCGGTCCACCGCGTGGGCCAGCACCTCGGGGGTGATCTCCCCCAGCCCGAGCGCCTCGGCGGACGCCGCCGCCTCCTCCAGGTAGGTCAGCGCGCGGCGGGCGTCCCCGCCTGCCAGGCGCACCAGGTCGTCCCGGGCGGCATCGGCCAGGGCGACGCCACCCGCCAGGCCCCGTTCGTCGACCAGCGCGCGGGAGACCAGGGCCGCGATGTCGGTGTCGGTCAGGGGTTTGAGCCGCAGCAGCAGCGAACGCGACAGCAGCGGGGAGATCACGGAGAAGCTGGGGTTCTCCGTGGTGGCGGCGATCAGGGTGACGATCCGGTTCTCCACCGCGGGCAGCAGCGCGTCCTGCTGGGTCTTGGAGAAGCGGTGCACCTCGTCGATGAACAGCACGGTCGAGACGCCCCGTTCCAGCTCCCGCCTGGCCGTATCGAGTTCGGCGCGCAGTTCCCTGACGCCCGCGGTCACCGCCGAGAGTTCGACGAACCGGGCCCCGGACGCGTTGGAGACTATGGATGCCAGGGTGGTCTTGCCGACTCCCGGCGGCCCCCACAGGAAAACGCTCATCGGTTGCCCCGCAACCAGTCGGCGAAGCGGTGCGCCCGGGCCGAGCAGGTGCTGCTGCCCGACGAGTTCGTCCAGGCTCGCGGGACGCATCCTGACGGCCAGCGGCGCCCCTTCGCCGCGGGCATTCCCCAAGGAACCACCCGCCCTGGCGGGTGTGGGGTCGGGATTACCGAACAGGTCAGGACTCACACGAATCACAGTAGCGTCACCATGGCGGGAAAACCCGGGCTCCTGCCGTATCATTTGCTTGCTCGTGACGCCCCTGCATCCGCGGAGTTCGAATGCCACAACCACTCGGGGACCGGTTCAGTGCGCGCCGACGGGTGGCGATCATCGTCACCCTCGGCCTGTTGACCGGTCTCGGTCCGTTCACCATAGACCTGTACCTGCCCACTTTTCCAGCCCTCAAGACCGACCTGGGGATCACCGACTCCCAGGTCCAGGTGACTCTCTCCGCCACCACTCTGGGTTTCGCTCTCGGGCAGCTCGTGGTCGGGCCCCTGAGCGACCGTCTGGGACGTAGGGTTCCGCTGACGGTGGCCGCTTGTCTGCACATCGTCTCCTCGGTTCTCGTGGCGATAGCCCCCAACGTCGCCTTCCTGACCACGATGCGTGTTCTCCAGGGGGTCGGGGCGGCGGGTGGTGCCGTGGTCTCCATGGCCATGGCCCGCGACCTGTTCTCCGGACGGCGGTTGGTCGTGATGCTCTCCCGGCTGGCGCTCGTCAACGGGCTGGCGCCCATCATCGCCCCCCTGGTTGGTTCGTGGATGGTCACGGTCATGAACTGGCGCGGAGTCTTCTGGGCACTCGCCGGCTACGGTGCTCTCCTGTTGGTACTGATCCTGCTCCTGATAGTGGAGACCCGCCCTCCCGGTGAGCGCACCGCGGGTGGATTTGCACCGCTCCGCGCCGCCTACCGTCGGGTGGCGGGCGACAGGATGTTCGTCGGCATCTGGCTGACCGCGTCCTGCTGCTTCGCCGGTTTGTTCTCCTACATCTCCACCTCGTCCCTGCTGCTGCAGGAAACCTTCGGGCTCCATGAAACCGAGTTCGGCGTGGTGTTCGCCATCTGTTCCATGGGGGTTTTCGCCGGGGTTCAGCTGGGAAGCCGCCTGTCCGCACGTTTCGGCCCACAGAATGTACTCATCGTCGGTACGGCGGGAATGATCGTCGCTGCCTCGGCGCTGCTGGGGCTCGATGCGCTGCGTGGTGGCCACATTCCCCTGATACCGGCGATGTTCTTCTACACCTTGTCCTTCGGGGCGTGCAATCCCGCGGCCCAGGTGCTGGCATTGCAGAACCACCGTGCCGATTCGGGAGTGGCCGCATCCCTGATGGGAGCCCTCAACATGACCCTCGCCGCCGTGGTGGGGCCCATCATCGGTCGGTTCGAACTGACCTCGGCCGCCCCGATGGCGATCTCGATGCTCTGCTGTGCCATCGCCGCCGCGCTGTGCCTGTGGCTGATCGCGCGGCCGAGACGAATCGAGTTCACACTGTGAGGCGGGGAATCTCCCCGGTCCTGCTGGTGCTGGCGGCCACCACCTCGGTGCAGATCGGTTCCTCCTTGGCCAAAGGGCTGTTCGTCGCGACCCCACCGCAGGTGGCGGCATGGTTGCGAATCCTGTTCGCCGCGGTGCTCCTCGGCATCGTGTTCCACCCGACCCTGCGTGGCCGCAGCCGGGGACAGTGGCTCTCGGCCGCAGGATACGGGGTGGCGCTCACGGGCATGAGCGCGATCTTCTACCTGTCGATCCAGCGCATCCCTGTCGGCATGGCGGTGACCTTCGAGTTCCTGGGGCCACTTGCCGTCGCCACTTTCGGATCGAAACGCAGGCGGGACCTGCTCTGGGTGGCTCTCGCCGCCCTGGGGGTGATTCTCCTCGGCATCAGTCCAGCCCCGCTGGATCCCGCGGGCGTGGTCCTGGCGCTGCTGGCCGGGGCCTGCTGGGGCGCCTACATCCTGCTCACCCCCACCCTCGGAGCTCGCTGGGAAGGTTTTTCCGGGTTGACGGTGGGATTCTGGATCGCTGCCCTCCTGCTGCTCCCCGTGACCCTCGCCACGGCCTTGTCGGGTCAGTACTCCTGGGCCCTGGATCCGAGCGTGTGGGGTACGGGGCTGGTGCTCGGCCTGCTCAGCTCCGCCATCCCCTTCACCTTGGAGATGCGGGCCCTGCAGCGCATGTCCCGGGCCACCTTCGGGATCCTGATGAGCCTCGAACCCGCGGCCGCTGCACTCGTCGCCTTCCTGTTGCTGGGCGAACAGCTCGGCGCACTGGAACTGATCGCCATGACGCTGGTGATCCTCGCAAGTGTCGGATCCATCCGAAGCTCCGCGGAAGGCCCGCGCACCGACAACGGCTGAATCGTTCCGGTTGATTTTCGGAAGAGAGAAGAAAGATTTGTACCCGATCCGCATTTGACACGGGTGATCAGGCGCCACGAGGCGCGGTGGTTCTCAACCGCTACCCAGGGAGTTGATCAATGTCCGTGCCACACGCGGGGTGGTACGGACATCGCGGATCACGATTTCGTGTTCTTCTCTCCCGGTTTGGAGTCGACCCCGGCCTCCTTGCGCTGCTGAACGGTGATCGGGGCCGGCGCCGCGGTCAGCGGATCGTAGCCGCCGCCCGACTTCGGGAAGGCGATGACCTCGCGGATCGACTCCGCGCCGCCGAGCAGGGCGACGATCCGGTCCCATCCGAAGGCGATGCCACCGTGCGGCGGGGCGCCGAAGGCGAACGCGTCCAGCAGGAAACCGAACTTCTCCTGCGCCTGCTCCTGTGTGATGCCCATCACCTTGAACACCCGCTCCTGCACGTCGCGGCGATGGATACGGATGGACCCGCCGCCGATCTCGTTGCCGTTGCAGATCATGTCGTAGGCGTAGGCGGTGGCCTCGCCCGGGTGTTCGTCGAAGGTGTCGAGCCACTCGGGTCTGGGCGAGGTGAAGGCGTGGTGCACGGCGGTCCAGGCTCCCTCGCCGACGGCGACGTCACCCTCGGCCCTCGCCTCGGATGCGGGTTTGAACAGGGGCGCGTCGACAACCCACAGGAAACTCCAGGAGTTCTCGTCGATCAGCCCGCAGCGACGGGCGACCTCGCCGCGGGCGGCACCCAGGAGGGTCTGGGATGCGATACGTTCCCCGGCCGCGAAGAAGATGCAGTCGCCGGGTTTTGCCCCGGTGCGTTCCGGCAGCGCGGCCAGTTCCGCCTCGGAGAGGTTCTTGGCAACCGGGCCACCCAGTTCCCCGGCCTCGGAGACGGTGACGTAGGCCAGGCCCTTGGCGCCGCGCTGCTTCGCCCATTCCTGCCAGGCGTCGAACTGGCGTCGCGGTTGCGAAGCACCGCCGGGCATGACCACCGCACCCACGTAGGGGGCCTGGAACACGCGGAACCGGGTCTCGGAGAAGACATCGGTCAGCTCCGTCAGTTCCAGGTCGAAGCGCAGGTCCGGTTTGTCGGAGCCGTAGCGGTTCATGGCGTCGGCGAAGCTCAGGCGCGGGAAGGGGGTTTGCAGTTCGATTCCCCTGATGGCCCAGATCTCCTTGACGATGGCCTCCCCCAGCTCGATCACGTCCTCCTGGTCGACGAAACTCATCTCGATGTCGAGCTGGGTGAACTCCGGTTGCCGGTCGGCGCGGAAGTCCTCGTCGCGGTAGCAGCGGGCGATCTGGTAATAGCGCTCCATTCCCGCCACCATCAGGAGCTGTTTGAACAGCTGCGGGCTCTGCGGCAGCGCGTACCAGGAACCGGGATTGAGCCGGGCCGGCACCAGGAAGTCGCGGGCCCCCTCCGGGGTGGAGCGGGTCAGGGTGGGGGTCTCGATCTCGACGAAGTCGCGTTCCCCCAGCACCTTCCGGGCTGCCTGGTTCACCTTAGAGCGCAACCGGAGCGCGGCTGCGGGTGCTGGCCGCCGCAGGTCCAGGTAACGGTGTTTCAGACGCGCCTCCTCGCCGACGGTGACGCGTTCGTCGATCTGGAATGGCAGCGGCGCCGACGGGTTGAGCACCTCCAGCTCGGAGATCGCGACCTCGATCTCCCCCGTCGGCAGGTCAGGGTTGGCGTTTCCCTCGGGGCGGGTCTCCACCACGCCGGTGACCTTGATGCAGAACTCGTTGCGCAGGTCGTGCGCACCGGAGGAGGCCAGCACCTCGTCCCTGACCACCACCTGGGCGATGCCGGAGGCGTCCCTCAGGTCGATGAACGCGACACCACCGTGATCGCGTCGCTTCGCCACCCAGCCGGTGAGCACCACCTCTTGACCCACGTTCGCGGCCCTCAGCTCACCCGCGTGGTGTGTGCGCAACATGCAGTTTCCTCTCTAGTTCCGGCTGCGTGGACGGCGCAGCCCGCCAGCGACGAATCCTACCCGGGAAGGCTCGCCTCGTCGTGTTCCCTTCCCGGGGTCTCCGGTCCCGTTTCCGGGTTCTCAGCCTCGGATGACCCGCGGGGTGGCGTCCTCGGCGGGTGGCCGCCAGGCATCAGGGGCAGCGGGCAGCTGCTCCCCCGACCGGATGTCCTTGACCGAGTCGTCGAGGTCCGCACCGAACCAGACGAACGGGATTCCCCTGCGTTCGGCGAACCGGATCTGGCGCCCGAATTTGTCGGCCCTGGGCGCCACCTCGCAGGCAATGCCGCGCTCCCGCAACCTGCGCGCCACGGATATCGCCCGGTCCCGGGTATCCTCCGAGTCGACGGCCACCAGGACCGCCGACGGCACGCCGCGGGTGGTGGTCAGGGCGCCCCTGCCGATCAGCGGGGCGAGTATCCGGGTGACGCCGAAGGAGTACCCGACCCCGGGGAAAGTCGTTCTCCCGTCGCTCGCCAGGGAGTCGTAACGACCGCCCGAGGCCACGGAACCGAGTTTCTCCGAACCCAGCAGCAGGGTTTCGTAGACGGTTCCCGTGTAGTAGTCGAGGCCTCGCGCGATCCTGAGGTCCGCCACCACCCGGCCCGGTTCGGTTCCGCGTGCGATCCGGATGAGCGAGGCGAGATCCGTCAGGCCCTCGTCCAGCAGCTCGTGGGTGACGCCCAGGGCCCGCACCTGATCGACGAAGGACTCGTCCTCGGATCTGATCCCCGCCAGGGCGACGCAGGCGCGGGCCTGGGATTCGCTCAGCCCCACCTGCTCGGTCAGCAACTCGACCACCACATCCGGCCCCACCTTGTCGTACTTGTCGACGCGCTGGAGCACGGCAGCCGTGTCGTCGATCCCGAGGCCCCGGTAGAACCCCTCCGAGAGTTTCCGGTTGTTGACCCGGATGCTCACCGGCGGCAGGCCCAGGTCCCGGTGCAGTTTCCCGAAGACGTCGAGGGCCACCAGGGGGATCTCGGCGTCGTGGTGGTCTGCCAGCCGGTCGCGGCCGACGATGTCGATGTCGGCCTGGGTGAACTCGCGGTAGCGGCCTTCCTGCGGGCGTTCGCCGCGCCAGACCTTCTGCACCTGGTAGCGGCGGAAGGGGAAGCTCAGGTGCCCGGAGTGCTCCAGCACGTAGCGGGCGAAGGGTACCGTCAGGTCGAAGTGAAGGCCGAGTTCATCCGTCTCCCCGGCCTGTGCGTGCAGGCGCCTGACGACGTAGATCTCCTTGTCGATCTCTCCCTTGCGGGAAAGCTGGTCAAGGGGTTCGACGGCCCGGGTCTCGATGGGTGCGAAGCCGTGGAGTTCGAAGGTGGAGGTGATGGTGGCGAGCACCTGATTCTCCACCAGGCGCCCGGTGGGAAGGAATTCGGGAAAACCGGAGATCGGTTTGGGGCGTGCCATGGCTCAGTCCTTCAGGAAATCGGCTTGCAGGTAGGGGTTGTGCAGTTTCTCGGCCCCGACGGTGGTGGGTTCCCCGTGACCGGGCAGCAGCACGGTCTCGTCGGGAAAGGCCTCAAGAATTCCCCGTAGGGTGGATCGCATCTGTTCCGGGTTCCCGCCGGGCAGGTCTGTTCGCCCGATGGTGCCCCGAAAGATCACGTCCCCGGTCAGCAGCACCTTCCCGGTCCCGTCCCCGACCTCCAGGAGCGTGGATCCGCGGGTGTGTCCCGGGGCGGCGTGGGGTCTGACCTCGAGTCCGCAGGGAGCCCGGAAGGTCTCGTGATCCCGGAGGTCACCGGGGGGATCCAGTTCGTCCTCGCCGATGAGCTGTCGGATCAGGGGCACCAGCCGGGGCCCCAGACCTGCGGAGGGGCGGACGAGCATCTCCTGGTCGACCTTTGCGCATCGGACGGGAGCGTTCCACACGGCCGCCAGGGTCGCCGCATCGCCGACGTGGTCGAGATGCCCGTGTGTGCACAGGATGACCTCCGGGTGCCAGCCAAGACGGCCCAGGGCCGCGGAGATCAGCTCGGATCCCTTCACCCCCGGATCGACGACAAGGCATCCGTTCTCATCCGAATCAGCCGCGATGAGGTAGCAGTTCGCGGTCCAGGGGGAAACGGGGATGGTCTCGATACGCACGCGCCCAACTGTATGGCAGCAATCCGGGGCGTGCACGAAAAGGTTTCACACAACCTTCGCACCCGCCCTGTCCCCTGAAGGGTTTGCCCGCTAGATTGTGTGCATGAGCCAACAGCAAGCGCCCGCGGACTTCGGTCGTGTTGACCCGGACGGCACCGTTTATGTTCGCATCGGTGACACAGAGAGAAGTGTCGGGCAGATCCCCGACTCCACCCCTGAGGAAGCCTTGACGTTCTACACACGGCGCTACGAGAACCTGGCCGCCGAGGTGACCCTGCTGGTGTCTCGCGTTGAGACCCAGGCCATGTCCCCCGAGGATGCACGCAAGGCCATCATCACCGCTCGCGCCAATGTCACGGAGGCGAATGCGGTTGGTGATCTCGCAGCCCTCGCGGCCCGGCTGGACGCTCTCGAGGAGCTGCTTCCGGCCCAGATAGAGGCACGCAAGGCCGCCCGCGCGGAACAGAACGCGTCCACCATCGCGGCCAAGCAGGCGATGGTGGACGAGGCCGAGTCCTTGGCGGGCGGCAACGACTGGCGTCGCGGGGTCGATCGGTTCCGGGAGCTCCTGGAGGAGTGGAAGGCACTGCCCCGCGTCGACCGCACCACCGACAACGACCTCTGGCACCGGTTCAGTTCGGCACGCACCCAGTACACGCGCCGCCGCAAGGCCCATTTCACCGAACTGAACTCACGCCGCGACGAGGCGAAGCGTCTCAAGGAAGAGATCATCGAGGAGGCCACACCCTTGGCCGAATCCACCGATTGGGGGCCGACCGCGGGCGCTTTCCGTGACCTGATGGCCCGTTGGAAGGCGGCCGGATCCGCCCGGAGAGCCGATGACGAGTCGTTGTGGGCCAGGTTCCACGCCCTGCAGGACAGATTCTTCAACGCCCGTTCAGCGGCCCAGCATGCCGTGGACGACGCGCAGGCAGAGAACCTCAGGGCGAAGACAGCGCTTCTGGAGCAGGCGGAACACGACCTCGACGGTGTGACGGATGTCGACGTGGCCAAGAGCACCCTTCGTGGGTTCCTGTCCAAGTTCTCCGAGATCGGCCACGTTCCTCGGGCGGCCATGCGTGACCTTGATTCCCGGGTCAGGAAACTTTCCGACCGGGTCGGCGAATTGGAGGCCGAACGTTGGCGCCGCACCGACCCCGAGGCGCGCAAACGTGCTGAGGACACCGTCGCCTTGTTCCAGTCGCAGGTGGACAAGCTGACCAAGGATCTTGAGACGGCGGAGGCCGCAGGTGATGCCCGCAGGGCGAAGGACGTGCGCACATCACTGGAGACCTACGCGTCGTGGCTGGACCAGGCCCGACAAACTCTTCAAGACTTCCAGGAGATGTGAGCGGGCAAGGCCGTTTCCCCTTCCCCCGGTCCCGGGAAAGGGGAAACGGCGGCTTCGGGATCAGGAATTCGTGCGGAAGGCGTCGTAGACCCCGGGAACCCGACGCACCTGTTTCAGGACGTGGTTCAGGTGCCTGGGGTCCGGGGACTCGAAGGTGAGTCTCCCGGAGAATTTCTTGTTGCGCCCCGATGTCAGTGTGGCCTCGAGAATATCGACGTGCAGGTCTGAAATCACCCGGCTGACGTCCGCGAGCAGACCCGCCCGATCGATGCCCTCGACCTGGATCGTGACGGGGAACTGTCCACCCTCCGTCTTGTCCCAGGCCACCTTGACCAGTCGCTCCGGGGTTTCCTGTAGGGCGGGAACGTTCGTGCAGTCGGTGCGATGCACCGACACCCCGTCGGTCCGGGTGACAAAACCCGTGATCGCATCCCCGGGAATCGGATGGCAGCAGCGCGCCAGTTTGACGACCATCGTCGGATCGTCGTCCACCAGAACTCGGGGTTCCATGGCCGCGCGGGGACGCCTGCGGGAGTTTCTCATCCCCTCGTCCTCGGTGATGGTGTCGACGACCTCGTCCTCACCCCCGACGAGCTCTATCAGATGGGTGACCACGGCCTGGGCGCCAATCTGCCCTTCTCCCATCGCCTTGTACAAGCTGGAAACATCCGCGTGGCGCAGTTCGTTGGCGACAGCGGTGAGGTTCTCCAGGGTGAGGAGACGCTGCATCGGCAAGCCGGTGCGACGAAGCCTTCTGGCCAACATCTCCTTGCCGTCCTCGATCGCCTCGTCACGACGCTCTCGAGAAAAGTACTGTTTGATCTTCTGACGGGCCCGGCTGGTGGCGACGAACCCGAGCCAGTCCCGGCTCGGCCCGGCATTCGGGGATTTCGAGGTGAGAATCTCAACCTTGTCACCTTGGACGAGTTTCGTCGACAACGCCACCAGGCGGCCGTTCACCCGCGCACCGATACAGCGGTACCCGACCTCCGTGTGCACGGAGAAGGCGAAATCGACCGGGGTGGCCCCGACCGGAAGGGCGTTCACCTCGCCCTTCGGGGTGAACACGTAGATCTCGTCGGAGTTGATCTCGAACAACACCGAGTCGAGAAACTCCGTCGGGTCCTCGGTCTCCTTGCTCATCACCCCGAGCTGGTGCATGGCCCGCAGCCCCGCCTCCTCGGGGGTGACCCCGTTGCGCAGGTTCTCCTTGTATTTCCAGTGCGCCGCGACGCCGTACTCGGCCCGGCGGTGCATCTCGTGGGTGCGGATCTGCAGCTCGACGGGTTCGCCCCGGTCCCCGAGCACGGTGGTGTGCAGGGACTGGTACATGTTGAACTTCGGGTTCGCTATGTAATCCTTGAACCGGCCCGGGATCGGCTTCCACTTGGAGTGCGCCACCCCGAGCACTCCGTAGCAGTCCCGCACGTCGTCGACCAGCACCCGCAACCCGATGAGGTCGTAGATGTCGGCGAAGTCGCGGCCCCGGACCATCATCTTCTGGTAGATCGAGTAGAAGTGCTTGGGGCGGCCGTAGATGGTCGCCTTGATCTTGTTGTCCGCCATCAGCTGCTTGAACTGCGCGATCAGGTCCCGCAGGTAGCGTTCCCGTCCCGGTGCCTGCTGCGCCACCAGATCCGCGATCTCCGAGTAGACCTTGGGTTCGATGGCCTGGAAGGACAGGTCCTCCAGTTCCCACTTCACGGTGTTCATGCCCAGCCGATGGGCCAGCGGGGCGAAGATGTTGAGGGTTTCCGTGGCGATCCTGACCTGTTTGTCGGGGCGGAGAAAACCGATGGTCCGCATGTTGTGGAGACGGTCCGCGAGTTTGATCACCAGGACCCGCACCTCCTCGGAGGTGGCCATGATCATCTTCCGGATGGTTTCCGCCTTAGCGGTTTCCCCGTAGGTCACCTTGTCCAGTTTCGTGACCCCGTCGACCATCCGGGCCACCTCGTCGGTGAACTCCTCACGCAACTGCTCGAGGGTGTACTCGGTGTCCTCGACGGTGTCGTGCAGCAGAGCAGCGACCAGCACGGGTTCGGTCATGCCCAGCTCTGCGAGGATGGTGGCCACCGCCAGAGGGTGGGTGATGTAGGGATCACCGGACTTGCGTTTCTGCCCCCGGTGCAGCTGCTCCGCCGTGCGATAGGCGTGCTCGATCAGTGACAGGTTGGCCTTCGGGTGACTGGCCTTGATGATCTTGAACAAGGGATCGAGCACGGCTGAACGGGGCCTGACCGCCCCGAGCCGGGCCAATCGATGCCGCATTCGCAGTCGCGGCTGCTCCGGTCCGCTGGTCAGGCGTTGCAATGCTCCTTGTTGCGTCACCTGCTCAGCCATGGTGAAAGTTTAGTGCGATTGGAACCGATATCTGACTCAGTCGTCGCTGTCTCGCAGGTCGGGTCGTTCCGCGCGGCGCACGACGATTAGTTGATCACCGGTTTGGATCTTGGATGCCGTGGAGTCGTAGAACCGCCGCAGCGTGCCGTTGCGGATGATCCCGATCACCTGCTCCCCCTTGACGTCGTTCGGGGACTGCCCCACCTCGCTGGGTCTCGCCTGCCTCTGCTGGACCTCAAGACCCGTACCCGCGGTCAGCAGGTCCTGGATGATGGCACCGAGCTCCGGACCGACCGCCGACAGGCCCAGCAGACGCCCCACCGTGTCCGACGAGGTCACCACGGAGGTGGCCCCGGACTGGCGGACCAGGGCGACGTTGTCCTTCTCACGGACGCTGACGACGATGCTCGCCCCGGGGTTGAGCTGCCTGGCGGTGAGTGTGGTGAGGATGGCGGCGTCGTCGCGGGACAGACAGATGATGATCTTCCGGGCCTTGGACACCTCGGCCCGCCGCAACAGGTCACGGCGTGTCCCGTCTCCCAGGAAGGCGGCCAGCCCGTCGAGGTTGGCCTCGCTCACCGCGACATCGCTGCTGTCGATGACCACGATCCGGTCGTCCGGTTCCCCGTGGCGACGAAGGGTGTTGATTGCGCTGCGGCCCTTCGTGCCGTAGCCGATCACGACGACGTGATTGCGCATTTTCTGCCTCCACTGCAGGTCACGGATGGCGCGGCTGCCCTCGTCCGCCAGCACGGCAATGGTGGTGCCGACCAGCAACACCAGGAAACCGACGCGCATCGGGGTGATGAGGATCGCGTTCAGGAGCCGGGCGTGCGGGGCGAGGGGGGTGATGTCGCCGTAGCCCGTGGTGGTCATGGTGACCGTCGAGTAGTACAGGGCGTCGATGAAACTGACCCCGTCATCGCGGATGTTGTCGACGTAGGAGTCGCGGTCCAACCAAACGACGAGGGTGCTGATCATCAACAGCACGAGCGCCAGCAACCCGCGTTTCCCGAGTTCACGCAGCGGCCGCACCTGTGGACGGGGCATGCTCACCATCGAGGTGGCATACCCCTTGGGGACCCGCTTCCTCAGTCTGCCCACGGCCCTAACTCGTCAGAACCGCCGAACAACTGCTGATCCCTTGGTCAGCGAGCCTTTCCCTGCCACCGAGGGCTGTGAGCTCGAGAAGCACGCTCACGTGCACGAGTTCCGCGCCGAGCCGTTTCAACAACGCGGCCGTGGCCGCCACGGTGCCGCCGGTGGCGAGCACGTCGTCCACGACGAGCACACGCGCCCCCGTGACGAGGGCATCCGCGTGCATGGTGAGGGTCGCGGTGCCGTATTCGAGGTCGAAGGATTCACTCAGCACGGGACGCGGCAACTTCCCCGGTTTCCGGACCGGCACGAAACCGGCCCCGAGAGCCAGGGCGACGGGGGCGGCGAAGATGAATCCCCGGGCTTCCATCCCGACCACCACGTCAATGGCCTCGGGGGCCGACGCCACGATGGCGTCAACCGCCTGCCGGAAACCCTCGGGAGAGGCAAGCAGCGGGGTGATGTCCTTGAAGACCACCCCAGGTTTGGGCCAGTCCGGAACGTCCGCAATCAGGGAGGAAACCAGGTTCATCGCTTTTGACGCTTCCTCTGCTCGCGCGACAGGTTGCTGCGCTGCCTGCGCGTCTCCGAGGAGACAACGGCCTCGGAACCCGAGGCGTCCTCCTCATCGTCGCCCGTGTCCTCCCCGGACGGCTTGCGCTCGGCCTTGGCGGCCGCGCGTTTGGCCTTGCGGGCCAGCGATGCGCGATGGGCCACCTGGGCGGGTTCCTTTTCCTTCATCTGCACCAGCAGCGGGGTAGCGATGAAGATGGAGGAATAGGCGCCGGCGATCATGCCGATGAACAGCGCCAGGCCGAGATCGGCGAGGGGGCCGCTGTGGAGCATGGCGCCGCCGATCAGCAGAGCCGTGACCGGCAGGATCCCGATCAGGGTCGTGTTCAGGGACCGGATCAGCACCTGGTTGATGGCCAGGTTGGCGGCCTCCCCGTAGGTCTTCCTGCTCTCCTTCAGGTTCCTCGTGTTCTCCGACACCCGGTCGAAGACCACCACGGTGTCGTAGAGCGAGTAGCCGAGAATGGTCAAAACGCCGATGACGGTCGCGGGTGTGACGGTGAAACCACTCAGCGCGTAGATGCCGATGGTGACCACCAGGTCGTGCGCCAGGGCTATGACGGCGGCCAAGGACATCTTCCAGTTGCGGAACCAGAAACCGATCAGCACCATCACGAGCGCTATGAACACCGCCAGGGCTATCAGGGCCTGCCGGGAGATCTGTTCACCCCACGAGGCGCCGATCGCCGTGTAGGTGACGTCATCGGGTTTCACGTCTGCCAGTTTGGCGATGGCGGCGCGAACGGAGACGGTTTCCTCGGGGTCGAGGGAGCGCGTCTGGATCCGCACGGCGCTCTCCCCGAGGGAGAAGACCTGGGCCCCCAGGTCCTTGACCTCGAAATCGGCCACCTTGGCGCGCACCTCGTCGACGGTGGTCTCGGTGACCGGCATCGCCACCTGGAAGTCGGTTCCGCCCCGGAAGTCGATGCCGAGCGCCAGGCCCTTGAACCCCACGGCCAGGAAACAGACGGCGAGCACCACGACCGAGAACGCGTACCAGAATTTCTTGTGGCCGACGAAGTCGTAGGAGATCTGGCCCGTGTAGAAACGGTGGGCGAGCCCGTGTTTGGTGGACATCAGGCCTCCTTGGCGCGGTGGGTGCGGCGGCTGCGGCGGCCCAGCAGGGAATCCCGGCTGACTCCCATGTGGCTGGCGTCGAGTCCGGAGAACCGGTGCCCCTCACCGAAGAACTTGGTGCGCCCCAGCAGCTGCACGAGGGGTTTGGTGAAGAAGAAACAGACCGCCAGGTCGAGCAGGGTGGTCAGGCCGAGGGAGAAGGCGAAACCCTTCACGCCGCCGACCGCGAGGATGAACAAGACGATGGCGGAGAGAATCGAGACCATGTCCGCGACCAGGATCGTGGGTCTGGCCTTGACCCAGCCCGTGGTGAGGGCGGATCTGAGACTTCGCCCATCGCGTATCTCGTCACGGATGCGTTCGAAGTAGATGACGAACGAATCCGCCGTCACACCAATTGCCACGATCGCCCCGGCGATGGCCGGGAGGTTCAGGGTGAATCCCATCGCCTCGCCGAGAATCACCATGGATGCGTAGGTTGCCAGCGCCGCGACACCGAGGGATCCGATCACCACGAGCCCCAGTCCACGGTAGTAGACGAGGCAGTACAGGATCACGAGCGCGAGACCGATGCCGCCGGCGATCAGACCGACGCGGAGCTGTTCGCCACCGAGTGTGGGGGACACCGTTTCCACCTGGGAGGGCTCGAAATTGAGGGGTAGCGCACCGAATTTCAGGATGTTGGCGAGTTCGGCAGCGGACTCGGCGGTGAAGTTGCCGGTGATCTGGGCCTGTCCGTTGGTGATGGCGGTCTGGACGCGCGGCGCGGACTGCACCACGCCGTCGAGCACGACCGCGAACTGGTTTTCCGGCGCCTGCTTGGAGACCATGGCCGTGGTCATCTGACTGAACGTGTTCGTGCCCGCTTCGTCGAACTCGAGGGTGACGACGTGGGCAACCTGTCCCTGCGGAACCCCGGAGTTGGCCTTGACAACGCGCTCACCGACGATGGCCGCGGGGCCGAGGAGGTATTTCATCTGGCCCGTCGGGTCACAACCCATCGTGGTCCTGTCCAATCGTGCCTCGACCTTGTCGCTGCACTTGAACTCGTTGAGAGCCTGGGTGTCCTGCTCCGTTGCCTTGTAGGCCAGCACCTCGTCGACGCTCAGGACGCTCCCGACATCACCCGGCTCCGGGGTGGGGGTGGGCAGGCCGGGAAGGCTGGGATCGGTGTTCTGCTGCCCCACCTGGCTGATGCCTAGCACAGGACGGAAGGTCAGCTGGGCGGTGCTGCCGATCAGGTTCACCATGTCGTCGCGTTGGATGTTGGGGGCGGAGACGACGATGTGCCTGTCACCGGAGGTGGTCACCGAGGCCTCGCCGATTCCCAGTCCGTCGACACGTTTCTGGATGATGCTCTTGGCCAGCTCGAGCGAGTCCTTGTCGACCGTCGAGTTCGTCGCGGTCAAGGTGATGGTCATGCCGCCCTGCAGGTCGAGGCCGAGCTTCGGGGACCAGGCACCGGCTGATGCCATGATCCCGAACATCGCGCCGATGGCGAGCAGGAAGACGAGCAGTGTCAACCCTGGACGGGGTTTACGGTATACCTTTGCCATACGGGCTCGATTCAGTTCTTCTCGGAAACGGACTCATCGACCGTGGCGGATTCCTGCGTTCCCGGGGTGTCGGTGCCGTCCGTGACATCTTCCCCGCCATCGGTGGTTTCGTTTTCCTCCACCACACCCACCTCATCGGTGAATTCGAACTCTTCCTCATCGTTCTTCGCGACGCGTGCAATGACCTGCTTGAGGATGGTCACCTCGACCCCGGGGGCCAGCTCCACGATCGCCTGTGTGTCGGCGATGTGGGAGATGGTGGCGAAAACACCGGAGTTGAGGATGACGCGGGCTCCGGGCTGCAGCGCGTCGATCTGGGACTGGTGCTCACGCATGCGCTTCTGCTGGGGCCGGATCATCAAGAAATATGCGGCGCCCACGAAGACGACGAGCATCAAAAGCAGATCGAGACCTGGCATCTGTTCATTCCTTAACGAGGCGGTTGGCGGGTTTGCCGTGGGTCAGAATAGCTCACTCGAACAACGAAGGCTCACCGACCGGAGGGCGCAGTCCGAGATGCCGCCAGCCTGCGGCGGTGGCGATTCGGCCACGCGGGGTGCGCATCATCAGGCCCTCGCGGATCAGGAAGGGCTCCGCCACCTCTGAGACGGTCTCGGTTTCCTCCCCCACGCTGAGGGCCAGGGTGGACAGGCCCACCGGCCCCCCGTTGAACAAGGTGCACAGGTTGCGCAGCACCCCCCTGTCGAGCCGGTCCAGGCCACGTTCGTCGACCTCGTAGAGTTCCAGCGCGGCCCGGGCGTGTTCGAGCTGCACTTCCCGGTGTCCCCCCACCTGGGCGTAGTCCCGGACACGACGGAGCAGCCGGTTCGCAATCCGAGGGGTCCCCCGGGACCGGCCCGCGATTTCCTTCGCCGCCACTTCCTGCAGCCGCACTCCCAGCTTCGCGGCCGAGGCCGCGACGATGTCCGCCAGATCGGCGGCGTCGTAGAACTCCAGCTGCGCGGTGAAACCGAACCGGTCCCGCAGCGGCCCCGGCAGCAGACCCGCCCGGGTGGTTGCGCCGACCAGTGTGAAGGCGGGCAGGTCTATCGGGATGGCCGTTGCCCCCGGCCCCTTGCCGACCACCACGTCGACCCGGAAGTCCTCCATCGCCAGGTAGAGCATCTCCTCGGCGGGGCGGGCGAGCCGGTGGATCTCGTCGAGGAACAGCACATCCCCCTCGTCGAGGCCCGAGAGTATGGCCGCCAGATCACCTGCATGCTGGATCGCAGGACCGGACGAGATGCGCAGGTTCACGTCGAGCTCCGCCGCGATGATCATCGCCAAGGTGGTTTTCCCCAATCCCGGTGGACCGGACAACAGCACGTGATCCGGGCTGCTTCCCCGGTGCCTGGCAGCTTCCAGAACGAGCCCAAGCTGGTCACGGACCCGGGGCTGACCCTCGAACTCGCTCAGACGCCTGGGCCGCAGGGCCGCTTCGAAGTCCTTTTCCTCGGAACGGCTTGCGGGATCCACCTCAGAGAAATCCACGGCTCCCTCCTCGGACATCAACGTTTCGCCAACGTTCCGAGGGCTGCCCGCATCAACTGGGCGACGTTCGCGCCCTCCGCAGCCAGGTCAGCGACGGCATCGCACGCGGATCCGGCCTCCTTCGCGGACCAACCAAGCCCCTGAAGGCCATCCACGACCTGGTCACGCCACGCCTCATTCGTCGTTCCGACCCTCGTCTCCGGCTCCGCATCCCCCAGGGCGAGCAGCCCGGCCTTGTCCTTGAGTTCCAGCACCAGCTTCTGAGCGCTCTTGTTTCCAATTCCGGGAACCCGGCACAGGGCACGCAGATCCTCCGTGAGAACGGCTCGTTTCAGATCACCGGGCGACAGCACGGAGCAGATCGCCAGGGCAACCCTCGGCCCGACTCCCGATGCGCCCTGCACCAGTTCGAAGGCCTCTCGTTCGGCGTCGCTACCGAAACCGAACAGCGTCAACGAGTCCTCGCGCACGACGAGAGACGTGTGGATGGTTCTCGTCTCACCCGGACGCAGTGTGGCTGCGGTCGCCGGCGTGCAGTTCCCGCGAAAACCCACCCCACCGACATCGATCACGAACCAGGCAGTCCCTGCGGCTGTCACTGTACCCGTCAAGTGGGAGATCATCATTTTCCTCTCGCAGCCGCCGCCAAGGCCGCATATCGATTCGTGTGGCCACCTCGCCAGGCGTGACAGACGGCCAGTGCCAAGGCATCCGCCGCATCCGCCGGCCTCGGGGGCACCCCGAGTTTCAGGACCATGGTGACCATGGAGGTCACCTGCGCCTTGTCCGCCCGCCCGGAGCCGGTGATGGCGGCCTTCACCTCGCTCGGGGTGTGGAACGTGACGGGAAGTCCACGCCGGGCCGCGACCAGGGCAGCGACCCCCGCGGCCTGTGCCGTGTCGATCACGGAGGCGGTGTTGTGCTGGGCGAACACACGTTCGATTGCGACCACGTCGGGAGAGCATTCGGTGAACCACCGTTCGAGCCCGGCCTCCACCTGGAGCAGCCGATGCGCCACGTCCAGATCCGGGCTGGTGCGCACGACCCCGACCGCGACGAAGACGGGAGGGCGTCCCACGGTACCGTCCACCACGCCGACACCACAGCGGGTGAGACCGGGATCGATCCCCAGAATGCGCTTCTTCTCGAACATCAGTTCGGATTATAGACGATCAATCCTCGGTTTCGAGAGCTGCCGCAACCTCCGGCGTGAGGTCGAGGTTGGTGAAGACGTTCTGCACGTCGTCGGAGTCCTCGAGGGCATCGATGATGCGGAAGATCTTCTGGGCGAGTTCCACGGTGTCGACCTCCTGGTCGAAGGACGCGACGAACTGAACCTCGGAGGAATCGTAGTCGAACCCCGCCGCCTCGACGGCCCTGCGAACCTCCACCGTGTCACCGGGATCACAGACGGCCTCCCAGGCCTCGCCCTCGTCGTTGACCTCCTCGAGACCCGCCTCGAGGGCTGCCTCGAGCAGGTCGTCCTCCATGATTTCCCTGCCCTCCTGCTGTTTGGGGACCACGACGACCCCTTTGCGGGAGAACAGGCGCTGTACCGATCCGACATCTGCCATGGTGCCACCGTTGCGGGTGACCGCGACGCGCACGTCCGAGGCGGAACGGTTCCGGTTGTCGGTCAGGCATTCGATCAGGATCGCGATCCCGGAGGGCCCGTAGGCCTCGTACATGATCGTCTCGTAGTCGGCGCCACCGGAGATGGCGCCGGAACCACGCTTGACGGCACGATCGATGTTGTCGTTGGGGACGCTGGACTTCTTGGCCTTCTGAATGGCGTCGTAAAGTGTCGGGTTGCCGCTCGGGTCTCCGCCACCGAGCCGGGCTGCCACCTCCACGTTCTTGATCAGTTTGGCGAACAACTTGCCGCGTTTGGCGTCAATGACCGCCTTCTTGTGCTTGGTCGTCGCCCATTTGGAGTGTCCGCTCATGCATCCCGTCCTTCGGGTAGAGGTCAATTTTGCTTGAGCGAGCTTATCTCAAGCCGCCGGGATGCTCTTTCCCAACAGGGTCACGCTGTCGCGCTCCTCATATCCGAGCACCCGGTGCAACCAGTCCGCGACCGCACGGTTGCGGGTGTCAACCCCGATACCCGCTGCGGGGCAGCCAGAGGCGGCCATCGAGTGAAGGGACCGGCACAACAGGGCCTGGGCCACTCCCTGATGCCGATGTGACCTGGCCACGCCCAACCGGTCGCACCACCCCTCCATCACGCCGTCCAGCCCTGCGGCGTCGTCGGTGCCCGACAGGCAGTACCCGACGACCTCGTCTCCCCTGATCGCGATCCATGACCAGTCGGCGCGAAAGGTTTCCTCCCTCAACGACTCCGCCCACGCGGCGTCGTCGATCCGCGCGCTGAAGCACGAGTTGTGCAGTCGCAGCACCTGGTCGCTGCGCTCCGGGGTGAAGTTCTCGAACACCAGCCCGGGGATGTCGTGCAGCTTGGGGAGGTTGAACAAATCCCTGTGCATGTCGAAGAAGTAGCGTTCCGCCAGGAAGCCCCGTTGCACGAGCAGGTGCCTCAGACAGGTCTGATCCGCCTCCACGTACGAACCGAGCCATATCGACTCCCCCGGGTGGTGCTCGTCCCGCCAGGCGAGTGCCCGCTCCTCCTGCCAAGCAAGCAGCGCACGCCCGATCCCCTGATACCGGTGTGTTGGGTGTACCCCACCGAGCAGGAAAAGTTTCGCGGGATGGCTTCCCGGCTCCGGGATGTTCCACCCGAAGGCAGACAGGTTCCCGTAGGAGTCCCAGCCGCCGATGGCGTCCCCTGCCGTCATGGTTCGCGCGTTCCCCCCGATCACCCGATCGGTGGCGGGCAGCACGAGGTCGTCCAGCGCCTCCAGTTGTGCCCTCAAGGAGAGCAACTCATCCCAGTCGTCCTGGGCGAGAATGCGCCACGTGAGATGGTTCTCGATGTAGAGATCCACGGCTTCTCCTCACCCGCTGTTCTTCCAGATGTGTCGGTCCCGGTCGGGACGCGGCGCCGTCTGCTGCCAGAGCCTACGCCAGCGGGGCATGGGTTCGCCGTTGGCCATGGGAGCGTGACTCTGGATCGCCCACCACGAGATTTCCTCGCTGTGGAAAAGCGCCCCAACCGCTCCTTGGATCACCTCAGTCGTTTCCGTGACCGACCTGCCCCGAGCATAGATCGGTGACCCGAAACGCACCGAGATTCGGGGCCTTCGCCGCAGGGCCAGCCTCAGCACCTCGTTCAGCTTGAAGGTCCCGACGATCGCCACCGGAATGATCGGTACGTTGTGCTCGGTCGCCAGTTCCGCTGGCAGCGCGGTGAACTCCCCCACTCCGCCGTCGACGCGCGAGGGCTCCGAGAAGACGACGATGCTGCGCTCCTTCGTCAAGGCGCGGTCGACACCCCGGTTGGTCGTGCGAAGCCGTGCTGGAAGAACGGCCTTCAGGACCTGCCAGTCGAGAACCCCCTGTTCGTTGACGGCGAAGATGACCGGCCCCTCCAGTCCCTGCAGCGAGTCGAGCCCCGCCACCCGGTACTCCAGCCGCCAGGTCAGTGGGTTGAACAGGTCCGGGGTCTCGCTCAGGTCCGAGCGCGCCAAGCGGTCACGGCGCCGCGCCGCCGGTTCCGGGGCGCCGGCAGGACGCCGCCGAACCAGTCCGAACCCCGTCGTCCGGGCAAACCCCAGCATGTCCGAGAACCAGGTGATCACCGCGACTCCCCGAAGATCCGTCCCGGTCCGTGCAGATAGATGGCATGCCCCTGGTCCCCGGTGATCTGCCGGGCAAGTTCAAGCGCGTCCTCCAGGGTGGTTGCCGCCCGCTGCCCGAGGACGCGGGCGGTTTCCCGGTCGGCCCCCACCCAGATGACATCAGCCAGTCGAGCGGTGGCACGACGGATCCCGTACCAGGTGTGGAATGCAGCCAGTGGATGCCAGGCGTTGTGGTCGCGATAGAGCTTCAGGTACCAGTCATCGGCCAGGGCCCGGCGTTCGAATCGCTCATGGATCTCGGCAGGTTCCCTCGTGCCGGGAAGCACCTTGGCGAAGAAATCGGCAGCCGGGGCGAGGACCCGGTTCGGAAAGGCCCGGCTGAGCGGGTGGAAGGCGACCAGTATCCCGCCGTCGCGCAGGAGGGAGCGCTCCGCATCGATTCCCGCATTGCGCAGCGCTTGGTGGGAGGCGTTGACGGGCGAGCCCACGGGGTCGCCCGGGTCGAAGCCACTGCCCCACACCGAGGTCAGGAGGATCCCGGTGCTCGGCGCCGCAACGGCGTTCGCCGCCCGCCACACCTCGGCGGCGCGGGTCGCCACCTGCTTCGGTTCGCCGCCGATGACGTCGCAGAGCTCGTAGTCCGCTCGCGGTGCCGCGTAGAGTTTCTGGGCACCCTGCCGGGGTAGGAGCGTGGTGAACTGACGGGCGGTGGCGTATGCCATCTGCTCCGGGAACCGCCATTCCCACTCACAGTGGTTCAGAAAACTCAGGTGGCGACCCAGGTAGGGCTGCCCGAGAACCGCGGTGACGGAGAAAACGGGAATGGCCCCGTGGATCGCCGCGGCGGCCTGCCCACGCGCCGATTCGCTGCCATTGAAACCAGAGATCCGGTTGATGGTGGCCACGTCCGTCGCCCCGGCCGCGAGCAGCATCCGCTCCCCGGGCCCGTGGCAGACATCCACCAGGACCACCAGGTCCGACTCCGCGATCCGCACACTCGTCCTGACCGGTTCCCCGCTCACGGTGGCCACCGTGACCAGGTCCTCCGAGGTCACGTCGTGGCTGGTGATCCTGCCCTCGGGCAGGAAGGACGCGGCGACCCGGTCCCCGAGGGCCTCGACGATGTCCTGACCACCCCACCGGGGTCCCAGACCACCGGCCACCACGATGGCGACGTCATCCACCCGCACCCTGGCGGCGTGTTCCAGGACGCGCTCGACGATGCTGCGCCTGATGTCGAAACGCATCCCGGGTTGCACCGGGTCGACGTTTCCCACCACGACGGTCAGTCTCATCCCCGGGCGCAACAGCCCCGCCAGGGGGGTGCTGTCGACCGGGTTGGCGAGTGCCCCCTCCACCAGAGCGACGGGATCCGAGGAGGGCACGGGCTGCGGCGGGTAGACCACACCGGTTCCGGCGGGGAAGCGTTGCAGTCCGACGTTGCAGCCCGCGAGGGTCAGCAGCGGCGGGGTGCGTTCGTCGACCTTCAGGACGAAACCGGGGCGGGTCACGACGGCAGCTTCCATCTGGGCTGAAGCGCATGGGATGGCCAGTCGATGATCGACCAGCCGGACTCCCTGGCGGCGCGCATCAACCCGATGTCCGGGCTGACCGCGACGGGATTCCCGACGGAGCGCAGCATCGGCAGGTCGACGTGGCTGTCCGCGTAGGCGAAGGATGCCGACAGGTCGATGCCGTGGAGACCCGCGTAATGGGTGAGCCACGCGGCGCGGGAGTCCCCCACCATGGGGGGACCGGTCAGGAAACCGGTGCACACCCCGTCCGCATCCGTCGCCAGGTCGGCGGCGACGATATGGTCGAAGAGCCCCTCGAACGGCCTGGTCAGGGGGCGGATGACTCCGGTGAGAAGGATCGTGGTGTGCCCGGCCTCCCGGTGCTCGCGAATGCGCCGGACCGCCTCGGGGGAGGTCCGGTCCAGCACGAACGGGGTCAGCCGCTCGTCGACGAAACGTTCCAGCTCGTCCAACCTGGCGCCCTCGTAGCGGCGGTACACCTGCCGCAGGAACACCCCACGATCCTTGCGTTCGGCCCCCAGGTAGTTGGGCAGCTGGGCGGCGACCCTCATCAACTCCCCCGCGCGCTGCGTCAGCGACAGCTCGGGCAGCCGCAGCCACAGGTAGGTCTCGATGACGTTGGTAGTCATCACCGTGCCGTCCAGGTCGAAGGCGGCCAGCACCGTCCCGGGCTCGGCGGGTTTGAGGTCCCGGTAGGTGGCGGAACGGGCCTTGCGGCGCCGCCGGGCGGCCTCGAGGCGACGCACGGGATCCGTGATCGCCGGGGCGTGAACATCCTCCAGGTAGTGGGTCCAGTCGAGGTTGCCCGAGTCGAAACCGAAGGTTTCGCGGTCATCCTCGTGAAGACTGTTGTGCAGGGCCAGGGTGCAGTCGTCGACGAAGTGCAGCTCAGACTGGAGGTACTCGCCGTAGAGACCCAGGTATCTGTTGAGGAAATCCAGCTGCTTCGCAGTCCTGTCGAGGGCCCGGGCCGCGGCGCGGGTCCTCCTGCCCCGCGGGGCGAAGTCCAGGAGACGATTGCCGATCGCAACTCCCTTCTCCGCGAACCAGAGCTTGCGCTCCACCGGTTCCGGACCGGGGAAGTTCCACGTGGCGAGCTGGTGGGAGCCCTGGCCGTCCCGGTAGGGATGGCGTGAGAAGTAGGAGCGGATGTGCTCGTAGATGCCGCGGAAGGTCAACGGGTTCCTGGCCCCTGAGGAGCAGTGGTAGAACTCCGGTTCCCCCACCTTCGGCCGGGTGGCACAGACGGCGACGATGGTGTTGACCACGTAGTCGCAGGGAATGATGTCGATCACGGCATCCGGAGAGGCCGGGAACTCGGGCAGTTGCCCCCGCCCGTAGGCCAGGATGATCGGATCTGCCATCTTGAAACCCTCGATCCATCCCGGGTGCGGGTATCGCAGCGACGACTCCACGATCGCCGGGCGGACGATGGAGACCTGCATGTCGCGGCACAGATCCGCGACGACCGCCTCACCCATCGCCTTGGCGAAGGTGTACACGTCGGTCCATCCCAGCGACCGAGCCCTCTCCGTTCCGGCAGCCACCAGCTCCCTCTTCACCCACTCGAGCCGTCGCCGCTCGGTGTCCTCGCTGGTGGTGAGGTACCCGGCACGGCGATGCAGTTTCTCTGCCTCCTTGCGCAACGCCGTCAACTGCTCGGATGTGCGGGACCGGGCCTCGACGAGGTCCGTCATCGCCAGCGCGGCCCGGGTCTCGGCCTCGTAGTCCACCTCGTGGGGATGGGCTGCCTCCGGGATCGGTCCCCTGCGACGCCCGGCCGTGTAGGCCGTCGAGATGTGTACGTAGTGCGGAACGCGCACCAGGACCCCGTTCTCGTCGGAGCAGGATTCACGGAACCGTTTCAGCAGCGCCTTGACACCGAGCACATTGGTCTTGAACGCCGCGTCGATGGGCGGATCGAAGGAGACGTCCCCGGCGCAGTGCACCAACACGTCGATGTCGCGTGGCAGCTCCGGGGCGTCCGGGAGGTCACCCTCGATGACATCGATGCGAGTGGCCATCAGTTCCTCGACGGAACCGGCCTCGGCGACGACGTCCTTGAAGATCTTCTTCCTCAGCAGCGAGGCGACCCGTTGGGTGGCGGACAGAGAACCCTTGCGGCGCACCAGCACCGCAGTTGTCGTCTCCGGGCACTCGGTGAGGAACTTCCAGAGCATCTGTTCACCGATGAAACCGGTGACACCCGTCATGGCGATCTTCTTGCCCGCGAGCAGCTCGGCGATTCGCCCGGTCAGCAACGGTGGGGTGTGAAGGCGGGTCGATTCCGAGGCACCGAAACTGCTGCGTGGCGCGGGACTCATGCCGCTCCTCCAATCTGCTGCGGACCAGCGACTTCAATGGCCTCGGCCAGGGTGAACCTGCCGAGGTAGAGGGCGGTGCCGACGATGGCACCCTCCACACCGTCACGGGTGAGGTCCCGCAGCGCACGCAGATCATCCAGGTCGGAGATACCGCCGGATGCGATCACGGCGGCACTCGTTCGAGCGCAGACATCAGCCAGCAGATCGAGGTTCGGCCCGGTGAGCATGCCGTCGGAGTTGACGTCGGTGACCATGAAACGACGGCACCCGACCGCTGCCAGCCGGTCAAGGGTCTCGGTCCACGGCCCTCCCTCGGTGGTCCAGCCCCGTGCGGCGAGCCGTTCCCCGCGCACGTCCAACCCGATGGCGACACGGTCGCCGTGACGCTCGATGATCCTTTCGCACCACTGGGGCCGCTCAAGCGCCGCGGTACCGATGTTGACCCGGCGGCACCCGGTGCCGAGGGCCCGCTCCAGGGATGCGTCATCCCGGATTCCACCGGAAAGTTCGACATTCACATCGAGTGCGTCGATGATCCCGGCGAGCAGAGCCGCGTTGGAGCCGCGCCCGAAGGCGGCGTCGAGGTCGACCAGATGGATCCAGGACGCGCCTTCCTCCTGCCACCTGAGTGCCGCGGAGAGCGGATCCCCGAACTCCTTCTGGGTACCCGCAACGCCTTGGACGAGTTGGACGGCCCGGCCGTCCTGCACATCGACTGCGGGCAACAACTGCAATGCTTCCACGACGCGCAACCCTACCGTGAAGGCAGGCTGTGGGACAGAAAGCATCAGCAGGGGTTGAGGCGGGACCAGGACGTCAGTCGAGCGCGCCATCCGCGAAGTGCGCCTCGGGAGCATCGAGATGGTTCAGGACCGCTCTGAGGCCTCGTTCCTGGGAGTCCAGGTCGAGGGTTTCCTCCGGGGGTACGTGGATGAACCCGCATCTCGGTCGGCTGTCCCGTGGGAGAGCCGCGGCCTCATGCAGTACCAGGTAGAAGAGCGCGTTGCAGACGTAGCTTCCGGCGCTGAGGGAGAGTTCCCCGGGCACCCCGGTCGCGTGCACGGCACGCAGCATCGCCTTCACGGGTAGAGTGGCGAACCTGGCGGCAGGACCGCCGGGGACCACAGGCCGGTCCACGGGCTGGGCCCCGGCGTTGTCAGGAATACGGGCGTCGATCAGGTTGACTGCAACCCGTTCCACGTTCAGTCCCGACGCACGGCCGGACAACCCCAGGCACACCACATGGGTGGGAGTGTGCTCGGCCAGCAGAGCCGGAACCAGCCTCCGCACTGTCCCGAACTCCACCGGAAGCACCACGGTGGCGAATTCGCCCTCGACCCGGGTGATCAACTCCTCGGAGGGGTTGTGGTCGGAGCCACCGAAGGGTTCGAAACCGGTAACCAAAATCTTCACCGGGGCAGGATATTCCCGTTCCAGGAGGTGACCCGGATGATGGGTGGACCTGCTTGACGGGACCACCCGACGATGTCGGGAACAACGAGGCCTGTTCACGGCTTCTCCGAAACTGGTTGAGCCTGACCGCGACGAAGGAGCGGTCCACATCGAAACCACCAGGGCCCGTCGCGATTCCCGGACACGAGACCACCAAGGGGTTTCGAGGCGGCCGGCTCGCGGAATGAGCAGGCCGACCCACCCGGTTCCCGTCTTCGCCGACGTTGCCAACGTATCGGATGGCGTATCGGATGGCTTGTGCAAGAGTGGTGGCATGAACCACCAGAAACTGGAACCGCTTCCCGTCGAGTTGCTGGAACGGGCACGTTCCGCCCGGAGGGTCCTGGTGTTGACCGGGGCGGGCATGTCGGCCGAGTCGGGGGTCCCCACCTTCCGTGACGAGTCCGCGGGGTTGTGGGCCCGTTACTCTCCCGAGGCGATGGCCACCGAGGAGGGTTGGCGTGCCGATCCCGAGCTGGTGTGGGCCTGGTACCTGTGGCGCATCGGGATCGTGAACTCCACCACACCGAACGCGGGGCACGAGGCGCTGGCCCGCTGGGCGGGACTGACCGGCGAAGGGTCTCCTCTGCAGCGCATGGACGTCGTCACCCAGAACATCGACGACCTCCACGAGCGGGCGGGATCGACGGTGCTCGCCCACCTGCACGGCAGGCTCGACCGTTTCCACTGCATCGATTGCGGGCTTCCCGGCCAGCCGGACCTGTCGATGGCCTCGCGGGAACCGGTCCTGCGCGTCCCGCCGTCCCCGTGCAAATCCTGCGGCGGTGATCTCAGGCCGAGCATCGTGTTCTTCGGGGAGCCCTTGGACGCAACCGACATCGACGCGTCCGTGGAGGCCGCCCAGCGGGCCGACCTGACCCTGGTCGTGGGGACCTCGTCGATCGTCTACCCGGCCGCTGCCCTACCCGGTCTGGCGGCGCGCGCCGGGTCGTTCGTCGTGGAGGTCAATCCCGATCCCACCGGCCTGGACTGCGACCTGCACTGGTGCACCACCGCGGCCATCGGGTTGCCGCAGCTGGTGGATCAGCTGGCGTCCTGAGGGTTCAGCGGATCCAGCCAGTTGCGCAGCAGCCGGGCGCCGGCCTCCCCGGATTTCTCGGGATGGAACTGTGTGGAGCAGACATTCCCCCGCTCCACGGCGGCCACGAAGGGAACCTCGTGGGTGGCGGTGGTCACCAGGGTGTCGCCGTTCCCCGGCATCCGGGTCGCCGCGTAGCTGTGAACGAAGTAGAACCGTTCGTCCTCGACGCCTGCGAACAGACGGCTGCCCGGGGGAACCTCGACGCGATTCCAGCCCATGTGCGGAAGCCGACGGGCCGCCAAGATCTGCACGGTTCCCGGCCAGATGCCAAGGCCAGTGGTGCGGATGCCGTGCTCGGTGCCCTCCTCGAAAAGGATCTGGTGCCCCACACAGATGCCCAGCAGTGGCTTCCCGGTGGGCAGCCAACCCGCCAGGAGCTCCGCTCCCCCGGCCGCCCGCAGCCCCGCCATGCAGGCGGCGTAGGCCCCGACGCCGGGCACCACCAGCGCATCGCATCCCGCGAGTTCCCGGATGTCCCCGGTCAGCACGACCCTGCCCCCGGCCGCCGCCAACGACCGTGCCGCGGAGTGCAGGTTGCCCGATCCGTAGTCGAACAACCCCACCCGGGGGTTCAGAGCGCCCCCTTCGTGGAGGGCACACCCACAACGCGCGGATCGAGGGCGACGGCGTCGCGCAACGCACGCGCCAGGGCCTTGTACTCGGCCTCGACGATGTGGTGCGGGTCACGGCCGGCGAGAAGCCGCAGGTGAATGCACAACCCTGCGTTCACCCCGAGGGACTCGAAAACGTGGTAGGTCATGGAGCCCGCGTAGGTGACACCCGATCCGCCGATGCGGGCGTAGGCCTGTGTTTCGGGCTCGCCCGAACACACCACGTAGGGGCGCCCCGCCACGTCGACAACGCAGTGCGCCAGGGCCTCGTCGAGGGGCACGGTGGCGTCCGCGTAACGCCGGATGCCGCGTTTGTCCCCGAGGGCCTCGCCCAGAGCCTGGCCGAGCACGATCGCGGTGTCCTCGACGACGTGGTGCCCGTCGATGTGCACGTCCCCGCTGGCCTGGATGTCGAGGTCGATCAGGGAGTGCCTGGACAGCGCGGTGAGCATGTGGTCGTAGAAACCGACCCCGGTCGAGATCCGGCTGTGGCCGGTTCCGTCCAGGTCGAGGGTGACGGTGATCTCGGATTCGCTGGTGGTCCGGGACCTGGTTGCAGTGCGGCTCATGAATGACGTCCTTCCGGATTGATCTCGGTGAGTGCCCGTTTCAGGGCCGCCATTTCCCGGGGGGTGCCGGCGGAGGCCCTCAGGAACCCGTCGGGTCCGGTTTCGCGGATCAGCACCCCGCGGTCCAGCAGCCCCTGCCACACTGCGTGACGGTCCCCGAAGCGCCCGAACAGCACGAAGTTCGCCTCCGAGCGAATCACCTCGTAGCCGTGGCCCCGAAGCCAGCCCTGGAGGACCCGGCACTCCTCGGCCAGCTCCTCCACCCGGGACAGCAGCTCGTCCCGGTGCGCGAGGGCCACCCGTGCCAGGACCTGGGTCTGGAGGCTCATGTGGTAGGGCAGCCGCACGATCCGACAGGCGTCCACGATCTCCGGGGATGCGGCCAGGTATCCGACGCGCCCACCGGCCATGGCGAAGGCCTTCGACATGGTGCGGGTGATGACGAGCCGGGGATGCCCGGCCAGCAACGACAACGCCCCGGGGTGGCGGGAGAACTCCTGATAGGCCTCGTCGACCACGACGATCGCGTCCGTGGCGGAGCAGATCTCATCGATCACTTCCGGGGCGGTGCGGGTGCCGGTCGGGTTGTTCGGGGTGGTGATGACGACCACGGTCGGTGCGTGGCGCTCCACGGCGGAGAGCACCAGGTCGGCATCCACCGTGAAGTCAGGGTTGCGGGACTCGGTCACGTAGGAGGTGCAGGTGTTGCGCGCGTACTCGGGATACATGGAATAGGTGGGGGTGAAGGTCAGCATCCTGCGGCCCGGCCCTCCGAAAGCGGTCAGCAGCTGCCCCATGATCTCGTTGGACCCGTTTCCCACCCAGATGTTGCGGGCGGTCAGGCCGTTGCCGAGATAGGCAGCCAGGTCCTCGCGGAGCGCCACCGCTTCCCGGTCCGGGTAGCGGTTCATCGTCGCGGCGGCCTCCTGGACGGCCTGCCCCATGGCCCGCCTCAACCCGGCGGAGGGCGGGTAGGGGTTCTCGTTGACGTTGAGGATCACGGGCACGTCGATCTGTGGCGCTCCGTAGGGTTCCTCCCCCACCAGGTCGTCCCGGAGCGGCAGGCCGGCGGACCCGCTCATCGTCTCGTCCTGACCGTGATCGCCGCGGCGTGACCCGGGAGGTCCTCGGCCAGCGCGAACCGTTCGATCCCGTCGGCGATCTCGGTCAGGGCCCGTGCCGAGTAGTCGATGACGTGCACGGTGCGCATGAAGGAACGCACGGTCAGCCCCGATCCGTGGCACGCGCAGCCAGCGGTCGGCAGGACGTGGGTGGAGCCGGCCGAGTAGTCGCCGAGACTGACCGGTGAGTGGTCGCCGACGAAGATGGCGCCGGCGTTGCGGATCCGGGCGGCGACTTCTCCGGCGTCGCGGGTCTGGATCTCCAGGTGTTCGGCGGCGTAGGCATCCGCGACCTCGACCGCCTGATCGAGGTCGCGCACCAGCAGCACGGCCGACTGCTGCCCCGTCAGGGCGGTACGGATCCGTTCCCGGTGTTTCGTGGCCGCCACCCGGGGCTCCAGCTCGGCCGCCACGGAATCGGCGAGTTCCGGGGAGTCCGTGATCAGGACGGACGCGGCCATCGGGTCGTGCTCTGCCTGGGAGATCAGGTCGGCGGCCACGTAGGCGGGATTCGCGGAGGAATCCGCGATGATGGCGATCTCGGTGGGTCCGGCCTCGGAGTCGATACCCACGATTCCCCGCAGCATCCGTTTCGCCGCCACCACGTAGATGTTCCCGGGTCCGGTGACCATGGCGACGGGGGCACAGAGGCCGGTCACCCCGTGGGCGAACATCGCGATCGCCTGGGCCCCGCCGACGGCGTAGACCTCCTCGACCCCGAGCATGTGGCACAGGGCGAGGATGTTCGGGTGCGGCCAGCCGCCGAATCCGGCCTGCGGCGGGGATGCGACGGCGATCTCCCCGACACCGGCCGCCTGGGCGGGAACGACGTTCATGATCACGCTGGAGGCCAGCGGGGCGAGCCCCCCCGGCACGTAGAGGCCGACCCGTTCGACGGGGATGTTGCGCAACCCGACCCGGGCGCCCTCGGCCAGGACGGCGGGGGCGGGATCGGTTTCGTGCTCCAGGGTCTCGGCGACGCGCCGGCGCCGCCGAATGGACTCCTCGAAGGCCTCGCGGAGCTCCGGGTCGAGCTGTTCGGCGGCCTCGGCCAGCACCCTTCCGGGCACCCGGAAGGTCCTGGGAACCACGCCGTCGAAGCGTTGTGAGTACTCGGCGAGCGCCTCGGTTCCCTGGTCACGGACGGCGTCGCACACCCCTCGCACCGCCTCCATGGCCCCCGCTACATCCAGCGCCGCCCTGGGAACGTGGGCACGGTAGCCGCCGTCGATGCTCGTCAGATCAACCGTTCTAAGCACGGTCGATCAGTCTACCGCCGCGATCCTGCGAGGCTCCGATGGTGGTGCCTGAACGGGATGCGGTTCAGGCCAGAATGCCGCGAGCAGCATCACGGGGGTGATGGCGCAGAACGGCCCCACCAGCAGGGCAGACATCGAGTGCAGGCTCAGGTCAATGGGAACGATGTCCCCGGCGGAGGCCGCCGCGAGGCGGGAATCGAAACTCGGTGGCAGAATCCACATCCCACCCAGCCAGATGAGCAGACAGACCATCAACGCCCCCCCGACGGCGGCCACGCACACCCACCAGCCACGATTCCTGAACCACCACCAGGAGATCAACCCGATTGCGAGCCCGCTCAGGGCGGCGAGCAGGACGAACAGCGCATCCGCGGAGAAAACCTCCGCCAGTCCCCGCTCCGACAGGCTCGCCCCGAGTTCCTGGGAGACGAGATACCCGGGCCTGCGTGCGAGCCATGCCCATGCGAGGGCACACAGGGCCCCCAGCCCCAGCAGCACCCCGAGGAACTGGAGTACGCGCCACAGCAGGCGGGGCATGGCCCGGGAAGGGCGAGGCTCAGCCATGCGCCGCCCCCTTCCCGAAGGACACCGCGCCAGGCCCCAGCAGCGCCTTCAGGTCGGCGAACAACGGCGAGCTCGGGGCGACGTGGAAACCGTTGCCGAGCCGGAAAGTGGTGAGCCGGTCGCCGTTGCGGAGCTGGAGATGTACCTCTGCGGACCCGGGATGACCCGACAGCACCTGTTTGAGGTTGCCCACCACTCCCGGGGTGCAGCGCACCGTCGGCAGGGTCAGCACCACCGGCCCCAGGCCACCGTCGGCGCTCACCTGTGGGGCGTGCACGTCCTGGGCCCGTATCCGCGCCCGGTCCTCCGCTTCCTCCACCACGCCCTTGACCGAGACGATGGTGTCCGGGGCCAGGTACTGGGCGACCACGTCGTAGACCTTCGGGAAGACCGTGACCTCGATGCTGGCCTCCAGGTCCTCCAGCACGAGGACCGCGTAGAATGCCCCCTTCTTGTTGACCCGTCTGGTCACCGAGGTGATGAGCCCGCACACGGTGGTCTCACCCCGGAACCCGCCCTCCGCGGCGAGGCTCGAGACTGAGTGTTTGCCGTGCTGGAGCAGCACGTGTTCCAGGCCGTTGAGCGGGTGATCGGAGACGTACAGTCCCAGCATCTCCCGTTCGAAGGCCAGCTTCGTGCGTTTGTCCCATTCCTCCAGGTCGGGCACGGGCTGCCTGTCGAGACCGCCCTCACCGTCACCGCCGAAGTCCCCGAAGAGATCGAACTGGCCGTGTTCCTCGTTCTTCTTGAGCTCGATCACAGAGTCGACGGCGTCCTCGTGGACGGTCATCAGCGACCTCCGGGTGTGGCCCAGCTCGTCGAACCCGCCTGCCTTGATCAGCGATTCGATCACCCGTTTGTTGCACATCAGCAAGGGGGCCTTGTCGAGGAAGTCGTGGAAGTCCTTGGCCTTGCCTTCCCGGGCCCGTTCCGCGGTCCACGCGGAGACCACCTTGTCGCCGACGTTGCGGACGGCCCCCAGCCCGAAACGGATGTCCTTGCCGACGGGGGTGAAGGCGATCTCGGAGGAGTTGACGTCGGGGGGCAGGACGTGGATCCCCATGCGCCGGCACTCCGCCAGGTAACCGGCGGACTTGTCCTTGTCGTCGCGGACCGACTGCAGCAGCGCCGCCATGTACTCGGTCGGGTAGTTCGCCTTCAGGTAGGCGGTCCAGTAGGAGACCAGCCCGTAGGCTGCCGAGTGGGCCTTGTTGAAGGCGTAGTCCGAGAACGGCAGCAGGATGTTCCAGAGCACGTCGATGGGTCCCTGGCTGAATCCCCGTTCCTTCATGCCCTTGCTGAAGCGTTCGTAGTGGGCGTCCAGCTCCGCCTTCTTCTTCTTGCCCATGGCGCGGCGGAGCATGTCGGCGGCGCCCAGCGTGTACCCGGCGAGCTGCTGGGCGATCGCCATCACCTGTTCCTGGTAGACGATCAGGCCGTAGGTCTCCCCCAGGATCGGCTCCAAGGCCTCGGCGAGCTCCGGGTGGATCGGTTCCACCTTCTCGCGCCCGGTCTTGCGTCGCGCGTACTTGTTGTGCGAGTCGGCGCCCATGGGACCGGGACGGTAGAGCGCACCGACGGCGGAGATGTCCTCGAAGCAGTCGGGCTGCATGGAACGCAGGAGCTGCCGCATCGGGCCGCCGTCGAGCTGGAAGACCCCTAGGGTGTCGCCGCGCTGCAGCAGGTCGTAGGTGGCGGGATCGGTCAGGGGAAGGTCCTCCAGCACGATGTCGATGTCGCGGTTGATCTTGATGTTGTTCACCGCGTCGGCGATAACCGTGAGGTTCCGCAACCCCAGGAAATCCATCTTGATCAACCCGAGGGATTCGCATCCCGGGTAGTCGAACTGGGTGATGATGGCGCCGTCGGATTCCCGTTTCATCACCGGGATGACGTCCTGCAAAGGGGCGTTCGACATGATCACCCCGGCGGCGTGCACACCCCACTGGCGTTTCAGTCCCTCGATGCCCTTGGCCGCCTCGACCACGGTCTTGACGTCCGGGTCCGAGTCGTAGAGGTCACGGAACTCCTGGCCCTCGGCGTAGCGTTTGTGTTCCGGGTTGAACAGCTCCGGCAGCGGAACCCCCTTGCCCATGACATCGGCGGGCATGGCCTTGGTGATCCGCTCCCCGACGGCGAACGGCATGTCCAGCACCCGGGAGGCGTCCTTGACGGCGGCCTTCGCCTTGATGGAGCCGTAGGTGATGATCTGGGCCACCTTGTCGGAGCCGTACTTGTGGGTGACGTACTGGATCACCTCGCCGCGGCGGCGGTCGTCGAAGTCGATGTCGAAGTCCGGCATGGAGACGCGTTCGGGGTTGAGGAACCTCTCGAACAGCAGGCCGTGCTCGAGGGGGTCGAGGTCGGTGATGCGCATGGCGTAGGCGCACATGGACCCTGCGCCCGACCCGCGGCCGGGACCCACGCGGATGCCGTTGTTCTTGGCCCAGTTGATGAAGTCCGCGACCACCAGGAAGTAGCCGGTGAATCCCATCTTGGAGATGATCCCGGATTCGAACTCGGCGCGTTCGATGACCTCGTCGGGAATGCCGTCGGGGTAGCGCTGGTGGAGTCCCCTCTCCACCTCCTTGTGGAACCAGGAGTTCTCGGTTTCGCCGTCGGGGCAGTCGAAGCGGGGCATGTAGGTGCCGATGCCCTCGTCGAAAACGGTTTCGATGCGTTCCGCGATGGCGAGGGTGTTGTCGCAGGCCTCGGGGAGGTCCTTGAACAGGGCCCGCATCTCCTCGGGGCTCTTGAGGTAGTAGCCGGAGCCGTCGAACCTGAACCGGTCGGTCTGGGCCTTGCGGGAACCCGCCGAGACGCACAGCAGGGTGTCGTGGGCGTCGGCGTCCTCGGCGCGCACGTAGTGGAGGTCGTTGGTGGCCACCAGGGGCAGTTTGAGGTCCTTGGCGATGCGGAGCAGGTCGCACCGCACCTTGTTCTCGATCGACAGGCCGTGATCCATCAGCTCGACGTAGAAATTGCCCTCCCCGAAGATGTCGCGGAACTCCGCCGCCGCGGCCCGGGCGTTGTCGTACTGGCCGAGCCGGAGGAAGGTCTGGACCTCACCCGAGGGGCAGCCCGTGGTGGCGATCAATCCCTTGCCGTACTCGTTCAGGAGTTCCCGGTCGGCGCGGGGTTTGTAGAAGAACCCCTCCAGGGAACTCCGGGAGCTGAGTTTGAACAGGTTGTGCATGGCCTGCTTGTCGGAGGCCCACATCGTCATGTGGGTGTAGGCGCCCTTCGATGCGACGTCGTCGCCGGTACCGTCGCCGAACTGCACGCGTTTGCGCTCGGTGCGGTGGGTGCGCGGGGTCAGGTAGGCCTCCAGGCCGATGATGGGTTTGACGTCGTAGCTCTTGGAGGCCTTGTAGAACTCGTAGGCCCCGTAGAGGTTCCCGTGATCCGTGATCGCCAGCGCCGGCATGCCCATGCGTTCCGCGCCCCTGAACAGGTCGTGGACGCGCGCCGCGCCGTCGAGCATCGAGAACTCCGTGTGACAGTGCAGGTGCACGAACGTGTCCCCCACGACTGCTCCTTCCATCCGACCCGAACGGGCACCAACCCTACCCCGGGATGCGGATCGGGACCGCACGGGCCGGTGGGAACCGCGTAAGCTGTGGCCCATGCCCCAACCGGACCACCTGCGCTGCTCGGACGCGGATCGCACGGCCATTGAACAGCTGCTGACCGACGCCTACTCCGACGGCCGCCTGACACGTGAGGAACACGACGAACGCCTCACCAGGACCTGGGAGGCGAAAACCTTCGGGGATCTGCGGGAGATCACCACCGACCTGGTGCCCACCGATCCCAAGCCCGCCTCGTACCTGGTGGAGAGAACCCGGGACGACCGGCCGCGTGCGCTGATCGATCCGACAGGGGCGGGATCGGGAAGTGAGAACATCGTCGCGATCTTCGGGGACGCCAAACGGGGCGAGGGCTGGCGGGTGCGCGCCAACACCCACGTGAACACGGTCTTCGGCGACGTGAAACTGGACCTGACCAAAGCCGTGTTCGATTCCGCGTCCTCCCAGTTGAACGTCATGGTGGCCATGGGCGATGTGGTCCTGCGAGTTCCCGCCGGGGTCAGGGTCCGCAACGAGGCCGCCTGCATCTTCGGGGACGTGGGGGTGGCCGGTCTGGAACCGGATGAGAGCGGTCCGGAACTGGTGCTGACCGGTGTCTGTATCTTCGGAAACGTCAAGGTGTACGGCCCGAAACACAAATCTTTCTTCAAGAAGTTCAAGGAGCTGCTCTGAAACTGTCGGGCCAGCCCCACCCCGGGTCTCGGGCCAGCGGGATGGGACCGAAGGCCGCCGGGGTGAAGAGTGAAACCATGAACACGACACCCACCTTCCGTCCCCCACTCGCGGGAACCATCGCCTACCTCCTCCTCGGCTGGCCCGTCATGCTGATGGCCTTCTGCACGGTCATACCTCTGGTTTCTCTCGGAGGCGGCCTGTTGATCATCTGGCTGGGCATCCCCATCCTGACGTTTGCCCTGCTGCTTACCCGCGGCTTCGCGACAGTGGAACGGCACGCCCAGGCGAGACTCTTCGGACACGAACCGGCAGCACTGCACTATCGGCAGCGTCGGGAGGGGGATTCCTGGTTCAAGGCGATGTTCAACGTCATCGCCGATCCCCAGTCGTGGCTCGATGTCCTGTGGGTCTTCGTGGGCTTCATCACCTCGACGATCACATGGTCGCTGGCCGTGACCTGGGTGGCCCTGTGCACGGGACCGGTGACAGGCCCCGTTTCCGCCCTCCTCAACGAGATCTTCCACTCGGATGGTGGTGGTCTCGCCTACCTCTACTGGTGGGGCACGGGTTTCACTCCCATGTTGAACTCGACCCTCGTGAGAATCATCGACGCACTCATCTACATAGTGGTCGGGTTGCTCGCCATCAAGCTGGCGCCAACCGTGTTCCGTGGCCTGGCGTGGCTGCACGGCTCGGTGGGCGATACCCTGCTGAACCTGAGGGCCCGCAACGATGCCCGGATCGGTCAGCTCAAGGACTCCCGTGCCGCGGTGCAGCGCGCCGAGACCGGGGCCCTGCGGAAACTGGAACGCGACATCCACGACGGCCCGCAGCAGCGGCTCGTGCGGCTCAACATGGATCTGGCCCGCACCCGCCGGCAGCTGGATCAGAACCCGGAACGGGCCCGCGAGATGCTGGGGGATGCCATGGCCCAGACCCAGGAAACCCTCGCCGAGCTGAGGCAGCTGTCCCGTGGCATCGCTCCGCCGGTGCTGGTCGATCGTGGGCTCGAGGCCGCCATCGACGAGGCCGCCGCCCGTTCCGCCATCCCGGTGACCGTCTACTCCAGCATCCCCGGGAAACTGCCCGATCACGTCGAGCAGGCGGCATACTTCGTGATCTCGGAATCCCTGGTCAACGCCAACAAGCACTCCGGGGCCACCACGATCGACCTGATCACCGCGGTCCAGGACGGCTGGCTGTACGCCACCATCACCGACGACGGCGTGGGCGGCGCCTCGACGGCCAAGGGCCACGGCCTGGCAGGTCTTGAGGAACGCCTCCAAGGGGTCGACGGCAGGCTGACCGTCACCTCCCCCGCAGGAGGACCGACCACGATCGAGGCGGTGATCCCTTGCGAGTCCTGATAGCCGACGACTCGGTCCTGCTGAGGGAGGGCCTGGCGTTGATCCTGGGCGACGGCGGTCACGATGTGATCGCCGCCGTCGGGAGCGGAACGGAACTGGTGCCCCGCGCACTGGAGCTGCGTCCCGAGCTGATCATCACCGACATCCGCATGCCCCCGTCGAACACCGACGAGGGCCTGCGGGCCGCCGTCGAGATCCGCAGCCGTTGGGGTGAGGCCCCCATCCTGTTGCTGAGCCAGTACGTCGTGGCCGCCTACGTGCAGGAACTGCTCGCCGACGGCGGCACCCACCTCGGTTATCTCCTCAAGGACAGGGTCGCCGACATCGACACCTTCTTGGAAGCCGCGGACCGTGTCGCGGGAGGCGGGCTGGTTCTCGATCCCGAGGTGGTGGCGCAGGTTCTGGGGCGAGGCCGGAAGGTGGATCCCGTCGCCCAATTGACCCCCCGGGAACGGGAGGTGCTGGGTTTGATGGCGGAGGGCCACACCAACACCGGAATAGCGAAACGCCTGGTGGTCACGGAGGGGGCCATCGAGAAGCACACCCAGCGCATCTTCTCCAAGCTCGGTCTCCACCCGGATCCGAGCGTTCATCGCCGGGTGAAGGCCGTCCTGACCCTGCTCTCCAATTGACGTCCCGCCCCCGCGGAAGATCTGCCCTCAGGAGGAGAGGAAGGTTCTCAGGCCGGTCTCGGGAGCATCCGGCAGATCGAAGAGGACGCTGAGGGTGACCTCCTGGGTCTCGTCGGAGGTCATGTCCACCTTCAGGTTCATCTCCGATTTCCTGCCCTGAACGGTCACGTCGGCGTTGAGTTCCATGGTGAGGTTCTTCATCCGGAAGGTACTCCTGTCGATGGTCAGGGTGAGCAGGCAAACGTCACGGTCGTGCCGCCCATCGACGTGTTGAGCACGGTGTTCATCATGGTGAACACCTTCGTCCCATCGGCCGGGGATCAGCCTACAACACGGAGGGTTCACCGAAGACCCGCTGCGGCCCGTCCGGGAACTGCCGGCCTTTGTTCGTCCTGCCCGGGTGATGCGCTGACGGATCAGTTCCCCACCGCGGGGCCCGGTGGCTCGGGCTCCCCGGCCCTCAACCGCGCCTGAGACCGGTTTCGACGTCGAAAACGTGGCGGACTGCGTCCCGCAGGTCGATGGTGACGTGGTCACCCACCCGGACGTCGGGAAAACCCGATTCACGGGCGACGAACAGCTCCCCTCCCCCGATGTCCACGATCACGTCGCTGTAGGCCCCCAGGGGTTCGATCACGGCCACCCTCCCGGCGGCCGTCTCCTCGGACGCCGACACCACGTGACACTCCGATGGCCGCAGACCGATCCGGATTTTCTCCCGGAGCTCCGGCAATTCCAGATCAACCTTCAAGCCGGTTCCGGGAACGGCCACCCGGCCTCTTTCCAAGGGCTCCGCCGTGAACAGGTTCATCCTGGGTTTCCCGACGAAACCGGCCACGAACTCCGTGGCGGGACGGCTGTCGATCTCCTCCGGGGAACCGTACTGCTCGAGCCTCCCGCGACTCATCACCGCGATCTTGTGAGAAAGCGACATCGCTTCCTCCTGATCGTGGGTGACGTAGATGCTCGTCGCCCCTATCTCGTTGTGCAGGAGTTTGAGCTCGGCGCGGGTCCTGTCCCGCAGGAGCGCGTCGAGATTCGACAGGGGCTCGTCGTAGAGGAGCACCCCGGGGCGGCGCGCGATGGCGCGGGCCAGGGCAACACGCTGCCTCTGCCCTCCCGACAACGCCCTGGGACGCTTGCGGAGCTGCTCGACCAGGCCCAGCTGCTCGGCCGCCGCCCTGACCCGGGTCGCGATCTCGGCCTTGGGCATCCGGCGCATCCGCATACCGAAGGCGATGTTCTCGTAAACCGAGAGGTGCGGGTAGAGCGCGTAGTCCTGGAACACGAACGCCAGATCGCGTTTGTGGGGTTCGAGCGTCTCGACGGAGACCCCGTCTATCTCGATGGTTCCTTCCGAAACGCTCTCCAAGCCCGCGATCATGTTCAGGGTCGTGGATTTCCCACACCCGGAGGGTCCCAGCAGGGATACGAACTCCTTGTCCTCCACGGTGTACGAAACCCCCCGGACGGCGAAGTCATCCCCCTTGCTGGCGTAGCGCTTACCGACGTCGGTCAACTTTATCTGCGCCATCTTCTCATCCTTTCACAGCCCCCTCGGTTATTCCCTGCACGATCCATTTCTGGGCCACCAGTGCGAGAAGTAGGACGGGGAGGGCCGTGATGACCCCGGCCGTGGCGGCCCGCGTGTAGTCCATGGCGAACAGCCCCTGGAAGGAGGCCGTGGTGACCGGCAGCATCGGCGTTTTCGTGCCGGTCAGCACCTTGGCGAGGAAGAAATCACTCCACGCCGTGATGAACGCGAAGATCGCGGTCGCGGTGAATCCCGGCCCGGACAGCGGCAGCACCACCCTGCGAAAGATCCCGATGCGACTGCACCCGTCCACGCGCGCGGCCTTCTCCAGGTTGACGGGAATGGAGTTGAAGAAACTGACCATCATCCATATCACCAAGGGAAGGATGAACGCCGTGTAGGTCAGGATCAAACCGATCCTGGTGTCGAACAATCCCATTCCACGAAGCAGCACGAACAACGGCACCGCCAGCACTATCGCGGGGACGGCCTGCACCGTCATCATGGCCAGCAGCAGCCCCTGTGAGCCCCGGAAACGGAAACGGGCCAGCACGTAGGCGCACAGCGAACCCAGGAGCATGCACAGGGCGGTGGTCGCCGCCCCGACGATGAGAGAGTTCAGCATGGAGGTCAGAAAAGCCTGATCCGTCAGCAGGCTCCGGTAGCTGTCGAAGGTGATGGCGGCGGGATTCAGGTCCATGGGGATGGCACGAAGGTTCTGGGACGGGTAGATGCTGTACACCACCATCCACACGAAGGGCAGCACCAGGTAGATGCAGAGCAGCACCACGAGCACCCGGTGGATCAGCGTTGCCCACCAGCTTCGTTTCATTCCTTCCATTCGGTCACTCCTTCCCCTTGCGGCCGAGGACCAGGACCCAGAACATCGCCACCAGGGTGACGACAACCATGATCGCGAGCGACATCGCCGCCCCGTATCCCCTGTCCAGGTAGCTGAAGGTGGTCAGGTAGGCCAGGAAGTTCACCGTGGTGGTCGCCTCCGCCGGCCCCCCGGAACCACCGGTCAGCACGTAGATGGAATCGAAAACCTTGATGGACCACATCGACTGGACTATGAGCAGGAACATGATGGTCCCTCTCATGTTGGGCAGCAGTATGCGCCAGAACTGTTGCCAGCTGCTCGCGCCATCGATCGTGGCGGCGCGATACATGTTCGCCGGAATTGCCTGCATCGATGCCAAGGCCATCAACGCCAGGAAGGGAGTCAATTTCCAGATCTCGGCGAGGATCAGCACCCCCATGGCCAGGTTCGGGGTCGCGAGCCACTGGATTCGGTCCTCGGTCAGTCCAAGGCCCATCAAAATGTAGTTGATCACCCCGTACGAGCCGTCGAACACGACCTTCCACATGATTCCGTTGACCACCGGCGGGACGGCCCAGGGAACCAGCAGCAGGACCCGTGCGACGGTTCGTCCCCTGAATCTTCTGTTCAGCAGGCTCGCGATCCCGATCGCCAGTCCCACCCCTCCGAAGACCGTGAACACGCAGAAGACAGAGGTCCTGAGCAGCGAGGACTGGAATCCGGAATCGGAGAGCAGGGCGAGGTAGTTTCCCGCACCGACGATTCCGTTGGATGCCGGGGTTTTGTCGTTGACCCGGTAGAACGAGAGCACCACCGCGTACAGCATCGGGTAGACGAACAGGGCACCGATGGTGATGACGGCAGGGGCCGAGGCAATGATCGCGAACCGCCTGTCCTGTCGCTCGGCGGCGGACACCGGAACCCTGTTCATCTCTTCCCCTGTCAGCCGAGGTACTTCGCGATGACCGGCTTGAGCTGTTCCTGGGTCGAGTCCAGGGCGGCCTTGGGCTCGATTTCCTGGTTCATGGCCTTGGAGACCTGCACGGACAGCAGCTGGTCGAGCTCACTGGACCACGGCGTGCCGTAGCGTTTCGTGACGTACTTGGTGCTTTCCTCGTAGGTCTTGACCACGGGAAGCGCCTCGACGGTCGCGGGATCCGCCAGGGTGGCCTTGGACACCGGGAACCAGCCCTCCTTCTCGACGATCTGTTTCTGGGCGACGTTGGAGGATGCGAACTCGAGCCATTTCATGGCCGCCGCCTTGTTCGTGGAGTTGACGTTGATCGCATATCCCTCCGATCCGTCGATGGATGCGGAGCGAACATTGATCCCGGGGATCAGGCCGTTCCCGACCACCCCTGCGGTCTTGGCCCCGGATGCGTTCGCGACGGCCCACTGGAACGACCAGTTGAAGACGATGCTGGTGTTGCCCTGGGCGAACACCTCGACCAGGTCCGAGGCGTTGGTGATCTGCAGTGAGGCCGGGTCCATGACCTTGTGGAGGTGGAGGAGCTCGACCATCTTGGTGAGGCCCTCGACGCCCGCATCGGAGTTGAGCTGCGGATTCCACTGGGCGTCGTAGAGCTCCCCGCCCGCCAGCAGCAGCGCCCTGAGGAAGTTCTGGTAGGCGCCCGCCGGGTTGCCCATGTCGCAGGTGTAGCCGTAGCGCCCGTCGGTGGTGAGGGTCTTGGTCGCGGCCACGAAGGATTCCCAGTTCTCGGGAGCGGCCTCGGGGTCGAGGCCTGCCTGTTTGAAGTGGTCCTTGTTCCAGAACATCGACTGGACGCTCGCGAACTTGGGAAGCCCGTAGATCTTGCCGTTCCAGGAGACCGCGTCGAGCGCCGGCTGGATCAGGTCGGAGGGAACGGCCTCCTTGTCGATCTCCTGGAGCCATCCGGCCTGCCCGAACTCGGCGGACCAGCCCGCCCAGGTCATGATCACGTCGAAGGACGTGTCCTTTGCCGCGAACAGAGTGGCGAAACGATCGTGGAGATCGTTGAAGTTGGCCATCTCGTACGACTTGACCTTGATTCCCGTCTGTTCCTCGAAAACCTTGATGAGTCCGTCCTTGAAAACGGAGTTCGTGTTGTCGTCGAGGATCGTGATCTCCCCGGATGCGGCTCCGGAACCGGAGCTGAGCGGGGCGTTGTCCGTCTGGTTCCCGCCGGTGGGGTTCACGCATCCCCCGAGGGCCAGGGCGCCCGCCGTCAGACCACCGAGCGCGAAGAGCGAACGACGGGTGAGAGAGGCCGTGTTGGAGGTCGTCATTTCTTCATCACCTTTCAACTGATCGCGACGTTGGTTCGGGTCTCGAGGGACTCGTGAAGGGCATGGATGGCACGCGTGACCAGCAGCCCCTGTTCGATCGTCGGATGATCGATCTCCGCTCCGGCGCAGAGATCGATGAAGTCCCGCATCATGTCGATGTGGGGTCCCAGCAGCCGACCGCGCAGATCGGTCTCGGGACCACCCAGGTAACGCACGCTGGACGCGTCGAAGGAGGTCACGCCGGAACGGTCGATCTCGATATCGAATTCCAGTCCCCTGGCCTCCAGGCCGTAGCGGAACTGGAACACGGAGGGACGGGACTCGGGCAGAACCCAGCCGGAGTCCAGGTCGAGGATGGAACCGTCGGAGAGAAGGAAACTGGCGGCTATCCGGTCGTAGGTGTCGATGCCGTCGGGAACCAGCACCTTGCGCACCCCACGGGCGAACACCTCCACGGGCTCCGCCCCGCTGATCCACATGGCCAGGTCGAGGGTGTGGGGCATCAGGAACCACGCCGGTGATGATTTTCCGGCCCACGACAGCATCCTTCGGGGGACGAACTCCGTGTCCTGGAGCAGGACGCGCTAGGCGATCAGCGGGGTTGCCGCCTCGCGCAGCATCTCGCGCACCATCTGGAATTTCGGATTCCAGCGGTTCTCGAAGCCGACCATCACCAGCCCCGATGAGGCCTCGGCCGCCTCGCTGAGCGCCAGCGCATCCGGCAGCGTGGTGGCCAGGGGCTTCTCGAAGAGCACATGAAGACCGGCCCGCAGACCGGCCAAACCGGCCTCCAGGTGAGCGAAGTCCGGCGTCGCAACCACCAGCGCATCCAACCCCTCGGCGATCAGGGCACCCACTTCCTCGTGCACCGGGACCCCGAACCGTTGCGTCAGGGAAACCTTCGCCGTGGGTGACGGATCACAGAAACCGACGAGCACACCCCGCGGGTGTTCCCTGATCACGGACCCGAACATCGAGCCCCGGATCCCGCCTCCGACGACCCCGATTCGAACACCAGCCTCCATGGTCTCCTCCACATCGTTGTGTCGCTCCGCCGTGGAGCGCGGAACGCAGTCTACGCCAGTTTGTTAGAAAGTACTACAAACTTTGGGGACCGTGGATAGGCTGGGGACATGATCGCGGAGGAATCCACCGGGGGATGCGGCTCCGCGCCCGAGGACTGGCTGCTGAATTCCTCCGATGTCGGTTTGGTGAACCGCTTCCGTGTGCTGAAGCTGTTGTACAGGACCGGACCCCTGACACGGGCCGAACTCGCCACTCGTCTCGCAGTCAGCCGGGCAACCGTGAGCGCGGTCGTCCAGCCCCTCATCGAGATCGGGATGCTGACGGAACAGGATGCGCGTGCCTCCGGCGAGAAAGGTGGCAAACCGGCCCGCCCACTGTGGTACGGCACCGCGCTACGTGTCGGCGCCATCTACCTCTCCCCCGACGAGTGCACGGCGGCCACCGTCGGACTCGACGGCCGCATCCACACTTCCCTGCGAATGAACACCGGCCACATCGGCGAGGACGAGCTCCCGGAAACCGTCTTCACGATGGTCACCTCGGTCCTGCGCGGTGAGAAACTGCTCGGCGTGTGCATCGCCTATGCCTGCACCGTCGACTGGCCCACCGGGGAACTGATCGCCAGCTACCGCCGTCCCGGTACCAGCCGCATTCCCCTGGTGAGCCTGCTCCGGGAGGACCTCGGCGTGCCGGTTTTCGCCACACACCATCCCCGCGCGCAGGCCTACGGGGACGCCTGGATGGGGCCGGGGAGAAACCTGAGCTCCTTCTGTTCGGTGTTCACCGGAGAGGTTCTCGGGATCGGGATCTTCCAGGACCACGAAGTGCGTCAGGGAACCCGGGGAGCGGGTGGCGAGGCGGGCCACATGGTGGTGGACATGAACGGGGATCCCTGCGCCTGCGGGCGCCGAGGCTGCTGGGAAACCGTCGCCACTCTGGGCTGGCTGAGGCAGCGCGCCAGGGAAATGGGGTTGCCGGACCCGGAGACGGTGACCTCCGTTCGCCTGATGTGCGAGGCGGAACAGGATCATCGCCAGGAGAACCTCGCCAGGTGGTATGCGAACATGATCGGGCTGGGACTCGCGAACATCGAACAGCTGCTGGGGCTCGGAACCTACATCCTGCACGGAGACGTGGCCCGTGGTGGGGAGCAGCTGAGGATGTGGACGGAGGATGCCCTGGTGACGAACTCCCCCGAACGGGACCCGAAACCACGCATCGTGCTCAGCGCCGAACCCGACCATTCCGTGATCCGGGGCTGCGTGGCCCTGGTCATCACGCATGTGTTCCCATCGACCCCCCGCAAGGGTGGTCGTCCGGTCAACGGCCCCTCCTGACACCCTCCAGGAGTTCTGTCACCAGGGCGCCCAACCGTTTCAGGTCCCCCGGCATGTCCGTCCCGTCGCTCGCCAGGCAACGCACCAGCGCGGAACCGACGATGACCGCGTCCGCATAGGCGCCGACCTCCGCGGCCTGGGCGCCATTGCCGACTCCCAGGCCAACCCCCACCGGCAGGCCCGGATCGATCTCCCGGGCACGAGCGGCGATCACCGGAGCGGCCTGTGACGTGCCCCGGCGCACACCCGTGACCCCCATGACGCTGGTGGCGTACACCCAGCCCCGGCAGGCCGCCATGGTCATGGCGATGCGCTCAGGGGTGCTGGAGGGGGCGATCAGGAAGATCCTGTCGATGCCGTGGGCATCGGTGGCGGCGATCCACTCGCCGGCCTCGTCCGGGGTGAGGTCGGGAGTGATGACGCCTGCTCCCCCGGCGGCGGCGAGGTCGCGGGCGAAAGCATCGGGTCCGTACTGTTCGATCAGGTTCCAGTAGGTCATCACCACAGGGGTCCTGCCGCACGAGGCGACGGTCTCGGCGGCGGTGAAGGCGTCGCGGGTGCGCACTCCCCGGGCGAGGGCCCTGGTGGTGGCGTGCTGGATGACGGGGCCGTCGAGGAAGGGATCGGAGTAGGGCATCCCGATCTCCACCATGTCGGCCCCCTCGCACAGGACGCGGTAGGCCTCGCAGCTCTTCGCGACGTCCGGGTAGCCGACCGGCAGGTAGCCGACGAAGGCAGCCCTCCCCTGGGCACGGCAGGAGGCCAGGATCCTGCCGGAGATTCCCAGGCGGGTGGGGTCCGTGAAGTTGCTCATTCCATCTCTCCCACGACTCGATCGGGTTCACCGGACATTCCGAACCACCTGAAGGCGGTGGAGACGTCCTTGTCACCCCGTCCGGACAGGCACACCAGAATGCGGGGGTGTGCTCCGGGTTGTTCCCCGGCCAGTTTCAGGGCCAGTCGTCTCGCCCCCGCCACGGCGTGCGCGGATTCGATCGCGGGAATGATTCCCTCGGTCCGGGTCAGCAGCCGGAAGGCGTCCATCGCCTCGACGTCGGTGACGGGTTCATAGCCGGCCCTGCCGGTCTCGGCCAGCCATGCGTGTTCGGGACCGACCCCCGGGTAGTCGAGCCCGGCGGAGATCGAGTGTGACTCCATGGTCTGCCCGTCCTCGGTCTGGAGCACGAAGGTGCGGGCACCGTGCAGCACCCCGGGGCGGCCCGCGCCGATCGTCGCCGCGTGACGGCCGGTCTCGATGCCCTCGCCCGCGGCCTCGATGCCGAGCAGGTGTACCGATTCGTCAGGGATGAAGTCGGCGAACACGCCGATGGCGTTGGAGCCACCGCCGACGGCCGCCACCACCCAGTCGGGCAGGCCGCCGTGTTCCTCGAGCATCTGGGCGCGGGCCTCGGTGGAGATCACCCGTTGGAGTTCCCGGACCAGGTATGGGAAGGGATGCGGTCCGCCCACCGTCCCGATCAGGTAGTGGGTGTTCTCGACGCTCGACACCCAGTCCCGCATGGCCTCGTTCATCGCGTCCTTCAGGGTGCGGGACCCGGAGGCCACGGCGTGGACCTCGGCGCCCAACAGCTGCATCCGGGCCACGTTGAGAGCCTGGCGTTCGGTGTCCAACTGCCCCATGTAGATGCGGCACTCCAGCCCGAGCAGGGCGGCCGCCGTCGCGGTGGCGACGCCGTGCTGCCCGGCACCGGTCTCCGCGATCACGCGCGTCTTGCCCATCCGTTTGGTGAGCAGTGCCTGGCCGAGCACGTTGTTGATCTTGTGGGCGCCGGTGTGGTTCAGGTCCTCGCGTTTGAGGAGGATCGTGGCGTTCCCGCAGTGCCTGGAAAAGTTCTCGGCCACCGTCACGGGAGTCGGTCTTCCCGCGTAGTTGCGTTGCAGGTCGGCGAGTTCGGCCCGGAAGACCGGATCGGCCCGGGCAGCCCGGAACTCGGTGTCCAGTTCCGCCAGCGCGGCGTGCAGCGCCTCCGGCACGAAAGTTCCACCGAACCGGCCGAAGTGGCCCTGGGCATCGGGAAGTAGGATCATGCGCAGCAGCCTACTGGTTCCCACGGGTGCGGACATCACCTTCCGAATCGCCGAGACTCCTCGATGCCACCTGGTCCCGATCGCCACAGCCCGCCCGATTCCGGTTCTCCTGCGGATCGCCCGACCCGAACCCTCCCCTGCCCGTTGGAGAACGAGAACCCACCGGTCAGTGGGATCAGTTGACCGATGCGAACTCCTCCACCGCTGCGCGGGGATCACCGCTCCGGACCAGCGCCTCCCCGACGAGGATGGCATCGGCTCCCTCCTGGCGCACCCTTCGGGCGTCGTCGAGGGTGAGAATCCCGGACTCGGCGACCTTGACCCGATCGTCGGGGATGAGAGAAGCGAGCTTCTCGAACCTGTCGAGTTCCACGTCGAGGGTTTTCAGGTCCCGGTTGTTGATCCCGATCACCTCAACCCCGGCGTTCACGGCCCGTTCCACCTCCTCCTCGGTGTGGGTCTCCACCAACGCGGTCATGCCCAGAGCATCGGTCAGGTCCAGGAAGGCCCGCAGCTCCACGTCGCTGAGGGCGGCGGCTATGAGCAACACCAGGTCGGCGCCGTGCACACGTGCCTCGTAGAACTGGTAGGGGTGCACCATGAAGTCCTTGCGGAGCAGTGGGGTCTCCACGGCCTCGCGGATCGCGTCGAGGTCCGTCAGCGAACCGTTGAAGCGCCGTTTCTCGGTCAGCACCGAGATCGCAGCGGCGCCCCCGGCGGCGTAATCGGTGGCGAGCGCCGCCGGATCCGTGATCTCCGCCAGGTTTCCCTTCGAGGGTGAGCGGCGTTTCACCTCCGCCATCACGGAGAGCCCGGAGGCCCTCAGCGCAGGGACCACGGGACGCGCAGGCTCCACCTCACGCGCCAGCTCCAGAAGTTTCTCGAAGGGTTGATCGGCTTGGCGAACGGCCAGGTCCTCTCTGACCCCGGTGATGATCTCGTCGAGCACGGTCATGTTGTTTCTCCCAACTTTGCGGCGCGGCGGAGCGCGGTGATGACGGCGGCCGCCTTGTGTGAACACTCGGCGTCCTCTCTCCCAGGAACGGAGTCGGCGACGATTCCGGCACCCGCCTGGACGTGGGCGATGCCGTCCTTGAGCACGGCGGTGCGGATCGCGATGGCGACATCCGAGTTGCCTGCGAAGTCGAAATAGCCGACCACGCCGCCGTAGAGACCACGGCGGCTGACCTCCAGCTGATCGATGATCTCCATGGCCCGCACTTTCGGCGCTCCGGAAAGGGTGCCTGCGGGGAAGCAGGACAAGGTGGCGTCCAGCGCTGTGCGCCCCTCGGCCAAGCGCCCGCTCACCGCCGCCTCCAGGTGCATGATGTGGCTGTATCGGTGAATCTGCATGAACTCATGGACGGTGACGCTGCCGGGCTCGCAGATCCGTCCCAGGTCGTTGCGCCCGAGGTCCACCAGCATCAGGTGCTCGGCCCGTTCCTTCGGATCCGCCAGCAGCTCGGCCGCCAGTTCCCGGTCCTCCGCCTCGGTGTCGCCCCGTGGTCGCGAACCGGCGATGGGTCGGGTGGTGGCGACGCCGTCCTGAACCGTCACGAGGGCCTCGGGGCTGGAACCCACGACCGCGAACCCCGGCAGCCGCAACAGGTACAGGTAGGGACTGGGGTTGGTGAGTCGGAGGGCTCGGTAAACCTCCAGCGCATCGGATTCGGTGGGCACGTCGAAGCGTTGCGAGACCACCACCTGGAAGGCCTCCCCCGCCTCGATCTCGGCGATGGTGTCCCGAACCGCCTGCTCGTACTCGGCCGGGGTGCGTTGACGCCTGATCTCGAGGTCGGCCAGGCCGTCGCGCGCCGGTTCCACCAAGGAGGGTACCGGCTCGCTGAGCCGTCCGGCCATCTCCTCGATACCGGTCAGCGCCTCGTGATAGGCCCGTTCCACGCCCTCGTCGGTGCCGTCGTAGTTGATGGCGTTGACGATCAGGTACACCTCGTGCGTCCTGTGGTCCAGAACCGCGACCTGGGACGCGAGCATCATCACGAGTTCGGGAAGCCCGAGGTCGTCGACGCAGTTGTCCGGCAGTGTCTCCAGGCGTCGTACGACGTCATAGCCGAGGTAGCCGACCATTCCGGCGTGGAACGGCGGCAATCCCTCGGTGGCCGGGGTGGCGAGTTCGACGAGGGTCTGCTGCAGGACACCGAGCGGGTCACCGTCACCGATGCCGGTCAGTTCCCTACCCAGCCAGACGGCCTTCCCGTCACGCTCCGTGAGGGTGGCGGCGCAGCGCACACCGACGAAGGAGTACCGGGACCACACCCCTTCCGATGCGGACTCCAGCAGGAAGGTTCCCTCACGCGCCCCGCACAGGGTGGCGTACAGGCCGATCGCGGTGAGGTGATCTGCCAGCAGACGGGCATGGACAGTGATCACACGTCGGGTCCTCGCCAGCTCGGTGAACTCGGCGAGGGTCGGCGAGATGTTCAGCATTCGGCATCGCTTCCGGTCAACTCGGTGAAGAAACAGGTTGGATTGCCCGTGTGGCAGGCGACCCCGGTCTGTTCGACGCGTAGCAGCACCGTATCGCCGTCGCAGTCCAGATGAACGGAGACCACGCGCTGGACATTGCCCGAGGTTTCCCCCTTGACCCAGTAGACCTGACGGCTGCGGGACCAGTATGTGGCCCGCCTGCTCGTCAAGGTACGGGCCAGGGCCTCCTCATCCATCCAGGCCAGCATCAGCACCTGCCCCGAGGAAACATCCTGGACGACTGCCGGAACGAGCCCGTCGGCGTTGAACCGCACCCGGGCGGCCACGTCCTCACGCAATCTCATGGCGCCATTCTTCCCGCAACCTCTGGGCCTGACCAACCCGAAAGGCCGTGGAAGTGCCACAGAAGTTCCGAGCCCCCTGGAAACGAGGTGCTCGTCAGGGACCTCGGCGAGAGAATCCGGCACGATCGCACGTTCGCCACGAGGTTCACCGGGCGGGATGCGTCAACCGCTGCTGCTTTCGGAACCGGGGAAGTCGTCCGGGGCGAGGGGACGAACGCTGCGCCGAGTTGCACACCACTGGCTACCCGAGGCCTGGCGCCCGGACCTCGTCGGTGGTACTGGTGCTGGGGCAACAGAGTGAGGTCTGTGATGTCGAGTTGTCAGCGGAGGTCGCGCCTGGGAAGATCGGCAGGGTTGGGTTTCGGGCGTCGGGTCAGCCGGACCAGGACGAGAACACCCCATGCGACCAGCATCACGGATGCGAGGACGACCCCCGCGGCCGGAGGGAGGAACCCGAGAACGACCTCCTGGTCCCGCATGCTCACGGAAATGATCAGCAGAGCGCCCGCCATGGTTCCGATCAGCCAGCCCACCAGGTACAGGGGCATGTCGCCAGGCCCTGCGGTGGGCGCAGGAGTGAAGGTCCGGGCGTAGTCCCGGGGGCTCCCGAAGGCCTGCCGCGGCGAGGTGCCACTGTCGGCCGTGTGGGATTCGACGCTCCAGACGGCCTCCTGGACCTGTTTCTCGTCCACGCCCCGGAAGCGAAGATGGCGTGCGAGTTCTGCCGTGTACTTGTCCGTTTTCTCACTCATCATGGTCGGCCTCTCCGTCGAGGATCCGCGTCATCGACCGAGACAGTGCGTCCCATTGGGTTCGTTGCCGGGACAGGAGCCCCAGGCCGGCCTGCGTCGGCCGGTAGTACTTCCTTGCCGGGCCCCGCTCGGCGGTCCGCCAGCTACCCGTCACGAGCCCCTTGGTCTCCAGGGTCCGCAGGGCCGGGTAGAGGGTCCCTCCTGGAATGGCTCCCCAGCCGTGTTTTTCGAGTTCCTGTGCGATGCCGTACCCGTGGAGGGGACTGCGGCCGAGGATCCCGAGGATCGCTGCGGAGAGCAGGCCCCGTTGCCACTCCGGGGGCCACGCACTGGTTGTCATGCAGTCAGTGAATCACCTATCTATGTAGATTGTCAATCTATTTCGAAAATAGGCTTCCTCGGTCGTTGTCAGCGGACACGGAGGCGCCGGGTTGGTCCGCCCCGCTCAAGGACGGCCCGGGTGGCTCTCGCCGACGGGTTGCGTTTCTCCGGTGAATTTGCCATGCTTCTCCGCGGCGTCAAGGAAGGCGCCGAACCCGGTTCGCCGGGTGAGCGAGAGGTTGGATCATGCGAGGAAAGCAGTTCGGTCGCGGCATCGCGGCGCGTCTGCTGCGTCCTGCCGCTTCAACCCACCCCACGAACTCCGCACAGTCCCGCTGAGTTCCGGGGCACGGAGCCCTCTCGCCCGGTTTTCCCACATGCCTCGCCTCCGAGAGGTCTCTGGTTGCCCCTGTCAACATTTCGAGGATCCGTGGGTGCTGCCCACCCGCGGACCCTCCCGCACCAGGAGAACCATCATGTCCATCTACCCGGTGCCGCTGAGCGGCACCGTGAACACCCTCATGTGGGCCGACGAGACCGGCATCGAGGAGGCCGCGATCAGGCAGCTCCGCAACGTCTCCGCCCTACCGTGGACCCACGGGCTGCGCGTCATGCCCGACGTCCACTACGGGAAGGGGGCCACCGTCGGATCCGTGATCGCCATGCACCAGGCGGTGGCCCCCGCCGCGGTCGGTGTCGACATCGGCTGCGGCATGACCGCGGTGCGCACCAACCTGGGTCCCGACCGGCTTCCCGATGATCTCGGACGGCTCCGCCGCACCATCGAACGGGGCGTCCCGGTCGGGAACGGGGCGCACGGGGACCACTCCCCCACCATCGACCGGCACGGCAGGCTGAAGCGCCGGTTCAAGGAGATGCGGGAGGGCTTCGAGTCGCTGCAGGCCCGTAGGCTCGCGCGCTCCTTCGGGAGGCTCGAGACCAAGGCCGTGAACCAGATCGGCACGCTCGGTGGCGGCAACCACTTCATCGAACTGTGCGCCGGGGACGACGACCGCATCTGGGTGACCCTGCACTCCGGCTCCCGCGGCATCGGCAACCGGCTGGCACAGGAACACATGGAGGTCGCCCAGTCCCTCACCCACAACAAGGGCCTGGTGGACCGGGACCTGGCCGTGTTCCTGAGCCACACCCCGCAGATGGAGGCCTACCTCCACGACCTGTGGTGGGCGCAGTCCTACGCGCTGCTCAACCGTGACGTGATGCTCGCCAGCATCTGCGACGACCTCTCGCGGCACATCCCCCGGATCGCCTTCGAGGATCCGATCCGCTGTCACCACAACTACGTGGCCGTGGAGACCTACGACGACCTGGAGCTGATCGTCACCCGGAAGGGGGCGATCCGGGCGGGGAAGGGCGACCTGGGTGTGATTCCCGGTTCGATGGGAACCGGCTCGTACATCGTGCGGGGGCTCGGCAACCCGGCCTCCTACGAGTCGGCCTCGCACGGCGCGGGCCGGAGGATGTCACGCAGCCAGGCCAAGCGGCGGTTCACCACCGAGGACCTGGCCGAGCAGACCCGAGGGATCGAGTGCCGCAAGGACCCCGGCGTGATCGACGAGATCCCGGCCGCATACAAGGACATCGACGAGGTGATCCGGGCGCAGTCGGATCTGGTCGAGGTCGTGGCACGGCTCCGGACCCTGCTGTGCATCAAGGGCTGAACCGGGGGTCGCCCCGGATGCCGTCCGCCGAGGCGAGGCCATGCCCCGAGCCCGTAGGCTTGGGGCATGAGCCTTGCTTCCCGGCAGCGCGAGTCGCTGTGCGATCTGATGTCCGAACTCGGGCCGCTGGCCCCCACCAGGTGCGACGGCTGGAACGTCGGCGACCTGGCCGCGCACCTGTGGATCCGGGAGCACAAGCCGGCCTCTCTTCCCGGGATCGGCTCGAAGCGGTTCGCCGAGCTCACCGAACGCATCCAGATCGAGGCCCTGCACCTGAAGGGATTCCCGGCCCTGGTCAGGGAGCTGCGCCGCCCGGGTTGGGTGATGCGCCCGCTCGACGGCATCGTCAACGCGGTGGAGTTCTTCATCCACCACGAGGACGTGCTGCGCGCGAACGGCCGGACCCAGTACCTCACCGAGAGGGACCAGGCGGAATTGCTGCGCACCGCCCGGGTGCTGGCCTTCCGGGCGCAGCGCGCCTGGGGTGGGCAGCTCATCCTGGTCCCCACCGTCGGCGAGGTCATCCGTCACGGCAGGGGCAACCGGCCGCTGCGCCTCGCGGGCCCGCCCTCGGAGCTGCTGCTGTTCCTGACGGGCAGGGAGGCCGACATCCAGATCACGGCCGAACCCGAGACCGTCGAGGAGTTCCGGAAGGCCGTCGGCGGCCTGTAGAGGCCGGGGTCCGGCCGGTCAGGTCAGTCTCTCCATCAGCAGTTCACGGACCCGGGCGGCATCGGCCCGGCCCTTCATGGCCTTCATGACCTGACCGATGAGTGCCCCCACCGCCTGGTGTTTGCCGCCGCGGATCTTCCGGGCCACGTCCGGGTTCGCGGAGATCACGTCCTCGACGGCCGCGTTCAGCGCGCCGTCGTCGGAGACCATCTTCAGGCCACGCCCGGCGACCACGTCGCCGGGCCTGCCCTCGCCCGCGATCACACCGTCGAACACTGCGCGCGCCAGCTTGTCGGTCAGCTCACCCGCGTCCACCATCGCCTGGGTTTCCGCAACATCCGCCGGGGTCACGCCGAGTTCCTCCAGCTCAACACCGGCCTCGTTGGCCCGGCGGGCCAGTTCGCTCAGCCACCATTTCCGGGCCGACTGCGGGGAGGCCCCCGCGGCCACCGTCGCCTCGATCAGGTCCAGGGCCCCCGCGGCCACGACGGAGGCCATGGTCCTGGCGTCGATGTCCCATTCCGCCGCCAGGCGCCTGCGGCGCTCGGCGGGAGGTTCGGGAAGCGTGGCGCGCAGCTCCTCGATCCACTCCGCGCTGGGCGCGACGGGCACGAGGTCCGGTTCGGCGAAGTAACGGTAGTCCTGCGCCTCCTCCTTGGAGCGGCCGGGACTGGTGGAACCGTCCCCCTCGTGGAAGTGCCGGGTCTCCTGCGTGACCCGTCCCCCGTCGGCGAGGATCGCGGCCTGGCGGCGCATCTCGAAGGTCACGGCCCGTTCGATGGAGCGCAGCGAGTTCACGTTCTTGGTCTCGGTGCGGATTCCCAGTTCACCCGACCCCCTGGGGGCCAGTGACACGTTCGCGTCGCAGCGCAGCGACCCCTGTTCCATGCGCACGTCCGAGACGTCGAGGGCGCGCATCAGGTCGCGCAGGTGGGCGACGTAGGCGCGCGCCACCTGCGGGGCCCGCGCCCCGGTGCCGAGGATGGGCCGGGTGACGATCTCGATCAGCGGCATGCCCGCCCGGTTGTAGTCGATGACGGAGTGGTCGGCCCCGTGGATGCGTCCCGTCGCCCCGATGTGGGTCAGTTTGCCGGCATCCTCCTCCATGTGCGCGCGTTCGATCTCGACCACGAAGGTCTCCCCGTCGACCTCCAGTTCGACCCGGCCGTCGAAGGCTATTGGTTCGTCGTACTGGGAGGTCTGGAAGTTCTTGGTCATGTCCGGGTAGAAGTAGTTCTTCCGCGCGAACCTGCCCCACGGCGCGATCCGGCACCCGAGCGCCAGGCCGATGCGGATCGCGGATTCGACGGCTTTCGCGTTGACCACGGGAAGCGCGCCCGGCAGGCCGAGGCACACGGGGCAGGTCTGGGTGTTCGGTTCCGCCCCGAACTCGGTGGAGCAGCCGCAGAACATCTTCGATTTCGTGTTGAGTTCGACGTGAACCTCCAGCCCAAGCGCCGGGTCGTAGTTCTCGATGACCTCGTCGAAGTCCATCAGGTCCGTCATCACCACACCGCCCTCGTTCCGTCGAGGGGCCTCGCCCGCTTGAGCAGCGGCCCCTCCATCTTGTCCTCCAGGGTCGCCTCGATGAAACCACCCACCCGGTAGAGCCGGTCGTCGGCCAGCGGGGGTGCTATCACCTGCAACCCGACGGGAAGTCCCTCCTCGCTCAGCCCGACGGGGAAACTCGCCGACGCGTTGCCCGCGAGGTTCGACGGGATGGTGCACAGGTCCGCCTTGTACATCGCCATCGGGTCGCTGGTGCGCTCCCCCAGCCTGAACGCGACGGTCGGTGTGGTGGGCGAGACCAGCACGTCGCACTCGGCGAAGGCCGCCTCGAAGTCGCGGGCCACGAGGGTGCGGACCTTCTGGGCGGATCCGTAGTACTGGTCGTGGTAGCCGCTGGACAGGGCGTAGGTGCCTATGATGAGCCGGCGTTTGGCCTCGCGCCCGAAGCCCTGCCCCCGGGTGAACGAGGTCACGGCCTCCATGTCGCGCGACCCGTCGTCGCCGAGTCGCAGCCCGTAGCGCACCGCGTCGAAGCGCGCGAGGTTGCTGGACAGTTCCGCCGGCATGATCAGGTAGTAGGCGGCCAGGGCGTACTCGAAGTGCGGGCAGGTGACCTCGACCACCTCGGCACCGCCGTCGCGCAGCCACTGGACGGCCTCGGCGAAACGGGCCTCGACGGCGGCGTCGTAGCCCTCACCGCCGAGTTCCTTGACCACACCGATCCTCAGCCCCCTGACCTCGCGGCGGCGCGCCGCCTCCGCCAGCGGGGGCAGCGGCTGGGCGATGGACGTGGAGTCCATGGGGTCGTGGCCGCCCATGACCTCGTGCAGCAGCGCGGCGTCCAGGACGTTGCGGGTGACGGGGCCGGGCTGGTCCAGGCTGGAGGCCATCGCCACCACCCCGTAGCGCGAGATCCCGCCGTAGGTGGGTTTCACGCCGACGGTGCCGGTCACGGCTCCGGGCTGGCGTATGGAACCCCCGGTGTCGGAGCCCAGGGCGAGCGGGGCGAGGCAGCCCGCCACCGCGGCCGAGGACCCTCCCCCCGAACCACCGGGGATCCGATCGAGGTCCCACGGGTTGCGGGAGGGCCCGAAAGCGGAGGTCTCGGTGGAGGAACCCATCGCGAACTCGTCCATGTTGGTCTTGCCGAGGATGATCAACCCGGCCTGTTTGAGGCGCGCGATGACCGTCGCGTCGTAGGGCGGGATCCAGCCATCCAGGATGCGGGAACCGCAGGTGGTGGGCAACCCCTTGGTGCAGAAGTTGTCCTTCACCGCGATGGGGATCCCCGCCAGCGGACCGAGTTCCTCGCCTCTGGCCCGGCGCGCGTCGATCGCGGCCGCGGCATCCAGGGCGCCCTCGGCGCCGACGTGCAGGAACGCGTTGAGTGCCGGGTTCACGGCCTCGATCTGGTCGAGGTGGGCGCGGGTCAGTTCGACGGAGGTCACCTCACCCGACGCGAGCAGGTCGGCTTGTTCGTGGGCCGTCCTGGTGATGATCTCGGTCACTGCTCAGTCCTCGCTCAGGATTCGGGGAACGCGGAAACGTTCGTCCTCGACGTCAGGGGCTCCCGCCAGCACCGCCTGCTGGGACAGGGATTCGCGCACCTCGTCGGGGCGCATCACGTTGGTCAGCGGAAGCGCGTGGGTCATGAGGGGGACATCGCCCCCCGCCACCTCGCCCACCCGGGCCACGGAGCCCAGGATCACATCCAGCTCGGGGGCCAGCTCGGCGCATTCCGGCTCGGTCAGCTCGAGCCGGGCAAGCGCTGCCAGCCGCGCCACATCCTGAGGGGTCAGGGCCACGGTTTCTCCTAATCGGTCTGCGGTCCCGCTGCCGCGGGCGTGGCCAATCCTAGCGCTGGAACCTCTCGAGAAGGGGCTCGTAGTGTGTGTGCACCGCTCGCCGGTAGCCGTCCACGTCCCCGGCCTCGGCGGCCCCGAGGATCTCCGCGTGTGCGCCGGGCGGGTCCGTCACGATGCCCGGCGGGAGCTTCGCCAGGGTCGCGGCCTGGACATCCCAGAAGGCCGCGACCAGGTCCGCGATGATCCTTCTGCCCGCGCGGCGCATGAGGGTGACGTGGAACCCGCGGTCCAGTTCCGCGAAAGCCTCTCCCTCCTTCCTCGCCCCGGCGATCCGGTCGACCAGCCGGTGGAGCTCCTCGTCGCTGGCACCCCGGAGCGCGGAACAGACCTGCCCGGCCTCGCCCAGGTCGATCCCCCGCCGCGCCTCGATCACCTCGCGGAGCGCCTGCTGGTTCTCTCCGGGGAGCATGTCCACGCGGAAGGTCAGCGTTTCCACCAGAGGATGGAGGGTGGCGTTCCCGACGAAGGTTCCCCGGCCGTGCTGGACCTCGACGATCTCGAGGGTGCTGAGGGTTCTGATGGCTTCCCGGACCGAGCTACGGGAAACACCGAGGCCGTCACACAGGTCGGATTCGCTGGGTAGGCAGTCACCGGGGTGAAGCCCGTTGGTCGTTATGAACTGTTTGATCCGTTCGACGGTCTCCGCTGTCCTGGTCACCCCTGTGCGCGGGCGGCGCTGCCCGTCTCCCAACCTCCGCATTCAATTTCCTGTCCTCGGCCCCCAGAACCAACCAGAGAATTGGGGAAGATCGTAACGGAACCGGTTCTGGGTCTTCGAGGCACTCCCCGCCAACCCGGTTCGGTCCCCCCAGGGGGACAGTTGTCGTCCACGGGATGCGGAAGGAACCGGCCGCGGGATCCCATGGAGACATGAACACGACAGAAGTGACACCAAAACCGCCTTCGAGCAGTCCGCACGGGCCACGCGGACCGGAACCACTCGGGAGCCTCGTGGTTGCCACCGAGGGGTTGACCAAGTCCTACGGGAACTTCGCCGCGGTGGACGGAATCAGTCTGCAGGTTCCCCAAGGAGGTGTCTACGGTTTCCTGGGCCCGAACGGTGCGGGAAAGTCGACGACGATGAAACTGCTGCTGGGTCTGGTGAAACCGACTTCGGGGAGGATGAGCGTGCTGGGCCACCCGGTGGGAACCGGGTCGCCCCTACCCGCCGGGACCGTCGGGTCGCTGATCGAGGGGCCGTCGTACTACCCGAGTCTGTCGGGCAGGGAAAACCTGGCGATGCTCGCTGACTACCTGGGGTTGCCCGGGACCCGGGTGCAGTACGCGCTGAGGACGGTCGGCCTGGCTGATCAGGACTCCAAACTGGTCAAGCGGTACTCAATGGGCATGAAACAGCGCCTGGGCTTGGCGATGGCATTGCTGGCGGATCCGCGGCTGCTCCTGCTGGATGAGCCGACCAATGGCCTGGATCCGGCCGGTGTGGCCGAGATCCGGCAGCTGATCGTGGCCCTGGCCCGGCAGGAGGGGGTGACCGTGATCGTCTCCTCCCACATCCTGTCAGAGATCGAGCAGATGGCCGACTCCGTGGGCATCATCTACTCGGGGAGGTTGCGCTACCAGGGGTCGTTGTCCGGGTTGCGGGACGAGGGGGTCATCGAGTTCACGGTCGCCGATCCCGCCGGGGTTTCCGCCCTCCTGAGGGCGCACCGGATCAGGCATCGGGTCATCGGCGGCGTCATTCGCACCCCGATGCTTCCCGATCCGCTCGTCGGGGACCTGGTGACCCGGATCGTCCAGGCCGGCCAGACCCTGTTCCGGGTCCAGACGGTGCGCAAGAGCTTGGAACAGGCCTTCCTGGAACTGACCGACCCTCTCGCCGGGCGGGAGGTGCGACGATGACTGCCGTCGGCATGGAGATCCGCAAGATGAAGCGCAAACACTACTGGCTCATGGCCTCCGGGGCCACCGCACTTCAGCTGCTCTGGCTCGCCGCCATGGCGCTCAAACGCAGCACGGGCGTGGTGGAGGCGCGCCTGATGGTTCTGAGTTTCACCGAGCCCCTCTACCTGGGGTTGCTGCTGATGCCCATCGTCGCGGCCCTGCTGGCCTCCAGGTTGGTCACGCTCGACACGGAGGAGCGCATGGATCAGTTGTTCACGGCCCTCAAACAGCGGGCAGCCACGCGGTTCACGGCGAAACTGGTGGTGGGTTCCGCGAGCATCGCGGCGGGTGAGTCGCTGTTCATCGGGCTCCTCGCCACGGCCGGGCCGGTGCTCGGGCTGAGGAACGGTGCGGGGTATCAGGAGGCGTTCTGGCCGGGGCTGGTCGTGCTGCTCGCGGCCTCGGTGGCCACCATGGCGGTGCAGCTGGCGTTGGCTACCTGTTTGGAGAAGCAGGCGATCGGCCTGGGAGTGGCCGTCGTGGCCGGGATCGTTTCCTCGGCCCTGCCATTCATGTATCTGGCCCCGCTGGGCTGGGCGCTGCCCTGGGGGTTGCCGGCCGCGGCGAATCCGGTGAGCACACGGCTGCTCGGGCAAACCGGCATGGAGACCGCGCTCGTCACCCATCCCTGGGTGAACGCGCTCGGGGCGGTTCTCGCAGCCACCGCCTGGGTTTGCATCTCCCGGTTCATCGTCAAGTACAAGGAGAATCACCGATGAGCACCATGACATTCGATCGTCTTCCCACCGGACACTGGAGACCACCCCTGCGCCGCCCCTCGGTGCGGGCGGCCTGGTTGTGGGAGAACCGCAAGGCCTCGAACCTCTGGTACTGGCCGGCGCTCGCCCTGCTGTGCGCGGTCGGCCTGCTCTCCGGATATGCCCAGTTCATGGAGTACCGCACGGAGTTTCTCGCCCAGGGGACCACCTGGGCCGTCATCTGGGGGCAGGGCTCGTTGATGTCGTCGATGCTCTTCATACCCTTGGCCGTCGGCGCCTTCATCGCCCAGAGCGCCGCCGGTGAACACGAGGGCCGGAACTGGCAGCGCATGTCGGCCTCCGGGCTGATGGTCACCATGGTCGCGGGCAAGCTTTTGCACACCCTCCAGACCGCGCTGGCGACCACCCTGGTGTTCCTCACCGAGTTCGTCCTCACCGGTTTGCTGCTCGGGTTCAACCCGGCGGAACTCGGCCCGTACATGGCCCGTGTCGTACCCGTCGCCCTGTCGGTGTGGGTCGTCGAGGTGTTCGTCATGTGGGTCGGGACCATCGCGAGCTCCTTCGCCGCGATCGTGAGCATTCTGCTGCTGACCACCATCGGGGGATTCGCCCTGAGTCTGGTGGCACCACCACTGGCAGGTCTGTATCCGCTGTCCCTGATCACATCGGCCTTCGCCTCCCGGCAGCCCGATAGCATCGCCTCCATGGATTCCATGCTGGTGGCGGGTTCCATCGCGGTGGCCTGGGTTGTGGTGTGGACGAGTGCGCTGCTGCGCAGGACCGCCCGCACCCCATGAGCGCGCCGCAGACACCCAAGGCCCCGAGGACCTTCATCGACCAGGTCGCCGGGGTCTGGCACACCAGTTCTGAACCCGTCTGGATCGGTGCCGGCATGATCGGTTTGTTCCAGGCCTTCATGACCTACCGGCTGCTGGATCTCAGGGACGCGGGAGGTGTGCTACCCACCCCGTGGTGGATGATGCTCACCGCTGTCAGCATCTCCTCCCTGCTGTTCCGGCGGCGCTGGCCGCTCATCACGGTCGTCGCCACCGGCCTGGTCCTGCTCACGGCGGGCCTCGTGCTGGCGGGGGCCCACAGCTATTACGTCTTTCCCCTGCTGATGGGCACCTATGCCCTGACCTCCCGGGCCGGTGTACCGGCGTGTTGCGCCGGGATCGGTGCGGCAGCCGCGTGCCTGATGCTCCCCGAGGCCCTCAGGGGTGGATCGAACGCGGTATCCATCGGGGGGATGATCTCGCCACTGTTCGTTCTCACGGCTGTGGTCGCCGTGGCCCTCACCTTCCGGGCGCGCCGTGAGCTGCTGCGTCATCGAGACGCCGAACTGGCGGCGCAGGCACGGCAGAATCAGCTGACCGATCAGCGCAATGCCGCCCGCCGCCAGGCGCAGATCGCCGCCGAACTCCACGACAGCGTCGGCCACGACCTGACGGCCATCATCGCCCTGTCCGAGGGGCTGCGGGAAACCACGGGAGATTCCGCCATCGAGGAGGCGATCGGCACGATCAACACCCTGGCCCGGGAGGGACTGGCCGACACCCGGCGGGCCGTGGACGCGCTCCACCCTGCATCCCGCGCCGACGGTTTCCCGGACGCGACAGCCCCCCACTCCTGGGAGGACCTCGATCCGCTGCTGGCGACCGCCCGGCGGACCGGCCTCGCCGTGGCAATGAGCAGGACGGGCACGCAACCCGACGATCCGGCCCTGGCGGGGCTGGCCTTCACGATCGTCCGCGAGGCCCTGACCAATGTCATGCGCCACGCCACGGACGCGACCCGGGTCACCGTAGCCTTCGACCACGCCCCGACCGCCACGACGATCACCATCACCGACGACGGCCGCGCGGACGATCGAGGTTCCCCCGGCCACGGCCTGACGAACCTGACCCGCCTCGTCGCCTCCCGCGGCGGCGCCCTGACCGCGGGGGCCATCGCGAGCGGCTGGTGTCTGCACGCCGTCCTGCCCAAGGAGCGGCCATGACCACGACGGTGATGATCGTCGACGACCAGCGGGCCACGCGTCTGGGGCTCGCCCTCATGATCGGCAAGGCCGATGATCTGCGGGTGATCGCGCAGGCCGAGAACGGACGGGACGCCCTCGACCAGCTCGCCGAGATCGAAAGGCGGCGCATGCCCCGTCCCGACGTGGTCCTGATGGATGTCCGGATGCCGGTCCTGAACGGCATCGACGCCACGGCCGCCATCGCCAGGAACCATCCCGGGGTCAAGGTGCTGGTGTTGACCACCTACGACCAGGACGACTACGCCTTCGGTGCGCTCGGGGCCGGCGCCTCCGGTTTCCTCCTGAAGGACACCCGGACCGCCGATCTGCACCAGGCGCTCCGGGCGGTCGCCGCGGGCGACGCAATCCTCACCCCGCGCATCACACGGCAACTGCTCGAACGGCACATGCCGCGCTCCACCACCCCACGACAACGCGCGGCACGGGAACGCCTCGGACTGTTGACCTCCCGGGAACGCGAGGTCGCGGCGCTCATCGCCCAAGGAATGACCAACGCCGAGATAGGTGAGCGGCTGTTCATCCAGCCCGAATCCGTCAAGAAAACCGTCACCCGGATCCTGGCGAAACTCAAGCTCCGGGACCGGGTGCAGCTGGTGATAATCCTGCGCGATGCGCAGTCCTCCCGCTGATGCCACCCGATGTGGGCCGCGAATCCCTAGAGTTGTGGCCATGAACCCAGCTCTGGTCACGGATGGTCTGTTCAAACGCTTCGGCCCCAAGGTGGCCGTGGACAACCTGAGCCTTCAGATCCCCCAAGGGCATCTGTTCGGTCTGGTCGGCCCGAACGGCGCGGGCAAGACCACCGCGATGTCCATGATCTGTGGCCTGCTCCGGCCCGATTCCGGAACGGCCCGGGTACTCGGTGACGACGTCTGGGCCGATCCGGTGACCGCCAAGAAACACATCGGGGTGCTGCCCGACGGAGTGCTGCTGTTCGACCGCCTGACCGGCGCCGAACTGCTCCGCTACAACGGTCGGCTGCGTCGCCTCGCCCCCGAGGTCGTGGTGGAGCGTTCGCGGGAGCTGCTGAGCGTGCTGGATCTGGCGGACGCCGCCGACAAGCTGGTCGCCGACTACTCGGCAGGCATGACGAAGAAGATCTCGCTGGCCAGCGCCCTGATTCACGCTCCGAGGTTGTTGATCCTCGACGAACCTCTCGAGGCCGTGGATCCGGTTTCCGGTCAGGTCATCCGCGACCTGCTGCGTGACTACGTGGACGGTGGTGGCACGGTGCTGCTGTCCAGCCACGTCATGGAGCTGGTGGAGAACATCTGCGACGGGGTCGGGATCATGGCTGCCGGGCGCATCCTGGTCTCCGGAACCGTCGACCAGGTCCGGGGTGACGGGACCCTCCAACAGAGATTCGTGGAACTGGTCGGCCAGGGCCGGATGGCCGGGGAGGAGACGCTGCAATGGTTGCGCCACTCGTCGCTGTGAGGCTTCGCTCCCAGCTCTCCGCGCTCAGGAGCAGCCCGTGGGCGGCGGTCGGATACGTGCTGCTCGCCTTGATGATGCTGCCGCTGTTCATCGGCCTGACCGTGGGATTGGCCTCCTTGCGGTTCCTGCCCGATGCGCGTTCCCCCGTGATGCTCGCGGCGGGTGCCGTTCTGGTGCTGGTGTGGACCTTCGGGTCGGTGTTGTTCTTCGCCATGGATGATTCCGTGTCCCCGCAGCGCCTGGTGCTGTTCCCGCTCCGGTCCCGTGACCTGGTGGTTCCGCTGCTGGTCTCGGACCTGCTCACCCTGCCCGGAATCTTCACCCTCCTGGTCTGCTGCGGCTTCGTGATCGGCTGGGCCACCGATCCGCTGCTGGCGATCGCCGGGATCGTTTCCACGGTTCTCGGAGTGGTGACGGGAATGCTCGCCGGCCGGATCCTGGTGACCGCCCTGTCGCGCTGGCTGGCGGCCCGCAGGAGCCGGGACATCCTGTACGTGGTGATCCTGCTCGGCCTGATCGCGGTCAGCTGGGGTGCCCCGCTGCTGGGCCGCGGAATGTTCGATCTCGGCCTGACCTGGGAAACCGTCGATCTGGTGGGCGGTGCAGCCGGCTGGACTCCGATGGGGTGGGCCTGGGCGCTGCCCGTCGACCTGGCGGCCGGGCGGCCCGGGTTGGCGGCGTTGCGGCTCGCCCTGACCCTGGTGCTGCTCGTGGCGATGACCTGGGTGTGGTCCAGGCAACTGGACCAGGCCCTGACCGCTCCCCTGCCGAGCGCCGGCAGCGGCGCCCCGACCGTGTCCTCGCCCTGGCTGGACCGGCTCTTTCCCCCGGGTCCCGCCGGGGCCATCGCGGCCCGGAACCTGCGGTACCTGCGACGCGATCCGCGCCGGTTCGCCTCGGTGCTGGTGGTCATGGCCACACCCTTCTTCGTGGTTTTCGTGAACATGGTCCGGGACGAGAAACCGGTGCCGGAGCTCCTGTGGCTGGTGGTTGCCCTGGCCACCTGGATGGGGGGCATCGGGGCGCTGCAGGACACGCCCATGGATGGTTCGGCGTTGTGGCTGCACGCGGTCTCCGGGATCCGGGGTTTCGAGGACCGGCTGGGCCGTCTCATGGCGAATTCCTTGGTCTACGGCGGCACGTTCGTGGTCACCGTGGTGCTGGCATCGGCGCTGCTGGGAGCGTGGGGTGTCTTCCCGTTCGCCCTCGGGCTGGGCCTGGGCGCCTTGATCGCGAACCAGGGGATGAGTCTGCTGGTCAGTTCCTTCCTGAACGGAACCGCTCCCCCGCCGGGCACCAATCCGTTCGCCAGCACCTCGAAGGGGCAAGGGGCGGCTTTCCTCGCCAGCGTGCTCCAGATGCTCGGTTCCGTGGTCCTGCTGCTTCCGGTGGTGGGGATGGTCTTCGCGTCCTACCGTTTCCCGCTGCTCGGCTGGGTGTTCCTGCCGGTGGGACCGGTTCTGGGCGTCCTGGCCGCCCTCGGGTTGATCTCCCTGGGCGGGAAGCGGATGGACCGGACCTGGCCGGAGGTCTTGAAGGCCGTCACCTACGAGAAATAGGCCCCGGCCTCGTCCCCGGTGAGCAGCAGGTAGAAGGTTCGGGCAAGGAAGAAGACCCCGACGGCCAGGCCGATCGCGATCAGCGGCACGAGTACCCGAGCCCATTTCTTCCAACGGGTGGAGGGCACCATCTCCGGCCCCCACTCCCCGACCCGGGGCTGCGCACGAAGCGGGGTGGGGCCGTTCAGGTTGAGGTCGGAGAAGAACCGCACGAAGGCAAGTCTAGTGCAGGGCCTCGGCGACGAGGGCGGCCGCTCGTCGGAGCGAGGCCAGCTGACCCGGCACATCCGCCACCTTCCAGGAGGCCATGCCGCAGGCCGTGGTGAGCAGCACCCCGGAGTCGGTGCCCGGGGCGGGCAGCTCCAGGTGGCGCAGCACCCGCAGGCTTTCCCGGACCAGTTCGTCGACGCCCTGGATGCGCCCGGCCGCGGTGTCGACGACCCCCAGGGCCAGGCCCCGCCCCGCCTGCGCCCACTCCGTCAGGGAATCGATCTCCGCGGATTCCCGGAACAGCCGGGTGTCGACGGCGGCCGCCGCGAATCCCGCACGTCCCGCCACCGGCAGCCAGCTCCCGGGGGCGCAGCAGTGCAGCCAAGCGCCGTCCGCCAAGGGTTTGATGGCACCGGTCAGTTCCGGGTCCTCGACGCGGCGGTGCCTGCCGAAACCAGAGGCCGTGGGAATGGTGCCGTCGCCGACCGCAGTCAGCGCGGGTTCGTCGAGCTGCAGCAGCACCCTCGCTCCCGGGATGCGGCGCTGCAGGTCCGCCCGGAGCCGGAACCAGCCCTCGGTCAACGCCTGCGCCAGCTCCCTGCGGGCCCCGTGATCGGCCAGCACCCGGTCTCCCCGGGGGCGTTCCACCGTGGCGGCGAGGGTCCACGGCCCGGCCAACCCGATCTTCAGCACACCGTCGAAGCCCTGGAGCAGTTCCTCTGCGTCGTCCAGGTCGTGGCGCCACCGGGCCCTCGCCCTGCGATGATCGGCCCCGGGTGCAGTGGTCAGGCGCCACCCGGCGGGCTGGATGTCGAAACCGAGGCCGTCGATGATTCCCAGCGCCCTGCCGGTCATCCCGGATTCCACGCCCCGGGCGGGCAGCTCGGGGAGGGGAAGCACATCCGGAAGGGCCTCGGTCATCGCCGCCAGGGCCCCGCGGAAGTCATCGCCGGGCACGGAACCGGCGGCGGTCACGCGCATCACGAGGTCCCGCTGATCGTCGCGGAGCCGACCACTCGGGTGGCATCGAAGAACACCATGGACTGTCCCGGCGCCACCCCGCGGGTCGGTGCGTCGAGTTCCACCCGTACCCGGTCGTCCCCGGCGGCGGTGGTGATGGTGGCGGGCAGAGCCGCGCCGTGGGCCCGGTACTGCACCTGTCCCCGCCACCTCCCGGGCACCCTGTGCTGGGTCCAGGTGGGGCGGATGCCCGCGAGCCGGGTGACCAGCAGCGATTCCCCGGGGCCGACGACCACGCGGTTGTCGGCCGGTTCGATCCGCAGTACGTAGCGGGGGTTGCCGTCCGGCGCCGGGACGCGCAGGTCGAGGCCCTTGCGCTGCCCGATGGTGAATCCGTGATGCCCCCTGTGCCGCCCGAGCTCGGTTCCGGAGCGGTCCACGATCGGCCCCGGGATCTCGCCGAGATGAGCCCTCAGGTAGCCCTGGGTGTCGCCGTCGGGGATGAAGCAGATGTCGTAGGAGTCGGGTTTGTCCGCGACTCTGAGGCCCAGGGAATGGGCCTCCGCCCGCACCTGCGGTTTCGGCGTGTCGGCGAGTGGGAACAGGGAGCGGCGCAGCTGGTCCTGGTTCAGCACGCCGAGCACGTAGGACTGGTCCTTGTCCGGGTCGGCGGCGCGGTGCAGTTCCAGTTCCGACCCGTTGTCCACGACCCGGGCGTAGTGCCCCGTCGCGACGGCGTCGAAACCGAGCGCGAGCCCACGCTCCAGCACGGCCGCGAACTTGATCTTCTCGTTGCACCTGAGGCACGGGTTCGGGGTGCGGCCCGCGCGGTACTCGGCTATGAAGTCGTCAACCACCTCCGCCTGGAACTGCTCCGAGAAATCCCACACGTAGAAGGGGATGTCCAGCAGGTCGGCGGCGCGCCTGGCGTCGTGGGCGTCCTCCAGGGAACAGCAGCCGCGCGACCCCTCCCGGTAGGGCTGCGGGTTGCGGTTCAGCGCCAGGTGCACCCCGGTCACGTCGTGTCCGGCGGCGACGAGGCGCGCCGCGGCGACGGCGGAGTCGACCCCGCCCGACATGGCTGCCAGTACCTTCAACTCCCCTCCCTTCTCCGGATCTGCGGCCGAAAAATTCTACCCGGCCGCCCGGGCCCGTTCCACGGCCACCGGCAGCACCTCGCGAAGCCGGTCGACGTCCCCTCGGCCGCTGGTGTGGCCGAGGGAGAACCGGACCGTGGACATGGCCTCGTCCTCGGGGGCACCCATCGCCAGCAGCACCTCGCTGGGCCGGTACACCCCGGCTCGGCACGCGGAACCCGCCGAGGCGTGGATGTCCTCGGCATCCAGCAGGAACAACAGGTCCTGGGCCCGTATCCCGGGGAAAGTGGCGCTGACGACGTGTGGGGCGCAGTTCTCGCCGTTGATGCGTCCCCCGCAGGCCGAGGCGGTCTCGCGGATCCCGTCCCGGAGCGCGAGGAGCCGCTCGGACTCGGCCTCGAGACCCGCCACGGCAGCCGTCGCGGCGGCCGCGAAGGAGGCGGCGAGAGCCACCGGGAGCGTACCGGAGCGGATGCGGCCCTCCTGCCCACCGCCGAGCCCGATCGGCGCCGGGGTGACGCCGCGCCGCACGACGAGGGCCCCGAACCCGACGGGACCGCCGATCTTGTGGGCGGAGACGCTCATCAGGTCCAGACCCGTGGCGTGGAAGTCCAGGGGCACGTGCCCGAGGGCCTGCACGGCGTCGCTGTGACTCCACGCACCCGTCCTCGAGCTGGCGGCGATCAGACCGTCGAGGGGATGGATCACCCCGGTTTCGTTGTTCACCCTCACCACCGAGATCACGGCCACCTTCTCGTCCGCGGCCTCCCACGTGGTGTCCTCGACGACTCCGCGGGAGTTCACCGCGAGCACCTCGGCCCCCCTGCCACGGGCCTCCTGCACGGCCGGGTGCTCGACCGCCGAGATCAGGCTCCGTGGTCTTTCGGGCCGGGCGGCCAGGGAACCCAGGATGGCGATCGAGTCGGCCTCCGAACCGCCCGATGTGAAGATCACCTCCCCGGGGTGGGCGCCGAGCGCCGCCGCCAGTTCCTCCCGCGCCTCCTCGAGGCGGCGCCTGGCCCGCTGTCCCGCTCGATGCTGGGACGAGGGGTTGCCGACCCTTCCGAGCTCGGTAAGCAGCGCATCCCGCGCCTCGGAACGCATCGGCGAGGTGGCGGCGTGGTCCAGATAGGTGCTCACCGGTTCACCATAACCATCAGCGGCTCCGGTCAAGCGCTTGTCACGCGGAGGTTTCCGCGAGATCAGACGACATATGGCAAAATGGTCCGGCCCTCGGGGCGGATGCCCACCGGGGGCCGGAAGGCGAAACATGTTCATTGAGCCGCTCGACACCAGCCGCTTGGGAGCAAAGGTCGAGAAGGACGGCGTCAGCTTCGGTCTGTGGGCCCCCCACGCCAAACGCGTGGAGCTGTCGCTCGTGGACCTGATGAAGAACCAACGAAACGTGGAAATGAGGGAGGACGGCCGGGGAATCTGGCACGCCTTCGTTCCCGGTATCGGTGAGGGGCAGGAGTACGGCTACCGCGTGCACGGGGACTGGGCGCCGAGCCGCGGCCGCCGTTTCAATCCGGCCCGGCTGCTGCTCGACCCCTACGCCCGGGCCGTGACCAGCGGCATCGACTACCGGGGCCCGATCCACGATCACCTGGCCCACGACGATTTCCGTCCCGACGCCACCGATTCCTTCGGGGCCGTGCCGCTCAGCGTCGTCGTCGCCGACACCCCTGCACCTCCTCCGGTGGCGGGTGGTAGGCGTCCGATGGCGGAGTCGGTCATCTACGAGATGCACGTGCGCGGTTTCACGAAGATGCACCCGCTGGTGCCCGAACACCTGCGCGGCTCGTATGCGGCCCTGGCCTACCCGGACGTGATCTCCTATCTGCTGGACACCGGCGTCACGGCGGTGGAACTGCTGCCCATCCACCACTACGCATCCGAGCCTTTCATCGCCCACAAGGGGCTGAGCAACTACTGGGGCTACAACACCCTCAGTTATTTCGCCCCGCACGCCTACTACGCCACCCGGGGCACCCTCGGGAACCAGGTGACGGAGTTCAAGGCCATGGTCGCCGCTCTCCACGACGCCGGCATAGAGGTGATCCTCGACGTCGTCTACAACCACACCGCGGAGGGCGGGCACGAGGGTCCGACGCTTTCCATGCGCGGTATCGACCACGCGGGCTACTACCGTCTCACCGATGACCTGAGGGACGACTACGACGTGACCGGCTGCGGGAACTCGGTGAATTCCGCCACGCCGATGGTGCGGCAGCTGATAGTCGACTCCCTGCGTTACTGGGTGGAGCACATGGGGGTCGACGGGTTCCGTTTCGATCTGGCTCCCACCCTGTTCCGCAACGGCCAGCATCATTTCGTCCATGACCATCCCCTGAAGCAGCAGATCGACTCCGACCCTGCGCTCGCCGGGGTGAAGCTGATCGCCGAACCCTGGGACATCGGCCCCTACGGGTATCAGCTCGGCAGCTTCGGTCTCGGTTGGTCGGAGTGGAACGACCGGTTCCGTGATCACGTGCGCGACTACTGGAAGAGCACCGTTCACGGGGTCCAGGAGCTCGCCACCCGGCTTTCCGGTTCCCCCGACGTGTTCCAGCACAACGGTCGTCCCCCGCAGGCCTCGATCAACTTCGTCACCGCTCACGACGGGTTCACGATGCGCGACCTGGTCAGCTACGACGTGAAGCACAACTCCGCCAACGGGGAGGGCAACCGCGACGGCAGCGACAACAATCGTTCCTGGAATCACGGTTTCGAGGGCGACAGCGACGATCCCGCCATCAATGACCTGCGGGCCCGGCAGGTGCTCAACATGCACGCCACCCAGGTTCTCGCCGCCGGGACCCCCATGATCCTCGCCGGCGACGAGTTCGGGCGCACCCAGAAGGGCAACAACAACGCCTACTGCCAGGATTCTCCGCTGAGCTGGGTGGATTGGACCCCCGATGCCCGCTGGCAGGCGGTCCGGAGCCGCTTGGCCGAGCTCCTGCGCCTGAGGACGAAGCATCCCCTGCTGCGTCCCGACCGCTACCTGCACCACACGGACGTCATCAACGCCCACGGGGAAAACCTCGGACGCGTCGATCTCACCTGGTTCAACGACCACGGCGCCCAGATGACAGAGCAGGACTGGCACGACGGGTCCCGCCGCCTGCTGGGCATGTACGTCTCCGATGAGGCGAATGCCTTCCTGACGTGGTTCCACTCGGGGGCCGATCCCATAGACGTGACCCTTCCCGGCCTGCCCTGGGCCGCCCACCTGAAGATCGCCTGGCATTCGGCGGGAACCGATGAGCTGCCGTCCGAGGAACTGTCGCCCGGTTCCGTGCTGAGGGTCCCGGGACGTTGCGTGGTGCTGATGCGTTGCGACGTGCCGACCACCGCCGCCGAGCTGCTGGGCATGCCCCTGTCCCTCATGCCCTGATCCCGGTACCACTGGCACGGGAAAGCCCCCGCGGGTTCCTTTCCCCGCGGGGGCTTTCCGGTTGCGGCGTGCCGGCAGGGCACGGCCCGGGTCACCTGATGACGGCGGACAACCCCATCTCGGAGTCGCTGGCCAGCAGCGGATGCGAGGGCACCATGCGGGCCAGGCAACCGATCTGTCCCGCGTAGCGGGTGGGGATCTCGGCGACGAACCGGGTCACCCCGTCCGCCTCCCCGACGGGAACCGTCGGGTACTTGCGGATGTTGTGGAGCCTGTCCTCGTTGTCGACGTCGCCGAAGATCAGCTGCACCGCGACGTCCTCGGCCCTCAGGGCACCGAGCCGGACGTCAACGGTCGGACGCAGGACGGTGCCGGTCTCGAGCTGCCCGATGACACCGACGTCGAGGCCGACGACCTGGGCGGTGTGCCAGTCGCGGCGGATCCGTTCCTTCCACTTCGCCAGGTCGGCGGCGACGCCATCATCGTTCCGGGCGGCGAGGGAACGCGCGGCCGGGGTGTAGTAGTCGGTGACGTAGTCGCGGACCATGCGGGAGGCGAGGATCTCCGGGCCGAGTTCGGAGATGCAATCGCGCATCATCTTGAGCCACTCGGCGGGGTTGCCGTTCGCGTCGAGGGTGTAGAAGCGCGGGATGATCTCGTTCTCGATGATCGAGTAGAGGAACTCGGCCTCCGCGGCGTCACGCTCGGCCTGGTCCGTGATGCCCTCCGCCGAGGGAATCTCCCAACCGAACCTCGGTGAGTACAGTTCGTCCCACCAGCCGTCGCGGATGGACAGGTTCGCGGCGCCGTTGAGGGCTGCTTTCATGCCGGAGGTGCCGCAGGCCTCGTAGGGCCGCAGCGGGTTGTTGACCCACACGTCGCAGCCCGGGTACAGGGGACGGGCCAGGGACATGTCGTAGTCGGGCAGGAAGACCAGTTTGCCGCGCACGTCGTCCTGGTCGGAGAACTGCACCATCTGCTGGATCAGCGACTTGCCGATGTTGTCGGCGGGGTGGGCCTTGCCCGCGATCACGATCTGGATGGGCGTGGTGGGGTGGTTGAGGAGGGCCTTCAGGCGCTCCGGGTTCGACAGCATCAGCGTCAGGCGCTTGTAGGAGGCGCCGCGGCGGGCGAAACCGAGGGTCAGGACCCGCGGGTTCAGTGCCTCGGAGGTCCAGTCGGCGGGGATGCCCCGGGCCTTGCAGGACTCCGCCAGGCGTTTGCGCGCCATCTGGATCATGGAGGAACGCAGCTGTCGTTTCAGGCCCCAGAGGGTGTCGTCGTCCACTTCCTGGATGGCGGCCCAGTCGTAGCCGTCGACGACCGTGCTGGCGTCGTCGGTGTGCGCCTTCAGGATCTCCAGGAGCTCCGGGTGGATCCAGGTGCGGTGGTGGACACCGTTGGTGACGGAACCGATGGGCACCTCGGTGGCGTCGAAGTCCTGCCACAGGCCGTTGAACATCTCCCGCGAGACCTCGCCGTGAAGCTTGGAGACACCGTTGGCGCGCTGGCCGAGCCTCAACCCGAGGACGGCCATGTTGTAACGCGACGGGTCGCCGCCGTGGTAGGTCTCGGAACCGAAGGACATGATGGCATCCAGCGGCAGCCCGGGATCGAAGTTCGCGAACTGGTGCTCCACGAGGCTCTTGTCGAAACGGTCGATTCCCGCCGGCACGGGAGTGTGGGTGGTGAAGACGGTTCCGGCGCGGGTCAACTCGATGGCAGTGGGAAGGTCATGCCCATCGGCCAGGTACTCGCGGATGCGTTCGAAACCGAGGAACCCGGCATGGCCCTCGTTGCAGTGGTAGACATCGGGCTGGGGACGACCGGTGATCTCGCAGTAGCGGCGCAGTGCCCGGACACCACCGATGCCAAGGACGACCTCCTGCGCGAGACGATGCTCGGTGCCGCCGCCGTAGAGCCGGTCAGTGATGTTGCGGGCCTCAGGGTCGTTGTCGTCGCGGTCGGTGTCGAGCATCAGCAGCGGGATGCGGCCGACGGAGGCCACCCAGATGGAGGCGAAGACCTCCCGCCCGGAGACCTCCACGCTGATCTCCTGCGGGTTCCCGGCGGAATCCAGCAGGCGGGCCACGGGCATTTCGTTGGAGGGCAGCACCGGGTAGCGTTCCTGCTGCCACCCGGAGGCGTTCAGCCACTGCCGGAAATACCCGAACCGGTAGAGAAGGCCGACCCCGATCAGGGGCAGGCCGAGGTCGGAGGCCGCCTTCAGGTGGTCGCCGGCGAGGATTCCCAGGCCACCCGAGTACTGGGGAAGCACCTGGCTGACGCCGAACTCGGCGGAGAAGTAGCCGATGCCCGCGGGCGCTCCCTTGTTCTCGGCGGCGTAGCGCTGGAACCACAGGTCGGCGGAGAGGTAGTTGACCAGATCGTCGTGGAGGAGACCCACGTTACGGGCGAAGACGTGGTCGGCCGCGAGCTGCTGGACCCGTTCGGGACGCACCGCGGACAGCAGTTTCACGGGGTCCTCTCCCACTTCCTCCCAGAGTTTCGGGTCGATTGCCCGGAAAAGATCCCGGGTTTCCTGATGCCACGACCAGCGAAGATTCTTCGCCAGCGCATCGAGCTTCGCGATGCGTTCGGGCAGCACAGGATGAACGGTGAATCGTCGGAATGCACGCACGAGCATAAATTACATTGACTCACCCCGGCACACGAAACCCTGAAGAAGATAGGGTGGTTCCTGTGAACCACCCCACACCAGCCAGAGCACACCTGCGACGCACCGAAGGCGGTTTCGGCCGCATCCCGGTAACGGGGGTTTCCCCCGTGATAGCCGACGGCGCCTACCCGGTAAAGGCCGTGGCGCATGAACGAATCCTGATCAGCGCGAACGTGTTCCGCGAGGGCCACGACGCCGTGAACGCATCGGTGATCCTCACCGCCCCGCACGGAACCCAGCGCCGGATCGACATGACCCAGGTCGAACCCAAGGGGCTCGACATCTGGCAGGCCCATGTCCGCATGGCGACCGAAGGGGACTGGACCTTCCGCGTCGAGGGCTGGTCCGATCCCTGGGGCACCTGGCGCCACAACGCGCTTGCGAAGCTGCCGCTGGGCATGGACGTGGAATTGCTCTGCCTGGAGGGCCGGGAGCTCTTCCACGAGGCGGCCGAGACCGCCGAGCAGTCCCGTGTGATGGCGGCATCCCACCTGCTACGCGCCGCGGCCGAGGCGCTGAACCCAAACACCCCCGTCAGCGAGATCGAGGATCTGGTCAACTCGCGTCCCATCGAACGCGCCATGGCGCGGTTCGGCCCCCGGGAAGCGATCTCCGCCACCCAGGAATACCCGATCCGCGTAGAACGCCGCCGCGCCCTCTACTCGTCGTGGTACGAGTTCTTCCCGCGCTCCCAGGGGGCCATGCGCGACGAGGAGGGCAACTGGATCTCGGGTGGTTTCGACTCCTCGCACTCGCGTCTCGAGGCGATCGCGGCGATGGGTTTCCACGTGGCCTACCTGCCCCCGATCCATCCCATCGGTTCGGCCTTCCGGAAGGGGAAGAACAACAGTCTCGACCCGGCCCCCGACGACCCGGGGTCCCCGTGGGCCATCGGTTCTCTCGACGGCGGGCACGACGCCATCCACCCCGACCTGGGTGATCTCGAGTCCTTCGAGCGGTTCGTCGCGAAGGCGAAGTCCCTCGGACTGGAGCTGGCCCTCGACCTCGCCCTCCAGGCCTCCCCCGACCATCCGTGGGTGCAGGAACATCCCGAATGGTTCACCACCCGCCTGGACGGGACCATCGCCTACGCGGAGAACCCGCCCAAGAAGTACCAGGACATCTATCCCCTGAACTTCGACAACGATCCCGAGGGCATCTACCAGGAGGTGCTGAGGGTCGTGCAGCTGTGGATCGACCGCGGCGTGACGATCTTCCGGGTGGACAACCCCCACACCAAACCCGTGGAGTTCTGGGACTGGTTGCTGGAGCGGGTGCACGAGACCAACCCGGAGGTCATCTTCCTGGCCGAGGCCTTCACCAAACCGCAGATGATGGCGGCCCTCGGCAAGGTCGGTTTCCAGCAGTCGTACACGTATTTCACCTGGCGCGTCGCGAAGTGGGAGCTCACGGAATACCTGACGGAGCTGAGCCGGGACATGGCCCCCTACTACCGGCCCAATTTCTTCGTCAACACCCCGGATATTCTGCCCTTCCACCTGCAGTCCGGGAATCCCGCGATCTTCGCCATCCGCGCGATCCTGGCCGCCACACTATCGCCCTCGTGGGGCGTCTACTCGGGTTTCGAGCTGTTCGAGCACACCCCCCTGGCCCCGGGACGTGAGGAATACCTGAACTCGGAGAAGTACGAGTACCGCCCACGGGACTTCACCGAGGAACCGAACCTGAACCTGCTCCTGGGGACCCTGAACGGGATCCGCGAGAAGCACCAGGCCCTGCAGCAGCTGCGCGACATCCACTTCCACCACGCCCCGCACGACTCGGTGATGGCCTACTCGAAACACGACGGGGACGACGTCATGCTGGTGGTCTGCTCACTGGATCCGGACAACACCGTGGAGTCCGAGGTCTACCTGGACCTCCCGGCTCTGGGGCTTCCCCCGGGAGCTGCCGTCGAGGTCCACGACGAGCTGTCGGGCGACACCTACATCTGGGGTGAGAAGAACTGGGTTCGCCTTTACCCAGGCAAGCCCGCCCACATCTTCCACGTCACCTCACGCTGAACCATGAACCGCAACCACGACCCACTGCTCGGGGCGCTCTGGAAGCTAGCCGAAAATGCCCGGTGGTTCTCCGGGCGTTCCCGCGGCGGGGTTCCCCGCCAAGTAGAACTCACCGACTGGTTCCGGCCGCCGGGAGAAGCCAGCCCCGGGCTGCGAAGCGCCCTGCTGGAGGTGGCCTACCCGACGGGGGAAACAGAGAGATACCACGTGCCACTGGCCTTCCACGCCGCCGGGGACTGCCCCACGGAACCCTTGGCGCGCATCGAATTGGAAGGAACCGGTTTCGATGTCGCGGAGGTCGCGGACGAACCCGCCGCGATGACCGCGCTGCTCGACTGCCTATCCTCCGGCGCACCGGGTTTCGTGGCCACCCGGGAGGTTCCCTCCGGGCTCCCGGGCCGCCGCTACCGCGGGGAACAGTCGAACACGTCGATTTTCTTCGGGGACCTGATCGTCGGAAAGATCTTTCGTCGCATCGAGAACGGCCCGAACGTCGATGTCGAGATGCACCGGGCCCTGTCCGGTTCCGGTGCGGTGGCGGAGCTTTTCGGCTGGTGGGAGTGGCGTGGGGCGCACCTCGGGGTGTTCCTGGAGGCGCTGCCCGATCCGCGCGACGGATTCGTCGAGGCCTGCCGGGCCGCCGGGACCGGAACCGGTTTCACTGAGCAGGCCCGGGAACTGGGCCGCCAGCTGAACCGGGTGCACGACCTTTTGGCCAGTCGTTTCCCCACCGGCAGACTGCACGGACGGAAACTGGTGGCCCAGTTCCGGGCACGACTGGACGCCGCCGCATCTGAGGTTCCGCTGCTCGAGAGGTTCCGCGGCCCGGCGCTGCGGGCCTATTCCGCCATTGAGGAACTCGAGTTGCCGATCCAGCGCATCCACGGGGACTGCCATCTCGGTCAGGCGCTGTCGACCCGGAACGGCTGGCGCTACGTCGACTTCGAGGGCGAACCCATCAAATCGTTGCAGGAGAGACGCGAGCCCGATTCCCCGCTGCGGGACGTGGCCGGCATGTTGCGCTCCTTCGACTACGCCGCGGCCAGCGGGCACGCCTCCGAGGGCTGGCGGGACGACGCCCGGGCGGCCTTCCTGGATGGCTACGGTGGCTCCACCGGGACCTTGGCGGATGTCCTGCTCGCCTACGAGGTGGACAAGGCCGTCTACGAGGTGGTCTATGAAACCCGGAATCGCCCCACTCACCTCCGTATCCCGGTAGATTATCTGACAGGCATCGAGTCTTGAGGAGCTGACAATGGCGCATGATCCGTTTGGCGGGCTGACCGGCTGGGACCTGGAAGGATTCCACAACGGTGGCGACACCGAACTCTGGAAGCGTCTTGGTGCCTTCCAGTGCACGGTCGAGGACGACGAGAGGGGACCCATCGAAGGCGTCAGGTTCGCGGTCTGGGCCCCCAATGCTCGCGCGGTGCAGGTGATCGGTGATTTCAACTGGTGGACCGGCGACCCGATGCAGCTGATTCCCGGTTCCGGGGTGTGGGGCACCTTCATCGAGGGTCTCAAGGAGGAAACGCTCTACAAGTTCCGCATCCAGGGACCCGACGGTGTCTGGCGGGAGAAGGTCGATCCGCTGGCCCGGTTCTCCGAGCAGGCCCCGGCCAATGCCTCGATCGTCTACGAGTCGAAATACATCTGGTCCGATGACGAGTGGATCGCGAAACGGGAGAGGTCACAGCCCTACAAGGAACCGATGAGCATCTACGAGGTGCACCTCGGTGGTTGGCGACGCGGCAAGAGCTACCTGGACCTGGCTGAGGAACTCATCTCCTACGTGAAGTGGCAGGGTTACACGCACGTCGAGTTCATGCCCCTGGCGGAGCATCCCTTCGAGCCGAGCTGGGGCTATCAGGTGACCGGGTATTACTCTCCCACAAGCCGTTTCGGCAAACCCGACGATCTGCGTTTCCTGATCGACAAGCTCCACCAGGCCGGGATCGGCGTGATCCTCGACTGGGTTCCCGGCCACTTCCCGAAGGACGACTGGGCGCTGGGCCGTTTTGACGGCACCGCCCTGTACGAGCACGCCGACCCTCGCCAGGGCGAGCACATGGACTGGGGAACCTACATCTTCAACTACGGCCGCAACGAGGTGAAGAGCTTCCTGGTCTCCAACGCCCTGTACTGGCTGTCCGAATTCCACGTCGACGGCCTGCGCGTCGATGCGGTGGCCTCCATGCTCTACCTCGACTACTCACGCGCCGAGGGCCAGTGGGTGCCGAACAAGTACGGAGGCCGCGAGAATCTGGAGGCCATTGACTTCCTGCGCTACGTCAACCGGCACATGTACGAGCGCCACCCGGGAACGATGATGATCGCCGAGGAATCCACGAGTTTCCCCGGTGTCACCAAACCCGTCGACAAGAATGGGCTCGGTTTCGGTTTCAAGTGGAACATGGGGTGGATGAACGACACCCTGCGCTACCTGGCGCTGGACCCGGTCTACCGCCAGTACGAACACAACCTGTTGACGTTCGCGATGGTCTACCAGTATTCGGAGAACTTCATCCTGCCGATCAGCCACGACGAGGTCGTGCACGGCAAGGGATCGATGATCAACAAGGTGCCCCAGGACGACTGGCGCAAGTTCGCGACATTGCGCGCCTTCTACTCGTTCATGTGGAGTTTCCCCGGCAAGAAGCTGATCTTCATGGGATCCGAGTTCGCCCAGCGCCCCGAGTTCAACGAGGCCACCAGCCTGGAGTGGTGGGTGACGGAGCTCTGGGGACACGGCGGTCTGCAGCGGCTTTTCCGCGACCTCAACTCGATCTACCGTGACAATCCTCCGCTGTTCGAGCTGGACAACACCCCGGAGGGTTTCACCTGGATCAATGCCGATGACACAGGGCACAACACCCTGAGCTGGGTGCGCAATGACTCGCTGGGAAATCATGTGGCGTGTTTCACCAATTTCTCCCCCGAGCCGTTGCGTGACTACCCTGTCGGACTGCCCGCCGACGGTGAATGGGAGGAGATCCTGAACACCGACTCCGATACCTATGACGGCTCCGGACAATTCGGCAATCTGGGAGTGGTCACGGCGCACGACGAGCCATGGGGACATTTCCCGGCCAGCGCCGAGGTGACCATTCCCCCGCTGGGATCGATCTGGCTACGCCGCAAGGCCAGCAAAGCCAAGTGAGCGACTTCAAGGTCCGGGTGGACATCGTTGACGGTGTCGGCCAGCTCCGCTGGGAGGAGCAGGTGGTGGATGCCGCGACTCTCGAGCGAGCGGTTTCCCTCGCCGCCGACGATGCCATCCTGGCCCACGATCTCCGTCGACTGCAGTGCGACATCCCGGCCACGGATCGGGCAGCCATGGTCGCGTTGCATCGTTGTGGTTTCCGGCGGGAGGGCAGGCTGCGCTCAGCCCTGCTCACACCGTCAGGACACCTGGTGGACGTGCTGATCTACGCCCGGCTCGCCGTAGACCCTGTGTATGGTCCGCATGGCTTCTCCGGTGTGATGAACTCGGTTCTCCCGACGAAACGTGTCATCGCCCATGTCGTATTCCAGGACGAGAACGGCCGGGTGTTGCTGGCCGAGACCAACTACAAGGATGACTGGGAACTCCCCGGCGGGGTGGTCAACGCGAACGAGTCGCCCCGAGCGGGCGGGCACCGCGAGCTGCTGGAGGAGATCGGCCTCGACATCGCCCTGGGAGAACCCGCCATCACCGACTGGATGCCATCCCATCTCGGTTGGGATGATGCCGTCGAGTTCATCTACGACGGCGGGGTTCTTCCCGGTCCGGTCGCTCGCTCCGTCTCTCCCTGCGACCACGAGCTCAAAGCGATCCACTGGGTTTCCCCGGAGGATCTTCCGGCCAGGGTCAGCGAGCTGTCGGCCAGGCGGATCGGTCTGTTCCTCGACGGTTATCGGGGCGCCACGGAGAACGGGATGCGGATCCCCTGACCGGGTGGCTGGCACACCACCCCTTACTTTTTCGCAGAAAATAGGGTTGACTTGCCTTGCCCAATTCCGGCAACCGTGGAGGAGAACCGTGAGCATCCCGAAGACCCGTCTGCTACCCACCTTGGCCGCCCTCGTGTGCGTGAGCATCGGCCTCACCGCCTGTGGCGGCGCGAGCTCTCAGCAGAGCGATTCCGCCAGTGCCTCGCAGTCCGCCGGGGCGACCACCGTGACCATTGAGGACAACCGTGGTTCCGTGACCGTCCCGGTGCCCGCCAAGAGCGTCATCGTCACCGACAATCGCCTTTTCCAGCCCCTCCAGGAATGGGGCGTGAAGCTGGCGGCCGCCCCCCAGGACATCATGCCGAAGGATTCCCCGTACAAGACCGACAGTTCCATCGTGAACCTCGGGGACCACCGGGAACCCAACATGGAGGCCGCGGTCGGAGTCCAGCCCGACCTGATCATCAACGGGCAGCGTTTCGAGGACAAGTACGACCAGTTCAAACAGCTGGTCCCCGAGGCTGCCCTCGTGGACATCGACATCCGCAAGGACAAGCCCTTCGGCGACGAGCTGAAACGCCAGGTCACCGTGGCCGGGGAGATCTTCGGAAAGAAGGACGAGGCGGCCAAGCTGGTGAGCGATTTCGACGCCTCGATCGCCCGCGTGAAGGCGGCTTACAAGCCTGACTCCAAGGTGATGGCCGTCATCGTCTCGAAGGGCAAGGTCAACTACTCCGCCCCCGGTTCCGGCCGCACGCTCGGGCCCGTCTTCGAGATCCTCGGCCTCACACCGGCCCTGGAGAGCCAGGGCAGCAGCGACCACCAGGGCGACGAGATCTCCGTAGAGGCCATCGCCCAGTCCAACCCGGACTGGATCCTCGTGATGGACCGCGACGCCTCCGTCACCGCCGAAGGAGAGACCGCCACCCCGGCCTCCGACGTGATCGCGGGTTCCGCTCCCCTGCAGAACGTGACGGCCGTCACCAAGAAACAGGTCGTCTACATGCCCGCCGACACCTATCTCAACGAGGGCATCCAGACCTACACCAAGTTCTTCAACGACGTGGCCGACGCCATGGAGAAGTCTGCGTGACCAAACCGACAACCGCCGGGGACGAGACCGACAACCGAGTCCCCGGCGGCGCCGCGTCCCGGCAACGGCTGCTCACCGCTCCCCTGCTGCTGGGTGTCCTCGGACTCCTGGCGTTGACCGTCGTGTCCCTGCTGGTCGGGGTCTACGACGTGTTCGGTTCTCCGGACGGCGCCTACATCTTCGCCCTGACCCGCATTCCCCGCACCGTCTCCCTCTTGCTGGCGGGTTCCGCCATGGCCATATCGGGCCTGGTGATGCAGCAGATCTCCCAGAACCGTTTCGTCGAACCCACCACCACCGGGACCACGGAATGGGCGGGCCTGGGGCTGCTCTGCGTGCTGATCCTCTACCCGGAGGCACCGTTGATGGTGAAGATGGCGGTCGCCATCGTCGCCGCCTTCGGGGGCACCATGGTGTTCTTCCTGGTCCTGAGGCGCATCCAGTTGCGTTCCGCGATGATCGTGCCGATCGTCGGCATCATGCTGGGCGCGGTGGTTGGCGCCGTCTCCTCCTACCTGGCGCAGGCCACCAGCATGCTCCAAACTCTGGGAGTGTGGTTCCAGGGCTCGTTCTCCGCAGCGATCCAGGGACAGTACGAGCCGGTCTGGGCCGTGGTGATCGTGGTCATCGGGGTTTTCCTGGTGGCGGATCAGTTCACGATCGCGGGGCTCGGCAAGGACGTCGCGACGAATGTCGGACTCGATCACCGGAAGGTGGTGCTGCTCGGTACCGGGATGATCGCGGCGGTCACCGGCATCATCACGGTGGTGATCGGGAATCTTCCGTTCCTGGGGTTGATCGTCCCGAACATCGTCTCCCTGCTGCGGGGGGACAACCTGCGTTCCAACCTGCCGTGGGTCTGTCTGACCGGTGCCGCGATGGTGACGCTCTGCGACATCGTGGGGAGACTCGTGATCATGCCCTTCGAGGTCCCCGTCGGCACCATCCTGTCGGTGGTCGGGGCGTTCGTGTTCGCCATCCTCCTGTTGAGGAGGCGGAAAAATGCCTGAGACGATGACGCGCGCGGGGCACGGCGCCTTCGCCGATTCCCGGGCAGCGCGACGCTACTGGATGATTCTCGCGCTCCTGGTTCTCCTGGCCCCGGCCATCTGCTACGGCATCCTCGCCTGGGGCAATCCCGCATCCCCCGGGTCACCCGGTTTCTGGAGGATCGCCCAGTTGCGCGCCACCTCCGTGGCGGTGATCCTGGTGGTCGCCTGGTGCCAGGGACTGGCGACGGTCGCCTTCCAGACCATCACCAACAACCGGATCATCACGCCCTCGATCATGGGATTCGAGTCGCTGTACCGTCTGGTTCAGACCAGCATCGTGTTCTTCTTCGGCGTCACGGGACTGACCAGCATGAACAGCACGGGGCAGTATCTGATGCAGGTAGGGCTCATGGTCGCCCTGGCCGCTCTGCTCTACGGCAGACTGCTGCAGCGTGAAAACACCAACATCCATCAAACGCTGCTGTTGGGCATCGTCATCGGAACCGGGTTCGGAGGACTTTCCACCTACATGCAGAACCTCCTGAACCCGTCGGCTTTCGACATCCTGAGCGCCAGGCTCATCGGAAACATCTCGAACGCGGATGCATCCCAGCTGACAATCGCGCTTCCCCTGGCCCTGGCGGCCGGCGGATTGCTGCTGGCGTTGTCGCGCACCCTCGACGTCCTGGGTCTGGGACGTGATGCCGCAGTCGGTCTGGGTGTGGATCACCGCCGCAGTTCGTTGATGATCCTGATGCTGGCAGCGGTGCTGATGGCCGTCAGCACCTCGCTGGTCGGCCCCTTGTCGTTCCTCGGCTTCCTGGTGGCGATGACCGCGTATCAGCTGTCCGACACCCACGAGCACCGGTTCGTCCTGCCGATGGCCTGGCTGGTCGGTGTGGTGATCCTCGGCGGCGCCTATTTCACCCTGCGACACATCTTCTACGCCACCGGCTCCGTGGGCATCATCATCGAGGCGGTGGGCGGCACCTTCTTCCTCATCCATCTCCTGAGAAAGGGGCGACTGTGATCCTCGTGGACGCGGCCCTCAAGAAATACAGCTCCACGACGACCATTGGTCCTCTGGAACTCGAAATTCCCGAAGGCGGCATCACCGCCCTGGTGGGTCCCAACGGAGCCGGCAAATCCACGCTGCTGACCATGATCGGGCGCCTGCTGGGTATGGACGCCGGCACCATCGAGGTGGCGGGCATGAACGTGACAACGACGAAGTCCAGGGATCTGTCCAAGGTGTTGTCCGTGCTCCGCCAGGAGAACCACTTCGTGACCCGGCTGACGGTTCGCCAACTGGTGGGTTTCGGGCGTTTCCCCTACTCACGTGGACGCCTGACCGTCGAGGACATCGAGATCGTCGAACAAGCGATCTCCTTCCTGCGTCTGGAGGAGATCGCGGATCGTTTCATCGACGAACTCTCAGGGGGTCAGCGGCAACGCGCCTACGTGGCCATGGTGCTGGCCCAGGACACCAGGTACGTGCTGCTGGACGAGCCTCTGAACAATTTGGACATGGCTCATTCGGTGCAGATGATGCAACACATGCACCGGGCCGCAAAAGATCTGGGACGCACGATCGTGATCGTGTTGCACGACATCAATTTTGCGGCCACCTACGCCGATACGATCATTGCCATGAAGAACGGGCAGGTGGCGGCTTCCGGAAGCCCGAAAGAACTCTTTCGTGAGGAGATTTTGACGGATATTTTCGAGACACCAGTGAAAATCATCCCGGGGCCACGCGGCCCCGTCGCCGCATATTTCTGATCGTCAACCAGGCATGTGGGCAGCCTGGGGTCTGTTCGCCCGGAAGCCTGTGAGTTGCCATGGCTCGGGGGCGGTGTTGCCGGGCGACACCTGTGACCTCGGATGTCGAACGATGCTCCCGGCTATGACAGGGAATTTCCGCGGCCCGGAGGGCATTTCCCGCCCCTGACCCATGGCGCCAGGATCTCAGAACAGCACGGTCGTCAGACGGCGGCGGGCCTTCAGAACGTCCGGGGAGGTTCGTCCTGCAACCTCGAAGAGTTCCAGCAGCCGAACCCGGATGGTCTCCCGCTCGTCCGGTGCGACCTCTGCGGCCAGCCCCAGGAGACGATCAAAGGCGGAGCTGTACTCCCCCTGGATCACCTCCAGGTCAGCGGCATCCAGCTGAGCGGCGACATCATCCGGGCGCTCGACAGCGGCCTTCACGATGGCGGCGCCGTCGAAGGATGCGGAACGCTCCAGGAGCGCCGCCTGAGCGCGACCCGCGGTTGCCTCGGGATCCCCCGGGGTGGCTGCGAGAAGAGCATCGAATTCAACGACGGCCTGAGCGAAATCCCCGGCCGCCAGAGCAGCATCGGCCTTCTCGAAACGCGGATCCGTTGCCGGTACCGCTGCTTCCTCCGGAGCTGCCGCTCCCGTCGTCTGGGCGCGGCCCGTCATGCCATTGGCGACGGCCAGCTGGGCCACCTGATCGAGGACGGCCGAGATGTCCGCACGATCACGTGTTCCCTGGAAGAGCGGCATCACCTGTCCCCCGATGATCGCCACGACCATCGGCACCGCGGTCACCCCGAGCGCCTGGGTGAGACGCGGCTCGGTGTCCACATTGACGCGGGCCAGGAGGAAACGCCCCTCTGCTGCGTTGACGAGTGCCGCCAGGTCGCTGGAGACCTTCGCGCCGCCCGTGTCACGGGGTGAGTGGAACTCCACGATCACGGGGTACTGCATCGAACGGCCGACCAGCTCCTGGAAGCCCGTCTCGGTGATATCGGTCACATAGCCGCCTCCTCCGGCAGCACCAGTGGCGGGCTGGGCCGTGGTGAGGGAGGACAGGTCTACGGCACCGGGGCGCGTGAAATTCGGATTCGTCATGTCATCAATCTTTGCGGGCGGACTCAATTCCCACAACCGAAGGTGGAAAGATGGGTGCATGGCACATGAGCGAGCTGGCCTAGTGGCCTTGGAATCCGATCTCATCGACGTCGACGCCGTCCTCGCGGCCTACTACGACCTGACCCCCGACCCCAGCAATCCCGACCAGAAGGTGGTCTTCGGTACCTCCGGACATCGCGGCTCCAGCCTCGACACCGCCTTCAACGACCTCCACATCGCCGCCACGACGCAGGCCATCGTGGAGTACCGGGCGGCGCAGGGGGTTCACGGCCCCTTGTTCATCGGCAAGGACACCCATGCGCTGTCCCTGCCCGCGTGGCGCACCGCCGCCGAAGTACTGGTGGCGAACGATGTCCCCGTCTTCGCGGAGCAGGAGGACGAGTACACCCCGACCCCCGCCGTTTCCCGCGCCATCATCCGTTACAACCGCGAACACCCGGAGCAGGTCGCCGACGGCATCGTCGTGACCCCCTCCCACAATCCGCCGCGCGACGGCGGTTTCAAGTACAACCCGCCAACGGGCGGCCCCGCCGACACCGACGCCACGAAGTGGATCGCCAACCGCGCCAACGCCCTGATGGCCTCCCCCGCGGGAATCCGCCGCAGACCCTATGAGCAGGCCGCCGGCGAGGTGACCCGCTTCGATTACCGAACCCCCTACTGCACCGAACTCGCGACCGCCCTGGACCTCGACGCCATCGCTGCTGCGGGTGTCCGCATCGGGGCGGACCCGCTTGGCGGGGCCTCCGTCCAGTACTGGGAGTACCTGGCCGAGCACAGCCCCCTTGATCTGACCGTGGTGAACCCGACGGTGGATCCCACCTGGAGGTTCATGACCCTGGACACCGACGGCAAGATCCGCATGGACTGCTCGTCGCCCAATTCGATGGCCTCCCTGGTCGCCAACCGCGACCGCTACGACATCGCCACGGGCAACGACGCGGATTCGGACCGCCACGGAATCGTCACCCCGGACTTCGGGCTGATGAATCCCAACGCCTTCCTTGCGGTCGCGATCGACTACCTGTTCTCCCATCGCCCCGGCTGGGCAGCTACGACTGGGGTCGGCAAGACCCTGGTGTCCTCCTCCATCATCGACAAGGTGGCTGCACGGCTCGGACGCAAGCTGGTGGAGGTGCCCGTCGGTTTCAAGTGGTTCGTCCCCGGCCTGACCGACGGTTCGCTCGGTTTCGGCGGGGAGGAGTCCGCGGGGGCGAGTTTCCTCGATTTCGAGGGCCGCACCTGGACCACCGACAAGGACGGCATCCTCCTGGCCCTGCTCGCCAGCGAGATCCTGGCCGTGACGGGACGCTCACCCAGTCAGCACTACGCCGACATGGAATCGGCCTTCGGGACCTCCTACTACGCCCGCGTCGACGCGGAGGCCAGCCGCGAACAGAAGGCCCGGCTCGCGGCTCTCTCCCCCGACGACGTCAAGGCTGACGAGCTTGCGGGGCAGCCCATCTCCGCGGTCCTGACCCATGCCCCCGGCAATGGGGCACCCATCGGTGGCATCAAGGTGACCACCGAGTCGGGCTGGTTCGCCGCTCGCCCCTCCGGGACCGAGGACAAGTACAAGATCTACGCCGAGTCGCTTCGTGACGCGGATCACCTGGCGCAGATCCAAACAGAGGCCCGCGACGTGGTCGCCGCCGCCCTTCAGGGCTGAGCCTTCCTTCCACGAGGCCGGCGGGTCACACCCCGTCGGCCTCGTCCTCGTCCTTCATGACCATCTTCTTGCGGAGGCCGGAACGCTGGATCACCCGTTGAATGGTCAGATCCCGTTCAGCAGGACGGGCAACATAGCGGATGTCCCGCAGTCCCTGCGCCTGAGCGGCGGACTCGAACACCAGGTGTCCGTAATCGAAGATCTTCCCGAGCACCGGCTGTTCCAGGGAGATGTCCAGGATCCGGGTCATGGGCATCGTCGCCAAATGGGTGTTGAACACCCCGTGGATCCGAAACACCCGCATGTTGGTTATGACGAACCGGTCCATGTGGGCGACATGGGCCTTCCAGAACCCGAAACCCAACAGGCAGAACCCGACGAGCATCGGGACCCAGAAGAAACCGCGCGCCACGATCATGAGGACGAACGAGGGAATGCTCAGGGCCATCACGCCTATCCACGGCAGGGACACCACCCAGTGTTTACGAACCTCGTCGATCACCCGTTCGTCCTCCTCCACCAGCAGATGGCGCTGGATGTCGGGTTCGAGGAGGCGGGCGAGCAGACCCACGATCGGCTAACCCGCCAAGCGGGAGAAGAACCGGACGACCGATTCAAAGGCACCGAAGAACGCCCTGATGGCCTCCGCCGCCGCCTCCGGGCGGGTGAACAGGTAGTAGACCACGAAGGCGATGCCGAGCACGAGCAGGACCTTCTTGATCCAGCCAACCATGATGTCTCCAAGTCTCAAGGGGGAAGGGACTCACACAAGCGCCTACCAGTGTGCATCATCCGAGGTGCTGCTTGAACCAGACGCGCCGCTGTTGAACTCCACAGTCTCCCACTTCGACCGCCTCGAAGTGCTCACGCCGCGCCGTCGCATCGCCTGCATCGTCCTTACCTCCCACCCCAGCGCCGGGGTTCATCACCCGGGTGGAAGAATGGCGAGCATGGAGAACCAAGATCTTTTCATCTGCATCGATCACGTCGGTCTGGCCGTTCCCGACCTCGACGAGGCCATCAAGTTCCACAGCGAAGTTTTCGGGTGGCGTGAGCTTCACCGCGAGGTCAACGAGGAGCAGGGTGTTGCGGAAGCCATGATCGGCACCGGGACCCAGGGCGAGGAGAACGCCAAGATCCAGCTCCTGGCCCCCCTCAACGAGAAGTCAACCATCGCCAAGTGGCTGGATCGCAACGGCGGCCCCGGCATCCAGCAGCTCGCCTACCGCGTGCACGACCTGGATCACGTGAGTGCGGTCCTGCGCGAACGCGGCCTCAGGCTGCTTTTCCCGGAGGCCAAACGGGGAACTGCCGATTCCCGCATCAATTTCGTTCATCCGAAGGATGCCGGCGGCGTCCTGCTGGAGCTGGTGGAGCCCGCCAAGGATGCCTCCCACTGAGGTCGTTCACGGAAGCGCCGGTGAACGCCATCGCGTCCGCCGGCGCTTTCATCCCTACTCCGAGGTAGGCTCGGTACCGACCGTGCCAAGCCAGGAGACAACAATGACCGATGTTCGTACTGAGATCGAGGAGGAGACCGGCCTCAACCTCTTCGAGGACAAGGCCAGCGCCGTCGGGGGTTTCCCCCATGCCATGCTCGGCTATGACAAGCAGGCGGTGGATTCCTACATTCAGGATCTCGAGCAGCGACTGCTCGAGATGAAGGTGCAGCTGCGGGAGCAACGTCGGGAGACGAGCTTCGTGCGGGCGCAGGTCGGAACAACGGACTTCGCCAAGCTGGGCGCTCATGCTCGCGGCCTGCTGGAGGCCGCGGAGGCACAAGCAGCCGAGCTCGTCCGTCTGGCGGAGGCCGAGTCCGATCGACTCCGGCAGGAGGCACGACTGGCCGCAGCGGCTTCCCGGGAAGCCGCCCAGCAGGAAGCAGACGATGTGCGTTTGTCCGGACTCGCCAGCCTCCGCAAGCTCCGGCAGGAACAGGCTGAGGCGGGACAGGCCGTACTGGAGGCGGCCCGGCGTGACGCGAACCTGGTCCGCGCCGATGCGGAGGCCCAGTCGAAGTCATTGCTGGAGGAGACCTCGCAGCGCATCAACGCACAGCTGGAAGCCGCCCGAATCGATGCTGCCCGAATGCGTCAGGAGGCCGAGCGGGACGCCACCGCTGCGCGTCTGGCCACGGAGAAGTCCACGGCCGCGGCACTGTCGAAACAGGCCGAAGCGGTCAGGAAGACCGAGGAGAACGTCAGCGCCCAGCTCGCCGAGGCCAGGGCCCGCTCCGAGGCCGCTACCAAACAGATCGAGGAAGCCCGGGCAGAAGCCATCAAGGTCCGCGAATCAGCGGTGGAGGAGGCCGAACAGATCCGAACCACCGCCACCCGTGAGGCCGAGGCCACATTGTCGGCCATGCGGGAAGAGGTACGTCAGAAGCAGGAACAACTCGAGGAACAGGTCGCCTGGCGCAAGGAGCAGCTCGAACGAGAGGTGGCAGCACTGATGGCTCGCCGAACCTCCATCGTGGCATCCATGCAGAACCTGCGTGCCATGGCCGAGGAGGCCGTACCCGACATGGAACTCACCGAGATCATCAGTGGTGGCGAGGTGACGGCTCCACAGCCACGGGAACGCAAGCAGGCAAAGTGACGACCCTCGTTCCCGGGGCTGCGGACGAACCTCCGACCTCCGGTGGTATCGGGAGGAATCCCGAGGCCGCAGTGGGGGAGCCGCCATCCCCCACGCCCCGGCCCGAGCAACCGGCGACGGGGTCCGCCGTCCCGGCGGAAGGTGTCAGACGCAGGAGAAAGCCTGCCTCCGGTGGAGGAGCATCGCCGGGCAGGTTTCGACAGTTCTTCGGGGGTTTGTTCGGCAATGCGCGCAAGGGAGCCGAGCAACTCTTGGCCCCCACGCCCGAGGAGCCGGTCTCGCCCGTTCCCCCGGTGGTGGTTCAGAACGAGACGAAGCTGCTGAACCACTCCCCTTTCTCCATGGGTTTTTTCGGCGCCCTCGGGGTACTCGTCGCGATCGGTCTCATGGCCGCCGTCACGCAGGTGCAGAACATCCTGACCCTTGTGGTGCTCTCCTTGTTCCTGGCGCTGGGGCTCAATCCCGCGGTCGAGTTCTTCACGCGACGCCGGGTACCCCGCACACTGGCGGTGTTCTTCGTGACGGTCACCCTGCTGGGAATCATCGTTCTGGGAGTCACCGCGCTGGTTCCGTTGATGATGAACCAGGTGCAGTCCCTGACCTTCAGGGTGCCGTACTGGATGGCGATGCTGGCCACGAATGAACAGGTGGCCCGCTGGGATACCCAGTACAACCTGCTCGAGACGGCACAGCGCTATCTCGCCTCGGGTGGGCTGGTGCAGAACCTGTTCGGAGGCATCTGGGGAGCAGGCGTGCTGGTGGCCAACCTCATCTTCTCCGTGATCATGACACTGGTGCTCACCATCTACTTCCTGGCTTCACTGCCAGCGATCAAGGAGGCCATCTACAAACTCGCCCCGGCCAGTCGACGTGCCCGCTCCCGTTACCTGGCCGATGAAATCTTCCGCGGGGTGTCCGGGTACATCACCGGGATGTTCATGATCGTTGCAGTGGCCTCGGGATGCAGCTTCATATTCATGAACATCGTCGGGCTCGGCGCCTATTCCCTGGCGCTGTCCTTCATCGTCGCCCTGTTCTGCTTCATCCCCTTGGTCGGGTCCTCACTGGCCATGCTCGCGGTCGCCCTTGTCGGCTTCGCCACATCCCCGACCATCGGTGTGGCCACCATCATCTATTTCCTGATCTACCAGCAGTTCGATGCCTACATCCTCTACCCCACCGTCATGAAACGGGCGGTGAAGGTGCCCGGAGCGCTTGTCGTCCTGTCCGCGCTGATCGGCGGCATTCTGCTGGGAGTGATCGGCGCCCTGATAGCCATCCCCACGGCGGCCGCCCTGCTGCTGCTCTACCGCGAGGTGGTTCAACCACATCTGGACGCCAGTTAGGATCTATCCGTGCGTCTCGTCATTGCTCATTGTCAAGTCGACTATGCGGGTCGATTGACGGCTCATCTCCCCATGGCCAAACGGTTGATCATGCTGAAGGCTGACGGCTCCGTCTCCGTGCACGCGGATGACCGCGCATACAAACCCCTAAACTGGATGAGCGCCCCCTGTTCCCTCACTGTCGCAGAACCCGACGATGCGGCTCGGGAAGCAGGAGCAAACGCCCTGTGGCTGATTCGTTCCAAGTCCGGCGACACCTTGCGAATCGCCCTGGGGGAGGTCTTTCTCGACGTGGATCACAGTTTTGGTGTTGATCCGGGTCTTCGCAAGGACGGGGTTGAAGCACATCTCCAGGCCTTGCTCGCCGAGCACCCCGCGACCTTCGGGGAAGGCTGGCAGATGGTCAAACGCGAGTTCTACACTCCGATCGGCCCGGTCGATCTGTTGTTGCGCGACGCCGATGGAGTCCACGTCGCGGTGGAGGTGAAACGACGTGGCGAGATCGACGGTGTGGAACAGCTGACCCGTTATCTCGAGCTGATGAATCGCGACCCGCAGCTGGCCCCCGTCAAGGGAGTTTTCGCTGCCCAGCAGATCAAACCGCAGGCGGCCACTCTCGCCGCCGATCGGGGCATCACGTGTCAGCTGCTGGACTACGACATGCTGCGTGGGATGGACAATCCCGAGGAGCGGCTCTTCTGATGGCACGGCGCCCCTCGAAGCACCTGCGTCCTCCACGTCCTCTCGACACCTCCCGTCATGTGTCGAGAAAGATGACCTCGGCAGGACCCTTTCTCGTGAGAGAGGTTCCCACGGATCGCGCGGTGAAATCGTACACCTGTCCCGGGTGCAACAACGCGATCCCCGTCGGAATGGCTCACGTTGTCGCGTGGCCCGAGGAACCCGCTGTTGGTTTCGGCTCCGGAGTGGAGCAGCGCCGTCACTGGCACCCACACTGCTGGAGATTGAACCGATGATCCACAGCACAACCATCGGCTCAGGCCAGGCGCAGGTGGTTTTCCTGCACGGTTTGTTCGGACAGGGCAAGAACTTCACCCGTATCGCGACTGCCTTGGCCGAGGTCGCCACCTGTCACCTGCCCGATCTTCCCAACCATGGAGCGTCCTCCTGGACCATCGGTTTCAGCCTGGACGGTCAGGCCGAGCACATCGCACACTGGCTGCAGGAGAAGTTCGACGAACCCATCGCCTTGGTGGGGCATTCGTTGGGCGGAAAGCTCGCGATGAGGCTGGCCCTCGCACACCCCGATCTCGTCGAGCGTCTCCTGGTGGTGGACATCTCCCCGGTCGCGAGCGATGGCCCAACCGGGTTCGCTCCTCTGGTGGCTGCCATGCACAACCTCGATCTGGAACATCTGGCAAGTCGCACCGAGGCCAGTCGACGACTCTCAGAAGCAATCCCCGATCCACAGGTACGCGGTTTCCTCCTGCAAAACCTGCGACGGCTAGGCGGGGACTGGGCCTGGATGGCCAACTTGGATCTGCTCGGCGATTCCCTCCGCACGATCGGGGGCTGGCCGCGAACGGAGAAGATCTACGATGGCCCCGTCTGGTGGGTTGCAGGCGGAAAATCGCCCTATGTCCTACCTGAGCACGCCGAACCAATGCACAGGTTGTTTCCCCGAGTCGTCACCATCACACTCAAACATGCAGGCCACTGGGTTCACGCCGACGAGCCGGATGCCTTCGCCTCGATCTGCACGGAGTTCCTGGCATCTCCCGGCCTCGTCAGCTCAACGTCACCGAGCTGATGACGGCTTCTGCTATGGGACTCACGCCATCGGATTCGTCGACCCCTTGTGCCGCGATTCCCTGCACGACGGCCAGTCCCCCGTCGTCAACAGTGCCGAAAACTGCGTAATCGGGACTGAGCTGACTGTCCTCCCAGACAATGAAGAACTGCGACCCGGCCGTGTTCGGTTTCCCGGTGTTCGCCATTGCGACGGTTCCCTTGGGATAGGTCGCAACGCTTCCTTCCTTCTCCAAACCGGTGGTCCGGGGGCTCAGCTCGTCGGGGATCGTGTACCCGGGTCCACCCGTTCCGGTTCCGGTCGGGTCCCCGCACTGGAGCACGAAGATCCCATAATCGGTGAGCCGGTGGCACCTGGTCTCGTCGAACCAGCCCTGTTGCGCCAACGACATGAAGGAATTGATGGTGCACGGAGCGGCCGAACGGTCCATCGTGATCTCCACGTCGCCCGCCGTCAGGTGAAGGGTTGCCTTGGTTTCCCCAGCGTTCAGGACATCCTCGCCGCTGGGCGGATCCACCGGCTTGGCAGGTTCCCCGCCGGGAGGATAGGAACAGCTGATGGCTCTCCCGGTCTCATTCGTGGGATTCGACTGATTGGCATCACCGCACCCGGCGAGAAGGACAGCGGAAGCGATCAGGGGAGCAAAGGCCTTGAATGACACCCCAGCAATTGTAGATACAGTTGCTCCATGGTGAATCTGACACGCATATACACCCGCACCGGCGACGCCGGAAATACTCGCCTGTCGGACAATGCCGAGGTGCCGAAAACCGATCTTCGGGTCGAGGCCTATGGCGCGGTCGACGAGACCAACTCGAACCTGGCACTTGCGGTCGCCCACGGTGGACTACCGGAGCGCGTTGTGGAGATGCTCGCTCTGATCCGCAACGAACTCTTCGATGTCGGCGCGGATCTCAGTACCCCCCTGCATCCCAGTCCCCAGTATCCGCCGCTCCGTATCGAGCAGTCCTCCATCGACCGTCTGGAGGAGTGGTGCGACGAGCTCGGCACCGAGCTGCCGTCGCTGCGTTCCTTCATCCTGCCCGGGGGCAGTCCCGCCGCGGCCCAGTTGCACGTCGCGCGCACGGTGTGCCGACGTGCCGAACGGGTGGCCTGGCGGGCAGCACAGGCCCACGGAACCGCCCCGTCGGAGGAACGCGGCGGGGGTGGGGTGAACCTGCTGGCGATCACCTACCTGAACCGGCTGAGTGATCTGCTTTTCAACATGTGCCGGACCGCGGCGGGCCCGGAGGGGGATGTCCTGTGGGTTCCGGGAACGGATCGTCAGGCGCCCGACACGTCCCGCAGCCGCGCGAAGAAAAACGGCCCTTCACAAGGGTGAGTCAGCGCTGCCCGGAAGGTAGTGGCTCCCGGGCGGAGCCGACTCCAGCCAGGCCATCAGCCCCAGCACGTTTTCCAGGTCCATGGCGAGGTTGTGTTCATGCCCGGTGAAACGATCCCTGACCGTGACGATCCACGAGTTGTCGAACAGGACGACCTCCTCCAGCGCGGTTGCGACGCGGCGCCGCTGCCAGCTGGTTCCCGCACGGGAGAAGGACCGGCTCGGCCGCAACGCCAAAGAGAAAGCCCGATACCAGTCGAGCCGGTCCCCGCGGTAGCGGGCGAAGCCCAGCACCCAGCCGACCCCGGGCCCGCCGTCACGCATCCTGTGGGCACAATCAAAAAGGCCGCCCTGGCGGGTGAGCCAGCGGCGGCGTGCGTAGAGCAGAACAAAAGGGAGGATACAGACGCAGGTGACCGCCACGATTGTCACGATCACTGTCAGCCCCATGCACAAAACATAGCGTCGCCCTGCCGATGACGAACGGGGACACTCGCAAACAAACCACGATTTGTCCCGACTCACCATGGAATGACCGTCAGCGACTGGTCTGATACTTCTCCCCCGCCCGGATCTGAGCATTGAGAATGTGCAATCGATGCACCTGCTCGTCCGTTGCCTCACCCTGGCTCCGTAGATGACGCAGGTCGTGGGCCTCCCTGCGAGCTTCTTCCAGAAGGATCTCCTCGGCGAGTTTGACCTCATGACTGAGAACTCGAACGTGTCCTTGGGCAACGGCCAACAACCCACCGTCGATGGCGAGGATCTCCGTCGTACCATCCACGACGACGATCTCCACCATGCAGGGAACCAGAGCGGCCATGAGCGGCTCGTGCCCTGGCAGGATGCCGACATCGCCCTCATCGGTGCGCGCGATGACGTTGACGACATCACACTGCATGACCATCTTCTCCGCGGAGACGACCTCCAGCTTCAGCGGCTGATACTCCACGCTCACAGATCCTTCTGCATCGTTTCCCAGTTCGCGAGGACATCATCCATGCCACCGACGTTGAAGAAGGCCTGCTCGGCGATGTGATCGACGTCGCCACGACAGATCATCGAGAATCCCTCGATGGTGTCCGCCAGCGGCACCGTCGACCCGGGGATGTTCGTGAACTTCTCCGCCATGTAGGTGTTCTGGCTGAGGAACTGCTGAATCCGTCGCGCCCGATTGACCGTGATCTTGTCCTCCTCGGAAAGCTCATCAATGCCGAGGATGGCGATGATGTCCTGGAGTTCCTTGTTGCGCTGCAGGATCTGCTTGACGCGCACGGCCGTGTCGTAGTGCTCCTGGCCGATGTACTGCGGGTCGAGGATCCGCGATGAGGACGTCAGTGGGTCAACGGCCGGATACAGACCACGGGAGGCGATCTCACGGCTCAGCTCCGTCGTGGCGTCCAGGTGGGCGAAGGTCGTCGCCGGAGCAGGATCGGTGTAATCATCCGCAGGGACGTAGATTGCCTGCATCGACGTGATGGAATGCCCCTTGGTGGACGTGATCCGCTCCTGGAGCTGCCCCATTTCATCGGCCAGGTTCGGCTGGTAACCGACGGCCGAGGGCATGCGTCCCAGAAGCGTCGAAACCTCGGAACCTGCCTGGGTGAACCGGAAGATGTTGTCGATGAACAGCAACACGTCCTGGTTCTGGACGTCACGGAAGTACTCCGCCATGGTGAGGGCCGTCAGGGCGACACGGAGCCGGGTCCCCGGAGGTTCGTCCATCTGTCCGAACACCAGGGCCGTGTCCTTCAGGACGCCGGCCTCCTCCATCTCGTTGATGAGGTCATTGCCCTCGCGGGTACGTTCCCCCACGCCCGCGAACACGGAGGTGCCACCGAAATTGTGGGCGATGCGATAAATCATCTCCTGGATGAGCACGGTCTTGCCGACACCAGCGCCGCCGAACAGACCGATCTTGCCGCCCTTGACGTACGGGGTGAGCAGGTCGAGAACCTTGATGCCGGTCTCCAGCATCTCGGTGCGGGGCTCCAGGGCGTCGAACTCGGGGGCCGGGCGGTGGATCGGCCAGCGTTCCGTGACCTGGATCGACGCGGGATCGACATTCAGCACATCGCCCGTCACGTTCCAGACGTGCCCCTTGGTGATGTCCCCCACGGGAACCGAGATCGGGGCTCCCGTGTCGCGGACCTCCGCGCCGCGGCGCATGCCATCGGTGGGTTTCAGGGCGATGGCCCGGATCAGGTTGTCGCCGACGTGGAGAGCGGTCTCCATCGTCATGGTTCGTTTCTCACCCATGACCTCGGTCTCGACGAGCAGGGCATTGCCGATCTCGGGGATCTGGTCAGCTGCGAACTCGACATCCACGACCGGGCCGATGACTCGGGCGACGCGGCCGATGCCTGCCGCGGTGGTCGAATGTGCAGTGGCGGTCATGTCTTACCTCACTCGTTTCCGGCTGATTCGGCGAGCGCCGCGGCGCCACCGACGATTTCAGAGATTTCCTGGGTGATCTCGGCCTGACGGGCCTGGTTGGCCTCGCGGGTCAGGCGTTCGATCAGCTGCTGGGCGTTGTCCGTCGCCGATTTCATGGCGCGCTGCCTGCTGGCCAGTTCCGAGGCGCTCGACTGGAGCAGCATCGAGTGGATGCGGTTGGTCACGTACATCGGGAGCACCTGGTCCAGTACCGCCTCAGGGGTCGGCTCGAAGGCGTAGTGCGGCAGCACGGCATCGCCGCTGCTCGCCGGCTCGTCCGATTCCTCCACCGCGAGGGGAAGCAACCTCAGGGTGACCGCCTCCTGGGTGAGCATCGTGATGAAGCGGGTCGCGACGACGTGAAGCTGGTCGACGCCGCCATCCTCGTAGGGACGCAGGAACCTCTCGATCAGGACATCGGAGATTTCCTTGGCGTGCGAGTACTGCGGCGCGATGGAAAACCCGGTCCAGCTCTGCTCAACCGGGCGATGCCGAAAATCGTAGTAGGAGACACCCTTGTTCCCGGTCACATAGATCAAGCACTCCTGCCCCTCCCCCAGCAGCTTCGCCCGCATCTGTTCCGCGACCCGGATCACGTTCGCGGAATACGCTCCTGCCAAGCCCCGATCACCGGTGATGACGAGCACTGCCGACCGGCGGGGCGGCTCGACGTCGCGAAGCAGCGGATGCTCCAGGACGTGGGAGTAGGTGGCCAGGGCGGAGACCGCATGCACCAAGGCATCGGCATACGGCATGGCGGCGCACACCGCCTGCTGTGCCTTGACGATACGAGAAGCAGCGATCAGCTCCATGGCGCGGGTGATCTTCTTGGTGGTGGCGACGGAGTTGCGCCGCCGCCGGAGTTCCCGCAGGCTACTGGCCATCGGACATCAACCCCGCTTCTTGCGAACGATCGTCTCCTGGGAGATTGCCTCGTCCGGCATCGGCGTGTGCTCCTCCTCAACCAACAGAGCTCCCTCAGAGGTCCGGAACAGCTGCTTGAACTCTGTCAGGGCCTGCTCCGTGGCCTCCCTCAGGTCGTCGCCGAACAGTTTGGTCTGCGCAATGGTCTGGAGCACCTGGGTGTTGTGACGCAGGTGGTCGAGGAATTCCTGTTCGAAACGGAGCACATCGTTGACGGGGACGCCGTCGAAATGCCCTTGGACACCGGCCCACACCGAGATGACCTGTTCCTCCACCGGGTAGGGGGCGTACTGCCCCTGCCGCAGCAGTTCCACGAGCCGCGCACCGCGATCCAGCTGCTGGCGGGATGCCGCGTCCAGGTCGGATGCGAACATCGCGAAGGCCTGCATGTCACGGTACTGTGCCAAGTTGATCTTGAGGGATCCGGCAACGGATTTCATCGCCTTGACCTGTGCCGCGCCACCGACCCGGGAGACCGAGATGCCGACGTCGATCGCAGGACGCTGGTTGGCGTTGAACAGGTCCGACTGGAGGAAGATCTGGCCGTCGGTGATGGAGATCACGTTCGTGGGGATGTAGGCCGAGACGTCATTGGCCTTGGTCTCGATGATGGGCAGACCCGTCATCGAACCGCCGCCCAGCCGGTCCGACAGTTTGGCGCAACGCTCCAGCAGGCGCGAGTGCAGGTAGAACACGTCACCGGGGTAGGCCTCGCGTCCCGGGGGGCGGCGCAGCAGCAGGGACATCGCGCGGTAGGCCTCGGCCTGCTTGGTCAGGTCGTCGAAGATGATCAGCACGTGTTTGCCCTGGTACATCCAGTGCTGCCCGATGGCCGACCCCGCGTAGGGAGCGATGTACTTGTAGCCCGCGGGGTCGGAGGCCGGGGCGTGCACGATGGTGGTGTACTCCAAAGCCCCGGCTGCCTCGAGGGTGCTACGCACCTCCGCGACGGTGGATCCCTTCTGGCCGATTGCCACGTAGATGCAGCGGACCTGCTGTTTCGGGTCGCCGGTTTCCCAGTTGGATTTCTGGTTGATGATCGTGTCGATCGCGATCGCGGTCTTGCCGGTCTTGCGGTCACCGATGATCAGCTGGCGCTGTCCCCGGCCGATCGGGGTCATCGCGTCGATGGCCTTGATGCCGGTCTGAAGGGGTTCGCGAACCTCCTGGCGGTCCATGACACCCGCGGCCTGGAGTTCAAGAGCCCGTCTTCCATCGATGCCCTTGATCTCACCGAGCCCGTCGATGGGATCACCCATCGCGTCGACGACACGCCCGAGGTAGCCGTCACCGACGGGAACGGAGAGCACCTCGCCCGTGCCGTGAACGGTGGATCCCTCGTCGATGCCCTCGGAGTCACCGAGCACGACCACGCCGATCTCCCTCTCGTCGAGGTTGAGGGCGATGCCCATGGTGCCGTTCTCGAAACGCAGCAGCTCGTTCGCCATCGCCGAGGGCAGACCCTCGACGCGCGCGATGCCGTCACCGGAGGTCACGACAACGCCGACCTCCGTCATGCTGGCAGCGGCGGGTTGGTAGGACGAGACGAACTCGTCCAGCGCGCTGCGGATCTCTTCGGGACTGATGGTGAGTTCAGCCATTGCGTCCTACTTTCGCTTATCGCTTGATGTCAGTTCAGGAGCCGGCGGGCCTCGTCGAGCCGCCCGGCCACGGTTGATTCGAATACGTGCGTCCCGAGATCGACGCTCATGCCGCCGATCACACTCTCATCCACCGTGATCCGCAGGAGAACAGGGCCGCCGACCCGGGCCTCCAAGGCCCTGCGAAGCCGTTCGGTGCGTCCCTCGTCGAGGGGACGGGCCACGGTGACCCGCGCCACCCGCTCCCCCGCCAGGTCCGCGGCGAGACCCAGATAACCGGTGAGGGTGAGCGGGACCGTGCGGGCACGGGCCGCTGCCGCGCGCGACGCGAGCCGCTCCGTGACGGGAGCCACCCGGCCCGCCAGCAGGCGCGCGATCAGGGCGCGACGATCCGCGAGGGCCCTCCCTCGGTTGCGCAACGCATCGGATAGTTCCGGAGAACCGTCGATGACCAGGGCGAACCGATGCAGCTCCTCCTGAACGCGCTTCAGTTCCCCACGTTCGTTGGCGACACGGAGCAGGCCACGCACGCCCTGCCTCTCGATGACCTCGATCATGGTCCGTCCGCTGGGCCAGGGGCGGGACGCCACCTCGGTGACCACGGAGAGAGCGGCTGCCCCCAGCCTGCCCTCGAGGAGCCTGCGGGCCAGCGCCTGCCGGTCCCCCGCGCTCGCTGAGGGATCGGACAGCGAACGTCTCAGCGGGGGGTTTCCCTCGAGCAGGTCGACAACCGCGAACAGCTCATCGGCAGCGGTTGCGTCCACCCGTATGGCGTCCGCCACCGGGTCGAAGGCGCTGAGGGCGACGTCGCGGGATTTCATCGGGAGGTGCCTGCCGTTTCCAGTTCTTGCAGGAAGCGGTCGATGGTCCGGTTGGCGCGCTCGTCGTCGGTGAGCGCCTCACCGACGATCCGTCCGGCGAGGGTGGTGGCCAGGCCACCGATGTCCCCACGGAGCTCGGCCAGCAGCTGCGCGCGCTCGGCCTCCAACTGGGCCCTGCCCGCGGCGAGAATGCGATCTGCCTCCTTGCCAGCCCGTTTCCGGGCCTCCGCCAGCAACTGGGCCCCGGTGTTCTTGGCCTCCTCGCGGATCTTCGCCGCCTCTTCGCGTGCGGAGTTGAGTTGCTCGTTGTACTCCGCCAGCGCGGCCTCCGCCTTCGACTCGGCCTGCTCGGCCCGCCGGATTCCGCCCTCAATGCGTTGGTAGCGCTCTTCGTACAGTTTCTCGAAGGCCGGGACGACGGCCTTCCACATGACGAGGAACACCAGCAGCATCAGGATGATGCCGACCACGACCTCGGACAGGTGATGGGGCAGGAGCGGTCCGAGATCGATTCCGGACTCGAGCAGCACCCCATTCACGGGGATCACGTCAATCCTCACTGGAGAACGAAGGCGAGGGCGATTGCGATGATGGCGAGCGCCTCGACGACGGCGAAGCCGATGAAGGCGGTGCTCATCATGGCACCACGCGCCTCGGGCTGGCGGGCGGTCCCGTTGATGACGGAGGCGAAGATCCAGGCGACACCCAGGCCCGGGGCGATGGTGGCGATCGCGTAGCCGATCATGTTGAGTGAACCGTTGATTTCCAGGAGGGTCTGCATGGTTTTCCTTTCGGATGGCTTCTCACCGGGATTGGTGATGGAGTCGGATTTCTCGAATCAGTGGGCCTCGGAGACGGAGGTCGACACGTACTGGGCGGTCAGGACGGTGAAAATGTAGGCCTGCAATGCGCCGATGAACAGTTCCAGGAACAGGAGCGCGAAACTGAACACCACCGAGACGGCACCGGAGACGTTGTACATGAGGTTGTTCTGGAAGGTCAACAGGAAGGACCCTCCGACCACGAACACCAGAATCACCAGGTGCCCGGCGAACATGTTGGCGAACAGACGCAGGGCGAGCGTGACTGGGCGGGTGACGAACGTCGCGAGAAACTCCAGCGGGATGATCAACCACAGGAGATACCACGGAACGCCCTCGGGGATGAGCGCCTTCTTGAGAAACCCGATGCCGAATTTGCGGAATCCCGCACCGACGTAGACGCACCAGGAAAGAAGAGCCAGGCCGTAGGCGAATCCGACATTGCTGAAGGTCGGGAGCATGAACACGAAGGTCTCACCGAACCAGTTGTTGATCAGCAGGAAGGAGAACAGGCCGAGCAGATATGGCAGAAAACGCTTGTAGTCGTGGTGGAGGATGTCGCGGGCGATGCCGTTGCGGACGAATTCGTAGAGGTACTCGGAGAGGAACTGTCGTTTGGATGGCAGCACCTTGAGCCGGCGCGAGGCAAACCACCAGAGCAGAACCACCAGCAGAGCTGCTATGACCGCCTGCCAGAAGGGCTTGTTCATCCAGGCAGGGGTGCCGGGAATGACGGGGGTGTCGAAGATGAAGTCGTTGACGCTCGGCGGGGTGTAGCCGCCGTCACCACCGCTCTCCAGCGGAAGAAGCCAAGGGTTCACGCGCCACTCCCATATCGCTTGACGATCAGATACGTGCTGCAGGCAAGGCCCAGGATCAGGCCCAGCGGTAGCAACCACGATGTCTTCCAGAGATGATCACCCAGCCAGCCCAGACCTCCGTAGAAGAGCAGGCCCGCCAAGATGTAACTGAGCACAACCATGCCGTCCTCGGTGCCCCGTTGCTGCGAGGGCTTCTCCTCGGATCCTGGTCTCATGCCCATGTCGAGAGTGAGCCTAGCGGAAAAACCTTCCGCCTTCATCCCCCCGGGCCGCATTTCTCAGCCTTGGTCGTGAATATCGTAAATGGGTACGCGTTGCCGCGACGCCACCACGACCACACCCGTCGTCCAGGCAAGCACCGTCGCGACGACCGCGCCCGCCAACCATTTCCCGTCCGTGGCGGGCCCGAGCCGCGGATGACTCGTCACGAACCAGAAACCGGCCCCGATCCCCGCCACGCGAACAGCATAACTCACGAGCACCACACCGAGACCCTGGACGGGTTCCAGCTCGCAGGCCACGACCTCGACCGCCTGTCCCACGGAGAAGAAGAGAACCACCGCGGCGAATCCCAGTGCGGCCCCGATGAGCGCCTCCCGGGAGCCGGTCGCCAGGGCCAGTCCGCACACCGAGATCCCCACCGCATTCCCGACCACCAGCCCGCCGATCATCATCTGCCGGGCACGCCGGGTGGCCCCCGTGACCCGACGTTCAGCCATGTCTCGCCGCCCCGGATCCGCGTCTGACGGGCATGACCGTGACCAGCACCAGCAGCACGAGGAACACCCCGATGGCCCACCATGTCGCGGGGTGGTTCAGGAGCACCGTGCAGACCAGGCCACCCGCTATCACCGCACCCCAGGAGCACATGATGAACACGACCCCGCGCTGCGAGTGTCCCCGGGCCACCAGCCTGTGGTGCAGGTGCTGTTTGTCCGCCTTGAAAGGATGCTGGCCTCGCGCGGTCCTGCGGATCCAGGCCAGGACCAGGTCGCTCAGCGGTAGGGCCATCGTGGCGAACGGCAGCAGCACCGGGAGCAGCGCGGGTAGGACGTCGTCGTGGTCCCGGCTGAGGGCGCTCGGATCCACCTGGCCGGTGAACGAGACGGCGCTCATCGCCATCAGGAATCCCAGCAGCATGGATCCCGCATCCCCCATGAACATGTGCGCCGGCTGGAAGTTGTGACCAAGAAACCCGAGGCAGATACCGAGAGTGGCCACGGTCAACAGGCTCGCCGTCGTGGCCCGGGCCAGGTCCTGTTCATAGGCGAGCACGTACGAATAGGCGAAGAACGCCCCTGCGCCGACCGCCACCAGCCCGGCCGCCAACCCGTCCAGCCCGTCAACGAAGTTGACGGCATTCGCACACACCGCGATGAAGATGACCGTGATCAGGATGCTGCTGGCGTCGTCGAGGGCCAGCACCGCGTTCGGCAGGGGAATCCAGTAGATGCGGACCCCTCCCAACACGGCCGCCCCCGCGGCCAGCACCTGGCCGCCGAATTTCACGACGGGGCTCAGCTCGACGACGTCGTCGACCAGCCCGACGGCGCAGATCAGGCCACTCGCCAGGAGAACAACCAGGGCGTCGTGCCCGACGGTTGCGACTCGAGACAGGAAAGGCATGTTCACGGCGAGCATGAGACAGACGACCAGCCCGCCGAACATCGCAAGCCCGCCGAAATAGGGTTTGGGGCTGGTGTGGACATCGCGCGCCCTCACCTTCGCCACCGCGTTCCAACGCAGGGCGAGCTGACGGCACACCGCTGCGAACAGGTAGGTGGCGGCGGTGGCAACCAGCAGCACGAGAAGGTATTCGCGCATCAGCCAGCCTGCAGCTCCGGCACCACCCCGCGGAGTTCCTCGAGGTCGAGTGCCCCCTGACGGAGAACCCGCCCGTGCTCGTCGCCGGTGAAATCGATGATCGTGGACGCCTCCCCCCCGGGGGCCCTTCCACCGTCCAGGTAGACCGCGACGGCGTCCTCCAACATGTGACGGGCCTCCCCTGCGGTGGTGGCGGCCGGCTGCCCCGAGACGTTCGCCGAGCTCACGGCCATGGGGCCGGTGCGGCGCAGCAGGGCACGGGCCTGGTCGTGATCGGGGACCCGGACCGCCACCGTTCCCCGGGTGTCTCCCAGGTCCAGGGGAAGCGACCGCTGCGCCTTGACGATGATGGTCAGTGCCCCCGGCCAGAACCGTGCCACCAGTTTCCTGGCCGCATCCGGGACCTGACCGGCGAGGGCCCGCAGCATCGATGCCTCCGCGATCAGCACCGGCGGAGGCATGTCCCGTCCCCGCCTCTTCGCGTCCAGCAGTCTCGTGACCGCTTTGGCATCGAAAGCGGCACACCCGATCCCGTAGACGGTGTCGGTTGGGAAGACGACGCACTGCCCAGCCGCGACCGCTTCCCGGGCGGCCTCAAGGGCGGCATCGGTTTCAAGCTCAAGGGACAGCGTCCTCGACCCGGTTTCACTCACCCGCCAATCCTGCCACGTCTGGCGACAAGGTGCCGGGGAAGCCCTGCCAAGTCGCGTACCGTGCGAACATCGCGGAAACCGTCCGAGAAGATTCCCCGGACCTGCTCGGCGTGCGACTGGTCGTGCTCCATGGCAACCAGGCCTCCCGGCACCAGGAGTCTGCGTGCCACCGAGTGGACGACCCGGATGGCCTCCAGCCCGTCATCCCCGCCGAACAACGCCTCATCCGGGTCGTGGGTCACCTCCACCGGGAGCCGCCCACGCAGACCGCTGGGGACATAGGGCGGGTTCGCCACCACGACGTCGACCTTGGAGTCAAGATCGTGAAAGGCCTCGGACATGTCCTGACGGCGGCAGTCCACACCGAGCCCCTCGAGGTTTCGCAGCAGCCAAGTCCACGCATCGCGGGAACGTTCCACGGCGTACAGATCCAGGCCGCCACGTTCCCTGGCGAGGCTCCGGGTGATGGCCCCCGACCCGGCACACAGTTCAACCACACGATGTCTTCCGGTGGGCAGGGACGTCAGGTACGCGAGCACCTGGTCCACCAACAGTTCCGTTTCGGGGCGCGGTATGAAGACCCCGGGCCCCACGGCGAGGGTTTCGTAGCGGAACGGGACCCGGCCCGTGATGTACTGGACCGGTTCCCCGGTTTTTCGGCGGGCCACGAAGCCGGCCACCCGATCGCGGTCCTCGGGCGAGGCGTCCCGGAGAATCAGCGTCGCCGAGTCGCATCCCAGGGCATGGCACACGAGCCAGCGGGCATCGGCAGCCGGAGTGGTGACACCTGCCTGCGCCAGTTGCTCCGAGACGTCGAGGACCAGGTCCCAGGCCCTCATCAGCCTGACCCGGACAACCGTTCGGCCAGGTCCGCCTCGGCCAGCGCGTCGAGCACGGGAGCCAAGGCTCCCGCCAGGACCAGGTCCAGGTTGTGGGCCTTGAAACCGATCCGATGGTCGGCGAAACGGTTCTCCGGAAAATTATAGGTTCGGATCCGTTCGGAGCGGTCCACCGTACGCACCTGCGATCTGCGTGCTGCGGATGCCGCTTGTCTCATCTCGGCCTCCCGGATGGCCGCGAGCCTGGATCGCAGCAGACGTATCGCCTGCTCACGGTTCTGCAGCTGGGAACGTTCGTTCTGACAGCTCACCACCACGCCTGTCGGGAGGTGGGTGATCCTGACCGCCGAATCCGTGGTGTTCACTCCCTGACCGCCGGGCCCGGATGCGCGGAACACGTCGATCCTGAGGTCGGATTCGCTGATTTCCAGTTCCTCCGGCTCGAGGTCAGGGGAGACCAGCACACCGGCTGCGGATGTGTGGATGCGCCCTTGGGTTTCGGTGACGGGAACGCGTTGAACCCGATGCACCCCGCCTTCGAACTTGAGCCGCCCATAGGGCCCGACCCCGTCGGTGACGGTTCCCTTGATGGCCACCGTCACCGACTTGAATCCGCCGAGATCCGTTGCCTGGGAATCCAGCACCTCCAGGTGCCAGCCGACCTGCTCCGTGTACCGCTGGTACATGCGCAGCAGATCAGCAGCGAACAGAGCGGACTCCTCACCACCCTCTCCCGACTTGATCTCGAGGATCGCGTCGGCGTCGTCGTTCGGGTCCCTCGGCGCCAGTAGCCGGGTGAGCCGCGCCGCGGTTTCCTCCAGCCGCGCCCCGAGCATCTCAGCCTCCTCAGCGAATGCCGGATCCTGCTCCGCGAGCTCAAGTGCTGCCTCCCGGTCGGCGGCCAGTCCGCGGTACAGCGCCAAGGCCTCGACCACGGGGCGCAGCGCCGCATAACGACGACCGACCCGGCGCATCAGCGCCGGGTCGGCGTGCGTCGCGGGGTCGGCCAGCTGGGCCTCGAGCCGATCGTGTTCGGCGATCAGGGAATCCGCGCTCTCAAACAATTTCGCCGACTCCGCGAACTCACTTCTTCTTGTTCTTGGCGTACATGCGCTCGAAACGAGCGACGCGGCCACCGGTGTCGAGAATCTTCTGCTTGCCGGTGTAGAAGGGATGGCACTCAGAGCACACGTCGGCGCTCAGAGTTCCCTTCTTCGAGGTGCTGCGGGTCGTGAAGGTGTTGCCGCAGGTGCAGTGGACCTTCGTCTCGACGTAATCGGGGTGGATACCCTGCTTCATGGTTTTCTCCTAGGTGTGTTCTTCCCGGGTCGCCACACCGTTGGTGGGCGTGAACCGGCACGGCCTGCAATTGTGCCAGCCGATGCCGTCGAATCAAAACGATCCCTGCGGCCTCGGCGCGGCCGTCGTTTCAGCCTTCCTGTGCCGGGGTGGTCTTCAGGACGCTCAGCAGGAACTCGTGGTTGTTCTGTGTCTTGCGCATCCTTGCCAGTAGGGTCTCCAGGGCGGCCTGGTCGTCGAGCCCGGACAGTGCTCGCCGCAGCTTCCAGATGATGTTGAGCTCGTCACGGCCGAGCAGCAGGTCCTCACGACGGGTACCGGAGGCATCCACATCGATCGCGGGGAAAATCCGCTTGTCGGCGAGCTGCCTGGCGAGTCTGAGCTCCATGTTGCCCGTGCCCTTGAACTCCTCGAAAATGACCTCGTCCATCCGGGAACCGGTCTCGATGAGGGCGGTCGCCAGAATCGTCAGGGAACCACCGTTCTCGATGTTGCGGGCTGCCCCGAAGAATTTCTTGGGCGGGTAGAGGGCCGCGGAGTCGACACCACCGGAGAGGATGCGCCCGGATGCCGGGGCTGCCAGGTTGTACGCCCTGCCCAGACGCGTGATGCCGTCGAGCAGGACAACCACGTCATGCCCGAGTTCGACAAGACGCTTGGCCCGTTCGATGGCCAGTTCGGCAACCACGGTGTGGTCCTCTGCCGGACGGTCGAAGGTGGACGCGATCACCTCCCCTGAGACGGTCCGCTGGAAGTCCGTGACCTCCTCGGGACGCTCGTCGACGAGGACCACCATGAGGTGAACCTCGGGATTGTTCGCGGCAATCGCGTTCGCAACGGCCTGCATCACCATCGTCTTGCCCGCCTTGGGGGGGGAAACGATGAGGCCACGCTGTCCCTTGCCGATCGGAGCCACCAAGTCGATGACACGACCGGTCAGCTGCGTGTTGACCGTTTCGAGGCGGAGTTTCTCCTGGGGATAGAGGGGCGTCAGTTTCGCGAACTCAGGACGCTGCTTCGCCCTTTCGGGATCATCACCGTTGATGGAGTCGATCCGCACCAACGGGTTGTACTTCTCCCTACGTTCGCCCTCCCGGGGGGTACGGATGGCACCGACGATCACATCACCTCGTCGCAATCCGAATCGACGCACCATCGCCAATGGCAGGTAGGCGTCGTTGGGGCCGGGAAGGTACCCGGTGGTACGCACGAAGGCGTAGTTGTCGAGGATGTCCACGATCCCGGAAACGGCGGCAAGCACATCGTCCTCCGAAACCGTGGGTTCGTTCTCGAAACGATCCATTCCGCCAGATCCACGGTTGCGACGGTTCTGGCGGTCGCGGTTGCGACGGCGGCGCCCGCGGCGCCCCCCCTCGTTCTCCTCCTCGAAACGACCGGCGCCTGCGCTGGCGGGGGCGAGGACGGGTGCCGCGGCAGAACCGCCGGCCTGCCCGAGCGCCACGGCCAAACGCTCCCCAACCTCTTCGTTCGTGGCCTCCTGAGCCGCACGGTCACGTTCTTTGTTGCGTTCACGACGTCGCCGGTTGCGACTGATCCCGTCGCCGTCCGCCCGCGGCTGGGACTGCTGGGTGGAAGATTCGGAATCCGTTTTTTCCGCTTTCGGTTGCTCGGGGCCGACACGTTCCGGCACTTCCACAGGGAGTTGCGGCTCGGCCTCGGTCTTCTTCCTGGGACGTGAGGCGCGGGTTTTGTGCTCAGGCCTGGCAGGGACGTTGACCCCACCGGAAATGGCGGCGATCAGATCACCCTTGCGCATCGCGGAAGTGCCCTTGATGCCCATCCCTGCCGCCATCTTCTTGAGCTCGGGGAGCTTCAGGTCTGCCAGGGAGCTGGAACCGGATTCGGTCACGGATTGCCTTCCTTAACTCAGGAAACCGGTGGCACTGAAAATGCTCAACCGGTGAAGTGTCTAGTCAAAGCGCTCATTTCACGGTGGTAAAAGAAACCGCCACCGGCGCCGTTCAGATGACTGGTGAAATACTAACACAAAGCCCGTCCTTCTCCCCAGCTGACGCCACGGATAGGGTCCTGAGGCGGTTCCGGAGCATTACCGTGGACCTCTGTGAGCAGGTGACGTGCAGCGACGCATCCCCCAGCACGCCACCCACTCAGGCGGAGCAACACGGTCAGGTCCCCACAGGTACGATCACGACACCCATCCTCCCCCGAAGGATTTTGCACGCCACCCGGGTGCTGAAGATCCCCGGCACCGTTCAGCCCAGGATCTGCACTCCCCCACCCAGCGCGAGGTCATGCCGCCGAAATCCTTCGTGTTCGAGGGACCCCGCTTTCGCCAGTTGATCCTCCAGCCCGACAGCGAACACGGTCGGCCCCGCCCCGGATATGGTTGCGGGAACCCCGGCCTGCCGCAATCGTCGCAACAACGACCAGGAGGCCGGCATCAACTCGGCTCTCTGGAACTGATGCAGACGGTCTCTCGTGGCGGGCAACAACAGATCGGGGCGTTGCTCAAGGGCCAGGGGAAGAGATGCGGCCGCCACGGCCTGCGCCACGGCGTCCTTACGGGTGACCATGTCGGGCAGGACCGCCCTGGCTCCTGCGGTGCGCACTTCCAGGTCGGGAACGAACACGAGACATTGCAGGCCTTCCGCGGGTCGCAACCGGATCAGTTCGACCCGTTCACCATCGAGCCAGGCCAGAATCACACCGCCCCAGACCGCCGCCCCCGCATTGTCCGGATGCCCTTCCAGGAAGCTGGAGATCCGGGTCAGCTCGGTACGGTCCAGTTCCTCATCAGGAAAGGCGATTCCGTGGGCAAAGGCGCAACCAGCCACGATGGCGGCGGCGGAGGAACCGAGGCCGCGTGAGTGCGGAATCGTGTTGTGCGCCGTGAGTCGCAAACCACCGGGTGGTGTCCTGCCCCATTGGCGCAGGGCGTGCAGCAAGGTTGCGATCACGAGATGGGACTCGTCTCGCGGCACCTGTTGGGCGCCCTCACCGGTCACCTCGATGTCGATCCCCCCGGTCCCCGAGACCTCCAGGGTCAATTCGTCGAACCAGTCCACGGCCAACCCCACGCAGTCGAATCCCGAACCCAGATTGGCGGTGGTCGCCGGGACACGTACGGTGAGTCTCACTTGCCCTCGATGCGCATGTAGTCGATGGCTTCCCCGATGAAGGGGGCCTCCCGGAGCGCCGCGACAACGTCCTGGAGATCCTGTTCACGAGCGTCGTGGGTCATGAAGTTCAGCTCCGCGGTGAATCCGTCGGTGCGTCCCAGACCCTCCAGGTAGGATTGCTGACAGGTTTGCAGGGAAACTCGATGAGCACCGAAGATGGTGGCGCACTTCGCCAGGACACCCGGTTTGTCCTCCACCTGGAAACGGATGTAGTACCGGCTGGTGGCGTCCCCGATGGGGGCGACCTCACGTTTGGTGTATCCGGTCCCCAGGTGGCCAGCGGTTCCCCGCACCCGGTTGCGCGCCACGGTCACCACATCCCCCATGACCGCGGAGGCGGTGGGAGCACCCCCCGCCCCCTGACCGAGGAACATCAGTTGTCCGGCCTCGACCGATTCGACGAAGATCGCGTTGTATGCCCCGGAGACGGAGGCCAGCGGATGGGTCTTCGGGACCATGGTGGGGTGGACCTTGACGATGACCCGGTCGTCATCGGCCAGTTTGGCGACGGCGAGCAGTTTCACCACACATCCCATCCGGTCGGCGGCCAGGATGTCGGCCTCCGTCACAGACGCAATACCCTCGCAGAAGACCTCGGAACTGTGCACCTCGGTGTGGAATGCCAACCCGGCGAGGATCGCGGCCTTCGCGGCCGCGTCCTTGCCCTCGATGTCGGCGGTGGGATCAGCCTCCGCGAAACCGAGTTCCTGGGCCTGGCGAAGCGCCACGTCGAAACTCAGGTGATTCGTGGTCATCTGGTCGAGGATGTAGTTGGTGGTGCCATTGACGATCCCCATGACCGTACGAATCTCATCCCCGACCAAGGACTCCCGGAGCGGCCGGATGATCGGGATCGCTCCCGCCACCGCCGCCTCGTAGTAGAGGTCGACGCCGTTCCTCTTGGCGGTTGCACCCAGCTGCGCCAGGTCCTCGGCGAGCAGCGCCTTGTTGGCGGTGACCACGGAGGCCCCAGCATTCATGGCCTCGGCGAGCAGGGTTCGCGCGGGTTCGATGCCGCCGATCACCTCGATGACGAGATCCAGGTCGCCTCGAGTGACGAGTCCGTGCGTGTCCGTGGTGAACAAGGAGGGATCGATTCCGGGACGTTCCACGTCGAGTCTACGCACCCCGATACCGACGAGCTCCAAGGAGCGCCCTATGCGCTGACGCAAGGACTCCGCTTCCTGGCTCAGGATTCGGGCCACCTGGGAACCCACCACACCGGCACCGAGCAGCGCCACCTTCAATGACGAGGTCTCCTCAGCCATGTTCACTCCCCTACGTCAAGTCGCATCAGGTCTTCCAGGGTCTCACGCCTGAGAAGCGTTCGTGTCTCCCCCCGGCGCACCGCCAGCAGGGGCGGTTTCGGAATCTGATTGTAGTTACTGGCCATCGATCGGCAATACGCTCCGGAACCGGGAACCGCAATCAGGTCGCCGGGGTGGATGTCCCGGGGCAGGAAGACATCCCGGATCAGGATGTCGCCTCCCTCGCAGTGTTTCCCGACGACCCGCGCGAGCACGGGGTCGGCCTCCGTGGCCCGGTTCGCCAAGGCGCAGGAGTACTCGGCAGCGTACAGGGCCGGACGGATGTTGTCGCTCATGCCCCCGTCAACGGAGACGTAGGTGCGCGAACGCCCGTTCTCCAGCTCCACCACCTTCACGGTCCCGACCTCGTACAGGGCGACCCCGGCCGGGCCGCAGATGGCGCGGCCGGGTTCGATGCTGAGTTGGGGGCGTTTCAACCCGAAACCCTGGCACTCGTGTTCGAGGATGTCCTCGAATGCCCGGGCGAGGGCGTCGGTGGGCATGGGTGAATCGGCCTCCGTGTAGGCGATTCCGAATCCGCCCCCGAGGTCCAGTTCAGCGAGCTCCACCCCGGTGGCGACACGGAACTGCTCCGCCAACCGCAACGCGCGGCGGATCGCCACCTCGAAACCGTGGGTCTCGAAGATCTGGGAACCGATGTGGCTGTGGATGCCGCGAAGCTCGATGAAGGGCGACGACTGGCACCGCACCAGCGCCGCGAGGGCGTGACCACCCAGAATGGACAGGCCGAATTTCTGGTCCTCGTGGGCCGTGGCGATGTACTCGTGCGTGTGGGCCTCCACCCCGGTGGTGACCCGCACCAGCGCATGGGCCCTCCTCCCGAGCTCCCGGCAGGCGGTCTCGATGCGGTCGATCTCGTGGAAGGAGTCGACGATGATTCGCCCGACCCCCTGTTCGAGGGCGAAACGGATCTCCTCCGCCGATTTGTTGTTGCCGTGGAAACCGAGCCGCTCCGCCGGCATCCCCCCTGCCAGGGCGATTCGCATCTCCCCCATGGTCGTCACGTCCATGTGGAGCCCGTCCTCGGCCATCCAGCGCGCCACCGCTCGTGTCAGCAGGGCCTTTCCCGCGTAGTAGACCCGCCACCCGGCGAAGCTGTCGCGGAAGGCCCGAGCCCTGGCGCGGAGGTCCTGCTCGTCGATCACGTAGGCGGGTGTGCCCTGCTCGGCCGCGACCCGCGCCAGGGGGACCCCACCGATCACGATACGACCCTCTTCATCCCTCCCGGTCCCGGCGGGCCACAGTTCCGCTCGCAGCTGGTTGAGGTTTTCGGGCAGCGTGAGCCACTGCGGTCCCGTTTTGGCGGCGTCGGCATGGATCGAGCCGGCGATGTGAGCGTGGGTCATGGGGTCAAAGCTTGCCAGAAGGGGCGCGCCGGGACCGATGAAACTCCGGCACGCCCCACGAAATGGGCACGTTGGGACAAGATTCCGATTGCCTACTCCCCTTGAGCGCGGAACTCCTCCTCGACGGCCTCAAGGGTCTTGCCGGAGGTCTCGGGCACGTGACGCACCATGAACCAGATCGCGATCACGCCGAGCAGGGCGAAGATCCCGAAGGTCGGGCCGACCCCGATCGCGGTGACGACGGGCAGGAATCCCAGCGTGACCAGCCCGTTCGCGAGCCACAGCATGAACACGGAGAAGCCCATCGCGAAGGAACGCGTCCTCAGCGGGAACATCTCGGACAACAGCAGCCAGCTGAGCGGACCGATGAAGGCCTGCATGGAGAACACGAAAAGCGCGACGAACGCGAGGATCAGATAGGGCTTGCCCGCGAACTCATCGGGAACGAACTGGGCGGAGAGTCCGACCAGGACGTGGAAGAAGGTCGTCAGACAGAATCCCAGGATGATCATCACGCGCCTGCGGAAACGGTTGGTGATCATCACCGCGAGCGTCACGCCGATCATGGATGCCACACCGTTGAGGGTGTTCGCGATGATGGCGGAATCGGCTGAGAATCCCGAGGTCTTGAGCAGCTCGGTCCCGTAGTACATGATCACGTTGATGCCGCTGAACTGGGAGAAGACCCCGATTCCGACCCCGATCAGCACGACCCTGCGGATCCACCTGGTGTGAAGGATCGCCGACCATCCCATCTGAACCATCCTGCGGTCCTCCTCCACCAGGCGCCGAACCTCCTCCAGCTCGGCGTCGGCCCGTTTCGGGGAGCGGATCAGCTTCAGCACCTCGTGGGCCTCCCGGTCCCTTCCCTTGGCCACGAGCCAGCGCGGCGACTCGGGGACTCGTAACATCCCGAAGAACAGGCCGAACGCGGGCAGCACGGCCACCAGCAGCATCACGCGCCAGATCCCGTTGATGCTTCCCCAGTAGTTGTGGATGACCGCGTTGATGACGAAGGCCAGGAATTGGCCGAAGACGATCATGAACTCGTTGCGCGTGACTATCCGGCCCCGCGTCTCGGAGGGCGCGATCTCGGCCAGGAAGACCGGGACCACCGCGGACGCCCCGCCGACCGCCAGTCCCAGGACGAACCGGAAGATCGCCAGCGCCACCCAGCTCGGTGAGAGAACACAGCCGAGGGTTCCCAGCATGAAGAGATGAGGGCCAGGGACTGGATGCTGCGTTTCCGGCCGAAACGGGTGGAGACGCTCCCCTCACACACGCCACCGATGGCGGCTCCGAAGATCAGGATCGATGTGACGAAACTGGTGGTCCAGTCGGTCAGCCCCAGATCGGGTTTCATGGAGTCCAGGGCACCGTTGATGACCCCGGTGTCGTAACCGAACAGCAGACCACCGAAGGTGGCCACGACCGCGATCAGGCCAAGCCTGCGGCCATGGGGACCGGGTTCGTTCGGAGGCAGGGTGGGGTGGGGTGGCGGTGGGCACCCCCTGAATGGGCACTTGTCTGGTTGGGCATCGTCGCTCCTCTCGTGGTTCCCCCACAGGGAACTCCCAGACCCCGGAACTTTGTTCGCACAAATCTGGGACCGGTCCCAATACTTTGCTAATCTCACCCCGTTGTCAACCCCCGACCGGAATCAGCCAGCCTTGCCCAGTTCACAACGCCCCGCCGAGAGGGCCACGATCCGCGACGTGGCCCTGCGCGCCGGAGTTTCGAAATCCACCGTCTCGCGCTACCTGCAGGGCCGGATCACCGACAGCACCCGCGACGCGATCGCGCAGGCCATCCGCGAACTCGACTACCGCCCGAACACCGCGGCCAGGAACCTGACCCGCAACCGCAGCGGGGCCATCGGCGTGCTCGGCAACGACATCAGGCAGCCGTGGCACGGAGAATTCCTGGCGGGACTGGCCAGCGTCCTGGACCGCCACGGGTACTTCATGCTGGTGGGTGACATGCGGGTCGAGCAGAGACTCCACGAGCGCTTGGTGAAGGCCTTCGCCGAGGGCCAGGTGGACGGGCTGGTCCTGGCCGGGACCATGCACGTGACCCCTGCCCTCGCCCGCGCGATGCGGTGCATACCGACGGTGGTCGCGGGAAACCACGAATTCGACCTGTCGGACCTGGACGTGGTGGTTCCCGACGATCACGCGGCCGCCACCCTGGTCATGGATCACCTGCTGGGCCTCGGCCATCGCCGGATTGCCCACATCAGCGGCCCCGGCACGGGAACCTTCCCGATCCGGCGCCGGGTATACGAGCAACGCATGAGTTCCCACGGACTGGCCGAACACATCATGGTGGAGTCGTGTGACACCACCGACGACGGGGGCTTCGCGGCCACCGATCGGCTCCTGGACGGCACCGGACCGCGTCCCACTGCGCTCTTCGTGGGCAACGACCTGGCCGCGCTCGGCGCCCTGGCCCTGGCGCGTTCCAGGCGGATGGCGATCCCGGGGGAGCTGGCCATCGCGACCATCGACGACACCTTCCTGGCCCGCAGTCCGGCCATCTCCCTGACCTCGGTGACCCTCGGGACCGAACGTCAGGGGTCCCTCGCCGGGGAGCTGATGATCCGCAGAATCCGGGAACCCGGGGCGGAACGCGCGAAACTGGTGATGCCTCCTGCCGGCATCAGCATCCGGAACTCCACCGCTTCCTGACCCGGGTTCTCGGGATGTCTCGCCGACGGTGCGAGCGCACCGGACGGATCGCCCCCCCTGCGATGACCGCATCGTCATCGCAGGGATCGCGGCTCACCCAGGCCGGGGCGCAACCGAAGGATGACCGATTCACCACATCCTCGGGAACTCCGAGTTGCCCTGAGCCTTCGGGTTCGTGCTAGCCTTTCGAACGTCGAAGCCCCCGTAGCTCAGGGGATAGAGCACCGCCCTCCGGAGGCGGGTGCCGAGGTTCGAATCCTCGCGGGGGCGCTTCACGGCCGGCGTTGCCGGCAATCCCAGAATTCCAGGGGGTCCGTGCTTGACCGAGACCGCGCCAACACCCATCAAGCGCTCCTCCCGCGCCACATCGGCCCTCGCGATAGCCCTGATGTTCGTGGCGACCCGTGCGTTCAATGTCCTGCTGTGGAAGATCCCCCACGTTTCCTTCGTCCAGAATGACGTCAGCTACTACGGGTACTGGCTCTGGTGCCTGCTCGGCGACGGAAGCCAGAACCCGCAGTGCGCCACGGCCCTGGCGGGCCCCGGGGTGATGACGGAGTATCCGCTTCCCGCCGTCTGGTTCCTGGAGTTTCTCTACACACTCGGGGGAGGCCACCCCTGGTGGCTGCCCTTCCTCCTGCTCGGGGGACTTCTGGCCGGCATCGTCCCCATCGCCGTGCTGTGGAACCAAGGGCACAGAAAACCTGCTCTTCTCGGGGGAAGCGCCCTGATCATTCTGCTCGTCGCAGTCTGGTTCAGCGTTTCCCTGCCCTATCGCGCCACCGCTTTCAATTCCTGGCTTCCGGTCTTCGCCTCAGCAATGCTCCTGCTCGACGGGATCGTGGCAGCGATGCTCTTCAGATACGGCTCGGTGGGCGCCACCGTTTTCTGGATCCTGTTCATCGGCGCCTGCGGACCCATCGTGTGGTTCCGCTTCGACATGTTGACGGCCGCAGCCGTCGCCCTGGCCTGTCTGTGGCTGAATCGTCATCCCGCGATATCGGGAGCCCTGATCGGCCTCGGTGCTGCGATAAAACTCTGGCCTGCCCTGCTGATCGCCCCGATGTCGGCCCCTGCGCCCCTGCACACGGGGAAGGGACGACTCCGCCTGATCGGTTTCGTCGCCGCCGGGTTCTCGCTGGGCCTCGCATCGTTGCTGATAGGCGGATGGTCCCGTTCCACATCACCCATGATCTGGCAGTCGAACCGTGGGCTCCAGATGGAGTCGATACCTGCGACGGCACTCGTATTCCTGCGCACGTTCACCACCAACCCGGCCTGGCAGGTGGCACTCAGCAAATACAACGCCATCGAATTCCAGGGACCGGCCGTCGATGTCCTTCTCGGGCTGTCGACCTTCCTCACGGCTGGTTCGCTCCTGCTCACCGTGGCACTCGCATGGAGATTGCTCCGTAAGTTCCACTCGAACGACGAAGGAGCACCCCAAGCCATTCTGTTGTCGGTACTCGCCGTGACGCTCGCCACCGTGATCGCGAACAAGACCCTCTCCACGCAGTACGTGCAATGGCTGGCAGGACCGCTGGCCGCCCTGCTCGCCCTCAAGACCAGCCCATGGCTACGACGCCCTCGCAGGGTTCTGGCCACCGGCTTGGTGCTCGTGGCGGTACTCACCCAGTACACCTATCCTTGGGGAACCTTGGGGATCATGGCGATACCCAACGGATCCGGCTTCGAGTCCTCCACCCTGGTGGCGCGCAACGTGCTTCTCGTGCTGCTGGCGGGTTTCGCGACAGGACTCGCATGGCGTGCCACCTCTTCCCCGACCCGGGTCGCGGTGGCCGAAGTTCGCTAAGCTGACCTCTGGGCGAAGAAGCCTGACGCCCAAGCAGTAGTCTCACGTAAGGGGATCGTGGCAGCAGCCACTGGCTAAGATGTCGACACCTGACTCACACGACGCATTCGGTGCGAACTCCTGGTTGATTGACGAGATGAGGGAGGCCTGGGAAAAAGACCCCGCATCCGTGGACGAATCGTGGCAGATGTTTTTCGAGGAAAAACCTGCCCCGACGAATACCGCACCCGCCCCACCTCCTCCGTCGGGAGATGAAGAACACCCTGCCCCACAACCACAGGAACGCTCCTCCCGGCAGGAGGGGAACCAACCGACGGTGGAATCGGTCAAACCGACCACGGAATCTCCCTCCACCCCGGGCACCGGGGCCGGTTTGTCAGCCAATGCCCCGAATCCGTCACTGCGTCCCGAGCCCTCTGCCGTGGCGCCTCGCCTGACGGTGCTTCGTGGCGCGCCGATGCGCACTGCGAAGAACATGGACGCATCCCTGAGCGTCCCCACCGCCACATCGGTGCGATCAGTCCCCATGAAGCTCGTGATCGACCAACGCACCGGAATCAACAATTTCCTGAAGACGTCCAAGGGTGGCAAGGTCAGTTTCACCCATCTGATCGCCTACGCGATGATTCAAGCGCTCAAATCCGTGCCTGCGATGAACAATTCCTACGACGTCATCAACGGAAAACCGACCTTGATCGAGAACCCGACGATCAATTTGGGAATCGCCATCGACCTGAAAAAGTCAGACGGCACCCGCCAACTCCTGGTTCCCAACATCAAGGGATGCGAGAAACTCAACTTCGCACAGTTCTGGGCAGACTACGAAAAGGTTGTCGCCAAAGCACGCTCCGGCGACCTCACCGTGGCTGATTTCGCCGGGACAACCGTCACCATCACCAATCCCGGCGGTATCGGAACCAACCATTCCGTACCGCGCCTGATGAATGGGCAAGGAATGATTCTGGGGGTCGGGAGCATCGACTACCCGGCGGAGTTCCAAGGAACTTCCTTGTTCCATGTCGACGACTTCGGAATCTCCAAGATCACCACGCTCACATCCACCTATGATCACCGCGTTATCCAAGGCGCCCAATCCGGAGAATTCCTGAGGATCATCCACCAGCTGCTGCTCGGGGAGCAGGATTTCTACGACAAGATCTTCGAAGCCCTGCGCATACCCTACGAACCATTGCGGTGGAGCGTTGATGTCTCGACCCACCGCGAGAACCAGGTCGCGAAACAGGGACGGGTGCTAGAACTCATCAACGCCTATCGTTCGGTGGGGCACCTGGTGGCCGACACCGATCCGCTGGAGTACCGGCAACGTTCACACGAGGATCTGCGGCTGGAAACCCACGGCCTGTCGATCTGGGACCTGGACCGCGAATTCGCGGTTGGCACCTTCGGCGGACAGGAAAGGGTCTACCGTTCTCTGCGGGAGATCCTCGCCATTCTGCAGGATTCCTACTGTCGGACCGTGGCTGTCGAGTACATGCACATCGCCGATCCCCAACAACGAGAGTGGTTCCAGGACCGCATCGAGGTGCCACGCCAGGCCCTCACGCACCAAGAGCACATGCACGCTCTCGACAAGCTGAACGAGGCAGAGGTTTTCGAAACCTTCCTGCAGACCAAGTTCGTCGGACAGAAACGCTTTTCCTTGGAAGGCGGAGAATCCGTCATCGTCCTGCTGGACGAGATCTGCCAGCAAGCGGCAAACAAGCATCTGGACGAGGTGTGTATCGGCATGCCGCATCGTGGTCGTCTCAATGTGTTGTCGAACATCATTGGCAAGGACTACGCCCAGATCTTCCATGAGTTCGCGGGTACCATCGACGTCTCCGGCACTGGCGACGTCAAATACCATCTGGGCTCGGAAGGTGAGTTCGTCGCCAGCAACGGCGCCACCATCAAGGCCTCCGTTGCAGCCAATCCCTCTCACTTGGAGGCGGTCAATCCGGTTCTCCAAGGAATAGCCCGGGCGAAGCAGGACATGATCGGGAGGGACGACTTCCCGGTCCTACCGCTTCTTCTGCATGGTGACGCGGCTTTCTGCGGACAGGGGATCGTTTTCGAGACCTTGCAGATGAGTCAGCTGCGCGGCTACAAAACCGGCGGCACCATACACATCGTGGTCAACAACCAGGTGGGATTCACCACGGCCCCCATCGAGTCGCGCACATCCACCTACTGCACGGACGTCGCGAAGGCCATCTCCGCTCCGGTACTGCACATCAACGGCGATGATCCCGATTCCTGCATCCGTGCTGCCCGGCTGGCTTTCGCCTACCGGCAGCGGTTCCACAAGGACGTCGTAATCGATCTGGTCTGCTACCGACGTCGCGGCCACAACGAGGGCGACGACCCGAGTTTCACCCAGCCCAAGATGTACGACTTGATCGAACAGAAGCGGTCCGTCAGGCGTCTGTACACCGAAGCCCTGATCGGGCGCGGCGACATCTCCGTCTCTGATGCGGAGAACGTGATGGACAAGTTCCGGACGCGCTTGGAGAACGTGTTCAAGGAGGCACGCGACGCCAAGAACACCGATGCGGTGATCGAGGAGTACACGAGGGTTCCCTACTACCCGACGAAACAGGGCCAGCGCCTCACCGAGATCACTCCCGAAATGATGCGCCGAATCAGCGAGGTGCACACGGTTCTTCCGGAAGGTTTCCCCCCCCCCCCGAAGGCCCTGCCCCAATGGGAGCGCCGAGCCGAGCAGATCCTCAACGGCCCCATCAACGGGGCAACCGCCGAGCTGCTGGCCATTGGTTCGCTGCTGATGGAGGGACGACCCGTTCGCTTGGCCGGTCAGGACTCGCGTCGAGGAACCTTTTCGCAGCGCTTCGCCGCCATCGTCGATCGTGTCACCAACGAGGCCTGGGTCCCCCTGAAACACCTGAGCGACGATCAGGCCACCTTCGATGTCTACGATTCGCTGCTCAGCGAGTACGCGGCCTTGGGTTTCGAGTACGGCTACTCAGTGGCCAGACCGGATGCACTGGTGGTGTGGGAAGCACAGTTCGGCGATTTCGCCAACGGCGCCCAGATCATCGCTGACGAGTTCGTTGTCTCAGGACAGGCGAAGTGGGATCAGAAGTCCGGTGTGGTGTTGTTGCTGCCACACGGTTTCGAGGGGCAGGGCCCGGACCACAGTTCCGCACGTATCGAACGCTGGCTGCAGTTGTGCGCTGAGAACGCTTTTGCGGTCAGTCAGCCCTCGACAGCGGCCAGTTACTTCCATCTGCTGCGCCAACACGCCTACGTGAACTACCACCGCCCGGTCGTGGTCGCCACCCCGAAGTCAATGCTGCGAAGCAAGCTGGCCGCCTCACCGCCGGAAGAGTTCACATCAGGAACCTGGCACCCGGTGCTGGACGACCCGACGATCACCGACCCGTCGGAGGTCACCCGTCTGCTGTTCTGCTCGGGAAAGATTCGCTGGGAGCTCATGACCAATCGTGAGAAGTTCGGTCTCAACGGGAAAGTGGCCGTGGTCTCACTGGAGCGTCTCTACCCGCTGCCCGGTGCCGAGGTGGCCAAGATCTTGGAGCGCTACCGCCATGTCACCGACATTCGGTTCGTTCAGGACGAACCTGCGAACCAGGGCCCTTGGCCGTTCATCTCCGTCCACCTGCCGAATTCCGTGGCGAATCACACGGATCTTCCATTGCGAATGCGCCGGGTGGCACGCCCTTGGTCCTCCGCGCCATCCGTCGGCTCCGCGAAGGTTCACCAGCAGCAAACGGAAGATCTGATGAACAGCGCCTTTGGTGCATGAGAACGCGCTCTCCCGTAGCGGTAACCCATGCCTGCCGCAAGCAGACCACACCTGATTCATCGAATCCTGAGAACGAGGAGGATGCCGAGTCATGGATCCCGCTGAGAAACTGGTCAGCCGTTATCGAGAATTGGCATGTTCTGCTCCGGAAGGAATCTGGTTCGCCCCCGGACGGGTGAACCTGATCGGGGAGCACACCGACTACAACGACGGCTTCGTACTGCCTTTTGCACTCGAACGGCGTGCCGTCGTAGCAGCAGGTCATCGCCACGACGACCTCATCGTCATGCATGCAGCGGACCTCTCGGAAACCGTTGAGCTTCCGCTGTCCGATCTCTCTCCCGGGCGAGAAGGTTGGGCTGCTTATCTGGCCGGCGTGTTGTGGGTGCTGCGCGAGGAGGGATATCCGATCGCCCCGGCCACCCTCGTGCTCACCTCGAATGTGCCTCTCGGCGCAGGACTGTCGAGCTCCGCGGCAATCGAGTGCGCGGTGATGGCTGCGGCCTGCGACCTCTTCGGCCTGGACATCGCCCCCATGGAGCGCGCACGGCTGGCGCAGCGGGCTGAAAACGTCTACGTGGGCGCTCCCACCGGCATCCTGGACCAGGCAGCCAGCATCCTCTGTCACGCGGGCCACGGACTCTTCCTCGACTGTCGCACTTTTGAGACCACTGATGTACCGCTGCCGTTGCGTGGGCAGGGGTTCGAAATCCTGGTCCTCGACACCCGCACCCCGCACAGCCATGTCGAAGGGGAGTACGGGGAGCGCCGCGCCACATGCGAGCGGGCTGCTGCGATCCTGGGGGTCAGGGCTCTGCGTGATGTCACGGACCTGGACACGGCGCTGGCAAGACTTCCCGACGAACTGATGCGCAGGCGGGTCCGGCATGTGGTCAGTGAAAATGATCGAACCTGCGCAGCGCTGAAACTGGCCAGGAAGGGTCGCCTCGCCGATCTTCCTCCCCTGCTGAACGAATCCCACGCATCCATGCGCGATGACTACGAGATCACGGTGCCGACCGTCGACCTCGCCGTGGAGACGGCCTTGGCACACGGAGCACTTGGAGCCCGGATGACGGGCGGCGGATTCGGTGGCTGCATCATCGCGTGGTGCTTCAGCGGTCAGGCCGAGCACATCGGTTCAGCCATTCGTGAGGCCTTCGAGAAGGTTGGTTTTCAGGAGCCCTCATGGTTCACGGCGGTTCCCGCCGATGGCGCCGGCCGCTTGAGTTGAAGTCTGAATTCCTCCACTGTCGCGGAGCGGCAGGGTTGTTTATTGCTGAGGACCGGAGTAAGTTCTATCCGCTCGAAAGATCATCTAGCCGAAAAAGGAGTGCCATTCATGGACTGGCGCCACAGGGCAGCCTGCCTGACAGAGGACCCGGAGCTGTTCTTCCCTGTCGGCAACACCGGCCCTGCACTCCAGCAGATCGAGGATGCCAAGAAGATCTGCCAGAGCTGCGCGGTCAAGGACCAGTGCCTCAACTGGGCGCTGGACGCCGGCCAGGACCATGGCGTCTGGGGCGGCATGAGCGAGGACGAGCGACGGGCCATGAAACGCCGCGCTGCCCGCTCCCGGGTGCGCGCCAGCTGAGGCGAACTCCACGGGCGAGTTGTGACATGAGGACAGTCTTCGCTGCAATGAACCAGAAAAATACTCGCACGGGAGAGCCGCAGCGAAGAAGTCAGGGCCAACCAGCACGTCACACGGCGGGCCAGGAGTCTCTTGTCCCGCCAGTTTGGAGGATGGGATCACGACAGCGGGGGCAACACCAAGCGGGCACACGCACCAGGCCCGTCCTCCCGATCCCCAATCTCCAGCGTTCCACCCAGGTCTCCGACCAGCGTTGAGATGATAGCCAGGCCAAGACTGGTCTGACGCCCGAGGATGAATCCTTCGGGCAGGCCCGCTCCGTCGTCAACCACGTCGATGACCAGTCCGTCCTCCGACTGTTCCGGTCTCACCTCGATGCGTCCCGTTCCGCCATCCAAACCGTGCTCCACGGCGTTCTGGCAGAGCTCTGTGATCATCATGGCCAGGGACGTGGCGGTCTCGGCCCTGATTTCCCCGAAACTGCCCACACGAACTGCTTCGACCGCTCCCGATGTGGCGGCGAGATCACCAATCATGCGGAGAATGCGATCACACACGCCATCGAAGATCACATCCTCGTCCGAGTTGTGGCTCAGCATGTCGTGCACGACGGCTATGGACGAAACCCTGCGCATCGCGTCCTGCAACGCCTCCCGACCCTCCTCGGATTTGATCCGCCGAGCCTGCATCCGCAGCAGAGCAGCCACCGTCTGGAGATTGTTCTTGACCCGATGGTGGATCTCCCGGATGGTGGCGTCCTTGGTCACGAGCATGCGATCCCGGCTCCGAAGGTCCGTGGTGTCACGACAGAGGATCAAGGAACCCATCGGCTCGTCCTGCACCACGAGTGGAAGCACCACCACACGCATGGAAGCACGTGGCTGTTCCACGTCAAATACAACACTGCGCTGTTCCGCCAGATCGGCCTGCACGGTCTGGCCCATGGATTCGACACCTCGCATGACACTCCGTATCAGGGTGGCGAAATCCTCGTCCGCAATGTCGCCCTGCGCGCCCAGGCGCCGGAAGGCGGTGATCGCATTCGGTGAGGCGTAGCTTATCCGCCCCCCCGGCTGAACCCGGAGCACCCCATCGCAGACCCGGGGGGCGAATGCCTTGTCGGAAACCGGCGCCAAGGGGAAATCTCCCTCGAGGATCATACTGGTCAGGATGTCCGCGGCCTCGAGGTAGTTCTCCTCCAGGATCCCGGTGGCGCGCATCCCCATCTGGTTGGTGTGACGCTCCAGCACAGCTATGCAACGCCCTCCCCTGAGGATGGGTATCGCCCACACGTCCACAGGGATACCGGCGGACAACGCGTTGTCGCTGGTTTCGCTGATCTCGTGGCTCATGTACGCCACCACCACCTGGTGGTCCAGTTCGTAGGCGATCTGTTCCCCGATGACGTCATCCTCCAGGGCTGTCGGACCGGTCACCGGACGGATCTGGGCCACGCACGTGAACACTTCACAATCGGGGCCGTCCTCCTCGGGAACCCACAACAGAAGATCCGAGAAGGACAGGTCACTCAACAGGTGCCACTGCCCCTGGAAGGCCAGGAGCCAGTCGGAGTCGGAGAGTTCCTCGGGGAGATGTGTCCTCGCCATGACCCTACTCTGCCATCGTCCCGGCTGGTGGCGCTACGAGGCATCTGGCACAATGGGCCGTCGCAACTCGAAGAAGGAGGCCCCGATGGGCAAGACCGGTCGTAAACGTCGCGCACGTCGCAAGAGCAAGGCCAACCACGGCAAGCGTCCCAACGCCTGACACGTGGAGGCGATTCGCCCCCGTTCCTACATCAGGAACGGGGGCGTCGGTTCTCGGAAAGATTCAGGAAGAGAGGCAGAGGACCGTGAGTTTGTCGCGCAGCGCTGCCGGAGCGGCGGTGGCCGGCTGGCTTCGGCGGATCATCGCGGTGATGACGGATTCGATTTCGAAGCTCTCCATACATCGCTCGCAGGCGTGAAGATGGTGTCGCACACGATCGGCCTCCGTTTCTGGCAGTTCTCCGTGAAGGAAGGCGTGCACCGCGTCCAGAGCCCGCACGCACTCGTCCATTCCATCGTGCTCATGGCCCGACATGTCAGGATCGCTCATGCCCTGGCACCTCCGATACCACGTTCAGCGGCGTAGGCGGCGAGAGCTTTGCGCAGCTGTGCCCGACCACGATTCAGGCGGGACATGACGGTTCCTATCGGGGTTCCCATGATGGCGGCTATCTCCTTGTAACTGAATCCCTCGACATCGGAGAGGTACACCGCCAGCCGGTAGTTCTCGGCGAGCCCGGCCATCGCCTCCGCGACAACGGTGTCCGGGGTGTTGTCAAGGGCCTCCATCTCTGCCGAACGCAGGCCCTGGGAGTCGTGGGATGCGGCTCTCGCCAGTTGCCAGTCCGTGACCTCCTCGTCGCCACTCGTCCGTGGTGAGCGGGTGGCCTTCCGGTAGGAGTTGATGTAGGCGTTGGTGAGGATCCGGTACAGCCAGGCCTTCATGTTGGTGCCGGGCCTGAACGAGTCGCGGCCTCTCAGAGCCTTCACATAGGTCTCCTGCACCAGATCCTCGGCGTCGGCGGGATTCCGGGTCATGCGCAGGGCAGCCGAATAGAGGCGATCGAGATGGGTCAGGGCCTCGTTCTCGAACGCGAATCCGAGCTCCGCTGCGTCCAGGAGCGTGGTTTCCGTTTCTTCCATCACGGAAGAACATACCGGTGTCCGGTTCCACACCCAAGGAGGGTCCGTCGACAGGGCGGCAGGTGTCATGTGGAGGGAACACGCAGGAGACCGGGAAAAATTCCCGACTTCACCCACCCAATGTCCACGAAATCGCCCCCCGGCCGTTCCAACCGGGCGTGGACATGGGTAAGTTTGGAGCCATGAGTCTGTTGCGCTTCCTAGCCCGTAGCCTTTTCGCCAGCGCCTTCGTCGCCGATGGCGTGCGCAAGGTCAGCTCACCAGCCGAGCTGGCGCCGGAAGCCGAGGCGTTCACGTCTCGCTTCACTCCCCTCGTGCAGCGAGTCGTACCCTCAGGCTATTCCTCGCACGTACCTGATCGTGCCGAGTCCTGGGTGCGTATCTGCGGCGCCGTCGAAGTCGTCGGTGGCGTGATGTTCGCAACCGGGATCGGCCGCCGTATCGGTGCCTGCCTACTCGCCAAGGCCAGTATCCTGAACATCGCAGTGGCCCTTCCCGACAAGGACGCTGACCCCGACGAAAAGCAGGAACGCCGCCCCGATGTGCTGAAGAACGTGGCGCTCCTCGGTGCCTCCCTGTTGGCGACCCAGGATCTTCAAGGCCGCCCCAGTGCATCCTGGCGCCGCAGGAACTCCCCACACAGGTTTCGCCGCGCGAAGGCGCGGGCTGCCAAGAAGGCGCGTCAGGCGGTGGCGTCCTGAGCGTTGTCTTCCTCGCGACGGCTGAAACAGCAGTCCGGGGAGTCGTCGAGGTGCCCGGCTCCAAATCCGAGACGAACCGGGCGCTGGTGTTGTCCTCACTCGCGAGTGGTCCGTCGACGCTGACAGGAGCACTGGAGTCGCGGGACTGCGATCTCATGATTGGTGCGTTGCGCGCTCTCGGGACAGTCATCAAGGAACTCGGCCCGGGCACGTTACACGTCGTCCCTCCGGAACGTTTTCACGGGGCGCCGGAGGGTATCGACTGCGGCTTGGCCGGTACTGTGATGCGCTTCATCCCCCCGTTGGCGCTCCTGGCCGATACCCCCACCCGTTTCTTCGGCGACCCGCAGGCCGCCGCTCGCCCGATGTCCGGTCTTCTGAGCGCTTTGCGTCAGCTGGGCGCGAGAGTCGATGCCGATTCACTACCTTTCACCGTGTTCCCGGGCCCGCTCGCGAGCGACCCCGACGTGACGGTGGATTCTTCCGCTTCCAGCCAGTTTCTCTCCGGGCTGCTGCTGGTCGGGGCACGTCTGCCCTCAGGCCTCAGGCTGCGCCACATCGGAGAGTCCGTGCCTTCCCAACCTCACGTGGCGATGACCCTGGCGATGCTGCGCGCCCGCGGCGTGCGCATTGATGAGGATGGGACGGATGCCTTCTCGTGGCGGGTCCAGGCCGGTCCCGTCATGCCCCTCGATCTTCGTGTCGAACCGGACCTGACCAATGCTGCGGTCTTCTTGGCTGCTGGCGCCGCCACGGGCGGCTCCGTCACGGTGTCGGGCTGGCCCGGGTCCAGCCTTCAACCGGGCGAGCAGTTCTTGGACGTGGTGGAACGGATGGGATGCACCACGACCCGCGATCAGGAGAACGTGACCGTCACCGGTCCCGATCGGCTGCGAGGGATTGACATCGATCTGCACGGCGCCTCGGAGCTGACCCCCGTCGTGGCCGCTCTCGCCGCGCAGGCAGAGGGAACCAGCCGGATCACGGGGATCGCTCACATCCGCGGCCACGAGACCGATCGTCTGGCCGCGCTCACGGCCGAGCTCCGGAAGTTGGGTGTCACGGTCGCCGAGCAGCGCGACGGTTTGGAGATCGTGGGCAGGCCTGAGGCAGGAGACCCCGCCGTGTTGTCCTCCTATGCTGATCACCGCATGGTGCACTTCGCTGCGATCATCGCATTGAACAGGCCGGGAACGGCCGTCGATGACATTGGCTGCGTCTCGAAGACCATGCCGGATTTTCCGCGACTGTGGAATCGCCTGGTGACCGCCTGATGACACGCTGGCAGGACGACCACGCGGCCTTCGACCGTCCCCGGAAACGCAATCGCCCCCGCACCAAGGATCGCCCCGACTACTCGAGCGCTCCGGGTGCTCTGGTTGTTTCCATCGATCGAGGCAGGTATCGCTGTTTTCTCGACGACGGTACTGCGGTCACCGCCACGAAGGCACGCATCCTGGGGCGCAAGGGCGTCATCGTCGGAGACCGGGTGAAGTTGGACGGTGACGTCTCCGGCACGGACGGATCACTCGCTCGTATCGTCGAGGTCGAAGAGCGTCGCACATGGTTGCGCCGTTCCGCCGATGACGCTGACACGTTCGAGCGTCCCATCGTCGCCAACGCTGATCAGTTGATGATCGTGACTGCGCTGGCGGACCCGGAACCAAGAACGGGAATGATCGACCGCATTCTGGTCGCCGCCTACGATGCCCACGTCTCCCCGATCCTGTGCCTGACCAAGGCTGACCTCGCTTCCCCCGATGAGCTCCGCGCCTCGTACACCCCTTTGGAGATCCCCATCGTTGTTGTCCGCCCCGGAAGCGATCTCTCCCCCGTCCAAGACCTGTTGAGACATCACATGACGGTACTGATCGGCCATTCCGGAGTGGGAAAATCAACCTTGGTCAATGCGCTGGTTCCCGGAACGGGCAGGGCCACCGGAGCGGTCAGCGACGTGACCGGCAAGGGCCGCCACACATCCACCTCGGCCGCTGCCATCGCCCTTCCCGATGGCGGCTGGATCATCGACACTCCTGGTGTGCGTTCCTTCGGGATCAGCCATGTTCACACAGACGCCTTCATCGGGGCCTTCCCGGACCTCGAGGAGTTCGTCGCCGACTGCCCTCGAGGCTGTCGGCACGACTCATCCGCACCGGAATGTGCTCTTGACGAAGCAGTTCGCTCCGGCAGGCTCTGCGCGGAAAGGCTGTTCTCCTTCCGGCGTATGGAGCGGGCCTTCGCCTGACGGCTGAGGTCTCGGCTACCTTAGGAACATGGTCGCCAGCAAAGAACTCACCGATGACGTCCGCCTGGCTCATGTGATGGCCGATGATGCCGACTCCATCTCCATGAGCCGTTTCAAGGCCCAGGACCTGAGGATCAGGACCAAACCGGATTCCACCCCGGTCACGGAGGCCGACACTGCCGTGGAGGAGTCGATCCGGCGCACCCTGTCCCGCACCCGGCCCCGCGACGCCGTTCACGGCGAGGAGATGCAGGACACCGGAGAGTCCAATCGCCGCTGGATCATCGACCCGATCGACGGGACCGCGAACTATCTGCGCGGGGTTCCGGTGTGGGCGACGCTCATCGCCCTCGAAGTGGACGGACAGATCGTCGCTTCCGTGGTCTCCGCCCCAGCGCTCGGGCGCCGCTGGTGGGCCAGCCTGGAGGGTGGTGCCTACACGGGTCGTTCGATTCTGAACGCCACCCAGATCCACACCAGCCGGGTGTCACAACTTTCCGACGCATCCCTGTCCTACGCGAGCATCAACGGTTGGGTTGAATCCGGGCGCGGCCAGGGTTTCGTCGACCTGATGCGCGAATGCTGGCGTTCCCGTGGCTACGGCGACTTCTGGAGCTACATGCTGGTTGCCGAGGGAGCCGTGGACATCGCCTGCGAACCGGAGCTCGCACTCTACGACATGGCTGCGCTCGACATCATCGTCCGCGAGGCCGGCGGCCGGTTCACCAGCATCGACGGTGAACCGGGCCCGTACCACGGAAACGCCTTGGCGACCAACGGCCTGCTCCACGACATCGTCCTCGAAAGGCTGCGCCCCTCCGAGGCCGGGTGACGGAGCTTCTTTCAGATCATCCGCACCCGGATGCTCTCCTCAAGGTCCTGGAGTTCGGCCAGTAGGCCCTCGTAACGTTGGCCGGAGACGTCTGTGACGACGTAACCGTACGCGCCCGAGGTGGCCAGGGTCTGGGAACCGATGTTCATGTTGTGGGATGCGAGCGCGTGGTTGAGCCGCGCCAGCACCCCGGGAACATTCCGGTGCAGGTGCAGAATGCGCTCCGCTCCCGGCGCGGAGACGGAGACCTCGGGAAGATTGACGGACATCGATGTGTTTCCATAGGCCTCGTAGTCGGCGAGTTTGCCGGCCACGTAGCGGCCGATGTCGACCTGCGCCTCCTGGGTGGATCCGCCGACGTGCGGGGTGAGGATGACGTTCGGAATACCCTGCAGAGGTGACACGAAGGGTTCCTCCCTGCTCGTGGGCTCGCCCGGGAATACGTCGACCGCTGCACCTGCGATGTGTCCCGACCTCAGGGCTGCCGCCAACGCATCGACGTCAACGACGTTCCCTCTGCACAGGTTCAGGAAAAGGGTTCGCGGCCGCATCTGGGCGAACTCCTTCTCCCCGATCATGTGAGCATTGGATGCTCTGCCGTCCACGTGCAGCGTGATGGTCTCGCAGCGTTCGAACAACTCCTGCAGGCTGTACACCCGGGTGGCATTGCCCAGGGCAAGGCGATCCACGATGTCGTAGAAGTAGACCTTCATGCCAAGGCTCTCCGCCAACACCGACAGCTGAGAACCGATGTTTCCGTAGCCGACGATTCCGAGGGTCCTGCCCCGTACCTCGTGAGACCCCGTCGCCGATTTGTCCCAGATGCCCGCGTGCATGCTGGCGTTCCTGTCTCCCAGGCGCCGAGCCATGGTGATGATCTCTCCGAGCGCCAGCTCCACGACGGAGCGCGTGTTGGAGTAGGGGGCGTTGAACACGGCAACCCCCGCGGCTGTGGCGGCTGGAAGATCGATCTGGTTGGTCCCGATGCAGAATGCCCCGACCGCAACCAGGTGCGGGTGGGTTTTCAACACCTGTTCGGTGACGTGTGTTCGGGAGCGGATACCGAGAAGTTCGACGCCATCAAGGGCATCGATCAGTTCGGTTTCATCGAGTGCACTGGAACGCACCTCGACCTCGTGGCCGCGGCTCTCAAGTGCGCGGACGGCCTCGGAATGGATGTTCTCTAGAAGCAGGGCCTTCACGGCAGGTCATGTTACAACCGCGTCCCATGGTCACAAGGAAAGAGTGGCCTCCAACAACCTCTGCGTGTACTTGTGACGTGGCTCCTCGAAGACCTCATCCACGGGACCTTCCTCGACGATCCGCCCCCCATCCATCACAACGACCCGTTCGCACAGGTGCCGCACTACTGCCAGGTCATGGCTGACGAACAGCATCGCCAGGTTTCTTTCCCGAACGGCTTCACCGAGCAGATTCAGCACCTGGGCACGAACGGAGACGTCGAGGGCGGAGACGGGTTCATCGGCGATCAGCAGATCCGGCGAACTCACCAGTGCCCGAGCAATGGCGACCCGCTGGCGCTGCCCCCCGGACAGTTCGTGAGGAAACCGTTCCAGCATCGCAACGTCCAGTCCTACGCCCCTGATGGCCGCCGCGACAACGTCTTCTTCTCCTTTCCGAACTTTCAGCCACGGTGAGCGGAGTGGCTCGGCAACGATGTCCCGTAATTTCATACGCGGATTCAAGGAGGCGTTCGGGTCCTGGGAGACAAGCGACACCCTGCTTCGGACATCGGCGAGGTCTTTGTCGGGTAGTCCATCGATCCGGCGGCCCTCACAGCGCACCTCGCCCGCTGCGGGACGAACCAGCCCCAGCAGGGTCCTCAGCATGGTTGTCTTGCCCGAACCGGAGCCGCCGACCAGCCCCACCCGCTCCCCCGCAAGGATGGCCACGCTCACCTTGCGGAGGGCCTGGAAGGTTCTGCGGCCGCGGTGAAAGATCACATCGACGCCATCCAGCTCGAGAAGCGCGTTCATTCCTCCGCCCCCTGCCAGTAGTCAGCCACGGTCGGGAGCCGTTCTCCGGGAGCCACGTCGGACAAACGCGCAGAGGCAACCAAGCCGTGGGTGTAAGGATGCTGTGGGGAATCAATCACTTCCTCGATTGGGCCATGCTCAACAATCCTCCCGTCAAGAACGACCATCACTCGTCGGCAGATCTGCCGAACCACCGCCAGGTCGTGACTGACGAACAGCGCGGCCCGGCCCGTGAACTCGGCGTCGAGTAGGTCGAGGATCTGTTTCTGCACGATCACGTCGAGCGCGGTGGTCGGTTCATCACAGATCACCAGGTCCGGCCGGTTTGCCAGGGCCATGGCGATCAGGGCACGCTGTCGTTGCCCGCCAGAAAGCTGATGTGGGAAGGAGTCGGCAATGCGTTCGGGCTCCGGCAGCCCGACACGATCCAGCCACTCCAGAACGAGGGACCGGATTCCTCCTCTGCGTTCGCCGTGGTGCAGGGCCACCACCTCGCCCACCTGGCGGCCGACCCGCATGGTCGGGTCCAGCGCAGTCATGGGTTCTTGGAAAACCATCGAGACGGCGTCTCCGCGAAGCTTCCGCAGTTCCTTCTCGGGGCGTCCCACGAGCTCCCTGCCTGCCAAGCGGATCGACCCGCTGACCTGGGCATTCTCGGGAAGCAGCCCCATGATGGACAGCGCTATCACGGTTTTTCCAGAACCTGACTGTCCGATGATACCGAGACGCTCCCGTTCCCCCAGGACGAACGAAACCCCGTCCACCGCCACTTTCCGGCGTCGCCCGAAGGTGACCCGCAGATCCTCGATCTCCAGAAGATTCACGTCAACTCCCGAAGTTTGGGGTCGAGAAGATCGCGAAGCCCGTCCCCGAGCAGGTTGCACCCCATGGTCGCCGCCGCTATGGCCAACCCGGGCCACAAAGCGATCACGGGAGCCACGAAGATCTCCTTCTGCGCCTCCTGCAGCATTCGTCCCCATGTCGGTGCATCCGTTCCAGAGCCCAGCCCCAGATAGGAAAGCCCGGACTCCGCCAGGATGGCGATGCCGACGCTGACGCTGGCCTGCACGCCCAGCACCGGGGCAACGTTGGGCAATACGTGCCTGAGAGCGATGTGTCGGCGCGGAGTACCGGAAAGCCGTGCAGCCTCGATGAAAGCCAACCCCATCACCTGCATGGTCGCGGCGCGGGCAATCCGTACAAAACTCGGAATCGTGGACAAGGCAATGGCCATGAGAGCGGTCCAGACGGATCCGCCGAGCGCAGCCGCGAAGAGGATGGCCAGCAGCAGGGCGGGGAAACCGTAGAGCACATCGGCTCCCCGCGCGATCAAAGAAGACCCCCAACCACGTGACATCCCCGCGACAATTCCTGCAGGAATACCGATCAAACCAGCCCCGACAACCGATCCCAACCCGACGAGGAGAACCAGCTTCGCTCCGGTCATCAAACGACTGGCGATATCAAACCCACCGCCATCGGTGCCCAGCCAATGTGCCGCAGATGGCACCTCGCGGATGCCGCCAGTGACGGCCACCGGCTCGTAGGGAGTCCAGAATGCCCCCACCAGTGCGAGCAGAAACACGCCAGAAAGCAGCAACATCCCAAAAACCAGATTCGAGCGGCGCATCATGACGTCAATCCCGTTTCTCTCAGCCTCGGGTCAATCACTTGGTACACCAGATCCACCACGAAATTGATCACCAGAACTACCCACACGAGGATCAGGACGATTCCCTGGACCAGCACCAGATCACGTTGAGAAACTGCCAACAACAACCGCGAACCCAGTCCTTGGATGGCAAACACCTGCTCTATGACGATTGTTCCCACCAACAATGTTGCCATTTGAAGCCCGATGACCGTGAGAAGCGATATCGCAATGTTACGTGTCCCATGACGCAGCAGCGCACCCAGCCTGGACCACCCAACCGCGCGGGCGGTTCGGAACCAATCCTCACTGACCACCTCGATCACGGCACTTCGAACATATCTCGAGAGGAGGCTTCCTTGGACGAGCGCCAAGGAAGCCACGGGAAGCACCAGGTGCGTTGCCCAACCCGCCGGATCGCGACTCAGGGGGACATATCCACCTGCGGGAAGCCACCGCAGGTTCACCGCGAAAAGAATGACCAACCACATACCGGCCCAGAAAGCAGGAATCGACAAACCTGCCTGGGAGAGCATGGACGCGATGAACCCGCTCGCAGTCCGTCGCTTCAAGGCGGCGAATGAGCCAAGCGGAATCGCAATCACCAATGCAAAGATCATTCCAAATATCACCAACCAAACCGAAACGCCGAGTCGCGAAAGTATCTCTTCCGCAACGTCGCGCCCACCGATGAAGGTGATGCCGAAATCACCGACCACGATCCCACGAATCCATTCGATGTACCGAACCAGCAAGGGACGGTTCAGTCCGTGACGTTCTTCGAAAGCGGCGATCTCCTGGGCACTTGCTTGGGTCCCGAGCACCACGTTGGCGATACTACCGGGCAGCGCGTTGGCGACCAGGAATATCAGGAACGAGGCCACCAGCAGGCTCGCCACAAGACCGACCACCCGTCGGCCGAGGTCTCTTCGAAGCACCTCAGCGGCTGGTTGCGACGTGGGTCATGTCGAACGACAACCCGGTGGTGTTCGTCGTTATCCCCGAGATCTCGGTCGTGGTGATGACCAGATTGGGGAGCAGGAACAACCAGTCGGCCGCCGCGTCATCCGCCAGCATCTTGGCTGCTTGCTTCAAAGTAGTCTCCTGTTCCTCCTCGGTTGCGGAGCCATCAGCTTTGCTGATCAGCTCGGTGAACTGAGGATTGTTGTACTGCCAGTAGTAATTCGGATTGGCGAACTGGGAAAGATCCCAGGGTTCGACGTGAGCCACGACTGTCATGTCATAGTCGTGCTGGCTGTACACCTGTTTCAGCCAGGTGGAGAAGTCCAATTCCTCTACACTCACATCAATACCGACCTCACGCAACTGGGCTGCGACGAGTTTAGCGACAGGAGGACCGTACGGCAGGGTTGGCACTCGAAGACGCAACGTCAAGCCACTGGCGTAGCCGGCCTCCTCGAGAAGTTGCTTCGCCTTGGCAGAATCGTGCGGATAGGTGTTCGAGAGGTCTTCGTACCACGGATCGGTGGGAGGAACCATTGAGCCGATCAGCGTTCCCTTCCCACCCCAGGCGCCGTCCAGGATGGCCTTGCGATCAATGGCATAGTTGATGGCCTGCCTGACCTTGAGGTCGGCGAGAGCGGGATTGCTGTGGTTGAAGCCAAGCACCACCTCCCCGTTCGTGGTTCCCTCGAGCACCTTGAAGCGGGATGTGTCGGAGAACTGCCCGACGGACTGTGGCACCGTCAGATTGGAGACGATGTCCAACTCCCCCGAAAGCATGGCCGCAACCATGGCATTCGCGTCGGAATAATACCTGAAATTCACCTCGTCCACACGCGGCCCGGTCCCCCAGTATGCGTTGTTCCGCACCAAGGAGACCATGGAGCCGATGTCATGACGCGAGAAGACATAGGGGCCCGATCCGGCGGGTTGCTCGCTCAGGTTCTGCTCGGAGGAAAGATCGTAGATGATCCCAGCCGTGGATGTGATGTCATAGAGCCAGCGCCGACTGGGACCCGTCAGGGCCACCTCCACCGTGTGCTCATCGACGGCGCGCATCTCCTTGACACGACCCATCTGCTTCTTGAGCACCTCGGTGGTGCTCTCGCCATTCCGTGTACGCTCGAAGGAAGCGATGACCGCCGCCGCGTCCACGGGCCTTCCAGATGCAAAAGTAGCGTTGGGCTCCAATTTGAAGGTGTAGACGCTACCGTCGGAGCTGGCACTCCAGGAACGAGCCAGCAACGGCTTGATCTCGCCCTTCTCATCGATGCGCACCAGCGTCTCGTAGACGTTGTAAAGCAGCACGAATGGCGTGCCCGCTCCCGTGTCAGTGGCCGGATCCATGCCCGTGGGCTCGGTCGTCGCACCGACATTGAGGACGATGGGTCCCGCACCCGCCCCGCCGGATCTGCCACAGGACACCAACGCCAGGCTGAGTCCCAGCAACATGGCCAGCATGGCCGTCAGACTGCGGAAAGGCCGGTTGGTTCTCATGTCTACGTTTCTCTCCCGTGATGGACGGCGATGAAGACCTCGGCAATCCTAACCGTCACACACTCTCCAACGTTAATACCGCGCCGACCAGCCGATTTGGCATTCCACCACGCCCCGTGTAAAGTTGGTCAAGCATCGCGGGGTGGAGCAGTTCGGTAGCTCGCCGGGCTCATAACCCGGAGGCCACAGGTTCAAATCCTGTCCCCGCTACCAAGTGTCCGGTCAGTCCGGGCAAGCGGCCTCGAGCTTGGCTCGAGGCCGTGGCGTCAAAGGCGCCGGGTTTCACCCGGCGCCTTTTTTGTGCCCACCCATCGCCGAGCTCCCATCCCGCGGAAATCCAGCGCGAACGCCCCCAGCACCACACGACACCCGGCCACACCCCCGACAAGACGGACGCACGGCACACCGAAGAACCATCTCACCTTGAAGGTGCAGCACCGATGAACAGAAGCGAGGAACTCCATCTCTGAGGAAATTCTCAGCTATCGCTCACCCACCATGGACCCCAACCTCAACCAACCTATGAGTTTCCTGTGAGAGTTTCTCGGTAAAATCCCTAGTCAGAGCAATTTGAACACTCAATCTTTCTGTGATGACCCGCGGAACCCTGAAGCAAACTTGAACTTAACCTGAGAAACCCTCAGGATTGACGACATCTTCCAACCGAAAGGACCGACCATGGGATTCCTGAAGCCCACTCAGCCTCGTCGTGGCTGCGCAGCCTTTGGTCCGGGGGCCATCCCGCGCCGAGCCCTACCGACTCCGCCCGCTCCTTGGCGTCGTCCGCTCGCCGCACTGGTGCTGGCAGGAAGCATAGGGACGATGGGCTTGGCCACCCAGAACGCGGCTGCCGCCGAGATCGATCCGTCCGCGGGGCATCATGACACCATCGCCGACAAATCCGGCGAGCAGGGCTCAGCCTCTGCGAAATCCACGAAACAGGGTCATCAGAAGTCCAATTCCGAGCAGACCGCGAGTCCGAAACGCGCCGCCACCAGCGAGCACGAGAACAACGAGCAGCCCGCTCCTCGACGCGCGTACTCCGAATCGGATCAGGCGGCCTCCAGCGGCGGGAACACCGTCAGCCACTACTCCTCGAACAACCGCAAGAGCTCGACCTCCACCACCAAGAAGTCGACCTCCACCACCAAGAAGTCGACCTCCACCACCAAGAAGTCGACCTCCACCACCAAGAAGTCGACCTCCACCACCAAGAAGTCGACCTCCACCACCAAGAAACGCAGCAGTTCTTCCGGCACCACCGGCAAGAAGTACAGCAGCTCGTCCAAGAAGAGCCACGGCTCCACCGGTGGCAAGAATCGGACCGGATATTCCAAGAACTCCTACAACAGCGGCACCCGCTCAGGAAACTACTCCTACACGAGGGGCAGCTCCGGAACGAGCAGCTCCTCCAGCACATCATCCGCCAGCTCCACCGCCAGCAGTGACGCAGCCGCTCCCAGCAGCACCACGACCGCCAATGGAGCAGCAGCTCCCCTGGCGAAGGGAAGCTATCGGATCGGCGCTGCCTTCGGGGCCACGGGAAGTTGGTCCCGATACCACACGGGCCAGGATTTCGCAGCCAGCAGCGGCACCCCCATCTACGCCGTGACCTCCGGCACCGTGATCAGCGGGAATGTCGGTTCCTGGGCCGGTAACTACGTCGTCATCCGCGCAGCTGATGGTTCTTCAACCCTGTACGCGCACATGAGTGGTACCGACGTGAAGGTGGGACAGCAGGTCACCGCCGGGCAGAAGATCGGGAACGTGGGCAGCACCGGACGCAGCTTCGGCGCCCATCTGCACTTCGAGTACTACCCCTCCGGGGTCACCCCGGGCGACGTGTACTCCGCCACGAACCCGATGAGTTACCTCCGATCGATCGGGATCTCCATGTGAGGCCTCTCCTTCTCTTCCTCAAGCTGCGCGGCGCCGGGTTCTCTACTCGGCGCCGCGCAGCCTCAGCAACGCGTTGGCGGCGATGTCCAGGTCCTTCGTGCGCCAGAACCCCGGAAGGGAGCTGGTCAAAAATCCCCCGTAACGGGCCCTGACAACGCGGGGGTCGAGAATCGCAACCACACCACGGTCGTCCTCGCGCCGAATCAACCGGCCGGCTCCCTGCGCCAGCAGCAATGCCGCATGGGTGGCGGCCACCGCCATGAAACCATTGCCTCCCGCATCGTCCACGGCCTTCTTGCGCGCCTGCATCAGCGGATCGTCGGGCCGGGGAAAAGGAATCTTGTCGATGATGACCAGTTGGCAGGTCTCCCCGGGAACGTCGACGCCCTGCCACAGGGACATGGTGCCGAACAGGCTCGTGGCCGGTCTCTCCCTGAAGCTTTGCTGAAGCTCGGAAAGCTGCGCGTCCCCCTGGCACAGGAACTCCAGCTCCGGCAGCACCCGGCGGCAGTAGGTCACCGCCTGTTCGGCGTTCCTGCGCGAGGCGAACAGACCGAGGGTGCGCCCACCGGCCGCCCAGACGAGTTGTGCGATCTCGGCCAGTACGGCATCCGTGAGCCCGTCCCTACCGGGTGGGGGCAACGCTGCTGCGGCATACAGGATTCCCTGCCTGGCGTAGTCGAAGGGAGAGCCCACGTCGATTCCCCGCCAGCTGGTGGGCTCCCCGGTTCCTCCCGCGCCGCCACCCGGCTCGCCGGCGGGACTCAACCCGATGCTGGTGGCGAAGGCCCGGAAATCACCTCCCAGCGTGAGGGTGGCGGATGTGAGCACGGTGGTTGCCCGCCCGAACACGTGCTCCCGCAGCAGCCCCGCCACCGAGAGCGGGGCGACGTGGGCCGTCTCCCCCACCTGGTCCGAGCGGCTGACCCACACCACGTCCTGATCAGCCAGCCGCGCGATCCGTTCGGAGATGTCGAAGGTTTCCCCCAGAGCCCCGGCCGCCTGGGAGCGTTCAGGGTTGTCCCTGTCCCTTCCCAATTCGCTGATCGCCCGGCGCGAGGCGTCGCGAAGCGCGGCACAGGCCACCGGCAACGGCACATCGACCCCGGTGATGCGCCCCGTGGGGCTGTCGGCCAGGGCATCGCGCAGTTCGCCGACCGCATCCAGCAGGTCACCCCCCAGCCACGCCAGGCAACGTTTCACCACCCGTTCCGTGGCTCCCGCACCCAGCTCCCCGGTCGCGGCCGTGGTGAGACGTCCAGTCAGCTCGTGGGCCTCGTCGATGATCAGCGCCTCGTGCTCGGGGAGTGCCGTGCCGCCGTGCATGGCATTGATCGCCACCAGGGCATGGTTGGTGACGATCAGGTCCGCGGCACGAGCCGACTCCCGTGACCTCTCGACGAAACATTCCGCGCCGAAAGGACAGCGAGATGCGCCCGGGCACTCCCGGGTCGGGATCGAGACCTGCTGCCAGGCCGTGGTCGTGTGGCTCGGAGCGTCATCACGGTCCCCGGTACCGCCCGCGAGGAGCTGCTCCTCCACCCATTCACGTAGCGCCAACACCTCAACCCCGAGCTTCGAGGGGTTTCCGGAGGCACTGGATTCACTCAGCTCGGCCGCCCCCAGAAGGGTTCCCTGGCCGCCTTCCGCCACCTCGCCACGAGCACGAAACAGGCAGGCGTAGTTGTTGCGTCCCTTCAACAGGCAGGACCGGGGACGCTTTCCCGTCATCTGTTCGACCGCGGCCAGGACCGCGGGAATGTCGGAACCGGCGAGCTGGGCCTGGAGGGCCAGGGTGGCCGTCGCGATCACGATGGTTTCGTCGTGTTCCACGATCCGGGCCAGCGCCGGCGCCAGGTAGCCAAGGGATTTACCGGTTCCGGTTCCTGCCTGGACGAGCAGGTGGGTACCACCCTCCAAGGATTCGGCGACAGCCGTCACCATCGCCGCCTGACCGGGTCTCTCTCCCCCACCAATCCCGGAAACCACCCGATCCAGGATCCGTTCCGCGAGGTCAGACACCGTATCTGCTCAGTTCCTCCGCCAGGCCGGGATGGACACGCGCACGCACCCTGGTGCCCTCGCCGGTGTGCTCCAATGTCTCGATGGTTCCCGTCCGGTGGATGCGATCCATGAGGTCACCGCGGCCGTAGGGAATGAGCGTTTCGATCTGCACCTCCGGATTCGGCAGACGGGCCTCCAGCGCGTCGGCCAGCTCCTCAAGACCGTGTCCCGTGCGTGCGGAGACCACCACACAGCCGGGATGCCCGGCCCGCAGGGTCAGCAGCGCGGTCTCATCGGCGCGATCCGCCTTGTTGCAGACCAGCAGCTCCGGCACATCGCTGGCGCCGATCTCGGCGAGCACCTGACGCACTGCCGCGATCTGTCCCTCGGGGTCCGGATCCGAGGCGTCAACCACGTGAAGGAGAAGATCCGCGGCGGTGGACTCCTCCAGTGTCGAACGGAACGCCTCCACCAGGTCGTGGGGAAGGTGCCGGACGAATCCCACGGTGTCGGTCAGCGTGAACACCCTCCCGTCCCGGGTCTCGGTGCGGCGGGTGGTGGGATCCAGCGTGGCGAACAGCGCGTCCTCCACGAGCACTCCCGCTCCCGTCAACCGGTTCAGCAATGAGGATTTGCCCGCGTTGGTGTAGCCGACGATCGCCACGCTGGGTACCTGGTTCCTGCGGCGCTCGGCGCGTTTGCCCTCCCGGGTGGCGTCCATTTCGCGGAGCCTGCGGCGAAGTTGCGCGATCCGGTGGTGGATACGGCGCCTGTCCGTTTCGAGTTTCGTCTCGCCGGGCCCCCGGCCGCCGATGCCCGCGCCGCCGGCGGCACGGCCTCCGGCCTGCCGGGACAGGTTTCCGCCCCAGCCGCGGAGGCGCTGTTTCAGGTACTGCAGTTGGGCGAGCTCCACCTGGGCCTTGCCCTCCGCGGATTTCGCGTGGGAGGCGAAGATGTCCAGGATCAGCGCGGTCCGGTCCACCACCTTCACCTTGATGCGATCCTCGAGGTTCCGCAGCTGCGCCGGTTGCAGTTCCCCGTCGCAGATGACGGTGTCGGCGCCGGTGGCGCGGACCACGTCGGCCACTTCTTCCACCTTGCCTCGTCCGATGTAGGTGGCGGGATCGGGTTGGCTCCTCCGCTGCACCAAGGCCTCCAGAACCTCGGAACCGGCGGTCTCGGCCAGCAGTTTCAGCTCGGCCATCGCGTTGTCGGCGTCCTCCTGCGTCCCGGAGGTCCACACGGAGACCAGCACCACGCGTTCCAGCCGCAGCTGACGGTACTCGACCTCGGAGACGTCCTCCAGTTCGGTTCGCACACCGATGACCCGCCTGAGCGAGTGTCGCTCGGCAAGTTCGGACTGATCACCGTCATGGCTCGGCTGTGTATGAAGGAACGTGTTCATCGTCGAACCATTCTTTCAGGCCCCGACGACAAATTCTCAGCTCCAGTACTCGCCACGAGCAACGATCACAGCCGGACCGGTCAACCAGACCTCATCGCCCTCGAAGGTCACGGTCAGATCCCCGCCACGAACACGTACCTGTACGGGACCCTCGAATCCACTGCGATCGCGGTAGGCGGCTGCAGCGGCAACCACCCCTGTGCCGCAGCTCAGGGTTTCCCCACAGCCACGCTCGTGAACACGCATGAGCAGCTCGCCGGGCATGGCCTCATGAACGAACTCGACGTTCACGCCTGCGGGGAAAGCCGCTGCGGGTTCCCAGACAGGGGCCTTGGAGAGATCAAGTTGCAGGAGGCGGTCGTGGTCCGTGAACACGACGACGTGCGGATTGCCGACATCAGCAGGCCGTCCCGCGAACGTCCGCCCCTCGTGGGTGACGGTGATGGGTTCAGTCCCCAGATCAACGACCCCGAGATTCGTCGCTATCATTCCCCCACGAGCGACCCGCACCTGCTTGAGCCCTGCCCGGGTTGCGACGGTGAATTCCCCGCTCTGAACCAGTTGATCGTTCAGGAGGTGGCGGGAGAACAGCCGTAGACCATTTCCACACATCTCAGCGATCGACCCATCGGCGTTGCGGTAGTCCATGAACCACAGATCCGGATCGAATTCGTGTCCGGCAACCTGACCAGCACGCACCACCCGGAGCAGGCCATCCCCTCCGACACCTGTGTGGCGGTCGCAGAGCGCAGCGACCGCTTCGGCGCTCAGGTCCTGCATCCCGTGCGGATCATCGATGATGACGAAGTCGTTGCCGGTGGCATGACCCTTGGCGAACGTGTACCGGAACAAAGTGCCCACCTATCCTTCCAGCCCGATTCAACAATTCTACGTCCCAGAGATTTCCATGATCCGAGCGGGGTTGTCCGAATCCCCCGCGGGCAACCACACGATCCTGGGGTCCCGCCGGTACCAGCCCAGCTGTTTGCGGAAAAACCTCCGGGTGGCCCGCTTCACGTCCTCCTTCGCGTCCTCCTCGCTGCACCGCCCGTCGAGGAAGGTGAGAACCTGACGGTACCCGATCGCACGGGATGCGGTCCGCCCCTCACGTAGCCCGCGAGGAATCAGGTTCTCAACCTCCGCCACGATGCCCTGGCGCCACATCGCCTCCACCCGGGCATCGATGCGGTTGTCCAGATCGGCCCGACCCAGTTCCAACCCGAACTGGTGCACCCCGTCGAGTTCGTAGGTCCACTCCGGGAGCGCCGCTTGATGCTCCCCCGTCAGCGCACGGATTTCCAGCGCCCTCACGATGCGCCTGCCATTTCCGGGGTCGATGCGGGCCGCGGACTCCGGTGCCAGGACGGCCAGACGGGAATACAACTCTTGCACCCCGACGCGCTCCAGCTCGGTTTCCAGCCCTGCTCTGAGAACCGCATCGGAACCCGGGAACTCGAAAACATCAGTGATGGCCCGCGTGTAGAGGGCGGAACCACCGACGAGGATCGGAACGACTCCCCGCGCCCGCAGATCCGCGATCACGGCCCGGGCACGAGCCTGGAAATCGGCGACGGATGCGGTCTCAGTGACCTCCAGGATGTCGATCAAGTGATGTGGAACCCCGCATCGCTCGGCCTCGGAGGGTTTTGCGGTTCCGATGTCCATGCCCCGGTAGACCAGCATCGAGTCCGCGTTGATCACTTCGGCGGCCCTCCCACACCTCATGAACTCATGCGCGAGCGAGACCGCAAGCGCCGACTTGCCCGTCGCAGTCGGTCCAACGAGCACTATCAGTGGCGGATGCATGGCCACCATACTGCCAGTCCCGGTGCGGAACTTCGCCGGAGCGGGCATGATGGACCCCTATGGTGCGCCAGGCACCCGAAGCAGGAAGGCTGTACACATGGGAATCTTCGACAACATCGGCGAACAGGTGGCCCAGCACGGGGAAGCCATTGACCAGGCGATCGAGAAGGGCGCCGAGTTCATCGACGAGAAGACCGGCGGCAAACACAGTGAGCAGATCAACCAGGCAGCCGATTTTGTCAAGGATCAGGTTGATGGCCTCGCAGGCAGGAAAGAAAAAGAAGCCGAGTAGAAGGCCCAGCGGGCAGGATGCCGCTGGGCCAACCGCCCGGGCGGCACGGTGAATCACGGCGTTTCCCGGAAACACCCCGGCTCGATCCTCATCGCGCCACCGTGCCTGCACCACCGTGAAATTCTCCCCAGCGGTTTTCCGCGCCGAGGCGCCTCTGCTGTCTCGTGTTCCGCTCGGCAACCTCCGGTCCCGGACCGGGGGTTGCTTTCTCTCAGGGGCGTCGCAGGCTCGGCATGCCCAGTGGAACCCCTGTGGGTTCAGGTACCGCCGTGTTCGCCGCCTCCCACGCATCGCCGCCCCGTGTTCGCCGCAGTCCTCGGAGCGGGGCATCGGAATTCAGATGATGCGGCGCGGCATGGGTGATGGTCGCGTATGCGATGTCCCCGGGCCTCGGCCGCTCCGATGGCTCCTCGCCAACCGCCACGTGCACCAGCCTGTTGTCACGGGCCCGCCCGCTCATGCGATTCGTTGCGGAATCCTTGCGTCCCTCTCCCAGAGCGAACATCACCTCGATCTCCCGGCCCTCGAATCGACGGTTCTCCGCCCATGCGATTTCCCCCACCAGCTCGACGAGTCGCTCATAGCGTTCCTGAACCACTTCACGGGGCACCTGATTCTTCATCTCGGCAGCCGGGGTTCCCGGTCGTTTCGAGTACTGGAAGGTATAGGCGGCAGAAAAACGCGCCTCACGCACCACATCCATCGTGGCCTCGAAGTCGTCATCGGTCTCCCCCGGAAAACCGACGATGATGTCCGTGGTGATCGCCGCATGCGGCATGGCCCCCCGAACGCGTTCCAAGATCCCGAGGAACCGTTTCCTGCGGTAGGAGCGACGCATGGCCTTCAGAACCGCATCCGAACCGGACTGCAGAGGCATGTGTAGTTGTGGCATGACATTGGGGGTCTCCGCCATGGCAGCGATCACGTCATCAGTGAAATCCTTGGGATGCGGGGATGTGAACCGTACCCGCTCCAGACCCTCGATCTCGCCACAGGCGCGAAGCAGTTTCGCGAAGGCCAGCCGGTCACCGAACTCAACCCCGTAGGCGTTCACGTTCTGCCCCAGGAGAGTGATTTCCTGCACCCCTTGGTCAACCAGCATGCGCACCTCGGCGAGAATGTCCCGCGGTCGCCGATCGGTCTCCTTGCCACGGAGCTGCGGAACGATGCAGAAGGTGCAAGTGTTGTTGCACCCGACGCTCACCGACACCCACGCCGAATACGGTGACTCGCGACGGCTCGGCAGGTTGCTCGGGAAGGTCTGAAGAGCCTCGACCACCTCCACCTGGGCGGCCTCCTCCACACGTGCCCGCTCAAGCAGCGCCGGCAGACTACCCACGTTGTGGGTGCCGAAAACGACGTCCACCCATGGCGCCTTCCGCAGGATCACGTCTCTGTCCTTCTGGGCCATACAACCACCCACCGCGATCTGCATCCCGGGGTGGCGCGCCTTGATGGCTGCCATGTGTCCCAGGTTGCCGTAAAGACGGTTGTCGGCGTTCTCGCGTACCGCGCAGGTGTTGAAGACCACCACATCCGCTCCTGAGCCGAGAACGGGTTCGGCGGGTTCCGGAGCACGCATCAATCCGGCCTCCTCCAACAGCCCCGCGATCCTTTCGGAGTCGTGGACGTTCATCTGGCAGCCGTAGGTGATGACGTGGTAAGTGCGCGAACTCATGGTGGCCCAACTCTAGTGGTGCGCAACGCGAAACAGTATTTTCCCGGAGGACCCGCCGACTGTGCTCGTCCCGCACTGCCCAAAGCGCTTCTCCCACGCACACTGCTCAATCCGCCGACCTCGCGACCTTCCCCTGTTGACGTAGCCTCTACTGTTGATTCATGGTCTTCCCTACAGGCGAGCAATACGAGATCAACGCCGGGAGCTACAGCGCCGTGATCACCGAGGTGGGCGCCAGACTGCGCAGCTTCACCCTCGAAGGCGCAGAGCTCCTCGCAACACACGGGCCTGACCAGGCCCCGAAGGGCTGGGAGGGAGCGCATCTGTTTCCCTGGCCCAACCGACTCCGTGATGGACGCTATCTGCTGGGCGGTCAGGAATTCCAGCTGCCCATCAACGAACCAGCCCGAAACAACGCGAATCATGGCCTGAACGTGGGTCTTGCTTGGAATCTCTTGGCCCATCTCGGAGATTCCGTTCGGCAGCGAGTCATCCTCTGGCCCCGACGCGGCTGGCCCAGGATCCTCGCGGTGGAGATCCTGCACCAACTGAATGCCGAGGGACTGAGAGTGGAGATCACTGCCACGAACCTCGGAACCACGCCCGTTCCCTGGGGCTATGGCGCCCATCCCTACTTCCGCTTCGAAGACATCGCGAACGTGAAGTTGACGGTGCCGTTCGATGCGGAACTGGCGGTCGATCCTGAAAGACGGCTTCCCATCCGCCTCGGCCCCATCGCCCCCGCGCACGACTTCACCCGTCCCCGCGCCATCGGGGAAACGATCCTGGACGCCACCTTCACCGATCCCCTGACCAGGGACTGGACCGTCAGCCTGAACGGCGACGACCGTACGATCGAGGTGTGGGGTGAGGCGACCACCCAGTGGGTGCAGGTGTTCACCGCGCCACGGCGTGACAGCATCGCGGTGGAACCGATGACCTGCGGCCCTGATGCCTTCAACGAGGGGCCGACATACAGGGACCGGGTCATGTTGCGCCCGGGTGGCTCGGCGAACGCGGTCTGGGGTGTACGCGCACGCGGACGAGTTCAATGAGCCAACTCCGTGGCGCGTGACTCACGCACCACCGTGATGCGGATCTGTCCCGGATAGGTGAGATTCGCCTCCACCTCGGCAGCAATCTCGCGCGCCAGCACCCTGCTCATCACGTCGTCCACGACCTCGGGGGCCACCATGATCCGAACCTCTCTGCCTGCCTGCATGGCGTAGGCCCGGGTCACGCCTTCATGCGCCATGGCAATGGATTCGAGATGCTGCATCCGCTCCACGTAGGCCTCCAGTGACTCACGCCTCGCTCCTGGGCGAGAACCGGAGATGGCGTCCGCCGCTTGGGTGAGGACGGCCTCGACGGTGCGGGGCTCGACCTCGTTGTGATGTGCCTCAACCGCGTGAACGATGTCGGGGTGTTCACCGTGACGACGCAACAGATCGGCTCCGATGATCGCATGCGGCCCCTCGGACTCGTGGGTGAGGGCCTTGCCGATGTCGTGCAGGAAGGCCGCTCGCTTGCACTGTGTCACGTCGAGCCCCAGCTCAGCAGCCATGACCCCGGCGAGGTGGGCACACTCGACCAGGTGGGCGAGGACGTTCTGCCCGAAGCTGGTGCGGTAGGCCAAGGAACCGATCACGGCTATCAGCTCCGGGTGAAGATCGGCGATCCCCACCTCCAGGAGGGCCTCATTCCCCGCAGCCCTGATGCGCTCGTCCAGAACCCGGACGCTACGGGCGTGTACTTCCTCGATGCGCGCCGGGTGAATGCGCCCATCGGCGACCAGATCCATGAGGGTCAGTCGTGCGGCTTCGCGCCTCACCGGGTCGAAACAGCTGAGAAGCACCGTTTCCGGGGTGTCGTCCACCATCACGTTGACACCGGTGATCTGTTCAAAGGCCCTGATGTTACGGCCCTCACGCCCAATGACGCGCCCCTTCATCTCATCACTGGGAAGATCGACACTGGAGACCACGGATTCGCTCGTCTGTTCAGCAGCGCATCGTTGAATAGCGGTCACGACTATCGCCCGGGCCCGTTGGTCAGCTTCCTTCTTCGCGGTTTCCTCGATGTCGCGCGCCAGAGTGGCGGCAGCCAGGCGCGTCTGTCGCTCCACTTCCGCCATGACCTCGGCCTGCGCAGCACTCGCCGTCAACCCGGCCACTCGTTCGAGTTCTGCCGTCGTTCGCTTCTGTTCCGCCACGAGTTCCTCACGTTGTTTTCTGAGGTCCGCACGTTGTTGTTCGAGGAGTTCTGAGCGTGTGGCGAGTCCCTCTGCTTCTGCCGCGAGCCGATCCTCTTTCTCGTTGAGGCGCTCCTCCTGTCGCTCCTGTGCACTGCGTTGCTCACGTAGCTCGGCCCTCTGTGTTGCTATTGACGCTTCCAACTCTTCGCGACGCCTGTCGATGTCCGCACCCGCATCTTGAACCCACTCCTTCGCCTGCTCGAGCGTGCGTGCTGCATCCGCCCTGAGCTGCTCGGCCGCCTCGATCGCCTGCTTGCGGATCGAGGCGGCGTCAGAACGGCTCCGACGCTCGATACGGGCCCGTTCCTGGATGAATGAAAGAGCAACCCGCCTCTGTCGCCATGCGAGAACCCCCAAAATGACGCCCAACAGTCCGGCGATGATCCAGCCCAGCCATTCCATGGCTACCCCTTTGCACCTGACGAAGTGACCTGGAGGTTCAGGGCACCCCAAACCGCTGCACGGCAGACGTGACCACGCCATACCGAGCCGCGCACGGACCCATGGGACCAACCAAGATGTCTCGAACCGTGAGTCAACGACCCTACGACCGCCAAGGTTAGTTCACAAGGGCATATCTCTCGTGTCGGGGTCCATTTCTTCGAGCACCTCATCCGTGACGAGCGATATCACGGACCCCCTGAATCCCCTGCGTCCGAGGGCCCCGATCAAGCGGCGACGAGCAACCTGGGGATCCAGCCCCGCCAAGGTGCGGACGCGCCGTTGCGCAAAGGCGCGTGCCGTCTCCAGCTCTTCCTCCTGCCCGACCTGGGCCAACGCCTCGGCCACCACGTTCTCATCCACTCCCCTGCGTCGCAGCTCTGCTCGAATTCGGGTGGGGCCGTGCCGATCCACCTGAACCCTGGCCCGCGTGAGCGCGTCCGCGAAGACGGCGTCATCCAGCAGCCCGACATCGCGGAAACGCTTGATCAGTTCCTCGGAGATCTCTTCCGGCACACCACGGGAAGTCAGCCGAGCCCGAAGCTCCGCCTCCGAACGGCTCCTGGTGTCCAAGAGTCTGAGCGCGATGCGCCTGGCGAACTCAACCTGCTCCGCGCGGCTGATTTCAGGACTCAACCTTGACCTCACCCGTCTCGGGATTGATAGTGCCGCCCGGGGTCTCCTCCGCAACGCCGAGCGCTGCCCGGATCCGGCGATCGATCTCCTCCGCAATTTTTGGATTGTTCCTCAAGAAGTTTCGCGCATTCTCCTTGCCCTGCCCCAGCTGATCGGCTTCATAGGTGAACCATGCGCCTGCCTTGCGGATGATCCCGTTGGCGACGCCCATGTCGATCAGACTCCCTTCCCGTGAAATACCCTCTCCGTAGATGATGTCGAATTCGGCCTGCTTGAAGGGCGGCGCAACCTTGTTCTTGACCACCTTCACCCGGGTTCGGTTACCGACCATCTCGGAGCCGTCCTTCAGCGTTTCGATCCTTCTGACGTCCAGGCGCACGGAGGAGTAGAACTTGAGCGCACGGCCACCCGTGGTGGTTTCGGGAGAACCGAACATCACGCCGATCTTCTCACGCAACTGGTTGATGAAGATAGCAGTGGTGTTGGCGGATTTCAGAGCTCCGGTCATCTTCCTCAGGGCCTGACTCATCAGGCGCGCCTGCAGACCGACGTGCGAATCTCCCATCTCACCCTCGATTTCAGCACGCGGAGTCAGTGCTGCAACCGAGTCGATGACGACGAGCGCCAACGCTCCGGAGCGCACCAAAGTATCCGCGATCTCGAGGGCCTGCTCACCGTTGTCCGGCTGGGATACCAAGAGCTCATCGGTGTTGACGCCGAGCTTACCCGCATAGTCAGGATCCAAGGCGTGTTCCGCGTCGATGAAGGCGCAGATCCCACCCTCGGCCTGTGCATTCGCGATGGCATGGAGCGCAACGGTGGTTTTCCCCGAGGACTCGGGGCCATAGATCTCAATGATCCGCCCGCGCGGCAGGCCACCGATCCCCAGGGCCACGTCCAGGGCGACGCTTCCGGTGGGGATGACATCGATGGGCAAGCGGGTGTCCTCCCCCAGGCGCATCACCGATCCCTTCCCGTGCATCTTCTCGATCTGGGCGAGGGCGGCTTCGAGCGCCTTGGCGCGATCCGCAACAGCCATGGTGTGTTTCCTTTCGATTTCCTGAGCCGCTCCTTCAGGTCCGGCTCAACCTTCACCCTCACTGTAGGAATCGGGGGTGACAAAAATCCGACTCACCTCCAGGCTGTGGAAAACCCGAAGACATGCAGAGTCTAGCCGAACATGTGTTCGATTGCATTGCGACACACCACACCCCCAGGCCACGAGATCCACACCCGGGATGCCTCACAGATCGCCCGGTTCCCGTGGACACCAGTGGCACCGCGCGACGCAACCCGGCGCCACCCTCTGAACCCGACACGCCGATCCTGCCGCACGTTTCCCGGATACGGTTGCGTATTCTCGGCGCGAGCCACCCGCAGGTCTCTCAACAGGATCCACGGCACACGCTCACCGGCGTGACCTCGACTTTCAACGCATCGTTGGCGGCAACTCGAGTGCAATCCATACGGCCCTCCAGATCACCTTGCAAGGAACCCCTGCCGCCAAAGCTTCATCAACGGTGCGGCTCTCGAGTTCCTGCAAGGCAACCGTCGATGCCCAGCTCCCGGCGTACTCTCCACCGAGCGCAGCTCTGAGTCTCGACCACAATTCCACTTCGCGCATGTGGGCCACCTTACGCAGCCTTCAACTTCCGGACCACGCACCACGACCCATCTTCATTCCGTTTCAGGACGTGGTTAAGCGCCCTCTTCGTGAACCGCAGCGCATTTTAACATCACGGGCACCCGCCGCCCGTTCACGAACCTCCTCCACGGGATATTAACCTGTACCCGCCAATCGAGAAACCTCTTATCCCAAGTGGCTTGCGGCAAGCCGGGGAACTTTCTCGTTACACTGACTTTCGAACACGATCACCAAATGGTCAGAAAGCGCACGAAGGAGTCGACATGAACGCTGCGGGTACGCATTCCCACAAGCGCTCCGATCGAATGCTCGCGATGCTCGCGTTGCTACAAGAGAATGGGCAGATGTCGCTGTCCAGCCTTGCCGCCGAACTGGGGACTTCCGAAGCCACCATCCGGCGTGATGTCGCTGTGCTCGCATCCCAGGGCCTACTGGACCGCACCCATGGTGGTGCACGCCCGATCCAGGGCAGTCGTGAACTCCCGGTGAGGTTGCGCGACGGACGCAATCAAGCGGCCAAGTCGCGTATTGCAGCAGCTGCCGCCAAGCTGGTCCCCGAGGGCAAGCACGCCATCGGTCTGAGCGGTGGAACCACGGCCGCCGAGGTCCTTCGGGCCCTGCATCACCGAACCGACCTGACGATCATCACCAACTCGTTGAGCATCGGTTTGGAAGCAGCAGAGCAGGGACAGGGACGTGTTCTCATTGCCGGCGGGGTGCTGCGTTCCAATTCCTTGGAACTCGTGGGATCCCTGGCCGAGGCGACGCTCCGGCTCGTGAACGTCGGAACCGCACTGGTGGGTGCCGACGGGCTGAGCTCCTCCGGGGGACTGACCACCCATGACGACATCGAAGCACGCACCAACCACACGATGATCGAGCGAGCGCAGCGGGTGATCGCCGTGGCCGACGCATCCAAGATCGGTCACGTCACCTTGGCGAAAATGGCGGATCTGAGCGAGATCGACGTTCTCGTCACCGATTCCAACGCCCCTGAGGACGAGCTAGCCCGCATCCGGGACCTGGGTGTCGAGGTGGTGATCGTCCCGGTTCCGGCCGACCCGAAGGCGGCTAACGGCAGCTGATCCCTCCTCCGGTCATTCGGAGGAGCGCCGTGGTTGCTTCCCACGGGCGCGGATCCGAATGGCCTCGCGTATGTAGTCGACACCGGTCACCAAGGTCAGGATCAGCGCCACCCACATCAACACCCAGGCCGAGAGCTGAACTGCTCCCGGTAGGCCCGGCAGCCATGCCAGGAAGACACTCAGGGCCAGCGACTGGGTGACGGTCTTCAGCTTGCCGCCGCGATTGGCGGCCATGATCCCGTACTTGGCAACGGCTGCCCGCAACAATGTGATTCCCCATTCACGCACCAGGATCAGCACGGTGAAGTACCAGGGAAGCTCCCCCAGAAGGCTGAGGGAGATGAATGCCGCTCCCGTCAGGGCCTTGTCGGCTATCGGATCCCAGAGCTTTCCGAAATCCGTGATCAGGTCGTAGCGCCTAGCGATGTAACCGTCCGCCAGGTCGGTGAGAATCGCGGCCACGAAGATACCGGTTGCGAAGAACCGCCAACCCTGGTTCGCCGGTTGCCAGAACAACACCACGACGAACAAGGGCACCATGATGATGCGGAGCACCGTGAGCACGTTGGGGACGTTCAGATTGCTGGGCCGTGGTTCTTTCACCGGGGCTCTCCCACCATGTCTATTCCTGTGGCATCGATGAACTCGACGTCGATGAATTGCCCGATGCGGGCATCAATTCCGGGAAGCTCCACCACCCCGTCGGTTTCGGGCCCTTGGTGTGGGGCACGCCCCGAGACTCCGTCGGCGCCGGTTTCCTCGACAAGGATCGTGGCTCGTTCTCCCACCCTTTCCGCAGCGCGGGACTCACACACCAGGTTGGCGACGTCGGCCAGCGTCTCCCGTCGCGCATCCACTTCCGCCCGGTCCAGGTGGGAGTCCAGGCCCTCCCCCTCCGTGCCCTCCTCGTCGGAGTATCCGAACACCCCGAGAACGTCCAGGTTGGCGTCGATGATGAACTCACGGAGGATTTCGACATCCGATTCGGTCTCCCCGGGAAACCCTGCGATCACATTGCTGCGGATCCCTGCCGTTGGTTCAGCTTCCCTGATCCGTTCAATCAGTCCGAGGAAGGAATCCGGGTCGCCAAAACGCCGCATCCGCCGCAGCACCCCGGGCGCGGCGTGCTGGAAGGAGAGGTCGAAGTAGGGCACCACCTTCTCGGTGCCGAACATGGCCTCCAGCATGCCGGGCCGGATCTCCGCAGGTTGCAGGTAGGAGACCCTGATCCATTCCAGCCCGTCCACCCGGGACAGCTGGGGCAGCAGGGTTTCCAGACTTACGCCGGGGAGATCCTTGCCGTAGCTGGATGTGTTCTCGGAGACCAGAAGTATCTCCTTGACCCCTTGGTCCACGAGCCAGCGTGCCTCGGCGATGATGTCGGCCACGGGACGAGAGAGGTAGGAGCCCCTGAAGGCTGGGATGGCGCAGAAGGCGCAGCGCCGGTCGCATCCCGAGGCTATCTTCAGGGGCGCTGCGGGTCCCGATCCGATGCGGCGGCGGATCACGCGCGGCCCCGTCGCCGGGGCCAGCCCTTCCGGCAGGGGAGCGTGACCCGGGGTCACGATCCGGCCTGCGACCCGCGGACGGTCAGCCGGCGCGAGCGGCAACAGCTTGCGGCGATCCCTCGGAACGTGAGCATCGTGGTCGCCCCCGGCGAGGATCAGGCGGAGACGATCAGCGATGTCCGCGTAGTCGTCGAATCCCAGTACCGCATCCGCCTCGGGCAGGGCCCCGGCGAGCTGGACCCCGTAACGTTCCGCCATGCACCCCACCGCCACGACTGCTCTCGTCGTGCCGGATTCCTTGAGATCGGCGGCCGTCAGCAGGGTGTCGATGGAGTCCTTCTTGGCCTGCTCGATGAAACCGCAGGTGTTGACCACCACGGTCTCTGCCTCCGCGGGATCATCCACCAGCACGAATCCCCCCGCCTCCAGCAGGCCCGCGAGTTCCTCCGAATCGACGTCGTTGCGGGCGCAACCCAGCGTCTGGATGTGAACCTTGTTCATGATCTCCCCAGTATCACTCACCCGGTCCCGAGGGAGGCGAGTAGGTCTTCGAGGTCGTCGGGTTTCACCAGCACCTCACGGGCCTTGGAGCCCTCCGAGGGGCCGACGACCCCGCGGGATTCGAGGATGTCCATCAGGCGTCCCGCCTTGGCGAAACCGACGCGCAGCTTGCGTTGCAGCATCGATGTGGAGCCGAGCTGGAGCTCCACCACGAGACGGGCCGCATCCAGCACCAGTTCGAGATCGTCGCCGATGTCGTCCACGACCTTCTTCTCGGCCGCTGCCGTGGTCACGTCCTCCCGGTAGGTGGGCTGCAGCTGCCCCGAGATGTGGGCGACGATCTCGCGGATCTCGGATTCGTTCACCCACGCGCCCTGCACTCGAATCGGCTTGCCGGCCCCCATGGGCAGGAACAGCCCGTCGCCCTTGCCAACCAGTTTCTCCGCCCCAGGCTGGTCGAGGATCACCCGGGAATCGGTCATGGAGGAGGTGGCGAAGGCCAGGCGCGACGGCACGTTGGCCTTGATCAGCCCGGTCACGACATCCGTGGAGGGCCGCTGCGTGGCCAGGACCAGGTGAATCCCCGCGGCCCGCGCCAGCTGAGTGATCCGCACCACCGACTCCTCCACGTCTCGTGGGGCGACCATCATCAGGTCGGCGAGCTCATCCACCACGACGAGCAGGTAGGGGTAGGGGGCCAGCACCCGCTGCGAACCCTCGGGAAGTTTGACCTGCCCGGCCTTGACGGCCTTGTTGAAGTCGTCGACGTGCCGGAAACCGAAGGCGGCCAGGTCGTCGTAGCGCATGTCCATCTCGCGAACCACCCAGGCGAGGGCCTCCGCGGCCTTCTTCGGGTTCGTGATGATGGGGGTGACCAGGTGCGGAATGCCCTCGTAGTGGTTGAGTTCCACCCGTTTGGGATCCACCAGCAGCATCCGCACCTCCTCCGGGGTGGCGCGCATCATGATCGAGGTGATCAGCGAGTTGATGAAGCTGGACTTCCCGGATCCGGTGGCGCCCGCCACCAGCAGGTGCGGCATCTTGGCCATGTTGGCCAGCACGAACCCACCCTCGACGTCCTTGCCCAGCCCGACGGTGAGGGGATGGTGGTCGGATCGTGCCTTCGGGGAACGCAGCACGTCCCCGAGGCTGACCACCTCCTTGTCGAGGTTCGGGATCTCGATCCCGATGGCGGACTTCCCGGGGATCGGGGTGAGGATGCGGATCTCGTTGCTGCCGACGGCGTAGGCGATGTTGTCCGCCAGGCCCGTGACCTTCGAAACCTTGATGGCGTTGCCGAGCTCGACCTCGTAGCGGGTGACGGTGGGGCCGCGCGTGTAACCGGTTACCCGGGCGTCGATCGCGAACTCCTCAAGGGTGGCCGCGAGCTGCCGCACGATCCGGTCGGAGGCCTCCGTCCGGGCCTTCGGGCGGGTTCCGGGTGCGAGCAGCGACTCGTCCGGGAGCTGGTACATGATGTCGCCGCTGAGCTGCAGCTGTTCGGCGCGCCCCGTCATGGGGGTGTGCACCGGCGGGGGCAGGTCGGGTTTCTCCTCCAGCCCGGGAGCCGTCGGGGCATGGACCTGCGGCGTCGGGTCGTCCAGCCCCGTCCCGGATTCGAGGGGGTAGTCCTCGTCGGCCTCGTAGTTGTAGACCGAGTCGTCGTGGGAGGGTTCGTCGTCCTCCGTTATCAGCGGGGTGTCATAGGGCACGTCGACGCCGAGTTCCAGCTTCTCCTGTGGTTCCTCCGGGCGCTCCACCAGCGACGAGAAGGCCGTCCGGATCCCGGCGAGGATCACCCGCAGGGGTTTGCCGATCACGAAGAAGACACCCAGGAGGGTGACGATGAGAAGCACGGGAACCGCGACCCACGTGGAACTCAGGTCGGCTATGAAACTGCTGGCCAGGAAACCGAGCACCCCGCCGGCGCGCTGCAGCTCGGCCATCTGGTCCGGGCGGGGGAGCCCGCGGGAGAGGTTGATGAGCCCGAGCCCGCCCATGGTGAGCAGGAACCAGCCCAGCCCCGTGCGGGGCGCCCCGTCCACGTCCTTGGGGCGCCGCAGGACTCGCCATGCACCGTAGAACAGGACCGCCGGCACCAGCGGGGCGGTCAATCCGAAGAGGGTCGAGGTGATGGCCCCTATGGTCTCCCCCACGGGTCCCGGCAACATGAACCAGGTCCGTGAGGCGAACACGAGGGCGAGCACCAGGATGAACAGGCCTGTGCCGTCCCGGCGCCGCTCGGGTTCGACATCCTTTTCCACTCCCCCGAAGCTCCTGGCGAGCGTGCCCACCCCGTGGGCGAGTCCCCGGAGCATCCGCCCCAGGAACTGCACCACGGGATTCGGTTCCGTGGCCTGGTTTCGAGCACCGGACGAGCTGGCGGCCGGTTTGCGGGTACCGGATTTCTTCGAGCCGCCTCGGGATGCGGTGCTCGATTTCTTGGTCCGCTGCCCGGCACCCGACTTGCTGGAAGAACTCCTGGCAGAGGAAGAGCCGCGTGTCGCCATGATTCCAACCTAGTCCAGAGAGCGGATCAGATGCTAAAACCGCTCCGGTGACCCGCCCGGTCGGGGTTTGGCACGCGATTTCTCCGGCCTCGGTGGGAGGAACCCCTCAGTCCTGCACACCCACCATCACGGAGGAGGCCTTGATCAATGCAACCGCTTCCCCGCCGACCTCGAGGCCGAGGTCCCGGATGGCCTCGTTCGTGATCGAGGAGCTGATGACCAGTCCCGGCGCGACCTCGATCTGGACGATGCCGTTGACGGCCCCCCGATCGATGGAGACGACGGTTCCCCTGAACTGATTGCGGGCGCTGATTCTCACTGGTTTTCCTTTCATGCGAAGTGATCCCAGCCGACGCTACCCGTCCACGGCATGCCGTCCACAATCACTTCCGCACCTGAGGTCACCGTGCCGATTCGCAGCCAGCCCTGCGGGAGTTCCACCTCCGCCGGGAAGGTCGCCGCGAGGGCGTGGTCCTCACCACCGGCGAGAACAAAGCCCAGCGGATCCTTGCCCGTGGCGGCCGCGAGGCGCGCCAAGCTGTCGTGTATCTTCAGTGCCCCGGTCCTCACGTCGATGCCCACCCCGGATAGCTCACAGATGTGCCCGAGGTCCTGCAGCAGGCCGTCAGAGACATCGATCATCGCGGTGGCACCGGCCTCCGCGGCCACTTTTCCCTGCCCGTAGGGAACGGTTGGGCACTGCTGTTCCAGGACCAGATCCTTGGGGGAACCGAATCCCCGCTGCAGGACCAGCAGGCCACCCGCCGAGCAGCCGAGCCGACCGCACACCGCGACCTGGTCACCGGCCCTCGCGCCTGCCCGGGTGATCGCGGGACGCCCGGACAGGTTCCCGAGCGCGGTCACCCCGAGTGCGATGTGCGCCGACGACGACAGGTCGCCCCCCACGAGGCTGACCCCGGCCCGGGAGCACTCCTCGACCACCCCCTCCTGGAAGTCGCTGACCCAGCGCCGGTCCAGGTTTCTCGGGAAGGCCAGCCCGATCACCACCGCGCAGGGTTCGGCCCCCATGGCCTCGACATCCGAGACGTTGACCGCCACCGCCTTCCTCCCGGTCTGGAAGGCGGGCGACCAGGAACGTTTGAAGTGGACGTTCTCGATCAGCACATCGGTGGTGATGACGATGTCGCCGCGCGGCACCAGCACTGCCGCGTCGTCGCCGGGGCCCAGCCGCACATCGGGGCCGAATGCCAAACCATCGGTGAGTTCGGCGATCATCTCGAACTCGGCACTCATCAACGCAACCCCACCGGGCGTTCGAGGGCGAGTTCGATGAGCTTGGTGACCAGCTCGGGATACGGAATCCCGGATGCCTGCCACAGGGCCGGGTACATCGAGATCCGGGTGAATCCGGGCATGGTGTTCACCTCGTTGATCCACGCCTGGTTCTCGGTGGCGAAGAAGTCGGCGCGCACGAGCCCTTCGGCGTCGAGCGCGTTGAATGCCCGGCAGGCCAGTTCCCGGAGCCTGGCGGCCAGCTCCGGGGTGGTCCTGGCCGGGGCGTCGAGGGCGGCCCCGTCATCGTCCAGGTACTTGGTGGCGAAGTCGTAGAAACCGTCCCCGTCCTGGACCCGGATCTCACCGACCACCGAGGCCCGGCATCCCTCGGGGGATCCGGGATCGCCCAGCACCGCCACCTCCAGTTCCCGGGTTCCGACGAATCCCTGCTCGAAGATCACCTTGGGATCGTGGCGCTGCGCCTCCGCTATGGCGGCCTCCAGCCCGGACGGATCGGTGACCCGGGTGATTCCGATGGAGGAGCCTCCCCTCGCGGGTTTGACGAACACCGGGAAACTGAGCCCGGCCACCTCGGCCAGCACGGCCTCCCGTTCGAGGCGCAACCGGCGCTCCGAGGCGACGACGTAGGGACCTACCGGGAGCCCCGCCGCCTCGAAAGCCAGTTTCATGAAGTGTTTGTCCATGCCCACCGCGGAGGCCAGCACCCCCGGCCCGACATAGCGGATACCCATCATCTCGAACATCCCCTGGATGGTGCCGTCCTCGCCGTAGGGGCCGTGCAGCGGGGCGAAGACAACATCCACTTCCTGGACGTCCACCAACTGGTCGCCGACCCGGGTCGCGACCTGGCCACCGTGTTCACCGACCAGCCAGACCGCGTCGTGTTCCGGTTCCGGAACCTCCGGCGTGGCGTCCTCGGTGATGTGGAGGTCCGCGACCTCCTCCAACGACATCCGGGACCACCGGCCGCTCTTCGAGATGCCTACGGCGACGACGTCAAACCGTTCCCGGTCGATGGCTCCGAGCACACTGACCGCCGTCAGGCAGGAGATGCCGTGCTCCGACGATTTTCCACCGAAAACCAGGGCGATCTTGGTTCGTTCCGACACTGGGGCCTCCTGAGCTCGATTGCCGGTTCATCCTACTTGCCACATGGCCCGGACGGATCAGTTCCTGCGGCCGGCTCCGGCGAGGATCTCGTTCAGCTCGGAATCGGTCAGCTCGTGGTGGTAGAAGAGCGAGTAGAACTCCTTCACCTCCTTCGGCAGGTCGAAGTTGTAGACGTCCGGGTAGATGGCCTCCGCCGCCCAGACCGCGCCGATCACCTGGTTCACCGAGGGCGGGCCGTCCATCCAGGCCCAAGGGGCCTGCGGGGAGATCAACACGTTGCCCTGGGAAACCGCCCGCAGGAGCTTGAAGGCGTCACTCGATGCCAGGTCCGTCCCGCCCTTCCCGGGCATGGCGATGATCCAGTCGGGATCCCAGGTGAGCAGCTGCTCGGCGTTCACGTCGACCCGGCCCGAGGCCTTATCGGCCGTTCCGTAGACGTTCCTGGCGCCGATGGCGTCGATCACCTGGGCGTGGATGTTCTTGCCCCCCGCGGTGCTCAGGCCTGCATCGCCCGTTGCGTAGTAGACGGAGACGCGCTGCTCGTCGGTGATTTCCGCCGATCCCCGCGCGAGTTCAGCGTTGATCCTCTCGATGTAACCAGCCAGCTGCTCGCCTCGCGCATCATCGCCGAAGATGCGACCCATCATCCGGTAGGACTCCGGCAGTTTCTGGAGCTCCGTCGACAACTGGACCACCTGGATCCCGCTCTGCTGCTCGAGATCGTCGTCGATCTTCGCGTACTCGGTGGAGACCTCGCCCGCGTCGAGGATGACGTTGACCCCGTGACCCAGCAGGGTTTCGGCGTTGAACGTGCCGTCTTTGCCGTTCGCCCTGCCGAGAACCGGCAGCGCCGCGGCCTCCGGGGTCACGTACCGGGAAACCTGCTCGGTCACCTTGGTGTTCCAGCCGGCGAGTTTGTCCGCCCCGAAGGTGTAGATCATGACGGTGGCGGGAGGGCCCGCCCCGAAGGCCAGTTTCGCCGGGGCCGCCAGCTCGGTGTCACGCCCGCCCATGTCCTTGAAACTGAGCGGGCCTCCTGATGCGGAGACCGCGGGAGTCTGGGACCCGGTCGTCTGCGCGGGGGCCGACGAGCAGCCCGTCAGGAGCGTGGCCAGGGCGACCAGCCCCGCGAACAACGGTTTCCACTGCGTTTTCATGGGTTCCTCCTGATGATGTGGTTGAACATGCGGAGTCCTTGGCGGGCCTCCGCCATCCCGCCTCCGAGGCCGATGGCCCGTCGGACGTGATCGGGATCGATCACCAACGATCCCCCGATCTCAGCGACGCAGGCGGGCAGCACCTCGGGTGCGAAGGGCGCGCTCGGACCGACGAGGATCACCTTGGCCCCGCTGCACAGCTCGAGCAGCCGGGGCAGGGTTTTGTTGGTGAGGGCGGAGCCCGTGATGAAGACGAGTTCGCGGTCGGCCAGCAGGTACTCGGCCGCGGGATCCGGGAGATCGCTTCCCGAGGGCGACCGCTCCAGGACGATGAGGTCACGGCCCTCGGCGTATTTCTCGATGTCACCGAAATGACCGATGGTGGCGATCCTGAGGTCCGGGCGGGTTTCCGCGTGACGTTCGAAGGTGGATCTCTCGTCCTCGCCCGCAAAGGGGTGGGCGCCGAGCCGTTCCTTCGTGGTCAGGAAGGAGTTGATGGCGGCCACCCCGAGAGCGGCCAGTTCCAGGTCCCAGGACTTCACGGCGGACGCGGCATCCCGGAGGTCGCGTCCGACGATGTCGCGTTCGGCGAAACCGGCCCGGGGGCCGCCGCGGTAGATCATCGCCACCCCGGTTCCGGTGTCGGATGTGACGCAGGCCCAGTTGCCGATATGGGCCTCACGCACCTTCACCCCGGGCGGGATCAGGTCGATGAGGTCGTCGTAGAGCTGCCACGGATTGTTCATTGGTCTCCTCTGGTCTCGGGCCGGGTCACACAGAGGCGTAGCCCGGGCATTTCCGTCAGGTCAACCACCCTCATGGGAAGGTCGTAGAGGTGGCTGAGGTCCTCCCCGGTCAGGTCGGCGATGGGTTTCAGCCCGGGGCCGCGCCCCTGCTTGAGGAGCAGGACGTCGTCGGCGAACTCGAAGGCGTGGTTGGGCTGGTGGGAGCTGAGCAGCACCGTCAGGCCCTGGCTGTCCACAAGCCGGCGGAGCCGCCTCAACACCCGGATCTGGTTTCCGGCGTCGAGGGCGGAGGTGGGCTCGTCCAACACGAGCAATCGCCCGCCCTGGCAGAGGGCACGAGCAATCAACACCAGCTGCCTCTCGCCGCCGCTGAGTTCCTGGATCCCGCGTTCCTCGAACCCCGCCATCCCGACCGCTTCGAGGGCTTCAGTGGCCGCCTTCCAGTCGGCCTCCCGGGGGCTGGCCCGCAAACCCCGCCTGGCCACCCGGCCCAGCACCACGGTGTGCCGTCCGGAGAAATTGAAGGGCACCTCGCTGGACTGCGGGATGTAGCTGATCACCCCGGCCAGGGCCGCCGGACCGTAGCTCTCCAGACGACGCCCGCCGACCTCGACCTCGCCCGAGTCGGCGCGCAGCAGCCTCAACAGGATCCGGAACAGGGTCGACTTCCCCGACCCGTTCGGGCCGAGCACGAAGGCCAGCCGGTTCTCCGGGAGCTCGAACCCGAGATCATCCAGGGCCGGGGTTCCGCGTCCGGGATAGCGGTGGGTGAGACCGCGAACCGTCAGCGCGCTCACCATGACCTGTTTCCCATCAACAGCCACGCCAGGAACGGCGCACCGAGCAGGGCGGTCAGGATCCCCAGCGGGATCTCCGCCTCGAGCAGGGTTCGGCTGATCGTGTCCACCCCGATCAGGAACAGGGACCCCAGCAGGAAGGAAACCGGGATCAGGAGTCGGTGCTGGGGTCCGAAGAGCATCCGGGTCACATGCGGCACGATGAGCCCGACCCAGCCGATCACTCCCGAGATGGAGACGGAGACGGCGGTCAGGACGGTGGCGCACACGATCACCCCGGCCCTGAGCCAGGTCACGTTCGTCCCGAGGGATTTCGCGGTTTCCTCCCCGAAGGTCACGGCATCGAGCTGCCAGCGGAGCAGCCACAGCACGACGGCGCACGTGAGGATGGGAGCGACCAGGGCGGGCAGGTCCACATGACGCACCCCGTTCAGTCCTCCCATGAGCCAGAAGGTGATGGCGGGCAGTTCCCTGTCCGGGTCCGCCAGGTATTTCAGGATCGACACCCCCGCGGAGAACAGGGCGCTGACGATGATGCCCCCGAGAACCAGGGCCAGCATCTGGTCCCTGCGGGTCATCCGGGACACGCTCCACGCCCCGAGGACGGCCAGCAGCCCGAAGATGAAGGCAACCCCCTGGAGCCCGGCCGACCCCAGTCCCAGCACGATCGCGAGCGCGGCCCCGAACCCTGCCCCGCTCGATGCACCCAGCACGTCGGGGGAGACGAGCGGGTTCCGGAACAGGCTCTGGTAGGCGGCCCCCGCGACGCTGAGCGCACCGCCCACGAGCAGGGCAGCCATCATGCGTGGGAACCGGATGTTCCAGATCACGTGCGCGACCTCCGGGTTCCCGGTCCATTCGGTGCCGAGCAGCCGGGAGCCCAGGTAGTCGAGCAGGGTCGCGGGATCCGTGTGGAAACGTCCCAGCGTGAACACACCGACCATGGCGGCCAGGTTGGCCACCACCAGTAACAGCAGCAGCATCGCCACTCGCCGCTTGGGCATCTCCTTTGACATCAGGGAGATTCTAACGATTTGATCCGCTTTGGCGGACGTAGGTCAGGTTTGTGATCCGCTTTTGCGGTTTCTTGGAGATCGTCCGTCGATACGGTGCGTCAGGGATGCCCCGGTCGGCGGCGGGGATCATTCCGGAGGCGTGCGTTTCCGGAGGGCGACGCGGCCTGGTCCGTTGACCGGCCGGCCCTGTTGACGTGACCTCCCGGGGTCACCGGTGAGCCGATGCGTATCGCGGGATAGAATCAACCGGAGAATTTGTCCTGACAATGTGGGCATTGCTGCCCGGAACGGACCGCAGATGATTGACTCCCTGCCCCAGCCCCGCACCACCGACCCGGCCTCCGTGCCCGCCCTTCGCTGGGGCGTGATCGGAACCGGATGGATCGCCGATCAGTTCGTCACCACGGTGACCCGGAACACCTCCCAGCGCATTGTCGCCGTCGGCTCCCGCTCCCCGGAACGGGCACGCGAGTTCGCCGAAGGACACGGCATCGAGATGGCCTGTGGCTCCTACGAGGACCTCGTGGCCCAGGACGTGGACGTCGTCTACGTCGCAACGGGCCACCTGGACCACGCATCCCACGCCCGGCTCGCCCTGGAAGCCGGGCGGAACGTGCTCGTCGAGAAACCCATGACCCCCACCGTCGCGGCCACGCGGGAACTGGTCGAGCTGGCCCGCGACAAGGGCCTGTTCTGCATGGAGGCGGTGTGGTCGCTGGCCCTGCCCCGCTTCGACGTGGTCCGGCAGGTGCTCGCGGCGGATCTGCTGGGTCGGATCGAGGCCGTCACCGTCGACATGGGTGAGTACCTGGTGGATCACCGCCGCGCCATGGACCCGGTCCAGGGCGGCGGGGCCATGAACGACCTCGGGATCTATCCACTGATGTTCGCCGACTGGGTCCTGCCCGGGGTCGAGGTGGTCTCAGCCGCCGGTCCCCGACACGCAACGGGCGCCGTCGGGCAGTTCATGGCCCTGCTGGAGGACGGCGAGGGACGCCAAGCGAGCGTGCTCGCCTCGATGCTGACCGACACCCCGAGTGTTGCCGTCATCGGGGGCAGCGAGGCGACCCTGGTGCTCGACGGCCCGTTCTACCGCCCGGGCCCCGTCGAGGTGAGGTTCCGGGATGGCCGGGTGTTGTCCTGGGAGGAGCCGCGCATCCACCACGAGGGCCTCTTCCACGAGGCCGTGGAGGTGGCTCGCTGCATCGAGGCGGGGCTCACCGAATCCCCGCTGCGTCCGCTGGACGCCACCATCGCCACCGTGGAACTGATGGAGCGGGCCCGTGCCCTGATGAACGATCCCGCGTGAGGCTCAGCCCCGCTGGGGCACGCGGGCCCCGACCCGCATGTCCCAGCGCCCCTCGGGGGCAGGTTCGCCCCGAAGCTCGGCGACCACCGCGGTGATCGCGTCCATGATCGCGACGCCGGCCCGTTCCACGTCCTCCCGCGCGGGCTCCTCCCCCACGGGGAATGCGCTGAGGTCGACGGGTGGCCCCGCCTGCACCTTCACGGGGCGCCTGCGCAGGGAGAACAGCCGGTGGAACTCGAGTTTCTTCCGGCCCAGGAGGGCATCGGTTCCTACCTGGCAGACCGGGATCACCGGCACCCCGGTCATGAGCGCCAGGCGGGCGGCGCCCGGGCGCCCGGTCATGGGCCAGCCATCGGGATCGGCCGTGATGGTGCCCTCAGGGAAGATCGCGACGCACTCCCCCGCTTCCAGGGCCTCGCGGGCGTGCACGAGCGAGTCCTTGGCCCGTTCGGAGTGACGTACGACGGGGATCTGGCGGCACTCGCGCGCGAACCAGCCGACGACCGGCACCTTCCAGATCTCCGACTTGCCCAGGTAGCGGGGCCAGCGCCCGGACCAGATGAGGAACTCGCCGGTCGTGGGGACGTCGAAGTTCGACAGGTGATTGGAGACCACCAGCACCCCGCCGGACGGGAGGTTGCCCTGTCCCCGCCAGGTTCGCCTGACCAGACCGCCCAAGACCAAATGGACCAGCCGCGCCAGGAAACGATAGGCGCGGGGCGCCGGTTCATGGTTCGCCTCACGCAGAGAACGTTGCCAGGGGCATTTTTCGACTTCCACGGAGCAGGAGAATACCGGCGGATTCGCCGCCTGACCGAGCGGCGGTCCTCAGGAAACGGTGTCCGCGGTCCGCACGGGCAGGGTCCTCGGTTTGAATCCGGGACGGGTCGCCTCGTACGCCTCGATCTCGTCGTCGTGCTGCAGGGTCATGGAGATGTCGTCCAGACCGTTCAGCAGGCGGTGCTTGGTGTACTCGTCGACCTCGAACCCGATCACGAGATCCCCGCGGGTCATGGTCTGCGCCGACAGGTCCACCGTCATCGGTTCTTCGGGGGCCGCCTCGATGGCGGCCCAGAGCCGGTCCCGCTCCTCCTCCGTAATGAGGGCGACGAGCAGTCCTGCCTTGCCCGAGTTGGAACGGAAGATGTCCCCGAACCGGGTTCCCACGATCACCTTGAAGCCGTAGTTCTGCAGAGCCCAGACGGCGTGTTCCCGTGACGAACCGGTCCCGAAGTCGGGTCCGGGAACCAGGATGGTCCCGTGCGTGAAGGGTTCGCGGTTCAGCACGAAATCGGGGTCGCTGCGCCAGCCTGCGAACAGCCCGTCCTCGAAACCGGTCCGGGTGATGCGCTTGAGGTAGACGGCGGGAATGATCTGGTCGGTGTCGACGTTGCTGCGCCGCAGCGGCACGGCGATCCCGGTGTGGGTGGAGAAGGCTTCCATGTCTCAGGCTCCGATCAGGTCGGCGGGGGCGGCGAGATGCCCGGTGACGGCGGTCGCGGCGGCGACGGCGGGGCTGACGAGGTGGGTGCGTCCTCCCTTGCCCTGGCGCCCCTCGAAGTTGCGGTTGGACGTGGAGGCCGACCTCTCCCCGGGGGAGAGCTGGTCGGGGTTCATGCCGAGGCACATCGAGCATCCCGCCGCCCGCCACTCGGCCCCGGATGCGAGGAAGACCTTGTCCAGTCCCTCGGTCTCCGCCTGGAGCCGGACCCGGGCCGAGCCAGGAACGACGAGCATCCGTACGCCGTCGGCGATCCTGCGTCCCTGGAGCACGGAGGCCGCCAGTCTCAGGTCCTCGATCCTGCCGTTGGTACAGGAGCCGAGGAACACCGTGTCCACCGCGATCTCCCGCATCGGGGTGCCCGGGGTCAGGTCCATGTACTCGAGGGCCCGGCGGACGGTGGCCTGTTCCACCTCGGATGCGAAGTCCTCGGGAGCGGGCACCACACCTCCGAGAGGCACGCCGTGTCCGGGGTTGGTGCCCCATGTGACGAAGGGGGTGAGTCGGGTCGCGTCGATGTCCACCTGCGCGTCGAAATGGGCGTCGTCGTCGGAGCGCAGGGTCCTCCAGTACTCGACCGCGGCGTCCCAGTCGGCCCCCTCGGGAGCGTGCGGGCGTCCCTTCAGATAGGCGAGGGTGGTCTCGTCCGGGGCAATCATGCCGGCCTTGGCGCCCCATTCGATGGACATGTTGCAGATCGTCATGCGCCCTTCCATCGACAACTGTTCGATGGTGCTTCCCCGGTATTCGACGATGTAGCCCTGGCCACCACCCGTGCCGACCTTGGCGATCAGCGCCAGGACGACGTCCTTGGCGGTGACCCCGGGCGGCAGGTCGCCGTTGATGTTGACGGCCATCATCCTCGGCTTCTTCTGCGGCAGCGTCTGGGTGGCGAGCACGTGCTCCACCTCCGACGTACCGATCCCGAAGGCCAGCGCCCCGAAGGCGCCGTGGGTGGAGGTGTGGGAATCGCCGCAGACGATGGTCATGCCCGGCTGGGTCACCCCGAGCTGCGGACCGATGATGTGGACGACGCCCTGGTCGCGATCGCCCAGGGAATGGATGCGGATGCCGAACTCGTCCGCGTTCCTGCGCAGGGTTTCCACCTGGGTCCGGGAAACGGGATCCGCGATGGGTGCGAGGATGTTGAGCGTCGGGGTGTTGTGGTCCTCGGTTGCCAGGGTGAGATCCGGACGGCGCACCCTCCGGCCGTTCATTCGCAGGCCCTCGAATGCCTGCGGGCTCGTGACCTCGTGCACCAGGTGCAGATCGATGTAGAGGAGGTCGGGTTCACCATCGACAGCGCGCACGACATGCGCATCCCACACCTTCTCCGCGAGGGTCTTCCCCATTTTCACGCTTCCTTATTACGATTGATTGCAGGACAGGGCCCGCGAGTTGGCGACACTCTATCTTGCATGTCCAGCATTCGAAACGATAGTCTCGGAATATGGACGAAGGAAGCGGAGTAGGAGTTCTCGACAAGGCGGCGGCCGTGCTGACCGCCTTGGAAAACAGCCCTCTGACACTCGCCGGCCTGGTGGGTGCCACCGGCTTGGCGCGGCCGACTGCACACCGGTTGGCCGTGGCCCTGGAACACCATCGTCTCGTCACCCGAGACCTCCAGGGACGTTTCGTTCTGGGGCCACGGCTCGCAGAGCTGGCGAGTTCTGCTGCGGAGGATCCCCTGCTGACCACCGCGGGACCCATCCTCACCCGACTGCGCGACATCACGGGCGAATCGGCCCAGTTGTTCCGCAGGCAGGGCGACTTCCGGATCTGCTCCGCAGCCGTGGAACGTCCCTCGGGTCTGCGGGACACCGTTCCCCTGGGGGCGCAGCTGTCCATGACCGCGGGATCGGCGGCACAGGTGCTGTTGGCCTGGGAGGAACCCGAGAATCTGCCACGCCTGCTCAAGGAGGCCACGTTCACGGTGTTGTCGCTGCAGCAGGTGCGCCGCCGCGGTTGGGCTCAGTCGGTTGCCGAACGCGAACCCGGGGTGGCCTCGGTCTCGGCCCCGGTGCTCTCCCCCTCCGGGAAGATCATCGCTGCCGTCAGCGTCTCCGGCCCCATCGAACGCCTGACCCGGCAGCCGGGACGACTTCACGCCCCGGCCGTGATGGCCGCTGCCGAACGTCTGAGTGAGGTGCTGCGCCGCAACGGCACCGAGTAATTCGGTGGAAGAGCACCTACTGCGAGACCACCGGCCGTCGCCGCACCACCAGAACCGTCACGACGACCATGACGACGATCAAACCCGCCGCCGAGCAGACCAGTGGAAACACCTCATCCAGGCCCTGTCCGCCGCCTGAGGCGACGGCGGCGGACCCCAGGAGCACGGTCCGGGTGATGACGGCCTGGGGGATCAGGAGGTCCAGCGGTCCCGTCCCGGCTCCCGAGGCGGCGGTGGCGAAGCCGATCATGCATCCGGCCAGACATATTGCCACGGGGGCGGCGAAGGATCTCATCAGCATCGACATCAACGATTGCAGCAGAACCAGCGGTGCGCACACGGGAACACAGAGCGCCGCAGCAGCGAGGAAGGATGACGGCGGCGCGCCCCGGAGTCCCAGCAGCAGCCCGGATCCCCAGCTGAGCCCGACGAACATCACTTGGACGAGAACCACCAGTAGCAGAATCATGACGGACTTCATCAACACCAGCGAAACGGGCGATCGTCCCGTGGTCAGAATGCGGTTCCATGAGCTGCCCCGATGCTCCGGACGCCACACCGCGGCTCCCAGGAGCGCAACGCCGGTGGAGAAGAACATCATCGCGTAGAACAGGGTGATCTGCCCGGTCAGGACATCCCAGCCCGTCTCCAGGGCCCCGTTGGTCGTCTGGAGCCAGTAGTTGGCGCCGCCCGAGGCAACCGCCAGCGACGGCAGGAGCACCACGACCCACCACACCATGGAACGGCGCAGCTTCATTCTCTCCGCAGCGAACATCATCCTCACCTCTCAATCCGGTCGAGTCGTTTCGTGCCCCGGACAAAAGCCGCCGCCCCGATCACGACCAGACCGGCCAGCCATGGCCACGGCGGCAGGACGGGAATGAGCCCGTCCGATCCGGCGGCCATCGTGACCGGGGTGATCATGGCGTAGTAGCCCCACGGAACGAGGCGGGCAACGGCTGGCATGAGAAACATGTAGAGCGCGATGAAACCGCCGACCAGTCCGATACCGACACTGACGAGCTGGTTCTCACGAAACGCGGAGAGCCAGATGTGGAAGGCAAGGAGGACCGCGTCAATCAGAACCAGCGAGATCACGTACCAGGACCACATCGGGACGTCGAGGGGCACCCGGACGCCGGCCACCCACCCCAACTCCACGACGGCCCCGGTCTGGACGAGGGTCGCCGGGGTCACCACCGCCATGAGGGCGAAGAACTTCATTCGGCACAGCATCCCGGGGGTTCTGCCCGTGGTGGCGTTCAGAAGCCATCCTCCGGAGGAGTGTTCGATGTCGGTCTGCCGGGATGCCAGCACCGCCACGAGAATGGGATGGATGAGCGCATTCGCGAATGCGAGGTTGAGAAGTGGTTGGCCCCAGGGCAGCGCGTGGGGATCGTTGAGCCGGGAAACGGCCCGGGGAGCGAACAGGGAAAGAGCGACGATCGGGATCGCGGCGGCCAACAGGGCCAGCGTCAGGGGCATCACGTGAAGTCTCCGCATCTTCGTCATCTCCAAACGGATCTCGCCCATCACAAGGCCTCCGCCCCACCGGTCAGGTCCATGAAGACCTCCTCCAGCGACTGCTGGAGGCGACGGACCTCGTGAATGGGGATCCCCGCCTGCACCAGTCGCACGATCAACCGGGCGGCGTCCTCCTGACCGTAGCCCTGCGCCCTGATCCCGTTCCTCTCCCGGCGGCAGCCCCTGATCAGGTTGGCGGCGGCATCGGCCTGCGGTGTCACCACGAGCAGGTCCGGAATGGACCGTTCGAACAGTTCCTCCCTGCTTCCCTGGAAAACCAGCCGTCCCCGCGAGAGGACACCGAGCACGTCCGCCATCCTGTCGATCTCGTCGAGAAGGTGACTGGAGATCATGACCGTCACCCCTCCGGAGGCCAGGTGGATCATCAGTTCCCTGATCTCCTCGATGCCGGCGGGATCCAGCCCATTGGTGGGTTCGTCGAGGATCAGGAGCTCCGGCTCCCGCACCAGGGCCATCGCTATTCCGAGGCGCTGCTTCATCCCCAGCGAATAGGTTCGTTGCAGCCGATCCCGGTGGTCGGTCAGGCGCACCAGTTCGAGTGCCCTGTCGATCCGGGAGGTCTCCAGGTTCAGCAGCCGGGCCAGGAGCATCATGTTCTCGGCCCCCGTGAGATGACCGTATCCGGGCGGATGTTCGATCATCGATCCGATCCGGGGCATGAGTTGCGCCCGGGCCTCGCCCCGCGGATCCTCCCCGAGCAGGGAGATCTGTCCCGAAGTCGGGTGGAGCAGCCCCAGGAGCATCTTCATGGTGGTCGATTTCCCGGATCCGTTGGGCCCCAGGAAACCGTAGATGACCCCTCGGGGAATGGCCAGATCCAGACCGTCGACGACAGTGCGTTTCCCGAAACTCTTCGTCAAGCCCCCGGTCCTCACGGCCAGGTCGGTGTCTCGTAACTCCATGACGTCAGTCTCGGGATCCGGGAACCGGGAAACGTCATGCCGGAGGATGGTTCCGGCACGGTTGACGCCTCATACCCGGGGATGATGAAACCGGTTCGGAGCGCCCGTAGGTTTTCCCCATGCCCATCGCCTCCCCGCGTGTCCGTGCGTTTCTGCCGAAACCGGTGGATGCCGTCGTCGCTGCCCTCGTGCTCTGGCTGGGCGCGGTGGCGCCGGGGGCCTCCGATCTGCCGCACTCGGAAGTGGTCCACCCGCTGCTCCTGGTTGCGTGTGGAGTCGCCCTGGCCTGGCGCCAGCGGTATCCCGTGTTCTCGGTGTCGGTCATCGGCGGGGCCATGGCCGTCCATGCCCTGGTGTTCAACTCCATGTCGTTGCTGGCCATGAGCTCCACCCTCCTTGCCGTGTGGACCGTTCAGGCGCACCTGAACGGACCGTTGCGGTGGGTGTTCCTCGGGTTCTTCACGGCCGGATCCGGGATGGCCGCCGGCCTGGCCTCGGTTGCCGCGAGTCCGAGACGGGATCCGCGGGAACATGTGGTCCTGGTGGGCACGGTTCTGCTCGCCGTGGCGGTGGTGGCACTGGCCGGTGCGAACAGGCGTGCCGCTCGTTCACGGACCGAGAGGGCCCTGGAGCGGGTGGCACTCCTGGAAGCGCAGCAGGACGCCCTGCACCGCCTTGCCGCCGCGGAGGAACGGGCACGGTTCGCACGCGAGCTCCACGACGTCCTCGGGCACACCCTCGCGATCATCGCCGTCCAGGCCGAGGGAGCTCTTCTGATGTTGGAACGCTCCCCGGAACGTTCCCGGGAGGCGCTGCGCGCCATGGCGGCCACCAGCCGCCGGGGGGTCGACGAGACGCGTGCCCTGGTGGATGTGCTCCAGAACGACGAAGACGCACCCACGGCCCCGGTTCCCGAACCGGGACGGATCCCGCGGGGAACCGCTCCGGGTCTTTTCCCGGAAATCGTGATGCTGGCCGAGAGCTCCGGGCTCCCGGTCCGGGTCACGCTGGATCTCTCGCAGCAGGCCATGCCACCGTCCCGGGCCGCGCTCATCCTGGACACGGTCGAGGAGGCGCTGGCAAATGTGGCGGGGCATGCCGGATTCGTCCCCGTCCGGCTGTCGTGCACCATGGCCGGGAGCGGTATCGTCCTGGACGTGGAAAACGGGTCAGTGTCCCGGGGAACCGTCCCGGGTGAGGTGTCCCGCACCGGAACCGGTCTGTCCGGGTTGCGGAAACGGGCAACAGCTCAGGGGGCGACCCTCGATGCAGGACCGTGCGATGACGGCTGGCGCGTCTCGCTCACGGTTCCGCGGGAGCCGCGGCAACCGTGACGACCGTCGCACTGGTGGACGACGAGCCGTTGTTCACGGCGGGACTCGCCATGATCATCGAGTCGCAGGAAGACCTCGAGGGCATCTGGCAGGCGGACAGCGGGCCCCCGGCCCTCGAACGGCAGCGGCGGAACCCGGCCGATGTGATCCTGATGGACATACAGATGCCGGTCCTGGACGGTCTGGAGGCCACCGCGGAGTTGATCGCGCGCGGGCTCCCGGGACGGGTGATGGTGTTGACCACCTTCGACACGGATGACCACGTGATACACGCCATCGAGACCGGCGCGTCCGGTTTCCTGCTGAAGAACACGCCGCCGGACCGTTTGTTGGATGCCATTCGAACAGTTGCCAGCGGCGATTCGGTGATCTCCCCGGGCCCCACCCGTAGGCTCCTGCACTCCCTGCGGCGGGGACCTGCCCATGGCGGTTCGCCCACACCCGCCCGGCTTCTTCCCTCCGATCGTCTCGGCCTGGAGCAGACGACCCCCAGGGAGAGGGAGGTCCTGGCGTTGGTCGCGGCCGGTTTGACGAACCAGGAGATCTGCGACCGGCTCTGGCTGTCGATGCCCACGGTCAAGACCCATGTGGGCCGGTTGTTGTCGAAGACGGGGTCGAGGGACCGGGTGCAGTTGGTGCTGTTCGCTCTTCGAACCGGTGTGACGACCCTTGAGGAGATCCTGCGGGGAGCCCCGTGAACGACGGAGGCCTTGGCCGGACCAGTGTCCGGCCAAGGCCTCCGTCCTGGTAGCCCCGACGGGATTCGAACCCGCGCTACCGCCTTGAGAGGGCGGCGTGCTAGGCCGCTACACAACGGGGCCAGGTGATGGGATGGGACCTCCTGAAAGGCCCGCTCCGCAGGGGTACCTGGACTCGAACCAAGACTAACTGAACCAGAATCAGTCGGGCTGCCAATTACCCCATACCCCTGTGCGCTCTCCCGAGCACGGAGAGAAACAGTACACGGCCCGTCACGGGCGCGCAACTCGGTGATTCATCCGTTCAGGGAGGCGAGGTTCTCCTCCAGCTCGGGGCTGATGCGGACCTCACCCGGGGAGCTGGTAACCGGGTGTCCGAGGCGGTTGAGGATGGCGTCGACGACCTCGAAACGCCCGCGGCCCATGCCGTCGGAGATCTTCACCGCGATCCCGGTCCCATCGGGCAGGCCGACGGCGAGGATTCCCTCGGCGCCGACCTTCGCCACGGCCCCCGGCACCTGCTCCACGAGCCTGACCACGGGATGGGATGTGCCGGAGGTGTACTCGGGGTAGCGACGGAAGGCGTCCGCCACCAGCCTGCCGGGGCCCTCCTGCTCCAGGGACCAGCGTGCGAAACCACGCGCCAGCCCGGGCAGGGTGGTGGCGAAGGCGGGTGCCGTGCAACCGTCCACCACCGGATCGCCGAGCACACCGCAGTACTCCTCGATGACGGCCCTGATGGCCTGTTGCAGGGGATGCGACGGGTCGCGATAGCCCTCGACGGGCCAACCCGCGAGCCGGCAGGTGCGCAGCATGGCCGCGTGTTTCCCTGAGCAGTTGTGGGCCAGCGGCTCCTTTCTCCTGCCGGCGGCCAGCCAGGCCGCGAGCGACGCCTCGTCGCCGGGGAGGTCGGCGGTGTGCTGGAAGTCCGACGTGCTCAGCCCGGTCATCTCGAGGATGCGCAGCGCCCCTTCCGTGTGGATGGACTGTCCGAGGTGCGACGCCGCGGCCAGCGCGAGCAGCTGGTTCTCGAGATCCAGGCCGCTGCGCAGCATCGCGATGGCCTGGAACGGTTTGAGGGCCGACCTGGGCAGGGTCGGCATGGTCATGTCCCCGAGGGACAGCAGAACCTGCCCGTCCTCGCGAACCACACTGATCCGGCCCCGGTGGTGGCTCTCGGCCACCCAGCCCCGGTCCACGATCCCCAGAAGCACATCCATCATGAGGGAAGTGTAAGGCGCAGCCAGCCGCTGTTGTCCCGGCGGCGGACCGGGCGCAGCCGAAGGGGTCAGGGGGTCAGGGTCGCGACGCGCATCCTGCGTCCGATCCACCAGGCGGCGACACCGAAGACCGCGAAGCTCGCGAGGTTCGAGCATGCGGCTTCCCAGGAGATCTCCGAGGTCGCCTTGAGCGCTGCAATGCCGCCCGTGAACAGCGCGTATCCGTAGGCGAGGACGTTGTTGGCCACGTGAACGGCGATCGCGGCCTCCAGGCCACCCGTTGCCCACACCAGGGTCCCCGCAATCAGGCCGAAACCCAGCCGGTGCGCGAAGAGCGCGACGTTCTGGTTTCCGTGGAAATAGGCGAAAACCAGGGCCGAGCACACGATCCCGACCCATGCCCTACCCACCAGGGAACCGATGACCTGCTGCAGGTAGCCGCGGAAGAAGAACTCCTCCGCGGCGGCCTGGAGAGGCGATGTGAGGAGAATCAGCGCGAGGTAGGTAACCCAGTCCGGCTGCGTTGCCTGCCAGACCACGTCCTCGCCGGGGAAAAGCCACCTGAAGACGTTCAAAACCACGACTGCCACCGCGAGACAGATCAGCAGGTATCGCCAGCGCCCCCCGGGCTGGACGGAAATCGCCCAGTCGGCCTTCCTGTCGTGCCAGTAGCGATGAATCAGCAACACGACCGGCAACAGGCTCGCTATCCCGAGGTGGCTCGCCAGGATCCCATCGGGAAGCTCATACGCCACTGCCCTGGAGTAGTAGTCCCCGAAGTCCGGCCGGCCTCTGAACAGCCAGCCGATCCTCAGGACGAGTTCAACCACCAGCCTGACCACCACCAGGAAAGCGAGCAGGGCCCCTGACACCCCCGTCACCAGTTTCAGGGGATCCTCGCCCCGCAGGGCGACCGGCTGGCTGAGCCCCGATCCGGGCGGGCGGGTGATCACGCCGCGGTCACGGGATTGCTGAGCACCCCGAGTCCATCGATCTCCACCGAGACCACGTCCCCGTCGGCCATCGGTCCCACCCCGGCCGGGGTCCCGGTGAGGATGACGTCCCCGGGAAGCAGGGTCGAGAACGAGGAGATGTAGGTCACCAGCTCCGGGATGCCACGGACCAGCTGGGATGTGTTTCCCCGCTGCCGCACCTCCTCACCCACCCGGGTCTCGATCGCGAGATGACCCGCCTCCGCCGGGGTGAGGTGCGTGTTGATCCAGGGACCGAGGGGGCAGAAGGTGTCGCATCCCTTGGCGCGGAACCACTGGTCGTCCTCCCTCTGCCAGTCGCGCGCGGTCACGTCGTTGGCGATGGTGTAACCGAACACCACCTCGGCCACCCGCCGCTCCGGAACCTGTTTGCAGATCCGCCCTATGACGATGGCCAGCTCGCCCTCATGATGCAGATCCCTGCATCCCTCGGGGCGCACGATGGGTTCGTTGGGTCCGATCACACAGGTGTTCGGTTTGAGGAACAGCATCGGTTCCCCCGGGACCGGTGCTCCCTGTTCGACGGCGTGATCGGCGTAGTTGCGCCCGATCGCGACGATCTTGCTGCGGGGAATGACGGGGGCCAGCAGCCGGACATCCGCGAGGTCGTGCCTGGCACCCGTGTAATTGACGGGCGCCCCGGCCAGCGGGTCCCCCGTTATTGCAGCGACGGTTTCCGGGTGCTCCCCGCCGTCGACCTCCAACTCGATGATGCCGTAGGCGGGATCCTTGCCGGCCGCGGCGAAACGGGCGATGCGCATGCAGCAAGCCTAGCGACGGAATCAGGGTCGGGGCGCGGGCCGCGGCGGTCGCGCCCATCTCGGGGAGTGGGAACCGCGTTGCCGCCGCCGATGGCGCGCCTAGTCTTCCCGCATGACACGACAGACCCTGGCAGTGATTGGTGGCGACGGCATCGGCCCGGAGGTGACTGCCGAGGCGCTCAAGGTGTTGCGGGCCGCCGTGGACGGGAACGCCTTCGAGGAGGTGCGTTTCGATCTCGGGGCAGAGCGTTGGCTGCGCACCGGCGAGGTTCTGCCCGAATCCACGCTGGAGGATCTGAGGGCCACGGACGCCATCCTGCTCGGGGCGGTCGGGGCGGCCCCCGGTTCGGACAGGATCCCGAGTGGTCTGCTGGAGCGGGGACTGCTGCTGAGGCTGCGATTCGCCTTCGATCACGCAGTGAACCTGCGTCCGTCACGGCTCTATCCGGGGGTTTCCACTCCCCTGTCCCCCGAGGTCGTGGCCCGGGGCGACATCGATTTCGTGGTGGTGCGTGAGGGAACCGAGGGACTCTACTGCGGCAATGGTGGCGCGGTGCGGACCGGCACCCCCCAGGAGATCGCCACCGAGGTCTCCGTCAACACCGCGTTCGGGGTGGAACGGGTGATTCGTGACGCGTTCGCGCGCGCCCGGGCACGTCGAGGCAGGATCACCCTGCTGCACAAACACAACGTCCTGGTCAACGCCGGGGGCCTGTGGCGCCGGCTCTTCGACCGGGTGGGTGAGGAGTTCCCCGATGTCGAGCGCGACTACCTGCACATCGACGCCGCCATGATCGCCATGGTGGTCGACCCGGGCCGGTTCGACGTGATCGTCACCGACAATCTGTTCGGCGACATCGTCACGGACCTGGCTGCGGCAGTCACGGGGGGAATCGGCCTGGCGGCCTCCGCGAACATCAATCCATCGGGCGAGTACCCGTCGATGTTCGAACCCGTTCACGGTTCGGCCCCGGACATCGCCGGCCGGGGAATCGCCGATCCGACCGCGGCCATCAGCTCCGTGGCCCTGTTGCTGGCGCACCTGGGGCATCCCGAGGCCGCCCGCCGCGTTGACGACGCGGTTGCCACCGACATTGCGGAACGCCGCCCCGGTCCCGTCCGGACCGCCGAGGTCGGGGATCGGATCGCCGCTGCCGTGGCCGGCTGATCCGGTAACGGGAACGCGGGGGTCGGACCCGATCGGTTCCGACCCCCGCGTTCCCGGGGCTCTCACTCGGCGGTTTCGCCCTTGAGTGCCTTGCCGCTCGTGTGACCCTTCAGGACTCCTCCCCCTGACCGGCCTCCAACTTGGAGCGGACGGCTGCGAGCGCCGAACCACTCGTATGGTTCTTCAGGACGTCGAGCAGGTCGATGCCCGTGGTGTTCTTGATCATCTCGACGGTCTGCAGCACGTTGTCGTTGACCTGGCGGGGCAACGCGGCCGCCCCTTCCGTGGAGACGACGGTGAGTTTGTCGATGCTGCCCATGGGGGCGGCGACCTTCTCGGCCACCTGCGGCAGCACCTCGATGAGCATCTGCAGCACCGCGGCCTCGTTGTAGTTCGCGAAGGCGGCGGCTCGTTTGTTCATGGCCTCCGCCTCAGCGGTACCGACCGCGAGGGCCGAAGCGGCCTTGGCCTCGCCCTCGGCGCGGATGGCGTCGGCCTCGGCAATGCGGCGCGCCTTCTCCGCCTCACCGCGACGCGCGCCCTCGATGGCCTCGGCCTCGGCGAGTGCGGCACGGCGCTGTTTCTCACCCTCACCGGTGAGGCGTGCGGTCTCGGCCTGGGCCTCGGCATTGGCGATGGCAGCCGCCTTGCGGGCCTCGGCCTCGAAGATCTCGGAGTTGCGCCGTCCCTGGGCCGCGGTCTCGGTCTCGTACCGTTTCGCGTCCGCGGGTTTGCGGACCTCGGTGTCGAGCTGACGGTCCTTCAGGGCGGCCTGACGCACGGCGACCTTCTCCTGCTCGGTGAGGATGGCCTGGTCACGGTCGGCCTGGGCCAGTGGCCCGGCGGCCGCGGCCTGGGCGCGGGCGGCGTCCGTCTCGGCCTTGATCTCGGCCTCCTTGAGCACCAGCTCGCGCTCCGAGATCGCGATCTCCTGCTCGGCGGCCAGCCTCGCCTGTTCCGCCTCGCGACGGGCGTTGGCCTCGGCGATCGCGGCGATCTGGCCAACCTTGGCGGATTCAGGGCGTCCCAGGTCGGAGAGGTAGGTGCCGTCGTCGGTGATGTCCTGGATCTGGAAGGTGTCGAGCACCAGGCCCTGACCGGTCAGGGAGGCCTCGGACTCGTCTGCCACCCGCTGGGCGAAGGCGGCGCGGTCGCGGATGATCTGCTCCACGGAAAGACCACCGACAATGGACCGGAGCGCACCCGCGAGGGTTTCCTGGGTGAACGTCTCGATCTCCTCCTGCTGCATCAGGAAGCGCTGCGCGGCGGCCCGGATGGAATCCTCGTTGCCCCCCACCTTGACGATCGCGACGCCGTCGAGGTTCAGTTTGATGCCCTGCCCGGAGACTGCGTTGCGGATCTGCACCATGATGCGGCGACTGGACAGGTCGAGCACGTGCAGACGCTGGATCAGGGGAATCACGAAGACACCGCCGCCCATGATGACCTTCTGACCGGACAGGTCGGTGGAAACCAGACCGGTCTCGGGGTTGGTGACCGCCTTGCCCTTCTGGCCCGTGATGATGTAGGCCTCGTTCGGACGAGCCACCCGGTACCTGCTGGCGATCAGCCAGATCACCAGGGCGACCAGTAGAACTATGCCTCCCACTCCGGTGATCAGGGAGGAGAAATTATTCATGGATGTGTGAACCTTTCTGTTCAGGACTGGAGAAATTCATCAGTGGCCGGACGCACTTCGACAGCGGTCGGCGACAACACACCGGAAATCCACACCGAGGTTCCGGCCGGAATCGACAGCTGCGCCCGAGCAGCGTATTTGTGGGTGCCGACCCGGATCTCGCCGAGCCCTCCCATCGGGATGTCCGTGATGACGCGGCCTTCCGCCCCGAGCAGATGATCGTTACGGGGCGCCTGTCCGCTCTCGGAACGCTTCAGCCAGCGGGTGAGGGCCACCGCCCCCCACCCCGCGAGGCTGCCGGTGACGAGACCGACCACCGAGGCCAGCCAGAGGCTGTCGGTGAATTCGTGGACAGCAACCCCTCCGAACCCGAAGGCCCCGGTGAAGGCGGCGATGACCGAGGTTGAGAAGACCTCGGAGTCCAGGCCGTCGAAGTGCAGGGCCGAATCCAGCAGGTCCCCCAGGATCAGGGACACCAGCAGGACCAGGATTCCCACGATTCCGAGAATCAGGAAGACGCTCACCTTGGGTGCCCTCCTGTCGTGTACTACAACTCCAATTCTATCAAGACGGGGGTGCAGGGCAGAGTGTGTCCGGTCTCACGGCAAAGCGATTGAGAAGCAACGGATGACGCGGACCTGACGGCCTGGGCGTGCCCCGGATGTTCAGCACTCCGATTCATTCGGCCCCATTCAATCCAATGGTGGTCTTTCACTCCCAGTGCAGGCGAATCGCCGAGGTGAGCTGCCACGGATCGATGCCGCGTACCGCTCGCGTGATGCCCTCACCCTCGGGGCTGCGGGCGTACCGGACCTCCCCCTCCCCCACCCATCGCCGCCAGGCGAGCAGATAGGCGTCGGCCCGGTCCCTGTTGGAGGCGAGCACGCTCGGGACCGGATGCCAGGTTTCCAGAACGGTTTCCCGCCCGATCAGGCCGAGTCTCAACACGTCCCGGAGCCGGGGCGGGTCGGCGGTGAGGCGGGAGATCAAGTATCGGGGTCGGGAAACGGGTTGCAACGCTTCGTCCAGCGCCTCCGCAAACCCGGCCGATTCCTCCGCGGGCACCCCGGACAGCCGGCAGCGCAGTTCCTGTCCTCTGATCTCCACCGCGACCGCCCCGGCTCCCGCACTGACCAGCCCGCGCGCCTGGAGGGCATCGGCAACCGCCCTGGCCACCCTGCCGACACCGACGTTCGCCGCCAGCCCGGTGAGCCTGCGACCCGCCCGGATCCCCCGGATCAGCAGATCCACTCCCGTCAACACCAGTGCGGCGGCCGCCCACCAGGACAGCCCCAGCACCGCCAGCACCAGGGCTGCGCCCAGCGCCCAGGGCCACAGCACGGGCCCCAGCCTCCGGGGCGCCGCCTCCCCGAAGCCGCTTCCGGTCAACGGTTCCTTCGCCCTGGAACTCACCCGCACCACCGACACCTCCCGGCCGGTCCTGATCCGCGGGTCGTTCCATTGCTCCGTAACCCGGTCGCGTTCCCGGGAACGCCGGGCCGCAAGAACGTTGGCGGCCTCGATCCCGTCCGATTCCGGAGTCCGGAACTCGCTGAACTCATCGGCCAGGTGCGCCACCCCGTCCACCAGATCGCCCTGCTCGTCCGGGGCGAGATAACCACGGTGCTTGCGCACGAGACGACGCCAATCCGCGTCCCCCATCACCCCGTCGGCGACGCAGGCCACCGACCAGTTGATCGCGACCTTAGCCGGATTCTCCGGATCGCGTCGTAGGCTGCGCCCGCGAAGCTGAACCACGGCACCGGGCGTGGTTGCGCTGGTCAGGTCCACCAGGCAGTTGACGCCCGGGGCGTCCCATCCCTCCCCCAGCAGCCCACGGGTGCCTATCAGGAGCCTGGTGCCACCCATCTGGAAGAAATCGGTAACCACCGGCACCCACTGGCGGACATTCCAGCCGAGAACCCGCACCAACCCCTCCTCCTCCGCGGTATCCAAGGAGTGCCCGGGAAGCCGATCCGCGGCGAAGTCCATCAGCGCCCGGGAGCTCGACGGGGTTCCCGCGACGACCCCAGCGGTGACGAGCAACGGTTCGAGGCGCTGCCCGACCGGGTTCTCGGCCAAGGCCTTCAGGGTCTGCCAGGCCGATCCCGAATCCGCGGTCACCACGTCTCGCAGACCGTGTGGCAGCGCGGCCGCCCGCTCGAAATCGCACACCACCAGGGCGCGCAGGTCAGCGCCGAGGTTCTCCTCCTCCAGAGCCACTATCTCGGCCGCGGCGAGGGCCTTGGATGCGCTGCGGGCCAGTACCCGGTCCATGGTGGAGGCGGCCGCGCTGATGCCTCGCCGGGTCCAGCGGTAACCGATGGAGGGAAGAACCTCCCGGACCTCCAGGATCAGGGCGTGGTCCCGCGGGTCGGGGCTGTCGACCAACGGAAGGAGCCACTGGTTCAGTACCGCCACCCAGTCTTCGATCCCGGGATCGCGTCGGTGGCGCTCGCCGAACGCAACTCCAATGGGTGGTTCGGCGTAACCCGCGTGGGCGAGGCGCAGCAGGGCATCGGTCAGGCGTTCATCCGTGGCCGCGAGTTCCTCCCAGGAGACGTTGGTCTGCAGCTTCGCCACCGCCTCGAAGAGTGGAACGCTCGCCCTGTCCGGGGCACTGAGATGGGTGAGCAGTTCCTGGACCCGCACCTGTTGCTCTCCCAGCCAGTCGCGTTCAGCGGCGGTGGGGCTCGTCAGCCAGCCGAGTTCCTGATAAGGGACCAGGTCACCGGCCGCCACCACTTGGGGAATGTTCGCGGAATACGTGATCTCGCCGAAGAGTTCGTTCTCCAGGGTGGCCTCCGCTCCGGTCAGGGCGGTTGCCGGAGTGGCCGTGAGACCCAGTACGACGGCGTCGGGCAACAGCCCAAGCACCTCGGCCAGCAGCCGGCCCCACGTCCGGAGCAAGTGATGGCATTCGTCCAGGACGATCATCAGGTTCTCAGTGGCTGCAAGCTCGGCCACCAAGGCTCTTCCGTTCGGGTGCAGACGAGCCAGCTGCGTGCTCCCACCGGAGTCGTCCCCGAAATTGGCGAGCGCCTGATAGGTCAGGCAGCGAACCTCCGGCACAGCGGCCTGCCACTGGCCGCGAATGGCGATGTTCGGACTGAAAATCACACCGGTGCGCCCCGACTCGCGGATCGCCCGCACACCGACCATGGTCTTGCCGGCACCCGGTGGCAGGACGATCCAACCCCTGGAAACCCCCGCCGAGATGCTCCGACGCCAGGCGTCGAGAGCCTCCCGCTGGTGCAACCTCAAGGGCATCAAGGTTCCGGAACGCTCTCTACCCGCCCATCGATGCGCTGCTCCCCGGCCCGGCCCATGTCAATCGATCCCGGCGTCGCGTTTCTCGGGAAGCAGGAAAGCGGCACCCGCGGCCAGCGCGAAGGAAACCGCGAAGACCGCGAAGGTGGTCACGATGCCTCCGCCGCCCATCAGCACCGGAACGAGCAGGGGCGCGATTATCGACGCGAGCCTACCCACCCCGGCCGCCGCCCCGGTACCGGTGCCACGCAGCGACGTCGGATACAGTTCGGGGCCGATGGCGTACAGCGCACCCCACGCACCCAGGTTGAAAAACGACAGGGCACATCCGGCTGCGATGATCATGCCCTCCATTCCCGCGACCGCGAAACCCAGCGCGGAAAGGGCCGATCCGGCGAGGAACAGCGCCAGGGTCAGGCGGCGGCCGATGACCTCGATCAACCAGGCCGCCACGGCATATCCGGGAAGTTGGGCCAAGGTGATGATCAGGGTGAACTCGAAGGACTTGACCAGGGTGAAACCCTGCTTCACCAGCAGCGATGGAATCCAGATGAAGGCCCCGTAGTAGGACAGGTTGATGCAGAACCACACCAACCAGAACGCCAGGGTGCGGCGCCTCAGCTGCTTGGAGAACAGAGTGAGCCCGGTCGTCTCGATCGTCTCTCCCCGGTGTTTCGCGGCCTGCTCGGCGGTGTCGATCGTAGGGCCGTCGTAGGAGGTTTTCGCCGACCTCTCGAAACGCCCGACCGTCGCCTCGGCCTGCTCATAGCGTCCTGCGGTCTCCAGGTATCGCACGGATTCGGGGGTGCCGAGCCGGATCAGCAGCGCCCACAGGGCAGGCACGGCACCCAGTGCCAGCGCCCAACGCCATCCCTGTTCAGAGCCGGCCACCACGAAATACCCGATGATCGCCGACAGGATCCAGCCCACGGCCCAGAATGCCTCCAGCCAGATCACCACGCGGCCCCGGATCCGACGGGGGGCGAATTCCGAGATCAAGGTGGAGGCAACAGGGAGTTCAGCTCCAAGCCCCAGCCCCACCACGAAACGCAACAGCAGCAGGGCGGCCACCGAGGACACGACGGCCGTGGCCCCGGTCGCCAGCCCGTAGACCAGGAGCGTGAGCGCGAACACGGAACGACGCCCGATCTTGTCGGCCAGCAATCCCCCGAATGTGGCACCCAGGGCCATGCCGACGAATCCAATCGAAACGACCCACGACTTGGTGGCGTCGTCCAACCCCCACTGCTGCCCAAGAGCGACGATGACGAAGGAGATCAGGCCCACGTCCATCGCGTCCAAGGCCCACCCGACCCCCGATGCGCCCAATAATCTGCCGTGTTCGCGCGTCATGGGTAGTCGTTCCAGGCGTTCTGTCCTGGTCAGCATTTCAATTTTCCTCCGATTCGGGGCACCCGTTGTCCGTGTTGGGGTCAACGAGCGGCCGTACCCTCCACGTAGTCATCGGTACCGTGATCCTTGACCCAGCTCATGAGCTTGCGCAGCTCACGGCCGGTGGCCTCGATCGGGTGGGCCTCACCCTTGGCGCGCAGTTCCTTGAACTTGGGGGCCCCTGCGTCCTGGTCCTCGATGAAACGCTTCGCGAAGGCCCCGGAACGGATGTCATCCAGCACGGCCTTCATGTTCTCCTTGACATGCGCATCGATGATGCGCGGCCCGGAGACGTAGTCACCGAACTCTGCGGTGTCGGAGATGCTCCACCGCTGCTTGGCGATGCCCCCCTCGTACATCAGGTCGACGATCAGCTTCATCTCATGCAGGCACTCGAAGTAGGCCACCTCGGGCTGGTAACCGGCCTCGACCAAGGTCTCGAAACCCGACTGGATGAGAGCGGAGACGCCGCCGCAGAGAACCGCCTGTTCGCCGAACAGGTCGGTTTCGGTCTCCTCCGTGAACGTCGTTTTGATACCGCCGGCGCGCAGCGCACCGATGGCCTTGGCATAGGAAAGCGCCAGCGGCCAGGCGCTCCCGGTGGCGTCCACTTCGACGGCGATGATGGCGGGCACCCCCCTGCCCTCGGAGTACTCGCGGCGCACCAGGTGCCCCGGACCCTTGGGTGCGACCATGCAGACGTCGACACCTTCCGGGGCCTTGATGTAGCCGAACCGGATGTTGAAACCATGGGCGAAGAACAGGGCGTCGCCGGGCACCAAGTGGGGGGCGATCTCCTCGGCGTAGAGCTTGCGCTGCACTTGGTCCGGGGCGAGGACCATGACGAGATCCGCCTCCTCGACGGCCTCCGCCACGGAGACCACGCGCAGTCCCTCCGCCTCGGCCTTCGCGACGGACTTCGACCCCGGCCGCAGCCCGACCCGGACATCGACCCCGGAATCACGCAGGCTCAACGCATGGGCGTGTCCCTGGGAGCCATAACCGATGACGGCGACGCTGCGGTTCTGGATGACGGACAGGTCGGCATCCGAGTCGTAGAACATCTCAGCCATTTCTGTTTCCTCACTTCTTCTGGTGAATTACTTGGACTTGTGATCGGCGAGGGTTCTGACCCCCCGCCCCAGGGCCACCTGACCCGACTGCACCAGCTCCTGGACACCGTGCGGGGACAGCATCTCCAGCAGAGCGGCGAGCTTCTCGGGGCTGCCGGTGGCCTCGATGGTGACGGACTCGGGACTGACGTCCACGGCCTTCCCCCGGAACAGACTCACCACGTCGATGATCTGGCTGCGCGAGTGCACATCTGCGCGGACCTTGACCAGCACCATCTCACGGCGCACGGTGTTGGGCCCGAGCTCCAGCACCTTGCGAACCTCGATCAGCTTGTTCAGTTGTTTGACGATCTGTTCCAGAACGGCCTCGTCCTCGACGGAGGCCACCACCGTCATCCGGGAGATCTCCGGACGCTCGGTGGGACCGACGGCGAGCGAGTCGATGTTGAAACCCCGACGGGAGAAGAGGGCGGCGATCCGGGCCAGGACGCCCGGTTTGTTGGAGACCAGAACCCCGAGGGTGTGCGTGTTCACAGTTCTTCCTCTTCCCACACTGGGGCCATGTTACGGGCCACCTGGATTTCATCGTTGCTGACCCCCGCGGCAACCATGGGCCACACCATCGCGTCCTTGTGAACGACGAACTCCACCACGACGGGACGGTCGTTGATCTCCAATGCCCTCGCGATGCATTCATCCATCTCGGTCTCATTGGTCGCGCGCAGGCCGACGCATCCCATCGCCTCGGCCAGCATCGGAAAGTTCGGGAGGTGTTCGGTGTGGAGGTCGGTGTTGGAGTAGCGGGAGTCGTAGAACAGCGACTGCCACTGCCGGACCATGCCCAGTGCATGGTTGTTGATGATCGCGATCTTGATCGGGATCCGGTTGAGGGCGCACGTGACCAATTCCTGATTGGTCATCTGGAAGCAGCCGTCGCCGTCGATGCCCCACACCACTTTGTCCGGTTGGGCCACCTTGGCGCCCATCGCCGCGGGGACGCAGAATCCCATGGTGCCGGCGCCGCCGGAGGTGAGCCACTTCATGGGTCGCTCGTGGGGCAGGAAGTGTGCGGCCCACATCTGGTGCTGCCCAACCCCTGTGACGTAGATTGCATCGGCGGGGCTGAGTTGTCCGATGCGCTGGATGACCTCCTGTGGTGAGAGCTTCCCGTCGGGCGCCTCCTCCCAGCGGGGTCGGTAGCGTTCCTTCATCCTGCCGAGGACCTGCACCCACTCCTCGGTGTCGGGGGCGCGGTCAATCTCCTTGACGAGCAGCGTCAGGGTCTGGCGGCAGTCGCCCACGATCGGCACGTCGACCGCCCGGTTCTTGCCGATCTCGGCCGGGTCGATGTCGGCGTGGATCACCTTGGCGTTGGGTGCGAAGGAATCCAGCCTGCCCGTGACCCGGTCATCGAAACGGGTGCCGATTGCGATGATCAGATCTGCACGCTGAAGCGCACCCACCGCAGCCACGGTCCCGTGCATACCGGGCATCCCCATGTGCAGCGGATGGGAGTCGGGGAGCACACCCCGGGCCATCAGGGTGGTGACCACGGGTATCCGGGCCTTGTCCACAAGGGCGGCGAGCTCCTCGAACGCCTCGGCCCTGACGATGCCCCCGCCGACGTAGAGGACGGGTCTCCTCGACTGCGAGATCAGTTTCGCAGCCGCCCGGATCTGGCGAACGTGCGGTTTGACGGTGGGTTTGTAACCGGGCAGGTCCAGTTCCTCGGGCCAGTGGAACGGGGCCTTCGCTGCCAGCGCGTCCTTCGCGATGTCGACGAGCACGGGGCCGGGTCTTCCGGTCGCCGCGATGTGGAAGGCCTCCTTGACCGCCAAGGGGATGTCCTCGGTGCGTTTGATGAGGAAGCTGTGTTTCGTGATCGGCATCACGATCCCGCGGATGTCGGCCTCCTGGAAGGCGTCGGTGCCGATGGCTGTCGCGTTCACCTGCCCGGTGATCGCGACGAGCGGGGTGGAGTCCATGTAGGCGTTGCCGATCGCGGTCACCAGGTTCGTCGCCCCGGGTCCGGACGTGGCGATGCAGACCCCGACCCCGCCGCTCGCGATCGCGTACCCCTCGGCCGCATGCCCTCCGCCCTGCTCGTGACGCACCAGGATGTGACGGATCCTCGAGTCGAACAGCGGGTCGTAGGCAGGGAGAATCGCCCCGCCGGGAATACCGAAGGCCACCTCGACCCCAGCGCGTTCGAGGGACTCGACGAGCGCCTGCGCGCCCGTCAGCAACTGGCCGTCTGTCCTGGACATCGCTCTCCCTTCGGTCTCAGCCCGGAACTGCTTCGTTCAACAAAAAACCCTCGGCGCCATCTGGCACGCGAGGGGGCGTCTCGATGTTGGATCGAAACGCTGTCAGACGATTACGAGCTGACTGTTGGTCATGTGCCCAAGGATTGCGGGAGGCCCGGGTGCTGTCAAGCAAGGCACTCCGCGCGTCCTGAATGGTGAGACACCCTCGCCCGACCCGGTCCGGCGAACACACGCGCCTCGTCGTCGCCGAGACCTCTTCCGCAATTTTCGCGAGCATTTTCCACACCATTTCCGACGTTTCCCACCGACGTCACCACCAACGCCTTGGGGAAACCCTCAACCTCGATCATCGCTCGAGGGTTTCCACGAGATTAACGGATCCACTCAAACTGCGTCTGACTAGGGGATTTACATATTCACACCACGAAATGTCCGCGTTTCTGCTTGAGCTTCGGACTCATGTTTCCTAGCGTGCCGGAACAACCCGGTTCGCGTTCACGAGAAAGGACCAACGATGATCGGCTCCCCAGGAAAGGGACACGTGCTGAGGCTGTTGCGTGACTCGGCCATCGGGTTGGTGCTGACCGCCCAGTTGACGGTCGTCGTGCCCGCCATCTTCCCGGACGGCAGGGCCGAGGCCGCCAATGGGAGCGTCACTGCGCGGGTGGCCGTGAATATCCGCTCCGGCCCCGGGACCGGTCATTCCCGTCTCGGCGTGCTCTATCCCGGTGAATCGCTGTCAATCCGAGGGGCGGCCTCGAACGGTTGGGTTCCCGTCGCCTGGAAAGGCCGGAACGCCTGGGTGGCATCGGCCTACGTCACCGGTGGGGAAAATCGGGAGTCGGGTTCCTCCAACGGCGAGAAGGGTTCCGCCTGGACACGGGTGAGGCTCAATGCACGCAACTCCCCCTCCCTCAGTGCCGGTGTCCGGACGGTCCTCGACAAGGGAACCCGGATTTCCCTGACCGGCCTGGTCTCCGGGCGGTGGAGCCAGATCGGCCTGGACGGTGACACGGCCTGGGTGGCGACCCGATACCTGGGATCCTCCGCTCCTGAGGGCTCCACACCCGCCCCCGATTCGGCATCCGTGTCGGCCGCCAGCGTTCCCGAGACAATCGGTTCCCGCTGGGGAAGCGCCGAACTCAACCTGTGGACCGGGGCGCGCGGCGACCGGTTCGTGGAGGTGGCGCCGAAGGGCACCGAGTTCAAGGTCACCGGTACGGTCTCCGGCGGTCGCGCCCAGGTCGTGTGGAAGGGCGCGGTGCGCTGGGTGACCGCCCGCCACCTGACCACCGACGCCCCTGCCAGGTCGTCTGGTGCATCCGGTGGGGAGACCTGCCTGGCCTCGTTCTACAGCGACGACTCCGCCACGGCCTCCGGTGAACCCTTCGACCAGTGGGCGATGAGGACGGCCCACAAGACACTGCCCCTCGGCACCAGACTGCGGGTGACCAATCCTGCGAACGGCAGGAGCGTCGATGTGACGGTGAACGATCGGGGCCCCTACGTCGCCGGTCGTTGCCTCGACCTGACCACGGGCGCTTTCAAGGCCATAGCAGACACTCGGCAGGGGGTCGCAAAAGTCAGCTACGAGATCATCAGCTGAGAACACACCCACCCACCCTCGACAGGTCGGCGGCCATGGAAGATAGTTGAGCCATGGTAGACACCGCAGCAATCGCCGCCATCAACCTGAGATTGAACCTGCTGGGCCTGAAGGTCCCGGCGGCCGTCGACCACACCGAGGGATCCGAACTGGTTCGTCCGATACTGGCGCGGCAGCGCGAACTGGACCGGCGGCTCTCACACAAACTTCCCGCGGTCGATGGCCGCGTCCAGGCCTTCCTGGACTCCTACCTGGAGGGAACCGGCACATCCCCGAAACTTCCACGGCAGACCTTCGTGCTGGATCAGGCCGGTTTGGCCAGGACGTTGTCGCTACCCGTCGAGGCCGACCAGTTCTCCTCGAAATACCTGAGCAGTTACCGCCTGGTCAACGGGGTGCTGCACAATCCCCTCAACGATCGCCGCACCACCAAGGGGGTCTTCCACATCGCCGAGGGCGGCACGGCGGTGCAGGATGACAAACTGGCGGTTCCCCGCGAGGTTTACGGGCGTCTGCTGGAACACGCCCTGAACCCTCCCGCGGAGTTGATGACCCTGCCCTACTGCGCGGGCGACGAGGCCCCCGCCCGGGCGTGGGTGTCCCTGCTGCTGCGCCCCGTGGTGGTTCCCCATGTCCCGGGCTTCGCCCGGGAACGCAGCCTGGAGGTGCGCTTCTTCGCCCCCGGCACGTTGGTGGCGAACCTCGACTTCGTGGAGGGCATCTTCGGCAACGGGGGCGACCCCTACCTGCCGGACAATGACGCATCCCTCAAACCCAGGGGCTGGACCGGTCACACGGGCGCGGTGATCCTGGCCCCGCACCTGACGCAACTGACCAAACGGGAACTCGGTCTCCCCCACCACGCCGACGCCACGGAGCGCCAGCGCCGCGACGGCATGTGCTGGCAGGACCCCGACGAGCTCTACAACGGCGGCAGCGCATTCAAGGTGTGCGCCCGTGACGAGCGTGGGGTGATCGTCACCGTGATCGCCGACAACTACTTCGGGTACTGCAAGAAGGAGGTCAAGGCCCAGATCAGCTACTCCGCCAACCTGCTCGGCCTGGTGGAGGAGGAGCACGCGGGGGGTGCGATCTGTTTCCCCCGCTACAACCTGGGCCAGCAGTTCACCGACAACTATGCCGACCCCAGTTACCGGTTGGCCGACATCGTCGCCCGCGACCCGCAGCGTTTCATCCCCCAGCCCGAGGGACACGCCATCGACCTGGAGAACGACCACATCGTCCTGGTTCCCGAGCGCTCCACCTACAGCCTGCGCGACCAGACCGTCACCTGGGAGGTTGACGGCCACGCGGGCCAGATTCCGCTGCACGCCGACAAGACCTACGTCGGGCCGGATGGTTACCTCGTGCGGCTGCACCATCTGGAGGCCGACGGCGACCAGTGGACCCTGGTCGGAACCGCGCCCAGGGCCACCCACTGCCACAAACCAGCCACGGTCTCGGGTGGCGGAAAGTCCGAGATCTCCAAGGCCATCACCGACGCCGTCATCTCCGGCGACGCCTACGTCCGGGATTTCGACGAGGACATGGCTGCGGTCGCCCGGATCCTGGACCACGACTTCAGTCAGCGTTTCGCGGATCCGGCCCGCAACGGCCACGACGCCCGACCCGTGCTGTCCGACCGGCGTTCCGTGGGTTCCGTGATCAAGCTGCTCACCCCGAGCCGCGACTACAACGACGAGTACAACGCGTGGCTGGAGGCGATCCCCAACCACGTCAAGGAACTCGTGTTCGTGGTGAAACGGTTCTACCGCCCCGAGTGGGGCGAGGACTGGTCCAGCCATTTCACGGTCGGCATCATCAACGGGCGCAAGGGAAGCTCGTTGCGCCTGGACGGGGAGAAGATCCGAGTGAACATGCTGCGGGTGGGCTTCGCCCCCGACGGATCGTGGCGTCTGTTCGGTCTGCGCCACGACTTCCAGCCCGCTGCGAAGGTGCAGACCGAGGACGACATCACCGCCAGCATCGTCGTGCCTCCCCGCCCCTCGGGCAGTGCGCTTTCCCGGAAGTTCGTCACCAACTGCGAGCGGTTGCTGTTCCAGCGTCCCGACGATGCCATCCACCGCGGCTACGACAAACAGGCGGAGTGGGACATCTCCCGGCCCGGGACCTTCCTGTCGAATTTCGAGCCGCTCTCCCGCCGGGACGCCCAGGCGCTTGTGGACAACGCGATCGAGTTCAGCCAGTTCACGGCTCCCATGCAGGAGCTGATCCGTTCCTTCGCCGCCTCGACCTCCCCCTCACCCGCATGGTTCGTGAGCTCGGCCCATCCGCGCCTGGTCAAGGGCACACCATCCAAGAACCCCCGATACCTGCAGCACCGCCCCGACATCACCAACCCCGAACGCTCCGCTGAGGCGGAGCTGGCCGCCCGGCTGCACCGCAAACTTCCGATGAGCCAGGAGCTGCGCCTGCCGGTCGACGTGGTGGCCGCGGGCCGCCGGAACAACGCCGCCGAGCCCGGCATTCCACCGCTGTGCGCCTACTCCCCCCTGCACTACATGGAGCTCCCGGAGCTGTTCATGGAGTTCATCAGCTCCATGACGGGCAAATCGCCCTCCACGACGGGCGCCGGTTCTGAGGGAGCCATGACCAAGGGCCCCTTCAACGCCCTGCCGTCGGTCATCGACCTGAACGCAGCCTTCCTGTCCTTCGCCCTGACCGGCTACGACGGGTGGCTGTCCAGCGCAGGGGTGGTGGGCCCACACGTCCGGGTCGATCACGACATCAGCCTTCTGGTTCCCGAGGTGTTCTCGCGAATGTCCGATTCCGAACGTTCCGCGGCGAGCCTGATCGAGGAGGGCTGCCTGGAACGCATCCAGGACTACGAGGTGGACGGTGAGCTGATCCTCGCCTCCCGGCTGGGTTACCGCATGACCGAGAAGTTCGCATCCAAGTACTTCGGACGGATCTTCCTGCACCCCCACGTCGTCTTCACCCCCGAGATGCTGCGACCCGAGCTGCAGGACCCGGAGGTGTTCGCCGAGTCGGTGCGGACCATCTCGACCACGCACGCCCGGGTCGCGCAAACGTATTTCGACGACGGCACCGTGGCCCTGGCAGTCCCCCCGGTGCGGGCACTTCTCGAGATCATGGCCACCGGCCGCACATCGGATCGCCTGACCCTCGACGACGCCCCGTTCCGGGAACTGTTCAGCCGCGACTCCGTGCTGACCTCCGGCTGGTACGCGGAGCGCGTGTCCGCGCTCCGCGAGGTGGAACTGGCACGCCTGGAACGCTCGCTGGGTTCCATCGACGCCTTCACGGCCAATGAACTGCACACCGCAACCGCTGAACGTCTCGGCCTCGCGGCGCGCCGCGCCTCGGTGGAGTCGCGGATCGAGGAGTTGAATCAGGTTCCCGATCTGCTCTGGGGCACGATCGGTCGGCAGGTCACCTGGCGGCTGTGAGCCTTCCCCGGGAATCAGTTCCGCCCTCTCCGCCCGCAACGGAACGACCGATGTGACCCGCTGCGACCACCTGGCGGCGGCTGTCGTCGCGGCGACCGCATCTGCGCGAACGCGAGTGTTTCGTCTCTCTCGTTCCGCGCGTCCCCGGTCGGTGGGGGAACAAAACCATAATGCCGGGTGCCCACGCCTGCCCTCGCCTGCGCGACGGCTTCCATTCCGTGGCGACAGAATCCGATTCCGGATCCGGTGGTGGACCTCCACCACACAGACCCTGTTGACGCGATCTCTCAGTAGGCTTGCAGTGATCCCGACTTCCCAACGTGACTGATGCGAAACGAGGCGCCGGATGGAGATCAACTCCAACACCGAGGCGAGAGCCGAACGCACGCAGAGGATACTCCAGGCCCTGCGGGCGAAGGAGGAAACCACCCTCACGGAACTCACAAGGATGACGAAGATCTCCCGTCCAACCGTCGGCAACATCATCGCCGATCTGGAGTACTACGGAATTATCGTGCAGCGTTCAACGAGCACGGGGGCCGGCCGGCCCGCGGCGCTGTACGGCTTCGCCCCCCAACACGGTTTCGTCGTCGCCCTCGACATCCAGCGGGACACCTTGTCCACCACCATCGCGTCCCTGGCCGGCGACATCCTCCATGCCACCATCATCCCCGTGGACACCCTGGCACGCGAGGAACGCCTGGAGACCATCTCGCAGCATGTGAGAAAGGCCGTCGACGGGTTGCGCATCCAGCACGGCAACCCGATCTGCGGATTCGCCTCCACCACCGGAATCATCGACGGCGACGGCACGGTGCTGCGCAGCTATCTCGTCCCGCAGTGGCACGGACTCAATCTCGCCGAAGAGTTCACACACCGTTGCGGTTTTCCCTTCCGCGTCGACAACGACATCAACACCGCCGCCTACGGTGAGTTCATGATCCGCGTGGCGGAAGCACGACTCAACGCTCTCGACGGCATGCTCTTCTTCCGCCTGTTCGCTGGATTCAGAACAGGGTTCGTCCTGCGAGGCGAGATCCACCACGGGCACAACTGGCACGCGGGAGAGGTCAATGACCGACTCGACATGGATCTTCGTGCCCGCACCATCCCCGATGATGAGAAATCCGGCTGGGAACTGCGTGCCGCAACGACGATCGGGACGATCTGCTCCGTGATCGATCCCACGCTCATCGTCCTGTCCCCTGCCCCCGAAACCACGCCTCTCCTGCTTCTCCGCAAACACCTCGCGACCATGCGCCTACCCACCGCACCTCGCCTCAGGATCGAGGAGGCGGAGCTGGGACATGCGGCGGCGTCGCTCGGCGCGCTGTCCCTCGCCCTCCGGGACGCCGAGAAATCCTTCCTACGCGCCGCTGGCCCGATTCCGATAGCACCGAAGAGGATCGACGACGTGCTCACCCTCCACCGGGAGTGGGAAGCACAGCACGCAGCACAAACCCGTCGAGTGGCCGTGGACATCACCGAGCCCCTCAGAGTGGGGGTCGTGGGACTGGGCGCGCGCTCGAGGCTCGCCACGCACGTCGAGACCGATCAGAACGGCGCCCGAATCGTCGCCGCTTGTGACCCTGATCCTGCCGCACGCACCCGATGCGCCGAACTCCTGGGCAAGGATCCCGAGACCTTTCCCATCGTCGGCTCGGTGCGTGAACTCATCGAACTGGGGTTGGGAGCGGCCTTCGTCACCTCGCCGGACGCCACCCATTGCCACGTGACGGCGGAGCTGCTGGAAGCAGGCATCCCCGTCTACCTGGAAAAACCCATGGCAAACACCCTGGAGTCGGCAACGAGAATCCTGACCACGGCATATGAGACCAGGGCTCGCCTCCAGATCGGACACACCATGCGACGCGCACCGTTCGTTCAGCAGATGCGCGATCTGATACTCGAGGACGCGATCGGAGAAGTGAAGACCATCTGGTGCCGGCACTTCATCGGAAACGGCGGGGACCATTACTTCAAGGACCGGCACGCCAATCGAGAACGCTCACGCGACCCGCTGCTGATGGCGGCTGATGATCTCGACGCAATGCACTGGTTGACGGGCTCGCGGGCTCGCGACGTGGTTGGAATGGGCGACCTACTGGTTTACGGGAGAACGAACAGAAACGAATCGAAGAATGATCAGTCGATGACCAGTTCGTTCTCACTCGACGACTGGCTTCCGGAGGAGCAGGCCGGCCTCAAGGACGCCATGGATGTCGAGGACGTTTCCATGCTCATGGCTCGAATGGAATCAGGTGCTCTCGCTTCCTATCAGCAATGTCATTTCAGCCCTGACAACTGGCGGAATTACACGGTGATTGGCACCCGGGGACGTCTGGAGAACTTCGGCAACAGCGATGACGGAGTCATTCGCCTGTGGGATCGCCGCAGTTTCTATGACGCGAAAGGAAGCCTCGAGGTAGCCATACGGGGCGACGACAAGGATGCGGATTCCTTGACCGTTGCCGAGTTCCTTCGTTTCGCGCGCACCGGGACCTCCACGGGCGCCACTCCCCTTGATGCCTGGCAAGCCGTGGCCACGGCAATCCAGGCCACGGAATCCCTGCGTGACGGTTCGACACCACGTCGCATACCCTCACTCCCGGTGCAACTCGTCGAGTACTTCGCGAACGACCAGAGAATCTGACACCCCTTTTCCATGAGCACAGGGGATCCTCTCCCGACCCACCCTTTCAGCGGCGACGCAGCAATGAGTAGGCCGCACCTCCCCCACCGAGCAGCACCAACGCGCTGCCACCTGCTAGCAGCCCCCAACGCCCGTGACCATCGGCCCGGTCAGCTCCCTCATCCTGAGGGGGAATCGGCGACACCGTGCTGACCGGCTCACCGGACACGTCTCCGGAGACCTTGATCGAGAACTTGAACTTGACGGGCTTTCCGTCCAAGGAACTCTGGTCTCCGAGAGAAAGCGCATAATAGTAATACCCCCCCATCGAGAAACCCAGGCTTTGATCATCGAACATTCGCGGGGAGTCCCAGCGGTTCCGATATCTCACCTCGGGGACCTCGTTGATGACCGGAACGTTGGTCGTCACCATTTTGTTCCCTATTACCTTGAAGCTGTAGGGACCCATCAGCTCCTGCGAGTTCATCCGACTGAGATCTGGCCCATAGACAGCAGGAACGTATGTTCCATAAGCACCTTCATCACTCTGGAGAACAGCCGGATCCGGATCAATACCATCCAACGAGAAGAGACCGCTCTGCCCATATTGTATCCGGGTTTTGAAAACAACTACCTCGCCCGGCAAAATCTCGGTGACATATGTTCCTGATCCTACCTCGAAGGCGTCATTGAAACTGGATCCACCAACCACGGACTCAGGATCACCGGAGGCAGGGGAACTGAGCTGTTTGGAATTGTTCTTGGGAACTTTCTGCACCCCGGCAGGAAGCTGATCGATGTTCTCCACGGGGGGCTCTTCGAGCACCCTGATCTCCACCTGGGTTTCCCCGCCGACACCAGCGCCGCGCCCCACCTTGACCAAGAACTCATCAGCCTTCCCACACGCCTCGACATCGGCTGTCGATTGGGAGGCCTTGGGATCCAGGGGCAGGGCCAGCATCGTGCGTCCGACCACTATCCCCATGTTTCCGGTGTCCAGCGCCAAATCGTTGTACCGAGAACAGCTGGCACCGCCGTCAGCGGTTGTGAGTTCATAGTCCCAGTCGCCACGGCCTGCCGATCCGCCCTGATCGGTCACGCTCATGCGTCCCAGAACATTGATCCGCAGGGTGGACCCCTGCCATGTCCGTCTCACCTTGTAGTACTTCTCGCTCTTCCCGCGGCTGGCGACCGTTGAGACGTCCGTGTACTGGCCGGGGGCCAGCAGGGGGGCGTCCTCCTGTTTGGTGGAGCCTTGAACCGGAGTGCCTGCGACGGTGAAATCCCGCTCGGGGTACCCGCCGACACGCCGAGGGGCAGGACCCGAGCCCGCCGTCGCGCCGTCAGCACGGGCAGCGGGCGACCCGATGCTGCACGGTGACACCAGCAGCAGGGCGCCACACACCGCCATCACGCGATTCAAGACCTTCATCTGCTCACCTCCGGTATTCACAAAAGCAGATCCATGGTTCACCCTCCCACACGGCATGGTCCCGAGGCATCAGCATTCACGTTCGCAACGAAGCGCACCAACCCCTCAGAGTGCGTACGGACCGGATGCAGCCTTGACCGCGTGTTCGAGGTCCACCTCGCGTTCACCGATCCGGAACCGGTAGCGACCGAGCCTCGCGGTCTCCGGCAACGGCCCGAGATAGCCCCGCAACATCTCCTTCTCCTCCTCCGTGAGCCAGTCCGGTGGATCGGAAACACCCCGGAAACCCGACAACACGGCACTGTCACGCAACCACTGGCGCTGCTCCGGGGTCAAGAGATTACGCGTGTCACGCGCGAACACCACATCAGGGTCGAGTCCCACCAGGTGACGCATCCACAACCGCTCCACAGCGTTGCGCAACGCGTTGTGGGCGAGCGCATCCGACGGGTCCTGCGTGGCGTAGTTCGTCCACATCGGCGCCACGTCCGGGCCCGTGCGCACCGCGTTCAGGATTCCCAGCGATGGCATCATGAGCGCCCCGGAACCCAGAAGATAGACCGAGTCACCCGCGGCCTCTCGAACGGTGGCGATGGCCCTGCGATAGATGGCCTCACGGTCCATGTCCCCGTTGTGGGCACCGGCTGCTGCAGCCGCCTGGAGGAAGTCCAGCTTCAGGTAGGTGAATCCCCACTTCGACACCACGACATCGATCAACTCGGACAGGAGACCGCAGGCGTCCTCCCTGGTGTAGTCGTAGGCGAAGTAGGTGGCTCCCCAGTTGGTTCCTGCCGGAACCAGTTCCCCCGCCGAGTCGCGGAGCAGCATGCCGCGGTGCTTCTCGAACGCCTCGGATTCTGGTAGCACGATGAACGGCGCCAGCCACAGTCCGGGACGCAGTCCACGCGTCTCGGCGGCACGGGCGAGATCCGCCATGCCCTCCGGGAATTTGTCGTTCGCCTCCCAGTCCCCAACGGTGCGTTCCCAGCCGTCATCGACCTGGAAGGTGTCGAATCCGAGCCCGGGGAGTTCACCCATGATCTCGTCCAGTCGGCTGCGCGAAACATTGTCGTAGAGCGAATACCAGGACGACCAGACCGTTCCGGGGTCCTCCTCGAGGACCCCGTAGCGAGTGGCGAGGAGTTCCCGATATCGCGAGAAGACCGCCAGTTCCTCACCCTCGATGAGCACCCAGCTGCCTTTGCGCCCGGTTTCGGTCCATCCCACGAGGACGTCCAGATCTGCGTGCAGGCGTGGCGTGTCCGCTTCCAGCGCTCCCAGCAGAATCGTTCTCGGCCCCTCGGAGAGCGCCATCACCCAGGACGAATGATGCCTTCCCGGGTCGTCCCACACCGTGTCGTCGGCAGTACGGCGTCGTTCGGGGTTCGCAATGCGAAGTGGCCCGTCCGTCAGGAGACGCCAACCGGCAGGCGACCACGAGTTCTGCCCAGTTCTGTAGACCTCTGCCGATGGCTGGAATCCGTGCAGGAGCGCCACCCGCGATTCACGGAAGTGGATTTCACGGACGTCGTCATCACCCGGCGGGATCCAGCCGGGGGCTTCAACGGGTTGAATGTGCATTTCCCTCCAAACGTGCGGGTGGCGGACAGCTGCCCCATCCGGTGCGACGACGGTGGCTCGTTCCCCACCGATGTCGCGACTCGCTGGGCGATGGTCCTCACCACCCATGTTGACGTAGCTCCTAAAATCAGGGGAATCATCCCCTACCCGATCCGGAAAATGAACTCGACCCACCAGTCCGATTCCCATTCCCGCCGGCCCTCCGGCCCGCAGCCCCCTCAGGATCGCCGCCAGGTGATCGCCGAACACGTCATCGCCCGGGGCAGCGTCCGGGTGGAGAACCTGGCCCGGGTCGTCGGCGTCTCGGCCATGACCATCTACCGGGACGTGGCGAACCTTGAACAGGCGGGCATCGTCCACCTGGACCGGGGCCTGGTACGCGCGGTGGCAACCAGCCTGAGCGAGGCCGATGCCGAGTTCCGCCTCCGGCAGAGCCCGCGGATCAAGCAGGCCATGGCCGAGACGCTGGTCCCCCGCATCCCCCAGGGAAGCTCCGTGATGCTGGACGACTCGACCTCCGCGATGTGGGTACTGCGTGCCCTGGGCGATGTCCACCCCTTGACCGTGATCACCACATCCCTGCTGGTGGCCAACGAGGCGAAACAGATGGAGGGTGTGCGCCTGCTGGTGGCGGGCGGCGAGTACGAGCCCTGGGCGCACGCGACGATGGGCCCGACCGCGGCGGCGAACCTGCGGGCCTGGCAGGCCGACCACTGCGTCATGTCGGCCTCCGGGATCGTCGGGAAGCGCTGCCAACACCCCTACGAGAACGCCGTCCAGGTCAAGCAGGCCATGATCGCATCCTCCACGAATCGGTACCTGCTGCTGGACCACACCAAGTTCGCGCGCAAGGCGCTCTACACCTTCGCCGAGATCACCGACTTCGACGCCGTCGTGGTGGACGCCGCCACCCCCCGGGCGATCCGAGACGAGCTCGCCGGGCACGGGGTCGAGGTCATCGTCTCCGAGTGACCCAACGCCCGAACAACAGCACGACACACCGCACTGACTAGGCGCGATGCCATTTTTCACCAGAAACTATGGTGTTTTTCACAACATCACTGTTACTCTTCAGGTCATCCCCGGAACAAGGAAGTTGAGGAGACATGGGACTGACCATAGTTGTCGGCGCCGACATCGCCGGAGTGAACTACAAGGAGACCCTGAAGGCCGACCTGGAGGCAGACGAGCGCGTGACGAAGGTCATCGACGTGGGCGTCCATCCTGGCGAGGACATCGATTACCCGCACGTTGCGGTGGAGGCGGCGCGGAAGGTCGCCGCCGGCGAGGCCGACCGGGCCCTGCTGGTGTGCGGCACGGGAATGGGCATGGCGATAGCGGCCAACAAGGTTCCCGGCATCCGCGCCTCGGTGGCCCACGACAGTTTCTCCGTGGAGCGGCTGGTGCTGTCCAACGACGCCCAGGTCCTGACCCTCGGTGAGCGCGTGATCGGCCTCCAGCTGGCCCGCCGGCTGGTGCGTGAATGGCTCGGCTACACCTTCGACCCCGGCTCCTCCTCCGGCCCCAAGGTGGCCGCCATCCGTTCCTACGAACCGGACCCCCGCTGACCCCACGAATCGCAAGGAACAACGATGTTCGATCCCGGAACTGCCAGCTACCTTCTCGGTCTCGTGGTCGCCATCGCCGGCGGCTTCTTCGGTGCCGCGATCGGCGGCAACTTCGCATTCGCCATCACCGGCATCACGGTGCTGACCTCGTTCGGCATCTATCTCGGAACCGACTCGACGGCAGGTTTCACCTATCTGGCCTTCGGGCCCTTCGTCGGCCCCCACGTCGCCTTTGCGGGTGGAGTTGGTGCGGCTGCCTACGCGGGTCGCCGCGGATACGCCGACGGCAAGGACGCCACCAGTCCCCTGGCGCGCCTGGGCAAACCCGATGTGCTCTGGGTGGGCGCCGCGTTCGGGGTCCTCGGATACGTCGTCCAGAACCTCGTCACCAAGATCCCGTGGTTCGGCACCCACACCGACTCCGTGGCCCTGACCGTCGTGCTGTCGGCCGTGGTCGCACGCATCGTCGCGAAGGGGTCGTTCCTCAATCCGGAGAAGTACAACGATTCCCCGTCCTTCCTCGGCAGGATCGCTCCGCGAGAGGACGCCGCGTGGCTGCGTTACCAGGAGAAGGCGGGCCAGTACCTCTCGCTCGGGGCCATGTTCGGTCTCCTGGCGGGCGGCGCGACACTGTTCATCGCGCTGGCCTTCCCCGGCCTGGCCGCCACCGGCAACGCACAGACCTTCACCTTCGCGATCTCCGCGGTCTGTGTGATGTTCCTGATTCTCGGTGCGCAGATGCCGGTGACCCACCACATCACCATCAGCGCAGGCCTGGCTGCGGTCGCCTTCCTGCCGGTTCTCGCCGACAACCTGGTCGAGGGGCTGTCCGGAACCGATTTCTGGGACAAGCTGAGTTCCAACAAGGTCTCGCTGGCCTCGCTGTTCGACCCGAGCCACGCCTCCTACGGGATGCTGAGCGAGAGCGCCAAGGGTCAGCTCATCATGATGTCCATCGTCGCACTGCTGGTCTCGGTGACGGTCGGCATGCTCGCGGCCTGGCTGGCGGAGTTCCAGGCACGGTTGTTCTACAACAGGGGCAACACGCACTTCGATCCCCCGGCAGCCGCCATCTGGATCGCCAACACCGTCATCGTCTCCCTGGCCAACATCGCCGCACCACTGTTCTAGGAGGAATCCTCGATGCTCCCGACCGAGCTGCACCAGGCCTACGTCTTCGACCTGGACGGAACCATCTATCTGGGTGATCACCTGCTGCCAGGTGCGGCCCGGTTGATCGGGGAACTGCGCCGCCGCGGAATCCCGGTGCGTTTCCTGTCGAACAACCCGACGAAGGATCCGCGGCAGTACGTCGAGAAACTGACCCGGCTGGGACTGCCCACCGACATCTCGGACATCGCGAACACGGTGGTCACCACCACCCGCTGGTTGCGGGAACACCATCCGGACGCCACGCTGTTCGTGGTGGGTGAGGAACCGCTGAAAAGGGCTCTCACCGAGGCCGGGTTCCGGTTGAGTGACGATCCCGAACGGATCGACATCGTCATAGCCTCCTACGACCGCACCTTCGACTACTCCAAGCTCCAGATCGCCTTCGACGCAATCTGGTTCCACCGGCGCGCCATCCTCATCCAGACCAACCCGGACCGGTTCTGCCCGTTCCCGGGTGGCCGCGGGGAACCGGACTGTGCTGCGATCACCGCAGCAATCGAGGCCTGCACCGGCGTGAGGTCGGTGGCGAACCTGGGCAAACCCTCCCCCATCATGCTGACGGAGGCCCTCCAGGGACTCGACGTGGATCCCGCCGACTGCGTCATGGTCGGCGACCGCCTCCACACCGACATCCAGATGGCCCTCGACACCGGAATGGCCTCCTGCCTGGTGCTCACGGGCGAAACGACCACTGACGACGTCGCCGCCCTCGACGAGGACCACGAACCCACCTATGTACTCGACCGCGTCGACCGGCTCATCCCCCAGCGCCTGTGGGACGAGCTCGGTTGGACCGAAACAAACTGGAAGGACCAATGATGACCGACAACACATATCTCCTCGGCATCGACTTCGGCACTGAGAGCGTGCGGGCCGCCATCTTCGACCTGGCCGGCCGGCCGGTTTCCTTCGCCGCCACCGCGTACCGCACCACCCACCCCCACCCCGGCTGGGCCGAACAGGACCCGGAGGAGTGGTGGGAAGCGCTGCAGGCCTCGTGCCGCAAGGTGATCGCCGCCTCCGGTGTCTCCCCCTCCGCCATCCGGGGCATCTCCTACGACGCCACCACCATGACGGTGGTGGCCATGAACAAACGCGGTGAGGCGCTCCGTCCCGCCATCATGTGGATGGACGTGCGCGCCACCGAGCAGGCCGCCCGCGCGGAGAAGTCGGATTCGGTGGCGCGCCTCTACAACGGCCGGGGCACCGCCCCGGCGACCGCCGAGTGGTACCCGTTCAAGGCGGCCTGGCTGCGCGAGAACGAACGCGACACCTACGACGACGCCTTCCGGCTGGTCGACGCCCCCGACTGGGTGACCTACAAGCTGACCGGCGAGTGGACCACGAACATCAACTCGGCCGCGCTGCGCATGTACTACAACCGGGATCACGGCGGCTGGCCCGTCGACTTCTACGAAACGATCGGATGCGGCGACGTCTTCGACAAGATCCCGGAGAAGGTGGTCGATCTCGGCACCCCGGTCGGTGAGCTGTCGGTGATCGCGGCGCAGCTCCTCGGCCTGCACCCCGGCACCCCCGTCGCCCAAGGACCGGCCGACGCCTGGGCCGGGCAGATCGGGCTGGGTGTGGTCGACCCGGGGGTGATGGCGTTGATCACCGGATCCTCCCACGTCCTGACGGGGCAGACCGACAAACCGATCCACGGCAAGGGGTTCTTCGGCGCCTACACCGACGGCGTGGTCAAGGGCCAGTACACCGTCGAGGGCGGCCAGGTCTCCACCGGTTCGGTCCTGAAGTGGTTCAAGGACAACTTCGCCCGCGACCTGATCCAGGCGGCGGAGGTCACCGGACTCAACGTCTACGACATCCTCAACAAGCAGTCGAAGGACCTGCCGCCCGGCTCCGACGGCCTCATCATCAACGAATACTTCCAGGGCAACCGCACCCCGTACACCGATTCGAAGGCCCGCGGGGTGATCTGGGGTCTGTCCCTGCACCACGGCCCCGCCCACATCTACCGCGCCATCCAGGAATCGGTGTGCTACGGCACCGCACACAACCTGCGCGCCATGTCGGCGGCGGGTTTCGAGGTGAAGAAGATCGTCGCCGCGGGCGGCGCCACCAAGAGCCGCGACTGGATGCAGATGCACGCCGACGTCACCGGCGTGCCGATCGCCCTGACCGAGGTCGGCGACGCCGTGGTGCTGGGTTCCTGCATGCTGGCGGCGGTCGGGGCGGGCCTCCATCCCGACCTCGGCACCGCCGCGAGGGAGATGGTCCACGAGATCGACCTGCTGGAGCCCGATCAGCAGCGACACGAGGAGTACCGGTACTTCGTCGACGCCTACGCCAACACCTACCCGCAGCTCCAGTCCATGATCCACGACATGGTGGACCGCGAGAACGCGAAGCGGGGCTGACATGACGGATCTCATCACCCGGGCGTTGCGCAACGCCACCGACACCAGGGCAGTGGTGATCGGCGAGGGAGCCGTGGACCGGACCGGGCAGGTCTTCACGGAACTGTTCGGGACGGCACGGGCGATCGTGGTCGCCGACGAACGCACCTTCGCGCTGGCCGGGAAACGGGTCTCCGATTCCCTGGGGGCGGCGGGGGTGGAGCTCGCGGATCCGCATGTCTTCCCGGGGGAACCCGAGCTGTACGCGAGGTACGAGAACTGCGAGGTCCTGAGGGATGCCCTGGCGCCGGTGGATGCGATCGCCGTGGCCGTCGGCTCCGGCACGCTCAACGACATCACGAAACGGGCCTCCGGGGAACTGGGCAGGCCCTACCTGGTGGTCGGCACGGCGGCTTCCATGGACGGCTACACCGCTTTCGGTTCCTCGATCGCCCTCGATGGGTTCAAACAGACGCTGAGCTGCCCGGCCCCGTGTGGCTGCGTCGCCGACCTGACCGTGATGGCCGCCGCGCCGCAGGTGATGACGGCCTCCGGTTACGGCGACCTGCTGGGCAAGATCCCGGCCGGGGCAGACTGGATCCTCTCCGACGCTCTGGGGATCGAGGCCATCGACCAGGGGGTGTGGGAACTCGTCCAGGGTCCGCTGCGGGGCGCCGTCTCACGGCCCGCGGAACTCGCCGTCGGTGACATCTCCGCGACGGGCGATCTCGTCGAGGGGCTCCTGATGAGCGGGCTCGCCATGCAGGCCCACCAGTCGAGCCGCCCCGCCTCCGGGGCTGAGCACCAGTTCAGCCACCTGTGGGAGATGGAGGGGCACGGTGTGGACATCACCCCCAGGCGCCTGTCCCACGGTTTCAAGGTCGGTATCGGCACGGTGGCGATCGCGGCCCTCTACGAGCGGCTGTTGGAGCGGGAGCTCGCCGAGCTGGACATCGACGCTGCTGTCGCCGCCTGGCCCACACGGGAGGAGATGGAGGCCAGGGTTCGGCGGCTCCATCCCGATCCCCGGCTGGTCGAGGAGACCGTCGTGCAGGCGCTCGCCAAGTGGCTTCCGCCCGAGCAGCTGCGGACCCGCCTGGAGTTGCTGGTATCGGTGTGGCCGGAGCTGTCGGTGAGGCTGCGGGAGCAGTTGCTGCCCGCCGCCGAACTGCAGGGGATGCTGCGCGCGGTGGGTGCCCCGGTCCATCCGCAGGACATCGGCCTGGGCTGGGATCGGTTCCGCGACACCCATGTCCGGGCCCAGATGATCCGCAAGCGCTACACCGTCCTCGATCTCGCCCTGGAGACCAATCTCCTGGGTGAGCTGGTGGAGGAATTGTTCGCACCCGATGGTTTCTGGGGTCGCCAGGCCCCGGGGCACTGAGCAGGAAAGATGGAGAAGACGCCATGAGCAAGGCAGTTGTGGGAATCGACTTCGGCACTCTTTCGGGACGTGCCGTCGTGGTGTCCGTGACCGACGGGAGGATCCTCGGAAGCGCCGAGCACGCCTACCCGCACGGGGTGATCGACCGGGAACTCGCGGGCCAGCCACTTCCCCCCGACTGGGCGTTGCAGGTGCCGGCCGACTACGTCGAGGTCCTGGGCAGGGCGGTTCCGGAGGCCCTGGCGGCCTCCGGGGTGGCGGCTGAGAACGTCGTCGGGATGGCCATCGACTTCACCTCCTGCACGGTCTTCCCCACCGACGAGGCCTACCGGCCGCTGTGCGAGCGGCCGGAGTTCGAGAAGCGTCCCCACGCCTACGTGAAGCTGTGGAAGCACCACGCCTCCCAGCGGCAGGGGAAGGTCGTGAACGAGGTCCTGGCCGAGCTGGCCCCGGAAACCCTCGCCCGGTACGGCGGCGAGGTCTCGGCGGACTGGCAGCTGGCCAAGGCCCTGGCCCTGTTCGAGGAGGATCGGGAGGTCTGGGACGCGGCCAGTCACTTCGTCGAGGCGGGGGACTGGGTCATCCAGCTCCTCACGGGCGAGATGACGGCCTCCATGTCGATGGCGGGCTACAAGGGCAACTTCGTCGACGGTTCGCGCCCGTCCGCGGAGGTCCTGGAGGCGATGGCCCCGGGGTTCTCCCGCCTGCTGGAGCTGGTTCCGCACCCGGTGGCGCGTCCCGGCGAGCGGGTCGGGTCGTTGACGGCGAAGGCCGCGGCGTTGACGGGCCTGCCGGAGGGCATCGCCGTAGCGGCCGCGAACATCGACGCCCACGCGACGGTGCCCGCCGCGAACGCCTGCGAACCCGGGCAGCTCACCCTGATCATGGGCACCTCGACGTGCCACATGATGACCTCGGAGAGCTTCGGTGAGGTCCCGGGGATCGGCGGCATCGTGCCGGACGGGATCGTCAAGGGCCTGTGGGGTTACGAGGCCGGGCAGGCCGGGGTGGGAGACATCTTCGGCTGGTTCGTCGACCACTGCGTCCCGCCGTCGCACGTCGAGGCGGCGGCGGCCCGGGGGGTCGGGGTGCACGAGTACCTCACCGAACTGGCGGCGGACCAGCGGGTGGGCGAGCACGGTCTGCTGGCCCTCGACTGGCACTCCGGGAACCGTTCGATCCTGGACGACACGGAGCTGACGGGGCTCATGCTCGGCACGACGCTGACCACCACCCCGGAGGACCAGTACCGGGCGCTGCTGGAGTCGACGGCCTTCGGCACCCGGGTGATCATCGAGGCGTTCCGGGACGCGGGCATCGAGGTGAAGGACCTGGTGGTGGCGGGCGGGCTGGTGAAGAACCCGCTGCTCATGCAGATCTACGCGGACGTGACCAACCTGCCGTTGGCGGTCTGTCCCTCGGTGGCCTCGGGAGCCCACGGATCGGCGATCTACGCGGCCGTCGCGGCGGGCGAGTACGCCGATGTGCGGGAGGCGGCCCCGGTCATGGCCCATCGGGAGACCACCCCGGAGACCGTCTTCACCCCGGTCCCGGAGAACGTCGCGGCCTACGACGACCTGTACCGCGAGTACCGCAGACTGCACGACCACTTCGGCACGGGCGGAAACGACGTGATGCACCGCCTCAAGGCCCGCCGCAGGGAAATCCTGGTGGCGAAGTCAGCTGGATGAGAGTCCGGGGGTGCCCCTCGGGGCACCCCCCATCTCCCTATTTCTCGCAGGCGATCCCGTCACCATCCCGGTCGAGTCCCGCTCGGTATCCAGGATCACCCACACGAAGCGGAGCGGCCCCAGCCTTCTTGGCCTCCTTGCATGAGCTGTAATAAGCGCTTTCTCGAGGATCCGCGCTCCCATCACCGCCCGTTGATTCCTTTTGCTCCTCGGTGGCGGGGACGGATGCAGCAGGTTGCGCGGTCTCCGTCACCGCAATCGTCTCCGTGGCAGTGACGGTGGCTGTTTCCGTCGCCGTTGCCGTCTCCGTAACGGTGGCCATGATGGTCTCCACCACGGGTGCTGGAGTCACGGAAACGGTCGTGTAGGAAGCCGGCACCGCTGCGTACTCCTTGTTGTTCCCTGCCATCCCGTTCCCAAGGACGATACCCACGACACCCGCAAATGCGGCAACTCCCCAGCGCGTCTTGTACCAAGCAGTTTTCACGCCAGACATCCTTCCCCCATGCCTTTCTCGGCGAATCTGTTGTATCGGCATCGTATCTCCGACTCTCGCCTGTTGGCATTTCTCGCGCACTCGGTCCGCTCACCCGCCCACGCCGAGATGAAGCAGGAGAATGTCACCCTGCCCTCGCTCTTGATCGGGCGACGGGCAATCACCCAATTCCCGCGACTCGGGCGTAATGGCACGGACGGTTGCTATTCTCCCGACAGGCTGTTGCTGCGGACAAGCCTTCACGACTCTCCGCGATACCCGAGGGAAAGCTGGAAGATTATTCACATTCACCACCCCTTCCCGGGCAAGCCCTGTCACCACGTCCCCATGGCACCACGGTCAACCTCATCACCGAGGCTTATTCACAGCCATCCTCAAGCGCGCTCCGACCAAGAGTTTCACTGGCCAACACGCCACCTTTGAATAAGCCTCAAGGTCTCGAAAGGTGGCAGCCGGTTGAGCCGGCCTGCTCGCTCTGCGACCCGGCCTTGAGGGAGCGCCACGCAATGCTATATCATCAAATTTTCAAGAACTTAGAGGGAGATCGTTTCGGCGCTCGGCCGATCGCCGACCCCGCAAGGGTTGGAAAAGAGTTTGGAGGCGACGTAGATCGATGCGGCACACCGAGGCCCCGGAACCTGATGCATGGCGTTCACGCTTCGCGGCACTGCCTGCGGCGGAGCGTTCCCGTCAGCGTTCGAACCTGATCGTCTCCGGCCTGGGAGCCGGCCTGACCCTGCAGGAGCTGGGGAACCTGTTCGGGGTCAGCCGCGAACGCATCCGGCAGATCGCCAAGGAACGCGGCGTCACCACCAGGAGACTCCGGGAGGAACGACGCAACCGGGCCGCGCACCGTCTTCACGCTCTCGTCCGCCACATCCACGAGACCTCCCTGGCCCACCCGGAGCTGACCGTCACGGAACTGGCCGAGTGGCACGAAACCGACGAGTCGACGGTCCGGACGGCGCTGAAACACCGACTCGCCGTCCACGAGGCCCGGCCCTGTACGGGCGAGACCGATCGCACATCCGACGAGGCCCTGCTGGCCGCGCTGGCCGCCTGGGGCGCCCAGACGAAGACCCACACCAGCGACAACTACACCACCTGGGCCGTCGCCCACGGACACCCGGGGAAACAGACTCCCATGAATCGTTTCGGGGGCTGGAACAACGCGCTGCTGCTGGCGGGACTCGGCGAACACGTACAGCACCGAGGAGGGCCTCGCCCCCAGATCAGCGACGAAACCATGTGGGCATCGGTGCTGCAGTTCTACCGCGACGACCTTCCCTCCTATTCGTTCGACAGTTACAACGAATACGCCCGCCGCACCGGCCTGGCGTCCGGGGCCGCCGTGAGAATTCGCCTGGGCAGCTGGTCGCAGATTCACGAACGCGTTCACGAAATCCTGCGTTACGCGACCCGAAGGGACGGCTCCTGGGAATGGGCCGAGAAAATTCTCGGGATCGTCCCGGACAAGGAGCCGCGAAGAATCTCCAGTCAGGCCGAATCCCTGGCATCCCTGATCCGGGTCGCGAAACGAACCACCGGACCCATCACAATCGCCTTCTACGAACGTCACCGTGACCCCCGGGACGCGCAACCGGCGGTGATACAGCTTCGCTGCGGAAGTTGGGTGGAGGCCCTTCGGGATGCCGGCCTCGAACATCGCATGTCGGCCCGGGCGCGGGCCCGGCTGCAGGAACACGGCGAGATCCGGGAAATCCCGGGTGATTCCCTCCAGAAGCCGCTGGAAGGTCTCTGAGAAACAACTCTGGGAGGTTCCACAGGAAGCGGACAGGAAACCCATGGACTCATCCTGTTGGCTGTGATCTGACAGCCTCAAGCCCCCAGGAGCCAGCATGGATCTCAATCGTCGTTCCCTGTTCAGATCGGCCATCGCCTTCAGCCTCTTCAGCGGCCTCGGGTTGGCTGCCTGCAGCAGCGGCGCCTCCGGTAACGGAACCACCTCCGCCAGTGGTTCGGGGACCGCGGCGACGGGAACCCTGGCCCTGAACAACGCGGCGTGGAACCACGACGCCGACAATGACGTCTATTACCAGATCGGCCTGAGCTACGTCGCCTCCCCGGCCGCACCGGACTACGAAACCCTCGGGATCTACGTGCCGGGCGCATACTTCTCCGGCACCGACAAGGGCGACGGCACCTACGAGGTGGTGATCAACCCCTCGGGCAGTGTCAACGGGTTCACCCCGGCCACCGCTCCCATCGTGCTGCCGGTCAACACCCCCGGCTACGCCTCCCAGAAACCACCCACCCAGTACTCCTATGATTCGGTCTCGGACTACCTGGCGGCCGGTTTCATCCATGTCCACGCGGGCCTGCGCGGCAAGGACTCGAACACCGATTCCTATGTCGGCAACGCCCCTTGGGGGGTCACCGACCTCAAGGCGGCGGTGCGTTACCTGCGCTACAACTCGGCCTCGTTGCCGGGCGCGATGGACAAGGTGTTCGTGTTCGGGCACAGCGGCGGCGGCGCGCAGAGCTCCGTGATGGGGGCCTCCGGTGATTCGCCGCTCTACACCAGGTACCTGGAACACCTCGGAGCGGCCATGACCTCCAGCGACGGCACCGCCATCAGCGACGCGATCGCGGGTGTGATGGCCTGGTGTCCCATCACCAGCCTGAACACCGGGAACGCCGCCTACGAGTGGAACATGGGCCAGTTCGTCAGCAGCGGGACACGAGCCGAGGGCACCTGGACCGCCGCCTACAGCAAGGACCTGGCGGAGGCGTTCGCAAAAACCGTCAACGAACTCGGCCTGACCGATTCGAAGGGCACCGCGTTGAAGCTGGAGCAAAGCGGCGAGGGCGTGTACCTGGCGGGCAGCTACCACGACCACGTGGTGGCCGAGATCACCACATCCCTGAACAACTTCCTGGCCGACACCACCTTCCCCTACACCCCCAGCTCTCATCAGATGGCGGGCATGGAACCCGGCGGTGGGAATGGGGGTCCCCCCGACGGGGGCGGCACTCCCCCCTCCGGTGAGGCCCCGGGGGGACAGAACCCGGGTGGGGGTCAGCCCTCGGGTGGCGGACCCGGTTCTGGTGGCGGGCAGCCCCCGGGCGGCGAGTCGTCCGATACGTCGACCACCTACAACACGGTGGAGGACTACATCGCGCACCTGAACGGCGAAACGCCGTGGGTCACCTACGATTCCGCCAGCAACACCGCGACCATCACCGGCCTGCGGGGTTTCGTCACCAGCCAGAAATCCCCCAGCAAGGATGTCGGCGCTTTCGACGCCCCGGATCGCAGCGCCACCGAGAACATTGTGCTGGGCAAGGGCACCCAGGGACTTCACTTCTCGAAACTGTCCCGCGATGTGCTGGCGGCCAACGAGTCCACCTACTCGTCGCTGACCGGCTGGTCCGGTGACCATGCGGCCTCCACGTGGGACAGCGATTTCGCCGCCACCGATGAGGTCGGGGGCGACGTGGTCTCTCGCGAGCAGATGTACGAGCCCCTCTACTACCTGCTGGAAGCGCAGGGCGGGCAGGGCAGTTCACGGGTGGCCCCGAACTGGCGCATCCGGACCGGCATCACCCAGGGGGATGCGGCCAGCACCGTCGAGATCAACCTGGCGCTGGCCCTGCAGGCCCTCGGGGACACGAAGGTGGACTTCGCGACGGTGTGGGGGCAGGGCCACACGATGGCCGAGCGCACCGGCGATGGCACCACCAACTTCATCGCCTGGGTGAAGGAGGCATCGGCCTGAGCCCGGGCCGGTCCACCCGGCTTCGACGCGGGCCGGCCCCGTCAGAAGGTCCCGAACATCACGGCGCCGACCACGGCCGCCGACCAGATGCACACGAACAGCGTCAGCGGCATGAAACGGGCGGCGAACCTCGTCCCGAAGGCCCCGGACTGCATGGCGAACAGCTTCACGTCCACCATCGGCCCGACCACGAGGAACACCAGCTGCGCGGTCGGGGAAACCCCGGGCAGGGAGGCGGCGACGAAGGCGTCGGCCTCGGAGCACAGCGACAGCAGCACCGCCAGCAACGCCATGACCACGATCCCGAGCCACAGGTTCTCGGTCAGGAAGGTCAGGAAACCGGCGGGCACCGCAGCCTTCATGAGTGCCGCCACGGCGGCCCCGACCACCAGGAAGCCGCCCGCCTGCAGCAGGTCGTGCATCGCGGTCTCGCGGAAGACCGCTGCCCTGGACCGGTGGCCGTGGTCGTGTCCTTCCTGGGGTTTCATCCATTCGGCCTTGCCGACCCCGACCCACAGCCAGCACACCGAGATCACCGCCACCAGGGATGCGATCAACCGGGCCCAGACCATCATCGGGTTGCTGCTGGCGAAGGCGACGGCCGTGGCGACGAGCACCACCGGGTTGACTGCCGGCGCCGCGAGCAGGAAGGCGAGGGCGGCGCCCTGGGGAAGTCCCCGGCGCATCAACGACTGCGACACCGGCACCGAGGCACATTCGCAACCCGGCAGCACCATGCCCGCGATGCTCGCTGCGGGCACCGCGAGCATCGGGGATCTCGGGGTGATCCTGGACAGCAGGTCCTTCGGGACGAAGGCGGCGATGAATCCCGACACCAGCACCCCGAGCACCAGGAAGGGCAGGGCCTGGACGACGATCCCCATGGTGAGCGTGCCCCAGGTCGCCGCGCCGCCCTCCAGGGGCAGGAGCGGACCACGCACGGTGGTTGCCCAGAGAAGGACGATGACGACGGCGACACCGGTGAACGGCAGCGCCCAGACCCGGACGAAGGTGCTTCTCACAGGTAGGGATCCTCCGGTTGCTGGATCACCTTGACCCCGGATGCGGTCAGCACCGGATGCTCCTTGCTGGCGTCGAGGTTGATGACCCCCTCCACCTCGACCCAGACGTTGTCCCCCTCGGGTTGTGCCATGCCCTCGACGGGGACGGTGAACAGGGATGCGTCGGCGACGCAGCAGTAGATGCGGAACCTGTTCACGCTCCACTGCCCTTCCGGGAGGCCCGACTGCCTGGCGACGAAACCGAGCAGCCGCACGGGCCGTCCGACGAGCAGTTTCGGGTCCCCGAAGGTGTAGCGGTCCTCGAAGTCCTGCACGGACATCTCGGTGACGGAGTCCGTCGGCAGCGGGGGGAACTCGATCGGGTCGGACGTGGTCGGCCTGGGTTTCGCCGCGGTGCTACCGGCCGCGTTCGCCCCCAGCGACGCGGGGGCCGAGATCGCGAACAGCAGGGCGGGCAGCAACAGCAGCGCCGCGACCTTCGGGGAGCCGTGTTCGTGGGTGCCGCGTTTCAACCCGGCGAGCTTGTCGGTGGCATCCAGCAGGGTCCACAGCGACAACGCGCCCATCGCGACCGCCGATGCCAGCAGCCAGGGACCCAGCCACTCCTGCAGATAGTTTCGAAAACTACCGGAGATCGCCATGGTGAAAACCACCGTGGCGAGCAGCAGCACCAGCGTCGCCCCCACGACCTGCCCCAGTGTGCGCGGGGATTGGTCGGTGTCTCGCGAGGTGTCCATGTCCATTCAGCCTAGCGGGGAACCCAACAGCAGCCACGCGACGGCCTCGGGGTCGGGGTCGGTGGACAGCACGCAACGCAGCCGTGCCCCGGCGGTCCGCAGCCCGCGTTCGAGCTCCTGCTGGGCCGGGGATTCGGGTTTCCCGTCGAGTCGGAACCGGGTCAGCGTCACGTCCCGGGCGGTGAAATCGATCCGGGCGGAACTGGGATGCGGGGTCAGTGCGAGCCCGCCGGCAGGCCCCTGCCCGGCCAGTGCCTCCTCCACGCTGAACCCGTCGGCGACCGCCTCCACCTCGTCCCGGATCGGCAGATCGGTGATCTGGGTGGCACGCAGACCGGCCAGCACGCTCCACAGTCCCGGGCTTTCCAGGCAGTCGCCCAGGGCCAGGTCGAGCCGGTCCAGGAGTTGTTCCCGCTCCCCCAGGGCCGGTTGGGCGAGCAACCAGGTGAGCAACCAGGCCTCCAGGTCGGGGCGGTTGCCTGCCCTCCCCAAGGCCTTCGACACCAGCTGCTCCGTGGGCAGATGCCAGCCAATCTCCAGGAAACTGACCCCGTTGGGACCGTGGATCGCGAGCTCGTGGCAGCCGATGGGGCCGCGCACCAGGCTGCCCTCGTCGGTGGTCTCGAAACCGAGACCGTCTCCCGTGCACGCGACATCGAGGTCCGGCACCTCGACGGCCCCACCCTCCGGGAGATAGCGTTCCGGGGGCACCCAGCCGGGCAGGGGTGGGGTCTCGCGCTCGGGATACAGCCGCCAGCGCGACCACGCCCGCCGCCCCGGAAACAGCGTCGTGCCTTCCCCGAAAACCCGGGCCACGCGCCCCTCTGGATCGACTCCACCTTCACCGCACCAGCCGCTCAGCATCACCCAGGCGGCACCGTTCAGCAGCATCCGGCCCGTCGCCCCGGCCAGCCAGCCGACCACGCAGCCCTCGACGACGAACCGGAAACTCGGCGCCTCTGCCACGGAGTCCCCGAGGCCCTGGAGGGTGAACTCCAGGGCCTCGCGTTCCCCGGACCGGAAACGCACCTCGGCGAGGACGTCGCGGGATTCGAACGCCCAGTGTCCGGGTTCACCAGTGGGAACCTTCACGCAGCCCCCGGGCACCTCCACCCGGACCGTCCCGGCGCCGGTAGGGATGGTGATGACTCGTTCCGGGTTCAGTCGACCACCACCAGGTCCTGCTCGTGGGGGGCCTCAGGCACGTTAGCGGTGATGACGGAGCCGTCGGCGCGACGCCCGCCCGTCACGGGATGGCGTCCCGTCAACGACGGCAGCTCCTCACCCTGGTGCTCCAGGGGAACCCGGATCGGCGTGCCGGGCTGGATGACGAGTCGCTCCCCGCGCACGTTGCCCTCCAGCGGCCCGCCGGTCTCCACCTCGAAGGAGATGGCCTCGCGTTCCAGCAGCACCCGCAGCCTTGATTCGCGAACCTGGAGGGGGAAACGCAGGTACTCCCAGCCCCTCGGCAGCCGCGGATCGAAGCTGATGTCGCCGTGGTGGTCACGCAGTCCACCGAAACCGAACACCAACGCGTTCCACACCCCACCGGTGGAGGCGATGTGCACGCCGTCACGGGAATTGGCGTGCAGATCCGCCAGATCCACGTAGAGCCCTGTCAGGAAGTACTGCATCGCCATGTCCTGGTAGCCGACCTCGGCGGCGATCACGGACTGCACCACCCCGGACAGGGTGGAGTCCCCCGTGGTGATCGGGTCGTAGTACTCGAAATCGGCGCGTTTCTGTTCCTTGGTGAACTGGTCGCCCTGCAGGAACAGCGCCAACACCACGTCGGCCTGCTTGAGCACCTGGAACCGGTAGATCACCAGGGGATGGAAGTGCAGCAGCAGCGGGAACTTGTCGGCCGGGGTGTTCTCCAGGTCCCACAGCTCGCTGGACAGGAACTTCTCGTCCTGGGGATGGATCCCGAAGGTCTCGTCGAAGGGAATGACCATGCCCTTGGCGCAGGCCCGCCACTCCTCGACCTCCTCCGGGGCCACGTCCAGGGTCTGCACCAGCCGGTCCCAGCAGAGCGGATCGGCCTCCTCGAGTTCCTGCACGAGGTCGGCGGCCAGCCGCAGATTGGCCCGCGCCATCACGTTGGTGAACATGTTGTTGTTCACCACGGCCGTGTACTCGTCGGGTCCGGTGACGCCGTGGATGTGGAACCGCTTCGACCCGTCGGCCTCGGTGCGCCAGAAACCCAGGTCGGCCCACATCCGTGCGGTCTCCACCAACACGGCTGCCCCGTCGCGGTACAGGAAGTCCACGTCACCGGTGATGTCGCGATACTTCCCGAAGGCGTGAGCGATGTCGGCGTCGATGTGGTACTGCGCGGTGCCCGCCGCGTAGTAGGCGGACGCCTCCTCACCGTTGATGGTGCGCCACGGGAACAGCGCCCCTTCCTGGCTGAGCATCTGGGCGCGTTCCCGGGCCTTCGGCAGCAGGCCGACCCGGTAGCGCAGGGCGTTGCGGGCGACCCTGGGGGCCGTGTAGGTCAGGAAGGGCACCAGGTAGATCTCGGTGTCCCAGAAGTAGTGCCCCTCGTAGCCGGAGCCGGTCACCCCCTTGGCGGGGATGCCGAGCTGGTCGGAACGGGCCGTCGCCTGGGCCAGCTGGAACAGGCACCAGCGGACGGCCTGCTGGATGGCCGGCTGGCCGCCCACCTCGACATCCGAGTTGGCCCAGAAGTCGTCGAGCCAGGCGCGCTGCCCCTCGAAGAAGGAATCGAACCCCCGTTCGCTCACCCGGTCGAGGGTGCGGCGGCAGCGATCGAACAGTTCCGTGACGGGCACTCCCCGCGAGGTGTGGTAGGCGACCGCCTTGCGGATGATGATCGGGACCCCTTCGCGCGCCTCGATGCGGTAGACCTGCTTGGCCTGGTCCTCCTCGATGCGGGAGATCACCTCGTAGGGGTTCGCGGTGTCGAGGGTGTGCTCGGCGGCCACGCACAGCGTCATGTGGGAGTCGGTGGTCTCGTATCCGAGCGCCATTCGCTGGTCGTCGTGCCACTGGCCGCGCGGTTGCAGCACCCGGCCGTCGAACTTGCCCGCGCGTCGAGGGTCGAAGCCCTCCTCGTTCCTCGGCTGCCGGTAGTCGTCGAAGCCGTCCTGCCGGTTGACCACCTGGGAGCTGAGCACGATCGGCGCATCGCCCTCCATCATGGTCAGTTCGATCTCGAACAGCGCGAGGTGCCGATCGGTGAAGCTGACCATGCGGCGGGAGCTCAGTTTCACCCGTTTGCCCGCCGGGGTGCGCCAGACCAGGTCGCGGGTCAGGCATCCCGCGCGGAAGTCGAGGGCGCGTTCGTAGTGGTCCAGGTCGGACTGCCCGAGGGTGAGCGGTTCGTCGTCGACGTAGATCTTGATGAGTTTCGCGTCGGGCACGTTCACGATGGTCTGGCCCGTGCTCGCGAACCCGAAGGCCTCCTCGGCGTGTTTGATGGTCCAGGTTTCGTGAAAACCGTTGATGAAGGTGCCGTGGGAGTAGGACTTGCGCCCCTCCTCGGGATTGCCGCGCATCCCCAGGTAGCCGTTTCCGATGGAGAACAGGGTTTCGGTGACGCCCAGATCGTCGAGCCCGGGTTCCACCTCGACGAAGCGCCAGTCGTCGATGGGGAAACGGAAACGGTTCAGCGGGTCGGAGGAGATCCAGCGCATCAGGCCACCAGCTCCCCAAGATCGGCGACCACCAGGCCCGCTCCGGCTCGGCGCAGGGCTTCGGGGCCGACCCCCCGGTCCACCCCGACCACGAGCCCGAAGCCACCGGCGGCACCGGCGGCCACCCCGGACAGGGCGTCCTCGACCACGACGGCCCGGGCGGGTTCCACCCGCAACTGCTCAGCGGCGTACCGGAAGGTGTCGGGGGCGGGTTTGCCCGTCAGGTCCTGTTGTTTCGCGACGTTCCCGTCCACGATCACGGGGAAGGCGTCCTCCAGTCCGGCGGCGCGCAGGACGGGCACGGCATTGCGGGAGGAGGAGACGACGGCCAGTTTCGCGCCCCGCGCCCGGAGCGCGTTGACGAGCGCCCCGGATCCGGGATAGGGAGCGACGCCGTCTCGGCGGATGATCTCGTTGAAGGTCTCGTTCTTGCGATTCCCCAGGCCACAGATGCTCTGTTCCGTGGCGGCATCCGAGGGATCGCCCTCGGGCAGCTCGATGCCGCGGGATGCGAGGAAGTCGCGGACACCGTCATAGCGGGGTTTTCCGTCCACATGAGCGAAGTAGTCGGCGTCGGTCCACGGTTCCCGGCCGGGAAAACCGGCGAGAAAGGCGGTGAACATCTCGCCCCAGGCCTTCATGTGGACTTCAGCGGTGGGAGTCAGGACCCCGTCCAGGTCGAAGAGGTAGGCGTCGAAGGCGCTGAAATGCATGTCGAACAGATTAGTCGGAAGCGCTGTTGAATCGCTGACACCTTGAGCACCAGTAGAGGTTTCGTCCCTCCAGCACGGTGGTGCGCACCTCTGTTCCGCACACCAGGCAGGGTTGCCCGGCACGCCGGTACACGTAGACCTCGCCACCGTGGGCGTCCACCCTGGGAGGACGTTCCTGGGCCTCGGGCCCGTGTTCGTCGGCGACGGTGTCGATTCGGCCGCGTTCCAGCGCCACCGTCATCAAACCAACCAGGTCCTCCCACAGCACCCCCCATGTGGCCTCGTCGATCTCCCGGCCCGGGGTGGTGGGGTCGATTCCGTGCCGGAACAGCACCTCGGCGCGGAAGATGTTGCCCACCCCGGCGGCGACCCGTTGGTCCATCAGCAGGGCGGCGATGGATTTGCCCGATCTGCGGATCCTCGCCCATCCGCGTGCGGGGTCCGCGTCGTCGCGCAACGGGTCGGGTCCGGACTCCGAGAGAACTTTCTCGTATCGCTCACCGGTGATCAGTCGGCACCACTGCGGGCCGCGCAGATCGGCGGCCCGGTCGCCGGCCACGATTCGCAGCCGCACCTGTCCGACAGGGTCTGCTACCGGGGAGAAATCGAGTTTCCCGATCAGCCCCAGGTGGATGTGGATGCGGTTGGCCCCGGGAACGTCGAAGTTGATGAACAGGTGTTTCCCGACGGCCTCGGCGCCGGTGAGGGTGTGGCCGTCAAGGGTGGCGGCCTCGTCGGCGAACCTTCCCTGCGGGGAGCTGACCCGCACCGCGCGGTCGGCGAAGTCCTCCTGGAAGGTGTTGGCGAGGCGGTGGATGACGTGTCCTTCGGGCATTGCCCTATTCCAGCAGACCCCGGATGTCGGCGGCGGTGATGGCGGCGCTGCGGAACTCCCCCGTGTCGACGACGGATGCGAACAGGTCGCGTTTGCGCTGCTGCAGGGCCACGACCTTCTCCTCGATGGTGTCGGCCGAGACCATGCGGTAGACGTTGACCGCCCGGGTCTGGCCGATGCGGTGTGCCCGGTCGACGGCCTGGTTCTCGGCGGCGGGATTCCACCACGGGTCCAACACGAAGACGTAGTCGGCCTCGGTGAGGGTAAGTCCGAACCCACCGGCCTTCAGGGAGATCAGGAACACCGGGGCGTCACCTTCCCGGAATTGTGCGATGCGGGCCGGCCGGTCGCGGGTGCGTCCGTCGAGGTAGACGTATTCGATGCCCTCCGCATCCAGCGCACCGCGCACCAGTTTCAGGAATCCGGTGAAGGAGGAGAACACCAACGCGCGGTGCCCCTCCTCGGCCAGTTCCCGGATCTGCCCGAGCAGGGCGGTGATCTTCGCCGACGGGGCGGGCGGCAGATCGGTGTCCACCAGGCGGGGGTCCAGGGCGAGTTGCCGCAGTTTCGTCAGGGCCCGGAAGATCGCCACCCGGTTCCGGTCCATGTCCTCGAGCATCCCGAGCACCCGGGTGCGTTCCCGGGTCAGGTGCTGGTCGTAGCGGCGCCGGTGCGCCGGGGTGAGTTCCAGCCGCGTGACCTGCTCCACCTTCTCGGGTAGTTCCCTGACCACCTCGCGTTTGGTGCGACGCAGCATGAACGGGCGGATCCGTGCGCGCAACCTCCCCAGAACATCCGTCTCGCCGTTTCTCTCCACCGGTTTGCGGTAGTTCTCGGTGAAACCCTCCAGGCGCGGGAACAGACCCGGCGCGGCCAGCGAGAACATCGACCACAGGTCACCGAGGGAGTTCTCCAGCGGGGTGCCGGTGATGGCCAGGGTGAACGGGGCCCCGATGCGGCGCGCCACCTGGTAGGTGCGGGAGCGGTGGTTCTTGACGAACTGGGCCTCGTCCAGCACCAGGCCACGCCATCGCTGCTCCAGGTAGGCCTCGTCCTCCATGCGCAGGAGGGTGTAGGAGGTGACCACCAGGTGCGCGCCGCGGATCTCCTCGGCCAGTTCCGTGTCCCGCCTGGCCCGCGTGGCCCGGATGGTGGCGACCTTCAGGCCTGGTGCGAACCGGGCCGCCTCCTCCGCCCAGGTGCCGACGACGCTGGCGGGCGCCACGACGAGCACCGGCGCGGCGTCCAGTTGGCCGAGTTCCCGGGCGCGTTCCAGCAGAGCCAGGCTCTGGAGGGTTTTCCCGAGCCCCATGTCGTCGGCGAGCCCCCCGCCGAGGCCCGCGTCCCAGAGCGCGGCGAGCCAGGTGAGTCCCTGCTCCTGGTAGGGGCGGAGCATCGCATCCAGCCCGTCCGGAACCGTGACCCTCTTCTCGTCGGAGCCGAGACCCAGCAGGGTCTGCACGCGTTCCCGCCAGCGCCGCGACTGCTCCTCCACGACCCCCAGTTCCGCGAGTTCCTCCCACAGGCCGGCCTGGTAGGCGCTGATCCGCAGCTGCCCGCCCGGGCCGGGGTCCACGAGTTCCCGGGCCTCGGCGAGGAGTTGCCGCAGCCGATCGAGTTCGGGGCGGTCCAGCGGGAACCAGGTTCCGTCGTCCAGCAGCATCGCCTCGTCCCCCACGGCGAGCGCCCGGAAGAGCTGTTCGAAGGGCACGTCGCTGCCTGCGACCGTGACCCGGACGTGGAGGTTGAACCAGTCGTTGTCGCCGGTGTCCTCCGCGCCGACCGAAATCACCGGGGCCTCGGTGGCGCGCGAGTACTCGGGGACCTCGCCGCTGTGGGTGACGATGACTCCCTCATCCTCCAGCAGGGGCAGGGTTTCGGTGACGAATCGGGCCGCGTCGGCCCGGGTCACCGTCGCGTTCGGATTCAGTCGCTGCCAGTGGGGTTCCCGCAGGGCCGGGTAGTCCCCCACCAGCCGGAGCGCGACCTCCTCGAGGAACTGCTCGGCCTCCTGGTCCCGGAAGGCCTCCCCCGCCCGGGGATGGAACGCGACATCGACGGTGGTTTCCCCCGCTACGTACCTGAAACCCCATTCGAGCAGCAGCCGATGCCCGGGTTCGTGGGTCAGGCCGAGGGTCAGTTCGGGGTGTGGGAGGTCTTCCGGGTCCCACGTGCCCGGGGGGACGAGTCCTTTCTGCACCAGCGCCGGGAGGTACATCAGCTGGAACCGCCCGGCGTCCCGGGCCGGGACCGTGACCGCCTGGTCCCGGTTGAACAATCCGCGGATCGCGTCGGGTACCGTCCCGGCCAGCGGGTGCAGACGCAGCCGGCCGCCCGGTCCCAGCTCCCCCACCCCGTGGGCCGGCTCCCCGATCAGGAATCGCCTGCTGCCCGGGGGCACCGGCCCCAGGTCCCCGGACATCGCGAGCTGTCGCGATCCGTCGTCCCGGAGATCGACGTCCAGCCAGATCCTGACCGGTTCGAATCCGACCTCCACGTCCTGGAATCCCTGGCCCGCGATCAGCTGGATCCCGGCGTCCACACCCTGACGCAGGAGCGACCAGCCCAGCGGGCCGAGGTCGGACAGAGAAACCGAGGCCGGGGTGGCGTAGGTGTACTGGTGGCGCCCCGTGAGTCTCGCCATCTGCAGCAGGACCTCGCGCTGCGCGGGTTCGTAGGTCAGCCCCCGGTAATTCGTGACGATGTCCAGCCAGCCGGCCTGGGATTTCACCCAGCCCTGTGCCCCGAGCCGCAGGGGACGCAACGCCAGCCCGTTCGGCTGCTCCAACGGACCGTCGATCCGGAACTCCAGGCCGAGTTCGACGACCCGCCCCCCGGTCTCGGCCACGGGCAGCAGCCCGGCCAGCGCGTTCTCCCAGGAGGATGCCGGGGAAACGGTCTCGATCATCGATTCCCGCACGGCCAGCAACACCGCGACGGCGTGTTTGCACCCCATCCTCATCGGGCACGAGCAGGCGCTGTTGACGCCTCGGTGGTCGTGGTGGAGGAACGTCCGGTAGACCTTCCTTCCGTTGCCCTTGACCACCGCTTCGATGGAGCCGGTGCGGTCCGTGGAGTACTTCAGGACGTGCCCGGCGGCCTCGTAGGAACGTCCCCGCAGGAACGTGGCATCACCCCAGGAGGCTCGGATGGCCTCGTCGCTGACCTTCGTGACCCAAGCTGTGGAGTGGGGACCCATGCCGCCCCACCCTAATGCGTTCCTAGACTGTTCCCATGAACAATCGGAGCACGCCACGGGAACTGGGGCGCGACGGCATCAGCGGGCTGGTCACTCGTCACCGGGCGATCCGGGCGCAGATGTTGCCGCGTCGCCGTCGCCGCTGAGCCCCGCGGGTCCCTTCTCCAGGAGGGTCAGGAATCCGGCCTCGTCGAGGATGGGTACCCCCAGTTCCTCCGCCTTGCCGGCCTTGCTGCCGGCGTTCTCCCCCACCACCACGTAGCTGGTTTTCCGGCTCACCGACCCGGCGGCCCTGCCGCCCCGGGAGACGATGGCCTCCTTGGCCCCGTCGCGGGTGAATCCCCCGAGGCTTCCCGTGACGACCACGGTCAGTCCCTCGAGGGTCGCGGAGGGCCGGTCGTCGTTTCCCGGCCCGGGGGTCTCGTCGGCCATCCTGACCCCGGCGGCGGTCCAGGCGTCGACGATGTCGACGTGCCAGTCCACCTCGAACCACTGCTTCAGCGACTGGGCGATCACCGGGCCCACGCCCTCGGTGTCGGCCAGTTCGTCGACGGAGGCGGCGCGGATCGCCGCCATGTTCCCGAAGCGGGATGCGAGCGTGCGGGCCGCGGTGGGACCGACGTGGCGGATGGACAACGCCACCAGCACCCGCCACAGCGGCTGCTGCTTGGCGGCCGCCAGGTTCTCCAGCAGCTTCAGGCCGTTGGCGGTGATTCCCCGCCGGGTGGCGTAGATGGAGCTGCGGGCCAGGTCCTCCTCGGTGAGCGCGAACAGACCCGACTCGTCGGTCAGCAGCCCGGATTCCAGGAGGTCGCGGGCACCCACCTCGCCCAGCGCCTCGATGTCGAAGGCCCCACGGGCGGCCAGCGAGTAGAGGCGTTCCCTGAGCTGGCTGGGGCAGCTGCGGGCGTTCGGGCAGCGCAGGTCCTTGTCGCCCTCCTTCTGCTGCGCCAGGGCGGTGCCGCAGGACGGGCAGTGGGTGGCCATCACGAAGTCGCGTTCGTTGCCGTCGCGCAGCGAGACGACGGGGGCGACGATCTCGGGAATCACGTCACCGGCCTTGCGGAGCACCACCGTGTCCCCGATCCGCACTCCCTTGCGCGCCACCTCGTGGGCATTGTGGAGGGTGGCCATGGCGACCGTGGATCCCGCGACCAGCACCGGTTCCATCGCACCGAACGGGGTGACGCGCCCGGTGCGTCCGACCCCGACGCGGATGTCGAGGAGCCGGGTGTGGACCTCCTCGGGCGGGTACTTGTATGCGATCGCCCAGCGGGGCGCCCGGGATGTGGATCCCAGCCGGCGCTGGGCGGCCAGGTCGTCGACCTTGACCACCACCCCGTCGATCTCGTGTTCGGCGTCGTGGCGGTGTTCGCCGTGATGGGCGACGTAGGCCTGAACCGCGGAGGCCGAGTCGACCACCCGGGTGTGGGCCGACACCGGCAGCCCGTAGGAGTCGAGCACGTCGTAGGCCTGGCTCTGGCGGGTCAGGGAGAGGCCGTCGTGGGTTCCGATGCCGTGGACGATCATCCGGAGGGGACGTGCGGCGGTGATCCTTGGGTCCTTCTGCCTGAGCGATCCGGCGGCGGCGTTGCGGGGGTTGGCGAAGCGGTGCTGGCCGGCCTCCTCGAGGGCCTCGTTCAGTTCCGCGAAGGCCTGCTTGGGGAAGAACACCTCGCCGCGCACCTCCAGCACGGCGGGGATGCCGGCTCCCCGCAGCCGGTGTGGGATGCCGTGGATGGTGGCGACGTTGCCGGTGATGTCCTCCCCCACCCGCCCATCCCTCCGGGTGGCCGCCTGCGCGAGCCGCCCGTCGAGGTAGGTGAGGTTCACCGCCAGCCCGTCGATCTTCAGCTCGCACAGGTAGTGCTCGGCGGGCACCCTGGTCAGCCAGGCCGCCAGTTCGGCCTCGTCGAAGACGTTGTCGAGGCTCAGCATCGGCTGCCGGTGGGTGACGGGGGTGAACTCGGTCACGCGCGCATAGGCCACCCGCGTGGTGGCGGAGTCCGGGCGCCGCAGCCCGGGATGGCGTTCCTCCAGCCCCGCGAGTTCCTTGAGTCGTTCGTCGTACTCGGCGTCGGAGATGATGGGCTCGACTCCCCCGTAGTAGGCGTCGCTGGCGGCCAGGAGAAGCTGGTTGAGTTCCTGCCAGCGGTGTTCGGCTCCGGGGGAAATTGTCATGGCCCCATGCTGTCACAGTCCCTGCACGAGGAATGATGCGATAAAGTGCTTGAGCTTGGCAGAACAGCAACGATGATTGAAGGTGTCCATGGCAACCGCCAATATCACTCGCGAAGAAGCCGCCCGCCGCTCCCGCGTCGTCAAGGCCGGGGCCTACCGGGTGACGGTTGACGTGACCGGCAATGGTGTCGCCGATCCCGAGCGCACCTTCGCCTCTCACACCGAACTCGACTTCACATCGAAGGGCGGATCCACTCATCTGGACGTGATCGCGGACGAGATCCTTTCCGCCAGCCTCGACGGCAACCCTCTTCCAATCGATGGATTCGACGGCTACCGGCTGCCGTTGAACGACCTTCCGGAGGGTGACCACACGATCGTCGTCGACGCCATCGGCCGCTACTCCCACACCGGTGAGGGGCTGCACCGTTTCGTCGACACCGACGGCAAGGTCTACCTGTACTCCCAGTTCGAGACGGCGGATGCCCGGCGCATGTACGCCACCTTCGAGCAGCCCGACCAGAAGGCGACCTTCCAGCTGACCGTCCTCGCGCCCGCCCACTGGAGCGTGTTCACCAACTCCCGCTCCGTCGAGGGCCAGCCTGCCGGGGAGGGGATCGCGCGCTTCGAGCACGCTCCCACCCCCGTGATATCGACCTACATCACCGCTTTGGTGGCCGGCGAGTACCACGTGGTCGAGGGCCGGATCAACTCCGCGGCCGGAGTGCTGCCCGCCTCCGTGGCCTGCCGCGCATCCGTGGCCGAGTTCCTCGACGCCGACCGGATCCTCGAGACCACGCAGCGTGGTTTCGAGGTGTTCGAGTCGGCCTTCGGGGTGCCCTACGCCTTTGATTCCTACGACCAGATCTTCGTGCCCGAATTCAATTTCGGGGCCATGGAGAACGCGGGCTGCGTCACCTTCCGTGACCAGTACCTGTTCCGTTCCCGCGTCACCGCCCGCGAGATGGAGGCCCGCGACAACACCATCCTCCACGAGCTGGCCCACATGTGGTTCGGCGACCTGGTGACGATGCGCTGGTGGGACGACCTGTGGCTCAATGAGTCGTTCGCGGAATGGGCCTCGCACTTCGCGGCGGACGAGATCGCCAGGAAGTACGGCACCGGCGCCAATCCGTGGGCCTCGTTCTCGAACGAACGCAAGGCCTGGGCATACTTGCAGGACCAGCTGTCCACCACCCACCCCATAGCCGCGGACATGAGCGACCTGGAGAAGGTGGAGCAGAACTTCGACGGCATCACCTACGCCAAGGGTGCCTCCGTGTTGAAGCTGCTGGTTTCCTTCGTCGGTATCGAGGCTTTCACCAAGGGGGTCGGGAACTACTTCCGCAAGCACGCCCACGGCAACACCACCCTGGCCGATCTGCTCACCGAGCTGGAGGCCGCCTCCGGACGCGACCTGTCCTGGTTCACCGGGCAGTGGCTGGAGAGCGCCGGGGTCAACACCCTGCGGGCCGAGTTCGAGGTTGACGAGACCGGCACCTTCACGCGGTTCGCGATCGTCCAGACCGCCCCCGAGGCCTGGCCGACGCTGCGCACCCACCGTCTCGGCATCGGCATCTACGCCAACACCGACAATGGTCTCGAACGCGTTGACTACGTGGAGACCGACATCTCGGGTGAACGCACCGAGGTGCCCGACCTGGTGGGACGGCCCCGACGCGACGTGATTCTTCTCAACGACGGTGATCTGACCTTCGCGAAGGTGCGCCTCGACGAGATGTCCCGCAACGCCCTGGTGAAAGGGATCGACAGGCTGACCGATCCGCTGGCCCGGGCAGTCACCTGGTCGCTGTTCTGGGACTCGGTCCGCGACGCCGAGATCGCACCGCAGGAGCTGGTCTCCCTGGCCCTCCAGGGCATCGGCTCCGAGAAGGACATGGCAGCCATCGCGACGGTTCTGGCTCAGGCGGCGGTCTGCTCGGGCCGGTTCATGGCCCCCGAGCTGCGCGAGGCCGCGAACATGAAACTCGTCACCGGTCTGGCGGGGCTGCTGAAAGATGCCGAACCCGGGTCCGATGCGCAACTCATCATCGCAAAGACCCTGATCGGGGTTGCCCGCAGCGAGAGCGCCTGCGAACTGATCCGCGGTTGGCTGCACGACGAGGAGGTCCCCACCGATCTCGCGGTGGACACCGAGGTGCGCTGGCTCATCGTCACCACGCTGGCACGACGCGGTGTCTTCGGCGAGAAGGAGATCGCCGCCGAACTGGAGCGGGACAACACCAATACCGGCGCCGAGCACGCCGCCGGAGCGCGCGCGGGACTCCCGACCACGCAGGCCAAGGCGGAGGCGTGGCGACTGGCGACCGCGGACCCGGACGTCCCGAACGAGACCCATCGCAGCATCGCCGTGGGATTCATCAACTACGGGCAGGAGGATGTGCTGGCCCCCTACGTCGATGCCTACGCGAAACTGGCCGAGGTCATCTCGAAGCGTGAGGACGGTTGGGAAAAGCGCGGCTACGCGGCCATCGGGGCGGTGCTCAGGTGGTTGTTCCCGGAAACCCTGGCGACAGCCGATGTGATCGAACGGTTCCGCCGTTATCTCGCCGAGGGGGAGCCAACGGACCAGGTGCGGCGCCTGCTGAGCGAACGCCTCGACGAGGCCGAACGAAACCTGCGGGTCCAGGAACGCAGCCGCCACTGATCCACGTCCCCGGAGGAGCCCGGCCATGAAGCATCTGCTCAGCATCACCGATCTCGGCACCGACGAGATCCACTCGATCCTTCACCTGGCCGGGCGGATGCATCAGCTGCAGGAGGCCCGGGTCAAGAAACTGCCCTACCTGAAGGGCCGCACCGTGGTGAACCTCTTCTTCGAGGACTCCACCCGTACCCGCAGCTCCTTCGAGCTCGCCGCCAAGTGGCTCTCAGCTGACGCGATCAACGTCTCGGCACGAGGGTCGAGCGTCTCGAAGGGCGAATCGATGCGCGACACCCTCATGACCCTGGATGCCATGGGGGTGGACGCCATCGTGATGCGCCACCCGGGTTCCGGATCGGTGGCCCAGGCAGCAGGATGGGTGCGGGCCTGCATGGTCAACGCCGGGGACGGTACCCACGAGCACCCGACCCAGGCCCTTCTGGACGCCCACGCGATGCTGACACACTTCACCCGTGCCAGGCTGGGAACCCTCGAGGGCAAACTGGTTGCCATCACCGGGGATCTGCTGCACTCCAGGGTCGTCCGCTCGAACGTCGCGCTGTTGGGCAGGCTGGGCGCGCGGGTGGTGCTCGTCGCCCCGCACACGCTGCTGCCGCCCGGGGTGGGGACCTGGGGGGTGCAGGTCACCCCCGACCTGGACGAGGTGATCTCGGACGTCGACGTCGCCATGATGCTGCGGGTGCAGCGAGAACGCATGCAGGGCGGTTTCTTCCCCTCGGAACGGGAGTACGTCGCCGCCTACGGGTTGACGGCCTCCCGGCTGACCAGGCTGCGTCCCACTGCGGTGATCGCGCACCCCGGACCCATGAACCGTGGCCTGGAGATCAGCTCCACCGCCGCCGACGACCCGCGTTCCATCGTGCTCGATCAGGTCTCCTCGGGGGTCGCGGTCCGCATGAGCGTGTTGCATCACCTGCTGGCCGACTGACGGGAGGAAACCAATGTCGAAGCTCGCCATCACCGGGGTGACCCTGCCCGACGGTTCTCGAACGGATCTGTTCGTCGATGCGGGTCGTCTCGTCGATCAACGCCCCCTGGGCGCAACCACCGTCGACGCGGACGGCTTGATCGCGCTACCCGGTCTGGTGGACATCCACACCCACCTGCGTGAACCGGGACGCGAGGACGCCGAAACCGTGGATTCCGGTTCCCGCGCCGCCGCCCGCGGGGGTTTCACCGCTGTCTTCGCGATGGCCAACACCCAACCCGTCACGGACACTGCCGAGAATGCGGAACATGTGCTGGCCCTGGGAACCGCGGCCAACAACTGCCAGGTGATCCCGATCGGCGCCATCACCAAGGAACTGGCCGGCAGGGAGCTGGCGGAGCTGGGACTGATGCACCGTTCGCGGGCCCGGGTGTCGATGTTCTCCGACGACGGGCACTGCGTGATGGACGCCAGTTTGATGAGGCGTGCCTTCGAGTGGGTGAAACCATTCGACGGCGTGCTGGCGCAGCACGCCCAGGACGCGACCCTCGCGGGACCCGAGGCGTGCTGCCACGAGGGTGAGATCTCGGGTCGATTGGGGCTCCCCGGCTGGCCTCCGGTGGCGGAGTCGGTGATAATCGCCCGCGACGTCGCCCTGGCGGAGGCCACCGGGTCCCGCCTGCACGTGTGTCACGTCTCGACGGCGGAGGGCGTGGACGTGCTGCGCTGGGCCAAGAAGCGGGGCATCCGGGTGACCGCCGAGGCCACCCCCCATCACCTGTACCTGACCACCCCGGAGGTCGTCGGATACGACACCACGTTCAAGGTCAATCCCCCGCTGCGCACCGACGAGCACGTCGAGGCGGTGCGTGCCGCGCTGGCCGACGGCACCATCGACGCGGTCGCCACGGACCACGCGCCCCACGCGCCGCAGGACAAGGACCACGCCTTCGTGGATGCCAGGCCGGGGATGCTGGGGCTGGAACAGGCCCTGGCGGTGGTGATGGAGACCATGGTCGCCCCGGGCCGCCTGACCTGGCCGCAGGTGGCGGATCGGATGAGCCACGCCCCGGCCCGGATCGGGAAGGCGACGGGGCAGGGCCGTCCCCTGGCCCCCGGTGAGCCGGCGAACCTGGTGCTGATCGACCCGCAGCGGAGAGCGACGGTGGATCGGAACGATTCCGCCTCCATCAGCCACAACAACCCGTACCACGGCCGGGATCTCCCCGACCCGGTGGAGATGACCCTGTGGAACGGCAGGGTCACCCACAGGCGCTGAGGAATCGTGGCAGGGGGCGGCCCCGAGTCACCCCTCCTCGGCAACGGGTAGGCCGGATTCCTTGAGGATCTCCTTCGAGGTGGTCTCGGTGACGGCGAAGATGTCGGTCACCTTCGCGCCGCCCGCCACCACCTCGTCGGCCTTCTCCTTCATCTTCTGGGTGACGGTGGAGAAGCCGGGAATGTAGCCCCATTCCGAGGGCAGCTCGCCGTTGGCCTCGGCCAGCACCTGGTAGACGTCCTGGTTGCCGAACTGGCGCAGGGTCTTCTCGGGGGTGGTGACCGCGCCCTTGGCGGCGGGCAGGAGCCCCTGGGAGGCCAGGTCGGCCACCTGGGTGTTCAGCCAGTTGTTGAACTCCATGGCCTCGGTCCTGTGCTGGCACCCCTTCATGACGGCCACGCCGGATCCTCCGTCGGGTCCGGTCATCCGGGCACCCCCGACGGTGGGCAGTTTCGCGACGCGCCACTGTCCCTCGTAGGGGGTGCCGTCCAGCTTGTCGAGGGCGTAGCCGACCTCCCAGGCGGGGGCGATGTTGCCGATCAGGGACCCGTTCGTCAGGGCCTGTTCGTAGGAGTCGTCCGCGCGTTTGTTGGTGAGCGCGGCTTGGGCGTCCAGGACGTCCTGCCAGAACTTGGCCACCGCCTGTGTCTTCTCGTCGGTGGTGTTGATCCTCCACTTGTTGTCGACCGTCGAGTACCACACGGCGCCGGCGGCGGCGGCCTGGGCGGAGAGCCAGTAGCCGGCCTCGTCGGGTTCGAAGTCGAGGATGTACTTTCCTTGGGCGGCGGCCTTCTTGGCGGCCTCCAGGAGCTCGTCGAAGGTTGTGGGAACCGCGATGCCCAGGGCAGTGAACTCGGCCTCGTTGTACAGGTAGACCAGAGGCCCCGTGTCCTGGGGCAGACCCACCATCTTGCCGCCGACAGACATCTGGGAGTAAGCGGCGTCGTTGTAGTTGTCCTCGTACTTGGCGGCCTCACCGGATACGTCCTCGAGCATGTTCTGCACGAACATCTCGGGGGCCTCGCCGTAACCGACCTGGGCCAGGCAGGGAGCGCTCTTGTTCGCGACGTCGGACTTCAGCTTGGTCATCAGCTCCGATGATTTGCCGGTGAACTTGGTCGCGGTGACCTGGATGTTCGGATGTGCGGCATTCCATTTCTCAACCATGTCGACCACCGGAACCGTTCCCGGACCGTCGGGAAGCCGGTGAACGTATTCGATCCTGATCACGTTGTCGCCCTGCTGGGCGGATTCGGAGCCGCCGCTGCCGGCTGCGGTTCCGCATGCGGAAAGAACGATGGCTGCCGCTGACAGCAGGCCCGTGACGACCATCAAGCGCTTGCTCTGCATTGAATTTTGTTCCCTCTACGTCGGTTTCATACAGAAGAGAGGTCCCGACGGCGCAGCAGCCCGAAAGGCCAGCCGGACAGGACACGCAGCTTTTTTCTTCCGCGCACGATTAATGTACAGAACCCACTGCCCGGCCCACGCCCGCGGGGTCACGAAGCGGACACCCGCAGCCGGGCCCGGGGAGTTCGCACTCGCCGCACCGGATCACGGACGACCGCCGCGTCCGGAACGTGCTCCACGTCGACACCCTCTAAGCTGGCTGCACGGATTTGAAGAGCTTCCGAGCAGTCGAGGAGTCACATGAGCGAGCAGTTGGCCCAGGTCGGAGTGATCGGAATGGCGGTGATGGGGTCGAACCTGGCCCGGAACCTCGCGCACAAGGGATTCCGGGTGGCCCTCTACAACCGGACGGCCGCCCGCACCGACGAGGTCATCGCGCTCCACGGCTCCGAGGGGGATTTCGTGCCCTCTCACGAGCTGGCGGATTTCGTCACCTCCTTGGAACGACCCCGCCGCGTCATTCTCATGGTCAAGGCAGGTGCCGCCACCGACGCCACCATCGATTCCCTCATCCCGCTCCTGGAAAAGGGGGACATCGTCGTCGACGGCGGCAACTCGTTCTTCCAGGACACCCGCCGCCGCGAGCAGCGTCTCCGTGGCCTCGGGTTGCATTTCGTGGGCGCGGGCATCTCGGGAGGGGAGGTGGGAGCACTGGAGGGGCCGTCGATCATGCCCGGCGGATCCCCGGAGTCCTACGAGGCCCTCGGCCCGGTCCTGGAACGGATCGCCGCCGACGTGGACGGGGAGCCGTGCTGCACCCACATCGGCACCGACGGCGCCGGACATTTCGTGAAGATGGTCCACAACGGCATCGAGTACGCCGACATGCAGTTCATAGGCGAGGCCTACGAGCTGTTGAAGGCCATGGGCCTCGACCACGCCGAGATGGCCGACATCTTCGCCACCTGGAACACCGGGGACCTGGACTCCTACCTGATCGAGATCACCGCCGAGGTGCTCCGCAAGACCGATCCCCGCACCGGTGTTCCGCTGGTGGATGTGATCCGGGACGCCGCGGGCATGAAGGGGACGGGCACCTGGACCGTGCAGTCGGCGCTCGACCTGGGCACCCCGGTCAACACCATCGCCGAGTCCGTGTTCGCCCGCGCCATCTCCTCGGCCCCCGAGCTGCGCGCCGCCGCCCGGGCAGCCCTCCACGGACCGGACCGGAGCATCCGGGTGGCCGATCGCGGCGTTTTCGTCGAACAGGTCCGCCAGGCGCTGTGGGCCAGCAAGGTGGTTGCCTACGCGCAGGGCCTGGACGAGATTCGCATGGCCGCCGCCGAATACGGTTGGAGCATCGACATCGCGGAGGTGGCGCGGATCTGGCGCGCCGGTTGCATCATTCGCGCCCGGCTGCTGGAACGGATTCGTTCCGAGTACGCGGCCGGCAACCTCGTCACCCTGCTGGAGGCCCCCTCCATCGTGGCGGGCCTCACGGAGGCCCAGGAAGGCTGGCGCACCGTCGTGGCCGAGGCCGTGCGGGCCGGGGTACCGGTGCCCGGTTTCTCGGCGGCGCTGGCCCACTACGACCAGGCCCGCGCCCCGCGTCTCAACGCGGCACTCACGCAGGGGCTGCGTGACTACTTCGGGGCGCACACCTATCGCCGCGTCGACGACGAGGGTTCCTTCCACATCAACTGGTCGACCGACGGGGCGGAGGTCGCCGCCGACTGACCGCAAGTCCCCGGGCAAGCGCGAGATGGTTTCGACACCGGCCGGCTCAACCAGCTTCGGGGCAGGTTCAGTGACCTGTCGGGGCCGGGTGGCAGACTTCCGGCATGCCGATGAGTCGTTTCTCCGCCCCGAGCAGGGACTGGTTCGTGAACACCTTCGGGGCGCCGACGTCCGTGCAGAAGGAGGCGTGGCGAACCATCGCCGACGGGGGGCACGTCCTGGTGGTGGCGCCGACCGGCTCCGGGAAGACCCTCGCGGCCTTCCTGCACGCCCTCGATTCCCTGTTGCGACCAGGCCACTGGGACCGGGGCACGAGGGTGGTCTACGTCTCCCCCCTGAAGGCGCTCGGGGTGGACGTGGAACGCAACCTGCGCGTCCCCCTGGCCGGGATCCGCGGGGAGGTCGAGAAACAGGGCCAGCGGACATCCGAGGTCACCGTCGGCGTGCGATCGGGCGACACCCCGGCCCGCGACCGCGACCGGATGCGGCGCAGGCCACCGGATGTGCTGATCACCACACCCGAGTCGCTGTACCTGATGCTCACCTCCTCGGCCCGGGAAACCCTCCGCGACGTCGAGACGGTGATAGTCGACGAGATCCACGCCGTCGCCGGTTCCAAACGCGGCACCCACCTGGCCCTCAGCCTGGAGCGCCTGGACCTGCTGGCCGGGCGCGACGTGCAACGCGTGGCACTGTCCGCCACGGTGCGCCCCGTCGAAAAGGTGGCGGCCCTCCTCGGGGGCGACCGGGACGTGTCGGTGGTGGCTCCCGGGACCGGGAAGAGCTGGGATGTCCAGGTCGTCACTCCCCCGCTGAACGATCCCTGGCCCCACGTGGAGAAGAAGATCCTGGATTCGATCCTGAAGGCACGCTCCACGCTGGTGTTCGCGAACTCCCGCCGGGCGGCGGAGAAACTGACGGCGCGCCTCAACGAGCTGTGGCTGGAGGCCGGCGGCGACGAGGACCTGGCCCGCGCCCATCACGGTTCGGTCAGCAAACACCTCCGGGCCGAGATCGAGGATGCGCTCAAGGCGGGGCGGCTGCGGGCCGTCGTCGCCACGAGCTCTCTGGAGCTTGGTATCGACATGGGCGCCGTCGATCAGGTGATCCAGATCAGCGCCCCCTTGTCCACATCGAGCGCGCTGCAGCGTTTCGGCCGGGCCGGGCACCAGGTGGGGGCGACCTCCAGGGGATGCCTCCACACCCTGCACCGCGGGGAGCTGGCGGCCGCGGTCGTGACCGTCTCCGACATGATCGCGGGCCGGATCGAGGAGCTGCGCATCCCCGTCCTGGCGCTCGACGTCCTGGCCCAGCAGACCGTCGCCGCTGCCGCCGCCGTGGGGGATGCGGGTCTGGAGATCGGAACTTGGCTGGCTGCGGTGCGGCGCTCCCACCCCTACTCCGCGCTGGGGGATGAGGCCTTCGACGCGGTTCTGCGGTTGCTGCTCGGCACCTATCCCAGCGCGGATTTCTCGGAGCTGCGGGCCCGGCTGGAGCGGCGCGGCGACCGGTTGTTCGCCCTGCCCGGGGCCGGGCGGCTCGCCGTCACATCGGGTGGCACCATCCCGGATCGGGGACTCTACGGGGTGTTCCTGGCCGACGGCGACGGCCCCGGGCGCAGGGTCGGGGAGCTCGACGAGGAAATGGTCCACGAGACCCGGGTGGGTGAGACCTTCACGCTCGGCGCCTCCTCGTGGACGGTGGTCGGGATCACGCGCGACCAGGTGCTGGTTGCCCCCGCGCCGGGCCGGCCCGGGAAGCTGCCCTTCTGGATCGGTGAGGATCTGTCCCGCCCCGCGGAGCTGGGATGTCGCATCGGGGAGCTGCTGCGCCGGGTCGCCGGGGACCCCGACGACCTCGGCCTCCCCTGGATCGACGAGAACACCCGGAGGGAGCTGACGGCCCTCGTGGCGGAGCAGCGCGAGGCCACCGGGGTGGTGCCGGACGAACGGACCGTCGTGGTGGAACGGTTCCGCGACGAGCTGGGTGACTGGCGGGTCGTGGTGCACAGCCCGCTGGGACGGGCGGTGCTGGCGCCCTGGAGCGTGGCGGTGGCTGCCCTCGTGGAACGGCGTTCCGGGATCGACTCCCAGCCCGTGGCCACTGACGACGGCTTCATCCTGCGGCTGCCCGACGGGGAACTGCCCGCCCTGGTCGCGGGCCTGGCGCGGATCTCCCCACACGAGGTGGAACGCCTCGTCGCGGACCAGGTGGGCGGCACCTCGCTGTTCGCGGCCCGGTTCCGGGAGTGCGCATCCCGCTCCCTGCTGCTGCCCCGCCGCCACGGCCGCCGGATGCCGCTGTGGCAGCAGCGCCACCGGGCCGCCCAGCTGCTCCAGGTGGCGCGCCAGCACCCGAACTTCCCCATCACCCTGGAGGCGGTGCGCGAATGCCTGAACGACCGGTGGGACCTGCCTGGGCTGACCGGGCTGCTCTCGCGGATCCGTTCGGGTGCGGTGCGGCTCGTCGAGGTGGTCACACCCTCCCCCAGCCCGTTCGCGGCCAGCATGCTCTACGGCTACGCGGGCAGGTTCATGTACGAGGGGGACCTGCCGATCGCGGAGAGGCGGGCCCAGTCGCTGGCCCTCGACCCGGCCCTGCTGGCCTCGGTTCTCGGATCACTGGATCTGCGGGAGCTGCTGGATCCCGTCGTGGTCGAGCGTTTCCTGGCGGAGCTGCAGCACACCGCCGACGGTTTCCGGGCCCGCAACGTCGCGGAACTGGTGGACCTGCCCCGCCGCCTGGGGCCGTTGTCCCCCGAGGAGCTGGGGCTGCGCAGCGAGTTTCCCCCGCCCGATCCGCCGCCCGCCGGCCTGGTGCCCGTGACCGTGGCCGGTGAGGAACGCCTGGCAGCCGAACCGGATCTCGCGTTGCTGCGCGACGCCCTGGGCGTGGCGGTGCCCGGCGAGGTGAACGCCGAACCCGGCGGCCGCGATCCGCTGACCCAGCTCACATCCCGGTTCGCCCGCACCCACACGCCCTTCACGGCCGCGGCCCTCGCGGGTTCGCTCGGGCTGGGCCGGGCCGTGGCCGGCCGCCTCCTGGAGTCGGAGGCCGATGCGGGCCGCCTGGTCAGGGGCAGGTTCACCGATGGCGAGACCGAGACCGAGTACTGCGATCCGGGGGTCCTGGACCGGCTGCGGGGACGCTGCCTGGCGGCGGCCCGGGCCGCCGTGGAGCCGGTGCCCGCCGAGGCCTACACCCGTTTCCTGCTGGACCGGCACGGTGTCACGGAGCCGCGCCCCTCCTCCCCCGACGAGGTGCTCCTGGCCCTGCAGCAGCTGGCCGGCGCGGTGCTGCCGGCCAGCGTGTGGGAATCGCACGTGCTTCCGGCACGGGTCTCCGGATACCAACCGTCCCATCTGGACCAGCTGCTGGCGGAGGGCGAGGTGCTGATCAGGCTCCGCGGCGACGGGCCGGACCCGTTGCTGGCCATGGTCGCGGCCGACGACCTGGACCTGGTGCCGCCACCGTTGGAGGCGGCGGACGAGGAGGTCTGCACCTTCGCGGCCGGGCTCGGTGGCGGCCTGGTGACACCCGAGCACGCGGGGCTCCTGTGGCGGGCCGCCGCGGCGGGATTGATCGCCCCCGCCTCGATGGCCCCGATCCGCGCGCTGCTGACCGGGGCGTCGTCCCGCCGTGCCCCGCGCAGCAGCAGCCGCCTCAGGGCCAGGCGTCCCCGCCCCGCGCGGCCCGTCAATCCCGCGGTCCGGGCGCTTGCCGGTCGCTGGTACACCGTCACCGACGACTCCTCGACGCCCACCGAGGTGCGGCTGGGGCGTGCAACCGGCTGGTTGGAGCGGTACGGCGTCGTGACCCGGGGGATCGCTGAGGGAGCGCCCGGGGGGTTCGCGGCAGCCTACGGGCTGCTGCGGGAGCTCGAGGACAGCGGCCTGGTGCGTCGCGGGGTTCTGGTGGCGGGGCTGGGCGCGGCCCAGTTCGCCGCCCCCGAGACCATCGATGCGCTGCGGTCCTTCCGCGAACCCGACGCCTCCGCGGCGAGGGTGCTGGCGGCGGTCGATCCCGCGAATCCCTTCGGCCGGGTGCTGCCCTGGCCTGCCCACGACACCGCCCGGCCGTCGCGTCCGGCCGGGGCCGTGGTGGTGATCGCCGACGGGAACTGCCTGGCCCACCTGGGACGCGGCGGGCGGGCGCTGACCCTCTTCCCCTCCGGCTCCCCCGGCGAGGCGGCGACCAGGGTGATCCGCGCCCTGGGCGAGGCGGTGGCCCGGGGCCGGATGGCGCGGTTCCGCATCGAGGAGATCGACGGCGTCCGGGCCACGGCCCATCCCCTGGCGCCCGAACTGAGGAAGGCCGGGGCCGGGCTCCACCCGCAGGGACTCGTGGTGGAGGGCGCACCCACACCACGCCGATAGATCAAATCATGCACATCTAGCTTTTTTGATATATAGTCTCTATCGTTCTGATTGACCGACGAAAGGTGACCGCCATGTCCTTGATCAACACCCCGATCAAGCCCTTCGCCACGACCGCCTACCGCTCCGGAGCCTTCGTGGATGTCTCCAGCGACGATTTCCAGGGCAAGTGGAACATCGTCTTCTTCTACCCCGCCGACTTCACCTTCGTGTGCCCGACCGAACTGGCCGATCTCCAGGGAATCTACGCCGAGCTCCAGTCCCTGGGCGTCGAGGTCTACTCGGTGAGCCGCGACTCCCACTTCGTCCACAAGGCGTGGCACGAGACCTCCCCCGAGATCGGCACCCTCGAGTTCCCGATGCTCGGTGACGTCAATGGCGTGATCACCACCAACTTCGACAACGCCCGCCCCGATTCCGGTCTGGCCGACCGCTCCACCTACCTCATCGACCCCGACGGCGTCATCCAGTACATCGAGACCACGCCCGAGGGTGTGGGCCGCAACGCCGCCGAGCTGCTCCGCAAGGTCAAGGCCGCCCAGTACGTCCGCAACCACCCCGGCGAGGTCTGCCCCGCCAAGTGGGAGGAGGGCGAGGAGACCCTCACCCCGTCCTTCGACCTGGTCGGCAAGATCTGACGAACCGGTAAGGAGAAACCACACAGTGCTGGACGCCAACGCCACCGCGCAGCTCAAGAAATACCTGGAGCTCGTCTCGCTCCCGATCGAACTCGCCGCCTCACTCGATGACTCCGCCGCATCCACCAGGATGCGGGAGCTCCTCGACGAGATCGCTGCCCTCAGCCCTCTCGTGAGTGTCGTCGAGGAATCCAACCCCCGTACCCCCTCCTTCGCGATCCGACGCGTGGGCACCGAGATCGAGGTCCGGTTCGCCGGGCTGCCCATGGGGCACGAGTTCTCCTCGCTGGTGCTCGCCCTGATCCAGGTCGGCGGCCACGCCCCTCGCCTGGATGAGGAGACCACCGATGCGGTGCGCCGGCTCGACGGGGGAGAATTCGTCACCTACATGTCGTTGACCTGCCAGAACTGCCCGACCGTGGTTCAGGCCCTCAACACCATGAGCGTCATCAACCCGAGGATCCGCCACGTGGCGGTCGAGGGCGGGGCCTTCAAGGACGAGGTGGAGGCGCTCGGCATCAAGGCGGTTCCCGCGATCTACAGGAACGGGGAGCTCTTCGGACAGGGTCGCATGGACGTCGCGGACTTCGTCGCCCGCCTCGACTCCGGGGCCGCAGCACGCATCGCCGAGGCCCTGGACGCGAAGGATCCCTTCGAGGTCCTGGTCGTCGGGGGCGGCCCAGCGGGGGCGACTGCCGCCATCTACTCGGCCCGCAAGGCGCTGCGCACCGGACTGGTCGCCGCGCGATTCGGCGGGCAGGTGCTCGACACCATGGCCATCGAGAACTTCATCTCGGTACCCCACACGGAGGGGCCGCGTCTCGGTGCCGCTCTGGAGGAACACGTGCGCGCCCACGATGTGGACATCACCACCGGGGTGAAGGCCTCTGCGCTGCACCCGGCTGGTGAGGACGGATTGATCGCCGTCGACATCGAGGGCGGTGGGACACTGCGCGCCCGCAGCGTCGTCCTGGCGACGGGCGCCCACTACCGCACCATGGGTGTCCCCGGTGAGGAGGAGTACCGGAACAAGGGCGTCACCTTCTGTCCGCACTGCGACGGTCCCCTGTTCAAGGGCAGGCCGGTGGCGGTGATCGGTGGCGGCAACTCGGGCATCGAGGCCGCCATCGACCTGGCCCAGGTCGCCTCGCACGTGACGGTGGTGGAGTTCCTCGACGTCCTCAAGGCCGATGCCGTGCTGGTGAACACGCTGCGCTCCCTGCCCAACGTCGAGGTCCTGACCTCGACGCGGGTGGTGGAGGTCGTCGGCGACGGCTCCCAGGTGACGGGACTCGAGATCGAGGACCGCACCTCCGGGCAGGTGCGCCGCCTGGACCTGGAAGGGGTTTTCGTCCAGATCGGGCTCCTGCCCGACACCGGCTGGCTGGATGGCGTGATCGAACGCAACCGTGCCGGGGAGATCGTCATCGACTCGCGCGGCGCCACATCCCTGCCCGGGGTGTTCGCCGCCGGCGACTGCGCCAACCCCCCCTACAAGCAGATCGTCATCTCGCTGGGTTCCGGGGCGACCGCGGCACTGTCCGCCTTCGATCATCTGATCCGTTCCCGGGAGGAGGCGGAAACCCCCGCCACTGCTACCGTCCAGGCATGAACCTGAGGGATCTGGAGTACCTCGTGGCCCCCCCCCCCCCCCCCCCCCCCCCCCCCCCCGCCCCCCCCCCCCGCCCCCCCCCCCCCCCCCCGCCCCGCCGCCCCGCCACAGGCGTCAGGTGCATCCGCTCCTTGTGATCCTCGTAGCCCGCCGCGAGCGTCGTCAGCTGCTGATTGAGTTTGGCCGAGCCGGCCAGAGCCTGCGTGATGGCCTGCTCGTCCCGCCCCG
>NZ_LR027842.1:990650-1268763 GCF_900607225.1 [Pseudopropionibacterium] massiliense | reverse complement strand
CCCCCCCCCTCAAACACGCTCGTGTCCATCCGGGGGGCGGCGGGGGCCCCGGCGCCGCCCCCGTCCTAATCTCTTGTGCCCGCGGGGGGGGGGGAGCCCACCCCCCCCCCCCTGGCACCGGCCGGGCAAGGCGCGGGGGGGTTGGGGGGTCCGGGGGGGGGGGGGCCGCGGGGGGGTTTCCCCGCGGGGCGCCCACCGCCTGTGGCGTCTCGCAGCCGACCCTGTCGGTCCAGCTGCGCAAACTCGAGGAGGAACTCGGCGTCGTCCTGATCGACCGCGCCGCGTCCCGCCCGGTATTGACCCCAACCGGTCAACGGGTGGTGGAGCGGGCCAGGACGGTACTGGCCGAGGCCGAGGCGATACGGGTGATCGCCAAGGAAGCGGCAGGTGCGACCACCGAGTTGCGACTGGGGGTTTTCCCCACCCTCGGTCCGTATCTGCTGCCCCACGTGCTACCCAACGTCGGGGAGCGTTTCCCGAATCTCCGGCTACTGCTGACCGAGGAGAGAACCCACCAGCTGGTGACGATGCTGCACTCGGGCGGGCTGGACGCCGCGCTGATCGCCGTGCCCGTCGATGACCCCCACATGGAGGTGCGCCCCCTCTTCCGTGAGGAGTTCGTCCTGGCCACCCCCACCGGACATCCACTGGCCGACGGGCCGGCTGCGGGGCTCAAGGACACACCCCCCACACCACCGGCCCGCGTGGCCGAGCACGAGTTGCTGGTCCTGGACGAGGGACACTGCCTGGGGGGGCAGGTGCAGTGGTGGGCCGCCGAGCACCGGGTCCGACTGCGGAAGGACTACCGCGCCACGAGCCTCGAGACCATGCGTCACATGATCGCGTCCGGCGGCGGCCTCAGCCTGCTGCCGGCCATGACGGTCCTGCCCCCCGTCCCGCCGACCCCCGGCCTGGTGCTGCGCAGGCCTTGACCAGATCCTTCTTGCGGTCGGTGATGGTCAGGTTGCCCTCGGCGTCGAACTCTCCCAGGTCACCGGTGTGGTACCAGCCGAGCCGGGACATCGCACTGGTGTGGCTCCGTACATCACCCCGCGCGGCGACCCTGGAGGCCTTGGCGCACGCCCTGATCCCCTCCGTCGCCCTGGTCCAGGAACTGTGAGCGGCCCCACCCGGACGCCACCGGGTGTGGTTCCGCCACGGTCGCCCCATCTGCTGGTGAGCTCTCAGCCGATGACCCTCCCCGACAGGTCCTGCCGAACCTCCTCCGGGAGCTCGACGGGTTTTCCCGTCCCGTCCGCGGCGACCAGGACGGTGCGGCCGCGGGCGAAGGTGGTTCCGTCGTCGGGGTTGAAGATCTCGGCTGCGAGAACCACGGAGGTTCGGCCCAGGGAAGCGGGAGCGGTACGCACCGCGTACGGTGCCAGTCGATGGGTGATCTGGTTGATGTAGTCGACGTCCTGCCGGGCGATCAGCCAGTTCAACCTGGACTCGCTGGTTCCGGAACGCGCCATCGCGGGGCTCCACGATGTGGTGGCGGCAATCCTGGCCTGCATCAGGTAGTCGAGGACCTTGACGTTGTTGACATGACCGTAGGAGTCCAGGTCAGACCAGCGCACCGGGCAGGGTGTCACCGACCCGTTCCTGCCGAGCTCCGGGACGTCGATGTGGCGCAGAGGCTCCACATCGGCCTCGTGATCCGCCAGCCATTCCCGGTCGGTCAGGGCGAGACGGGCCGGTTGCTGGGCATCGAAGTCGAAGGGGCACAGCACCGTCACGGCCCGGACCACCGGGGTCGCGTCCTGGAAGAGCGTGTAGGAAACGTCGAAGCGGGCCCCGCCCAACCGGGCGATCACCACGTCCGCACCGATCCCGGCCTCCGAGTAGCTGATCGGCGCCAGATAGCTGATCCGGTGGCCGACCACCACGACCCCGGAATCGAGCAGTCCGGAACACGGTCCGGCCCTGAAGAACGCGGTTCGCGCCTCCTGGAGGTAGTCGGCGATGACGGCGTTGTTGACGTGTCCCTGGGCGTCGAGGTCGGACCAGCGCAGAGCGATCGTGGTGCGGAACACGTCACTCCTCCGCGTCGTAGAGCGAATCGACGATGTCGCCGTAGCGTTTCGTCACCGCGGCGCGGCGAATCTTCATGTTGGGGGTGACACCGTCGTTGTCCACGGTCAACTCGTGATCGAGGATCGCGAATCGTTTCACGGTCTCCCAACGCTCGAGGCGCGCGTTGGCCTTCGCCATCTGCTTCTCGATCGAGGCCCGGATCTCGGGTCGCTGACTGAGTTCGGCATAGCTGAGGTGCCCGAGCTGGCGTTTCTCGGCCCAGGTCCGGAGCAGGGCCGGGTCGAGCACCAGCAGCGCTGAACAGTACTTGCGTCCGTCACCCACGGCGATGGCCTGCGAGATGTAGGGGATGTTCGCGGTGATCGCGCCCTCCACCTTCTGTGGGGCGACGTACTTGCCACCCGAGGTCTTGAACAGATCCTTCTTGCGGTCGGTGATGGTCAGGTTGCCCTCGGCGTCGAACTCTCCCAGGTCACCGGTGTGGTACCAGCCGTCGCTGAACACCTCCGCGGTGATGTCCGGAAGATTGTGGTACCCGGGGGTGACGATGGGGCCGCGCAGCAGCACCTCCCCGTCCTCGGCGAGTTTCGTCTCGATGCCCGGCATCACCTTGCCGACCGACCCGAAACGCGGCTCGGCCGGGACGTTGAGGAAGGCGATGGCGGAGGTTTCCGTGGATCCGTAACCCTCGACTATCAGCAGGCCCGCGGAGTAGAACCACTCCTGAACCTGGGCGGAAAGTTTCGCCGATCCGGAGATCATGAACTTCATCCGCCCCCCGAGCCTCGCCTTGAGCCTGGAGAACACCAGGGCGTCGGCCAGCCGGTACTTCAACGCCAGGGCACCGGGCATCGGGCGCCCCGCCAGCCGGTAGCCACGTGAATCGCGCCCCACGGCGAAGGCCCAGCGGGAAATCCGACCCTTCACGCCCGTGTTCGCGGTCATGACGGCGGCCCGCACCTTCTCGAAGATGCGGGGCGCACCGCACATGAACGTCGGTTTGACCTCCCCCAGGCCGTCGACGATCCGGTCGATCCGTCCGTCCACCGCGGACGCGAACCCGTAGGCGATCTGGCAGGCGATCAGCGCCTTCCCGAAGACATGACTGAGCGGCAGCCACAGGTACTGCAGGTCGGAGTCGTCGATGATCCTCCAGTGTTTGGTTCCCGCGCCCTCGTAGATCCAGGATGCGTGGTTGAGCCGTACCCCCTTCGGCTGTCCCGTCGTCCCGGACGTGTAGATGAGGGTGGAGAGGGTGTCGCGATCGGTGGATGCGATGGCCTCGTCGACGGCCCCGGGGTTCTGTTTCAACAGTTCCGCGCCGATCAGCTGCAACTGTGTGTAGGAGATGACCCGGTCGTTCAGCTCCACGTGGGCGGCGTCGATGACGACGATGGTGTGGATGCTCTCCTTCAGGACGGGACTGGCCTCCACCTTGGCCAGCTGGGCAGCGTCCTCGACCACCGCGACGCAGGTTCCCGAGTCCTCCAGGATGAACTCCACGTCACCCGCAGCGGTGTTCGGATAGACCGTCGTGGTGGCCCCGGCCGCACAGGCCACGGCCAGGTCGAGCAGGATCCACTCGAGCCGGGTTGTGGAGATGATCCCCACCCTTTGTTCCCGGGCCAGCCCTCGGGCCAGCAGACCGGCAGCCAGCTGATCGACCAAAGCCCTCGACTCAGCCCAGGTGTACCCGGACCAGGTGTTCGGGCCTTCCGGTGCACGGTCAGGGTCCAGAAAGGCCAGACCGTCGGGGGTCTCGGCCACCCGACGGCGGAACATGTCGCCGACCGAACCGGCAAAGCCGAGCAGTTCTTCTTGAAGACTCATCAAACACTCCTAAGGGACACGGCGTTGCGAGCCTAACCGAATTATGGAGGTCTTTACACAACTGGCCACGAAAGGACCATCCCCATGGTTAGGATTGCGAACTGTGACCAAGGTTGAATGGTTAGACGACGATCAGCAGCGGACCTGGCGTGCCTGGCTTCGGGCCACTCATCGCATACAGAGTTACCTCGACGCGGACCTCCGGCTGGCCGGTCTGGATCTGGCGGAATACGAGATACTCGTTACGCTCTCGGAAGCCCCGGGCCAGCAGTTACGAATGAGTGAGCTCGCCCATGCGGTCAGCCAGTCGCGTTCCCGTTTGACGCACACGGTCAAGCGTCTTGAGGCCCGGGGGCATGCGGAACGCGCCAACTGCGCCGACGACGGGCGAGGGGTACTTGCATCGCTGACCGCGGAAGGAATGCGTTTCCTGACCCAGGTCGCCCCCGGACACGTTGCAGCGGTGCGCCGGATCCTGATAGACGCCGTCACACCAGAGGACCTGGCGGCCCTGGGCCGCGCCTGCGACGCCATCCTGGCAGTACCGGACTACGATGAACATCCGTGAACCCAGTCGAGCTGCTTCGTGACCGACTCGGAGACCTGACAAACCTGCTGGACGAATCGCTTCTCACCCGGGGCATCTACTCCTCCGACGCCTCCCTCTACCGCGTGCCTCCCTTGGCCGTTGCCCGCCCCGAGAACCGCGACCAGTTGATCGCTCTCGTGCGAGCTGCCCTGAGCTGTCGCCTCCCCATCACCGTACGTGGAGCGGGAACCTCGTGTGCGGGCAACGCGGTCGGCGCGGGCCTCGTGATAGATGTCGCCAAGCACCTGAACCGCATCCACGTCGTCGACGAACGAACCCGCACCGCCGTGATCGACCCGGGAGTGGTGCAGGAAACCCTCCAGCGAGCGGCCTCCCCACACGGCCTGAGGCTCGGCCCGGACCCGTCCACCTCGTCACGCTGCACCGTCGGCGGGATGATCGGGAACAACGCCTGCGGGCCGCGGGCCCTCGGCTACGGCCGCATGTCCGACAACGTGGCGGAGCTGGAGATCATCGACGGCCACGGCCAGCTGCGGGTCCTGGGCCGCGACGACTTCCCCGAGCTGCGTTCACTGGTGATGGCCAACCTGGGTGTGATCCGCACCGAGTTCGGCCGCTTCTCCCGGCAGGTCTCCGGGTATTCGATGGAACACCTGCTGCCGGAGAAGAAGTTCGACGTGGCGAAGTTCTTCGCCGGCACCGAGGGCACCCTGGGAATCATCACCCGGGCCACGGTGCGTCTGAGCCCCGACCCCTCGCATCGCATCATGGTGACGCTCGGCTACCCGTCGATGGATCGCGCCGGGGACGACATCTCCCGGCTGTTGAAGTTCCGCCCCACCGCTTGCGAGGGCCTGGACCGGCGCATCGTGGACGTGGTGATCCGCAAACGGGGTGCCGATTCCGTCGGCCGGCTGCCCGCGGGCGAGGGCTGGATGTTCGTCGAACTCGCCGGGGAGGATCCCGCGGAGATCCGCGACCGCGCCGAGGCACTCCTCGCCGAGGCCGCGACCCGGGCCGGGTGGATCGTCGAGGACCAGGAGCAGGCTGCATCGCTGTGGAAGCTGCGGGCCGACGGGGCAGGACTGGCCGGGGTGTCGCTGGACAAACCCGCCTACGGGAGCTGGGAGGACGCGGCCGTGCCCCCGGAACACCTGGGCGACTACCTGCGCGACTTCGAGGCCCTCCTGGCCCGGCACGGCCTGCACTCGCTTCCCTACGGGCACTTCGGAGACGGCTGCGTCCACGCCCGCATCGACTTCCCCTTCGAGGCGCCCGACGGCCGGGCCCGGTACCGCGCCTTCATGCTGGAGGCCGCCGAGATGGTGGCCTCCCACGGCGGTTCGATGTCCGGTGAGCACGGCGACGGGCGCGCCCGTTCGGAACTGCTGCCGAGGATGTACTCCCCCGAGGCACTGAAACTGTTCGCCGCGGTCAAGCACCTGTTCGACCCCGGGAACCTGCTCAACCCGGGTGTGCTGGTCGATCCCGAACCCACCGACTCCAACCTGCGGATGGTGGCGGCGACCGTTTCCCCCCTGAACCTGGAGGATCCCGAGTTCGTGGCCCGGGTGCACCAGTGCTCCGGGGTCGGCAAGTGCCTGTCCAACACCACCGCCGCGGGCGGGGTGATGTGCCCGAGCTATCAGGCCACCCGCGACGAGAAGGACTCCACGCGGGGCCGGGCCAGGGCGTTGCAGGAAATGGTCAACGGTTCCCTCATCACGGACGGCTGGCGTTCACGGGAGGTGGCGGAGGCCCTCGATCTGTGCCTGTCCTGCAAGGGCTGTTCCCGTGACTGCCCCACCGGGATCGACATGGCCGCCTACAAGTCGCGCGTCACCCACGAACGCCTCAAGGGGCGGTTGCGGCCCCGCAACCACTACTCCCTGGGTTGGCTGCCGCGCTGGGGGCGTCTCATCACGAAACTCCCCGGCATCGGGCCGCTCATCAACGTCGTCGGTGCCGCCCCCGGGTTGGGGAGCCTGATGAAATGGGCCGCCGGGGTCGACGGGCGGCGGCAGATCCCGCGTTTCGCGTCGCGTTCCGCCCGCCGCCGCACCACGCTGCCGAAGGGTGGGGGCAAGGGGCCCGTCCTGATCTGGGTGGATTCGTTCAGCGACTGCTTCGAGTCGAACTCCTTCGCCGCGGTGGTGCAGGTCCTGGCCCGCCTCGGCTACGAACCCCGTGCGCTGGACGAGAAGGCCTGCTGCGGCCTGACCTGGATATCCACCGGCCAGCTCGACGGCGCCCGCCGCCAGCTCAGGCACGCCGCCGCCGTACTGGCGCCGTTCGTCGAGCAGGGCATCCCCATCGTCGGGGTGGAGCCGAGCTGCACCAGCGTGTGGCGTTCCGATGCGCCCGAGCTGCTGCCCGGGGACACCAACGTGAAGGCGTTGAAGGGCAAGGTCCTGACCCTGGCGGAGTTCCTCACCGGGGATCCCGACTTCCTGCCCCCGGACCTCACCGGTCACACCATCGTCGCCCAGCCCCACTGCCACCACGCCTCCGTGATCGGATGGCAGGCGGACCGGACCCTCTTGAAGGCGACGGGGGCCGAACTGGTGCAGGTGGGCGGCTGCTGCGGGCTGGCCGGGAACTTCGGTGTCGAGATCGGCCACCACGAGGTGAGCGTGAAGGTCTTCGAACACGACCTCGGCCCCGCGGTGGCGGCCAACCCGGAGGCCATGGTCCTGGCCGACGGTTTCAGCTGCCAGACCCAGCTGAAGGGGTTGGCGGGCCGCGAGGCCATGAGCCTGGCCGAGCTGTTGGCAACCCACCCGGCCCGCTCCACCTGACCTGCAGAACCACGAGGAAACCACTGCAGAAACACAATGAGCCAGGTGCAGAACAACAATGCCGCGCATAGTATTGCTTCCATGCGCATCCGGGAACGCAAACCTGAAACCCCTCGCCGATGAGGTGATGCGAACTTTCCCAGCGATGATGCTGTTGGGCGCACGCCAGGTCGGGAAATCCACCCTCACGCATCTGCTCGACCTGCCGCACGCCAGGTACGCGACCCTGGACGATGCCGTCACGTTGAGCAGTGCGCGGGAGGACCCGATTGGATTCGTGGCCTCCCCCGGATCGCAGACCCTGGTGATCGACGAGCTGCAGCGGTATCCGGAGCTTCTGTTGGAGATCAAGGCAGGCATCGACCGGGAGCGTCGCCCGGGCCGATTACGAATCACCGCTCTCCCGGGCCGATTACGCCGAGCTCCTCGTCCGGGGAGGTTTCCTCGAGGTGCAGGAACTCACCGCGCGTTCCCGTCGCCTGTGGTTCAACTCCTACCCCACCCAGGCGGTCCAGCGTGATGTCCGCGACGCAATCGCCACCAACCAGCCCGAACGGCTGTCCACCGTCCTCAGAGTGATCGCCGCCCGCCAGGGATACGAACTCGTGAAATCACACCTGGCATCGGACGCGGATCTTCCGGCTTCCACCGTCAGCCTTTACCTGGACGCGTTGTCCCGTCTCTACCTGAACTATCTGCTGCCCCCTGGACCAACAACTCCCTGAAACGGGTCACCGGGAAACCGAAAGCCGGCATCCGGGACGTTGGGCTCGCCGCACATCTGCTGGGGGCCACGTCCGAACGCCTCGCCGCTCTGGACAGCCCACACGTGGGAGGGCTGCTGGAAAGTTTCGTGGTGACCGAGTTGTTGAAGCAGCAGGGACGGTCGGATTCCGACTTCACGCTGAGCCACTACCGCGACTCGATGGGTGGTGAAATCGACATCATCGCCGAGCTGGCGGACGGGAGCGTCTGGGGATTGGAGGTCAAGACCACCCAGACACCGAGATCGGAACACTTCAAGCATTTGAGGAAGCTCAGGGACCGGACCGGTGACCGTTTCCGCGGGGGCATCGTCCTGAACCTGCATCCCGGGACCGTGAGGATGGGGCCCGGTTTCTGGAGCATGCCCGTTTCCGCTCTCTGGGATCACTGAGAACGCCGGTAACCCAGCCGCCCCCGGGTCACGGCAACGGCGATCACCGCCAGGACGGCCAGCCCCAGCACCGCCGGCCACAGGCTCGTCACCCTCTGACCCGTCGCTTTCTCCCACACGCTCAGCGCCCAGTTGATCGCATTGTGGGCCAGGATCGCGAGAAGGACGGATCCGCGTGCCGTGTTGGTGATCCAGGACAGGACGATCGACGCCACAACCGTTAACGCGAAGAAGGCAAGGAGATCCCCCGCGTCCCGGTGCGGGGTCTCCCATTCCGCGATCAGGAACAGGGGCAGGTGCCAGCCTCCCCAGACGATCCCGAGGATCACAGCGGCTGGAAGCGGTGAGGTGCGTTCCTGCAGTCTGGGCAGCGCGAATCCCCGCCACCCGACCTCCTCCTGGAGTGGCCCGCCGATCAGGTACGCCACCCCCATCACCAGAGGGGCGATGACCAGTGCGGGGCCGGCGAGCTCGGACCCACCCGCCGTTTCGCCCGGCAGAATTGCCAGGACCGCAATCACGGCCGCCGGGATCGCCACCAGGGCCAGCAGATAGGCCACCGGCGGCACCCGCCAACGCACCAGGGATGCCGTCCAGATCTTCAGCGACCCGGTCGTCAGCCGGGTCATCACCAAGGATGCCAGGAAGGGCCCGGCGAACAGGGCGAGTTGATTCAACACGATGTGCGCCGCCACGGGGAGTTCGTAGGGCAACAGCCCCAGGCTTTTCCGCCCCAGCAGGGCGGGCAGCCACAGGATCCAGGAACCCGCGTAGGCGAGTGCGATGTAACCGCTCAGGGGGTGTGACCGCAGCCAATTCTTCATTCCGCATCCTCTCCTCGTTCCGCGTCCTCGGCGACGGTCCTCCAGAAGTCCAGGTTGCTGCGGGTCTGCGTCCGTCCCCAGGCCAGCACCATGCGATGGTGGGGACGGTCCCCACCGAGATCATCGCGTTCCAGGAACTCCAGTCTGGATTCCAGTTCAGCCGCCCGCCGCCTCGCGAGGGGACCGACGATGGCCGGGTCCGCGTCGGCGAAGAACAGTTGCAGGAGCGCGGGATCCCGCGTCTGCGCGGCGTCAGCGGGTCGTTGCAGCCAGCCGCGCAGGGCACGAAGTCCGTCCTCCGTGATCGAGTAGACCCGGCGGCGGCGCCCGCCCTCCTCGGGGGCCACGTCCACCAGCCCTGCCTCCTCCAGTTTCCTGGGTTCGGCGTAGAGCTGCGAGTGCGGGAAGGGCCAGAAGAACCCGACGGAGATCCGCGCGTTGTGTTCCAGCTCGTACGAGGTCATGGGACCCGCGGTCGCGAGCATTCCCAGGACGATGTACGAAACCGGCCGAAGCGAATGGTCCGATTCGGAGGGTTTCATGATGTGAGGGTACACCCCGGCAAGGGCTTTTCCTCGTCAGGCGTCGCGACGGACCCAGACCACTGCGGCGATCACCCAGAATCCCAGCACCCACCCAGCCAGGGCTCCCGCCGATTCCACCAGGGGATGCGCCGGATCGGACGCGAACAGGTCGGTCCCGACGGAACCGGGCAGCCAAGTTGCCAGCCGGGTGTAGGGCCGCAGCACGGGAGCCGCCACGACGAGGAGGACGAGCGCCGTGGTGAGGGAGGCAACCAGCTGCCTGGCCACCAGGCCGATGGCGTATCCGAGCATGCCCATCACGGCAAGATGTGCCACCACCCCCGGAAGGGCCCACTCGCCCTCGGGAACCAACAGACGCACCCCGCCCGCGGCCAGCATCGCCGTCACAGTCAGCGCCACCGCTGCGGTCAGCGCCTTGGCCACCGCCACCGGGAACCGGCGGGGCATGGCTGTACAGGTGGTGGAGACCTGTCTTCCGGAGTACTCCCCCGTCGCCGCCGTCACACCGAGCAGGATGCACCCCATGGCCGTCAACGAGGGCACCAGCAGCAGGGTCTGCGCGGAACCGCTGGTCCCCGACATCAATGCCGCCGACACCCAGGATCCGGTGACCGTGAGCGCCGCAACCAGCCAGATGCCCGGGAGCCCGAGTTTGCGCCACTCCGCCGCGATGACCGCCATCTCAGGCCTCCCTTCTGGCGTGAAGCAGCACGGCCAGGATGATGGCGGCAACGCCCCAGGCGGCGCCCACCAGCATTCCGGCCCCGGGGCTGAGGGGATCCTCGATCGCGATGTCGGTCAGGAACGTGTGGGCCAGCGCAAGGTCCGGTGCGTAGCGGGCCAGAGGGGTCACCTTCGAGAGCAGGAACGAGAAGGACACGGCCGAGGAGTTGATCACCAGCAGCGTCAGGGGCAGGGCTCCACCGCGGACCAGCTCGGCCAGGGCGGCTGCGATCACTGTCATGGTCACCAGGAAGAGCACCACCCCCGCGACCCGGGGCCAGGGGTTCCCCCACGTGGCCTCCACCCCACCCAGTGCCCAGTGCGCGACCGCCAGGGTGCCCGCGGTGGCTGCCACGGCCAGGACCGTGGCGATTCCCAGGAGTACGGCGAGTTTCGCGACCATCCGTCTGGCTCCCCCGGGTGTGGCAACCATGCTGGTGGTGAGTTGCCTGCCCCGCCCGACGGCCTGGGCGTTGCGGACGTGCTCGCTGGAGACGGACAGCACACCGAGCACCACGAAACCTACCTGCGCCACGGTGAGCGCTGTGAATCCGGAGTCGGTCGTGGAGGTGTCGTACAGCGCTCCGAGCTGGCCGGTTTCCACCGCGCGCCTGGTCTGGGAGCTCGCCAGCCATGCCAGGAGCATCGGGACCGCCAGGGCCAGCAAACCGGCCAGCCAGATGCCGGGAAGGGTGCACAGTTTCAGCGCCTCGGCGCGCATCGCCCGCCTCATGCGCGCGCCTCCACGTGCGCGAAGAACGCTTCCTCCAGGCTGGGATGACCCGCCATGACGTCGGCCACCCCACCCCGGGCCTTGATCCGGCCGCCGTTGATGATCACGACGTCGTCGACGATCTCCGCCAGTTCACCGATCAGGTGGCTGGAGAGCAGAACCGTACCCCCCGCATCGGCGTGCGCCCGGAGCAGCCGGCGGATCCACCTGACCCCCTGCGGGTCGAGACCGTTGACCGGTTCGTCGAGAACCAATCGCTCCGGTTTCCCCAGCAGGGCGGTCGCCAATCCGAGGCGCTGTCCCATGCCCAGCGAATAGGTGCCGACCCGCCTATTGGCGTCGGCCGCCAACCCGACCTCCTCCAGGACCTGCTGGATCCGTCTTCCCGGGATGCCGTTGCTGGCCGCCACCCATCCGAGGTGGGCGCGTGCGGTGCGGGACGGGTGGGCGGCGGCCCCGTCGAGCATGGAGCCGACGTGCATCAGCGGATTCTGGAGCTCCCGGTAGGGACGGCCGTCGATGGTGGCGTGCCCGGCCGTGGCCCGGTCGAGGCCGAGCAGGATGCGCAGGCTCGATGACTTGCCGGCCCCGTTCGGTCCGACGAAACCCGTCACCCGCCCGGGCCTCGCCTCGAATCCCACCCCGTCCAGGATCTTCCGGCGGCCACGGACCTTGGAGACATCGTCAAATCTGATCATGGCACCGATCATGCTGCGGCGAACGTCCCCTGCCCGTCGGGCCCAGCACCGATTTCCGGTCCGCGCCTCGACCCCTGGGTTCTCAGCCCGTGGGGTGATGATTCCTCCCCTCTGCGCAACTAGCATCGTCCCATGCACCGTTTCTTCTCCGTCCAGGTATTGGCGGTGCTCGTGCTGCTCATGACCTTGTGCGGCGTCAGCACGGAGCCGGGTCCGAACAGCTTGGCCCAGTTCACGATCATTGTGTCGGCCGCCCTGCTGGTGTGCTGGATCTGGTGGGTGGCGAAGCGGGCCGGGCGGCGTCAGGCCGAGCAGCTGCGATCCCAGCAGATCGCCGCCGCCGTGACGACGGAACGGTTGACGATAGCCCGGGACCTGCACGATCTCGTCTCCCATGGCATCGGCCTGATAACGGTGCGCGCCGCGGTGGCCCGCAACGTCGACGCCGAGGACCCCGAACGCCTGGTGACCGCGCTCTGCGACATCGAACAGGCGAGCCGCGCCACCACCCTGGAGCTGCGCCGGATGCTCCAGGTGTTGCGCTCCGACCGGGACGCGCCCCTGTCCCCCACCAACCCGGGTGATCCTGACTGGAGCGGTCTCCTGGAAGCCGCTGAGCGGGCGGGACTCCACGTGACGATGTCCGATGGCGGGGGCACACCGAACAGCGAGGGGGTGGCGCTGGCCATCCACCGCATCCTTCAGGAGGGGCTGGCGAATGCCGCCAGGCACGCCGGGCCCACCAGCGTCCGCATCGAGCTCACCCGCCGCGGGGAAGTCCTGCACCTGGCCGTGACGGATGCCGGCCCGGCTCCCGGGTGGCGTTCACGTCCCGGGGCGGGCAGTGGCCTGATCGGGCTGCGGGAGCGCGTCACCGCACTGGGCGGGAACCTCCGGCACCACCGGTCCCCCGGTGGTTTCCGGCTCGAGGCAGAGTTACCGGATCCGGAGCCCGCCCGTGCCTGAGATCCGCGTCCTGATAGCCGACGACCAGCAGTTGCTGCGCCAGTCGCTGGCGCATCTGCTGGACTCCCAGCCGGGCTTCCGGGTCGTGGCGGAGGCCGCCACCGGCGTGGAGGCCGTCTCGCTGGCCCGCGAGCTGGTGCCGGAGGTCGTGTTGATGGACATCCGCATGCCGCAGCTCGACGGGATCGCGGCCACCCGTTCCATCGTCCGCGACCCGCGACTGTCCGAGGTCCGGGTGCTGGTGCTGACCATGTTCGACCTGGACGAGTACGTCTTCGGGGCCCTGCGCGCGGGAGCCTCCGGTTTCCTGTTGAAGGACGCGACCCCGGAGGCCCTGATCAACGCGGTGCGCACCGTCTCGGCCGGGCAGGCCCTCCTGGCGCCCTCCGCCATCACCACCCTGGTGGAGAGTTACCTCCCGGACGCGACTCCCTCCGGGAGGGTGGCGGACCTGACGCCGCGACAGACCGAGATCCTCCGCCTCGTGGCCCGAGGCCTGTCCAACGACCAGATCGAACGGGAACTGCACATCAGCCGCGCCACCTGCAAGACCCACATCTCCGCGCTGCTGAGCCGTCTTCAGGCCCGGGACCGCGCCCAGCTGGTGATCGCGGCCTACGAACACGGGCTGGTGCGTCCCGGAGGCCTGGGGAAACGAACCGGTTGAGCCAGCACGCAAGGCTCACACGAACGGCTGGGTCGAAACCACCGGCAGCCGAACGACAAGCCCAACACCGGCTTCCCGGACACCATCACCATGGTTTCGACACGACCCCCTCGCAGAGCGAGCAGACCGGCTCAACCAGCTTTGGCCGATTCAATGTGCCTTCAATGTGCCAGCAGCGGCGCCAGGAACTCTCCGGTGGCCGACTCCGTCACCTTCGCGACCTCCTCCGGGGTGCCGGTGGCCACCACCCGGCCGCCGCGGGATCCGCCGCCCGGGCCCATGTCGATGATCCAGTCGGCCGACTTGATGACGTCGAGGTTGTGTTCGATCACCACGACCGTGTTTCCCGCGTCGACGAGACGGTGCAGCACCGCGAGAAGTTTGCGGATGTCCTCGAAGTGCAGGCCCGTGGTGGGTTCGTCGAGCACGTAGAGGGTGCGCCCCGTGGAACGTTTCTGCAGCTCGGCGGCGAGTTTCACGCGCTGCGCCTCGCCTCCGGACAGGGTGGTCGCGGGCTGTCCGAGGCGGACGTAGCCGAGCCCCACCTCCTCGAGGGTCTTCAGGTGCCGGGCAATGGCCGGGATGGACTCGAAGAACCGCGTCCCCTCGCTGATGGACATCTGCAGCACATCGGAGATCGACCTGCCCTTGTAGTGCACCTCGAGGGTTTCGCGGTTGTACCGGGCCCCGTGGCAGATCTCGCAGGGAACGTAGACGTCCGGCAGGAAGTTCATCTCGATCTTGATGGTGCCGTCGCCCGAGCAGTTCTCGCAGCGCCCACCCTTGACGTTGAAGGAGAACCGTCCGGGCAGGTAGCCGCGGACCTTGGCCTCCGGGGTGGTGGCGAACAGTCCGCGGATCTTGTCGAAGACCCCCGTGTAGGTGGCAGGGTTGGAGCGCGGGGTGCGGCCGATCGGTGACTGATCCACCTGGATCACCTTGTCCAGGTTCTCCAGGCCCTTCAGTTTCCGGTGCCTGCCGGGCACCGCCTTGGCGCCGTAGATCTGCTTGGCGGCCGCGGTGTAGAGGATCGAGTTGACCAGCGACGACTTCCCCGATCCGGACACCCCGGTCACCGCGACGAGCCTGCCCAGAGGGAAGGAGACGTCCACGTCCTGGAGGTTGTTCTCCGACGCGCCGACGACGGTCACGGATCTGCCGTTGCCGGGGCGCCGCACCGCGGGCACGTCGATGGACAGCTTTCCCGACAGATAGCGGCCCGTCATGGACTCCTCGCTGGTGAGCAGTTCCTCGACGGGTCCGGAGACCACGACCTCACCGCCGTGCTCCCCAGCGCCCGGGCCGATGTCGACCACCCAGTCGGCGGCGCGGACGGTGTCCTCGTCGTGTTCGACGACGATGAGGGTGTTGCCGAGGTCACGCAACCGCACGAGGGTTTCGATCAGCCGCCGGTTGTCGCGCTGGTGCAGCCCGATGCTCGGCTCGTCCAGGACGTAGAGCACACCGACCAGGCCGGACCCGATCTGCGTGGCCAGCCGGATGCGCTGCGCCTCGCCGCCCGACAGCGACCCGGCCGACCGCGACAGCGTCAGGTAGTCCAGGCCGACATCCAGCAGGAAACGCAGCCGCTCCCGGATCTCCTTGACCACGCGCTCCGCGATCCGCGCCTCTCGTTCGTTGAGGGAGAGCGCATCCAGGTATTCGAAGGCCTCCCCGATGGACAGGTCCGCAACCTCCGCGATGTTCCTGCCGGCGACGGTGACGCACAGGGTCTCGGGCCTCAGCCGCGTGCCACCGCAGGAATGGCAGTTGATCTCCCGCATGTAACCTCCCCAGCGTTCGCGCGCCGAGTCGGTCTCGGACTCGGCGTAGCGGCGCCGGACGAACGGCAGGATGCCCTCGTATTTCTGCGAGAAGGACCGGGTCCGCCCGAACCGGTTGCGGAAACTCACCACCACGGCCCCGGGAACCCCGTTGAGCAGCACCTTCCGATGCTTGGCCGCCAGGTTCTGCCAAGGGGTGCGCATGTCGAAACCGGATTCGAGGGACAGGGCCTCCAGGACGTGTTCGAAGTGCCCCTTCAGATGCGGGGTATTCCAGGGGGCGATTGCCCCGTCGGCCAGGCTCAGGGTCTCGTCGGGGATGATGAGTTCCGGATCGGGTTCCAGCATCGTCCCGAGCCCGGAACACTCGGGGCAGGCCCCCCACGGCCCGTTGAAGGAGAACTGCCTGGGTTCCAGTTCGTCGATGGCGACGTCGTGCTCGTTGGGGCAGCCGAGTTTCTCCGAGAAACGTTTCTCGCGTTCGGGATCGTCCGCGGGAAGGCCCACGAACTCCACTCCGACCACCCCGTGGGCCAGCTGGAGGGCGGCCTCCACGGATTCGGTGATCCGCTGCTTGGCGGAGGCCTTCACCACCACCCGGTCCACCACCACGTCCACGTCGTGCTTGCGTTTCTTGTCGAGCACCGGGGGTTCGGTGAGAGGGTGGAGCCGCCCGTCGACCCGCACCCGGGCGTAGCCGTCGGCGACGAGCTGCCGGAAGGTTTCCTGGAACTCGCCCTTGCGGCCGCGCACGATGGGCGCGAGCACCTGGAAACGCGTGCCCTCGGCCAGACCCATCAGCCGGTCGACGATCTGCTGCGGGCTCTGCCTGCCGATGACAGCGCCACACACCGGGCAGTGCGGGATGCCGATGCGGGCGAACAGGAGACGCAGGTAGTCGTAGACCTCCGTGATGGTGCCGACCGTGGAGCGCGGGTTCCGGGAGGTGGACTTCTGGTCGATGGAAACCGCGGGCGAAAGCCCTTCGATGAAGTCGCAGTCCGGCTTGTCCATCTGCCCCAGGAACTGGCGGGCGTAGGCGGACAGGGACTCGACGTAGCGTCGTTGTCCCTCGGCGAAGATGGTGTCGAAGGCCAACGAGGATTTGCCCGACCCGCTCAGTCCCGTGAAAACGATCAGGGAGTCCCTGGGCAGGTCCAGGGAGACGTTCTTCAGGTTGTGGACGCGGGCGCCTCGCACGAGGATGCCACATTGAGCAGGTCGAGCATTCACGGTCACACATGCTATGCCGCCCGGCGCATCGATGCTGCGTGGGCAGGACGGGGCGGGTCCCGATCGGTTCCGCACCCGGAAGCCGGCGGGCGGGTGCCCGTGACGGACCGACGCGTGGCGGCGAGACCTGTGTGGCGACGGTGTGGGCGTACCGACCCGGGAGAGCACGGCGAAGTGCGTTTGTCCGGGGGTGACGTGCTCGGAAACGCATCCGGGGCGGCCAAAGTCAGCAGCGCCTGTCCGTGGGACCTCTCACTTTTGATAGGTTTGTCGGCATGCCGAGCGCCCCTGGCAAGCATTTCGACTCACATCTGCACGCTGTGCGGGAGCAGACCCACATGCTCCTGGGACGTACGATCGCCTACTCCCCTGAGGACTGGGCCGCGTCGACCCGTTTACCGGGCTGGACCCGCAGCCATGTCGCCGCCCACCTGATCAAGGGCGCCCGCAGCCTGGCGCAGGTGTGCCGGGGACTTCTCGGGGAGGGTGACGACGTCGACGGTTATGACTCCACGCTGGGGGACGACTGCGAGTTGTTGGCCATCTCCGATGGTCTTCATCTCCAGATCGAGCTCGACACGAGCGCAGGTGAGCTGGATCAGCTTCTCGTCCAGCTGTCGGGCCGAAAGGGCGACGTGTCACTGCGCCCGGGGATGCGGATCGCCGTCGAGGATCTTCCCCTGGTGCGGTTGCGCGAGTTGGTGCTGCACTGCTTCGACCTGGAACCGACTGCATCAGGACTCGATGTGGACGATGATGTCGCGATCCCGGTGCTTACTTTCGAGACCTCCCATCTCGCAAGTGGGAACGATGCCTTGGAGCTGGTCACCCTGGGAGGACATGTGCTGCGCACCGGGACGCAACCACCACGGCGGCGCGCGGCCGGCCCGGCCTCCTCCCTGCTCCTGTGGATGGCCCGGGGAATCGAATCCGACGACCTGGAGCAAGACAAAATTTGACAACCCTCTCGCCAACCCTTTTGATACGTCTTCAGTGAGATCTGCGGCCCAGCGGGGAGGAGCGGCCGTCAGCATCAAGGACTCTTCCATCGAAGGACAGTGATGACGCAACCGCCGAACCAGCCGTACAACCCCAACCAGCCCTACAACCAAGGACAGGGATACGACCCCAGCCAGGGGCAGGGATACAACTCGGGGCAGGGTCAGCCCTACAACCAAGGACAGGGATACGACCCCAGCCAGGGGCAGGGATACAACTCGGGGCAGGGTCAGCCCTACAACCAGGGACAGGGATACGACCCCAGCCAGGGGCAGGGTCAGCCCTACGACCCTGCCCAGGCCCAGCAGCAGTACATGGCCCAGCAGCAACAGGCGGCCCAGCAGTATGCCGCTCAACAGCAGTACGAGGCCCAGCAGCAGTACGTCACAGCCCAGCAGGCGACGCCGAAGAAGCGCTTCGGGGTGCGTCAGATCATCAGTCTCGTCACCGTCGTTGTTGTCCTCGGCGCCGGCGGCTGGTTCCTGTGGCAGAACTTCAAGACCAACGAGAACCTTCAGGTCGGCAACTGTCTGATCATCACCGGGACCACGACCGACGCCCAGGAGGAGAAGGTCGACTGCTCCGACAAATCGAAGTTCTCCTACGAGGTGAGCCAGGTCGTCTCCGACACCAAGTCCTGCCCGGCCAACACCTCGTCCTACGAGATCAGCAGCAAATCCCGCTACGGCAGCACCCGCACGGTGAAAGCCGTCTGCCTGATCCCGAACCTGCACCAGGACGTCTGCTACAAAGATTCGTCCAGCAGCACCGCGGCCTTCGATGTCGCGGAGTGCGGCTCGGCGAGGTTCAAGGTCACCAAACGCGTCGAGCAGGCGAACGCGTCCTGCGAAACCGGCGAGGAAGACCTCACCTACACCACCCCTGCCCGCACCTACTGCTTCGGGGAACCCAAGTGAGCCATGACGCACAACCGGTTCCCCAGTGACCGGTTGAGGCGACACAGCTAACCGCGGACGCGTATGCCGGGTCGGCCAGTGGCCGACCCGGCATACGTTTCTGTTTCCGCACTCCGTTGCAGCAATTCTTCCAGCGCCACCGAACCTCCCGCGGTGGCGAATGACTGCGCCCAGGCGAGCATCAAGGTCACCAAAAGCGCCGACCAGGCGAACGCGTCCTGCGAAACCGGCGAGGAAGACCTCACCTACACCACCCCGCCCGCACCTACTGCATCGCAACCCCGATGTGTTCCATGGCGCATAATCGGTTCCCATGAGACCGATTGACGAGCTTCGCCGCCAGGTGGCGCCTTTCCGGGTGCAGGCCGATTTCTCCCCCTCGGGGGACCAGCCGGCCGCGATCTCGGAACTGGAGCGCCGCATCCGTTCCGGCGAGAGGGATGTGGTGCTCCTGGGCGCCACGGGGACGGGCAAGACCGCCACGGTGGCCTGGCTGGCGGAACGACTGCAGCGTCCCGTCCTGGTGATGCAGCCGAACAAGACCCTCGCCGCGCAGTTCGCGAACGAGCTGCGCCAGTTCTTCCCGGACAACGCCGTCGAGTACTTCGTCTCCTACTACGACTACTACCAGCCCGAGGCCTACGTCCCGCAGACGGACACCTACATCGAGAAGGACTCCTCCTTGAACGAGGAGGTGGAACGCCTCAGGCACTCAGCGACGAGCTCGCTGCTGACCCGCCGAGACTGCATCGTGGTGGCCACCGTGTCCGCGATCTACGGGCTGGGCACCCCCCAGGAGTACCTCGACCAGCGCCTGACCCTGCGGGTCGGTGAGGAGTACGAACGCTCCACGCTGCTGCGGCACCTCGTCGACATCCAGTACAACCGAAACGACCTCTCCTCGGAACGGGGCAATTTCCGGGTGCGCGGGGACGTGCTGGAGATCTTCCCCATGTACGAGGAGAACGCGGTGCGTGTCGAGTTCTTCGGCGACGAGATCGAACGCATCTCCACCCTCGTACCGCTGACCGGCGAGGTGCTGCGCGAGGAGAACGAGATCTACGTCTTCCCCGCCACCCACTACTCCGCCGGACCGGAACGGATGGAACGCGCCATCGCCGGGATCGAGGCGGAGCTGGCGATCCGGCTGCAGGACCTGGAGGCCCGGAACAAGCTCCTGGAGGCGCAGCGGCTGCGGATGCGCACCAGCTACGACATCGAGATGATGCGCCAGATCGGCACCTGCTCCGGAATCGAGAACTACTCCCGTCACATCGACGGCCGGGCCGCGGGATCCGCACCTGCCTGCCTGCTGGACTACTTCCCCGAGGACTTCCTCCTGGTGGTGGACGAGTCCCATGTCACGATCCCGCAGATCGGTGGCATGTACGAGGGCGACGCCTCCCGGAAACGCACCCTCGTGGAGCACGGTTTCCGCCTGCCGAGCGCCCTGGACAACCGGCCCCTGAAGTTCGACGAATTCTGCCAGCGCATCGGGCAGACCGTCTACCTCTCCGCCACTCCCGGTCCCTACGAGCTGGAGCGGAGCGACGGTTTCGTCGAGCAGATCATCCGCCCCACCGGCCTGGTGGATCCGGAGATCGTCCTCAAACCGACCAAGGGCCAGATCGACGATCTCATCGGGGAGATCCGGACCCGGGCCGAGAACAACGAGCGGGTGCTGGTGACCACCCTGACCAAGAAGATGGCGGAGGACCTGACCGATTACCTGATGGCCGCCGGCATCCGGACCCGCTACCTGCACTCCGACATCGACACCCTCAAAAGGGTCGAGCTGCTGCGCGAGCTGCGGCTGGGTGATTACGACGTACTGGTGGGCATCAACCTGCTGCGGGAGGGTCTGGACCTGCCGGAGGTTTCACTGGTGGCCATCCTCGATGCCGACAAGGAAGGTTTCCTCCGTTCGGAACGTTCCCTGATCCAGACCATCGGCCGTGCCGCACGCAACGTCGCCGGACAGGTGCACATGTACGCCGACACCATCACCCCGTCGATGGAGGCCGCCATCGACGAGACCAACCGGCGGCGCGCCCGCCAGCTCGCCTACAACACCGAGCACGGTATCGACCCGCAGCCGTTGCGGAAGAAGATCGCCGACATCACGGACATGCTGAACAGGGAGGACGCCGACACAGAGTCCCTCCTTGATGGCCGCCGGGAGCGGGGCCTGAAGGCCGATCAGCTTCCCGAGCAGGAGCTGGCGAAGCTGATCGACGACCTCACCGCCCAGATGCACCAGGCCGCCGCCGATCTCCAGTTCGAGCTGGCGGCCCGCCACCGCGACGAGATCGCCGACCTGAAGAAGGAACTCCGGCAGATGATCGAGGCCAACAAATAACCCCGCCCCTTGACGCGGACGCTCGTCCACCCGGCATTCACGCCGCCCGCAACATACTTTCCCGGGGCCGACAGGAAGTTCCGCGCCTCACCTTGAGAGGCTCCACCACAGCTCACCGACCCGCCGCATGGTCTCCCGAACCGGGCCGGAGCTGTCGATGACATGCGTGGCCACCGCCAGTCGTTCCTCGCGGCTGGCCTGAGCGGCCACTCGTTGCTCTGCCTCGGTTTCCGTCAGGCCGTCGCGGCGCGTCAGTCTGCGCAGCTGCTCCTCGGCCGTGGTGTCCACCACGACCACTGCGTCAAAATTGTCCTGTTGCCCGGTTTCCACCAGCAATGGAATGACGTGCACCACCACCGCCCCCGCGGGAGCAGCGGCCTCGATCTCGGCAGCCCGTTCCCGCACGCGGGGATGGATGATGGCGTTCAGATCGGCTCGCGCCTGAGGGTCGGCGAAGACGATGCGGGCCAGCGCGCGACGATCCAGGCTCCCATCGGTGGCCAGCACCGATTCCCCGAAACGAGTGACCACCGCCTTCAACCCCTCGGTCCCCAGGGCCACCACGTCCCGGGCCAGAACGTCGGCGTCGATGATGACGGCGCCCAGCCGTTCCAGTTCCCGGGCCACCGTTGACTTGCCCGACGCGATCCCGCCCGTCAATCCGATCCGCACGGGACCACAGGGTATTACGGAACCTCGAGGAAGGTCAGTTCGGAGGCGTCTCCCGAGATCAGCGGCCCCAGTTTGTCGTTGAACACCGTGTTCTCGGGATCTGCCAGGTGTCCCTTGAAGGCGTCCTCGTCCCGGTAGCACTCGATGATCACGAACTGATTCGGGTTGTCGCGTTCCGTGTACACCTCGAAGCGCACCGTTCCCGGTGAGGCGTTCACGTGCTCGGCGTAGGCCCCGATCAGACCTGCCACGACTTCTCGCGCCCCATCCCGGCACTCGAACCGGGCAATCAGATTCACCGCCATGCCCCTTCTCCTTCCTTCCTCATCGAAGTTTCAGGCCGCTGTTTCCCAAGGGTACCCCCGAGACTTCCCTGCCTCTATCTGTATGCTGTGTCCTGTAGCGGGAGAACCGATCCAGATCGGTGCCGAAGGAGCAACCGCCCCGGAAACTCTCAGGCCCCAGGACCGCGACGACTTCCACACTCTGGAGAGAGACCCCGCCGGGGTCCGCCGAAGGATGAAACGATCTCAGGCAGCAGTGACAGAGGGGGCTCCGGGTGGGCCGCACCACCCAGCAACGTCGCACGTCGGCAGGAAGGGGTCCTCATGTCACTGTCAACCACCGTGTTGCACGAGCTGCACAAGGAATTGGGCGGCCGTCTGGTGGATTTCGCGGGGTGGGAGCTGCCCGTGCAGTTCGCCGGGATCATCGCGGAACACAACCACACCCGGCAGTCCGCATCGCTTTTCGACGTCAGCCACATGGGTCAGGTTCTGGTCCGTCCCGAGTCCGGAAACCTGGCCGATGCCGCGGCGGCCCTCGAAACGCTGATCCCGGCCAGCGTCGCCGGGTTGGCCGAGGGACGCCAGCGTTACGGATTGTTCACCGACGAGAACGGCGGGGTCCTGGACGACCTCATGTTCGCCCACCACGGTGATCGATACTTCCTGGTGGTCAACGCGGCCCGCTCCGATCACGACCTCGGGTTGCTGCGCACCCTCGAGGGGATCACGGTCGAACACCTCACGGATCGTTCGCTGCTGGCCCTGCAGGGCCCCCGGGCCGAGGAGGCCCTGGCCGGGCTGGTCCCGGCAGCAGCCGGATTGAAGTTCATGGATTCCCGGATCCTCGACTGGGAGGGTGTCCCGGTCTGGGTCTCGCGTTCCGGATACACCGGCGAGGACGGCTTCGAGATCTCCGTCCCCAGCGCCGATGCCGAACGCCTGGCCCGCGCCCTCCTGGGGTTCGACTGGGTGCTTCCGGCAGGGCTCGGTGCCCGGGACTCGTTGCGTCTCGAAGCGGGAATGCCCCTGTACGGGCACGATCTCAGCCCGCAGATCACACCGGTCGAGGCCGACCTGGGCTGGGCCATCCCGAAGGTGCGGCGCCTGGGGGGCTCCCGTGAGGGTGGTTTTCCCGGGGCCGATGTGATCCTGAACCAGCTTGCCGCGGGGGTTTCCCGTAAACGGGTCGGCCTGCGTGCCGAGGGCCGCGCCCCCGTGCGGGAGGGAGCGAAGCTGTTCCTGTCCGCCGAGGACACCGACCCGGTGGCCGAGGTCACATCCGGAGGTTTCGGGGCCACCGTGGGCGGTCCCGTCGCCATGGCGATGCTGCCCACCGGTGTCCAACCCGGAACCACCGTCCACGCCGAGGTGCGCGGCAAACGTCTTCCGTTGACGGTCACTGCACTACCGTTCATCACACCGTCCTACAAGCGCTGAGGAGAGCAGACATGATCAAATACACCAAGGACCACGATTGGCTCGACAGCGGCGACGACGGGGTCGCCGTCGGCCTCACCGACCATGCCACCGGCGAACTGGGTGATGTCGTCTACGTCGAACTTCCCGAGGTCGGGGCCGAGGTCGCAAAGGGCGACGAGATCGTCGTGATCGAGTCGACGAAGGCCACCTCCGGAATCGTCGCACCCTTCGACGGGGTGATCACCGAGATCAATCAGACGGTGGTCGACTCCCCCGAGACCGTCAACGAGGACCCGGCAGGTTCCTGGTTCTTCAAGATCCAGCCCAGCGACCCCTCCGCCCTGGATGAGTACCTCGACGAGGACGAGTACAAGGCGCTGATCGGCTGATGAGTGCCTGGAACCCGACCAGTTACGACCCGGACGACTTCGCCAATCGTCGTCACATCGGGCCGAGCCCGGCCGAGATGGAGACCATGCTCTCGGCGATCGGGGTCGACACCCTTGATGAACTGATCAACCAGACGGTTCCCACCGGGATTCGTCAGACAGAACCGCTGTCCTGGGGACCACTGACCGAGGGTGCCGTGCTGGGGAAACTGCGCAGGATGGCCGCCAAGAACAAGATCCGGACGTCGATGATCGGCCAGGGCTACTACGGCACGATCACTCCCCCGGCGATCCAGCGCAACATCCTGGAGAACCCGGCCTGGTACACCTCCTACACCCCGTATCAGCCGGAAATCTCGCAGGGAAGGCTGGAGGCGCTGCTGAATTTCCAGACCATGATCAGTGACCTGACCGGGCTGGAGATCGCCAACGCGTCCCTGCTCGACGAGGCCACCGCAGCCGCGGAGGCGATGAACATGGCGTTCGCGGCGGGCAAACGCAAGAAGTCGCGTTTCTTCGCCGCGGCCGACCTGCACCCGCAGATCCTCAGCGTCCTGGCCACCCGGGCCCGCCCGCTGGGCATCGACCTGATGGTCGGTGAGGTCGAGGACCTGGAGGTCGACGGCCTGTTCGGCGCCATCCTCGCCTATCCCGGCACCCACGGGCACCTGCGGGACCACACCGCACGATGCGAGGCCCTGCACGAGGCGGGTGCCCTGGCAATCGTGGCCGCCGACCCGCTGGCGCTGACCCTGCTGAAGGAACCGGGGGCGATGGGATTCGACATCGCGATCGGTTCGGCCCAACGTTTCGGGGTCCCGATGGGTTTCGGTGGTCCGCACGCCGCGTTCATGGCCTGCCGTGACAAGCTGAAACGCACCATGCCCGGGCGTCTCGTCGGGGTGTCCAGGGACAGCGCGGGCAATCGCGCCTACCGTCTGGCCCTCCAGACCCGGGAACAGCACATCAGACGCGAGAAGGCCACGTCGAACGTCTGCACGGCCCAGGCCCTGCTCGCGGTGATGGCGTCCTTCTACGCCGTCTTCCACGGCCCGGCCGGCCTCAAGGCCATCGGTCAGCGGGTCCACCTGATGGCGGTCACCCTCGCGGAACACCTGCGGGCCGGGGGCGCCGTCGTCGAACCGGACGAATTCTTCGACACGATCACGGTCCGGGTGGGAGTCGGCCAGGCGGGCATCATCGCAGCCGCCGAACAGCGGGGCATCAACCTGCGCCGCGTCGGCCGCGACAGGGTGGGCATCTCGGTGGATGAGACCACCACCCTGGAAACCCTCGCGCTGGTGCTGGACGCCTTCGGCATCGAACCGGCCACGGAACTCAGCCAGCATCCGGTGATCCCGGATTCGCTGCTGCGCACCTCCGAGTACCTGACCCACCCGGTCTTCCACATGAACCGGGCCGAGTCGGAGATGATGCGTTACATGCGCCGCCTCGCCGACCGGGACCTGGCCCTGGACCGGGCGATGATCTCGTTGGGTTCCTGCACCATGAAACTGAACGCCGCGGTCGAGATGATGCCGATCACCTGGCCGGAGTTCGCGGATCTGCACCCGTTCGCCCCCACCTCGCAGTCGGAGGGTTACCGGGAGCTGGCGGCGGACCTGGGCAGGCTGCTGTGTGAGATCACGGGCTACGACGCGTTCTCCATGCAACCCAACAGCGGCGCCCAGGGCGAGTACGCGGGGCTGCGGACGATCGCGGCCTATCACCGCGCCAACGGTGACGAGCGCGACGTCTGCTTGATCCCGACCTCGGCCCACGGCACGAACCCCGCCTCGGCGACCATGGCCGGAATGAGGGTCGTGGCGGTGAAGTCCGCGGAGAACGGCGACATCGACCTCGACGACTTCGCCGCCAGGGCGGAGGAGGCCGGGGACCGGTTGGCGGCCGCGATGATCACCTATCCGTCCACGCACGGCGTGTTCGAGGACACCGTCCGGAGGGTCTGCGAGATCACGCACGCCCACGGCGGGCAGGTCTACATCGACGGCGCGAACATGAACGCCCTGGTCGGTCTCGTGCGGCCGGGGGATCTGGGCGGCGACGTCAGCCACGTGAATCTGCACAAGACCTTCGCCATCCCGCACGGCGGCGGTGGTCCGGGCATGGGTCCCATCGGTGTCAAGGAACATCTGGAACCGTACCTGCCGGGTGATCCGGCCTCGGGTGAGGAGGGCGCGGTCTCGGCAGCGGCTCTCGGTTCTGCCTCGATCCTGCCGATCTCGTGGGCCTACATCCGGCTCATGGGCGGCAGCGGACTGACCCAGGCCACGCGGGTGGCGATCCTGAGCGCCAACTACATCGCCAGCAGGCTCTCGGAGGCGTACCCGATCCTGTACCGCGGCGGAAACGGACGGGTGGCACACGAGTGCATCGTGGACACGCGCATCTTCGCACGCCACGGAATCACTGTCGATGATGTCGCCAAGCGGCTGATCGATCACGGCTTCCACGCCCCCACCATGTCCTTCCCGGTGGCGGGCACGTTGATGGTGGAGCCCACGGAGTCGGAAACCCTGGCCGAGCTGGACCGCTTCGTCACCGCGATGCTGGACATCGCCCGCGAGGCCGACGACGTGGCCTCGGGGCGGATCGCGGCCGAGGAGTCGCCATTGCGCCGGGCTCCGCACACCGTGGAGGATCTCATCACGGACTGGGATCGTCCCTACTCCCGGGAAGAAGGGTGCTTCCCGCCCGGATCGTTCCGGGTGGACAAGTACTGGCCTCCCGTCGGAAGGGTGGACAACGCCTACGGTGACCGGCACCTGGTGTGCAGCTGCCCGCCCTGGGAGGGAACGCCGGGCTGAGCCACGGGCTTGCGAGAAGAAGAGGGCTGCTCCTTTCGGGGCAGCCCTCTTCTTCTCGTGAAGATGTCAGTCGGTTTCCTCCACCGGGATCAGAGGTTTCCAGAACGAGGCACCCGGTCGGGCCAGGGCGGCTTGTCCCACTGAGATGACGGTGCAGATCACGAACACCCACAGCCACACGTGCAGCATCGTCACTGCAAGAGGCAACTGCTTGAACCATCCGACCAGCAGAGAAGCGACGAACCCGACCGGCTGATAGACGGACATGGCGAAGGCGAAGCGCCGACCGAAGGTCCGCGGCCACACCCATTTCTTCGAAGTGGTGGACATGTCACATCACCTGCATGCAGCATCCCATTTGATCAAGAAGTCAACGAAAGCGGGAGCCTTGGAGAGTCGTTCGATGCCAGCGGCAACTCCATCGTCCGCTCTCGCGGCGGCAGAAGGTCCCAGCAGGGCTGCAGCCATCATCACGGTTGACACAAGGAGGCTTATTCACAGGCGGCGCGTCGACCAGTGAAACCCCTAGTCGGAGCGCGCTTGAGGATGGCTGTGAATAAGCCTCAAGGATTGATAAGTACCGGCTTCTCATGTTCATCTCCTTCCTTCGAGAACCGGGATACCTGCCATCCTGCGCTTCTCACCCTCACCGGGCAAGACCACAAGGCCAAATTCGACCGAAAGTCAATGCTGAATCCGAAAGTTAGCGCCCGAAGCGATGCTGTCGGATCTGCCAACTGGATCATGGAGGCTTGTTCATGACCCTCCTCAAGTGTGCGCTGACCAGGAGTTTTCTTGACCGACGCGCTGTCTGTGAACAAGCCTCATGGATTCTCCTGTTCCTGTGAACCTCGCAGGCTGATTTGATCAGTTCCGCACGATGCCTGTCCGCAGGATTCTCACACTATGATCCGGGCCCGCTTCCCTCAGAGGGAAGCGGGCCCGGATCGAGATTTCTCGGCGGATCAGTTGCTGCCGGTCAGCTTCTCGCGAAGGGCCTGGAGGGCCTCGTCGGATGCGAGGGAGCCCTCGACGGGTTCGGTGGAGGTGGAGGCGTAGCCGGTGCCGGCGGCGGTGGCTGCCTGACGTTCGGCCTCCGCGGCCTCGGCCACCTGGCGCTTGTGGGCCTCCCAGCGGGCCTGGGCCTCGGCATACTGCTGCTCCCAAGCGGCCTGCTGCTCCTCGTAGCCGGGCTTCCACTCGTTGGTCTCCGGATCGAAGCCCTCGGGGTAGATGTAGTTGCCCTGCTCGTCGTAGCTGTCGGCCATACCGTAGAGGGATGCGTCGAATTCCTCGGCGGCCACGTCAACGCCCTCGTTGGCCTGCTTGAGCGACAGCGAGACGCGACGACGTTCCAGGTCGATGTCAATGACCTTGACCATGACATCGTCACCGACGGAGACGACCTGCTCCGGGATCTCGACGTGCCGCTCCGCCAGCTCGGAGACGTGCACCAGGCCTTCGATACCGTCACCGACACGGACGAAGGCACCGAACGGAACCAGCTTGGTGACCTTGCCGGGCACGATCTGGCCGATCTGGTGCAAGCGGGCGAAGGTCTGCCACGGATCTTCCTGGGTGGCCTTCAGGGACAGGGACACGCGTTCGCGGTCCATGTCCACCTCGAGCACCTCGACGGTGACGGGGGTACCGACCTCGACGACCTCGTTCGGGTGGTCGATGTGCTTCCAGCTGAGCTCGGAGACGTGCACCAGGCCGTCGACCCCACCGAGATCCACGAATGCACCGAAGTTGACGATGGAGGAGACCACGCCCTTGCGGATCTGACCCTTCTGCAACTGGTTGAGGAAGGTCTGGCGAACCTCGGACTGGGTCTGTTCCAGCCAGGCGCGACGCGACAGCACCACATTGTTGCGGTTCTTGTCGAGCTCGATGATCTTGGCCTCGAGTTCCATGCCGACATAGGGCTGGAGGTCACGGACACGACGCATCTCGACCAGCGACGCGGGCAGGAAGCCGCGCAGGCCGATGTCGACGATCAAACCGCCCTTGACGACCTCGATGACGGAGCCGGAGACGACGCCGTCCTCCTCCTTGATCTTCTCGATCGTTCCCCAGGCGCGCTCGTACTGGGCGCGTTTCTTGGAGAGGATGAGACGACCCTCCTTGTCCTCCTTCTGCTGGACCAGGGCCTCGATCTCGTCGCCGACCTGAACCACGTCGAAAGGATCGACGTCATGCTTGATGGAGAGTTCCTTGGATGGGATGACGCCTTCGGTTTTGTAGCCGATGTCGAGCAGGACTTCGTCCCGGTCGACCTTGACAACGGTTCCGGAGACGATGTCGCCGTCGTTGAAGTACTTGATGGTGGCGTCGACGGCCGCCATGAAGGCTTCCGGGGAACCGAAATCGTCGACTGCCACGGTCGAGGCCTCAGTGGAGGAGGAGGACATGTAGTAGGGCTTTCACAATAAGGTTTCGCCCTGTGCCCTGTCCATCGTCCCGGGCCGGGATCGGACTCGGGAGGACGGACGTGCCAGCCCCACTCGGTCCGAGGGCAGGCAGGCCACAGCGCCCCTTCACCCTATCGTTGCCCCGGGAGCCGGTCAAGATCAAACCAATTCGACATCACCGGGGAAAACTAATCGCGGTAGGCCGGTTGGCGGTGGTTGGAGCAGGGATTAACCTGTTCCCGTGAATCTCGTCGAAGCTCTCAAGAACCGGAAGGTGCAGCTCGGTATAGCCGTGGTTGCAATTCTTCTGGCAGTAGCCCTGACCCTCGTATGGGTCCTTCAGCCCAAGAACGACAACCCCAACCAGGCTGACACCCCACCGGCGGCCAGCGCCAGTGGAAACGCCGATGGCACGGCCGTGACCTCTCCCGAAGCCACGACCCCCGCATCCCCGGGCGCATGCAGCGCAACGGATGAGGCGGGGTTCGTGCCGGTCAGCTACTCGATCGAGAAGCTGGGGGTCGAGGCCAACGTCCTCTCCTTGGGGAGCGACAGCGAAGGCCACATCGAAGCGCCGCCCAAGGACGAGCCGAAGACCGCTGCCTGGTGGAACCAGGGCCCGGCCGCCGGCTCCAACGCGGGCCAGGTCGTCCTCTCGATCCACACCTACCAGAGCGGTGAGGCCGTCGGTAATCAGCTCTACAAGGACGGCACAAGTCAGCTCGCGGCCGGAGACGTCCTGAAGCTCACCAGCGCGGATGGACGCACCGCCTGCTACCAGTTCACCGAGGCCCAGAAGATCATGGTCTCCGAGTTCGATCAGAACTCGGAGGTGTTGGAGCGCAAGAGCGGTGATCCCGAACTCGCCATCGTCATCTGTTGGGACCACAACAAGGACACCAACGAATGGGACTCGCGGATCTTCTTCAAGTTCAAGCCCGTGACCGACGGAGCCTGATCCCGCAGGGTCGGCGGCTCAGTGTGCCGCAGTGAACCACGAGTCGCCGACCCCGACCGAAACCTCCAGGGGCACCGCCAGATCCATGGCGGTGCCCATTTCCTTGCACACCAGCTCCTCCACCGCTTCCCTTTCCCCCGGATGGATTTCCAGGACGAGTTCGTCGTGCACCTGGAGCAGCATGCGGCTGCGCAACCCTTCCGCGATCAGACCGCGTTCGACCTCGAGCATCGCCAGTTTGATGATGTCGGCCGCAGAACCTTGGATCGGGGAGTTCAGCGCCGCTCTCTCCGCCATCTCGCGCCGCTGTCGGTTGCTGGAGTTCAGGTCCGGCAGATAACGCCGCCGCCCCAGCAGGGTCGAGGTGTATCCCACCTTCCGGGCCTCGGTCACCACCTCCGCCAGGTACTGCTGCACCCCACCCACTCGCGAGTTGTAGACCTCCATCAGTTCCTTCGCCTCGGTGACGGAGATCCCGAGCCGGGTGCTCAACCCGTAGGCGCCGAGCCCGTAGGCGAGACCGTAATTCATGGCCTTGACCCGGGCCCGCATCTGCCCCGTGACCTCTTCCGGGGCGACCCCGAAGACGATGGCCGCCATCTCCGCGTGGAAGTCTCTTCCGGACCTGAATGCGGCGATCAGCCCCTCATCGCCCGAGACGTGCGCCATGAGACGCATCTCGATCTGGGAGTAGTCGGCGCTCATCAGCGCCTCGAAACCGTCACCGGCCACGAAGGCGCTGCGGATCCGCCGCCCCAGCTCGGTGCGGATGGGAATGTTCTGCAGGTTCGGGTCGGTGGAGGACAGTCTTCCCGTCGCGGCGATGGTCTGCACGTAGGTGGTGTGGATGCGGCCGTCGGGCTGGATTGCGGCCAGCAACCCGTCGACGGTCTGCCGTAGCCGGATGCGGTCCCGGTGCGCCAGGAGATGCTCCAGGAACGGGTGCCCGGTGCGTTCGAAAAGCCCCTCGAGGGCCTCGGCGTCGGTGGTGTACCCGGACTTCGTGCGCCGGGTCTTCGGCATGTCGAGTTCCTCGAACAGCACCTTCTGCAGCTGTTTCGGGGAACCGAGGTTCACCTCGTGCCCCAGCACGTCCCACGCCGCCTGCTGGGCGGCCACGACGGCGGAGTCGAACTCGGCCCGCAGCCCGTCCAGGACATCCCGGTCCACAGCGATGCCGACGCGCTCGCATTTCGCCAGGGTCCGTTGCAGCGGCAGCTCCACATCTTTCAGGAGCTTCGCCGCGGGCTGGGACTCGAGTTCGGGCCGCAGCGCCCGAGCCAGCTCCGCGATCGCCCGGGCATTCAGCATGGCCGCCGCGGCCGTGGCTCCCTCGTCCACCTCGAACAGGGATTCCTGGGACTCGGTGGCCGTCTCCGCCACCAGCTCGCGGTGCAGGTACCGCTGCACCAGGGAGGCCAGTTCCTGCCCCCTGACGTCGGGGCGCAGCAGATAGGCCGCCAGGGCCACGTCCAGGACCACCCCGCCCAGTTCCCAGCCCCTGGCCCAGATCGCCAGCAGCGGGCCCTTTCCGTCGTGGACCACCTTGGAGCTTTCCTCATCCGCCAGCCACTGCGCCACCGCTTCGTCGTCGGTGGGGGTCAGGGACCCGGGGTCGATGAACGCCTCCGGCCCCCCGGCGGCAGCCAGGCCGAGGCCCCGCAGATCACCAGTCCCGGCCCCCCAGACGCCGACGAACGACAGCGCCACCTCCCCCGTGGCGTTCTCCTCCAGCCAGGCCGCCACCTCGCCGGGTTCCAGGGCCCTCCCCGTGATGGTGAAAGCTTCCCGGGTGTTGTTCTGTTCGTCCCCGTTGTTCCCGTACAGCTGGGCAAGCCGTTCCCGCAGGGACCGGAACTCGAGGGCGGCGAACAACTGGGTGATGGCCTCCCGGTTCCAGTCGCGGCGTTCGGTCTGCTCGAAGCCCAGGGGCAGCTCCAGGTCCCGCAGCAACCGGTTCAGGCGCCGGTTGCGTCGCACGTCGTCGAGGTGGTCCCGCAACGACTGACCCGCCTTGCCGGGAATTTGTTCGGCGCGTTCGATGATGTTGGCGAGACCGTCGTAGGTGTTGATCCACTTGGCGGCGGTCTTGGGGCCAACCCCGGGCACCCCGGGCAGGTTGTCGCTGGTCTCCCCCACCAGCGCCGCCAGCTCCGGGTAGCGCCGCGGCGGCACTAGGTACTTCTCCTCCACCACGGCCGGGGTCATCCGCACCAGGTCGCTCACCCCCTTGCGTGGGTACAGCACCGTGGTGCGGTCGGTCACCAGCTGCAGGGCGTCGCGGTCGCCCGTCGAGATCAGCACCTCGTAGCCTGCGGCCTCCGCCCGGGTGGCCATGGTCGCGATGATGTCGTCGGCCTCGTAGCCGGGCAGTTCGACGTGCGCTATCCGCAGCCCGTCGAGGACCTCCTTGATCAGTTCCACCTGCCCCCTGAACTCCTGCGGCGACGCGCTCCGGGTGGCCTTGTACTGAGGGTAGGACTCATTGCGGAAGGACTCCCGGCCCACGTCGAAGGCGACGGCCACGTGGCTCGGTTCCTCGGCGGTCAGCAAACCGATGAGCATGGAGACGAAACCGTGCACGGCGTTCGTGTGCTGTCCCGTCGAGGTCTGGAAGTTCTCGGCCGGAAGGGCGAAGAAGGCCCGGTAGGCCATGGAGTGTCCATCGATGAGGAGCAGGCGATTCACGTCCCCAATCTACTGTGCGAGACTGACGGTCATGATCGACGCCACCGCGATACCCCACTCTTCGCTGCACGAAAAACTGGGCATCGAGATCACCTCGGCCCGTGCGGTGGAGGTGGTCGGTTCCATGCCCGTGGCGGGGAACACACAGCCTGCCGGGCTGCTGCACGGCGGGGCGACCGCGGCGCTGGTGGAGGGCCTGGCCTCCCTGGCCGCCTGGCTGCACGCCCAGCCGGAACGGGTCGCGGTGGGCGTCGACCTCAGCGTCACCCACCTGCGCCCCGTCGCCTCCGGCAGGGTCACGGGCAGGGCTGTTCCCGTTCACCTGGGAAACGGGGGAGCCGTTCACACGGTCGAGGTGCGCGACGACACGGGACGGCTCACCGCTCTCGGCCGCCTGACCTCCCGATTCGTGACCCCCCGGGGATGATCATTTCTTTCGCTTGTGGGAGATGACGCCCTCGGCGACCTCGCGCATCGACTTGCGCAGGTCCATGGCCGTTTTCTGGATCCAACGGAACGCCTCGGGCTCGGTCAACCCGAGCCCTTCCTGCAGCATTCCCTTGGCCTGGTCGATGATCTTCCGGGATTCGAAACGATCCTCAAGATTCGCCAGCTCCTCCTCGATCGCCCTCAGCTCGGCGAAACGTCCGATGGCGACCTCGATGGCAGGCACCACCTCGTTGGCGCCAAAGGGTTTGACGAGGTACCCCATCACCCCGGCGTCCCGCGCCCGCTCAACCAGCTCGCTCTGGCTGAAGGCGGTGAGCATGAGAATGGGTGCGATACGTTCCTCACCGATGATCTCAGCCGCGGTGATGCCGTCCATGCCGGGCATCTTCACGTCCATGATGATCAGGTCGGGCTCCAACTCCCGGGCGAGCTTGACGGCCTCCTCGCCGTCAGCCGCCTGCCCCACCACTTCAAAACCTTCTTCGGTCAGCAACTCCACCAGGTCGAGACGAATGAGCGCCTCGTCCTCGGCGATGAGCACCTTCCTCGGCCGCTTCTGGCCCATGCTTCCAGCTCCATTCCCCTTCGAGTGGACCGACTAGGTCTCCAAGACATGGATTCAGCTGGCATTCTAGCGCGCCACTAGGGGTTTGGGCGAAGAAACGGCCAGTTGTGGCACAATGGTTCCCTGCTGCCCGGGTGGCGGAATGGTAGACGCGACTGACTCAAAATCAGTTGGCCCGCAGGGCCGTAGGGGTTCGAGTCCCCTGCCGGGTACGACGAGAGGGTGGGAACCGAGAAACCGGTTCCCACCCTCTCCTCGAGAGAAGCTCAGACGTCGATCTCGTTCTTGGCCTTGACCTTGTGGACACGCAGGTTGTTCGTCTTCCCGGGAACCCCCATGGGCGAACCGGACAGAATGACGATGCGCTCACCGACCTCGATCATGCCCCGCTCCCGGAGGAACGCGTCGACGGTCTCGACCATCTGCTCCTGAACCGTGAAATCCGGGGTGATGTGGGCCTCGACACCCCAGGTGAGGGTCATGGCCTGCCGGGTGGTGACCTCCGGGGTGAACACCAGCAGCGGGATGGAGGGGCGCAGACGGGACAGCCGCCGGGCGGTGTCGCCGGACTTGGTGAAGGCGACCAGGTAGCGGGCCCCGACCCTCCGGGTGACCTCCACCGCCGCGTGCGCCAGAACACCACCTGTGGTGTGGGGATCCCAGTCGATGGCGTGAATCTCGGCGTGACCGTCATGTTCCGTGGCCTCGACGATCCGGGCCATGGTCTGGACGGTCTCCACGGGGTAGTCACCGACCGAGGTCTCACCGGACAGCATCACGCCGTCCGCACCATCGAGAATCGCGTTCGCCACGTCGGAGGCCTCGGCGCGAGTGGGTCGCGGAGCCGAGATCATGGACTCCAGCATCTGGGTGGCGACGATGACGGGTTTGGCCCACTTGCGCGCCGCGCGGATGATCTGCTTCTGGACCAGCGGCACGTCCTCGAGCGGGAGCTCGACACCCAGATCACCGCGAGCAACCATGAAGGCGTCGAAGGCGTCGACGATCTCCTGGAGGTTTGCGATCGCCTGCGGCTTCTCCAGCTTCGCGATGACAGGGATGCGGCGGCCCTCCTCATCCATGATCTCGTGGACCCGCTTGATGTCATCGCCACTGCGGACGAAGGACAAAGCGATCATGTCGATGTCCTTCGAGAGCGCCCAGCGCAGATCCCTCTCGTCCTTCTCGCTCATGGCGGGAACGGAGACGGCGACCCCGGGAAGGTTGATTCCCTTGTTGTTGGACACGGGACCCGCGACGACCACTTCACAGAGCACCTCGGTGGGCGAGACCTCCAGCGCCCGAAGACCCACCTTGCCGTCGTCGATCAGGACCTGGTCCCCCGGCTTCACGTCCCCTGGGAGACCCTTGAAGGTGGTGGAACAGCGCTCCTTGGTGCCGATGACGTCCTCGATGGTGATGGTGAAGTGGTCCCCCGCTTCCAGGAAGTGTTTCTGGTCATCGGCGAACCTGCCGAGACGGATCTTCGGTCCTTGAAGATCAGCGAGGACGCCCACGGTGCGACCGGTGACCCTGGCGGCTTCACGGACGGCGTTGAGACGGCTTTCGTGCTCGGAGTAGTCCCCGTGACTCATGTTGAGGCGAGCGACATTCATTCCGGCGTTGATGAGTTGAACGAGACGGTCAGTCGTATTGGCGGACGGACCCAGAGTACAAACGATCTTTGCTCTACGCACGTCGCAACACTACCTCACGGCCTCAGTCCGACCTCACCTCGTGCAGGGCGTGTTCGAGGTCCTGCGACAACCCCGATTCGAACTCGACGCGGTTTCCCTTCACCGGGTGCTCGAAGGCCAACCGGGTGGCGTGGAGCCACTGCCTGTCGAGTCCCAGCCGTCTTGCCAGAGCCGGGTCCGAACCGTAGAGCGGATCCCCGCAACAGGGATGCCCGATCGCGGCGAAATGCACCCGGATCTGATGAGTGCGCCCGGTCTCCAACCGGACCTCGACGAGGGTGGCGGCGCGATGCGCCTCGAGGGTCTCGTAGTGCGTGACCGATTCCCGTCCCCCAGCCACGATCGCCATCTTCCACTCATGTCCCGGATGCCGACCGATCGGGGCGTCGATGGTTCCCGAGAACGGATCGGGATGTCCCTGCACGAGCGCCTGGTAGGTTTTGTCGACGGCCTTGTCCCGGAACGCCTGTTTCAACACGGAGTAGGCATGCTCGGAACGGGCCAGCACCATCAACCCGGAGGTCCCGACATCGAGCCGTGAGACCACCCCCTGCCGCTCCGGTGCTCCAGATGTGGCGATGGCGATCCCGGCAGCGGCCAGGTGTTCGGTGACGGAGGGACCCGCCCAGCCTAGGCTCGGATGGGCCGCAACCCCCGCCGGTTTGTCCACCACGACTATGTCCCGGTCCTCGTGGATGATCTCCAGGCCGCCGACCAGCCGGGGTTCCGCCGTAACCCGGGTGGGTCGGGGATCGGTGACCAGCTCCAGCATCGCCCCCGCGGCAACGACCTGCGAGGCCCGCTTCACGATCTCGCCGTCCAGCAGCATCCCCCCGGTCGCGATCAACTCGGCCACCCGGGAACGGCTGTGCCCCGTCACCCGGGAGGCAACGACATCGATCCGCTGGCCCGCCAGGGCGTCCGGTACCAGGAAAACGCTCATGCCCGCTTGGACCTTTTCTCCCCCTCGGAAGGGCTGCGCAGGCTCAACAGGATCACCAGGATGGCGGCGCTGGTGATGCACATGTCGGCTACGTTGAAGATGGCGAAGTGGGGAAGCTGGATGAAGTCGACGACATGCCCGAGCAGTGGCCCCGGAGCACGGAACAACCTGTCATGGAGATTCCCCGAGACACCTGCCATCAGTAACCCGACCGCCATCCCCTGGGGAAGGGTGCGCACCTTGCACAGGGCGACGAAGACGCAGACCGCCAGGGCGACGATCGCGAAGACGCTGAGCGCCAGCGTCATTGACGTCCCCAGGCTGAAGGCCGCTCCCGGGTTGAAGGTCAAATTGAACCGTACGAGGTCTCCAACGATCTCCGTGGGCTGCCCAGGGGACAGGGCCTCCAGCACGGCCCCCTTGGATGCCTGATCCACCCCCAAACCCAACAGGGCGACGCCCACGGCGAGCAGGGCCGGGGGCCTGCGGTTCAGCGGCGTTCCTCACGTTGTTTGCATGCGACGCACATCGTCGCCCGTGGGAAGACCTGAAGCCTGCCCTTCCCGATCGGATTCCCGCAGACCTCGCAGAGCCCGTACTGGCCCTCGTCGAACAGATGCAGGGCGAGCCTCGCCTGATCGGCCATCTCGCGGGCGTTCTGCGCCAAGGACAGTTCCTGGTCACGTTCAAAATTGGATGAGCCCACGTCCGCCGGGTCTCGTCCGGCGCCGTCATTGCCCTGGAGCAGAAGATCGCTCAGCTCGCTGTCGGTGGCGGCCACCTTTTTGTCCAGCCTGTCCAGCTCCTCAACGAGGACTTCGCGTTGCTCCTGGATCTCCTCCGGGGTCCATGGCTCCTCACCGTCACGAACTGGAAGGATCACAGGCTCTGGGGGGTTGCTGGGTGGCATTGTCGTCCTCGGGGGTTTTGAGTTGGATGGTCCGGCGAGAGTACACCCTCACCGGACCATCACCAGTTTTCTGCCTTTCACTCAGGCCAAGCGGTCCTGAGCGGCGAGCGCATCCAGACGCGGCGTCCTGGAGCGCTCGGCCAGTTCCGGAACATCCAAGGGTTCCGGCAGGTTCTGTTCAAGGGATTCGAGATGCCGTGACAGATAGCCGCGCATGTTCTCACGGTAGCTGGACTCGAAGCCACGCAGCGCCGCGACCTTCTGGGTGAGGATGCCTTGTTCCCGCTCCAGCTCGGCAAACAGTTCCGTGCGACGGCGATCCACCTCACCATTCATACGATCCGCACGGCTCTGGGCTTCGCGGTTGATCTGATCGGCGTTGACGCGGGCCTCGGATTCGATGCGTTCGGCCCGGGTACGGGCATCGCTGGTGATCTCGTAAGCCTGCTGCTTGGCCTCGTTGATCTTGCGCTGGGCCTCGTTGTTGGCCTCGTCCACGAGCCGTTCCGCCTGCTCCGTGGCCAACGACACCAACCGAACGACTGCGGGAGTCGCTTCTTCGCGAGTGGCGACCTGAAGGGTCTCCGTGTTTCCTGCCATGTGGCTGACACGAGAACTGCTGCGTGCCTCATCGAGTTCACGACGGGTGCGGTCGAGCTCGCTTCGAAGCCGCTCATTGTCCTGGGTGAGTTGCGCGACACGCTTGTCATCCAGCTGCCCGGGTGCTGCTACCGGAACCTGTTGCTTGGCCTGCTGCGCCATCTGGCTGCGCAGCCGTTCGATCTCACCTCGAAGTGAGTTGATCTCGTGATCCTTGGCCATCAAGGCCTCATCGTTGCCCGCAGGTGCCGGGTCCCCTGTTGTACGGGCGGCCTCGACCTCCCGGCGAAGCAGATCCCGTTCGTTCTCAAACTGCGCGAACGACTCCTCCACCTTGTCTATGAAAGTGTCGACGTCACCGACCTCGTAGCCGGTGGCGCCACGGCGTGCCATCCGGAACCGGACTCGGCGAACCTCTTCCAGGGTCAGGCTCATCTTTACTCCCACACGGTTGAAAAATCTTTGTACCCGATCCTGAGAAACCCCGGGCACAACGTTAAGGTTACTCTAATACTTCATCAGATCCAACGACGAAACCAGCACGACACGCCCGGATCAGAACGGGATCCAGCGGACGATGCTCCTGAGCAGGTAGATGATCAGGAACAGCACAAGCACCCCCAGGTCCAGTGAAACCGCTCCCATCCGCATGGGTTTGATGAACGAGCGAAGCAGCTTCAGGGGAGGATCGGTGACGAAGTAGACGGACTCCACCAGCACCAGCGCAATCCCGCGAGGAGTCCAGCCCCGACTCACCACCGGCACCCATGAGAGCAGGACCCTCGCCAGGAGGATCAGCATGTAGATCTGGAGGAGCCAGAACAGCGTCAGCGCAACCACGGGATCAACTCTGGTTGAAGAAACCGCCTGTGGCCAGCTTCTGCTTGTCCTCCGGGCCGACGACGAGGTTGTGCGGGCACAGCAGGAAGACCTGGCTGGAAATGCGCTCGATGTTGCCGCGCAACCCGAAGATCAGGCCAGCGGCGAAGTCCACGAGCCTCTTGTCCTCCCCGCGCTCCATGTCGGAGAGGTTCATGATGACGGGGATCCCGTCACGATAGTTCTCACCGATGGAGCGCGCCTCGTTGTAGCTGCGAGGTCGCACATAGATGATTCTGCTGAGGTCTGTCACCTGACGCGGCTCCAGGGTTGGGGTGGCGGGAAGAGAAGTCACCGCGGGGGCCGGAGCGGGACTGTGGACCTGCGCCGGAGCGGGTGCGGCAGGCTCGGGCCTGGCAGCATGAGGATGGCGGTGAAGCTTGGCCACGGGCTTGGGCTCGGGTTCCGGCTCCACGTACTCATCCACTGAGTACTCTTCGGACAGCTCGTCCTTGGGGTCGCTGTAGCGCCCGTCCTCGACGAGACCCATCCATTCAGCCAGCTTCCGTACACCCACGGCACGCCTCCCTAAAACACTTTCGCTTGAGACTACAGACAGGGTGCCCGCAACCGGGTGCAATGACTGCCGACACGCCGTCATTTCATGAAGTCGGGTACATCCAGGTCGTCGTCATCGTCCGCCCGCAGGGGCCGTGGCTCCGGACGACTCGGTTGCATGGGTGTGATGTGGGGGGGAGTCGCATGGGACGCGCGGGAACCGGTGAGAGGCGTCCCTCCCGCCAGTGGACTGGGGCCGCCGCTGGGACCGCCGAAACCACCGGCACGGGGTGGCGACTGCTGCTGATTGCCCCGGGTGGTCTCGAGGCGCGGCGGACGGGGCAGCGGATGTCCACCGTCGAAGCCGGCTGCGATGACGGTGATCCGGACCTCATCCCCCAATGCGTCGTCGATGACCGTGCCGAAGATGATGTTGGCCTCGTCGTGCGCGGCCTCCTCGATGAGCTGGGCCGCTGCCGAGACCTCGAACAAACCGAGATCCGAACCACCGGCGATCGACAGCAGCACACCATGGGCACCGTCGATGCTCGCCTCGAGCAGCGGCGAGGAGATGGCCATCTCCGCCGCGGCTCGGGCTCGATCCTCGCCTCGGGCCGACCCGATACCCATCAGGGCCGAACCCGCCTGGCTCATGATCGATTTGACGTCCGCGAAGTCAAGATTGATCAGGCCGGGAGTGGTGATCAGGTCCGTGATGCCGGAAACACCCTGCATCAGAACTTGGTCCGCCTGTTTGAAGGCATCGAGGATGGCCACCTGATGATCGGTCATCTGCAGCAGCTTGTCGTTGGGGATGACGATCAGTGTGTCGACTTCCTCCCGCAACGCCTCTATGCCGGAGTCGGCCTGAGTGGCACGACGGCGCCCCTCGAAGGAGAACGGGCGTGTCACCACCCCGATCGTGAGGGCTCCGAGGGAACGAGCGATCTTGGCGACGATGGGCGCGGCTCCCGTGCCGGTGCCGCCTCCCTCACCTGCCGTGACGAAAACCATGTCGGCTCCCTTGAGGGCCTCCTCGATGTCCTCGGCATGATCCTCGGCGGCCTGGCGTCCCTTGGAGGGATCCGCTCCGGCCCCCAGGCCACGGGTCAGCTCGCGACCGACATCGAGTTTGACGTCGGCATCACTCATGAGCAGCGCCTGAGCGTCGGTGTTGACGGCAATGAACTCAACACCGCGCAACCCGGCCTCGATCATTCGGTTGACGGCGTTCACCCCACCGCCGCCGACACCAACGACCTTTATAACCGCCAGGTAGTTCTGAGATGCGCTTGCCATGACCGCCATTCCTGTCCTCGTAGTCGAAAAGAAGGCTAGGGGCAGACGGGCGCACTATCCAACGACCATGCCGCAACTTCCAGAAATCACCTCAACCAGAGGTTGAGGGTTTCACGGGTTGTCAGCGTGTCGTCGGAGCGTGCGGAGCCGAGACGTCATAGACGCTGGCTTCCTGACTCAGCAGCACCGAAAGCACCCGGGCCTTCACCTGGGATTGTTCCGCACTACCCCACACGACGGTGTCACCGTCGGACAACTGGATCTCGATTCGATCCACGGCCGAGGCCTGGAGCAGTGCGACCCGTTCCCCCAACACCGGTACCACGGCGGAGACCACCGTGGCCACATCTTTCAATAGGCGCTGATCGGGGGCCGTGATACTGGCCGTGACGATCCCCTGCGCCGTTTCTCCTCCCTCGTGGAACACCACACCGTCCGCATCGACCCAGCGGGCCACACCCTCGTCCATCCACACGTAGGCGAGAGTGCGCTCGGTGACGGTGATCTCGATGGTGTGCGGAAAACGTCTCTCCACACGTACCTCGGCCACCGGCGCCAACGCAGCGACGCGAGCGCGAATGGCGTCCACGTCCTGTGTGGCGAGCGGGCCGCCGAGCTCGACGGCAGCGGCGTCGGTGACCTGCTGCTCGGTGAGCAGCGACACACCGTTGATCCTGACCTCGGTCGCTGCGAGCACCGACGAGAACCAGACCAGCCACGTGGCGATCCCGACCAGCAACGCCACCAGGAGCCCGGACCCCAGAATCACCCAACGGGCCCGGCGCCGCTTGCGGAGCTTGGTCTGCAACGCCTTCGCGAACTCACCCGGGGCGTTCGTCAACGGTTCTGCGCCTCCGGACGCCGGGCCAGGAGAGGTGCCAGCAAAGGACCCACGATCGTGACATCACCACATCCGAGGGTGATGATGAGGTCTCCGGGACGAGAGATCTCGTTCAGGGCCGCGGGGAGGTCATACTTGTCCACCACGTAGACCACGTCACGAACTCCGTGCCGCCGGGCGGCATCCACCACGAGCTGGCCCGTGACCCCTGGGATCGGATCCTCGCGATCGCCACAGACATCGTTGATCACCGCGATGTCGGCGAGGGTCAACACCTCGCCGAACTCCTCGTGGAAGTCCGCGGTCCGGGAGTACAGGTGGGGCTGGAAGCAGGCGATCAGCCGCCCTTCGAGTCCCGTGTCGTCGTTGCCGACCTCGGTGGCGTGCCGCGCGGCGGTCAGGGCCGCCCGGATCTCCGTCGGGTGGTGGGCGTAGTCGTCATAGACCCGGATCCCGGCGGTGTCGGTGATGAGCTGGAACCGGCGCAGCGTTCCCGTGAACCGCCCGAGCGCCGCCAGCGCCTCCTCGTGCCCGAGACCGAGGACCCGGCCCGCCGCGTAGGCGGCCGAGGCGTTGGACAGGTTGTGGTTGCCCGGCACCTTGAGCCGGAGCACACTCGTCTCGTCCCCGTATCGGAGGGTTCCGGTGATTCCCTCCCTGACCGGGCGGGCATCCGTGACCCGCACGTCGGCGTCCTCGGCGAATCCGTAGCGGATCACCTTCCGATCTTCGGCACGGAGCCTGTCGGCCAGCGCGCGGGCGCCGGGATCGTCCACGTTGATGATCACCCACTCGACGGTGGGGAGGGTCGCGAAGGTGTGGTATCCCTCGGTGTAGGCCTCCGGGGTGCCCCAGTTGACCAGGTGATCGGGTTCGACGCTGGTGATGATCGCGATCCGGGTCGGGTACTGGAGGAAGGACCCGTCCGACTCATCCGCCTCGATGACGAAGGCATCCCCCGTGCCTATGTCGGAGCTGACCCCGGTGGCCGCGAGCTTCCCTCCGATGACGTAGCTGGGATCTGCTCCGGCCTGTTGCAGCATGACGGCTGTCATGGCCGTGGTGGTGGTCTTGCCGTGGGTGCCGGCTATCGAGACCCCCCGCTTGCCCAGCATGAGGGCGGCCAGCGCCGCCGAACGATGCCAGACCCGCAGTCCGCGGCGGCGGGCCTCCGCGAGCTCCGGGTTGTCCTCACGGATCGCGGAGGAGATCACCACGGTCCTGGCATCACCGAGCTGGGATGCGTCGTGGCCGACGTAGCAGGTGATCCCGGCCTCCCGCAGGGATTCCAGCGTGGCGGATTCGGACCGGTCGGATCCGCTGGTGGGGATGCCGAGCTTCGCGTAGAGCCGGGCGATGCCGTTCATCCCGGAACCGCCGATGGCTATGAAATGAACGGGACCGACCTCGGCGGCGGGCTGGACCTCGATGGGGGTGAGCAAGCTCACGATGCCTCTTCTCCTCGAACAACGTTCACGGCGGCCCGCGCCAGGACGTCGGCGGCGTCCGCGGGCGAGTGAGGGCGAGCCAGCTCGGCCATGCGAGCCAGCTTCTCCGTATCCGTGATGGTGGGGATCACCAGGTCCGACAGTTTATCGGCGCTGAGCTCGGCCTCGGGAAGCAGGATGCCCGCCCCGTCCGCCACCAGGCCTGCAGCGTTTCGGGCCTGCTCACCGTTGCCCCATGGCAGGGGAATGAAGATCACGGGCAGTCCCAGGACCGCCGTCTCCATGACGGTGCCCGCCCCGGCCCGCCCGATCATCAGGTCCGCGGCCAAGTAGGCCTCGACCATGGCGTCGACGTAGGCGACCGGGATGTAGCGCGCCCCGTTCCCGGACTCGATCACGACATCCGCGTCCGTGAAATTCTTGGCTCCCAGCACGTGCAGCACCTGGATCCCGGCGTCCAGGATGGCCGGAACCGCGGCCGAGAGCGCCTGATTGATGGCCCGCGCGCCCTGGGAGCCCCCGCTGACGAGAAGCGTGGGCCGACCGGGGTCCAGTCCGAAACGCTCCCTGGCCTCGGCCCGGGTGATTCCGGGTCGCGTGATGGTGCGGTTCATCGGCATCCCGATCCGTCTTCCGCCCCGGATTCGGGTATCGGGGAAGGTGTAGCCGGTGAAGGCAGCGAACCTGGCCGCCACCTTGTTCGCGATGCCGACCACGAGGTTCGCCTCGTGTACGAGAACCGGGACCCGCATGGTGCGGGCGGCCAGATAGGCGGGAATGGCGACGTAGCCGCCGAACCCGATCAGCGCCTGGGCCTTCGCCCGGCGCAGGATGGCACGTGCTTCCCGCACGGACTGGGTCAGGTTCCAGGGCAGCTTCACGAGGTCGAGGTTCGGTTTCCGCGGCATGGGAACGGGGCGGATCAGCTCCAGCTTGAGCCCGGCCTGCGGGATCACCCTGGTCTCGAGCCCCTTGTTCGTCCCGATGCAGGTGATCTCCACCTCCGGATCCAGTTCGGCAAGCGCCTGGGCCGTGGCGATGAGAGGGGACGTGTGCCCTGCGGTGCCACCCCCGGCGAGTACGACGCGGGTCATGAAGTACCTCCTGCGGCGAGCACACTGGTCATGCGTGGGCCCGCTCCGCGGCGCCGGTTCTCGAGGTAGGCGCGGGCACTGGGGGTGTCCCGGGCGCAGGACAACAGAACGGCGACGGCCAGCAGATTGGCCATGAGGGCGGAACCTCCTGAGGAGATGAAGGGTAGCGGGACGCCGAGGACGGGCAGCAGGTTCATGACGACCATTATGTTGACGATCGCCTGGAGCAGGAACCATGCGGTCACACCGGAGGCAGCGATGCGATTGAACAGCTTGTCGGACTTGAGCGCCACCTGGAAACCGCTGCGCATCAGGAGGGCGAACAACCCGATCACGAGCAGCACCCCGAACAAGCCGAGCTCCTCACCCAGCACCGCGAACACGAAATCCGTGTGGGCGCCGTCCTTCAATCCACCCCATTTCTGTTTGCCCGCCCCTAGCCCCAGGCCCCACCAACCGCCACTGGCCAGTGCGTACAGAGCAGAAAGGGGCTGGGATGCCAGGTCGGGGTTCGCCTGCGGATCGAAGAAGGCCATGAAACGCGCCATGCGATTCTCCGAACCCATCACCAGCACCAGCACGACACCGACCGCCGCCAGCAGCGACGGCACCAGGATCCGCAGCGAGGTCCCGACGAAGAACAACAGGGCGAAGATCATGGCGCCAAATATCAACCCGGTGCCGAGATCCCGCCCGGCGAGGATCAGCCCCAGCATCGCCAACGCCCCCGGGATGAAGGGCAGCAGCAGCTGGGCGGGTTCCTCCAAGCGGCGACGTTTGTTGTGGAACAGGGCGGCTGCCCACAGCACCAGGACCAGTTTCGCGAACTCCGAGGGCTGGATGGTCAGCAGACCACCGATCCGGATCCAGTTGCGGTTGCCATTGGTCTCGTATCCCAGCGGGGTCTGGACGAGTATCAACCCGATCATGGCGGCAACCCACGCGGGAGCCGCGAGTTTTCGCAAGGTCTCCGGTTTCATACGGCTGACGGGGATCATCAGGAGCAAACCGACGATCAGGAAGATGAGCTGGCGAATCATGTAGTAGTAGGGGGATTCGCCCTGGAAGAGGGCGATCACCGACGACGACGACAACACCATCATCTCCCCGATGGCCGTGAGGATGACCGTCGCGAAGATGATGAGATGGTGATCGGCCATCGGGGACCGGGTCAGTGCACGCACCATGGTGCCGGACGACCGTCCGGCAGAGGGCGCTTTGGCCATTGGCGTGCCTAACTGCTCGGTGCCTGAAGGCTCCGGACCGCGGCGGCAAAACACTCTCCGCGGTCGTCGTAGCCCGTGAACATGTCGAGCGAGGCGCTTCCGGGGCTCAGGAGCACCGCGTCGCCCTCGCGGGCAAGACGCGCCGCGTGGGAGACCACCTCGTCCATCACCCCATGGTCGCTGCTGTCCAGGATGATCACCGGAACATCGGGCGCGTGTCGGGACAATGAGTCAGCTATGACCTGCCGGTCGACGCCGATGAGAATCGCGGCCCGGATCCGGTCACGATGAGTGGTGATCAGATCATCGAAGCTGGTTCCCTTGGTCTGACCGCCCGCCACCCACACGAACGACGGAAAGGCCTGCATCGCCGAATCCGCCGCGTGCGGGTTCGTCGCCTTCGAGTCGTCGATCCAGCGCACACCGTTGATCTCTGCCACCTCCGCGATGCGGTGCCCCGCGAGTCGCAGGTCGTGAAGCCCCTGGGCCACGGCCCTCGCCGGAACCCCTAGGCTGCGCACCAGCGCGGCCGCGGCGCAGGCGTTGGCGACGTTGTGTGGGGCGTAGGGTTGCACGTCGGTGACCTTGGCGAGTTCCAGCGCGGAGCTGTGCCGCTGGGGGACGAAGGCGCGATCGACAATCAGGCCGTCCACCACACCGACCATGGAGATCGCCGGGATGCCGGTGGTGAAACCGATGGCCCGGGCCCCTTCCGTGACCTCGGCCTCCTCCACCAGGCGTTCGGTCTCCGGCTCGGCCACGTTGTAGACGCAGGCGTTCGTGACCCGTTCGAAGATCCTTGCCTTGTCGGCCACGTAGCGTTCGTACCCGCCGGGTCCGTCGTAGAACTCGAGGTGATCCTCGTGCAGGTTCAGCACCGCCGCGGAGTGGAGGGCGAGGGTGTGCACCCAGTGCAGCTGGAAACTGGACAGCTCGACCACCAGCGCGTCGTAGGGTTCGTCGTCGAGAATGGCCTCCACGATGGGGCGGCCGATGTTCCCGACCGCCGCCGCCCGCATCCCGGCGGCCCGGAGCATGGACTCGGCCATCTGGGTGGTGGTGGTCTTGCCGTTGGTTCCGGTGACCCCGAGCCACGGAATCACACGGTCGGGCTGCTGCATCCGCCAGGCGAGTTCGATGTCCCCCCACACCGGGATCCCGCGGGACAGCGCCCGGGTGAGCAGCGGGGCGTCGGGCCGCCACCCCGGGGATGTGACCACCAGGTCCGTGTCCCCGGGCAGCTCGGCGGTTACCCCCTTTCCGAGCCGCACCGTGGCGTCGAGGGTCTCCAGAATGGCCGCCTTGTCGGCGTGGGCCGTCGACTCGTCGAGGACCGTGACCCGTGCACCGAGCGACAACAGCCCGTCGGCCGCCGAGTACCCCGAGACGCCAAGACCCGCCACGACGGCGTGCACCCGGCTCCAGTCACTCAGCCGATTCGCCGTCAACAGGAACTCCCTCACTGACCAACCACCCATTCCGCGTAGAAGATACCGACACCGATGGCAACGCACAGGCCGCAGATGATCCAGAACCGGATCACCACCGTGACCTCCTGCCACCCGAGAAGCTCGAAATGGTGGTGGATGGGCGACATCTTGAAGATGCGTTTGCCCTTCGTCGCCTTGAAATACCCCACCTGGAGCGCCACGGAGCCGGCCTCCATGACGAACAGGAAACCCATGATCACCAACAGCAGCTCCGTGCGGGTCATGATCGACAATCCCGCCAGGGCCGCGCCGATGGCCATGGAGCCGGTGTCGCCCATGAAGATCCGGGCGGGTTTGGCGTTCCACCACAGGAAGCCGAAACAGGAACCGGCGAGCGCTGTCGAGACCACCGCCAGGTCGTACGGGTCACGCACCTCGTAGCAGAGGGGACCGACGCTGGAAACTCTTCCGCACCACTGGTTGAACTGCCAGATGTTGACCAACGAGAAGGTCGCGAACACCAGTGTCGCGCTGCCCGCGAGCAGCCCGTCGAGACCGTCGGTCAGGTTGGTGGCGTTGGGCCAGGCCATCAGCAGGAAGACGATCCAGATCACGGCCAGGAAGAACGGGAGGTGCAACCAGGGCAGGTCGCGCAGGAAGGACACGAACTCCGATGCGGGGCGGAGTCCGCGTTCGTCGGGGAAGTTGAGAGCCAGCACCGCGAAGACCCCGCCGATCGCGAATTGCCCGATCAGCTTCCCCCTCGGGGTGAGTCCCAGGGAGCGTTCCTTGGATATCTTCGCCCAGTCATCCAGGAAACCCAGGAAACCCAGGGCGGTCATGACCCCGACCAGCAGCACCCCGGAGACCGTCACCGATTCCCACAGGATCAGATGGGCCAGGAAATAGGACAGCACCACGGATGCGATGATGACGACACCGCCCATGGTCGGGGTACCGCGCTTGGTCAGGTGCTCCTTGGGGCCGTCGTCGCGGATGAACTGACCGTACTGACGCCGGGTCAGGAACTTGATGAACTGCGGGGTGACCAGCAGGGTCAGCAGGAGGGACAGACCGCCCGCCGCCAGGATAGTTCTCACTTGGGGACGCCTCCGATCCGTTTCGTCACGGCGTCGGCCACCAGCTCCAGACCCACGCTGCGCGAACCCTTGACCAGGAGAAGATCTCCCGGTGCGAGCTCCAGCTGCGAGGCCTCCTCACGGGTGGCCACCCGGGCCTCGATTCCCCGTTCGCGTGCCGCTTCCGCCACGATCCCGGCGTACTCCCCGACCGAGACCACCTCGTCGATCCCGAGGTCAGCGGCCAGCGCCCCGGCCTCGGCGTGCAGTCTCCCCGATTCGGGGCCGAGTTCGAGCATGTCCCCCAGCACTGCAACGGCGCGGGCCCCGGGATGGCGCCCACGCTGCCCTGCGATCAGGCGCGCAGCGGTCCGCAAAGCGGCGGCCATCGAGTCAGGGTTGGCGTTGTAGGCGTCGTTCAGGATGATCCGATCCTGATCACAACGCACCAGTTCCATCCTCCAGTCCGAACGGGGCTCGGCGGCCGACAGGGCCCCGGCCACCTCGGGGACGGTCATGCCAACCGCCAGCCCTGCGGCGGCCGCGGCCAGGGCGTTGGACACCTGGTGCCGGCCGATCACACGGAGCGACACCGGAGCCGATGCGGTTTCCCCGTCCCGGGTGACGGCCAGCGTGAAGGTGGCCCGCGCGGAATCGTCGCTCGCGACGTCACGGGCACTCACCAGCAAATCCCCTGCGGGAGGCTCCCCCTCCCCGAACCAGGCCACCCGTGCCGCGGTCGTGTCCCGCATCGCGCGGCAGGCCGGGTCGTCGGCGTTCAACACCGCCCATCCCCCGGATCCCAGTCCCGCAATGATCTCCGACTTCGCCCGGGCGGTCCGCTCCACCCCGCCGAACTCGCCCACGTGGGCACGCCCGACGTTCAGGACCACCCCGACGTCGAGGCCCACCAGTGATGTGAGCCACTCGATGTGCCCGATCCCCCGGGACCCCATCTCGCTGACGAGGAACTGCGTTGTCCCATCGATCCGGCATGCCGTCAGTGGCACACCGATCTCGTTGTTCCGATTTCCCACCGGCGCCACGGTGGCGCCCTTCGCCTCGAGCACCTGTGCGAGCAGATCCTTGGTGGAGGTCTTCCCGGATGATCCCGTCACCCCGATGCTCGCCATTCCCCGAGCACGCTCTTCCCGCACCAGGCCCCGCGCAAGCCACGAGAGCCCCTGCACGGTGTCCTCGACCAGGATGTGGGGAACCTCGGCCTCGGTCACGGAACTGCCGAGCACCGCTGCGGCCCCAGCGGCCACGGCCTGCGGGGCGAAGGCATGACCGTCGACCCGGGCGCCAGGAATGGCGACGAAAAGACTGCCGGGAGTGGCTGCACGATTGTCCAGCACCACATCGGGACCGACCACGGTGTCATCACCCACCACCTCGACGGCCGCTGGCTGCATCAACTCCACCAGCTCGCTGAGCCGCCTCGCCCTCATCGACCACTTCCTTCCATCCGTCGCCAGGTCTCGAGAGCGACCACGGCATCGTCGAAGGCCACGATCCGATCGCCAATCTGCTGGCCCTGTTCGTGTCCCTTCCCGAGAATCGCCACAACACTACCGCGCCCTGCTGTCGTGAGCGCCAGCCCGATCGCCTCACCCCTTCCCCCGACCTCGATGACCCTGGCCCGCGATTCCCCGGTTCCTGCGAGCACAGCGGCCCGGATGTCGGCCGGCTCCTCGGTTCGTGGGTTGTCATCCGTGATGATCAGAACGTCGCTGCGTTCAGCCGCGGCACGTCCCATCAGGGGACGTTTGTCCGGATCCCGGTCCCCACCACAACCGACAACGGTTATCACCTCGCTGAATCCCTGGAGCGCATCCAGGGTTGCCGCCACGGCCTGCGGGGTGTGGGCAAAGTCCACGACCACGGTCGGGGCCGCCTCGGGCAGCGGGAGCACCTGCATCCGCCCGGGGACCTGCGCCCGCGCCAGGCCCGGAAGCGTGGCCTCGACCGGGATCCCCGCGCGTTCGAGCATCGCCGCGGCGATGGCCGCATCCACCATGTTGTGCCAGCCGGGTAGCGCCAGTTCCACCGTCATCCCCCCCGATGCGGTGCGCAATTGCGCACGCCCACCCAGCGGAGCGATCGGTTCGTATCCCGTCAGCCTGTAGTCGGCTTCCTCGCACGTGCCGACCGTGGCCAACGGAAGACCAGTTCCTCGGACCCTGTCGGCGATTCGGCGGCCGTGTTCGTCGTCGATCCAGACCACGGCAGCCCGGGTGTGCTCGGGGGTGAACAGCGAGGCCTTGGCCTCGAAGTACTCCTCCATGTCGCGGTGGAAGTCGAGGTGATCCCGCCCCAGATTGAGGAAGGCCGCCACCTCGAACCTCAGGGCATCCGCACGCGACATGGCCATGGCGTGGCTTGACACCTCGATCGCCACCGCTTCCGCACCCCGCTCCCTCATCAGCGCGAGCAAGGCCTGGAGATCCGGTGAGTCGGGTGTGGTCACTGTGGAGCGACCTGATGGCAGTGCCACACCGCCGAGACGGAAACCGAGCGTCCCGATTGTCCCGACACGCCGTCCCGTGGCGGCAAGCGTGGCCTCCAGCAGGGCGACCGTGGTGGTCTTGCCGTTGGTGCCCGTGACCCCGAAAAGTTCCAGCTCGCTCGCGGGTTTGCCGTAGACGCGGGCACTCACCTCGGCCATCGTGGGACGCAGTCGTTCGCTGACCAGCACCGGAACACCGGCTTCCTCCGCGATCCGGGCCCCATCCGGGTCTGTCAGTACGGCGACGGCTCCCTGTTCCACGGCCTGCATGCTGAACACTGCTCCGTGGGCATGGAACCCCGGCAGGGCAACGTAGATGTCGCCCGGGCGCACCAGGCGCGAGTCGAGACAGACCCCCGTCGTGAAAATGGACCCGGTCTCACCGGACACACCGAGCCCGGCCACCACTTCCCGGATGGCGACGGGGGAAACGAACTCCGGCCTGAGCGTTCTCACTCCCACTCCAGTGGCTCCTTCGGCGCAGGGGTACTCGAAGGAGCCACGTTGTACCTGGGCAGCGCCATCTGGAGAACGTTGTTGACCACGGGTAGGGCCAATTGGCTTCCGAGATTGCCGTTCGTTGGCTGATCGAGCACGACGTAGACCAGCAACTGAGGATTCTCCGCCGGAGCAATCCCGACGAACGACGAGGTGTAGCCGTTGTAACACTTGCAGCTGGAGTCGTAGCGCTGAGCGGTACCGGATTTGCCCGCGGTGCGATATCCGGGAATCGCCCGCTCTGAGCTGACGCTCGTGATGACAGATTCCATCATGTTGACCACCATGCCAGACGCATCCTCCGAGATCACGCGGCGCGATGCCGGGGTTGCCAGCGCGATCGGGGTTCCGTCAGGGTTCGTGGCGGAGTGGATGATCCTCGGCTGATGGTAGGTGCCACCGTTGACGACCGCGGAGAGCGCTGCCCCCATCTGCACGACCGAGACGGACAGTCCCTGCCCGAAGGAGATCTGGTCGCGCGTGTAGTCGGCCATGTCCGCTCCTGGAAGAGAGCCGGCGGTTTCCGCGGGCAATCCCGATCCCGGGGCCGAACCGAGCCCGAACGAAGTCAGGTACTCGTGCAGTTTCGCCTTGTCCATCTGACGGGCGAGCTTGATGGTGCCGATGTTCGAGGACTGCGCGACCACGCCACGGGCGGTCAGTTTGAGCCTCCCGTGTTCGAAGGAATCCGTGACGGTGCCGCTCCCGGATGCAATGCTGGCAGGAACGTCGACCTTCGTGTCAGGAGTCACCAACCCCGAGTCCGTCAGGGCTGCCATGGTCAGTACCTTCTCCGTGGAACCCGGCTCATAGGCCTCGGTCACCGTGCGGTTGCCGAGGTTCCCGGCATCAGTGGCACCGGGGTTGGCAGAGTCGAAGGAGGGCGCCGTCGCCAGAGCCAGAATTTCTCCGTTGTTCGGGTTCATCACGAGAACCGAACCGGTTTTCGCACCGGCCTTCGCAATGCCATCGGCCAGTGCCTGCTCCGCGAACCACTGCAGGTCGGCGTCCAGTGTCAACGAGTAGCTCGCGCCGTTCACCGGCGGGGTGAGAACGCTGGTTCCCAGCGGGATGCGACCGTAGGTCGAACGTTCGTAGACCTCCTGTCCAGGAATCCCGGTCAACTGCGGGTCGAGCAGCCCCTCGAGTCCCGCGGCTCCTTTCCCCTCCCCGTTGACGAAACCGACGACGTTGCTGGCGAGCGTCCGGTTCGGGTAGGTGCGCAGAGGGTCGCTCTCGGCGAAAAGGCCGTACCAGCGGCGCTTGCCGTCCCCGTCAATACCTTTGCGCATGTCATTCTCGATCTCGGTCCAGGTGGCCGCCGGGACGTGCCTGGCGATTTCCGCGTACCTGACTCCCGTGGCCGACAGGATCTCCAGGTACCCGGACTCGTTGCCACCCAGATGCGTGGCGAGGATTTTGGCCACGGCCTTCGGAGCGGCATCGGCCTCCTCCTGTTTCTTCGCGCTCATCGGATAGCGTTTGTCCGCCCCGTTGCTCTGAACCATGTCCGGGTCGGCCGTGATGTGCATGGCCGGCTGGGTGGTGGCGAGCACCACCCCGTTGCGGTCGGTGATGGCACCACGTTCGGGCAACAGTTCCCTGGTGTTCTGCATCTTCTCCGCGGCCTGGGCGGCAAAACTCTGGGCCTCGAGGGCCTGCAGTTGAACGGCGCGTCCGACGCAGACCATCACCAGCAGCAACAGGGCCATCATGAACGCGCGGATACGCATGCTGGAGCGTCCGAGGGGCAGCTTCCAGGAGCGGCGCCTCCTGTGACCGGCCGGGCGGCGGCTCACCGCTCACCTTCCCCTGTTCGCGAAGACGCCTCCCCGGTCGGCGCAGGTGGCGTCTGGGGAGCAGCCGGCTCCGACGCGGCAGGGGCTGGTGTCTGTAGAGGTCCTGGCCGCTCGGTCAGATAAGGCGCCTCATCTCCCTTCACCTGCTGAGGCTGCCCCACAATGGCTCCGTTTGAAAGATCGACAAAAGCAGGGAAGGGGTTCGGTACCATTCCGAGTTCCGCGGCCCGAAGAGCAAGCGATCCGCTGCTGGAGACGCCCTGAAGCTCCGTGCGGCGGGCCGCCACCTCGTAGGACAGCTGTGTTGCTTCTCGTCGAAGGTTTGAAAGATCGCGGGACTGGGCACCGACCTGCGTGGTCACGACCATGACGAAAACCATACCCACCACCACCAGGGCGGCCAGTATCAGGAGGAACCCGAACGTGGAGACACGGGCCTTGACCGGAGGAACGAGCCGCAGCCGGGGACGCGAGGTCTCCCGGGTCGTTTGCTCGATTTCGGCGGCAAGCGCACTCAACTATGCCTCCTTGACTCGGGCTGCGGCACGTAGCCTGGCGGATGCCGCACGCGGGTTCGACTGGACCTCCTGTTCCGAGGGCCGCTCGGCCCCCCGGGTCAGGAGTGTGAAACGGGGCTGCATGTGCTCGGGGACGATGGGCATGTCCCGCGGCGTCCCGTCGGCGGCCAATGCCGCGAGGTGCCGTTTGACGCGCCTGTCCTCCAGTGAGTGATAGGCCAGCACAGCGATCCGCCCCCCCAGCGCAAGAGAATCGGTCGCGGCAGGCAGGAACTTCTCCAGGGCTCCCAGCTCATCGTTGACCTCGATCCGGAGAGCCTGGAAGGTTCGTTTGGCAGGATGCCCCGGGGAGCGCCTGGCCGCGGCCGGGAGGGCACCCGAGATGACGTCCACCAGGCGACCTGACGAGCTGAAGGGTTGCTTCTCCCGTTCTTGAACGATCGCGGCGACGATTCGTTCCGCAAACCTCTCCTCGCCATGGCTTCGGAGAATCCGCACGAGTTCCACCGGGGTGGCGGAATTGAGCAGGTCCGCGGCGCTACGCCCCTCCCCCCTGCTCATGCGCATGTCGAGGGGAGCATCGACCCGATAAGCAAATCCCCGCTCCTCGCGCTCTATCTGCAGGGAGCTGAGCCCGAGATCGGCGAGCACCGCATGCACCTGGCCGACACCGAGATCGGTGAGGACCTCCGGCAGTTCGTCGTAGACGGCCTTGACGAGGGTGACCCGTTCCGCGAACGATGCGAGCCGTTCCCGGGCCACGTCCAGGGCGTCCGGGTCACGGTCGATACCGATGAGCCGCGCTGACGGGGCTGCCGTCAGAATCGCACGGGCGTGACCGCCGAGACCGACGGTGCAGTCGACGTAGACGGCGCCGGGCGGAACGAGGGGCGGAAGCAACAACTCGACCACACGGTCGAGCATGACCGGATCGTGGATGTCATCGCCGGTCGTCATGATTCGCCTCCCTCCTGTTTGTCTCGTCGATTCATCTGCTCACGTCCCCCGAACCAGAGGTTCCCTCACCGGAATCGCACCTGGCCTCGGGGAAGGAAGGCCAGGGTCAACCCCGGTGACGGACCACCACCTCGGGGATCTCACTGCCCCAGCTGGGACAGCAGCTCCGCGTCGAGTTCGGCGAAACCGGATTCCTGCTCCGCCTGGTACTCGGCCCAGTGCTCGGCGTCCCAGATCTCGGCCCTGTTCATGGCGCCGATCACCACGACGTCGCGTTCCAGACCCGCGTAGGCGCGAAGGATCGGGGGGATCGTGATCCGCCCCTGCCGGTCCGGAACCTCGAAGCTGGCTCCTGCGGTCAGCATGCGCTGGTAGTCGCGAACCTGCTTCAGCGTGGAGGGTGCGGCACTCACGGGAGCCATGAGCGCCTCGAACGTGTCCTTGGGATAGATGGCAAGTGCTCGTTCCTGTGCACGCGTCACGACGAGTCCCCCCCCGAGCGCCTCCCGAAACTTCGCGGGAAGGATCAAACGCCCCTTCTCGTCCAATTTCGGCGTGTGCGTGCCAAGGAACAACCGGAAACCCCCTCTCCTCCACAAAGCCCCCACTTCGCTCCATTTGCCCCCACACTACCCCACTTTCCTCCATCACAGCTCCACTCAACGCGTGTCCTCACCCGTTGGGCGTGTTTGGTCGATGCCCTAGGCTTCATCCACGTCAGAAAAGCGTCGCTAGCCCCGAGGAGCCCCATGACCCAGACCGCTGCAACCCCCCTGGCGCTGGCCGAGGTGAGTGCGCTGGCGAACCAGGTGAAACAGTCGATCGGCAGCGTCATAGAGGGCAAGCCACACCAGATACACATGGCGGTTCTGGTGCTGCTCGCACGGGGACATCTCCTGCTCGAGGATGTGCCCGGGGTCGGCAAGACCGTTCTCGCCAAGGCTCTCGGACGTTCCATCTCGGGGGCGGTCAGCCGCATCCAGTTCACCCCCGACCTGCTTCCGAGTGATGTCACCGGAGTGTCGGTCTTCAACCAGCAGAGTCGTGAGTTCGAGTTCAAACCCGGCGGCATCTTCGCCAACATCGTGCTGGGGGACGAGATCAACCGGGCATCACCGAAAACCCAGTCCGCGCTGCTGGAGGCAATGGCCGAGGGACAGGTTTCCGCAGACGGGCAGACCTACCAGCTCAAACAGCCCTTCATGGTGGTGGCGACCCAGAACCCGATCGAGATGGAGGGCACCTATCCACTACCAGAGGCCCAGCGTGACCGTTTCATGGCGAGAATCGAGATGGGCTATCCCGGACACCAGGCAGAAATGGCCATGCTCACGGCCCAGGCAGGAGGAGATCAACTCACCGCAGTCCGCCCCGTCACGGACGTCGCCCATGTGGAAAGGGCCATCGCCGCAATGCAGGGGATCTACGTCGCGCCCGTGATAAACGACTACATCGTGAGGCTCGTGAGCTCCACCCGCGCCGACCCGGAGCTCCGTCTCGGCGCAAGTCCCCGCGCCTGCGTCCACCTGATGCGCGCGGCCCGGGTCGAGGCCGCCCTCCAAGGACGCGACTACGTCATCCCGGAGGATGTCGCGACCCTGGCCGTTCCGCTGCTGGCCCACAGGGTCTTGTTGACCGTGGATGCGCAAATCGCCCGTCAGTCGAACGAGAGCGTCATCACACGCATCGTCAACACCACCCAGCCACCACACCGGAACTGACATGCAGGGGTTCCGATTCGGGCTCACGGGACGCGGCCTGACGATGTTGATGTTCGGTGGCCTCATCGCCGCGGGAGCAACCATGATCGGCGAACCCGATCTGGCGTGGGTGGGGGTGTTCATCCTGTCGCTACCCGTCCTGGGGCTCGTGATCGTGATGGCTCTGCCACCACGCCTCACCTGCGAACGGTCCGTCGTGCCCGATTCCCTGCCCGTCGGGGATGCGGCCCGGGTACGCCTGTTGGTCACGAGCAGCAGGACGGTTTCCTTCTCCGCGCTCGGTTTTCGTGATCGGCTTCCCGACGCGCTGGGGCGCGATGCAACCTTCGACCTCATTCGCGGCCTGGGACGCTGGACCCAGGCAGCCGGGTACGACATCGCCACCCAACAGCGCGGCCACTTCCGGATCGGCCCCCTGCTGGTACGCAATTCCGACGCCTTCGGGGTTGCCTGGCGCAGTTGGCAGGCAACCGAACACACCACGTCGCTGCGCGTGACGCCGAGGCTGTGGCCTCTGGCCCTCCCCAGGGGTGGCCGGGCGTCGGGGGCCAGCGGGGACGCCACCCCGCAGCGCATCGGGAACGCGGGTACCGATGACGTCCTGGTACGCGAACACCGTCACGGCGACGGAATGCGTCGCGTGCACTGGAGGATGAGTGCAAAACGTGGTGAGCTGATGGTCCGCCTGGAGGAGCAGCCCTGGGATCCGGCCATGACGATCATCGTTGACACACGGGCCACTGCGCACATCGGCAGCGGACCCAACTCCACGCTGGAATGGGTGCTGTCGCTGTGCACTTCCCTGGCGGTCGAGCTTCTTCGCGATCGTCTCAGGGTCGGTCTTCTCGGCTCCGACGGAGTGATCTTCCGCCCTGTCAACGGCGAATCAACGGGCGCCGCGTCCCGGCTGCTGGCCACCGTGACCGACGTCGAACCATCCGGACGTTCCTTCCTGGAAGACTGTCTCGCAGACCCGGATGCCCTCGGGACCGCACGAGCCGTGGTCGCCGGACTCGGCCTGCTCCACTCCCGTGACGCAGCAGCACTCGCTGCAGCGACGACCAGGGTCGCCGACATCGATGCCCTGGTCCCGGACGCGCGTGCTTTTCGTCTCCCGGTGGAGGTGGTGGTCGCCCACGAGGAGGCCTGCCGACTGCTCACCACATCCGGGTGGAACGTGGCGACCTTCGGCCCCGACACATCCGTCACACAGGCCTGGAGTCGACTCGTCGCCCAGCGGGAGGCCCGGTGAACAACAGATCCTCAGCTCTCCTGCCCCCGGTGATCTCGGTCGCGGTGACCCTGTCCATGCTCTCCCTCGGCCCCCTGTTCGCCGCCCCCGTGTTCTCGTGGTCCTTGCTCCTGACGATCGGGCTGCCCGGCCTGATCGGCGCCGCGGTCGCGCTGCTCCGCCTGAGACGTTCCTGGTCCGTGACACTGGCTGCCCTGTCCGGAACGGTCCTGCTGATCTGGCTGGGAACGACCGTTGCACCGACTGGTTCCCCAGTGACCGGAATTCCGAACCTGCTCACCAGCGGTTTCCAGTTCCTGCGAGAGTCGCGGCCGCCGATTCCCGATCATCCCGCGCTGGGTTGGCTACTGCTGCTCCTGGCATTCGTGTTGTGGCTGGTTTCCTACGTGCTGGCCGAATCCCTGGAACAACCGGCCTGGGTGATTGCCCCCTTGGCACTGCCGTATGCCCTCACCGCGCTCGTGCATCCCACCGATCTCGGCTTCACGGGTTTCCTGCTGGTTGCGGGCGGTTATGTCGCGATCCTGCTCACAGCCGGTGGACCGGGCATTGCCCGCGGCGGAACAGGATTCCAACTGGCACGTTGGTTCGTCGGTCTGATCGCCGCCACGGCGGCCGCGGCCCTGACCCTGGGTATCACATCCGTCCTGCCCATGGGCCACAAACAACCCTGGTTGAACAGCGGCACCGACAAACCCATCCAGCTCAGCGACCCGACCATCGAGCTGAGTCGCAATCTGCAACGCCCGAACCCCGTCGACGTTCTCACGTATCGCGCCAGCGATCAAAAACCCCACTACCTACGCACCACGGCCCTGACCCATCTGACCACCGACGGCGCACAGCTGGAATCCATGAGGCTGCGCAGCTCAGGCATCCGAGAGGCCTACGACGCCCCTGGGGAAAGGATTGACGTCAACGTCTCGATGCGCTTTCCCTCCCAGTACCTGCCGGCTCCTTTCGCGGTCGACGGTTTCGACGCGTCCGGAAACTGGGGTTTCGATCAGAACACCCTCTCCGTGGTGGCGACGGGTGATCGGGGAGCGGATCAGACAGCGAACCTGGAATATCGGGTCACCTCCGTGATCCCGACCGGAGGAGCATCCCTGGCAACTGCTCGTGCAGGATCGGACCCGGCGGGTGAGGAAACCCTCAGGATTCCCGACGGCATCTCCGACGAGGTTCGGGGCCTGGCCGCCAAGATCACCGGAAACGCGAGTACCGATGGCGCCAAGGCAAAGGCGATCGAGGAATATCTGACCTCCGACAGGTTCACCTACACCCTTCAGGCCCCCGCATCGACCGGAACGGAAACCATCAGCGCCTTCCTGTTGAAGGACCAGGCCGGTTACTGCATCCACTTCGCCACGGCCATGGCGATACTCGCTCGGCTCGAGGGCATTCCGTCGCGCGTCGCGATCGGTTTCACGGGTGGCACACGGGACGGGGAGGGCTACAAGGTGACCACCGACAACATGCACGCCTGGCCCGAGCTGTATTTCGAAGGTCTGGGTTGGTTGCCATTTGAACCGACCAAGTCCATCGGTTCCTCCACCACGGGGGAGAACTCCTCACCGTCTCCGCCGAGTTCCGAACCCATGACGCCTCCGAGCACGCAGGCCGCATCCCCCGAACCCCGGCCCACCGAACCGACGCCATCCTCAGAGCAGACAACCCCGGGAACATCCAGGAGCAGCTCTGCGAACTGGACCTGGCTGATCTGGACGCTTCCCGCGCTTCTGCTGCTGCTCTCCCCCGCCGTGGTACGACTGTCCCTACGCGCCTGGCGCCTGCGCAACGGGCAACCCCCGGCGCCCGCTGCCGCCGCCGCGTGGCGTGAACTGGCAGCTTCCCACCGGGATCTCGGCCGAGTTTTTCTGCCGGGCTCGCCCGTCGAAGCGGCCAAGGCCATGGGGCCCGATCTTCCCGAGGGCACGGCAGCACATCTGCTCGAGGTGGCCGAGGTCGTGCAGCGCACCCAGTTCGCCCGCGAATCCCCACCGACGAATCAGCTTCCTGAGCGCGTGAGGCTCCTGACCCGTGAGCTTCGCAGGGGCGTCCCCACCCTGAAACGTCTGCTGGCGTTCCTGTTTCCCGCATCCCTGTGGCCGTCGAGGAACGCCCGTGGCGGAGAACCGGACCGCGATTCGCGATAGCCTTTTCCCACCCATCCAGCAGGGCACCTACAATGGCAGGGACGGGGTGCCCGAAGAACCAGGACAGGAGACCACGATGGCTTTGTCTGAGCAGGAGCAAAAGCGCTTGGACCAGCTTGAGGCCTCGCTGCTCGCCGATGACCCGAAATTCGCAGACACCCTGAGGGGTGCTCCTCAGTTCCGCGTCCAGCGTCGCCGCGCCGCCTTCGCCGGGGTGGTCTTCGTGGCGGGACTGACCGCTCTGATCCTCGGGGTCCAGTTCCAGCCGGTGATCTCCATCATCGGCTTCGTCATGATGCTCATCGCAGCGATCACCGGGATCAGCGCATGGCCCAGAGTGGAGGGTCAGACGGATACGACACGCCTCTCCAGCAGGTCCACCCGCCCCTCCGTTTCCGGAACGGACTTCATGAACAAGTTGGAAGAACGCTGGCGCAAGCGTCAGCAGGGCGGCGATCTTTGAATCGTGGCCGATACCCGATTTCCCGTATCGTCCGGATTCACCGTTGTCAGATATCGGTTGGGAAATGGACTTGAGCTTGCTCTGCTGCCCGATCCGCACGCTCCCGCCGTGGCCGTCAATCTCAGTTTTCAGGTGGGATCCGTCGACGAAACCCCGGGACGCACGGGTTTCGCCCATCTTTTCGAGCACCTGATGTTCCAGGGCTCCTCCAGGGTGGCCCCGGGGGAGCACATGTCCGTGATCGAGGCCTCGGGCGGCAACGTCAACGCCTTCACATCCACCGATCGCACGGTCTATCACGAGTGCGTACCGGTAGGGGCCCTGGAACTGGTGCTGTGGCTGGAAGCGGATCGTCTTCGCAGCCTCGCGGTGACGCAGGAAAATCTCGACGCCCAACGTGACGTGGTGGCCCAGGAGAAGCGTCAACGCTACGACAACCGGCCCTACGGGGATCTGTTGGCGGGTTTGGTGGGGCAACACTTCGGTTCCGGACATCCTTACGGGCACCTGCCCATAGGTTCCATGGCGGACCTGGCAGCAGCGAGCCTGGCTGAGGTGACGGCCTTCCACTCGAGATGGTATCGCCCCTCACATGCAAAACTGGTAGTCTGTGGGGCACTCGACCCGGATGAGACCATCAACCTGGTCGAGCGATACTTCGGCGATCTCGAGGATCTTTCCCCGCCCCCACGGAAGGCCATCACGGAATCCACGCTGCCGGGTGGGAACATCACCGTCACCGGAGAGGTCCCCCATCCCCTGGTGTACTGCTCGTGGCAGGCTCCGGCGGCCGGCACGCCCGGCCTCATGGCCTTGGAACTGGGGTTGTCCGTGCTCTCGGATGGGCACGCGTCCCGTCTCCATCGTCGGCTCGTCAGAGAACGGGGTATCGCCCACGAAGTGCACGGCACGCTGCTGGGTCATCTCCGTTCCCCTTCCATCGCGTCCTTGAGCGCAAGGCCCGCGGATGGGGTGGATACCCGGGAGCTGGCCGAGGCGATCCTGGAAGAACTGGCTGACATGGAAGCCCCGTCCGAACAGGAGCTGGAGCGGGCCAAGGCCCAGTACGAACGCGGCTGGCTCCTCGAGCTTGCCGCCGTCGAGGACCGCGCGGAAGCCACGGCCGACACATGGACGACCATGGGTGATCCGGCGCTGATCAACAACCGACTGGCCGACCTCGCGGCTGTGACCTCCGACGATGTGTTCCGTGTGCTCACGAATCGCCCCTCGTCCAGCCAGCTTCACTACTTGCCGAAGGGTGCATCGTGATCCGTCCCGCCATAGTGGAACCACGCCCGTGGCATTTCCCGAAACTACTTCGCTCCTCACTCGGCTCAGGGCTGGATGTTGCTTTCATCGATCTGCCAGGCCAGGCCCTCGCCTCCGTGGAGCTGGTGCTTCCCGCCCCTCTCGAAGCCGAGCCTCGCGAATTGGAAGGGGTGGCCACCGTGGTCCTGCACTCCTGCGACGAGGCCACCATCACCCTGCCCGACGTCGTGGAGCGGCTTGAACTGCAAGGAGCCACACTGCTCGGAAAATCCACGTGGGGGTACACCCGTCTGGGTCTGAGCGCACCGGCCCGCCGCTTGCCGAAGGCACTGGAGCTGTTCGCTTCCGTGGTCAGGGAGCCGGCCTTCGATGAGCCCGACCTGGCTCATCACGTCGAGACCCAGATTGCCGCTTGGAGAACCAGGATGGCCTCCCCCACGGCTGTCACCCGGGAAACCCTGCACACCTCCTTGTTCGGCTCGGAACAACGCGAGGGACGTCCCCTCGCAGGCTCCCCCGAGACCTTGGGGGCGATCACCCGTGAAGCAGCCCGGGAGTGGCATGAACGCACATGGGTACCCGATGGCTCGACGTTGATCCTCGCCGGCGATCTGAAGGGCCTGGACCCGGAGGAGCTCGTGGCTCCCCTGGAGACCTGGCAGGGCACCCGCGCCCCTTCGCCGCCTCCTCAAGGAATCCCCGGCCGCCCCGGAATCGTGCTGGTCGATCTCCCGCATGCGGCCCAGACCGTGGTCCAGGCATTCGTCCCAACCCCTGGTCGCCGGGACCCTGCCTGGGCATCCCTCAAACTGGGCGGGCACATCTTGTGCGGGGCATTCGCCAGTCGCCTGAACCTGGAGCTCCGCGAACGTCTCGGGTACACCTACGGCGTTTCGGGTGGGGTGTCGGCACGCCGCACGGGGGGCTCTCTCATGCTGGAGACAGCCCTGAGCAACACCTCAGCAGCAGATGCCACCGCTCGTATCCTGGATGCGCTCCTGTCACCCGACCCCTTCACCGATGACGAGGTCAGGGATGCCGCCCGCTATCTGGTACAGGCCTCTCCTCTGCGGTACGAGACGGCAGCCGACATCACGGTCCAGGCCGCGGCCCTGATCGCTGCGGACCTCGACCCCGACTTCGTGGATCACCACCGCGCTGCCCTGGCCAATGCCACGACAGAACAGGTCAACACCGCTTGGCGAGCGAACATCCGCCCCGAGGACGTCACCATCGTGATCGGCGGCCCGGCCGAGGCGCTCAAGCCCGGCCTGCAGGCCGCCGGAATCCAGACCACGCTCACTGGTTGAGCAGGGCGAGCGCCTTTTCCGTCTTGGCCTTTGCCTCGTTGGTCTTCTGCTGATAGGTGGCGAGGTCACCAGCCTTCAGCGCCTGATCAGCCTCTGCGAACAGGGTCACGCCCTCTTTCAGCAGCGCCTTCGCCTGTTCCTTGGTGTCCTCCTCAGACGTCGGTGGGGGCTGCTGCTGTCCATTCGTGGAACTCTCCACGGGCTTTTCACCCGTCTCGGCTCCTGCGTCGCCCTGGAACACCTGGTCGAGTGCCGCCTTCAGGGTGTCGCCGATGCCCACGTGTTCACCGAAACGCGCCACGACGAACCGCAGTGCGGGATAACCGCCGCTGGTGGCGCTGGTCTGGGTGTAGATCGGCTGCACGTACATCAACCCGCCACCGACCGGGATGGTGAGCAGGTTCCCGTAGATGGCGCTCGTGTTGCCCTGACGGTTGAACGGAAGCAGCCGCTCCGCCACGGCCTCGTTGGTAGAGATCGCGTTGAACGTCTGCCCCGGCCCGGGAATCTGTTTGGCGTCAGAGAGTTTCAACGCTCGCAGCTGACCATAGTTCGGGCTGATCGCGTCCGCATTCACCGCCATGTAGACCGAGAGATTCTCACGTCCCCGCGGGACGAAGACCGTCGTGTTCGAATAGTGGGCCTGTTCCTCCCCGGGCCACTTGATGGTCAGGAAATAAGGGGGTTCCTTTGTCCCGTTCTCACCGCCCTTGACGGGATCGGATGGCACCTCCCAGATGTCCGACTGCTGGAAGAAGGTGTACGGGTTCGTCGTGTGGTAGAGCCCCAGCATCTGGCGCTGCACCTTGAAAAGGTCCTGCGGGTATCGCAGATGCGCCATCAGTTCGGGGCTGATCTCGGACTTGGGAGTGATGATCCCCGGATAGACCTTTGACCAGGTCTGGAGGATGGGATCCGACTCGTCCCAACCGTAGAGGGTGACGGTGCCGTCGTAGGCGTCCACTGTCGCCTTGACCGAGTTGCGGACGTAGTTGACCTGCGTGCCGGAGGCCGTGCGATCACCACTGGTACGGGTGTCCTTGGTGGCCTGGGTCCAGTCGACGCGGGTCGAGTTCGGGTAGTCAGCGGTGGTGGTGTAGGCGTCGATGATCCAGACGATACGCCCGTTGACCACCGTCGGGTAGGGATCGGAGTCGACCGTCAGGAACGGCGCCACCTCCTTGACCCGGTCCACGGGAACCCGGTTGAACAGTAGACGCGAGTTGGGATTGACCCTCTCGGAGAGCAGCAGGTTGATGTCCCCGAAACGCACGGCGAACGCGGTCTTGTTCAGGAGATCGCCGACGGGAACGCCACCGCTGCCCTGGTAGGTGTACTTGGTCTCGGTGTGTTCCTGCCCGCCTCCAGGGGTGTCGAGTTCCACTGGTTCCGCGCCATCGGGGGCACCGGCGATGACCCAGTGTTTGGACTCCTCACCGAAGTAGATGCGGGGCTGTTCCTGCTTGATCAGACCCTCGGTCGGGATACCTCCCGAGAAGTAGGTGGGTTCCCCGTTTGATTCGCGACGGTTGCCGTACGCCGCCACCAGGCCGTAACCATGGGTGTAGACCGTGTGCATGTTGTTCCACGTGTTGCCCGCCTCGACAGCGTTCAGGTCGAGCTCGCGAGCGGCGACGACGGAATCCGTTTCCCGGCCGTCCAGGTTGTAGCGGTCGACGTCGAGGGTCGAGGGGAACCGGTAGTAGCCGCGCACCTGCTGGAGCTGCTCGAAGGTCGGGGCGATGATGGCCGGGTCCATCAACCGGATCGCGGGCAACGCAGCCGCGTCGGCGCGCAGCTGCCCTGCACTGACACTGTCCACGGCCTCGTAATCCGTGATCTGAACCGAATCGATCCCGAAGGCTTTTCGTGTCGCCTCGATGTTGTTCGCTATCCAGGGACGTTCCAGGTCGGGTTCGTTGGGTTTGACCACGAAACTACGAACCGCCCACGGGTAGACGGCGGTGAGGATCATCGCAGAGATCACCAGCAGCCCCAGTGCGATACCGGGCACGCTCCACCGCACCCGCCATGCGTTGTAGAAGCACACCAGCGCACAGATCCCCGCGATCGCGGCAACGATCAGACTGGCCGGGATCCGGGAGGTCGCATCCGTGTAGTTGACGCCCGTGAACAAGTTGTTCTGGGACGTCAGATATCCGTATCGGTCGAGGAAGGACGCAAGTCCGTACAACAGCAACGCGACCCCGAGCAGAATGGACACCTGCCGTTGGGCCGCCTTGCCAGCTCCCTTGAGATTACCCGACCTCCGGAAGGCCGTGGAATTCATGGCTCCGGTGAGGAAATGGACCAGCAGCGACCCGACGAGACAGGCCACCACCATGAAACTCACGTAACTCAGCACGAACCGCCACCAGGGCAGCTGGAACACGTAGAAAGAGGCGTCCAGCCCGAACACGGCGTCGGGGGTGCCGAAGTCGGTGGCGCGAACCCATGCCAGAAAGACCGGAACCTGGCCGGCGGCCACCCCACCGCCCAACAGGCCAGCCACAGCAGCGGGCAGCAACATGAGCATGCGGGAACGCCGATCCAGGTTGTCACGCAACTGGAGCAGCAATTCGGAATCCAGATTCGCGCGCCGAACCGGGGGACGCAGCCGGTAGGCCAGCACCAGGGAACCGAACACCCCACCCCCCATCAACAATCCAAATCCCAGGAACAGCCCCACCCGGGCAGCCAGCTGAGTGGTGAAAACCGTCGATGCGGACACGCTGCTGAACCACAGGTAGTCGGTGTAGAACCGGGCGGCCACCACAGCCAGGAGGACCAGAACACCAACGATCAGAATTGAGATCAACAACGGGTTTCGGCGCTTCTCGGCACCGGCTTGGGCTTCTGCGCTCATGCGTTCTCCTCCTTGAACGTGGCCAGCAGGGCATCGGCCAGGCCGGGAACGAGGTCCTCGGCGCCGAGCAGGTCTTCCGGGTTGCTGAGGACACGGGCCAGACCGTGTCGCGCCCCGTCGCGCAGCGCACCGACCACCACCCGGACGTCGGTGCGGGCCTCGTGGTTGTTCACGAACTCGATGGCTTCATCGGGTTCCACGGGCACCTGGGACTCGAACCCGGGGGGCAGGAAGGCACGTTCCATCGCGATCGCGCATCCGGTAACGGTGGCAGGCCAGGTCAAGCACGCCAGTCGGGCGGCGATGTCACCGCCGAGTTGGAAGTCCTCCTGCTCGACAGCGGTCAACGCGTCCTTCGCGGTCTGGGTGACCCGCCCCCGCAACTGCGGTTCCAGCTCGAGCAGCGTGGCGGTCTCCACCAGCGCGAAGAGCCGCGCGGGTTGATCCCACCCGAGTTCCGAGACGTGACGTTCGATGTCGGCCAGGGCCGCGATCAGGCGGCTCGGATCCACCTCAGCCACAGCTGGGCACCTCCTGTGTGGATTGTCCTTCGTTGACCAGCTGCAGCGCGGCGATCGCGTCCTTGAGGGTACCCACGGGAACCAGCCTGAGGTCGGTGCGCAGATCCCCCAGGTCGGCGCAGTTGCTGGCGGGCATCAGGAACAGCTTCGCCCCGGCGGCCTCCGCTCCCTTGATCTTTTCTCGGATTCCACCGATGCCGTACACCTTTCCGGCGGCATCCACCTGACCGGTGCCGGCAACCACGCGTCCTTCGCGCAGCACCCCGTCGGTGATGCGGTCGTAGATCGCCAGGGCGAACACCAGGCCCGCGGAGGGGCCGACGATGCCGGGGTCGATCCGGTAGGCGACCGAGGGTGCGTAGCGGTAGCCGACCGAGAGCGAGATCCCGAGATACGGGGCCCCGTCCCGCTCCGTAGCGGTTGTCACGGTGATCTCTTCACTGGCACCGCCACGTAGCACCCTGAACACGATGGGATCTCCGACGGCCCTGGTCTGGATGGCGGTTTTCACCTCATCGTTGGTTGTCACCTCACTGCCGTCCACGGCCTCGATGAGGTCGCCGGGACGCAGTTGCCCGTTCGCGGGTCCGGACAGGCTGACCGAGGACACCATCGGCATCTCGGTGACGGGCTGTCCCGCCGCCCTGAGAGCGGCGACGGTCGCGTTGACACGGGAGGAATCCATCATGGCGACCGCTTCGTTCTGCACCTCGGCGTTCGTTTTGCCGGCCGGGTACACGACATCGCGCGGCAAGGCGTCCGAATCAACCGCGACATGGGCCATGAGCGCCGCGGGGAGGCTGATGATGGAGTCCACCTGTGTGGTGGAAACCGTTGTCATCAGCAACTTGCCACCGCTGTTGCTCGTGGGGATGCCGGAGATCTCGATGAGCGGCCCTTCCTCGGTGCTGCCCATCACGTCAACGGTCTTACCGGGCTGCCAGGTCACGAACGGCACCGGGATCAGGATGAGCCCCGCAGCGAGCAGCACGAACAGCGCCGAGGACACGATGGCCACCATGTTTCGCGACAACTCGCCCCTCCTTGCCTGCCGTGTCGGTGGCGACAAGCCTACCAAGTGGACCTCACCGGACCGTCCTTCTCGGTTTTCCTTGATCCCATAGGGTTGAATGGTTTCCGAATCGGTTTCCCGTGCGAAAGGCCTGATGTCCAATGTCAACTCCCGGAGGGTTCGACTTCGAGCAGCTCAAGCGCATGATGGAGCAGCTCGGTCTCAACGCCGATGACCTGGATCTCGACGAGTTGATGAAACAGATGCAACGTCTTCAGGAATCCGGTGGAATCAGGTTCGGCATCACCCCGGCCGATCAGGACCCGGAAGCCGCATGGCGAACCACGATCACCGCGGCACGTCATCTCGCATCGGAGCTGGGGCCCGACCCGTCCCTCACCCCCGGAGAACGACTCGCCATAGTCGACGCGGAACGGTTGGCCCAGTCCTGGCTGGACCCGGTGACACAGTTCACGTCCTCGGGAACACCGCTGGTGACGCAGCGCCGTGAGGAATGGATCGAGGCCACATCCGCAGGATGGCGACGTCTGGTCGAACCGATCATCGACGGACTCGCCGACGCGCTGCAGCGGGGAACAACGGGCCCCGGGGATTCGCAGTTCGCCGATTTCTCGTCGATGCTCGCACCCATGATGCGAACCTCGGCGTCGTTGATCTACCGCGATCGGCTGAGCAAGGTGCTGGCTTCGGTCGCCGGATCCACACTCACCGGCTCGGAGGTGGGAATCTCCCTCACCGAGGGGGCCGCGGTGACGGTACTGCCCGCGAACGTCGCCGAATTCACCCGTGATCTGGATCTGCCCGACAGCGACGTCATGCTCTATCTGCTGCTGCGAGAGGCCGCCCGGCAGAGACTGTTCCAAGGAATCAGTTGGTTGTCCCCCCAACTGGAGGCGCTCCTGGCCCACTACGCCCGCGAGATCCGGATCGACTTCGAGGCGCTGTCGTCACAACTGGACATCGGCGACGAAGAGGTCTCGCTGGAGGAGATCGTCGCGGTTGGGGAAAAAGTGCGTGGCTCTTTCTTCAAGCCCGCCAGCACCGACCTGCAGCTGGAGATCCTGGGGCGCCTCGAGGTGCTGCTGGCACTGATCGAGGGATGGGTGGATCACGTCACGAACCGCGCCGCCTCGAGCTGGATGACCAACTCCACGCAGCTCGACGAGGTGATACGTCGACGCCGCGCCTCCGCGGACCCCACCCGCGAGGTTTTCCGGGACCTGCTCGGGTTGGACCTGCGTCCCCGTCTGATCCGCGACGCGGAGAATCTGTGGGCGGCCATGGAGCATCGTCACGGTGCACTCGAGCGCGATGGCGTGTGGCGACATCCCGACATGCTGCCGACCGCCCGGCATCTGGAGGACCCCCTCTCCTACGTCCACCCGAACCACAGGGATCAGGATGACGGGGACTTCGACGCGGAGCTTCGGAAACTGCTGGGTGAGTGACACTTGACGAAAGTGCCCTCCGCACGGTTGACTTGTACCAAGATCTCCGTTGGATGCGGTTCGCAGGGGAAGGCGAGCCTCCCGACGGAGGTCTTTTTTTTCATTCCTCCACCGAGTTCGGGGGCTTCGCGCCGTGCTCCGCGACGATCCGCAGCACGTCCGCGCCGAACCGGTCCGCCTTCACCGTGCCGATGCCACTGATCCGCAGCAGCTCGGCGCGATCCGCCGGTTCGGCCTCGGCGACGGCCTGCAAAGTGGCGTCGGTGAAGATCACGAAGGCCGGTTGGGATGCAGCGTTGGCGGTCTCCAATCGCCAGGTCTTCAGGGCGGCCAGGAGCTTCTCGTCAAAAGGCGCCTCACAACCGAGGTGACGTCCCAGTTTGCGCTCAGCAGCGTCGGTCAGCTGCTCCCGGCAGACGAAACAGGTCCGGGAACGCACGCTGCCACGCCCGGTCCTGTCGGCCCGGGTGGCGGGAACCTGCCCCTCGGGCACGAGGCCCGTCAGGAACCGGGAGCGCGCACCACGACCACGGGAAGGTTTGCCGGGCCACGAGACCCGGAGCCACCGCCTAGCCCGCGTGACCGCGACGTGCAGGAGCCTCCGCTCCTCCGACAACGCGGGTTCCTCCTGGCTCAGCGCGAAGGGAACCATGCCCTCGCGCACCCCGACCACGGTCACCGCATCCCATTCGAGGCCCTTGGCAGCATGCATGGTTGCCAGCGTGACGGCGCTGGTGGCGGGTGGGGTTTCGAGGCCCGCGTGGTCGTCCAGCCAGGCGGTGAAATCGGGAGCCGTCCAGTCCGGGGTGGTCTCCTGGGCGTCACGGATCATCTGCGCCAGCGAATTGATGGACTCCCAGCGTTCACGCTGGGCGCCCATTCCCGACGGGGCCTCCGGGTTCCATCGCAGCTCGCCAAGCACCTCGTCGAGAAGTGTCCCCGGCCGGGTTCCGGGGCCCCGCTTCGCGGCGCGGTGAAGCCGGTTCACCGCGTCGCGCACCTCGGGACGTTCCCAGAACCGGTCGGTGCCCTTGACCTGGTAGGGAATGCGGGCGGCGTCCAGGGCGGACTCGAAAACGGGTGACTGCGCGTTGATGCGGTAGAGCACCGCGCACTCACCCCACGGGACGCCCTCGGCGTGCCGCTCCCCCAGCCAGGCGACCACGGCCCGGGCCTCGTCCTCCTCCGTGCCGTCGGCGTGGAACTCGGGGGGCGGCCCCTCGGGACGCGTGGGACGCAGGTCCCCCGCGCTGGGACGGCGGCGCACGATGCGGTTCGCGAGCTGGACGATACCCGGGCTGGAGCGGTAGTTGCGAACCAGTCTCACCTGACGGGTTCCGGGATGCTCGGATGCGAAACCCGTCAGGCAGTCGGCCCTGGCGCCGGCGAAACCGTGAATGGCCTGCTGGGGATCACCGACCACGCAGATGTCGGGGCGGCCATCCACCCACAGCGACACCAGGCGGTGCTGGATCGCGGAGACGTCCTGGTACTCGTCCACCACGAAGTGCCGGTAGGCGCCCCGGATCTGCTCGGCGACGGCGGGGTGTTCCACCAGCAGCGCGGCCGCGCACAGGAGGATGTCGTTGAAATCCACCACCCCGGCGCTGGTCTTGTGCTTCTCGTAGGCCTCCATCACCTGGGCCACGCGTTCGGGTTCCACCCCCGCGACCTCACGGCCGCGGGCGAGCCGGGCGTAGCGGCTGGGGGGAACGTTGCTGGACTTGGCCCAGCCGATCTCCCCGATCAGGTCCCGCACCAGGTTCGTGTCGGCGTTGCCGAGCACCCGGTTCGCGGCCCGTCCCACCAGCGGGAAGGGGTTGTCCAGCAGCGCCGGGAACTCGGAACCGTAGGCCGCGGGCCAGAAGTATCGGCACTGGCTGAGCGCGGCGGCGTGGATGGTCCGGGCCGAGACCCTGCGCACCCCGAGCCCGGCCAGCCGCGACTTCAGCTCGCCCGCCGCCCGCGTGGTGAAGGTGACCGCGAGGGTCGCGGTCGGGACGTAGCGCCCCTCCCGGACGGCGTGGGCGACCCGGTGCGTGATCGCCCGCGTCTTGCCCGTTCCCGCCCCCGCCAACACCACCAACGGCCGGTCCAGCAGCGTCGCCACCCGCCGCTGCTCGGGGTCAAGGGCGTCGAGGATCGGATCAGTCACGGGGACCATTCAAACAGGCCGCGCCGACAAAACCCCGGTCGGTGTACACCACCCCTGCGGTTTTGTCGGTGGCGCGCACTAATGTGATCGGTCGCAGGGAAGGAGACAACCATCGCAGTGGACAGGAGATCGGCCGAGCGCTGGGAGGAGTTGATCGAGGCCCTGGCAGCATGGCTGGACGAACTGCGCCCCGGGCCGCTGGAACGGGTGCGGATCATCACGTCCTCGGCCGCCACCGCGCGCCTGGCGGGGCAGGCCCTGGCCGCCCGGATCGGCATCCTCGCGGGGGTGGACCTGATACCGGCCGATCGCTGGGTGGCGCAGCTCCAGGCGGAACTGGGCGACGGGGAGCCCTCCCCGTGGCGAGGCACGGCGCTGGAGCTGGCGATCCGGGAGGTCCTCCAGGACCCGGGGTTCCGGGGTTCGCATCCCGTGGTGGCGGAGCATCTCAGGGCGGGCCCGAGCAGGCTGCGCGGCGCTTCGCAACGCTTGGCGATCCTGCTGCGACGCTACTCGGAGCACCACCCGGAGCTGCTGGCCCGCTGGCTCACCGATCCGGAGGGGGCCGCCGAGGAACTGCCCGGGCACCTGGGCTGGCAGCCGGAGCTCACGGCGCGCGTCACCGAGATCCTCGAATGGGATCCGGTCGAGGAGCTGGCGCGGGTGCGAGCCGCCCTGGCTGAGACACCCGGGCCGGCCACGGCCGTGCTGCACTGCCCCGACCTGCCCGCCGCGACGAAGCTGCTGCTGGAGGCCGTCGGCCAGTTCCGGGACGTCCCCGTCCTGGAACTGCGGAACACCGCGGTGCCGGAGAGGATCACATGGCTGGGTTCCCACGACCCCCTGCGGCAGGCCGAGGTGCTGCGCGACGAACTGTGCCGCATCCTGCAGGAGGATCCCACCCTGGAGCCACGCGACGTCCTGGTGGTCGTTCCCGACCCTGCAGCCTGGTGGCCCGCCCTCGGCCTGGCCTTCGCGCCGCTGGAGGGCAGCCCCCACCCGGGCCGGCGCCTGCGGCTCCAGGCGCCACCCGAGGTCCGCGCCCCCAATCCCGTGCTGCACGCCCTGGCCGAGGCCACCGGGCTGCGGGATTCCCGCGCCACCGCGAGTTCCCTGCTGGACCTGCTGGATCTCGCGCCGGTCTCGTACCGCTGGCGGTTGCCGGAACGCGACGAACTGGCCCGGTTGATCGACGCCGCCGGGATCCGTTGGGGCCTCGACGCCCGGCACCGTGCGGCCCAGGGGCTTCCCGGGATCGTGCAGAACACCTGGGCCCGGGGCCTGGACCGGCTGCTGGCCGGGCTCGCCCTTGCCCCCGGAAGCACCGCCCTGCCCATCTCCGGCGTGGATGCCGTCGGCACATCGGAGCTGGAGCTGATCGGTTCGCTCACGGAGATCTTCACCCGGCTGCGGCGTTACGCGGCCGCCGCCGAACCCGCCACCCTCCCGGAATGGGTCGCCCGGGCCCGGAGGTTGCTCGACGAGCTCGTCGACCTGCCGCCCGGGGACGACTCGTTGCTCCAGGAGGCCACCTCCCGCCTGGCGCGGCTGGCCGCGGAGGGGGCCGCCAGCCCGGTCGAGATGACGGCCTCCGACTTCGCCCGGCTGCTGGAGCAGCTCGCCGCCGAACCCGGCCCCCGCATGGTGGCCGGCAACGGCAATCTCACCGTCGTCGGCCCGGGGGAGCTCAAGGGCGTGGGTTTCCCCGTGGTCGCGTTGCTCGGTTTCGAGGACGGCGGGCTCGATCCCGTTCCCGACGCGATCCCCGGCCTCCTGCCGGATCCCGGGCAGGAGCGCCTGGAGGACCTGCTGGATCACGCCCGGGCCGCCCGGCACCTGGTGGTGGTGCACCAGCACCGTTCCGAGACCACCGGCGCCGTTCTGGAGCACCCGACCACCCTCACCTGGCTGTGGCGTCGGCTGGGGGTCACACCCGAGCTGCGGGAACAGCCCTTGACGGCGCATTCGGAGAGGAACTTCACGGGCCCCGACCCGAGTTTCGACGCCACCGCCCTGGAGATGGCCCGCCGCCTGCGAACCGGACCCGCCGGAACCACACCGGCCAGTGTGGAGCGTCGCCGGGCCGCCCTCCACCTGCCCGTCGGCGACGACACCGGCCCCATGTCCCTGGACGAGGCGGCCCGTTTCCTGCGCGACCCCGCAGCCGCCTTCCTGCGTGAGCGGGCGGGAATCCGGGGAGAATTCTCCCCGGAAATCAGCGACGACCTGCCGCTCGGGGCAACCGGGTTGGGCGCCTGGGGGATCCGTTCCCGGCTGCTGACGGCGGCCCGTGGCGGGTGCCCCCCCGACGAGGCGATCCGCGCCGAGGCCCACAGGGAACTGCTGCCCACCGGCCCCTTGGGGGGAGCGGTTCTCGACGCGGACGTGGAGCTGGTCCGACGACTCTGGCAGCAGGCCCGCCCGGACTGGGACCGCCCGGTCCGCGACGTCCCCGTCGACCTGGAGTGCTCCGGCCTGCGGTTGACGGGCACCGTGCGACTGCGCGGCGATGAACTGGTGGTCCTCTCCCCCAGCGACCTTCCCCGCCCCCTGTTCGAGCCGTGGGCGCAGTTGCTGGCCCTGGCGGCCTCCGGGTTCAGGACGCGGGCCCGCATCCATCACCTGCGACGCCACTACGGCGAGTTCTTCCCGGGATCGGTGACGCTCACCCCACCGAAGGAGGCCGCCGCGCACCTGGAGGTCCTGGTGCGCGGCGCCCGCCTGAGCCGTTCCCGGCTGGTCCCGGTCCCCGCGGAACCGGCCCGGGCGCTGGCGGAATCGGCGCGGGAGAGACGGTTCAACGCCGCAGACTGGGATCTGCCCACCAGCAGCTGGAACTCCCCCTGGGCCTGGCGCCCGGCTCACTGGGAACATTTCTACACCGGCCCCGCCTCGGAGCTGTTCACCGATCCTCCCCAGGACGGCGACCCGGCAGGTCCCGGGCGTTTCGGCGCCTTCGGGGGCTGGGCGCTGGCCCTGCACTCCCCTCTCCTGGAGGCCGCGCAATGATTCCGTTCGAGATCACCGGTCCCCTGCCCGACGGCCCGATGCTGCTGGAGGCCAGCGCCGGGACGGGCAAGACCTGGACCATAGCGGGACTCGCAGCCCGCCACATCGCCGAGGCGGGAGTGGCAATCGGGGAGCTGTTGCTCATCACCTTCAGCAACGCGGCCGCCGCGGAACTGCGGGGCCGGGTCCACTCCCGGCTCGCATCCGTCGCGAATGACCTGGACAACATGCTGGCGGGCGGTCCCGAACCCGTGGACCCGGTCTCGCGGCTGCTCGGGGCCGACCGCCACGCCTCACGCCATCGGCAACGGCTCCGGGCGGCCCTGGACGACTTCGGGACCGCGACGATCACCACCATCCATTCGTTCTGCCAGGGACAACTGGAGAGCCTGGGTGTGCTGGGGGACTGGGACGGCGCCGACGAGGTGACCGCCGACGTCTCCACCCTGGTGCGCGAGTGCGCCACCGACGAGTACCTGGCCAGCTATCTCCACCACCCCGACCCGCCGCTGGACGCGCGCCGCGCGCTTCTGGTCGCCGCCACCGCGGCCCCGTCGCGGCTTCCCCTCGCCTCGGCGGACCAGGAGCTGCTGGACTTCCAGAAACGGGTGCGGGCCCGTTTCGCGGCGCGCCGGCGCGCGCTGGGGCTGGTCAGTTTCGACGACCTGCCGGGCAGGCTGCGGTCCCTGGTCACCGACTCCCCGGTCGCCGAGCAGGTGCGCGCGGAACTCCGGCGCCGCTTTCCCGTGGTGCTGGTCGACGAGTTCCAGGACACCGACCCGGACCAGTGGGCCATCCTGCGGCGCACCTTCGTGGACGCGGGCGCGATGATCACGCTGATCGGCGACCCCAAGCAGTCGATCTACGGCTTCCGCAGCGCGGATCTCGGCTCCTACCTGGAGGCCACGCGAGTGGTCCGGCACCGCGCCACCCTGGAGACCAACCACCGGAGCGAACCCGGGGTGGTCGCGGGAGTGACGGACCTGTTCGGGGACCTCTGCCTGGGTGATTCGGACATCCGGGTCACCCCCGTGCGCTCCGCCCGCTCCCCGGATGAGGAGGTCCTGGTCCTCGACGCCGCCCCCGCGGCCCGCATCTGGCTGCGCGGGCACGGCCCCGGTGCCACCGGCAACCCGGAACGCGCCGTGACGGACGACGTGGTGGCGCACGTGCGGGCGTTGCTGGCCGGGGCACGGTTCCGCAGCGACGCAGGGGAACGGCCCGTCGGCCCCCGGGACATCGCGATCCTCACCCGGACCCGCGGCCGAGGCATGGCCCTGGTCTCCGAGCTGCGCGCGGCGGGGCTGCCCGCCACCTGGCACGGCCCCGGTTCAGCCCTCGACTCCCCGGCCGTGGCCGACTGGCTGGCGGTGCTCGCGGCCATCGCCCAGCCGACCCGCGCCCGCATCCTCCAGGCCGCCCTGGGCGAGCTGCTCGGCCTGCCCGCCACCGACCTGCTGGCAGGGCGCGACGAAACCCCCGCGTCGCAGCGGATCCACGAGCTGGCCCGGTGCTTCGCGGCCGGTGGGGTGACCTCGCTGGTCGGTGAGCTGCTGGCGGGCCTCGGCCCCCACCTGGCCCGGCTCGGGGATGGGGAACGTCTTCTGGCCGACCTGACCCGGGTCGGTGAGCTGCTGCTCGGGTCGGACGCCACCGACCTCGACGGACTCCACGCCTGGCTGGTCGCCCGGGCCGCCACCCCGGGCGACGAACCGGCCACCCGCCTGGCCTCCGACCGGGCCGCGGTGCGGGTGTGCACCATGCACTCGGCGAAGGGCCTGGAGTTCCCGATCGTGCTGCTGCCGCAGGTGAGCGTCACGGAGGTGAACCTGCGCGGCGCCTTCCCCTACCTGGATGCGGACGGCCGGCGGGTGCTGCACGTCGGCGCCCGCCCCGGCAGCCGCGACGAGTTGTCCGCCCTCGCCAGGCGACAGGCGCGCGACGAGGAACTCCGCCTGCTCTACGTGGGTCTCACCCGCGCCGAACACCTGGCGATCGCCTGGCACGTGATGGACCGCAGGGCGTCCTCAGGGCCGTTGACGGCGCTGCTGTGCCGCGACCGCTCGGTCCCGCGGCTTCGCCCCGAATACCCCAGGCTGCCCCCCGCGTTCGGTTTCGACCCGATCCTGGTGCACCTGTCCCCGGTCACCGCACCCCCTTGGGGTTCCGGGCTCCCGGACCCCACCCCCGGGCCGGGCTCCGGGAAGCTCCGGATCGCCCGTTTCACCCGCGACATCGACCAGGAGTGGCGCCGCACCTCCTACTCCGGACTGACCGCGAACCTCCACGAGAACGCGCCGGACGAACCGGAGGAACTCGACCTGCCCCCCGGGGGCGCTTTTATGAGGACGCCGGGCCCACCGGGATCTACTCTATCCTCTTCGTCGGCGGCGTCAGAGGTGTATACGAGACAGGTCCTGGAACAAGCTGACTGGACCGACCCGGGGCACGTGCAACAGGTGGTGGCCGCCCGGGCTCCCGCCTTCGGGCTGGACCGGGAGCAGGCGCAGCGGCTCGCCGAGGCCCTACGCCTGGTGGTCACGACCCCGCTGGGTCGGTTGTGGGACGGTGCCCTGGCGGACCTGCCCGTCGCCGAGCGGCTGGCAGAGCTGGACTTCGACCTGCCTTTGGGGGATCGCGGCCCGGCCCGTGTGGTCGCGGACCTGGCGGAGGCGATGTCCAGGCACCTGCCCGCATCCGATCCGCTCGCCCCCTACCCGGCCCGGCTGCTCGCCACCGACGCCGCCCACGCGTCGCTGAGGGGTTTCCTGACCGGTTCGATCGACGTGGTGTTGAAACTGCCCTCGGGAGGTTTCGTGGTGGTGGACTACAAGACGAACCGGCTCCCGGTGCCACCGGAGCAGGAGCTGTCCGTCGAGCACTACGCTCCGTCCACGATGGCGGAGGCGATGATGCAGGCCCACTATCCGCTGCAGGCGCTGCTGTACTGCGCAGCCCTGCACCGTTTCCTGGCCTGGCGGCTTCCCGGTTACTCGCCCGGGAGGCATCTGGGCGGGGTGGGTTATCTGTTCGTGCGGGGTATGGCCGGGCCCGGGACCCCGGTGGTCGCGGGCGGGCGTTGCGGGGTTTTCGAGTGGTTCCCACCGGCCGACCTGGTGGTGGAGGTCTCCGATCTGCTGGGAGGTGGGCGGTGAAAGAACCGGAGGTTCCCGTGGCGGCCACGGGACTGCTGAGGGCCTTCGCCGAGGCCGGGATGATCCACGTGGCCGACTTCCACCTGGCCCGCCGAATGGCCGCGTACTGCGGGGAGGACGACGACCGCGTGCTGCTGGCCCTCGCCCTGACGGTGCGGGAACTGCGCCTGGGCTCGGTGTGCCTGGACCTGGCCTGCGCCCCCGAGCTGATCGTTCCGGGCGAGGCCGACGACGGATCGGTGGCGGAACCCGTCGAGCTGCCCTGGCCGGAGCCGCATGCCTGGGCAGCGGCGGTGGCGGCCTCGCCCGCGGTGGCGGGCCCGGGGACCGGGCCGCGACCCTTCCGTCTGGCCGGTGGCCTGCTGTACCTGGACCGGTTCTTCACGGAGGAACAAGAACTGGCAGCTCGCCTCAGGCACCGCAGCGCGCTGCCGGACCTGCCCTCCCCCGAACCGCCCGACCCCGGGCCCGGCATGATGCCCGACCCCACCCAGGACGCCGCGGTCCGGGCGGCCACCCGGGCCCGCACCAGCGTCATAACGGGCGGTCCCGGATCCGGCAAGACGACGGTGGTCTCCCGGATCATCGACGCGCTGACCGCCCGGGGACCGGTCACCGTCGCCCTGACCGCCCCCACCGGGAAGGCCGCCACCCGTTTGGAGACCGCGGTGCGCGACAGGTTGCGGCACCCGGAACGGGCCGCCCTGACCGCGGGCACGCTGCACCGGATCATCGGTGTGGTCCCGGGCCGCGCGGAACGCACCCACGACGCGCTGAACCCGTTGCCCTTCGACGTGGTGATCGTGGACGAGACGTCGATGGTGTCGATCACGCTGATGGCGTGGCTGCTGGATGCGGTGGCCGACTCCACCCGGCTGGTCCTGATCGGCGACCCGAACCAGCTGGCCTCCGTGGAGGCGGGAGCGGTGCTCGCCGACATCTCCGCCGCCCCGGACCTGGTCACCTCCCCGGGAGGGCCCGCCGTGGTACGGCTCGGCGGCAGCCACCGCAACCTCGACGACGTGGCCCGGCTGGCCGAGACCATCCGCGACGGCGACGCGGACGGCTGCCTGGCGCTGCTGGAACGCTCGGCGACGGGCACGCCCACCGCGGACGGCGGCGCCGAGCCGCTCGCCGACCTGCCGGAGTTGGCAGCCGACCTCGGGGCCGCCGCCCGCGACGCCCTGGACGCCGCGCTGGCGGGCGACGGCGACCGGGCCGTGCGGGCCCTGGAACGACACCGCCTGCTGTGCGCACACCGGGAGGGTCCCTTCGGAACCGGGTACTGGCAGCAGGCGGTGCGCAGGCACCTGGCCGCGGCGCTGCCCGGTTACGCACCCGAGGTCGGCCAGTACCCGGGGCAGCCGTTGATCGTCACCCGCAACTCGGATCTGGTCAGCAACGGCGATGTGGCGGTGATCGTCGAGAGCGATGGACGGCTGCTGGCGGCCGTGGACCGGGGCGGGCACGCGGAGCTGCTGAACCCGCTGCTGCTGGAGGCTGCGCAGGAACTGCACGCCATGACCATCCACAAGTCACAGGGAAGCCAGTTCGAGCGGGTCAGCGTGATCCTGCCCCCTCCGGGTTCGCCGCTGCTGACCCGGGAGCTGCTGTACACGGCCGTCACCCGTGCCGAGTCGGGGGTCCGGCTGTACGGCTCCCCCGATGCGCTGCGGAAAGCAGTCGGGACCCGGGCCAGGCGGGCGAGCGGTTTGGTGCGGACCGCGACCCCGGAAGAGGCGAAACGCTAGTCTTGGAACGCTGAACAGAAAGAGGCCCACGCATGTCCGTTTTCGAGCACGTCCGACTGGCTCCCGCCGATCCGATCCTGGGATTGACCGAGGCGTTCAGGGCGGATGAGCGCACATCCAAGGTGAACCTCGGGATCGGCGTCTACCTCGACGAGAACGGGCAGCTGCCACTGATGGAATGCGTCCACGCCGCCGAGGACCGGCTGGCCGCGGCCGCGAAACCGCACGCCTATCTCCCCATCGATGGACTCCCCGGCTACGTCCGCCTGGCGCAGGAGCTGGTCTTCGGGGGCGATTCGCCCGCCGTCACCCAGAGCCGCATCGCGACGGTGCAGAGCCTCGGCGGCACCGGCGCGCTGAAGGTCGGCGCCGACTTCATCGCGACCCTGAGCCCGGGCGCACCCGTCCTGGTCTCGGATCCGTCGTGGGAGAACCACCGGGCGATCTTCACCCGCGCCGGTTTCACCGTCGGCACCTACCGCTACTACGACGCCGAAACCAGGGCCGTCGACTTCGAGGGCATGATCGCAGACCTCGATGCGGCACGGCCGGGCACCGTCGTGGTGCTGCATGCCTGCTGCCACAACCCGACCGGGTACGACCTGAACCCCGAGCAGTGGGGCCGGGTGATCCGGGTGCTCTCGGAGCGCGAACTGATCCCGTTCCTGGACATGGCCTACCAGGGTTTCGGGGCCGGGGTGGCAGAGGACGGGGCCGTGATCTCCCGTTTCGTGGAGGCAGGGTTGCCGGTGTTCGTCTCCACCTCGTTCTCGAAGTCGTTCGGGCTCTACGGCGAACGCGTCGGCGCCCTGCACATCGCCTGCCGGGACTCGGAGGAGGCCACCCGTGTGCTGTCCCAGGTGAAGATCTGCATCCGCACCAACTACTCGAACCCTTCCACCCACGGCGCGGCCATCGTGGCCGACGTGCTCGGTGACCCCACCCAGCGAGCCTCGTGGGAGCGGGAACTCGACCGGATGCGCGAGCGCATCAGGCGGATGCGTACCCGCCTGGTCGAGGCGCTGCGCGCCGAAGGGGTCGGGGACATGGATTTCATCGCCCAGCAGGCGGGCATGTTCAGCTACTCGGGTCTGACCCGGGACCAGATGCTGGCGCTGCGCCGGGACCACGGCGTCTACGGCACCGAGAAGGGGCGGATGTGTGTCGCGGCCCTCAACGACGGCAACCTGGGGGTCGTCGCGAAGGCCATTGCCACGGTCCGGGCCCGCGGCTGAACCGGTCCGTCACGCCGAGGCGATCAGGAACATCAGGACGAGGACATAGACGCTGTTGAGCAGCACCCAGAAGCGCCCGAGGTAGAAACGGAACACCGCTCGACGGTATGCGAAGACGCCGGGGGCTTCCACCCGGCCCTGCTGCTTGCGCGGGTCCGGACCGATGTAGTAGTCCTTCAGGCTCCAGCCCGGTCTGGTCCCGAATCGTGACGTGCCCTCCAGGTGAATTCTCCCGCCCTCGGCCAAGGTCCTGAGGCTGCGGTGGGCCAGCAGCACGCCCAGCCACATGAAGACGGCGTGGTCGAGGGATGCGTAGTCCAGGAAGGCCTGGATCTGCAGCCAGACGGGTCTGGCGAAGCCCAGCAGCGAGGCGAAGGTCTCCTTCCACGGATCGGCCTCGCTGACGTATCCGCAGGCGATGGCGAAGCCACCCACCAGCAGCAGCCGGAACAGGGCGCCGAACATGCACGGCCACTGGGGTTTCCGGCTCGTGACCTCCCCCGCCACCAGGGAGACCGCGACGAAACCCACCAGGGCCAGGTTCGCGACCATCACCCAGGTGAGGTATCCCTTCACGGGTGGGAACAGCAATCCCGGCAACACCACGACCGCGGTGATGTGGACCGCCATCCTGACCCGCGAGTACAGCCAGCGCACACAGGCCACGAACCTACGCTCCCAGACGGCCAAGCGGTACTCGTTCATCTCGCGCCGCAGACGTTCCTTCTCGGACTCGACCGGCGGCCCCGGGGTTCGTCCCTCGGAAACGGGAATGGCGACGGCGTCGACCTCGGTCGGGGTGCCCCACGACCCCACCCGCGGCTGCACCTGCGTCTGGGGTGGCGACGCCGGAACCTGCTGCCGGACGAGGGGCGGCCGTACCGGGGGCAGCGGTGTCGTGATGGCGGGCAGTTCCACGGTCGGGGTGTCGTCCTCGAAGGAACGTGGATTCTCTCGCAAGTTCTCTCCTTAACATGCCCCCACGTGCAGGCGGCCGCTGTTCAGTCGAGGTAGTCGCGGAGCACCTGGGAACGTGACGGGTGTCGCAGCTTGCTCATGGTCTTCGACTCGATCTGGCGGATCCGTTCCCGGGTGACTCCGTAGACCTTGCCGATTTCGTCGAGGGTCTTGGGCTGACCGTCGGTGAGCCCGAAGCGCATCGAGACCACGCCCGCCTCCCGCTCGGAGAGGGTGTCCAGGACATCGTTGAGCTGTTCCTGCAGCAGGGTGAAGTTCACCGCATCAGCGGGCACGACCGCCTCGGAGTCCTCGATGAGGTCGCCGAACTCGGAGTCGCCATCCTCACCGAGTGGGGTGTGCAGGGAGATGGGTTCGCGGCCGTACTTCTGGACCTCGACGACCTTCTCCGGGGTCATGTCGAGTTCCTTCGCCAGCTCCTCCGGGGTCGGTTCCCGGCCGAGGTCCTGCAGCATCTGCCGCTGCACGCGGGCCAGCTTGTTGATGACCTCCACCATGTGCACGGGGATGCGGATGGTGCGGGCCTGATCGGCCATGGCCCGGGTGATGGCCTGTTTGATCCACCAGGTGGCGTAGGTGGAGAACTTGTAGCCCTTGGTGTAGTCGAACTTCTCGACGGCGCGGATCAGCCCCAGGTTGCCCTCCTGGATGAGGTCGAGGAACAGCATCCCGCGGCCCGTGTAGCGCTTCGCCAGGGAGACGACGAGACGCAGGTTCGCCTCAAGAAGATGGTTCTTGGCGTTGCGCCCGTCGTTGGCGATCCATTCGAAGTCCTCGAGGTCGTCCGGGAGGATGGGGTTCTCGCCGTCCGCGATCCGCTCCTCCGCGAAGAGCCCAGCCTCGATCCGTTTGGCCAGCTCCACCTCCTGGACGGCGTTGAGGAGGGCCACCTTGCCGATCTGCTTCAGGTAGTCCTTGACGGGATCGGCTGTGGCGCCGGCCGATACGACCTGCTGCTCCGGTTCATCGGCGTCGTCCTGGTCAGAGAGGGAGAATCCCTCCTCCTCGACGAGTTCCTTCTCGAGGGTGGCTTCCTTCTCCTCGACGAACTGGGAATCGTCGACCTCGTCGAGGGAACGTTTCTTGCCCCCGACCTTCAGCACGACGTCGTCACCGTCGCGCTGTACCTCGACCTCAATCTCCCCCGACGTGAGCTGCGCAATGGTTGGTTCGGTCTCCTCGACGCCGGTCTTCGTCTTGGCGCGGGAACGTGCGGGTTTGGTCGCTTCGCTCTTCGTGGGCTTCGCGGTGGACCTGGTTGCCGTCCTGGTCTTCTTGGCGGTGGTTGTCCTGGTCCTGGTCGCAGTCTTCACGGTCCTGGTTCCAGCAGCCTTCTCCCCGCCCTCGGACTTCGCGACCTTCGTGGCCTGGGGGCGTTTCGTGGCGGACGTGGTCTTCTTCTCCACGGTTGCAGTGGCGGTCTTCCTCGTGCGACTACGGGTGCTCTTCGGAGCCTGTTCGGAGCTCGAACCAGAGGTCACAGCGGTTTCTCCTCGCATCTGGGCACAGGACACCCCGTTGCGGTCAAGGGGTGTCGAAATCCATCTTTCCACGAGCGGTCGGAACACTCAAACACGATTCCCTCCGGGGATTTCCCGACCTCGACCCGGCCACCCGTCCCGCATCGTCATACCACGGTCTGATGCACCCCTGAGATAACGATTGGGTCACGATTTCGGGAACCTTTGACCCACCAGGCGCGTTTGGATGGGTGTAGACGTCAGAAAGGCGGATCCAATGATCACGACTGCGCGAACCCGTAGCACCGACGGCATCGATGGCAAGGATGCCGTGGGTCTCTACCTGGACGCGATAGCCAAGACCCCTCTGCTGAGCGCCGAGGAAGAGGTGCAGCTGGCCCACGCCATCGAGGCCGGGTTGTTCGCTCGCGAAATCCTCGACGGCAACGAGACCACCTCGACGGACGCCACTCGCGAAGAACTGGAACAACTCGTCGAACTCGGCGATCAGGCCATGCAGCGATTCATCAAGGCGAACCTGCGTCTGGTGGTTTCCGTGGCCCGCAAGTACGGCCGCGCCCAGATGCCGCTGCTCGACCTGGTGCAGGAGGGCAACACCGGCCTGATCCGTGCTGTGGAGAAGTTCGACTACACCAAGGGTTTCAAGTTCTCCACCTATGCCACCTGGTGGGTACGGCAGGCCATCTCCCGTGGCATCGCCCAGCAGGGCCGCATCGTGCGGCTGCCCGTGCATGTCGCCGAGCAGGTCAACCAGGTCTCCGCGGTGCGCCGCAACCTGGAACGCACCTTGGGCCGCGAACCCGAGGTCAGCGAGATCGCGGATGAACTGAACCTCGCCGAGGACAAGGTCGTCGACCTGATCCGCTACGCCCGCGACCACGTGTCTCTCGACGCCCCCGTCGAAGCCGATGGCGACACGGCGCTCGGCGACCTGATCGCCCGCGAAACCGCCCCCGGCCCGGACGAGGTGGTGCTCGACGCGGAAGAGCGCGCCCGTCTCGACGGGATGCTCTCCGCCCTCGACGACCGCTCTGCCGATGTGGTGCGCCGCCGCTACGGTCTCCTCGACGGACGCCAGGCCAAGCTGGCCGACATCGGGCAGCACTGGGGGATCACCGCCGAGCGGGTCCGTCAGATCGAGCGCCTCGCGCTGGTCAAGATGCGCGAATACCAGGCCGCCGCCTGACCACCGTCCCTGATCCGGCTCATCCGACGAGCCGGATCAGCCCTTCCTGGGCGCAGGAGGCCACCAGCTTCCCGTCCTGGAACAATCTTCCCTGGCAGAATCCCCGGGCCCCGGAGGCCGATGGCGAGACCATGTCGTAGAGCAGCCACCGGTCGCAGCGGGCCGGGCGGTGGAACCACATCGCATGATCGATGGAGGCGGTCTGCAGGCTCGGGGACAGGAACTCCACCTCGTGCTGGACGGTGGAGACGCTGAGCAGCAGCAGGTCCGTCAGGTAGGCCAGCACGGCTGCGTGCAGGCGTGGATCCTCCGGCATCGCGTCCTGGGTGCGCACCCAGGCCCGCATCACTCCCCCGTTCTGGCTCGGCACCGGGGTGGAGGCCAACCGCACGTCGAGGGCATCCCACTCCGACAGCATCCGGATCGGGGCGCCGAACCGTTCCTCCAGCACCTGTCCCAGTGGCGAGGAGTCCTCGGGTGAGGCCACCGACTCCGGTTGGACCGCCGAGTGGCTGAGCCCTTCCTCCGGTTCCTGGAAGGAGACGTTCAGGTCGAAGATCACGTCGTCGTGCTGGCGGGTGATCACCCGGCGCGCCGAGAAGGTGCGACCGTCCCGGACGTGCTCCACCCCGAACCGCAGCGGCTCCTCGCGGCTGCCGGGCCGCAGGAAATACCCGTGCAGCGAGTGCACCACCCGGTTCCCGGGAACGGTGCGCATCGCTGCCACGAGGCTCTGCGCCATCACCTGTCCGCCGAACAACCGCTGCCACTGGGTCTCCGGTTGCGGGCCCCGGAACCTTCCCTTGCCGACCTCGACGAGGTCGAAGAGCTGCATCAGATCATCCGTGGTGGCTGGCACCCGACCATTATCGCCCGATTCTTCCCATGGCCTGCGAGATCCGTTTCGCCGAGACGGGCACCAGGGTGCGCGTCCCCTGGGCGAACAGGCTGACCCGGAACTCCTCCAGCAGAAACGCGATCTCCTCCACGTCCGCGGACAGCGGACCAGGTGGCTGGGCGTCGCACAGCTGTCCGTAGCGGGCCTCCAGTTCCATGATCTCGACGCGGTTGCGTTCGTCCCTGGCGGGATTCCTGCCGCGGGTGACGAGTCGGGTCCCGCAGGCCTCGATCCACACGGGGATGCGGTCGAACCACGGGTCCGGGGTGGCGGAGATGAACCGTTTGAAGGTGAGGTTGGCCAGCTGTTCGGTGATGTCGGCGCGCGCATCGTCGTCCCCCGGCAACGCGGCGAGCCGCCGTTCCACCGCCGCCTGGGCGGCCAGGGCCCTCGCCGCGGTGCCGACCACGGCGGCCGTGGTTGCGGGGCAGTCGGCGCGCACCGCTTCCGCGACACGTCGGAATTCCCTTGCGTCGCGGACCCGCACCGGGTCCGCAACCGTCCGCAGCAGCCTGTCGGACGCCTTCAGCCAGGCATCCTCCAACAGCTCCGGGACCGAGTCGTACCGACTCGCCCCGAGAGCCAGTTTCTCGGGGTTTCCGAGGTGGGAGACCACCCAGCGGATCGGCGACGGATTCACCAGCGTGAGCAGGCGCCGCACCCCCGCGGCGTGGAGGCGTTCCGCCTTCGCGGCCGAGTCCACCACCTGCACCCCGACGCTGCCTCCCTCGTCCACGAGGCAGGGATACCCCTCGACTCCCCCGCCGAGGCGCCGGGTCAGGGGCAGTTCCCCGAAGTCCCAGTCGGTGCGTCCCGTCGTCGCGATCCGTCCCGCGGAGCGGGTCAGCCGCGACGCCACCCGCGCGCTGAGCCGGGTCTTCAACGCCGCCAGGTCCTCGCCCCGACCCACCTCCTTGCGCCCCTCGACCACGACGAAGGTCGGCCGCAGGTGGGAATCCACGGCCCCGGGCCGCCAGTCACCGGGGGCCACCCGCTCCCCCGTGAGGGCGGTGAGCGCCCTTCCCAGCGCCTCGGGGAAGGCGGTGCCGTCGTCCGTTCCCCGTTCCCGGAGCCACGCCACTGCGCGGCGGGCGAAGTCGGGGGCGGGCACGAAGGAGGTACGGATCCTCTTGGGGAGGCTGCGGATCAGAGCGGTGGCGAGGTCCTCGCGCAGCCCCGGCACCTGCCAGGTGAAGGGTTCGGGTTCCAGGACCCCGAGTTGTTCCAGCCGCACCTCGATCGTCACACCGTCGTGTCCAGCCCCGGGGTCGTAGACGTAGCTGACGGGCAGTTCCAGGCCCGAGACCTGCCACCGGTCGGGGAAGTCGGTGACGCTGAGCGCCCCGGGGTCGGTCATGCAGTCCGCGGGCGTCAGCCGCAGCACGGAGTCGTCGCCCAAGGATTTCACGTACTTGTCGAAGGTGGCCCCGGAGACCACCTCGGCGGGCAGCCGGGCGGCGTAGAAGTCGTGGAGGGCCTGGTCGGGGATCAGCAGTTCGGGCCGGCGCATCCGGTCGGTGAGCCTCTCGGCCTCGTCGTAGGCGAACCGGTTCGCCACCACCACCGGGTTTCGGGTCTCCCATTCCCGTTCCACCAGCCCGGTGCGGATGAAGATCTCCCGGGCCTGCTCCGGATAGCTGGCCGCGTAGTTCGTGCGACGCCCGGAAATGATCGGCACCCCGAACAGGCTGACGGTTTCGCTGGCGGTGACCGTGGCGCTGCGGGGCGAGAAGGCCGGTTCGGAGAGGGTGCGGGTCACCAGGTCCCCGGCGGCGCGTTCGATCTGAGCCGCGGTCACCGGGCCGACGGTGCGCGCCCACAGCCGGGAGGTCTCGACCAGCTCGTAGGCCACCACCAGCGGGGGCGTGGACCGCGAGCACGCCGAGCCGGGCGCGATGGCGAACCTGGCGCCCCGTGCTCCCTGGTACTCGGTCAGGGGACGGCGCCTGCCCTGCACCTTCGGGGGTGGTGGCAGGGCCAGCCCGATGTTGGACAGCAACCCGGTGAGCAGGCAGTCGAGGACGACGTCCATCGCCGCGTCCCCCTCGCCGGGCAGCTCCAGTTCCCGGCACACCTCGCGAAGCTGGGAGACGAGGTCCTCCCATTCCCGGAACCGCACGAAATGCAGGAACTCGGCCCGGCACAGCCTGCGGAACGCGCTTCCGGAGAGTTCCCGGCGACGCCCCCTGAGGTATTCCCAGACGTTGAGCAGGGCCTCGAAGTCGCCGCCCGCCAAGGAACCCCTGCCCTGTTTGACGGGGCGGGTTCCGGTATGGACGGTGTGGCGTCTGGGCTCCCCGTCTCCGGGAGGACCGGTTTCGCCGGCGGGCGGTTGCGTGAAACGCCGGTGCAGTTCGTCGGCGGCCTGTTGATGTTCGCTGGGGCGTTCCCGCACGTCTGGCACCGTCAGTCCGGCGACGATCACCTGCACCTGGCGCAGCGCACCCCTCCGGGCTCCCTCGATGAGCATCCGGCCGAGCCGGGGATCGACGGGCATCCGCGCCAGCAGGCGTCCCGTGCGGGTGAGCCGCACCCGTTCGTGGCGGCGACGCGGTTTGATCGCGCCCAGTTCCTGCAGCACCCGCAGGCCGTCACTGATCTGGGAGGCGACCGGGGCCTCCACGAACGGGAAGCTCTCGATCTCGCCGAGCCCCGCCTGGGCCATCTGGAGGATGACGGTGGCCAGGTTGGTGCGCAGGATCTCCGGTTCGGTGAACTCGGGGCGGGAGTTGAAGTCCTCCTCGCTGTAGAGCCGGATCGCGACCCCCGGGCCAAGCCGGCCGCAGCGGCCCGCCCGCTGATTGGCGCTGGCCCGCGAGACAGGTTCGATCGGCAGCCGTTGCACCTTGGTGCGCGCCGAGTAGCGGGAGATGCGGGCCACACCGGCGTCGATCACGAACCGGATTCCGGGCACCGTGATCGAGGTTTCCGCGACGTTGGTGGCCAGCACCACCCGCCTGCCGGAATGGCCCTGGAACACCTTCTGCTGATCGGCCGCCGCCAGCCGCGCGTACAGGGGAACGGTTTCCCAGCCGGCGAGTTTCAACGAATCGACGGCATCCGTGGCGTCGCGAATCTCCCGTTCCCCGGACAGGAAGACCAGCACATCCCCCGAGGACGTGGTGGCCGCCAGTTCCTCCACGGCGGAGGCGACGGCGTCCACCTCGTCGACGCCCTCATCGATGGGCCGGTAGCGGATCTCCACGGGATGGGTGCGTCCGGAAACCTCCACGATCGGCGCATCGTCGAAGTGCACGGCGAACCGGGCGGTGTCGATGGTGGCGGAGGTGACGATCACCCTGAGTTCCGGTCGGCGCGTCAGGAGCTGTTTGAGGTAGCCGAGCAGGAAGTCGATGTTGAGGCTGCGTTCGTGGGCCTCGTCGATGATGATCGTGTCGTAGCGTTCCAGGTCGCGGTCGTGGGCCAGTTCACTGAGCAGCACGCCATCGGTCATCACCTTGATGCGGGTGGCGCGACTCACCCTGCGGGTGAAGCGCACCTGATAGCCGACGAACTCCCCCAGCTCGGTGCCGCACTCCTCGGCGATCCGGTGCGCGACGGTGCGGGCCGCGATCCGCCTCGGCTGGGTGTGGGCGATCCGTTCCCTGCCCGCCAGCAGGCAGATCTTCGGGAGCTGGGTGGTCTTTCCCGATCCGGTTTCACCGGCGACCACGACCACCTGGTGGTCGCGGATGAGGGACGCGATCCTCGGCGCCTCCGCGGAGATCGGCAGCGCCGGGTCGAAGGCGAGCCGCGGCTGCGGGTTCACTTACCGTGGGTGATGTACAGCGGACACAGCGAGTGGGCCATCAGGCCGCGCAACAGGCCACCCAGCCCGAAACCCGGGATGGCCTCCTCGCCGGCGCCGAGCACCAGCAGGTCGTAGTTCTCGGAGCGGGTGACGAACTCGTTGATCGGGGTGGCCGCCACCACGACCACCTCGTAGGGCACGCCGGGGAAGGTCTTGGTCTGTTCCGATGCCATCGCCTCGATGCCGCCCCGGGTGAAACGGATCAGCTCCTCCAGGTCGGCGGGTCCGAGTTTCGGGCCGAACAGCCCGATGGGTGGTTGCAGCGCATGGACGATCTCGAGCCGGGCACCGAGCAGCTGGGCCTGCTCGAAGGCCGCCGCCAGGGTGGAGTGGTTCACCCGGCTGGTGTTGAGCCCGACCCCGATCAGTTTCTTGTTCCCGACGTCCTGCGGGTGCGCGGCGGCGGAGATCACCAGCACCGGGCAGCGTGAGCTGGCGACCACGGAGACGCTCGTGGAACCCACGAACATTCGCTCCAACCCGGAGACGGAGCGCCGGCCCACGACGATCAGGTCCGCCACCTCGCTGAGCCTCCCCAGCACCCCGCCGGGTGAACCGAGGACAACCTCGGTGCGGATGCGTTCCTCCGGCAGACCGATCTCCCGGGCCCTGGCGGCCGCCGCCTCGTTGGCGCTGACCCCCGCGTTCTGCAGCACCTCGGGGTCGTAGACCACGCCCCACGCCCCGGCCAGCATGGCGTCGTCGACGGCGTGCACCAGCAGCAGCTCGCCGCCGATCTCGGCCGCGAAACTGGCACCGTACTTGACGGCACGCAGCCCGTCCTCACTGCCGTCGACGCCCACCACCACGAGCTTGCGGTCCTCCATGTCTTCCTCCTCAACTCCGGGGAACGGGATTGCCGGAAATCACCCGGCCCGTCACCTCTTCGATCCTCACCGCTACACCGACGGCCGGGTCCTGCGGCAGGAAACTGACGACATCGCCCGCATCCCGGGCCCCGCTCGTTCCCCGGACCAGCACCGACCAGCCGACGGCGGTGGCGTGGTCGACCTCGTCGACCTGGAACGCAACCCTCGTGGGTTCTGCCAGGCGCGCCAGTGTGGAGGCGGCATTGGTCTGGAACACCACCGAGTCGCCGATGACCCGGTAGTTCACGGGCAGCACACTCAGTCCGTCGTCGTCCTGCCAGACCACGCGCCCGACTCCCCCACCCCTGAGCAGCCGCAGGCACTCGGGGGCGTCCAGCCGCTCGAAGTATGTGACCTCGGTCATGGGAGAACTCTAGTGGCTGAATCCGCTCAGCCGGTGGTGGGGAAGGTGGTGCGTCCGCCCAGTTTGTGGGCCAGGTCGTCGTCTATGCCGTCGGCGACGTGGGAGATGGATTCGAGGGCCTGCCGGAGATGCCGGGGGACGAACGGCTGGGCGGGCACCGAGACCTGCACGAACACCCGGTCGCGGTGCAGGGCGAACCGGCAGTAACGGGACTCCACGTTCAGGTCGTTGAGCACCTCGCAGGCCCGGGAACGCCCGTTCACGTCGTGCACGAGAACCGCGAACAGGACCAGTTCCTCGAAGTCCGGGGTGGAGCGGCAGAAAACCATGGTGGAACCGACCCGGATGGCCACCTCGCCCGCCGCGTTTCGCAGCGCGGGATGCCCGAACATTTTCTCCAGTTCCGCATCGACGATGGCGTCGAGCTGCGCCTGGCTGGTGGGAAGCACCACGCCGTAGGGCCCGGGGGTGGGTTTGACCGGGTTGCTCTCCCTGGCGGTCAGCAGCTCCGCCAGCTGATCGGGTTCCAGGAATATCGGGTGCAGCACGCCCACCACTTCGGTCATGGTGGCGGTGGTGAGGTTCGCCAGTTCGGTGGCCTCCTCCTGGTCCCTGCGAGCGGTGAATCCCCGGGGGGAGGAGGTCCAACCCAGTTCCGTTAGCCGCGGCGAGTCGACGCCGACCAGGGTGGCTTCGACCACCCCCGGTTCCACGGCCGAGAAACGCACTGCGGGTGGGGTCTCGCGGGTCTCCTCGCCGTTGACCGCGGAAATGGTCAGGTCGGCGCTGGCGTCCATCACGGACAGCACGTCGGCGAGCCTCTCGGTGAACTCGTCCCATGCCTGCTTGGTGGTCTTGTCCAGATCAAAATCTTCAATGTCAGCCATGCAGCCCACCTCCCGGACTCAACCTAGCAAACCGAAAACAGGGGCCACCCCGGCGGAGCGCCCAAGATTTCCTTCCCCCCGCTCGGGGTCACCGCCGGGCCACGGCACCGGCCGTCGTCCCTGCACATTTGGAGTCAGGCAGAACCCACCACTGGTTCCCGAACGCAGGGTAACCTAAGCTGTTGCTTCCCAACCCGAGAGGACTCGATGCATCCACAGGACTGGAACCTGCCCTACGGGCTGACGATCCTGGCTCTCTTCTGCATCGTCATGATCCGTTTCAACGGCACCTACTGGATCGGGCGCGGCATCGTCGCGGGCACGAGCCACACCCGCTGGCGACGGGTGCTGGAAACCCGCCCCTACCGGGTGGGAAGCTCCTGGCTGAACCGCTGGGGCCCACCCGCGGTCACCCTGAGTTTCCTCGTCATCGGCCTGCAGACCATGGTCAATCTGGCCGCGGGGGTCGCTCGGATGCCGATGCGCCGTTATCTGCCGGCCGTGATCGTCGGCTGCACCGTCTGGGCGTTCATCTGGGGCACCGGCGGAATAATCAGCCTCGTGCTCCTGTCCATGGCGTGGGAACACAGCCCCGCGATGACAATCACGGGGCTCGCCGTGATGGCCGCGGCGGTGGCCAGCTTCTTCCTTTTCGGACGCGGCCGCGGCGGTCAACCGTCGAAACGCCGCGACGCCCCCTTGTCCGCCGACTGCGCCAACGAACCGTAGATCCTCAACGCGGTCGAGACCTGCCGTTGCCGGGCTGCGGGACGGTAACCGTTGCCAGCCTCCAGTTCGGCGCGACGGGCCGCCAGTTCCTCGTCGGGCACGTTCAGCACGATCGACCGGTTGGGAATGGAGACGGTGATCTCATCGCCGGTGCGCACCAGCGCGATCGGCCCCCCGGATGCCGCCTCCGGAGAGACGTGCCCGATCGACAGCCCGGAGGAGCCGCCGGAGAACCGGCCGTCGGTGATCAGCGCACACTTCGGGCCCAGCCCCAGCCCCTTCAGGTAGGAGGTCGGATAGAGCATCTCCTGCATCCCAGGACCGCCTTTGGGGCCCTCGTAGCGGACGATCACGACGTCACCCTCCTTGACCTTCCCGCCGAGGATGGATTCAACCGCCTCCTCCTGGGATTCGGTGACGAAAGCGGTGCCGGTGAACTCCCACTGGTGCTCGGGCACCCCCGCGGTCTTGACGATGGCACCGTCGGGTGCGAGGTTGCCCCTCAGCACCGCCAGGCCACCGTCGGCGGTGTAGGGATGCTCCACGGAACGGATGCAACCACTCGCGGAGTCCAGATCGAGGGACTCCCACCGGTTGGTGGAACTGAACGGCACGGTGGTGCGCACCCCGCCCGGGGCGGCGTGGAAAAGCTCGACGGCCTCCTCGGTCGCGCTGCCGCCGCGAATGTCCCAGTCCGCCAGCCAGCGCTCCAGCGACGGCGAGTGAATGGCGTGGACGTCCTCGTCGAGTTTCCCGCCGCGGCGCAGCTCCCCGAGGATGGCGGGGATGCCGCCCGCGCGGTGGACGTCCTCCATGAAATAGCGCTCCGAGTTGGGCGCTACCTTGGACAGGCAAGGGGTGACGCGGGAAATGGCGTCGATGTCGTCCTGGTCGAAGTCCACCCCGGCCTCCTGGGCGGCGGCCAGCAGGTGCAGAACGGTGTTGGTGGATCCGCCCATCGCGACGTCCAGGCGCATGGCGTTGCTGAACGCCGATTTCGTGGCGATCGACAGGGGCAGGACGGAGGCGTCGTCCTCGTCGTACCAGCGGCGGCACAGGTCGACGACGAGCCGGCCCGCGTTGATGAACAGGTCTCGGCGGGCCGCGGCGGTGGCGAGGGTGGAACCGTTGCCGGGCTGGGCCAGCCCGATCGCCTCCAGCAGGCAGTTCATGGAATTCGCGGTGAACATCCCCGAGCACGAACCGCAGGTCGGGCAGGCGCTGGCCTCGATACGCCACAGTTCCTCGTCACTGACGTTCGGGTCGACAGCCGCGGTCATCGCGTTGATGAGGTCGAGGGAGGTGACGGCCTGGCCGTCGCGGATGATGGCCTTGCCCGCCTCCATGGGACCGCCGGAGACGAACACCGTGGGGATGTTGAGCCGGAACGCGGCCAGCAGCATCCCCGGGGTGATCTTGTCGCAGTTGGAGATGCACACCAGGGCGTCGGCGCAGTGGGCGTTGACCATGTACTCCACCGCGTCGGCGATCAGTTCGCGGCTCGGCAGCGAGTACAGCATCCCGCCGTGCCCCATGGCGATGCCGTCATCGACTGCGATGGTGTTGAATTCGCGCCCCACGGCCCCGGCCTGCCTGATGGACTCCGAGACGAGTTTTCCCATGTCGCGCAGGTGGACGTGGCCGGGAACGAACTGGGTGAAGGAGTTCGCGACCGCGATGATGGGTTTGCCGAAATCGGAGTCGGTGATGCCCGTGGCACGCCAGAGCGCGCGGGCGCCGGCCATGTTTCGGCCGTGGGTGGACGTGCGGGAACGAAGCGCGGGCATGTCTCTCCTTCATGCGTCGAATCCGCCCAGTTTAGGAGGTTCCGGGGACGGGACCGGAGCGCCGTGTGTTTCATGGACAGTGACGAGAACCCGGCTCGGTGGAACACACCGGCAGAACCCGTGGCGCGCCGGCATCAAGGCACGGCGACGGTCCCGGGAGTACGTCACCGGAGGCCCGGAACTCCGACCGGGCAGGGCTTTCGCAACAGGTCTTAGGAGGACATCGCGTTTTGGATGGCCTGGGTCATCGCGTCGGGGCTCAGGACCCCGACGTGCCGTTGCCGCACCACACCCCCGGCGTCTATGAAGTAGTGCGTAGGCACCCCCATGATTCCGTAGGCCGCAGAGATCTGCTGGTCCTGGTCCACGACCTCCGGGAAGTCGTTTCCGACGCGTTTCGAGTAGTCGCTCACCGTGTTCCGGTTCTCGTCGACGTAGATCACGACGACCCGGACCGCATCTCCCCGGGATGCGACGATGCCCTGGATGTCCGGGATCTCCGTGCGGCAGCCCGTGCACCAGGTGGCCATGAACACCAGCCACACCGGTTTGCCACGCAGCCCCTCCAGCGAAATCGGTGTCCCATCGATGTCCGTAGCGGTGAAACCCGGGGCGCTGTCCCCCGCTGCGGGAGGTTGCTGCACCCCTGCGACCTCGACCTGGGACACGGCCTCGGTTTCGGCCCGGACCCGGTCCTGCTCCTCCGGTTTAACCACCCACCAGGCGGCCACCGCTATGGCGAAGGCCGTCACCAGCACCACCGCGGCCTGGCCGAAATTCGAGGAACGCAGCTTCGCCCGCCAGGCCGGTTCCTTCCCGGAGGACCGGTCCGGTTTCGGGGTAGGTTCGTCGGCCTCCAGGAACTCGGCCACCTCGTCATCATCAGGTGTAGGCATGCAATCCTCCGAAGAACAGGTTACCGAGGTAGGTGAACACCACGGCCGCGAAGGCCAGCACCAGCAGCCACGCCGATTTCGTGCCGCGCCAGCTCCTGGTCACCCTGGCGTGCAGATAGATAGGCCCCGTAGATCAGCCAGGTGACCAGGGCCGCCGTTTCCTTCGGATCCCAGCCCCAGTACCGGCCCCACGCGACATTGCCCCAGATGGAGCCGAGGATGAGCATGAGGGTGAGCATCGGGAAGGTGACGATGGTGGCCTTGTAGCCAAGTTCGTCGAGGGACTCCCGGCTCGGCCACCCCTTCCACTTCACGTGCGGCGCCAGCAGGTACATCACGGCCGCAGCGAAGGCCACCAGTGCGGCTCCGTACCCGAGCGACGCGGTCACCACGTGCAGCGTCAGCAACGGCGAGTTCTGCAGCGCGGGCATCAACGGGTTCGGCTTGTACGACATGGTGGAGGCGTAAATGAGCATGGCCAGGATCACCGGCAGGGTGATCACCGACATCGTCCGGATCCGGTAGCGCCACTCAAAATAGACCTGCGCCAGGAGCATGCCCCAGGAAAAGGCGATGGCGAACTCGTAGTGGTTCGAGAAGGGCGCGTGCCCCGTGGCGATCATCCGGGTGATCAACACACCCGTCATCAGCAGCAGGGCAAGCTGGGTGGATTTGGCGGCCCACCACGCCACCGTGAAACGACGCAACGGCGCACGCCGCAGGCCACCCGTGACCTTGACCTCCCCTTCTCCCTCACCGACGATCACCCCGTCCGGCGAGGCGGCAGCCGAGGTTCTCGCCATCCTCGCCGCGAGGACCGCGCCGAGATAGGCGATGGTGGAGACGACCACGAGCGTCGTCGCTATGAGCAACAGGGCCTGGGAATACTCGATCATCGTTGATCTCCCTTCTTCTTGGCGCCGGACAGTTGGGTGCTGACGCGTTCGACCATGTCCGTGACGAAACGCGTGAACCCGGAGTCACGCCGGTCCGGGGAGGCCATCTGCACCAGGGTTCCCTCCTCGGTCTCGCTCACCCGCACCCACAGGCGCTGATGGCGGAAGAACATCGTCATGCAGGTGCCAACGACCAGCAGGGCGAACCCGGCCCACACGATTCCCGTCCCGGGATCGTTTCTCAGGATCATCCCCGTGAACTGCTGCTCCCGCTGGAACGTGAACGAATAGTCCCCGGCGGAGGTCGCGACCCCCATGTCGATCACGGTCGAGGTCAGCGGGGCGGTCTTCTCTCCCCGGCGTAGTTCGACCCTCACCTGGCCGGGCGCAATACCTCTCCCCACCTTCCCGGAGGCGGGGCTGATCACGTACATCACGGTTTGATCCGGCAGGGTGACGTGCCCGTAGTTGAAGACCTTGTCCTGCGTGGTCCACTCCAGTGGCACCCCGCCCTCGAAGACCACAGCCCCGGATGCGTCCGTCACACGCATCACCGCTGCGACCCCGAAGTAGGCCTGGTGGAACATGAACCCGGCGTGGCTGAGTGGGCTGTTGACCCTGACCTCCTGCTGCGCCACCGTCTTGTCGCCGTCGCGCAGCACCAGGTCGGCGACGTAATCCTTCGGGGCCCCGTTTTCGTAATAGGTGTCGCGGAAGCCCGTGGCCTCGGCCACCAGACCGGTGCCGTGCCCGACCTCGCGGGGATACCCGATGGTCAGGGCGAACCGTTCATCGCGGAACCCGGTCAGCGACGAGACGACGAAACCCGCCATGATGACGACGAACGCCGTGTGCGCCAACACCGTGCCGAACGGCATCCAGGCGTTGCGGTCCAGGTAGGCACCCCGCCCCGGCCCCTTGTTGTCGCGGATGACCCGCAAACCGTGGCGGCGGGCGTCGGCGACGATGACATCCAGCGCGTCGTCCGGTTCCCGCGAGGTGAAGAACCGGGTGCGGAGCCCGGCGACGTCGAAGAACCTGGGCTTCACACGGACGTGGGGGTGGCGGGCCGCCTTCCAGATGACGGGGATCCGGTGCGTGGTGCAGGCGATGATCGAGACGGCCAGCAGCCCCATCACAACCAGGAAGGGTATGGAGGAGAACATCGAGAAGAAACCGAGGGCGTCGAGGATCGACGTCCACCCTCCGGTGCCGCCGCGCACCTTGTCGAGCCAGGCGGCCTGCCGCTCCGGATTGCCCGCGATGTTCGGCGGCTTCTGCGGCAGCAGCACCCCGATGAGCGACAACAACCCGGTAAGCAGGATCAGGACGAGCCCGAAAGCCTTGTTGTAGAACAGCGCATAGATCGCGTGCAGGAACCGGCCGGGCGAGAGGTCGAGGGCCTCATCCAGTCCGTCGGTGGTTCCCCTTCGACGGGGCGTGTCATCACTCATCGGTCACCTCTAGATTCCAAACACGGGGATCAACCCGGCCAGCGACGCGAACAGGTTGGTGATCATGAGGAAACCGACCACCACCAGGAGCCCCCCGGTCACCAGGGACACCGCCACGTGGTGCCTGGCGAACCAGTCGAAACGCCGCGTGACCTCGGCCGATCCGAGGGCGACCGCGACGATGGGCAGGCCGAGGCCCAGGCAGTACGCGGTCATCAGGAGCATCCCCGACCACACGGTGGAGCTGACTGTGGCCAGGGTGAGGATGCCGCTGAGCACCGGGCCGATGCAGGGCGTCCACCCGGCCCCGAAGACCACCCCCATGAGTCCCGCGCGCCACACGGACGTGGCCCCGCCCGCGACGGGCAGCCGGCCCCTCACCAGCCTGTCGAGAACGGGAAGCCGCAGGATCCCGGCGACGTGCAGCCCCATGAACACCAGCACCGCTCCCCCGAGGATCCGGGCGTGGACGGCGTGGGGACCCAGGGATCTGCCCAGCAACCCCAGCGACGCCCACAAGGCGATGAACACGATGGAGAACCCGGCGACGAAGGCCAGCGAGTTCCCGAGCGCGACGCGCCGGTCCACCCGCCCGGGCCCGGAGCCGACGAGTTGACCGACGAAGACCGGAACGATGGGCAGGAAACAGGGGGATGCGAAGGACACGATCCCCGCGAGGAGGGCCACCGGAACCGTCAGTTCCATCTCTCAGCCCCCGGAGCTCGTGGCCGCCGTGGGGGTGGCCAAGGAGTTGAGATGGGTGGTGACCTCCTTGGCCATGTTCGAGTCCGGATCGATCTCGATCACCTTTTTCCAGGCCTCCCGGGCCCGCGCCGGGTCGGCAGGGGTGCGTGCCATGTACAGGAAGCCGAGGCTGTACCAGGGCTCCACGTGTTGCGGGGCCAGTTCGGTGATGCGCAACCAGTGCTTCTCGGCGGCGTCGTACTGGTTGGTCTTGTACTCCGCCGCTCCGATGCCGAGGAGCGCGTCCAGGTTGTCGGGGTCCTGGTCGAGGACGGACTGCAGCTGTGGAATCACCTCTGGGTACAGGGCAGCGTTGTAGTAGAGGGTGCCCAACTTCAACCGGGCCTCGACATTGGTCGGGTCGGCCTCGATCTGGGCCTTGAGCTCGGCCTCGCGGTCCTTGTCGAGTTTCTGTGCCTGATCCATCGCGGCCAGGGAGGAGGCGTTGACGGACGGGTGGTTGCTCGGCATCGCTGTGGTCGGTTCCGGTTGGGGACGCCCGGCCATCTGGACGATGACGACGAGGGCAGCCGCCAGGAGGGTAACTAGCACCAGGTTGAGGCGCGAGACCCCCGCCCGGCGTTCCAGGGCCGAGACCTTGGGGGTGTCCGCCTCGGCGTCGTCCTCGTCCTCCTCACCCTCCGGCAGGAGGTCCGACGGGTCCACGCCGTCATCATCCCCGTCCTCCGGGGTCTCCTGGTGGGTCTCGTCGAACTGGGCGAGCTGTTGCTGCGCCCAGTCCTTGAGCTGGTCCGGGGCGGTGGACAGGAAGGACTCGAGGTCTTCCCTCGTGAAAGTCCTACCTTTGTTCTTCATCGCCCCGGATCAATCCCTTCTGTGTGTGGTCGGTCAGTTCTCTTTGTTGGGCATGTGCTTTTCCGGGATGGCCGGGGGCACACCGTTCTCCACCGAGACCCCGCGCAGGGCGAGCTGTCCGGAACGCGCCCAGTCGGTGGCCTGGTTGAGCATGGACACCGAGTACTGCGGAGCGTGGAAGCCGCGCCCGTTCTCGGAGAACGAGTAGTCGACGACGAACTGCGCCTTGCGCTGGTAATCGCGGGCGAGCGTCAGCTGCTCCTCAGTGGCCGTGCCGTTGGCCTCGGCCGCCTTGATGTCGTTGATGAGCCCCTCCAGAGCCGTGAAGCTCACGTTGAGCGAACTCTGCCACGTCGTCTGGATCTTCTCGACGCGCTGGCGCATCTCGGCCTCGGTGGAGTGATGGCAGGTCAGGCACGACGCGTTGATGGTCTCGTCGTTGGCCATCGGGCTCATGATCTGGTGGTTGCTCACCTTCGCGGCACCGTTGCGCTGGTAGGCCATGTGGCAGTCGGCGCAGGTGACGCCGTTGGCGGCGTGGATGCCCTGGGACCAGGTCTCGAAGTCGGGGTGCTGGGCCTTGAGGATGGGAGCACCGCTCTCCGCGTGCTTGTAGTCGGTCCAGCCGACCTCGTCGTAGTAGGCCATGGCGTCGTAGGCCGTCAAGCCCTTGTCCCACGGGAAGGTCAGGGTCTTGCCCTCACCCGCGAAGTAGTACTCGACGTGACACTGCGCGCAGACGTAGGTTCGCATCTCCTGGTTGGTGGCGTCGCGGTTGACGTCGTAATCGGTGATTCCTTCCAGCGCCTTGGCCTTCTTGATCCCCTCCATGAAGGCCGGGCGGGTGATCCTCAGCTCCATGGTCTTCGGGTCATGGCAGTCGATGCAGGCGATGGTCGACGAGGCGTGCTGGACGGCCTCCTCGTAGGACATGGAGTTCATGGCGTGGAAACCCGCCATCCGGTCGCCGTTGCCGAGCTTGTCGTAGACCTCGGGCATCGAGGCGTGACAATTGAGGCAGGTGCCGGGCTGCTTGAACTTCGGCTGGGTGCGCTGGGTGTGCTTCTGATCCTCCAGCGCCCACTCGTGGCCGCGCGGCTCGGTGTAGTCCACCGAGAACGCGTAGCCGCGCCACATGAGCTGGGCCCGGGGTTCCATCTCGATGCGGGACAGGGTGTGGTACTCGCGCGGATCGTCTGCCGTGGGGTCGACCTTGACGAAGTCACCGTCGGTGTCCTCGGCGGTCTTCTTGTACTGCTCGTACTGAATGGGGAAGTTCTTCCCCCACACCGCCGGGTCGTAGGTGGAATCATCCAGTTCGACGACCTTGGTGAAGGGGTTCCTGGCTTCCTCCTTGTGCTGGAAGATGTTGGTGAGCAGCCATGTGAGCCCGGCAGCGACCACCGCCACGAAGAGCAGCACCACGATGGGAACCCACCTCTTGCGGGGCCCCGTCCATGTGGTGGGTTTCTTTTTCTCCACCTCGTCAGGCGTGTGCTCGACTGCCTCGGTCGTGGTGGGCTTGTCGTTGTTGTCAGTCGTGGGGCTCATCTCTCCTCACCTCTTGTGACCGACGCCGTCGTGGCAGCGGAGACAGGACATCCGCTCGCCCTTGTGCTCGGAACTGTTCTTGGCTTGATCGACGTAGTCACCGTGGCAATCGATGCAGGCGGCCTCGACGATCTCGCGATTGTGGTCGCGGATCTTGATGTTCTCGGGGTAGTTCTGGAACGTGAACTTCAGCGCGTGCCAGAAACCGTTGTCAGCCTTGTTGATGTACTTGTAAACAATGTCATTGTGAGGGGCGTGGCAGGAATTGCAGGTTGCCACGTCGTGATGGGACCCCTTCAGCCAGCCCTCGTACTGCTCGTTCATGGCGTGGCAGTTCGCGCAACTGGCGGGGTCGTCACCGAGGTACTCGGTGGACCCGGAGTAGAAGACGGTGAAGACCCCGACACCCAGGACCGCGCCGAGCAGAGCAGCCAGGGCCACACCTGTCCAGCCCGTAAAGGCACGAGTGAAGTCTTGCCATCTCGCAAGGATGAAACGCTTCATGAGTGCCTCTTCTTCGAGTGTCCCCGGTGCCGCTTCCACCGCACCACTTGGTGGGACCGAGTGGTTTGGAGACACGTTAACACAAAAACTATGAGAAGCCTAGGAACTCCAAGGGAAGAAGAGTTCCATGAACACAGGTAAACCTCATGGAAATAGGATAGAAATCCATATCGTTAATACTGTCACCACGTGGCCGTTGCAATGATGCTTGTCAAAGAGGGATTTGCCGATGCGGCAGGGGTTGGTGGCGCGGGATCAAGTGACGCCGAGTCGCTCACCACCCCGCCGCGGCGCGGGTCCACGATTTCCCCGGGCACGGGACCGACGGGTCCTCTCGGTTACCCTGAGGCCATAGGAGGTCACCATGTCACCGGTTCAGCTGCGAGGCGTCACCCTCGGTGAGAGGAGAGCGAAGGTCATCGTGCCCGTTACCGGTACCACGGTAGAGGAGCTCGTCTCCCAGACCGCCACGCTCGTGGGGGTGAAGTTCGACATCATCGAGTGGCGCGTGGACTTCCTAGACGTCGCCCCCTCCCCCACTGCTGTCCTCGAGGCTGCCGCCCGGGTGCGCGCCGCCGCCCGGGGGCGGCCCGTTCTCTTCACCTTCCGCACCCACCACGAGAACGGGAACAAACCCATCACATCCGAGGAGTACCGCGACCTCAACATCGCCGTCATCGACTCCGGCCTGGTGGATGCGGTCGACATCGAGCACCACTTCGAGCGGGCGGTCGGCGACGCCATCATCGCAGCCGCGAAGAACGCCGGGGTGCCGGTGGTCGGCAGCCTCCACGACTTCACGGCCACCCCACCGGCCGAGGACCTGGTCCGGCGCCTGGTGGAGATGCAGGAGCGGGGCTGTGCCGTCGCCAAGGCCGCGGTCATGCCCAAGAACACAGGTGACGTGCTCCAGCTGATGGAGGCCACCTGGACCATGACCAGCCAGCACCCATCGACCCCGGTGCTGACCATGTCCATGGGCGGTCTGGGGTTGATCACCCGGCTGTCCCCCCGGGTGACGGGATCGTGCGCCACGTTCGCGATGGTGGGTCGCCCTTCCGCTCCCGGGCAGATCCCGGTGGAGGAGCTCCAGCCGATCCTGGAACTCATCGACGCAAACCTCCCTTGAGAGGCGCGCCGCTCAGGCCCGCAGCCAGTTCAGGATCATCGAACAGCAGTGCTCCAACCGCTCCGGGACCCCGCTGTCGGTGAAGACCCCTGGCCAAGCGGTGCGTGAGCGCACGGGCGTTCCTCATCTGCGTGCTCACCGGGGCCGGCGAGGGGTGATGCACTAGGTCCTGTTATGTAAGTCGTTTGAGCCAGTGGTTGATGCTGGCGATGTGGGTGGTTGCCTGGTAGCGCACGGCGAGCTTGTCGTAACGGGTGGCGAAACCTCGGTGCTGCTTGAGGTGGCTGAGTCGTTGAAGAAATACGTCACAAAAATGACGAGTTCCTCTACGGCGCTTTGTGGGTTTCCGACATGCCTCTGTTGCGCCAAGGTGTAGCAGTCCTGTATGTGATACCACCCGGACAGCGGCACATCAAACGGATCGGGTAGTTGCCTTCTTCGCGATGGATGTACGCGTATCGTGTTTTTATCGGGACTCCCGCGCGAAGAAGGCCGCCGCTTTATCTCTGAAATCGATCCCCTGTCCGGGCCTCACGCAGTTCGGCTTTGATTTTCTTGCACTCGGCAAGTTGGGACGCTGTCATTTCCTCACCCTCGGTTCCGGAATGGGTTTTCCTCCACTTGTTCACCCAGCATCTCCACGGTTTGCGGGACCAAGCCGTAGGACTGTGCCACCTCAGTGATCGTGCAGGAGCTTTTCAACGACCACCCGACACGACCTGCTGTTTGAACTCTTCGCTGTACTTCGATGCGGACATAATACAGACTTGTACCTCACGTGTTCGATTAAACCTGTTTTTCATCACTGTCCACGAAACGTGTAGCACTCCAGGTGCCGCTGGCTCTCCTCGGTCCGTAGCTAGTTTCCGTCTTCTGGGTTCGGGACGCGTAGAACCCGCCAGGCCTCTCCCTCCAGGACGTCGAGACCTACGGGGGTCCAGCTGGCGTGGCTCTCCAACCCGGGGACGCGGGGCCGCACCGATATGAAGGCGCGCTCCAAGGTGCCGTCGAGGTGGGAGATCCGGATCAGTCCCGAGGCGTCGGCGGTGGTGATGAGAGTGCCCGAGGGATGCCAGGCGACCCCGGTCACGGCGCGGGCGTGGTCGGTGATGGTGGTGATGGGTTCTGCGGTGTGGGGGTTCCAGATGATGCAGGTGCGGTCGTTGCTGGTGGTGGCGACGAGAGCGCCGTCAGGGCTCCAGGCGACCCCTGTAACGGCGGCGGTGTGTCCGGTGAGGGTGAGGATCCTCTCCCCGGTGTCGGGCTGCCAGATGATGCAGGTTCCGTCGCTGCTGGCGGTGGCGATGCGGGTGCCGTCCGGGTGCCAGGCGACCCCGGTCACCTCGTTGGTGTGGCCGGTGAGGGTGGTGATTCTCTCCGCGATGTCGGGCTGCCAGATGATGCAGGTGCCGTCGGTGCTGGTGGTGGCCAGGAGTTTCCCCGAGGGGTGCCAGGCGACAGCACTCGTGGTGTCGTCAAGCACGTGTGCGGTGCCGGGATCGGTGAGAGTGGCGACGTCCTGGCCTGTGTCGGGATTCCAGACGGTGCATCCCCCGCCATCGCTGGCGACGGCGATGAGGTCACCCGCGGGATGCCAGGCAACCCCCCGTGGAAAGCCGATGCGGCTCGTGAGGGTGATGAGCAACTGCCCGGTCGTGGCGTCCCGGATGGCGCAGGCCTTGTCGTTGTGGATGGTTGCGATGCGGGTGCCGTCGGGGCTCCACGCGGGTTTGCCCACCAAGTTGGTGTGAGCTGGGTGGCCGTGGAGCGGCCGCTGACCGGGTCCCAGACGGTGTATGCCTCGGCCCAGTAGGCGATAACGGCCAGACGGGTGCCGTCCGGGCTCCAGTCGATCCCGTCCACCCAGTCGGTGCGGCTGGCGAGCGTGGTGACTGTTTCCCCGGTGTCGGGGTTCCAGATGATGCAGGCCCCGTTGCTGTCAACGGTGGCGACGCGGGTGCCGTCGGGGTTCCAGGCGACACCCATCACGAATGTTGTCCGGGCCGCGGACCGGGGCACGAGGGTGGCGATCGCTTCTGCTGTGTCCGGATTCCAGACCGCGCAGGTTCCGTTGTCGCTGGCGGTCGCGACCCGGGCGCCGTCGGGACTCCACGCCACCCCGAGCGCCCATTCGGTGTGATCGACGAACGAGATGACGGGTTGCCCTGCGCCGGGATCCCAGACGGTGCAGGCGTCGTCCCAGCCGGCGGTGACCAGACGGGTGCCGTCGGGGTGCCAGGCGACACCTGTCACAGCGTCGGTGTGGCCGGTGAGGGTGAGGAGTCCTTCTGCGGTGTCGGGGTTCCAGATGATGCAGGTTCTGTCGTGGCTGACGGTCGCCAGACGCGTGTCGTCCGGACTCCAGGCGACCCTGTTCACGGCGTCGGTGTGACCGATGAGCGTGGCGACGGGGTCACCGGTGTGGGGATTCCAGATGACGCACGTGTGGTCGTCGCCGACGGTGGCCAGGAGACTGCCGTCAGAACTCCACGCCACTCCGTTCAGGGGGCCGGTGTGTCCGGTGCACAGGTCTCTGAGTGCGACATCACCCTCGCGGCCCGGGTCGGTGACGTACTCACCAGACTCACGGTCATTCGTGCGGCATGGAAGATTGCGCGTCTCGTGTGGGGGAGTGCCCATCGTCTCACCTCCTGGCAGCGATACTACTTTCCGTCGCCGAAAAGGGTGTCGCCCGTCGGTGGAGCCAGGAATCATCCGAGGCGCCAGGACCCGACCTCGAGCTGGCCGTGGCTGTTGCTGCCGGTCGCGACGACGGTGCCATCGGCGCGAAGCCCCACGGTGTGGGTCGCGCCGGCCGCGACGGCCACGATGTCGCGCCAACCGTGCACGTCGCACTGGCCGGCATCCGATCTGCCGGCTGCGACCACGGTGCCGTCGGTTCTCACACCGACGCTGTGGTAGCTGCCCGCCGCGACCGCGACGATTCCCGCCCACTGCTCGCAGCCGGCCCAGAACTCCGGACGTCCGGCCGCACGAACAGCACCATCCCTCGTCAACCCCAGGGTGTGGAGATACCCCGCGGCAACTGCGAGAATCCGGGTCCAGTGCTGTACGTCGCACTGGCCGGCGGCGTTGTTGCCGGTCGCGCGGACGGTACCGTCCGCGCGAACCGCAACCGTGTGCCAGTCACCGCAGCTGACATCCGTCACCTCGCGCCAGTCCTCGACCCGCAGCTGCTCCTCCACGGCGCGGCCCGCCGCCACCAATGATCCGTCGCCACGCAGGCCCACGCTGAATCTCCACCCCGCAGCCACCGCGATGATGTCCTGCCAGTCCTGGACATCGCACTGCCCCTGGGCGTTCCAGCCGCATGCCAGAACCGTTCCGTCGATGCGAAGCCCCAGCGTGTGGGATCTACCGGTGTTGCCGGCCACATGGACGCCGTCCGCCGCGACCGCGACAACGTCTCGCCACAGCGACGTCCGGCACTCCCCGCCGGAATCTGCTCCGGTCGCGACCACGGTGCCGTCGGGCAGACACCCCACCGTGTGTCGTCGCCCGGCTGCCAATGGACGACGAACTGGCACGGCGACCTCCTTCACGACCGGTTCCCTGGCCATTTTCCCAGCAAGTCGAATGGTTGCGCTTGTCTACCCGTCGTGTGCTTGCGCTGTAGCGCTGGCGTTCGACGGGAAGGCAGGCGTTCGGGGAGTTGCGGTCGGGTGTGCTTGTCGGCTGTCGGGTGGTTTCGACTCGGACTGCTCCTTCGTCGCGGTCCGGCTCAACCAGCTTCGGAAAGGGGGATGTCGCGGTCCGGCTCAACCGGCTTGGGGAAGGAATGAGGAACCCGGCAGGGGCTCTGCGGCTCTTCGATGGTTGAGAAGAGGTGGGTGGGCATCGCAGGAGCGGCCCTGCCGGGTTCGGTCTCACACGGGGAGGAGGCCCATCGACCTGACCTCCTCCGCCTCGGATTTCAGTTCGTCGACGGAGACATTGACGCGACTTCTCGCGAAGGCGTTGAGCGGCAGACCCTGAACGATCTCCCACTCTCCACTGTGACAGCGTACCGGGAACGACGAGACCAAGCCCGCCGGGACGCCGTAGGAGCCGTCACTGATCACCGCCATCGACGTCCAGTCATTCTCGGGGGTGCCGAGCAGCCAGTCGCGGACGTGGGCGATGGTGGCGTTGGCCGCCGATGCCGCGCTCGAACGCCCCCGGGCCGCGATCACCGCGGCCCCCCGCCTGGCGACGGTGGGGATGAAGTCGAAGGCGATCCAGGCGTCGTCGGCGATCCACTGGTCCGCCGGCCTCCCGCAGATGCGGGCGTTGAAGGCGTCCGCGTACTGCGTCGCCGAGTGGTTGCCCCAGATCGTCACGTTCGTCACGTCCGCCACCGGCCTGCGGGCCTTCCGCGCCAGCTGCGCGCGGGCCCGGTTGTGGTCGAGCCGGGTCAGGGCGGTGAACCGGGAGGCGGGAATCCCGTCGGCGTGCCGGGACGCGATCAGCGCGTTCGTGTTCGCCGGGTTCCCCGTCACCACCACCCGCACATCCGGGGCCGCCGACGCCGCCAGGGCCCGGCCCTGCCCGGCGAAGATGGCGGCGTTGGCCTCCAGCAGATCGGATCGTTCCATGCCCGCGCCGCGCGGCGACGCCCCCACCAGCATCGCGACGTTCGCGCCGTCGAAGGCCACCGCGGGATCGTCGGTGACCTCGATGCCCCTCAGCTGCGGGAAGGCGCAGTCGAGCAGCTCCATCGCCACCCCGTCGAGGGCCTTCACGGCCGCCGGTACCTCCAGCAGCCGCAACTCGACGGGCCCGTCGCCCAGCAGGTCACCGGAGGCCAGCCGGTAGACCAGCGCGTAACCGATCTGCCCGGCCGCCCCCGTTATCGCGATTCGTGTGGTCATGGCGGTTCAGCGGACGTTCAGGTCGCCGACGAGCACGCAGCGACGTTTCCGGGTGAAACTACGGGCCGACGTGAGGCCCTCGCCGGTGGGTCCGGCGATGGTGAACGTCGGGTAGCCCTCGCCGCCGATCCCGATGCCGTTGTACGACGGGCCGTTTTTCACGAAGATCGTGGTCTGGATCAGCTTGCCCATCCTCGTCAGCTTGCTGACGTTGAGGCTGTGCATCACCGCGGTGTGGCGGTTGCCGTGCTCCAGTTCGACGGCCAGGTCGATGGCGGCGTCCACGTCCGGCACCCGCACCAGCCCGAGGACCGGCATCATCAGCTCGTGCACCACGAACGGATGGTCGGCGGCTGCCTCGCACACGATCAGCCGCACCCCGGGCGGCGGGGTGACGCCGATGGCCTCCAGGATCTTCGCGGCCGGTTTGCCCACCCACTCGGTGCGCGGCTTGTCGCCGTTGACCAGCAGCTTCTCCAGCTCCGCGACCTCCGCGGCCGTCGCCTCGTAGGCGCCGTGCTTGATCATGCAGAACTTCAGCATGTCGGCGATCGAATCGACCGCGATGATCTCCTTCTCCGCGGTGCAGGGCAGGTTGTTGTCGAAGCTGGCGCCGTCGACGATGCACTTCGCGGCGTGCTCGATGTCGGCGGTCTCGTCGACGACGGCCGGCGGGTTGCCCGCACCCGCGCCGATCGCCTTCTTCCCGGAGCTCAGCACCGCCCTGACGATTCCCGGACCCCCGGTTGCCACCAGCATCCGGACCTTCGGGTGGGCCATCATCGCGTTGGTGTTCTCCAGCGACGGCGCGGTCACCGTGGTCACGAGGTTGTCGGGGGCGCCGGCGGCGCGCAGCGCCCGGTTGATGCGACGCACCTGCCAGCACGACAACTTGGCGACCCGCGGGTGCGGGCTGAACACGACGGCGTTGCCGGCGGCCAGCATCCCGATGGTGTTGCAGGTGATGGTCTCGGTGGGGTTGGTGGTGGGGGTGATGGCCCCGATCACACCGTAGGGCGAGTACTCGATGGTGGTCAGGCCGTCGTCGCCAGACCACGCCTCCGTGACGAGATCCTCCACCCCGGGGGTCTCGGAGGCCGCCACCTTGTTCTTCAGGTACTTGTGGCCGACGTCGCCCATCCCGGACTGCGCCACGGCCTGCTCCGACATGTAGTCGAGGGCCTCGGGGGCCAGCATCGCCTCACGGATGGCGGCGACGTAGCGTCGCCGGTCGGCCATCGAGCGTCCCAGGTACTCGCGCTGCGCCAGATGGGCGGCCTCCACCGCGGAGTCCATGTCGGCGAACACCCCGTCGCCCGGGGCCTCCTGCTGCGTCGCGGGCGCCTTGGCCTGGGTGTCGTTGCCGTTGCCGGGGAGCATCGCCGCGAGCACCTCGCGGATGGTCGCCTCCAGCTGGGCCGGATCTATCGTCATTACTGCTCTCCTATCGTGTTCCAGTCCTGCAGCGCGCAGGTCGCGATGTCCACGTCCTGTTCCGCGGTTCCGCCCGAGATTCCGATGGCACCCGCCAGTTCCCCGTCGACGTGGACGGGCACCCCTCCGCCGAACAGGACCACGCGGCCGGAGTTGGTGTCGGCCAGACCGGGGAAGGGACCGTCCTCGGTGGCCAGGGGGCCGAGCGTCGCGGTCGGTGCCTGGAAGGCCACGGCGCTCCACGCCTTGTTGATCGCCACCTCGATCGACGCGAGCAATGCGCCCTCGATGCGGTGCAGCAGCATCAGGTTCCCGCCCGCATCGGCGGCCGCGATCACGACGGGCACCCCCAGTTCGGCGCTGCGCGCCTCCGCCCGCTCGGCGATCCGCTTGGCGGCGGCGAGATCGAACCGACGGGCCGGCGTTCGGCCGCGGGATGGTTTCGACACGGACTGCTCGCCCAGGGGCTCGCGGTCCGGCTCAACCAGCTTTGAGGGGATGGTTTCCGCGGGCTCGGGGTCCGAGGGGGTTCCGAGGACCTTGGCCACGGCGTCGCGGACGATGCGTTCGATCTCCTCGTCGCGCCAGGTCTCGGCCAGTCTCGCGAGGGAGTAGACGGCGTCGGAGAGGCGGTTGAGGTATGTGATCAGCTCGGGGCGCACCGGTTCGGTCTCGGCCAGGGTCAGTACCCGCCGTTCCGCGCGGCGCACCACGGTGCGGGCCTGGTGGAACGCCCCCGACCGGTCGTCGCGGCCCGGAACCACGAACTCCCGCTGCGGCCCCGTGACGGCCAGGCAGTCGTCGATGAGGTGCTCCAGGTCGGTGATGTCGCCGGCGTTGATCTTGTTCGCGAGGATCGCCGCGCCCTCGGGGTCGCTGGCCAGTTCCGCGGCCAGCACGAACAGCCGCTGCTGCCCCTCGTGGACGCGGCGCCGCCACTGGCCGGCGGGCAGCGTCGCCTTCGCCGCCCCGAGCGCCGCGTTGGCCTCGTCGACGGTGCCGTAGGCCTCCACGCGCAGGCTCTGCTTGGGCACCCGGGAACCCCCGAACAGCCCGGTGTCGCCCTTGTCCCCGGTGCGCGTGTAGATGTTCGGCATCGCCCTCAGCCCTCCACCTCGACGACGTCGACGATGCCGACGATGGTCGCGTCCAGGGGGGCCTGCTGCCGGTTCGCCGCGAACCGGGCCGAGCTGCCCTTCGTGATGATGACCGTCTCACCGGTTCCGGCGCCGACGGTGTCCACCGCGACCTCCTGGTCTCCGACGGGAGCACCGTCGGAGTGGACGCGCTGGATCAGCAGCAGCTTGAAACCGACGAGGCGTTCGTCCTTGCTGGTGGAGACCACCGTGCCGACCACCTTGGCCAGGTACATCTCAGTTCCTTCTCGTGATCGTGATGCCCGACGACGCTGCCGCCTCGCGGGCCAGGTCGGTGATGATCGCCCTGCGGTGCACGCTCAGCCGCGACCCCGGGGCCAGGGAACGGATCACGGACTCGGTGACCACGCGCGCATCGCAGCGCACCGCGTCGCCCGCGCCCGCGACCTCCCCGACCACCCGGTCGAGGGTTTCCGCGGTCGCCAGGTGCACCCCGAACGACTTCAGGGCGGCGAGGTTCTCGCGCAGCATCGCCGCGTAGCCGGACGGCATCTGCGGGAACCAGCCGCGTTTGTCCGCCGAGTCGGGGCAGGCCGCGTTGGTGGCCACGATCACCGGTTTGTTGCTCATGATGAACTCGGCCACCACGTTGCTGGCCAGGCAGTCGCCGATGCCGTGGGCGACCTTCGCGGCCAGGTTCGCCGTCAGGGTGGGGACGACGAGCAGGTCGTGGGCCTGCACCAGCGAGTTCTCGGCCGGGGTCATGCCCAGGGCCGCGATGCGTTCCTGGTCCAGGATGCGCGAGGCGGCTTCGGTCTGCCGCCAGTCGAGGTTGACGTGCCGGCCCGCCCGTTTCAGCGACTCCAGGGCCGCGTCGAAACCGAGCAGCGCACCCGAGAACAGCACCAGCGCGTTGGGTTTCCCCGCGGCGGGGGTTTCCTGCCGGGGCTGTTCGGCGAGCAATTCGCGCACGATCCTGGTGATCAGCTCGCGCAGCTGTTTCTCGTTCATCGGCTACTCCTCATTGCCGCCCCCAGCGGGGTGGGGAAAAGGGGTTCCTCGGGCCGGTCAACCGTGACGCCGAGGACCTTCTCGAAAACTTTGGGTGCCTCGGGCAGGGAGGCGGAACCACCCACCAGATACACCTTGCCCGGGTCGGTGCCGCCGAGCGCCCGCTCGGCGATGGTGGCCATCTTCTCCAGGGTGGGGCGCACCACCGGGAAGACGGTCTCGACGTTGGCGGGGTCGCACTTGAACGCCTCGGCCTCGTCGTAGCCCATTCCCAGCGCCCCCGACAGCACCAGCGTCATGTGGTGGCCGCCGGTGGCTTCGTCGGTGGAGAAGTCCACCACCCCGTCGCGCAGCCGCGACACCCCGGTGGTGCCGTGGCCGATGTCGATGATGGTGCCGTCGGTCACGCCGAGGGCCCGGGCCGCGGCCACGGGTTCGTCGACCACCTCGCACGGGTCGAGTTCGCAGGCGTCGAGCACGTTGGTGAACACCTTCACGGTGCCCTCGCTGATCCCGGGCGGGATGGTGACTGCGGCCTCGGTGAAGATGTGGCCCAGCCTGTCGTGGAGCTCGGCGAGGATCTCCCGGACGTTGGTGACGGCCCCCAGCCAGTCGACGACGATGCCGTCGCGCACCACGTTCGCCTGCCGCCAACCGCCCGCCACCGGACGGTTCCCGCCGTCGACCACGGCCAGCACGATGTTGGCCGTGCCCAGGTCGACGGCGAGCCGCAGCCCGCTGCGTTTGGCGTTCCTGCGTGCGACCTTCCCGGTTCGCACGAGCTCCGCGAACTGGTTGATCCTGGTCTGGGGATTCGCCGCCATCGTCACCCGTCCAGGCAGATCGTCACGTAGTCGCCGGTCCTGGCCCCGACGGCGTTGCCCTCGTCGGTATCGAGGTGCAGCTCCGCCAGGTAGGAGTCCTTGACGCGGATCAGGAAATTGTCCAGGCGCGCCCCGCGCTCCCCGCCGAACCGGACGCTCACGCGGTCCTGGTCCTTCAGGTTCAGGGCGGCGGCGTCGTCGGGGCCCATGTGGATGTGACGGCCCGCGACGATCACGGCGTGCTCGCAGTCGATGCTGCCGAGGGGTCCCTCGATCCTCACGGGGGCCGCGGTCTCCAGATGCCCCGACTGGGCCATCGGCGCCTTGATGCCGAGGGCGAAACAGTCGGTGCGGCTCAGCTCCACCTGGGTGGCGGGACGATTGGGACCCATCACGCGCACCCGGGTCATGGTGCCGCGGGGGCCGTGCAGGGTCACGGTCTCCTCGGCCGCGAACTCGCCGCGCTGGCGCACCATCTTCTTCACCGTCGGTGCGTCGTAGCCGAACAGGGTTTTGAAGTCGGCGTCGCACAGGTGAACGTGCCGGTTGGAGATGCCGACGATCACCCTGCGCGGGTCCAGGGCGGCGATCCGCTCCAGGACCCGGCTGGTGATCTCGGCGACGAGTGCGTCGGTCATGACTGCGGCAGGATCTTCTCGACGTCATTGTGGGGGCGCGGGATGACGTGCTGGGAGATCAGCTCGCCGACCCGGGCGGCGGCCGACGACCCGGCGTCGACGGCGGCCTTCACGGCACCGACGTCGCCGCGCACCATCACGGTGACCAGGCCGGCGCCGATCTTCTCGCTGCCGATCAGGGTCACGTTCGCGGACTTGACCATGGCGTCGGCGGCCTCGACGGCCCCCACGTAGCCCTTGGTCTCGATCATTCCGAGAGCATTGCTCATGACTGCTTCCTCCTGGTGGTGGATGTCCGGGGAGCCTTGGTGGTCTCCGCGGGGTTCTTGGGTGCCGCGCCCGGTTTCGGTTCCGGTTCGGGTGCGGGCTTCTGGTCCGGGCCGGATTCGGGCCGCGTCTGTTCGAGCTGCGGTTTCGGCGCGGGTTTCGTGATGGCCTTCGGGTCGGGTGTGGGCCCGGGCTTCTCCGCCGCTTTGGGCGCGGCCTTCGGTGCGGGTTTGGTTTTCTCCGGGTCCTTGGCCCTGGCTGCGGGTTTCGTCGCCGTCCTCGCCCAGGGGGTGGGCGTGGCCAGGCCCACGGTCGCGGCGGAGAAGACGAGGGGCTCCAGGTCCTGGTGGGGCCGGGGAATGACGATCCTGCTGACCACCCGGGCCAGTTTCGACGCCGCCACCTCGGCGGCATCCATGGCCGCCTGAACGGCCGCGACCTGCCCCTCCACCTTGACGGTGACGTATCCGCCGCCCCGGGCCAGTTCGTAGCCGATCAGGGTGACGTCGGCGGTCTTGCAGGCGACGTCGGCGGCCTCGACGCCGGCGACGAGGCCCACCACTTCAATGCTCCCCAGTGCGTGCATCACTGGCTCCTTTCGGGTTCACGGAGGGGAAGTCGCTTCACGAGCCGGGCGGCGTTCGAACCGATGATCCGGTCCGCCTGCTCGCTGCGCCCCAGGAAATGCGCCAAGTAGGGGCGCTCTTCGGGAAGTTTCTCGGTGGTGATGACCACGTAGTCGAGGGCGATGCCCAGGCCGATTCCCAGCCGCGACGACGTCGCGGCGCGGTGCGCCAGGGTCAGGGGGTTGAGCTCCGGGAGGCGTTCCACGCGGCTCGGCACCCCCTCCTCCTCGATGCCGAGGAGGACCTGGGTGAGCTGCTCGTCGCCGATGTCGTCGTGGACGGCCAGGTTGATGGTGGGGCGTTCGTCGGTCACGACGCACCCCCCAGCACCAGGCCGGTTGCGACGGCGTTGCGGGGACCCTCCGTGCCGCGGATGTTGGCGCGCCCGGCCACCACCCGGTAGTCGGCCAGGGCCCGGGTGACCAGCTGCGGGATCTCGAAGTCCAGGGCGGAGCCGCCGACGAGCACCACGAAGTCGATGCCGCGCACCTCCGAGGTGGGGGAGACGCGCTGCAGGGCGCGGATCGCGTTGGTGACGAAGACCTGCTCCTTGGCGCGGATGCGGACCTGGCGGATGGTCTCGACGGGCAGGTCCACGTCGAGGGGCACCATGCCGTCGGGTTTGAGCACCACGGTGCGGGCGTAGACGTGCCCGGGCAGCGGATCCTCGAAGAACTGCACGGTGCCGTCCTCGTGGCGGATGTTGAACACCGACTCCACCTTCGCCAGTGGGTGGCGTTTGATGTCCTCGGCCAGGTCGAAGGAGTCGAGGCCGAGTTCGGACTGGATCATGAGGGTCACCATGTTCCCGGCACCGGCCAGGTGAATCGAGGTGCCGGTGCCGTCGGGGCGCATGACGGAGGCGTCGGTGGAGCCGGCGCCCATGTCGAGGATCGCGATGGGGGCGGCCGTCCCGGGGGTGGTGAGCGCGCCGCGGATGGCCATGTCGGCCTCCACACCGCCGACCTCCACGGGCACGCCGATCTCGGCGGCCAGCTCGGAGGCGATCCGTTCCATCTGGAGGCGGTCGGTCCTGACCATCACGGCGATACCGACGGCGGCCTCCATCGAGAACTCGTTGGCGATGCCGCCCGCCACCTGCTGCGGCACCCGGGTGTCGACGGCGAGCAGGTCGGTGATGCGGATGTCGCGGGGGTGCTGGTTCGTCAGCTGCCCCATGGTCACGCGCACCTTCTCCATCATGCCGCCGACGTTGGTGCCGGGCTCGCCCGTGATGTCGGCGAGGTTGCGGATCCGGGAGGCGACGTCCATGATCTCGGCGGCACCCAGGTCGACGTCGACGTCGAGGGTGTTGGTGCCGTGGAAGGTGAGGCGGCCCGCGGGGATGCGGCGTTCCTGCACGTCGCCCTCCGGGGTCTTGATGACCACGGCGGAACGGTTGCCCACCAGGGAACGGGCCAGCGGCACCACGGAGCGGGTGTCGTCGGACTCCAGGCCGAAGAGGGTCGCGATGCCGAACGGGTTGGACAGGGTCTCGACGATGCGCCCGACGTCGGCCACCTCGATGGCGGCCAGCATCCCGAGGGGAACCTTCTCGATCAGGCGCACCTCGTCGACGATGGGGATCTTGCGGGTCAGGCGGTTGTGGACCAGCACGCCGTCGTCGGCCTGCAGGATCGCGCCGGTGATCTCCAGGCGCTCGGCGACGGCATTCAGCCGGGCCGCGATCTGGTCGTAGGGGGTGGTGCGGGGTGCCACGACGATGTAGGGCCGCCCGGCGGGGGCCTCCGGCAGCGCGTCGAGGGCGATGGTGGTTCCCACCCCGATGCCGAGGCCGCCCGGGGTGGAGGGATTGTGTCCGATCATCGTGGACTCGGTGATGATCGTCTCGGTGATGGTCTCCATCGCGACGTCGCCGATCACGGGGGCGGCCTCGTTGATGCGGATGGAGTCGAGGTCCTCGATGCGGCGCCCCGCCCTGGTGAGGGCCTCGGTGAGGGAACGGAACAGGCCACGGATGTTGGCGCTGGTTCCCTTGATGCCGGTGGTGGGGACGATGGCGCTGGACAGGAAGTCCACCTGCCCGCCGGCATCACCGATCTCGGCGAGCGCCACCTCGGTGGTCGCGTTGCCGATGTCGATGCCGGCAATCAGTTTCGCCATCGTCCTCATCTCCTCGTCTCGTGTCTCTCAGTCCTCGCGCAGCCTTCCGCGGGCCTCGTAGACGTCAGCGGCCTCACGGACGAAACCGGCGCTCACCTTCGCGCCGTACTGGCCCTCCAGCTCGTCGGCGATCTCGTACAGCTCCGCCTTGGTGGAGCGGTACGGCCGCAGCGCGTTGTAGATCTCCAGCAGCCGGGCATCCGGCACGGCCACCAGCTCGGCGGCGCGGCGCAGGTTGCGGGCCAGGGTCTGGCGTCCGTCGGCGTCGGCCACCTGGGCCTGGAGCTCCAGGGTCTCCGAGGAGATGCGGAAGTCGAGGGGGCTCAGCTTCCCCGACTTGACGTCCTCGAAGGTGAGTTCGTCGAGGGCCTTGCCGGTGTTGGTTCTCACCAGCTCCGGGTGTTTCTCGGCCAGCGGGTACTCGTCGCGTCCGATCCGGCGGGTCCCCGCGGCGGGGACCTGGGCCGGGGCGGCGGGCACCGGGGCGTTCTTGGCGAAGGACACGGAGTCGTTCCCGAGGGACTTCATGACCTCCGACATGATCTGTCGGATGAGTTGTTCCTGATCCATGGTGACTCTCCTAGGCGGTGCTGACCCGCAGCGCCTGGGGCTTCTTGGCCAGGTCGCACTGGGCGGTTTCCTTGTTGTGCAGCAGGGCCGCGATGGCCTGGTACTTGGGGCGGGCCATCTGGTCGTTGCGGATCGGCACGGGCTGCGGCGACTCGCCCTTGGCGTACTTGGCCGCGTTCTTGCCGATGGCGCGGAAGGTCTCCAGGTCGATCAGCGGGGACTGGCTGAACAGCTCCACGTTGCTGAGCGGCGGCAGGTCCTTCTGGTGGATGACCGTGGTGCCGCGCGACTGGATGCCGATCCCGATGCCGGAACCCGACAGCTTCGCCGCCTGGTGGGCGATGAAACCGACGTCGGCGCTCTTGTAGACCTTCACGAACCGGCACTTGAGGCCCTCCTCCTCGATGCCCGCGGCGATCTCCTTGAGGACGGCGGCGTGGGGCAGGCCGATGATGGTCTCGTGGATCAGGGTGCTGAACGCCGGGGAAACCGCGACCACGACCTCCTTCGGGTCGGAGCCGCGCTCCGCGGGGCCGGTCTCGGCCAGGGTGAGTTTCCCGGCGGCCGTCGCGGTCATCGTCGCGGTACCACCCGAGGCGGCGGGTTCGGCGGCCGGCGGGGTGGCGGCCGAATCCTCGGCGGTCATCTCCTGGACCACCTGCGCGATGATCTGCTTGAGGGTGTTCACATCAATGCTCATGGCTCACCTCAGATGCTCTCGGGGCTGATGGCCTGACGAATGGTCTTGATCTGGTTCCACCGCTCGTCGTCGATCTGGTAGCCGGTCTGCGGGCCGTGGTAGTCGTTGGGCGAGTTCACGGCCGAGATCACGTTGAAGTCGGCGTCGAAGATCGCGGAGGTGTGCAGGTAGTCGCCCGCGACGCGACGCTTCAGCAGGTTGAACACCGCCTCGGCGACGTCCTCGAAACCGCCTCGCGACAACGCCTTGGCCACGTCCACGCCGGTGACCTCACGGTTCATCATGTCCTCGGCGGCCTTCAGGTCCTCGACGACGTTGCGTTTGGGCATGTCGTCGGAGCTGTGGGCGTAGGTGGCGGCCTCCACCTCGGCGTCGGTGATGGCCGGCAGCCCCAGCTCGTCGAAGACGGCCTGCAGGGCGCGGGCGGCCTTGCGGCGCACCGCGATGACGTCCTCCTCCAGCACGGGGGTGAGGCCGCCGTCGACGCGCAGGTCGCGCTGGATGATGTTCCAGTCGTCGAAGTCCTCGGCATCCCAGTTGGAGCCCGCGAACATGTTGTCCTTGTTCGGGGTGGAGGAGTAGCCGGAGCAGATGAAGTCGGTGCCGGGCACGAACTGCATCAGCGACCGCGACACCCGGCGCAGATCGGAGTGGGTGAAGGTCTGGTCGTTGCTGGAGGCGCATTCGAGATCCAGCATGGTGGCGATCAGGTTCTCGGCCAGCACGGCGCGGATCCCGCCGGGCACGCCCGCGGGCACACCGATGCAGCTGACGGAACCGTTCTGGGTGCCCTGCGACCCGGCTGCCTTCGTCACGAACAGGCAACGCGCCTCCAGGTACAGCATGGACTTGCCCTCGGCGTAGCCCATCTGCACCTCGGATCCGGTGCCGGAGGTGAAGCGCATCTTCAGGCCGCGGGAGGCGTAGCTGGAGGCCAGGAACGCCTTCGACCAGGGGGTGTCGTCGCCGTCCATGAACACCGCCTCGGTGCCGTAGACGGACACGGTCTCGGCGTAGGCGGTCAGCCCGCGCATGCCGAGCTGCAGCTCCGTGGCCTCCTCGACCGCGCACTGGGTGAGGATGCCGGGGCGTCCCGTCTGGGCGCCGACCAGCAGCGACAGCGCGTTGAAGGGGGCGTAGCGGACCACGCCGACGGTGGTTTCCTGCTCGGCGAAACCGCGCAGCGCGGCCTCGGCGGAGTCGGCGGCGATCTGCACGGGGTTGTCGGCGACGTTGGTGACGTGGCACTGGTTGGCGGGCTGTTTGCGGGCACGCAGCTTCGTGACCGCCATCATCATCTCCAGCACGCTCATGTTGCTGACGACCTCGGTGAGTTTCGCCGGGGTCATGGCGGTGGTGAGCGGGATGATCTCGGTGCGGGGCACGTTGATGTCGCACAGCATGCGGGCCACCTGGAGGGAGTCGATGGCCATGGCCTTCTCCGCCAGCTCCAGGTTGATGCCGTAGTCGGCGACGAAGGTGTCGATCATGTCGAACTGGTCGCGGGTCTTGCCGTCGAGTTCGGTCACGAGCCCGTTGGTCAGTGTGATCGACGGTTTCGGATCGTTGGGGGAGTCCATGGCGATCAGGCCAACCTCTGGCCATTCGCTGACGAACCCGTCCTGGTTCACGGGGCGCGCGTCGAGCGCCTCAAACCTCTTGGAACGCATCAGATCGGTCCTCAGATGTAGGGGGTCGTGGTGGATTCGGGTGTGGCGCCGAGCGAACCGAGGAGGGGGATGCCCACCTCGCGGGCGGCGATGATGGCCTGCCGGACGGCACCCGAGTCGCCGCTCAGGAAGGAGATGACCTCGTTGGAGTAGCTGGTTCCGCCGCCGGGGCTGGCGTAGCCGATGACGTCGACGGTGGCGGCCTTGACGGCGGTGTCGGCCAGGACGACACCGATCCCGGCGGGGGCGCCGACGGTGATGCCGAAGGCCTTGCCGATCGGGGCCCCGAACGCCTTGTTGAGGGCGTAGGAGGCGCGGGCGGTGTACTGGAACTCCAGGTGCCCCGCGTCGTTGCCGTAGACGTCGCCGAAGGTGCGGTCCAGTTCGCCGAGGGCCACCTCGACGGCGCGGCGGGCGTCGGAGACGTCCTCGGCGCCGAAGATGATCAGCGAACCGTGGCCGGCGCCGCCCTTGGTGTCGCGGGGCAGCTCGATGGTGAGGATCTCGGAGTTGGTGGCCTTGACGGCCTCGTCGGCGGCGAAGATGTGCGGGCCGGCGCCGGTGCGGGCACCGAGGATCCCGATGGAGCGGAAGTCCTTCTCCAGTTTCATCATCGCGCGCAGCTTCGGGTCGACGTTTGCGATGACCATGCCGATGGTGTCGCCCAGGACATTGGTGCCGACGAACTCGGTCACGCAGGGCAGGGCCCCGGCCGCGGGCGTGGGGGCGGGTGCGGGAGCAGCGGACGGCGCGGGGGCGTCGCCACCCATCTTCTTGACCACCTCGGCCAGGACCTTGTTGATCAGTTCCTCAGACATTGTTCACTCTCCTACTTGGCCTGGGCGGGGAGGATCTTCTCGACGTCGTTGTGGGGGCGCGGGATCACGTGGACGCTGATGAGCTCACCCACCCGCTCCGCCGCCGAGGCGCCCGCGTCGGTGGCGGCCTTGACCGCGCCGACGTCGCCGCGCACCAGCACGGTCACGTAGCCGGCACCGATCTTCTCGCTGCCCACCAGGGACACATTTGCGGACTTGACCATGGCGTCGGCGGCTTCAACCGCTCCGACATAGCCCTTCGTCTCGACCATTCCGAGCGCTTCCTGCATGCTGACTCCTTCGTCGTTACTCCTAGCGACAGGCAGTTTGGACCTGCCTTCGCCACCATAGGGCCGGTTCGGATACACAGTTTCTCCCGGTTGTTACACATTCTTGCTCCGGGGTCGTGCGCAACATTGAACCCTGCACGAAGTGGTCCTATCGTGAGGACATCCCAGAGGAGCGATTGATGACCGAGCTGACCGACAAGACACGTATCATCCAGGAGTTCGTGCCCGGCAAGCAGGTCACGCTCGCCCACGTGATAGCCAATCCCGATCCGCACCTGTACCCGAAGATCGGCCTGCCCGCGGGCAGCAGTGGGGCCATCGGGGTGCTGACCATCACGCCGGGCGAGGCCGCCGTGATCGCCGCCGACATCGCCACCAAGTCGGCGGGAGTCGAGTTGGCATTCGTCGATCGCTTCTCCGGGTCGTTGCTCATCACCGGCCGGCTGGCCGACGTCGAATCCTCCGTCACGGGGATCGTCACCACCCTCCAGGCCATTCTCGGGTTCACCCCCGCACCGTTGACTAGGACGTGACGTAGGACATGAGGTCGATCCTGCTGGTCGGCAGCATCGGAGCCGGCAAGACGACGTTCAGGCAGCGCCTCCAGGGGCTGCCCATCGAATATGCAAAAACCCAGGCCATCGAGACCTTCGCCTCCGCCATTGACACCCCCGGCGAGTACCTGGAGGTGGGGCGCTACAAACACGCCCTCATGCTGGCCTCCTACGACGTCGACGTGGTGGTGCTGGTGCAGTCCGCCACCAGCGACGAGACCCGTTTCCCGCCGGGGTTCGCCACCACCTTCAACCGCGAGGTGCTGGGGGTCGTCACCCACGCCGGGGTGGCCACCGAGGCGCAGGTCCACGACGCCGTCGACCACCTGGCGCGGGCCGGGGCCCACCAGATCGTGGCCGTCGACTCGGTGACGGGCAAGGGATTCAAACGCGTTCAGGAGGTGCTGTGCCGGACTTCATCGTGAACCCCGCCGCGGGTAACGCGGCCGCCGCCCTCGATCTGCGCAACCTCATCGATGTCGAGGAGTTGCAGCGCATCCAGGACGACTTCGCCACCTCCACCGGGTTGGCGATGATCACCGTCGACTCCATGGGCCGTCCCGTCACGGAGGCGTCGCGGTTCAGCACCCTGTGTCAGTACCTGCGTCGCGATCCCGCGATCCGCGCCAAGTGTTACAGCTGCGACGCTCACGGCGGGCTGCAGAGCGCCATCGAGGGACGTCCGGTCGTTTACCGTTGCCATGCGGGCCTGGTGGATTTCTCCGTTTCGATCATGTGGGGTGCGCAGTACCTGGGCGCGGTGATGGCCGGGCAGGTGCTGCTCACCGAGGGGCAGCAGCAGCTTCAGCAGATCGTGGGCGCCTCGGAGGTGCTGGAACACTCGGAGACCGCGAAGCTGCTGGACCAGGTGGCCGTGGTCGACCTCGGCAAGCTGCAGGCCGCCGCCAACGAGATCGTCGGGCTGGCGAACGCGAAACTCGGCTCCACGCTCGGCGAGGCGGATTTCGCCGTCGCGGTGGCGGGCACGGTGCTGGGCAGGCTCGGTAGGATCCCGGACCCCAGCGGCAACGCGGCGCTCGCCCCGCTGCTGGCGGGCATCCGGAAACCGCTGCCGCTGATCCCCGTCGAGTCGGTGAAGCGACGGATCTCGCTGGAGGCCCCGGTGGTGGCCCGCAACGTCGCGCAGGGCAACGCGGCCGCGAACCTGGAGCTGCTCGGCGACTACCTGGATCATCTGCTGCCGCGCTGGAGCCAGAAGGTGGATCCGAAGGAGCTGTCCGAGTACGAGGACATGATGATAGGCATCGCCACCAGCGAGGCCGTGCAGTTCGGGCGCGACATCTCCCAGATCGTCACCCGCCACCGGGGACGCAGACGCGGCCCGATGAACCGCTACGAGTGCCAGGTGTACTGCGAGAAACTGCTGATCCGCGTCCACGACCTCCTCGAACCCGCATCCCGGGGTGGGGAACGCAACCTGACGACGCTGCTGAACGAGATCGAGAAGAACCCGTCGTCGTTCCTGACGCTGCACAAGGCGGCCTCCTACCTGATGTGGTCGGAGTCGCATTTCGCGAGGAAGTTCAAGGAACGCACCGGCTCCAGCTTCATCCACTACGTGACCGCCAAACGACTGGAGCGCGCGAAGTTCGTGCTCATCCACACCGACAAACCGGTGCTCAGGATCGCCGCGGAGCTGGATTTCACGCCGCTGAACTATTTCTCGCGGCAGTTCAAGAAACACATCGGGGTGACCCCGTCCGAGTACCGCAGGGAACATTCCGGGAGGGCGGCATGACCAGGCCTCGCACGTCGGTGCACATTCTGCGTTGGATGATCCGCGCCGCCAGCGAGGCGGGAAAACCGGGATGGGAGGCGCCGGACGAACCGCGGGAAACGATTCCCGCGGTCAGGGGGAGCAAAACAGAGACACAGGAGAACAGGGGCAGGGCATGAGGGAGTTCCGGCTGGCCACCAGGGTGAGGCTGGGCGCGGAGGCATTGGAGGCGCTCGACGAGTTCCGCGGGAGGCCGGTTTTCCTGGTGACCGACGACTTCCTGGCCACCACCGGGGTGTACCGGAAGGTGGTCGACAGGCTCGGTGAGCGGGTGACGACCTTCACGGGTGTGAAACCGAACCCCAGCACCTCCGAGATCGGCGCCGGGGTGTCGGTCTACCTGCAGTCCGGGCCCGACGTGGTCGTAGCCTACGGTGGCGGGTCGGTGATGGATGCCGCGAAGGTGATGCACAAGGCCGCCCTCGACGCCGGGTTTGGGGCGCCGGAGGGGATCGTCGCGATCCCCACCACCAGCGGGTCGGGTTCGGAGGTGACGTCGTTTGCCGTGGTCACCGACGAGCAGACGCACACGAAGGTCCCGATCGCCTCCAGCGAGCTGGTGGCGGGGTTGGCCATTCTGGACCCGGAGGCCGTGGTCGGGGTGCCGCCGCACATCACCGCCGACTCCGGCATGGACGTGCTCACCCACGCCACCGAGGCCTATGTGGCCCTGGAGGCCTGCGACTTCTCCGACGCGCTGGCGGAGAAGGCCGTCGAGCTGGTGTTCGGGAACCTGGAGCGCTGCTACACCCACGGCGAGGACCTGGAGGCGCGTTCCCACATGCACAACGCGTCCTGCATGGCGGCGATGGCCTTCGACAACGTCGGGCTGGGTATCGTCCACTCGCTGGCGCACGCGCTGGGCGGCCGCCACCCGATCGCGCACGGACGGTTGAACGCGCTGCTGCTGCCGCACGTCATCGAGTTCAACGCCGCCCGCAGCGACCGCGCCGCCGAACGCTACGCCCGCCTGGGCAGGTTGCTGCAACCCTCGGCGAGGGGCCGGGCGGCGGTGACGTCGCTGATCGGGGCGGTGGAGCGGTTGAGGTCGCGGCTGGGCATCCCGTCGCGGCTGAGCGACCTGGGGGTCGACCCGTCCGACCTGCGTCGCGGCGAGGACGACCTGGTGGCCGCGGCCCTCGCTGACGGCTGCACCACGACCACCCCGGTTCCGCCCTCGCCCGACGACCTGAAAGGCATCCTGCGCAGGATCGCCTGAGGGACCGGTGCCGCCGGGACCGCACATCAACTGATGGCCAGCGATGTGACCTCATTACACTGGACCGACGGCCGAGGTGCTGACGGCTGAGGAGCGCTGGGAGGTTCATGGTGACCGATGCGGTTGCGGGACGTGTTCGGTTCCGGGACGTGAAGCCCTACCATGCGCCGACGACTCTTGACGCCCTGCGCGGCCCCTATCACGGGTTGATCGACCTTCCGCACGGGGTTCGCTGGCAGGAGGATCGCGTGGGGATCGACGTGGATGATGTGGGGGGGCGGCGCATGGCCTACCAGGCGTTGCTCACCGAAGGGCGGGTGGCCGAACAGGAGCATCTGCTCAACCGGGATCGTCTCATCGAGCTGTGGCCCGTGCTCAACCTGGACCAGAGGGTGCGAGATCTGTGGGAGATGCGTTTCCCCGAGCTTCGGGCACGCACGTGAGGAACGCTTCCGAGCAGAGAAGGATCACGAGGATCGCCCTGGAGACGGCGGGCCCGGAAGCAGGGTTCGCGCTGGCGGGTTCCGGCGCCATTCGCGAGCACGGATTCATCGATCGTCCCACCGAGGATGTGGATCTGTTCACCATCCAGTCCGCGCAGCACGAATTCACCCCGGCACTGGACCGGGTCGTCGCTGCCCTGCGCGAAGCGGGCTATGACGTGCAGGTCCGGGAGCAGCACCCCTGTTTTTCACGACTCGTCCTCGCCAGAGGCTCCGCGGAGCCGGTGGTTGCCGTCGATCTGGGTGTCGTTGCGTGGGATCGATGGCCTGGAGGCCCGTGTGCACATGCGCAATGCCTCCTGCACGGCGGCGGTGGCTTTGGCAACATCGGTCTGGGTGTCGTCGTTTCGCTGGCGCATGCGCTGGGTGGTCGTTACCCGGTCGCGCACGGACGGGTGAACGCGCTGCTGTTGCACGTATCGAGGTCAGCGCGCCCGTAGCGTTCGTGTTGCCGAACGCTACGGGCCGCTCTTGCAGGCTTATGCACAGCCGCTCCCAAGTGGAGGTTTCGCTGGTTGACACGTCGCTTGTGAATAAGCCTCTCGGAATGGGGTTCAGCGTGTTTGTGATTTCTCTGCTTGTGTGAGGGGTGAACTCCAGAAAGGGGTTCCTGGTTTGGCCAACACGGCGCGGATGAGGCCGAAAAGAAGACTGAAGCCGAACGACCAGATTGCTCCCAGGTAGACGTCAAGTCGTCCCAGCATCAGCAGGATCGCCTGTGCCACAAGGCATGCGGAGAAACCCAGCGCGAAGTGGCACACGAAACGTCCGAAAAAGGTGTCAGGATTCCTGAATTTTCTGAAACCGGTCATTTCTTCCTCCTAGTCGCAGGCACTGTTGAAATCTGGCATCAGGCCAAGGATTCCCATCGCTGCTGCGCATCCCCACGCGGCTGGACCGGAGAATGGTGCGCACAGCATCGTTGTTCCGGTCAGCCAAGCAGAAAAAGCGGCCCACGCCTTGCCGCATCGCGGCATATCCTGAGGGAGGTTCTTAGCCCCGGGCGGGTTGGTGGAGTCATCGGTGGCTTTCCCGTCGACCAGTTTGACGTCGGGGTTCTGCATGGTGCCCGAGACCACATAGTGTTTACCGGCGGTGTTCGCCACGAGATCGGTAGCCTGCTGATCGCTGGAGATGGCTGTGAAGTAATCCAGGCTTCTCTGGTGATCAGGAGTCGTTTTCCTGAGTACCTGCATGAAAGCGGCGCTGGATGCGATGAGATTGCGACGTGCCGAGAAACCGACATCACTGGACTTGGCCTTTGCGATGATCCCGTCCACGTCGGGAGATGTGGCAGGAAGGCTGGTGGATGGTGGTTGGCCTGGCGAAGTGGTTTCAGCCGAAGCGCTTGGCACGGTGAGAGCAGCTGTCGTGAGAATGATAAAAAATGTAGCTACCAGTTTCCGGATCTTCATGGCTTCTTCCCCTTCCTTGCGGATCCGGAGTGCGACGATGCAGTTAGGAGGGCCACGTCGCTCCACTTTCGGCAAAGGATAAGTCGCCTCGCATGTCCGTGTCAAGAACGTGGCCATGCCATCAAACAAAATTGGCTCAAAGTCAAGGATCGGCTGGGGATGTACCATAACTTTCGTTTCTCGTCGGGGTCGACTCCACTGCCTGTTTGGTAGCGGTGCGTCGGTTCCTGGTTCCGGTGGCCACGTGCGTCCGATCGCCTCCATGCGGTACGCAGCACTGGATCGTGTGCGGCCACCCGACCCCTGGGCTCGGCATGTGCCACACCGCCCGAAGGAGACGTGAGAACCGGAGGACGTCCGGGCTGAAACCAATCCGGCAGCGGGTCGGGTCGTATTTGCCCTGGAGTGGGCTCCAGTGTTTAGCGTGTGGGGTCATGCGAAGTGCACTGCTCGAAATCGACTGGCAGAACTGGATTCTCGCCCTCGCCCACGACCCGTGGTCGGCGCATCTGGGACGGGAGGTCCGGCGTTTGCTGGCTAACCTCGGTTGGCCGGTGATCAGCACCCGGTATTTGTCCCCGACCCCGGGGGACGACCGTGCCGATCCCGATCATCCAGACGCCGCTTTCGTGGACGGTTTCGAACCACGCGGGCAGCCCGTCATCACCAAACACGACCGCGACATCTTCGACGTCGCACAAACCGACGAGACCCTGCGGGGCCTCGGGGTCGAGCACGTCGTGTTGACCGGTTTGGTGACCAGTCACGGCATCCGGCTCGCCGCCCTGTCGGCCCTGGATCGCGGATATGCAGTGACCGTGGTGTCCAACGCCTGCGCCGACACCACCGGTGAGGCACACCTCGCGGCCCTCGACGAACTCCGCGCCGCGGGGGTCGTCGTCCGGTCCGCGGATGACCTGGCCGCCTCGGCATGGCGGCAGGCCGGGAGCATTGCCGTCGGGATAGCCGAGGTGGCCGACATCACCGGCCTCAGCCGCGACACCCTTCGCTGGTATGAACGCGAGGGACTGATCCCGGTGATCGACCGGACCTCCAACGGCTACCGCCGCTACGACGGACGGGCGATCCGGATGATTCAGATGCTGGTGAGGCTGCGACGCACCGGGATGCCGGTGGAGCAGATGCGCGAGTACATCACGCTGGTCGCCGAGGGGGAGTCATCGCACCGGCGTCGCCTGGCTCTGCTCAGACGGCATCGCGACGCCGTCCAGCAGCAGCTGAACCAGCTTGCCGACGACCTCGGCGCCCTCGACCACAAGATCACCAACTATGAACGAGCACTGGGAGAATGACATGCACCAGGTACCCATCATTGATCTGGGCCACGGCCTGAACGTCAGCCGGATCGGTTTCGGCGGGATGGCGTTGAGCCACGTCTACGGGCAGACCGATCCCGCCGATGCCCTCGCGACCCTGCACGCCGCCGTCGACGCGGGCATCACGTTCCTCGACACCGCGGACGTCTACGGCGAACCCCGGCCCGGTCAGCAGGGCCCGGCAGGCACGAACGAGGAGTTGTTCGCGCAGCTGCTGCGGGAGCGTCGGGGGGAGGTGCAGATCGCCACCAAGTTCGGCATCACCGGTCTCATCGGAACCCCCGACGCCCCGGCGACGCGCGGTGACCGCGCCTACGTCCGGTCGGCCTGTGAGGCATCGCTGCGGAGACTGGGCGTCGAGACCATCGACCTGTACTACATGCACCGCCGCCAGCTCGACCTGCCGATCGAGGAGACGGTGGGAGCCATGGCCGACCTCGTGGCGGAGGGCAAGGTCCGTCACCTGGGGCTGTCCGAGGTGACCGCTACCGAACTGCGGGCCGCCGCCACCGTCCACCCCATCACCGCGGTCCAGAGCGAATGGAGCCTGTGGTCGCGTGACGTCGAGGCCCAGGTGGTGCCCGCTGCCCGTGAGGTGGGGGCCGGGTTCGTGCCCTACAGCCCGCTGGGACGCGGGTTCCTCACCGGCGCGTTGACACCGGAACGGATCGCGGGATCGATGCTCAAATCGGAGGACCGGTTCGTCAGGAACTACGACGCCAACCAGCAGCTGCTCCAGGTGATCCGTGGGGTCGCCGGCGAGCTGGACGCCACCGCGGCGCAGGTCGCACTGGCCTGGCTGCTGGACCGGAGCAGACGGCTCGGTCTGCCGGTGGTGCCCATCCCCGGAACCCGCTCCGTCGAGCGCGTCCGGCAGAACGCGGCGGCGGTGCGGCTGCAACTGACCGACGACCAGGTGACGCGACTCGACGCGGTGGCCGACCTGGTGCGGGGATCCCGGCACCTGTCGTTCACCCCGCCGCAGTGGATCTCCAGCGGTCGCGAGTGATTCGTCGCATCCCACCCGGGTGGTTGAGCCAGCCTAGTCGTCGAACGCCAGCCCTGTAGCGCTGGCGTTTGACGATTGGACTGGCGTTTCCGGTCGGGGAGGGGCTGGGCCCGGCAGCGCGAGTCCTGCCGTCCGGTCACGCCCCCCGGGTGGCCTCCGCGGTGATCGTCCTGGTGTCCCACTCCTCCCGGATCCCGCCGTCGGCCATCACGAGCACCCGGTCGCTGAACTGGTGCAGCTCCCGTTCGTCGCTGGTGAACAGCAGCACCCCGACGCCGCGGCCGGTGATCTCCTCCAGGAGGCGTACGAAACGTTCCCTGGTGGCGATGTCGAGGCCGTCGGTGGGTTGGATGAGGATCATGATGCGGGCGTTCTGGCTGGCGATCTCCTGCATCTGCTGCCAGCGGCGTTGACCGGTGGACTGCACGGGGCGGTGCAGGAGTTCGCTCATCCGGTCCTCCGATTCCTTGAGCAGGAGCAGGATCCGGGTGGTGTCCTCGATGGCCTCGTCGTCGACCTGGTCCTCGCCGTCGAGCATGACGATGTTGCGGGCCGCGTGGGCCTCGCTCTCCGGGTCGAGCATGTTCGTCAGCACGGCGATGCCGAGCGACGGCAGGTCGCGGGGGGCGGTGATGCGGGCGGGGCGTCCGTCGACGGTCAGCGACGCGACGGGGGCGGGACGTTTCCCGGTCAGGGCGTCCCGCACCTCCTCCACACCCGAGCTGCGGGGACCGGTGAATCCGAGGACCTCGCCGCGGTTCAGCTGGAAGGAAACCGGTTCGGTGGTGCATTCCAGGCCGACGACGTCCATCACGATGTCGGCGGTGGCGTTGGCGCGTCGCGGTGTGATCTCGATGACGGAGCCGAACATCGCCTCGGTGAGCTGGTCGACGGTGGTGGTGGCGGAGTCGAAGATCTCCTCGACCTGGCCGTCGCGCAGCACCGCGACCCGGTTGCACAGCCGGAGCGCCTCCTCCAGCTGGTGGGTGATGTAGAGGACACCCCGGCCCTCCTCGACCGTCCGGTTGAGGGCGTATCGGAGGTCCTCGAGCTCTTCGGCGTTGAGGGCGTTGCTGAGCTCGTCGATGACGATGACCTCGCGTGGATCGGCGAGCATGCGGACCACCTCGGCCATGCGGCGTTCGGTGTGGCTGAGGCCGCCGAGCCGGTGGGTGGGGGACAGGTGGATGCCGGTCTCGGAGAGAATGCGTTTGGCCCGGGTCATCAGCTCCGCGAGGCTGTGGTGTCCCTCGACGTGCCGGAACATGGCCTCGACGACGGTCAGTTTCGGGTCCAGCTCGTTCTGGGGGTCGATGAGCATGATCCGTCGCGGATCCCACGGTCCACCCGACAGGCTGGCGACCCCCTCGTCGGCCGACGTGTAGCCGGCGATGATAGAGGCCATGGTGGACTTCCCCACGCCGTTGGGGCCGACTATGCCAAGTACCTCGCCGTGTCGGAGGTCGATGTCGACGCCGGTCAGCACCTCGAGCCGACCGAAGGACTTGCGCATCCCCCGGACCGCCAGTAGCGGCTCACTATCCCACATGAATACCTCGTAGTTGTCATTCGTTCGCAACGCGAAGCGTCCTCCCTGCCACCAAGGGCAGGTTCCAGGTGAATTCCCGTCCTCGTGAGGATGCCTTGGTGATCCGACTCTAAGCGATGGTCGGGTCTCCGTGACGGTGAACCTGTCCTTGGTTAACTGAGATTCCGCAGAACAGGACCTTACCGCTGCTTCGCCCGCCTTGCGAGCCGAACCGGGTGCGCCGGGACAATTTTTTCTTCAACAATGTTCAAGTTCATTTGTCGGTCGACCGGCCGACGCAGCCAATCGTTTTCTCGCTGTTCGTTGTCAGGGCGGGAATACCGACCAGAACCCGGACCGCGGGGCGGCGCCGGGTCCTGCGATCCCCCGGGGCCGCGGGGCTGGTGCTGTCGCCGTGTCGGCCCTCACCCTCGTCGCTTCCGTGGGATCGGCAAAGACCGATCGCACCCGGCAGGGCGATGCGGCAAGCGGGCGGTCAAGGACCTTCGATGCCGGGCCTCACCCGGTTCCGGGAGATGACCGCCAGGACGAGCCCCACGATCGGCAGGAGCAGGGACAAGCCCGAGAACACGTGGGCCGCGATCCGCGGCTCGATTCCGGCCATCACCAGCGAGTAGGTCAGCAGCAGGGGCAGCCCCGCACCCACACCGTTCGCGATGACCTGGGTCGTCTGGAACAGACCGCTGAACAGGCCCGGCCGATTCCTGATGGTGGGTCGCAGCAGGGTGAGCAGCTGACCCAGGAGCCCGAAACCGGTCCCTACGGCGGCCAGCGCCACGCCGAGTGTGGTGAAACCGGGGGAGGACGACTGGGACAGCGCGATTGCCGCGCCGGCCACGGCGATCAGCCAGGCGAGCCGGGTCACCTCGCGCGTGCCGGAGATCACTCCGCCGAGGATGAAACCGGCCGCCAGGCCGATCAGGCTCGGGGCTTCGGTGAGTCCGTGGAAGTCGTTGTTGTACATGCCCTCGCGGAGCGTGGTGAGCAGTCTCAAATGGAATTTGACCGCGTACAGAAAAGCTCCGAAAAGCAGTACCTGCGCCAGGGCGAGCAGTTTTCCCGAGGAACGGTGCGGCCGTGCCGGTGGGGTGGTCGCGACATCCGAGGGGGAGACGTCCGAAGGGGAACGGGGAAACGCCAGCCAGCCGAGGAGCGCCGGGAGAAGAGCGACGACGGGCGCCAGCAGCAGCGTCATTCTCCACCCCGACTCCATGTCGATGGGAAGCAGCCCGACGGTCACCGTGGAGATGCCGTGGAAGGCGCAGATCAGGCCGGCGAGCGTTCCGTGGTTTCCAGGAGACAGCCTCGTCACGGCCGAGAGCGCCGCAGGAAGCAACGCGGCGAACCCCGCGATGTGGACGGACGCGGCGACGAGCAGGAAAACGGTGGAACCCGACCAGGCTGTCGCGAAGGTGCCCAGCGCCCACAGGAGGATCCCGGGGATGCAGGCCGAGCGCGGCCCGAAACGGTCGCTGATGATGCCCCAGGGAATGAAGCAGAGGGCTGAGACCACCGGGTGCAGGAGAACCAGGTCCGGTGAAGTTGTCCGGGATTGGATCATGAGGGCCCAGAGGGCCTTCTTGCTCGCCCACAGAAACATCGTTTCCGCGAAGTTGGCGACGGCGATCCCCGACAGGATCAGGGCGATGTACAGGATCGGCCGATCATTCGGCAGCGTCATCTGCTGGTTTCGTGGATGAATGGTCATGTCCGTTTTCCCGGGTCTCGTGGTCGTGGTGATGGGGTTTCGTTCACTCGTCGGCGCCTCGTTGCGCCGCCACCCGTTTCCCCGGTTTCCTCAGCGCCAGGACGAGTCCCGTGACCAGCAGGACCAGGGAGCAGCCCAGGAACAGGTGGACCCTTGCCTCCGGGGAGACCGCCTCGCCCAGCGCGAGGATCAGCGCCAGGGGCACCCCGATCCCCGCTCCGTAACCGAGGTTCTGGATCCCCTGGAACAGGGCGGAGGCGCGGAAGATCCGGTTCTCGGGTGTGAGGCGCAGCAGCGTGACCAGCTGCCTGGACAGTCCGAGGGCGAGCCCGACCGAACTCATGACGGCACCGATCAGGACGGTGATGTCGGAGGGCAGCAGCGGAATCGAGGCCATCACCGGGCCCGGCGCGGCGATCACCCACGCCAGCACGGGTTTCCGGGGGCTCCCGGGGAGTACGGCCCCCGCGATGAAGCCGACGGCCAGTCCCGCGGCGAAAGGGAACGTGACCAGGCCACTGTGGGTTCGTGCGTACTCGGCGGAGTCGTTCAGGAGGAGCGCGTTGTGGTGCGCGGCGAAGGACAGTTCCAGGTGGATCCGGAGCCCGGCCAGCGCGGCGCCGAACAGCAGGGTCTGGACCACGGGGTGACCTCTTCCCGCCGGGGGGTCCGGTGGGAGACCGTCGTCGCGGTTGATCGCTGCGGGACCGGAGGGGATCGTGAACCATCCGAGGAGCAGCGGCGGGACGGCGGCGACGGAGACCAGGAGCAGCGTCGTCCTCCAGTCCGTCGTCTGGGCCAGCAGGTCGGCGATCAACGATCCCGGCAGGTGGAGGAGGGCGGGGAAGGCCATGACCAGGCCCGTGAGGAAACCGCCGGGCCGTGACTGAGCGGCCGTGATGACGGTCAGTGCGGCGGGAAGCAGCGCCGCAACCCCGGCCGCCTGGAGCGCGTAGCAGACGAGCAGGAACCCCGCCGACCCCGACCAGCTTCCGGCGAAGATCCCCAGCGCCCACACGAGCAGGCCGCCGGTGTAGGGCAGGCGCGGCCCGTGGCGGTCGCCGAGGAGGGCCCACGGGACCAGGAGGAGGGTGCAGACCGCCGCCTGCAGGGCCGGGAGCATCAGGATGGACGCGGCCAGGGCCTGGGTGTTCGCCCCGGGCGGGAGGAGACCCTGCTGGGCCCGCCGCACCACCGGCTCGAGAATCCCCTGCGCCAGGAACACGACCCCGATCCCGAACAGGACCGCCGGGACGCACATGCCCTGCCGAGCCTCCGGGGATGTGGCTTCCCGGGCTGGTGGGGTGGTGCTCATCTGGGCGTCTCCTCCGGGGCGCGATGATTCCGGCCGGGCTGCGCACCGGTGCCGGGACGCGTCTCACCCGGGTGCGGAGAACCGGCTGGTGGTCACCGCATTCTTGCACCCGGCCGGTTCACGACCCCGTCTCGCAGCGGTCTCGGGTCGGCCGTCTGTCGTCAATCCGGGATGCTCTGAGGGGTGCTGCGATGTTGTGTCGGTGGACGCGGTTACGGTTGAGCCATGTCGATGCTGGAAGTGGCCGAGGGGTCTCGGACGATGCTCTTGGAACACATGAAGGTCCAGTACGGGCAGTTCTTCACCCCCGCTTCCCTGGCGGAGCGCGTGGTCTCCGGTCTCCGGTTCCCCGGGACGGGTGCCTTGAGAATGCTGGATCTCGGAGCTGGGGCCGGGGCCTTGACGGCTGCGGTCGCGAGACTGCTCCCGGATGGGGTGAACCTGCACGTCACATGTGTGGAGGTGGACACCGATCTGTTGCCGCATCTTCGTCGCACGCTCGCGGGCCTTGACCACGAAATCATCCACGGTGACGCTCTCAGCCTCGCGGCCCAGGGGATGCTCCGGGATGACTACGACGTGGTCGTGATGAACCCTCCGTACGGGAAACTCGCGGCCGCCTCGGAGGAACGCAGGGCCATGGCCCAGCTCGGCGTTGATGTTCCCAACATGTACGCGGCCTTCATGGCGATCGGATACCTGCATCTTCGACAAGGGGGGCAGATGGCCGCCATCGTGCCGCGTTCCTGGACGAACGGCCCCTATTTCAAACGATTCCGGGAACACATGCTCGCCCACGTCAGCCTGGACCGGATTCAGGCCTTCGCCTCCCGGTCCGCCCTGTTCTCGGAGGCCAAGGTGTTGCAGGAGAACGTGATCGTGACCTGCACCAGGAGCCGGGAACAAGGTGAGGTGGAGCTGATCTTCGACGCGGCCGAGCCGCGCCGCGTGCCTTTCGGGAGCATCGTGCACCCAAGGGATGCGGAGCATTTCGTTCGCATCCCGACGGGACGCGAGCGGGAACTTCCCGGGGCGCCGCTCGGGGCTGTTGGGCTCAGGGTCTCAACCGGCAAGGTTGTCGACTTCCGCGCCCGTGAACATCTCGCCGAACCCGGCAACGACACCTACCCGATGATCTACCAGGGAAACATCCACGCGGGGCGGGTCGTCTGGCCCAGGAACATCGGCAAGACCCAGGGATTCCGGTGTGCACCCGACGAGTTCCGCAAGTTCTTGGTGCCGCCCGGGGCGTACGTCGTCGTGAAACGGTTCTCGGCGAAGGAGGAGAAACGCAGGGTGGTCGCGGCCGTGCACGAGGCAACCACCCATGTCGCCTACGACAACAAGACGAACGTCCTTTCGTGTCCGGATCGTGACGTGGCGGTCGGGCTCGCCTACTGGCTCAACTCGACGGCGGTGGACGATCACTTCCGGGCGTTCTCCGGACACACGCAGGTCAACGCCACCGACCTGCGGACCATGCCCTATCCGAGCGTGGAACAGCGGACCATGCCCTATCCGAGCGTGGAACAACTGCGGATGCTCGGATCCGGGCGTGATGCGGCCATGCCGGATCAGGCAGTGATCGATGCAGTCGTGGAGCACCTGCTGTGAACCGCCTCGACGAGGCCCGGAAAATCTTGGGTGAGCTCGGTTTCGACCAGGAACGCTGCAACGCCCGCAGCGCACATGTCCTGCTCGCACTGCTCCGGATCGACCCGGTCACGCCTTGGAAACTGGCGGACAACCCCATGATGGGGACAAGAGCGATCATGGACTGGATCCGAGACGAATTCGGCGTCGACCACAAACCGAACATCCGTGAAACCATTCGCCGGCAAACCCTGCACCAGTTCGTGGAAGCGGGACTGGTTGAGGAAAACCGGGACAAGCCGGACAGGCCGATCAACTCTCCCACATGGAACTACCGAATCACCGATGCCGCATTGACCGTCATCCGGAGATACGGGGAACGAGACTGGGAAGTGGCGAGGGATGTGTATTTTCTGGAGCGTCCCGGGCTTCTGGAGCTACACGCCAGGCGCCGCGAACTGGGGATGATCCCCGTCGAGTTGCCGGATGGGGCGATTGTCCGGTTGTCGCAGGGCGGGCAGAACCACCTGATCCGCAGCTTGGCGCATGAGTTCTGTCCCCGGTTCACGCCGGTACGCCTGAACCGCCGCCCCCGTCACCACCAGGGATCGGCGCCCGAGGCCAGGTGGTCGAGCATGCCAGGCCCCCTGCAAAGTCGCCGTGCTGGGGTAGTGGGGTGAACGAGTGGTAGTCCAGCGCGATGCCGCGTTCCGCGAACACCGATTCGTCCAGGTAGTTGCGACCCGAGGGGCCCGACAGGTAGACGTCCCCGCCGAGTTCCGCGGTGATGGCGGCCAGCAGTTCCGACGCCGACCCCGACGCCTTCAGGTCCGAGGCGCGTACCAGCCTCGTGGGGATCGCGTAGTGGTCGCGCAGCCGGGTGATGAGGTCGGTGCACAGGTCGGCCAGGTTCGTCGTCTCGCGGGCGTAGACGGCCTCCAGCATCGCCTTGGCCGTTTCGAAATCGGGGCAGCGCCCGTACAGGGTCTGGAGGGTCTTGACGTGGTCGCCGCGCCACGGTTTCAGTTCGTTGGTCTCCACGTCGCGGGTGAGCTGCCCGAGCCTGCCCTTGGTGTGCACGGGGACGGTCAGCCACTGCGGCCCGCCCGGACCCTTGATCTTCACCCGGTTCTGGAACCCGCCCTTGGTGAAGGGCACCGTGTCCAGCAGGACGAAGACGTCCGCCTTCGTCATCTTGTCGAAGTAGCCCGTCCAGGGCGCGAAGTTCGGTTGGTGAATGGTGACGATCATGGCCGGCTCACAAAACGATACGGATCAGTTCGAATGCCTCGGCCCAGTCGTGTTTCACCTGGAGGCCGCGCACCTTCGCCAGGGATTCGTGGAACTCCTTGGTGAAGTACGCCCTGCCCATTTCGAGCTGCGAGGTGTATTTCGTCAGGGCGTCCCATTTCTTGTCGAGATGGTGTTTGTCGAGGGTGACGAACGCCGAGGCGGAGAACGTGATGTGGTTCCACGGCAGTTCGTAGCCCAGCAGGGTCTTGTGTTTGAAGGCGCGCATCGCCTCGTCGTGGATGGTGGCGTGGTCCTGGTGCAGGTCGGCGCCGGAGGGAATCAGGATCCAGTCCGGATCGAGCCGACGCCCCATTTCCACCATGTTCTCCAGCACCTCCTGGCGGTGGTAGCCGAGCTTGCGCACCGGGTAGTGCATGATCTGCCGGTTCTCCGGCTTCACCCCGAGCGCGTCGAGGGAGGCGTGACATTCGTCGGCCAGGCGGGTCGGGGCGGAGCCGGCGGGCAGCGACTCCTCGGCCGTCGAGAACACGGCGACGTGCAGGTCGACCCCCGCTTCCAGCCACTTGGCCATCGAGCCGCCGGCGCCGAGTTCGGCGTCGTCGGTGTGCGGGGCTAGTACGAGGATCCGATCGGGGATGAGCATTCTCACAGCCTTTCATAGCAGGACAGGAGTTTCCCCAACTCCACGTCCCAGTTGTATGTGCGGAGGATCGCCCGCCGTCCGTTCTCTCCGATCCGGGCTGCCTCCTCCGGGTTCTCCAGGAGGTGGTTCAGGGCCTTCGCGACGGCGTCGGTGTCGAACGGATCGACGGTGATGCCGCAGTCGTGTTCGGCGACGATCCGTTGCCACAGGGGAAAATCGGAGGCGATGAAGGGCAGGCCGCAGGCCATGTACTCGAACATCTTCGTCGAATAGCCCTCGACGTAGTTGCTGATCGGGTGGTCCAGCACGAGTCCGACCCGCGCGTCCCGCAACCCGGCGACGACCTCGTCGCGGGGCAGGGGGCCCGGGTGGTGGACGTGCCGCCAGCCGGGATGTGCCTCGGCCTGCTCCCGGAGCTGCTTGAACCTGCCCGCCAACAGGCCCGTGACGTCGTCGGGCAGGTGCTCGAAGGCCGCCAGCATCTCGAACAGTCCCTGCTGTTCGGAGAGCCCGCCGACGTAGATGAACGCGTGGGTGCGGTCCGGGAAGGGGGTGGTGTTGCGCTGGTTCGCCAGGCCCTTCTCGGGGAAGTTCTGTACCACGATCGTCTTGTGCGCCGGGAACTTCGCCGCTATCGACGGGGTGGCTGCGACGATCGCGCTCAACGCCCTGCCCGAGACGCCCTCCAGCGCCCGGGTGATCCCTGAGAGTGGTTTCTTCAACCAGCCCGGGATCCAGGTCTTGTTCATGATTTGGAGGGGAACGTCCTCGTGGACGTCGTAGACGACCTTCTTGCCGCACAGCCGCAGCGCCAGCCCGACCCCCATCAGCTCGGGGTCGTGGAAGTGGTAGATGTCGGCCCTCTCGCGAAGCGCCCGGAAGAAGATGGCCCACGTCTTGCGGAGGATCCGGTCGATGCGGCCGCGCGGCGCGCCCAGCCCGATCACCCGAACACCCGCCACCTCGGTGTCGCCGTCGTGGCAGTCGATCAGGGCGACGTCGTGCCCCGCGGCCGCCAGGGAGGCGCACTCCTTGTAGGTGACGCGGGTGTCGTGGACGTCGTGGACGGAGGAGAGGTGGCGGACCCTGCTCATCGGGCGGTGCCGTCACCGATCGAACGGTAGGCGACACCCTCCCAGCGGGCCGGGTCGAGGACGCCGCGTCCGTCGATGATCACGGTGGCGCCGGGTAGGTCGGTCGGGGTGAGGTCGAGGTACTCGGGATGATCGGCCTGGAGGATCACGGCATCAACCGGCTCACCCCGATGATAGGGGACGAACCCCAACCCGGAGAGTTCCTCATCGCTGTACATCGGATCATGCACCACAACCTCGGCACCCTTGGATTTCAGGATCTCGACGGTGGGAAACACGCCCGAGAACGCGGTCTCCTTCACCCTGCCCCGGTAGGAGGCGCCCAGCACCACGACGCGGCGGCCCTTCAGGTCGCCCAGTGCGCCCTCGGCCAGGGCGATCGCGTAGCCGGGCATGGTCATGTTCGCCTCCCGCGCAACCCGCACGATCGACGCATCCGGATCGGTGTACAGATACAACCGCGGGTAGACGGGGATGCAGTGCCCGCCCACCGCGATGCCGGGCCGGTGGATGTGGCTGTAGGGCTGCGAGTTGGATGCGTCGATGACCTTGTGGACGTCGATGCCGTTGGCGGCGGCGAACTTGGCGAACTGGTTGGCCAGCCCGATGTTGACGTCCCGGTAGGTGGTCTCGGCCAACTTCGCCATCTCCGCGGCCTCGGCCGAACCCATGTCCCACACGCCGTTGCCCTTCGGCAGGTCGGGGCGCTCGTCGAAGGTCAACACCTGCTCGTAGAAGTCGATGCCCTTGGCGGTACCCTCCGGGGAGAGCCCGCCGACCAGCTTCGGGTATTTCCGCAGATCCTCGAACACCCGCCCGGTGAGCACGCGTTCCGGGGAGAAGACCAGGTGGAAGTCCTGGCCCTCTTTCAGGCCGGAGATCTCCTCGATCATCGGCCTCCAACGATTCCGGGTGGTGCCAACCGGCAGCGTGGTCTCGTACGAGATCAGGGTTCCGGGGGTCAGGTGCTCGGCGAAGGACCGGGTGGCGGCCTCCATCCAGCCGAAGTCGGGCTGCCAGGTCTCGTCGTTGACGAACAGCGGCACGACGATCACGATCGCATCAACCCCCGGGATGGCCTCCGAGTAGTCACAGGTGGCGCGCAACTTTCCTGCGGGGACGAGCTCCGACAGTTTCTCCTGGAGGTGGGCCTCGCCCGGGAAAGGCTCGACACCAGCATTGACCGCATCCACCACGGCCTGCTGCACATCAACACCAACAACCTCATGACCCATGCCAGCGAACTGGACTGCCAACGGCAACCCGATCTTCCCGAGCGCAACAACGGCGATCCTCACGAACACTTCCTTCCCAACTGGTGACTGCGGCACGCTGCCGCTGGTGATTCTACTCACGGGATAACCTGTGCCGCATGAGTCCTGTTCTGGCCATTGGGCCGTCGAACTACGCCGGGCAGGCGACCGCATGGGCGCGGGCCGTCGCATCCAATCTTCCAGCGGGGGCGTGGTCGTTCTCCGGGGTGCCGTTGCGCGGGGGTGGTTTCCGCTTCGAGGTGGACAGGCTGTTGGGCCGGTTCGGGTTCCGTGTGCCCGTCGCGTGGGGGTGGCGTGCGGGGCGCCTGTTCGACGGTGTCACGCATGTGGCGCTCGACGGTTTCATGTCCTTCGCACGGTGGGATCGTGCCGCCCATTTCCAGTCGGATGCCCGGAGGCTGGCGGAGATGGGGTACTCGATGGCGTTGATCGCGCACGGCACCGATGTGCGCGACCCCTTGGCGCACATGGCCCGCGATGAGTGGTCGTATTTCACCGTCGGCGACGAGAAGTGGCGGTCCTCCCTGATCCGGCGCACCGAGATCAACCGGGGTTTCGCGGCCTCCTGCGGCTGGCCGGTGTTCCACTCCACGCCCGACATGGGCTTCGACCTGCCCTTCAGCACGTGGCTGCCGGTGGTGGTCGACGTCGACGCGTGGGCCTCGGACGCGCCGCTGCTGGAACGCGAGAAACCCCTCGTGGTGCACGTTCCCTCGCAGCGGAAACCACCCATCAAGGGCACCCAGTTCATCGATCCGGTGCTGCGGCGTCTCCACGACGAGGGTGCCATCGAGTACGTCGCGCCGTCGGGGCTGCCGCACGCGCAGCTGCGGGAGCTGGTGCGGTCCTGTGACGTGGTGGTGGATCAGGTGATGTTCGGGTCCTACGGGGTGGCGGCGGTGGAGGCGATGGTCGCGGGCCGGGTGTGCGTCGGGCGCATGAACGATGCGGTCCGTGACCGGATGCCGGAGGCGCCGCAGCTGCTGGAGGCCACCCCCGATGACCTGTACGAGGTGGTCGCGTCCATCCGCGACCGCCGCGACGAACTGCGCGCCCGGGCGGTCGAGAACCGGGCGTTCGCCGAGAAGTGGCACGACGGCCGGGTCTCGGCCGAGCGCCTGGCCCCCTTCCTCGGGGTTGGCTGAGCCGATCGGGCGCGGGGTGGAAGCTGGTTGAGCCGGGGCGGAAGAGGTTTTTCTCAGTCCGTTCCGAAGTCCATGGCCGACCGCAGGGCCGCGTCCTCGACCTCCTCGGTGGTCCGGCCGGATCCGAGGGCGGCGATCTTCGCCGCGCCGCCCTGTTCCAGGGTGCCGATGAGGTTGACGTGACCCGCGAGCAGCGTGCCCTGGGAGGCGTACAGTTCGAGGCGTTCGCGGGAGTCCGCGATGTCCAGGTTGCGCATCGTGAGCTGTCCGATGCGGTCGGTGGGTCCGAACGCCGCGTCCTCGACGCGTTCCATCGAGAGTTTCTCCGGCTGGTAGGACAGGTTCGGGCCGCGGGTGTCGAGGATGGTGTAGTCGTCGCCGCGGCGCAGCCTCAGATCCACCTCGCCGGTGACGGCGGAGGCCACCCAGCGCTGGATCGACTCGCGCAGCATCAGCGACTGCGGGTCCAGCCAGCGGCCCTCGTACAGCAGCCGGCCGAGCCGCAGCCCCTCGGAGCGGTAGTTCGCGAGGGTGTCCTCGTTGTGGATGGCCGCCAGGAGGCGTTCGTAGGCGATCCACAGCAGCGCCATGCCCGGGGCCTCGTAGATGCCGCGCGACTTGGCCTCGATGATGCGGTTCTCGATCTGGTCGCTCATGCCCAGGCCGTGGCGGCCGCCGATGGCGTTGGCCTCCAGCACCAGGGCGACGGGACTGTCGAAGCGGCGGCCGTTGATCGCCACCGGCTGGCCCTGCTCGAAACGGATCGAGACGTCCTCCGTCGGGATCTCGACCGCCGGGTCCCAGAACTTGACGCCCATGATCGGTTCCACCGTCTCCAGGGAAACGTCGAGATCCTCGAGGGTTTTCGCCTCGTGGGTGGCGCCCCAGATGTTGGCGTCGGTGGAGTAGGCCTTCTCCTTGGAGTCGCGGTAGGGCAGGCCGCGTTCGGTCAGCCAGGTGCTCATCTCGGCGCGACCGCCCAGCAGCGAGACGAACGCCTCGTCGAGCCACGGCTTGTAGATCCGCAGCTCCGGGTTGGCCATCAGTCCGTAGCGGTAGAAGCGTTCGATGTCGTTGCCTTTGTAGGTGGAGCCGTCGCCCCACACCGACACGTCGTCGGCGGCCATGGCCCGCACCAGCAGGGTGCCGGTGACTGCCCGGCCGATGGGGGTGGTGTTGAAGTAGGCGCGACCCCCCGAGCGGATGTGGAAGGCCCCGCAGGCCAGCGCCGAGAGCCCCTCGGCGACGAGCGCGTCCTTGCAGTCCACGAGCCGGGAGATCTCCGCCCCGTAGACCTCGGCGCGACCGGGCACCGATGCGATGTCGGTTTCGTCGTACTGCCCGATGTCGGCGGTGTAGGTGCACGGGATGGCGCCCGACTCGCGCATCCAGGCGACGGCGACGGAGGTGTCGAGGCCACCGGAGAAAGCGATGCCGACTCGTTCGCCGACGGGAAGAGAAGTGAGAACCTTGGTCACGGCGTCAGCCTAGTCGAACGTGCCCGGTGGCGTCGGTGGGGCTCAGCGATGTGAGCCGATCGTTCGTTCTGCGGGCGCCACCCGGGCCTCAGCCACGGAGGGTGGCCGCCACCTGCCGGGCCCGGTTCTCCCACGAGTGTTCCGCCCGGCGGGTGAGGACCGCCTGCCTCACCCGCTCCACCTCCCCGGGGTCGTGTTCGAGTCGCTTGAGCAGCTCGGCCAGGGCGTCGGAGGTGTTGTCGATGACCCAGCCGAGGGATTCCTCCTCGACCTTCTTGCCGGTGAGGGTGCCCTTCGTCGCGAGGATCGGTTTGCCCGCCCCGATGTACTCGAACAGTTTGACGGGAACCGCGAGCTGCCAGTAGTCCGTCGGTTCGACCAGTAGGGAGGCGATGTTGGCTTCCAGGAAGTGTTCCTGCAGGCCGGGTCCCTGGGCGTGGACCACTTTGATCGCCGGGCAGGTCTGTTCCGCGTACTCGTGTTTCACGGCCTCCCAGTCGTCGGGACGCACACACAGGGTGAGCCGGGCATCGATGCCCTCCGAGCTGGCCTTCTTCACGCCCGCGACGAGCTGGTGCATGCCGTAGTGCGCGCCGATTCCGCCGACGTAGAAGATGGAAATCCCCGATGTCGGACCGTCCAGTGGTGCGGGGTGGTCGTGTCCCGGCGGTAGCGCAGAGAACGGGGTTCGACCCAGGTTGATGTGCTCCTTCATCTCGGGGCTCGGCAGGAAGACGTGATCGACCTGGTGCCGCAACACCCACATGTCCCAGTTGTAGGCGAGCAGAGCGGCTTCGCGTTTGGGGAATTTGACGGATTTCCCGTACTCGGGGAATCGCCAGTAGATGTCCCGCAGGAAATGCCCGACGGGGATGCCGTGGCGCCTCAGCGTGCGGAAGAACGAAAAGTCCAGGAACGGCCGGGTTGGCAGATGGTTCGGGTTCGTCATGGACATGGGCATGGTGGAGGATTCCGAGTAGCAGAAATCGAACCGGGTCCCATGTTGCAGCGCGTGACGGACATTGGCGGCGCGCTGGGCGCGTTCCTTGGTGAACCCCGTCACGTCCCAGACCTCGTAGCCCAGTTTCTCGAAGGCGCGTTTCATCTGCACGGGGCGGATACCCGAGGCCGATGTGGCGTTTTCCATGAGTGGTAGCGGGTGGTGGTAGATCATTCGCTTCGTCATGATTGGCTCCAAATCAGCAGACGGCTCGAATCTGGTGGGGGCCGTCCAAGAACTCGTGCGGCGCGATTCCCCGACCGTGGGCAAACCTGGCGCTGATGCCCCGGGAAACCGCGCCTCGACTCATCGTTCACATGCCGGAGGGCGTCTCCTCGGTCGGTGCCTCGGGTCACCCTCTGATCGTGGTCGTTCTGCCATGGCGGGACGCGGCGATGTCGGTCGGTGGCTTTTCCCAGGCGCCGCTCCCGATTTTCGGGTGCACGCCCGGAGCGGAAATCCCCGACTCCACCAAGAAAGGCTCCGGCATGTTCACGCCGTGGTGCTGACCGGTGCGGACGGGCCCATCGTTCTCGGACACTCCCACGACGGAAGCTGGCTTCACGAAGTGCACGTGGGCACCACCCATGCTGACAACACGCACAATGACCTCATTCTGCCGGGAGTGCGATGCGGTCAGCTTAGCGTAGGAAAGCGGTGCGGCCGACTCGTCGACCGCACCGCGAAGCCTCCGGTGGGGTTTCTCAGAACACCAGCACCAGTTTCCCGACGTTGTCCCCGGACTCGAGGATCTGGTGTGCCCGGCGCACCTCGTCGAACGGGACGCGGGTCTCGGGGGCGGGACGGATCTCGCCGTCGCCGATCCTCGGCCACACCGTCTCCGCCACCCGGGCGCAGATCTCGGCCTTCTCGGCGACCGGCCGGAACCGCAGCGACGTGGCCGTGACGGTGCCCATCTTCTGCAGCAGCAACCCCAGGTTGAGGGTTCCCTTGGTGCCGCCCTGGAGGCCGATCACCACCATGCGGCCGCGCCTGGCGAGGGCCTTGACGTTCGCCTCCAGGTATTTGGCGCCCATGATGTCCAGGATCACGTCGGCGCCGCGGCCGCCGGTGGCCTCACGCACCCCGTCGACCCAGTCGTCGTGGTAGTCGAGCGCCACCTCGGCGCCGTGGGCCAGGCAGTGCAGCAGCTTCGGTTCGCTGCCTGCGGTGGCGACGACGTGCGCGCCGAGGGATGCGGCGTACTGGGTGGCGAAGGTGCCGATCCCGCCAGCCCCGCCGTGGACCAGCAGCGTCTCCCCGGCCTTCAATCCGGCGACGTCCATGTTCGAGACGACGGTGGCGGCCACCTCCAGCAGGCCCGCGGCGGTCACGAGATCCACCCCGGGGGGTGGGGGAACCAGCTGCCCCTCGGGGACGACGAAGTACTCCGCGTAGCCGCCGCCCGCGAGCAGCGCCACCACCTCGTCGCCGATCCTCCAGCGGGTCACGCCGGGGCCGATCGCCTCGACGACACCGGAGGCCTCCAACCCGATGATGTCGGTGATGCCCTTCGGCGGCGGGTAGTAGCCGCGGCGTTGCAGCAGGTCGGCGCGGTTCACGCCCGCGGCGACGGTGCGCACCAGCACCTCGCCCGGCTGGGGGGTGGGGGTGGGGGTTTCCTTGATGGTCAGGGCCTCGACGTCCCCGGGCTCCTCGACGATGACAGCTCGCATGGGACGAAGTCTATGCGGGACCTGCGCACCTGCCGTGAGAAAACCGCCCGGGACCCCGTTCAACCTCCGGGACTTCGCCCAACCTTCGGCCACCCGTCGAATCCGGTTTGCTGGCCTTAATCCGGTTTTGCTGGGCTTATTCACGTTTGCCTGCGCTGTGACGCCAGCAAACATCAACAAGGCCAGCAAATGGGTTGTAAGGCCAGCAAAACCGGTGGGAGGGGACGGGGTGGTGGGGCCTGGTGTGGCCGGTCAAGGGGTGGGGAGGTGTCGTGTCCGTTTCGTTCAAGACGATGACTCCGGGCGGTCAATAGCGTGGTCACATGGCTCTCACACTTGGTTTCATCGGGATCGTCACCTCCGACATGGCCGCGTCGCTGGCCTTCTACCGTGTTCTGGGCATCACCGTCCCGGCAGGTTCCGACGACGCCCCGCACGTCGAGGCGAAACTCGGCGACGGCACCGTCATCGCATGGGACAGCGTCGATGTCATCCGCGGGTTCGACGCCGGCTACACGGTCCCGACGGGTGGGCATCGCATCGCCCTGGCCTTCGACATGGGCAGCCCGGGGCAGGTGGACCGCGTCTATCGCGACCTCGTGGCGGCTGGGCATCACGGACACGTCGAACCGTGGGACGCGCACTGGGGGCAGCGCTACGCCACGCTTCACGACCCCGACGGCAACTCGATTGACCTCTACGCCTGGCTGCCCGCCACCTGAGCCGGGGTCCGGCCCACCAGGAGCCGGAAATCGCGGGTCATGTGCGCCTGGTCCGCGTATCCAGCGGCGTGCGCCACAGCAGCCAAGGAGGGTTTCGACTCGGGCTGCTCCTTCGTCGCGGCCCGGCTCAACCAGCGCGTGGCGGCCGGGCCCGCGGGAGATCCGCGTCCCGGCCCCATCAGGGACAGGGCCCGTCGCATCCGCGCGACCCGCACCAGGGCGCCGTAGCCGTACCCGAAGGTCGCGAGCATCCGGCGTCGCAGGTGTCGGGCGGACCAGCCGATCTCCCCGGCCGCCTGCGCGGCACCGGCCCCGGCAGCGGCGGCGCGACGAACCAACCCGACCCAGCCGTCGGCGGGGGAGGTCAGAAGGTCGACCTTGGGAGCGGTTCCGAAGGAGCGGAGCGTGCGCAGGATTCGCGCGACCTCCGCGGCGCGGATCGCCCCGACGACATCCCGCAGCGGGGCGGCCAGGTCGCGAACCTCGGCGGGATTGAACCGCAGCACCCTGGCCGCCAGTCCGGGGTCGAACCGGACACCGATGGTCTCGCCGACGTCGGGGCTGGTGGGGATGCACACGGTGGAGGGGCCGGCCAGGTGGACGTCGTCGCCGCGCAGGATGACGTCGATGCAGCCGTCGGCGGGAACGACCGCGGCCGCCGCGCCCCGCGACCGCCACACCGTGCGCCCGCACCCCAGGGAACCTTCCGTGTACACGACCCCCATCCTCCCGCAATCCGGCTCGACGGGCTGTGTGCAGAGCGGTTTCGCTGGCCTTGTTGCTGGTTTGCTGGCCCTGATGTCGGTTTGCTGGGCTTGTTCACGTTTGCCTGCGCTGTGACGCCAGCAAACATCAACAAGGCCAGCAAATAGGTGATAAGGCCAGCAAACCGGGGGGGGGCGGTAAACTGAGGAGGGACGGGAAGGTCATGACCCGTCCGGGAGGTGAGCCGCCGACGCGACGTGAAACGCCGCTCGTTTCCGTCGACGGGGTCGGTGAAGGACAGCTCCCGGGCCAGCAGTCGCAGCGGGGTGGTGAAGTCGTCGATGTCCACTTCCGAGATCACCGGGTAGAGCGGGTCGCCGAGCAGTGGCAGCCCGAGCTGATTGAAGTGGGCGCGGATCTGGTGGGTCCGGCCGGTTCGGGGACGGACCTCGTAGCGGGCCCACGCGCCGCGCACCTCGATCACGTCGATCCGCGTCTCCGAGTTCGGCGGCAGGTCCAGGGTCTCGGCCTGCAGCACCCCCACGCGTTTGACCAGGTGCGACCTCACCACCTGCGGGAACCCGATGTCCGGGTCGAAGGGGGCGATGGCCTCGTAGACCTTGCTCGCCTCGCGGCGCGCGAACACGTCCTGATAGGCCGAGCGCCACCGCTTCCCCGTGGTCATCAGCAGCACCCCGGCGGTGCCGCGATCCAGCCGGTGCGCCGCCGACAACTCCGGCAGCCCCGTGGTCGCCCTGCCTTTCACGACGGCGCTCTGCAGCACGTGCCTGCCGCGCGGAATGGTCGACAGGAAGTGCGGTTTGTCGAACACGACGACCCGTTCGTCGCGGTGCAGCACCTCCAACGCGCCCGGCACCTCGGCCTCCGGCCGTAACTCCCGGTGGAACCAGACGAAGGCGTTGGGCCGGTACGGTTCGTCGCCCCGCCACGGCGCGCCGTGCTCGTCGACGAAGCCACCGCGAGCCAGCATCGGGTCGACGCAGTCGCGGCCGGGTCCCAGCTTGTCCAGCAGGAACTCCCGCATCGTCGCCCACGGTGCCGGCGCCCCGCGGTCTGGGGTGCGGACCCAGGCGGCTTGCAGCCCGTGGCGCGGCGGAAGCGGAGACTTGGGTGGCACCGAACCATTCTCCACCGCGTGACGTTGGTTGGGTCGACCGGTTGGCGAGGCCGTGTCCCGTTCGACCTCGTCAGCCCCTAAGATGGGCTCCGCGGGATGAATCCCGCACGGCGAGATCGCATAGTGGACTAGTGCAGCCGCCTTGAAAGCGGCCGAGGGGCAACTCTCCGTGGGTTCGAATCCCACTCTCGCCGCTTTCGCGCCGGACACGTCGCCCGGGTGGATCACTCCTGCGGGTGATAGGCGCAGGAGTCGGTGACCTGCTCGGCTGTCGACGGGGCCGTGTCGGAGGACGTCGCAGAGGGCTGCGGCTGCTCCGAGGATGGCTGTTTCGTCGGCGCCGGTGAGGACGTCGCCGTGCTGGGCGCCTCGGTGGGGGCGCTGCTGCTCGCCGGTTCGCTCGCCTGGGAGGGCGGGGCGATGGCGTCCTGCACTCGTTTGCGCGTCAGAGCGAAGTCCGGATTGGCTGACACGAACCCGTTCTGGCCATCCACGAAGGCCAACCGCGAGACCGAGGCGTCCTTGACCTTGAGGGCCAGCTGGGCGATGAGGGCCAGCACGTCCTGGGGAATGTCGGTCATGACCATGTCCGAGGAGGCCTGCGCGATGCCCTCGTAGCGGGTGAGCATCGTCAGCGGGTCCGCTTGTTTGATGACCGCGTTCACCAGACAGGACTGGCGAGCCATGCGGTCGTAGTCGTCGGAGTCGAAACGGCTCCGCGCGTACCACATGGCGTTGTAGCCGTCGAGGAGCTGGTTCTCGCCGGGCTGGACCCATCCGTGCGGCCGCCTTCCGGTCTGGTGATCGCCACCGATGGGCAGCTTCCGGTTGACGTTCAACCGCACTCCGCCCATGGCGTTGATCAGCTGCTCCAGGCCGTCGATGTTGACCAGGGCGAAGTAGTGCATGTGCAGTCCGGTGATGCCCTCGATTCCTTGTTTCAGGACCTCTGCTCCGGGGTAGGTGGGGGTGGGGGTTCCGAGGGCCTCCACCATGTCGGGGTGGTCGCCGGCGACGGTTTTCTCCCAGAGCGCGTTGACGTACCATTCCGACTCGTCGCCGGCGCCGCGGAAACCGCGGGGGAACAGTTGCGCCAGTTTGCTTCCCTCCGGGAAGGGTGTGTGCTCCAGGTTTCTGGGGATCTGGATCAGGGTGGTGTCGCCGGTGGCGGTGTCGATGGAGGCGACCATGATGGTGTCGGTGCGAGGGGTGTAGACGCTGTTGCCGGCGTCCTTGATGCGGGTGCCCGTGCTGTCGGCGCCGAGCAGCAGGATGTTGAGTCGTGGGGTGTCCTTCCAGGGGTTTTCGGCGTTCGCGTCGATATCGGGGCGGCTGCCTGCTGTCACGTCGTCCCCGGTGATCGATCCCAGGAGTTGCAGCTGGGACAGGGTGTAGCGGGCGCCGACCGCCAGGGGTGCGGAGACGACGAAGGTCAAGGCGACCACCAGGCTTGCGCCGATGGCTCGTTTCGCGGTGGTCAGGCCCTTGGGTCTGGTGATGAGGTGGGTCAGGGCGATCAGGCAGGCCCAACCCAGAGCGGTGATGATCAGAACCACCAGGGCGCCGCGCAGGAGTCCGGGCCTCAGGACCCAGCCGATGGCTCTTTCCGGGTTCATGACGGCGCGCACGGCCAGCCAGATCAGGCCTCCCAGGAAGCCGATCGGGAGGAGTACTCCCAGGATTTTTGCCCAGCGTTGCCGGGCTCCCGCGAGTCCGAGGCCCGGCAGGAGGGTGCTGGCGATGGTCAGGGTGGCGCAGCGCCTGAAGGACCTGTCCAACGCCCTCTTGGAACCTGCGGCATGCTTCGGACCGGAGGTATCCCGGGATTTGCGAGACCTGGCCCTCTTCGCGCTGTCGCGTGAACCACCCGATCTGCCGGCCGACGAATCCCGGCGCTTCTTCGAGGAATCCCTGTCGCTGCGGGACGCTTTCTTCCCCGGGCCCTTCGATTCCTGGGCCGGGGCCTTGTGGGGGCGGATGGACGTCTGCTCAAGTTCGGACTCTTCCCTCGACCCGCCGGTGACGTCGTCGCGTCGACGTGCCGGGTCTCCACCGCGGTAGAGTCGCGGGTAGTTGTTGTCGGGCAAGACGTCTCCTTTTCTCGCGTCGCGGCTCAGTGTACTTGGCGGTCGGGCAAACGGACGACGTTCGCGGTATCCCCCATGCGGGTGCGAGGCGTCGGTTGCCGGTGTCGTCATGCCTCGGCTAGTCTGTAGCGCGCTGGAGGTGTCGCCTAGTCTGGTCTATGGCGCCCGCCTGCTAAGCGGGTTTGGGGCTCAACCCCATCGCGGGTTCAAATCCCGCCACCTCCGCCAGCGCATCGAGGCTCCGGTTTCCCCGGGGCCTCGAGGTTTCACGGCGTATCATCGTCGCCCGGGGCTGCGCCCAAGCTGTTTTGCCAAGCCGGAGGATGGGCCGTATAGTTACTCCTCGCCCGCGCTCGTAGCTTAATGGATAGAGCATCTGACTACGGATCAGAAGGTTGGGGGTTCGAGTCCCTCCGAGCGCGCCACGCCGCAGGCCTCGTCTCCGGGATGTACCGGTCGCGAGGCCTTTCTGCTGCCCCGGGGATGTGTTGTCATTGGGACCATGAGTCACCCCAACGACCCGAACCCCACCCCGGAGAAACTACTGGCCGGTGTGATCGCGAACCACTTCGTCGGCGCACACGTGGCCGAGGAGGACGGCGTCCAGATCGTGCGGCTGGGTGAGGGCCTGCCCGTGATCGCGTGTCACATCAATTCGATGCAGGAGGAGCCACCCCACGGCGTTTTCCTCACCCTCGACATCCGGGGCGGCGCCCTGGGGACCCCGGGGGCCCTCGTCACGGCCAGCGGCTACGGCGACGACATGTACCGGGCGCTGGTCACGGCCGGGTGCAACTGGGCCTGCGCGTTCGGGCCGGTGCTGCTGACCGCGATCGGACGGGCGGATCTCATCGACACCGAGAACCCCGACGTGGAACAGTTCGAGACCACGCTCCAGGGCCGGAGGTACCTCGTCACCATGGGTGGCATCGACCGCAGCATCAACGTGCCGCTCGAGGTGGCGCAGGCCTACCGTGAGCGGCTGGGCGGTTCCCGGGCGCTCACGACGAAGGTGCTGGCCAGCGGCGTCATTCCCGCAACCCGCGGCGACGACATCATCCCGCTCGGCTGTTTCCTCGGCGTCGGACCGGACCGGATCGCGGAGGTCAAGCTCGGCGCCGACGACTGGGAACCCGGCCGCGCGGTCCTGGTCGAGGGCCCGACGGAGGCCGAGGGCATCCGGATGCTGCGCGAGTGGGCGCTCCTGAAACCACTCGAACCCGCACCCCGGCTCACCCGCCACGACCTGCAACTCACCCTCGACCTGCTGCGGAACGCATCCGGGGATTCCCGGAACGAGGCCGGCTGGCTCGGCGGCCGCAACCACGGGATGCGACTCGGCGCTCCCGGGTTCACCGAGGCCATTTCGTTGCCCGCGGACGCCCGCTGGTTCGTCGACGAGATCGCCGCGTCCGGGGCCGGACCGGGCTACGGCCTCGATCTGCGCCCGATCACCGAAGGCTGGCTGCACCTGGCGCAGGCCGGTTGCGGAGCCCAGTGGGCGCTCGACCTGATCGACGGCTCGGTGGCGCTCGACTCCCGGTTCTGCGACGGGGAGTTCCGGCGGGTGGCTGCGGGATTCGTCGCCTGGTACGAGGCGTGGCTGGACAACGCGATCCGCGGCGGCGGCCCCTACGCGAAGTGGGACTACTCGCTGGATGCGGCCTTCAAGGTACTGGCCCAGGCAGCGCAGGAGAACGGCGTCGACGCGCTCCCCGGACTCGGCATGGAGGTGGTGATCCACTCCCCGGAGGACCAGCTCGTGGGTCCCTGCCACGGCTGCGAATCAACCTACGCCCGCTACGGGGTGCCGAGCACCGCTTTCGTCATGAAGGAGTGAAGGCCGAACAAGCTGGTTGAGTCGGGTCGTGAGCACCCCTTCCTGAAGCTGGTTGAGCCGGGTCACGAGGGACGAGCGACCCGTGTCGAAACCATCCGGCGGATAGGAGGCAGACCTGTCCACGGGTTCCCGGGTAAGGTCGTCTTGGTATCGACTCGACCTGCTCGCTGGCGCCCGCGGGTCGGCTCAACCAACGTCAAAGGAGAAGACTCGCGGGTCGGCTCAACCAACTTCGAAGAAGAGGAGCCGCGGGTCGGATCAACCAACCTTGAGGGGAAGACGCGACCCGTGATTCTCCCGAAGACCCTTGTCAGAGGGCATATCATGGGCCGGGGAGGATAATCATGACAGCGATCTGGGCTCATCGTGGAGCATCGGCATACGCCCCCGAGAACACCATTCCCGCCATCCAGCAGGCGATCGAGATGGGTGCGGACGGCGTCGAGCTCGACGTGCAACGCACCATCGACGGGCAGCTCGTCGTCATCCACGACGAAACCATCAACCGCACCTCGAACGGGTTCGGCAGGGTGGCCGACCTGACCCTGGAGCAGCTGCGGCTGTGCAACTACAGCAACGGTTTCGTCGGGCACCGGAAGGTGCAGATCCCCACCCTCCGAGAGGTCCTCGAACTGCTCGAACCCACCCGGCTGCGCATCAACCTCGAGCTGAAGAACGGCATCGAGCTGTACCCCGGGATGGAGAACGACGCCCTGACGATCGTGCAGGAGGCGGGGCTGCTCCACCGGGTGCTGTTCTCGTCGTTCAACCACTTCGCCCTGGCGAACCTGCGCGGGGCGGTGCCTCCGGAATGCCTCGGCCTGCTGTACTCCGACGGCCTCTACGACCCGTGGTGTTACGCCAACGTCTTCGGGGCCGGGTTCCTCCATCCGCACTTCTACGCCCTCCAGCAACCCAACTACATGTGGCTGTGCCACGAGGCCGGGGTCGGGGTGAACGTGTGGACCGTCGACAAGAACGAGGACATCCGCTCCCTCGCGGCGCTGGGGGTCGACGCGGTCATCACGAACTTCCCCGACCGCGCCCGCCGCGCCCTGGAACGCCCCTACCTCTGAGGGGCCTAGGGTGTGGGCATGACCAACCCGTTCCGGCCGGAGCGATGGGACGAGATCCCCGGCTTCGAGTTCACCGACATCACCTACCACCGCGCCCGCGACGTCGCGGCCGTCAGGATCGCTTTCAACCGGCCCGAGGTGCGCAACGCCTTCCGGCCCCACACCGTCGACGAGCTGATCGCGGCCCTGGAACACGCCCGCACCAGCGCCGACATCGGCTGCGTGCTTCTGACCGGCAACGGGCCGAGCCCGAAGGACGGCGGCTGGGCGTTCTGCTCCGGCGGCGACCAGCGCATCCGGGGCCGCGCCGGATACCAGTACGCCGACGGCGAGACCGCGAACACCGTCGACAGGGCGAAACTCGCCCGGCTGCACATCCTGGAGGCGCAGCGGCTCATCCGGTTCATGCCCAAGGTCGTGATCGCGCTCGTCAACGGCTGGGCCGCGGGCGGCGGGCACTCCCTGCACGTCGTCTCCGACCTGACCATCGCCTCCCGGGAGCACGCCCGCTTCAAGCAGACCGACGCCGACGTCGGTTCCTTCGACGGCGGCTTCGGTTCCGCCTACCTGGCCCGCCAGGTGGGGCAGAAGTTCGCGCGCCAGATCTTCTTCCTCGGCGACGTCCACGACGCTCAGGAGGCCCACGAGATGGGCATGGTCAACAAGGTGGTGCCGCACGAGGAACTGGAGGAGACCGGGCTCGACTGGGCGGCGAGGATCTGCGCGAAGTCCCCGACCGCGCAGCGGATGCTGAAGTACTCCTTCAACCTGGTCGACGACGGTCTCGTAGGCCAACAGGTACTGCTCGGCGAGGCCACCCGCCTGGCCTACATGACCGACGAGGCCGTGGAGGGCCGCGACTCCTTCCTGGAGCACCGTACCCCCGACTGGTCGGGGTTCCCGTACTACTACTGATTTCCTGAGAACCCGGCCCCGTGGCTCCCGGCGGCCACTACCCTGCACGGTGTCGGCGCTGAGCCGCGCCGGGAAAGGGAAACGGACAGACATGATTTTACGGGTGCTCAAGGGATCGGTGGCAGTCCTGGCCTCGGTCGCCATCGCTTTTGGCGCGGTCGGGTGCAGCGGGAAACCGAGCAAGGACGCCGTCAAGGAGGGGATAGTCAAGATGATGAAGGCCCACGGCGAGAGCTCATACGACGACGAGACGCTCAACGACTACGTCGGATGCATAGTCGATGGCAGCTACGACAAGCTGAGCGCCGATTCTCTCCAGAAACTCGCGGACGGCAAGACGGGCGTCACAACCGCCACCGACGAGGACAGCAGTACAGATGCCGGCTCCAAAATTTCCGACGATGACGGCAAGGCCATGGGCGAGGCCGCCATAGAGTGCGGGGCGAAATTGGCAGGCAAGGAAAGCTGAACCAAACGCCGCGGGCTGGCGGCTCGGGGCAGCCCTGTGCGGCCCCTCAGTCGGCCAGCCCGTACAGCCGGTCGCCGGCGTCACCCAGACCGGGAACGATGAAGCCCCGGTCGTTGAGACATTCGTCGACGGCGGAAACCACCAGGGTGCAGGGGACGTCGAGGTCCGCCAGCAGATCCTGGATCCTCCTGATCCCCTCGGGAGCGGCCAGCAGACAGATGCAGGTGATGTCGTCGGCACCGCGGTCGACGAGGAATTTCACGGCCTCCCCCAGCGACCCGCCCGTGGCGAGCATGGGGTCGAGCACGTAGCACTGGCGACCGGAGAGGTCCTGCGGCAGACGTTCGGCGTAGGTGGTGGGCTCCAGGGTTTTCTCGTCGCGGATCATGCCCAGGAACCCGACCTCGGCGGTCGGTACCAGTCGCAGCATGCCGTCGAGCATCCCCAGGCCGGCCCGCAGGATCGGCACCACCAGCGGGGCCGGGGAGTCCAGTTTCGTGCCGACGGTGGGGGCGACGGGGGTTTCGACGGCGATCTCGTGGACGCGCACCCCACGGGTGGCCTCGTAGGCCAGCAGCGTCACCAGCTCCTCGACGAGGCGGCGGAAGGTGGGTTGCTCGGTGTTGCGGTCTCGCAGGACCGTCAGTTTGTGATCGACGAGCGGATGGGAGATGACGCGAAGTTCCACGAGCCCACTTTGACACACCTGGAGGGTTTGGGGGAACGGATATCGCCCCGAACCCTCGAAGAGGCCGGATATCTGGAAGGATGGGGTTTCCGTAGGACCGGGAGGAGAGCAGCCGTGGACGCCTTTGATGAAGACGCCGAGCCTTTTGACCTGAGGGATGACCGCGGTCTGGAAGCCGCCGACGACTCGGAGGAGGAATTCTTCGACGACGACCTCGAGGACGCGGGGGAGGACGACATCGACCTCGTCGTCGCCGTGTACCGGGAGGACGGCAAGGCGACGGCGGTTCCCATGGACTTCGACCTGGCCAACGACCTCGACGAGCTGATCCGCCAGCTCGGCCGCCTGCCCGGCGATTCCGGGGCGGACGGATACGTGTCGGTGGCGGGCGAGTTCTTCGTGATCTGCCGGGTGAGGGGCCGGGTGGTGGAGGTGCTGCTCAGCGACGCCACCGCCGCCAACGACTGGCCCATCGCCCGCGACGTCGTGGACTACCTGGGCGAGGAGATCCCCGACGAGGAGGACGATCCGACGCCCGTCGGGGACCTGGAGATGTTCGCCGCCGCCGGGTTGCGGGGTTTCGAACTGGAGGCCATCGCCACCGACTACGAGGAGGACTCCGACGAGCTGCTGATGCAGGTGGCGCGACGCCTGAAGATCGACGAGGTCTTCGAACGGGCCGTCGAGGCCTTCGACGACTGAGGAACCGGCCGTCGTGGCGCGCCGCTACGAGCCGACGATGCGGCAGGCCCTCGCCGCGGCCCGGGAGGCGGGGCTGCGCGGCGACGTGCCGGTCGGGGCCGTCGTCCTCGGGCCCGACGGGTCGCCGATCGGGGTGGGCGGCAACGAACGCGAACTCACGAGCGACCCGACGGCGCACGCCGAGGTGGTCGCGATCCGGCGCGCCGCCGACGTCCTCGGCCGGTGGCGGCTGACGGGCTGCACCCTGGTGGTGACCCTGGAGCCGTGCACCATGTGCGCGGGCGCGATCGTCGCGGCCCGGATCGACCACCTCGTGTTCGGGGCCCTCGACGACAAGGCGGGGGCGGTGGCGTCGCTGTTCGACGTGCTGCGCGACCCGCGTCTCAACCACCGCCCGAGGGTGACCACGGGGGTGCTCGCCGCCGACTGCGCGGCCCTGCTGGGGGAGTTCTTCGAGGGGCGACGGTAGGGGCCCGACGGGGGAACGCCTGCCTTCCCGTCGTCCGCCAACCCTCCCGACGGAAACGCCAGCCTTGTGGACGAACGCCTGCGCCACAGCGCAGGCGAATGACCGTAAGACAAGCGAATCGCGGGAGCGTGGGCGGGATCTCGGGGCTGGGCTGGGTTTTCCGCCCTCCGATAGCGTGGATGCGAAGCCCGTAGCGAGACCCCACCGGAAGAGGCCAGGAGATGACCGCACCGACCACCAGCTATCACCTGCGGCCGCACAGAGGCTGGCTCAACGACCCGAACGGCATGACCCTCCGCGACGGGGCCTGGCACGTGTTCTTCCAGCACAACCCGGCCGCCCCGGAACACCGGCGGATCGCGTGGGGGCACGCCGTCAGCGACGACCTGGCGAACTGGCGGTTGCTGCCCGTCGCCTTCGGACCCACCCCCGGCGGCCCCGACGCCTTCGGCTGCTGGTCGGGGGTGTTCCTGCCCGGCCATGAAAGACCCGGGGTGGTCTACTCCGGGGTCACGGACGAATCGGGGGCCTCGACGGTGTGCCTGCGCTGGGGCAGCCCCGACCTGGTGACCTGGGACGCGCCCGTCGTCGTCGCGCCCACCCCTGATCTGGACGACATCGCCGTGATGCGCGACCCGTTCGTCTTTGAACTCGACGGCAGGCCCCTGGCGATCCTCGGGGCGGGCCGCCGCGACGGCACCCCCGTCGTGCTGCTGTTCGACCGGCAGAACGAACTGGCGTGGCGCTACCTGGGGTTGTTCGTCGCCGACGACCCGGTGCTGGCGGCCGCCGCCACCGCCGACGTGTGGGAGTGTCCGCAGCTGTTCCGGCTGGGGGAGAGCTGGGTGCTGCTGGTCTCCGTCCTCGACGGGGACCGGCTCGTCGGGGAACTGGCAGTGGTGGGAAGGCTTGAGGCCGACGGGGCGCGGCCGCGGTTCGTCGCCGAACACGCGAACCTCCTCGACGTCGGCCCCGACCTCTACGCCGTGCAGGCCACCGTCGCCGACGGGGAGCCGCTGCTGATCGGCTGGGTGCGGCAGCAGGCCCAGGACCCGGCCGTCCGCGACCACGCGGGCTGCCTCAGCCTGCCGCGTCGCGTGAAACTGGTGGGCGAGCGGGTGGTGAGTTTCGTCGACCCGGGGGCGGCCGAGGCACTGGTCGGCTGCTGGCGTCCCCTCGACACGGGTGGGACGTCACTGGTGGAGCGGCGCTGGGCGCTGCGGGTAGCGGGCGACGGGGTGCGGCTGACGCATCCCAGCCACGGGGTCGTCGAGGTGCCGGACGGGTCGCAGGTGTGGGTGGACGGCGCGGTCCTGGAGCACTACCCGAAAGACGGCATCCCGGGCACGTGGCGCTCCGACGAACCCTGGACCCTGATCACACCGGAAGGAGCCCGGGTGCAAGTCGCCGAGGTGGTCCCGACCATCCCCAAAACCGGTTGATCAGGTGCGTGAGCGTCCTTTTCTGAAGCTGGTTGAGCCGGGCCGTGAGGGACGAGCGGTCCGTGTCGAAACCCCCGGCACCTGGTGGCCAGAACCCGACTACCGGTCCCCGATCACCCTCGCCTTGGTTTCGACACGCTCCACTCGCTGACGTTCGCAGGTCGGCTCAACCAACTTCTGCCCTCCAAGCTGGTTGAGCCGGGCCGTGAGAAACGAGCGGCCCGTGTCGAAACCATCCCACGCCCGAACAGCAGACCTGGCCACAGGGCAGCGCCCCGGGCCAGTGTTTGCTGTAGGGTCGGCGCATGCTGACCATTGCTTCGCGGACGGAGCTCCCCCCGACCGTCGATGACGTTGCCTGCGCGGAATCACCCTGCTGCCACGTCGCGGGGGTTTCCCGGTGACGGCGGAAGCCTTGGAGCCCGGTAGGAAAGCGACCCTGCAGCGACGGATCAGGATCGTCGTCGCGCTCACGATCACCTGGAACGTCATCGAGGCCTTCGTCGCCCTCGCGGCGGGGGGTGAGGCGTCGTCCGCCGCCCTGATCGGATTCGGCCTGGATTCGGTCGTGGAGGTGCTCTCCGCGGTGGCGGTTGCCTGGCAGTTCGCCTCGTCCGATCCCGAACGCCGGGAGAAAACGGCACTGCGGGTGATCGCGATCTCCTTCTTCGCCCTGGCGGTCTACGTCACCACGGAGGCCGCCCTCTCGCTGACCGGTGTGCGCGAACCGGAGCACTCGACCGTCGGAATTGTGCTCGCCGCACTGAGCCTGGTGGTGATGCCGTTCCTGAGCTGGTTCGAACGACGCTGCGGCCGCGAGCTCGGCTCGGCCTCCGCGGTCGCCGACTCGAAACAGACCCTCGTGTGTTCCTACCTCTCCGCAGCACTGCTGGTCGGTCTCGTGCTGAACAGCCTGCTCGACTGGACCTGGGCCGATCCCGTGGCGGCCCTGGTCATCGCCGGATTCGCTGTCCGCGAGGGCGTCGAGGCCTGGCGCGGAGACGCCTGCTGCGCCACATCCGCGGCCGCCCTGGGCAGGGGAGGCGATGGCCCCTGCGGGGATGACTGCGGGATGCGTGAGACGTAGTCGCCATAACCCGCGGGTCCCCTAGGGTGAGGTCATGGCGATCAGCGACACATGGCGTGACCGACTTCTGGGCAGTCTCCTGGGGCTGGCGGTGGGTGATGCCCTGGGTGCCGCCGTCGAGTTCCAGGCCCGCGACTCCTTCCCGCCCGTCACCGACATGGTGGGCGGAGGGGTGTTCGATCTCGCGCCCGGGCAGTGGACCGACGACACGTCGATGGCGCTGTGCATCGCAGCGAGCCTGACCGAGACCGGGGCCTACGATCCCCGCGACCAGCTGGCCCGGTTCGTCCGCTGGTACCGAGACGGGTACCTCAGCAGCACGGGCCGGTGCTTCGACATCGGCAACCAGACCCGCGTCGCCTTGGAGGAGTTCGAGATCACCGGCGAGCCCTACCGCGAGGCGGTCGGCGGGATGAGCGCGGGCAACGGCTCGTTGATGCGCCTGGCGCCGGTCGCGATGGCCTTCTGCGACGACCCCGAGGCCGCGGGACGGTTCTCCGCCGACAGCTCCCGCACCACCCATCCCGCCGTCGAGTGCGTCGAGGCGTGCGGGGCCTACGGCAGATTGATCGCGGCCGCCATCGAGGGGGCGTCGCGCACGGAGATGTACGTACTGGCCGCCGACCTGGCCGAGCAGGTGACCAACCCCGACCTGGCGACGATCCTGCGCGGCTCCTACCGGGTCAAGGAACGCGACGAGATCTCGTCGTCGGGATATGTGCTGCACAGCCTGGAAGCGGCGCTGTGGGCCCTCGCCAGGACCGACGACTTCCTCGAAGGGGCGCTGCTGGCCGTGAACCTGGGCGACGACGCCGACACCGTCGGGGCCATCTACGGGCAGCTGACGGGGGCGCTGTACGGGCGCAGCGGAATCCCGGAGAGCTGGCGGAACCGTCTCCACGACGTCGGGATGATCGAGGACCTGGCGGCGGGGATCGCGGACCGGGTCGGAACCTTCGAGGTCGTGGTCGGCTGAGGGAAGAGCGGATTTGTCCGCGGGGCCGGGCTGGGATACGCTCATCGGCGGTGACGTGTCTGAGCGGCCGAAAGAGCTCGCCTCGAAAGCGAGTGTGGTGCAAGCCACCGTGGGTTCAAATCCCACCGTCACCGCCAGTCGTATTGGTCGAGCCCCCGGTGTCCGCGCCGGGGGTTTCGGTGCTCTTAAGGGGTATCGCACCTGGCTCTTGGGAAAATCCCAAGAACATTCTAGGATGGTGACCATGAACCCCAGCATTGGTCAACGGGTGCTTGGGGCGATCCCTGAAGGCACCCCTCAGAAGGAAATAGCGCGTCGGGTCGGGATGACCGAGGACGCCTTCTCACGTGCGCTTCGTGGTCAGCGTGGCTTTTCCGCGCTCGAACTGGCGCGCCTGGCCGAGGTGCTCGACCAGGACATTCACCTGCTCATCACTGGTGTGCCTGACCCGAACCGGCTCGTGGTGTCGGGACGCCATAACTTCGACAGAGAGACGTGGACTCGCAGCATCGACGGCGAGCAAGGTGACAAACCCATCCTGTCGGATGTGTTACTCGCGTACCGCCAAGCTGAGGCTGTGTACTCGTTGGAGCCCAGCCGTGTCCCCGGAGACCTTGCCTCCGCACGGGAGGCCCTGGGAGAGGGCTTCGTACGTCCGTTCATTGAGCGTCTCGCTGCCCTGGGAATCGACACAGTTCGGCTGCCTGGCCTTAGTACGGCTTACTCGCTTCAGATTGGGCCGCGTGACGTGATCGTCATCCCGGAGACGGGCAACTGGTTCAAGGAGAACTTCGACTTGGCACACGAGTTGGCTCATCTGGTCCTCGGGCACGAGGGCGTCATGGCCGTTGAGGGCCGTGAAGTCAGTCGTGAGGAGGCTGCCGCCAACCAGTTCGCCGCAGAGTTGCTGCTCCCGGAGCCGGAGTTGCGCGACATTGACTGGTCTGGGCTGTCTTCGCATGAATTGGCCGCATTGATCTGGCAGTGGGGCGTCTCGACCTACACCGTGAAAGTGCGGCTGGAGAACCTTCGTCTTCCAGTGCCACCCGAGACGCGCTCTCTGCTGGACCTGTCCACCCAACGCCTCCTACGTCGCTACTGGAAGCAGAGTGAGCCAGGTGATCCGATCACGGAGCGCATGACGCGTGCCAGTGCCCGCACCTTCCCCTCGTGGTTGAAGGATGCGCATCTGGAGGGCGTGGCTCTCGGGAAACTCCAGAAGGGAACGCTGGCATGGATGCTGGGAGTCGACCCTGAGACCTTGGAAGTTGACGAGCCATCTGTCCCCACCATGAGTGACTCCGACTTGATGTCCCTGCTCGGATAGCCTGCCAAAGTGCACGACGACCCCAAGCCGCGACTGGTGTTCCCGGACACCACCGTGCTGATCAACTTCGCTCTCGTTGACGAAATGCCACTGCTTGGACGCCTCGTGGCGAACAATGGCTCTTGGTGCGGCACGGTCGCCAGCGAATGCAACGATCAGGCATCAAAGCAGGGCCTACCGCACATGCGTGATGCGCACGATATCTTCGGGGAGCCACTGCTCCTGGAGACGCGAGAGGAGTTCATGAACTTTCGGCTGAATCAGGACTTCTTTCGACAGGCATCCACCAACCCTGATGCCACTCATGCTGGAGAAGCGGAGACCTTGGCCATCCTCACCTCACGAAGCATCAAGTCCGTGGTGGTTTCGGATGATAAGGGCGTTCCCCGTCGGCTCGCCAATTTGGATGTGAGCCCGACCATCCAAGTAACCACCTCGTGGCACTTCTTCCGCGTGGCCTACTGGAAGGGACACATCACGGAGACGCGCCTCTGGGAGATTCGCCACATCCTGCTGGACAAGAAGCGGGGTTGCCCCGACGAGGTTCGTGATCGTGCGCGATTCGCCGACTGGATCAAACCACCCCCGTGATCCAGCTGGGTGCCGGAATGCCAGTGCTATAGCGGAGGCTTCAGCACTCGCACCCGAGCGCGCCCTGCACGGAGCGATCAGTTGATCGAGGCTTATTCACAGCAGGCGTGTCGACCAGCAAGACCCCTAATCAGAGTGCGGTTGAGAACGACTGTGAATAAGCCTCAATGAGCGAGACTTCCCATGCCTTGGCCAAGATGGTCCACGTCCTGAAAGCCCTGTAGAAGCGACCTGCGTTCAGGTTCAGCAGCGTCTGACGATCATTCGTCGTGGTATCTCGGCTGGTCTTCCACTGCCCTAAAGCGATGGTTGCCGCAACCCAAGCGGTAACAAGGAGCAGGTTGGTAAGGATCGTGTGGATCGCTGTCCACGCGGTGGCCGACAGCTCATGAAGGTATCCACAGCCTGGCTCTTAGTCGGGGAAGTTGGGCTCGTCACCCCAGATGACTGAGGCTACCGTGTTGGCGGCAGCCGACCCGACACGATTAGCCGAGATGCTAGGGCTGCTGATGGTTGCGCTGTCACTGCTGCGGTAGACCACGCGGTCGCCGCAGATGGTGCCCGCGTACTGACCTGAAGGGTCGTACACTCTGCCGTTGGAGATTCTGCCGAGGTATATGCCCGAGCGTGAGAACAGCGAGTCGCCGCTGACCTGTAGGGGACGACCATTCTTGGTGTAGAGATTCATGGCTCCATTATGGGCCGGGGCACTGACAGAAACTGTGGGCTGGTGCCAGCAGCAGCTGGCTCACTCACATCCGACTCCTCATCTCACTCAACACCTTCAGTCACCCACTCCTCGATCTCGGGCAGAGGCGCTTCCAGTTCCCCCAGAATGCCCGACCAGTCCTTTCATCTCCAGGTGTTGGGCGTCGGGTGCCAACTCGACGCTCACATCAGCCGGTGGGAAAGAGTAGTCGACGGTGGCGAGATACTCGCGGAACCCAAGCAGGGCGAGCAGGTTCGCGAAGGTCTCCATGTTCTGCTCTTTCAGCAGCGCGTTGATGATCTCTTCGCTTCGCTCACGTCGGTCGATGAACTTGGAGAGCACCTCGGTGACGACGGTGTTATCGGCATTGAAGTCGCTGTCGGTATTCGCCTTGGCCTTGGCGACCAAGACAGGGTCCTTCTTCGCATCGCGGAGGACCCCTTCGATCTCTGGCACCACGTCGTCGGCGCTCAGCCCGCTGTCTGCGAACAGGCTGTTGATGGCGTCGATGATCTCGGACCAGTGGGCCATGTCCCGTTCACGGGCCGCTGCTGTGCCCATCTCCGCCAACGGGGTCAGTGGAGTTGCTTCCCCAGTGGAGAGGTTGAGCGCCTTCGTGGCTTTCTGCTCCACTTTGTACTTGGCGAGCGTGATGTGGTCGATCTCTACTACCACACCCACCCTTTCGTCCTTCAGGCGCTTGGCTAGGAGACGGTAATAGATGGAGCGGTTCTCCATCTCCAGGTCGTAGGGGATGATCTGGGAGAGGAAGTCGTACGCCTTGACGTAGTTGTTGAGGTTGGAGCGGAAGCCGTCCAGGCGCTGCGTCTCCTCGTCGTCCTTGGTCTCGCGAGCCTTGCGCAGCAGGTCGAGGAAGCGCTTGGCGCCTGGGTCGATGGCGCTCACCAAGGCGCTGTGGGTGGCCTGAGGATCGGTCGCTGCGATGGCCGCCGCTTCGATCTCGTCATGAGTGTAGATGCGGTCAAGACCCACGGCGTCCAACTGGACTGCGAGGCGGTTGGGCAGGTCGGGATCAGTGCGCTTCTCGATGACAGCACCCCCGTAGTAGGGCTTGAATGCTGCCAGGATGTCGTCGGTGTCGTTCACGAAGTCTAGGACGTACACCCGGTCCTTCCCGGACCACGTGCGGTTGAGACGGGAGAGGGTCTGAACGGCCATCACACCATCCAGGCGCTTGTCGACGTACATTGCGCACAGCAGCGGCTGGTCGAACCCCACCTGGTATTTGTTGGCCACGATCATGACTTGGTAAGCGGGGCCGTTCAACACCTCGTCCAAGGGTTTGCCCTTGGCGCCGATGTTGACGCCCGCCTCAGTGTACTCACCCACGCCGAGTAGTTCATCGGGCGCGATGTCGGTGTCATCGCCTGAGACGATCACCTTCCCCGAGAACGCCACGAGCGCGTGCACGTCGTCATAGCCGTGCTTGGCCACGTAGCGTTCCACGGCCTTGTAGTAGCGCAGCGCATGCTTGCGGGAGGAGGTCACGATCATGGCTTTTGCCGTGCCGCCCAGCAGGCCCGCGATGTTCTCCCGAAAGTGCCGGACGATGATGTCGACCTTCTGGGTGATGTTGTGCTCGTGCAACTGCACCCAACGGTGCGCTGCCTTGCGGGCAGCCTCCTTGTCGACCGACTCGACGTCGTCGTCGGCAGCCTTCAACCCGAGCTCGTAGGCCACCTTGTACTCGGTGTAGTTCTGGAGGACGTCGAGGATGAAGCCTTCCTCGATGGCTTGGCGCATCGTGTAGCGGTGGAACGGTTTGGGCAGCGGTTCACCATTGTCATCCAGATCGTCGTAGTCCGGCGTCCCGAACAGTTCGAGGGTCTTCTCCTTCGGGGTTGCCGTGAACGCCAGGTACGTCAGATTGGGGGTCTCGGCCCGCTGCGGCAGTTCTGCGGCAAGCATGGCCTGCGCATCGATCTCACCGCCGTCCTCCACGTCGGCCTGCTCGTTCGGGCTCAGCACCGTCTTCAACTTCGCCGCTGCCGTGCCCGTCTGTGACGAGTGCGCCTCGTCCGCGATCACCGCATACTGACCGCCCGAGGAATCGGCCTGCTCACGTAGGTACTTCAGTGCGAACGGCGCGGTCTGGATCGTGACCACGATGATCGGCGTCTTCAAGCGGAGGGCATCGGCCAGTTCCCCCGACTTCGACCCACCGGCCCCGTCAATCCGCACCATCTGGGCATGATGGGGATCCAACTGCCGCATGGCCGTCGACATCTGCTTGTCGAGCACGTTACGGTCGGTGACCACGATCACCGAGTCGAAAACCTTTTTGTTGTCCCGGTGCAGAGCCGCGAGGCGGAAGGCCGTCCAGACGATGGTGTCGGTCTTCCCCGAACCAGCCGAGTGCTCGATCAGGTAGCGCTCACCGACGCCCACCTCGCTCACTCGTGCCACGATCTTCTCCACCGCATCCCACTGGTGGAAACGCGGGAAACGCAATGACGTGGACTTCTCCGTCTTACCTGTGACCGGGTTCGGTTTCTCGTCGGTGCGCACGACGATGAACTTGGTCAGGATGGTCAGGAAGGCATCCTTGTCCAGCACATCACGCCAGAAGTATTCGGTGCGAGCACCGTCCGGGTTCAGCGGATTGCCCTTGCCGGTGCCGTCGCCCTGGTTGAACGGCAAGAAGGTGGTCTTGGCGCCCTTCAGGTCCGTCGTCATCGAGACCTCGTTGTCGGTGACGACGAAATGCACCAAGGCGCGCTTGCCCCAAGCCAGCAGGACGTCCTTGCCGTCAGCGCCCGGGTCGCGATCGTTCTTGTACTGCACCTGTCCGCGCACCACCGACTGGGTGAACTCGGTCTTCAACTCAATGGTCGCCACTGGGATGCCGTTGCAGAACAGCACGAGGTCGATGGACTTGTTTGGGTTCGTGATCGAGTATTGCACCTGCCGGACCACCCGCAGGACGTTGCGCTGATAGTCCTGTACCGTCTTGGGGTTCATCGTCTCGGTCGGTTTGGCCTGCACCATCTGGAACCGGGCCGAGACACGCCTGAAGCCCTTCCGGAGCACCGTCAAGGTGCCCCCGCCCCCTGTGACATTGCTGAGCGTCTCAGCCAAGGCATTGAGGATGCCGTCCTTCGCCTTCGTCTGGGCTGCAGGGCCCACGCCTGGTTTGACAATCTTGGCGAGTTCGTCCGGCTGAGTGGCCTCCAGCCACGCGAAGACATCCTCTGGGAACAAAGCGCGCTGCTTGTCGTAGCGCGCAGCCGATCCCTCCTCGTACACCCAGCCCCGGCTCTGGAGGCGAGCGACAATCTCGTCTTCCATCGCAAGCTCCTTGTACGCCTGCGTCATGACGCCTCCTCGATACGCTCAATGCCGGTGGCGGGGTCAATCCTGCCGCTGACGGCGGCAGTAATGAGGGCCTCGCGTCGCTCCCGTAGCAGACTCAACATCTCATGGACACCGATGATGAGAGTGTCCATGGTCCGTAAGGTGGTTTGCAAACGAGCCACTCGTTCGTTCTGCTCATCTAGGGTGGGCACGTTCATGGGCAAGTCAAGAATGCTATGAAGACTAATATTTTGCATCGAATCGCTTGTTCCAGTTGCTTCGATCTCAATAAGGTCGCGATAGAGGTGAGTCCCGAGTATCAAAGCAATGAAGTGAGGGTTGTTGTGGCCAACATTGAATGAGTACAATTTGTCGCTTAACATCAGTCGAGGCATGGCTTTTGTTACAACCGCAGCGCTTCCCAGCAATGTCCGAGTGTTTGCGCGAGAAATGACAATATCTCCGACGTCGGGTACGCAAGATGGATCAGGTGAGATCTCGTCAGGGAGTTTCTTGTTCTCCAGGGCATTGAAAATGCCGCTGTTCACGCATCCAACTTTGAGAACACCCCACTCGCTCACCCCATCTACTGGGTAAGGAAGACACTGTGGACTGACGCCTTGGCGCACTCCTGCTACGACGTGTTTCATTCGTGGACCAAGAAGGCAACATCTTTCCGCATCAAGGTGATAAGCTATGGCTGCTCGCCTGCGCTCATGCGTCAGAGTCAGCAGATGCTCCTGCGCTTCGATCATGGCGTCGATCTGCGCAGTCTCGCGGTCGAGGAAATCAGCAATTTGGACCTGCTTCGACACGGTCAGATAAGGGATTCTTGTGCTCTTCAATTCCTCTGTCGACAGTTCAAGGAATGTTGTGCCGTTGGATCGCACCTGAAGGTTGGCGGTCGACGCCTGGAGTGCATAGGCCAGGTAGCGGGAGTTTAGCCTTTTATCGGGTACGAGTGCCTTGCAGCCTTGGTTGAAAGCCATTCTCTGGGTGGCGATAGCGACATACCCCACAGGAGCGCGTGTTGAAAGGAGGACGCTCCTCGCTGGCACGGCAGATGAGCCTGTTTCCAGTCCCTCATCTGTCAGGGTTCGGAGGGTATCTGACAGTTCGCCGCCGTGGGCCGTCCCCAAATCGACGGGTGTTGCCCAAGGTACGTCGCCGTCCCAGTTTGATGCGTTCCCCTTGGGGGTGCCGCCGTTCACGATATGGGCCAAACGGCGAAGGGGAACGGTTCTCATGCCTTTACCTCCGCAAAGAGTGCTTGCACGCGGGCGATGGCTGCTTGGACATCGGCATCGATCTCTGCCAGTGGGCGCGGAGGCACGTACTTGTAGAAGACGCGGGTGAAAGGAATCTCATAGCCGACTTTGGTTCGAGTGCGGTTCACCCAGGCTTCCGGGGCCCACGGCAGAACCTCCCGCGCAACGTAGGTGTCGATGTCTTCGGTGAGGGGCACGTTCTCGGTGTCCCGCAGCGAGGGGTCCGGCTCGGGCTCGCCCTTGAGGTTGGTGACCAACTCTCCTTCGGGGGAGGATTTCGCGAACGCTCTCATGACTGCGGCGCGTTGAGCTGGTTTGAGGCCCATCTCCTGGGCGACCAGGGCGGCTCCCAGCTCCTTGTCGAAGTCACGTCGAGACGTCCAAACGGCCTCGTGGTCCATGCTCTCCAAAGCGGCCCTGAGCCGTTCTCGCAGTACCTTGTCCATCTTCTTGATCGGCGTCAGCGACAAAGCCTTCTCAATCCGGTCCTGGTCCACCGAGAAGATCTGGCGCAGCGGCTGTTCGACGGTGATCGTCCGGTAGCCGAACTCCTCGGTACGCAGCACCTTGGACAGGTCGGGGTCAGCGTCTTCGAACTGTCCGTACAGGTGAGTGATGGTTTGGATGTTGGCCTCGGACAGGTAGCGGCGCTTGGAGCCGATGGACTTGCGCATCTTCTCCCACTGGGCCGTTGCGTCGATCAACTGGACCTTGCCTTTGCGTTCGGCGGATTTGGCGTTGTCGAGCACCCAGATGTAGGTCGCGATGCCCGTGTTGTAGAAGAGGTCGTTGGGCAGGCCGATGATGGCGTCCACGAGATCGTTTTCCAGAAGATGACGACGCACCTCCGACGGCCCTTCTCCGGCTCCGCCCGTGAACAGGGGCGATCCGTTGAGGACGATGGCCCCACGCCCACCGCCCTGTGCAGCGGGCCGCAGCTTCGAGACCAGATGCTGAAGGAACAGCAACGCCCCGTCGTTGACGCTCGGCAGGCCAGCAGCGAAACGTCCATCCTCGCCGTCGCGCTCTCGCTCGTCCTTGACTGCCTGCTGTTGGACCTTCCATTCCTGCCCGAACGGCGGGTTCGCGAGGCAGTAAGAGAACGTCTTACCCTCGTGGCCGTCCTTCAAGAGCGTGTCCCCGAAGTAGATGTTCGAGGAGTCCTGGTTCTTGATGATGAGGTCTGCCTTGGCCATGGCGAAGGACAGGGGGTTGAACTCCTGGCCGAACAGGTTCAGGGTGGCTTGTCCGTTGTGCTGGCGTAGCCACGAGTGGGCTTCTGAGAGCATGCCGCCTGTCCCACAAGTGGGGTCGTAGACCTGGCGGATCAGGTGGGGATCAGAAAGGTCCTCGGTGTCAGGCGCGAACAGCAGAGAGACCATGAGCCGGATGACCTCGCGCGGGGTGAAGTAGTCACCCGCGAGGTCCTTGCTCGACTCCATGAACCGTCGGATCAGTTCCTCGAAGACATCGCCCATCTCGGCGTTGCTCACCCTGTCAGGGTGGACGTCTAGGGCAGCAAACTTCTGGACTATCCCCGTCAGCCGTTCGCGCTCGTCCAGGGTGTCGATGACCGAAGCCATGTTGAACCGCTCGAAGACGACCTGCACCTCGTCGTTGAAGCCCTCCACGTAGTTCTGGAGGTTCGCGGCCAGGTTTGCCGGATCGCCCAGCGTCTTCAAGGTGAAGGACGAGGTGTTGTAGAACGACTGGCCCGAGGCCCGCTTCAGCATCTCGTGGCGTACAAGCTCCGGTGCGGTCTCGTATTTCTCAAACGCCCCCAGCACCGCCTGCTTCGTGTCTGCCAGTACCGCGTCGAACCTGGCCAGCACCGTGAACGGCAAAATGACCGTGCCGAACTCCTTGTGCCGGTACGGGCCACGAAGCATGTCAGCGATGCTCCAGATGAAGTTCGGGTCGGGACGGCTCACTGTATCTACTCGCCTTCTGCTTGGGGCCTGCATGGATCGTATTGGAGCTTGCTGAGGCAACACATGGGGACTCGCGGTGCCGGTGAGCAGTCGGCCGCCATTCTCCACCAACTGCGGCGCAGGCCCCCGGGCGACACCTCCTCGCTAGGGGCTGTCCCTAGCTCCTTTGTAAAGCTGCGGAGGGTGAGTGATGCCTGTTGGTCGGTTTGGAGGGCTTGGTAAACGGTTCGGGAGAGGTGTCTCTTGAGGATGTGGAGGGCTTCTCGGTCGGACTTGCCGTTCTCGACTCGGCGTTTGATGAGCTCCTTTGCGGGCTGGTGGTGACGGGCCTGGGTGAGCGCGATCCGGTGGATCGCGGCGTTCAGTTGCCGATTGCCAGTGCGTGACAGTCTGTGACGGGGCACGTTGGAGGACCAGACGGGCAAAAGGGGCGGTGCCGTTGTAGCGGGCGAACGCATCGGTGTTGGCGAAGCGGTCCACGCCGGCGGTTTCGCCGACGATCTTGGCGGCGGTGAGCAGACCTGCTTCCAGGCGGCGGGTCATGTGCCGACAGTCTTCGTTGGCCCACCGGCGGCTGTGTCCCTCCCGGGGTGATGTCCTTGGCCCAGGCGAGGGCGTCGGGGTGCTCGCTGGTGGTGGTCTTGATGGTGCGGGTCGCGATCTTGCGGCCGAGGTCGTCGACGGCGACGATCGTGTGTGAGCGCTTGTGTGCGTCGATACCGAACGTGATCATGGGTATGGCCTTTCCGGACCGTGAAACGGGTGAGGTTCACGGTCCGGCCGTGGTGTCCCGGCGAGCCGCACTACGGACAATAGCCATGACGGCAGGAAACAAGGTGGAGCGAACCCGCCGGAACAACTCAACCCTTCCACTGGGAAAACGGTGTAAGTGGTGTTCTCTGCTAGTGGAGTGCCGCCATGGCTTGTCCGAAGCACTCACCCGGCCACTCCGGGAGCACGGGAACTGCGACCAGCCCAGGGCGCAGCTCTCATCTGCCACGTCGGGGAGCCACCATCGAATCCCGGAGCCGAGGAAATCCTGCCAGCTATTTGATGTGGCACCCTGCACACTGACCGGATCGCCGGGAAGTGCAGGGGAAGACAGCCAACGAAAATGGAGCTGGTATGAAGAACATCATCAAATACATTCTGGCGTTGCTCGGGAGTGCAACATGCTCGCGGTGCCCATGACCGAGGCCAGCGCGGACCACGGCACCTCAACAGCATCCTGCGGCGAGAACGGCGAGTTCACCGACGCCTAGGCGCAGGAATTGAGGCAGGACCTGACCACTTTGTTAAATCAGGTGGTGATTCGAGACGCCAAAGGCAAACTGCGCATCGACTACGAAGCTGCCAAAGGCAGCGCCACGCCTCCCTGCAGCCCCGGGGTAGAAGGAGTTCAGGAGTACGCCTCGTGCGTGGTTAAGGGAGTCAATCCATTCATCGGATTCATTGATTTTGACTGGAAGTTGTTCCGCACATGGGTCTCCCAGTGGAACCGGGGAGCGCTCGCGCGTTACCTCGGCAAGGAAGTCTCTAAACACGCCGCCAAGATCGGCATCAAATAGGTCGTCAGACTGAATCCGTGGGGAACTGTCGCGACTTTGGTCACTTCGGTGATAACATTCTGGTAACAGTGGTAGCGTTTCGGCTGCCGATGGCGGAATGAGATCACAATGACAAGGAAAACGAAGAGCTGGTTCGAATCCGTCGAAGACCATCTTCGAATATACACGCCGTCGGTGGGTGCCTACCTGTTTCGAGGAATTGGGACGTTCGTGGTCGTTGCTGTGCTGTTCCCGCCTGCCCGGTTCCTCGGGGCCGCAATCGTGGGGATTGCGATGGTGGTCGTGGAATGTGTCGTCTATCAGATCGTCTGGGCAATCCATCTTCGTCGACTGCGTCGCAAGTATCCGAACCGCCCGCATCGGTGAAGAATGGTGCCGCAAGGCATCATTCTCGCCCGCGCGTAGAGGTATCGCGGCGCCGCGATACCTCTACAGCGACGGCAGATGCGGCAGGTGGCTTCCTCTGTCAACGAACGAAGAAAAGATATACGATTTACATGAGGCATGGTGGGATGCGGGATCAGCAAACCGCAATGCGGTCCTATGGGGCAGAATTCGGATTCGGCTCCACATTCGTTTCCTCTCGGGTGCTGATAAATGAATGCCGTGTGAGGGGAGCTGCACGCGTTACCGGCCGATCGTGGCCGGAGTTCTGGGTCCCCGGTGGAGTGATCCTTGTTGCCGGAGCAGGTATCATCGCATGATGGGAAGGAGATGGAAGTACTGGGATGGTTCCATCAAGGGCCATCTGTGGAACAAAACCTCGGTGAAGCTGTATCTGTTCCAGGGGATCGGGGTATTCCTGATCTGCGTTTTTCTGTATCCGCGTTCCCGTTTCATCGGGGCCGCCGCCCTCGCTGTGGGGTTCGTGGCCGTCGACCTCATCGCCCAGGTCATTCGCGTCCGCCGACTGCAGCGCCGGAAACTCCAGGAGGTCGAGGGGCATCCGAACCAAGCCCCGTGACTCCTGCTGAAACGCGTGGGGGGACGGGCGTGATGGCAGGCATATGGGGCTCTTCCCAAACGAGGGTGTGGGTAGGGGTTCCGGCGTGGCTGCTGGGTGAGGGGGTCGAGGCCTCCCGAGGATGGAAGCTCTCACACCACTCATCTGGAAGACCTCGACGTGTCCAACGCTACCTTCAGCGCGCCTGATCTGACCATGTTCTGCCGGCTTGACGGACTCGGGTTGAAGGTGACCGGTTAACACGTGACTTCAGGCCGCCGAGGGGCTCGGTGTCGCATGAGACACCGCCAACGATGCGATCATCGCTGAAGGCAAGCGGGTGTTGATCGATTACCCTGCTCGGTTCTACGGGGTCACCGTGCTGGGGGTCGATGAGCATTGCTGGCGTCACACCTGCGGTGAGGCCGCCAGGACCCACCGGCTCACCCGCGGGGCCCTGCACTATGAGGTCCACCTCGCGCCGCACGACGTCCCACACGGGGGGCACGTTCTGCCGCTCGTCGACCAGGACGGGGCTTCAAGCCGGGTCAGTCGCTGTGGGCCGGCCCGCAGGGCGCTCACCGGGCCTGGCGGGCAGACCCCTGCGCCGTTCTACGCATGGTGAGACCGAGCTGCTGGCCCGCACCCGCCAACCCGAAGATAGATTAGTCTTGCCTAAAAGAGTATTCGGATGGGTGGAATCTGCTGCGCTCGTCCCGGTGAAGCTCTGGCTTCGCCGTCCCATCGAGACCGCACGATCCAGCGCGATCACCCGCGTCCGTCTCGCCGGGCCACCACGACGATCCTCGTGAAGATCCACCTACCAACACACTCTCCGCGATTTGTTGCCCAAAACTTGGACCAAACCGGTTCCGGAAAGGACCAGCCCCGTGCTGCGACGCTGCCTGAGTCTCTTGTTGCTCGCCGTGCTGAGCCTGGCCGCCGCGTGCAGTTCCGCGTCCAGCGCGCCCGAGATGCCCTCGGCCAGCCCGGCCGAGGCGGGTTCGATCAGCCTGTCCGGGGACTCCTTCCCCCTCACCGTGACCGATACCGCCAAGCGGAGCGTGAAACTGGAGAAACGTCCCGAACGGGTGGTCTTCCTCTCCGGTACGCCCCTCAACATCTGGTACGACGCGGGCGGCACCGCGGTCGGACGCCCCGAGCTCACCGGCAACCTCCGCCTCGCCAGCGAACACGCCGAGAAGATCATGGCGCTGCCCTCGGTCGGCTTGCCCTACGCCACGGACACCGAGGCCGTGGCGGCACTCAACCCCGACCTGGTGGTCGGCATCGAAGGAGTCCACGACTCGGCCGCCGCGGCCTACCAGAACCTGGGGATCGCCACCGTGCTGCTGCGGGTCCGTTCCCACCGCGACCTGCAGCAGGTCTACCGCGCCTTCGGGGTGCTCGGCGGCAACCCGGAACTCGCGGGGCAGCGCCTCGCCGCCATCGACGCGCGCTACAGCGAGATCCTGGCCAAGGCCCCGAAGAAACCGCTGTCGGTGGCCATCCTGTTCGTCACCGCCGACACCATCTCGGTGAAACTCGACAACAGCATCGCCGGGCAGATGGCCAACGACCTCGGCCTCACCAACATCGCCTCGGGCGCGACCCCCGACAACCCCGGGTCGGAGACCACCCCGCTCGACATCGAGTTCATCGTCGCCCGGCAGCCTGACCACGTGCTGGTCACGTCCATGGTCGGCAACAACGACCTCGCCCGGCAGACCCTCCAGACCCAGCTTGACCAGAACCCCGCCTGGAAGGCCATCGATGCCATCCGGGAGGGACGCATCAGCTACCTCCCACAGCAGTACTTCCTGTTCAACGCCGGGCCCTACTACGACGACGCGCTCGCCTACCTGGCCGCCACGGTCCACCCGGAGGTTTTCGGCGCCCCGGTGGAGCCCTGATGGCGGTCGCGGCCGTCCATGCCCAGCCGGGCCTGCGGGAACGCACCTGGTACCGGGCCCTGGTCTTCGCCGGTCTCGGCGTCCTGCTGCTGGCCGGGATGCTGTTCGCGATCGGCAGCGGCACCCTGAGCCTCAGCCCGGGCCAGGTCGCCGCCGCGCTGACCGGCTCCGGGGACGTGCAGTGGCAGCGGGTGGTGTGGGACATCCGGTTGCCCCGCATGCTGGTGAGCACCCTGGTCGGCATGAACCTGGCCACCTCCGGGGCGATCCTGCAGGCGGTGATGGGCAACCCGCTGGCCGACCCCGGGATCATCGGGGTGTCGTCCGGGGCTGGGCTGGCCGGGATCTCGGTGCTGTTGGTCTTCCCGCAGTATCAGGGGCTGGTTCCGCTGGTCGCCTTCCTCGGCGCCATGGCAGCCGCGATCGTCATCTACGTGCTGGCCTGGCGCGGCGGCATCCAGCCGATCCGGGTGATCCTCGCCGGGGTCGCGGTCTCGGCGCTGTGCGCGGCCGGGATCAGCGCCATCATGGTGCTGTTCTCCGACCGGATCCAGGGGGCGCTGATGTTCATGAACGGCGCCATGACCCTCAAGGGCTGGTCCGAGTGGCAGCAGCTGTGGCCCTATTCGGTGGCCATGCTCACGGTGGCGCTGTTCACCGTGCGGCGGCTGGACGTCATCGTGCTCGGCGACGACGTCGCCCGCGGCCTCGGCATGAACGTGCAGGCCAACCGCCTGGCCCTGACGGCGGTCGCGGCCCTGCTCGCGGCGAGCGCCGTCAGCGCCGTGGGCCTGCTGGGCTTCGTCGGCCTGATCGTGCCCCACATCGTGCGCCTGGTCGTCGGCACCAGCCACGCCCTGCTGATCCCCGGCTCGATCGTCCTCGGGGCCGCCCTGGTCACCATCAGCGACACGGTCTCCCGGACGCTGTTCAGCCCGGTCGAGATCCCCGTCGGGATCATGATGGCGGTGCTGGGCGTCCCCTTCTTCCTGTTCCTGCTGCGAAGGGCCCTGTGATGACGGCGCGGATCAGCGCCCGCGGGCTGCGGCTCAGCCTGGGCGGCAGGCGCATCCTGGACGGCATCGACCTCGACTTCGCACCGGGCCGGGTGCACGGCATTCTCGGGCCCAACGGCTGCGGCAAGACCACCCTCATCCGGGCCCTCAGCGGCGCGTTGCGTCCCGACGCGGGGGAGGTGCGCCTCGACGACGCTCCCATCCGGGCGCTGTCCCCCGCGGGTCTCGCCCGGGTGATGGCGGTCGTGTGGCAGGGCGGCCAGGTCAGCGGCGACGTCACGGTGCGGCGCCTCATCGGCTACGGACGCTACGCCTATCTGCCCTGGTGGCGGCTGAACCCCTCCGGGCGCGACCCCGCGATCGAGGAGGCCATGGCCGTCACCGGGGTCGCCCACCTGTCCCACCGGCTGGTGGCGTCCCTGTCGGGCGGCGAACGGCAACGCGTGTGGATCGCCACGGCCCTGGCCCAGCAGCCGAAGGTGCTGCTGCTGGACGAACCCACCACCTACCTCGACATCGCCCACCAGCTCGACGTGCTGGAGCTGATCCGCGACCTGAACCAGCGCAGCGGCCTCACCGTCATCACGGTGCTGCACGACCTGGCCCAGGCCGCCCGCTACTGCGACCGCTGCGTCGTGATGGGCGAGGGCCGGGTCCGGACGGATGGCGTCCCGGCCGAGGCACTGTCCGCCGGTCAGATCGAACGGAACTTCGCCGTGAACGCCTGGGTCACCACCGACCCCAGCGCCGGCCATCCGGTGATCGTCCCGCGGCACCGGGTGAGCGCGGCACCGCCGGAGAACCAGGAAACGGAAGGAGCACCATGAGGATCGTCGCGATCACCCACTACCCGGGTGCTCTGCGTTGTTTCATCGACACCGCCGCCCACCTCGACCGCGCGGTCCCCGGCTGGGGCAGCCTGACGCTGTTCGACTCCGGCCAGCCCCTCGGCGACGCCGGCGCTCTCGCCGGGGCGGTCTCGTCCGCCGACGCGGTCATCGTGGACCTGATGCGCTCCGACCCGGCCTGGCAGGACGCCCTGGCGCCGATCCTGGACGGATACCCGGGCCACCTGCTGCCCTTCGGCATGCAATTCGCCGGCCAGACCCGGCTTGGCCAGTTCCGGCTCGCTCCCGGGACGATGCCGCCGATGATGCTGGGCGCACCCCCCGCCCCGCCCCGCGGCGTGGACGACTCCCAGGCCCGGCGGGACGCGATGATCTTCTCCCGGCTCGCCCGCGCCTACCGGACGATGCGCGGCGGCGACGCCCTGTTCGTGCTCGGCACCCTGCTGCGCGACTACGGTGACCAGCCCGGCCTCGACGTCCCCGAGCCGAGCCCCCAAACCCCCGGTGTTCACCTGGCCGACCCGGCCACCCGGGCCCGCTACGCCAGCGCCGAGGACTACCTCGCCGCCCACCCGGGGCCGGAGGGACGCCCCGTCGTGGCACTGCTGTACAACGGGGTCAGCTACCCCACCGACCCCGAACCCGTCGCGGCCAGGCTCGCCGAGGCGCTCTCGGGCGACGCCTGGGTGCTGCCGGTCGCGATCGAGACCGACGCCGCGAGCGCGGTCGACCGGATCCTGGAACTGTGCGCCACCCCCGGCCTCGAACCTGACCTCGTGGTGACCCTGATGAGTTTCCGGTTCGGTGCCGGCCCCACTGGCGGTGACGCCGACCACGGCGTCGCCGCCCTCAACCGGCTGGGCGTGCCCTACCTGTCACCGATCCTGCTGACCCGCACCACCGCCGAGGAGTGGCTGCACCACTCCAACGGGCTGGGGCCATCCGAGGTGCTGGTCTCGGTGATGCTGCCCGAGTTCGACGGGGCGATCAACCAGATCCCCATCGCTGCCATGACCCCACCCCGGCACGACGCCCGCCACCGGGTCGACACCGCCGAACTGCAGGTCGTCGACGAGCAGCTCAACCGGCTGGTGGGGCGGGTCCGGGGGCTGCTGCGGCTGCGGGGCCTGGCGAACGCCGACAAGCGGGTCTGCCTCATCGGATACGACTACCCGGCCGGGGAGGGCAACCTGCTGGCGGCCTCACAGCTCGACGTCGCCGAATCCATCGCCGCGATCCTGGCTGAACTCCACCGGACGGGCTACCGCACCCAGCCGGTGACCGCCGCCCGGCTGCGCGCCGACCTCATGGCGGGCCAGGTCAACTCCCCCGCCTACCTCACTGAGGTGCAGCCGCTCACCTACCCGCACCGGCAGGCCCAGGCCGACCTCGGCGACCACCAGGCGTGGGACGAGGTCACCCGGGCCTGGCCAGCGGACGGGCCGCGTCCCATGGTCGATTCTGACGGGGACTACCTGATCCCCCACGTCGAGTACGGCAACGTGCTGGTGGGCGTCCAGCCGGGGCGCGCCCCTGAGGTGGACGACGCCCTGGCCCACGACAACACCGTCCCGCCGCACCCCCAGTACCTGGCCTACTACACCTGGCTGCAGCACGTGTGGCGGGCCGACGTGATCGTACACGTCGGCACCCACGGCACGCTGGAGTTCCTGAAGTCGAAGGAGAACGCGGTCAGCGTGCACGATTTCCCCGACCTCATGGTCGGCGACATCCCACACGTCTACTTGTACTACGCGGGCAACCCGGCCGAGGCGCTGCTGGCCAGGCGTCGCTCCCACGCGACGCTGGTCAGCTACCAGCCGCCCGTCATGACCTCCGGCGGGCTGCACGACGAGCTGGAGGAGCTGGCCGAGGCCCTGGCCGCCTACCGGCGCAGCCACGCCATGACCCCGCAAAGCAGCGAGGATCAGCTGGCCGACCTCAGGCAGCGCGCGGAACGGGCTCACCTGCCCACCGACCCCGACCAGCTGGAGGGTGAGCTGGAGCGGCTGCGCGCCCAGCTGATCCCCCTGGGGCTGCACGTCTTCGGCAGCCACTGGGACGCCGGCGAGGTGGCCTACATGGTCGCCGGGGTGATTGGAAACGGGGTGGGCGACCTGGCCCCCGGGTACGAGCTGATGGCCGCCGCCGACGGGCTGGACGCCGAACGCATCCACCGCCTCAATGAGACCGAGATCGCCCGCTACGACGAGGCCGCCAAACGGCTGGTGGAGATGGCGCTGACCAGCCAGGCCCCGGCCGCGGACCTGGCCGGGGACGAGACCTCCCGGGCCGTGATCGTCCGGGCCCGCGAGCTGGCGCTCCGGTTCGCCGCCAACCAGGAATGGGAGTTCCTCCATCGCGCCTTGTCCGGACGCCACGTGGAGGCCCGGCTCGGGGGAGACGCCATCCGCAACCCCGAGGTCCTGCCCAGCGGGGCCTCCCTCTACCAGTTCGACCCCCGGCAGGTGCCCAGCGCGCTGGCCGCCCGCCGAGGGGCCGAGATGGCGGCCCAGGTCGTCGAGGTCTACCGGGACGGCCACGGCGGCGCCTGGCCATCCTGCGTCGGGCTGGTGCTGTGGGGGCTGGAGACGACCCGGACCCACGGCGAGACCTACGCCCAGGTGATGTCGCTGATCGGGGTGCGCCGGGCCCCGTCTCGGCGTCCCGGCCTGCCCGGCTGGGAGGTCATCCCCCGCGAGGAGCTGCCCGGGCCGCGGGTGGATGTGGTGGTCACGATCTCTGGGTTCTTCCGGGACCTGTTCGGCACCCTCGTCGAGGAGCTGGACGACATGTTCGCCGCGGTCGCCGCGCTCGACGAACCGGACGAGATCAACCCGATCGCGGCCAGGACGAGGCGGCTCCGCCAGCACCTGCTGGACGGCGGGATGACCGAGTCCGAGACCCGCGAACTCAGCCACGTCCGGGTTTTCGGGCCACCGCCGGAGCTATATGCCACCGGGCTGACCGACGTGATCGACACCGGAAACTGGTCCTCGACGACGGACCTGGCCGAACACTTCACCCAGGGCGCCCAGCACCTCTACTCCCGGCACCGGCACGGCGAGAAGGTGCCCGGCCTGTACCGCGGGCACCTGGCGGACGTGCAGCTCGTCGCCCAGTGCCGCTCGTCCAACGAACACCACATCACCGACCTCGACCACTACTTCGAGTTCCTGGGTGGGATGAGCGCCGGGGTCGCCGCGGCCCGCGGTGAGGCGGTTCCGACGCTGGTGACCGACACCACCGGGCGGCGGGTGCACACGGCGACGGCCGCCGACGCGGCCCGGGCCGGGCTGTACGCCCAGCTGCTCAACCCGGCCTGGGTCGAGGCGATGCTGGCCCACGGCCACCAGGGGGTGGGGGAGATCGCCGATCGCACCACCAACCTGCTGGGCCTGGCCGCTACCACCGGCGAGATGGCCGACTGGATGTTCGACGCGGTTTGCGACCGGTTCCTCGGCGACCCGGAGATGCTGAGGCGCCTCCGCGAAGCCAACCCGCACGCCACGGCGGCCATCGCCGGGCGTCTGCTGGAGGCGAACCGGCGCGACCTGTGGCAGGCCTGCGAGGAGCGGATCGACACGCTGGAGAACGTCCAGTTCGACACCGATGCCGGACTGGAGGGGGCCGGGGAGACCGGCACCTAGGACAGGAAGGATAGACAGACCATGAAGAGATTCGTCGTGATCGCCGGGATCTGCTTGGCGGTGGGGCTGGGTGTGTCCGGGTGTGCGTCCGGGACGCCCAGCCAGGCTCCGCAGAGCACGGTCAGTGCGTCGGGTGCGTCCCTCGCGAAGGAGGGAGACAAGCTGATCGACACCGACCAGCAGGCCAACCTGTTCAACGGGTCGGGTGTGAAGGTCACCATCGAGCCCGCCGCCAAGACCGCGCGGTTCCAGCTGGTCGACCCCAGCAGCGGGAAGGACTTCAGCGACTACTACGTGTTCGACTACGCCAAGCAGACGATGCTGTGCCACCGGCTGGTCTCGGCCATGCAGAAGGAGTTCGACTACACCCTGAACCTGGGCACCGGCGAACTCGTCACGGTCGTCGATGGGCAGGGCAACGACGCGATCAAGACCCTCAAGGAGCGGGGCATGTTCGACAAGGCGCAGAAGGACCGCGGCCAGGAACGCGGTGAGCTGGAGGCCTGGTTCCAGAAGCGCTACGGCAAGACCATCGAGGAAGCCGCCACCCCGTAAAGTGACGAGGCTCTTCCCCTTCTCGGCCATTGTGGGGCAGCCGCGGATGCGGCTCGCCCTGCAACTGGTCGCCATCGACCCCGGGATCGGCGGGGTGCTGATCCAGGGCGCCAAGGGCACCGCCAAATCCACCATGGTGCGTTCCCTCGCCGCGCTGCTGCCATCCGGAAGGTTGCGGACGCTGGCCCTGGGCGCCACCGAGGACCGCCTGGTTGGGGGCCTGGACCTGGAGGCGACGCTGACCGGAGGCGCCCCCCGGTTCCTGCCGGGATTGCTGGCCGAGACCCACGGCGGGGTCCTCTACGTCGACGAGGTCAACCTGCTCGCCGACCACCTGACCGACCTGGTGCTGGACGCCGCGGCCAGCGGGGTCGTCCTCACCGAGCGGGAGGGGTTCTCCCGCACCCAGCAGGCCCGGTTCGCGCTGGTCGGCACGATGAACCCCGAGGAGGGGGCGCTGCGTCCCCAGCTGCTGGACCGCTTCGGCCTGTGCGTCCAGGTGGACGGCTCACCCGACCTGGACGAGCGGGTCGAGATCATGGCCCGCAGGCTCGCCTTCGACGCCGACCCAGAGGCCTTCGCGGGGGCCTGGGCGGACCAGGAGGCTGCCCTGGCGGAGCGGCTCCGCCGGGCCCGGGAGGCGGCCCCCGCGGTGTGGCTGGGCCGGGACATCCAGGAACTCGTCGCGGCGCGGGTGCTGGCCGCCCATGTCGCCGGGCACCGGGCCGAGCTGGTGATGAGCCGCGCCGCCCGGGCCCACGCGGCCTGGCGGGGCAGCCAGCGGGTGAGCGAGGAGGACGTGGAGGCGGTCCGAGTTGGTGCTGGCCCACCGTCGCCGCCAGGCCGCCGAACCGCCCTCACCCACCTCGGGCGCGGCCGACCCCCCCCGCCTCGTCCTCGCCGCCAGCCGAGACGGACGCCGACGCCCCGGCGTCCGGCGGCACCCCACCCGAGGATGTCGCCGCGACCGGTGAGCCGTTCCGGGTGCGTCCGCTGCACCCTGCCGCGGAGCCGGACGGACGCCTCGGCTCGGGCCGGCGCACCACAACGGTCAGCGCCGGCGGCCGGGGCCGCTACGTCCGTGCCCGCCCGACGCGGGAGGCCGTGGACCTGGCCCTGGACGCCACGCTGCGGGCCGGGGCCGTGCACCAGCGCGAGCGCCGCCTCCGGGCCGCCGAGCAAGGCGACCCCCGCAGCGAACTGGCGGTGCTGATCGAACCCAGCGACTGGTTCCGCAAGGTCCGGGTGAGGCAGACCGGCTCCCTGGTGGTGCTGTGCGTGGACGCCTCCGGCTCCATGGGCGCCCGCAACCGGATGGTGGCCAGCAAGGGTGCGGTGCTCAGCCTGCTGCTGGACGCCTACGTCAAACGCGACCAGGTGTCGCTGGTCAGCTTCCGCGGCGCCGAGGCCCAGGTGCTGGTGGAACCCACCTCCTCGGTCGAGTTGGCCGAGCGGCGGCTGCGGGAGCTACCGGTGGGTGGACGTACCCCGCTGGCCGCGGGCCTGGTCGAGGCGTCGCGGGTGGTGCGGCGGGCGCTGCTGAAGGACCCGGCGCTGCGTCCGCTGGTGATCGTGGTGACCGATGGACGCGGCAACGTCGACCTGGCCGGGCGGGTGTCCCGCGGCGCGGCCGCCGAGGTGACCGAGATCGCCGGGCGGCTCGGCGGCGACGGCCGGGTGACGTGGGTGGTCGTCGACACCGAACCGGCCTCACCGGCGGCGCGGGGGCACGGTGCCACCCTGGCGGCCGCGCTGGGGGCGTCCCGGTTCGAGATTGAGCAGCTGCGCGCCGACGACCTGGTGTCGGTGGTGCGCGACATGCGTTTGGCCACTGTGAAGAAGGAGGGGCGATGAGCCGGTTTAGTTATCCCTTTGCCGCGATCGTGGGGCAGGACGAGATGAAACTCGCGCTGGTGCTTACGGTCATCAACCCCGCGGTGTCGGGGGTGCTGATCCGCGGCGACAAGGGCACCGCGAAGTCCACCGCGGTGCGCGGCCTGGCCGAGCTGCTGCCGGAGCGGGTCGAGGTGGGCGCCACCCCCTACCATCTGTCGCCGGCGGAGTACCGGGAGTACTGGGAGGAGCTGGGGCTGCCCGCCCAGGACGATCCCGTGGAGCGCCGGACCCGGGTGCCGGTGGTGGAGCTGCCGATCGGGGCGACCGAGGACCGGGTGGCGGGGACGCTGGACCTGGAGACCGCCCTGACCGCGGGCCGCAAACGGTTCGAGCCGGGGCTGCTGGCCGACGCCCACCGGGGCATCCTGTACGTGGACGAGGTGAACCTCCTGGACGACCACGTGGTGGATCTGCTGCTGGATTCCGCGGCGATGGGGGTCAACACCGTGGAGCGGGAGGGCATCAGCCTGACCCACCCGGCCCGGTTCTCGCTGGTCGGCACGATGAACCCGGAGGAGGGCGAGCTGCGCCCCCAGTTGCTGGACCGGTTCGGGTTGTGCGTCACCGTCGTGGGGGAGTCCGACCCGCCGGCCCGGGTGGAGATCATCGAGCGCAGGCTGGCCTTCGAGGCCGACCCGGTGGGGTTCTGCGCGGGGTGGCGCGCCGAGGGCGAGCGGCTGGCCCGGCAGATCGCGTCCGCGATGGACCTGCTGCCGGAGGTGACGGTGGGCCGTGAGGTGCTGCTGGAGGTGGCCCGGATCTGCGTGGACGCGGGGGTCGACGGTCACCGGGCCGACATCACCATGGTGCGGGCCGCCCGGGCGCTCGCCGCGTGGCACGGCCGGACCGGCATCGAGACCGCGGACCTGCAACAGGCCGCCCGCCTGGTGCTGCCGCACCGGATGCGCCGCCGCCCGCTGGAGGGCATCGGGACACCCCACGGCAGGGGCTGACGCCCCCCGCCGCAGCTCGGCCAGCCGCGGTGCCTACTTCAATGCGCAGGTGGTCACCGGTAGCACCGAGTTCAGCCCCCGGCAGGGCTGGACGAGGTCACCCACCCGTGCCCGGACGGCGATGCCTCCGCCGAGGGATTCGTCTCGGCCGGGTGGCCGTGGTTCGGTCCCACGAGGTTCCGGCGTCGGATGTCGTGAGCCGCCGGTGGTGAAGTAGCCCGGGAACGCGTTCTTCCACTGTTTCAGGGTCCGGCCCGGGCGGGCGATTTCGGGGCTCGGGCAGATGGGGAACGAGACGACGATGTCTTCGGCCAGCTCGCGACCCTTGGTGCCACCGGCTCGACGCTCGGCAGCGTCCCCACAGCACCCCAAGCATATCGTTTGACGATAGTATCGTTTATCGTTTAGTATCGAATTACGATATGTAAGGAGGTCCCGATGAAACTCACAATCAGCCGAGGCGACTACCTCACGCTGCGGATCATGCTGGCGTTGTTCGTGGCGGCACCCTTGGTGAGCTCCTTCCGGCACGCCTGGGCATGGGTCAAGGGCGACCCCCTGGTCTGGCTCAATGGGGGCGGCCCCCCGCAGGTCGGCTCGGGCGAGGTGGTCCCTCCCCTCGAAACCGCGAATGGGTTGATCGTGCGTCCAAGCCTTGAGACGCTCTCGTGGGAGTTCACCGATCCGACGTGGACGCAACGTCTCGGCGCGATGCTTCCGGGCGTGCTGGTCGCGGCGGTCACGCTCTGGCTGTGCGTCACGATCTGGCGGTTCACGCTCTTGGTGCAGCGCGGCCGTGCCTTCTCCGCGGGGGCGCACCGGCTGCTGGTGCAGTTGGGGATGGCCCTGATCCTCCTCACCGCCGCCTTCCTCGTCGGCGAGGTCGTAGCGAACATGCTCATCTACACCGGCTTGCCCACCAGAGGGATGGGGTTCGCCATGCTGACGATCAACGCTGGCGATTTCGTCCCCCTCGGGGTGGCGCTGGTGGTGCTGATCGTCGCCTACGCCTGGCGGCAGGGGGAACAGCTCGCCGAGGATGCGGAGACGACGATCTGATGCCTGTCGAAGAACCCCATCGGATTACCTGCCACCTGGACGATCTGCTCGCGGCCCGGGGCGTGACGCTCGCGGCCCTCAGCGAACAGGTCGGTATCACCGTGGTCAATCTGTCGATCTTGAAGAACAACCGCGCGAGGGCCGTTCGGTTCAGCACCCTGACGGCGCTGTGCGAGGCGCTGGACTGCGAGGTCGGCGACCTGTTCAGCCTCGCAGACCAGCCCTGATCGCCCAGTCAGACTCAGAAACGCCCGGGCCTGCCTCGCCGGCAGAACACCTCACCGCTGCATGGAGTGGCGACAACCTCGGCACGTGCTGGGGAAGCTGCAACACTGTAACAAGCTGTAACAATGTTACAGTTCCGTCTCCGAAGTTCTTGGCTCGAGCGGTCACCTTCGCCCGGGCAACAGCCCGTGGTCACAGCATCGTGCGGTGACCGTCGTGGGGCGAGAAACTCGGTCCGGCGGCGAGCTTGACCCCGGCCCGCTTGGCCTGCTCGACGAAGGCGACGGCGTCCGTCCCGGTGTCCACCCACAGGCCGGAACCGCCGGCGATCCGCCGCCAGGTCCACGCCGGGGCCATCTCGCGGAGCACCCGCTCCGTGGATGCCAGGGCTCTACCCGGTTAGGAAGGGTCTGGCCCGCCCATGGGGTTCATGCTGGTGCTCGAAGCGCCCCAGAGGTTGGTGTGACGATTCCTCGCCCCCTGTCCGTTGAAGGGGGAAGGATCCCTCTGAGGGGTTGTGTGATGTTGTTGTGGCCCTGATGTGATGCCCGGGGCTCCCCTAGGTGGCCTGGGTGTCGAGGGTTTCGAAAGATGCACCTGTCGGCCGGGTCAGCGGATCTGGACGATCGGGGGCTGGTTACCCCAGGCGCGGTCGGCGGTCAGGACCGGGACGGCGAGGCGGTGGCCGAGGGCGAGGCAGAGCCGGTCTCCCAGGCTCAGTGTGGGGTGGTCCTGCCACAGCGTCGCGGCTGTTTCGGCGTCCTCGGCGGTCACGGGTTCGAGGACCAGCCCCAGCAGCGAGACCGCCGAACGGATGTCACCCAACCCGACCCCTCGGACAGCGAGTTTCTGGACTACCTCGGCCCAGTTCGCGGTGCTACAGCAGCAGGGCATGTGTTGTTCGACCTGATCGGCGCCCGGTTCGCCGCCGAACCAGGCCAGTAGGGCCGAGGCGTCCAGGACCACCATCACCGCTCGGCCTCGGCCTGCCGACGGCGGTCCTCAAGGAGTTCCTCGACGACCCCGGTGCCGCGGACCCGTGCCCGCACCCGATCCAGGGCCGCGCGGGGCGTGGACGCGACGAGCTGGTCGCCCTCCAGGGTGACCGAGAGCACGTCCCCCTGCCGCAGGCCCAGTTCGTCCCGGAGTGCCGCGGGCAGCACCACCCTACCCCGGTCTCCCACGCGAAGCTCAAACGTGGTACTCATGGTTCGAGAGTACCACCGATGCTGGAGGGTGGGTGTCGCGGTGATTCTGACCTCCGGGGCAGCACGGGCGCGTGGCGACCGGATGGGTGCCTATCCATGCCGCACCCCTGACCGGGAGGGCGCCGCCTGCCACCGCGGCCTCGGTGTGGGAACTCTGGGAGAGATACCGCTCCGGTGGGCCCCTTCAGCCACCGGGAACATCGGTCAGCTCCCCGGCCGGTGAGGCTCAGATCCCCAACAGCTCAAGCAGGACTGGGATTGGGCTGGACGGGTTGGGGCCGAGATGGTTGACTAGGTGCTCGGAAGAGGTCTTGCTGGAGCGTGCCCGGGCATCCGCGTATCTGCCTATCGGGAACGAGGAGGTCAGGCTCTTGTCCTGCAACACTTTCAGCTTGGCCAATCGTGCCTGAATGTCCCCGGAGGAGCTGTGGCGGTGCCAATCTTCCAGGTGCCACAGCAACCACAACTCGAAGCAGGGGTTGCTGACGAGAACCCGGATGTTCTCCTTGGCGGTGAGACGGAGCGCGTCCTGGAGCCTTTCATGGTTGTCGCAGTCCACCAGGCATACGGTCCAGGAATAGTCGTCATTCTTTCGCTCTCTGAGTGCTCGTTTGACCACCCGGAGCGGGTCAGACCCCTCGCCGATCAGCTTCAGAGATGCGGCATTTCGGGGCAGCTGTTGCTGGAGCATTTGCAGGTATTGGATCTCGGTTACCGTGCCCTCGGTGACGACTAGACCCCGCGGGCGCTCGAATCGCTGGGGACGCCTTCCGCGTCTCTTCCCTGAGGGTTTCCTGCGGCTGCTCATCGCGGCTGGGTCAGGAGATGAACGAGGCTGGGCGCAAGGGAGGGTACGGCCCCGTAGCGTCCTTCCAGATAGCGTTTGGCGACGTTGTCCCCGCGATGGGGTTTGAAGTCGGCCAGCGAGAACAGCTCGGTCGCACCGTCGCGCTCCTTCTCGGTGAACCAGATCTGCCCCTTCTCGAAGTCCAGGCTGGACTGGTTCGAGATCAGGTAGAAGTCGTGGCTGGTGAACAGGATCTGAGCGCCCCGGGTGTTGATCTCAGGGTTCTGGAAGAAGCCGATGAGGGCTTCGGCCAGGTGCGGGTGCAGGCTCGAGCCGAGCTCGTCCACGACGAAGAGCCCGCCCTTGCGGAGCCGGTCAATCGCCGGGACCGCCAGCGCCAGCCAGGCGAGAGTCCCATCGCTCTCGTCGTACATGCTGAACGGCGCAGCACCGCAGCCGTGGTCGAACTCCAGGCCCCGGATCACCGCCTCGATCGCGGGTTCGGACAGGTCTGAAGCGTCCTCATCGTTTGGAAGAGGCTCCCCTGAACCTTCGCCGTCGGTGTCCTGAACCAGGTGCTCAAACGCTTCTTTGAGGCGGTTCAGCTTGTCGACGACCTCGGGGGGCATGGTCTCCTCACGTAGGGCGACACCGACGATCCCGACATCGGCGATCCGCAGCACGGTTTTGATCAGCTCCGTGGTCGACTTGCCCTTGCTGAGGTCGTCGACGATTGCCTCAATGCGCGCCCTCTGCTGCCGGTCGCCGAGCGGGACGAACTCGCACCCCTCCACCAGCGCCCGTCCGATGGCGGCGAGCGGCTCATGGTTCAGCCGGATGGCCCGGCTGAGAAGCAGCTCACTGGGCGCGAGCAACCCGACGGAACGCACACCGCGTCCGTAGGAGACCTGCTCCCGCTCTCGTGTGAACAGGGAACGCCGCCTGGAACTGGGCCAGTCGGCGAGCCATTCCCGCGCCACGCCCGCCTCATCCACCTCGAACCCATAGGCGAACCGGGTGTCCTCGTGCACGAACTCCAGCTCGTAGCGGCTTGGCGCTTTCGTGTGATCCGGGCCGAGGCGGAAGGGTGCCCGGGGCATCCGATCCCGGCTCAGCCACTCGGAGGCCGAACTCCTAACCGCCGTCACGGCATACCTGAGCGTGTCGAGGATCGTCGATTTGCCGGAGGCGTTGGCGCCGAAGATGCCCACTGCGGGGTACACGCTGGACGCCCACGTCTGCCCATCCTTGGGTCGGACGCCGCTGAGTGAAGGACGCGCCAGTTCTAGGGTCGCCTCGTCGCGAAGGGACTTGTGATTCTGTGCCGTGAAGCTGAGCAGCAGCATGCGGCCATGCTACATGCAAAAACCAAGCTGCGTTCACAGTGTCCAAAATTGGGAAAAAGTTCCCAAGCATGCCCTGTTCATGCAGGGATGTCTGCTTGGAACCTTGCCCTCCCGGGCCGTGGGGGCGCGGTCCAGGTCGATCTGAGGCACGAGGGTGCAGGGTCGGGGCTGCTGTGACGACTGGGCCTGGGTTCCTTCTCTGGGGTGGACCGCGCGCAACGAGGTGACGATAAAGTGCGATCATGCGCACCACGGTGAATCTGGACGATGAACTGCTGCGCCGGGACAAGGAGCGGGCGGCCCGTCAGGGAAGGGCCTTGAGCGAGGTGGTCTCCGACGTCCTGCGGGTTTCGCTCGCCGAGCAGGCCGGGCCGCGCCACGAGGTCACCCTGCCCGCCTTCGGCGGCAGCGGGTTGAAGCCGGGCGTCGACCTCGAGGACAAGGACGCCCTCGCAGCGCTTCTCGACGAGGACGATCGTGCTGCTCGCTGGCGTCAACCTGTTCATCTACGCGCACCGGCCGGAGTCCCCGCGGTTCGCGGAACACCACGCGTGGCTCACGGCCGCGCTGACCGCCGACGAACCCTTCAAGGTGTCCGAGCTGATCTTGTCGGGTTTTCTGCGAATCCTGCCCGGGAAGCTCGGCCGGGTCATCCCAGCCCGGGGAAAGGGAGGTGCCTCATATGGTTCACGCGTCCACCACGCCTGCGAGCGAGGTCGTGGCCATCATCGGCTGGCTGACGGAAAGAGAGACCGTCTATCAAGTCAACGGTGGGTGGGGTGTCGATGCGCTGGTGGGACGGCAAACCCGTGAGCACGGCGACCTTGACGTCTTCGTGGACGCCCGTGTCGTGCCCGATCTGATCGAGTGGCTGGCGTCGCGTGGTTACGAGCCGGTGACGGACTGGCGGCCGATCCGGATCGAACTCGCCTCCGAACGCGGAAGGGTCGACGTGCATCCCATGGTCATCCAGCCCAACGGGGATGGTGTCCAACAAGGGTTTGAGGATGCGGTGTTCACACATCCGGCCGTCGCCCGCGCGAGGGGATCGATCGATGGAATGCCGGTCATCGTCGGCACGGCCGAGCGGCTGCGTGAATTGAGAACTGGCTACGATCTACGTCCCGAGGATGAGCACGATCTCGAACTCCTCAGCCGGCTTCGGAGAGGTTGCGAATAAGCCGCCGTGAACCAATTGGTCTACTGGCGTTCCGTCGTTTGAGGCTTGGGTGAACCGGATCCTCTCTGGCCGTTGGTGAAGAAAATGTGTGCCGGGGTAGCCGGGATGAAAGTATTGCTGTCTGGGTGCTCAGTGCGGTTTTCGGCGCTGAACCCAAGCCGGGGTGCCAGCGAACGCCAATGCGGCGCTCGCGAACCGGCGCTCCGGGCTCGTCGGAGGGCTCGGCCTCCGACGTCATCGACGCCCAGCCCAGGATCCGTACCCCACCCGCCCGGGAGACGCCCGCGAACCGCGGGATGGGCGAGTCAGTTCTTCACGATGAGGTAGAAGGTGGCGTCGTCGATCTGGTCGAGGCTGAGTCCGGTGGCACGGAGCTCGGCCCGGATGGTCTCGGGATCCGGGTGGCGGAACACGTACTCGGCGGACTCCTCGGTCAGCACGCGATCGTCGTCGCAGGTGCGGCAGGTCATTCTCCAGCGCATGCGCTCGCCGTCGAGCGGCCATCCTTCCGTGACGCCGTGATAGGTCAGGTCGCCGATCCGGGCGCTGGCGACCTCGTAGGGTTCCACCCGGGTGGGTCGGGCGGGCGGCTGCAAATCCATCAGGGTGGCCCCGCCCTCGGGGAGTCGGGCGGCGAGGGCGGCGAACAGCGCGGCCCGCTCGTCCGGGGTGAAGTGGCCGAGGACGCCCAGCAGGATCGCCGCGCCGATGGCGTCAGGCAGGGGAGCGGCGCCGAAGGCCTCGGGGCGGATCGTGACCCGGTCGAACCACTCCGGGTGCGCGGCGACCTTCGTCAGGGCCAGCGCCCTCATCTCGGGGCTGGGTTCCAGGGCGTACACGTGTGCGTCCGGTAGGCGCTCCAGGACGAAGACCGTGTTCAGCCCCGACCCGGCCCGATGTCGAGCACCGGCCCCGACCTGGCGCGGACCAGCGGAATCAGCCTCTCCAGGGCCGCCACCTGTACCGGGCGAAAACTGGTGATGAACAGGTCGTAGACCGGCGCGCTGACGGCGTAGGTGTCTCCGTTCATGCCGCGACCATCCTTGGTCCCATCGCACCCCTCCCGTGTCGCAAACGTCTCCAGGTGACGATGAGGCCAACCATAGTCCACTGAGAGCCATCCCTACAGGGTCCGGCTTCGAACGAACGCATCGACGCAGCCGACGCGCTCCCTGAGCACCAGCAACGCATCATGGGGGTATTTCCGAGGGCGAGGTCGGCGCCGATCTTGACGGTGGTCTCGGCGTCGATCAAGTCCTGCAGCCCGGCCTGCAACAAACGACGAAACAATTCCTCGTACGCCAGGGACGGGTCGTCGAGAAGTTCCTGCAACAGGCTCGACAAGGCAGACTGGTGGTGGGTCATCGTGGGGTCCTTCACATGGTTCTTGGCGGAATCCGATCCCACGATGACCCACCCAGACCGCTGACCAGCCCGGCCGGAGCATCTGCGTGTCCCGGGACAGCCCAAGCAGTCGATGCCGAGGTCAGCCCGCGACCGGTCATTCCAGGCTCGGAAGTTCGCCCCGTCACAGGCCTCGGTGACGTGCGGGGTGGCTCGTCCTCCCATCTTCCCGCCGGCATCGCGCTCACACCACACGCCATGCAGTACAGCATGTCATACTGAATGTATGACGCAGATGGTGGTCCGCATTGACGAGGCGACGGAGCGCGCGCTGGCAAACCTGATGGAACTCACTGGTCTCAACAAGTCCGAGGTGGTGCGCAAGACGATTCAGGAGGCCGAGCGCCAAGCCATCATCGAACGGGTGCGACGCCAGGCCGACGCACTGCGCGAAGACCCCAAGGACAGAGTGGAGATGCTTGCCCTGGCCGATGAGATGGACTCGCTACGTGCGTGGTGACATCTATAGGCTTCGGGCAAACAAGCACGCCCACGGCCACGAGCAACGTGGCGCCAGGTATGCCGTCGTCGTACAGGCTGACTACCTGAACCTCTCCACGCTTCTCGTTGCCCCGACCTCGACGAGCGCCCGCCCCTCCGATTTCCGGCCAACGATCACCATCGACGGCGCCGAGACCCGGATATTGGTCGAGCAAACAGCCGCGGTCAACGCCGAGACCCGGCTGGGCGATTTCGCCGGACGGCTCGACGCCGAGGAACTGACGGAACTCGACCGCGCCTTGGCACTGGTGTTGGGGTTGTTCTGATCAGTTCCGGCTACAGCTCCCGTTGAACAAAATCATTTGTTTGGTCGGTAGGGGGAATTGGTTTGTGGTGATGCCCCGCGTCAAGTGGTTGACGGGATTTCGGGTTCGGGAAAGCTGGGATGATGAAGTCGGCCAGGCCTTGATGACCTCTGAGGGCCGGTTCCAGGCCAAGGCCTCGCGCATCCGGATCGTGTTTAACTCGATCCGGATGCGCCTTGGTTACGTCGCCGGTGCCGCTGACCTTGATCTTCACCACCGGCGCCCGGGGCGACTCCTGGATGACCAAGGAGGTCCTGCGGCTCGCCGCCAGCGGCGACGACGCCCAGAGCATCGCCAAAACCCTGCGTCTCGGCGAGGGGACGGTACGAAACCATTTGTCAAGCGCCATGGCCAAGACGCAGGCGCGGAACCGCGCCGAAGCCGCACGGACGGCCGAGCGAAACGGGTGGCTCTGAGGTATTTACTTGCCGCCCGCTGCGGCCTAACCTTGAGGGACGGGGACGCCGACGACCCCACCACAACGCCCAACGAGGGGGTCTCGATGTACGTTCACGTTCTCGGCACCGGGGGTACGATCTCATCGCGCACGCGGGAAGGGGTTGGTGCCACCGCCACCGACGGCGCCGCGTCGCTGGCCGAGATGCTCACGGCCGAGGTCCGCACGACCGACGTCCTGACCACAGGCAGCTACCTGCTCACCTTCGCCGACCTGCGGGTCCTCGTCAAGGCGGTGCAGGAGGCGCTGGCCGACGACGACTGCGTCGGCGTCGTGGTGACTCACGGCACCGACACGATGGAAGAGACCGCGTTCCTCCTCGGCCTCGTACACACATCTGACAAGCCAGTCGTCCTGACCGGAGCACAGCGGGCGGCCGACTCGTCACACCCCGACGGCCCCGACAATCTCGCTGACGCGGTCTCGGCCGCCGCCTGCCCTGCGCTGCGCGAGTGCGGAGTGTTGGTGTGCTTCGCGGGGCAGGTGCGGTCGGCGCGTGGGGTGCGGAAGACGCAGACGTGGGAGCTGACGGCCTTCGAGGGCGGCACGCTCGTAGCGGAAATGCGCGACAGCGAGGCCCATGTGTTGGCTCGGCCGCGTCGCTACCCACCGCTGCCGCCGCCAACCGAAGCGTTCGACAACGTGCGGGTGGAGATCGTTCCGTGTTTCCTGGGCGCGACACCGCGGGTGCTGGCCCATGTCATCGACGACGGCGCCGACGGCATCGTCCTAGCCGGAACGGGCATCGGAAACGCGGGCGTCGGGTTCGTGGAGGAGGTCGCGCGGGCGGTGGCTGCTGGCATCCCGGTGGTACTGGCGTCCCGCGTCGCATGGGGGCCGGTCAAGCCGATCTATGGCAACGGCGGCGGGGTCGACCTCGTGGGAGCCGGCGCCATCCCGTCGGGGGATCTGAACGCGCCGCAGTCACGAATGCTGATGGCGCTGCTGCTTGGAGAGGGGGTGGAAGACAAGTTTGCCGACAACTTCGTCGCCTTCACCTAACGGGCAGGTGATGCGTCCTTGGGTCAGCTACCACGAGTTCGCAATCACCGCAGTCCTAGGTCATTCAGCGCCCACAGCGCGTCACCCATGTCCCGGCGCTTGGGCGGAATCATCTCGCAACACCATTCCTGAAAGGAGCCACTATGGCAGAAAAGAAGATCTTCGTTTCCTTCGGCATCGACATCGACGCGGTAGGCGGCTGGCTGGGCTCCTACGGCGGCCAGGACTCGCCCGGCGATATCTCGCGCGGCATGTTCGCCGGTGAGGTCGGGGTACCGAGGTTGCTGAAGCTGTTCCAGCGCGAGGAGCTGCCGGCCACGTGGTACTGGCCGGGCCATTCGATCGAGACTTTCCCGGAACAGTTCGACGAGGTCGTTGCGGCCGGGCATGAGATCGGCGTTCACGGGTATTCGCACGAGAACCCGATCGCCATGACGCGTCGACAGGAAACCGAAATCCTGGACTACTGCACGGACCTGATCGAGAAGCGTTCCGGCACCCGTCCCGTCGGATACGTCGCGCCGTGGTGGGAGTTCTCGCCGATCACGAACGAACTGCTGGTCGAGCGGGGTTTCCTCTATGACCACTCGCTGATGCACAACGACCACACGCCTTACTACGTGCGTGTCGGAGATTCCTGGACCAACATCAACTATGAGGCCGAGTCCGCCCACGAGTGGATGAAACCCCTGGTCAGGGGCGAGGAGACGGATCTGATCGAGCTGCCGGCCTCCTGGTACCTCGACGACCTGCCGCCGATGATGTTCATCAAGTCGAGTTTCACGTCGCACGGGTTCGTGTCCCCCAGGGATATCGAGCAGCTGTGGGCGGATCAGTTCGATTGGGTCGTGCGGGAGATGGACTACGCCGTCTTCCCGATCACCATTCACCCGGACGTCTCCGGCCGCCCGCAGAACCAGCTGATGCTCGAACGCCTCATCGCCCACATGCGCGAGGCCGAAGGAGTCGAGTTCGCCTACATGAAGGACGTCGCACTCGACTTCAAGCAACGCTTCCCCAGGACGTAAAGACGCTGCTGGTCGGCCGAAACCTTCCATGTCAGCCAGTCACCGCCACCAAAAGTCGACTGCCTTGGGAGTGTTTACAGTTCGCTTCAGCAGTAGTTGCAGGGACTGGGCGTGGAGGAGGAACGTCTTTGACACCCTCCCCCACGTCCAGTCATGCGGTTAGCGCCTTACTTTGCTGATGATGCTGAACAGGCTCTCGGTGATCCGGGCGGATCCGTTCTTCTCCCCAAGTTCTCCAGCCGTGTGAATGTCGACAGACTGATTCACGTCGCCCAAGAACGCCGGTAAACCACTCTGGCCAGGGGCGGTGTCGGTCTGGTGGTAGAGGTTATTCCGGCCATTGCTGCTGATGGGAGGCTTGTCCACAGGCGACACCCTGCCCAGCGAAACCCTTGGTCATCCCACACTTGAAGATGGCTCTGAATGAGTCTCTGTCCTGCTCAGGATCTGGATGGACCAGGCTTGAGCGTCTGACGAGGCCACAGGAGCACTGGACGGCGCAGTTTCGACCAGTAGTCCGAGTCTGACCTTGAGAAGTCTGACCTTGAGAAGTGAACGGGTTGGGGATGCCCGGTGACCCGAAGCGGAAGTCAGGCGTCACCGTAGGCGCTGCTGGTTTTGCCAAATGCAGCTTCGTGCCATGGAATCCCATGAGATCGATGAGGTCGATACGCTGATCCGCACTGCTTTCCTCACTGCTCCAGTGACCGACGGCTCCGAGCAGGACCTGGTCAAGCGGCTCTGTTCTTCTGCTGGTTACCTACCCGAGCAGGAACTCGTCGCCCTCGACGACGACCGGATCGTCGGCCACATCCTCACCACCAGGATCGTGATCGACGGCGAAGCAGGTCCTGTGAACGCCCTTGAGGTCGCACCGTTGTGCGTCGCCTCGGACCACCGATGTCGCGGCATCGGCGCGCTCCTCATGGAGGAGGCCTTGAACCGCGGCCGAGCTGCGGGGTTCCCGGCCGTGTTCCTCGTCGGCGACCCACGGTATTACGCGCGGTTCGGGTTTCGTCCCGTGGCAGAACTCGGCATCCACAACGCCAACTCGATTCCCGACGACGTGGTCCTGGGCGTCGAACTTGAACCGGGCGCCCTCGACGGCATTGACGGGTCGGTGACCCTCGTGTGAGCCGACTCGTCGTCATGGACCTCGGTGTAGACCACTCGAAAGTGTGGTCGTTGATCACCGAGCGGACGAACGCGTGACCCATCGTGGGGACGTGGTGGGCGTTTCTTGGGATTCCTTGGTGTTGCAGCCCGATTCCACTTGCCCTGGGCTCAGCCAACGAAACATCACCCTCCACCCTCAGGGATGCTGCCGAGATTCTTCACCTCAACGCGGACCGGTGAGCCAAGGTGATCATGTTCGTAACGACGGATCGGTTCACCGGTGACCCGGCCGCAGACCGAGAGCCGGTTCAATCGACAGGAAGTCAAGACCCGGCCGGCCGTGGACGCGTCTTTACGGTCGAGCTATGAGGTCGGCGACCCATTGTCCGGTGAAAGCTGCGGAGTCGGCCCAGGGCCAGGCGAGGAAGTCGCCTGCCAGGATCACGCGCCGGGCACGGGCGTGTGCACGGTAGGCCTTGATGTGCGCAATCCTTCCGGGTGCGCTGGTGGGCATGGCGTGGGGGATGCGGACGACCAGATGGTTTTCGGGGCTCGTGGCCAGCGCGTCTTGGAGTGTGGGTTCCCATGTGAGGAGCGCTCGACGGGCGAGTTCGATGATCTCGGAATCCGCCCGTGAGGAGAGTTCACGGGCGTGGCGGTCCGCAAACATGCAGGTGACCAGGTCGCCGGCGCCGTACGCGTGACCGGCGCGGCTGGCGACACAGAGGGCGGCGAGAGGCGGCTCGTCGGGGTGCATCAGGACGCCGTAGGCACCGCCCAGCTCGTGGGATCGCAGACGACGCCGGGTTCCCAGGCCGACTAGCAGACCGACGCTGTAGGGGGTGCACGCGGCAGCGGCTTCCAGGGGGTCGAGTTTCTTCAGGCGACGGATGCCGGGGCCTGGCAGCGCCACGATCACTCTGTCCGCCCGGAATCGGCCAGTGTCGGTGTGGACCGTGACCGATGTCGGGCCTTCCTCGACCTGGGTGACGTTCACTCCGGTGCGCACGTCGAGCCGGGCGGCGAGCGCGTCGGTGAGGCTGGACAGCCCTCCTGGCATGGTCAGGGTCTGTTGGCGTAATCCATGTTGTGCCATCGCGGCCACGGCCGCCGCCGAGGTGGCATGGGTGTCTTGGAAGTAGAAGCCGTGATAGGCCGGTCGCCAGCAGCGTTCCGCCAGCGTCGCAATCCCCAGCGCCTGTGACCACTCGGTTGTGGGAACCGGGTCGAGGTCGAGCCAATCGAGCGGATCGACAGTGCCTCGACGCCGGTATCGGGCCGCGAATCGGGCGAGCCCGGGAAGCTCTCCGGTCACGGTACGTAGGGACAGGATGCCCGCCTTGATCGCGGTTGCTGGCCGGTCGGCTCGGAAAGCACGGATCGCTTCATCGATGGCGATGGCGCTGTCCCGGCGCACCGCCTGCAAGGGAATGCCCATTTCGCCCGCCAGCCCGGGAATGATCCGGTAGGCGTCGGTGATGAAGTTGGCTCCGGCTTCCATGGTGCATTCGTTCACCTGGACCGAACACATGCGCCCGCCGGGGCGGTCGGATCGTTCCAGCACACAGGTGCTGATTCCTGCGCAGCGCAGCCGCCAGGCGGCGGCGAGTCCGCTGATCCCGGCGCCGACCACAAGCACCTCGGACATGTGTCACACCCGCACGATCCGGTCGAGGAGAGCGGTGAGCCGGCGATACTCCTCGCCGGTCACCGGTGGTTCCAGCATGACCGCGCCCAGATAGAACGCTTGGGCCAGCCGGCACATATCGTCCGCGAGCGCCGGATCGTCGGGCAGGAGCTCGTGGTACATCTCGGCGACGAACGCCGTCCTCGCCTGGTCCACCTGCCTCAGGTGCTCGGCCACCGCAGGATCGGATGCCGCCCACCTCCGGACCGCAGCCTCCAACGCCAGGTCTTCGCAAGCGATGGCCTCAATCAACCCGCGCAACCGTTCACGAGGGGAACCCAGAGCCGCCAAACGAGACATCGGGTCCATCGCGCCACGCTGGTAGAGATAGTCCATGAGGCTTATTCATAGGAGTGTTTTTACTTCCCCCGGCTAACGCTTTGTCCCGAGAGGAAAGTGAGGGCGGTTTGCTCGAGCTGAGATGATCAAAGTGTATCACCACAAAGACTCTCAGATGAAAGACAAGTCGCTGCCATGAATACTACCACGAGTCTTGACTGTGACCAGATCCGTGACCTGTGCGAACTGATCCATACCGCCTGTGAATAAGACTCCAGTATTCTCAGACGCTCACCCGCTCATACACGTTGGGCTCCAGGTCCCGCATCTGCTTCTCCACGCTGGCCGCCAGGGCGGAGTCGTCCAGGCGCAAGCCGAGCTCGACGTTGCGTTCCTCTGCGCTGTAGGAAAAGTTCGCGCTGCCCACCAGCAGGAAGCGGTGGTCAATGCTGAGAAATTTGGCGTGACTCGTCACGGCGTACCCGTCCTCCTCAGAGACGCGCGTGCGCATGACGACGGCACCCGTGAGCAGGCGTGCCATGTCCTCAGTGGTGAGCGCCGAACCGCGCCGCACATCCCTTGAACTCGCCACACCGGTGGGGCGCCGGGCAGGCCGGCTTGGTTGTGTGAACCACCCGTCAGCGGCCCGCGTCTCCACATACAGACGCACGGCCGCACCTGGCCGCTCCCGGACCAGTGCGACGAGAGCCTTCCACAGTGCCGATGTCGGTTGGAGGTTGTAGGTGGCGCAGACGACCGATGTCATCGCACTGCCAACCATGCCGAAGATATCGCCCGTCAGGGCTCCCATACCGAGCAGCCCTGGAGGCGCCGTCCACACGGGCTCGGCATTCCTGATCCTGCTCGCTGCTCCAGCGACGGCCACCAGCACGGCGACGCTGTGGTCTCGCGTCCGAGGCCCCAACCCGGCCGCTTCCAACAATTCCCTGGCCCGCATACGGCGAGTGGCCGGAACGACGACGAGCGCCTGGCTGAGGGTTGCCCCGGCCGCGAGACGAGCGGCGATGCCGTCGGCCTCAGCGCCGGTGAGAAAGGCGCCGAGGGTCCGTAGCGGCTCGGCAGCATGTGATGGCATGGGATGTGCTCTGCCTCACGCGAGACGCACGTCACGGAAAAACGCGAGGTCGGCGGAGGTGAACGTCCTTCCGTCGATCGCATAGTCTCCCGCCAACGGCACCACGAAGCGGCGGTCGAGGAACCGGTTGGCTCGCTCGCAGGAGGTTTCCGAGACCATCGTGCAGCAATGACAGGCGGCGCCGTGAAGGAAGTCCTCGGGATCCTGGGGGACGCGCCTGGCGCATACCGGATCCGAGGAGCACCGCATCATTCCCGTTAGCGCGGCATCGACCACCTGGGTGAGGCGGTCGGGTTCGGACAGGGCCACGAGGCCGCCGAGCGTCCCGTCGGAGTCCGAAGCCGTCGTTGTCAGCAGCATCCCAGCTGCTGCTGTCCTGCGCTGTTCGGTGGCGGGCCAGGCGTAGATGCGTTCGGAGATGGAGGCGGCCCCGTAGCCCGACGACATGGCCATCTCGCGGATGAGGGCGTGGGCGAGGGTGTGGATGAGCCAGTAGCGCGGCGGCACGAAACGCTCGTCGGGATTGATCTGCTTGGCGGTCTCGGAGAAGCGCCGCTCAACGTTGCGCATGTGGGCCTTGCGATGAGCTTTCCACAGTGGGCTGGCGAGCACCCGAGCCTCCCAATCGGACACGGCCTCCTCGTTGAACTGGAGGAAGATCCCCTCACCGCGATCCTCCGTAGCGGGCACCCAGGTTGGCCGGCCTCCTCGCACCAGGTGCACGAGCCGGGCCCCGGTGTCATCGATGCGATCGAAGTCGTCGATGCGGGTGAAGCCGAGGATGGCGTTGACCTTGCGCAGCCGGTCGACGGCGAGGACCCGGTCGATCCCGCCGGGCAGTGCACCACGCTTGCGGGGTGAGACGACGAGCCCGCTGGCGGGGTCCTCGTGACGCTCACCCGAAGGCTCCTGCTGGAGGTAGTTCCACTCGGGGACGAGAAGATCCACCGGATTCCACTCCTCACGTCGTTTGAGGCGTTCGTCGTCGCTCTCAGCCGGAACCGCAAGCCGTCGTAGCAGGTCTATGAGTTCGGCATCGCTGAGATCGAACAGGCGCACAGCCTCGGCGTCGCCACGCTTGAGGAGCATGCGGGCCGTCTTCACGTTCTCCCCCACATCTGCACGGTCCTCGCCGAGCGCCCTGCCCAGTGCCGCCACGCGGTCCCGGGTAACCTCGGCGGGGTCCAGACGCGGCATGTCGATGATGGACTGGGTGGTGGCGAACCAGAGGTTGGAGGCGCCGATAAGCATGACGCGGGGTTCGGCCTGGCAGCCTCCCTCGGTAAAGATCCCGAGGTGGGGGTGGCGTCCGCGGCAGCGCGGGAGCCGACGGCGTCCTTCCTCGCCCTGGGCCTGGGACATGGGACGGCTGGCCCCACAGGCCCGGCAGGTGATGATGGCGGTGACGCCGCGCTGGGAGGTGTCGCGCATCTCCAGCTCGGGGTTGGGTGCCTTGGAGCAGTGGGCGCCCTCGTGGACCCACCAGTCGTAGGGGAACTCGTCGAGATGGCCCAAGGGGCAGGCCAGGAGATAGCGGTCAGGTACGCACGGTGCGCGTAGTTTGCCTTTGCATTTGGCTGTGCCCTTGCGGCGCCCCTGGGCTGTGGTTGTCCGGCGACGGCGCCCGGGGCAGTCGCTGTGCTCGAAGGCGGCCTGGTCGGGGCGGAAGGGGTGGGTGTTGCGGTAGTCGTTGACGAACCTGCTCAGCGGGGCCAGGAGGTCGCAGCCTGTGCAGCGCAGCCACTGGGGGAAGACCCGCGCGGGCACACCCAGGTCGTCCCCCTCACGGCGGCGGCCCGGGCGGGTCGGCTGCCAGGGGAAACGTCGCAGCTCACCAACCTGGTGGCCGAGCATGAGTTGGATGGTCTCCAGGAGACGGGGCGCGTGGACGGTGACGGGCGCGGAGCTCCGGCGCCGCCAGATGCGCTCCCAGTCGTCCAGGCCGGCGGGCATGATGGTGAAGTGGGGAAGGTCGATGACCGCGCCCGGCCCGTAGGTGTAGAGCAGGGTCGTGGGTCTGGCGGAGCCGACCTTCGCGTAGTTCTTCTTGGCCTGGTCGGCGGCGAGCCGGTCACCGTCGCCCAAGGGGTCGACGGCGGTGAGGTCGTCCTCGAGCATGGTGGTGTCGGCCTCGTTCTCCCGCGTGGTGTCCTGGCTCACTGCTTTTCCTCCTGCTCGGTGTCGTTGGTGTCTGCGGGTTCTTGGCGCTGCCAGGCCGGGCCGTCCTCCGGGGAGCGGTCCACGAGGCGGTTGGGATCGGGTGAGACGAGCAGGTTTATCTCCGGCTGGACCTCCCGCATGGAGCCGGCGACGACGAAGGGAGCTTCATCCCGTTGGGGTGTGTGACCGCCGCTGGACTCCGCTGAGCGCAGGAGAGCGAAGAAGCGCTCGTCGTCGGCGCCGCGCTCGTAGACGAGCTTGCCATCCCGCCCGGCGACATCCTTGCCCCTCCGCTTCCATTCGCTGATGCGGGCCTCGAGACGACTGGCCGTGTACCGGGCGGCGTCCTCACCTCCCGCGGCGGTGACCCGATCGGTGAGTGCGCTCGCCAGCTTCGTCAGCGCCTCCCGCTGCGTGGAGGCGTTACCGGCATCGTGCTCCGGGCTGAGACCCTCACGAGTGCCAGCCTGGGTCACGCGCGCGGCGGCGACGAGGGCCCCATCGAGGCCACGGTCCACGGCCGTCACCGAGAAGGGGGTGACGGACAGCGGCTCGACCCGGGCGTAGAAGGTCTCGTGGAAGTGACGGAACTGCTCGTAGTGGGCCAGGTCGCGCGGCCGGGCCCAGTTGCCCAGGGCGACGACGAGCCCGGGGCGGTTCGCGTCGCGACCGACACGGGAGGTGGCCTGGATGTATTCGGCGGTGTTCTTGGGCTGGCCGACGACGAGCATGAGGCCGAGCCGGGAGACGTCGACCCCGACCTGGAGCATGGAGGTCGCCAGGACCACGTCGTAGGGGTTGGCCGCCGCCTCCCGGCGCTGGGCGCTCTTCCCTGCGCGGGTCGCCGCCATCGCCGCGTCCTTGGCCGCGGTGGAGTCGATGTCGGGGTCGAAGGTGAGTCCCATGCGGTCAAGAGTGGCGGTGATGTCCGCCGAGGAGACGCGGGAGGTCAGCTCGCCCAGGTGCAGGGCGCCGAATTCCGTGCCCCGGCGGCGCGGCAGGCGGGAATCGCGTCCCGGCTTGGCCAGGCCGGTTTGAATGTCGTCTTGGACGTAGCGGGCCATGCCGGCGAGCTCCCGGGTGGCAGAGAAGTAGCCGACAAGGGTCATGTAAGGATCGGCCGCCGCGCCGACGCGGTCCAGGAGGAGTTGGGCGCCGGCCATGAGCACCTGGGTGGTTTGGATCTCGGCGGCGGTCAGGCGCACCCCGGTGGTCGACAGGCCCACGTACAGGCGTCCCGGATGCGTGTGGTCGATGGGAACCGCTCGGGAGAAGAAGGTGTCGGAGGCGTCGAGGACCTGGGGCGGGAAGATGGTGACGTCGCGCCCGTAGAGGAGCCGGACCTGGTCGGCTGCCTTGCGGACCGTGGCGGAAGATGCGACGAGCAGTGGGGCGGCGGGGCGTCCATCGGGGGCGGTCCAGGCGCACATGGTCTCGACGGCGGTCTCGAACAGGCCGACGGTGGTGCCCAGCGCTCCGGTGATGAGGTGGAGCTCGTCCTGGATGATGAGGTCCGGGGGGCGGAGCCTCGTGGCGGGACGGACCGTGGCGGCCGGGAGGCTTCCCTTGGCGCGGTGGCTCCCGTTGTCCGCCAGTGTGCAGCCCGCATAGTCCGAGCTGTTGCGGTGGTCGAGGAGAGGGACGTAGCCATGGCGCCCGCAGCGGCGGGCCACGTGCCCGAAAAGCGTGGCGGCGTGTCCCTCGCGGGCAAGCCGGGCGAGCTTGTCGACGGTGGCGATGACGAAGGCCGGGGCTAGCCGGTAGATCTCCTCATCGGTGGTCAGGACCGGCAGCCCGTCGGGGATGTTGCCGTCGCCTTCGGAGAAGGGACACTCGCCGTAGGGGTCGGGGCAGCGCACCACGACGCGCTCCGCCATCTGGGCGACGTCCCTCACGGTGACGTCATTGGAGGTCAGACGCAGGCCACACCAGGGGCAGTGGCCGAGCTGGAGGGCGGAGAAGCGGTGACCGGCACCGCCGCCGGGGCGGTCGCGCAGGCGCTGGAGCTCCTCGGCGGCCTCGCTCACGCGTTTGGGGGACACGGCGGTGCCGACCCACAGGCCGATGCGGAAAGGCTCGCTGCCCCAGGTGACGGGGTCCTCGCGGCGGGCCAGCTCGGCGGCGCACACGAGGGTGGTGGCGCGCTGGAACTGCTGAGAGGTGAGCAGGCGCAGGGTGTAGCGCATGAGGACGGTGACGCCGACACGCCCGTCGATGAGCCCGTCCGGGGTCTCGAGGAGGCCCTGCCGGCGGCGAATGGCGAAGGCATAGGCGGCCAGCCCCAGGTAGGCCTCGGTCTTGCCGCCACCGGTGGGGAAGAACAGGAGCTCGACGGTGGCGAGGGCTCCGGAGCGCCGCTCGGCTGCCGGATCGGCGAGAGCGGGCAGCTGCATGAGGATGAAAGCGAGCTGGAAAACGCGCCAGTGGTGGGGGTAGCTGCCCTCCAGGACGCGGGCCTCGGCCTTTTCAACGCTGAGGGCTGGTTCGGCGGCGCGGGCGGCGGCGATCTGGGAGTGGACGCGCTGGTCGGCCATGACCTGATTCATGAAGGCGAAGCAGCGGCGTGCCTCCGCTCCGTCCGGGGTGTCGGCGGTGAGGTGTGCCAAGCCCTCGGCGAGCTGTGTCCGGACCTGGCGGGCCTCGGCGAGGGCCTCCTCGGCCGTGTCCCGCAGATGGTCGGGCAAGTCTGCGGCGGCTTTGGTCTGCTCGTCGAGCCAGGTGCTGTAGGCGCTGACGATGGGGCCCAGAGCGTCGCGGAGAGCATCGGAGCCGTTCGGAGCGGCGGCCGCGGCGGCGAGGGCACGCATGTCGAGGAGGGCGCCGGGGACGTCCGCCGCGGCGGTCTGGGGCGTCTCGACGGTGGGGGTCCAGGTGGTGTGGACCTGGACGGCGCGGCGGGGCGCTTTCTCGCCAGGGTTCGCGGGCGGTAGGTTCCAGTCGGCGGAGCAGGTGCGGCCGACGGCGAACTCGAGCCGGTCGCGGTACTGGAGGTCCAGGCGGGCCTCCTCGCTGCCGGGATCCGGCCGTGGTCCAGAGCCCAAGGGGGGAGGGAGCGTGGGGTCGTGGACGGGAAGGAAGACGGCGCGGCCACCGGCGTCGACGTCGATGCGGGTTTGGAACATCCAGGCCTCGGTGGGGATGCGCCTGGGGGTGGTGCGGTCATTGCACAGGGCGAGTTCGATGAGGTAGCGGTCAGCGGGCTCATCGAGGTGGAAGTCGATGCGGAGGGTGACGTCCCCATCGAGGATGCGGTCCTCGGTGCGGCCCGGAGTGAGGGCGGCGGGTTCGACACGGAGGCTGTGCGCGTGGGGAACGCGCTGGTAGCGGGTGCCTGTGTCGGCGGAGGCCTGGCCGGTCTCGGCCCCCGCCCCGGTGGGCTCGTAGGTGCCCCAGCTGACGTGGACGTTGAGGGCGTCGAGGTCGGCGGGGACCTGGAAGCGCAGACCCATGGAGGCGGGGATCATGAGTCCCCGGCGGACGGGCTCATCATCGGTGTCCTCGCCCGGGTCCTCGTCCACGGTGGCGCTGAGCGTGTCCTCCTCGGAGCCGGTGACGGGGACACCGGTGGAGGCTGCGGCGTCCAGTGGGTCAATGCCTTCCCCGTCCTCCAAGGTCTCGGCGGCTGGAGTTTCCGCGGTGTTCTGCAGGCGGGTGGGGGCGATGCGTCCGAGGAGGTAGCGCTGGCTGGGCTGGGTGGTGAGGACCTCCGAGTCGCCCTCGGCGGGGCCGAGGAGTTCGCGGCGCAGGATCTCCAAGAGCCCGGCGCGGACGGAGACGGAGGTGGGGCCGGGCTCCTCCTCGAAGACGTAGGCGGTGCCATCGTGGGGCGTGGTCTCAGACATCGAGGGTTTCCTCCTGACTGGGCTGGGTACGACGCTTCCCACGGGCCTTCTTCGCCGGCAACGATGCTGCCTCAGCGGCGGCGCGGCGGTGGTTCTCCTCCAGGAGCCGGTCCAGGATCTCCACGCGAGTGGCCGGGGGCACGGTCCAACGGGTCATCTTCCGGTAGGTGTGGAAGCCGTGGGTGAGGTCGAGGTCATCCCAGCCGTAGGCGGCGGCTACGGCGGCATCGAGCTCCACGTGGATGTCACGCATGCGGTCCACGTCCGGGTCGGTGCCAGCCTCTAGACCGGGGTCATTGACGAGGTTGTAGAGCTTGGTGAGGCCCAGATCGCGGCGCAGCATGATCTCGCGCCGCTCGGTATCCAGTGTGCGGCCGATGGCCTCCAGCTCCGATGTGGGCTCGGGACGCGGGAAGGTCTCAAAGACATCCGACGGCGTGTATACGGAATCAGACCGCATCGTAGAGCCATATTTAATCGCCCAGTCCTGGTGAAATATCGAGCTCAATACACTAAGAAACCACATACGGTCACTCGACAACACCACCAACTTCTGATCAAACACCTGCCCAGAGGTAACAAGTTCAGGAATAAGAGTGTTGCTCACTTGAGCAATCACGAGCACTTCATCAAGACCCGAAATTGCTTTCCGCATCGCAGGTCGAGAGTTCCAGTACTTCCACCATTCATTGACCATTCGAGGATACTTTTCAGCATCCTTTACCGCACGTTCTGGACGAACCTTATCGAACACGCGCCACCACGGCAGCTTATACTGCCGCGCCGCCTCTTGACTTCGCTCATTGAAGTCAACAACCCACCGGGACGCAGAACAGTCAGGACGGGAGTTGAGATCCTTTCCGTTGAGATAAGGGAAGATGACCTCGGCGTTGCGCGGGTCCTGTGCAATCCAGGTTTGCGCCTCCTCCGACTCCAGGATGAATCCCGTGCCGAGCACAACGAGGCTTATTCATAGGGGTGTTTTGGTTTCCCTCAGCTAACGCTTTATCCCGAGGGGGATGTGAGGGCGGCTTGCCCGATCTGGGATAATTCAAAGTGTAGAAACAAAACCCTCAGATGAAAGACAAGCCGCTGCCATGAATACTACCACAAGCCTTGACCGCGACCAGATCCTTGACCTGTGCGAACTGATCCACACCTCCCGTTCCGGAAACCTTCCCGCAGCAGGGTCCCGCACCTTGGGGTTGTTCCGCTGTATCCAGGTCACTTTGTTGACGCTCAGACACAATCTCACCCAAGAGTTGCTGGCCGACATCCTCATGGTCTCCCAGGCCACCATCTCACGAGTGGTGGCGGTCTACACCCCCTTGATCGCCGAGGCCCTCCAAGCCTGGGTGCCCGGTGTGGGGGACCTCGACCGGGACCGTCAGTACATCATCGACGGTACTCTGGCGCCCTGCTGGTCATGGCACGACCGTCCCGAGCTGTACTCAGGCAAACACCACACCACAGGGGTGAACCTGCAGGTGGCCTGCACCCTGGCCGGGCACCTCGCCTGGGTCTCCCCACCCCTGCCGGGTAATGTGCATGATGCGAAGGCAATCAAGGAATCCGGCTTCCTCGAGGCCCTTGATGCCACGATGCATATTGGAGACAAAGGCTACATCGGATTGGGAATGATCACCCCCACTAAGAAACCCGCCCATGGTGAACTCGCAGACACCGATAAAAGAAACAATACGACCATCAACCGCGTCCGCTATCTCATTGAGCGTGTCATCGCGAACGTCAAAACTTGGCGTGTTCTGCACACCGATTACCGCCGCCCTTACAACACTTTCGAAACCACAATACAAGCCGTCACCGGGCTCGTCTTCGCCTACACCCTATGAATAAGCCTCATCGGATTGGGAATGATCACCCCCATTAAGAAACCCGCCCATGGTGAACTCGCAGACACCGATAAAAGAAACAATACGACCATCAACCGCGTCCGCTATCTCATTGAGCGTGTCATCGCGAACGTCAAAACTTGGCGTGTTCTGCACACCGATTACCGCCGCCCTTACAACACTTTCGAAACCACAATACAAGCCGTCACCGGGCTCGTCTTCGCCTACACCCTATGAATAAGCCTCAACGCATCCCTGGAAGGCGATACCGGCGTTCTCCGTGAGTTGCTCGGGTCTGCCGGTCACACGGCCTTCCGGTTCGAGGAGGGTGCTGATGTGGGCGACGGGCGCGTCGTCACACACGGGCCTGACTGTGGCAGCGAGATTGCCGCGGGTTCCCCATACGGCGGCGTACTCAAGGTTGGCGCTTTGAGAGGGCCAGGGGCGCGACTGGATGGCCCGGGTGATGGTGAAGCCACCGACGACCATGCGGTCGAGTCCCACCTCACGGGTGTCTCCCTGGGCCACAGTGTTGGTGGCGATGATTCCGAGCGTCCCCGTGAGCCGCAGCAGGCTGAAGGCGCGCAGAAAGAAGTACGCGACAAGATCTGCGTTTCCCGTCGTCCCCTTAGCCAGGACGTGGACAAACCACTCTCGCAGATTCTTCCCCATCGAGGGACTGAGCTTCTTCGCCCCAAGGAACGGCGGATTCCCGACGATCGCGTCAAAGCCGCCGCGCTCCATGACCTCGGGGACGGCCAGGGGCCAGTGGAGGCAGCGCCAGCGCTCGTAGTCGGTCTCCACCGTCGGGGTGAGGCCGCGTTTCAGGATGGCTTCCAGCATGGCCTCATCGCCCTCCCCCTCGGGCGGGAAGGCGCGGCCGAGGGCCACCGCCAGGTCTCCGTAGGCCTCGTTGAGCTTCGTGCCGGGTTTCGCGCCGACCGTCGGGGCCAGGCCGGTGGCCACCACGGCGTCGGCCACGCGTTCCAGGAGCTTCAGGTCCTCCTCGTTTTCCCGCTGGAGCCGTTGCTTCGTCGTCGTCGAGCGGGCCGGGTCCCCGTCATCCACCTCGGAGGCGAGGGCGTGGCGCCGATCCCGCACCCGTTCCAGGACGGAATCCACATCCAGGGAATCCGTGTAATTCCCCGCGCGGTCGAACTCAAAAGGCCTGATTCCGCTGGCAGCAGCGGGGTCGATGTGCTGGGCCCGCAGCTGACGCGGATCCGTGATCCCCAGCAGCGAGTTGCCCACGAAGACCTTGTCATCCACGAAACTGAAGGGCTTGTCCTTGTCCAGGGACACGAGCCACAGGGAGAGCTTGCACATCTCCACGGCCATCTCGTTGATGTCCACCCCGTACAGGCAACGGGCCACGACCTGCCGCAGGGCGTGGCTGCGCGCCCCGCCGGGCCGATCCGCGTAGTCCCCGAGCACCTCCTCGCGGGTCCAGGCTTCGACGAGGTGGTCGGCGAGGAAACGGGCCGCGGCCACGAGGAAGGCGCCCGAGCCGCAGGCGATGTCAGCCACGTGCAGGCCGAGGATCTGATCCGAGGTCAGCGGCCGCCAGGCCGAGCGGTCATCCGTTTCGCGCGGGCCCGGGTTGAAGACCAGCGGCTCCAAGGCGTGGCGCACCACGTCCTCGGCAAGCGACCGGGGTGTGTAATGGGCACCGGCGTTGCGCCGCGACAGGGTCTCGGTCACCACCAGGCCGCCAGGAAGGACGACTACCGGCCTGCCGCGCAGGTCCCGTCGGATGGCGCCGATCCACGGGCGCAGTTCCTCACGCAGGTCCGCATCCCGCGTCACGGTCAGCAGGGCCCGCCCGGCCTCCGCCTCATCCATCGCGTCCCCTGTACGGAAAGCCTTCGCCAAGGCGTTCTTCGTAGGAGGTTTCGCCGATGGTTGGTGCTCCTTGAGCCAGGTGATAACGGCCTCGGCGAGGTCGGAATTCTTGGCGTGCTGCTCGGCGAGTTCGTTCAGCACCGATAGCGGAACCTCGGGTCCCTCCCCCTCCTTGCCGAGCAAGCCGAGGGTCGTCTCCTCGGCCCGGATGCAGGTGTAGCCGAGCAGACCCTCGTAGATGTAGCCGATCTGCTCCACACCAATGTCCCGGAAGGACAGGCGCCGGGCCGCCTGGCCCTTGAGGCGGGCGGTCTGGAGGGAACGCAGCACGTGCAGCATGACCCGGTCGGAAACGGTGAGCAAGAGGGTGCCGTTGGCATCCGTGGCCGTCAAGAAGGGGAATCGTGCCGGATCGAACAGCGAACCGCCGTAGGCAGGGATCCGCATGTCCTCGGCGTTGACGCCGCCGTGCAGGGCGCGGGAGGTCGCCAGCAGCCGGTGCCAGGTCAGGCTCGTGCCGTCCATGGACTCCTCGCCCTCATCCCGGGCGCGCGCCTCCAACTCATCCAGGACACCAGCCAATCCGTAGCCGCCGGTGTACAGAGACTGCGTCGGCAGGAGCCCGCGCTCCTCGGCGAAGAGGAGGAAGACGGCGCGCATCATGATGGTGACGACCGCCTCGTAGACCTCGTGGGCATTTTCAGGCAGCGGGTCCGCCTGGGTCGGGCCCGCCTCGGAGGTGAGGGCTGCCTCGGACAGGGCCGTCACCACCAGCTCGACCGCTCGGCGCACCTGCGTGCCCAGGGCCTCCGTCACCTCTTCTGCTGCCAGAACGGAGCGCTTGAAGAGGGCGGGCAGCTGATCCTCGCTCGTCCCGCCCAGGAGGCGGCGCACGCCGAGCAGCTCGCAGAAGGCGTCCCGGGTGGCCGGTTCCTCCACCCACGTCTGGCAGTCCACGACGCCCGAGGCTGTTGCCCCGCCCTGGTGGGCGCTCACGAGCGCCCACCAGCGCCCGTCGGTCACCACGCCGATCGTGCAGGCCGAGTTCTGGCTGCGCAGCATGGCAGCCATCCGGTCGAGGGGGCTCGCCGCCCAGCCGTCGTCACCCTCATCGCGCAGCGAGTCCACCGGGTCGGTCACGAGCACGAGGGCGCTGACCCGCTCCCCACGGGTCAGGGCACCGCTCGGCGTCACCGTCACCGCCGGAAAGCCGTCGGAGACCACCCGGTAGACCTCACCCAGGGCGGGACGGGCCTCCGTACTGGCGTAGTTCTCGCCCCAGCCGATGACATCGGTCAGGACCGTGGCCACCCAGGCGTCGCGCGCCCGGCGATAGTCGGCCAGGACCTGCTGCGAGTCCCGTTCGCGGTCCCAGGCGTCCCAGGCGCGGTCGAAGACAGGCTGTGCCGCGCGCAGGGCCTCCCTGCGGGCCCGGCCCAGCGACGGCATGCCCTGGGGGTGCAGCGCCGTCATGACGGGAACGGACAGGAAGGGTCCGTCGGTGTCCACCAGCTCGAGCCACTCGCGGTGCTGCTGGGCCGTCGTACGGGCCATCCCGCCCCTCGTCGTCCTCGGGCCTGCTCCTCGTCTTGGGCTCATGACCGGTTGCCCCATTCCTGTGCGTCCTCCTCGGTGACGGGACCAGGGCCACGGGCGACACGTAGGGCCGCACATCCTGGTAGCGCAGCACCATCGCTTCCGCCTCGCGTGCCTCCTCAGCGGCCAGGCCCACCAGGCGGTCTTCCATGGCGCGGATGTCCTGGGCGCGCTGGTGCTGCTGCTCATCGGCCCACAGCATGGCCTCCTGCTCGCGCTCCTCGGCGCGCAGGCGTTTCAGGGAGTCGGTGAGATTGGCACGGAAGACGTCGAAGATGCCGTGGACGCGCTTCGTATCCGCCTGTTGGTGCTCCTCAAGGCTGGCAGCGACCCTGTTCTGGAGGTTGGCAGCCCGACGCTCCGTCTCCTCGACGATGCGGGCGCGCAAGTGTCCGTCATCGTTCCACAGGTCCGTCAGGTGACGGCGGACCGGCTTCTCCGCCAGCTGGTAGCCGCCCGGGTCGAGGGCGCGGTCCAGCACGTGGGAAAGTTTGTCCTCAGCGACGCGGTGTCCGCGCAATCGCACGCCGGTGACGAAAACCTCCTCGTGCAGGCGCAGGCCTCCGCGCCCCACGAGCACCAGCCGGGACAGGGAGGCGGCGCAGGAGTGCTCCAGGTCCGGCAGCACCACCGCCGTCACGCGGCTCACTTGGGAGCGCGGGCTGAAGAGGTTTGCCCGCAGGGTGCGGGTGGCCTTGCGCATGAGTGGGTGTCCCAGGTGGACGTGGACGATCCCGGGCACGCGCCCGGCTTCCTCGTCGAAGGTGACTGGCCTCAGGCGTCCCGGTGCCAGGCGGGTGTCAAGGCCCGTCAGGGCATCCTGCCAGGAGCGTCCCAGCTCCGGCACGGCGAAGACCGCCGCGTCAGTTTCCTCGCTGCCTGCCTCTGCCAGAACCGGCTGATTCGTCAGGCGCAGCGCCTCGTCCACGACCCGCCGACCCGCCACAGGCGTCAGGTGCATCCGCTCCTTGTGATCCTCGTAGCCCGCCGCGAGCGTCGTCAGCTGCTGATTGAGTTTGGCCGAGCCGGCCAGAGCCTGCGTGATGGCCTGCTCGTCCCGCCCCGGTGCAGGGGCCTTGCGGAGACGGCGCCCAAGGAACTTCCCGGTGATCTCCTCGTCGATGAGCGGGTTGACCGCGCCCAGATCCCGGGTCTCGGTGGCGATCTTCTCCGCCAGGCGCCCCAGGAAGTGCTGGTGCCCCGCGTACAGGCCATCGCCGACGGCCACCGGGGTGAGGTAGTAGATCTTCGGGACCTCGCGCTGACCGTAGCGGTCGATGCGTCCCACCCGCTGCTCCAAACGGGAGGGGTTGAAGGGGACGTCGAAGTTCACCAGGCGGTGGCAGTAGGCCTGCAGGTCGATGCCCTCGCCGGCGGCATCGGTGGCCACGAGAACGCGCACATCCTCCACGGCGGGGTCGGCGTTGAAGCGGGCCCGGATGTCCTCACGCTCCTCGAACTGAGGTCGAGCCGCGGATCACCGCCAGGCGTTCGTCGTAGCCCTGCTGGCGCAGCACAGAGACGATCCAGTCGAGGGTATCCGCGTACTCGGTGAAGACGACGACCCGCTCATTGCTCCACGTGCGCCCGTCGGGCCGGCAGACGGCGTCGAGCATGGACATGAGGGCCTTGAGGCGGGAGTCGGGGCGGGATTGGTATCCCCGGGCCCAGCCGGCCAGTTCCTCAAGCTGCTCCCGAGTAGCGGCGGAGAGCGGATCCGAGGCCCGGGTGGCCAGCAGCGTGTCCAACTCCGGCTGGGCGACCAGGCCCTCCTCCTCGTCGGACTGGCCCGAACCCATGACCTCCGTGTAGTAGTCGTCGTACTCGTTGTCGAGTGCGCCGCCGCGCACGGACTGGTCGAGGTAGTTCTCCAAGGTCTGGGCAAAGGCCCAGGGGCTGGACAGGAAACGTTTCTTGAGCAGCAGAGCCGCGATGTCGAGGTTGCGCCGCCCCTGAGCGTGCCCGGAGCGGCGCAGCAGCGAGTCCAGCTCGGCGTAGGCGCGCTCCTCGTCGCCGGAGGACTCGTACGGGAGCACCTCGACCCGGCGGCGGCGGAAGTCCTTGTCGGCGATCTGCGACTTCAAGCGACGCACCGTCACCTCGTCCAGAGCGGTGGGATCGATGCTGGCGCCACGGGCGAAGCGACGCGGATCAATCATCTCCAGCAGGGCGGTGAAGGACTCGGTGTAGCCGTTGTGGGGCGTGGCGGACAGGAACAGGCGGTGCTCGCACTTGTCCGCCAGGCGCCGCAGCGCCCGGGTACGTTGCGAGTCGACTGCATATCCGCGTCCGCCACCCACAGCTGGGGGTGCCGCCGGGGCCACGTGGTGCGCCTCGTCGACGACCAGCACATCGAAGGCGTAGGAGCGGGCCGTGCCCGAGCGTGCAGCGTCGGCCAGAACCTCGCGCAAGAGGCGTTGGGCGCGCACGCCTGGCAGCCAGGCCATGGAGACGATGACGCGTGGGTGGAGGCGCAGTGGGTTGGCGGCCAGACCGTAGGTGCGCCGGTCGGCGGTCATGCGTGCCGAGTCGACGATGACGAAGTCGAGGCCGAACTTCTCTCGCATCTCGTCGCGCCACTTCAGGGCGAGACTAGGCGGGCACACGATGATGACCGAGCGCGCCCGGTGGCGCAGCAACAGCTCTTCGATGACCAGGCCCGCCTCGATGGTCTTGCCCAGGCCGACATCGTCGGCCAGCAGGAGGTTGGTACGTGGGGCCGCGAGTGCTCGGCGCAGGGGTTCGAGCTGGTAGGGCTCCAGGGTGGCGCCGGAGCGGAAGGGCGCCTGAAAGGCCTTGGGGCCGGCGGAGGTGACGGCGCCCCAGCGCACGGCGTCGACGAAGGCGCCGAGAGTCTTTGGGTCGTCGAAGGCGTCCGCAGCGATGGTCTCGGGTAGGCCGCGGTCCGGAACCACGGCGTTACCGACCTCCAGCTCCCAGATCACGGTGAGCTCCTCGCCCATGCGGTCCTCGTCGAGGGATTGCAGGTCGACGACGTGCTCGAGGCGGGGCTCGCCGTCGTCGGCGGAGCTGCGGGGGAGTCCCTGAACGGCGACGTTCGTGACCGCCCAGACCGCGCCACGAACCTGGACTACCTGGCCGGGCTCCGGGGGGGCTGGAATGCTGCGGGCGGGAGCAGGGGCGCTGGTGGGCGCGGGAGAGGTCTGAAGCGTCATGGTGTGTGAGTTGTGGGCTGTGGGAGTGGGGCTGTACTGCATTTCTAACCGGGTGGATGCATTGGTGGTTGGATGATCCGATGTTCCTCTCTTCGGCTTAGTGGGCAGTGTCGGGAAGCTCAAGGGTGACACGGGTGCTGCGTAGCATTTCGAAGGTGTTGACCCACTTGACTTCAAGTGCCTGGCAGGCGTCAGGGATCTTGACCCGCTTGCGTGAGCCGGATCCTGGGGTCTCATGAGTGACGACGGTGCACACATGGGCGGCGGCGAAGGCGACGAGGAGATAGTCAGCTGCGTCAGTAGAGAACTCATCCAGTGCGGCCTGAGTGAAACTCTGAGTTTGTGCCCAGTCAGACAGCTTAGTGAAGAATAACGTGGTCCACTGGTCGATCGGGAGGAAGAACTCGCGGTGTTTCTTCGCCCATTCAGCAAGCTCGTCGTCCCGGCGACCGAGCTCCTCGCCGACCTTCTCAATGCTGAACACCGTGCCTCGACCGTGCGCCTGGTCGAGCCACTTCCAGAAGCCGGGCGCGATGTCAAAGGCGTAGTAACGGTTCTTCGCCTCGATGAGGACGTTGGCGTCCACGAGGTACTTCACGCTAGTCCTACTCTCTCCGCCAACCCCTCAAAGGCTGAGTGCTTGACGGTCCCGAGCAACCGGTAGGCGTCCCGGTACGTCGTCCTTCCCTCCAGGGTCGAGGAGATCACAGCCCGGGTGAAGGGGCGCCCGAGGCGTCGCAGTTGGGTGCGGTAGTAGTTCCCGCCCCCGTCGCGATTCTTCCGGGAGTCCATGAGATCCATGACGCGCTGGCGCTCGGCCTCGTATCGGGTCTTGTACTCATCCCGCATGAGGTACCCGGCGTCCCGGAGCCTGGTGAGCACGACGAGGGTGCTGACTTTGTAGCGGGACGCCAGCCGGTTCAACTCGTCTTCAGCACAGCCCCTTGGCAGTTCCGACCGGAGCGAGTCGAGAGGCACCAGGACCTCCGCGGCAACCTGGTTGCACCAGCGCTCCTCCTCTTTCGCCCCCTGCGCAGCGCCCGCAGCCGCGTCGGAGAGCGCAGTGCACCCCAGCCACAGGTGGGCGAGTTCGTGAACGAGGGTGAAGATCTGCGCGGCCTTGGTGTCCGTCCCGTTGACGAAGACAAGTGGGGCGATGTCGTCGGCCAGGGCGAACCCCCGGAACTCCTCCGGATCGAGCTTGCGGTGGGTGTCCGAACCGACGATCCCGTTGACCATGACCAGGACACCCATGGCCTCGGCACGCTCGATGAGATCCGTCATCGCGGCGGACCAGCTGGACACAGACCGCTCATCGAGACGGAGCGCGGCACGAATACGAGCGGCGGCCTCCTCCACCGGAGTGGAGAGGGTCGCGGACCCCACGAAACTGAGCGGGGTCACCCCGGAGTCGAGGGCGTCGTCACGGTACCAGTCCTGGCGTCGCTGGCACAGATAGATCGTCTCCAGCAGGTCGGCGGACGGCTCGCGGACTCCGGCGTCGCGAATGGTCCGCATGTCCGGGATGGGGATGTCCTCAACCGGCGGCTCGGACAGGAAGAGCATCCCGAAGGGCGTGTGGGTGGCAGCAGCGAACTTCTCCACCTGCTTGAGCGTGGGGCGTGCGGTCCCGTCGATCCATGCGTCGAGCCTGGGCGCGCGTTTGCGGACAGCTTCCTCGTCCCAGCGCGCCCGTCTCACGGCCCAGCGCAGCAGGTCGGGCGCGATGTCAACACGGACGGTCGTCACGGCCCCTCCTCTGCGTTCGGCTCCGTGTACCAGTCTGCCGCACACCTCTGACATGATGCGCGTGAAGGGCCGGCTGTCTGATTATCGGTGCAAGTGGCGGTTTCCGCTGGTGGAGTGTCGCCATGGACTGCCCGAGCACCCACCCGACCGCCTCGGGAGTACGGGATTCGCGACCGGCTCCCATCTGCTGCAGGTCTGCCAAGTGCTTCGGGGTGGCGTCACCAGCCCCGGAGTCGAGGAAATCCTGTCAACTACTTGATGTGGCACCCCGAACACTGACCGGATCGCCGGGATGCGCAGGAGAAGGTGACCAACGAAAGTGGAGATGACGAATAGCCAGTCCGTGCAATCCCGAGGTATGTTCACCGACGGAGAATCGACCGGCAAACACCGTGGTCGGCCCGCGAATATGCAGCGCACGACGCCCGTGACCGAAGTTTTCCCGGCAATAACTTTCGTCAAGTCTCGTCGCGCAGGGGTTGTGCCCGCGTCTGACGAAATTTAACCTGAACACCAGGCAGCGATCGCCAGGCACATCTCAGGGAAAGGAGATGACATGAAGAACATCATCAAGTACATTCTGGCGCTGCTCGTGGGGTGCAGCATGCTCGCGGTGCCCATGACCGAGGCCAGAGCCGACGACGGCTTCTCGACAGCGTCCCGCGGCGAGAACGGCGAGTTCACCGACGCCGAGGTGCAGGAGCTGGAGCAGAACCTGACCACGTTGTTCAGTCAGGTGGTGATTCGAGACGCCGAGGGCAAACTGCGCATCGACTACGAGGCGGCCAAGCGCCTGTACCCTGGCCGCGACCTGTCGGTCCTCGCCGGGGCGGCCCAGGGCAGCGCCACCCCGCCCGACAGCTCCGGGGCGGAAGGAATCCGGGAGTATGCTTCGTGTGTTCTCAAGGGAGCCATTCCCTTCATCGGCCTCCTTGATATCGACTGGAAGCTGCTTCGCACATGGTTCACCCAGCAGAATTGGGGAGCGCTTTCCCACTATCTCGGTAGGGAGATTCCCAAGCGTGCAGCGAAGATTGGCCTTAAGGAAGCCTTCAACTTGAGTCCTACGGGAATTGCTCTCAAACTGGCGGCTTCGGCAGTTATAGCTCCCATTTAACAAGATGTCGTTGTGTTTGGTGTTTTCTGGGGTATTACCCAAGATTTTGCTGCGGGGGCGGCATGTCGTGTTGCATCATTTTTACCGGAGCGCTTGAATAAGAGTTGTGGAAGGATTCGCTGCCGGATATGAAGAACTTTTGCAGGATTATCAGGTGAATGCTGTGTATCCGTCGATGCGGAAACGAGCGATGGGGCTGTTGATGCTGCATGTCGGGATCCCGGTGGAACAGGTTTCCAGGGTGGTCGGGAAGTCCGAGAGGTCGTTGCAGCGCTGGGTCGCTGAATGGCGTGATGAACGGATGGCCTCCTTGTACACCGGGCACATCGGGAACCGGAATGCAGCGAAACTGTCCCAAGCACAGCATGACGAGGTGATGCGGGTACTGCAAACCCCTCCCACCGACCCTGACGGGCTGCCGGTGGGGTTCTGGAGTCTGCCAAGGTTGAAGGACTACATTGCCACCGAGTTCGAGGTCGTCCTCGCGTCGGACTCCTCCTACCAGGTGCTGCTCCACCATGCTGGACTGTCGTTCAAGCAGCCCGCCGCCCGGGACCAGCGCCGCCCCGCCGAGGAGGTCGTGGCAGCCCGTGTGGAACAGATCCGCGACCTGGTCGATCACGCACGTGCGCAAGGGTATCTCGTGTTCGCAGCTGACGAGGTGCGCATCGAACACGAAGCACTCACCCGACGAGCCTGGTGCCGCCGAGGGGTACCCACCGTGCTGGAAGTGGACCGGCAACGCCGCTGCCAGTCCTACATCGGGTTCCTCAACCAGGCTGACGGGAGTGTGGAACTCACAGCGCTGGACTGGCAGAACAGTCACACCATCATCGATGCCCTCACCCAACTCGTCGACAAACATCCCGGCCAGAAGATCACGATCGTGTGGGACAACGCCGGATGGCACAAATCCCGGGAACTGAAACAACACCTCGGTAAAGGAAACAGGTTTGCAGACATCACCCTCCTGTGGCTGCCACCCTACTGCCCTGACCACAACCCCATCGAGCATGTTTGGGGCGAAGCAAAAACCCACATCAGCAACCCCCAACGCCCCCACTTCACCGACACCCGAAACGCATTCGAAACCTACATACGAAAGAAGAAATTCCCGTACCGCCTATAAACGACATCCTGTTTCAAGACTGCTATACCTGCGCCTTTTGGCAGCAGTGGTAGTTTTCTGCTGCTGGTTGTAATGAAATGATGGCGAAAAAGTCGAAAATTTGGGATGCCTCCGTAGAAGGTCATTTGCGTTGGAACAAGCCGTCGATTGGTTTGTATCTATTTCGGGGAATCGGGACGTTTGCGATCGTTGCTTTTATGTTCCCGCTTGCCCGTTTTCTGGGGGCGGCTATCATGGGGGTCGGGTTTGTGACTGCGGATTTCGTCGTATACCAGATTTTCTGGGCGGTTCATCTTCGTCGACTGCGTCGCAAGTATCCGAATCGTCCGCATCAGTGAAGAATGCTGCCGCAGGGCATCACTCTCACCCGTGTGCAGAAGTATCGCGGCGTCGCACGTGGCTCGTGGCGCCGCGATACTCGCTGCAGCGAGGGCGGACGCAGCGGCCGGCATCTTTCGCCAACGAACGGAGAAACTTGTTCACGGCCTCCCCGAAGCTGGTTGAGCCGGACCGCGACGAAGGGGCAGTCCGTAAAACGGAGAGGCTGTGAATAAGCCTCGCTGTACGCGTTACCGGCCGATCGTGGCCGGATTTCGGGGCCCTCGGTGGAGTGATCCTCGCTGTCGGGCAGGCATCATCACATGATGGGAAGGAGCTGGAAGTACTGGGATGGCTCCATCAAGGGTCATCTGTGGAACAAGACGTCGGTGAAGCTGTACCTGTTCCAAGGGGTCGGGGTATTCCTGATCTGTGTTTTTCTGTATCCGCGTTCCCGCTTCATCGGGGCCGCCGCCCTCGCGGTGGGGTTCGTGGCCGTCGATCTCACCACCCAGGTGATCCGCCTTCGCAGGCTGAAACGTCGGAGACTCCACGAGACCGAGAGCCATCCGAACCACATCTCCTGAAACCCGCCGAAACGCGGGTCACCGTGAGGCTTGATTCGCAGGATGCTGGTTGAGCCAGCTCGTGAGCGCCAACGAACGGCTGTGTCGAAACCAGTGGGCGGCCGAGAAGTACACTCGGCCCTGGAATCCTCAGATACCCACTGGATGGTTTTGAGGTGGCTGCCCCTCGAGGCCTTGACCACGCCCTCACCCGGGTTCCTGACCAGAGGACTGCACTGGCGGCTGCCCTGCCTGTGGATAACTCAGTGCGTCACCAGTGTTTCCTCACTTGGCGACCACGCCACGCGGTATAAACACAGCTGGCGATGGTGGCTGGGCCGAGGAGCATCATCCAGGACAGGAGCCCCTGCCGAGCGGAGTTGCAGTAGGGGACTTCTCCCACGGAACGCCGGAGATCCCCGGAGGGCAGTTCCGATACCGGACGAGTTCTGTTTTCGGAATCCAGTTTCTCTATTGCGGTGTCCCCCGTCAAATTCGTCAAGGAGTGGCACACCAGCTGACTTGTCTTGCCATCGGAATTCGTCTCGGTTTTCCCAGTGGGGGAGTGGGTCATGATGAGAAAAGTCAAAATTATCAGAATTGCGGTGAAAATAAACGGCATCACCGCCGAAGGGGGTTTCTTGGGGTTCACGTGTCCATGATAGACGCTTCCGGGGTCAAACTCATGAGGCTTATTCATGGCCTCTTTGAAGCTGGTTGAGCCGGACTGCGACGAAGGAGCAGTCCGAGTCGAAACCACCCCATAGATGTCTGAGGACTCGGGGTCCGAGTGTGTTTCTCGGCTGCCGGGTGGTTTCGACACAGCCGTTCGTTGGCGCTCACGAGCTGGCTCAACCAGCATCCTGTGAACAAGCCTCAAGGAGCGCCTCACCGACCGCCAACGAGCCCGGATAGTAAGGGCCCCTTTCAGGTTGGCATCTGATTAAGCTGAGGAAGGGCGGAGGCAGGGAGCGCCCGCCGCAAGGAAAGGAATGGTCCGAATCGCTGGTCGGCTAACGCCACGAGGGACGAGCGAAACGTGTCGAAACCAAACCTGACCCTAGCTGGATGATTGTCCTGCGCGTCACGTTCATCTCGCTACGCACCTCGCCCACGGAGCGAGACGGCACAGCCGACGCGATCCACCCGCCCGGAGCCAGCACCCCGGAGTGCGCCATCGACTTGCTCGAGGTGCTGAACAAACGCCTGCACGCCCAGGCCTGACCGATAGCTAGTCACGTGGCCCGTCCCGCAAGGTGCGGGCCACGTTGCATTTCCAACCGTTCACAGAACCATCTTCAACAGGTGTTGAATTATTGACGTATGCTGGATTCATGGCTACCAGTAGACGACGTCCTGGCCGGCCTCGTGCCACGCAGGACGCGCGAGCGGGCCGACGTGAGGCGCTCATATTGGCCGCGCGTTTGGAGTTCTCAGCGAAGGGGTTCCGCGGGGCAAGCCTGCGAGCAATTGCGCGGGCGGCTGAGGTCGACGTCACCCTCATCGCGCACTACTTCGGCAACAAGGAGGGCCTTTACTCCGCAGCCTTCGAGCTGGTCGATCACGCGAAGGCTGCGATCCGCGTCGCGCTCCTTTGCCCAGCAAGCGAGCGTGCCAAAGCTCTGACCCGCACCTATCTGGGGCTTTGGGAAGACGAATCCGTCGGTCCTCAACTCCGTGCCCTGACCCGTTCTGCGCTCGGCGACGACGCCGCGCTCCGAGGCATCGAGCAGGCTCTGCTCAGCGGGTTCGAAGCGCTTGCCGGCACCGCCGACGTCACCGCGCTCGCCTTCGCCATGTCTCAGCTGTTCGGCGTCGCTATCCAGCGGCATCTGCTCCCTGGCTCTCCCATCGCCCGCCTCGACTTCGACGAGGTCGTCGACCACACCATCCCTGCCGTCGCCTTGCATCTCGACGGCCCCGCACCCCACCAGGAGATCCAATGATCCTCGTCCACGATTTCTCCACCGTCGGTGACCTCGCCTCGTGCGGCGGCAAGGGCATGAACCTAACACGCCTCGTCGCCTCGGGGTTCCAGGTGCCACCGGGGTTCGTGCTCGTCACCGACGCGTACCGACAGTTTGTCGCGGCCCATGGCCTCGACGCCGTTGTCGCTGATGCTTGCGCGCAGCTTGATGCCTCCGACGCCGATGCTCTGGAGATCACCTCGCGGCAGATCCGGGCGGCTTTCGAGGCGAACCCGGTCCCGGGCGAGATCGTCGACGCGGTGTGCACGGCTTGGTCGAAGACGTTCGAGGTGGGCTCGGCTGTCGCGGTGCGGTCGTCGGCAACGGCCGAGGATCTGCCGGATCTATCGTTCGCCGGCCAGCAGGACACCTTCTTGAACGTGCTGGGCATCGACGAGGCCTTGAAGGCCGTAGTCAAGTGCTGGTCGAGCCTGTGGACGGCCCGCGCGATCGGGTATCGGCTGCGCAACGGGATCGGCGACGACGTCGCTCTCGCCGTCATCATCCAAGCGATGGCACCGGCTAAGGTCGCGGGGGTCATGTTCACCGCGAACCCACTCACCGGTGCCCGCGACGAGGTGGTGATCGACGCAACGTATGGGCTCGGCGAGGCCCTAGTCAGCGGGCAGGTCGAGCCGGACCATTTCGAGGTCCGCGCTGGAGAGGTCACGGCGACGCTCGGCGCGAAGGCCGTAGCGACCACTCCCCTGCCGGGCGGCGGGGTCGAGACAGTCGAGCGCACCGAGCACGGTGTTTGCCTAAGCGACACACAGGTTAAAGAGCTTGCCGCCCTGGGTCGCCGCGTCGCCGAGGCGTTCGGGGCGCCGCAGGACATTGAGTTCGCGCTGGTCGACGGCCGGTGCCAGGTGTTGCAGTCGCGACCGATCACGTCGCTGTATCCGGTGCCGCCCGGCGGGCGGGAATCGATCTGGTTCTCCTTCGGCGCGGTCCAAGGCCTACTCGCGCCGATCACCCCTCTCGGCTGCGATGCCCTCCGCTACCTTTGCTCGGGGGTCGCCAGCCTCGTCGGCAAGAGTCTGGACGGGGTGATGGAGTCGGTCGGCGAGCGGCTGTGGCTGCGGATCGACAAGGCGTTGCGTCACCCCATCGGCTGGCGCGTCTTATCGCGGCTGCTGCCGAACGTCGAGCCGAGCGCCGCAGCCATCGTACAGGGGTTGATCGACGAGCGGGGCTGGGAGTCTCCACGCGGGCGATTGACCCTAGGGGCGATGCGGGGGCTGGCTCGAGTCGCGCGGTACGTGCTGCCGAGCGTCGTGCCGTCGCTAGCCTGGCCGGAGCAGCGTCGTCGCGTTGCCACCACCGCTACCGACCGGATCGTCGCCGACGCGCGCGCACGCCTTGAGGAGGCCTCCGAGCAGGGCATAGCCGAGCGGGTGCGCATCGCGCGCGACCTGCTGCGGGACTTGATGCCGTCGCTCGCCGGCACTTTGCTGTCGGTGATGCCGACGGCGTTGGGGATGCTGCTCGTGTTGCGAGCGATGGCGGCGAAGGCAGGGCCGGAGGCCGAGGCACTGGTTTTCGAGACGCTGCGGGGTGTGCCCGGCAACGTCACCACCGAAATGGATCTGGCGCTGTGGGATGTCGCCAAAACCATCCGCGATGACGCCGAGGCCTTGGTGGTCGTGCGCAGCGAGGAGCCCGACGAGTTGGCGTCCCGCTTCGTCACAGGGAAACTGCCCGGGAGCTCACAGGCCGCGGTAGCGGGGTTTCTGAAGCGGTACGGAATGCGCGGCATCGGCGAAATCGACCTAGGGCAGCGTCGCTGGCGCGAGGCCCCTGTCGACGTGCTACGCACGATCAAGAGCTACGTCGAACTGCCGAAGGATCAAACTCCTGACCGTGTGTTCAGCCGCGGCGCTGCTACCGCCCTGGATGCGGGGCGCAAGCTGGAGCGGCAGCTCGCCCCCGGTCGCGGGCTGCGGACCTCTTGGCGACGTCGCCGCGTCCGCTTCATCGTCGACCGCATGCGCCGCCTCATAGGGCTGCGCGAAACCCCGAAGTTCACGATTATCCGAGTCTTCGGCGAGGTGCGCGAGACGCTGCTTGCATGCGGTGGCGACCTCGTCGCCGCGGGACTCCTCGAACGGGCCGAAGACATCGTCTACCTGCACTTCGACGAGCTGGAGCGGCTCGCCACCGAACCGGCAGGGCCGTGGCGAGAAGTCGTCGCTGCTAGGCGGGAGGCGGCGGCGCGGGAGACGCGGCGACGCCAGGTCCCACGGGTCCTGCTGGGCGATGGTCGGGCGTTCTTCGAAGGTACCGGCGGAGTGGGCACAATCCAGGGCAGCGGGGTGTCGCCGGGGGTCGCGGAGGGTCGGGTGCGGGTCGTGCTGGACCCGTCGTCGGCGCAACTGGAGCCGGGTGAGATTCTAGTCTGTCCGGGAACCGACCCGGCATGGACACCCCTGTTTCTAGCGGCTGGAGGCCTAGTTACGGAGGTTGGTGGGATGATCACCCACGGCTCGGTGGTGGCGAGGGAGTACGGCATCCCGGCGGTGGTGGGGGTCCATGAGGCGACGACGCGTCTGGTCACGGGCCAGCGCATCCGCTTGGACGGCGCAGCCGGTACCGTCGAGATCCTAGACGAGTAGGTCGGCGAAGCGATACCAGTGGTGGCGGACGACGATTGTCGCAAGCCCGGTGCTTGGCGACCCTGGCCGAACCGGTGGCAGTGGCGGTTTCATCGGGCTGACGGTCGGAGCGATAGTCGGCAACGTTGTCAGGGTTTCAGTGGAAGTACCGGTCGGCGTCGCCGTAGGAGCCCCAGTCACCGTAGGAGCGCCGGTCGGCGTCACCGGTCGGGATCGCGACTAGGTCCTGTTATGTAAGTCGTTTGAGCCAGTGGTTGATGCTGGCGATGTGGGTGGTTGCCTGGTAGCGCACGGCGAGCTTGTCGTAACGGGTGGCGAAACCTCGGTGCTGCTTGAGGTGGCTGAAGCAGCACTCGACGGCGTTGCGGTCCTTGTAGGCAGTCACGTCGAAGGCCGGTGGGCGTCCTCCGCGTGAGCCTCTGGCCCGACGGTGGGCGGCCTGGTCGGCCTTGACCGGGATCGTGGCGCGGATGTGGTGGGCGCGCAGCCAGGCCCGGTTGGCCTGTGAGGAGTAAGCCTTGTCGGCCAGCACCCGCCTCGGGCGCCGGCGGGGCCGGCCCCGGCCGCGGTGTGCGACGCGGATCGCCTCGAGCACCAGGACCATCATCGGGCAGTCCGCTCTCTGACCGGCCGTCAGCAGTGCCGACAGCGGCCCGCGCCCGGCGTCGACGGCGGCGTGGACCTTGGTGGACCACCCGCCCCGGCACACGCCCAGAGCGTGGTCGTCCGGCTCGCCGTCCACCATCTGGGGACTGTCACGACGGGCGCCGGCGGCGTGCACGTGGGCCCGGCAGACGGTGGAGTCCACCGACACCTGCCAGTCGAGCCGCCCGGCAGCGTCGGCCATAGCGACCAGCTCAGCCTCGATACGCTCCCACACCCCTGCCGTCTGCCAGACACGAAACAGGGCGTAGACCCTCCACCAGGGCCCGTATCGGGCGGGCACGTCCCTCCATGGCGCCCCGACCCTCACCCTCCAACGCACCCCGTCGATCAGGGCCCGTAACGCGTACCGGCGCGGTCTTCCCCTGACAGGAGCCTCGGGCAGCAACGGGGACAGCACCCCCCACTGCGCATCGGTGAGGTCATGACGGCTTCCAGCGTCTATTCTGGGCAACTGAGGCCTCCGGTTTGATCACGAGATGATTTGACACCACCCGTACCCCGGAGGCCTCACCCACCCCCAGACACCACCCCGCCACCCACCCCACATTTCGCAACACGACCTAGGCTCCTGCCGTGGAAAACCATTCGGTCCGCGATCTCCCCACGATCGGGCAGCTGCCATGAACGCAATCGCCCTGATCGGGTTGTCGGGTTCCGGTAAGTCGACGGTCGGGCCGCTCCTCGCGGAGCGGCTCGGCCTGCCGCATCTCGATGTAGACCTCGTCCTGGAGCAACGGGAAGGGCGCACCATCCGGGAGATCTTCGACACCGACGGGGAACCGTATTTCCGGGCGCTGGAGCGTGAGATCACGATCGAGCTCCTGGCGGCGCCGGGGGTTCTCAGCCTCGGGGGAGGCGCCCCGATGACCCGGGCGATCGCGGACGCCCTCGAAGGCCATCCAGTCGTCTGGTTGCGGGTGGAGCCCGAAAGCTCTGCCCGGCGGATCGGGCGTGACGAGGGCCGCCCGCTCCTGGCGGGGCAGGACGCCGTGGTCCGGTTGCGGAGGATGCTCTCCGAACGCGCCCCGACGTATGCGCGGCTGGCGAGCCTCGCCGTGGACACCGACCACGCCTCGGTGGACTCGGTGGTGGATGCGATCGTCGCCCACGTCGCCTCGTTCGAGCCGGGACGCTGCATAGGGTGAGGTGTTCCCGGTCACCGCGGACGAACTGTACGAGGTCCGGGTGGGGCGTGGGGTGTCATTCGAGCTGCCCCAGGCGCTCGGCCCCGTTCGCGTACGGAACCCCGGTCAGTTCCCTCTCCTGCGGATCCGGGGAACGGGCACCCGGATCGCGGGCGGATCGTCTCGGGTGAAGATCCACTCCGGATCGGTCAGCATGCGGGCAGCCGACAGACCCGCCACCATGGCCACTACGCCGAGCATCGTCGCGATCCCCTGCGCAACGGCGCGGTTGACGTCCCCGGCGTCGAAGTACAGGAGGGTGCGCAGCGCCGACGAGCCGGGCACCATGACCAGCAGGGTCGGGACGGTCATGATGATCTTCTCGAGCCGGAACACACCACCCAGCCAGGCGCAGCCCAGCCCCATCACGACGCAGCCGGTGAAAACCGCGACGTGATCCGGGATCCCTGAGTCGGCCATGGCCAGGCGAACCGTGTTGCCGACGATGCCGATCACACCAGCCACCATGGCCGGGCGCAGTGGCGCATTGAGCATCAGGGCCCACCCGAAAACGGCGACGAAACCGGCCACCGCGCGGAGGCCCCAGAGAACGGCGGGCGCCATGGGGGGCACCGGCGGGGGTGGGTCACCCGTGATGCCCCCGGCCTTGGCGACGACCCACACGCCGATGGCGATCGCAACGAAGATCATCGCGGCGTAGGTCATCCGGGGTACGCCCGCCGTGAGGTCGAGCTGGGTCAGTTCCAGGCCCGCGGTGACCAACGGAAACCCACATGGTTTTTCGCAACAAGGTTCAAGACCTCCGTTTCCGGCGTCGCAGCCCGGGGACCACCTCTCTCAGGTGCGGCGGGTCATCACGGGGGAAGGGCCATTCCGGGTCGGTGAGCATCCGGGCCGCTGAGAGGCCACCAACCATGGCGATCACTCCAAGCAGTGCCGTCATGCCCTGCGTGACGGCCAGGTCCGTGTGATTCTGGTCGAGGTGGAGCAGGCTCCGCAGTGCGAAAGCACCGGGGATGGAAACCAGGAGGGTCGGCACGGTCATGATGATCTTCTCAAGTCCGAAGAGCCTTCCCAGCAAGGCGCAGCCGAGGCCGATGATGAAACAGCCGGCGAACGTCGCCACGTGTTCCGCGACCCCGAGGTCGATGAGCTCCAGTCTGACGGCATTGCCCGCTACCGCGACCACCCCGGAGGCCGTCGCGGTGCGCAGGGGCGAGTTGAGCATCATGGCCCACCCCACGACTGCGATGAAACTGGCCACCACCCGGATGAGCCACAGCTGCCACGGTTCCACGCCGAGGGGCGGGGTGGTCTCGGCGGCGACCCCACCGAGGTTGGCCACGACCCACACCCCGATGGTGATGGCCAGCAGGATCATGGATGCGTAAGCGGCCCGGGGAAGCCCCGCGGTAAGATCCAGCCGGGTGAGTTCCAATCCCGCTGTCACGAGAGGGAATCCCGGGATCAGGAAGATCGATGCGCAGATGAAACCCGCAGCCATGCGCGGGCTGGCCTCCCCGAGCAGCCGGTCCAGCATCCCGGCTCCCAGCAGGTACAGGGCCGATGCGACGAATGCCGAGGCCAGAACCACCGCCAGGTGGTTGATCTGCCAGCGCCCGAGGCGACGAAACAGAAGATATGCCATTGCAGAGGCGGGCAGGACGGCCCCGACCTCGCGCCAGCCACCGCCGGCGAGCACCGCGACGGCGGCGCAGGCCATGGCAACCATGATCCCCCGCAGCCATGCCGGGTACAACGGAGCCGCGTGCTCGACCCGGTCCAGGCGGCGGTCCAACTCCGTGGCCGTGATCCGCTCCGGCATCTCGTTGCTGAGTTTTTGCAGCATCGCGATCCGGTGTGCGTCCACCCCCGGCTTGGGGACCTCGACCACCTTGGTGCGGAACACCCCACGGCGTTCCACCGTCATGGCCAGCGACGTGAACGTGATCGACGATGCGATGTGGCCCAACCCGAGGGCCTTGGCGGAACGTCGCATGATTTGCCGGACCCGAAGCGAACTGGTGCCCGCCCCAAGCATCATTCCCCCGGCCCGGGCCACGACGTCGGTTCGCCGGATCAGATGCCTGGGCTCCAGGGAGTCCTCGAATTCCTGGTCGCCATAGCACTCGGGGTCTGGTTGATTCACGGGCGGTGATTCTACGCGCCCCGGCCAGGGCCCCGTTCCCTTTTCAAACGGGATGAATCACGCACCCGACCCGGAAGTTGCGGAGAGCAGGTCCCAGATCAGGTCCCCGGTCATCTGATAGCCGTCGGTGCTGACGAGTTCTGCCTGAAGTTGCTTCGCGACGGTCGTGTGCGCCGGATCGGTGAGCAGCTTTTCCAGCGCCCCACGGACCCGGTCCACCCGCCATTTTCCCCGCGGGATCCGGATGGCCGATCCACGCTGGGCGAGCCGGTCCAAATTGGTGCACTGCTCCCATTGCATTCCGACTCCCACCACCGGAGTACCGGCATACACCGCGGTCTGGACGGTTCCCTGCCCGCCATGGATGATCGCGACATCAGCCAGTGAGTTGACCGCGGGCGCGGGCACGAAACGATCGGTCAGCAGGACGTTACCGGCGTTACCGGCGTGCCCGCGGGCCTCGTCGAGCGAAACCACGTGCGGTGGGCACACCACCACCGCTCGACAGTTCATCCCGGCAACCGCGTCGATGGCCGTCAGTAGGTATTCCTTCTCGCCGCTGCTCCCCATGGATACGAAAACCTTCGGCGCCCCGTCGCCCGCGAAATGGTTCGCGATCTCCTGCGGCACCGGGACATCGGCCGGTTTGTTGAACAGGGGCCCCGCGATCCGGGTGCGCGGCCCGATGTCCTGCCCTTCGTAGTAGGACGGCAGGTCGTTGACGAGCTGGATGTCGACATCGAACATCCCGAACATGTCGGCCTGCGGATTGCTCCACCCGTGTTCCTGCGCCGCCCGGACCAGGCTTGGCTGCCGGAAGAAACCGGAACGCGTCACCAGTGTCGACAGCCGCTTCGACATCCGCTTGCGCAACCGGCCGGGCAGCCGGTCGACGATGCCCAGCTTCAGGTCGTCGGGCACGTCCTGGAGGAACCAGCGTTCCACCCACGGCCGGTACATCGGGAAAGGGGTGTAGACCACGGCCGGGATTCCCACCAGCTGGGCCGCGATCCCGGCGTGGGGGATGAACCCGAAGACGACCAGGTCCGGTCTGTCCAGACGCAGGTCCTCGACGATGGCGTTGATCACTTCTCCGGATCGTTGCCGATCGACCAAGAATTCGGTTCCGTCGTGGTCGGCGCGCATGATGGCATCGACCTCCTCTGGGAAAGCGTCAGTCCAGCGGTCCGCGTCCCGTACCCGCCCTCGGCGATCTGTTCCGCGAAACTCTGTTCCGTCTGCGGGTAGATGAACGAGATCTCGACTTCACGGCCCCGCTGAGCGGCGACCCGCTGGATCGCCCGCGCCGTCTCGATCCCCCTGGTGGTGTCGCCCGCGTTGAACGCCGGGACGACGAACGTCACCTTCACCGGTTTCTGCATGTTCTCTTTCCTCTTCTTCTTCGTGATGTTGTGGTGAACCAGCCCTCGTCGTCCGCCAGGGCCCGGATCCGGGGGAACAGCCGCAGCGCGTTCCCGTGGTCGATTCCATCCCGCATCCACCCGGGCATCGAGAAACGGTCCAGTTCTCGGGTGATGAACCTCACCGCGGGACGCGGCGCGAACGGCCAGTCGGTCCCGAACGTGATGTGCTCCGGATCAGCCACCTCGAACAGGCTGGGAAGTGCCGCCGGGGACGCGGTGAGGGCCGTGTCCCAGTAGAACCTCCGGAAGACCCGGAGCTTCTCCCGCTTGGTGTGTTCCTGCCGCAACACCGCCAGCAGTTTCCGGTGCGCAGGTTCCCGGGCGATCATCGTCAACAGGATTCGGTATGCGCAGTAAGGGACGAATCCCCCGCCGTGGGCGAGGATGAACCTGATCCCGGGGAACCTCTCCAGCGCTCCGGAGAGGATGAGATCGACGGCTGTCCTGGATGTGTCCAGGAGATAGTCCAGGGTGAAAACCGGCACGCGGGGAACGGGGTCGGCGGGTAGCGTCCCCGGATGCACGAAGACCGCGGCGCCGCGCCGGTCGAGCTCCGCGAGCAGCGGGGTGAACAGCGGATCACCCAGGTATCTGCCGGCGGCGTTCGCGAGCAGCACGACCCCGTCGGCGTGCAGCTCGTCACACGCGTAGCCGAGCTCCTCCAGCGCACCTTCGACGTCTGGAAGCGTCAGTGTCGCGAAGAAACCGAACCTGCCGGGATGCTCCTCCACCAGGGACGCGAGGTACTCGTTGAGGTCGCGTGCGGTGCGGCGGGCGACGGCATCCCCGCCGAGCCGGGCGCCGGGGTCCGAGACGGACAGGACACCGACGCGGATCCCGTTGTGATCCATCATGCGCAGGGCAGCTCTCCGCGACCAGGACGGCACCTGCACGCCTCCGGGCCTGATCCCGTGGCGCCGCAGTTGGCGTGCGTAGAAGGGCGGTAGGACGTGCTGATGGGTGTCGATCCTCGTGAGCTCCTGCACCGTGCCCTCCAATCACAATCTCAATACCTGAAGTATTGAACTTAGTCTTGCACCTCTTCCGACGAGTTTCAAACCCCGCCGAGGCGGACCGTAAAATGGCGCTCACCATGCCTGACCCCATCACCCCTCGAGGCCGCCAGGGAATTTCACGGGAACGAGTACGCCCGCGTCGCGACACCGTGCGCTCGGCGATCCTGCAAGCAGCCGCGCAGCATTTCCTGGAGGTCGGCTATCGTGCGGCGAAGATCGAGGCGATCGCGCACATGGCGGGGTTCACGAAGGGTGCGATCTACTCGAACTTCTCCTCCAAGCAGGAGCTCGTCCTGGCGCTGGCCGCCGAGCGGATAGCGGACTACGCCGGCCAGGTGGAGGCGGAGCTCAGCCGCTCGTCCGAGCCTGCACAGCTGCTGGATGCCCTGGTGGAGCACATGGCCGGGGAAGTCATGGAGGAGACCGCGTGGCACGCCTTGGTGGCGGAACTCGCCGCCGGCGCGGCTGCCGACCCCGCAATGCGGGACCTCTGCCGGAGCATCGACGCGAGGCTGCGCAACGTGTTCACAACGATGCTGACCGCATCGGGACTTGTCGACACCGAGAAGCAGGCGGCCAGGGCGATCAGGTCGCTGCTGGCCGCTGTGCACGGGTTCGCGCTGGAGCTGACCGTGGATCGCAAGTCGGTCAGCCGTGACGACGTCACCCGCACCCTGAGGGCCATCGCGACGACTCATGTCGCGCCCCACGTGAACGCCAGCCCGAAGTGACCACCCCACGCCGCCCGGGCGCTGCACCGAGAACGGGCCCGCAGCCTGCTGCTGGTCTGGCGAAAGGACCAGTAGGCACACGGCGCATGAATCTTCGGGTGAAGCTGGTTGAGCCAGCACGTGAGCGCCAGCGAACGGCTGAGTCGAAACCACCCGGCACCCGAGCAGCAGACCCAACCCGACTCCCCGGACACACGCACAAGGTTTCGACACGACCAGCTCACTGACGCTCGCAGGTCGGCTCAACCAACTTCACTGTTTCCAAACCGCTTGAGCCGGACCGCAAGTACCCGAAGCTGGTTGAGCCGGACCGCGACGAAGGAGCAGTCCGTGTCGAAACCACAGAAACCACACCCCCACCCCCTGAAGAAATATTTCCCGAACTCCTACACCCGGAGGATCGATCCGGGTAGTATCAGCGTCCGGAGTGCTGTGCGTTTCATGGACAGCGACGAAACACGTAGCCCCCAGAGCAGCGAGCAGCCCTCCACGTGCGACGACTGTTCTCAGAGTTCTGTGTATTCGCACACTCAAGGACGTTGCAGATTGGCAGAGGTCCGTGCACACAGACCCCATGCGCCGGAAAGATCCAGCGCGGTGGGGTACGGACAGCGCCCGTACCCCACCGCTCACCGCCGGGTCAGCTGCAGCCGCTGGTGGAACCGCAGCCCTCGCAGACGTAGCAGGACCCGCTGGGACGCATCTTGGTGCCACAGGTCATGCACAACGGGGCGTCCACCGCCCGCCCGGTCATCGACTCCATCAGCTCGGCCGTGGTGTGGGCGTCGATCAGGGATGGCTGCCGGGCACCGTCGACGTTGAAGTCGTCGTAGGCGTCGTTGCGCAGGCTCTCCGCCTCGGGCATCTCGGCCTCTTCCTCCTCCGTCAGGTAGGAGCCGGTCTCGACGTAGCGGGCACGTTCGGCGGCGGTGTAGATACCCAGGTCGGCGCGGTCGTCGAAGGAGAGGTAGTCCAGCGCGAGACGGCGGAAGATGTAGTCCATGAACGACTGCGCGATGCGGATGTCCGGATCGTCGGTCATGCCCGCGGGTTCGAACTTCAGGTTGGTGAACTTCTGCACGAAGCTCTCGAGCGGAACCCCGTACTGCAGGCCGATGGACACCGCGATGGAGAAGGCGTCCATCACACCGGCCAGGGTGGAGCCCTGCTTGCCGAGTTTCAGGAACACCTCACCGAGCCGCCCGTCCTCGTAGGCACCGGAGGTGATGTAGCCCTCGGCCCCGCTGACGGAGAAGCTGGTGGTGCGCCCCTGCCGCGACTTCGGCAGGCGCTCCCGCTTGGGACGGTAGACGACCTTCTCCACCACCTTCTCGACGACCTTGACGTTCTCCTTGTCCTCGGTCTTCTTGCCGTCGGAGAGTGGCTGGCCGACCTTGCAGTTGTCCCGGTAGACGGCGAGCGCCTTGAGACCCAGCTTCCAGCCCTGCAGGTAGACGTCCGCGATGTCCTCGACGGTGGCGGACTCCGGCAGGTTCACGGTCTTCGAGATGGCCCCGGACAGGAAGGGCTGCACCGCGGCCATCATCCGGACGTGCCCCATCGGGGCGATGGCCCGCTGCCCCATGGCGGTGTCGAAGACCTCGTAGTGCTCCCTGGCGAGCCCCGGCGCGCCGATCACGTGTCCTTTCTCAGAGATGAAATCGACGATCCTACGGGCCTGCTCATCGTCGTAGCCGAGCTTGGCCAGTGCCCGCGGGATGGTCTGGTTGACGATCTGCATGGAACCGCCGCCGACGAGTTTCTTGAACTTCACCAGGGAGAAGTCGGGTTCGACGCCGGTGGTGTCGCAGTCCATCATGAAACCGATGGTTCCGGTGGGGGCGAGCACGGAGGCCTGGGCGTTGCGGTAGCCGTTCTCCTCGCCGATCGAGACCACCTGCTCCCATTCCCGGGTGGCCACCGCGTGGAGGTCCTTGTCGGCGGGCATGACGAGCGCGGAATCGTTGGCGGCGCGATGCTTGCGCATCACCTTCTTGTGGGCCTCGGCGTTGCGGGCGTATCCGTTGTAGGGCCCGACGATCCCGGCCAGTTCCGCGGAGCGGCGGTAGGAGGCGGCGGTCATGATGGAGGTGATGGCGGCCGCGGTGGAACGCCCCCCGTCGGTGTCGTAGCCCTTGCCCATGGCCATCAGCAGCGCCCCGAGGTTGGCGTACCCGATCCCGAGCTGCCGGAAGTTGCGGGTGGTCTCGCCGATCGCTTCGGTCGGGAAGTCCGCGAAGCAGATGGAGATGTCCATCGCGGTGATGATCAGTTCGACGGCGCGCACGAAGGTTTCCGCGTCGAAGGCCCCGTCCTCCCCCAGGAATTTGAGCAGGTTGAGGCTGGCCAGGTTGCAGGAGCTGTTGTCCAGGCTCATGTACTCGGAGCACGGATTGGACGCGGTGATGGGGCCGGATTCCGGGGTGGTGTGCCAAGCGTTGATGGTGTCGTGGTACTGAACACCGGGGTCGGCGCACTCCCAAGCCGCCTTGGCGATCTTGTGGAACAGTTCCCGGGCGTCGACCTTCTCGATCACCTCTCCGGTGGTGCGGGCGCGCAACCCGAACTCGGTGCCCGCCTCGACCGCGGACATGAACTCATCGGTGACCCGCACCGAGTTGTTGGCGTTCTGGTACTGCACGGAGGTGATGTCCTTGCCACCGAGATCCATGTCGAAACCGGCATCGCGCAGCGCCCGGATCTTGTCCTCCTCACGGGCCTTGGTCTCGACAAACTCCTCGATGTCCGGGTGGTCGACGTCCAGGACCACCATCTTCGCGGCGCGCCGGGTGGCGCCGCCGGATTTGATGGTTCCGGCCGAGGCGTCGGCGCCGCGCATGAAGGACACGGGTCCGGATGCGGTGCCGCCGGAGCTGAGCAACTCCTTGGAGGAACGGATGCGGGAGAGGTTCAGACCGGCCCCGGAACCGCCCTTGAAGATGAATCCCTCCTCCTTGTACCAGTTGAGGATCGACTCCATGGAATCGTCGACGCTGAGGATGAAGCAGGCGGATACCTGCTGCGGAGAGTGGGTGCCGACGTTGAACCACACCGGCGAGTTGAAGGAGAAGTACTGGTGCAGCAGCAGCCAGGTCAGCTCCTCCCCGAAGATCTCGGCGTCCCGGTCGGTGGCGAAGTATCCGTTGTCCCGCCCGGCCCTGACGTACTGCCTGACGACGCGGTCGATGAGGGTCTTGAGGCTGGCTTCACGCCGCGGAGTGCCGAGGGCCCCCCGGAAGTACTTGTTCGTCACGATGGTGGAGGCGTTCACACTCCAGAAATCGGGGAACTCCACGCCGCGCTGTTCGAAGACCACCTCACCGGTCTTCCAGTTGGTCTGGACCACGTCGCGCGACTGCCAGGTGACCTCGTCGTAGGGATGCACACCCTCGGTGGAGAACACCCTCTCGATGGTGAGACCCACCCCGAGAGCGGGCTGTTCACCGGGGCGTCCCCGGTTGTTGGCGGATTTGGTCACAGTGGTGGTCATTTCTTCCTCACTACGAGAATGGCGGAGATTGATCGGCTCAGCCGATCAGGGGTTCCTGTGAGTCGGTTTCGCGGCGGCGTCTGCGCCGCGGACCCCTGACGGGTTCGGGTAGCAGCGCGTCACCGGTCGGCTGGCGGCGTTTCATGGAGTCGACCTCGTCGATGAAATCGTCAACAGAATCGAAATTCTTGTAGACCGAGGCGAACCTCAGGTAGGCCACGGGGTCGAGCTCCGCCAGGGGGCCGAGGATCGCGATGCCGATGTCCTCGCTGGTCAGTTCGGCCTGCCCGATGGAACGCAGATCCTCCTCGACACGCTGACCGAGGGCGGCGAGCTGGGCCGCGGTGACCGGGCGGTTCTGGCAGGCCTTGGCAACCCCCCGGATCACTTTCTCCCGGCTGAACGCCTCCACCACCCCGGAGCGTTTCAGGACATAGAGCTGGATCTGCTCCACGGTGGTGAACTTCCGCTGGCAGGAGCAGCACACCCGGCGGCGGCGGATGGCCAGGCCGTCGTCCGTCGCACGCGAGTCAGACACCTTGGTGTCTGCGTGACGGCAGAACGGACAGAACACGGCAGAGTCCTTTCAAGTGGCCCCGTCCCCTGGGGCGCGGCTTGCGACGCTGCTCCCCCTAAGCCCCCTTCAACACCCAATAAATACAACGTGTTGAGTAAAAGCGGGGTCGCAACTACTAGATGTAGGAACCATATGCCGATGACCCCGCGCCGTCAAACACCGACGGCGTGTCGTTGGGAAGTCCCGGAAAACTTCTCAGCGACCCGTGACGTGCGCCCAGGCGGGATCCCCCGCGGTGGGCGTCGGGGTCGGGTCGGGCTGGTTGAGAGATGCGATTCCCGGCGCCGCGACGACGAAGGAGAGCACCACCAAAGCGGCGAAGGCCATCGACTTGAGGCGCTGTGCGAAACGAGATCCGGGGCGAACAACCGTGCAGGAGGAACCGCCGAGGGGACCGCGCGTCGCGGGGCCGCGGGACGAACGGACACGGGGCGCGAGCTGGGCGGGACGGCCGACGGGGCCTCCCGCGCGGCGCCCCCTGCGGGAGCGGGCGAATGTGGTTATCTCAGCGGCTTCAATGCTCATGCTTCCTCCTGTTGCCACTACGGCCGCCATCCGCGGCACGTCGAACCTGTGTTCGAAACGCTACAGGAACCCGCACACAGTTTCAAACACCTTTTCGATTCCCATTGCGTCACGGAAGGAGTCAACACGCCGACACCGACATTTTCGCTCCGCACCGCCATCCTCGAACAGATGTTCGTATTCTGGGGTAGGATGGCGTCATGGCAGAAGAGACCCACGAGGAAACCGCGGAGGCCACGATCATCCGGCTTCCCTCCCGCAAGACTTCGCGCGCAGGGCGTCCCAGCAAGGCACAGGCGGCCGCCGACGTGGCGCGCATAGCCGAGCTCTCCTCCCCCTCGGGTGGGACCGGAAACCTCACTCCTCGCCAGCAGCTGCTGCTGAAACTGATCCGGGACGCCGTGGAGGCAAACGGCTACCCCCCGAGCATGCGCGAACTGGCCGAACGCGCCGGTCTCGCATCGACCTCCTCGGTCGCCTACCAGCTGAAGGTGCTCGAGAAAGCCGGTTTCATCCGCCGCAACCCGAACCGGCCGCGGGCCATGGTGGTGACCCTGCCGGAGACCGTCGCCCCCGAGGCACCCGCACCGGAGCTTCCAGACCCCGAACAGACCCACACCTCACGTCCCGAGGCAGTCGAGACGCCCCTACTGGGCAGGATCGCGGCGGGCGGCCCCATTCTCGCCCAGGAGCAGGTGGAGGACGTCTTCTCCCTGCCCAGGCAGCTGGTCGGGAAGGGCACGTTCTTCATGCTGGAGGTGCGCGGGGACTCCATGATCGACGCCGCCATCTGCGACGGCGACTGGGTGGTGGTGCGGCAGCAGTCCGATGCCGACAACGGCGACATCGTCGCCGCGTTGCTCGACGACGAGGCCACGGTGAAGACCCTGAGCCGCAGGGGCGGCAAGGCCTGGTTGATGCCCCACAACGCCGCCTACTCCCCCATCGACGGCACCGGTGCCCGCATCATGGGCAAGGTGGTGGCGGTCATGCGGCGGGTGTGAGACCGGTTCAGGAGGAAACCTCCATGGCCGGGCGCGGAGATGCCATCCGCCCGGCGGGTCCGGGCTCTTCTTGATTCCTTGGGAACAGGTGCGGCGCGCCAACCGCACCTGGTGTCATCGCTTCGCGGTGATGCGGGAGTGCACCTGGTCCAGGTCGTCGCTGATCGGTCCGCGCATGTTGGAGATGCCCGGGTTGTCCGCGTAGCGGGGCAGTACGTGGACGTGGAGGTGGAAGACTTCCTGCCCGGAGTCGGCGCCAGCGTTGCTGAGGATGTTGCAGGCGCTGGCGCCCAGTTTCTTCTTCAGCAGGTTGCCGACCGCCCCGATGGCGGGGGTGATCTCTGCCAGTGCTGTTGGGTCCTCCAGCGCGTCGGCGACGTGGCGGCGCGGAACCACCAGGGTGTGTCCCTGCTGCCACGGGTTGATGTCCAGGAAGGCGACGGCGGTTTCGTCCTCGTAGACGAACTTCGAGGGGATCTCGCCCTCGATGATCCGGCAGAACAGGCAATCGCTCATGGTCTTCAGACTCCTCGTACCTCGAAGCCGGCCCGGGCCAGCTCCTGCTTGACCCCAACAATAGTGAGCCTCCCGTAGTGGAAGACACTTGCCGCCAGCACCGCGTCCGCGCCCGCGCGGGCGGCCTCGACGAAGTGGGCCGTGGTTCCCGCCCCACCGGAAGCGATCAGCGGCACGTCCACGACCGCGCGGACCGCCCGGATCATCCCGATGTCGAAACCGTCGGTGGTGCCGTCGGCGTCCATGGAGTTGAGCAGCACCTCCCCGACACCCCGATCCACTGCTTCCTTCACCCATTCGACGGCATCCCGGCCCGCCGGCCTGCGACCACCGTGCGTGGTGACCTCGAACCCGGAGGGCGCCCAGTCCGCGCGCCGGGCGTCCAGGGACAGCACCAGCACCTGGTTGCCGAAACGCGCCGCGATTTTGTCGATCACCCCCGGATCGGCGAGCGCCCCTGTGTTGATGCCCGCCTTGTCTGCCCCGCAGCGCAGCAGCGCATCCACGTCGGCCACCGACCGCACCCCGCCTCCCACGGTGAGGGGAATGAACACGGTCTCCGCGCACCGGGTCACCATCTCCCGGGTGGTTTCCCGGCCCTGCGCGGACGCGGAGATGTCCAGGAAGGTCAACTCATCCGCCCCCTCCGCCCCGTAACGGGCGGCCAGCTCCACCGGATCCCCGGCGTCCTTGAGATCGCGGAAATTGACCCCCTTGACCACCCGCCCGTCGTGAACGTCCAGGCAGGGGATCACGCGCAACGCGACTCCCATCAGTCCTCCTCGATATCGGTCTCGACGACCCCGCGGCGCATCGCGGCGATCGCTTCCCGGCAGGTGCGGCGCAGGTCCCCGGGCCCCGCTGCCGTCGCGATCTGGCCGGCCAGGTCGACGACCTGTCGCACCCAGCGCACGAAATCGCCGGCGGGCAGGCCGCTGATGCGCAGCACCTTCGCGAGTTCCTGGCCGCTGGCCCAGCGCCACGCCGCCTCCGCGAAACCGATGTCGGGTTCGCGTCCCCGGTCGCGGCGGTGGTTGCGTTCCAGCGCCCCGATCTCACGCCACACCGTCCGCAGCGCGGACTGCGCGGCCTCGCTGGCGGCATCCGGCATGCGCGGGTGCCGTTGGTCGCGACCCGGCCGCGACTCGTAGAGCAGCGACGACAACACGGCGGCCAGTTGCGGCCCGTCCAGGCCCGCGAACACGTCGCGGCGGATGCATTCGGCGGCGACGAGGTCCAGTTCGTTGTAGATGCGGCGCAGCATCCGTCCCGCATCGCTCAGCTCGTCCCCGTGCAGGTAACCGAGATCGGAGAGCACCCCGCAGACCCGGTCGAACTGCACGGCCAGGGAGTTCGCGCGTCCCGTCAACGCGGTCTTCTCGCGCGATGCCTCCCGTTCGAGGCGGATGACGCGTGCGGCGGCGACGGCGTGCACTTCCCGTTCCTCGCAGCCGTGGCAGGGGTGCCGCTTCATCCGGCGCCGCAGCTCCGCGATCCGCTTCGCCTGCTCCTCGTCGGTCGGGGTCGGTTCGAGGACCGGGGTTTCGGGGTCGACGGACTCCAGTTTTGCCGACAACCCGGCCAGGAGCTCCCGGCGCGCCTTACGGTCCTGCACGGAGAAACGCCGGGGCACCCTCACCCGGGCGACGGGGACGGGGGCGCCGGGCAGGTCGTGGGGCCGCAGCCGCAGCACGGTGTGGTCGGCTGCGATGACCTGCACCCACGGCACGCCGTCGCGGCTCTGTTTCTGCCCGATGGTCAGGGCCACGCACCAGCCCTGCCTCGGCACCCAGATCACATCCCCGGGCATGAGTTTCGAGATGGCCTCGGCGATGTCGTCGGCGCGGCGTGCGCGGCGGGCGGCCGCGGAGGTGCCCTCCAGCCGGGAGATCTCCTCCCGCAGGGCCGCGTATTCCATGAAATCCCCCAGGTGGCACTCGGTCCCGGCCCGGCTGGCGGCGATCTCCCGGCTGCGATCGCGGTGCGCGCGGCTGGCCTTGACCACGGTCTTGTCGATGGTGAACTGCGCGAACGACTGGTTCAGCACGTCGCGTGCCCGCTCCCGGCCCAGCGACGCGGTCAGGTTGACGGCCATGTTGTAGCTCGGCGCGAAGGAGGAACGCAGCGGATAGGTGCGCCTCGATGCCAGGCCCGCGACCGCTCGCGGATCCATTCCGAGTTGCCACTGCACGACCGCGTGTCCCTCGACGTCAATGCCGCGTCTACCCGCCCGCCCGGTGAGCTGGGTGTACTCCCCCGGGGTGATGTCCACCACGGCCTCGCCGTTGTACTTGACCAGTTTCTCCAGCACGACGGTCCGGGCTGGCATGTTGATGCCGAGCGCCAGCGTCTCGGTGGCGAAGACCAGTTTGCAGGCCCCCGTGGCGAATCCCTCCTCCACGATCGCCTTGAAGACGGGCAGCTGCCCGGCGTGGTGGGCGGCGATCCCCGCGCAGAGGGCGGCCCGGAAGTGCTCGTAGCCGAGCGCGTCCAGATCGGTGACCGACAATCCGCTGACGTGCCGATCTGCGATTTCCCCGAGCAGGGCGGCCTCGTCACGGGTGGTCAGGTTCATCCCGGCGTCGAGCAGCTGCGCGACTGCGGCGTCGCACCCGGCCCGGCTGAAGATGAACCAGATCGCGGGCAGCAGCCGGGTCCTCTCCAGGACCCGCGTGATTTCGGCCCGCGAGGTGCGGTGCCCCGCGAACCGCGGATGGACCTCCCCACCGAAGGAGCCGGAGCCGCGGGGTCTTTTCCCCCGGCCGGAACGCCCACGGGGCCGCCGGGAGTCGTCGCGCACCCGGGTGGCCTCGGCGCGGGAGACCTTCAGCAGCTCCCGGTTCACCTTCGCGCCCCGACTGCCGGGCAGTTCCCTGGCGGTCGGGGCGACGCCCTCGAACAGGTCCACCAGTTTCGTCCCCACCAGTACCTGCTGGTAGAGGGGAACGGGGCGTCTCTCGGAGACCACCACATCGAAGCTTCCTCGCACGGTGCGCAGCCAGTCGCCGAAGTCCTCCACGTTGCTGACGGTCGCCGACAGCGCCGTGATCTGCACCCGAGGGGCCAGTCCGAGAATGACCTCCTCCCACACGGCGCCGCGGAACCGGTCAGCCAGGTAGTGCACCTCGTCCATGACGATGTGACCCAGGTTGTTCAACCCCGTCGAGGAGGCGTAGATCATGTTGCGCAGCACCTCGGTGGTCATCACCACCACCGGGGCGTCGCCGTTGACCGAGGAATCGCCCGTCAGCAATCCCACCCGGTCCGCGCCGTGACGCGCCACGAGGTCGTGGTACTTCTGGTTGCTCAGCGCCTTGATCGGGGTGGTGTAGAAGCACCGCGTGCCGGTCTCCAGGGCCAGCCACACGGCGAACTCACCCACCACCGTCTTGCCGGCCCCGGTGGGCGCGGCCACCAGCACCCCCGACCCCGAGGCCAGGGCCTCGCAGCCGGCGATCTGGTAGTCGTCGAGCGGAAAGGAGTAGAGCGCGGCGAAGCGCTGCACCTGATCGGTCACCGCCCCAACGTAGCAGGGCGCCTCAGGCGACGAAGACCTTGAGCACCCCCGGCACGCACTCGACGCGCACGGGCACCTCTCCCAGTTCTTCGCCGTCGCCCATCACGAACAGCCCCTCGCCGGCCAGTTCGATGCTGCGCGCCGGGAACTGCTCCACGCAGGGATGTTTGACGAAGGCCCCGGAGTACATGGCCGGCAGCAACCTGAGCAGGGTGGTTCGCGAGACCGGGCCGACCACGGTGACGTCGAGGAGACCATCGGCGGGGTCGGCCTCGGGGGCGATGCGCATGCCGCCGCCGAAGATTCCCGTGTTGGAGACCGCGACCAGCATCGCCTCTTGGCGGCGACGCACACCGTCGATGATCATGTCGTAGTGGAGCGGGGAGAAGGAGGCCAGCTCCCGCAACGCGATGTAGCCGTAGCTGAGAGCCCCCAACCGCAGCCTGATGTGGTTGGTGGAGCGGTTCACCCGGGCGTCGTAGCCGGTGGAGACCACCGCACCCACGTAACGCCGGGGGAAGGTGCCGTTGGAGATGTGGGCCAGGTCGACGGTCCGGGTTCGACCTGCGACGATCACCCCGACGGCCTCGTCCACGGTGCGGGGCACGCCTACACCACGTGCGAAATCATTTCCGGTGCCCGCGGGGATCAACCCGAGGGTCGCATCGGTGCCCGCCGCGGCGTTGAGCCCGAGATGGGCCATGCCGTCACCGCCCATCACCAGCAGCGCATCCCCGGGCCGGGCCTCCAGGGCCGCGGCCCGGGTCAGCTTCTCGGCCTCGGTCCACGAGCTGGAGGAGATGATGTGCAGTTCCGCGGTGGGAACCTGCTCGCGTAGCCTGCGCGCCACCTTCGGCAGCACGCGGCCCGCGCGTCCCCCGCCCGAGCGCTCGTTGACCACCAGGGTCAGCAGGCGCGGTTTCGCCAGTTGGTTCACTTGCCGTCGTCCACGTCGATGTTGAACTGCTCCTCCTCGGCGGCGACGATGCCCTTGCGTTTGTCGAGAGCGCGGCAGATCAGTTCGGAGATGTAGAACAACAGGGTCATGGGGATGGCCATGCAGAGCATGGTGAACGGGTCGGTGGACGGTGTCGCAACGGCGGCGAGGACGAAGGAGCCGAAGAACACACCCTTGCGCCATTTCTTGAGCTGATGGGCACGCACGACGTTGAACAGGTTGAGCGCCACCACGATCACGGGAAGCAGGAAGGATGCCCCGAAGATGAGGATGATCTTCAGCTCCAGGGTCACGAACTCCGCCATGTCCTGGTAGTTCATGATCCCCAGGTCCTGCGGCGTGAAACTCAACATGACCGCGATGCCCTTGGGCCAGACCCAGTAGCCCATGGCGCAGCCCGCCAGGAACAGCGGGATTCCCGCCGACATGAAGTACAGCACGTACTTCTTCTCCTTGGCGAGCAGCCCCGGGGCCACGAAGGCCCAGATCTGGTAGAGCCACACCGGTATGGTGAAGATCAGCCCGCAGACGATCAGGATCACCACCCCGAGGGTGAAGGGCCCGGTCACGCCGGTGTTGGCGAGTTGGAGGTTGGCCTCGGGATTCGCCGCCTCCACGTCAGCCCTGGCGACGTTGTAGGGCTCCATGATGAACAGCACCAGAGGCTGATAGAAGAAGGCGCAGGCAATTGCCGCCAAGGCCAGAGCCAGCACCGAGACCGTGACACGGTAGCGGATCTCCCGGAGGTGGTCCCCCAAGGACATGCTTCCGTCCGGGGATTCCTTCTTGGGTGGGCGGAACCAGCTGGACCGACGCGGTTTCGCCTCAGCGCTGCTGGCGTCGGAACTCAACGTGATCAGTTCCCCGTCTCGGCTTCACGAGCGTTCAGCGCCGCCTCCCGGGCCCTCAGCTCGGCTTCCTTGAGGGCCTGCTCCCGGGCCTCCAGTTCACGCTGGCGGCGCTCCAGTTCCGCTGCCTTGTCGTCGACGATCTCCGCCTCCACCACCTCAGGTTCGGAGCTCTTGTCCTCTTCCTTGGAATCGGCGGCCTTGACCTCCTCCTTGAACTCCCGGATGGAACGCCCGACTCCTTTTCCGAGCCCCGCCAGACGGGAGCCACCAAACAGCAGCAGAGCGACGACCAGAATGATCAGCAGTTCCGGGACACCAATGTTTGGCATAGTGCAGTTACCTCTTTTTGGATTCGTTCGTTTCCTGTGAAGTTTACGTATGGTGCTTGTGGGGCAGCTGGATACCAGCCGTGAGCTCCTTCAACTCGTCGCGGCGTTCCTCCAGCATTTGCACTTCCACCAGAACGTCATCGACCTTGTTGCGTACCCCGACGGCCATCACCACCAGGGCCACCACCCCGACCGCTGCCAAGCAGCCAAGAACGATTGCCCAGATCACACTACGAGATCGTACCCGACGCCGCGTCCAGGTTCAGTCAGGTCTTCGGAGATTCATATGCGCGCAAGGCCTCCCGGGCTCGTTCCGCGGCCTCCGTCACGGCCTCGCCGTCACTGACGATCACGACATCCTCCCCGAGGCGCAGCAGCAAGGACACCAACCAGTCACGGCTGCCGACGGGAAGCACCACCTTCAGACCGGTCACGTCGGACTCGACCGAATGGGTCGGGTAGTACTCGGGAACCCAGGCAGCACCGGGCCCCAGGGACAACTCCACCCGACGTTCGGAATCGGCGAACCAGGAGCCCGTGGCCTCTTCCAGACCGTCCCGCTGCGGAGAGGTCTCCTCACTCACCACCACGGCTCGGATCCGGTCCATGCGAAAACTGCGCCAGGCCCCCCGGAGCCGGGACCACGCGTCGAGGTAGGTGGTGCCGTCCACCACCCGCAGGCGGGCGGGTTCCACCTCCACGACGGCCTGTCCCCCGGTCCCCTCGTGTTCGATCCGTACGACCCGGCGTTCCTCGCAGGCCCGGGTCAGGGAGTGGCGGATTTCCTCGTCGCCCGCGGTCAGGGTGACCTCGATCCCTGTTCCCGCCTGCCCGCATGCCTCGCTGAGCTTCGTCCGGGCGCTCGCGGCCGCGTCGGATCCGAGCTCGACGAGAGCTCCCAGGGCCACCATGAGACTCGCCGCCTGGACCGCGGTCAGGGTCATGGGGCGGGCCAGCACGTCGGAGTTGTACAGGTAGATCTCCCCGTCGGCCCGGGCCCCCTCGATGTCGACGTCGAAGAGATCATCGGTCAGCCCCCCGGGCAGCCCACAGAACTGGATCACCTCCAGGTCCCGCAGGATCGCTGCCGGGGTTGTGTGGAAGTCGTGGGCGACCTCGGTGACCGTCACTCCCGGGTGCCGGGTGAGATAGGGCACCAACTGGATGAGGCGTCGGACCTGATCCGTCGATCTCATCACGCGCACCTCCCCGCGACCGCCCGGAGCCGGGCCACCACGTCGTCCACCAGCTCCTCCGGTGCCAGGGCGATGGCGTCCGCCCCCAACGCGCAGATCTCTCCGACGAGAACCGGTGTCAACGGCAGCTCGTGGACCTCGAAGCCCTCCGGGTCACCGGCCATCGGCGTGGCCGGTCGAGCGTTGCGGGCCAGGTCGTGTCCGTACCCGGGGCGCAGGGCGACCCGGGCCGCGGGACGCTGCTCCAACGAGGTGAACTCGACGGTCACGTCCTCCGGCGGTTCGTAGGAGGCGCTTTCCCCTACCGCCCGTGGTGGTGCCGTGAGCCGGGACAGCTTGAAGTGGCGTTTCTCCGCACGGTCGAGGTCGAACCCGACCACGTACCAGTGCCCGCGATGCTGCACGATCCGCCACGGCTGGAGCCTGCGGAGTTCGTTGCGATACCCGAAACGCACCTCACGACGATCCCGCAGCGCCTCCCACCACACGTCGAGTCCGTCGACCGATGTGAGCTGCGGTTGCAGGGTCAACAGCCTGGCGGCGTCCGGATCGGCTCCGGCTGCCCGCAGCGTGGCGAGCGCCACCCGGGTGTCCTCGGCGGCGACGCTGTCCTGCCACACGCGGGCGGCGGCACCCAGGGCAGCCAGTTCATCCGCGGTGAAGGAGATGGGTGGCAGCTCGAATGCGGAACGATCCACCCGGTAGCCGGGTTCGCCTCCATCAGGACCATGGCTTCCTGTTTCCAGCGGAACCCCGATGTTTCGCAGCTCGGCCTTGTCCCGCTCAAAAGTGCGGTCGAAGTTCCGATCGTCCAAACCGCGATATCCCTCGATGACCTGCCGGATGCGATCGCGCCCCACCCAGTCCCGCGTGCTGAGCAGCATGATCAGCAGGTTCAGCAGCCGCTCCGATTTGCTTGCCGACATCTCATCTCCCTGGTGAGCTGGTGGGTTAGAGGGTACCGGGGACTGGGTCCCGCAACAATGGGGGTATGCCGATCGTCGACCGTTACGCTCCCTCCCCGACCTCCGATCTGCACCTCGGAAATCTGCGCACCGCGCTCGCCGGGTGGCTGCTGACCCGCGGGGAGAAGGGGAAGTGGCTGCTGCGCGTCGAGGACCTCGACGCGCCCCGGGTGAGAGCGGCAGGCGGGGCCGCTGCACGGCAACTGTCGGACCTCCGGAGGCTGGGAATGACCTGGGACGGCGAGATCGTGACCCAGTCCGAACGTTTGGACGCCTACCGAGAGGCCCTCACGCGGCTGCGGGACCGCACCTACGAGTGTTTCTGCACGCGCAGGGAGATCGAGCAGGCCGCGTCCGCCCCGCACGACGACGGTCATCGTCCCTATCCGGGGACCTGCGCGCGGCTCTCCGCCGCGGAACGGGCGCGGCGCAGGCAGCAGCGCCCGGCCGCGATCCGTATCCGCGCCGAGGGTGCCCGGTTCACCGTGGTCGATCGTTTCGCGGGCGAGGTGACCGGTGTCGTCGACGATTTCGTGCTGGTCCGCGGTGACGGGGTGCCCGCGTACAATTTCGCGGCCGTGGTCGACGACCTGCACCAAGGGGTGACCCGGATCACCCGCGGCGCCGATCTTCTCGGTTCGGCGCCCCGCCAGGCCTGGCTCGCGACCCTGCTGGGTGGCTGCCCTCCGAGCTACGAGCACATCGGGCTGGTCACCAACTCCGACGGGAAACGCTTGGCGAAACGCGACGGGGCGGTCACCCTGGCCGACCTGCTCGCCCGGGGCTGGCGCATCCCCGAGGTCGTGGCCGAGCTGACGGACTCGCTCGGGCTCGGACGCCACGAGACGGCGGAAGAGGCCTTGGACGCGATGCCGCCGTCCCTTCCCGATGCCTTCTGCGCCCCCGTCACATGGACGGGGAACGGTTTCGTCAGCTCTGCTACGACGCGGCGGCGTTGACGTCCAGGACGTCAATCACGTAGACGACACCCTCACCGGCCTCGAGTCCCTTGCTGGGCTCGCCGTTGGGATACGAGTCCGCGGCGGGCACGATGAGCATCACCCGTGACCCCGCGGTCTGCCCCAGCAGGCCCGTCTTCCAGCCGTTGATGAGGGCCGAGAGCTTCCCTGTCTGGGGCTGCCAGCCTTCTTGGATCAGCTTCCCGGATTTCGCCCCCCAGACCCGGTACTTCACCGTGATGCTGGAGTCGGCCGTGATCTCCGCGCCGGGACCCTTGATGAGTGGCTGCACCACCAGCTGATCGGCGTTGATACCTCCCTGCGGGAGCGTCAACTCCGGCTTACCGTCGGTCATGGTCACCGTGGGCAGCCCCGCAGCGGGAGTCACGGCCTCGCCCGTCGCCTCGTCGTAGGATGCGGCGATGATGTCGACGACGAACACCAAGGAATCACCCGCCTCGATGCCGGCCTGGGGATTGCCCTGGGCGTAGCCATCGGCACCGGTCATGCCGATCAGAACCCTGGAGCCGACCTTCTGCCCGGTGAGGCCGTTCTTGAAACCGGTGATGACCCCTTTGCCCATCGAGAACGTGGCTTCCTTTCCTCTCTGGAAGGAGCTGTCGAACACGGTCCCGGTGCGCCCGTTGACACCGACGTAGTTGACGGTGACCTTGGCTTCCGCGCCCACGACCTGGGGGTTGCTGCTGTCGCGCAGCACCTTCGTCTGGGTGCTGCTGATGGCCCACGGCGCTGGAACCGTGATCTCGGGCACATCGGCGTCGGAGACGGCGATGGCGTCGAGGTTCTCAGAAGGGGTGATGCTTCCCGTGGGAAGCGGCGCCGGGGACGATGCGGCCTCACCTGGGGTTTCGGCGGCTGCTGTCGCGGTATCCGTGCTCCCACCGGAGGGGTCGGCGGTCGGTTCGCCGGAGCAGGCCGTCAGGACCAGCGCGGGCAGCGCGGCGGCCGCGAGGACCAGCCGCGCTCGGGTCATCACTTCACTCAAACGCACCCAGCAGATGTTACCCCAGAGCGATTGCAACGCTCCGTTACATGCCCGCCAGGTCGAGCAGCGCCCCCAGCTCCTCGCGGGTCAGTTCTCGGGTGGTCCCGATCGCGAGCCGACCGAGCCTGACGGGACCGATGCCGGTGCGCGCCAGCCGATCCACCGGATGGCCCACGGAATCCATCATGCGCCTGACGATGCGGTTGCGGCCCTCGTGGAGGGTGATCGCCAGCAGTGAACGCGACTCGCCGCGTGAGAGCAGTTTGACCCGATCGGGTCTGACAGGACCGTCCTCGAGTCGCAGCCCCTTCTCCAGGCGCTGGATGGTGCGCTGGTCCACGACACCGGCGACCTCCGCCACGTAGGTCTTCGGAACCTCGAAACTGGGGTGGGAGAGGCGATGTGCGAACTCGCCGTCGTTGGTCAGCAGGATCAGACCCTCGGTGTCGGTGTCGAGACGCCCGACGTGGAAGAGTCGTTCCGATTTCCGGGGCAGGTAATCCGCCAGGGTTCGCCTGCCCTCCGGGTCATCCATGGTGGAGACCACCCCGCGTGGTTTGTTCAGCACCAGGTAGCGATGCCTGCGTGGCGGCGGAATGCGGGCTCCGTCGACCCGGATTGTGTCACGTTCCGGATCCACCCGACGTCCCTGCTCGGAAACCACCGTGCCGTTGACCTCGACGCGGCCCTCGGAGATCAGGATCTCGCTGGCCCTGCGGGAGGCCACCCCGGCCGCCGCCAGTACCTTCTGCAGGCGGATGCCCTCCGGCTCAGTCATGTTGCTCCTCGATTCCCGACGCTGCTCGAAGTTCGGCCTCCAAGGCTACGGCGTCGGGCAGCAGCGGCGCCAAGTCCGGTAGTTCGTCCAGCGAGTCGAGTCCGAGTTTCTGCAGGAACAACGATGTGGTGGCGAAGGTCGTGGCCCCGTTCGGCTCCTCCCCCGCCTCGGTGATCAGACCATGGGCCAGCAGGGTCCGGACGACACCGTCGACGCCCACGCCCCGCACCCCGGATACCCGGCCACGGGTCACCGGCTGGAGGTAGGCGATGACGGCCAGGGTTTCCAGGGCCGCCTGGCTGAGCCGGGCCCGGGTTTCCGCAACCACCGCGGCCTCCAGCACCTCGGCGAGATCCGGGGCGGTCGCCAGGCGCCAGCCCCCTGCGACGCGACGCAGCTCGAAGCCCCGCTCGGTGTCCCGGTAGAACCGGGCCAGTTGTTCCAGCTCCCCGACCACCTCGTGTTCCGGTGCACCCAGTTGGGCTGCCAGATCAGTTGCCCGAACGGGTTCGGTTGCCATGATCAACAGTGCCTCGACGGCCCGGGTGATGCTCACGTCTCCTCCTTGGCCTCGTACTCGTCCACGATGATTCCCGTGGTTGTTCCCCCCGACCAGCGGATGCTGAGCTCCGAAAGAGGGTTGACCTGTTCGAAACTGACAAGTCCGGCGCGGAAAAGCTCGAGAATCGCGAGGAATCGCACGACGGTGGTCAACCGGTCACAACCAGCAACCAAGGACCGGAAGGTGAGCTGCCCCTTCTCGGCCAGCAGCTCCGCGACGATCCCGGTCTGTTCCACGACGCTGACACGACTGCCGTGGAGGTGGGCGAGCTGCACCACGGGTGCCGGTTTCGGCGTCAACGCCCGGGCTGCCAGCCGGGCCAGGTCCTCGGGTCCGATCGGCAGCTCTATCTGCACCAGGACGCCACGGAATCGTTCCTCCAAACCGCCGGGGCGCCAGTGCTGGCGCCCCGCCACGGCTATGTTTCCCTCCACCCAGGCGGCCAGCTGCTTGAAGGCCCGGTACTGGAGCAGCCGGGCGAACAGCAGATCCCGGGCCTCCAGGGCCGCCAGGTCCTCGGGATCGGTCACCTCACCGCCCGGCAGCAGCCGGGCGGCCTTCAGATCCAGGAGGGTGGCGGCCACCACCAGGAAGGAGCTGGTCCGTTCCAGTCCCAGGGCATCGCCGGCGGCGCGGACATGGGCGATGAACTCGTCGGTGACCTGGCTCAGCGCCACCCGGGTGACGTCCAGTTCGCGGCGGGAGATGAGCTGGAGCAACAGGTCGAACGGCCCCTCGAAGTTCTCCAGGTGGACGTCGAACCCCGGGGTGGCCTGTGGTGTCTCCTCGGCGCGGGTGCGAGGTCGTCGCCTCACTTTCGATTGAGCTCCGTGACCACCGCCGAATCGGCACCGTTCTCCGCCAGATCGAGCAGCGCGAGGGCAACGGCGGTGCGCACGAGACGCCCTCGGTCGAGGTTGATGCCGTGCCGCCGTTTCAGCTCCAGTGTGGCATCCTCCAACGCGAACAGTTCCTCGGAGGAGAAGTAGACCGTGATCTTCTGATCGTGCTTGACCCGGCCCGTGGCCACGGGCCGGGTCGGCTTCTGCTGCTCCGGCTGCGTGGGTTTCTCGGATCTTTCCGGTTCCTGGTGCGGTGTCGGCGTCGCAGGAGTCACCGGCCCCGGGGCCTTGGTGGGGCGGAACAGCTCACTCGCCCCGGGCAGACTCGCCCTCTTGTTCACCGGCACTTCCTCAACACCTCTCGGGCGAGCATCCGGTAGGCGTCGGCACCCTTGGAAGCGGACGCGTAGGTGGTGATGGGTTCACCGGCGACGGTGGTCTCGGGAAACTTCACGGTGCGTCGGATGACCGTGTGGAAGACATCGTCGCCAAAGGCCTGGACGACTCGTTCCAACACCTCGCGGGAGTGGAGGGTCCGCCCGTCGTACATGGTGCCGAGGATGCCGAGGATCTTCAGGTTCGGGTTGAGGCGGTCGGACACCTTGGAGATGGTGTCGGTCAGCAACGCGATACCACGCAGGGCGAAGAACTCGCACTCCAACGGCATGATGACGTAGTCGCTGGCGGTCAGGGCGTTGATGGTCAACAGCCCGAGGCTGGGTGCGCAGTCGACGAGGATGAAGTCGTACTCGCCGCGCAACGGTTCCAGCAGCCGGCTGAGGGTCTGTTCACGCGCCACCTCGCTGACGAGCTGCACCTCGGCGGCGGACAGGTCGATGTTGCTGGGGAGGATGTCCATCCCCTCGATGGATGTGGGTTGGATCACCTCGTCCGCCGTGTACTCACGGGAGAGCAGGAGGTTGTAGACGCTGCGTTCCAGGGTGTGGGGATTGACGCCGAGGCCGACGGACAGCGATCCCTGCGGGTCGAAGTCGACCAGCAGCACCTTGTGGCCGAGCTCCACCAGCGCGGCTCCCAGGTTGATGGTGGTGGTGGTCTTCCCGACCCCGCCCTTCTGGTTGCACATCGAGATGATGGTGGCGTGCATGTCCCGGCCGGGCGCGGGGGGCGTGGGCACGGGTAGATCGGGCACGGGCCGCCCCGTTGGTCCGAGTTCCTCGGGAAGGGTTGACTCAGCGGGCGCATCGGGGACCTTGAACAGTTTGTCGGCCACTTCGCCTCCTATTAAATGTCGACAAGTCCATCCTAACGAGGTCGCGCCTGTCGCGCTCGCGTTTCGGAGGCCGCGTCGGTGCACGAATACGGGATTCGGTCATCCGGCTGGCCGCACCGACACCGGGCTTCCCCGGCTCACGCTCCTTCCTCACCTCGCCCTTGGATGGGCCTCCAGGTAGACCTCGCGGAGACGATCCACGGTCACGAGGGTGTAGATCTGGGTGGTGGCCACCGATGCGTGCCCGAGCAGTTCCTGAACCACCCGCACGTCGGCGCCGCCCTCGAGGAGGTGGGTGGCGTAGCTGTGCCGCAGCGAGTGGGGCGAGACCTCCGTCTCGATTCCCGCGGCCCTGGCGCATCTGGAGACGACGGTGAACGCCGAGTTGCGCGACAGGCGCCTCCCGAGGGTGTTCAGCAGCAGCGCTCCCCCGCCGTCACCCTTGGCCGCGAGTCCGGGGCGGGCCCGCACCAGGTAGGCGTCGAGGACCTCCCGCGCGAAGCTGCCGAGGGGAACCACCCGTTCCTTCCCGCCCTTTCCCCTGAGCCTCAGGCCCGTGCCCTCGTCCGCCATGGCCGCGGTTGCGTCGTCGACGTCGAGGCCCGTGATCTCCGAGATCCGGGCGCCCGTGCCGTAGAGCAGCTCCAGCAGGGTGGCGTCCCGCAAACCAATGGGATCCTCCCGGTCGGAGGCAGCCAGCAGTTTCTCGATCTCGGTGACGCTGAGGGCCTTGGGGAGTCGTTTCCCCTGTTTGGGAACCTGGATCTCGGCGGCGGGGTTGCCGGAGGTCATTTTTTCCTCGTGGGCGAAGGCATGGAGGTTCCGCACGCTGACGAGGGCCCGCGCCACCGAGGCCCCCTTGAGTTTCACGGCCAGTTCGCGGACGTGTTCGCTGATCTCCACGGAACTCACCTCCCCGAGGTCGGTCACGCCGCGGTCCGCGAGGAAGGCGAGGTAGCGTTCCAGGTCACGGCGGTAGGCGGCCACGGTGTTGGCCCGCAACCCCCGTTCCACGCGCACGTGTGCCAGGTACTGCTCCAGCGCGTCCTCGGCGGCGCTCACTCAGCGACCGGCCCTGATCGGCCAGGGCGCATCGGCGGGGCGCAGCTGGTCGATGCGGCCGGACAGCCTGGCGGTTTCGAGGGCCAGGATTCCCGCCACCAGCGTCGGGGACTGGCACTGCCCCGCCAGCACCGCCGGCACCAGGTCCGCGCGCGGCACCCATTCGAAGCGCATGTGCGCCTCCTCACCCTCCAGGACGAACCCGTCCGGGCGGGAGGCCTCCCGGGGGTCGCGGGCCAGGTAGATCCGCAGCGATTCCTCGCAGGCCCCCGGGGTGGTGGTGATGTCCACCAGCACGTTCCAGCGCCCGGCGGCCAGCTCTGCCTCCTCCGCGAGCTCCCGCCGCGCCGCCGTCACGTGGTCCTCGCCGTCCATGTCGAGCAGCCCGGCCGGGATCTCCACCAGTTCGTATCTCACGGGGTGCCGGTACTGACGCACCACCGCGATGGTGTCGTGTTCCTCGTCCCAGCAGACCACCGCCACCGCGCCGGGGTGGGTCAGGTACTGGCGTGTGATGACCTCCCCGGAGGGGGTGGTTATGGTCTCGTCGACGAACGTGGAAACGCGTCCTCTTCCCAGTTCGGTTCGCTTCCTGACCTCCCACGCGACGGGTCGATCCCAGCTCATCCGCTCCTCCTAGCTGCCGCCCTTGCGCGGCGTCGTCATCCAGCACCCCATCAGACGCTACAACCACCGGCCAGCCCGGTTTCGGCGAGGGCGGCGCGGGTCTCGTCGTTGGCGGTGGCAACCCAGTCGTCGGCATCCTTGCCGCCCTCGACCGGAATGCCGGTGAAGTCACCCGGCAGGTCGCGGAACCCGGCCAGGTCGAGCAGGGATGTGCCGTCGCTGAGGGAGGTTTCCGGCAACGTCTCCCAGGCCAGGGAGTAGAGGGTCACGGGGTTGCGTGGCAGCCTCGCCAGCAGGGCCCGGAACACCTCGCTGCCGCGCCGCTGCCGTCCGGCCGCACCCTCGGGATCGGCGGTCCAGTCGCCGTCGACGAGGATTTCTCCCTGCCTGCTGCGCACGAAACCGAGCGCCGTGCGTCCGTCGAGTCGCTGGGCTCCCGCCGGCAGGTCAATGTGGGCGTGTTCGTCCCGCAGCGGATGCTCCAGGGTGACGTCCACTCCCCCGACCGCGTCGACGAGGGTGACGAATCCACGCAGGTTCACCACGGCCAGGTGATCCACGGGCATAGAGAGGCTACGGCACAGACCGTCGACGAAGGCCTGTGGGCCGCGCAGCCAGCTGGTGGCCAGGCGGTCGTACTCGTTGGGGGCGACCTCGACGACGAGGTCTCGGGGAATGCTCGCGGCGCGGATCTCCCCTCCTCTCCGGTGCAGGGCCAGGATCAGATCGGCCCTGGCGCCGTGTTCGTCGCCAAGTTCACCGAAGTCGGTGGTGCCCTCGGGCGCCAGGGAGCGGTCGTCGATGCCGACCACCAGGAGTGTGCGTCCCTCTCCCCGCGATGCGTGGAGCCTCGCGTCCAGACGGTTCGCGCGGGCGTTCAGCAATGACCCCGCGGTGACCAGACCGACCACGACCGCGAGGATCAGCACCCCGGGTGTCCAGATCCACCCGGGAACGGCAAACCGCCCCGGGCCTTCCGGCACGGGGCGGTCCTTGGTCGATTCAGGCTGCGGCACCGGTACGAGGCAGACCGGGCTTGCCCTTCTGCTGCCCGCCGTTGTCTCCGGGCTGACCCTTCTTCAGGTCGTCCTTGTTGACGATCGCGACGTTGGCCAGGCCGATCTCATCCTTGTCGCTCTTGACGACGACGTAGTGGCTGCTGCCGGGGATCACGTCGCTGCTGACGACCGCGCTCAGCTGGGCGGAACCGTCGGCGGAAGCGGTGGCCTTGCCGAGCGGGTAAGGCTTCGAGTAGAGCGTGAAGTCGAGTTCCTGGCCGGCGGCAAAGCCGGTGGCACCAACCGTGATGTTCCCGCCGGGAGCGGCCTTGCGCGCCACCCCGTCGCCGGTGACGGTGACCTGCGGACCGACGGCCTTGGTCAGGTCAACGGTGATGGTGGTGTTGGTGGACTGATCCTGGTAGTCGAAACAGGTCAGCGACGTCGGGGCCTGCCCCTGGGTGCTGGTGATCATGTACCCGAAATCGGACGGCTGATTCTTCAGGTTGATGGTCTCGGTCTTCACGTCACCAACCTTGATGACCGCCTTCGCGGTGTGCTCGGGGCACTTCGCCACGAGGTAGGCCGAGGCATCGCCCTGGGCGGTGTTGACGGCCCGAACCGTCAGCGAAGGTGCGGCACCTTCATCGGCGGAGGCCTGGTTGACACCGGTGATACCGGCGAATCCCAGAGCCAGGGCAGCTGCCCCTGCAAGGACACGCTTCTTCATTTATCTTCCCCTCTGTTTCGCGCAGCCCGATGCCACGCACAAGAGTTACGCTATACCATCACGAGCCCGTCTGGATAGCCCAGAGGCTTCCCCGGATGGAGCCCTTTCGACTCCACAGGCGCGGATCCGTTCACATCGTGGAAGCAGGGATGTCGAAGCCGGTTCGTCCATGCCCGGGGAATCGTTGTCGGAGGCGTGTCCGGCTGCCTGATGTGGGTCACCGGACGCTGCGAGAAGCAATCGTGTCGCCACCCGCGAGAGGGCGGAGACGCATGGGCGAGGAGGAACATCGCGGTGGCGGGTGACCGGGTCATGGAACGAGGAAGCACTGGATCTGCGGGTGACATGCCCAGTGGATCACCGAAACGGCCGTGTTTCACCTTCCGAAGGCCCCGGCGGGACTGCACCGGATGAGGTTCGGCGCCGGGAGGGTTCGGTTGGCACACGCGTTCGGAGCGAGCGACAGTGGCGCCGGGGCCCTTCTCCGCACCGGCCTCGGCAAGGATGCTGTCCGCTGATCCACATGATTCCCGGGTGAAGAACAATGCCACATTCTCGATGTCGGGAGAACCGATTTTCGTCCTGCTACGTCTCACGGGGCTGTGTGCACCGAATTTGTCCGCGCATTTTCTTTCCGCCAACCACCGCTGGATCGTGCAGACCAATCAGCAAAAGTCCTGACCTTCGACCCGGTTCAGCTTTTCGCTCTGAGGAAAACCCCTCCTTGCCAATTTCGGTTCCGTTGTCGTGACGCATCGTTTCACCGTCACGGCATGGCCTCACGCACCCGCAGACCGGCGTCAGCCCATTCCTTCATCAGATCCGCCACGACCTCAGGGCGTACCGCGGCAGTCAGGTCGATCAACACGGTGGTTCCGAAACCAGCAGCGGCGGCGTCACGTGCGGTGGCGTTGACGCAGTGGTCGGTGGCTATTCCGCAGACATCGACCTCGGTCACGCCGCGTTTCCTCAGGAAATCCGCCAGGGGTTCACCGGTGGCCTCGTCGGTTCCCTCGAAACCGGAGTAGGCTGCCTCGTTGCGCCCCTTCAGGAACAGGCCGTCCCACCCCGTGAAGACCAACGCGGGATGCTGCTGCGCACCGGGCGTACCGGCGACGCAGTGCGGGGGCCAGGAGTCCTTGAAGTCCGGGGATTCGCTGAAATGCCCGCCCGGATCCACGTGGTGGTCCCGGGTGGCGACCACCACGTCGTAGCCGTGATCCCCCGACAGCAGCCGGTTGATTCCCCCGGCCACCGCCGCACCACCGGCCACGGCGAGGGCCCCTCCCTCGCAGAAATCACGTTGGACGTCGACGACGATCAGTGCGCGGCTCATGCCTGCTCATCCTATCCGGCTGCATCCGGCGCGTGCGCTCCTGATCAGTTCCTCCGCGTGCCTCAGCCCGGCCTCGGAGTCCCCGCTGCCGCTCATCATCCGGGCCAGTTCGGCGGCGCGTTCCCCCTCACCGAGGGGGGTGACGTCCGAGGTCGTGACCTGCCCGTCGCTGGATTTGGCGATCACGAAGTGCTGATCGGCGAACGCCGCCACCTGCGCCAGGTGGGTCACCACGATCACCTGGCCGTCCGCGGCCAGCTTTTTGAGTCTCCTGCCGATCTCCAGGCCGACGGCACCGCCGACCCCTGCGTCCACCTCGTCGAAGACGAAGGTGTGTCCCGGGGACTGGCCCGCGAGCACCACCTCGAGCGCCAGTCGGACGCGGGAGAGTTCCCCACCGGATGCGACCTTTCCCAGCGGGCCCGGGGCGGAACCGGGGTTGGCGGTGAACACCAGCTCGACCCGGTCCGCGCCGTGGGGGCCGCGCGGGGCCTTCGTGACGGCGAACTCCAGCCTGGCGTGTGGCATCGCCAGGGCCTTCAGCTCGGAGGATGCGAGTTCCGCCAACCTGCTGGCCGCTTCCCTGCGGTCCCGGGAGATCCCGTCCGCCGCGGCGTCGAGGGCCTCGTCGAGAACAGCGGCCCTTTCCCGCAGCTCCTCGATCCGGTCGTCGGCCCCGTCGAGTTCGGCCAGCCGCTCGGTTGCCCGCCCCGCCCATTCGAGCACCTCCGCGACGTCGTTGCCGTACTTGCGGGTCAGGGTCGCGAGCTGGCCGCGGCGATCGGCGACGGCCTCCTGCCTGAGCGGGTCGGCGACGAGGTCCTCGGCATGGCCGGCAACGTCCTGGGCGAGGTCCGTGAGCAGGTAGTTAGTCTCGGCGAGGCGCCGCGCCAGGTCCGTGGCGTCCGGGTCGCGTTCGGCGAGCGCCGCGAGGGCCTTGCGTGCGGCCCCGAGCAGCCCGAGCACGTTGGGGGCGTCGAGATCCTCCTCCGATCCGCTCAACGCGATCCGCGCGGTCATCGCCAGGGCCTTGAGGTCGTCCGCGTCGGCCAGGCGCACCGCCTCCGCGGCCAAGGCCTCGTCCTCCCCCTCCCGGGGGTTGATGGCCGCGATCTCCTCCAGCCCGAAACGCAGCACATCGATCTCCCGTGCCCGGTTCATCGCCTCGGCCTCGAGCTCCGCGAGCTCCTCGGTGATCCGGCGGTGCTCGGCGAAGTCCCGGCGGTAGTCCTCCAGCGCCGCCGGTACCGCGAAAGCGTCGAGCAGCTCCCTCTGCCTCTCCGGGGTGGAGAGCCGGGTCTGTTCGGACTGGCCGTGGATCGTTGCCAGGTCGGCAAGCAGATCGGCCACGGTGGAGACGGGGACCTGCGCCCCACCGATCGTGGCGCGGGAACGTCCCTGGGAGGAGATCCGCCGGAGGGTGACGAGCTCCACCCCGTCGTCGAGGTCACCCCCGAGGGCCTCGACCGCCTCGGCCGTGTCTTCACCGACCTCCCAACGCCCCTGCACGAGCGCCCTGTCCTGCCCGTTCCTGACCAGCGACGCGTCGGCCCTGGCCCCCAGCAGCAGGCCGAGTCCCGCGACGATCATCGTCTTGCCGGCACCGGTTTCTCCCGTCAGGGCGGTGAGCCCGGGCCCCAGCGGCAGGACGGCCTCCGCCACCACCCCGAGCGAGTTCAAACGAAGCTCTGTCAGCATGTTCACCTCCGGGGTGGGCGCCGCCAGCCGTCGATCGGCAGCTTGAACTTCCGCACCAGCCTCGTCGTGAACGGCTGCTCGGAGAGCCGCGCCAGGCGCAGCGGATGCCCGCTGGCCCTGATCGCCACCCGCTGCCCGGGCCCCACCTCGAAGCTGCGCCTGCCGTCGCACCAGATGATGCCCTGCGGTACGGGACCGCCCAGCTCGAGGGAGACGTGCGAGTCAGGGGAGAGCACCATGGGCCTGTTGAACAGGGCATGGGCGGACAGCGGCACCAGCAGCATCGCCTGCACCTCGGGCCACACGACGGGTCCGCCGCCCGAAAACGCGTAGGCGGTGGATCCGGTGGGCGTGGCCACCAACACCCCGTCACATCCCCACCGGGAGAGCGGATGGGCGTCGACGTGCACGAGGACGTTCAGCATCTTCTCCCGCATCAGTTTCTCCAGCGACACCTCGTTGACGGCGAACGAGGACCACAGGATCCTCCCGGATGCGTTGGCCACCTCGACCCGCAGGACCAGGCGCTGCTCGGTTTCGTAGCGCCCGTCGATCACCGCCTGCGGTAGCGATGTGAGGTCCGAGGTTTCCAGCTCCGCCAGGAAACCCACGTGCCCGAGGTTGACGCCCAGTAGCGGAACGTCGAGGGGCTGGGCCCATTCCGCGGCCCGCAGAAGAGTGCCATCCCCCCCGAAGACGACCGCCAGCTCCGCCGGTTTCCCGTCGATGGGCTCGGGGTCCGCTCCGGGAACGAGTTCCCTCAGGCGATCCACGTCATCGGAAAAGCTCAGGAACCTGAAACCGGGCATCTGGCTCATGAAAGCCGTTGCCGCATCCAGGGCTTCGGGACGTTCCGGGTGCAGCAGCACGGCAACGGTTCGGGTTTCCACGATCATCAAGGGTAGTGAGCACCGCGAATCGAGCACAATCGAATGAAGAACTCCTGGTTGCCGCCCGCCCCTGGCAACCGGCTGGGGCCACGCCAGTCGCAGCCCCACCCGAGGACGTCGGCGGCCTCAACCACGGCTTCCACGGTTTCCTCGCGCAGCCGGGGCTCACGGACCACCCCGCCCGCGCCGAGACGTTCCCGCCCCACCTCGAACTGCGGCTTCACCAGCAGAAGCGCGACGCCCCTGGGGTGAAGGATCCCGAGGAGCGATGGCAGCAGGAGTTTCAGGGAGATGAAGGAGACATCCCCGATCACGACGTCGACGGGTTGGCCGTCCAGATCGGCGAGGGTGAGGTCGCGCAGGTTCAACCCCTCCCGGACCCGGACACGTGATTCGGAACGGATCGGCTCGGCCAGTTGGTGATGCCCGACGTCGACGGCGTAGACCACTTCCGCGCCGTGCTCCAGCGCCACCTGTGTGAATCCCCCGGTCGATGCCCCTGCATCAAGTACGCGCCCGTGCAAGAGGGTTCCGGATTCCTCGACCGCTCCCAGGAGCTTGTGGGCCGCACGGGAAACCCACTTCTCGGGATCGGCGGAAATCTCGGTCACGGCGTTGACGTTCATCGCCGGTTTCCGCGCAACGGTCCCGGCCACCCTGACCCGGCCCTCAGCCACCAATCGGGTGGCCTGGGTACGGGAACGCGCCAGGCCGCGGGCGACGAGGGCCCGGTCCAACCTCACCGGATCGTCCCGGGTCCGGGTTCTTCCCGCCGCCCCGGCCCAGGGTTGAGGACATCGGCGAGCACCTGGTGAGCCGCTTCCAGGCGAGCAAAAGCTTCGTCGACCGGCAGCTCCCCCAGGGCGTCGATTCCTGCCAGTGCTCCTTCTATGGCCTGTAGGCGTTGCGCACCGCCCGGGGCGACGTCGCGAGGAGTGGGTCTGGTCATCGCAACAGGTCCAGCTTCGCCAGCAGTTCGGTGCCATCGGCGTTGAATCTCCAGATGGCGTGCAGCACGCACCACAGCAGATCGAGCTGTCCTTCGATATCCCCCGGGACGACGTCCGCGACGACCCTGCCATCTATCATCCATGCCTCCGCAGCCCCGCAGCGGAACCCGTTTCCGATGATCTCCGCCTCACGGGCCGGCGCCAGCAGGGCCGAGATGTCATAGCCGATGTGGGTGGGACGACCGATGGGGTCGGCCTCGGCGAGGTCGTACTTGCCGTGCGCTCCCGTGAACACGAAGAGCGAGTCCATACGGACGTTTCCCGCGCCGACGATGTCCGTGTCGATGCGGTCGCCGACGAAGATCGGGTGTTGTGCCTCGAGACGCAGCACGGTCTCGTCGAGGAGCGGCCGAAACGGTTTGCCTGCCATCGGCGGCCGGAAACCAACACACTCCGCTATCAGATCGACCTGGGCACCGCAGCCTGGCAGAATTCCACGCTCGGTCGGGCGGGTCTGGTCCGGGTTCGTGGCAAACCACGCCGCGCCTTTCTGGATGGCGATGGCGCCGAGCTCCAACAGTCCCCAGGGAAGCTGCGGATGGTAACCCTGCACCACGGCCACCGGGTTCTCCTCCAGGGTCGAGACCGGCACGAACCCCCCTTCGGCGAGCTGGGATGCGAGCGCGTCGGTGCCGACCACCAACACCTTCGCCCCCGCCGGGAGTTCCTCCCGTAGCATGCGAACCGTGGCCTGGGTCGAGTTGACCACATCCGAGTCATCCGCCCGGATCCCGAGCTCCCGAAGGTGCTCGGCCACGGCAGCCGGAGTGCGGGCCGCGTTGTTGGTGACGAAACCGAGTCTGGTTCCTCTCTCGCGCAGCTGCGCCAGCGATTCGGTCACCCCATCGATGGCATTCGGACCGAGATAAATCACTCCGTCGAGATCGAACAGGGCAGCGTCATGATCCGAGATCAGTGCCGTCACTCCCGGCTCCCATCGATGTCCGCGAGAACCTCGGCGATTTCTTCCTCCGGAGAGACCAAGTCGATCGTTCGGGTTTCGATCGCATCTTCCATGTCAACCACTTCGGTCTTCTCGTCATCTGCCTCCGGATCTTCCTCGGCCGAGAAAACCAGCTCGAAGTCCTCGGGTAGGGTGACCCCGTCGAGAGCCGCGATCCGCTCCGCGACATCGAGCTGTCCCGCGGGATCCAGCCGAGCTGCCGAATCGAACCATTCCCTGGCAGCGTCAACCCGTCCTTCGCGCTCCAGCAGGTCAGCGTAGGCGTAACGCAGGCGAGCCTGCGCGGCTTTCGGGCCGATCTGATGGGATATCGCCGCTTTCAGCAGCCGCAATGCCTCACCTCGCTGACCGAGATCGTTGCGCACTCCCGCCTCGACGAGAATGCACTCGATGCGAAGCCCCAGCTTCTTCGTTCCCGGATCCAGGGTGGCGAGCAGATCGAGTGCCTCACGATGCCTTCCAAGGGCACGTTCACAATCCGCGAGAACAGGCAGGAGCTCATCCCCCCCGTTCATCCGTCTGATGGCTCGAAACTCTCTCAGCGCGATGTCGTAGTGCCCAGCCATGTAAGCCGTCTCAGCTGCGGCCTCCCGAACCACCGACAACCGTCCGGCCCGCCTTCGCGCGGCCTCTGCATGTCGATAGGCCAGTTCGGGATCGACGTCCACCAACTCGCCTGCTGCCAGGATGTGTGCCCCCACCGTGCTTGCCAGGTCCTTCGGCAGACCTTTCAGCTCGGCACGCACACTGGCGGGCAGCAGGGTCTCGTCAAAATTCTCGGGCGTGGGAGGTTCGTTCTGCGCTGGAGCCGTTCCCGGTTTTGGTACGCGTCGCTCCTCATCCTCGCGATTTCCCCTACCGCCGGAGTCACGACGGTTCGTCTGCCCGCCCCGGGCATCGCGGTATGCGCGCAGCTCGCGCTTCTCATCCGCCTCCCCCTGCTTGAAACGCCCCTTCCTCAAGGTGCTGTGAGAAGCCCCATCCCCTTGCTTCTCCCCGCGACGCAAACCACGATCATCGCGCCGTCCGCCTTGGTGCCATGGTGCTCGATCGCGACCTTCCTGTCGCTTGCGATCGCTCCCCCCGCCGCCGCGCCCGGTTTCCCCGGCGCGGCCCCCGAATCTGGCGGTGTCCTGTCGATCGCGAGAACCTCGACGCCGGCCGTGGTGCTCTCCCCGGGCACCACCCCTCGGGGATTTTCCTTCAAAAGCCATGACCCGATTCTCCCAAAGCGCTCCGGGGAACCCAACTTTCACCACGCCTCGTGGGGTTCTGACACCAAAAATCAATTCGCACCACGAGAGCTGGACCTTCACGTCCGCGTATATGGGTGTGCCCCCGGGGGGGTGGTGTGTTTCCCCGGGGGGCTGTGATGGTGGTGTTCCGGCGGCGTCTTACTCTCCCACACACTCGCGTGTGCAGTACCATCAGCGCTGGGAGGCTTAACTTCCGCAAAACGCACACACTGCAGGGGCCATCAATCAAAGGAAAAAACAAGAAACAAACCAAAAAATGGTCCATCCCCAAAAAATGGCATTGACTTAAAGCACGCTGTTGAGTTCTCAAAATTCGGAAGCCACCCATGTGTTTGGCGACCTGATCAACTTTACCCGATCTTGCTTTGATCGTCAAATCAAGGCCTGATCAAGTTTGATCTGAATTTGCTTCAGAGCGACTGAAGCTCATTCAGCTTAGACCCATTCCGTCAATCCGTCAACCGGATCCTCCATCCTTCCTCGAGGCCTTGAGTGGGATCCATGTGACCGCACACTCGCCACGGTTTCAGATGGCCGAGACTGGGGCTATCAGGAAGTTCATCCCGAGAGCTTGAGGTACCTTACACGCCCGAGCCGGACCGTGCAACTCCACATCAGAGTTCGATCCGCCACGCCCGTACCTACGGAACATCGGCGGTGCGTCAGCCCATTCCGATCTGAACTCCGCCGACGGTCCGGCGTCCCCTGCGCACGATCGCACAACGACCGCCCAGCAGATCATCCGCCGTCAGGGTGAACTCGGGATCGGTGATCTTCTCGTTGTTCAGGTACGCACCGCCTTCAAGGACAGCACGCCTGGCCGCCGCCTTCGACTCGACGATCCCGGAGACCAGGAAGGCGTCCACCAAGGAGATGGGGAGCTTCACCTCCGGGGCCTTGAGCTCACGCATGATTCCCCGGAGAGTTTCCTCCGACAACCCGGACAGATCTCCTCGCCCGAAGAGGGCCGCGGCTGCGGTCACCACCGCCCGGCGTTCCTCGATTCCGTGCACGATGTCGGTGATGTCATCGGCGAGGGCCTTCTGCGCGAGTCGCTTGTGGGGTTCGTTCTCGGTGGCCTTCTCCAGTACCTCGATCTCCTCGCGGGTTCGGAAACTGAACACCTTCAGGTAGTCGACCACCTTCGCGTCCTCGGCGTTGAGGAAGAACTGATGGAAGGCGTAGGGGCTGGTCAGCTCGCGGTCGAGCCAGACGGTGCCGGACTCGGTCTTGCCGAACTTCGTGCCGTCGGCCTTGGTGAGCAAGGGCGTGGCCAGGGCGTGGGCCCGCACCTGGTCGGATCTGCGGAGCAGCTCGACCCCCGCGGTGATGTTTCCCCACTGGTCCGAACCGCCATGCTGGAGGGTGACCCCGTGTCGACGGTACAGCTCCCGGTAGTCCATCGACTGGAGCAGCACGTAGGAGAACTCCGTGTAGCTGATCCCGGACTCCAGTCGGCGCGCCACCACGTCGCGGGCGAGCATTCGGTTCACGGGGAAGTGTTTTCCGACGTCACGGAGGAAGTCGAGAACCGACATCCCGGCGGTCCAGTCGAGGTTGTTGACCATCACCGCGGCGTTGTCCCCCTCGAAGGAGACGAAACGCTCGGCCTGGGCCCGGATTCGCTCCACCCACCCGGCCACGACCTCCCGGGAGTTCATCACCCGCTCGCCCGTCTCCTTGGGGTCACCGATCTGTCCCGTGGCTCCACCCACCAGCAGGTGCGGCTTGTGCCCGGCCTGCTGAAGCCGCCGGGCGAACAGGAGCTGGACGAGATTACCCATGTGCAGGCTCGGCGCCGTCGGGTCGAAGCCCACGTAGAACTTGACGGGCCCCTCATCCATGTGGGCCCCGAGGGCTTCCAGGTCGGTCGAGTGGGCGATCAGCCCACGCCAGCAGAGGTCGTCGAGCAATGCGTTCACGGAGGCAGCCTACTCACGCGCTCGTGCGGATTCATCCCGCATCCCAGATTTGCAATGCAAACATTCGCATATAAGAATGAGAATGTGTCTGGCACGAAAGCCACCGAGTACGAGCCGGTCAGCAGTCTCTTCAAGGCGTTGGCGAACCCGGTGCGTGCTGCAATCGTGCATCTGCTCTCCAGCCGAGAGCACACCGTGGGACAGCTCGTCGAGGAACTCGGGCTTTCCCAGCCTCTGGTCTCCCAACACCTGCGCATACTGCGGGACGCCCGCATGGTCGCCACTCGCAGGCAGAGGCAGGAGATCTGGTACAGCATCTGCGATCAGCACATCGCCCACATCCTGGGCGATGCCATGAAACACACCCAGGAGGGGAAACATGACCACGACCACTGAACACATCGCCGCCGAGGCCCACAAACACACCCACGGCCCGAACTGCGGCCACGAGGCCGTGATCCACTTCGACCACGTCGACTACATCCACGACGGCCACGCGCACCGCGAGCACGACGGCCACTACGACGAGTGCACCACCTGCACCTGCGGCAGCTGCTCCGGCACCTGCGCAACCTGCACCTGCGAGGACTGCACCTGCCCGAACTGCTCGCACAGCGCCTGTTCCTGCGGCTCCTGCAGCTGCTCCTCCTGCTCCTCCTGCGTCTGCGAGGACTGCACCTGCCCGAACTGCCGTCACGCCGCCTGAGCGCAAACCTCTGGGCCCCCGATCCAGGATCGGGGGCCCAGAGGTTTCAGTGCGGTGTTCTTCGTTCTTCGAGGCCGACCCGGGACCGGCCCGCGGGCCGAACATGGTTTCGACACGGGCCGCTCGTTCCTCGCGACCCGGCTCAACCAACTTCACGAGGGGAGGGTCTCGAGGTGGCCGGTCCACCCGGCCTCGATCACTCACCCGTCAGATCCACGCCCTGTTCTCCTCCAGGGCCGCGAATACCTCCTCCAGCTGCTCTGCGACGCGGGCGGTCGCGGTGCCGCCGCGCCCGTTGCGGGCGTTCACCGATCCCTCCACCGTCAGCACCTCGAGCACCCCGGGGTCGAGGTGCTCGCTGATGCCGGGCAGGTCGGCCTCGGTGAGTTCCTGAAGGGTTATTCCCCGGTTCTCGCAGTAGCGAACCGTCTCCCCCGCCACCTCGTGGGCGACGGCGAAGGGCACGCGCATCCGCACCAGGTGATCGGCGACATCGGTGGCGAGGGAGAAACCGGCGGGGGCGAGCGTGGCCATGCGTGCGTGGTCGAAGGTCAGGGTCGCGATCATCCCGGCGACGGCGGGCAGCAGGATTCTCAGCTGGTCCAGCCCGTCGAAGACCGGTTCCTTGTCCTCCTGGAGATCCCTGTTGTAGGCCAGCGGCATCCCCTTGAGCGTCGCGAGGAGGCCCGACAGGTTCCCGATGAGCCGTCCTGCCTTGCCGCGGGCCAGTTCGGCCACGTCGGGGTTCTTCTTCTGTGGCATGATCGAGCTGCCCGTGGACCACTCGTCGGCCAGTTTCGCGAAACCGAACTCGGCGGTGCACCAGAGGATCACGTCCTCGCTGAGGCGGGACAGGTCCACCCCGATCTGCGCCAGGATCCACGCGGTCTCGGCCACCAGGTCACGGGCGGCGGTGCCGTCGATGGAGTTCGGCACCGACGAGGTGAAGCCCAGCTCACGGGCCACCAGCTCCGGGTCCAGGCCGAGCGAGGTCCCGGCCAGCGCGGCCGAACCGTAGGGGCTGACCGCCAGGCGGGTATCGAGGTCCCGCAGGCGGGAGACGTCGCGCAGCAGCGGCCAGGCGTGCGCCAGCAGGTGGTGGCTCAGCAGCACCGGCTGGGCGGACTGCAGGTGGGTGCGTCCCGGCATCACGGCGCCGAGGTTCTCCCGCGCCTGTCCCGCCAGGGCCTCGACGACCTCCAGAACCCCTGCCACCAGCACGCGAACCTCGTCGCGCAGATAGCTGCGTATCAGGGTGGCGATCTGGTCGTTGCGGGAACGTCCCGCCCGCAGCCGGCCACCGAGCTCGGGGCCGACGATCTCCTTCAACCCCCTCTCCAAAGCGCCGTGGACGTCCTCGTCGGTGGGGGCCGGCGCGAACTCTCCCGCCCGCACCCGGCGCAGCAGCTCGGCGAGCCCGGCATCCATGGCCGCGGCCTCGTCACCGGTCAGCAACCCGGCCGCGCGCAGGGCCTTGGCGTGGGCCCGCGACCCGGCGATGTCGTGGGGGGCCAGGCGCCAGTCGAACTGGGTGGAGCGGCTCAGTTCGAACATCGCGTCGGCGGGTCCCCCGGCGAATCGCCCACCCCAGAGCCTTCCCTCGGTCACTGTCCCTCCTTCTCCAGGTCCGGGAACCTCGCCGGCTTCCCGGTGCGTGTCATGTGGGCGATGACGCCTGCGTTGCGCGCCGCGGATTCCGGATCCGTGGTGACCAGCAGCAGAGTGTCGTCGCCCGCGACGGTGCCCATCACCCCGGGCAGTCGAGCCCTGTCCACGTGCGCCCCCAGGAACTGCGCGGCGCCGGGCGGGGTCTTGATGACGATCTGATTGGCCGCGTGCTGGATCGACTGCAGCAGCTCCACGCAGCGACGCGCCAGCTTCTCGGCGGCCACTCCCCCACCCTCCGACTCGTCGCCGACGGCGTAGACGAGACTCCCCTCGGACGTGCGGCGCTTCACGGCACCGAGGGCCAGGAGATCCTTGCTCAGCGTGGACTGGCTCACCTCCACGTCCCGCTGCGCCAACGCGGCACTCAACTCATGCTGGGAGGTGAACTCCCCCTCCTCCAGCAGGCCCCGCAGCAGAGCGAGGCGGGCGGATCGTTTCATCTCAGGCATTGCATCTCTCCAACCATCCGGGCAGGGCAGTCACGAAGGGGCGCAGGTCGTCCTCCGTGATGATCAGTGGCGGGGCGATCCGCAGCACATCGGGGCGCGGAGCGTTGAGCACCCATCCCTCCGACAGGGCCAGCTCCACCACCCGTGGGGCCACGTCCCGGTTCAGCACGATACCGCGCAGCAACCCCGCCCCACGCACCCCGGTGATCTCGGGGTGTTCCAGGCCCGTCACCTCGGAGGCGAACCAGTCGCCGACGCGGCGGACGTTCTCGAGCAGGCCGCTGCCCAGCACGTCCAGGACCGCGTTGCCTGCCGCGGCAGCGACGGGATTGCCCCCGAAGGTGCTGCCGTGCCCGCCGGGGGTCAGCAGGTCCGCGGCGCCACCCGTCGCGATGCAGGCCCCGACGGGGAAGCCGTTCCCGAGTCCCTTGGCCACGGTCACCAAGTCCGCCGTCACGCCCTGGGAACGGCTCAGCAGCAGTTCCCCGCAACGGCCGATGCCGGTTTGGACCTCGTCGATCCACAGCAGTGTCCCGGTCCGGGCCGTAATCTCCCGGGCGGCGGCCAGGTATCCCTCCGGGGCCGGGATCACCCCGGACTCCCCCTGGACGGGTTCGACGACCACCGCGGCCACCGTTTCGTCCACCGCTGCTTCGAGGGCCCCGGCGTCACCGAAGGGAACGAATGCAACCTCCCCGGGAAGCGGTTCGAAGGGCTTCCGGTACTTCTCGGTGTGGGTGACGGCCAGCGCCCCCATGGTCCGGCCGTGGAAGGATCCCTCCATCGCCACGACACGGCCCCGGCCGGTGAGTCGTGTCAGCTTGAACGCGGCCTCGTTCGCCTCGGCGCCCGAGTTGGCGAGGAAGACCCTGCCGCCACCGGCCGCCTCCGAGAGGCGTTCCGCCAGCCGGATCTGCGGTTCGGATGCGAAGAAGTTGGAGATGTGCCCGAGGGTGTTCAGCTGTCCGGTGACGGCCTCCACCACGGCGGGATGCGCGTGCCCCAGTGCGTTGACGGCGATTCCGGCCAGCAGGTCGGTGTAGCGGTTGCCGTCGACGTCCCACAGGTGGATGCCCTCGCCGCGGGCGAAGACCCTGCGAGGCGCGCCGAAGGCGTTCATCATGACCGCCCCGTAGCGGACCCCGAGCTCGGTTTCGTGGCTCATGCCGGCTCCTCGCAGACCATGGTCCCCACCCCGTCGTCGGTGAAGATCTCCAACAGCAGGCAGTGCGGCACGCGGCCGTCGATGATGGTCGCGGAGCGCACCCCGCCCTCCACGGCCCGCGCGCACGCCTCCATCTTCGGCACCATCCCCGAGGTGAGGCCAGGCATCAGCCGGCGCACCTCCCCGGGGGTGATGGAGGTGATGATGGTCGAGTCGTCGGGATAGTCCGCGTACAGCCCCGCCACGTCGGTGAGCATGACCAGGCGTTTCGCCCCGAGCGCGAGGGCCAGGGCCGAGGCGGCGGTGTCGGCGTTGACGTTGTAGATCTGGCCGTCGGGTCCGGGAGCCACGGTCGCGACCACGGGGATGCGACCCGCCTCGATCAGGTCGAGCAGCGCGGAGGGGTCGACGGAATCGACGTCGCCGACGAGTCCCAGGTCGATCTCCTCGCCGCCCTCGACCAGGCCGCGGCGCCGGGCCCGCAGCAGTCCGCCGTCCTCGCCGGAGATGCCGACGGCGAAGGGGGCGTGGGCGTTGATGAGACCCACCAGTTCCCTGCCGACCTGCCCCACCAGCACCATGCGCACCACGTCCATGGCCTCGGACGTGGTCACCCTGAGGCCGCCACGGAACTCCGAGGTGATGCCGAGCCGCTCCAGCATGGAGCTGATCTGGGGTCCGCCGCCGTGGACGACCACCGGTTTCAACCCGACGCGGCGCAGGAAAACGATGTCCTCGGCGAAGGCGCGTTTGAGGTCGTCGTCGATCATCGCGTTGCCGCCGTACTTGACGACGACGGTCTCGCCCGCGAACTGGCCGATCCAGGGCAGGGCCTCGATGAGGGTGCCGGCCTTGGCCAGGAGCAGGTCGTGGTCGGGGTGGGTGTACCGGGGTGTCATGAGGAGTACTCCGCGTTCTCCTTCACGTACTCGTACGTGAGGTCGGTGGTGAGGATGGTGGCCGTGGCGTCGCCCGCGTGCAGGTCGATGAGGACGTGGACCCGGCGGCCGGACAGGTCGACCAGTTCGCGGGGTTCGCCGATCCCGCCGCCCCGGCACACCTGGATGCCGTTGAAGGAGACGTCCACCCGGTCGGTCTCGAAGACGGCGTCGGTGACGCCGATGGCGGACAGCACGCGGCCCCAGTTCGGGTCGCATCCGAAGACCGCGCACTTGAACAGGTTGCTGCGCGCCACCTCGCGGCCCACGGTCTCCGCGTCACGCACGGATGCGGCGCCGATGACCTCGATGGCGATCTCGTGTTTCGCCCCTTCGGCGTCGGCGATCAGCTGACGTGCGAGGTCCTGGCAGAGCTCGCTCAGCGCGGCGGTGAACTCCCGCGCACCGGGTGTGACGCCGCTGGCCCCGGATGCGAGCAGCAGCACGGTGTCGTTGGTGGACATGCAGCCGTCCGCGTCGGCCCGGTCGAAACTGACGCGGCTCGCCTCCCGGAGCGCCGCATCCAGGACCCGGGCCTCCAGATCGGCGTCGGTGGTCAGCACGACGAGCATCGTCGCGAGCCCGGGCGCGAGCATCCCGGCCCCCTTGGCCATGCCTCCGATGCTCCAGCCCTCGCCATGGTGGACGGCCTGTTTGCTGACGGTGTCGGTGGTCATGATCGCGGTCGCGGCGTCGCCGCCCCCGTCCCGGGACAGCTGCGCGCAGGCCAGACCGATACCGGAGGTCACCTCCACCATGGGCAACCGGACACCGATCAGCCCGGTGGAGCAGACGGCGACATCCGCCGCCGCGACGCCGAGGCCGGCAGCCGTCGCCTCGGCCATGGCCCGGGCGTCCTCGGATCCCGGCCGGCCGGTGCAGGCGTTCGCCCCGCCGGAGTTCAGGACCACCGCGCGCAGCCGGCCGTCGGCGAGAGCATCGCGGGACCACCCGACGGGCGCGGCGAACACCCGGTTGCGGGTGAACACCCCTGCCGCGGCGAACCGTGGCCCGAGGTTGGAGACGACGGCCAGGTCGAGGCGGTCACCGGCCTTGATGCCTGCCGCGACTCCCGCGGCCTCGAATCCTGCGGGGATCGTGACGCTCACGGTGCCACTCCGATCGTGCTCAGGCCGCAGGTCTCGTCGAGACCGAGGGCGATGTTCATGGATTGGATGGCGCCGCCTGCGGTTCCCTTGGTGAGATTGTCAATGGCGGATACCGCCACCAGCCGGCCGGCGGCCTCATCGACGGTGACCTGCACCGTCGCCCGGTTGGAGCCGAGAACACTGGCGGTTGCGGGCCAGTTCTCCTCGGGCAGCAGGTCGACGAAGGGTTCCCCCTCGTAGGCCTTCTCGTAGCAACGCCGGGCTTCCGGGGTCGTGACGCCGTCGGTGATGGGGGCGGAGCAGGTCGCGAGGATGCCCCGGGGCATCGGCACCAGCATCGGGGTGAACGAGACGCCGACCCGCTCATCGGTCACCGAGGAGAGGTTCTGGATGATCTCTGGGGAGTGCCGGTGCACCCCGCCGACCCCGTAGACCGAGGCGCTGCCCATGACCTCCGAGCCGAGCAGGTGCGGTTTGGCGGCCTTTCCCGCCCCGGACGTCCCGGATGCGGCGACGACGACGAGTCCGGCCGGGTCGACCAGCCCCGCGGCCACCGCCGGGAACAGGGCGAGCGTGGCCGCAGTCGGGTAACAGCCGGGTACCGCGATCCTGCGGGTGCCGCGCAGAGCCTCCCGGCAGCCGGGCAACTCGGGCAGGCCGTAGGGCCAGGTTCCCGCGTGCTCGCTGCCGTAGAAACGTTGCCAGGCCGCCGCGTCGCGCAGTCGGAAATCGGCCCCCGCGTCGACGACCAGCACATCCGGCCCGAGCTGGCCCGCGATCGTGGCGCTCGCCCCGTGCGGGAGGGCAAGGAAGATGACGTCGTGCCCGGCGAGGTTCTCAGCGGTGGTGGCGACGATCTCACGGTCAGCCAGGGGTGCCAGATGGGGCTGATGGTCTCGCAACAGGTCGCCAACCGAAGAATTGCCCGTCAGGGCCCCGATCCGAATCTGCGGGTGCTGCAGGAGCAGCCGCAGCACCTCGCCTCCCGCGTATCCCGTGCACCCCGCAACGGCAACCTTGAAACTCACAACGGCAATTATGCCAGCAAACGAATAAATATTCCAAACATCCTCGGCGCCCATCCGACCCGCTCCCTTCTCCTGAGCACGAATCGCAGAGGAAGAGGAGGTGGGCAATGCGGCTGGCGCTCACGGCCCGGCTCAACCAGCTTCGGGAAGTTTCGTCGCGGCCCGGATCGACCGGCTCATGCCCGCGGAGCCTCCGAGAAGCTCCTGCTGCGCGTGCGCGGTCGACCGGGCCGGTCGCGGCGGGATAGTCTCGACTCCGCAGTCGCACGTTGTGAGGAGAAAAGCTGATGAGTGAGCCGTCGTACCGGTACACCGCGAAGCTGGCCGGTGAGATCGAGGCGCACTGGCAGGATCGCTGGGAGGCCGAGGGCACGTTCCACGCCCCGAATCCTGCCGGGCCCTGGGCCGAGCCCGAGAAGGTCGATTCCCACGGCGAGAAACTCTTCGTCCTTGACATGTTCCCCTACCCGAGCGGCGCGGGCCTGCACGTCGGACACCCCCTCGGCTACATCGCCACCGACACCTTCGCCCGCTTCAACCGCATGAAGGGCCGCAACGTACTGCACGCACTCGGCTACGACGCCTTCGGTCTGCCCGCCGAACAGTACGCCGTGCAGACGGGCCAGCATCCCCGGGTCACCACCGAACACAACATCGCCATCATGCGCCGCCAACTGCGACGCCTCGGACTGGCCCACGACCCTCGCCGCAGCGTGGCGACCATCGACGTCGAGTTCTACCGCTGGACCCAGTGGATCTTCCTGCAGATCTTCAACGCCTGGTTCGACGAGACCGCGAACAAGGCCCGCCACATCGACGAGCTGATCGAGGAGTTCGCCTCCGGGAAACGCCCCACCCCATCAGGGCAACCCTGGGGGGAGCTGTCCGAGCAGGAAAGGCACCGGATCGTCGACTCGCACCGGCTGGCCTACCTGTCCGAGGCGCCCGTGAACTGGTGCCCGGGTCTGGGCACCGTGCTGGCCAACGAGGAGGTCACCAACGAGGGGCGCTCCGAGATCGGCAACTTCCCGGTGTTCAAACGCAACATGAGCCAGTGGATGCTGCGCATCACCGCCTACGCCGAACGCCTGCTGGCCGACCTGGACAAGCTGGACTGGCCCGACAAGGTCAAGGCCATGCAGCGCAACTGGATCGGTCGTTCCGAGGGCGCCCGGGTGTTCTTCACCGAGGCCGCCAGCGGTGAGCGGATCGAGGTGTTCACCACCCGTCCGGACACCCTGTTCGGCGCCACCTTCATGGTGCTGGCGCCCGAACACCACCTGGCCGACGATGCCGCATCCGAGTGGCCGGCAGGTACCGACCCCGCATGGACCGGGGGGTACGCGTCCCCCGCCGAGGCGGTCGCGGCCTACCGCGCCGAGGTGGAACGCAGAACCGACACGGACCGCCGGGCCGAGGACAAGGAGAAGACGGGCCTGTTCACCGGGCGTTTCGCCATCAACCCCGTCAACGGCCAGCGCATCCCGATCTTCATCGCCGACTACGTCACCCTGGGATACGGCACGGGCGCGGTCATGGCGGTCCCCTCGGGGGATCAGCGCGACTGGGAGTTCGCCAAGGCCTACAACCTGCCGATCGTCGACACCGTGACCCCCGGCCCGGATCACGACGGCAATTCCGCGTGGACGGGTGACGGCGAGGTGATCAACTCCGCCAATCCGGAGATCTCCCTGAACGGCATAACCGTCGCCGAGGCCAAGACGGCCATCACCGAATGGCTGGAGGCCAAGAGGCTGGGCGAGGCCACCGTGAACTACCGGCTGCGGGACTGGCTGTTCAGCCGCCAGCGCTACTGGGGCGAGCCGTTCCCGATCGTCTACGACGAGACGGGCCTGCCCATCGCCCTGCCCGAAGAGATGCTGCCCATCGAGCTGCCGGAGGTCACCGACTACTCCCCGAAGGCCCTGGACCCCGAGGACCGCAACTCCGACCCGGTGCCGCCGCTGGCCCGCGCCACCGACTGGTCCAGCGTCGAACTGGACCTGGGTGAGGGCAGGAAGGTCTACCGGCGCGAACTGAACGTGATGCCCCAGTGGGCCGGTTCCTGCTGGTACGAGATGCGCTACCTGGACCCCGCCAATCAGGACCGTTTCGTCGACGAGGAGGTGGAACGCTACTGGATGGGACCGCGCGGCGAGGGCGATGTCGGCGGGGTGGACCTGTACGTCGGCGGGGTCGAGCACGCCGTGCTGCACCTGCTCTATGCCCGCTTCTGGCACAAGGTGCTGTTCGACCTGGGACACGTCAGTTCCGCCGAACCTTTCCGCCGCCTGTTCAACCAGGGCTACATCCAGGCCTACGCCTACCGCGACTCCCGCGGCCAGACCGTGCCCGCCGCCGAGGTGGAGGCCCACGGGGAGGGGGAGAAAACGACCTGGAACTGGCAGGGCCAGCCGGTCGCACGCGAGTACGGGAAGATGGGCAAGTCGCTGAAGAACATCGTCTCCCCCGACGAGATGTACGAGGCCTACGGCGCCGACACCTTCCGCCTCTACGAGATGGGCATGGGTCCGCTGGCCCAGTCGAAACCGTGGGAGACCCGCGCCGTGGTCGGGTCGCAGCGCTTCCTGCAGCGGCTGTGGCGCAACGTCGTCGACGAGGAGACCGGCGACCTGGTCGTCCGTGACACCGACATCGACGACGACACCCTCCACGCCCTGCACAAAACCATCGACGCCGTCACCAAGGACTACGAGGCGCTGTCGTTCAACACCGCCATCGCACGCCTCACCGAATACAACACCGTCCTGACCGGCCTCGCGGTGGTACCCAGGGCCGCGGTGGAGCCCCTGGTGCTGATGGTCGCGCCCCTGGCCCCGCACATCGCGGAGGAGTTGTGGAACCGGCTCGGGCACGACCAGTCGCTGGCCCACGAACCCTTCCCCGTCGCGGACCCGGAACTGGTGGCCGAGGACACCCTCACCGCCGTCGTGCAGGTCCGCGGCAAGTTGCGCGCCCAGCTGGAGGTGCCCGCCTCGATCACCGAGGACGAGCTGCGCGAACTGGCCCTGGCCCACCCACGCATCGTCAAGGAGATCCCCAACGGCGTCAGGAAGGTGATCGTCAAGGCCCCCAAACTGGTCAACGTCGTCCCTGCCTGACGCCGCGGGCGGGTTGCCGTTCCCGGCCCTGACCGGGCCGGCCCGTGAACACCGGCGGGTGGATCGTGTCAAACCCGGGGTGAGGGTGTCCGATACGGTTCGCTCACCGGCTGCCAGATGTGGTTTCGACACGGGCCGCTCGTTCCTCACGGCCCGGCTCAACCAGCTTGCCCGGCTCGGTGCTCCCGACCAGTTGTGGCGGGCACGCGCCCGCGTCACCCCTCAGACCGTGACGCCTCGGACCAGAAGCTCCACGCCGTGGCTGAAGTCCGCCCTGGATGCGTCCGCGTCGAAACCGTCGAGGACCCCCAGGGCGACCAGCTGGGTGCGGGTCTGCTCCGCCATGACGTGTCCCAGGACGAAGTGCAGGAAAGCGGCCGCCGTGGCCGCCGGTTCGGGACAGTTCCGCTCGATCAGCACCGCCCGGGCCGCCGCGGTCGCGTCCACGCTGCCCATGCCCAGAGCCGTGGTCGAGGCGACCAGTTCGGCGCCGTCGCGGTGGGCCAGCAGCGCCCCACGCAGGTTGTGGGACCAGCCCCTGAGCCAGTCGCCCGTCCCGGCCACGTCGGGAACGGTGACGGGGGTCAGTATCACGTCGGCGATCCCGGCCAGCAGCGACTGTTTGTTGGGCACGTGGTAGTACAACGCCCCGGCCTTGACGCCGAGCTCGTCCGCCACGCGCCGCATGGACAGGTCGCCGAGTCCCCAGGAGTCCAAGATCCGCAGGCCCGCATCGACTATCCGTCCTCTGGTCAGCACGGTGTGCATGCTACAGCCGGTATTCGGAATCGCCACCGGATGGTCCCCGGGTCGATTAGGTTGGGTTGCTTCTTCGATCGGAGGTACCGATGAACGAGCAGACCTACCAGGCGATCTCGATGATCATCTATTTCGTCGCGATGATCGTGATCGGGCTCTGGGCCTATCAACGCACCGACGACATGGATGACTACATGCTGGCCGGGAGAAACCTCGGTCCCCTCTCCACGGCCCTGTCCGCCGGGGCCTCCGACATGTCCGGATGGCTGCTGATGGGGCTCCCCGGGGCCTTCTACCTGTCGGGAATGTCGACGATGTGGCTCCCGATCGGGCTGACCGTCGGTGCCTGGCTGAACTGGCGGTACACCGCGCCGCGGCTGCGGACCTACACGGAGGTGGCGGACAACTCGCTGACCATCCCCACCTTCCTGAGCGCCCGGCTGCACGACGGCTCCCGCCTGATCCAGATCGGTGCGGGCGTGATCATCCTGGTGTTCTTCACCTTCTACGTCTCCAGCGGCATGGTCGCGGGGGGTCGGTTCTTCGAGGCCTCCTTCGGTGTGGACTACCGCCTGGGCATGGTGCTGGTGGCGGGAATCACGGTGCTCTACACCCTGGTCGGCGGTTTCCTGGCGGTCGCCTACACCGATGTGGTGCAGGGACTCATGATGGTGACCGCCCTGGTCGCCGTCCCGGTGTTCGGTATTTTCCAGCTCGGTGGCATCGGGCCAATGGTGTCGACCATCAACGAGCTCGACGCGAACGCGTGGGCGTTGTGGGGCGCCTCCACCTCGGTGATGGGCATCGTCTCGGCCGCCGCGTGGGGGCTCGGATACTTCGGGCAGCCGCACATCATCGTGCGGTTCATGGCCCTGGAGACCCCGCAGCAGGCGAAGGCCGGACGGCGCATCGGCATCGGCTGGATGGCGCTGGCCTGCCTGGGAGCCGCGGCCACGGCGCTGGTCGGCATCGCCACCTACCGCCGCGACGCCGGGCAGCTGGCCGATCCGGAGACCGTGTTCATCTCGCTGGGGAAGTTGTTGTTCCACCCGTTCGTCGCCGGTTTCATGCTCGCGGCGATCCTCGCCGCGATCATGTCGACGATCAGCTCCCAGCTACTGGTCTCCTCCTCCGCCCTCGTGGAGGACCTCTACCACGCGTTCAACCGCAAGGAGCTGGGCGAGAAACGTTCCGTCCTGCTGGGTCGGGTGGCGGTGATGCTGGTCTCCGTGGTTGCGGCCCTCATGGCGTGGCAGGCCAACGACAGCATCCTCGACCTGGTCTCGTTCGCATGGGCGGGGTTCGGGGCATCCTTCGGTCCCGTCGTGCTGCTGGCCCTCTACTGGCGACGGCTGACCCGCTGGGGCGCGCTGGCGGGCATGGCGACGGGTGCCGTCGTGGCGGCGATCTGGGCGAACCTGTCCGGGGGGGTCTTCGACCTCTACGAGCTGCTCCCCGGGTTCGTGGCGAACCTGATCGTGACCGTCGCCGTTTCCCTGGCCACCGAGGTGGCGCCCGGCGTGGATGAGGAATTCGACGAGGCGGTGGCCCTCGTGGCGGACTTCAGGAAGGGCGGACTGGCCACCGACCCCGTCGAGGGCTGACCGGAAGGCCCCGCGAGAACCTCAGCGGAGGATCACGGGGCGGCTGGCCCAGCCCCCGAGCGGGAACTCGGCCCGGACGGCCCGCGGTTCCTCCGGCATCTCGATCCCCGAGATCGCGGGGAGCAGTTCCTCCAGTAGCACGCGCAGCTCCAGGGTCGCCAGGCCGCGCCCCGGGCAGACGTGCGGGCCCCTGCCGTAGACGAGGTTCTCGGAGGCGTTCTCCTCGGGCCGGAAGGCGTCGGGATCCGGGAACACCCCGGGGTCGCGGTTGGCTCGGGTCCAGTCCACCACCAGGCGCTGACCGGCCCCGATGCTCTCCCCCTCCAGCTCCGTAACGCGGGTGGTGATCCGCCTGTTGGAGACGAAGGGGTCGTCGATGCGCAGGAGTTCGTCGATGGCCCGGCCGGTCGCCTCGGCGTCCCCCAGCCGGTCGCGCAGCTCCCGGAGCAGGGAGGGAAACGCCGCCAGCTGATGGATGATCACCCCGACGCACAGAGCCAGCGACCCGAGGTCACCGCCGGTCCAGTTCCGCAGGATCGAGACCAGCTCGGGATGCTGAAGACCCCGTCCCTGCACCCGCTGCCGCAGCAGCTGGTCGGTGACATCCCGGGCAGGTTCGCCGAGACGCTCCAGGCGTGGCCGGAGCACGCGGACGATGATCTGGTCGAAGCGTTCCGCGACGGCGCGGGTGCGTGCTATCTCACCGGAGCGGGTCGCAGCGGCATTGTCGGCGACCCATCCGACGAGTTCCTCCTCCAGGTCCGGGTCCCAGCCGAGCCATGCGAGCATCGCCTGGACCGCGTAGCGGGTGCCGATACCGCCGACCACGTCGATCACCTCCCCGCGGGGAAGTCCCGCCACGAGTCGGTGGGCCACGTCACGCAGACGCGGTTCCAGCTCCGCGAGCGCCTCGGCGGTGAAGAACCGGTCGATCACGGCACGAAAAGCGGCGTGTTCCTCACCGTCGAGACCGTTGGGAATCTGCAGGAACCGGGAGACCCCGCTGGAGAAGGTCTCCGGGTCGGTCACGACCGCGACCACCTCCGGGTGCCCCACCACCCTCAAGTGTCCCGTCTCGTGCCGAATCGGGCATCCCCCAGCGGCCTGCGAGGTGGTCATCCTTCCTCCTTCGTGCCGGGTCAGGTCCGCTGCGTGGCGCCGAACCTCTCGGCCGCCACCGCGACCGCCGCGTCACGGGCCGCCGCGGCCTCGGCGTCGGTCAGTGTTCGGTCGGCCGCACGGAAACGCAACCCGAAGGCCAGGGACTTCCTGCCCTCGGGCACCTGGTCCCCATGATAGACGTCGAACAGGTTGACGCTCTCCAGCAGATCACCCGCCCCCTCGGCGAGGGCCTTCCGGACCTCCACCGCGGGCGTGTCCTCGTCGACGATCAGGGCGACGTCCTCCTTGGCGAGGGGGAAACCCGCGAGCAGCCCGATGCGGGGGATTCCCGCCTCGGTCCCCAGCAGGACCCCGAGGTCGAGTTCCATCGCACAGGTCCGGGCGGGCAACCCGAAGTCCCGGACCACGTCGGGGTGCAGCTCGCCGGCATACCCGACCGTTCGTCCCGCGAGCAGGAGTTCGGCGCAACGACCGGGATGCCAGGGCGCTACCTCCGCGTTGCGGCGTTCGAGCGCGTGCCCGGTGGCCCGGGCCACGGATTCCGCGAGCGCGACGACGTGCCGCCAATCGGCTGCCACCGCCGGGGTGTCCCAGCCTGCGGGAAGCCACGCCCCGGTCACCACGCCGGCCAGCAGCTCGGGCTGCTCCGGGATGGCAGCCTGCAGGGCGGCGATCTCCTCGTCACCGGGACGCCCCTCCACCCCGGGGCGCGGCGCCGCGGGGTTGTTCCCGTCAAGGTAGACCAGGCCACGTTCGAAGATCGCCAGGTCCGTCAGGGAGCGGGATGTGTTCCTGGTCACCGCCGCGAACAGGCCCGGGAGCAGCGTGGTGCGCAGGTAGGGGCTAGTCTCGGCGAGCGGGTTGGCCAACCGCACCACGGCACGCCGGGGGTCCTCGGAGGCCAGACCCATCCGGTCCAGATCCGCTTCGGAGACGAACGGCAGGCTGAGGATCTCGGTGAAACCGGAGGCTGCCGCGGCACGCACAGCGGCGCGGCGGGCGCGCTGGGCCGCTGTCAGGCCCCTTCCCGCGGGTGCGTTCGGAAGTCGACTCCCGATGCGGTGGTAACCGATCTTGCGCCCGACCTCCTCGACGATGTCGTAGGGGTCGCGCAGATCGGGACGCCACGTCGGGGTCTCGATGGTCAGGGAGTCACCGAGAGCGGTCACCCGGCAGCCACCGGCCTCGAGCACGCGGAGGATCTCCTCCAGCTCAACCTCTGCACCCAGGACCGCCGGGATCAGCCCGGCGCGCAGGTCGATCCGGTTCGGGGCCGGCGCCTGCCCGACGACCGTGAGGTCGCCGCGGACCTGGCCGCCGCCGTGTTCCACGAGCAGGTCTGCGGCGCGACGGGCGGCTGCGTATGCGAGCCCCGGATCGACGGTGCGTTCGAAACGTTTGGACGCCTCCGACGGCAACCCGTGCCTCCTGAACGTGTGGGAGACACTGGCCGGGGCGAAGGTCGCGGCCTCCAGCACGATGGCCGTGGTCTCGGCGGAGACCTCGGTGGTCTCCCCGCCCATGACGCCGGCGAGCCCGATCGGGCCGGAGTCGTCGGTGATCAGCAGGTCATCGGCCGTGAGCGTGCGGTGGACGCCGTCGAGGGTGGTGATCGTCTCCCCCTCGGTGGCGAGTCGCACCCGGATCGGTCCCTGCAGTCTGGCCGCGTCGTAGGCGTGCAGCGGCTGCCCGGACTCGAGCATCACGTAGTTGGTGACGTCCACGGGAAGGGAGATGGAACGCACGCCGCAGGCGCGCAGCCGGTCCACCATGGACCTGGGCGTCGGAGCGGCCGGGTCGAAGCCCTCGATGGTGAGGGCGACGAACGCGGAGCAGCGATCCGATTCCAGGACGACGGGGTATCCGTCGGAGACCGGGGCGGGTAGCGGCAGGTCGTAGGGGTCGCTGAACGGGACCCCGTTGACCACGGCCAGTTCGCGACCCAGTCCTCGCAACGACAGGCTGTGGGACAGATCCGGGGTCACGTCGATGTCCAGCACCTCGTCGGAGGTCCACAACGCGACCAGGGCGTCGTCGCCGGGCTGCAGCCCCGACGACTCGGGGATCACGATGATCCCGGTGTGATCCTCGCCCAGCCCGATCTCGTCCTCGGCGCAGATCATGCCGTCGGAGACGTGCCCGTAGGTCTTGCGGGCGGAGATCCGGAAATCGCCCGGCAGCACGGCTCCGGGCAGCGCCACGACGACGAGGTCGCCGACGACGAAGTTCGAGGCGCCGCACACGATGCCCCGGGATGCGGGGTACTGCTCGTCGGCGGGGTCGTTGTGGGAGCCCACGTCGACGCGGCAGTACCGGATGGTCTTGCCGTTCTTCTGCGGCTCCTCGGTGAAGCTGAGAACACGACCGATCACGAGCGGACCCGTCACCTGCGAGCCGGTCGAGTCGATGTGCTCGACGGTGAGGCCGAGGGCCGTGAAGGCGTCGGCGATCTCCTTGGTTCCAACCCCCTCGGGCAGGTTCACCAGTTCACGCAGCCACGAGATCGGGGCTTTCATCGGACACCTCCATCGGCGAGAAGGGAGAAACGGACATCGCCCTCGACGAAGTCACGCAGGTCGGGGGCCCCGGTGCGGAACATGACGGTGCGGTCGACACCCACGCCGAAGGCGAAACCGGAGTATGCCTCGGGGTCGATCCCGCAGGCCCGCAGCACGCGCGGGTTGACGACCCCGCAGCCGCACCACTCGATCCATCCCTCGGAGCGGCAGGTCCGGCAGGGGCGGTCGGGATTGCCGACGGATTCGCCGTGGCAGACGAAGCACTGGATGTCGACCTCGGCCGACGGCTCCGTGAACGGGAAGTAATGGGGGCGCATCCTCGTGGTGACCTCGCCGAACATTGCCCGGGCGAAGTGGTCGAGCACACCGCGCAGGTCGGCCATCGAGATTCCCTTGTCCACCACGAGTCCCTCGAGCTGGTGGAAGACCGGAAGGTGGGTGGCGTCGTACTCGTCGGCGCGGAAGACCTTTCCGGGGCTGACGATGTAGAGGGGCAGGTCACGTTCCAGCATGGCACGGACCTGCACGGGGGAGGTCTGGGTGCGCAGCAGTTTGCCTGCGGTCGCGGGCTCCACCCAGAGGGTGTCCTGCTCGCCGCGGGCGGGATGGTCCACACCCAGGTTGAGGGCGTCGAAGTTGTACCACTCGGCCTCCAGCTCGGGACCCTCGGCCACCTCCCAGCCCATGGCGACGAACACGTCACACATGTCGTCGATCAGGGTGGTGATGGGGTGCAGGGCCCCTCGGGGGGTCAGTTCCACGGGCAGGGTCATGTCGACGCGTTCGGCCACGAGGGTCTGCGCCAGCTCCTCGGCGGCCAGTTCCTCCTGTCGTGCGGCGATTGCCTGGTTGACCTGGCCACGTGCCCTGCCCACGCGAGTCCCGGCCTCCTTGCGTTCAGCAGGGGGCAGAGAGCCTATTCCCCGGTTTGCCAGCGCCAACTGTGAGCGGTCACCCGTGTGCTCGATGCGTACTTTCTTCAGCTCGGCCGTGGTGGTGGCTGCCGCAACAGCGGCCAGGGCAGCGGTCACACATCTCTCGACGGAGGCTGGGTCAAGATCCGCCGTCTGCTGTGGATTCGCGTTCTCATTAGGGCCTGCCATGGATTTCCCCTTCCAATTACAGCAGCCGAGTCTAGAAGACCCCGTGGCGGCGGGGACAACCGCACCGCCGTCATTGAGATTCCTCGACAGGTACTCGGTCGGCGGGGAAGGAACAGCACACGCCTCCTCCGGTGTTCCCGATCGCTCCCGTCCTCAGGAACGATCACGACCAGGGTTTTCGTTCCTGGAGCATGCCGGCGATGGTGCCGCATCCGTCCGACACGGCAGCGACGAGTCCGGCCGTGGGACGGGTGGCGGATTCACCGGCGCTGAGCGGAGGCCGTCTGGTACAGGCAGATGGCTGCGGCCGATGACAGGTTGAGGCTCTCCGCGGCACCCCACATCGGCACGGCAACCATCTGGTCGGCCAGGGCCGCGTCCTCGGCGGGCAGGCCCCACGCCTCGTTGCCCATCAACCAGGCCGATGGTCTGGCCAAACCTCCGGATGCGGCGAGCAGGTCCAGGGGTTCGCCGTCGCCGTCGGCCGCGAGCACCTGCATACCCCGGGAATGCACGTGGGAGACGGCGTCGGCCAGGTCGATCCCGGTGAGGATCGGCAGGTGGAACAGCGACCCGACGGAGGATCGCACGGTCTTGGGGTTCCAGACCTCCACGGATCCCGAGGTGAGGATGACACCGTCCGCCCCGAAGGCGTCGGCGCAGCGGATCACGGTTCCCGCGTTCCCGGGGTCGCGCACCTGGGCACAGATCACCAGCAGGCGCGCGTCCCCGACGTCCTCCCACCCGAACCGGGGCTGCCGGCACACCGCGACCACACCCTGTGGGGTGACGGTGTCGGACAGCTGCCTCATCGCCGCCTCGGAACCCAGCCACACGGGCACGTCGAGACCTTCGAGGAGGTCGGCGTGACGCTCGGGATCGGCGACGACCACGCCGGTGACGAGATCATCCGCGGCGAGCGCCTCCCGTACCGCCTGGCGTCCCTCGGCCAGGAACTTCCCCGCCAGTTCGCGGCCGCGCCGGTTCCTCAGCCGACGAACCGAACGCAGCACGGAGCCGGGAAGCTCGCGTGCTGCGTTCGGGTTGCGTTCCGGGGCCACGCTCAGGCGGCGGCCGGGGTCTGGTTCTCGCGGGCGACGGCAACCAGGGCGTTGAAGGCCTCGGCGTCGGTGACGGCCAGGTCGGCGAGGATCTTGCGATCCACCTCCACCCCGGCGTTCTTCAGACCGTTGATGAAACGGTTGTAGGTGAGGCCCTCCGCGCGAGCGGCGGCGTTGATGCGCTGGATCCACAGGGCACGGAAGTCTCCCTTCCTGGCCCGGCGGTCGCGGTAGGCGTAGGTGGCGGAGTGGAGGATCTGCTCCTTCGCCTTGCGGTACAGACGCGAACGCTGCCCACGGTAGCCGGAGGCCAGCTCCAGCACCTCACGACGCTTCTTCTTCGCATTCACAGAACGCTTGACGCGTGCCATGGTTACTCCTTGTTCTCCGGCCGGTCACTTCCGGCCCACGGGTGTGTACTGGGGTATCGGATGGGGCTCAGCGGCCGGGGTGGCCGGCGAGGAGCGCCTTGGCCTGTTTGAGGTCGGAGCCGGCCATCTCGGTGTTGCCCTTGAGGCGACGCAGCCGCTTGGAGGACTTGTGGGCGTTGAGGTGCCCCAGGTTCGCCTGACGGTGCATCAGTTTGCCCGATCCGGTTACCTTGACACGTTTCTTGGTTCCCGAATGCGATTTCATCTTCGGCATGGTTGGCTCGCTTTCTGTTGGTGACCGGCCCGCGTCACAGATCGATGTCGGGGTCCATGTTGTCGGCGGGGCCGCGCTTCTTCCTGGACGGCCGGGCCGCGGCCCTGAGCCGGGCCTCCTCGGCCTTCTCCGCCTCCGCGTTCGCCCTGCGCTGCTCCATGCGACGGTCCCGCTCCTCGGCCTGTTCGGCCCTGGCCTCGGTCTTCTTCTTGGTGGGGCCGAGGACCATCAGCATGTTCCGGCCGTCCTGCCTGGGCGCGGACTCGACGAAACCGTGCTCGGCGACGTCGTCGGCGAGCCGTTTCAGCAGGTCGATGCCCAGCTCCGGGCGGGACTGTTCCCGCCCGCGGAACATGATGGTGATCTTCACCTTGTCGCCAGCCTTCAGGAACCGGACGACATGGCCCTTCTTGGTCTCGTAATCGTGGTTGTCGATCTTGAGACGAAGCTTCATTTCCTTGGTGATGGTGTTCGACTGGTTCCGACGGGCGTCCCGCGCCTTCTGCGCGGCCTCGTACTTGAACTTGCCGTAATCCATCAGCTTTGCAACCGGGGGGCGCGCCTGGGGCGCCACCTCGACGAGGTCGAGGTCGCTCTCAACTGCGAGGCGAAGGGCGTCCTCGAGACGCACGATGCCGACCTGCTCGCCCTTGGGGCCGACGAGCCGGACTTCGGGTACTCGGATGCGTTCGTTGATCCGCGGTTCAGTGCTGATGAGTTCCTCCAGGATTGTCGTGATCTGGCCTCGACGACGAGAAAGGCCTTCGCGGATGCGCGAAGGCCTGACGACACGCCGTGGCGTGTGTTCCGACCCGGCCGCCACTGCAACCTGGGTGGGAGGTCAGGCCTCCACTTCATGGCGCGAACGCTTCCGCGTCGCTGTCAACGGCCAGTCATGATACCCCGACCGCCCAGAGGAAACAAATGTCCTCAGCCGATGGTCTCGATCACATTTCCGTCGTTGTCGGTGATCTCGGTGCGCTCCACGTTCCAGATCACCCCGTCGGGTGCCATGTACTGGCCCGCCCGGGCCCTGAGGGTGGCGGCCAGCCTGGAGAGATCGGCCGGGTCGAGGGTCAGGGTGGCCTCCTTCGCCCCCAGCTGGATCCCGGTGCGGCCGCCGGGCAGGAAGAGCAGTTCCGCGTCGGGGCTGTGGAGGAGGAACTCGCGGCCGTGCGGCAGGCGGCTGTTGAGTCTCTCCCCGAGGACCCCGGCGACGCGGGCCCCGATGGTGAGCACCGGCATGCCGCCCTCCGATGCGATCCTGAGCACGTCGATGAAGACCTGTCCCATCTGCGATCCGTCCTTCTTCCGACCCTCCGAGATCCGAGCCGCGATCTCCGGGGTGGCTCGAAGAGAGGCGCGCCGGAGATCGGTGACGCCCTTGGGATGGGAATCGGTGAGGAGCGCGAAGAATTTCTCCGCGTCCCAGTTGTTGACGTCGTCGAGGTCCTCGGCCGTCAACCCGACGAGCTGCACGAACTGTACGGAACCGTTGGGGGTCTCGATGCTGCCCAGGTCCGGGTCCTCGATGAAGCCGAGCGCCGTCTGGGTGGTCTCCTCCTCCAAGGAGATCGGACCGTTGGCATCGATGTGGTGGTTGGGAGCAAAACCATTGCCGGTGCGCAGAACGTAGCGTGCCAGGTTCTGCAGCAGATTGAGTGGCCAGGCCGGCGGCTCCTTGGCCCTCACGGCCTCGTCATCGGCGAGCCGGAAGGTCAGTTCGAAACCATACCCGGATACACCGTCCGCGGATCCCCCCTGTTCCCCGTAGAGGTCGGTCAGTCCGTAGGTGACGTAGTGCCAGTGCGGGCGGGGTTGCATCGCGCGATAAACGGAGATGCCGTCCAGTGGTTCGTCTGGCTCGTCATCACTCAGGAAACTGGGAACCAGGGTGCCGATGTGAAAGGGAGCGATCTGATCCGGATAAACCCGCTCGCAGGCCTCCGTGATGGCTTCCCAGCCGGGGCTCTCCTCCGTTCCCGCCTCGGTTCTGTGACCAGTCGCCGACTCCCGGCCGAACAGTCCGTTGAAGATTCCCATTCCGCCAGTTTATCGACAAGAAGTGACCAAAAGTTCACGACTTTGATGTCGGTTCAACTTTCGGGCTTCCACCACAGGGCGTGTGCGATGGTCGCGGCCCTGGCCGGAATCATCACATCGTCCCGTGGTCACCGTGCTGACTTCTCGGCGGGCCCGGTGGCCGGAAGACGCCGGCAGAAAGCGACCGCGGCGACGCTGGAGATCGCGGGCAGGGCGGCCAGGATCACCCAGGGAACGGGGGCGAGCGGTTGCGGGGTACCTGCCAGGGGCAGGAGGAGACCGATTCCGGTGCTGCCCAGCAGCACGGCCAGCCCGCCGACGGAGGCGAGCATCCCGAGGTGGCTGCCCAGCCGTTGCCCCCCGGACAGGTCCGCGACGACGCCGCGTGCCGCAGGCATGACGAGGACCTGACCGATGTGGAGTCCGATCACGAACAGCACCGAGGGAAGGTAGGCCAGCACCCCGGGCAGGGGCGGCAGGGCCGCGAACCCGGCGACCGCCAACAGGCCTGCAGCCATCAGCGCATACCCCCATCCCAGGATTCGCGCGGTCGACCAGTGGGCGACCAGGCGCGTGACAGGAAGCTGCAGCGTCACGGTGAGCACGGCGGCCATCCCGAACAACCACGTGATGTCAGCACCCGGAACGCCGATCCGATCCAGTTCGACGGGGATGGCCAGGTAGAACTGGTTGTAGGCGATCAGACAGCTGCAGTGGATCACCGCGAAGACCAGGAACCGGCGATTGGCGAGCACCTGGACCACGGATTCCCGGACCGGCGCGGACCGCCCGATGCGACTTCCCCGGGGCAACCAGATGATCTGGGCCAGCATGATCAGGACGAAGACTCCCGCGGCCAGCAGGCAGGTAACCCGGAACGGGATGACCAGGAGAACACCGCCCAGCACGGGGCCGACGACGGAACCCAGCTGGGAGGCCATCATCTCGAGCCCGATGATCTCCTCCCGGGTCGCCACCCCGTCGGCCTCGACGTCACCGGCCCAGGAGACTATCGCTGATTCCACCGCGGGCGAGAACAGGGCCGCTGCGAACCCGATCAGGATCACGCCCAGCATCACTCCGACGACCTCGTCGGCGACGGCGAGGGCCAGGAAGCCGCAGATCCGGATGACGCATCCGATGAGAATGGCGCTCTTGATTCCGAAACGATCTGCGAGCGCTCCCCCCAAGAAGAACATGCCCTGTTGGGAGAACGTCCGCAACCCGAGCAACAACCCGATGATCCACTCGGCGAGCAGGAGATCCTTGGCCAGGTGTGCTGCGATGAAGGGCACCACCAGGTAGAAACCGACGTTGAAGGCGAACTGGGTGATGATGACCAGCCGGAGCGGCGCTGGTAGGGCCGCCAGCATCGTGAGCGATCCACGACGTCCACCGCTTCTCCCGGAGGGCCCTCCCTCCCCCGTCCCGGTTCTCTCACGAGTTTCGGCGGCCACCGAATCCTTGGTGCCGACGCGGCGTCGGTGGCGGGACATGGATGTTGTCACGTAGCTCCTGTCGAACCTGGGCGCGAGGCTCTCTCGAGAACTGGCCAGGTGCTCGGACTCGTGGTCCCGCCTCGTTGCGAGGCGACCACCCACCGTTGCGCGTCAGTCCCGGGATTCGACCGGGTTCCCCTGTGCCTTGTTGAAGGCTGCCAGCCCGGCGGTGCGCAAACTGCACCGCCGGGAAAACCTTAAACTCCGCGAAACAGGTTTCACAAGTCCGGTCACTGCCGCTTCCGGGTGTGTGGAATGCTTGATCACATGGGTACGTCGCTGTTTGTCACCATCGCAGTCATGACCGTCATCGTGGCCATCACAGCCGGGCTGTTCGCCCGCAGCCGCAGCCCTCGGACCCTGCTCGCCGGAATTGGTGTCGCGCTGTTGCCACTGGGGCTTCTCCTGACGGGCATGTCGGACCTGCTGGTGAGCGGCATCGAGAGCCTGATCGCCTGGGTGAACCGCACCGGATGGACGAACACGATGAGCTGGGGAGCCGGCATCGGCGGCCTGGGAATCCTGTTTCTCGTCGTGGCTCGTTTCCTGCCGGGGCCGGGGCCACGCCAGGCACGAGGCAACGACGCCGCCCGCGAACGCCCCTCCGCCACGCAACCCGCTTCCAAGAACGCGGTCACGAAAGGATCCCAGCAGAACGGTCAGCCCCCCCGCCCGGGCGCACAGCCCGCTGC
>NZ_LR027842.1:841801-990549 GCF_900607225.1 [Pseudopropionibacterium] massiliense | reverse complement strand
CGGGCGCACAGCCCGCTGCCACCCCCCGGAAGGGTGCCGCCGGCGCGGGCGATGATGATCTCGACGAGATCGAGGCGCTCCTGAAGAAACGGGGCATAGTCTGATCGACCGCCCCGGTTCAGAGCCTGACCGCGCTGAGTTCGGTCAGGATGATGCCACGAGCCCCGGCCTCGAACAGCCGATCCATCAGCAGGTGTGCGCCGCGCCGGGGCACGAGAACCCGCACCGCCATCCAGCCGGGCTCCGCCAGGCGGGAGACCGTCGGACCGTTGACCCCGGAGGCCAGGGCCGTGGTGCCTTCAAGGTTCGTCTCCGCAACGTTGTAGTCCATCATCAGATAGTTCTGGGCGACCAGCACCGATTCGAGCCGGGTTCTCAGCGACGCCAGCCCCTCCGGCTCGACTTCCTCGTCACGTCGAATGAGGATCGCCTCGGAAGTGCAGATGGGCTCTCCGAAGACCTGGAGCCCGGCTCTGCGGAGGGTGGTCCCGGTGTCGACGACATCGGCCACCACGTCGGCCACCCCCAACCTGATGGCGGATTCCACGGCACCGTCGAGCTTCACGAGGGTTGCTTCGATGCCTCGTTCCTCCAGCCAGCGCCCCAGTAGCCCGGGGTAGGAGGTCGCGATGCGTCTGCCCGCCAGCTCCGCGATGTCGTGGGGCCGGTCGGACGGCGCGGCGAACCGGAACCGACTGGCACCGAAACCGAGGGGGAGGATCTCCGTGGCGCGGGCACCCGAGTCGAGGAGCATGTCTCGGCCGGTGATCCCGACATCGAGGTGTCCCTCCCCCACGTACACCGCGATGTCGCGGGGACGCAGGTAGTAGAACTCGACATCGTGGGCGGAGTCCACCAGGGTCAGGTCCTTGGGGTCGGTACGTTGCCGGTATCCGGCGGCCCGGAGCATGGTGGTGGCCGTTTCGGCCAGGGAACCCTTGTTGGGTACGGCGATCTTCAGCATCTTCAACTCCCCCGGCTCACAGGTGCCGGTACACGTCCTTCAGGTCCAGGTCCAGCGCAATCATCATCACCTGGAGGTGGTACAGCAGTTGACTGATCTCCAGCGCCGCGGCGTCCCTGGTCTCGTGCTCGGCGGCCATCCACACCTCGGCCGCCTCCTCCACCACCTTCTTGCCGATGTGATGCACTCCCGCATCCAGACGGGCCACGGTCGACGACCCCTCCGGTCGGGTCCGGGCGGTTTCGCGGAGCTGTTCGAAGAGCTGTTCAAAGGACTTCACGAACCGACACCCTAGTGGGTCACAGCTTGACCCCGAGCAGCGCATCCACCGCGGCCGCGACCCTGTCGTACCCGTCGGTTTCCTCCCCCCCGGATTCGATGCTCGCCGTTGCCCATTCATCGATGATGTCGAGCGCCAGCGGGGCATCCAGGTCGTTGCGCAGGGCACGCCGGACCTCGGCGACGATCTCTTCCGTGGGCCGGGTGGCCCGGAAGTCACGGAGGGAACGCCACACACCGAGACGTCGCGTGGCGCGTTCCAGCAGTTGCGGGCTCCACTCCCAGTCGCTGCGGTAGTGCTGGCCGAGCAGCGCCAGCCGGATCGCCATGGGATCGGCCCCGCGCTGCCTGAGCCTGCTCACCAGTTCCAGGTTGCCCCTCGACTTGCTCATCTTCCGCCCACCGAGCCCAACCATTCCGGAGTGGACGTAAGCGCTGGCCATCGGCGCTCCCGTCACGGCCTGCGCCTCTGCGGCACACATCTCGTGATGCGGGAAGACCAGGTCGGTTCCCCCACCCTGCAGATCGAAGCAGGGACCGAGATGGTGCAGGGAGATGGCGGTGCACTCGATGTGCCAGCCGGGCCGCCCATCACCGAGTGCCGAGGTCCAGCTGGGTTCCCCGGAGCGCGCGAACCGCCACAGCAGGCAGTCCAACGGATGGCGTTTACCGGGGCGATCGGGATCCCCGCCGCGCTCGGCGAAGATCTTGAGCATGCGTTCCTCGTCGTAGTGACTGACCTCCCCGAAACCGGGAGCACTCGCAGCATTGAAGTACCAGTCCGGGTGATCCGGATCCTCCACCTGATAGACCAGCCCGGTGGGCAGCAGCTTCTCGATCAGTTCCACCACGCACGGAATCGATTCAACCGCCCCGACGTAGCGGTCGGGCGGGATGACCCGCAGCGCGGTCATGTCGGAGCGGAACAGCTCGGTCTGGTCCTCGGCCAGTTCCTCCCAGTCCTGCCCCGTTGCGGCGGCGCGTTCCAGCAGCGGATCATCCACATCCGTGACGTTCTGGACGTAGTTGACGTCCAGGCCGAGGTCCCGCCAGACACGATTCACCAGATCGAAGGTGAGGTAGGTGTTGGCGTGACCCAGGTGTGTGGCGTCATAAGGAGTGATTCCGCACACGTACATCCGGGCCGTACCCTCCACGGGTCCGACGGGAATGGTGCGGGCGGAGGAGGAGTCGTACAGCCTGAGCTGCTTGGGCACGTCCTGCGACGGCGGGATGCTGGGTATCTCGACTGGGGCCCACGAATACATGGCCACAAAACTACTGCCTTTCGGCGCCCCTCCCGGAAATCAACACCGGAATCGGCGGAGTGCCGGGTCAGAACAGCGGTGCGCGGTACCCGTTGCTGCGGGGGCAGATGTGCCCGGCGGCGTGCACCGGCTGGGAGCAGAACGGGCAGCTGGGGTCGGCGGTCGCGACGATGATCCGGGCGCGCGCGGCGAACTGCCTGGCCACCCCGGGGTACAGCCACACCTGAACCAGGCCGGCCATCCCCTGCACGTCCTGATCGTCGGGGTAGAACTCGAGCTGGATGGCTCCCCTCCTGGTGTCGAGGGCCCACCCGATGGCCCCGACGTTGAACAGCACGTCAACGGGGGCATCCAACGGACCGAGCTCGGGCTCGACCTCCGGGGGGTCGCCCAACCACCCGAGAGCCGTCGCCTCCCGCAACAGGGAGTCGATGCGGCGGGCAATGGACAGTGCAGCCTCCCTCTGGACGCCGACGGCGACCATGTGTTCCCCCTGACGGATCTGGATGACGAAGCTCCGTTCCCCGACAGGACCGAGGGCACCGACGACCACGCGGTCGGGGTGAGGAAATTCGTACATCACTCACCCCACACTACGGGGATGTGAACCTGCTTGCACCAGGGGCTCGGGGTGGTCCGGGAATCCCGGGCCGGGGTCCCGCCGTGGTCACCGCAGCTCCCTCGCTCACCGGCGTGCTTCAAGCATCCCGGGGAAACCGCGACCTAGACTGCCCGAATGGAATATCGGGCACTCGGCGGATCTGGGCTGCACGTCTCCAGGATCGGCCTGGGAACGATGGCCTGGGGTAGGGACGTCGAGTGGCCGGTGGTTCGCGAACTTGTCCACGACTTCGTCGAGGGTGGTGGGAACCTGATCGACACGGCCCCCGCCTACGGCGGCGGAGTCGCCGAGCAGATGATCGGAAAGCTGTTGGCCACGGGGATCCCGCGCGACTCCCTGGTCATCGCCACCAAGGCCGGTTTCATCATCCGAAACGGGAAAAGAATCATCGACACCTCCCGCGCGGCGCTGCTGAGCGACCTCGAGGGATCGCTGCGCAGGCTCCGCACGGACCACGTCGACCTGTGGCAGGTGCACGCCTGGGGGGAGGCCCCCGTCGAGGAGACCCTGTCGGCTCTCGACTCCGCAGTCTCGCGCGGACTGGCCCGCTACGTCGGGGTGAGCAACTTCGTCGGATGGCAGACCGCCACGGCCGCCACCTGGCAGGAGGCGATGGCGGGACGTACGAAGCTGGCCTCGGTGCAGGTGGAGTACTCACTGCTGGCACGTCGCGCCGAGGTGGAGGTGATCGGCGCGGCGCAGTACCACACCCTCGGTCTGCTGGCGTGGTCGGCGATGGGCCGGGGCGCATTGACGGGCCGCTACCGCCGGGGCATCCCTAAGGATTCACGGGCCGCCTCCGAGCATTTCGGCTGGTTCCTGGAGCCGTACCTCCAGCCCCGGAGCCGGGCCGTGATCGACGCCGTCGCCAAGGCCGCCGACGGACTGGCGCTCACGCCGGCGCAGGTGGCGTTGATGTGGGTTCGTGACGCCCCACAGGTGGCGAGCGCCCTGGTCGGCCCCAGAACCCCGGATCACCTGGCTGAACTCCTCGAGGCCGAGACCAAGCAGCTGGTACCACCCATCGTCGCCGCCCTCGACGACATCTCCGGCGGCCCGAACCAGTTCCGGATCACCGACTGAACCCGGCGATCTCGGTTGCGATCCCCTCCGGCCGCCTGCTATCGTTTCTCGTCGCGCCCACTGATGTGGGGGTGACCCGGGTCCGGGTGGCGGAATAGGTAGACGCGCTAGCTTGAGGTGCTAGTGCCCGTTTCAGGGCGTGGAGGTTCAAGTCCTCTCTCGGACACTTTTTGATTGAGCCCGTTCGCAGAGTCGAGCGGGCTTTTTCGTTCACCGGTCCCTGCGAACCTTGGGCATGGCCCTCGCGGCCAGTACCCCCTCCGACATCTCGCCGTCGGCGTTGATCGGGGTCCAGCGTTCGGCCGGGGTCCATTCCGAACGACACCCGTTGCACCGGAACAACGGCAACCCGTCGTGGAGCTCCCCGGCGGCATGCCAATCGCACAAGCCTCGGCAATCGTTGTGAATCAGAGCCATGAGGAGCAGGTTAGTCGCTCAAGGACTCAGTCCTCCTCGTCCTCTCCGGACTTCGCAGCCACCACTTTTCTGAGAGTGAAGGCGATCACCATGACGGCCAGCACCACGACCCCGGCCGCCGTCAGCCCCGCCATCCGGGACGCGTCCCCGAAAGCCGCCAACGCCGCCTCCCGCACCGAGGAATCCGTCCCTGCGTCGGAAAGGGTTGCGGTGAATGAGCCATCAGCCACCCCGGGCATCGAACGACGAAGGGATTCGGCATACTGGCTCGCCAACACGGCCCCCAGCACAGCGATCCCGAGGGCGGTTCCAACCTCCTGGACCGTGTCGTTCATGGAGGAGATCAACCCGGATCTGCTCTTGGGACCCGACGACATGAGCAGGTCGTTGGACACGACCATCACGCCCCCGTTGCCCATACCGAGCAGGATCAGGACGATCAGGGACGGCAGGTAGCCGCGGATGGGCTGCGCCAGGCCGTACGCGGCGGCGGCCGCACCCATCAGCGCCAGGCCGAGCAGGACGACGGTACGCACCTCGAGACGTTTCACGAGCAGCGGGACCAGCAGGGATGCGACCAAGGCACCACCTGCCATTGGCAACACCGCGACCCCGGCCAGAAGCACCCCGAAGCCATCGACGAGCTGGAACTGCTGGGTGATCATGAACAGCAGGCCTGCCATCGTGAACATGGTTACCGCCGCGGCAAGGGCCGCCCCCAGAAACGCCGGGTTCCTCGCCACCCCGAGGTCGAACATGCTCACCTCTCCCCTGGTCGAATGCAGCCAGAACAGCACCAGCGCCGCGGCCCCGACGCCCGCCGCGGCCAGCACCACGGGACTGGTGACGCCGTCGGAGGAGGAGTGGATGACGGCGTAGATGACGCCGAGTAACCCGGCACCGGCGAGAACGGCCCCGAGGATGTCCAGGCGACGCGGGTGCGGGTCGCGCGATTCCGGAACCAGCGCCGCCGCTCCCGTGAAGGCGATAGCAGCCATCACCACGTTCAGGACGAAGATGCCGCGCCAGTGCCAGATCTGCAGCACGGCACCGGAGATCAGCGGCCCGACGATCACCCCGAGGGATGTCACGGCACCCCAGATACCGATCGCGGTCGGGCGGGTGACGCGGTCGAAGACATGGGTGATGATCGAGAGGGTGCCGGGCATGAACATCGCACCGCCGACACCCATGAGGGCCCGGCCAGCGATGACGACATTCGCGTCAGGAGCGAGCGCCCCGATCAGGGAACCCGCCGCGAGCACCGCGATCCCGAGCAGGAACACCTTACGGCGCCCGTAACGGTCCGAGACCGCCCCCGCGGTGAGCACCACCGAGGCCAGGGCCAGCGAGTAGGCGTCCATCACCCACTGCAGCTGCTGGGTGGTGGCCCCGAGCTCCGCCTGGATGTGCGGCAGTGCCAGCGTCATTCCGGACTGGTCGAACTGGATGATTATCGTCGCCAACGACAGGGCGACCAGGATCCACCAGCGTCTGGGCGACGCGACAACAGCTTCTTCCGGGGCCCCGCCTGGCGGGTTCTGGTTCTGTTCCTCGGTCACCCTGTCTACCTCCAACATTGTGTAACGATGTTATATAACGCTGTTATAGCATATTCGTCGTTACCCTTTTCACATGCCAAGACCGCGGCCCCACGACGACCATCTGCGCGAGCAGCTGCTCGGCATCGCGACCGACACGATCGCCCGTACCGGCACCGAGGGTCTCTCCCTGCGCACCCTTGCCGCGGATGCCGGCACCTCGACCAGCGCGGTCTACCAGCTCTTCGGCAGTCGTGCGGCGCTGCTGGATGCGGTCTACCTGCGGGTCCTGGAGGAGTTCAACCGGACCCAGGCCGACGCCCCGATGCGCGAGGACCCGATCGAGGACCTCCTGGAGCTGGCCCGCGCCTACAGACGCTGGGCCCTTGAGAACAGAAACCAGTTCCTCGTCCTGGTGGAACGGATCACCCCGAGCCAGAAGGCGGTCGCTGGGGCGGCGGGCCGCGCGGTTCCCGTCGAGGATCGCGTCAGGAGGGCAATGGACAAGGGCGCGCTCTCAGGTCCTCTGGAACAGGTCGTGTTGTCACTGTGGTCAACCGTGCACGGCTACACCGCTCTCGAGGTCGCAGGCGTGATCGCGGGCTCCGATGACGACTTCGACGCCGTCGCCCGGGCCACCCAGCGCGCCTGGCACCCGGCCACCCGCGAACGGTGAACGATCCCGCCGGCCATCGGGTCGGGGATGCCCGCGCTCCGCGCGCAGCAGGCTCTCCAGTTCGGGAAACCACCGCTGGGTGTCAGGCCACCGATGCCGGCGGTGACGCAGGAAGGAGCCGCGAGCCCCCGAGGAACGAGCCTGCGAAACCGCTCACCATCAGCCGAGCCGCTCCTTCTCCTGCGCGATGATCTGCTGGAAGGTTTCCAGGGGTTGGGCGCCGGAGACCGGACGGGTTCCGACGAAGAAGAAGGGCGTCCCGTTGACACCCACCCGACGCCCCTCCGCGGTCTCGTTCCTGACCGCGGCCCGGGTCTCCTCGGAACGGTAGTCGGCCTCGAAGGCCACCATGTCCGGAACCCCGACCTGTGTGGCGGTCTCCATGACGAGGTCGTCCTTGACCTCGGGATGCCCCTGGTTGGGAAGCCTTCTGTAGAGGGCGTCCTGGAACTCCCAGAACATGCCCTGCTTCCCCACGGCCCGGGCGGCCGCGGCGGCTGCGACGGAGTCGTCGCCGAAGACCGCGAGGTCACGGAACTCGATCCGCAGGGTTCCGTCGTCGATCAGCGGCTGCAGTTCCGGGAGCGTTTCCTCGGCGAACACGGAACAGAACGGGCACCGGTAGTCGGCGTACTCGATCATCACCACGGGGGCGTCGACCCGCCCCTTGGCCATCGGATCGTTCTCCTGGCGCCTGGCCAGTTTCGCGATTGCGGCTTCCCGCTCGGCCTCCTGTGACGGGTCCGCGGTCCGCAGGGTGGCCTCGGGCGTCACCGTCGTCGAACCCGGGGAGGCCACGGATGTCTCGCCCTGTGGTCTCCCGTTCTGCGTGGCCTGGCTCAACACCCCCAGGCAGATCACGATCGCGACGGCCAGGAGCCCCGTCGCGATCTTCCACGGGCGAGCGGGATCGCCTCTGCCCGGTTCCGCCTGCTGTTGCCCGTTCATCGGTCCCCCTCACGTCCTCCGGTTGTGTCGGAACAAGAGAGTACGGTGCATTCACCGTTGATCCCAAGTGGCGTTCGGGGGGCTCCGAACGGAGTAGAGTGGGGCGTCCATCCCAGGAGTGAGGATTACCGCCCTTGAGCACTTCCAGAGGCGATCTCCAGCGCGAAATCGCGCTGGAGCAGGCACATGTTGACCGGGTCTACGAAAACTTGGCGGCCTCCACGGCCAGCGCCCGGACACTCGCCCGCAGCGGCGCAGAGATCTACCAGACCGACCGGGACGACTACCTGCGGGAGGAGTCGGGAACCGCCCTGTTCGAACGCGACGCCTTCGCCTACCAGGCGGCGAAACGCCTCGCGATCCTCGACGCGGAACACGAGGGGCTGGTCTTCGGCCGGCTCGACCTGAACTTCCCCGAGACCCGTTACATCGGCCGGCTCGGTGTCCGCGACGCCGAGTACGAGCCCCTGGTGATCGACTGGCGGGCCCCCGCGGCCGAACCGTTCTACCGCGCCACCCAGGCCACCCCCATGAACGTGATCCGGCGCCGCGTGCTGCGTTGCCGCGACGACAACGTCATCGGCCTGGAGGACGACCTGCTGGACACCAGCGCCGAAACCGACCTGCCGATTCTCGGGGAGGGCGCGTTGATGGCGGCACTGACCCGGGCCCGCGGCCGCACCATGCGCGACATCGTGGCCACCATCCAGGCGGAACAGGACGAGGCGATCCGCGCCCCCTACCAGGGGGTGACGATCATCGGCGGTGGTCCCGGCACCGGCAAGACCGTCGTGGCCCTGCACCGCGCCGCCTACCTGCTGTACACCAACCGGGCCCGCCTCGAGAAGGGTGGGGTGCTCGTCGTGGGCCCCAGCTCGGTGTTCATGAACTACATCGAGCGGGTGCTGCCGAGCCTCGGCGAGGAATCCGTGACGCTCCGCGCGGTCGGGGCCGTGGCCGGTGACGTGCTGGGCATGGTCTCGGAGCGGGTCGACGCCGCCCCTGCGGCCACCCTCAAAGGGTCGCTGCGGATGTTGAAGGTGCTTCGCAGACTGGTTCGCCGCCCCCCGATTCCCGCTGCCGAGGAGCTGCGGGTCAGCGTCAAGGGCGAGGTCCTGAAACTGGACGCGCTGGAGCTGGCCGGGATCCGAGAGTCGGTGCTGTCCAACTACAAGATGAACCGCGGCCGCGCCGCGGCCACGACGTCGGTGGCCCGGGCACTCGCCGGGAAACTGACGGTCGACGTGGGTCTCGACCCCGAGGAGGTCGACGAGCGGATCCGCGACCACCAACGGTTCAGGGAGTTCATGGATTCCTGGTGGCCGATGCTCGACGCCCCCACCGTGCTGGCCCGCCTGGCGGACCGGGAGCTGCTCGACGAGTTGGCGCCGGACCTCACGGCCCGGGAACGCGACGACCTGGCGGAGTCCTACCAGTGGCTGCAGACCGGCGAGCTCGAGATCACCGGCTGGTCGGTGGCCGACATGGCCCTGCTGGACGAGCTGCTGGAGATGCTGGGGCCCGTACCCGCCGGGTTGCACGATGAGGACCCGGTCTTCATCGATTTCGGCGGCATCTCGGAACTGGTGACCACCTCCGACCTGATGCGCCGCGAACACGTCGTCGATCCCGACGACGACCCGCAGACCACCTATGCCCACATCCTCGTGGACGAGGCCCAGGACATCACACCCATGCAGTGGCGGATGCTGCGGCGCCGGGGTCCGCAGGCGTCGTGGACGCTCGTCGGCGATCCGGCGCAGAGCTCCTACCCGGATACCGCCGAGGCCGAGCGGGCCGTCAACGACCTCGTGGGCCGTGCCCCGCTGCGCCGTTTCACGCTGTCCACGAACTACCGCTCCCCCTCCGAGGTCTTCGACCTGGCGGCGAAGGTCATCACCAAGGTATTCCCCGATGCCAGTCTGCCGCGCGCGGTGCGCAACACCGGTCTGGTCCCGAAACTCACCGAAACCGATGAGGCCGGCCTGGCGGAGACGATCATCGCGTTGACCCTCGGTCTGGCCGGGCACGTCAGCGGAACGGTGGGCATCATCGTGCCGCCCTCGCGGCTGGTCGCCACGACGCGGCTGGCGATGTCGGATCCGCGGCTGGCGGCCCTGGAGGAACGTCTCATCGTGGTCACGGCGTTGCAGGCCAAGGGCCTGGAATACGACGGCGTGCTGGTGGTCTGCCCCGACGAGATCGTCGCCGAGGCCCCCGGTGCGGAACGGGTGCTCTACGTGGCCCTGACCCGCGCCACCCAGCGCATGACGATCCTTGACGTCGGAACCTCGGCCTGGCGGGCGGCCCTCAGCTGACCCGGTCCCCCCAGCCGATGGCGTCGAGAACCTCCGAGGTGGCCTTCCAGCGGTTCTGGGTGAAGAACTGGAGCCCGGGGGCCCCTGCGGCCAGGAGCTCCCGGCACAGGTTGATGGCACGCGACAACCCGATGCTGCGCACCTCGGCGGGGTTCCTGGCGCCCCGGAGTGCGGCGACGAAGTCGTCGGGCAGGGGACAGTCCGCGAGCGAGGCGAACCTTTCGATCTGGGTGATCACCGTGAGCGGCGCGATGCCCGGGATGATGGGGATCTCGCTGCCGCGGTCGCGGACCCGGTTGACCAGCTCCACGTAGCGGTGCGACTCGAAGAACAGTTGCGTGATGGCGTAGTCCGCGCCCGCCGCGGCCTTCTCCACCACGATCCGGGCGTCCAGTTCGGGATCGTTGTCGGGTTGATGGACGTTCGGGAAGGCGGCCACGCCGACGCAGAAATCGCCGTGTCCCTTGATGAGCCGCACCAGTTCCGTGGCGTTGCCGAGCCCGTCGGGATGCCGCTCCCAGGGTTGCTGCGGCCCGCCGGGCATGTCCCCGCGGATGGCCAGGATGTCGCGGACCCCGGCCTCCGCGAAGGCGTCGAGGGTGCGCAGCAGATCGTCGGTGGACTGCGACACGCAGGTCAGGTGGCCGACGATGGTGGCGTGCTGGGCGGCTCCCAGGGCGGCGGTCGCGGCCACCGTGCGGTCGCGGGTGGAACCGGAGGCCCCGTAGGTGACCGACAGGAAATCCGGGTGGAACCGGCTCAGCTTCGCGACGGATGCGTCGAAGCGCGGCTGTTCCTCGGGGCTGCGGGGTGGGAAGAACTCAAAGCTCAGCGTCGGGGACGCGGCGTCGCGGAGCAGCTCGGCAACGGTCGGAGGCATGAGGACAAGGATACGAGCACCCGGGCGCCCTGGACCGAACCACGACACCGTTTCTCCCCGAACCGGTTGAGCCAGCACTGAGCGAAGCGAACGGCTGAACCGAAACCCCAGCACCCGAACAACAGACCCGACCGCAGCTCTGCGAACACTGCCGCCATGGTTTGGACACGCCCGGCTCGCTGACGCTCACAGGCCGGCTCAACCAGCTTGATCCAGAATGGTTTCGACACGAGACACGAGCAGCATCCCACGTCGCGGCCCGCCCCACCCGGATTTGATCAAATTGCGCCGGCCCGTTGAGGCGACCTCTAAGCTGGGTCGCATGCCGACGTCCCCCGCCCACGACCCGACGAGTCCAGCTTTCGTCTCGGCGGTGGGAAGGGCACTCATCGAGTTCCTCGACGGCCAGAGCGAACTTGCGAGCCTCACCGACACATTGCCCCTGCTGGAGGCGGCGCGGGTATACGCCGCGGGTGGGAAACGGCTGCGTCCCGCCTTCTGCTACTGGGGGTACGTCGTGGCCGCCGGGCGGCCCACGGATCCGGGACCGCTGCTGCGCGCCGCCGCCTCCCTCGACCTGCTGCACGCCTCCCTCCTGGTTCACGACGATCTGGTGGACGGCTCCGACACCCGGCGCGGCGCGCCATCGGCCCACCGCCGTTTCGAGGCTCTCCTCCCGGGCCCCCGGGCCGCCCGTTTCGGGGAGGCCGCCGCGATCCTGCTGGGCGATGTCCTGTTCTCCTGGAGCGCGGAGATGTTCGAGAGCGCCGGCCTTTCCCCGGAGGCCGTTCGCCGCGCCGCCCCGGTGCTCGCGACCATGCGCAGCGAGGTGTTGCTCGGCCAGTACCTCGACGTCGCGGCCGCGTTCGGGGCCACCGACCGTTCCACCCCGCGGGCCCAGGCCGACACCGCCGAGAAGGTGCTGGAGTTCAAGTCCGCCCGCTACTCGGTGCGGCGCCCCGCCGAGCTCGGCGCGACCCTGGGAGAGGCCCCGCCGGACCTGCTCGCGGCTCTCGGCACCTACGGTTCCCTGCTGGGAAGGGCCTTCCAGCTGCGCGACGACCTCCTTGGGGTCTTCGGGGATCCCGACATCACGGGCAAACCCGCGGGCGACGACATCCGGGAGGGCAAACGCACCGTGCTGGTGCTGACGGCCCTGGAGAACGGCGATGCCCGCCAGCGCAACACCCTCGAATCCCTCCTCGGCTCCCCCGGGCTCACCGAGGAGGATCTCACGACCGCCCGGGACATCATCGAGGCCACCGGGGCGCGGAACTCCTGCGAGGAACTCATCGCCCGTTCCACCACGGATGCCCTGACCGCTCTGGAAGGAGCCGACATGGACGCAGAGGGACGCTCGGCCCTCATCACACTCGCCGGACTGGCCACCGATCGTGACCGGTGAGCTGCGGGGCCTGACCGCCGACCAGGTGGCGGAACGGGTCAGGGAGGGAAGGGTCAACACGCTGCCGGAACGCTCGGGGCGCACCACCTGGCAGATCGTCCGCGACAACGTGTTCACGCGCGTCAACGCGATGCTGGCGGTGTTGTTCGTGATCGTCGCCGCGACCATGCAGTTCGCCCAGGGGGCGTTCGCGATCCTGATCGTCGCCAACTCGATCATCGGAATGGTGCAGGAGCTGCGCGCCAAACGCACCCTCGACAACCTGGCCGTGATCGGGGAGGCCCATCCCGTCGTGCTGCGCGACGGGCAGCGGATCTCCCTGCCACGGGACCAGGTGGTGGCCGACGACCTCATCGCGCTGTCCCCGGGCGACCAGGTGGTCGTCGACGGCGAGGTGGTGGCCGCCGACTACCTGGAGGTCGACGAGTCGATGCTGACCGGCGAGGCCGATCCGGTGGCCAAATCCGTCGGCGACGAACTCATGTCGGGGGCGTTCGTCGTTTCCGGTTCCGGCGTGTACCGGGCCACGAAGGTCGGCGCCGAGGCCTACGCCGCGCAGCTTACCGCGCAGGCCGCCAAGTTCACGCTGGTCAACTCCGAGCTGCGGGCGGGCATCGACCGCATCCTGAAGTTCGTGACCTGGCTGCTGATCCCGGCGGGGTTGCTCACCATCTGGGTGCAGTTCCGCCAGCCGGGCACCACCTGGCAGGAATCGGCGCTGCGGATGGTGGGCGCCCTGGTGCCGATGATCCCCGAGGGCCTGGTGCTGCTCACGTCGATGGCCTTCGCTCTGGGTGTGATCCGGCTGGGGCGCCGCAAGTGCCTGGTGCAGGAACTGCCGGCCATCGAGGGCCTGGCCCGGGTGAGCGTGGTGTGCGCGGACAAGACCGGCACCCTGACCCAGAACGCCATGACCCTCGGAGAGGTGATCCCCCTGGCGGGAGACGCCGACGAGATCACCGGGGTGCTGGCGCAGCTCGTCGCCGCCGACCCCGCCCCCAACGCGTCGATGACGGCGATCGCCGAGGCCACCCCCGCGGCCTCGACGCCGTGGGAGGTCACCGCCCGGGCGCCGTTCACCTCCGCCAAGAAGTGGTCGGGGGTTTCCTTCGGGACGCGCGGCGATTGGGTGCTGGGCGCGCCCGACGTGCTGGCCCCGGCCGACGTGGCCGCCCGCGCGGAGGAGATCGGCTCGACGGGCCGCCGGGTGCTGCTGCTGGGCCGCGCATCCGAGCCCGTCGACTCTCCCGGCGCGCCGGGGATGGTCACGCCGGTCGCGTTGCTGGTGCTGGACCAGCTGGTTCGTCCCGACGCCGCCGACACCCTCGCCTATTTCAACGAACAGCACGTGGCCGTGAAGGTGATCTCCGGTGACAACGCGGCCTCCGTCGGTGCGGTCACCCGTTCCCTGGGGGTGTCCGTGGCCGAGGCCGTGGATGCCCGCACCCTGCCCGCCGAGGGCGAGGAGTTCACGGAGAAGATCGCCGGGGCCGACGTGTTCGGGCGCGTCACCCCGCAGCAGAAACGCGCCATGGTCGCGGCCCTGCAGTCCCGGGGCCACACCGTCGCCATGACCGGTGACGGCGTCAACGACGTGCTCGCCCTGAAGGACGCCGACCTGGGGGTCGCGATGGGCTCGGGTTCCCCCGCCACCCGGGCAGTCGCGCAGATCGTGCTGCTCGACGACCGGTTCGCCACCCTCCCGCACGTGGTGGCTGAGGGCCGGCGGGTGATCGGCAACATCGAGCGGGTGGCGAAACTGTTCCTCAGCAAAACGGTGTACGCGGTCTTCCTGGCCCTGGTGATCGGGTTGATGGGCCTGCCCAACCCGTTCATCCCGCTCCAGATGACCGTGGTCGGCTGGTTCACCATCGGCATTCCCGCTTTCCTGCTGTCGCTGCCCCCCAACAAGGAACGCGCCCGGCCGGGTTTCGTGCGCCGCGTGTTGTCGCTGGCGGTGCCCTCGGGTGTGATCATCGGAACGGTCTCCACCATCACCTACGTCGTCACCCGTGGTTTCGGGGCGGTGTCGCCCGTCGTGCAGGCGCAGGCCTCGACTGCCACCCTGGCTGCCCTGATCATCACCTCCGTCTGGGTGCTTGCCGTGGTGGCGCGCCCGTGGGTGTGGTGGCGACTCGGCCTGGTGGTCGTCTCCTACGTCTTCTACATCGCCATGTTCCTGATCCCGTGGGCGTGGCTGCGCGGCCAGCTGCTGCTGGACCTGGACAACCCGTCGACGATCCTGTTCGGGGTCGTGGCCGGGCTGATCGGGGCCGGGCTGGTGGAGGTCGTGTGGTGGTTGACCGCCAAGCACCGGGGCGAGCCGGCACGGATCTGGCGAGGTTCAGACGAGGACTGACAGGCCCGACAGCAGGCCGTGCCGCCACCAGGAAAGGTCGTGGCCGCCACGGAACTCCTCCGCCGCTGCCAGTCGGCCTGTCCTCTCCGCGATCCCGGCCAGCCGCCGGGCTCCGTGGATCAGGCCGCGTTCGTCGGTGCCGGCCTGGACCACCACCGGCGTCCCCAGCGCCCTCGTGCCCGCGACGAGACCGCGCAGCAGGATTCCCTCCGCATCCGGTTCCGGGACGGGGTCGCCCGCGAACCACAGCGACGCCGACTGCGCGATCACCGCGGTGACCAGATCCGGCCGGTGCACCGCGAGCTCCACGCACGCCAGGCCCCCGAAGGACTGTCCGGCGGCGATCACCTCGCGGCCCGCCCCGGCCAGTTCCCGGGCGCGTTCCACCAGCGGGGCGCAGCCCCGAGCCGTGGTCAGCCACGCGGCCCGCTGCTCCCCCTCCCCGGTGTCGACGGCGACGACGGTGTGCCCGAGGCCTGCGGCCCGCAGCGCGGAGGCCACACCGGCCAGGCGCCAGCGGAGCCCGTCGAACAGCACCAGGGTCCGGTCATCGCCCGGCAGCACGGCGAACCTTCCGTCGTCGTGCAGCCGCCACTGCCGCTCGGCCTCACCGGTCGGGGCCCAGGGAACGGGCTCGAAGTCGGGCCCGCGCCACACCGACTGTTCCCGCAGGTCGAAGGCGGGCAGGGTTTCGGGGTTGAGCGGGTCCGGTTGCCCCTCCCGGTGCACCCGCATCCAGCCCGCGCGGGTCGCACCGATGTCGCGGGGCACCTCGTCGCTGCGCCAGTAGCGGTAGGAGTAGCAGCCGTCGGCGGGAAGCCACCAGGACAGGATCTGCGCGCCGGTGTTTCCCACAGGGGCCATGATGGCGGGACCCAGCCGGGTGCGGATCGCGTCGGTCAGGCTGTTGACGTGCACCAGCACCTCACGTGCCGGGGATTCGTGGGCGACGAAGGTGACCTCCACCATCTCCACGCCGTCGATCACGCACCGCCTCCCCACGATCGGGGAACGGTCCAACCGGTCCGGGAGCTCCGGGGTCGCGGGATGCGGGGCGCCCGTGGCGGACAGGGGCGTGGGAAGCAGGTGCGTGGTCATCGCGGCACCACCATCGGGGCACCGGTGACCGGGTCCGGCACGACGAGCACCGGGAGTCCGAAGACGTTCTCGACCAGTTCCGCGGTCAGCACCTCGGCGGGCAACCCAGAGGCCACGATCGCCCCGTCCTTCATGACCACCAGGTTGGTGGCGAACCGGGTGGCCTGGTTCAGGTCGTGCACCACCACGACGACGGTGCGCCCGGCGTCGCGGAGCCCGCGCACCAGTTTCAGGACCTCGTACTGGTGGGCGATGTCCAGGAAGGTGGTGGGTTCGTCGAGCAGCAGCAGCGGTGTGTCCTGGGCCAGCACCGTCGCCAGCCACACCCGCTGCACCTGCCCGCCGGAGAGCTCGTCGACGTCGGCCCGCTGCAGATCGGTCAGTCCGGTGACCTCCAGGGCCGAGGCCACGGCTTCCTCGTCGGCCTGCGACCACCTGGACCAGAACCTCTGATGGGCGAAGCGTCCCCGGCTCACCATGTCCAGCACCTTGATGCCCGGCGGTACCGACTGGCGTTGCGGCAGGAACCCGAGCCTGCGGGCGACGGCGGTGGTTCGCAGCTGGTGGATGTCGGTTCCCCCCAGGTAGACGTATCCGGCCTTGGGGGCGAGCACCCGGGCCAGGGCCTTCAGCAGCGTCGACTTGCCGCACCCGTTGGGCCCGATGAGCATCGTCAGCTCCCCCTCGGGCACCTCCAGCGTGATGTCCTCGATCACGATCTTCCGGTCGTAGCCGAGCCGCACCGACGAGGCCGCCAGCGGGAACTCCTGGGCGGTTCCGGTCATCTCTTCCTTTCCTGTCCGTTCAGGAGCAGCAGCAGGTAGGCGCCGCCCAGCAGACCGGCCGTCACCCCCACCGGGAGCTGCAGGCCGCCCGGCAGGTTCGCCCCCACCAGGTCCGCCGCCACCAGCAGCGCGGCCCCCGTGCCCGCCGCGACGCCCGCGGGAGCGGTTGGTCCCTTCAGGAGCCGACGGGCCACGTGTGGGCCGGCGAGCGCGATGAACGCGATGGGACCGGCCACCGCGACAGCGGCCGCGGTCAGCGCGACCCCGACGCCGGTTGCCGTCCACTGCGTGAAACGGCGGGACACCCCCAACCCGGCGGCGAAGTCCTCTCCCGGGGCGGCGGCGTCGAGGTGCCGCGAGATCAGCAGGGCGAACGGCAGGATCACCGCGAACAGCACGGCACCGACCACGGCGTGGCTCCAGTTGCGGGCGTTGAGGGTTCCGGTCAGCCACAGCCGGGCCGAGGTCGCGGAGTCGCTGTCGGCCCGGGTGAGCAGCAGCACCGTCACCGGTTGGATCAGGGAGGCCACCCCGAGGCCGATGAGGATCAGGCGGTTGCCGCCGCCGAATCCCCTGGGTGAGAGCACCCAGGTGAGCAGGGCGGCCCCCAGGCAACCGATGATCGCCCCGGCGGCCGTGCCCCACCCGAAGGACCTGAACACCATGACGGAGGCCACGGCCCCCAGCGCTGCGCCGCCGGTCAGGCCGATGATCTCCGGGGACCCCAGGGCGTTGCGCGACAGCGCCTGGAACAGGCAGCCCGCCGTCCCGAGACACGCCCCGACCACCAGGCCGGTGAGGGCCCTGGGCATCCGGAACTCCCACAGCAGGAGCACGTCGGCGCGTTCCCCCACCCCGACCAGGGCCGCCCAGAACTGTTCGGGGGTCATGTTCACGGAGCCGGAGAACAGCACCGCGATCGCCCCGGCCAGGGCGATGCCCCACGCCAGAGCCGCGACCAGCCAGGTTCTCGGCCGAGCGTGGAAACTGACGGGCCCGAGCCGCACGGAACGCACCTGCAGGCTCACAGCTGCACCAGCCTTCGCGCCCGGGCCAGCCCGATGAACAACGGCGCCCCCAGCAGGGCGCACATCAGGGCGGCCTGCACCTCGGCGGGCGGGTTCACCACCCGGCCCAGCACGTCGGCGGCCAGCAACGTCACCCCACCCAGCAGGGTCGAGAACCAGATCAGCGCACGATGCCTCGGACCGACGACCAGCCGTGCCGCGAAGGGCGCGATCAGCCCGAGGAAGGAGACCGGACCCACCAGGGCCGTCGCCGCGGCGCAGAGCACCAGGCAGGTGAGGGCCACCAGCATCCGGGCCCGCCCGGCCGCGAGGCCGAGTCCTCTGGCGAACTCCTCCCCCAGGGCCAGGGCGTCCATGGATCTCGCCAGCAGGAGCGCGGCCAGCAGCCCGACCCCGAGCGTTCCCGCCGCGGCGATCACCAGATCCAGCGGCCGCGGCGTCACGGCCCCCGCGTCCCAGAAACGGAACTCGGCGTAGATCCTGGGATCGCTGAGCAGCATGAACGTGGTGATGGCGGAGACGACCGCGCTCCAGGCGGCCCCCACCAACACGATGCGAATCGGGTCGTGCCGTCCCCGCCAGGCCCCCGACGCCCCGGTCACCACCAGTCCGCTGAGGAGCGCGCCCGCCAGGGAGACCAGCATCATCATCGCGATCGGCAGGGACCGGACGAGACCGAGGCCGATTGCCACGGCGCAGGCTGCGCCCGCGTTGACCCCCAACAGCCCCGGCTCCGCCAGCGGGTTGCGGGTCAGTGCCTGCACCAGCACCCCGGCGATCCCGAGGGCGGCGCCGGCCACCAGCGCTATCAGGGTCCGGGAGCCGCGCATCCCGAGCACGATGAGGCGCTGCTCACCGGTGCCGCCGCCGGAGAGCACCGCCAACACCTGCCCGGCCGGCACATCGCCCGATCCGAACAGGAACGACGCCAGGACCAGGCAGGGCAGGAGGATCGCCAGCCCGAGCAGCACCCAGGCGGCTCTGCTCACCTCGGGTAGGCGGCAGCCAGGGTCTCGGCCATGGCGAGCGCGCTGTAGTAGTCCAGTTTGAAGCTGGAGATCCCCAGCGGCACCAGCCTGCCGCTGCTGACGGTTCTGGTGGTGTTGTAGTTGGAGTCGGCCTTCAGCTGTTCGACGGTCTTGTCGTCCCCGGAGACGAGCAGGAGGGTATCGGAGGTCAGGGCCTGCACGCTCTGCTCCACCGTCGCGAACACGAAGTCCTTGCGGTTGGCTCCTTCCTCACCGCTGCTGGCGGGCGCCTCGGCGAGTTTGAAACCGAGCGCCGAGAAGATCTCGTCGTGGGGGCCGCCCGGTTTCGCGAAGGACAGGCCGTTGGAGGGGGTGTAGACGATGGCCTGCACCGCCTCGGTGGGAACCCCGCCCATTGCGGCCTTGAGTTCCGTGAGCCTCGAGTTGAAGGTGTTGGTGAGCTCCTCGGCCCTGGCCTGCGTTCCGGTGACGTCGGCCACCTGCCGGGTGACGGTCTGCCAGCTCTCGGAGTTGTAGTTGATGGCGACGGTCGGAGCGATCCTGGACAGCGAGTCATAGTCGTCCTTGGTGCTGTCCCCTCCCGTGGAAGCGATGATGATCAGGTCCGGTTTCTCCGCGGTCACGGCCTCGATGTCGAGTTTGCTGTTCGCGTAGACGGCCTTGACACCGCGTTCCTTGGCGATGGCCGACCAGTGGGAGAAGAAACCGACGTCGTCGAATCCCTCGGCGCCCGGTTTCGACGCCCCGGAGCCGACCACGGGCGCGTCCAGGGCCAGGAGGGTGCCGGTGAGCACCACGGAGGTGGACACGATCCGTTTCGGGGTGCCGTTGACGACGGTCTCGCCGAGGTCGTGGGTAATGGTGCGGGCGCTCGCGGGGGACGAGGCGTTCCCTCCTCCGGAGGTTGCCCCGGATCCGCAGCCCGTGAGTCCCAGCGCCAGCAGGGCCGGGAACAGGCCGGAGAAAGCACGCCTTGATATCGGGTTGAACAGTGGATTGGTCATGTGGTGGACCCCTTCATACATAAGGGTAGGCAAACCTCACACTAGCAATCCGCGGCAGGTTGGCGTGGGGTGTTTCAAACTCCGACCGCGAACCCCAGGTAGTCCTCGTAGGCCGGATCCCCGCCCCACGCCCGCCGCAGGATCTCGTCGATCCGTTCCAGCGCCGCCACGGTTCCGCCCTCGGTGAGCCAGACCCGCCGGACGCCCGAGTCCGCCAGGACCTGAACGGATCCGACGTCGAGGCCGCCCGCGGCGAACCAGGGAACCGATTCCCGCTTCAGCGGGGGCTGGGCCTCCACCGCGGCCCGCAGCAGCGGTGAACCGGGAGGCATCCCGGGAACCGCCAGGAACTGGAAGGCCTCGTCCGGTTCGGCAATCTGCCCCCGCTCCTGGACAACCTGCCCGAGCAGCGCCCACCGATGCGGACGCGACCTGTCCCGCTCGCCCGGGAGACAAACCCGCACGTCCGCATCGATCTCCGGGGTGTCGACCGCCAGCAGCACCCGCTGGCCGAGGTGGCGTTCGAGATTTCGCAGGATCCTCAGGTTCGCCTCGTGTTCTGCGGGGCCGCCGGTGGTGAGCACCGCCATGTCGATCCCTGCCATGACCAGTCCCGGTAGCCGATCCTCGGCCTCGGTCAGGGGAAGCTGCACCGCCACGCGTGCCAGCAGCATCCGTGAACGCAGACTGCGCAATACCGTCATGCGAGAAGCCTATGCGGCGTGCCCGGAACTCGTCCGTTCCGGGATCGGCCTACACTCGATACCGGCCGAGCTCATCGCCCAGCCCAGATCCCCTACCTTCCCCAGGAGACCGCGGTGAACAAAAGCAGTACCTACGACCCGATGGTCGGAAGCGTGCTGGATGGTCGCTACGAAATTCTCGCGAAGATCGCACGGGGCGGCATGGCGACGGTCTACCGGGCGCGCGATGCCCGTCTCCAGAGGACCGTCGCGGTCAAGATCATGCGAACCGACCTTGCCGAGGATGACGAATTCGCCGCGAAGTTCGACCGGGAGGCCCGCTCCGCCGCATTGATCAACCACCCCGCGGTGGTCAGTATCTTCGACCAGGGCACATCCCGGGGGCAGCCGTACATCGTCATGGAGTTCATCGATGGTGAGACCCTGCGCAGGCTCATCGCCCGTGACGCCCCCCTCGAACCGGTGCTGGCGCTCGACTACCTGGAACCCATCGCCTCGGCTCTGGCAGCAGCCCACGACGCGGGTATCGTCCATCGCGACATCAAACCCGAGAACGTCATGATCTCGACCCGCGGCCACGTGAAGGTCGCGGACTTCGGTCTGGCGCGCCAGACCGAGTCCCCGCAGATGACCGCCACCGGGGTTCTGGTCGGTACCGCCTCGTACCTGCCACCCGAGCTGGTCACCCACGCACGCCCGGATTCGCGCAGCGACATCTACTCGACCGGTATCGTCCTGTTCGAGTTGCTGACCGGCAAGAAACCGCACGTTGGCGAGAACAACTACCAGATCGCCTACGCGCACGTGAACGTCGACGTCCCCGCCCCTTCCGCGAAGCTGCGCGAGCTCGGATTTCCGGGTTTCATCCCGGACTACCTCGATGCCCTGGTGGCGGCCTGCACCGCACGCGACCCGGAGGCTCGCATCGCCGATGGTCGTGAACTCATGGACGCGCTGCGTCAGGTCGCTGGTGAGCGCCCCGGGCCAGCACAATCCTGCGCTCGCAGCCCAGCTGCGACCCCAGCCCGGCGACGGCAATGCCGCCACCCAGCAGATATCGCCACGCCCCGAGCCGCGTCCACGCCCGCTGAAGGAGCTCCCGCCCGTCCCCGTTCCCGGTCGCCAGACACTGCCCCGGCCGAGGAGGGTCTCCGTCCGGTGACCGCCATCGTGGCGCCGGGGCCCCTCCGGTCCCCGGTATCGGCGCCCTCACCGCACTCGGTTTCCCCGGTCGGGGCTGCTTCCGCGACGGGAGGACCTCCCCGTGCCACGCTTCCCGGCTCCGGCGGAGGTGGGTCCCCGAGCTCCCACCGCACACCGATCTTCCCGCAGTTCTCCCAGGAGCCGGTGTACCGGCGTCGTCGCGGCATCATGTTGCTCGTGCTGGTGCTGCTCGTCACGGCGATCATCGTCTCCGTCTCGTGGTGGTGGGCCGAGGGGCGGTTCACCACCACCCCCGAGGTGACCAACATTCCCCAGGAACAGGCGCTCCAGAGCCTCAGGGCCAACGATCTCGAGTACACCACCCAGGAGGCCTTCTCCGAGGATGTCGCGGTCGGATCGGTCATAAGCACCGATCCCGCAGGAAACGCCCGGGCTCTTCGAGGCACCAAGGTCACGGTCGTCATCTCCAAGGGGCCCGAGCGCTACATGATGCCCGACGTGGTGGGGCAGGAACTCTCCCAGGCCCGCTCCGCGATCGAATCAGCGCACCTGGTCGTCGGCCAGGTCACGGAGGACTGGTCGGAATCCGTCGAAACCGGTCTGATCATCTCCGCCGGTGAATCAGCGGGAAACCTCCTGCCACCCGGCAGCAGCATCGATCTGGTGGTCAGCAAGGGCCGTCAGCCCATCACCATCAAGGATCACAGGGGAACCGACGCCGACCAGGCCAGCAGGGAACTCAAGAAGCAGGGGTTCGCGGTCGAGGTGTCCGAGGAGCACTCGGACACCGTCCCCGCAGGACAGGTCATCTCCCAGGACCCCGCCGACGGCACGGGGCATCGCGGTGACACGGTGAAACTGGTCAAGTCCCTCGGCCCGGAGATGGTGACCGTTCCGGACGTCGGCCACAAACGCACCGACGAGGCCCAGAGAGACCTGGAAGCCGCCGGTTTCAAGGTGGAGGTCCAGAACAAGTCCTTCTTCCCCGCACCGCTGGGGTTCGCCTCGGGGACCAACCCGGCAGCCGGTTCAACGGCTCCCAAGGGGAGCACCGTCGTGCTCTACGTGACGTGATTGCCGGACGCCTCACGTCCCAATAGGCTGTCCACGTGACTTCGAGCCGTCGCTTCCTGCCCTCAGCAGCTCTGTTGGTGGCGGCAGCCGCCTGGGGGTCGACGGTCGTGGTTGCCAAGGGCGCCTACGAATCCTCCATGACACCCGCCCACCTTCTGATCTCCCGACTCACCCTGACCGCCCTGTGCCTGCTGCCCGTCTTCCTGCCCCATCTCAGGATGAAACGCGAAACCTGTGTGCGGGGAATCATCCTGGGCCTGATCTTCAACACAGGTCTGGTGCTTCAAATGGTGGGACTGGAGAACACCCCGCCGTCGCTCTCCGGGTTCGTCACGGCGAGTTACGTGGTCTTCACCGCGATCCTCACCCCTTTCATCATGAAACAACCCACCCCGGGACGCACCTGGGTCGCGGTGTCGCTGACGCTGGTCGGGATCGGCATCCTGGCTCTCGGGAACGGCGGCGGCGGGAATACCGGGTTCGGGTTCGGCACGGCCATCACGCTGCTGGGGGCGGTGCTCTTCGCCCTCCACATCATCTTCCTGGGACGCTGGGTGGAACCCGAGACGGTGCAGTCACTCACCCTGATGCAGGCCCTGACCGGGGCGGTGGGGATGCTCTGCTTCCTGCCCTTCGCCGACTACCAGCTGCCCGCCACCTGGGATCTGTGGTGGCCGGTGCTCTACCTGGGTATCTTCTGCGGAGCCGTCACGCTGTTCCTGCAGAGCTGGGCGCAGAGCTACGTGCCCGCCACCACGTCAGCGGTGATCATGTGCTCGGAGCCGATGTGGGCCGCGGTGTTCGCGATCTGGGCCGGCATGGAGGAACTCACCTGGCAGGTACTCGTGGGTGGTGGCCTCGTGGTGGCGGCGCTCCTCCTCACCGCATGGCCCAGGCGCAGCGCATCATTCCTGGATACGCTCGTGGAAGAACTGCGCTCGCGACGCGCCCGTCGTGGAACCTGAACCGCTTCTACTGCCAGACTCTCATCCATGGAATTGCAGATTCTGTTTCTGGTGTTGGTCGTGGGTGTCCCGGGTTTCGTCATGACACGCTGGGTTCTGCGTCACCTCACCTTGAAACGTCTCGGCTGGGAATGGGCGAAGCATCCCGACCTGCGGATCACGATCGGTTTGAACCATCCACCTTTTGGCCTCGGGCTGAACAGAGGTGTCAAGGACCAAGTGGTGGGCAGGTCCCACGAAGGAACACCCTTTCAGGCATTCCGGTACAGCAGCGAGTCCTGGAGCGACCGACGGCACGTCATGTGTATGTCCCTTCCCCACCCGATGCCGCCCTTCTACCTGTTCACCGCGAAGACTCCGATACCTGCGGTCGGGGGCCTGTCACTGTCCGTCGACACGCACACGATGATCTTCCCGGAGGAGAACTACGGTCGGGTGGTGTCCGCGGCCCTCGCGCCCTTCCTCCCCGAGCTCGGCCCCCGACAGCTCACGATTGACCACGATCAGCTGGTGATGTTCAACGTCAGGAACGATCTGAAGTCGCTGGAAGCGGCGGTGGAGCTCCTGGCCCGGATCCGAAAGGCGATCGTCTCCTCCCCCGCGACGGAGCACGTGGGGGAGGGCTCTCCCCTGTACGTTTCCTTCACGAACCACCCCGACTGGGAGTACGTGGACCGCGACGACTCCCTGCTGAGTCGCCTACCTCTCGAGCCGAGCGGTTACGACCATGAAGTGGTCAACATTGTGCAATCCGTCGGGAATAACATCTCCTTCATCCGGGCCACGCACAACTGGAAGACGCGAGGCGCGAGGAACGAGTGGAACAGCACCAAGGAGCACACCGAACATTTCTGCAGCTTCGGAATCAACTTCAAGTTCATCCCCGTATCGGTGAACATGGGCCGCGGCAAGCCCCAGAAATTCGAGTCCACCGAGTTCAACGAGCGTTTCAAGGTGCGCTGCCCGAATCCACGGTTCGCCTCGGACGTGTTCCACCAGCGTCAACTCGAGCACCTTCTGAGAGCCTCCCCGGAGGGTTTCGCGATCACCCAGGGAGGCACCATTCAGGTCGCCGAGAGCGAATGGCTACCAGAACAGATCGAAATGACGCTCAACTTCTTCCAGGAGTTCTTCGGGCAGGTCCCGGATTTCGTGTGGAAGGAGCTGGGAGCCTGGCCCCGGCCGGTTCCGAAACAGAACCGCTGAGGGTTCCTGTGGAGAGACCACTCCTCCCAACGACGGCATGGTGAACAATGATTCCCGGTGGGCGGCGGGGACGGTTCCACCGGACTGCTGACACCGCATCCTGCCACACTGAAGGGGTGGCGTTGTTCTTTCTTCTCTGTCTGGTCATCGGCGCCATCATCGCATCCGTCTTCCTGATCGCCCAGTACGTTCGCCGCTCCTCCATCGAGCAGCGCGGCTGGTTCTGGAACGACAAACCCGACCTGCGCATCACGACAGGGTTGAACCTGCCGCCGTTCGGCATCGGGATGAACCGGAAGGTGAAGCAGCAGGTAATGGGAAGATCCCGGTCCGGAATCCCCTTCCAGGCCTTCCGGTACCGCAGCGATTTCTGGGACTGGGAGCAGCAGGTCGTCTGCATGCAGCTGCCGCACTCGATGCCGCCCTTCCATCTCTTCCACGAATCAGCCCCGATCCCCGGGGTTCAAGGCCTGATCATGGACGTCTGGGGTCCCGTCAAAGCGGTTTTCCAGGACGAAGCCCACGGGCGCGCCGTGGCCGGCGTCCTCGCTCCGCTGATTCCGTCCCTCGGATACAACCGTCTGACCATCGATCACGACCAGCTCGTGCTCCTCGACGTCAACCGGGACGTGGAAACGCTCCAGCTGGCCGTGGAATGGCTGACCACGGCTCACGCGGCCATCACCGGCTCCCCCGCCATCAATCACGAGTGGGAACCGCCGCTGCCCTACGTCTCCTTCGCGAATCACCCCGACTGGGAGTTCGTGGACCGCGATGACTCGCTGTTGGACATGCTTCCCCTGAGCACCCGGGGCGGCCAGGTGTTCAACATCGTGCGCTGCCTCAGGGGCCCCATCTCCTTCATCCGGGTCACCCACCAGTGGCAGACCGCGGTGTACAACGGGAAAACCGTCAACGTTCAGAACCACATCGAGCACTTCTGCGGTTTCTGGGTCGATTTCAGCTTCATCCCCATCTCGGTGAACATGGCCGGGAGCGGTGACGTTCAGAGGTTCGAGTCCATCGAATTCAACGAACGCTTCACGGTGTACTGCCGGAGCCCCCGGTTCGCCTCCGACGTGTTCAACCCGAGGCAGCTCGAGTTCTTCCTGGGCTTCCCGGAGGCGTCTTTCAGTATCGACCAGAACGGGGTGATCACCGCCCGTGACCGCGAGTGGCCGCTGGAGCGGGTGGAGATGATGTTGTTCCTGCTCCACGGTTTCTTCGCCCGGATACCGGATTTCGTCTGGCGCGAGCTCGGCGTATGGCCCAGACCGGTTCCGGAGGTCGACGCCCCACCGGTGGGAGGATGAGGGAGGCCGCGCGGAGCCGTCACAGTTCCCGGGCCCGGAAGTTCTGCAACGGGCTGGCTCGATGCCGACGCCCTTCACGGAGCCTGGTGGCGACGGTGAAGGCCAGCTCCAGGCTCTGGTTGCGGTTCAGCCTGGGATCGCACACCGTCTCGTAACGGTTGGCCAGATCCGACTCCTCCAGTTTCAGGGCGCCACCGACGCACTCGGTGACGTCGTCGCCGGTCAGTTCGACGTGGAGTCCCCCCGGCCACGTACCGAGGGAGTCGTGGACGTCGAAGAAGCCACGGACCTCCTCCACCACATCGTCAAAGGAACGGGTCTTGTAACCATTGGCCGCCTCGAAGGTGTTGCCGTGCATCGGATCGCACACCCAAGCGACCTTGCGTCCGGTCTCCTCCACCCCTGCGATCACCCGCGGGAGTATCTCGCGCACCTTGTCCGCTCCCATCCGCGTGATGAAGGTGATGCGTCCCGGTTCCCGGTCGGGATCAAGACGATCGGCCAACTCGATGGCCTGCCGGGGTGTGGTGGTGGGGCCCAGCTTGATCCCCAGCGGGTTCCGGACCCGTCTCAGCAGCTCCACGTGGGCGCCGTCGAGCTGCCGGGTACGTTCCCCGATCCACAGCATGTGTCCGGAACAGCCGTAGAGCTGCTGCGAGCGGGAGTCGACGCGGGTCATGGCCCGTTCGTACTCCAGCAGCAACGCCTCGTGCGAGGCGTAGAAGTCGATGGTGGACAGCGCTCGGTCCTCCACCCCGCAGGCGACCATGAAGGTCAGTGCCTGGTCGATCTCGGCCGCTAACTCCTCGTATGCCGCTTCCACCTCGGGGTTGCCGACGAAATCACGGTTCCAGGTGTGTACCCCGCGCAGATCCGCGAATCCCCCCTTCACGAACGCGCGCACCAGGTTGAGGGTGGCCGCGGACGCGTTGTAGACACGAATCAGACGTTCGGGATCGTGGACCCGGTCCTGCGCGGTGAAATCGAAACCATTGATGGCGTCGCCCCGGTAGCTGGGCAGGGTGATCTCGTCCCTGGTTTCGGTCGGCTTGCTGCGAGGCTTGGCGTACTGCCCGGCGATCCTCCCGACCTTCACCACCGGAACCTGGGCGGCGTAGGTCATCACGACGGCCATCGACAGCTGCACCAACAGTTTGTCCTTGATGTGCTGCGCCGTGACCGCGTCGAAGGACTCGGCGCAGTCCCCGCCCTGCAACAGGAACGCACGGCCTTCCGCAACCTCCGCGAGCTTGGCGCGAAGATCGTCGCACTCCCCTGCGAACACCAACGGCGGCAGCTTCTCCACGGCGTCGATCACGCGGTCCAGTGCGACCTCGTCCGGATAGTTGGGCTGCTGGAGCATCGGCAGGGATCTCAACTCGGCCCGGGACATGATCGACGACATGGCGGGAAGACTACTCCACCTCTCCACGTCACTCGTTCGGATCGTGCAATCCCTGGTCGATGGCGTAAAGGGTCAGCTCCACACGGTTGTGGAGCTGAAGTTTGCGCAGCACGTTCTGCACATGGTTCTGGACCGTGCGATGGGAGACGAACAATGCCTCCGCGATCTCCCGGTATGCCAGGCCCTTCGCCACCTGACGCAACACCTCCACCTCACGGGTGGTCAACACCGGGCCGTCATCGTCGTGGCTGTGGGCGACATTGACCATGCGACGGAACTCTCCCAGCACCAGTCCGGCCAGGCCGGGGGTGAACACGGCATCCCCCGCCGCGGTGCGACGCACCCCCTCGATCAGCTCGGCCTTGGAGGCCGATTTCACCAGATACCCCCGGGCACCGGACTTCATGGCGCGCAGCACATCCTCGCGTTCCCCGCTGGCCGACATCACCAGCACCTGGATGTCCGGGAATTCCTGCACCAACAATTCGGTGCAGGTGGCCCCGTCCGGAGCAGGAATCTGCAGATCCATCACCACCACGTCAGGGCGAGTGGCGCGCGCCCGCTGCAGGCACTCCGTCCCGTTCTTGGCAACCGCGACGATCTCGAAGCCCTCCTCCGCGAGGTCCTCACCCAACGCCTCGATCCACATGGGGTGGTCATCGACCAACATCACGCGGTTCCGACTGATGTCATTCACACCTCTCCCACCTTCACCGGAAATCTCAGTTCCCATTCGGTGCCTTCTCCCGGCGTGGACTTGACCACGGCGGTTCCGCCGAGCGCCGCCATCCTGCCCACGATCGAATCCCTGATCCCGAGTCTCCCCCGTTCGCCGGCGGATGCCACCTCGGAAAGATCCATTCCGACTCCATTGTCGCGCACCCACAGAATTACTTCGGCATCATCCTCCTGATCCAGCAGCACCCAGGCCTTCGCGCTCGGTCCCGCATGTTTGTCAACGTTCTTCAACGCCTCGACGAGTGCGGCCTCCACCTCCTCCGCGATGAGCCTGGGAACAAGTACTTGCCCGGCCATGGTGGAGACGACCACCTTGGTGCTCTGGAACCGGTCGAGGGCAGCGGCCAGATCCACCTGCCGAGTGGCGTTCTCGTTGAGGATCTCCTTGTCACGGATGAGGTTGCGCAGCTGGGTCTCGGATTCGTGTGCCAGTTCCGCCAGTCGGAGCCCACGCGGCCCCAGCTCGGGCCCTTCGCGTTCGACGAGGGCCAGCACCTGCAGGGCCCCGTCGTGCACGATCCGCGCCAGGCGTTCCCGCTCCCCCAGCGCCACGGAACGGATCCGAGCACGCTCCTGTTCCGTGATGGTGTGTTTGAACTGTGTGATGAGTACCCCGACGCAGATGCTCATCAGCAGGATGGCGAGCACCACGTCTATCCGCGAGACCGTGACCCGCGGCGGAATCATCAGCAGGGACATCGCCGTGGCCAGGGTGGCGGTGATCCCGGCGGCGGTTCCCCGCAGCACCGCCGCGTACAGGCAGCATCCCGCCATCCAGTACCCCGCAAGGGAGGTCTGCCCATACGGCTGGCTCGTCACCAGCGGGGTGGCGAAGATCAGGGAACACGTCACGGCCCCGTCGGCCAGGTGCACCCACAGGTTTCGGTCGGTGGGGCGCCGCAGCAGGAAGGTCACGAAAAACGTCCACCCCAGCACGGCGGCCATGGAGATCAGCAGACCGATCCGGCTCCTCGCCGTCGGGTAGACGAGCCAGAGGGAGACGACCACCGTGTGAATCGCCAGCACCACACGTACGGTGGCGGTGACGACGAAGACCCGCCCCAGCACGTCGTAGTCCTTGCGGAACCAGGAGGAAGCGGCCTGGACCCACCCCAGGCGCGCCGATGTCGGGGGGGTTCCGGGAATCACCCTTCGCTCGCCACCGGCTTGGGTCCGCCGCCGGGACGGGGCCGAAGGAACTCGTCGGAACCCTTGTCCTTGAGATCGCCGTACTTGACGCGCGTGGCGTAGACGTCGGCGTATTCCTGCCCGGTGAGGCGTTGAATGGCGGCCAGCACCTCCTCCGTGACCCAGCGCAGGGTGCGGGTCTCGGATTCACGCCCCTTCAGGTCGGAGAAGTCCAGTGGTTCACCGACCACGACGATGGGACGCCGCACCCATGGGATGCCGAGGAAGCCCCTGACGGTCTGGGTACCGATCAGGCCGACCGGAAGCACCGGGGCACCGGATGCCAGCACCATGCGCGCCATCCCGGTCTTGCCCTTGTAGAGCCTGCCGTCCGGTGACCGGGTTCCCTCGGGGAAGATGCCGATCACCTTGCCCGCGTCGAGCACATCGAAGATTGCTTTCAGTGAGGCGGCCGAGGCCCGACCACCGCCGCGGTCCATGGGAACCATCCCGATGGCCTTCAGGAACCAGGCCACGATGGCGCGGCCGAGGTTCTTGCTCCCGTCGAACAGCTCTGCCTTCGCGGGGAAGGTGACCTTCCTGGGCAACATGGCGGGGATGATCACGGGATCCATCGTCGCGATGTGATTGCTCACCAAGATCGCCCCCCCACTCGTGGGAACGTTCTCGGCGCCATGAATTCGAGCACGGAACCCGAACCGGACCAGCGGGCGAAAGATGAAAAATTTGAAGAATCTGTACCACATGGGGCGGTCTCAGGCGACGCGTCGCGCTCCTGCGAAAGGCATGGAGTTCACTGAAGCGGTCACCACGCCACTGCGCGGATTGGCGGCGTGCACGATCTGGCCATCGCCGATGTACATGCCGACGTGGGTGATGCCGCTGTAGTAGAAGACGAGGTCACCGGGCTGCAGATCCCCCTTGGAAACAGCACTGCCCGCCGAGATCTGGGCCTGGGATGTGCGGGGCAGGGAGATGCCGACCTGCTTGTACGCGGCGAGCATGAGCCCGGAACAGTCGAAGGTCGAGGGACCCGCCGTGCCCATGACGTATCCCTTGCCGCGCTGGGCCATCGCATAGCTGACGGCCTGCTGGGCGCGCCCGGACCCGCCGCCCGAGGACGCGGGGGGAGGATCGGACTTGTCGCCGGCACCGGTGGAAGGAGAAGAGCTGGGGCTGGGGCTGGCGTTCTCGCGGGCCGCCCGCTCGCGCTCGGCCTCCTCCTCCAGCTTCTTCAGACGCTCCTGCTCCTCGGCGCTCAACCGGTCGTAGACCTTCTGGGCCTCCGCCTCCTTGGCCTCGTACTCCTTGGCGAGCTTCTCCTTGGCCGCCCGATCCGCGTCGAGCGACTCGGTGATGGTCTCCTGCTGGCTACGGAGCGTGTCCAACCGGCCCTGCTCCACCTGGAGGGTCTGCAGATCCGCCACGCTTCGGTCGGTTTCGTTCTGGATCGTGGCCAGCCCTGACAGGAACGTGCTGTCGTCATCGCTGACGAGAAGCTGGCCGGCGATGTCCACGCCGCCACCCAGGCCGCCACCGTTGAGCTGCATCATCGCCAGGTCACCGAGGTTGGTGCCCAGCTGGGAAACCTTCGATTCCTGCGCGGACAGGTCCTGCTTGAGGGTCTCGAGCTTGCTCTCCGACTCCTCGGCGCGGGTGATCGCCTCTATGAGCTGGGCGTCCAGGTTCGCGGACTCCTCATGGATGCGATCCAATTTCTCCTTCGCGGCGGCGACGGCGTCCGGATCGGCGGATGCCGTGGGGACGAAGATGACGCTGGCTGCGACGAGAAGGCCAACCAAACCTGTGCGGAACAACTTCACTCGAAACTCCAGACGCTCGGGGACGAGGCTGAGAGAATCCTAAACGACCTTCAGGCCTTTCCCAAAGTTCACCCACGATGCAGGACGCGCACCCGGCTTCGACCGAGGTCATTCCTGTCACCCTGGCCGGGTAACGTCCCTGACATGACCTCCAGTCGCACCCCCGAGCCGCTCCAACCCAGCTTCGAGGATCTGGGACGCCACCTGCGCACCACCACGTTCTGCGTCGTGGACCTGGAGACCACCGGCGCGGGATCCGACGCCGAGATCACCGAGATCGGCGCGGTCAAGGTGTGTGGCGGCGAACCGCTCGGCGAGTTCCAGACCCTGGTGCACCCCACGGGCCCGATTCCGGCGATGATTCAGGTGCTCACGGGAATCACGGACGCCATGGTGGCCACGGCACCTTCCCTGGCGAACGTGGTCCCGGATTTCCTGCGTTTCGCTGATGGATGCGTTCTGGTGGCCCACAACGCCCCGTTCGACATCGGTTTTCTCAAGCGCGCCTGCAGCCGTCTCGGCATCCGGTGGCCCAACCCCCTCGTGGTGGACACCGTGGCCCTGGCCCGGCGGGTACTGGCCAAGGGTGAGGTGCGCAACTGCAAGCTGGGGACGCTCGCCTCCCACTTCCACGCCGCCATCCGTCCCGATCACCGGGCCCTGAGTGATGCGCACGCCACCGTCGACGTGCTGCACGCCCTCCTGGAGCGAACCGGGCGGCTCGGCGTCGACACCGTCGAGGACCTGCAGGAGCTGCTCTCCCACGTCTCCCCGGATCGCCGGGCCAAGAGGGTCTGGGCCAAGCGGCTCCCGGAGGCCCCGGGAATCTACTGGTTCGAGCGCGAGGGCCGGGACGCCAACGGGGCTCCCCACACGCAGGTGCTCTACGTCGGCACGTCACGCAACCTGCGCAGGAGGGTCGCCTCGTACTTCTCGGCGGCGGAGCAGCGCACCCGGATCCACGAGATGGTGCGGGTGGCCACCGGCGTCAGGGGGGTCGAGTGCGCCACGGAACTGGAGGCGCAGGTGCGGGAGCTGCGGATGATCGCCGCCCACTGCCCGAGATACAACCGGCGTTCAAGGAACCAGCACCGCCTGTGGTGGTTGAGACTGACCGGTGGTTCCCCTCCGCGATTGGTGACCACCAGGACCCCGCCCTCGGATGGCCTCTTCTGGGGGCCGTTTCACACCCTGGCCGCGGCCAGGGACGCGGCCAGGGTGTTCCGCGACGCCTTCGGGGTACCGGAATGCGGGCACCACCGCTCCTCGCGCGAATCGTGGGCGATTCCGGAACCGGAGGGATACGAGACGGGCGTGGAACGCCTGCGCAACGTTTGGCGGGGCGACGTGAGGGAACTGCTGGGCTCGCTCTCCCCCAGGATGGCCGAACTGGTGGCGCAGGAAAGCTTCGAGGAGGCGGGAGAGCTCACCGATCGTCTCCTCGCCGCCCACCAGACCTCCAGACGTTTCCACCGGGTGCGTTCCCTGGCGGGTTGTCCGGAGCTGGTGGCGGCCGCCCCGGAGAACGACCAGTGGGCCGTTCATGTGATCCGTTTCGGGAAACTCGCGGGGGCCGCACGAGCCCGCACCGCGCAGGTCCCGGAGATCGCCGAGGCCACCCGGGAACTGTCCGAGACGGTACGAAAGGCTCCCGGCGGGCTGCCCGCCGGGAGCTTCGAGGAGGCCGAACGCATCGCGGACTGGCTGGAGTCGCCCGGTGTCAGGTTCCTGGACACCGTCGGTGACTGGGTCTGGCCCGCGCACTGCGCGCTGGATCAGGACAGGGTCACCGAGTTGATCACCACGGGGGTGGTGGGACGGTCCCGGCCATCGGTCTGAGTGGTGGCGATGGCGTCCACCACGGCCTGACTGGCGGGATCCTTGACCTCGCCGAAGATGGTGTGGCGACGGTTGAGGTGCGGGGTGGGTGCCACGGTGATGAAGAACTGGGAGCCGTTGGTTCCGGGCCCGGCGTTGGCCATGGCCAGCAGGTAGGGACGGTTGAAGGAGTGGTCCGGATGGAACTCGTCGGCGAAACGGTACCCGGGACCACCGGTTCCGGTTCCCAGCGGGCAACCGCCCTGGATCATGAACCCGTCGATGACGCGGTGAAAGCCGAGCCCGTCGTAGAACTTCCCGGTCCTGGTCTCGCCCGTGGTGGCGTCGCGGTATTCCTTGGTGCCGCCCGCCAGGCCGACGAAGTTCGCCACCGTGTTCGGGGCCTCGTCGTCGAAGAGTTCGATGACGATGTCGCCCTTGGTGGTGTGGAGAGTAGCAGTGCTCATGGATCCAACCTACAGGCGACGACCACGTGCTGTCGGAGAGCTTCCCGACGTGTCGTGCCACCCGACCGGAGCGTTGTTCCCGGTTTCACCTCGCCCACGCCCGGAACCGGGTAGCGTTGGATGTGCTCGATCACGAGCCAATCATTGGAGGAATGCAGTGAAGAAGTCACGACTGACCAAGGCCGCCGCGGAATCTGCCGCCGCCGCCGCGGAAGCTGGCCGCACCATCTGGGACGACGCCATCGAGAGGGCCGCCGCGATTCTCGCGGAGGCGCAGCGCAAGGCCGCTCCTTTCGCACGCGAGGCGGGGAAACGCACGGCGGATTTCGCCTCGAAACGCCTCGACGTCTGGGAGCCGCACATCCGCGGCGCGCTCGACCGTGTTCCCCCGGCCGTTGATGCGGCCCACGACAAGGTCACCGGCGAGTTGCTGCCCAACCTGCAGCAGGCCCTGCACAAGGCCGCCGGTCACAAGCCCGCGCCCGTGAAGAAGAAGCGCAAGGGCGGAAAGTTCAAGAAGTTCGCGAAGTTCGTGTTCATCGGTTCCCTCGTCGCCGGTGCCGTTGCTGCGGTCAGGCACTTCCTGACCCCCAAGGATGACGGCTGGACCGCGCATGAGCCTTCGCGGGCCTACGTCAACAACAACGACACCTTCGCCACCGCCGCGAAGTTCAACGAACCCGCCGCCTCCACAACCCAGACCGCGCCCGCGCCGGCATCCCCGAAGGAGAGCTTCGGTGAGGGCTCCTACGTCGGCCCCAATCCGCCCGAGGGCTACATCTTCAAGGGAAATGAGCGCTCGAAGAAGTACCACGTTCCCGGTACCCGCGGATACGAACTGACGATCGCCGAGGTCTGGTTCAACTCGGAGGAGGCCGCCGAGGCGGCCGGGTTCACGAAGGCCCAGCGCTGAGCCTGGTTCTGTTCCTGCTGGCCTGTGCCAGCGCATCGGCAGCCGCGGCCCACCTCATCGTGGTGGTGCCGCGGCTGCCTCGTGTTTCGCCCGACCCGGACGATCCCCCGCCCGATTACCGCTCCTTGGCGAGGCCACGGGATGCCGTCGCGCTGGGGTTGATGGTTCTCGGGTGCAGTTTCCTGCTCTGGCGGGTGCCTGTCGTGCAGCTGCCGCTGTGGTTCGGGTATCTCGGCGCGGGAGGGGCGCTGGTGTGGGTGGACTTCAGGACCATGTGGTTGCCGAAACGCCTGCACTGGATCGCCACCTCCCAGGTGGCGGCGGGCCTGGCGGTGGTTGCCGTCCACGTCCCCGCCGTGCTCGTCACGGCCTTGTCGGGGGCCCTGGCCGCCGCCGGGATGTTCTGGCTGGTGTGGCGCTTCTCCCGTAGTTTCGGATTCGGGGACGTCAGGCTCGGGCTGCTGGTGGGAGCGGTGGCCGGTGCGATGGGCCTCCAGTCATGGGCGACGGCGTTGCTGGTGGGCACCCTCATCGGAGCGGTCTGGGCGATCGTCCACGCGCTTCGTGGGCGGGCCTCGCAGCCCTTCCCCTACGGCCCGGCGCTGTGGCTGGGTCCCGTGGTGGCGGCCGCGCTGACCGGCGGCTGATCCCTCAACCGCTGGTCGCCTCGATCCAGGTGTCGAGTTTCCGCTGGGCGCTGCCGTCGTCTAGGGCTCGGTTGGCGTCGGCGAGGGTCCTCGTCAGCTGCTCCGCGAGCGGCACCACGGGGCTCACCCCGCGGTAGGCCAGCAGGGCGGCGGCCGCGTTGAGGACCACGATGTCACGGACCGGGCCGGTCCTGCCCGCCACCAGGTCCCGCACCACCTGGGCGTTGTGTTGCGCATCGCCTCCCCTCAGGTCGGAGGGGGCGGCTGGCGGCAGCCCGAGCTCCGCCGGGTCCAGGGTGGTGCGATGCACCCGCCCGTCGGCCAGCAACCACACGTCCGAGGCGGATGTGGTGGTCAGTTCGTCGAGGCCGTCGAAACCACGGAAAACCAGCCCCCGTACCCCACGTCCCGCCAGCACCCGCGCCACGACGGGAGCGATGTCGTCGTTGGCCACGCCCAGGGCCATCGCCTGGGGACGGGCGGGATTGGACAAAGGCCCGAGGAAATTGAAGGTGGTTTGAATGGCCAGCTGTTTCCGCACCCCCGCGACATGCTTCATCGCGGGATGGTGGAGCTGGGCGAACAGGAATGTGATACCGACCTTCTCCAGGACCGCGGCCTGCCTGGTCGGCTCCAGCATGATGTTCACGCCGAGCGCCTCCAGGGTGTCGGCGGTACCGGCCTGCGAGGATGCCGCACGCGAACCGTGCTTGATCACCTTCGCACCGGCGGCTGCCGCCACCAGGGCCGCCATGGTGGAGACGTTGACGGTGTTGGCCCGATCACCTCCCGTGCCCACCACGTCCACGGCCTCGCGATCGAGGGTGACCGGGACCGCGTTGTCGAGCATCGCGGAGCTGAGCCCCTCGATCTCCTCGGCCGTCTCCCCCTTGGCTCGCAACGCGACCAGCAGCGCCGCGAGCTGCACGTCGCTGGCGCGGCCCGAGAGGATCTCGTTGAGTGCCCACTGCGCGGCCTCGGTCTCCAGGCCCTCGCGGCGGACCAGTCCGGTCAGGATGTCCGGCCATGTGTGGGTCATGCCACCTTCTCCCTCAGCAGCTCGGCCACCTGGGTCGGCAGCCGGATCGGGTCGACGGGGTAGGCGGAGATCGCCTCGGCACGCGACCACGTGCCGAGCCACGCATCGGCCACGCGGGCCACCAGCAGCAGCACCGGCGGGCCTGGGTCGTACTCCTCCTTGACCTGGTGCGCCAGGCCGATGCCGCCCTCGGGCTGGGCCTCACCGTCCAGGATGAGAAGGGCGAACCCGGGGTCGGCGTCCAATCGTTTCAGCATGGCCTGCCCGGTGGCCACCTCCTCCACCTCGATGGGAGGCAGGTCGGAGGCCACTCTTCCTCCGAGGGCCAGCCGCACCTGCTCCCGCACCGTCCGGTCGCTGGAATACAGCAGCACCCTGAGGGTCTCGTCGCTCATAGTCTCTCCTTGGCCACGTGTGACTTCGCAACATCGTAGCCCTCCCGTGATGACCGTGGACGGGCGAGTCGTAGGCTGCACGTGTGCGTTTCCTGAATGAGAGGCCCACCACGGACCTCACCTATGCGGATGTGTTCATGGTGCCGAACCGCTCCGACGTCGCTTCCCGGCTGGATGTGGATCTGACCTCCACCGACGGGCTCGCCACGCCGCTGCCCCTGGTGGCCGCGAACATGACGGCGGTCTCGGGTAGGCGCATGGCCGAGACCATGGCTCGTCGCGGCGGGCTCGCGATCTTTCCCCAGGACATCCCGGTGGAGGTGGTGGCGCGTTCCATCGCGAAGGTGAAGCGTTCCCACCCCGTCTTCGACACCGCGGTGACGGTCTCCCCCGACACCACGGTCGGGGATACCGTCGGCCTGATGGCCAAACGGTCACACGGGGTTGCCGTGGTGGTGGAGTCCGGCAAGGTCGCGGGGCTGGTTCATCCACAGGACGCGGCGACCGCCGACCGTTTCGCCCAGGCCCGTGACGTGATGACCAGCGACATCATCACCGTCCCGCCGGACACCGCGCCGAAACAGGTTTTCGACTCCCTCTCGGAACGGCACCAGAAGGTGGCCCTGGCCGTTGATGCGGAAGGCCTGCTGATCGGGATCATGACCAGCAAGGGGGCGCTGCGCTCGGCCCTCTACGCCCCCGCGCTCGACGAACGGGGGCGCCTGCGAGCAGGGGTCGCGATCGGGATCAACGGCGACGTGACCGCCAAGGTGCTGGCGGCACTGGATGCACAGGCCGACGTGCTGGTGGTCGACACCGCCCACGGGCATCAGGAGAAGATGATCGCCGCGTTGGGGCTGGTGCGCGGGGAACGCGACCGGTTCGCTGAACGCACCGGAAGGCGGGTGCCGATCGTCGCGGGAAACGTCGTGACCGCCGAGGGGGTGCGCGACCTCGCGGGGGCCGGCGCCGACATCGTCAAGGTGGGTGTTGGACCGGGTGCGATGTGCACCACCCGTATGCAGACCGGTGTCGGCCGGCCCCAGTTCTCCGCGGTCCTCGAGTGCTCGGAGCAGGCCCGCAGCAGCGGCTGCGCGGTGTGGGCCGACGGCGGGGTGAGGCATCCTCGCGACGTCGCCCTGGCGCTGGCGGCCGGGGCCGGTTCCGTGATGATCGGTTCCTGGTTCGCCGGTACCCACGAATCCACCGGTGATCAGTTGTTCGATCACGAGGGCCGGGCCTACAAGGAGAGCTTCGGGATGGCCTCCGCCCGTGCGGTCAGGCAGCGCACGCGGGAACAGTCCGCCTTCGACCGGGCCCGGGCCGCTCTGTTCGAGGAGGGTATCTCGTCGTCGCGGATGTATCTGGATCCGCAGCGCCCGGGTGTCGAGGACCTGCTCGACTGGATCACATCCGGGGTGCGCAGCTCCGCCACCTACGCGGGTGCCCGAACGCTCGCGGAGTTCGCCGACCGGGCCGTGGTCGGGGTGCAGTCCGGGTCGGGCTTCGAGGAGGGACGCCCGGTCAGCACGAGCTGGTGACCGGGCCCCGCCTCCGAGGGGTCAGTGGAAGGAATCGCCACAGGCGCAGGCTCCCGTGGCGTTCGGGTTGTCGATCGTGAAGCCCTGCTTCTCGATTGTGTCGACGAAATCGATGGAGGCCCCACCGAGGTAGGGGGCGCTCATCCTGTCCGTGACGACTTTCACGTCGCCGTACTCGGTTGCGATGTCTCCGTCGAGTTCGCGGTCGTCGAAGTACAACTGGTAACGCAGCCCGGAGCAACCACCCGGTTGCACCGCGATGCGCAGGCTCAGGTCAGTGCGGCCCTCGGCCTCCAGCAGGGAACGCACCTTGGAGACGGCGACGTCGGTCAGTACGACGCCCTGGGGAACAGTCTGGGTTTCACTCACGGATCCGATTCTACTTCTCTTCGCGGCCTCACCAAGTCCAGGTGTCGGCCACCCGCCGCGCCACGGTTCCCAGCTGCTCAGGGGTGATGTCAATTTCACCCACCCCGGGGGGAGCCACGGCGTGCGCCTCCTCGATCCCGGCCAGGCGCAGTTCCCGAGGAGAGACGAAGTTCCGGCCCGCCACCACGACGACGGGTCTCAGTGCTTCGACGCCCAGGCGCGTCAGTTCGGCCACCACGTCCCCGCCGCGGCGGTGGAGGTCCAGCACGTCCGTTCCCGTGACCACCAGGTCAGCCCTGGCGGCCAGCGTCGACAGCCGGTGGCCCTGGCCGCAGACCTCGATTCCCGAGGCCACCCGCGCCCCACACCCCAGCGCCCACGCGCCGAGCCCACAGAGCGCCCCCGCGGGCGCCCGGTCGGTCACCCCCAGCCGCCCCAGCCACGCGGCGGCGCGGGAATCCTCCGCCAGCGTCGCCGCGATGCCGGCCCCGGTTTCCCGGCCCCGCTCCGCCAGCGATCCCGTCAGCCCCGTCAGGGTGCGTCCCGCCTCGCGGTGCGGCACCACCACGGTGGTTCCCTCGTGTGCGGGGGTCACCGGCAGCGCCAGCAGCTCCTCCAGCCCCGGGGCGGCCACGGCGGTGACGTCCAGGTAATCGGGGCCCTCCGCCAGCATGTCGCACGCCTGGCGGGGGTTCTCGGCGGCCAGCACCCGCGCGTCCGGGGAAAATCGCGCCACGGCCTCGGCGAACCCGTTGCCTCCCGCGCTCACGGGTGCGACGGCAACCTGCGCGCCCCGCCCCACGAAAGCCTCCGCAACGGCATCGGACGCCCCGGCCGCGCCGAGGCGTCCGATTCGGTCGCAGGAGACCAGGACCCTCACTCGCTCTGGGCGGTTTCGAGGCCCGCTTCCGGGTCCGGAATGAGTCCGTAGTACTCGGAGGTGCTGTCGAGCAGTTCCCGCACCTCCTCGAGGGTGGCGTCCACGTCGGGCAGCACGAGATCGGATTCGACGATCAGATCGTCGGGCACCTCCTGGCCGTTGCTGCGGACGGCCTCGACGAGCCGTTGGAGTTCCTCGTGGAGCTGCTCCTGGTCCCCGGCCTTGACGGCCTGCTCGACCGCCTCGTCGATCGTGTTGAGTTCGAGCAGCTGCTCGGGCTCCATGGTCCACTGTCCGAGCCCCATGATACGAACGATCATGCCTGCCCCCCGTTGTTGTTGGTGGTCCTGGTGTTCTCGATCATCGGGAAATTGGTTGTGGGTGTGGAGGAGATCTGGGGGTTCGTGGTGCCGGAACCGCCGCTGAGCTGCGCCTTCATGGCGGCGAGTTCGTTCTCGACCGAGGACCCGGATGCCAGGGCGTCGAGTTCGCGGTCGAGATCGCTCCCGACCGAACCCGTGGAGTCCTCCAGGGCCCCGGAGGCCAGCAGCTCGTCGACGGCGGAGGCGCGGGCCTGCAGCTGCAGGGTCTTGTCCTCGGCGCGCTGGATGGCCATGCCCACGTCGCTCATCTCCTCGGAGATGCCGGTGAAGGCCTCGTTGATCCGGGTCTGCGCCTCGGCAGCCGAATAGGTGGCCTTGATCGTCTCCTTGCGGGTGCGGAAGGCGTCCACCTTCGCCTGGAGCCGGGTGCTGGCGCGCACCAGTTTCTCCTCCTCCGCCTGGAGAGCCGCGTGCTGGTTCTGGAGGTCCTGCAGCTGGGTGGTGAGGCCGGCCTTGCGGGTCAGGGCCTCGCGGGCAAGATCCTCGCGGTTGGATTCAAGGGCACGCTGCGCGGTGACGGTGTAACGGTCGATCTCGGAGCTCATCTTCTGGGCCTGGAGCTCGACGCGTTTGCGACTGGTGGCCACGTCCGCCACTCCCCGGCGCACCTTGCGGAGCAGCTCGAGCTGGCGCTCGTAGGAGTAGTCCAAGGTCTCGCGCGGGTCCTCGTACTTGTCTAGTGTTTTGTGAGCCTTGCTCTTGAACATCAAGGCGATCCGCTCAAAGATGCCTGCCATTGGGGTCCTTCCACTGCTGATCTACTCCGTCAACCGTACCGTCCCCGGGGCCGGCGTGGGGCCGGTACCACCCTGATTCGCTCCCTGATGTTGACAGGCCGTTAGAATGACCAACCGAATTCACCCATCCACTCGAAGGCAGATCCCGTGGCACTGTTCCGCCCCTACGAGCGCAAGACCGATCAACCGGGACGCAAACCCTACCAACGGACCCGGTTGGTACCAGAACCCGACCGGAAAACCGGGACCACCGTCCCGAAGGGAAAGGCCACCGCCCCCGAGGAGAAGAAGAACCAGGACGAGAGCGGCCGGAAAACCCGGGAGACGACGCCCGGGGCCGGGACACCGGACAAAACCCCGACCGGGTCCGGGAAGGTGAGGGTGACCCGCCGCCAACCGGTGCGCAAGTCGGAGCCGACCCTCACCCGCAAGCAGGCGGAGGCCGCGCGGATGCAGCGGCTGCACCCGAACCTGAGCCCGAAGGAACAGCGCAAGGCCGACCGCGACGCCCAGGCCAGGGCCCGGATCGACGCGTGGGACAAGGTCGAGGCGTCACCTGAACGCGTCCTGGCCCGCGACTACGTCGACACCCGGTGGACGATCACCGAGTTCATGTTCCCCGCGATGATCCTGATCATGGCCGGGACGATGGCCACGGCCCAGTGGCCGTTGATCAGCGTCTCCATCGGGCTCGGGCTGTGGGTGATGCTCATCCTGAGTTTCATCAACACGTGGTTCATGTGGCGGGGGTTCAAGAAGCTCCTGCTGCAGCGCGTCCCGAGGGCCAGTCTTCGGGGATTGTTGATGTACATGTTCAACCGGTCGTTGATGATCCGCCGTTTCAGGCGGCCGACGCCCCGGATCAACCGTGGGGAGACGATATGAGCTACCAGTGGCGCCCGGCCGCGGGCACCCACGACATGGACGATCTCAGGTCGCAGGACCTGCTGCCCGAGTTCGGCAGCCAGCCGGAGGCCGAGGACTGGCTCGGGTTGTACTGGTCCGATCTGCTGGAGGCCGGGGTGACGGAGGTCGCCCTCTGGGACGCCGACCGGCAGGTCCAGCCACCCATGTCCTTGTCGGCCTGATACCCCTGCTCCGGCCGTTTCCGCCCAGCGGACCGGCCGCAGGTCACGCCCCCGCCACTGGGCCCACCGCTTCCAGGCGGGAAAGCCCGGCCACGAAGCGGTGGGCCCGGTGTGGTCATGCCCCGTTGCCCGGGGTGATCCGATGCCTCAGGCCTCGGTGAAACGAAGCAGGGTGGATTTGCCGAACAGGCTCTCGACGAGGTCGACGGCGAGTTCGGCGGTGGTGTTGCGGATGTCGAGCGCCGGGTTGATCTCGACGAGGTCGATGGAGCCCAGCCTCCCGGTGTCGGCGATCATCTCCATGGCCAGCTGCGCCTCCCGGTAGGTCGGTCCCCCGACGACGGGGGTCCCGACACCGGGCGCGACCTGCGGGTCCACGAAGTCGAGATCGAGACTGAGGTGGATGTGGGTGTCCTCGTCGATGTCGTGAAGGGCGCGTTCCATGGCGTGACGCATGCCGGCCTCGTCGAGGAAGCGCATGTCGAACACCTCGAGGCCCTTATCCACGAGCACCCGTTTCTCGCCGGGATCGACGCTGCGCAGCCCGACCTGGCGGATGTTGTCCACCTCGATGGCGGGCCTCCGGTCCGACATGCCGGTCAGCTCCTCCGGTCCGTCTCCGAGAAGGCAGGCCACCGGCATGCCGTGGATGTTCCCGGAGGGAGTGAGCTCGTTGGTGTTGATGTCGGCGTGGGCGTCCACCCAGATGATGCGCAGCTTCTTGCCGACCCTGCGGCAGTGCGCGGCGATGGCGCTGATGCTGCCGATGGCGAGGCTGTGGTCGCCGCCCATCAGCACCGGCATCCGGCCATCCGCCAGTTCGGCGGCGACGGCGTCACGCACCGCCCGGTTCCACTCGATCACCTCCGGCAGGTGGCGATAGCCGTCAACCGGCGGGGTCTGGGGATTCGGCGGCCCGGTGACGTCACCCGCGTCACGGACATCCACTCCGAAGGCCCGCAGGGCCTTCCCGATACCGGCGACACGCAACGCCCCGGGCCCGAGGCGACAGCCCGCGACACTGGCGCCGATGTCAGTGGGGGCTCCGATGAGAGTCAGTTTCATCCCACCATGCTAACGACCCGGCTCCCTGTCGGGCCGGGCACCACCAGCCACGCCACGGGAGGTCTCACCGAGGCCGGGATCACTGCGCGGCGCACCCCTGGAACACGAACTGCTTGACCCCGTCGTCCTCCACCTCCAGGGCTCGGGTTCCCCAGATCTCGGCGATGAGTTCCGTGGTCAGCACCTCTGGCGGCACCCCCGAGGCCACCAGTTCACCCCTCCTCAGCACCAGCACCTCGTCGCAGTACCGCGAGACGATGTTGAGGTCGTGGAGAACGATCACCGCGGTTTCCACGACCTCCCGCACCAAGGTCATGATCTGGTGCTGGTAACGGATGTCCAGATGGTTGGTGGGCTCGTCCATCAACACCAGGTCGCATCGCTGCGCCAGCGCCCGGGCGATGAGGATGCGCTGTCTCTCCCCTCCGGAGAGGGTGTGGACGTAGCGGTCCGCGATCCCGGAGAACCCCACCGCGGCCAGGGCATCCTCGACGATCCGGTGGTCCTGGCGGCTGTAGCCCTCGATGTCGCGGCGGTGGGGCGCCCGGCCCAGCATCACGAGGTCCGCCACGCGCATCCGTTCCCCGCTGTCCTCGAACTGCGAGACGACGGCCAGTTTCCGTGCCACCTGCCGGGTCCCGAGCCGGGACAGGGGCTCCCCCTCGATGCTGACCGTCCCGTCGGTGATTTGCTGCGCGCCGTGGATCGCCTTGAGCAGGGTCGTCTTGCCGGATCTGTTGGGGCCGGCGATGCCGACGATCCTTCCCCTGGCGATGTCGAAGGTGACGGATTTCACCGCCGTGAAATCGCCGAAGCTGACTGTGACGCCACGGGCTTCCAGGGGGAGATCCATGGGTTACTGCTTGATCTTGGAGGCCAGTTCGATGGCCCCGTGGATGGCCGACGGGGATGCGTAGGCGATGGCGGACTCGGCGTAGAAGATCTTGCCGTCCTTGACCGCTTTCATGTCCTGGAACCCGGGAATCGCCTGTAGCCGCTGCATGGTCGATTCCTTGGTCGCTCCCCCCATGCCCAGGAGCACGACTATCAGGTCGGCGTCGGATTTCACGAAGGCCTCGGGGGCGATCGGACCCTGGTGGGGGTGGTAGCTGGGGTCCACCGCCGTCCTGAGGTCCAGCGACTTCATCATGTCGCCCATCACGCCCGCCTCCCCGTAACTGAAGAGGCCTTCCTCCTCGCCGAAGTAGTATGCGAAGGCCACTTTCCGTCCCGCTCCGGGTTTCTCCCTGGCCAGCCTGTCGAGCTCCCCCCTCAGGGTTGCGACCTCGGCCTCGGCCTTGTCGGAGGTGCCGAGCACCTTCCCGAGCCGGGAGACCTCGGTGAGGATCGCGTCGAATGACTCATCCTCTTCTGATCGGAGTAGAGGTAGTGGCATTCGGGTTGGTCGACGACCGCCGGAATGCCCTTCTCGATCAGGCGTTCGGGTGGGAGCTGGGAGGAATCGAACCCCCCGCCGTAGACCAGGTCGGGTTGCAGCCCGATCACCCCCTCGACGGACATGCCCGAGTCGGCTGCGATCCTGATGTCGTCGGCACCGCCGCCCATCCACGAGGCGGCTGGTTCCCCGTACTCGTTGGCCCGGGCGACGATCTTCTCCTTGGCTCCCGCGGCATAGAGATAGGCCAGCCCCGAGACTCCCAGCGACAGCACCTTCGACGGTGGGGTGGTGAAGGTCGTGTTCTTGCCGCAGTTGCTCATGGTCATGGCCTCGCCGCTGGTCGTCTCGGTGGTGTTCGCCGGGGAGCAGCCGCTGAACGTGGTGACGGTGGCCGCGACCCCCAGCACCAGCGCGGCCAGCCTGGCGGGCGTGGATGTGGGTTTCATGGATATCTCCTTGTCCTCGTCATTTCCGGAATGGTCATGAATGGTTGCGGATCAGCACCATCAGCGTCGGTGTCCCGATGATGGCGGTGAGGATCCCGATGGGCAGCTCCGCGGGTCTGAGAACGATCCGGGCCCCGATGTCCGCCGCCACGAGCAGGATCGCCCCGCTGAGAGCCGCCACGGGGAGGGCCCGTCGCGTCACGGTTCCCACCAGCAGTTTCGCCAGGTGGGGAATGATCAGGCCCACGAACCCGATGGTTCCGGTGACCGACACGAGAACCGCCACGGTGAGGGCCAGCAGGATGAATGCGGCGTTCCGGTAGGGAACCGGGGATGTGCCGAGGGAACGCGCCTGGTCGTCGCCCAGGTTCAACAGGTCGATTCTGCGTCCCAGCAGGGTGAAGGCCCCGAGGGCCGCCAGGGTCACGGGGCCCGCGAGCCACACGTCCTGCCAGGACGCCGCGGACAGCGATCCCAGGATCCAGAACATCACCGACCGGGCCCCGGCGGCGTTCCTGGCCAGCAGGGTCGTCAGGCTCGTGACAGCGGAGAAGAAGTAGCTGACGGCCATCCCCGCGAAGATGATCCGGTTGACGGTGATCCTGCCGCCGGCAGAGGCCAGGAAGGCGACGACGACGATCGACAGGAGAGCTCCCAGGAAGGCACCGCCCGTGATTCCCAGGGAGCCGATCGCCGCGCTGGAGGCCCCGAACACCATGACGATAGCCGCCCCGGTGGAGGCACCCGAGGAGATCCCCAGCAGGTAGGGATCCCCCAGGGGTTCCTGAGCAGGGACTGGGCCACCAACCCACACACCGCCAGCCCGGCCCCGGCCAGCGCCCCGAGGATGGCGCGGGGCAACCGGACGTCACCCACGATCTGGGCATCGACGGTGGACAGTCCCAGAGCCTCGGTGCCCTGCCCTCCGACGGCGGCCCAGATTCCCTTGAGCGTCGTCTCGAGGCCGATGTCGGTGGCGCCGACGACGACCCCGAGGATGACGACGAGGATCAGGAGGATCGTCAGCCCGAGATTCAGCAACGCCCTCCCGGTGAAGGTCGCGATCACGTGTCGCCCTTTCCCGTGCAGGCGGGAGCGGTCATGTCTCGTCCCCGATCTGGGTTCCGAGCAGGTTCCTGTAGAACGGGTTGCCCAGGAGCTCGTCATGGTTCCCGCTGGCCTCGATCCGCCCGTCGTTCAGGACGATGATCCTCTCCGCCATCCTGATCGAGGTGAGCCGGTGGGCGATGACCACGGTCGTCCTGTCCGACCTGAGCCGGGCCATGTTCGCCGAGATCTCGGCCTCCAGGAACGGGTCGAGGTTCGCCAGCGGCTCATCCAGGATCAGCAGCTCGGGATCGCGGAGGAAGGCCCGCGCGATCCCGAGGCGTTGACGTTCGCCTCCCGAGAGGTTGGCACCACGGTCGCCGATCCTGGCCTCCAGCCCGCCCAGCCGGCGCACCATCTCCGCCAGGCCGGCCCTCTCCAGGGCCTCCCACAGCTGGGCATCGGATGCCTCCGGCCGGGCCAGGGACAGGTTGGAGCCGCCGTTCCGGCGAAGATGTGGCAGTCCTGCGGCACCAGGGCCAGTCGTTCGCGGTGCTCGTCGGGGGCGACGGCCCGCAGGTTCTCGCCGTTGAAACGCACCTCGCCCTCGCCGGGATCCAGGAATCGCATCACCAGGTTGGCGATGGTCGTCTTTCCCGCCCCGGAGGGACCCACCAGGCTGATCGAGCGTCCCGGTTCCACGGACAGGGTGACGTCCTTCAGCACCTCCTCGTCGCCGTAGGCGAACGACACCGATTCGAGGTCGAGCTCTCCCTGCTCGCCGGGTCGCGAGCGCAGCCCCGTCTCCGGAGTCGCGGGGATCGGGTCCTCCACCTCCAGGATTCCCCGGATTCTCCCGGCACAGGCGCCGATCTCCCCCACCCGGGCGAGCATCCCGGTCAGGGAGATGACCGGGGCGATGCTCATCCCGGCCAGCACGATGGCCACGGGCAGGATGTCCGGGGCGATCCTGCCATCGATGACCCCACCGGTCAGGACAACTATGAGGACCAGGGTCGCGACGGCGGTGAGGATCCCACCACAGGCCTTCTCCACCGACTGCCTCAGTGACTGCCCGAGTTTGATCCACTGGATCGAATCGGTTCCCGACAGGATCGCCGACCCCTGGCGTTCCACCATTCCCAGGCTGCGCAGCTCCCGTTGCCCGTGCACGAAGTCCAGTGCCGTGACGCGCAGGTCGGAAAGGCTCTTCCTGAGCCTGATCCCCTGCCGCGTCTGGACTCCCATCAGCAGCAGCGGGCAGGCGACCAGCAGCACGCACGCGAACGCCATCACAAGGCCGATCGGCCCCACCAGCCAGCAGAGGATGCCGATCATCAGGGCGGGGCTGATGACCGCGCAGATGGCAGTACTCGCGGTGTGCGCGTAGAACCACTCCAGGGTCTCCGCGTCACCCATGGCCGCGGACGCCACGTCCCCGGTTCTTCTTCCCTGCAACCCCAGGGGGGCGATGCGCCTGATCGCCGCGTAGATCCGGACCCGGAGGATGTGGAGGATCCGGTAGGCCACCTCGTGGGACCACCAGACCTCGAGCAGGAGGCTCAACGCGTGGAAGGCGACGCCCCCGAACAGCACCCCGGTCAGCAGCGACAGTCCGGCGTCCGGGTCGGCGATCAGGGTGGTGGTGATCCACACCGATGTGATGCTGACCGACACCAACGTCAGCTGCGACAGCATGGTGACCACCGTGGATGCGGCGAACAGGCCCCGGCAGGTTTTCAGCATCCCGAGCAGGTGCAGTACTTCACGGATCGCGGTTCTCACACTGCCTCCCGTCCGGCTTGCATGGCGACGAGTCCGGCCCAGGGGCTCCCGGGCTCCGCCAGCAGTTCCCCCGGGGAACCCTGGCAGGCGACCCGGCCGTGTTCCATGACGATGACGTGATCGGCACTCGATGCGGCGTCGATCCGGTGGGTGACGAGGATGAGGGTCAGACCCGGGTGTCTCTCCCTGATCCCGGCCAGCAACCGCTGCTCCGTGCGGGAGTCCAGGGCCGAGGTGGATTCGTCCAGGATCAGAACCGGGGTTTCCCTGATCAACGCCCGGGCAATCGCCAGCCGCTGTTTCTGACCGCCCGAGAGGTTCGTTCCCCGTTCCAGGACCCTCACATCGAGGATGCCGTTCTCCTCCCCGGCGTCGAATGTCCTCAGATCCTGGGCCTGTGCTGTCCCCAGGGTGGTCAGCATCTGCGCCTCGCCGGCCCCGGGATTGGCCTCGGCGAGAATCTCGCGGACGGTTCCCGGGAACAGGAGTGGGTCCTGCGGCACCAGGGTGATCAACCGTTCGACGGGAATGGTGGCGGGGTCCACCCCGCCGACGCGGATCCTTCCTTCAGCGGGTCGATCGAATCCCATCAGCAGTCCGAGGGCGGTGGACTTCCCCGAACCGGACAGACCGACGATCGCGGTCACGGCGCCGGCGGGAATCCGGAAGGACGCCCCATCCAGCGCAGGTTGCCCGGCTCCCGGGTAGCTGTAGACGACGTTGTCGAACTCGATGTCCCCCGCCGGGGGTTTGCCCCATCCCTCCCCGGATGGCCGGGGATTACCGGGCGCCAGCCGGAACAGCGCGCTCATCTGGCTGGCTGCGGAGATTCCGTAGAAGGATTCGTGCCAGATGCCGGAGAGGGCGGTGAACGGCCGGAACAACTCGATGGACAGGAGTATCACCAGGAAGAGCGACCCGAGGGTGAGCGATCCCCTCTGATCTGGCCGATCCCCAGGACGAGGGCCACGGCGGGTCCCAGCACCTTCATGGCACCGCTGAGCCCGGTCTCGCCCAGGGAGAGCCGGAGCTGGCCGAGGGTCGAGTCCAGCAGCCGCGTGGACTGCGTCTCCAGCTGCTGCCCGTAGTATCCGGCCGCCCCGAAGGACTTGAGCGTGGTCATTCCCAGCATGGCGTCGATGAAGTCGGAGTTCATGTTCTCGTAGGCGTCCCAGTGCTCCCTTCCCCGCTCGGCGAGCACCCTGTCCCAGATCCGCGGGATGGCGACCACCGCCATGCCACAGACCAGGAGGATGCCCGCGATGAGCGCGCTGTGCACACCGATCATCACGGTGATGGCCAGGGCGACGGCCACCGTGACCACCAGTTGGGAGAGGTACTTCACGAAGTAGGGTTCCACCGCCTCGATGCCGTCGGTGAGGACGGAGTGCAGCGCACCGCTGCAGCCCGCATCGGAACGCATCGGTCCGAGTTCCTCGAACTTGGCCAGCAGTGCGCACCGCAGGTTGCGTTTGACGACCAGGCCGGAACGGTTCTGGGCGATCTCCCCCAGGAACTCGGCCAGGGGACGCAGCACCAGGACGACTCCGAGGGCCCCGGCCAGCCACGCGAGCTGGTCCGGGCGCCGCTGCCCCAGAAGCTCGTTGAACAGCGCGGCATTGATCCAGGCAGCCGAGATGAGCAGAGCGGAACTTCCCAGGCCCGCGAGCACCGGGAAACCCAACAACCGGACGCCCACCCCAGCCGCTCTGACGACTGATTGATGCTGCAACAGCATTGAACTCCCTTCCGACAACACAGTGGAATCGGGCAAGCGGTCACTTGACGCCGGCGTTGCGCACGGTTTACCCGGCCACAAACAAAAGTTAGGGTATCTTAAGCTGAATTGGTAATGGTCCCTAGCCCCGATTTGCGACGCCTTACCTCCCCTCGCCGCGCGCGACGCAGCCGCGGAATCCCGCTCACGGGGCCCACGCGCGACTCCCCGGCGAAGCCTCTAAGCTGGCCCGGTGAGCACCAACATTCCCGCCCTGAAGACCGCAAAGAGCATCGACCGGGACGCCGACGTCGTCGTGGTCGGCCTCACCAGCGTCGGCGGGACCCCGACCCTCGTCGGGGTGCCGGCGGAACTGGAGAAGGCATGGAGCAAGCAACTCCCGTCACCGCTACTGGAGGCAGCCGTCGCTCTGGGCGCACGCAGCGAACTCGGCACGCTGGCCGCCCTGCCCCCCGTTCCCCAGCGACTCGTCGTGGTCGGCCTGGGTGATGTCGATGTCACCCCGTCGGCTCTCAGGCACGCGTGCGGGGTCGCCCTGCGGAAGATCAGCGGCACGAAGGACGTCGAGAACCTGAACGTCACCATCTCCCTCGAGCTGCACGACCCCGAGCTGGCGCGGGCCGCCGCGGAGGGCGCCGTGCTGGGCGCATACCGCATTCCCCGCGTCACCCGGAAGCCCCAGAAGAACGCCGTGGCCGCCATCACTCTCGTGACCGGGCGCGCCCAGCTCAAGGAATCCGTCGAGGAGGCCGGGGTCGTCGCGGCCGCCGTGGTGCAGGCCCGCGACTGGATCAACACCCCACCCAACCTGCTCTACCCCGAGACCTTCGCGGAATCCGCCAAGGCCCACGTCTCGGATCTCAAGGTCGGGGCCGAGATCCTCGACGAGAAGGCCCTCGCCAAGGGCGGCTACGGCGGCATCCTGGCTGTGGGCGGCGGCTCGTCGAGAGCCCCGCGCCTGCTTCGTCTCACCTGGGCCCCGCGCGGCGCGAAGTTCCACCTGGGACTGGTGGGCAAGGGCATCACCTTCGACTCCGGCGGCCTGGACATCAAACCCGCCGGGCAGATGGCCTCCATGACCTGCGACATGTCAGGGGCGGCCGCCGTGATCGCCGCCACCCGGGCCATCGCCGCCCTGGGGTTGTCGGTCAAGGTCACCACCTACGCCGCCATGGCCGAGAACCTTCCATCCGGCACCGCCTACCGCTCCGCCGATGTGCTCACCATGTTCGACGGAACCACCGTCGAGAACGTCAACACCGACGCCGAGGGCCGCCTCGTGATGGCCGACGCGCTGGGGCGTGCCGGCACCGACTCCCCGAACCTGATCGTGGACGTCGCCACTCTCACGGGAGCCTGCATGGTGGCCCTCGGGAAACGCACCGCCGGGCTCATGGCCAGCGACGACGCCACCGCTGATCGCCTGCTCGACGCGGCCGAGGCGGCAGGGGAGGGTTTCTGGCACCTGCCGATCACCGATGACATCCGTGAGGGGTTGAAGTCGGATGTCGCGGACCTGCGTTCCGGCGGCAAGGGCCGCTACGGCGGGGCCCTGAGCGCGGCGGCCTTCCTGCAGCACTTCATCCCGGACGGTGTCTCCTGGGCACACCTGGACATCGCGGGCCCGGCCTGGAACGACGAGTCCCCCTACGGCTGCACACCGGTCGGCGGCACCGGTGCCGCGGTGCGCACCCTGGTGGCACTGGCGACCCAACTGGTCAGCTGAGGGCTCCGGCCACAGCGGCTTCGCGGGGTACCGGAGACGCACTCCGGTACCCCGCGGCCGTTTTCCGGCACCCTCTCGCCTCCCGACCGGGGGACGAACACCGGGAGGACACTCCCGGTTCGGCCCGACAAAATACATGAACATTTCGGTCCAGGAACTGGATATCATCGCACCATCCCCCGATCAACGCGAAGGAGCAGCGAGGATGCCGCGCACCCGGAAACCCATCGCCCCCGAGCGCCGCGCCCGCCTGATGCGCGCGGCCCGCGCCCACTTCGCCCGCCACGGTTACCGCGGCGCTTCCCTGCAGCAGATCCTCTCGGAGGCCGGCTTCCCCCGCAGCTCCTTCTACCATTTCTTCCAGGAGAAGGAAGCGCTGTTCGACGCCGCCCTCGCCGACGGCCTGGCCCTGCTGGCTGCCCGCATCGAGGTGGCCGATCCCGGCGCCCTCACCGCCGAGAACTACTGGCCCACGGTTCTCGCCCTCGTGGAGGCCCTCGGCAGGGCCTGCCGCGACGAGGACCTGGCCGCCGTTCCCGTGATCTTCCACCTGCGCGACGCGCCACCGTCGGCGACGCGGGATCGGTTCGAACGGGCCGCCCGTGAGTGGTGCACGCTCATGGTGGAGCACGGCCGCGCCCTCGGGAGGCTCGAGCGGGATCTCCCGGCCGACCTCCACGTGGAGCTCACGTGGAGCATGGTGGTGGCGCTGGACCGGTGGCTCGCCGCCCACCCCGAGCACATGGACGACAGCGCCCGGATCACCGGCGTGCTCCTGGCCCGGATGCTCAAGGCGGCGGACCGGTGAGCGCCCCGGACGTGCTCCTGCTGGGCGCCACCGGTTGCCCGGGACGCCATGTCGCCGCGGAACTGCACCGGCGCGGTCACCGGATCCGGGCCGTGGTCCGGGACGCACGGCGCGCGGAGAAGCCCGGGGCCTGGGATTCCCCCGCGCTGTCGGGGCTGATCGACGAGCAGATCGTGGGCGACGTGCGGGATCCGGACCTTCCCACCCGGTTGACCGCAGGTGTTGGCAGCGCGGTCTCGGCGCTCGGGGTCACCAGGCAGGGAACCGATCCGTGAAAGATCGATCACGGCGCCAACCTCGGCATGTTGCGGGCCGCGGAGAGGAACGGGGTGGGGAGCTTCCTGTACGTGCACGCCCTGGGGGCGGAGCGGTGCCCGGCGCGACTCACCCGCACGAAGTGCGCCTTCGTGACCGAGCTCCGTTCCTCGCCGGTGACGGGAATGGTCGTCAGTCCGAGCGGTTATTTCTCCGGCCTGGCGCAGCTGCTGCTGATGGCGCGCCGGGGCCGGGTGGCGCTGACGGCACCCGGGGCGCGCATCACCCCGATCCACGGGCCGATCTGGCGGCGGTGTGCGTCGAGCACCTCTGCCGGGGCGAGGGCGGCACCAGGGAGGTCGGCGGCCCGGAGGAACTGAGTTTCCGCGGGATCGCCGAACTGGCGTTCGGGGCCCTCGGCACCCGCCCCAGGATCACCCGCCTGCCGTCCCGCACCCTGGACGCCGTGGTGCTGCTGGCCCGCCCCTTCGCGCCGCACAAGGCAGACCTGCTCCGTTTCCTGGCGTGGAACATGCGCACGGACAGCGTCGCGGAGCGCACCGGCAGCCGGCGGATCGGCGACTTCTTCGCCCAGCAGGCCGAGCGCATCGCGTCCCCACCCGAGGGGAATCCGTGAGCACCGGCACGCCCGGGCGGCGTTTCCTCTTCGCCCCCGAGACCTTCAACCTGGGTGAGACGTCCCGCGGGGTCGAGGTGGCCCGAGAACTCGCCCGGGCAGGGCACGACGTGCGTTTCATGGGGTACTCACGCACCTATGCCCCCTACATCCGGGAGGCGGGGTTCGATCTCGACCTCCTCGCCCCCGAGGTGGACGATGCCCTGGCAGCCGGGTTCCTCGCCTTCGAGCAGGGGCGTTCACTGCGCTTTCCGTTCACGACGCGCATGGTGCGCACCCGGGTGCGCAGCGAACTGGACCTGATCGCGCGTTGGCAACCCGACGCGGTGATCATCGGGACGACCCTCACCCTTCTGCTGTCGGCCAGGATCGCCGGGGTGCCGTTGGTGTACCTGCGCCCCTATCCCTTGAGCGCAAGCCACCTGGCCTCGGTCTCCGGCCTTCCGCTGTGCGTGCACGCAGGTCCCGTCTCTCGTTGCGTCAACCGGCTCGCTGGGTTCCTGGCCGGGAAACTCGCCAGGCATCTCCGGTGGAAACCAGCGGCTTTCCGCCGCGTGGCCCGCGAGCACGGTCTCCGGCTTCCCGGGTGCACCGCAGCGATGCTCGACGCCGATCTGGCGCCGATCGCTTCCCTGTTCCCCCTGCTGGACGGGCGGCCCCTGGTATCCGGTGAGGTGGCGGTCGGCCCCATCTACGCCCGTGCCACCGGGAACCTACCTCCGAAAGTGGAGGAACTCGCCCGGGAACACGGACGTCCGCTCATCCACGTGGGTCTGGGTTCCTCCGCTCGCCGCGAGGTGGCGCTTCCGCTGCTCACCGCCCTCGGGGATCTCGATGTGGACGTCGTTTCCACGGCGGGCCGCTATCTCACCCCGCGGGATCGTCGTGGGCTGCCTCCCTCGGTTCTGGTCTTCGACTTCCTCCCCGCCCACGAACTGGGCGGGCTCATCGACGCGTCGCTCATCCATGGAGGCGAGGGGACGGTGCAGACGGCCTGCGCCTCGGGTGCACCCTTCGCAGGCATCGGCATGCAGATGGAGCAGAAACTCAACATCGCAGAATGCGTGGACTTCGGCAATGCGCTGGCCTTCACGATGCGTGACATCCGCCGGCACAGGATTCCCTCCCTGGTGGAGCGGCTGCTCACCGACGCCACCCTGCGGCGACGCGCGCGAGAACTGGCCGCCCTGACGCGAGGCATCGACGGGGCACGACGCAGCGCCGAGGTCATTCTTCGTTTCCTCGATGATCGGCAATGACTCCCGGGCACACACTCGGAGAGCCGCGCCGAGGCCCCTGGTCATCGCCACTTCGTCCCCACGAAAGACCCCGTGACTGATACCGTGAAACGGCACCCGGCATCACCTCACCGGCCCGGGAAACGCCCGATCCGTCGATGCGAAATCCAGGAACCCCATGCACACGACATTCCGGAAAAGCGAACTCGACCGTATGGCCCGGTCGGGATGGATGGGCCCGGTTGCCCGGGAAATGCTCACGGTTCGAGGGCTACCCACTCCGGTAGAACATCTCGAAGGCATCCAGGACGACGACTGGTGGGAACGCGCCGAACGAGCGGCGGCGGCGCTCCGGGACCATTTCGCCACATTCCGGTTCGGGGAGAGGGCGGAGTTCGGGTTGCTGCTGGTCCCTTCCCCGGGAAAAATTGACACCCGTTCCCATCTTCCCTCTGCGGTCCGGAAACAGCAGAGCCCCGGCCTCGGCGAGGATTTCGTGGACCCTGCGCTGGGCCAAGGCGTCGACCTCACCCTTTCCGGGGTCCCGTGGACCCCGTTCGTCTCGGTCGTCGGTCCCCAGGGCATCTCGGCGGGAAGCCACGTGGCTGTCCGGGATGCGGAGCGGCGACGTTTCGAGGTTCTGGGACACGACACCCGCGACGCCATGACCCGCCAGCTGTGGGGAGCACGTCTGCTCCAGTCACCGGCCGGGACGGTACCCGACAGCGATTACAACGAAACCTGGACGTTCACTCTTTTCCCCGCAGAGCCCCTGGTGGATGGAAGGGCCACATCAGGAACGGTTCTGAAGGGACGAGTACGTTTCCGCCTGGGAAGGAGTAATCGGGGAATCAGCAGCGCCCGAGTCGCTCCCGGCATTCCCGTGCCGTGACCTGCGGCGGGCTCGCCCCGGTCCCCGGGCTGGGAAACCGCGGGCCGCCGCGCATTGGGTGGGCGTTTTCTCGGCTGATTCGAGCCGCGGATCTTCTGTTGGAACCGGCTCTATCCGGAGATCCTCTTGTTCCTCGCCCCGTATTCGCGCATGCGTTGCGGATACGGCACCACACCCGCGTCGTAGGCGGGAATGTCGTGGCGGGAGGCGAAGTCGTAGCCGAAGGCGATCGAGGGGATGGCGCGCCGGGTGGATTCCCCGTCGGCGGCCACCAGCAGGATCGACGGTTTGTTGAAGCTGGTCGGCTGCTCCAGCCAGGCCTCGACGCCCCGGCGGGTGGTCACGAAACCGTCCAGATGGTCGAGGAGCACACCGTCCACTTCCTTCTGCTCCTTGGCGACCTTTGCAGCGACCCTGCGTTTCGAGAACCAACCCACCCGAACATTATGCCGGGAGGATGGAAGACTGTCCCGCATGACGCAAGTTCATGACCTGGCCGTCCTGGGCGGCGGCCCCGCCGGCTACGCGACCGCCCTGCGGGCCGCGCAGCTCGGGCTGGACGTGGCACTGGTAGAGGAGAAGGAGCTGGGCGGCACCTGCCTGCACCGGGGGTGTGTGCCCACCAAGGCGTGGCTGCAGGCGGCCAAGACCCGCACCACTGTAGCCAAGGCCGACAGGCTGGGAATCGGCGCCATCCTCACCGGGGTGGACGCCGCCAAGGTGCGGGGTTTCGCGGACTCCCTGGTCTCGGGGCTGCACCGCGGGTTGACCGGTTTGATCCGCTCCCGCGGCATCCGGGTGGTCCCGGGACACGGCCGGCTGGTGGTCGATGCCGAAGGACCTGCCCTCGACGTCGACGGGGAGCTGCTGCGCGCCCACAACGTCGTCCTGGCAACCGGATCGGCCCCCGTGACGCTGGGTCTGCCGACCGACGGGGAACGCATCCTCACCAGCGAACACGCGCTGCGCCTGGAGCAGCTTCCCGGGCGGGCGGTCATCCTGGGCGGCGGCGTGATCGGCGTCGAGTTCGCGTCCCTCTGGCGCGATCTGGGGGTCGACGTGGTCCTGGCGGAGGCCAGGCCGCACCTGCTCCCGAACGAGGATCCGGACCTCGTCGCCGTGTTGGAACGACGCCTGAGGGCCCGGGGCGTCGACCTGCGGCTCGGGGCGAAGGCCGAGGGCATCGTCCGCGACGGCGACCAGGTGCGCTTGGAACTACCCGACGGGACCGTCACCGCGGATGTCGCGCTGATCGCGGTCGGGAGACGCCCCGTCACCGGCGGCCTGGGACTGGAGGAAGCGGGTGTCGCCCTCACCTCCACGGGACACGTGAGCGCCACCCGGGAGCTCGCCACCACCGCGGCGGGGGTGTTCGCGGTCGGGGATCTGATCGCGGGCCCGCAGCTGGCGCACCGCGGCTACGCACACGGCATCTTCTTGGCCGAACAGCTGGCCCATCTGTCGGGTGGGCGCCCCATCCGTCCCCGGCCCCCCGAGGACCGCGACATCCCGCGGATCACCTATTCGAGTCCGCAGCTCGCATCGGTGGGGCTGACCCGGGAGCAGGCAGCGGCGACCGGGGGCTGCGAGGTCTCGGATTTCGACCTGCGCGGCAACGCCCGCGCCCTGATGCTGGCCCCCGGGGACCGCGATGCGGGACTGGTGCGGGTGATCCGGCGTCCGGGCGGCGCACTCGTCGGTGTGCACCTCGTGGGAGAGGACATCGCGGAACTGATAGCGGAGGGTACCCTGATGGTGGGTTGGCAGGCCACCCCCGACGACGTGAAGGACCTGATCCACCCGCACCCGAGCCTCAGCGAGGCACTGGCTGAGGCGAACCTCACCCTCGCCGGGTCGGCCCTGCACATGCACGCCTGATTGAAGGATAGGCTTGGAACGGATAGCGACGCGCCAGACACAAAAGGAGCCATTGTTCACATGTCAACCGAAGTAACACTCCCGGCACTGGGCGAGTCGGTCACTGAAGGCACCATCTCCCGCTGGCTTAAGGCCGTCGGCGAGACCGTCGAGGTGGACGAACCCTTGTTGGAGGTCTCCACCGACAAGGTGGACACCGAAATCCCCTCCCCCGTGGCCGGTACCCTCCTGGAGATCAGGTTCAACGAGGACGACGTGGCGGAGGTCGGCGCCGTTCTGGCCGTGATCGGCGAGGCCAGTGAGGCTCCCGCCCCGCAGGCCGTCCCTGCGGGCAATGCAACCGAAGTGGTGCTCCCCGTTCTCGGGGAATCGGTCACCGAGGGAACCGTTTCCCGTTGGCTGAAAACGGTCGGCGAAACCGTCGAGGTGGACGAACCCCTCCTCGAGGTGTCCACCGACAAGGTCGACACCGAGATCCCCTCCCCCGTCGCGGGGACCCTCCTGGAGATCCGTGTCGCGGAGGACGAGACCGCAGCTGTCGGCGCTGTCCTGGCGTTGGTCGGCGATGCTGCACCTGCGCCGACGCCGGCCCCTGAACCGGTCCCGCCGGCTCCCGCCGCTGAGCCGGCACCCACGCCCGCCGTCCCGCCCACGCCCGCTCCCCCGGCAGTCACCGCACCGGTTGCTGCACCTGCTGTTCCGGTCACCGCACGCCGCGCATCGTCCGAGGAGGGGGTCTACGTCACGCCTCTGGTTCGCAGGCTCGCTGCCGAGCACGGCATCGCCCTGAGCTCCGTCCAGGGCACCGGTGTCGGAGGTCGTATCCGCAAGCAGGACATCCTCGACGCCGCCGAATTGGCCAGGAAGGCAGCATCCGCGGCCTCTGTCCCCACCGCCGCCACGGCACCCACGACTGCACCGGCCCCGACTCCCCAGGTGGCCGCCGTTTCGGAGGAGGCCGCGAAACTGCGCGGCACCACGGAGAAGCTGTCGCGGATGCGCAAGGTGATCGCGGAGCGGATGACGGAGTCGCTGCGGGTCGCCTCGCAGCTCACGGCAACGGTCGAGGTGGACGTGACCGCCATCTCGAAGCTGCGCAAGATCGCAAAGGACGACTTCAAGAAACGCGAGGGCGCATCCCTGTCCTACCTGCCGTTCATCACGAAGGCCACGATCGAGGCCCTGAAGGCGATGCCCGTGCTCAACGCCTCGCCCGACTTCGAGGCGGGTACCGTGACCTACGCGTCGCAGGAGAACATCGGCATCGCCGTCGACACCGATCGCGGCCTGATGGTGCCCGTCATCCATGACGCCGGGGATCTGAACCTGGCCGGGCTGGCCAAGCGCATCGGCGACCTGGCGGCCCGCACCCGCGCCGGGAAGGTCGGCCCCGACGAGCTGAGTGGTGGCACCTTCACCATCACCAACTACGGTTCGGCCGGTACCCTGTTCGACACCCCGATCATCAACCTGCCGCAGGTCGCGATCCTCGGCACCGGCGCACTGGTGAAACGCCCCGTGGTGGTCACCGACGCCCTGGGCGGCGACACCATCGCCATCCGCGACATGATGTACCTGTCGCTCACCTACGACCACCGCCTCATCGACGGCGCCAAGGCCGCCCGTTTCCTCAGCCTGATCAAGACACGCCTGGAGGCCGGCGACTTCGCCAGCGAGCTGGGACTCTGATCCGTGAGCCGGTTGGCCCGGGCCGCGACGAAGAAGCGGCCCGGGCCAGTTCAGCGCCCTGTCCTGAAGCCGGCTGAGCCGGGGAGCGAGGAACCGAGCGAGTCAGAACCCCTGACGCCCGACAGCAAGAACCCGGAGACTCTCACCACGGTTTCGACACGCCCCACTCGCTGACGCTCGCAGGCCGGCTCAACCAGCTTCACCATTTCCAAGCTGGTTGAGCCGGGCCGCGAGGAACGAGCGACCCGAGTCGAAACCCCTGACGCCCGACAGCAAGAACCCGGGCACGCGCAAGATGTTTCCGGCGCGACCGGCCCCGGAATCGCTCACGGCCCTCGTGCCCGGCGGTCTTCAAGACGAAAGGTGCCCGGCGGGAAACCCGCCGGGCACCTTTGTGATCCCTGCCGGATCAGATCAGGCCGAGTTCTTTGACCGCTTTGCGCTCGTCGAGCAGCTCGGCGACGGATGCGTCGATCTTGGCGCGGGAGAACGGGTCGATCTCGAGGCCCTGGACGATCTCGTACTTGCCGTTCTTCACGACGCACGGGAAGGAGGAGATGACGCCCTCGGCGACCCCGTAGGAGCCGTCGGAGGGAACCGCCATGGACACCCAGTCGCCGTCGGGGGTGCCGAGCACCCAGTCACGCATGTGCTCGACGGTGGCGTTCGCTGCGGAGGCCGCGGACGACAGGCCACGGGCCTCGATGATGGCCGCGCCGCGCTTGGCGACCGTCGGGATGAAGGTGGACTCGATCCAGGCCTCGTCGTTCACCAGTTCAGCGGCGTTCTTCCCGCCCACCTCGGCGTGGAAGATGTCGGGGTACTGGGTGGAGGAGTGGTTGCCCCAGATGGTCATCTTCCTGACCTCCTCGACGGGACGGCCGAGTTTCTGGGCGAGCTGGGTCTTCGCACGGTTGTGGTCCAGGCGGGTGAGGGCGTTGAAACGCTCCTTCGGGATGTCGGGGGCGTTGCTGGATGCGATCAGCGCGTTGGTGTTGGCGGGGTTGCCGGTCACCAGCACGCGAACGTCGTCCGCTGCCACCTCGTTCAATGCCTTGCCCTGGGCGGTGAAGATGGCGCCGTTGGCGCTCAGCAGATCGCCGCGCTCCATGCCGGCCTTGCGGGGCATGGCGCCGACCAGCATCACCAGGTTGGCACCGTCGAAGACCTTCTTCGGATCATCGCCGATGACGACGTTCTTCAGGTTCGGGAAGGCACAGTCGTCGAGTTCCATGACGACACCCTCCAGGGCCTTCAGGGCCGGGGGGATTTCCAGCAGACGCAGCTCGATGGGCCGATCACCCAGCAGGGAGCCGCTGGCTATGCGAAACAGCAGGCTGTAGCAGATCTGGCCGGCGGCGCCGGTGACCGCGATCTTGACGGGAGCCTCAGTGCTCATCGTGCGGACCTTTCTTTCGACGTTGGTGTCCACGACCGAGCCTATCGTCCACCGCCGGATTTCACGTGCCGGGGGGAACCACCAGCGCGAGCACGCCGATCGCAGCACCCAGGCTGAAGAGGATGGTGATGTCCATCCAGCGGCGCCGGACCACCAGCAGACCGGAGACGCGACGCGGCAGCAGCATCCGGGCGACCCCGGCGAGGAGGGTCGCCGCGGCCATCACCACCGCCCCGTAGCGCCAGTTCACGAAACTCGCAATCAGCACGCCGATCGTGAACACGCCGAGCACGGCCGCCAGCGGCCACGGGTTCGTGGGAAGCCGGTTAACCGTGGGGGTGTCCATGAATTTCCTCGGCGCGATCGACGACATTGCTGAGCAGCATGGCTCGGGTCATGGGGCCCACCCCGCCTGGGTTCGGGGTCACCCAGCCGGCCCTGTTCCACACGTCCGGCTCCAGGTCGCCGGTGGTTCTGCCATCAACGCGGCTGACGCCGACATCGATGCACACCGCGCCCCGGCGGATCATGTCGGCGGTGATCATACCCGGTACTCCGGCGGCCGCCACCACGACGTCGGCCCGCCGGGTGTGTTCGGCCAGGTCGCGGGTGCCGGTGTGGCACAGGGTCACCGTGGCGTTCTCGCTGCGGCGGGTCAGGATCAGCCCGAGGGGCCGCCCCACCGTGATGCCGCGACCCACCACGCACACGTCCGCTCCCCGCCACTCGATGCCGTGACGGCGTACCAGTTCCACGATGCCCCGGGGGGTGCAGGGCAGGGTGGCGGGTTCGTTGAGCACGAGCCGCCCCAGATTGATCGGGTGCAGCCCGTCGGCGTCCTTGTCCGGATCGATCAGTCCCAGCACCCGATTCTCGTCGAGGTGCCCCGGTATCGGCAGCTGCACGATGTATCCGGTACAGGAGGGGTCGGCGTTGAGCGCCGCGACGGCCTCCTCCAGCTGCGCGGCGGTGGCGTCGGCGGGAAGCTCCACCTGGATGGAGGCGATGCCCACCTGCTCGCAGTCGCGGTGCTTCATGCGCACGTAGTTCCGGCTGGCCGGGTCGTCGCCGACGAGCACCGTCGCCAACCCTGGCACCATCCCCCGGGCGCGGAGCCGGCCCACCCGCTGCTTCAGTTCCGTCTTGATGGCGGCGGCCGTGGCCCTGCCGTCCAGGATTCCCGCGGTCATTCGCACTCCTGCATCAGTGGAAGAAGTGACGGGTGCCGGTGAAGTACAGCGCAACGCCGTGTTCGGCACACAGGTCGACGGTTTCCTGGTCGCGCAGGGAGCCGCCCGGCTGGACGATGGCCCGGATGCCGCCGTCGATCAGGATCCGCGGCCCATCGGCGAACGGGAAGAAGGCGTCGGATGCGGCCACCGACCCGGCGGCCCGTTCCCCCGCGCGTTCAACCGCCAGGCGGCACGAGTCGACACGGTTCACCTGCCCCATGCCGACGCCGACGGAGGCGCCGTCGCGGGCCAGGAGGATGGCGTTGGATTTCACGGCGCGGCAGGCCCGCCACGCGAACACGAGGTCGGCCAGGGTCGCATCGTCGACCGCGTCACCGGCCTTGAGTTCCCAGTTCACGGGGTCGTCGCCGGGCGCGTCGATGCGGTCGGGTCTCTGGAGCAGGGCGCCCCCGGAGATGGGGTGGAGGACGCGTTCCCGGTGCGTGTAAGGGGTGGCCCTCAGCAACCGCAGGTTCTTCTTCGCGGTGAGGATCGCCAGGGCCTCCGGTTCGAAACCGGGGGCGATCACCACCTCCGTGAAGATGTCCTTGACCTGTTCGGCCAGTTCGGCGGTGACCGGGCGGTTGGCTGCGATGACCCCTCCGAAGGCGGAAACCGGATCGCAGGCGTGGGCCCTGCGGTGGGCCTCGGCGATGTCGGGGCCGATCGCGATCCCGCACGGGTTGGCGTGTTTGATGATCGCGACGCACGGCTCGGTGAAGTCACCCGCGGCGCGGTATGCGGCCTCGCCGTCGGTGTAGTTGTTGTAGCTCATGGGTTTGCCGTGCAGCAGCTCGGCCTGGGCGATTCCCTCCGGGCCGGGCGGGTAGGTGTAGAGGGCAGCTGCCTGGTGGGAGTTCTCGCCGTAGCGCAGGTCCTGTTTCTTCACCCAGGCCGCACCCAGCCAGGCCGGGAAGCCGTCGCCGGGCGGGGTGGCCACGGTGGCCCCCATCCAGGAAGCGACGGCGATGTCGTAGGATGCGGTGTGACGGAAGGCGTCGGTGGCGAGGTCGCGGCGCTGCTGGAGGGTGAAACCGCCCTCGGCGAGGGCGTCCAGGACCACGGGGTACTGCGATGTGGAGGTCACCACCGCGACGCTCGGGTGGTTCTTCGCGGCGGCACGCACCATCGAGGGTCCGCCGATGTCGATCTGTTCGACGCACTCGTCGATCCCGGCCCCGGAGGCGACGGTGGCCTCGAACGGGTAGAGGTTCACCACCACCAGATCGAAGGGGGCGACACCGAGTTCCTCCAGCTGGGAGACGTGGGCGGGCAGACGGCGGTCGGCGAGGATTCCGGCGTGAACGCGCGGGTGGAGCGTCTTGACGCGGCCGTCGAGGCATTCGGGGAAACCCGTCAGCTCCTCGACGCGGGTCACGGGGATCCCCGCCGCGGCGATCCGGGCCGCGGTGGATCCCGTGGAGACCAGCTCCACCCCGGCGGCGTGGAGGGCGGTGGCCAGTTCCTCCAGACCATCCTTGTCGTAGACGCTGAGCAGCGCGCGGCGCAGCTGAATCCGGTCGGTCATCTCTCTCCTTAGTTCCAGGCACGCACGGTCTCCACCAGCAGGCGGCGTTCCACCACCTTGATGCGTTCGTGAAGGGTCTCGACGGTGTCGTCGGGCAACACCTCGACAGCCCCCTGGGCCAGGATCCTACCGGTGTCCACCCCGGAGTCGACGAGGAAAACCGTGGCGCCGGAGATCTTGACCCCATGGTTCAGCGCGTCCCTCGGCCCGTGCATCCCGGGGAAGCTGGGAAGCAGCGCGGGATGGGTGTTGATGGTGCGTCCCCCGAACCGGGCGAGGAAACTGGTCCCCAGCAGCTTCATGAATCCTGCCGAGACCACCAGGTCAGGTTCGAAACCGGCCACGATCCCGGTCAGTCCGGCATCCCATTCGTCGCGGTCCGAGCCCTTGACGAGGGGATGGGCGACGGCCGGCACCCCGGCGGCACGGGCCCGTTCCAGGGCGTGGGCGGCGGGCTGGTCGGAGACCACCGCCACGACCCGGGCGTCCACCTCCCCCGCCGAGGCGGCGTCGAGAAGGGCCTGCAGCAGGGTCCCCGACCCGGAAACCAGCACCACCACGCGAATCGTCACCGGACAACCGTATCGCCGGTTGCCCCGTCCTGCCCGGGAACCCGGCCCCCAGGAGCAGCCGCCGCGGTATCCGTGGATCGGGGAACGAAAACTTCCTGCGGCCCGGGGAAGCGACGGATCGCCTCAAACACCCCACTTGGCGACACTCCCCCTCGCAAGTTCCGTCGCCAGCCGGAGCGCTAGCGTCGAGACATGCCGCATCCCCATGCACACCGGGCCGGGCATCCGCACGGGAAACCCTTTGGCGCCCGCCCGAACCTGGACTTCGACCGGGCCCCGTTCATCGTGATCTGGGAGACCACCCAGGCCTGTGACCTGGCCTGCCGCCACTGCCGCGCATCCGCGCAGCCGTTGCGCAACCCGAACGAGCTGACCACGGCGGAGGGGATGAAGCTCCTCGATGACGTGCGGAGGTTCGGGCGCGTGGTGTTCGTCTTCTCCGGTGGGGACGCCTTCAAACGCCCGGACATCGTCGACCTGGTGCGGCACGGCGCCGACATCGGGCTTCGCATGGCCATCACACCGGCCACCACCTCGCTCGCCTCGCGTGAGCAGCTCCAGGCCCTCAGGGACGCGGGACTGAGCCGGCTGGCGGTCAGCCTCGACGGCTCGAACGCGACCATCCACGACGAGTTCCGCCGCGTGGCGGGAAGTTTCGCGCACGGCCTACGCATCCTCCGCGAGGCCCAGGAGATCGGCCTGACCACCCAGGTGAACACGGTGGTCCGCAAGGCCAATCTCGACGACATGGAGGCCATGTGCCGGCTCATGACGGAACTGGGAATCGTCTTCTGGGAGGTTTTCTTCCTGGTCCCGATGGGGCGCGCCAAGAAGGAGGACGTCGCCTCCGCCGAGGGATTCGAGGCCGTTTTCAACCAGCTCTACGACCTGTCCCGGACCGCTTCCTTCGACATCAAGGCAACCGCCGCGCCCCAGTACTCGCGGGTCGTCATGCAGCGCAAGCGCGCCGAGGCGCGGGCCGGGGCGGACACCGACCTGGACGTGCTGACCTCCGGGATGCACTACTCGCAGCAGGACGGCATCGGCCGCGCCCGCAACGTCAATGACGGCGACGGGTTCATGTTCGTCTCCCACGTCGGCGACATCTATCCGTCAGGTTTCCTGCCCGTCAGGGCGGGCAACGTCAGGACCGACGACATCGAGGAGGTCTACCGCCACTCCCCGCTGTTCACGACGCTGCGTGACCGCAGTCAGCTCAAGGGCAAGTGCGGCGTCTGCTCCTACCGTTCCTTCTGCGGCGGTTCACGGGCCCGCGCCTACGCGATGACGGGTGATTTCCTGGCTGAGGAGCCCTTCTGCTCACATGAGCCACGACGCTCCCACGGAGGGCTACCGGCGTAGCGTCTCCTCGTCATCCCTGCCCCGCGATCCAAGGCTCTCCTGCCCGGTTTCGGTGTGCATGCCCCGACGCGTCGGCCACTCCCGCCGGGCGAGTCCCACCGTAAGCCCCGTGACCAGCCCGGACAATCCGAGAATGCAGGAGGCGGTGATCGCAAGACTGCCGAGCCCGACCCCCACATGGGAGAGACGCTGTGTCCCCAACCCCCCGGTTGCACACCAGGCGAGCACGAACAGCACGGCTCCCGCGACAATTCCCGCGAGCCCACCGACCAAGGACGTCTCGTAGAACCTTTCGGAAGATCGGTTGAGCGTGACGACGAGGGCCGCCAGGACGCCAGCGAGCACCCCGCCCAGCCCCCACAGCCAGGCCAGTTCGGATACGGGACCCGGGTCCGGGACCGCTCCCAACACGGGAATCGAGGGCAGGAACCCCAGGCTCGTCCCGTTCATGTTGAGCAGCGTTCCCTCTCCCAGCGTGACTCCTGCCCCCAGTGTCCAGGCCGTGGCCCAGACGACGAGGTTCGGGAGCCACACCAGCTGGATGACGCCCAGCAGGAGCCCCGCCGCACCATCGCCGCCGAGCCCGTCGGAGATGGCGGCGATGCGGTCACGGCCCAGGACGAGCATGACCGTGAGGAGCGCGGCCCCGGTTCCCACGCATGTGAGGACGGCCACCCCGATCCCCCGCGGCAGCGACCGCAGCCACGCGGGCCACCGTTCGAAGAGGTCGTATCCGACGGCGCGCGCGGCCCCCCGGAACCCGGAGAGCCCCCCGATCAACACGCTCCCCAGGAAGGTCCGGATCGCGGAGGTCTCCGGGACGAAGAACGCGATCAGGGTGATGGAGACGACGTAGGTTCCCGCATAGACACCCCCGACCCTCAGCACCACTCCTCCAAGGTCATCGGTCTCGTCGAGGGCGACGCGGGCCGCCAACCCCGCGACCGGAACCCCGAGCAGTATCAGCACCAGGGTCAGTCCGAGTGGCGCGACGCTCACCAGCTGTCCTCCGATCATGGTCGCCGCCCCGTTGGCGAGCAGCAACACGCGGGAGGCCAGGTCGAGCGCATCGGCCAGTTGCGACTCCGGCGAGGTCAGCCATCCGAGAGCGGCAGGGCCCGCCATCAGAAGCCACCCCGCGGCCACTACCGCGAGCCCCCCCAGCGGCGCCAACACGAACCACGGAATGATCATCTGAGGTCTCGCCGCCCGTGCCGCCTCGTCCACATCCACGGCTATCATCCGATGCCGGGAACCTCGTTCCGCCACACCAGCCTCCTTCCTCGATCCAACAGATCATCGAAGTCATGGGTAACCTGTACCAGTGAGATACCGCCCCGGTGGCGGTTCGTCGTCCGCGTGGAGGTGAACATGACTGACTCCGGCAAGCAGCGTCCCCGCAGGGCCTTCTCGGCGGACGACGCCCAGCCGGACGGCGTCGACGATACACTCAGCACACCCAGCGGGCGCGCAGGCCGGGCCCGACGCGGCGCCGCTGAGGACATCGACTCACCGTTCACCCGTCCCATCGACCCCCTCGACGAGAGCGCCGTCCCTGCTCCCGTTCTCCCGGGAACGGAACGACGTGCCATGCCGGGTTCAGGGGCCGGTAAAAGAGCCATGCGATGGGACGGACTCGATGACGAGACCACTCCTGCGGGACGGGATTCGGCATCCGGAACCGCCGTGCACGCCGCGATCTCACCCACCCCATACCCGCCTTCCCGACCCGATCCACAACGCCGGGCCCAACAGCCGGCCTCCTCCTGGAGCGGCTGGCCCGAGCAGCAGCCCTCCCCGCCGCCGCGGGTGTCCCGTCAACCCCGGGCCGCTGCACATCGTTCCCCGGCCCGAGCCGCAGATCCCGAACCGGAGGCGGACAACCCCTGGCAGGCGAACTCCAGGCAGACGCAGCGCGAGGGGTCCGCCACTGTGTCACAGGGGTGGCTCGCGCATCACAGGCGCATGCTCACCACGTGGGTGGTGGTGGCCGTCACCGTGGCCGTCCTGACGGCAGGCGGGATCTTCGTGCTCTCGCGCCTGAACACCCCCGGCCCTGCTGCCAGCAACGCCAATCCCAGCTCGTCGGAAACCACCGGCACCCCGGTCAACCTCGCTGACACCTCTCTTCTCGACACATCGGATGCGGCCCTCATCGAGCCGGCCGCAAGTTGGACCGTCACCCAGACCGTCACGGAGAAGGGCAAGGAGACCCTTCGCAAGGTGAACTGCCTGGACTCCGACCCTGCGGAGATCAACACGACCGCCACCCTCCAGCGCGCGATCGGTACGCAGCAGGAGGACAAACTGGCCCTCATACACCAGGTTGATGCGTACGCCAACGAGGAGACCGCCAAGAAGATCTACGAGCAGCGCGCCGCCTCCTTGGCGTCCTGCTCCGCGATACCCGCCCTGATCACAGGTTCCTCCACTGTGACCGGGCTCGGCGACGAGGTGCTGCAGATGAGCGTCGTCCAGGAGGACATCGCCCAGTACCACACGATCCTGTTGGTGCGCACCGGCAGGGTGATCAGCCTGCTCGACGTGGCCCGCAACAATGGCACCGTCGACCCGAAGAGCACGGTGAGCGCCCTGCTGCGCCCCCTGACCGCGACCTGTGAAACCGCTGCGGCACCTGTCCCGGAACCCCCGATGTCACCCCGGCCGCCCCACCCCGCCAACCCGCAGGGTTGGCTGATCCCGAATGACATCCCGATCATCGCCCCGGGACACCTGGCCTGGAGCGGAAGCAGCAGCCTGAAGGAGGTGGAGTCCTCCGGGATGGGCTGCGAGGGCGTGAACCTGGCCAGTGAACAAGGACCCACCGACCGCAAGCAACGCTCCTACACGGTCGGTTCCCCCGACGAGACGTTCAAGGTTTTCGGCATCACCCAGTACCGCTTCGCCTTCGCCGACGAAACCGCCGCCACCACCTTCGGGGATCTGCTCTCGGAGAACCTGGCCTCCTGCGCGAAGAGGGTTGCGGCGGCCAAGGTCACGGAACTGACCCCCGTGACCACCGACGGCAGCGACGGCCCAGCCGTGGCGGCCCGGCTTTTCGACGTGAAACAGCAGATCGCCGATGACGGCACCCAGAGACCGTACCAGTTGATGGTCGCTAGGGCCGGAACGGCCGTCAGCTATCTGCTGTTCACCGGCGTCGGGGAAACCCAGTTCACCGAGGACCAGCTCAAGGCCTTGGCCATCCGGCTCGGCCAGCGCACAGCGCAGGGATAGCACGCTGGTGTGGGCGGGGATCAACGCGAGGCCGCTGTTCGGTCGTGTCAGACGTTGGCCCGACTCGAAACTTGATTTTGAGAGCATGCTGAGAATTGCTAAGGTTTGCGTCGGATGTCCATCAAGAGCGGAGACACAGCCTTGAACCACGCAGAAAAGGCCAGCACGCCGAAAAGGGCCATGGTCGAGGTCGATCATTTCGACCTCCCCGATGAGCAATCCGACACGAACGACCTCGTGGAGGCCTCCACGGCTCCCCCGGCAAGGGGACGCCGACGCCTCGGGAAGGTCTCGATCGCATCCGGTCTGGCCGGTTTGCTCGCGGTGGGCACCCTGTTCAGCTGGGCCTGGTATTCCCGCACTTCGGGAAACGAGGCCGTCTCCGAGCAGGTGGCCAGCGATGCCGCAGTCCCGGAGGCCGCAGCCCAGGCCGTGGAGCAGGGTTTCGGCGATTCCGGCGCTTCTTCCCGTTCCGGGGTGCGGGGAAATCTGGACTCCGCCGTCGCGGATGAGAACGCAAAGGAACACGACGCCTCCCTCAAGTCCTCCCACGACAGCGCCCTGGAGACCAGCGCGGACGAAACCGCGGCCGAACGCGAGCAGCTGATGGAGACCGACCTCAAGCTCGTTGCCGCGCAGGCGGAGAAGCTCGAGGCCGAGAAGAAAGCGGCCGAGGAACGTCTCAGCGCCGCCCGTGAGTCGCTCAAGAAGGCAGGCGTCGACACGTCCCAGATCTCCGCCGAGGATTTGGCCGCGGCCTCCACCGGGGGCGGATCCATGCCGCTCAAGGAGAACTACTCCATCGGTGCCCACTTCGGCCAGACCGGCGCGTGGGCCCGATACCACACGGGGCAGGACTTCCCGGCCCCCGTGGGAACCCCCATCTACGCAGCCGCGTCCGGCATCGTGTTGAGCCCAACCGCCGCATCCTGGGCCGGCAACAACGTGGTGATCATGCACCTGAACGGCGGCATGACCCTGTACGCGCACCAGTCACAGGTCGTGGTGAAGCCGGGTCAGGCGGTCAAGGCCGGCGACCTGATCGGCTACGTCGGAGTGACGGGGCGTTCCTTCGGGGCGCATCTGCACTTCGAGTACTACCCGGCGGGCACCACTCCGGGCGACGTCTACACGGCAACCGACCCGATGGCATTCCTGCGCAGCCAGGGCGTCACCGTTCAGTAACGGTTCCCCGCATCTCCGCATGCCTGGTCGGGACCCCGCTCGTCGCGCGGGGTCCCGATTGCGTTGCCTACAGCTTCTCCATGGGGGCATGGCTGATGGCGAGGCGCTTCTTCCCCGCCGATCCGAAGTCCACGTCCACCTGCTGCTTCGGGCCGGCGCCGTGAACGGCCAGCACCGTTCCGAGCCCGAAGGCCGTGTGAGCCACGCGATCCCCGACCACCAGCTCGCCGGCTGTCGGACGTTTCCCGCATCCGGTCCCGAAACTCAGCGCTTGCCTGGTCCGTGACCTGCGTTCCGCGTTGCTGGCCGCCCACGTGACGGAGGGCTCACCGAGACGACGCCAGTCCATCAAACCCACTGGGATCTCCTCCAGGAAACGGGAGGGCGGATTGTGGCTCGGCTGCCCGAAGGTGACCCGCACCGTCGCGCGGGACAGGTGCAGCAGCTTGCGGGCCCGTGTGATGCCGACGTAGGCCAGCCGGCGTTCCTCCTCCAGTTCGTCCTGCGATTCCATGGCACGCAGGTGGGGAAAGACTCCGTCCTCCATGCCGGTGAGGAACACGGTGTCGAACTCCAGGCCCTTCGCGGTGTGCAGGGTCATGAGGGTCACCACGCCCTGCCCTTCCGCACCGTCCGGCACCTGGTCGGAGTCAGCCACCAGGGCGATCCGCTCCAGGAAGGCGGGCAGCGAGGCGTCGGGTTCGGGCATTCCCGCCGCCAGCCCGGACTCGCTCTCCTCGTCGAGGTCGACGGCGTTCGCGGCTGCGACGAACTCCGCCGCCACGTTGACCAGTTCCTCGAGGTTCTCCAGGCGCGTCTCGTCCTGGGGATCGGTGGAGTTCTGCAGTTCCGTGAGGTATCCGGATTCGGCGAGCACCGAGGTGAGGATCTCGTCGGCGGGATCACCCTGGGCCATCTTCACGCGGTGCCGTTCAACCAGATCCACGAAACCGCGAATCTGTTTCGCCGACCGCGTCGCCAGGCCCGGCGCCTCCTCGCTGCGCGAGAGGGCGTCGAAGAAACAGATGCGTTCCGCACCTGCCAGTGACGAGACCGCCGCCACGGCCCGATCACCGATCCCACGTTTGGGAACGTTCAGGATCCGCCGCACCGACACGTCGTCGGCGGGGTTGGCGATGGCCCGCAGGTAGGCGATGGCGTCGCGGATCTCCCTGCGTTCGTAGAACCGCACCCCGCCGACCACCCGGTAGGGCATCCCGACGCGGATGAACACCTCCTCGAGCGCCCGGGACTGGGCGTTGGTCCGGTAGAACACCGCCACGTCGCCGTAGCTGGCACGGCCGTCGTCGACGAGCCGGTCGATCTCCCCCGCCACGAACTGCGCCTCGTCGTGTTCGGTGTCGGCCACCCACCCGACGATCGGGGCGCCCTCCCCCAGGTCGCTCCACAGCGCCTTCTCGCGGCGCCCCGGGTTCCTGGCTATCACCGCGTTCGCGGCCTGGAGCACGGTGTTGGTGGAGCGGTAGTTCTGGTCCAGCACGATCGTCCGGGCACCCGGGAAGTCCTTCTCGAAGTCGAGGATGTTGCGGATCGTCGCCCCCCGGAAGGCGTAGATGGACTGGTCCGAGTCGCCCACCACCATCAACTCGGCCGGCTCCACCACCGGCGCATCCGTGGCCGGCGAGGTGGTCTGTCCGCAGAGTTCACGGATCAACGCGTACTGGGCGTGGTTGGTGTCCTGGTATTCATCCACCAGCACGTGGCGGAACCTCCGACGGTATTTCTCACGGATCTCCGGGAACGCCTGGAACAGGTTCACGGTGGTCATGATCAGGTCGTCGAAATCGAGGGCGTTGGCGGCCCGCAACCTGGCCTGGTAGGCCTCGTAGACCTCGGCGTTGGCCTTCTCCACCGGACCGGAGGCCTGTTCCTTCGCGGTCTCGAAATCCACCAGGTCGTTCTTCCAGCCGCTGATGGCGTTCATCACCGCACGCACCGGGAATCGTTTCGGGTCGAGTTCCTGGTCCCGCATCACCAGCGACACCAGGCGTTTGGAGTCGGCGTCGTCGTAGATGGAAAAGGATTTCGCGATGCCGAACCGGTCAATATCGGAACGCAGGACGCGCACGCAGGCCGAGTGGAAGGTGGAGACCCACATCAGTTTCGCCCGGTTGCCCACGAGCCCGGCGACCCGTTCCCGCATCTCGGCGGCGGCCTTGTTGGTGAAGGTGATGGCCAGCACGGCGCCGGGATGCACCCCGCGGATCCCCACCAGGTGGGCGATGCGTCGGGTCAGCACCCTCGTCTTGCCGGAACCGGCGCCGGCCACCACCAGCACGGGGGAACCGGAGTGGACGACGGCCTCCCGTTGCGGTTCGTTCAGGTCCGCCAGCAGCTCCCCCTCGTCGACGGCTCGCGCGGCGCCCCGCAAGGAGGGTTTGGGAGTTGCCGTCCCGTCTGGTGCGAAAACGGCGGCGAGATCGGGGAAGAGGGAGTCAGACATCGTGTCATCACCGTAATAGGCTTGGCCGTCATGAGGCGAGTCCTGAGGTTCCTCCGTGTCGCGATTCCCCGGATCAGCGTCGGTCTGTTGCTGACACAGATCGCTCTGATGATCGGAGTCACCGGCTGGGAGTCGCTTCGGAAGAAGCACCGGAAACTGCGGCGCTTCCCCTACTCCCCCGCCCAGCCGGTGGTCGTCGGCCAGGACGAGATCACCGTCTACACCTTCGGCGAGGAGCTCTACCGGGACATGCTCGCCGCCATCGACGGCGCCCGGAAGGTGGTGAACTTCGAAACCTACATCTGGAAGTCCGACGAGGTGGGGGAGGCCTTCAAGGAGGCACTCGGCAGGGCGGCCGCCCGCGGGGTCGAGGTGAACGTCATCTGGGATGATTTCGCAAATCTCGTGGTGCCGCGCCGGTTCTTCGCCATGCCAGAAGGAGTGCTCGCGCTCCGGCACCCGGCCTTCCCGAAACCCTGGTCACCGCGAACCTGGGGACGCGACCACCGCAAACTGCTGATCGTCGACCACGAGAAGGGCTTCATAGGCGGCTACAACATCGGCAAGCTGTACGCGCAGCAGTGGCGCGACACCCACGCCCGCGTGATCGGCCCCGGGGCCGCGGAACTGGAGAACGCCTTCGTCGACTTCTGGAACCAGAACGCCGGCAGACAGGGACTGCCCATGCTCACCAACGATCAGCAGCGACGCTGGGACTCACCGCTGAAGGTGCATCGGAACGTGCCCCGGATTCAGGTCTACCCGATTCGCAACATGTACCTCGAGGCCATCGACCGCGCCACCGAACGCATCTGGCTGACCCACGCCTACCTCATCCCCGACGACGACCTGGTGGCCGCGCTCCGTGACGCCGTGAAACGTGGGGTGGATGTCCGGATCATCGTGCCCGACCGCTCCAACCACGCCGTTGCGGACTGGCTGTCGCGCGGCTTCTACACCGATCTACTGAACTCCGGCATCCGGTTGTTCCTCTACCAGGGGGCGATGGTGCACTCGAAAACCGCGGTGATAGACGGCACATGGTCCACCATCGGAACCGCGAACCTGGATCGTCTGAGCCTGTGGGGCAACTACGAGGCGAATCTCGAGATCACCGACCGTGATGTGGCCGCCCACATGGAACACATCTTCTCCGTGGATGAGGGCAACACGGTGGAGTTGACCGCCGAGACCTGGCTTCGTCGGCCCTGGTGGAAGAAGTTCGCTGAATCCCTGCTCAGCCCCTGGCGTCCCCTGTTCTGAGCAACCGCACGGGGATGAACCGGGGGTTCACCTGATGGCGTGTGGCTCTGCAACAGGGCATGCTTGATGCATGACCCTCATTGGATACATCATCATCGGTTTGATCGGCGGAAGCATCGCGAAGGCGATCATGCCCGGGGAGGAAGGCGGAGGCTGGGTCGCCACCGCCGCGCTCGGTGCTTTCGGCGCCGTTCTGGCAGGCTGGCTCGGCCAGCTGGTCTTCGACTCCTCCTACCAGGGCATCTTCTCCATCCGCGGTCTGATCTTCTCCGTGGTCGGTGCCGTCATCATCCTGACGGTCCAGGGCTGGCTCAAGAAACGCAAGGCCTGATACGCCGGCCCCGTGGCCCGTCGATCACCCGGGCAGGGCGACGACGGGCCACTTCCCGCGGGGCCCGGATCCCCGATTCACACCAGGTGCCGGTCCGTGGCCCACTTGGTGAGTTGGTGCCGGTTGCTCAGCTGAAGTTTCCGCAGCACCGAGGAGACGTGGGTTTCCACGGTCTTGATGGAAATGAACAGCTCTCTGGCCACTTCGCGGTAGGAGTAGCCGCGGGCGATCAGTTTCAACACCTCGCGTTCCCGGGAGCTGAGCCGGTCCAGTTCCTCATCGATGCTGGAGATGTCGACCGCGCCGGAGAAGGCGTCCAGTACGAAACCGGCCAGACGCGGCGAGAACACCGCATCGCCGGAGGCCACCCGTTGGATACCCTCGACGAGCTCTTCCGAGGAGATGGATTTCGTCACATACCCTCGCGCGCCCGCTCGGATCACACCGATCACGTCCTCAGCGGCGTCGGAGACCGAAAGCGCCAGAAATTTCACGTCGGGCGCCTTCGCGGCAACCTGCTTGATCACCTCTGCTCCGCCACCACCCGGCAGGTGAACGTCGAGCAGCACCACATCGGGTTTCGTCTCGAGGATGGAGGTCACGGACGACGCCACGTCGTGGCCCTCCCCCACCACCTGGCACAGTTTTCCGATCTCATGACGCACCCCGGCGCGAAACATGGCGTGATCGTCCACGAGCACCACGCGCAGCTCTTCCAGTGCTCTGCCCTGCTCCTGACTCATCGAATCAGCTCCAACCTGACCTCTGTACCTTCGCCCGGTGCCGTTCGGATCCGGGCCGTCCCTCCATGGCGCTCCATCCGCGCCATGATCGATTCTTTCACGCCTCTGCGGTCCGGACGGATCGTCGACTCGTCGAATCCGCAGCCACGATCCCGGACGAACACCTCGACCCGTTCGGGTTCGACCTCGGCGAACACGTCGACCCGGGGCGCGCCGGAGTGTTTGGCGGCGTTCGTGACGGCCTCACCCGCCGCCTGAACCAACGCCGTGGATGCCTCGTCAAGATCCATGTCGCTCACGCAGATCACCTCGACCGCTATCGGGAACCGCTCCTCGACATCGATCCGCATCTGCTCCAGTGCGCCCTTGAGGGTTTGTGCCCGGGTCTCCTCCCCATAGAGCCAGGTTCGCAGCTCCCGTTCCTGGCGGCGCGCCAGGGAGGCCACCAGGACGGGATCGTCGGCCTGGCGCTGGATCAGGGCCAAGGTCTGCAGGACGGAGTCGTGCAGGTGGGCGGCCATGTCTGCCCGAGCCTCGGCACGCAGCCGTTCCCGGTCCGCGGTCCTGACCCGCGACCAGATGCGAAGCAGCCAGGGCGCCATGACGACGGCCACCCCCGCGAGAAGCGCGACGGCCGCCGCGACCACCGTCTGGAGTCCGTCCCAGCCGAACTGGGAGGCGAGCAACCAGCTGGTCCCGGAACCCACCAGGATCAATCCGCCGACGAGCCTCACGACGCTGGCGATCGTTCCGGCACGCTTCCCCGGGGAACGTGTCCTCAATCCGCCCCCGTCGGCCTGGAACCAGATCAGGACCACTCCGACGCCCGCCAGCAGTAGCGGCCAGAACAGGGACATCCCCCGGCCGGCATCGGTGTCGTCGCCGGGGATCATCCCCCACAGCACCCCGGCTATCAACGCCCCCGCGGAGAACAGCATTCCCGCATCGATCCGCCCGTCGATCCGCTGCGGCCGCATGCTGGCCCGGGTCGCGCCCGCGAGTCCGGGCGCCTCCTCGCGTTCACCCGCGGGCACCAGGGCCCACAACACCCCGTACAGGAACACCCCCAGACCATTGAAGAACGCCAGCAGCACGAAGGCCGCCCGGAACCAGACAACGGGCAACCGCAGGTGCGCGGCGATTCCGCTCGCCACTCCGGCTATCGCCTTCTGCGAGAGGTCGCGTTGCAGCTGCGGGGGGTCGTTCGTGGTGGACGGATCGGAAGTCATGACCCTCAAAGACTGACACGCCGTGAATCGTCACGCCACCCCGTGAACCGGGTTTCAGGGCCCTTCAAGGACAACCTCAGGGGAAGTCCTGATGGCCGCTCGCCGTTTCAGGGGCCAGACTGGAGAGCATGAACGAGCTGGTGGACCTGGGGGCGCTGCACCCGCGGCTGGCCCATCTGGACCGCCCGTCCAACGGTTTCACTCCCGGGTTCTGCCGGGCCATCGGCTCTCGTTTCGGGATCGACCCGCTGCTGATACGCGTCCTCTTCATCCTGACCTCCGCGCTGAGCGGGGTGGGGGTGATCGCATACGGCTGGGGAATCCTGCTGACCCCGCGCGCCGGACGCCAGGCCCTCATCCACCGGTTGCTTCCCGTGTTCACCAGCTGGAGCCTGCGGACCCAGTGGACCGTCATCGTCCTGAGCTCCACCTTGGTGGTGGCGGCGGTCTCCCAGATGTTGTCCTCGCTGTCCTCCGTGTTGTTGCTGCCGTTGTTCGCCCTGGTGCTGTACAGCCGCTGGCGGGAGCCCCGCAGGCGGCCGGTCTCCCCCACCGTCAGCCGGGAGCAACCCGCCGCCGGGACCGACCCCCAGCTTCCCGTGGTGGATCTCTACGCCCCCGAGACGCCCGAACCCCAGCCAGTCGAACGCGTGCGATGCTCCTGGCTCGGCACGGGGCTGGTGTTGTTCATCGGCTATCTCGCGGCCACCGGTGTCGTCGTACTTGGTCTGCTGAGCAACCCCCTCCTGAGTCTCTCCATCGTCCTCGGTGCCGTCGGGGTCATGATCCTCGGCTGGGGACTGCTGGTGCGCAACCGTCGCCTCCCCGTGGTGTTGCTGCTGCTCGCGGTCATGTTCGCCGGCACCACCGCGGCCCTTGCCACCAGCGAGGTGGAGAGGGCCACGAACCCCGTCGAGGTCAGCTCCGGCCAGGAGCGCCTCAGCTATCAGTTCACGATGACCAATGAAGGAGTGGTGGATCTCCGGCACCTGCCCGCGGACAGCTCCACGTTCGTTCACGTGCGGACCGTCATGAGCGAGGTTCGCATCATGCTGCCGGGCCCGCCGGCCCGCCGCTACGTGAGGGCCTGGGCGATTGACGTGTCCTGGCCCGGGGGCACCGATCCTCGGGATCATGATCCCGCGACCCGGGGAATCCGGTTGCTCATAGACGGGTATTTGTCCAGCGTGAAAGTGGAGTACCCCTCATGAAACGGCTGGATGTTCCGACCATGGTCACGGGTGTGATCGTCATCGGTTTCGCGGCGATCTCAGCGTGGGCCGCCCTCGGACAGGGGTTCGTCATCCCCATGAGGATGTTGTTCGCGGGTGTGCTGCTGGTGGCGGGCTCGCTGGGGTTGATGATCATCCTCGGACGTTCACCCGGAAACAGGAAAACCAACGAAAGGAAGAAATGATGAAACTCGTTCGTTCCGACTCCGACAAGTGGATCGCGGGCGTCGCCGGAGGCATCGCCGAGGCGACCGGATACGACTCCCGGACCGTGCGCCTGGTGCTCGCACTGCTCATGGTGTGCGCCGGCTCCGGGCTCCTGATCTATTTCGTGCTCTGGGCCATCATGCCCCGCCCCACGGGTGGCTCCCTGGCCGAGGACGGGTTGCGGGAGGTCAACCGGTGGCGCCGGGAACGGCACCGCTGATCCTCCGGTCCCGCGCATCCCATCGGCCTGCTGTGCCCGTGATACGGGCGGGGTGGTGTGTTCCGACGGAGCGTACCCGAGGCGTTCCGCCGAGCGCCTATCCCGCCCGGACGGCGTCATGATGCGCAGGTCGAGTGCGACTACGGTCCCAGCGTCCTGCGGAATTCGCTGGGAAGCATTCCGGTCTCGCGTTTGAACAGCGCCGAGAACCGGCTGGCGCAGCTGTATCCCACGGCCCGCCCCACCTGCTCGATGGTGAGGCCGGGTTGGCGCAGCAGCAGTTCGGCCCGGCTCATGCGCCGCTCCTGGACGTACTGGGTGAGTGTTTTCCCGTTCGCCCTCTTGAAGGTTTCCTTGAACTTCGTGGGACTCATGCAGGCGATCGAGGCCAGGTCCGAGATGCGCAGATCCGCGGAGCAGTGATCGTCTATGTAGCGCACCACGTCGTGGATGCGCTCGCGATCGGTGGGGTTGAGGGGTTTGGCCTCCCGGATCCGGACTCTCCTGGACCGCTCGACGATGAGCCCCATCGCCTCGAGCACCTTTCCCTCGTAGTGGAGCTCATTGTGGTACGCGTCGCCCGGTTGCGGCCAGAGCCTGGACAGCAGCGCCCTCATCTCGGGAAACTCGTCGCCACCACCCAGCGCGACGAAGGCCTGTTCGACGCTGTGGAACTCTCCGTTGAACTCCCTCGCGAGATATTTCTCAGCGAACTCGGGCGCCATCTCGATGGAGACGCTCTGAACGGGGACGGTGTCATGGACGACACCTCGCCAAGGGCCACCGCCGATGCTCTGCCCCCAGATGGAGCCAGTTCTGAGTTTGCGGTAGGGGTTGAACTCCTCCCCCGAGACGGACTTGAACCATGTGACGGTCAGATAGCTCGGCGGCTCCGATTCCATGACGTAATCGCCCGCCATGACGAAATCGTGAATGCTGATGGACCACAGGGCCTCCCCGGGGGACAGGAAGTGAAACCATCCATCCAGTTTCTCGCCCCGGGACCTGTACGAGACCCAGAGCGGACCGAACCCGCGGGGGGATTCTGCCCTCACGAACGACGAGCCCCCCAGGATGGATTCCTGAAACGATTTCTTCATTCTCCCGTCCTTTCATCATGTGACGATGGGACACGAATCTGTGCGGATGGGACGGAATATCCCGGGAAAACTCGGCGAATCCGCGCACTTTCATATACTGACGGGTGAGAACTTAGCATGTCCTCACCTGATACGAAAGGACGGATGATGCAATCCTCCGTCACTGATGCACACACGAGGGGGCTCACCGCCCGCGACCTGGTCACCATCGGAGTGTTCACCGCGCTCTACGTGGTTTTCATGATGGTGGGAGGACTGTTCTTCGCCCCGAACCCCGTGCTCACGTTCTGGATGCCGGCCGGCGCGGCGTTGCTCACGGGACCGGTCTACCTGCTGCTCATTGCAAAGGTTCCCAAGCATGGTCCCCTCATCGTTCTCGGCGTCGTCGAGGGGGCGTTCCTGTTCGTCACGGGCATGTACTGGGTGTGGGCGGTGGCCTGCGTCGTGCTCGGTGTCGTCGCAGACCTGCTCGCCGGCGCCGGGGGCTTCACGAACAAAGCCCTGAACCTCGCGGCGTTCATCCTGTACTCGCTGTCGCCCATGGGGTCCTACCTCATGCTCTGGGTCGATCCGGGCGGCTACACGTCATACCTGATGGGAAACGGCACGGAACACACCTACGTGGACACGATGACGTCCACGGCCACGGGGTGGATGCTTCCTGCAATGATCCTCGCCACCGTCGCCTGCGCCATCGTGAGCGGGCTGGTGGGCATGCGTCTGCTGCGCAGGCAGTTCGAAAAAGCCGGCGTGACGGCGTAGAGGAGGCCCACGTTGGCGGATCAGGTCACGTTGGGATCCCTCGCCTCACGCCGGAAGGCTCCCCCGAAAAAGGGCATCCGCCTTGATCCGCGGACCAAACTCACGGCGACAGCGGCCATGGCGGTCGCGGTGGCGCTCGCCCCGAACATGATCTGCGAGGCCACCCTGATGGGCCTCGCCGTCACTTTCGGCGTCGTGGCTCTGGGCAGGTGGAAGGGCGCTGCGGTCGCACTCGTCCTCTATGCGACGATCATCACGGCAGCACAGTTCGTCCCCCACATGGGGAACATCACGCTGCGAACGTTGTTCTTCTCCTTCTTCCTGCTGATCCGCAAGGTTTTCGCCTGCGGATTCATGGCCTACGCGACAATGGCGACCACCCCCGTCAACGAACTGATGAGCGCACTGGTGAAGATCGGTACGCCGCGCTCGGTGACGATCCCCATTGCCGTTGTCGTGCGCTACCTGCCCGCGGTGCGCGAGGACTGGGGATTCATCAAGGCCGCCATGCGGATGCGCGGCATCTCGCCGACCCCTCTGGGGTTGCTCCGGACCCCGATGCGTACGATCGACTGCATCTATGTTCCCGTGCTCATGAGCGCGGGCCGCGTGGCCGACGAACTCTCCATGGCCGCGATCGCGCGCGGCATCGAGAATCCAACCAAACGCACCTGCTATCTGCACATCGCCATGGGTTTCGCGGACTACGTGATGCTCGCCCTCTTCTGTGCCGCCGTCGTCGGTTCACTGGCCTTCAGGTTTCTTGCATGATCGGGTTCGATCACGTCTCCTTCTCGTACCGAGCACCAGCCGCTGCCAACAGGGCGGGGGTCGAGGACGTGTCGCTGTCGGTGGGTTCCGGTGAGGTGGTCGTGCTCTGCGGCCGCTCCGGTTGCGGCAAATCAACCCTGCTGCGCCTGGCCGGCGGGCTCGCGCCCCGCTTCTTCCCGGGGGAGGTGCGCGGTCGTGTCCTGCTCGACGGGGAGGCCGTGGACGGGCTCGCCACGTGGGAGATCGCGCGGAGGGCGGGTTTTCTCTTCCAGAACCCGCGCACCCAGTTCTTCAACGTGGACACCACCGGTGAGGTGGCGTTCGCCCTGGAGAGCGCGGGCAGGCCCGAGGAGGCCATCCGGGCCCGCGTCGGGGCGACCTTCGAGGAACTGGGTCTGTGGTCTCTCGCGGGCCGCAACATTTTCCAACTCTCGGGCGGGGAGCGCCAGAAGGTGGCCTTCGCGAGCATCTGGGCCATGCGCCCCGGGAACCTGTTGCTCGACGAGCCGACGAGCAACCTGGATCTGCCCTCGATGGCGGACATGGCCGGGTTCGTGAAGCACGCGAAGGAATCGGGGTGCGCGGTGCTGGTCGCCGAGCACCGCCTGTCCTGGCTGACCGGAATCGCCGACAGATACGTACTCCTGGAGAACGGGCGCCTCCGTCGCGTCATGACGGCCGGCGAGTTCGCCGCCCTCGATGCGGGCGAGGTGAGCCGGATGGGCCTGCGGGTGCGCGACCCGGACGAGATAGTCCCCCACGCGGCCACGACCCGTGAGGTTCCCGCGGCCCCGAAACCCCTCCTCGCGGCACGCGGGCTCACTCTCGACCGCGGCGGTGAGCCCGTCCTGCGAGGGATCGATCTGGAGCTGTCCGCCGGTGAGGTCTGCGCCCTCACCGGCAGCAACGGAACGGGCAAGACGACGCTGTCCCGCACGCTGTGCGGTTTCGAGGCCGGGGCGGGGGGAACGGTCACGATCGGGGATGCGGCAGCCGCCCGGAAGAAACGCACCCGGGTCTCGTCGATGGTCTTCCAGGACGTCAACTACCAGCTCTTCGCCGAGAGCGTCGCGGCCGAGGTGACCTTCGGCCTGTCGCGCCAGCGGGCCGGGGCCGTGGACACGGACGCCGTTCTGCGCGAACTCGCCCTGGACGACGTGGCCGACAGGCATCCGGCGACGCTGTCCGGCGGCCAGAAGCAACGCCTGGCCGTTGCCGCGTGCGTGGCCGCCGGCAAACGGATCCTCGTGTTCGACGAACCAACGAGCGGGATCGACCTGGACGGGATGCACCGCGTGGCCCGCCTGTTGAGGCGACTGGCGGACCAGGGGCGGGCGGTCCTCGTGATCACCCACGACCTGGAGCTCATCGCGTGCGCCTGCGACCGGATCCTGCACATGGACGGCGGCCGCATCGTCGGCCAGGCACGGGTGGCCGACGAGTTCGGCGCCATCCGGGCGGCGATGGGTTCGTGAACTCCTCGGAACCCGTGCGGCGCGTCACGACGACGACCCGATCCGCGGGCAGCGGTCCTGAGCCGACCACCGACGTTGTTCACCGCGGTACTCATGTCGTAACGGTGACAGCGCCGCGCTGCTGCCGTTCGGCGAGCAGCACGACAGCCACGCCGACGAGGAGGGCACCAACGCCGATGCCCATCCGGATGACCGGCCCGGTGCCGCCGATGAGCAGCCAGGTGACCACCATGAAACCCGGGGCGAGGGTCCCGGAACCCGCCATGCTGAAGAAATCGCTGCGATCACAGGGCTTGGCGTCAAGTGGTGGAAGCAACGAGTGAATATTCGTGTGCTTCGTGCGGGGATGGGCAATCCGGGGATGATTTGGGGCCTCCGCCCAGGATCTTCATCGATGGCACCCACAATGGCGCTATCTGCGGTCGGGATTGATCCAGCGGATGCCGTCGATGAGAAGCCGTCCGAGGATGTCGCTGTGGCGGTTCCCGGGGTTGGGCACCCAGGCCTGGTCGGCGTCCAGCCAGTCGGTGATGCACCTCCACGCGTCCGCCGGCTTCAGGGGGTTCGTGCTCACTCGCGGGTGGGTGATGATGCGTTGGAACGCCATCAGCGATACCCACGGCAACCCCACACGCTCAACGCCGTTCATCGCCTCCTCCAGCCACGTTCGCGCGGAGGCATGGAAGTGGGACTGCTCATCGACGGCGTAGAGCAGGACGTTGGCGTCGATGATCACCGGGCGTCCTCGGCGTCGAACTGGTCGATCAGCTCGAGAGTGCCGGCGATATCGGTGACGTCGATCCTCAGCCCGACGCCGGCCGTCCGCTGCCGGAAACGCGTGGGCTTCCGCTTCTGGATCAGGCCCGCGCGTGCGAGTTCGTTGACGGCCTCGCCCAGACCGATGTGGCGCTCCCGGCGCAGGCGCTCCGCCGCAGTGGCGACCTCGGGATCAAGTCGCACCGTTGTCCTCAACGACATCACCATAACATCACAGATTCATGATTGACGCATCGCTGATGCAGCCAATGCTGTATGAGGACCCGGGTTGGGCTGCCGGGAGACTCTGCTCAGCATCAGGGCGTTGCGGAACATCTCGTCCCTGGGCTACTCCCATTCGATGGTTGCCGGTGGCTTGCTGGTGATGTCCAGGACCACCCGGTTGACCTCGTCACACTCGTTGGTGATCCGGGTGGAAATCTTCTCCAGCAGCTCCCACGGCAATTTCGCCCAGTCCGCGGTCATGGCGTCGTCGGAGGTGACGGGCCGCAGCACGATGGGATGCCCGTAGGTGCGTCCGTCGCCCTGCACCCCGACGGAACGCACATCCGCCAGCAGCACCACCGGGAACTGCCAGATCTCCCGTTCCTTCCGGGCCTGTGCCAGCTCCTGGCGGGCGATGGCGTCGGCGCGCCGCAGCACGGCCAGCCGCTCGGCGGTCACCTCACCGATGATGCGGATCCCCAGACCGGGTCCGGGGAACGGATGCCGCCACACGAGCGAATCGGGCAGGCCGAGCTGCAGGCCGACGGCCCGCACCTCGTCCTTGAACATGGTGCGCAGCGGCTCGATCAGCGTGAACTGCAGGTCCTCGGGCAGCCCGCCCACGTTGTGGTGCGACTTGATGTTCGCGGTCCCCGCCCCGCCGCCGGATTCAACCACGTCGGGATAGAGGGTTCCCTGCACCAGGAAGTCGATGCCGCGTTCCCCCGCCAGCCGCGCAGCCATCGCCTCGAAGGTGCGGATGAACTCGCGACCGATGATCTTGCGTTTCTCCTCCGGATCCGAGACCCCGGCCAGGGCACCGAGGAACCGTTCGGACTCGTCGGCCACCACCAGGTCCACCCCCGTGATCTCGACGAAATCCTCCTTGACCTGCTTGGCCTCTCCCTCGCGCAGAAGACCGTGGTCGACGAAGACGCAGGTCAGCTGCGACCCGATGGCTCGCTGCACCAGCGCCGCGGCAACCGCGGAGTCGACCCCCCCGGACAGGGCGCAGAGCACGCGGTTCTCCCCGACCCGGGCACGGATGTCGGCGATGGACTCGCTGACCATGTTCTCGGGGGTCCAGTCTGGGGTCAGCCCCGCGATGTGGAACAGGAAGTGTTCCAGCACCTGCTGACCCCACTGGGTGTGCGCGACCTCCGGATGCCACTGCACCCCCGCCAGTTTCCGCATCCGACACTCGAAGGCGGCGACGGGGGCGCCAGCCGTGCGCGCCAGCACGTGGAAACCCTCCGGGGCTCGGGAGACGGAATCCCCGTGGCTCATCCACACGTTGAGCGTGTTCGGGAGGGTCGCCAGGAGTTTGCCGCTGTTCTGGATGGACAGGGGCGTGCGACCGTACTCGCGCTGCCCGGTCTTGGCCACCGCCCCTCCCAGGGCCTGGGCCATGACCTGGAAGCCGTAGCAGATCCCGAAAACCGGCACCCCGGCCTCGAACAGCGCCGGATCGACCTGCGGCGCGTCGTCGGCGTAGACCGACGACGGCCCACCCGACAGGATGATGGCCGACGGCCGCCTGGCCAGGATTTCCTCGACGGACGCGTCGGAGCCGATGATCTCGGAATAGACGTGGGCCTCACGGACCCGCCTGGCGATGAGCTGCGCGTACTGGGCGCCGAAGTCGACCACGAGTACCAGATCGTGCTGGGAAGTCATGGGCGAGAGTCTAGGCCCAGCCGATCCGGTTGGGCCAGAAGATGAGGCGCCCGCACCAGGTGTCCAGCATGTGATACGACGAGTCGTAGTGGGAATAGCGACGATGCGGGCCCCGTTGTCCCCCACATGACCGTTTACTCCAATGTCACCGAACTCATCGGACGCACCCCCCTGGTCAAGTTGAACCGCATCGCCGGGGACAACGCCACCGTCGTCGCGAAGCTCGAGTTCTACAACCCCGCCAACTCCGTCAAGGACCGCATCGGCGGCGCCATCATCGAGGCCGCGGAGGCCTCCGGCGAGCTGAAACCGGGAGGCACCATCGTCGAGGGAACCTCCGGCAACACGGGCATCGCCCTGGCGATGGTTGGTGCGGCGAAGGGATACAAGGTGGTCCTGGCCATGCCCGAGACCATGTCCCTGGAACGCCGTGCCCTGCTGCGCGCCTACGGTGCCGAGCTGGTGCTGACCCCCGGCCCATTGGGCATGAAAGGGGCCGTCGCGAAGGCCGAGGAGATCGCCGAGGAGCGCGGCGGCGTTCTGGCCCGCCAGTTCGCCAACCCGGCCAACCTCGCCGTGCACCGCCGCACCACGGCCGAGGAGATCTGGGCCGACACCGACGGCAAGGTGGACATCTTCGTGGCCGGGGTGGGCACCGGTGGCACCGTCTCCGGAGTCGGCCAGGTGCTCAAGGAACACAAACCCGGAGTGAAGGTCATCGCCGTCGAGCCCGCCGAGTCGCCGATCCTGTCCGGCGGACAGCCCGGCCCGCACAAGATCCAGGGCCTCGGGGCGAACTTCATCCCCGAGATCCTGGACCGCGACGTGATCGACGAGGTCATCACCCGCACCATCGACCAGTCCATCGAGTTCGCGCGGGCCGCCGCCACCCAGGAGGGTCTGCTCGTCGGCATCTCCTCCGGTGCCGCCCTCTCCGCGGCCGTCGAGGTCGCCAACCGCCCCGAGAACGCCGGCAAGACGATCGTCGCCGTGCTGCCCGACTTCGGTGAACGCTACCTGTCCACCGTCCTGTTCGAGGGTCTCGTCGACGCCTGATCCCCGGGACGGGGAAGAAGCGGATCCCCGGAAGCCGGCTCACCCTCCCACTGAAGCTGGTTGAGCCGGCACGTGAACGAAGCGAACGGCTGAGCCGAAACCACCCCGCACCCGGGCGGTAGAACCCGACCACGGTTCCCCGGATATGCGCAAGAGGTTTCGACACGCCCTGCTCGCTGACGCTCGCGGACCGGTTCAACCGGCTTCGGGCCGGGAAAACCGACTCCCCCGCCGATCTTCGATCGGCGGGGTAGTCGCTTTCATGCGGTGTCAGCTCGCGACGCGTCTACGGAAGACGGCGAGGGACAGCGCGGGGAAGACAGCCAACAGCACCACCCATGCGATGGCGGTGGCCGCCACCGGGTTCTGCAGCGACCACACCTCGGGCACCGTCGCCGTGCCGAGGTTCCCGAACAGCGTCCGCACCGCCTGCACCAGCGACGACAACGGGTTCCACTCAGCGATCCCGCGCAGCCAGTCGGGCAGGGTCTCCGAGGGCACGAAGGCGTTGCTGACGAAGGAGGCCGGGAACAGCACGATCATGCCCGCGCTGTTGACGGACTGGGGTTTGGAGACGGCCACCCCCAGCAGCAGCGTCACCCAGCTGAAACACCACGCGGTGACCAGCAGGAGCAGCACCCCGAGGAGAAAGTTCCCCACCCCGGCCTGGAAACGCCAGCCGACGACGAAACCTGCGATGAGCATCACGAACACGGAGCAGGCGGCCACGGCCAGGTCCGCGAGGGTGCGGGCCACCAGGATCGCACTGGGCGCCATGGGAAGGGTGCGGAACCGGTCGATGATCCCCTCCTTGAGGTCCTCGGCCATGTAGATGCCGGAGATCATCGTCCCGAACACGATCGTCTGCCCGAAGACACCGGCCATCAGGAACTGCGTGTAGTCGCTGCCCTGGACGTGCACGGCGCCGCCGTAGACCTGGGTGAACAGCAGCACGAACATGACCGGCTGCATGACGGAGAAGACCATGATCTCGGGGCTGCGCCGCAGCTGGAGCAGGTTGCGCACCAGGACGGCGTGGACGTCGCCCAGCCAGCCGGCCACCGGTCCGCGCCCCAGGGCCTGAACCGGACTCATGCCGCCACCTCCTGTTCCTCGGCGGCGTGACCCGTCAGGGTCAGGAAGACATCGTCCAGGGTCGGGCGGCGGATGCCTGCGTCGTGCAGTTCGACGCCCTCCTCACCCAGGGCCGTCAGCACCGCGATCAGCGCGGCGGTGGGGTCTCCCACCTGCGCCGTAAGGACCCGCCCCGTGGCCGCCACATCGGCCCCGGTGCTGGACGCGACGATCCTCCGGGCACGGTCGGTGTCCGCCTCGTCGACGAGGGTCAGTTCGATGCGCTTGCCGCCCACCGACGCCTTGAGTTCGTCGGCGGTCCCCTCCGCGATGACGTGTCCGTGGTCGATCACGGAGATGGAGTCGGCCAGCTGGTCGGCCTCCTCCAGGTACTGGGTGGTGAGCAGAACCGTGGTCCCCTCCCCCACGCGCCGCCTGATGACCTCCCAGAGCCCCAGTCGGGCCTGCGGGTCGAGGCCGGTGGTCGGTTCGTCGAGGAACAGCACAGGGGGATTGATCACGAGCGCCCCGGCCAGGTCGACGCGCCGCCGCATCCCGCCGGAGAAACCCTTCAATGGCCGGTCGGCGGCCTCGGTCAGGTCGAAGGCCTCGAGCAGCTCCTCCGCGCGCCGTTTCGCCTGACGGGTTCCGATCCGGTACAGCCTGCCCACCAGCACCAGGTTCTCCCGGGCGGTCAGCACCTCGTCCACGGCCGCGTACTGGCCGGAGGTGCCGATCAGCGGACGCACCTTCGCGGGATCGGCGAGCACGTCGATCCCGGCGACGCTCGCCCTCCCGGATTCCGGGCGCAGCAGGGTGGTCAGCACCTTCACGACGGTGGTCTTCCCCGCGCCGTTGGGCCCCAGCAGTCCCCGGACGGTTCCCTGCTCGACGGACAGGTCGAGCCCGTCGAGGGCACGTACCGGTCCGGTTTTGGTTTGATATGTTTTACGCAGTTCCTGCGCCGTGATGAAGGTCATGCATTCCCTTTCTCGTGGTGTGGAATCAGGCGAGAGCCGCTGCAACGACTGCCCGCCCGGGAGTGCCGCGTCCCAACGCACCTACGGATCGCGGCACTTCCGTTTTCATGGGTCCGCCCTTTCGACGGAGTCGCCGATGATGCGGCGCAGCGCCGCCTCGACCTCCTCGCGCGGGGGAACGGTTTCCTGGACGACGGCCTGGAACAGGACCCCGTAGCAATGGGCGAGCACGGCGCGGCCCGTTGCCTCCGGGATGTTCCGCGACAGCCGCTCCGCCAGGGCCGCGTCGCCGGGGACGATGAAGCGCCGAAGCTTCGGGTGGGTCGTGTAGAGCAGGGCGAAGGACATCTCGTTGCGGGTCCGTTTCAGATCCGAGAGGGATTCCATCACCATGTCCACGACCAGGACGACCGGGTCGTCGGCCTCGTCGGGTTCGGAGGCGAACTCGACCAGTTTCTCCTCGCGTTCCTCCTCCAGCCCCGTGAGTGCCTCCGCCAGCATGTCGGTGAGGGACCTGAAGTACTGGGTGGTCGACCCGAGCGGCACCCGGGCGCGCTCGGCCACCTTCCGGTGGGTGACGGCGCTGATCCCGATCTCCTTGATCAGCTCCCCGGCGGCCTGCAGGATCTTCTTCCTGCGCCCCTCCGGGTCCCTCGTCCGTTTCGCCACGGCGCTAATGTACATCTGTACATGTACAGATGTACAGATTCGGCGTGTCGCGGCTCACCCGCGCAGGAGCGCGCGGTGCAGCACCTCGTGGGCCCGGGTGGCCAGTCGGGATTCCACCAGGATGGCCTCGTCGACGACGAACTCCCGGGACGCGTAGGTGTCGAGGGCCTGGAGGAGGCGCCCCGCGTTCTGGGCGCGCTGGGCCCTGGCGATGGTGACGTGGGCCCTGAAACCCGCCCCATCGGGGTGGCCGCCGTGGTGGGTGGCGAGGGCCCGCAACTGTCCGGACCACTCCCCCAGCTGTACCGCCGCAGCCCCTGGAACGCCGAGGTACAGCACCTTCGCGTGTTCCGGGCCGCGGAACCCGCCGGCCCCGGCGATGTTCATCGCCAGCGGGGCACGGCGCCCGGCCCATTCGTCGAGCCCCTGGGCGAGTTCCTCGATCCGGTTTCCGGGGAACTCGGCCATGAAGGCCAGGGTGAGGTGGTAGGTCGCAGGCCGGCTCCAGCGCCACGGCGAGCCCCCGGTGGCGGTGCGGCGCGGTTCCAGGAAGCGGTCGATGTCGGCGACGACATCGGCGGGAGGTGTCACGGCGATGAAACAACGCATCCGACGATCCTAGGGAATGCTTCACCGAGAAACCCAGAACTGGTCGAGTCGATGTCTCCGGGATGCTTCTCCATGGAACGCTTGCCTTGTGGCCGAAGGCTTGCGCTACAGCGCTGGCGTTCGCCCGTAAGGCAAGCGAACGGCAGGAAGGCCAGCACACTGCTGAACGCACCCCGGCAGCCGAAGAGCAGGCCCGACCGCAAGCCCCCGGACACCCGCACGATGGTTTCGACACGACTCGCTCACCAGCGCTCGCGGGTCGGCTCAACCAGCTTCATGGAAGCCGTGAACAAGCCTCCCGGCGTTCGTTCAGCCCTCGTCCGCCTCCTCCGCGGCGATCTGCTCGTGGTGCCGCACCACCTCGCGGACGATGAAGGTGATGAACTTCTCCGCGAACTCCGGGTCCAGTTCGGATTCGACGGCCAGGGTGCGCAGCCGCCGGATCTGCTGGGCCTCGCGCTCCGGGTCGGCCGGGGGGAGACCCGCGGCGGCCTTCAATCTTCCCACCTGCTGGGTGATCTTGAAACGTTCGGCGAGCAGGTGGACCAGCATGGAGTCCATGTTGTCGATGCTGCCCCGCAACTTCAGCAGTTCCCGGCGGGCGTCCTCGGGTTCCATCAGTGCACCATCACGTCTATTCGCTGGAACGACTTGATGTCGGTGTAGCCGGTGAAGGCCATGGCCTTGCGCAGCCCACCGACGAGGTTCATGGTGCCGTCGGGCAGGTGGGATGGGCCGTTGACCACCTCGGCCAGGGAACCGACCTGCTCGAAGAACACCCGCTCGCCACGCGGCAGGGTCGCGTGCCAGGCCTCCGGTCCCCAGTGCCAGCCGCGCCCGGGGGCCTCGGTGGCGCGTGCCAGGGGGGAACCGACCATCACCGCGTCGGCCCCGCACGCGATGGCCTTGGCGATGTCCCCGGACCTCCCGACCGCACCGTCGGCGATCAGGTGCACGTAGCGCCCACCGGATTCCTCCAGGTAGTCACGACGGGCCTCCGCGACGTCGGCGACGGCAGAGGCCATCGGCACCTCGATACCCAGCACCGAGGCGGTGGTGTGGGTGGCACCGCCACCGAATCCGACGAGCACCCCGGCGGCACCCGCGCGCATCAGGTGCAGGGCCATCCGGTAGGTGGCGCATCCACCCACCAGCACGGGCACGTCGAAACGGTAGATGAACTCCTTCAGGTTGAGGGTGTCCTCGGTCTCGTCGACGTGCTCGGCGGAGACCGTGGTGCCGCGGATCACGAAGAAATCCACCCCGGCCCGTTCGATCACGTCCGCGAACTGCTGGGTCCTGGCGGGCGAGAGCGCCCCCGCCACCGGCACCCCGGCCGCGCGGATCTCCGCCAGCCTGGCCTCGATCAGTTCCGCCTTGACGGGTTCGGCGTAGAGCTGCTGCATACGGCGGGTGGTGGTCACCTGGTCGGCGGGCTCGGTGAGCTGCTCGTAGGCCGGGGAGGGATCCTCGTAGCGGGTCCACAGGCCTTCCAGGTTGAGCACCCCCAGCCCACCCAGGCGCCCCATCTCGATGGCGGTGGCGGGTGACATCACCGAGTCCATGGGGGCGGCGGCGATGGGGGCGTCGAAGGTGACGGCGTCGATGCGCCAGCGGAGGTCCACCTCCGACTCGGAGCGGGTGCGCCGCGCGGGGGCGATGGCGACGTCGTCGAAGGAGTACCCGCGGGTGGCGTTCTTGGAGCGGCCGAATTCGTACATCGTTTTCCTGTCAGCGTGACCAGTAGTTGGGTGCCTCAGCGGTGAGCTGGATGTCGTGCGGATGTGATTCTCGCAGACCCGCCGCGGTGATCCGGACGAATCGTCCACGTTCCTGCAACTCATCGATCGTGCGGGCACCGGAGTAGAACATCGACTGCCTGAGCCCGCCGACCAGCTGATAGGCGACCGCCGCCAGGGGGCCGCGGTAGGCCACCTGCCCCTCGATGCCCTCGGGAATGAGCTTGTCGTCGCTGGTGACGTCGCCCTGGAAGTAGCGGTCCTTCGAGTAGGAGGTCTTGCGGCCGCGCGCGGCCATCGCCCCCAGGGAACCCATGCCACGGTAGGTCTTGAACTGTTTGCCGTTGATGAACACCAGGTCTCCGGGGCTCTCCTCGCAGCCGGCCAGCAGCGAGCCGAGCATCACCGAGCTGGCCCCCGCGACGATGGCCTTGGCGATGTCACCGGAGTACTGGAGGCCGCCGTCCCCGATGACCGGCACGCCGTGGGGCCTGGCGGCGCGGGCCGCGTCGTGGATGGCGGTGACCTGTGGCACCCCGACCCCCGCCACCACGCGGGTGGTGCAGATCGACCCCGGTCCGACGCCGACCTTCACGCCGTCGGCCCCCGCCTCGACGAGTGCCCGGGCGCCGGCGTAGGTGGCGACGTTGCCGCCGATGACGTCCACCCCGGTTGCGGCCGGGTCGGACTTGATGCGGCGGATCATGTCGACCACACCCCGGGAATGGCCGTGGGCGGTGTCGACGATGACGCAGTCCACCCCCTGCTCCACCAGGGCCATGGCCCGTTCCCAGGCGTCACCGAAGAAACCGACGGCCGCCCCCACCCGGAGCCTGCCGGCGTCGTCCTTGGCGGCGTTGGGGTATTTGTCGGCCTTGACGAAGTCCTTGAGGGTGATCAGGCCCTTGAGCCTGCCCCACGAGTCGACGATGGGCAGCTTCTCGATCTTGTTCTTCGCCAGCAGCGCTAGGGCGTCGTCGTTGGAGATGCCGACGGGCGCGGTGATCAGGGGCATCCTCGTCATGACCTCGTGGACGGGACGGGTGCCGTCGTCCTCGAAACGCAGGTCGCGGTTGGTGATGATCCCGAGCAGCATCCCGTCGTCGTCCACCACGGGCAGCCCGGATACGCGGTACTGGGCGCATGCCTCGTCCACCTCCTGGAGACTCGCCCCGGGGCCGATGGTCACGGGCTGGGTGACCATCCCCGCCTCCGATCGTTTCACCTGGTCCACCATGTGTGCCTGGTCGTCGATGGACAGGTTGCGGTGCAGGATCCCGATGCCGCCCTCGCGGGCCATGGCGATGGCCATGCGGGTCTCCGTTACCGTGTCCATGGCAGCCGAGGACAGGGGAACGTTCAACCGGATGTTGCGGCTGAACAAGGTGTCGGTCGCCGCTTCCGAGGGAATGACATCCGACTCGTTGGGCTGGAGAAGCACGTCGTCGAAGGTCAGTCCCAGGGTCTCGAATGGGGCCGGGACACCGGAGGGGGTCAGATTCGCCACGAGATTGCTCCTCCCAACTTGGGCTCAGGCGGCGAGTCTATCGCGCGCTCAGGGGATCATCCGGTTCCCCACACCCACGCAGAACCGCTTTCTCGACAGCCCCCGGAACCTCATCACCGCCGCTTGATCACGGCGCGTTTTCCCGTGAGCCCCTGGCATCTGGCCCTGTCCTGATCCTGTTGCTGCCGTTGGGTATGTGCCACCCGTATCGAAGCCCCGCCATCCGGATGAGGAAGATCAGCGTCGCAGTGCCGAACATCCCGATTCCCCCGGCCACTCCCATGGATGCGAGCCAGACGATCAACCCGCTGCCCAGGAGCGCCGCCACCACGTAGAAAGGAGAACGGCGGCGGAAGACGAGCGGCACCTCACTGGCCAGGACGTCGCGAAGGATGCCGCCCCCGACACCGGTGACCACACCGGTCAGCACGGCTGCTGCGGGGTGCAGCCCGAATGCCAGGCCCTTGAGCGCCCCGTCGACGGTGAACAGGCCGAGTCCCACCGCGTCGCACACCAGCAGCGGTATCCGAAGTCGCTTCCCCGTGTGCACCAGTGGCATGACGATGACCGCTGTCACCAGCGACAGCCCGATCATCCAGAGATCGACCAGTGCCGCCACGGGCACCGCGCCGATCAGGAGGTCTCGGAGAATGCCACCTCCAACCGCGGTACAGCAGGCGAGCGTGATGACGCCGATACCGTCCAGGTCCCGTCGTCTCGCCTCGAGCGCCCCGGAAGCCGCAAATGCAACCACCCCCGCCACCGATATCCCCCATCGGGCCAGCATCTCCAGATCCCACACCACGGTCGGAAAGTCTAGAGGTCGCGTCCTCGGGATCCTGCGCATGGACGTTTCCATCCTTCCGGAAACAACCAGGTGTAGGCTCCCCGCGGGGGATTCGCCGGAACAACACGTCCTGCCGAGGAGGAGGCCGAATGGCCCAGAGAACCAGCACCGTGATCGCCGCCCGCGATGCCGCATTCGCCGCCCTCACCGATGGTTTCCGACTCGTCGACCTGACCGACATCCTCGGACCCGAGACCATCCTGTGGCCCGGGGCCCCGGCCCTGGAGATCGTCGATGCGGTCACCCATGCTGCACACGGCTATCACGCCCGCGTCTTCACCACCTTCGAGCACGCAGGGACACACTTCGACGCGCCCGAACATTTCGCTCCCGGAGGCGCCGACACCGCGAGCATCCCGATCGACGAACTCGTGGTGCCGGCCGTCGTCATCGACGTCTCCGAGAAGGCCGCCGCCAATCCGAACGCGGTCATCGAACCCGATGACGTGGCCGCTTTCGAGGAGGAGCACGGCACCATCCCCGCCGGGAGCGCGGTGCTGATGCGTTCGGGCTGGGCCCAACGCAAGAACAGCGCTCTCGGCTACGCCGGTTCCGAGGGCACCACCGACCTCAAGTTCCCCGGTTTCGGGGTCGATGCCACCCGCCTGCTCGTGGACCGTGGGGTCGTCGGCCTGGGTGTCGACACCCTCGGCATAGATCCCGGCGACAAACCCGATTTCCCGGTGCACCGCACGGTCTCCCATCCCGCCGGGTTGTGGCACCTGGAAAACCTGATCAACCTCGAGCAGCTCCCGGCCATCGGCAGTGTCATCGCGGTCGGGGTACCACGAATCGCGGGCGGAACCGGTTTCCCCACCCGCGTGTTCGCCTTCGTTCCCAAGCAGTGAACAGTTGAAAGGGTCACAATGGATTACAGCCCCACCCTCCCCCTCGTCGACGACGAGTCCGCCAGCCCACGCGTCAAGGCCGTTTTCGACGACATCCGGGCCACTCGACAGACCGATTTCATCAACAACTTCTGGCGGGCCCTGGCGAACGACCCCGCAAACCTGGAGCGCACCTGGCAGGAACTCAAGGAGCTCATGGGTCCGGGCACGGAGCTGGATCCCGTGATCAAGGAGCTGATCTACGTGGCGGTCTCCACCGTCAACAACTGCACCTACTGCGTGCGCTCCCACACCGCCGCGGCCCGCGCCAAGGGCGCCAGCGACGCACAGATCGCCGAGGTGCAGTCCATCGTCGCGGCCGCGAACAAGACCAACCGCCTCGCGATCGGGCTCCAGGTGCCCGTCGACGAGGTCTTCGCCTAGATTCATCAGGAGGGAGAGCACCCATGGAGCTGGGTCTGAACGACAGGCGGGCGATCGTCACCGGGGGTTCCAAGGGCCTCGGGTTCGCCATAGCCCACGAACTCGTCTCCGAAGGAGCCGTGGTGCGGATCTGCGCACGCAACGCCGACGAGGTGGCGGCCGCGCTCGAGAGGCTCGGCGAACGTGCGGATGGCCGCGTCGTCGACGTGCGTGACGCCGGGCAACTGAACGGCTTCATGACCTGGGCGGCGGAGTCGATGGGCGGCATCGACGTCCTGGTCAACAACGCCGGCGGGGCGCATCCGGGCTCCTTCGAAGCTCTTTCTGACGAATCGCTGCTGGCCGATTTCAACATCAAGGTGCACACCTGGTTCCGGGCCGTGAAAGCCGCTCTGCCGTGGCTGAGGCAAAGCCCCGCACCGAGGGTGATCAACATCGGGTCCGTCTACGCCCGGATGCCCGATTTCCGGTTCTTCTCCACGACGGTCAACCGCGCGGCCGGACTCAACCTGACCAAGGCGCTTGCCCAGGAGCTGGCGGGCGACGGCATCCTGGTCAACGCCGTGAACATCGGCTGCGTCGAAACCCCACAGTGGGCGAACATCCACGCCAAACGGGCACCGGAGAAATCGGCGGAGGAGTTCTTCGCGGATCTGGCCTCCGATGAGATCCCCCTCGCCCGTTTCGGCAAGCCGACCGAGGTCTCGGGGATCGTGACCTTCCTCGCCAGCGACCGGGCGAGCTACATCACGGGTGCAAGCATCGACGTCGCCGGCGGCATGGGCCGCTACGCCTGACCCCTGAAGGAGACAACAATGACTGATTTCCGTCTGGAACCCGCTGCCCGCAGGTCGCAGGCCGAACGCGACGCGATCCTCTCCTCCCCCGGGTTCGGATCGAATTTCAGCGACCACATGGTCCTGATCGACTGGGACCCGGAACACGGCTGGCACGACCATCGGATCGTCGGTTACGCCCCGTTCACCCTCGACCCGGCCTCGGCGGTGTTCCACTACGCCCAGGAGGCGTTCGAGGGTTTGAAGGCCTACGCCCACGAGGACGGCTCGATCTGGCGGTTCCGCGCCGACGTCAACGCCACCCGGTTCCAGCGCTCGGCCCGTCGCCTGGCGCTGCCCGAGCTCAGCGTCGACGACTTCCTGACCGGCATCGACCGTCTCGTGGAGGTGGACCGGGACTGGGTGCCGCGCGGGGCGGAGCAGAGCCTGTACCTGCGGCCCTTCATGTTCGCCCATTCGGCCTTCCTCGCTGTCAAACCCTCGACCTCGGTGACCTACGCGGTCATCGCGAGCCCGTCCGGTGCCTATTTCGGCGGTTCCGGGGTGCAGCCGGTCAGGATCTGGGTCTCCCGCGACTTCAGCCGGGCCGCTCCCGGGGGAACGGGTTTCGCGAAGTGCGGCGGCAACTACGCCGCCTCGATGGTCGCCCAACAGGAGGCCGAGGCCGCCGGGTGCAGTCAGGTCGCCTTCCTCGACGCGGTGGAGCACCGCTACGTCGAGGAGCTGGGTGGCATGAATCTGTTCGCGGTCACCACTGACGGCCGCGTGATCACCCCCGCGCTCACCGATTCGATCCTGGAGGGCGTGACGCGCTCAGCCGTCCTGCAACTAGCGGCCGACACGGGTTTGGCTGTCGAGGAACGCCGCCTCTCGCAGGAGGAGCTCCACCGGGGAATCGACGACGGCGGCATCCGGGAGGTCTTCGCCTGCGGAACAGCGGCCATCATCACCCCCGTGGCCAGCTTCACCGACCCTGACGGCACCCACGTCGTGGCGGACGGACAGCCGGGCGCGACGACGCTCGACCTGCGTCGGCGGCTCACCGAGATCCAGTACGGGCTGCGCCCCGACCCCTACGGCTGGATGCACCGCATCGTCTGAGCACGGCTCAGTCGTCATCCTGCGGAACGTAATCGGCCAGGGCCTGCACCGATGGGATGACGTAGGTCGCTCCGCTGAGCGGAGTGGTGAAACGCGTCAGCGCGTCGCGGGTCCCGTCAACACCGGCCATACGCCGCAGCATCTCGAACTGCCGCCACTGGTCCTGGCTGAAGCCGACGAACAGCGTGCCGTGCTCCCCGGTGCAGCCGTACGAAACGTTGTGCCGGAAGATGTCGAGTTCGTTGCCGTCGACGTCAACCACGGTCCGGGCGACATGCGAGGAGGCCGGTTTGACGTCGTCGGGGAGTTCGACGGAGTCGGGTTTCGTGCGACCGATGACGAGCTCCTGGTCGTGCTCGCTGAGGTTCAGCCAGGACTTCTCGTGCCGCCACTGCTGGAAGACCAGGATGCTCGCTCCCGCACCGGGCCTGCCGGGAGCGACGCACGCCACGGTGGGAGCCTCGATCAGCGATGGGTTCTCACTGCCGTCGATGAATCCCGTAAGGTCGCGTGACTGCTTGTAGTGCCACCCGTCCAGTTCCGTGACGACGGTGGCGAGCCCGGCGATGGCGTCACGCAGCTCCGTTGCGCGATCGAACAGGACGGAGCGTTCCCCGGCGGAGAGCCACACCCACAGGTCGTGCGGGGTGGCGGGCATCACGAAACCATCGGTTCCGCGAATCGGCTCATCCCAGTCGGCGGCATCCTGTGGGGTGTCCGCGGGACGGGCGGCACGCCACAGGCCGGGCCTGACCCCTATGACCATGTTGGTTCCGCCCTCCGTGTAGGCGGCCGGGATCGTGAGCAACGCCCGAAGCGCTTCCTCCAGCGCATCGGGGCGGTCGAGATCGAGCTCCAAGTATGCGTTCTCCGGGTTTCCCTGGGCGAAGATTCCGGGCTGCGGCATGGTCATGGGGACACCCTATCGGGAAATTCCTCCGCGCCTCAGGCCGGTCGATCGGCCCCTCACATCTTGACCGCTCCCTCAGTGAGGCCGCTCAGGAATTGACGGCTGCCCGCGACGAAGATCAGCAGCAGCGGCGCGACCGCGATGAACGCGCCCATCATCACCATCCCGTAGTCGGTGCCGTGGGCGGTCTGGAGCTGCGAGAGGACCACCTGAAGGGTGAGCTGATTGGGGTTGTTCAGCACGATCAGCGGCCACAGGAAATCGTTCCAGGAACCGATGAAGGTGAAGATCCCGAGAAAGGCCAGGGCGGGACGGGCCGCGGGCAGCGCGACGTGAAGGTACTGCCGGAAGAAACCACAGCCGTCCATGGTGGCGGCCTCGATCAGTTCGACGTGCACGGCGCTGGTGAAGTACTGCCGCAGCCAGAAGATCCCGAAGGCGTTCGCGAAGGCCGGGAACATCACCGCCTGCAGCTTTCCCACCCAGCCGATCTGGCTCATGACCAGGAACAACGGGATGGTCGACAGCTGTCCGGGCAGCAGGAAGGTGAACATGATGATCCCGAACAGGATTCCCCGCCCCCGGAACGAGAACTTGGAGAAGGCGAAGGCGGCCACCGAGTCCAGGAAGAGCACCACGAATGTCACCACCGAGGCGACGATGAAGGTGTTCATCATGGCGGCCAGCACGTTCACCGTGCCGGTCACCTTCTGGAAGTTGTCCCAGAACCGGTCACCGGGGATCAGCGGCGGCGGGAACTCGTGGATGGCGCTGGATCGATGGGTGGCGAGCACGAACATCCAGTAGAACGGGAAGAACGCGATCAACGCACCCACGATCAGGAAGAGGTGTCGCGTCAGGGCCCATGGTTGGAAGGGGCGGTGTCTTCGCCCACTCATGACCGACGCTCCCTCGTCGCGAAGAAGTTGATGATCGCGAACACCGTCACGATCACGACGATGCCCCAGGCGATGGCGGCGCCGTAACCGTAGCGGTTCTCCTGAAAGGCCACCGAGTAGAAGTACATGACCATGGTGAGGCCGGAGTTACCGACTCCCCCGCTGGCCGCGGCGCTTCCTGCCCTGGAGCTGGTGAGCACCTGGGATTCGGTGAACGACTGGAGCGATCCGATGGTGGACATGATCGTCACGAACATCACGATCGGCCGCAGCAGCGGCAGGGTGATGTGGAAGAACTGCCGAACCGGACCCGCTCCCTCCAGGGACGCGGCCTCGTAGATCTCCTTCGGAATGGCCTGCAGGCCTGCGAGGATGATCAGGGCGTTGTAGCCGACGAAACTCCACGCCGACAGCGTCGATATCGCGATCTTGATGCCCCATTCCGTCTGGAGCCACGGGATGTTGCCCACCCCGATCACGTTGAGCAGCGCGTTCGCCAGGCCGAAGTTGCTGGAAAAGATCGAGCTGAACAGGATGCCCATCGCCACCATGGAGGTCACGTTCGGTAGCAGATACGCCACCCGGTAGGTGTTGGAGAAACGCGTGGTGCTGTTGAGGGCCAGAGCGACGAGGGTGGCCAGGGTGAGGCACGGCACCGTGGACATCACCCACAGGATCAGGGTGTTGACGAAGGACTTCCAGAACAGCCTGTCCGTCACGAGGTATTCGAAGTTCTTCCACCCGACGATCTGGAAGTCACCGAGACCGCTCCAGTTCGTCACCGAGATGAACGCGGTGAACAGGATGGGAGCGGCCGAGAACAGGGCGAACAGCAGGTAGTACGGGGAGACCGCCGCATAGAGCGGCAGCGCGCGCCGGCCCCGCACCTTGAGTGTGCCGAGCTCGGGTGCCTTCGTGCGGGGCCGGCGGGTCATCAGAGGGTCAGTCCGTTCTGCTCGGCGAGCCGTTTTGCCTGCTCCACGGCGTCGCCCCAGGCCTGCTCGGGATCCTTGTTGCTGGCCTCGACCAGCTCCAGTTCCGCGCTGAACGGACCGCTGACGGTGTTGTTGAACTTGTGCTCATACAGCGGCCGCACCGTCTCGGCTGCCTTCGCGAACACCTCGGCACCCACCTGGCCGCCCAGGAACTCCGTCGGTTCGTGGAGCGCCTCGGATGTGAAGGCCGTCGAGTTCGCCGGGAAATTTCCTTTGTCCTCGTACTCGATGATCTGGTTGTCGGCGTTGAGGATGTGCATGATCACCTCGAATGCCCTCGCCGCATCGGCGGTGCCCTTCGGGATGGTGAGGAAGGAACCTCCGTTGTTGGTGGCGTCACCGGGATGCGCGCAGACGTGCCACTTGCCGGACGTGTCGGGAGCGTCCACCTTCAGGTCGGACAGATGCCAGGAGGCCCCGATGTCAGCGGGTAGTTTCCCGGCCGCCACCGCCGCCTGGGTGTCCGGGCTGTCGGACTTGGTCCCGGCGCTGATGCCCAGGGTGTGGGCCTTGACCGCGGTGGTCCAGGCGGAGTGGATGTGCTCCTCGGCTCCGATGAACTTCCCGGACGAGTCCACGAAGTTCTTGCCGGTCTGCTTCACCGCCGTCTCGAAGACGGTGGAGAGGTTGCGCACCAGGAAGGTTCCCGCCTCCTTGCCCACCATCTCGACTCCCAGGTTGAAGTACTCGTCCCAGGTACGGATGGCGGCGGCCAGGGCCTCGGGTTCGTGGGGCAGCCCCAGCTTCTCGAAGACGTCGAAGCGGTAGAACAGGGCCGTGGGGCCGATGTCGATGGGGATGCCCAGCTGTCTGCCGTCGGCAGCCGTGGCCTGGGCCCATTTCCAGTCCAGGAACTCTCCCTTGCGGGAATCGGCGCCAAGCGTGTTGAGGTCGGTGAAGAAATCCGGCTGGGAAGCGAAGAACGCGATGTCCTCACCCTTGACGCCCGTGATCGCCGGTAGTCCGGATCCTGCATGGAAGGTGGTGGTGAGCTTCTGCTTGAAGTCGCCACCGATGACGTCCTGTCGCAGGGAAACGTCCGGGACGGCCTTGGCGACGGACTCGAGAACCTTGGCGGAGAATCCCTCGGGCCAGGTCCACAGCACCAGCTGTGCACCGTCCCCGCTGGTCACGCCCTCCGAACCCGCCGGCGCGGTGGAACAGCCGCTCAGGAAAGCAGCCAACGATGCGATACCGCCCAGGGCGATCACACCGCGTCGTGTGATTGGTTCGGTGAGCATTTTAGTCTCCTAGGGATGGGGTGAACCTGTCTCGCCCGCGTCGTCGAGGCTCGGACGCAGGCAAGGCTAGGGCGCACACGAATGCGTGTCAATGATTGCAAAAGATCATTGATGATCGAATTTGTTGCGATTGGTCGGGGCGGCTTGTAGGTTTGGTGCCGTGATCAAAGAGGCTCGTCAGCGCGCTCTCCTGGAGCAGCTGCGCGCACACCAGGTGGCCAGTACGGCCACCCTGTCCGAGGCGCTCGACGTCTCAACCGCCACCGTACGCCGGGACCTCGACGAGTTGAGTTCCCTGGGGTTGATCGTGCGGGTCTTCGGAGGGGCCAGGCTGGCCTCCGAGAACCCGCTCGCGGAGAAGGTGGATGATCCCTTCGACGAGGTACTCGCCCGAGGCGATGAGGGCAAACGCTCGATGGCCGGGCTGGTCGCCCGGCGGATCGCGGCGAACAGCACCGTCTTCCTGGAGGCCGGAACCACCACCTACCGTGTGGCGGAGAAGCTCATGGGACATGACCTGACCGTGGTGACGAACTCGTTGCGCATCGCCGACCTGCTGGCCCCCGACCCCGGAACCGATCTGATAATGCTGGGGGGGCACGTCAATCGCGAGTACATGTCCGTCCAAGGGAGCACCACCACCGCCGAGATCGCCAACCTCCAGATAGATGTCGCGGTGCTCGGCTGCTCCGGCGTCGGTGAACGCGGCATCGTGCGCGACACCGACCCGAGGGGACGCGAGATCAAACTCGCCGCCCGTGGGCAGGCCTCCCGGGTGATCCTCGTCGCCGGCCACGACAAGTTCCCGGGGATCGGCGCCTACAACGCCATCGACATGGCCGACGTGGACCTGCTGGTCACCGATCGTCCCCTGCCCGTTTCGTTCCCCGCCCTGCCATCGGAGGTGCTGCACCCATGAAACTGACCCTTCTAGGCGGCGGCGGTTTCCGTGTCCCGTTGATGTTCCGCACCCTGCTGGCCGACGAGAGCGACCACAGGGTCACCGAGCTGAGGCTCTGGGACACCGACGCCGAGCGGCTGGGCGTGATCCGTTCCATCCTGCTGGCGATGGCGCAGGGTCATCCGAAGGCCCCCGATGTGCGGGTGGCGCGGAACCTGGACGAGGCCGTGGCCGGAACCGATTTCGTCTTCAGCGCGATCCGGGTCGGGGGCACCGAGGGGCGTGCCGCCGAGGAGACCATCGCCCACTGCTGCGGGGTTCTGGGGCAGGAGACCACCGGCTTCGGTGGCCTGGACTACGCGCTGCGCGGCATCCCCACCGCGGTCCGGATCGCCGAGACGGTCGCCCGGCTGGCCCCCGGGGCACACCTGATCAATTTCACCAACCCGGCCGGGATCATCACCGAGGTGAGCGCCCGGGTCCTGGGGGACCGGGTGATCGGGATCTGCGACTCCCCCGTCGGCCTGGCCCGGCGCGTGCTGGAGACCCTCGAGGGAGCCGGACTGGTTCCCGTTGGAACCGCGTCCCGGGTGATCGCCGGCGACGACCGGGTCCGGATCGACTACGTCGGGCTCAACCACCTGGGCTGGCTGCAACGGCTGCTGGTGAACGGCGGCGACGTGCTGCCGCTGCTGCTGGAGCGTCCCGACCTGATCGGGTCCTTCGAGGAGGGTCGCCTGTTCGGGGTCGAATGGTTGCGACAGCTCGGGTCGGTGCCGAACGAATACCTGCACTACTACTACTTCGCCCGCGAGACCCGGATGGCCGACGAGGCCGTGGATGCGACCCGCGGGGTTTTCCTGGCAGCACAGCAACGCGACTTCTACGTCCGCGCCGCCACCATGGATGGCCCGGAGGCGTACGCGCTGTGGGAGGCCACCCGGTTGCGTCGCGAGGAAACCTACATGGCCTCCAACCGGTTGGCCGCCGGCGGCGTGGAACGGGATGCGGCGGACCTCGTCTCCGGTGGCTACGATCGGGTGGCGCTGGCGGTGATGAAAGCGATCGCCTTCGACGAGACCACCGACCTGATCGTCAACCTCCGCAACGGCGACCGGCTGCCGGGGCTACCGTGCGACGCCGTCATCGAGGCGCCCTGCCGGATCGGCGCCGCCGGACCGGTGCCGCTGCCCGTCTCGCCGCTACCGGAGCACGCCGTCGGCCTGGTGCAGTCGGTCAAGTACGCGGAACGCACCATCATCCGGGCGGCCCTGGCGGGGAGCCTGGATCTAGCCGTCGCGGCCTTCGCCCACCATCCGTTGATCGACGGGGTGGGTGTGGCCCGGGAACTGCTGGAACGGGCGCGGGCGAAGTTCCCGGAGCTCGGCTATCTGTCCTGAGGCCGGAATGCACCACTTCGACTCCGTGATCCTGGAACGCGTCGAACGTGTCAGGAATGATCGCGTACGCCCGTTGATCGACCGCACCGTGGGTCACCTGGAGGTCGCGGCCTGGCGGGTCCCGGGCGAACCGGTTCCGCCCGTCGATGCGGCTGGGCAGTTCTACTCCCCCGTCTCGCTGCCGCACCGTTGGGGAGCGGCGTGGAGCACCTGGTGGTTCCGGTTGACCGGTGAGGTGCCGGCCGAGGCCGCGGGTCGGCGGCTGCGCCTGTCGGTGGATCTCGGGTTCGCCGATGCCTGGCCGGGCAACCAGTGCGAGGGGTTGCTGTTCGACGCGGACCTGCGGGTGTTGAAGGCGGTCAACTCCCGGAACCGTTCGACGGTGATCGCCGAACGGGCCGAGGTGGGGGCGCCGTTGGAGTTCCTGGTGGAGGCCGCTGCCAATCCCGATCTGTTCGCGAACGGCTGCGCGCCGACCGAGCTCGGCGACCGCCTGACCGCCCCTCGGGATGCGATCTACGAGTTGCGATCGGCCGAGTTGCAGATCCGCGACGAACAGCTGTGGGGCCTGTTCCACGACCTCGACGTCGCATGGGACCTGGCCAGGCACCTCCCGGAGGGCGGCACCCGCCGGGCGGTGATCGTCAAGGGCCTCGAACGCGCGCTCGATGTGCTGGACCTGCACGACGTTCCCGGTTCGGCGGCACGGGCCCGGGCGGCGTTGGGTCCGGTGCTGGCTGCGCCCGCCGTCGCCTCCGCGTTGAACGTGACGGCCATCGGACACGCCCACATCGACTCGGCGTGGTTGTGGCCCGTGCGCGAGACCGTCCGGAAGGTGGCCCGGACCTTCTCCAACGTGGTCGCGCTCGCCGCCGAATATCCCGATTTCCGGTTCACGGCCACCAGCGCCCAGCAGTACGCCTGGCTCCAGGAACACCACCCGGAGGTGTTCGCCCGTGTCAGGGCCGCCATCGAGGCCGGGCAGTGGTTCCCGTCGGGTGGCATGTGGGTGGAGTCGGACGTGAACATGCCCGGCGGCGAGTCCCTGATCCGCCAGTTCACCTTCGGCACCCGCTACTTCCGGCGGGAGCTGGGGGTACGCAGCCATACCCTCTGGCTACCGGATTCGTTCGGCTACCCGGCGAACTTGCCGCAGATCGCAGCCCAGTGCGGGATGACGGGATTCCTCACCCAGAAGCTGTCGTGGAACCAGCATAACCGGCTGCCTCATTCCACGATGTGGTGGGAGGGCATCGACGGCACCCGCATCCTCACGCACTTCCCGCCGGTCGACTGCTACGACTCGGAGTTGTCCGCCGAGGAGTACCTGCGGGCCGTCGACAACTACGCGGAGAAGGGGGTCGCCACGCACCAGGTGATCCCGTTCGGATACGGCGACGGCGGCGGCGGCCCGACCGCCGAGATGGTGGAACGGGTCCGGCGCCTGGCAGATCTGGAGGGGGCACCCCGGATGCGCATGGGCGACCCCGATTCGTTCTTCGAGGCGGCTCGCGCCGAGTACGGGACCGACGCCCCGGTACACGTCGGGGAACTCTATCTGGAGTTCCATCGCGGCATCTTCACCTCCCAGCTGGAGATGAAACAGGGCAACCGGCGCAGTGAACACGCCCTGCGCGAGACCGAGTTCCTGTGGACGCTGGCGCTGCTGGCGGGAGTTCCACGGGATCATTTCCCCGCCGCCACCCTGGAGCGGTTGTGGCGGATGGTGCTGCTGAACCAGTTCCACGACATCCTGCCCGGCAGTTCCATCGCCTGGGTGCACCGGGTGGCGCGTGAGGAGTACGCGCAGGTCCTGGCCGAGCTGCGGGGCCTGTCCGATGCCGCCGTCGCGGCTCTGGGCGGGGGCGGTCCCGCGGTGCTCAACGCGCTCGACCACGAGGTGACCCGGGTGCTGGAAACCGACGACGGGGGTCTCCGCCTGGTAGCGGCACCGCCGCTGGCCGTCACCCCGCTGGTGGAGGTGCTGCGTGAGCCCTCTGCCCCGGCCGTCGCCCGCCACGAAGGTGACTCGGTGGTGGTGGAGAACGCCAGGATGCGGGCGGTCATCGAGCCCGACGGGACCATCGCTTCGGTGACCGACCTGGTGCACGACCGGGAGGTGCTGCTGCCCGGGGCGGGCGGCGCGGTATTGCGTGCCTTCGAGGACGTGCCGAACGCCTTCGACGCCTGGGACATAGAGCGGCACCACCTCAATCCCGGTAACGAGCTTCCCGTTCCCGGGGCCGATTCAGTGGAGATCGTGGCCGCCCGGGGGCTGCGCGCCGAGGTGCGGGTCACGCGGCTCCTGGGCAGCTCCAGGCTCGTCCAGACGATCTCCCTCGACGCCGACGCCCCACGGCTGGATTTCGCCCTGGAAGCTGATTGGCGGGAGCGGGAAACCCTCCTGAAGGCGAGTTTCCCGCTGGCGGTGCGGGCCCGTGAGCACGCAGCCGAGGTGCAGTTCGGGCACGTCAGGCGTCCCGTGCACGAGAACACCAGCTGGGACTACTCCCGGTTCGAGGTGCCGGCCGGGCGGTGGTTGCTGGTGGACGAACCCGGCTACGGGATCGCCGTGATCAACGATTCCAACCACGGCCACTCCGTCGCCCCGCTGCGCACCGGCGCCTCGGGGCACGGGGGAATCGGCACCCGGGTATCGCTGTCGCTGATGCGTGCCCCGGTCTTCCCCGACCCGCGGGCGGATCGTTCGGAGCGCACGACCCGGTTCTCGCTGCTGCTCGACGCCGACCCGGAGGCCGCCACCCGTGCCGGGGAGGAGCTGAATCTGCCTCCCCGGGTGGTGGAGGCTCCCGCTGCCCGGCTGGCCACCCTCGACATGCCGGGTGCGCACGTCGCGGCGGTGCTGCCCGCCGAGGACGGTTCCGGTGACGTGATCGTGCGCCTCCACGAAGGGACCGGGAAACCCACCTCGGGTGTCCTTCGGCTGGCCTTCGATGCGGCCCGGGTGTGGGAGGTCGATCCGTTGGAGGAGGACCTCACCGCCGAGATGTGGCGGCCACGCGTTGACGTGACAGCCACCCGGGAGGTGCCGATCGCCCTGACCGCGTTCACGATCCTGACCCTGCGCATCACACCCGCTGGAGGAGAACCATGAAACTGCTGCTGATCGGCCTGGACGGGGTGCGGATCGACGTCGCCGCACCCTCGGCGATCCGGGACAACCCGGCGTTCGCCGAACCCCACCATCCCGCCGACCCGCGATTCGCCGCGGAACCCGCGCCCGCGGATCGCCCCGAGATGCCGCAGGACCCGTCCCCCGCGGCGCCGACGCTGTCCCGCCTCATCGCGGGCGGGGTGATCGTACCGGTGTGGATGACCCCACCCACCGATTCCGGGCCGGGCTGGTCAAACCTGCTGACGGGCACCACCCACGAGGAGAACAACGTGTGGTGGAACGAGTTCGTCGGGCACCGGCTGGCGGAATGCCCCGACGTGCTGTCCCGGATCTTCTTCGCCAACCCGAGGGCCCGCACCTACGCCGCGGCCACGTGGGAGGCGCTGCTCGGAAGTTTCGGACCGGTGATCCAGCGCCGCATCGACCAGCAGCGCACCGGGCAGCACACGCTTTTCGTCCCTCGCGACTTCACCCGCGGCTGCGTCAGCGCCGACACGGAGGTGCGCAGCCACGCCTGCCATGTGCTCAACCACGAGGGCCCAGATGCGGCGTTCGTCTACTTCGAGGGGGTCGACGAGGCCGGGCACCGGCACGGCGCGGCCTCCCCCGGATATCGCAGCGCCATCGGGGAGGTGGACGAACACGTCCGCGCCCTGGTCAAGGCCGTCGCCGAACGTCACGAGGCGCTCGGGGAGCAGTGGTTGGTGGCGGTGACCACCGATCACGGGCACAAACCGGAAGGCGGACACGGCGAGGACGAGATCGACGTGCGACGCTCCTTCCTGATCCTGCACGCTTTCGGAGGCCCGGTGATGCTACCGGATCGTCTTCTGGAGGACGGGCTGCCGAAGGCCCTGTACAGCCACGAGGTGACACCGCTGCTGCTGGAGCTGCTGGGCGTGGCCGAAGGTTCGTGGCGGCCGGAACACGAGGTGGGGCTCGCCGTCGACATCCCCTCGGCGGGCCCGACCAGGAACCCGGCCTTCGAGTGGTGACCTGGGGTGCGACCGTCGGGAAACCGACGCGGCACCCGCTGATGTTGCCCGGATGGCTGCTCGCCGAGGTTGCCGAACAGGTGTCGGATGCGGTTGGCGACGAACGCGCGGGGGAGATGACCGTCCGGCTGTTGGCCAACATTGCCGCCACCACGATCGATCTGGGCGAGGACGGCGAGGAGACTTGGGCGATCACCGGCGACATCCCCGCCATGTGGCTGCGGGATTCCTGCCTGCAGCTGGCCCCGCTGCTGCGCCTCGCCCCGTGGTACCCGGAGCTGGTCGATGCGGCCGCCGGTCTGCTCCGGCGCCACTGGCGGATGATCCTGACCGATCCCTACGCCAACGCCTTCAACCGGTCGCCGAACGGCAACCGCTGGGACGACGACGTGCCGAGACAGGGACCGTGGGTGTGGGAACGCAAGTGGGAGCTCGACTCGTTGACCTTCCCGCTCGACCTGGCGCTCCGGCTGGACGGGCTCGGCTGCCGCGACTGGCTGAACACCGACTTCCGGAACGCCGTCGACGCCATCCTCACCGTCGCCGAGGTCGAGCAGCGACACGAGGCGGCGAGCCCCTACCGGTTCGCCCGCCCCGGCGCGTCCGCGTCGGACACCCTCACACGCGCGGGTCGCGGCCCCGAGACCCGGGAGTGCGGGCTGGTCTTCCAGGCCTTCCGGCCCAGCGACGACGCCTGCCTGTTCGGTTTCAACATTCCCGGGAACGCCTTCTTCGCCAGCACGCTGCGGCGTCTGACGCCCTTCCTGGATGGCGGCCGGCGCGCCCGGGCGGAGCATCTGGTGGCCGGCATCGAGGACGGCATCGGCTTCTTCGGAATGATCGACGAACCGGAACCCCACCTGGCCTACGAGGTCGACGGCATGGGTGGCCGGTTGTTCATGGACGACGCGAACCTGCCGTCTCTGCTCGGGCTGCCCTACCTGGGGGTGTTGGCGGTCGACGACCCTGTGTACCTGGCCACTCGCCGCAGGATCCTGTCCCCCGCGAATCCCTGCTTCGTCGACGGCGTCCGGCTGCGCGGCGTCGGTTCCCCACACACCCCACCCGGGCACGTCTGGCCGATCGCGGTCGCGGTCGCGGGCCTGACCGCGACCCACGGGGATGAAAGACTGGCATCGCTGCGCATGCTGATGAACAGCACCGGGGGCACCGGGTGGATGCACGAGGGCGTCGACGCCGACGATCCGTCGAATTTCACCCGTCCCTGGTTCTCCTGGGCGAACGCGATGTTCTGCGAACTGGCGCTGGAGATCGCGTCCCGCCCAGGAGCCGATTGCGGGGACCCGATCAGCCGGCGACGGTGAAGGTGCTGTTCGCGTCGAACCCGGTGGACTGTGACCAAGCCGCGTGCTGCTCGATGGTCTCGGAGCGCTGCTGCTGGAGTTTCTGGCCCGCAGCGAGCTGGATCACGTTCCTGTCGATCGCGATCCGGGACCTGTGCTCCGGGGAGCAGTACATGTAGGCGTTCTTCGCTTTGATGAACTGGTTACCGGTGATGGACAGTTCGATGGGCAGGTTCTCCGCGTAGGACAGCAGGTGCACGCCTCCCTCGTCCGGGTTGGGGCGCACGTCCTGACCCCAGCTGCCGATGCCGGCGTCCTCACAGTAGTTGTCGGTGAAGGAACAGCCCCGGATCCCCGACCTGGGATTGGTGGTATCGGCCGGGCTCTTGTCCTCGGGACCCGCCACCCAGATCTCGAAGGACTGGCTGCAGCGGGTGATGTAGTTCTTCCTGAAGTGCACGTTGCTGCTGCCGAGGCGGAGAACAGGGGCATCCCTGCTGGTCTTCAGGATCTGATTGCCTTGAATGGTGGTCGCGACGTCGTAGACGTCGTGGATGATGTTGTCCTCCACCAGCACGTCGCTGCCGCCGAGATACACCTCGACGCCATTGCCGTAGCGGGTGGTGCCGTAGAGGGTGCTGCCCCCGATGTGGCGGATACGGTTGCGGAGCACCTCGACACCGGCGACATCGCGGACCTGGATGCCGTGCCCGCCGCAACCGATGAGATCGAGATCCTGAATGGTCATGTTCGTGACGGCCTGGAAGATCCGGCCGTTCACGGCGACACGAAGATCACCACGGCCTGACGGGTTTGTCTCACTGCATACAGTGAGTACCCCGCTTCTTTCATCCGAGTGGAAATCCAGGTCATTGCTCAGCTCGCCGACCGAGAACTTCTTCCTCCCGTGGAATGCGCTGTCGAGGAGCAGGAATCCGACGTTCGCATCACCCGTGACTGTGTTGCCGGTGTAGTTTCCCTCGACCAGTTCGATCTGCCACTGGTTACCGCCGATGTTCTTCCATGCCTCCGGCTTGTTGAGAACCTTGTAGCCCATGATCCTGGGTTTCTCGCCGCTGCCGTAGGCGCCGAAGGTGATCCGGCCCTCGCCCTGCAGACCCGACAGATCGGTGAACTGTCCGTAGAAGGTCTGCCCGCGCTTGAACAGGATGGTGTCTCCTCGGACGATCTGCCCGGCGTTGATGGCCGCGACGACCTTGTTGACGGACTGCCAAGGCGCGCTCTCGGAGGTCCCCGTGGCTTGGTCATCACCGTCCTCGGCAATGTAGTAGGTCGTCCCCGGGGCGGCGAAGGCCTCGTGGACACTCCCCAAGAGGGTCACTGCGGGAAGGGCTGCGGCGGCCGTTGCGAGGACGGCACGACGACTGATGGACATTCTAAGCTCCGCTCAGTTGAAGAAAAATGTTGCCGACCTGCGATGGGGGTGCGCATCGGTGAGTCACTGCAAACCTATGAGCACCTCCCGACATCACAAAGTCATCCGAATGGCCGACGGGGATTCCCGGAGTCGATCCTCCTCGGCGAACTGACAGGGCTTCATCGTCCCACTGCTCCCGGATTGCCGCGTCGCTTCCTGCGGCTGATGAAGAAGCCCCGGAACCGCATGGTTCCGGGGCTCTTCACGTGAGTCAGCTCACTTGTCCTCTTCGTCTTCCTTCTTCTCCACCACGAGGGTTTCGGTGGTCAGCAGCAGGGAGGCGATGGATGCGGCGTTGGCCAGCGCGGAGCGGGTGACCTTCACCGGGTCGATGACGCCGGCCTCGATGAGGTTCTCGTAGACACCGGTGCGGGCGTTGTAGCCGTGCCCCGGCTCCAGGTCGGCGACCTTGGATGTGATGACGTAGCCCGCCTCGCCGCCGTTCTCGGCGATCCAGCGCAGCGGCTCCACCACCGACTTGCGGACGATGGCCACACCGACGCGCTCGTCGCCGGCCAGGCCCAGGTCGCCGTCGAGCACCTTGGCGGCGTGGATGAGGGCCGAGCCGCCGCCGGCGACGATGCCCTCCTCGATGGCCGCGCGGGTGGCCGAGACGGCGTCCTCGATGCGGTGCTTCTTCTCCTTCAGCTCCACCTCGGTGGCGGCACCGACCTTGATGACGCACACGCCACCGGCCAGCTTCGCGACGCGCTCCTGGAGCTTCTCGCGGTCCCAGTCGGAGTCGGTGCGCTCGATCTCGGCGCGCAGCTGGGCGACGCGGCCCGCGACCTCGGACTGCTCACCAGCACCGTCGACGATGGTGGTGTTGTCCTTGGTAACGACGATGCGGCGGGCGCGGCCGAGCACCTCGAGGCCGACCTGGTCCAGCTTGAGACCCACCTCGGGGGCGACGACCTGGCCGCCGGTGAGGATGGCGATATCCTCGAGCATGGCCTTGCGGCGGTCACCGAAGGCGGGGGCCTTGACGGCCACGGAGGTGAAGGTGCCGCGGATCTTGTTGACGACCAGCGTGGACAGGGCCTCGCCGTCGACGTCCTCCGCCACCACGAACAGGGTGCCCTTGGCGGCGATGACCTTCTCCAGCAGCGGAAGGAGGTCGTTCATCGAGGAGATCTTGCCGGAGTTGATGAGGATGTAGGGATCCTCCAGGACGGCCTCCATGCGGTCGGCGTCCGTGACGAAATACGGTGACAGGTAGCCCTTGTCGAACTGCATGCCCTCGGTGAACTCCAGCTCGGTGCCGAAGGTCTGGGACTCGTCGACGGTGATGACGCCGTCCTTGCCGACCTTGTCGAAGGCCTCGGCGATCAGCTCACCGATCTGCTCGTCACGCGAGGAGATGGTGGCGACGTTGGCCATGTCGGCGGTGGTGTCGACGGCGCGGGAGTTCTCGTGGAGCCGCTCGACGACGGCCTCAACGGCCTTGTCGATGCCGCGCTTCAACCCGACGGGGTTGGACCCGGAGGCCACGGCGCGCAGGCCCTCGTGGACCAGCGCCTGGGCCAGCACGGTGGCGGTGGTGGTGCCGTCGCCGGCGACATCGTTGGTCTTGGTGGCGACCTCCTTGGCGAGCTGGGCGCCGAGATCCTCGTAGGGATCCTCGAGCTCGACCTCCTTGGCGACGGTCACGCCGTCGTTGGTGATGGTGGGGGCGCCCCACTTCTTGTCGAGCACGACGTAGCGGCCCTTGGGGCCGAGGGTCACCTTGACGGTGTTGGCGAGGGTGTCGACGCCACGCTCAAGCGAACGCCGCGCCTCCTCGTCGAACTGCAGAGTCTTTGCCATGGGTCACGCCTCGATTCAGCGGGAGACGACGGCGAGGATGTCGCGGGCGTTGAGCAGCAGGTACTCGGAGCCGTCGTACTTGACCTCGGTGCCCCCGTACTTGCTGAAGATGACGACATCGCCCTCGGCGACGTCGAGCGGGACGCGGTTGCCCTTGTCGTCGATGCGGCCGGGGCCGGTGGCAACGACTCGGCCCTCCTGCGGCTTCTCCTTGGCGGTGTCGGGGATGACCAGCCCGGAAGCGGTGGTCTGCTCGGCCTCGAGCGGCTGGACGAGGACGCGGTCCTCGAGCGGCTTGATCGTGGTTGCCACGACAAACCCCTTTCTGTAGTTGTCCGGCGAGAGCCGGATTCAGTTCGATCTCCGGTCCGGGCGTCGTCGCGGGTGCCACCCGGGTTGGCACCCGGGACTACCGAGTGCCAGAAAAAGGCTATACCCCCGTTAGCACTCAATCAAGCCGAGTGCCAAGAAAGTGTCGGATCCGAACGACTCACAGCGGGACCGCCTCGTCCAGCACCCGTTGCCTGAGGTCATGGCGCAGCGTGCTCTCAGGAACCAGATCCACCTCAGCGTCTACGAGCTCGGCGATGCGCGCCTCCAGGCGCCCGAGAGCGAGAAGTCCCAGCGGCCGCTCCATCTCGAACAGCAGGTCCACGTCCGAGTCCGCTTTCTCCGCCCCTGTCGCCACTGATCCGAAAACCCGAACATGCTTCCCCCCGGCATCATGGATCAGCCGCCGAATCTGACCACTCGCCTTTCGAAGACGAAGCGCCAGCGGTGTCGTGCCATGGAATCGGAGCAACCGCGACACCTCCGGTTGGCTTCTGCCGATCTGCGCGGCGATCTCGGTCTGGGTCATCCCGGCCCGGGCGGCTTCCCGGACCCCGGCGACGAGTTTCATACGGGCCTTGGCCATCGCGGCATCGGACGATGCGGCGATCTCGGCCAACGACTCCTTCATGACAAAGTTATAGCAATTGCTATATCTGGCACCACAGGCGTCGGTGAGCAGGTCAACCCACCCGTTCGACCACGAAGGCCCTGGCTCCGGCGACGGTCCGGGCCAGCAGCAGGGTCGCCGCCCCGTCGCCCCTCGGTTTCAGTTGTTTCCGCAGCACGGCGGGGTCGACGTCGATGGCGCGCCGTTTGATCTCCAGCCGCCCGATCCGGTGCTGTTTGACCCACCGCCTGAGGGTGGTGACGTCGTGGTCGAGCACCTCGATCACCCGGTAGGAGGTGACGAAGGGGCCGCCGATCGGGGAGTCGGAGGAGACGTAGGCCACCCCGGGGGCCAGCAGCCAGCCGCCGGGCGCCGAGTCGGCCACGAGGCCGGCGCGGATGACCGCGTTGTCGGGTTCGTGGATGAACCTCCCGGGCGGGCCGACGGGCAGCGGGGCGGCGCCCCCGGTCAGGACCTGGGGTCCGGGCTCTCCCCGGGGGAACACGACCGCCCGGGGACCGGGATCCGAGGCGTTGCTCAACATCAACTCGACCACGTCGCCCCCCACCGATACCCAGGCCGCGCCGACGCCTTCCGGGATGAGTTGTTTCGGCAGCCCGGGGCCGAGTTTGGCGAGAACCACCCGCTCCCCCCTCAGATGGTTCTCCACCAGGGACCAGGGAGGGGTGAGGTCGGCGACATCCCAGGTTCGGCCCCGCTCGGTGCGGCGGGCCGGGTCGAGGAAGATCCCGCAGCCCTCGGGAACCCACGCATCCTCGGCGCGCCCCACGGTCACCTCCCCGCCCCCGACCAGGGCCAGGTTGGCCCGGGCGAGGGCGGCGGTAGCGGGATCCGATTCGACCGCATGGACCCCGAGGCCCGCCCCCGCGAAGGCCATCGCGTCGACCCCGATGCCGCATCCCAGGTCCCACACGTCGGTGACCCCGGCGTCGATGAACCGCGCGGCGCGCCACCGGGCGACCACCCAGCGGGTCGCTTGTTCGAGCCCGTCGGGGGTGAAGAACATCCGGTCCGCCATCGGCAGTTTCCCCCGGGCCCGTCGCCTCAGGGTCACCTGGGTCAGGGCCGCGGCGGCCAGCTCCGGCGGGAAGCGGCGCCGCATCCGCTCGGCGGCACCGAGCGAATCCGGGTCGGCCTCCGCCGCCGCCATCTCCAGGGCCAGGGCGCCATCGTCGCTCAGAATGTCCACACCCGCAGCCTAAGGGTTTCCCCACCGAAGCCGGTTGGGCCGGCCCGCGAACGTCTCCTCCCCAAACTCGGTTGGGCCGGCCCGCGAGCGCATCCTCCCCAAAGTTGGTTGAGCCGGCCGGCGAGCGTCAGCGAGCCAGCCGAGTCGAAACCAAGGCCTCCGTGGCCGGGTCTGTCACTCAACCACCGGAGTGGTTTCGACACGGGCCACTCCTTCGTCGCGGCCCGGCTCAACCAGCTTTACCCCTCCAAAGCCGGTTGAACCGGCTGTGTCGAAACCACATGGTTCGCGGAAAACCTGCTGATCGGTGTTCGTCCGCGAACCTTTTAGAATCCTCACATGACCCGAATCGACGTGTGGTTGTGGAGCGTGCGGCTTTTCAAGACCCGTTCGCTGGCGACGAAGGCCGTCTCCGGCGGGCACGTCCGGCTCAACGGCGATCCGGTGAAGGCCGCCCACGCGGTCAGGCCCGGGGACCGCGTCACCGTGAAGGAACCCGGCTGGACGCGGGAGTTCGAGGTGGTGGAGCTGCTGAGCAAACGGGTCGGTGCGCCCATCGCACGGAAGGCCTACGTCGATCACTCCCCCGAACGCCCCGCGTTCCTCAACGTCCCGGTGGCCAGGCGCGACCGCGGCGCAGGCCGCCCGACGAAGAAGGACCGCAGGGCCATCGACAAACTGATGGGGGCGGGGGAATGAACGTTTTCCCCCGACCCCGTCAGCCCAGGTCAAGAAACCGTTACTGATCCAGTTCCCGGGTGTCGATTTCCACGATCTCGTCGCCCAGCGCCTCCAGCAGGCGGTGACGTTCCTCGCGCCGCTTGCGCTGCTCGATGGGGTCCGGGACGGGCGCGGCCGCCAGGAGACGCTTGGTGTACTCCTCCTGCGGGTCGAGCAGCACCTGCTGCCGGTCGCCCTTCTCGACGATCTTGCCGTGCTGCATCACGACGACCCGGTGGGCGAGGGAGTCGATGACGGCCAGGTCGTGGCTGATGAACAGGCACGCGAACCCGAAGTCGCGTTGGAGGTCGGTCAACATGCCCAACACCTGGGCCTGCACCGAGACGTCGAGGGCCGAGGTGGGTTCGTCGGCGACCAGCAGGTCCGGGCTCAGCGAGAGCGCGCGGGCGATCGAGACGCGTTGCCTCTGGCCGCCGGAGAGTTCGTGGGGATATCGGTTGAAGGCGCTCTTCGGGAGTTCGACGGCATCCAGCAGTTCGTAGACCCGTTTCTGCCGCGACGCCTTGTCCCCGACCCTGTGCACCTCCAGTGGCTCGGAGATCACGTCGCCGATGGGCAGACGCGGGTTGAGGGATGCGGCCGGGTCCTGGAAGATCACCCCGATGCGGCGCCGCAGTTCCTTCAGGCCCTTTCCCTGCGATGCGCGCTTCGAGCTTCCGTGAACCAGCTGCTGACCGAGCACCTTCACGTTGCCCCCGGCTGCTGGGATCAATCCCAGCAGCGCCCTGCCGATGGTTGATTTCCCGGAACCCGACTCCCCCACCAGGCCGACGATCTCGCCGCGTTTGACGTCGAAGGTGACGCCGTCAACGGCTCGGAACGGCTTCTTGCCGGTCCGCTTGTACTCCACGACCAGTTCATTGACGTCGAGTGCCGATTCGGCATTCTCGGCGACGTCGTGCGGCGCGGAACCGAACTGGCCGTGTCCCGCACCCAGGTGCGGCACCGCGTCCAGCAGTTTCTTGGTGTAGGGATGCTGCGGATTGAGGAGGACCTCCTCCGCGGTGCCGCGTTCGACGATGTTGCCCTTGAACATCACCGCGACCCGGTCGGCCATGTCCGCCACGACACCCATGTTGTGGGTGATGAGCAGGATTCCGGTGTTCAGCTTCTCCTTCAACGACCTCAGCAGGTCCAGGATGTCGGCCTGCACGGTCACGTCGAGGGCCGTGGTGGGTTCGTCGGCGATGATCACCTCGGGATCACATGCCAGGGCCATGGCGATCACCACGCGTTGCCTCATGCCGCCGGAGAGCTCGTGGGGGTACTGCTTGACGCGTCGTTCCGCGTTCGGGATGCCGACGGCTTTGAGCAGATCGATGGCCTTCTGCCAGGCGACCTCGCCGTGGGCGACGTTGTGCACCTCCATCGATTCGGTGAGCTGCTCACCGATCTTGATGACCGGGTTGAGGGCGGTCATCGGTTCCTGGAAGACCATGGCGACGCGGTTGCCTCGCAGGCCGCGCAGTTCCCGCGGGTTGAGCTTCCCGACGGTCTTGTCCGCCACCATTGTGTCGCCGGTGATGCGTGCCGTCTTGGGCAGTAGGCCGAGGGCCGTGGTGGCCGTCACCGACTTGCCGGAACCGGATTCGCCGACCAGGGCGACCACCTCGCCGGGTTTGACCACGAGGCTGACGCCCTTGACGGCGTGGACCCGCCCGAACTCGGTGCGGAAGTTGACGTCCAGTTCCTGGAACTGGAGCACGGGCTCGGTCTCCTGGGTGGGGGGTGTTGTCTCATTCACTTCGGTGCTCATTTGTTTCTTTCCCCTCAGTCCATCTGCTGCCGCGGGTCGAAGGCGTCGCGCAGGCCGTCGCCGATGAAGTTGACGCACAGCGCGATGACCAGGATGAACAGGCCCGGCCACCAGAACAGCCAGGGTCGGGTGTCCATGGCCTCCTGGTTCTGGGAGATCAGCAGGCCCAGCGACGATTCCGGTGCCCGCACACCGAAGCCCAGGTAGGACAGTGCGGTCTCCAGCAGGATGGCCGAGGCGATCAGCAGCGTCGAGTTCACCACGATGGTGCCGATGCAGTTCGGCAGGATGTGCCGGAAGATGATGCGCCAGTTCGAGGTGCCGATGGCCTTGGCGGCGTGCACGAATTCTCGCTCCCGCAGCGAGAGCACCTCGCCACGCACCAGGCGCGCCATTCCGGTCCACACCACGAGACCCAGCACGCAGGCCAGGACGTAGATGTTCGCGCCGTCGACCATGCGGCCCAGCACTGCGGCCAGGACCAGTAACGGAATGATGATCACCAGGTCGGTGGCCCGCATCAGGATGGACTCGACGCGTCCCCGGAAATAACCGGCGGCGCCGCCGATGAGGGTTCCGATCGCAGTGGCGATCAGGCCGACCATGAAGGCGATGATCACGGACTTCTGGGTGCCCTGCATCACCAGTGCGAAGTAGTCCTTGCCGATGGTGTCCTGCCCGAAGGGGTGCTCGCCCAGGGTGAACGGCCAGAACCGCAGGGTGGGTTCTCCATTGGGGCTGCCCTGGGGGAAGGGGTAGAGGTCGACGTGGTTCTTCGGCCACCATCCCGGCAGGAAACCCACCCCCGTGGATGTGAAGGCGAGCAGGATAACCAGGATCAGGATGGCGCTGGCGACCATCGCTCCCTTGTGGTGCAGGAAGCGGCGCCACACCAGCGAGCCCTGCGAATAGGACTTGCCGCCCGCCTTGTCGAGGTCCTCGTCGAGGTCGTAGTCGACCGATTCCGGGGCGTTCTGCTCCGGGGTGGTCTGCTCGGAAGTGGTCTGATCGGACATTATTTCCTCGGATTCTTTGGCGCTCATCGGGAGATCCTCGGGTCGAGGAAGGCATAGGCGAGGTCGGCCAGCATGTTCATCACCACGGCGGCCGTTCCGGTGACCAGGAAGAAGCCCATCACCCGCATCGGGTCGGCTGCCTGCAGACCTTCCTTGAACAGGGTGCCCATGCCCTGCCAGGCGAACACCGTCTCCGTGATGACGGCACCGCCGATGAGATTGGCGAAGTCGAAGGCCACGATGGTGGCGAGCGGGATCAGGGCGTTGCGCAGCGCGTGCCGGGTGATGACCTTGCGCTCGGAGACGCCCTTGGAACGCGCGGTGCGGATGTAGTCCTGGTTCAGGACCTCCAGCATCGAGGCCCGCGTGTAACGGGTGTAGGAAGCGATCGAGATCAGGGTCAGGGCGATGGTGGGCAGCAGCAGGTGGGTGAGGCCGTCGATCGTCTCACCCCACCACGTGGTCTCCAGGTTCGGCGTGGAAGCCCCGATGGTCGAGATCGGGCGGCTCACCTTGGCCAGGTAGGCCGCCCAGTTGCTGAGCAGCAGATCGATCAGCGCAGCCAGGGAGGCGAGCAGCCCCGTGATCGCCGAGGCAAAACTGGCCTGGCGTCTGGAGAAACCGCCCAGCAGCTGACCCGCCGCGATCCCGGCCCCGATGGCGACGACCAGCAGGCCGAGCAGCAGCGGAATGGAAGGGGTCTTCATCAGGACCCCGCGCAGCACGGAGTATCCGACGATGCTCACCAGGGCGGTGGCCCCTACAGCGTTGCGCACCTTCTTGTTCTCGAAACCGCTGGTGAGCACGATCATCAGGGCCCCGATGCCGATCACCAACAGGATGTAGACCGGGATGCCCACCGCGGGGCGGCGGAACCAGCGCACCGCGTCGAAGTAGACCATGATCGCGGCGAAGCTCGCGGCCAGGATCCCGAAGGTGATCAGGCGCCGCTTCCACGGGCCACCGACGACCGCCGCGACGATGAAGGCGAGCACCAGGGCCGTGACCACTATCGCCAACGGTGTGAAGCGGGCCTTCTCTATCCAGTTGTTGAAGTCGATTGCGGCGTACTGCTTCAGCAGCACCGCGAACCAGAACACCGGGAGGGAGAAGAACACGAAGGCCATCATCGTGATGGCGTAGTCGAATCCGCTGTACTGCCGGATCGCGGTCAGGATACCCAGGGTGACACCGGTGACGATGGCCAAGCACGTGGCCAGGATCACCAACCGGATCGAGACCCCGGCCGCCGACGCGATCAGGGCGTTCACGGACTGGCCGTTCGATGCGGTGCCCAGGTCACACTGCCCGTACAGGCACTTGGCAGCTCCTCCGAGCCAGTTCAGGTAACGCTCGTACCAGGGCTTGTCGAGCCCCAGGAGGAGGGTGCGCTGACGAATCAGGTTGTCCCTGTTGGGCGAGTTCGATTCACGCAGATCCGCCAGCGGGTCGCCGGCGTTGATCACCAGGATGAACATCAGCAAGGAGCCCAGCAGGAGAACCAACAACGAGATTCCCAAGCGTTTGGCAATGTACTTGATCACGAGAGTTCCTTTTCAGGAGGCTGCCGGGCCAACGCCCGGCTGACCCATAGCGCCAGATAATAGAGCACTCCGAGGCAACCCTTCGCTCGTCGTGGTCCAGGTTTTGGGACACTCAGTCCCTCTGTGAAGGCCGAGGGGGTGGATGGCCGCGGCCATCCACCCCCTCGGTCGGGATCGGGGCAGATCAGTTCTGCGTCAGCGCATCTGCCACTGGAAGGCGTTCCAGGACACCGTGGACTGGGCCGCCGTGACCCTCACGTTGCCCACCTTGGAGTTCCACGCCACCACCCCGGGATGGGAGTAGAGCGGGATGTTGAACAGCGAATCCCACAGCTCCTTCTCGATGGTCGTGATCTGCTCCACCTGCTCCTTGGAGTCGAGGGTGTTGGTCAGCTTGTTCCAGGCCTGGTCGACCGTGGCGTTGGAGTACTGGCCGTAGTTCTGGGGCCTGCCGGTCGCCTGGATGTTCTGGCCGGTGGTGAGGAGTCCGGAACCGGACCAGGCGTATAGCGCCACCTCGTAGTCGCCCTTGACGATCGCGTTCTCGAAGAAGTCCTGGGCGGCTGCGTCCACAACCTCGAAACCGGCGTCCTTGCAGGAGGACTGGATGGCCGCGACGGTCTCCGTGCGCCGCTGGTTGCCGGCCTTGTAGCCGATGCGGACCTTGATCGGGGTCTGGACGCCGCTCTCCGCGACCAGCTGCTTGGACTTCTCGATGTCGACCTGGTCGTAGCGGCCGTCGTAGGACTTGGAGGTGACCTCCTGGTAGTTCGGCTGGAAGGGCAGGACCTCGCGGGCGTTCAGCAGCTGCGCGTCCTCCTTGATCGGCTTGATGAGCCGGTCGAGGATGGTCTGGCGCGGCACGCAGTGCGCGAAGGCCTCACGCAGCTTCTTGCCGCCCTGGGCGTCGGAGAAGACGTTGCTGTCGCGGAAGTTGAAGTCCAGGTGCTCCCAGGTCATCTCCGAGGTGGTGGCCACCTGGATGGAGGAGCCGATGCCCTGCAACCGTTTGACGGTGTCGACGGTGGCCTGCGGGCGAATCACGTCCAGGTCGCCGTTCTGCAGCGACTGCGACATCTGGTTGTCGGCCACGTAGGAGAACACCAGGTTCTTCGTCGCCGCCGGGGTGCCCCAGTAGTTCGGATTCGCCTCGAGGGTGAGGGTGGTGTCCTTCCAACCGCCCTGCTTCAGCTGGTAGCGGTTCGAGGACGGGATGAGGGATGCGTCGGGAAGCTGTCCGGGCTGGAAGATCCATCCATCGTTCCAGAACTTGGCCGCCGACTTCACGGTCTCAACGTCACGGTTCAGGATGGCCGTTGCCAGGGCGTTCGGCTCCAGCCCGGACTGCGTGGCCACGACGTGCGCTGGAAGGGGAGCGGACAGAACCGACTTGTAGTCCGGGTACTGTCCCTTGAACTTGATGGTGAACGTCTTGGAACCCGCCTCGCCCTGCGGGCCCTCGGGAACCTGCTCGGCGAAGGTCGTGGAGACGTGGTTGAAGACGGCCTCGGCGTCCTTGTTCTGCCCGTTGGCCAGACCCGGGACGAGGAACTCGGGGTTCTGGGCCGCCCAGTCCAGCAGGTAGTCGTTGATGGTGATCGGGGTGCCGTCGGACCACTTCGCGTTGTCGGCGATGGTGTACTTCACCTCGAGCGGATCCTGACTCACCACCTCGGATGTGCCGAACTCCTTGTCCTCGCAGACCGTGCCGTCGGTTCCGAAGTACCAGAAATTACCGAACATCTGGTCGGCCACCACCGAGTTGTAGGTGGAGTAGGTGGCGTTGGTGACGTTGTTGTACCCGCTCCAGTTTCCGGGGCCGGGGCTGTAGACCACCTGGCCGTCAGCGGTTTCCTTGATGCCCGCGTCGCGAATGCAGGGGTCGCCACCTCCGACGACGGTCTCGGCTGCTCCGGGGGTGCTGTTCTCGGTATCGGGATCCTCGCCGCTGGTGCAGGCGCCGAGCAGCAGTGCTCCGCTCACCAGCACAGCCAGGGCCGCCTTTGTTCCCCTGAACCTCATGTTTTCTCCTTGTCGTGAGCCGACATGCGGTCCCACTACAGGACCGGTTGGCATCGGACCCTAGTGGTAGCCGGAGTCATCACGCACCCCGGGGTACGGTTGTGAGACGGATTGTTACGTATCTGATACGTGGGAGCCCCTCATCAGACCATGGTCAGATCACGATCCGGGTGACCGGCAGCCCGGTCTGGGCGGAGAAGTCCAACGACGACGGGGGCAGCCCCGCACGCACGGCCGTCAGGCCGACGGCGGCGATCATCGCGCCGTTGTCGGTGCACAGCCCCGGCCTCGGACGCCGCACCGCCAGCCCCTCTTCGGCGGCCCGTTCCTCCAGCAGTCCGCGTAGCCTCGAGTTGGCGGCCACTCCCCCGCCGAGCAGGATCGTCCCCACTCCGGCATGCCGGGCGGCGTCGAGGGTCTTGGAGACCAGTACGTCGGCGACCGCCTCCTGGAAGCTGGCGCACACGTCGTCCATGGGAACCTCCCGCCCCTCCACCCGGGCGGTCTCCACCCAGCGCGCCACCGCGGTCTTCAGGCCGGAGAAGGAGAAGTCGAAGCGGTGTTTCTCAAGGTCGTGGCGCGCCGTGAGGCCGCGCGGGAAACGGATGGCCGTGGGGTCGCCGTCGACCGCGGCGCGGTCGATGACGGGGCCGCCCGGGTAGGGCAGGCCGAGCAGTCGCGCCACCTTGTCGTAGGCCTCGCCGGCGGCGTCGTCGATGGTGGATCCCAGTTCCTCGATGTCTCGGGCCAGGTCGCGGACGTGCAGCAGGGAGGTGTGGCCGCCGGAGACCAGCAACGCCAGGGCGGGCATCGGGAGGGGGCCGTGGTCGAGGAGGTCGACTGCGATGTGCCCGACGAGGTGATTCACCCCGTACAGCGGTTTTCCGAGGTGGGCGGCGAGCGCCTTGGCGGCGGAGATCCCCACCAGCAGAGCCCCCATCAGGCCGGGGCCGGCGGTCACGGCGATGGCGTCGACCTCCGTCAGGTCGATGTCGGCCGCGGCGACGGCGCGTCGCAGGGTGGGCACGAAGGCCGACAGGTGGGCACGGGATGCGATCTCCGGCACCACTCCCCCGAAACGCACGTGGAGGTCGACGGAGCTTGCGACCTCGTTGGCCAGCAGGTGGTCGCCGCGGACGATGCCGACGCCCGTCTCGTCGCAGGAGGACTCGATCCCCAGGATCAGCGGTTCGCTCATTGACTCTCCTCCGTCTCCAGCTTCTTCTCCATGACCACGGCGTCGACGCCCCGCCCGTAGTAGTGTCCGCGCCGGTTCACCGGGACGAACCCGGCCGCGGCGTAGAGCCCGATGGCCGCGGTGTTGTCGGAGGCCACCTCCAGCAGCACGTTTCCGGCCCCCTGCTCCGCGGCCCAGGCGATCCCGCGCCCCAGCAGCCTTCCCGCGATGCCCCGGCGGCGGTGTTCCCCCGCGACGACGATCCGGTCCAGGTCGGTGGTGTTCCCCGCGTGACGCCAGGAAGCGCAGGCGATCACGCCATCGGGCGCGGTCTCGGCCACCTCCACGAGGCGGCCGTCAGCACCGATCTCCTCCAGCCAGGAGGCCTCCGACCAGCGTTGCCGCGCCGGGAAGACCAGCTCCAGCCGGGCCAGCGCGGAGGCGTCGGCGGGCACGGCGGTGCGGATGATCATCGAGGCACCCTGAGGCGGGGCAGCGCCGACTTGCGGGTCCTCGGCACCGCGGCGTCCGCGGCCCGCAGGTAGAAGGGTTCCCCGTCGACGGACGGCAGATCGGCCCAGCGTGCCGCCAGCACTGCCGCGTCCAGGTGACGTGGCCCGGCCGGGTCGTCGAGGACCGGGCCGGCCGCGGGCAGGTCCGGGAGGGCCTCGGGGGCACTCACCCGGGGTTCGCCGACGCGGATCCCATCGCGGTAGAGCGCCCAGTAGAACTCCTTGCGGCGGGCGTCGGAGGCCACCACGAACTCGTCCGGCGCGTCCTGCCACTGGGCGGCTATCACGTCGAGGGAGCACACCCCGTGCAGGGGTCTGCCCGCCACCGCGGCCAGGGTGCGAACGGTCACGATCCCGACGCGCAGCCCCGTGAACGGCCCCGGCCCCATGCCGACGGCGTAGGCGTCTATCCCGGTCATGGCGATTCCGGCCGAGGCGCACAGGCGCTGGATCAGCGGGGTCAGGGCCTCGCCGTGGGCGCGGGTGTCGGCCACCACCTCGGAGGCGACGGGCTCACCGTCGCGGGCCAGGCCGACGGCCACGTGGTGGGAGGTGTCGATTCCCAATATCCAGGTCATGGGTTCCTCCTGAGGGCTTCCAGGGCACCGGCCCAGCGGGGACCGGTGCCGGTCAGGGTCACACGCCGGGCCTCGTCGCCGATCTCGCGGTCGATGTCGATCTCCAACCGCTCGTCGGAGAGCCATTCGGCGATTCCCTCGCCCCATTCGACGAGGGTCACGGACCCGGGCAGCGTGGCGTCGAGGTCGATGTCGGCCAGTTCGTCGGCGCCAGCCATGCGGTAGGCATCCACGTGCACCAGGTCCGGGCCACCGCCGCGGGAGGGATGGATGCGCGAGAGCACGAAGGTGGGTGAGATCACGGGGCCCTCGATGTCGAGTCCCTCCCCGATGCCCCGGGTCAGGGTGGTCTTGCCGGCCCCGAGTTCCCCGGTGGCGATGATCACGTCGCCCGCGCGGAGCAGGCCCGCCAGCTCCACGCCCAGGGCGTGCATCGCCTCGGGGGTGGGGACGGTGACGGCCACGGGCAGGTCGCGGCCGAGCACGATCCCGGCTGCGTTCTCCCGGAGCGGGCCGAAACCGTGCTCCCCCCACCAGCCGGCGAGCTCGGGGAACTCGCGGCGGCACAGCACCTCGACCCGTTTCAGACCCGCATCCACCGCGAGCGACACCGCCCCGCCGACCATGGTTTTCGCGATGCCTCGCCGGGTCTCGGTGGGAAGCACGGAGACCCGGCGCAGCGTGGCGACCTCCCCGTCGTGGGCGATCAGCAGGCAGCCGACCATGCGGTTGCCGTCGAGGGCGCACACCCCCCAGCCCTCGGCCAGGGCACGCTCCACGTCGGCGAGGGTGTCCGAGAGGGCGTCGGCGGGCGGGTCGACGGGTCGGCGGGCGGCGAAGGCGGTCCGGCTGACGCGCAGCATCCCGGAGGCATCTGCTGCGGTGGCCAGCCGCACCTGGATGGTCTCGGTCATGGCGGGCAGATTCTAACCCCGTTCGCGCCGGTGGCCGCGATCCCGGCGATCGCCACGCCGCCGGGGACCGCGGCCGCGACCCCCGCCGGGGCGGCGTCGCTGCTGGGGCCGGGGAGCGATCAACGCCTGGTAGTCGGCCTCCGTCACGGGAGCCCCCAGGCAGGGACGGGCGCCCGTGAGCGCGGCGAGTTCGTCGCAGCCCGGGGTCGCCTCGACCGGTTCGGTCCTGACGCCGGCCTGCCCCACGATCCGGCGCATCTGCTTGCGCTGATGGGGCAGGACGATACTGACCACTGCCCCCGCCTCGCCGGCGCGGGCGGTGCGTCCGGCGCGGTGAAGGTAGTCCTTGCTGGTCTTGGGCGGATCCACCTGGAGCACCAGGGAGATGTCGTCGACATGGATGCCACGGGCGGCGACGTCGGTGGCGACCAGCACGGGCACCTCGCCGCGTTTGAAGGCCGCGAGGATGCGGGCGCGGGCACCCTGGGTGAGACCACCGTGCAACGCCCCTGCCATCACCCCGGCCTCGCGCAGCTGCCTCGCGATGCGGTCGGTTCCCATCTGGGTACGGGCGAAGACCACGGTCCTGCCCTCCCGGTTCGCGATCTCGGCCGTGACCTGGTTCTTGTGGTGCGGGACCACGTGCAGCACGTGATGGCTCATGGTGGTCACCGACGCCTTGCCAGAATCCACCTCGTGGGTGACCGGATCGGCGATGTAACGCCTGACCAGCTCGTCCACCGCGCCGTCGAGGGTCGCGGAGAACAGGAGCCGCTGACCGTCCGCGGGAACGGCGTCAAGGATGGTGGTGACGGCGGGGAGGAACCCGAGATCGCTCATGTGGTCGGCCTCGTCGAGGACCGTCACCTCCACCTGGCTGAGGTCGGCGACCCCCTGCTCCAGGAGGTCGATGAGCCTGCCCGGCGTGGCGACCACCACATCCACGCCACGCTCGAAGGCCTTGATCTGCGGGCCGTAGGCCATGCCGCCGGCCACCAGGTACAGGCGGAGTCCCATCACGGTGGCCAGCGGGGACAGGTTGTCGGCGATCTGCAGGGCCAGCTCGCGGGTGGGGGTGAGTATCACCGCGCGCGGGGTGCCGGTGGGGTCGCCTGCGGCCAGGCGGGTCAGCAGCGGCAGCCCGAAAGCCAAGGTCTTGCCGGAGCCGGTGCGGCCCCGTCCGAGCACGTCGCGCCCGGCGATGGCGTCGGCGATGGTGGCGCGCTGGATCGGAAACGGTTCCGTGATGCCCTGCTGTTTCAGAGCCGCCACCATGGGGGCGGCCACGCCGAGCTCGGCGAAACCGGAGGCCGCGTCGTCATCGGTGACCTCCACCTCGACGGTGGCGGCCTCCCAGCTCATCTGGTCCTGCTCGACGGGGTCGAGGTCACGGGATTCCCGGAAGCGGCCGCGCCCCTCCCCGGATCGACGATCGTAGTGGCCGCGCCGCTCATGGTCGCGACGGCCGTACGGATGCTCCTGGCGGTCCCGCCGGGAACCACGGAACCCCCTCGGGCGGTCGTCGCGACGGAAGTCCCGGTCGAAGTCGCGATCCCGGCGCCTCCGGTCCTCCCCGCCGTCACGGTCGCCGCGGCGACGGTCACCGTCGCGGCCGCGGAAATCGTCGTGCTGCCGGAAGTCGTCGCGGCGACGCTCGACCCGGTCTCCCCGGCCTCCGCCCCGCCCCCACGAGGTGTCCCGGTCGTCACGCCACGCATGGCGGGAGCGGGCTCCTCCCCGCCGCTGCCCGGATCCTCGATCATCACGCCAGCCGCGGTCGTCACGGCGACTGCGATCCCCGTCGCGGTTTCCGTCCCGGCCGAAGCCACGGTCCTCGCGTCCCGGGCCGCCGCGGTCGTCACGGCCACGGGCGCGTTCGTACCGGTCGGAACGACCGGAGCGTGCATCCGGGTTGCGCACCCCGCCCGAGCGGCGGGGTTTGTGACCGCGGGCGGCGCGTTCGGCGGCGCTCCAGCGTTTCTTGGGGGTGCCGTCCGACTTGAACGACTTGGGTTTCTTCCTGGGCATGGCCACGGCAGGTCCTGTTCACGGTGCTCGTCTCGGGCCCGACGGATGATCCCGCGGGCGGCGGCGCGTCTCGTCACATACGAAAACATCCGGAACACAAGACGGCCGTTGGCGCGCTCGGCGCAAAGCTGACAGCCGGAAAATCCGGCGTCGAGGATCCCGGGGAAAGGTCAGCAGCACCCCCGGGAAGGGCCAGTCAGGCCGACTTGTCATTGTATGCCGTGAAATCTGATTTGAGCAATTCACGCCTCACTCCCGAGGCGCCAGGGACGCGGCCACACCGTCGAGGAGTACCCCCAGTTTCTTCATGAACCAGTCGAAGGGCGGCGAATCAACGGCCTCCAGTTTGGCCTGACGGATCCTCTCCCAGCCGGGCACGGGGTTGCCCTCGGACTGCTCATCCGGCGCCCACCGTCTTCTCATGTCGTCGCGTTCGGGACCAGTTTCGGCCAGCAGCCCGTCCATGTGCTCCACCCCACGACGGTTGTCCACCACCATGTCGAAGACCAGATCGCAGGTCAGCAGGGCGTTGCCGGCAGTGAAGCCGCGTTCCATCAGGAAGGAGCACAGCTCATCGACGATCTGCACCATCACGGCGGCGAAAACCCCTCGCGACACCTCGGTCGCCGAACCGGGATGGGCCTCCCAGAAGCGCCAGGCGAAGACGGCGTAGTCGGTGAGCACCTGCCGCCACGGCCCCTGCCGCGGGGGCAGTTCCACCGATTCCATGGCCAGGCCGAGCCCCAGGCGCACCAGTTCATCGCGGTCGGGCGCGTAGCGGAACAAGGTGCTCTCCCCCACCCCGAGGTGCTCCCGGACGGCGGTGAAGGTCAGGTTCGGGAACCCCACGTCGAGCACCGCCCTGGCCACCGTCTCCCGGGTGAGGCGCGGCGGACGGCCACGCCGCGCCCCACTGGCCATCAGGCCTCCTCCGTGACGGCAGTCTCCGAGTTGGGACGAAAGTTGCGGAAGGCGGGGTGCACGAGGACGAACACCGCGACGATGCCCAGGACCACGATGGAAACGATGACGGGAAGCGGCCGCCACCAGCCGTAGAAGAGGGTACTGAGCGTCGGGGCGAGAACGTAGGTGAGGCCGTTGGTGGCGCCGATCACCCCGGCGAGCCCGCCCTGTTCGTCGTGCTCGACCAGCATGGTGGGACCGGACGTGTAGCCGGGCATCGCTATGCCGATTCCCAGGCCGATCAGCAGGGCCGACACGAACATCACCCAGAGTTCCGCCTCGGGCAGCATCACCACGAACCCGACGGTGCCGACCACCGCCCCGACGCGCAGCAGCATCGGCGGCGCCCACTTGGTGACGGGCACGACGACGGCCTGGGCGATGATCATGCCGACCCCGATTGCCAGCATCACGACACCGGACAGCTGGCCGCCCTCGACCTCGTTCAGATGGAACCTGTCCATGATGATGAAGCTGGCCGTGTTCTGGATGAAACCAAGCGCGGTGAAGGTGCCGAAACCCGCCACCAGGAAGGGCAGGACCCGCTTGTCCATGGGGCTCACCCGGATCGGGCTCTCCACGAGCCGGCTGCCGGCCCCGCCGTGCAGGCACGTCAGCACGAGCAGCATGGCGATCCCGATCAGCACAGGCACGACGATGATGGGGGTCAGCAGACCGAATCCGGCCAGGGCCCCGCCCACGATCGCCCCGAGGATGCTGGCGATTCCCTGCACCGCACCGACCCCGGCCATCCCCTTGACGCGGGCCGGCCCCTCGGGCGTGAACTCGGCTATGTAGGCCTGGGCCGTGGGCGGCACGGCCGCGATCGCGGTCCCGAATCCGATTCCCCGCAACAGCACGAACAGCAGGAACAGAACGGTGCCCGTGAGCAGGCCCTGCATGCCGGCGGCGGCCAGCCCGGAGAACAGGATCATGGTCACGATGGCGAGCGCCAGGGCCGCCAGGAGCACGGGTTTGAACCCCCTCGACTGGGCTCTTCGCCCCCAGAACCCGGAGGTGAGCACCACCATGACGGCGGCGGCCGAGATGGTCACCCCCAGCTGCCACTCGGGCATGTCGAGCCTGCGGGAGAGGGGGGCGATGATGGGGCTGAGGGTCATTTGACCCACGTATACGATGAGCACGGTCCCGAGCAGCAGAGGGATCTGGGACTTCGGCGTCCCCTGTGGTTCAGCTTCGTTGGTTGTCACGAAACCAACCTACTCCATTTTGGAGGCGAACCGCCATAATTTGATTTCTCACCGTTTCCGCGCCGAGCAGGATCATGACGCCCGCGCCCGCCAGGGCGATCACAGGTCCACCTGGCAGGTGGTTCCTAACTTTTGGTCAGAGTTTGAATTGGCTTTGGTCAAGGTCTGGAGTGGTCATTGACTTCCGTTCTAGCCTGTTGCCGTTGATCCCTTATCCACCAGCAGGAGGTTGACGTGTCCCACTGGAGGATTGACGAGCAGGCCACGGGGCAGATTCTGCGGTCGACAGCGGCAGGTGCGCAGCAGTACGCCGCCAGCCGGGGTGATGCCTCGACGGCTGCGGGGTGTTTGTCGGATGCGCTGAGCAATTCGGGAATTGTTGCTGCCGCGGTTGCAGGATGGATGGATGGATGGCCGTGGCCTCCCGGGTCTGGTCGAGCTCATGGAGCGGGTCGGGGTTGCGGTGACGGCCACTGGTGAGGCGCTGGCCACCTACCACCACGGGAACCTCGCCATGGCAGACAATGCGAACGCCATGGCTTCCTTCGCACAGCACTCACCACAGTTTCCCGGAGGTAACGGAAACCCGTACGACCCGTCCCGGTTCAGGAGATGTTAGACATGAGAAACACCTGCTCACACCTTTGGGGTGTGGCGCACGGGATTCAAGGAGGTGCGGTGTGTCGTTGACCCTTCCTGTGGTGGATGAGCCCGGGCCTGTTCGTGACGGGGCCCGGAGTTTGTTGAACGTGTACATGGGGGCGGTGGATGTCACTGATGAGATCGCCTCCACATGGGCCGGATTGAGCACGGCGTATTCGACCCCCGAGGCGCCGGATGTGTTGGACGCCATGACCCAACCGAGGTTATGTGCCCGCACTCTGGCGGCTGATGCCGACGGTGCATGTGCGGCGCTGCTGGCATATGCGGACCGGCTTGACGAGTTGAAGACGTTACGGGAACAACTCGCCGCTGACATCGCCGCCCATGAAACCAAAGCTGCGGCGACTTCCCAGGACTCTGCCCAGGGTGATGCCCCAACCGCCCGGCAACATCAACAAGAGCTGTTGCACTCGGAGGCTGTTGCGTTGGAGGGGCGGGTCGCTCGGTTCATCCAGGCCCTGGAGGAAGCACAACAGGACTGCAGTAGCAAAATCCATGCCACCCAAGGCAACACCGCACATGTTGGTGGAGGTGTTGCGAGCCTGACCAGTGGGGGGCCGGTGTTGATTCCGATTGAACCCGATCCCAGGGTTTGGGAAATCGACCAGGCACGCAATGGTCGTTTCCGCTCAGGAGAAACCTCGCACGAGACAGGCACCAATGGGGAGGCATTGGGACTTGGAGAGCCCGTTGCTGGTGAGTCCGCGGCCATGCCCCGACCTGAGCCTTGAAAGTACCCAGGCGACAGCGAGGGGGAGGGGGAGGGGTCGGGACCATACGCACAGCGGGGAGCAAACCTGGGTGACTATGTAACACATGAAGCTGCAGCATCCGCTGCAGGATTGATGCAGCCCTTCTGGCCCGATGCGGCGAGAAACCTCATGCACTTTCTCGGCAACTCCGGGAGACCACTCGACATGAACACCGACGGCATGCTCAAAGACCTCCCTGAGCTGCAGAGCAAGGTTAACAGTAATCTAAAAATATATGCGGATGCAGCAATTGATAATGCTAAAACTTCGGGCTACACAGGGTCAATGACGTATCCTTTTGTCACGGACTGGCAAGATAATTACGCCGAGAAGAGTGAGAATGCGAATTGGTTTTATGCCACCGGCGGGGATCAGCGCGCCACGGCGGGCACCATCACCGTGTATCCGGACGGCAGCTACACCTACAGGTATCAGGTGCACACCGCCGACCGGTACAACTGGGACGGAGACAAACAGACGGGGATCGGACCGTTCACTGTCACCGACAAGCAACTGCAGGAGCTGCACCGCTCCGGCATCGCCCAGGAGTACGATCTTGTCGGCGAATCCACTATCAGGACCGGGCCATGACATACCTCCCGCGACGAACCATGACCGCAGCCGTCGTGGCTGTCACGCTGCTCGGCGCCTGCACGCCCATCGAACCAACCAGCCCCGCTCCTGAGGAAACCTCCATGCCAATTCAGCAAGAAGGCGCCCCCTACCCCACCGACCTCGACCACCTCGACGACATCCTCACCCTCGCTAAAACCACCCTCCCCGAAGGAGCCACCAACATCACAATCACCCCAGCCACCAAATTCGCCGAATCCTACCCCGGAGGCTGGGGATACGTCATCACATACCACGCCGACCCACAACCCATCCGAAACCACATCGACACATACACCAGCTTTGACGGAAATTTCTTGGAAAAATACCCAGATGATACCCCTTCAAATATCAAGGATATTGATTTCACCGACATTAAACACCCTGTTGTCATCGGGTTTGGCAAAGTGAAGCTCGTTGTTGAACGCCCCCTCGGACGGTGCTGGATGCTCATTCGCGGTGCTCCCCGCTAATCCTCACACAAGCGCTTGGAGCGGTTCAATCAGTGTCTGCTGTCATTGCTGATCGGGAGTCACCAATCCCCAGACCACCTCGGGGAAACGCGACGCCTGCACCTCGGGCGGGTACGGCCCGGGGAAACGTGACGCGGTGAGCGCCTGGAGACTGGCGGCCATCAGCCCCGCCCGCCCGGCGGGCAGGCCAGCGGCCAGGAGGGTGCCGCAGGCCCCGGCCAGCACGTCGCCGGAACCGGCCTGCGCCGTCCACGCGGGACCGGGCAGGGCCAGTCGCACGGAGCCGTCGGGTGAGGCCACCGGCTGGACCGCCCCCTTGAGGAGCACCGTGGCGCCGAACCGCCCGGCGGCGAGGACCGCGGCGGCCACCGGGTCGGCCTCGATCTCGCCGCGCTCCACCCCGAGAAGCCGGGCCAGTTCACCCGCATGGGGGGTCAGGAGGGTTTCGGCGGGCAGGTCGGGGGGCAGTAGCCTGAGCGCGTCCGCGTCGATCACCAGCGGCACCCGTCGTTCCAGGGCCGCCCGGATGCGGGACCCGGCGTCGGCCAGGGCGCCCCAGCCCGAACCGGCGACCACGGCCTGGACCTGCCCGTCTGCGAGCACGACGCTCGGGAAACATCCCACGACGAGGTCGCGGGGGGCGGACCCGAGATAGCGCACCATCCCGGGGCCGGCCCCGAGCGCGCCTGCGATCGCGAGCAGCGCGGCCCCCGGGTACTGCCGGGAACCGGCGTCGATCCCGACCACGCCGCGCGTGTACTTGTGGCTGCCCGCACCCGGGACCGGCCACCAGGCCGCGATCTCCTCGGTCGTCACGACATCTGTCACGCCTCGCACACCACCGTCGCGCTGGCGAACCCGCCGTCGTGGGAGACGCTGAGGTGGATGCGGGTGATCCCCAGCTCCGCCACCCGCGCGGCCACCGTCCCGGTGACCATGAACGACGGCTCTCCATCCGGGGACCTGACCACCTCCGCGTCCAGCCAGCTCATGCCGCCCGGGCTGCCGAGCGCCTTGGCGAGGGCTTCCTTCGCGGCGAACCGCGCGGCCTGCGACTGCACGGGAAGCGCCCGCTCCTCACGCGTCAGGATGCGCTCGGCCACCCCGGGGCGGCGCCCCAGCATCGCCTCGAACCGCTCGATGACGCACAGGTCCGTGCCGATACCGACGATCATGACCCTGTCCTCGGGTTACTCCACCGTCACCGACTTGGCCAGGTTGCGGGGCTGGTCAACATCGTGGCCGCGGAGGGTCGCGACCTCGCAGGCGAACAGCTGCAGCGGCACGATGGCGGGCAGCGGCTGCAGCAGCGTGGAGACGCGCGGCAGCTCGATGAAGTGGTCGGCGTGGGCGCGGGCGTCGGCGTCGTTGGCCTCCGCCAGCACGATGGTGCGGGCACCCCGGGCGCGCACCTCCGCGATGTTGGAGATCACCTTGTCGCGCAGCTGGTCACGGCTGTGCGGGGGCACCACGACGAACATCGGAAGGCCCTCGCTGATCAGGGCGATCGGGCCGTGCTTCAGCTCACCGGCGGCAAACCCCTCGGCGTGGATGTAGGCCAGTTCCTTGAGCTTCAGGGCCCCCTCGAGGGCGACGGGGTAGCCGACGTGACGCCCCAGGAACAGGATCGAGGGTTCGTCCTTCAGCTCGGCCGCCAGGTTGAGGACGTTCTCCTGCGCGTCCAGGAGTTCCTGCAGCTCCTCGGGCATCCGCTCCAGTTCTTCCAGGACCCCACCGATCTCGTCGGCGTATTTCGTGCCCCGCACCTGCGCCAAGTAGAGACCGAGGAGGTAGCAGGCGATGAGCTGGGTGGTGAAGCCCTTGGTGGAGGCCACCCCGATCTCCGGCCCGGCGTGGGTGTAGATGACCGCGTCGGACTCGCGCGGGATGGTCGCGCCGTTGGTGTTGCAGATCGCGACCACCTTGGCGTGCTGCTCGCGGGCGTGGCGGATGGCCATGAGGGTGTCTGCGGTCTCCCCGGACTGGGAGATGGTCACCACCAGGGTGGTGGGGTCGATGATGGGGTCGCGGTAGCGGAACTCGCTGGCCAGTTCCACCTCGCAGGGGATGCGGGTCCAGTGCTCGATGGCGTACTTCGCCACCAGGCCCGCGTAGAAGGCGGTGCCACAGGCCACGATGACGATCTTGTTGATGCTCCTCAGCTCCTCGGGGCTGATGCGGATCTCGTCGAGGACGATCTCACCGAGCTCGTTGGTGCGCCCCAGCAGGGTGTCAGCCACCGCGCGGGGCTGCTCGAAGATCTCCTTGCGCATGAACCAGTCGTAGCCCTGCTTCTGGGCGGCGCTGAGATCCCAGTCGACGTGGAAGCTTCGGGTGTCGGCGGGGGTGCCGTCGAAGTTCGTGACGACCACGCCGTCGCGGGTCAGTTCGACGATCTGGTCCTGCCCCAGCTCCACGGCGTCGCGGGTGTGCTCGATGAAGGCGGCGACATCGGAGGCGAGGAAGTACTCGCCGTCGCCGATGCCCACCACGAGCGGGGAATTGCGGCGTGCCGCGACGATCCGGTCCGGGTCGGCGGCGTCGACCGCCACCAGCGTGAACGCACCCTCCAGGCGGGTCACGACCGCGCGCATGGCGGAGACCAGGTCGGCCCCGGCATCAACCTCACGGGACAGCAGATGAGCCGCCACCTCGGAGTCGGTCTCGGAGACGAACTCGACGTCCAGGTCCTCCCGCAGGGCCGCATGGTTCTCGATGATGCCGTTGTGCACGACGGCGATGCGCCCCGAGACGTGCGGATGGGAGTTCGCGTCGGTGGGTGCCCCGTGGGTGGCCCAGCGGGTGTGGCCGATGGCCGTTCCCGATCTCGGCAGCGGATCGGCCTCGATGGCGGCCGCCAGGTTCGCGATCTTGCCCGCTTTCTTGCGGATGTACAGCTCACCGTCGGCGACGACGGCGATGCCCGCCGAGTCGTAGCCGCGGTATTCGAGTCGACGAAGCCCGTCGATGACAATCTGCCGCCCGTCGCGGCTTCCGAGGTATCCAACGATTCCACACACGTTGGCAAACTGTACATCAGAACTGCGCGTTTCTTGACCTTCACCTTCGGCTTCATCATCAATACTATTGTCAACTCTTCAATCACCATTGGGCTTCGGGGCTTCCGCGGACCTGAAACAGGTCGGCCGCATCAGTATCGGCGCCCCGTACGGCAACGCACCCAACCTCTATGCTTCCCGCATGGACTTCTTCAATGCCTACGCCCAGGGGTTCGCCCGGGTGGCGGCCGCGACGCTGCCCGTCGCCGATTTCGATCCGGCCACCAACGCTGACCGCACCCTCGATGTGGTGCGCGAGGCGCACGACCGGGGAGTCGCCGTGGTGGCCTTCCCGGAGCTTGGGATCAGCGGCTACGCCATTGACGACCTGCTGCTGAACGATTCGCTGCTGGACGCCGTCCACGAGGCCGTGGCCCGGTTGCGTCGGGAAAGCGCGGAACTCCGGCCGCTGTTCGCCGTCGGCGCCCCCGTGGCGCTCGGCAACCGGCTCTACAACTGTGCCGTGGTGATCCAGCACGGCGAGGTGCGGGGCATCGCCCCGAAGTCCTACCTCCCCAACTACCGGGAGTTCTACGAGAAGCGCCACTTCGCCCCGGGAACGAACGACCTGCCGCCCACCGTCGACGTTACCGGCTGGGGGGAGCTGATCCCGGTGGGAAACGACCTGATCTTCGCCGCCTCCGACATCGCGGACCTCAGGGTCCACGTCGAGATCTGCGAGGACATGTGGGTTCCGGTGCCGCCCAGCCACCTCGCCGCCCTGGCCGGGGCGACGGTGCTGCTGAACGTGTCTGCCTCCCCCATCACCATCGCAAAGGCGGCCGACCGGAGAACCCTGGCAGCCGCCACGTCGAGCCGTTGCCTGGCCGCCCACGTCTACGCGGCGGCGATGCTCGGGGAATCCACCACGGACCTGTCGTGGGACGGCCAGACGATCATCCACGAACTCGGTTCCCTCCTCGCGGAGGGCGAACGTTTCCCCGACACGGCGCGACTCACGGTCGCCGACGTCGACCTGGACCGCATCCGCCAGGAGAGACTGCGACAGGGCTCCTTCGACGACAACCTCCGAGGTCTGGACGTCCCCCTGAGGCACGACGTGGTCGAGTTCACCCTCGCCCCCCCGGCGGGAGATCTCGGCCTGGAACGTCCCGTCGACCGTTTCCCGTTCGTCCCCAACGACCCCGACCGTCTGGAGCAGGACTGCTACGAGGGCTACAACATCCAGGTCTCGGGCCTGGAGCGGCGCATGCTGGCCATCGGCGGCGGTGACCCGGCCTGTGCGCCGCGCCTGTGCATCGGGGTCTCGGGAGGCCTGGACTCCACCCACGCGCTGATCGTCGCCGCCAAGGCCTGTGACCGCCTGGGACTGCCCCGCAGCCACGTGTTGGCGTGGACCATGCCCGGGTTCGCGACGACCGAACACACCCGCGGCAACGCCCAGGCCCTCTCGGAGGCCCTCGGGGTGAGCTTCGCCACCGTCGACATCCGCCCGATGGCGGAACAGATGCTGCAGGACCTCGGTCATCCGTATTCGTCGGGCGAGGAGACCTACGACATCACCTTCGAGAACGTGCAGGCGGGAATCCGCTACGACTTCCTGTTCCGGGCCGCGAACCATCACGGCGGGATCGTCGTGGGCACCGGTGACCTGTCGGAGCTGGCGCTCGGCTGGTGCACCTTCGGGGTCGGCGACCACATGAGCCACTACAACGTGAACGCCGGGGTCCCGAAGACCCTGATCCAGCACCTGATCCGCTGGGTGGTCTCCTCCGGGCAGTTCGACGACGAGGTGAACCGGGTACTGGTATCGGTGCTGGACACCGAGATCACCCCGGAGCTGATCCCCGCAAAACCGGGTGAGGTCCCGCAGTCCACCCAGGCGACGATCGGCCCCTACGAGTTGCAGGACTTCACCCTGTACCACCTGCTGCGCCACGGGCTTCGTCCCCGGAGGATCGCCTTCCTGGCCCACCACGCCTGGCATGATGTGGCCTCCGGTCGCTGGCCGGCCGGACTGCCCGAGGAGGATCGTCACTCCTACGACCTGGCGGCGATCCGCCACTGGCTGGAGGTTTTCGTGCGACGTTTCACCACGAACCAGTTCAAGCGCAGCACCCTCCCGAACGGCCCGAAGGTGGTTCCTGGTGGTTCCCTGTCGCCGCGCGGCGACTGGCGGATGCCCTCCGACGTCGGGCCGGGCATCTGGCTCGAGGAGATCGCCCGTGACGTCCCGTCGTCCTGACCCCGTGGCCTGACCAACTTCGCGACGCCCTGCTAGCATTTCTGCCGACTCGGCCCATCCCGAGGGAGTGAAGAAGTGTCCCGACCCTATGTGGTGTTGCGACGAGGCGCCTGGGCCTCGCTGGCGAACAACACCGAGATCGACCTCGACGAAGCCACTCTCGAGCGGCTGCGGGGTCTCGGCGACCCGACCTCCCCCGAGGACGTCGCCGAGATCTACCGCCCCCTGACGCAGCTGCTGCACCTCTACATCGCCAATGCGGGCCGGCTGCGCGAGAACTCGAACCGGTTCCTGAACCTGAAGGTGCGCCGCACGCCGTTCGTGATCGGCGTCGCGGGTTCCGTTGCGGTCGGGAAGTCGACCACGGCCCGCCTGCTGCGGGAGCTGCTGCGGCGCGCCCCGGGGAACCCGAAGGTGGACCTGATCACCACCGACGGTTTCCTGCTGCCGTCGGCGGAGCTGGAGAAACGGGGTCTGATGGACCGCAAGGGATTCCCCGAGTCCTACGACCGCCGGGCATTGCTGCAGTTCGTGATCGACGTGAAATCCGGGGAACCCCGCGTGACGGCCCCGGTCTACAGCCACATCATCTACGACATCGTCCCGGACGAACAGACGGTGATAGAACGCCCCGACATCCTGATAGTCGAGGGCCTCAACGTGCTGCAGCCCGCCCGCGTGGACACGCACGGCCGGTCGAGCGCCACGGTGAGCGATTTCTTCGACTTCTCGGTCTACGTGGACGCCGACGAGACCGACATCAAACGCTGGTTCCTGGATCGCTTCATGGTGTTGCGCGACACCGCCTTCCGCGACCCGAAGAGCTTCTTCAAACGCTTCACCCAGCTGAGCCGCGCGGAGGCGCTGCAGTTCGGCAGCCACATCTGGAACACCATCAACGGACCGAACCTGCGCGAGAACATCGAAACCACCCGGGACCGGGCCACCGCGATTCTCCGCAAGGGCCCGGATCACCGGGTCCAGACCATAGCGATCCGGAAGGTCTGACCCTCCCGCTCAGATGGCGAGGCGTTTCTTGACGAGGGCCGCCAGCCGCTCGGCGATCTCGCGGGCCTGGGCGTCGGTCGGGGCCTCAACCATGACCCGCACCACCGGTTCGGTACCGGAGGGCCGCAGCAGGACACGCCCCGACTTGCCGAGCTCGTGGCTGGCGTCGGCAACGGCCGCGGTGATCTCGTTGTCGATCCCGGCACGGAGCTTGTCGACGCCACGGACATTGATGACCACCTGGGGAAGTTTCGTCATCACCGAGGCCAGTTCCTTCAGGGACTTACCGGTGGTGGCGACCCTCTTGGCCAGGTGCAGACCGGTCAGGACACCGTCGCCGGTGGTCGCGAACTCGTTCATGATCACGTGCCCGGACTGTTCCCCGCCGAGGGAGAAACCGTTGGCGCTCATCGACTCCAGCACGTACCGGTCACCGACCTTGGTCTGGTCGATGCGGATGTCGTGCTCGGCGAGCGCCAGCTTCAACCCGAGGTTGCTCATCACGGTGACGACGACGGTGTTGGAGGCCAGCCGGTGGTCCTCCTGCAGGGCCAGGGCGAGGATCGCGAGGATCTGGTCGCCGTCGACGAGATTGCCCTCGTGGTCCACGGCGAGGCAGCGGTCGGCGTCACCGTCGAAGGCCAGACCGAGGTCCGCCGACGACGAGAGCACCGCCTTCTGCAGGTCCTCGGGATGGGTGGAGCCACAGCCCGCGTTGATGTTGATGCCGTCCGGGGACGCATGGATGGCCGTCACCGATGCCCCGGCCGCCTCGAAGGCCGCGACGGCGGTCTCATAGGAGGCACCGTTTGCGCAGTCGAGCACGATGGTCAGGCCCGACAAGGGTTTGTCGGCCCGCAGCGACTTCACCAGGTGCGCGACGTAGGAGTCGACGGCGTGGTGCTGGTCGATGATGCGTCCCACCTTGTCCCCGACGGGCCGCTGCCACTCCTCACCCATCCGATCCTCGATGGCGTCCTCCAGGGAGTCGTCGAGCTTCACCCCGCCGCGGGCGAAGAACTTGATGCCGTTGTCGGGCATGTCGTTGTGGGATGCGGAGATCATCACACCGAGGTCGGTGCGGTACTCGCCCACCAGGTAGGCGGCCGCCGGGGTGGGAACCACCCCCACGCGCAGCACGTCGACGCCGGCGCTGGCCAGCCCGGCGCAGACCGCGGCCTCCAGGAACTCGCCGGAGGCGCGGGGGTCGCGGGCCACCAGCGCGGTCGGTTGGCGGCGCCCGAAGACCCCGGCCTCGCCGAGGATGTGGGCGGCCGCCACCGACAGGTTGAGGGCCAGTTCAGCGGTCAGTTCCTGATTCGCGACGCCGCGCACGCCGTCGGTTCCGAAGAGTCGAGCCATGCCCGCTAGCTTAGAGGCTCCCGGGGCACGAGAACTCACCGGCTGATGCGCCGACAACGGGAAACGCCCCGGCACAGAATGCCGGGGCGTTTCGTGGAGCTGACCGGGGTCAGCGCTTCGAGTACTGGGGAGCCTTGCGGGCCTTCTTGAGGCCGGCCTTCTTGCGTTCCTTGACACGGGCGTCGCGGGTCAGCATTCCGGCCTTCTTCAGGGCAGGACGACTGGCCTCGGCGTCGACCTCGTTGAGCGCCCGGGCGATGCCGAGACGCAGCGCACCGGCCTGCCCGGTGACACCGCCGCCGTCGATGCGGGCGATGACGTCATAGGAGCCCGTGACCCCGGCCGTCGCGAACGGATCGGACACCAACTGCTGGTGAACCTTGTTCGGGAAGTAGTCATCAAGGGTGCGACCGTTGATGCTCCACTGCCCGGAGCCCGGGACGATGCGCACGCGGGCGACGGCCTCCTTGCGGCGGCCGGTGGCGGCACCCGGCGCGATGATCGCGGCCCTGCTGGTCTCGCTGGCGGCGGCTCCGGGGTTGGAGTCGGAACGGTAGGCGATCTCTCGGTCCTGCTCGTCGACGAACGGCTTGATCTCGTCGGCGGTCTCCTCGACCGCGGTGGTGGTCTCAGTCATCGAACTTCCTAGGCTCACTGGGCAATCTGGGTGATCTCGAAGAGCTGCGGCTTCTGCGCGGCGTGCGGGTGCTCCGGCCCGGAATACACCTTGAGCTTGCCGATGAGCTTGCGGCTCAGCTTGTTCTTGGGCAGCATGCCCCAGACGGCACGTTCCACAGCCTTGCGGGGGTCCTTCTCCAGCAGTTCACCGATGGAGACGGCCTTGAGGCCACCGGGACGGCCGGAATGGGAGTAGCGCATGTCGTCGGTGCGCTTGTTGCCCGTGAGGGCAATCCTGGAAGCGTTGACGACGATCACGAAGTCACCACCATCGACGTGCGGCGCGTAGGTCGGCTTGTGCTTGCCGCGCAACAGCGTGGCGACCTGGGAGGCCAGACGACCGAGGACAACGTCTTCAGCATCGATCACATGCCAGTTCCGGGCGAGATCGCCAGGCTTTGGGGTGTACGTGGACACAGCAACTTCCATTCGTTATCAAACACTTGAGAGGTCGCACACGCGCAGCCGCCCGACCGCAAGGGTCGACGGCACGGCGCGCAACAGCTGCCTAGTCTATGTGCAGTAAACGGATTCGGTCAAAACCATCGCGGCCCGGGTTTTCTCCCGCGTGTTTTCTCTCGAAGGCGAGCAGGGTTTCCTTCACGTCGAGCCCGTAGGCATACCCACCGAGCCCCCCATCGCCGCGAATCACCCGGTGGCAGGGGACCACGATCGCCACCCGGTTGCGGGCACAGGCACCCGCCGCGGCACGCGCTGCGGCGGGACGCCCGGCCATGGCCGCCAGCTCGGAGTAGGAAACGGTGTGTCCCGGCGGGATCCTGCGCATCGCTTCCCGGACCACGGTGTGGAAGTCACCGCCGGGTTGGGCAACCGGGATTTCGTCCAGTGCCCGGACCTCTCCGACGGCGTAGGCACGCAACGCACGCAGAATCGGGTGATTGACGGGCACCGGGGGCAGCCCCTGGGAGGCAACGCCGTGACGGCAGCTCGTCAATTCATCGTCCTCGATGATGATCGTCCAGTCTCCTCCGGGCAGCGCGAGGATGGCTTCGTGTTTCACAGGTAGCTCTCCTTGGTCCACAGGTGCATGACGGCGCGTGAGCGCCAGGGACGCCAGGCCTCTGCTCTCGCGAGCACCTGGCGGGAGGTCGAGAGGCCGAGGGCACGTTGGAGAACCAGGTCGCCGGACGGGCAGGCGTCCGGATCGCACAGACCGCGCATGGCTATGAACTCGGTGGTCCATGCCCCGATCCCGCGGATGCCCGACAACCTGCTGCGCGTCTGGCCCCGGTCGGCCCGCGGATCGATGCGAAGACCACCCGCCAGTTCGACCGCCAGGGCGTGCAGCGTCGCCGCCTTGGAGCGGGTCAACCTCAACGACACGCGGAGCCCGTTCTCCCCCGCCTCGACCACCGCCGCGGGGTCGGGCGGTAAGCGCCACTGCTCCCCCAGCCCCGGAACGGGACGACCGTACAACGCGACGAAACGTCCCTGCACGGTGCGGGCGGCGGCGAGCGAGATCTGCTGGCCCAGCACGGTGAAGAAGGCGAACTCCGCCCCGTCGATCGCCCCGGGGACCCGCAGCCCGGGACGTTCAGCAACCAGTGGCGCCAGCTGTGGGTCACGGCTCAGCACGGTATCGGCGGTCGCGGTGTCGGCGTCCAGGGCCAGCCAGCGACGCACCGCGCCGAGGGTGGGGGCCAGGGCGCCGAAAGCAGGCAGGTCCAGCTCCGCCCTGCCCATCACGTCGGTTCGCACGAGCGCCGCACCCACCGGGATTTCCACCAGGCGCGTCAACCTACCGGACTCGAACTTCTCCACCCCGGGAACCGCGTGCGCCGCGAGCGCGGCCCGCATGGCGGTGCCCGCCCTCACCCCGGGAACGGGCAGGCGTACGGTCAGGCGAAGCCGCCCGCCCTCGCCGCGCACCGTTTCGGGATGGCGCCGCAGCTCCCCCGGGCTGGCGCCGAACTCGGCGCGCATGACGTCGTTGAACTGACGAACGCTCCCGAACCCTGCTGCAAAGGCGATGTCGCCCAGTCGCCAGTCGGTCTGATCCATGAGCACCCGGGCGGTGTGGGCCCTTCGGGTCCGGTTGACCTGGTGGACCGTCGCACCCACCTGCTCACGAAAAATCCGGCTCAGGTGGCGTACACCGACGCCGAGCCGCTCACCCAGTCCGGCGACTCCGACATCGTCCACCACGCCGTCGCGAATAGCCTGCACGGCGCGACCGACCAGATCCTCCCGGTCGCCCGGACCCGCCTCGCCGACGAGACGATCGGGACGGCATCTCCTGCACGCCCGGAATCCGGAGGCCACGGCAGCAGCAGCGCTCGCGAAGAAGCGACAGTTCTCGCGGCGGGGCAGCCGTGCGGGGCAGGACGGCCGACAGTAGATCCCCGTCGATGTCACGGCGAGGACGAAGTGGCCGTCCCAGGCGTGTTCACGGCCGGCACACGCCCTGTAACAGGAGTCCTCGTCGAGGGGCAGGGTATTCACGTCACACAGTCTGCTGGATTTCCGATCAAACTTTCTGGCGGGATCAGGACATCTCGGCAGAATTCTCAAGACCCGGCCACGATGCAGTCCGACAAGGCACTAGTGTTCTTGTATGGCCTCAAAGTCGAGTACTCACGTAGCAATCAGTTCTCCCGAGCAGATCCGCAATGTCATCCTCGTCGGTGCCAGCGGTTCGGGAAAGACCACCCTCTTCGAGCATCTCCTGCGTGCCAGGGTGGAGGGCTATCGCGGCGAGAAGGACACCCCCGAGCGAGCGGCCTCCCTCACCCTGGCCTCCATCCCCGCCAGGGACGTGCAGATCAACCTCCTGGACGCCCCCGGACATCCCGAGTACGTCGGGGAGCTGCGCGCCGGATTGCGCGCGGCCGACGCAGCGGTGTTCGTGATCCCCGCCGGCGAGGAGATCCAGCCGGCCACCATCGCGTTGTGGGAGGAATGCCAGAAAGCAGGCCTGCCCCGCATCATCGCCATCACGAAACTGGACCAGGGCCGCGCCGACTTCCTCAGCATGGTCGAGGTCTGCCGCGACGCCTTCGGCGAAGGTGTCGTCGCAGCGCTGTTGCCGATCCGCGAGGGCGACCACTCCACCGGCAACATCTCCCTGTTGAACAAACGAATCCACGACTACTCCTCAGGCACCCGCGTTTCCCGTGACGCCGACGAGGAGGAGAACGCCTACATCGACGAGCAGCGCGCCCCGTTGCTGGAGGCGATCATCACCGAACTCCAGGACGAGGACCTGATGGAGCGTTACCTCGAGGGCGAGGAGATCGCCGTCGCCGAGGTCTACGAGGTGTTGAACAAGGCGATCATCAGCGCCCGGTTCTTCCCGGTCCTACCCGCCCACACCACCAGCGACGTCGGCACCGAGGAGCTGCTGCGCTGGATCGAGAAGGGTTTCCCCGCCGCCAACACCACCACCGTCCCCGACATCGTCACCCTCGACGGCGAAACCCTGCCACGCGCCACCTGCGACCCGGACGGTCCTTTCGTGGCGCAGGTGATCCGTACCACCAGCGACCAGTACTCGGGGCGCCTGTCGCTGGTGCGGGTGTTCTCCGGGACCCTCCGCACCGACGACGCCATCCACGTCTCCGGCAGGCGCGAACTTTTCGGTGAGGCCGAGGACCCGTCCCACCCCGACCACGACGAGAGCGACAAGGCGGGTCAGCTGTCCGCGCCGATCGGCCTGGAACTGGTGGGCAAGGACAAGGCCATCGCGGGCGAGATCGTCTACGTGGCGCGCCTGTCCAAGGCCGAGACCGGGGATTCCCTGTCCGCCCCGGAACGCCCGGGCGCGATTCGGCCCTGGCGGGTTCCACAGGCGCTGCTGCCAGTCGCCATCGAGGCCGACACCCGGGGCGACGAGGACAAGCTCGGCGGTGCTCTGCAGCGACTGGCGGTCGAGGACGTCACCGTCCGTCTGGAGCGTCATCCCGAAACCGACCAGCAGTTGTTGTGGACGATGGGGCAGGCCCACAAGGAGTTGCTGCTGGCGCGGCTGAGGCAACGCCACGGCCTGAACATCCACGAGGTGCCCGTGAAGGTGCCGCTGCGGGAGACCTTCACCGCCCCCGCGAAGTCCCAGGGGCGTCACGTGAAGCAGTCGGGTGGCCACGGTCAGTACGCGGTCTGCGAGATCGAAATCACCCCCCTGGAGCGCGGGGCGGGCTACGAGTTCATCGACAAGGTGGTGGGCGGCGCCGTGCCACGCCAGTTCATCGGGTCGGTGGACAAGGGCATCCAGTCCCAGATGGCCAAGGGTACCCTGTTCGGTTTCCCGATGGTGGACATCGCCGTCACCCTCTACGACGGCAAGGCCCACTCCGTTGACTCCTCCGACATGGCCTTCCAGACCGCGGGTGCCCTGGCGCTGCGCGAGGCCGCGACGGAGCACAACATCGGTGTGCTGGAACCGGTGGACCGGGTGCGGATCACCGTCGGGGAGGCCTTCCTGGGACCGGTCCTGACCGACCTGGCAGGACGTCGCGGGCAGGTGCTCGGCAGCGACGCCGATGCCGAGCACCACGCCATCATCGACGCGCTGGTGCCGCAGCTGGAACTGATCAACTACCCCATCGACCTGCGCGGCCTTGCGCAGGGCACGGGCAGCTTCACCCGGGAGTTCCACAGCTACGAGCTGATGCCGCGGGAACTCTGGCCGAAGAAGTAGCACCGGAGAGAAAGGACGATCAACCGCCGCTGGCGCTGCCAGCGGCGGTTGATCGTTGTCGAGGGCTTCTTCAGATGGAGTGCAGCGGACGCTCCCAGGGGGCCAGGTTGCTGCGATCCACGATCTGCTTGCCGAAGGGCGAGCAGGTGACGGGGATCATCTTCAGCGACACGATCGCGTTGACGATGCCGACGATGGTCACGGCCTGGGCGATCGCGGCGACAACGTGGCCGAGCGCCAACCACCAGCCGCAGAGGACGAACCAGATGAGGTTCATGATGCCGGAGCCCATTCCGGCGTTCGGGCGCCGTACCACGGCCTTGCCGAAGGGCCAGGCGACGTAGGCGGCCATCCGGAACGCGGCGACGCCGAACGGGATGGTGATGACGAACACACAGGCGATGATCCCCGCAATCGTGTAACCGATCGCCAGCCAGATGCCGGCGAGGAGGAACCAGATCAGATTCAGCAGGGTGCGCATGGGATTCAGCATAGGTTTTCCGTGGCTGCTGGCGCCTCAGGTATCCCCCTGATGCCCTCCCCGATCCGGCTGCGACCGGTTCGAGACGAAGGTGTAGCTGTCCGGGTCGAAACCGACATCCCCGCCGAATGCGGTCTCCAGGGTGCCGTCGTGGGCCAGGTCGTGGGGGGTTCCGACGCGCATTCCGTCTTCCGTCCCGACCACCCAGAGCCGGTCGGCGTGTCTGGCCGCCACCTCCACGTCGTGGGTGCACACCACCACCGCGATCCCGCGGTCGTGTGCCAGGTCCTGCAGCAGCTCGAAGACACGGATCCTCCCGGGCGGGTCGAGGAAGGCGGTGGGTTCGTCGAGCAGCAGCAGTCGAGGTGCCTGTGCGATGGCGCGGGCGATCATCACCCGCTGTCGCTGTCCGTCGGAGAGTTCCCACAGCATCCGTTTCGTCAATTCTTGCGCCCCGACTGCCTCGAGGGCTGCGGCGACGGCCTCGCGGTCCGAGGCCCCGAGCCTCCCCGACCAGCCGGTGTGGGGGTGCCTGCCGAGAGCGACGACATCGGCGACGCTGAGGCGTCCCGGATCGACCCGGTCGGTGAGCACCACCGCGACCTGCTGGGCCACGTCGTCGCGACGCATCCGCCCGACATCCCTGCCCAGTAGTTTCACGCTCCCGGCCAGCGGCGGTTGCAACCCGCTGATGGTGCGCAGCAGGGTGGATTTCCCTGCCCCGTTGGGCCCGACCAGGCCGACGAGACGCCCCTCCTCGAGGCTGGTGTCGAGCCCTTCCAGAACCACTTTCCTGCGCCGCTGGGCACGGTACCCGACGGTGAGCCCGACCAGTTCCAGGACGTTCACAGCGCGAGCCTCCGGCGTTGCAGCAGGATCCAGATCACCACGGGCGCCCCGAAGGCGGCGTTGATGGCGTTCAACGGCAGCACCGAGTCCCCCGGCAATCCGGAGATGATGTCGGCGACCAGCGCGAGCAGCGCGCCAGTCAGGGCGGTGGCGGGGATCAGGGTGCGGTGATCCGACGTGTTGAACATGCCCCTGGCCAGGTGCGGCACCGCGATCCCGAGGAACTGGATGGGTCCGCAGAAGGCGGTCACGGTTCCCGCCAGCACCGAGGTCAGCGCTATCAACGCCATGCGCACCGCCCTGAGGTTCAGGCCCACGCTCTGCGCGTAGCGTTCCCCCAGCAGCAGCGCATTGAGGGGTTTCAGCAACGCCAGGGAGGCCACCAGTCCTGCCCCGATCACCACGCAGATGAGCGGAAGATTCGCCCAGGTCACCCCGCCGTAGCTGCCGAACCGCCACCGTGAATAGGCGGCGATCAGCTGAGGGGTGGAGAAGGACATCATGACGCTCACCCCGGCCGAGACCAGGTAGCCGATCATCACTCCGATCAGCAGCAGTGTCACGGAGGAGCGCACCGCATGCCCCAGCACCAGCACCAGCGCCATCACCGCCCCGGAGCCGATGGCGGATGCGACGACGACCGCCAGGTCACCGCCGAATCCGAGTCCCGCGGTCAGGGCCGCGGTTCCGCTGCCGCCGACCACGAGGATCACCGCCGCCACGCCGAGCGAGGAACCGGAGGAGATGCCGAGAATGAACGGGTCGGCCAGGGGATTGCGGAACAGCGTCTGCATGGCCAGTCCCGTGACCCCGAGCGCCGCTCCCGCCAGACAGGCCGTGATGGTGCGGGGCAGTCGGACGGAACCGACGATCAACTGGGCGATGGGCCGGGTGGGTTGTCCGGTCAGCACCGCCCAGACCTCCTCGAGGGTGATCTGGGCCGGGCCGAGCACCAGGCCCGCGGCCACCGCCGCGGTCAGCGCGCAAACGAGGACCGCGAACCTGAAAGGGTGCCGCATCAGGCGGGCAGTTGCTCGTAGAAGGTGTAGTCCTGATCGGCGAACAGCTCGGGATGGGCAGCCTTGGCGAGGTCGCGCAGCACCAGGTCGGGACGCACCACGCCCTGTTGCCAGTAGTCGTTCCCGCCCGCGGCGTTGACGCGTTTGGTGGGGTTGTAGACCCGCCCGTCCTGGGCCGCCTTGAGGGTCACCAGACGCGAATCGTCGGCACCGATGGCGGAGATGCTGGTCCATTTCTTCATCATGTCGGCGTTGATCCAGATGTCGGCCCGGGCACCGGCCTCCAGCATCGTCTCGACCGCCGTCGGGGTGCTGCCGTTGGATTCGTCGTCGGCGAAGACGTACGTCATGCCGGCATCTGCGAGGAAGGCCGCCAGGTAGCTGCGACCCCCGGCACGGGGCCACTCCCCGTTGTAGGGGGCGCCGGTGATGGCCGTGGGGCGATCGCTGGTCTGCTGGACCTTGTCCTTCACGGCCGTGTAGTCGGATTCGATCTGTTGGAAGACCTGGTTGGCGGTGCCCTCGGTGTTGGTGAACAACGCTGTGAACTTCAACCACTCCGCGCGACCGAGCGGGGTGTTCTCCAGCCATTCGGAGTTGCCCACCACGGGTATCTTCAGTTCCCGGATCTTGTCGTAGGCGGGGTCGGGGAATCCGCTGGAGAAGAACAGATCCGGGGTGGCGGCAGCGAGGGTTTCGACGTTGATACCTCCGGATTCATTGCCGAAACCGACGATCTTGCCCTCGGAGACGAGCTGTGTGATCGGTTCGGACCAGACCCGCGCCGGGGACTCCACGGCAACCAGGGAGTCCGTGGCCTTCAGTAGCTCGAAGGCCGGCAGCTGCGTGGTGGAGGAGGTCGCGACGCGGCGCACCGGAATGGTGATGCGTTGCGCGTCGGCGAGTTCGGAGGGCAGCTCGGGGTTGGCGCCGCACTGCACGAGGACGTAGGTTTCCGGCGAGGCCCCTTGGAGGGGTTCCTTGACCGTCACGGTCTTGTAGGAACCGTGGTATTCCACCGTGACCCCGGTGGCGTGGGAGAAGCTCGTCTTCTCGGGGAAGTAGTCGGCGTTCGCGTCGTACTGGGTGACGCAGCCGTCGCTCCCGATTCCGGCCGGGGAGCCTGAGGCATCTGCGTTCGTCTGTGACGTCTGGCCGCAGGCGGCCAGTGGCAGCAGGGCGAAGGCGGCGAGGGCTGCGAGGGTACGGGTGAGTTCCACGGTGATCACCAATCCTGGATGTCGCGTCCTTTGGGAATGGTCGTCGTCGGCAGTTCCTGACTCCCCGCCGGGGCGGGTCACAGTGGCGCGACCGTTCCGGATTCTCACCGGATTCCTGCGCAGCGAGACTATGAGAAAACTTACCGCCGAACATGTGCCGCATCGACGGCGGGTCCCGTTAACCCGGTTATCATCGCGGGGTGAAACCACCCCGCCCCCAGCGCACCGTCGTCAGTTTCGTGCGTCGCAGCACCCGGATGAACGATTCTCAGCAGGCGGCCTGGGATCGTCACCGGGACCGTTTTCTCGTCGAGGTGCCCGCCGCGGAGATGGACACGTCCATCGCCGACGACGCCCACGTCGACTGGGATGCGGTCTTCGGCAGGCGGGCCCCGCGGATCGTGGAGATCGGGTCGGGAAACGGGGATTCGCTGGTGCCCATGGCCGCGGCCCGCCCCGAGAACGACTTCATCGCCTTCGAGGTCTTCCCACCCGGCATCGCCACCACCATGGGGCGCCTGGGTCGTGAAGGGGTGGACAACGTGCGCATCGTGCCGGCCAACGGCGCACAGGGGTTGGCGGTGCTGTTCGACGACGACTCCCTGGCGGAGCTGTGGACCTTCTTCGCCGACCCGTGGCGCAAGACCCGGCACCACAAACGCCGCCTGGTCAGCACGGAGTTCGCCGACCTGGTGGCGTTGAAGCTCCGGCCCGGTGGGTTGTGGCGGCTCGCCACGGACTGGGAGGACTACGCCTTCTGGCAGAAGGAGGCGCTCGACGCCCATCCGCGGTTCGAGAATCTCCACGGGGGCTGGGCGCCGCGGTACGAGGCACGTCCGGTCACGAAGTACGAGGCCAAAGGCCTGGAGCAGGGCCGCAGGGTCCACGACCTGACCTACCGGCGGTTGCCGTGACCCGGGTGCGCATCGACCCGGCCCACGACGGCGGGGCCTTTCACGGCTGGGCCTCCCAGCCGGGGTTGCGGACGGTGCAGGGGGTGCTGGAGGAGGCGCTGGGCAGGGTGCTCCGTCTCGCCCCGGCCCCTGCGCTCACCGTCGCGGGCCGCACCGACGCCGGGGTGCACGCCCGCGGCCAGGTGTGCCACGTCGACGTCGAGGACCCGGTCCTGTCCCCCACCGACCTGCTGCGCAGGCTGCGCCGGATCTGCCCCGGCGACATCGCCATCCGCGACGTGACCGAGGCCCCCGAGGGTTTCGACGCCCGTTTCTCCGCGGTCTGGCGGCGCTACTGCTATCGCCTGATCGACTCCACGCAGGTGCCGGACCCCCTGCTGCGCAACCATGTGGTCCAGCTGCGGCACCCGCTGCATCTGGGCACCGCACAGGAAGCGACCGGACTGCTGACGGGGCTGAGGGACTTCGCCCCGTTCTGCAAGGCCCGGGAAGGAGCCACCACCATCCGCGACCTGCGGGAGTTCACCGTCACGCGGCGAGGCGACGGGGTGGTGGAGGTGCACCTGCTGGCCGACGCCTTCTGCCACTCGATGGTGCGAGCCCTGGTCGGGGCGCTGACCGTGGTCGGCGCGGGGCGCCGGAACCTGGCGTGGCTGGCGGAGGTCGCGAGCAGCGACCGCCGCTGCGGGGAGGTGCCGTTGATGCCCGCCCACGGCCTGGTGCTGGAGGAGGTCGGCTATCCACCTGTCGATCAGCTCGCCTCGCGGGCACGCGAGGCCCGCGCCCGCCGGAGCCTGGAGGAGACATGAGCCACTACTTCACCAACGACCCCTCCCCCATGGTCACCCGCGAGATCACCGCCACGGTGTTCGGACGCGAGTTCGTCTTCACCACCGCGAACGGGGTGTTCTCCGGTTCCCGGCTGGATCTGGGCACCTCGGTGCTGCTGCGCGCCGTCTCCCCACCGGAGCACGGGCGGGTTCTCGACCTGGGCTGCGGGTTCGGTCCGATAGCGGTGGGAATCGCCGCGGCCAGCCCCGGGGTGCGGGTGGATGCGGTCGATGTCAACGAACGTGCCCTCGCCCTGACACGGATGAATGCGGAGCGCGCCCGGGTGGCTGACCGGGTGCGGACCTTCTCGCCCGAGGGGGCCGTCTATGACGAGATCTGGTCCAACCCACCGATCCGCATCGGGAAGAAAGCCCTGCACGAGCTACTGCTCACCTGGCTGCCGCGGCTGCAACCCGATGGGGCGGCGTATCTGGTGGTGAGCAAGAATCTCGGTGCGGATTCCCTCGCGGGCTGGCTCACCGGGCAGGGGTGGCCCACGGAGAAGCTGGCCTCGGCGAAGGGCTTCCGGGTGCTGAAGGTCAGGCGCGGCGGCGACTCGCCCGCCTGACTTCCCCGCGTGTCCCGGACGGCTGCATAGGATGAAGAGGACCGTCGCGGCCCGTCCGCGTGTCCCGAACCGAGGAGTCTCGATGACCTACGTCCTGCCCGATCTCGACTATGACTACGGCGCGCTGGCCCCGCACATCGCCCCGGAGATCATGGAGCTGCACCACGACAAACACCACGCCGCCTACGTCGCGGGAGCGAACACGGCCCTGGAGCAGCTGGCCGAGGCCCGCGAGTCCGGCAATTTCGGCGCCATCAACAAGCTGGAGAAGGATCTGGCCTTCCACCTGGGCGGCCACATCAACCACTCCACGTTCTGGAAGAACATGTCGCCGGAGGGCGGTGGCCGCCCCGATGGTGAGCTGGCCTCGGCCATCGACGAGTACTTCGGCGGTTTCGACGGCTTCCAGAAGCAGTTCAACGCCGCCGCCAACGGCATCCAGGGTTCCGGCTGGTCCATGCTGGTCTTCGACACCCTCGGGCGGCGTCTCAACATCAATCAGCTGTACGACCAGCAGGGCAACCTCCCTGCGGGGCAGATTCCACTGCTGCAGCTCGACATGTGGGAGCACGCCTTCTACCTGCAGTACAAGAACGTGAAGGGCGACTACGTCAATGCCTGGTGGAACGTGGTCAACTGGCCCGATGTCGCCGAGCGTTTCACCAAGGCCCAAACCTTCGCGGCCTGACAAAGCAGTGCCATGGTTTCAGCCCGCGCAGGCTGAAACCACGGCACTGTGCTCCTCAGGGTCAGTCCGTGTCCTGTGACAGCGGACGCGCATGACGCGGGCCCGCAAGGGGAATCATGAGACCATGGCCTTTCTCACCGCCAGCAGATGCCCGGCGGCCTTCTTCGCGCAGGAGTCCCGATAAAAACACGATACGCGTACACCCCTCCGCGAAGAAGGCAACCACCTCGGAACCTGTGTGATGTGCCGCTGTCCGGGTGGTATCACATACAGGACTGCTACACCTTGGCGCAACAGAGGCATGTCGGAAACCCACAAAGCGCCGTAGAGGAACTCGTCATTTTTGTGACGTATTTCTTCAACGAC
>NZ_LR027842.1:646087-841700 GCF_900607225.1 [Pseudopropionibacterium] massiliense | reverse complement strand
TGATGTGCCGCTGTCCGGGTGGTATCACATACAGGACTGCTACACCTTGGCGCAACAGAGGCATGTCGGAAACCCACAAAGCGCCGTAGAGGAACTCGTCATTTTTGTGACGTATTTCTTCAACGACTCCAAACAAACCCACCTGCTACAGACGGGTCCACAAAATCTTGGAACGCGAATGGTGTTGCAACCACCCCAGAGACGGTACGCCGGCTCATGCAGCCTGGAGGGCCTGGTGGCGTGTCAGCCCCGCCCCAAGGCCCGCACCACCGTGCCTGCGGCCGACCTGGCAGGGCGCCCCGACCTGGTCAAAAGAGACTTCACAGCAGATGCTCCGGCCCGGAAACTGGTGGGTGACATCACCTATATTCACACCCGGGAAGGGTTCGTGTACCTGGCGACCGTGACGGGGCGGCCTGCTCGACAAAGGATTGTTGGCTACGCCATGACAGGGGCACATGCGAACCGAATTGGTCCAAAACGCCCTGGAAATGGCGGTCCGGAACTGCCGAACCGTCAAGGGTGTGACGATTTTTCATTCGGACCGGGGATCGCAGTACACGTCCGCCGATTACACCGCCACCATGAACAAATATGGCTTCCTCGCATCAGTGGGAAGAACCGGCGTGTGTTACGACAACGCAGCAGCAGAATCATTCAACGCCACCTGCAAGAAAGAACTCGTAAACCGGAAGATCTACCACACCAGAAGAAAAGCAATCAAAGAGGCTTATTCACAGGCGGCGCGTCGACCAGTGAAACCCCTAGTCGGAGCGCGCTTGAGGATGGCTGTGAATAAGCCTCAAAGAAGTGACATCATGGATTGAACTCTGGTACAATCAAACCAGGCTTCATTCCGCGATCGGGTACCGCACCCCGAACGAAGTCCATCAGGAATGGAGGAAAACCGAGACGGCAGCCTAAACCATAATCCAAGTTTTTCACCGCCGTCCACAAAACCTATGGCAGTCCACTCTTGTACTCGGCGCTGGACCCGGCCCTGCAATCCGGCCAGCACGCCTCGGACGGGTGCCTCAGCGTCAAGGCGGCCATGACGCTGTTCGCCGATGAGATCTCCGCTCTCAAACCGGAGCGCGATGAGTTGGCGAAAGAAGCCGCCAGTTTTGATGCCAAGTCTATCCCTGAGGATGAGGATGGCCGCCAAGGCTACATGGATGAGGCCGTGGCTCTCAACGGAAAGATCGTTGTCCTCATCCAGAAGTACGAAACCGCGATCAACACATGCTTCGAGCAGCTCGCGGCGATCGGGAACGACGGCCTGCCAACACCGGATGTCCCTGCATGGTCCGGAGTCCCGGGGGACACCTTGATAGCTGCCCTGGCAGCCGTGGGCGAGACCAGGAAGGTGGACGTCGAACGCGTCATCAGACGCGTCGTCATCCGCCTCTTCGGGGAGGATTTCAGGATCCCCTACTGGGTGAAGCGCGCCAAATCCCGGCACTGGGACTGGAAATCATGGATTCCTCAAACCAACCAGCAGGGAAGCTTCCTGACCCGCTTCCGCGCGGCGGTGACCGAGGCATTCCTCGGTCCACCACGAGGACGCTACGGTCCGGCAACCGTGATCCGTCCCCCCCACATCACGGGATCGTGGGGTCTGGGGCGGGAACACAGCCTGCAGACCCGCACCGGCACGTCCGCTCTCGGGCGCACAGCGGGACGTGGCCTCTTCGTTCTCGGGGTCGGGTTGACCTACAGCAGCGGAGTCGAGAAAGCCGACACGAGATACCGCGAACAAAACCCGGAACTTTCCGCAAGCGAACGGCAATCGCGGGTGAGGGAAACCGCCACGGTCCGGACAGGCTCGCAAGTACTCGCGTCCGCATGGGCAGGAGCTGCGATCGGCTCCATGCTTCCGGTGGGAGGAACCGCCGTCGGCCTGGCAGTGGGTGTCGTGGTCGGGTTGGGCATGAGCATCGACACCGGCGAAGGCAAGACTGTCGGTGATCGCATTGCCGATGTTGGCGAAGGGTTCTGGAATTGGTGCAAAGGAGTATTCGGCAGATGATAGGTCACGCAATTCTTCTGGAAGGTCTCGTCCCCGGCGACATCTTCACCGCAATCTTTCTTCTTATCATCGGTGTCCTCTGCCTCTGGCAAGGCTGGGTCGCCTACACCGAACCCATCCCCCGCTTCGTCATCAACTACCGCGGCTGGACCTGCCCACCCCTCGCCATGTTCTACGGAGGTGTGACCATGCTGCTCATGTCCTTTGGAGCGCTCAAACCGCCCCTGTCCCGCATCCCAGGAGGAGTGATCGGGATGACATGGCTGTTCTGCGGCCTGACCTCTCTATTTGGCCTCTTCTTCTGGTTCCCGCCATTCCTTCTCCCCCGCTGGTACCGCCGAGCCGTGAAGGCCGGCGTCCCACGCAACGACCCCAACGCCATGGGAGCCTTCAAAGCCCTCCCCGTGGAGCAGCAACGCGAAGCGGCCAGACGAGAAAACCGACGATGAGGCGCTGAACCGGACACGGAATGCCCGGTGTCCACGCCGCAATAGGATGAATGGTCGTGTACGACGTCTCGGTGGTGTTGTTCGAGGGCTTCGAACTGCTCGACGTGTTCGGGCCGGTCGAACTGCTCGCCAGGCTGCCCGCGGAGTATCGGATCACCTACGTGGCGCCCGAAGCCGGCCCGGTTCGGAGCAGCCAGGGAGCAGAGATCGTGGTTCCCACTTCCCTGGAGGATCCGCCGTCCGCCGACATCGTGCTGGTGCCGGGCGGTCCGGGCACACGCCATCTGGTCCGCAACCAGCGCTTCCTCCAGATGATCACCCACCTGGCCACCACTGCGTCGATCGTCGTCTCGGTGTGCACCGGTTCAGCGGTTCTGGCGGCCGCTGGTTTGCTGAACGGATACCGGGCGACCTCCAACAAGCAGGCCTTCGGCTGGGCGTCGGGACATGGGGACGGGGTCACGTGGGTACGCAGGGCTCGGTGGGTCCACGACCGGAATCGGTGGACCTCCTCCGGGGTGGCGGCCGGCATGGACATGACGGCCGCGTTGATCGGTCACCTCACCGGCCCGGAAGCCGCGGCGACAGCCGCCCGGGACATCGAGTTGGAGATTCACCACGATCCCGAGCGGGATCCCTTCGCGGACCTCCGGTGACAGGTACAGAGACATCCTCCTGCCGCTACGATGTTGACACGCTCACGACCCTGAGGATCGACGACGATGCGGCCCTTCGCACGGCGGCCTTCCAACATGAACAGGAAACGTCGTCACACAGGCCGTCGACAGTCGAAGGAGACCCGATGAATCACCCGCAACCCGAACGGATCAGCTGGCTGGACAGCGTCGAGCATCACGCATGGCTCTCCCGGCACCGGGAAGCGCTGCTGGACTTCTTCCAACCCGAGGTGGTGCTGCCCGGCGCGGGCTACGCCTATCTCGACTCGCGAGGCCAGGCGCTACCCCGGATGGGCTCGCAGCTGTGGCTGGGCGCGCGAATGCTGCACTGCTTCTCGATAGCGGCCATGCAGGGTCGCCCGGGGGCCGAGGACGTGGCCCGGCACGGCATCTGTTTCTACCTGAGCGGCGCCGGGCGTGACGCTGAGCACGGCGGCTGGTTCCCGACCGTCGGAGGCGATTCCTCCAGCTCCCGCAAGGAACTCTACGGGCAGGCACACGTCCTGCTCGGCGCCAGTTCCGCGACAGCAGCCGGGATTCCCGGGGGCGAGGAACTGCTGGCCGCGGCCCTGGACGTCATCGAGAGGTTCTGGGTGGAGGCCGACGGCGCGGGCATCGATGCCTTCGACCGCGAATTCCACCAGGCCGAGCCCTATCGTGGCCAGAACGCCAACATGCACCTGACGGAGGCCTACCTGGCGGCCCACGAGGCAACCGGCGACGAACGGCTTCTGGAACGGGCCACAAGAATCGCGCACCGCATCGCGGGTCGGGCCGCCGAGGCCACGGAAGGGGCCTGGCGGCTCCCGGAACACTTCGACGCCGCGTGGCGGGAGCTGCCCGACCACAACCGCGACGAACCCCGTCATCCCTTCCGGCCGTATGGTTCCCAGCCCGGGCACTGGCTCGAATGGGCGAAACTGCTGCTCCAGATCCGTGGTCTCGGTATTCGGGAGGACTGGCTGCTGGACGCGGCCCGGCACCTGTTCGACGGCGCATTCCGCGACGCCTGGGCAAGCAACGGCGGTTTCTGCTACACCGTCGACTGGGACGGAAAACCTGTGGTCCCGGAACGATTCTTCTGGGAGATCGCCGAGGGAATCGGCGCTGCCGCCGGGCTGTTCCGCGCCACCGGTGAACAGCGTTACGAGGATGCCTACCGCACCCTCTGGACCTACGCCGACGACCACGTCATCGACCACACGGACGGCGCCTGGTGGCAGGAACTCGACGTGGAGAACCACCCCACCACCCACACGTGGGAAGGAAAACCTGACCTCTACCACGCCTACCAGGCCACCTTCTACGCCCTGCTGCCCGAAAACCGGGGAATCGCCGCCTGGGTTCGCGACCAGCGCCGCGGTGACGTCAAAGCGGGCTAGTCGGACCGCGAGGTGCCGGTGGATGGTTTCGACACGGGCCGCTCGTTCCTCGCAGGTCGGCTCAACCGACCTGGGCTCGAAAACGAAACGGGGAGGCATCCTTGCCCAGGATGCTTCCCCGTTCTTCCAGGCTCAGTCCTCGTCCTCGGACTTCTCCTTCACCGGCTCGGTGACGAATTCCAAGACCGCCAGCGGCGCGGAATCTCCCTTGCGGATGCCGATCTTGGTGATACGGGTGCAGCCACCGTCACGACCCTGGAGAGTGGGGGCGATCTCCTCGAACAGCTTTGCCACCACGTCTCTGTCGGTCACGGATTTCAGCACCAGGCGACGGGCATGAAGATCGCCACGCTTGGCCTTGGTCACGAGTTTCTCGACCAGCGGCTGGACGCGGCGGGCCTTGGTCTCGGTGGTGGTGATACGGCCGTGCTCGATGAGCTGGGTGGCCAGGTTGCGCAGGATGAGGCGCTCATGGGTGGGGCTACCGCCCAGACGGGGGCCCTTGGTCGGCTTAGGCATGTTTCAATTCTTTCGGTCTGGTCCCGAGCAGCGCTCGGTGTGGGTTCTCAGTACTGCTCGGTCTCGGCGTAGTCTTCGTCCGCTTCGGCGTCGAGGTCCTCCTCGCCCTCATGCTCCTGGTCATAGCGCTCGATGGCCTGGATCGGGTCGAAGCCCGGGGCGGCGTCACGCAACGAGAGCCCCAGGTTGTGAAGGGTGACCTTGACCTCGAGGATCGACTTCGAGCCGAAATTGCGGATGTCGAGGAGATCCTCCTCGGAACGGGCGACGAGTTCACCGACGGTGTGGATGCCCTCCCGTTTGAGGCAGTTGTAGGAGCGGACCGACAGGTTCAGGTCCTCGACGGGCAGGTTCAGCGACTCGGCGATCTGCTCGTCCACGGGCGAGGGGCCCATCTCGATGCCCTCCGCGTTGACGTTGAGCTCGCGGGCCAGGCCGAAGAGCTCCACCAGGGTCCGCCCTGCGGACGCGACGGCGTCGCGGGGAGCCATGGACGGTTTGGTCTCGACATCGATGATGAGACGGTCGAAGTCGGTGCGCTGCGCCACGCGGGTGGCCTCCACCTTGTAGCTCACCTTCAGCACGGGAGAGTAGATGGAGTCGACGGGGATGCGTCCGATCTCGGCGTCGGGATCCTTGTTGAGAGCGCTGGAGACGTAGCCCCGGCCGCGTTCGACCACCAGCTCCATCTCAAGTTTGCCGCCTTCGCTGAGGGTGGCGATGTGCAGTTCGGGATTGTGCACCTCGACTCCCGCCGGAGGCTGGATGTCGGCCGCGGTGACCTCGCCGGCCCCGGCCTTGCGCAGGTACATGACCACGGGCTCGTCCTCCTCGGAGGACAGCACCAGCCCCTTCAGGTTGAGGATGATCTCGGTGACGTCCTCGACGACGCCCTCCAAGGTGGAGAACTCGTGCTGATTGCCCTCGATCTTGATGGAGGTCACGGCCGCGCCCGGGATGGACGACAGCAGGGTGCGACGCATCGAGTTGCCGAGGGTGTAGCCGAAACCGGGTTCGAGGGGCTCGATGATGAACCGTGAACGGTACTCGGAAACCGTCTCTTCCGACAAGGTCGGACGCTGTGCGATGAGCATTTTCTTCCTTCCCGCGCCACCCACTATTTGATGACGCGAATACCGCGACCGGAACCGCTCCGGCCGTGGCGCCCGGAGAACCGAGCTGGGGTGGTCGAGCACTGCGGTGCCGACCACCCCGATGGGGTCCAGGTCCACTACTTGGAGTAGAGCTCGACGATCATCTGCTCCTGGACGTCGATCACGATCTGTTCGCGGACGGGGAGCTGGTGGACGAGGATGCGCATCCGGTTGGGACGCGCCTCGAGCCACGCGGGAACAGTGCGTTCGCCGTGGGTTTCACGAGCCACCACGAGCGGGTGGATGTTCATCGACTTCTCGGCGACGTCGATGATGTCGTGGGCCTTGACACGGTACGACGGGATGTTCACCTTCTTGCCGTTGACGAGGAAGTGACCGTGAACCACGAGCTGGCGGGCCTGCCGACGGGTGCTCGCGAAACCCGCGCGGTACACCACGTTGTCGAGGCGCGACTCGAGGATCTGCAGCAGGTTGTCACCGGTTTTCCCGGGATGACGATCCGCTTCCTCGTAGTAGCGGCTGAACTGCTTCTCGAGGACGCCGTAGGCGAAACGAGCCTTCTGTTTCTCCTTGAGCTGCAGCGAGTACTCGGAATCCTTGGTGCGACCGCGACCGTGGACGCCGGGCGGGTAGGGACGGCGTTCGAACGCCTTGTCGTTGCCAACCAGATCGGTCCCGAGGCGGCGGGACTTCTTGGTCATGGGGCCGGTGTAACGAGCCATTATCTCTTCAGTCCTTTACTTCTCGGGCGCTCAGACGCGGCGACGCTTCGGCGGGCGGCAGCCGTTGTGCGGCACGGGCGTGACGTCGGAGATGGTTCCGACCTCGAGGCCCACGGCGCCCAGCGAGCGGATCGCGGTCTCACGGCCCGAGCCCGGGCCCTTGACGAACACGTCGACGCGCTTCATGCCGTGCTCCATGGCGCGGCGACCTGCGGCCTCGGCGGCCATCTGGGCGGCGAAGGGGGTCGACTTGCGGGAGCCCTTGAAGCCGACGGTGCCGGCGGAGGCCCAGGAGATCACTGCCCCGTTGGGGTCGGTGATCGAGATGATCGTGTTGTTGAAGGTGCTCTTGATGTGAGCCTGTCCGGCGAGGACGTTCTTCTTCTCCTTGCGGCGCACCTTGGTCTTGGCGGCCTGCTTGCGGCTGGTTGCCATCAGTAGTCAAATCTCCTGTCTCAGCTCACCGCGCGGGTCAGCGTGCCTTCTTCTTGCCGGCCACGGCCTTCTTCTTGCCCTTGCGGGTGCGCGCATTGGTGCGGGTGCGCTGACCACGGACCGGGAGACCACTGCGGTGACGACGGCCCTGGTAGTTGCCGATCTCGACCTTGCGGCGGATGTCGGCGGCAACGGTACGACGAAGGTCACCCTCGATCTCGTAGTTGCCTTCGATGTGGTCACGCAGCGCGACGAGCTGCTCGTCGGTGAGCTGGTGGACACGGAGATCGCCGCTGACACCGGTGGCGGCGAGGGTCTCGGCGGCGCGGGTGCGACCGATCCCGAAGATGTAGGTGAGGGCGACCTCCAGGCGCTTGTCGCGCGGCAGGTCGACACCAACGAGGCGTGCCATGTTCTACCTTTCAGTGTTTCCGGCCCCTGTGGGCTTCGCCCGGTCAGGTCGGGGACCGCGAAGGTGTGTGGCGTGTCGCGTCCCCTCCTGGCGCGCGGCGGTTCTGTCGCCGCAGAGGGGCCTTGGCCTTCGTCCAAGGGTCGGGAGTCACCGTTTCCAGTGGCCCTTGCGATCACGTTGTGTTCACTTGTCTGGCGGGCTGGGCGACCTGCCCCGTTCCGCGATGTTCTGCGAACCCTCGCCGGGTTTCAGCCCTGGCGCTGCTTGTGGCGCGGGTTGTCGCAGATCACCATCACACGACCGTGCCGGCGAATGACCTTGCACTTGTCGCAGATCTTCTTGACGCTCGGCTGAACCTTCATTCGAGCAACCTTTTCAATCGGCGACTGGGCAGTCTCCTACCCAATCTGTGGTGGATGAGCCGGCCGCCGGAAATCCGGACCATCGCGGGCACGCGACGACATCCGGGCATGGACGGCCGACGACAAAGCCTACGTCACATCTCCGGTATTCACCAAACAGGCTCGACAAATGACCGACGCCCGACCGTGGGTCGGGCGCTGAGAATTCACACTTGACAGGACCTGGCCGGTCACTTGTGCCGGTACACGATACGACCACGGGTGAGGTCGTAGGGGGAAAGCTCGACGACCACTCGGTCGGCGGGCAGGATGCGGATGTAGTGCTGACGCATTTTTCCGCTGATGGTGGTCAGGACCTTGTGCCCGTTGGGCAGCTCCACGCGAAACATTGCGTTCGGCAACGCCTCGACCACGGTCCCCTCGAGTTCGAGGGCTCCTTCTTTCTTCGCCATGTGCTCTCATTCGTCGGTGGAAACCGGTTTCCGGGTGCGGCAGAATACCGCGGTACCAAAGGCAGTGTACGCGGCACACGGCAACGTCCCAAATCCACCCCGGACCAGTCGCCGCCACCGCGGAACCGTACCGTTGACCCATGCAGTACTTCGCCGTTCACTACACCTACGTCGACGACCCCGGTCTCATCGCCCGCCACCGCCCCGAGCACAGGGCCTTCCTGTCGACCCTGACCGACAAGGGACTCATCGCGGGAGGCGCCTACCCCGAGGCCACGCCACCGTCCGCTCTCCTCGTCGTCAAGGCCGAGAGCACCGAGGCCGTCTCAGAGCTGCTCGCCGACGACCCGTTCCGGACCAACAAAGTGCTGGCCGATGTCCGCATCGTCCACTGGACCCCGGTGATCGGGATCTTCGCGGAGTAGGTTTCCGCCCTCATCTCCCGGCCAGGTGTGCCCCGAGCCAGGAGCCGAGATCCGCGCAGACCTCCTTGACGTTGATCTCGTGGAACAGTTCGTGGCGTGCCCCCGGATAGAGCTTGAGCGTGACATCCGACAGGCCCGCCCTGCGGTACTGTTCAGCCACCGATTCGATGTTCACGGCCAACGGATCGGCCTCCCCGGAGCAGATGAGAACCGGCAGCCCGGGACGGACACGGGCCACATTGTCCGGGTTTCCCGCCCAGCGCGTGCCCTCCATCAGGTTCACGAACACCTCGGCGGCCGGGGTGAACCCGCATCGCGGATCCGCCAGGTAGGCATCCACCCATGCCTCGTCGCGGGTCAGCCAGTCCGCCTCGGTGCGGTTCGGCCGGAAAGCGGCGTTGTAGCCCCCGAAGGACAAGCGCCGGAGCAGTTCGCTGCGATAGGTGGCCCCGCACACCCTCGACACGACCCAGGCCAGGGCATGGGCCAGCATCCCGACCAAGCCGGGCTCGGCAATCGTCCCCGTCAGCACCAGGCCCGCGAGTTGCTGCGAGTTCTCGATGGCGTAGCAGCGCGCCATTATTGAGCCCATGGAGTGCCCGAGCAGGAACAACGGCACACCGGGGTGGGCTTTCTCGGCGGATGCGATGACGGTTCCGAGGTCGCCCACCGCCTTCGCCCAGCCGTCCTCGGCGGCGAAGAACCCGAGCTGCGTCATGTCGGGGGCGGTCCAGCCGTGCCCGCGATGATCGGCCGCGTACATCACGAATCCCTGCCCCACCACGGAGGCGGCCAGTTCGCCGTAGACGCCGCCGTGCTCGGCCAGCCCGTGCGCCAGCACGAGCACCCCCACCGGTTCCTCGTCAGGCAGCCAGACCCGGGTGTACAGGGGGTGATTGTCGAAGGCCGGGATCACACGGAGGGTGGGCTCGTTCATGGCTAGAGACTACTCAGCCCCGTATCGCGTCGAACTCGCGGTTCCCCGCTCAGAGCAGCCACAGCAGAAGGACGGCCACGATGGCCAGCAGGGTCACGACACCCACGACGGCCCCGACCACCGCCATGCCGACTCGCGCCGGAGTGTGGATCTCACCGGTCTGTCCCGCAGGGAGTTTTCCCTCACCGACGATCGCGGGGGTCTCGAGCGCCGCCGCCGGAAGCTGCTCCACAACGGGGACCAGCTCACCCAGGGTCTTCGCGCCGTAGATCACGTCCATTGACTTCCGGTAGGAATTCGATTCCATCCGACCGTCGGCGAAGGCGTCCGATACCCGCTTGGACAGTGCCTCCCGTTCCGTCTCACCGACCGGTTCGGCCGCGCGCTGGAGATAGCGGGAGGAGGGCGGCAACTTGCTCATGCGATCAATGGTAGAAGCCGTGTCCGTCACCCGTTGAGCGGCCCGAAGGCAGCGCCGCGCGCGGTCAGTTCCTCTTCTCCCCCGTCGGGTTCCGTGAGCACCCAGAGCCCGCGCTCCGTGATGGCCACGGTGTTCTCCCAGTGGGCACCGCGCTCCCCGTCGCGGCTTCGCACCGTCCATTCGTCGGCATCGACCACCGTCTGGTGAAGTCCGAGGGTCAGCATCGGTTCCACCGCGATGGCCATCCCCACGTCGAGACGTGGGTTGGGGCGAAACCTGAACTGATTCGGAACGTCCGGTTCCATGTGCATGTGGGAACCGATCCCGTGCCCCGTGTACTCGCGCAGCGACCCGTAACGGCGCGGTTGACGCTTGACGTAGTGCTCGATGGCTCGCGACACATCCCCGACGCGACCGCCGTCGCGGGCCGCGGCAATGCCGGCCCACATGGCCTGCCGGGTGACGGCGATCATCTCGAGATCCTCCGCCCGTGCCTCGCCGACGACGAAACTGCGGGCCGCGTCGCCGTGCCATCCGTCCACCACGGCCCCGAAGTCGATGGAGACGAGGTCACCGTCGCGGATCACGCGATCCCCGGGGACACCGTGGACCAGTTCGTCGTTGACCGAGATGCACGCAACACCGGGAAACGGTGCACCGTACTCGGCCCCGTATCCCAGGAAGTTCGAGGTCGCACCGTGCTCGGCGAGCACCGCCCGACCCACCGCGTCGATCTCCGCCGTCGTGGCACCCACCACGGTCGCCTCCTGCATCCGGCGCAGCCCCTCGGCCACCACCAGCCCCGCGGCGCGCATCGTGCGCAGCTGCTCAGGCGTCTTGATCTCGATCGGCATCTCAGGCCCTGCGCGCCGCCACGGCATCGAGCATGCGCTGCCGCACCTCCTCGACGGTTCCGGTGCCCTCAACCTCCACGAGCAGCCCCTGCCGCTCGTAGTGGAACAGCAGTGGCGCGGTCTGACCAGCGTAGACCTCCATGCGACGCCTGATGGTGTCCTCGTTGTCGTCCGTGCGCCCCTCCTTCTGGGCGCGCTCCAGCAGGCGCGCTGCCAGCACGTCGGGTTCCACCACCAACGAGACGACGGCGTTGAGACGCTGCCGCTGGCGGGAGAGATGGCGGTCCAGGAAGTGCACCTGGTGCATGGTGCGCGGGAAACCGTCGAGGAGAAACCCTGCGGAACAGTCTTCCTCGGCCAAACGGTCGGCGACGATTGCCTCCGTAACGTCGTCGGGCACGTATTCTCCCGCGTCGATCAGGGTTTTGACCCTGACGCCCAGCTCGGTGCCGTTGCGTATGTTGGCGCGAAACATGTCACCCGTCGAGATGGTCGGTACCGCGTATGCTTCGGCCAGCGCCGTAGCCTGGGTGCCCTTGCCTGCTCCGGGGGCACCCATGATGAGCATTCTCACCTCAGGAATCCTTCGTAGTTGCGTTGCTGCAGCTGACTCTCGATGCGCTTGACCGTGTCAAGGGCCACACCGACGATGATGAGGATGGAGGTTCCGCCGAACGGGAAATTCTGGTTCGCGCCGACCGCGATGAACGCGAGGGTCGGGATCATCGAGATGATCGCCAGGTACAGCGACCCCGGCGCGGTCAGGCGGTTCAGCACGTAGGTCAGGTAGCGTTCCGTCGGCTTGCCCGCACGGATACCGGGAATGAAGCCGCCGTACTTCTTCATGTTGTCCGAGACCTCCTCGGAGTTGAAGGTGATGGCGACGTAGAAGTAGCAGAAACCGACGATGAGGAGGAACTGGAGGGTGCTGTAGACCCAACTGTTGGTGTGGAAGTTGGCTGCGATCCACTGCCCGGTCCCGGACTCCGGTCGGAAGGTGGCGTAGAGGATCGGCAGGTAGAGGATGGAGCTCGCGAAGATCACGGGAATGACACCGGACTGGTTGACCTTCAGCGGGATGTAGGTGGTCGAACCACCGACGAGCCTGCGGCCGACCATGCGCTTGGCGTACTGGACGGGAACGCGCCGCTGCCCCTGCTCCATGAAAAGGATGCCGAGCATCACGAGCAGTCCGATGGCAATGATGGCCAGGAACAGGAACCAGCCGGTGGCCCCCTGGTGGCTCTCCTTGATGGACCACAGACCGGTCGGGAACTGGGCGGCGATCTGGGTGAAGATCAACACGGACATGCCGTTGCCGACGCCACGATCAGTGATGAGCTCGCCCAGCCACATGATCACGACGGTCCCCGCGGTCATGGTGAGCACCATCGTGATCAGAGGGAAGAGTTCCTGGGTGTAGAGGATGGGCTGACGGCACTGCAACAGCTGGCCCGTGCGCGCCATGGTGACGAATGCCGTCGCCTGCAGCAGCGCCAGCACGAGGGTCAGGTACCGCGTGTACTGCGTGATCTTGGCCTGCCCGGCGGCGCCCTCCTTCCTGAGAGCCTCCAGCCGCGGGATCACCACGGCGAGCAGCTGCAGGATGATCGAGGACGTGATGTAAGGCATCACGCCCAGGGCGAAGATCGTCAAGTGCAGCAGGGCGCCGCCCGAGAACAGGTTGATCAGGGAGTAGAGCCCTGCCTGGGAACCTGTCGTGGCGTCTGCGACGCACGCGTTCAGCGCCTGCATGTTCACGTTCGGGGCGGGGATGGTGGAACCGAGGCGGAACACCAGGAGGATCCCAAGCGTGAAGAAGATCTTCTTGCGCAGCTCAGGCGTCCTGAACGCGCTAGCGAAGGCGGAGAGCATCCGGCCCCTCTTTCAGTTGCTCAGCAAATTACTCGTCGCCCATCTCAGGCAACCTAGGCAGCGTACCAAGGGGCACGCCCATTCCCCAATGCCGCGCCAGGTATCGGAACCTCCCCGGGGTCACCGGGATGTCACCACGGCACGCTGACGCACCTCCCCGATGCGCAACTTCTCCCGAGGGTATTGCATACTTCCGGCCAACTCTCCTATGCTTCCCGCATTGATTTCGCGACGTGACCATCGTCGTTGGTTGGGGGACATCATGAAAAAAGTAATGACCGTGTACGGGACCCGTCCCGAAGGCATCAAGATGGCACCTGTCATCCGTCGCCTCGAGGAGGACCCGCGTTTCGAGTCGATCTCGGTGGTCACGGGGCAGCACCGCGAAATGCTGGATCAGGTGGGCGAGGTGCTGGGGATCGTCCCGACCCACGACCTGAACGTCTTCACACCGGGCCAGACCCTCAACGAGATCATGGCCCACATCATCACGCTGCTCGACCCGATCCTCGAGATCCAACGCCCGGATGCCGTCGTGGTCCAGGGCGACACCTCCACCGTCGCTGCGGCGGCCCTGACCAGTTTCAACCGGCACGTTCCCGTCATCCACCTGGAGGCCGGACTTCGCAGCGGCGACATCACCGCACCGTTCCCGGAGGAGGCCAACCGCAGCATCGCGACACGACTCAGTTCCCTGCACCTGGCACCGACCCAGCAGTGTCGGTACAACCTGGAGCGGGAAGGCGTCCGCGGTGAGGACATCATCGTCACCGGTAACACCGTCATCGACGCCCTGATGCGCGCGGTGAAGGCCGAGGTCCCCATCCGGAACGAGAGAATCCGCCATGTGATTGCTTCAGGAGCGCCGATCCTGCTGGTCACCGCTCACCGCCGGGAGAACTGGGGCGCCCCCATGGAGCGGATCGGTCATGCCGTCGCCCGTCTGGCACGTCGCCATCCCGGGCTTCACGTGATCCTGCCGGCCCATCTCAATCCCATCGTCAGACACTGCCTGCTACCACCCCTGATCGGCCTGGACAACGTCATCGCATGCGACCCTCTCCCCTATGGCGAGTTCATCCAGGTTCTGAAGGCCTCGAGCATCGTGCTGACCGATTCCGGAGGTTTGCAGGAGGAGGCACCGGCCCTCGGCAAACCCGTCCTGGTGCTGCGTGAGAGAACGGATCGCCCCGAGGCGCTCGAGGTCGGTGCAGCCCGCTTGGTCGGCACGGACGAGGAGGTCATCCTCGCGGAGGTCAGCAGCCTGCTCGACGGACTCGCCAGCCATGCACCGATGCCTGAATCGGTCAATCCGTACGGAGACGGAGCAGCCGCTGTACGGGCGGTCGCCGGCATCGCTGCCTTTCTCGGTGTCGGCGATCCCCTCCCCGACTTCGTCAGCCACACCCCTGCACGTCCCTGGCCGTTGATCAAATCCGCTTGAAAGGCCAGAAGGGCCGGGTGGCCGATCCGAGGATCGGCCACCCGGCCCTTTCCCACGCCGTTGCTCAGGCCTCCACCGCGGACCCGCCGGCAGCCGCCAGCTTCTCCTTCGCGGAGTTCGAGAACGCGTCGGCCGTCACGTTGAGGGCGACGGTGACATCGCCGCCGCCCAGCACCTTGACGAGCGCACCGTCACGGACGGCGCCGGCCTCGACGAGGTCCTCCACCGTGACCGCTCCCCCCTTGGGGAACAGCTCGGCGAGACGACCGACGTTGACGACCTGGTATTCCACGCGGAACGGGTTCTTGAAGCCCTTGAGCTTCGGGATCCGCATGTGCATCGGCATCTGGCCGCCCTCGAAGTTCGCGGGGACGTTCTTGCGAGCGCCCGTGCCCTTCGTGCCGCGACCAGCGGTCTTGCCCTTGGACGCCTCGCCGCGGCCCACGCGGGTCTTGGCGGTGTTGGCGCCCGGGGCGGGGCGCAGGTGATGAATCTTGAGAGCCATTACTTGACCTCTTCCACTTCCACGAGGTGGGCGACGGTACGGATCATGCCGAGCACTTCGGGGCGATCCTCACGCACCACCGTCTGGCCGATGCGCTTCAACCCCAGGGTGCGAAGCGTGGCCCGCTGGTAGTCCTTGCCGCCGACCCCTGACTTGATCTGGGTGATCCTCAGTTCAGCCATCAGCCGGCCACCTCTTCCTTGCGTGCGCGGAGCAGAGCGGCCGGAGCCACGTCCTCCACCGGCAGGCCGCGACGCTTCGCGACGGCCTCCGGTTCCTCGAGCTGCTGCAGGGCGTCCACCGTCGCGTGGACGACGTTGATGGCGTTGGCCGAGCCGAGCGATTTGGCCAACACGTCGTGCACACCGGCGCACTCGAGCACCGCGCGCGCCGATCCACCGGCGATGACACCGGTACCGGGCGAGGCGGGGCGCAGGAGCACCACGCCAGCGGCCTTCTCGCCCTGCACGGGATGCGGGATGGTGCGCTGGATCAGCGGCACGCGGAAGAAGTGTTTCTTCGCCTCCTCCACGCCCTTGGCGATGGCGGCGGGCACTTCCTTCGCCTTGCCGTAGCCGACGCCGACCATCCCCTCGCCGTCGCCGACGACCACCAAGGCGGTGAAGCTGAAACGACGCCCGCCCTGGACGACCTTGGCGACGCGGTTGATGGCAACCACGCGCTCGAGATACTGGTTCTTCTCTTCCCTGGATGCCTGGCCACGACGATCGTCACGGCCACGACGCTCCCCACCGCGGCGATCACCGCGCTGCTGGGTTTCACTCATCGTGTTCCCTATCCTCTCGTCGTTCTCAGAATCCGAGACCGGCTTCGCGCGCCGCATCTGCGAGCGCGGCGATCCGGCCGTGGTACTTGTTCCCGGCTCGATCGAAGACTACGTTCTCGATGCCGACTTTCTTCGCACGCTGGGCGATGATCTCCCCGACCTTGCGGGCCTTGGCGGACTTGTCGCCCTCCACCACGCGCAGATCCGCCTCCATGGTGGAGGCCGATGCCAGGGTGTGCCCGACGGTGTCATCGATCACCTGCACGTACAGGTGGCGCGCGGAGCGGGTGACCACCATGCGGGGCCGCTCGGCGGTACCGTTGATCTTCTTGCGGCCACGCAGCTGACGGCGGGCACGTGCAGCGGTCTTCGCCGCCAGGCCCTTGCGCTTGCCAAGCGAGATAGCCATTACTTACCAGCCTTTCCGGCCTTGCGGCGGACGTGCTCGCCCGCGTAGCGAACGCCCTTGCCCTTGTACGGCTCGGGCTTACGAATCTTGCGGATGTTGGCGGCGGTCTCACCGACAAGCTGCTTGTCGATGCCGTGCACCGTGAACCTGGTCTGGGTCTCGACGGTGAAGGTGATGCCCTCCGGGGCATTGACCACCACCGGGTGCGAGAATCCGAGAGCGAATTCGAGCTGGGTGGGTCCCTTCGCGATGACGCGGTACCCGACGCCCACGATCTCGAGCTTCTTCTCGTATCCCTGGGTGACCCCGGTGACCATGTTCGACACGAGGGTACGGGTCAGGCCGTGCAGGGAACGGGAGAGCCGCTCGTCGTCCGGGCGTGACACCTCCAGCTCGCCCTGCTCGTTCCTCGCGACGGTGATGGGTTCGCGCACGGTGAACTTCAGTTCCCCCTTGGGACCCTTGACGGCCAGATCCTGACCGTCGATCTTGACCTCGACGTTGGACGGGACCGCGACCGGGAGCTTGCCAATTCGTGACATGTTCTATCTCCTTTTCAGTCTCGTCGGGTCACCAGACGTAGGCGAGCACTTCGCCACCCACGGATTTGGCGTTTGCTTGTTTGTCGGTCAGCAGGCCCTGGGACGTGGAGATGATGGCGATACCGAGACCGCCGAGCACCTTCGGGAGGGCCTTGGCCTTCGCGTAGACGCGCAGACCGGGTTTGCTGATGCGACGCAGTCCTGCGATGGAGCGCTCGCGGGAGTCACCGTACTTGAGGGTGACCTTGAGCACCTTGCCCACCTGTCCTTCGACCTCGGTCAGTTCGAAGTTCGAGATGTAACCCTCGGCCTTCAGAATCTCCGCGATGCCGACCTTGATCTTCGACGACGGCATGGTCGTCGATTCCTGGTACGCCTGATTGGCGTTACGCAGACGCGTGAGCATGTCTGCGATGGGATCAGTCATTGTCATGGCTGTTTGGCTTCTTTCTCGCCCCGGTTTCCCTCATGTCTGGGGACCTTTGGCAAATCGAAAATTGGAAGTTCTTCTCGTGGCGCTCTGGGTCACCAGGACGACTTGGTCACGCCGGGAAGCTGACCCGCGTGGGCGAGCTCACGCAGGCAGACGCGGCACAGACCGAACTTGCGGTAGACCGACTTGGGACGACCGCAGCGCTTGCAGCGGGTGTAGGCGCGCACACCGAACTTCGGTTTGCGGGACTGCTTGACCTTGAGTGCTGTCTTAGCCATGGTTCACGCTCACTTCTTCTTCCTGGGCTGGAACGCGGGACCGCGGCCGCCCTTGACCGGTTTCGGGTCGTCGACGGCCTTGAAGGGGAAACCGAGGTGCTTCAGCAGCGCACGACCCTCCTGGTCATTGGTGGCAGAGGTCACGAACGTGATGTCCATGCCCCGGATGCGGTCGATCTTGTCCTGGTCGATCTCCAGGAACATGACCTGCTCGTTCAGCCCGAAGGTGTAGTTGCCCTTGCCGTCGAACTGTCGGCCGTTGAGGCCACGGAAGTCGCGGATACGGGGCAGCGCCAGGGTCAGAAGCCGGTCGGCGAACTCCCACATGCGATCCCCGCGGAGAGTGACGTGACAACCGATGGGCATGCCCTCACGCAACTTGAACTGGGCGATGGACTTGCGGGCCCTGGTGATGGTGGGCTTCTGGCCGGTGATGACGGTCAGGTCACGGACGGCGCCATCGATGATCTTGGAATCGCGAGCGGCCTCGCCGACGCCCATGTTGACCACGATCTTGGTCAGACCGGGAATCTGCATGACGTTGGCGTACTTGAACTCCTCTTGCAGAGCAGGAATGATCTGCTCGCGGTACTTCCTCTTCAGGCGCGGGATCTCGACGTCGCTGCTCATCAGATCTCCTTCCCGGTCTTCTGGGCGATGCGAACGCTGCGCTGGGCCGGGTACTCGGACCCGTCGGAGCGCTTCTTGGTCACATCGACACGCTTGTAGCCGACCCGGGTCACGACCTCCTTGCCGTCAACCTTGGTGACGAGCTGGACGTTCGAGACGTGGATGGGGGCCTCCGAGCTGATGATGCCGCCCTCGATGCGCCGCCCGTTGGCGCCCTGCGATTCACGCTTGTGCCGCTTGACGACGTTGACGCCCTCGACGGTCACCTTCTGGGCGCGGGGATCGACGGCGATGATCTCACCGGTCTTGCCCTTGTCCTTGCCTGCGATGACCTTGACGCGGTCACCCTTCTTGACGTGGAGCGAGTTCATCCTCAGATCACCTCCGGGGCGAGCGAGACGATGCGCATGAACTTCTTCTCGCGCAGTTCCCGCGCCACCGGGCCGAAGATGCGGGTGCCGCGGGGCTCCCCGTCGCTCTTCAGGATGACGGCGGCGTTCTCGTCGAACTTGATGTATGAACCGTCGCCGCGGCGACGTTCCTTGACTGTACGCACTACGACGGCCTTGACGACATCGCCCTTCTTGACGTTGCCGCCGGGAATGGCGTCCTTGACCGTGGCGACGATGGTGTCACCGAGGTAGGCGTAACGACGCTTCGAACCGCCGAGAACCCGGATGCACAAGAGCTCCTTGGCACCAGTGTTGTCGGCGACCTTGAGTCGCGACTCCTGCTGGATCATTTGTTCTCCTCCGTCCGACCGGTTCCCGGGCCCGGGCCTGGTCGGAACTCGCATGATGAACCCCCTGGATTTTGCCAGGAGGCGCCCCGAGCCTTGGGCACGGGGATGACGTCACCCGAGAGAGGTCCCCACCCGGCAACCCGGAGGGCACAGACTCAAGGCAACTTGCCAAGAGTACCCCAAGCAGCACCCGTCTGGCGAAACCAATGCATCAGGGCGTCAGGGATCGTCCTGACGCTCGAGGACATCGGCCCCCTTGGAGCAGAACTCCCCGCCTGGTTCCGGAATCCGGCCTCCCGGCAAGAAGGGACGAGAGCATTCCATCGCAATTCCCCCTGTGCGTCACCTCAGCACCGCAACTCTTTCCTTGCTGCGCAGGACCAGGTACTGGTCCTCCTGCTGAATGTCGGTGTAATCGTCGAAGGTCTGCTTCCACAGCATCTCCGACTGGCCGGGCCTGATCGCCACCAGGTCCACGCCTTTCCCCCTGTCGTCGGATGCCACGATGTCGCCATCCGCCGTCCGGAACACCACCCGCCCGGACGCGACAGAGTATTTCTCCACCCTGATCTCCCCCGTGTCCATGTCGGCATTGCCCACGCTCAGGGTCTGCGACTCCGCGAACAGCACCACCGGCCGCCCTTCGTGGTCGAAGATGATCGGATAGCCATTCCCCCAGTTCTGCCGCCATCGCACGTCTCCGGTGCGGGGATCGAGCCGCTCGATCATCTCACCTCGACGCGACCCGACGAGCAGGGCATCCCTGAAAACATGGAGCGGCCCCCCGGAATCCGCTTTCTGCCAGAGCTGGTTGCCCTCCGAGTCGTAGGCGGTCAGGCGACCGCTGTCCTGGTTGGACGTGACGATGACTCCGTTGCTGCGCACGAAACTCGTCGATTCGTCCTTCCAGGGTGGCGGACTGCCATCGGCCAGGGACAAGGACTTGAAACAGCTGATCTCGACCCCGAACTCGTTGACCCAACAGAAATCGGCGAATCCGTCACGTTCCTTCACCATGTACGCCCCCTCCTGCGGCACGATGTCCACCTCGGTGCTCCACTCGGTGGCGTCGGAGTTCGCGATGTCCGGTATGCGACCTATCCTCACCGTGCCGATGCGGTCCTCATCCGGTTCATAGCGGTAGACCGCTTTCGTGTCGCTGGCGACAATCGACCCATGCCCCAGATCCACTTCCCGCACGAATTCCCCGTTCGACACCCGGTGAACCAGGAACCGATTCTTCCCGGCCGCGTCCGTGACGACCAGCCCGACAAGCCCGTCGGGGAGTTTCGTGTGAATGTGGACGCTCACCGCACCGCTGGCCCTGTCACCGATGTCGACCGACCAACGCTCCGAGCCATCGGCCCACGCGAGCATTCTGAGCCGGGCGTCTGCCTCGGTGACGTCGGGAATCACCAACAGACCTTCCGCGGTACCTCCCACGAAACCATCTCGATTGTCACTCTCCCACGCGATCTGCGGGGCCTGTCCGAACCCTGCTACCGGCTTGATGGTTTCCCCGCCGTTGCTTCCCCGCAGGAGGAACCACCAGGCCCCGAACCCGGCGACGAGGACCAGGACGGCGGCCAACACGACGAGCAGAACCACTCGTGCCCTGCTGCGCGGCCCGGGAGACGGGCGCGGTGAGGGCATCGACTCTTCCAGGGGCGGGGAAGGCGATCCGGAATGACCCTGCGAGGCAGAGACGTGCGTGGACGGCGGTGGAATCATGTTCGGGCCCGGTCCCAGGTGTTCGTCGGGTGGGGTGTTCTGCTCGCTCATACAATCCTCACTGATCCGGTGAACCAATTCTTGCGCATTCGGAAACGTGCAGGGAGGGTTTTCGTGAACTGCTCCGAGGAGCTCCTCGTCCCGTGGTCGATGTGATGCCGCCATCGTGGTCATCACGTGGACGGGCGGCTGTCGATCCCGTCGAAATCACAGGTTCCGCGAGGGCGAGCGACTAGTCTCTGCCACATGGAACTCACCGGAGAACTCAAGGAAGCCTTCAACACCCAGGTCACGATGGAGCTGACGGCCGCAGCCGTGTACCGCCAGCTCTCCATCGACATGGAAGCTCTCGACCTGCCCGGCATCGCGGGCTGGTTCAAGGCCCAGTCCGCCGAAGAGGAGGTGCACGCGGACAAATTCATCAGCCACATGCTGGATCGCGACGCCACCCCGCTGCTCGGCACCATCGCCGCCCAGGCCAAGCACGTCACCACGGTCCTGGAGGCCTTCGAGGCCGCCCTGGCCCACGAGAAGAAGGTGTCCGAGGCGATCCGTGGCCTCTACCGCCTCGCCAACTCCACCGGCGACATCGATGCACTTCCGCTGCTGAACTGGTTCATCGACGAGCAGATCGAGGAGGAGTCCACGGTCTCCGCGATCATCAGCCGCATCAAACTGATCGGCAATGACGGCAACGGCATCCTCCGCCTCGACGAGGAGCTCGGCGGTCGCTCAACGCAGGCCTGAGCCCACGGCCATCACACAGGCGCGGGGCGGCCTGACTCCTTCCCGGGAGTCAGGCCGCCCCGCGCCTCGTCAGATGCCGAAGTCATCCCGATCAGGCGTTCCGCCGCTTCAGCGCCATTCTCGCCGAATCCACCAGCAGCACCAGGCCCGCTCCCATCTGGATGCAGTCCTTGAGCACCAGACGTCCGCGACCCGACAGGAAGGGCTGCCCCAGATCCGCGTCGGCCAGCCCCTCAGCTGGAGCAGTCACCCAGACCTGCGGTGTGGTGAGCAGGAAGGACAGGGTGACGCACGTGAAGCCGATCAGCGCCAACGCACCCAACATGCCCAATTCAGGGTGAACCCAGTGCAGGGCTATGAACACGGCGATCAGGATGATGCACACCCCCACGAAGATCGACATCGAATACGTGCCGTTGGCCTCATGCCAGGCCCGGTTTGCTTCGTTCAGCACACCTTCGGCATTGACATGGGCCTTGTAGTTCTCGGGATCCTTGATCATCCATCTCAGGAGCGGAGACGTGGCGACAAAGGGGACAATACCGTCGGCCTCGTACTTGAACCATTTGAGTCCCCCAATCCACAGCAGGACGATCAAGACCCCGACCCGCAACACGGTCATCGCGACCCGGTCGAGACCCGAGATCCACGTACTCACCCTGAGCACGACCCCGGTCAACCCGCTTTTATCAGCTTCGGTCACAGCTTTTCCTTCCTCGACGAGGACACCCGTGACCCGTTACGGGCAAAATACCCGCTTCACAACACAAGGCCTTGTACGCGCCACGTGAACCAGACTAATTCTCAAGCGAAAAATGATATACGAATCACGGAGGAAACCCGGACAAATCCGGTCAAGCGAGCGGAACATCACATATCCCGGACAGAAGACTTGAATTTTCTATCTCCTGCGCGAAAGCACGAAATCGCTACGACAACGGCCCGGCCTCCAGGAGGCCGGGCCGTTCATGTGATTCAGATCACTTGGCGCGTTCGATGATCTCGACCAAGCGCCAGCGTTTCTGCGCCGACAATGGACGGGTCTCCATGACGCGGACGCGGTCACCGACGCCTGCGGTGTTGTCCTCGTCGTGGACCTTGATGCGCGACGACTTGGTCATGACCTTGCCGTAGAGCGGGTGTTTCACGCGGTCCTCGACGAGGACGACGATGGTCTTGTCCATCTTGTCCGAGACGACGACGCCCTGCAGCACCTTGCGGCGACCGCGCTGGCGGATGGTAGGGGTTTCAGACATGCTCACTTCTCCTGGATCGCGGGCTCATCGACGATGCCGAGGTTGCGTTCCTGCAGCACGGTGTAGACGCGAGCGATGTCCTTGCGGACCTCGCGCAGCCGTCCGTGGGACTCCAACTGCCCCGTGGCCGCAGCGAAGCGGAGACCGAACAGCTCCTCCTTCAGCTCCACGACCTTGGCGTTGAGCTGCTCGCGGGACAGGCCGCGCAGCTCGTTGGCGGTCAGGGCCTTGCTCATCAGATCTCACCTGCTTCGCGTTTGATGAAACGGGCCTTGAAGGGCAGCTTGTGGATGGCGAGGCGCATCGCCTCACGGGCCACGTCCTCACCCACACCGGAGAGCTCGAAGAGCACCCGACCGGGCTTGACGTTGGCGATCCACCACTCGGGCGAACCCTTGCCGGAGCCCATGCGGGTCTCGGCCGGCTTCTTGGTCAGGGGACGGTCCGGGTAGACGTTGATCCAGACCTTTCCGCCACGCTTGATGTGGCGGGTCATGGCGATACGAGCCGCCTCGATCTGACGGTTGGTCAGGTAGGAGGACTCGAGCGCCTGGATGCCGTACTCACCGAAGGCGAGCTTCGTGGCGCCCTTGGCAACACCGTCGCGTTTCGGGTGGTGCTGCTTGCGGAACTTGACGCGACGAGGAATCAGCATGGCTCACGCTCCTGCGTTCGAGGTTTCGGGAGCAGCCTCGGCCGCGGCCTGGGCTGCTTCGGCGCGACGGCGTCCGCCGCGCTCGGGACGATCTCCACGGCCCTCGCCGCGTCCCGGGCGACGGCCCGAACGCTGACGACCGGTGGGGGCGGAGTTGCGGGCGGCCTTCTGGGCGGCGCGTTCGGCGCGGGTGCCGGTGACATCGCCCTTGTAGATCCACACCTTGACGCCGATCCGCCCGAATGTGGTGCGGGCCTCGTAGAAGCCGTAATCGATGTCGGCGCGGAGGGTGTGCAGCGGCACCTGGCCGTCGCGGTAGCCCTCGGAACGCGACATCTCGGCCCCGCCGAGACGCCCGGAGCACTTGATGCGGATGCCCTTGGCGCCGGCGCGCATCGCCGTCTGCTGGGCCTTGCGCATCGCGCGGCGGAAGGCCACGCGCGCGCCCAGCTGCTCGGCGACACCCTGCGCGACGAGCTGGGCGTCGATCTCCGGGTTCTTGACCTCGAGGATGTTCAGCTGCACCTGCTTGCCGGTCAGCTTCTCCAGCTCGGCCCGCACCCGCTCCGCCTCGGCGCCGTTGCGGCCGATGACGATCCCGGGACGCGCGGCGTGCAGGAAAATGGTGACCCGCTTGGAACGGCGCTCGATCTCGATGGAGGAGATGCCGGCGCGTTCCAGCGACTTGGTCAGGTAGTTGCGGATCTTCACGTCCTCGGCCACGTAGTCCGCGTAGTTCTTCGTCGCGTACCAGCGGGTGACGTGATCCGTGGTGATGCCGAGACGGAAGCCGTTCGGGTTGATCTTCTGCCCCATGCTCAGGCCTCCTTCGACTCTCGGGGTTCGACGACCACTGTGATGTGGGAGCCGCGTTTCAGGATCCGCGAGGCGGAACCCTTGGCGCGGGGACGGATGCGACGCAGGGTCACGCCCTCGTCGACGAATGCCTTCGAGATGTACAGGTCCTGGGAATCCAGGTCCTCGGTGTTCTCGGCGTTGGCGACGGCCGAGGCCACCACCTTGTACACGGGCTCCGAAGCCGCCTGGGGGGCGAACTTCAGGGCGGTGAGGGCCTCGGAGACGTCCATGCCGCGGATCAGATCCACCACACGACGCACCTTCATCGGGCTCATCCGGACATGACGCGCGATGGCGTAGGAGCCGGGACGATCACCGAGCAGGGCCTCGCGACGGGCGCTGTTGCCGTTTTCGTTGCTCATCGTTTCGTTAGTCCTATCCTCGCGCCTCAGCGGCGACGGGCCTTCTTGTCTTCCTTCACGTGCCCCCGGAAGGTGCGCGTGGGGGCGAATTCGCCCAGCTTGTGACCGATCATGGCCTCGGTGATGAACACCGGGACGTGCTTGCGGCCGTCGTGCACAGCGATGGTGTGGCCCAGCATGTCCGGGACGATCATCGAGCGTCGCGACCAGGTCTTGATGACGTTCTTGGTGCCCTTTTCGTTCTGAGCGTCCACCTTCTTCATCAGGTGGTCGTCGACGAAGGGGCCTTTCTTCAGGCTGCGTGGCATATTTCCTCAGGCTCCCTATCAGCGCTTCTTGCCGGTCTTGCGGCGACGCACGATGAGACGGCTGCTCGCCTTGTTCTTGTCGCGGGTACGGCCCTCGGGCTTGCCCCACGGGGACACCGGGTGGCGGCCACCCGAGGTGCGGCCCTCGCCGCCACCGTGCGGGTGGTCGACGGGGTTCATCACGACGCCACGGACGGTCGGGCGGATGCCCTTCCAGCGGTTGCGTCCGGCCTTGCCCCAGTTGATGTTCGACTGCTCGGCGTTGCCGACCGTGCCGATGGTGGCGCGGCAGCGGACGTCGACCATGCGCATCTCACCCGAGGGCATGCGCAGGGTGGCGTACTTGCCCTCACGGGCCACCAGCTGGATGGCCGCGCCGGCGGAACGACCCAGCTTGGCGCCGCCTCCGGGACGCAGCTCAACGGCGTGCACCGTGGTGCCGACAGGAATCTGCCGCAGCTCCAGGTTGTTGCCGGGTTTGATGTCGGAGCCCGGACCGGAGACCACGACGGTCCCCTGGGTCAGGCCGTTGGGGGCGATGATGTAGCGCTTCGCGCCGTCGCGGTAGTGCAGCAGCGCGATGCGGGCGGTGCGGTTGGGGTCGTACTCGATGTGAGCGACCTTGGCCGGAACCCCATCCTTGTCGTAGCGCTTGAAATCGATGATGCGGTAGGCCTGCTTGTGGCCCCCGCCGATGTGGCGGGTTGTGATGCGGCCCGAGTTGTTGCGGCCGCCGGTCTTCGACTTCGGGGCGAGCAGCGACTTCTCCGGGGTCGAACGGGTCAGTTCGATGAAGTCGGAGACGCTGGCGCCGCGGCGGCCCGGCGTCGTCGGCTTGTACTTGCGGATACCCATGACGATTCAGTCCTTCTTCACTCGCCCTGACCGGCGAAGATGTCGATGCGGTCACCCTCGGCGACGGTCACGATGGCGCGTTTGACATCGACCCTCTTGCCGATGCCGAAGCGGGTACGACGACGCTTGCCCTGACGGTTCTGGGTGTTGACGGCGATGACGCGAACATCAAAGATCTTCTCGATCGCGATCTTGATCTCGGTCTTGTTGGCGCGGGGGGACACGACGAACGTGTACTTGTTCTCGTCGAGGAGGTTGTAGCTCTTCTCACTGACGACGGGACGCAGAATGATGTCGCGGTGGTCGCGAATCTTCAGGTCGCTCACTTCTCCTCCTCGTTCTCCTGGGCTTCCGCAGCACCGGCGGATTCGGCGACCTCGCTCTCGGAGGCGACGGCCTCGGCCCCGCGGTTGGTGAAGGCCGCGAGGGCAGCGGATGTGAACACGACCGAATCGGCGACCAGCACGTCGTAGGCGTTGAGCTGGTCAACGGCCAGCACGTGGACGGTCGGGATGTTGCGCAGGCTCAACCAGGCGACCTCCTCGAAACGATCGAGAACCACGAGCACCTTCTTCAGCTCACCCAGCTGCGCCAGTGTCGCCATGGCGGTCCGGGTGGAGGGAACCTCGCCGGACACCAGCTCGGAGACCACGAAGACCTGGCCGTCGCGGGCGCGATCGGACAGGGAGCCGCGCAGGGCCGCGACGATCATCTTCTTCGGGGTGCGCTGGGAATAGTCGCGTGGCTTGGGGCCGTGAACGGTGCCGCCACCGGTCCATATCGGGGAACGACGCGAGCCGTGACGGGCACGGCCGGTGCCCTTCTGGCGCCACGGCTTGATGCCACCGCCACGGACCTCACCGCGGGTCTTGGTGGAGTGCGTTCCCTGGCGGGCAGCGGCAAGCTGGGCCACCACGACCTGATGGATCAGGGGGATGTTGGTCTGGACGTCGAAGATCTCGCCGGGCAGCTCGGCCGTCCCGGCCTTCCTGCCCTCGGGGGCGTGGACGTCAACGGTGATGGAACTCATGCCTGTTCACCCTTCTTTGCTGCGCTGCGCACGACGACGAGCGAGCCGTTGTTGCCGGGGACCGCGCCGCGAACCAGCAGCAGGCCGCGTTCGGCGTCGACGGCGTGGATCTTGAGGTTCTGGACGGTCACCTTGGCGTTGCCCATGCGACCCGCCATGCGGAGGCCCTTGAACACGCGGCCGGGGGTGGAACAGCCACCGATGGAACCGGGCGCGCGGTGCTTGCGGTGCACACCGTGGGAGCCCTTGAGGCCACCGAAGCCGTGACGTTTCATCACACCCGCGGTGCCCTTGCCCTTGGTGGTGCCGGTCACGTCGACGATCTCACCGCCGGCGAAGAGCTCGGCGGTCAGCTCCTGGCCGGGGGCGAACTCGGATGCGTTGGCGGTGCGCAGTTCGAGAAGGTGCCTGCGGGGGGTGACGCCGGCCTTGTCGAAATGCCCCTGGGCCGGTTTCGTGACCTTCCTGGACGCGATGGCCCCGAAGCCGAGCTGGACGGCGTTGTAGCCGTCCTTCTCAGGGGTGCGGACCTGGGTGACGACGCAGGGCCCGGCCTGGATGACGGTGACGGGGACGATCTTGTTGTTCTCGTCCCAGAGCTGGGTCATGCCGAGCTTGGTGCCCAGGATGCCCTTGACGATTCGTTCGCTGTTGCTCATCTCGGACCTCACGGAAGCTTGATTTCGATGTCGACACCGGCCGGAAGGTCGAGACGCATCAGCAGATCGACGGTCTTCGGCGTGGGGTCGAGGATGTCGATCAGCCGCTTGTGGGTGCGCATCTCGAAGTGCTCGCGGCTGTCCTTGTACTTGTGGGGCGAACGGATCACACAGAACACGTTCTTCTCTGTCGGCAGCGGCACGGGGCCTGCCACCTTGGCACCGGTGCGAGTCACGGTGTCGACGATCTTGCGCGCCGAGCTGTCGATGACCTCGTGGTCATACGCCCGCAACCGGATGCGGATCTTTTGTCCCGCCACAGTTCGTTCCTTCTACTCGTCCCTGATGGAGTTCTCATGAACTTTCTTGGGGCCTGGACCCCTTGCCGCTCCGACCCCCGAGGTCGGGAGTGTCGGGCCCGAAGCCGCAAGGAAAGACCCGCCTCCAGTTTTCCGGAGGTCACATCTTGCGCTTGGGCGACCTGCTCGACCTCGACAAGGAGAGCATTCGTCGCACACACGACAGACGCCACCCCTTGCGGAGCAACCTGCACATTCTTGCACGCCCTCGCCGAGGCGCCAAATCGCCGCTGTTTTCAGGGAGTGGTGCGGTTCAGGAAGGCGAGGATGGCGCGCACCCGGCGGTTCTCGTCGCCGGGTTCGAAACCGAGTTTGGCGAAGATGTTGGAAACGTGCTTCGCCACGGCGGCCCCGGACAGGAAGAGCCGTCCCGCGATCTGGTTGTTGGAGAGCCCTTGGGCCATGAGCTCCAGCACCTCGAGTTCACGCGGGGTGAGCTCCCCCAGCCCGGAACGGGAGGTCTGCATCATGGCCCGCGCCACCTCCGGGTCGATCACCACTCCCCCGCCGACCACCATCCGCAACGCCCCGATGAAGTCCGCGACCTGCGCCACTCGGTCCTTGAGGAGGTAGCCGGCCCCTCCCGCGCCGGGTGGGGCCGGGAGGGCGAACAGCTCCTGGGCGTGCAACGGGGAGACGTACTGGCTCAGCACCAGGACCGCCACCCGGGGATGTTCCTCCTTGATCCGGACTGCGGCCCGGAGGCCGTCGTCGGTCATGGTCGGCGGCATTCGCACGTCGGTGATGACCACGTCGGGCAGAGCCTCGCGCCCGGCCAGTTCGGCGACGGTGGCGAGGAGCGCGTCGGCGCGGTGTTCCTGTCCGACGATCTCGTACCCCTGACGTTCCAGGAGCCCGACGAGTCCCTCGCGGAGCAGGGCGGAGTCGTCGGCCATCAGCACCGTGGTCATGGGATCACCACCGCGGGTTCGCCCCGGTCCAGGAGGGGGGATGGTGGCGGCCAGCTGCGGGCCTCCGGGTGGGGAAGAGATGGTGAGTTCACCGCCCGCGGCCGCCAGGCGTTCCCTCATGCCCGCGAGTCCGCGCCCGGGAACGATCCTCGCGCCACCCGGCCCCTGGTCGACGACGGAGACCCGGAGGTTCCGGTCGGCGGCCAGCAGCACGGTCACGTCTGCACGGGGTGCGTACTTCGCGGCGTTGCCGATGGCCTCGCAGGCGAAGAAATAGCCGACGGCCAACACCCCCTCGGGAAGTTCGGGCAACGGTTGCGGGGCGACGATGCGGACTCGGTTGGCGGAGGTGGCCGCCACCTCCTCGAGCGCCGCCGGGAGGCCCTGCTGCCTGAGCAGCTGGGGATGGATTCCGCGGATCGTCCGGCGAAGCGCCCCCAGGCCCTCCTGAATGGCGGTGTTGGCCTCGGCCAGGAGTTGCGCGGCGACGGGGTCGTTCTCGACGGCCGGGGAGAGCTGCGCCTCCCCCACCTTCATGGCCGCGGCCACGAGGTACTGCTGGGCGCCGTCGTGGAGGTCGCGTTCGATGCGGCGGCGTTCCACCTCGTAGGCCTCGACGATGACCCGCCGCGACGCGGTGAGCTCGGCGATCCGCTGGGCGGCCTCCTGCTCATGGCTGACCCACCGTTTCCTTCCCCAACGCATGACAGGAATCTATCGCGCGTACCCCTCGAATCCCACGATCAAGGGTTGAACCGGTAACTGAACGCCCCTTCTCCGAAGTTGGTTGAGCCAGCACGTGAGCGAAGCGAACGGCTGAGTCGAAACCACCCCACAGCCGACAAGCACACCCGCCCCCAGCCCCTGACACCCCACCATGAGCTGACGGCCAGCTCGCAGAGCGAGCAGGCCGGCTCAACCAGCTTTGATCGGGATGATTTTCGACACGACCGATTCGCTGGCACTCGGCTCAACCCCCTTCGGGGAGGGCATGCGGTGGAGGAGAATGGGTAGTGCTGGCACCACCCCGAATGTGGAGTGCGCCCTGTGGCGCACGACCGATCCCGGCGATGGAATTGAGACATGTTCGACGACACCTATTCAGCGGCCCTGCTGGCCACCCACGACATCACCAAGAGCTTCGGCACGGTCAAGGCGCTGGCCGGGGTCTCCCTCACCATCGCCTCCGGGGAGTCCGTCGCCATCATGGGGCCCTCCGGCTCCGGCAAGTCCACACTCCTGCACTGCCTGTCGGGGGTGCTGGTCCCGAACGACGGCCGGGTGCTGTTCGCGGGCCAGGACCTCACCGAGATGTCCGATGCGCAGCGCTCCCACCTGCGCCTGGGCCAGTTCGGTTTCGTCTTCCAGGACGGCCAGCTGATCCCGGAGCTCCCGGCCCGCGAGAACGTGGCGCTGCCACTGCTGCTCACCGGCACCCGGCGTCGCGCCGCGCTGGCGAAGGCCGATGAGGTCCTGGCGAAGATCGGTATTCCCGAGCTGACCGATCGCCGCCCCTCCGACATGTCCGGTGGGCAGGCACAGCGGGTCGCGATCGCCCGTGCGCTGGCGGCGAACCCCCGGGTGGTGTTCGCGGACGAACCGAGCGGCGCCCTCGACCAGGCCACGGGCCACGAGGTGATGCAGCTGTTGACCGCGACCGTCGCCCAGGCCGGGGCGTCACTGGTGGTGGTCACCCACGACCCTGCGGTCGCCCGTTGGTGCTCGCGGCTGGTGGAGATCCGCGACGGCCTGGTCCACACCGACCGCCGCCTCGACGTGGAGGTCTCGCGATGAGCGCCGCCACCGGTTTGACCGGACTCACGTTCCAGCTCACCCGCGCACGTTTCGCGGTTCGCCAGGGCGAGACCCTGCTGTTCTTCGCCTCGGTGCTGGCGAACACCATATCCGCGGCCCTGGCTTTCACCGTCGCGGGTGGAACCATGATGTTCCACGAACGCTGGCGCCACCCCACGGGCCTGTTGGCCGCCCTCAAGGCGGAGGATTCCTCCTTCGACCTGGTCCTGATGTTCTACTTCGTCCTGGCCCTGATCGCCACGGCCCTGCTGGTGCCCACGATGATCTCGCTGTCCGCCTCGGCTGCGGTGCTGGGGGCACGGGGCCGGGAGCAGCGGCTGTCGGCCCTGCGGTTGCTCGGCCTGAGTTCCGGTGACGTGACCCGCATGTCGCTGATCGACTCGGCCATCCAGGCGGGCATCGGCACCCTCCTCGGCGGCCTGTTCTACCTGGTGACCGCCCCCGCCTGGGGAGCACTGGAGTTCCAGACCCAACCGGTGACGCTGGTGCTTCCATGGTGGCTGGCGCTGGCCGTTGCCGCCGCGAACATCGTCATCGCGCTGGTCGCCACCTGGTGGGGTCTGCGGCAGGTGCGGATCTCCCCGCTGGGAGTCGCACGCCGCGGCGTGAAGCCCCCCACGACCTGGAAGCGGGTCGCAGTGTTCGCCGGAATCCTGGTGGCCGCATTCGCCGTGCTTCCTCACCTCCAGGCCGGCCGGGAGGTCATGGGCTACGTGGTGTTCGCTGCGATCATCGGCTGCGTGATCTTCGGCTACAACCTCTTCGGACCGTGGATGCTCCAGCGCTTCTCCCGTTTGTACTTCCTGCTTCCCGGGCCCGCGGTGCTGATGGCCGGGCGCCGGATCCTGGCCGATCCCCGAAGCGCCTGGCGCCGCATCGGCGGGCTGGGGATCCTGGCCCTGATCGCGGGCTACCTCGGGAGGATGCCCATCGAGATGAACGGCAAGAACAGCGAGGCCCTCACGGCCTTCTCCGAAAAAGCCACGTGGGATTTCACCAAGGGGGTCGTCATCACCCTGGCTGTCGCTCTACTGCTGACCGCCACCTCCATCCTCATCAGCCAGGCCTCGTCGGTGTTCGAACGCTCCGACCTCACGATCGCGCTGCACCGCCTCGGTACCCCCGAGCCCTTCCACACGCGGGCGCAGTGGCTGGAGAACCTGGGACCGCTGGCGCTGGTCACCGCCACTGGTTATCTGCTCGGGTTCGGCATGGCACAGCCGATGGTGAACATAGCGGAGAAGCACGGGTATCAGCTGCCCACGACCGGGGTCGTGGTGGTGATCGCGGTGATCGTGACGGGCTTCGTGCTCGCGGCCCTGGCCCTGTTGGCCACCCACCCCCTCCAGAAACGGGTGCTGGGGACCCAGCGTCGTCGCAACGACTGAGCATCGCCGATCTCCCGGCCCGGATCAAGGACACGCCCCGGGCCGGGAGATCACCATTGTGCTCCGACGTAACCGCGGACCGCGAGTTTCCACGCACCGATGGCGAGCAGGACGGAGCCCGTGAAGGAGATCGCCAGTACAACCAGGTGGCGGCTCCCGTCGATGAAACTGCTCGCGGGGATGGTGATGGCCAACCCGACGGGGATGATGAAGGTCAGGACGATCTGCAGCGGAAGCGCATGGAGACCCAGGGGCCAGCGTCCCACGGCCTCGAGGATCTGATTCGCCACGATCAGCACCCCCTTGCCCCTGCGCATCATCATGCCGAGGGCGGCGATCAGGTGGCACCAGGCGGCGAGCGTACCGATACCCAGGGCGAGCGCCACGACGTAGTGGGCGAGCCTCAGCGGGCCACCGCCCTCGTTCAGCCAGGTCGCCACGGTGATCCCGACACCGAGCAGCACGTGCGTCAGGGGGCCGAACGCCACCTCCGACACACCGATCAGGAGTGGCCGCGGTCCGGGGTTCACCAGGATCAGGTCCGCGCTTCCGTCGTGGATGCCCTCGATGAACCGAACCGTGGACGGGTACAGCGTCACCTCGATGACCCCGAGGACGATGAAGTGCGTACCCAGCAGAAAGATCAGCCCCTGAGTGGACCACCCCGCCAGCACCGATGTCCTGGACGCGACGACCCACAACCCGAGAAGATCCGCGCCCAGTGTGATGGCGCTCAACAGGAGCGACATCCAGAAATCCGCCCGGTAGGCCCAGAGCCTGGTCAGGCTCATCCTCAACAACGCCGAGAAACACCGAATGAAGTACCGGATCGGCATCTCAGGCGGCCACCGTTTCGAATCGGGCCACCGCCCTGCGGGACAGCGCACCGGCCACCAGCAAAGTCAGAACGACCCATATTCCCTGCTGCCCCAGAACCACCCACCCGGAGACGCCGTCATCGAACAGGCTCAGGGGCAGCGCCAGCATGCTCGGGAACGGGGTCAGCGACGCGGCCGTGCCGAACCAGTCCGGGAGCAGCGCCAGCGGGGCGAAGGAACCCGAGGCCAGACCCTGAACCGCGAAGTACAAACCATTGACGGCGTTCATCCGCGTGGTCCAGAAGGACAGCTGCGCGAGCCCCCACTCGACCTGGAACCGGATCACGATCGCCATCGCCACTGAGACCACGAAGAACAGGGTCTGATCCCACCGAACGTCCAGACCTGCCCTCCCCACGACCCACATCACCGCCGCGCCGACCAGCGCCACGGGCCCGGAGAAGAGCTTCGACCCCAGCGTGAGCGCCACGTCACGACCCACGAGCGCGCCCGGACGCAGCAACTGGAGGGCGTAGTCGCCGGAGCGGATCCGATCGCCGTAGTCCCACATCAACCAGGTGTAGGACAGGTTGTTCACGGCGAACGCCATGCTGAAGTACGCCGTCAGTCTCGCCCCGCCGGCACCGCCACCGATCCCTTCCACGTTCGTCCAGATCGCCAGCATGACGACCGGTTGGAGGAGACTCAACAGGATCCACACGACAGCGGCCCCCGGGTACCGCCACTCCGCCCGGTAGAACACGAGGGCCTCCGCCCAGACTCCCCTGACCGTCCTCACCCGGCCCCACCCCCGGCATACAGCGCGGCAACCAGGTCATTCATGTCGGGCCGCCCGATGGTGATCTCCGTGAAAGCCACCCCCGCCCCGGTCAGGGCATCGACCACCTCACGCGAGGACGCGTTCGTGTCGAACCGGAACACCGAGGCGTCGGATCCCGGAATCTCCCTGTGCTCGAAAACCGCGATCACCTTCCTCGCCTCGTCAACACGCCCCGGATCGAGGGTGAGGCCCACCCGCAGAGGAAGGGGAGCGTGGGAGACCATTTCCTGAAGTGACCCGTCGAAGACGAGCCTTCCCCCGTCGAGGAGCAGGGCCCGATCACTGACCGCCTCGACGTCCTCCATGTAGTGGCTCGTCAGGATGATCGTCGCCCCCGTGTCGCGGTTGTACTCCCGCAGGAACCGCCGAAGCGACCTCTGCGAAGCCGCATCGAGCCCGATCGTCGGCTCGTCGAGCAGCACCAGCTCGGGGCGGTGCAACAACCCCATCACCAGCTCCCCACGCATCCTCTCCCCCAACGACAGGGTTCTCACGGGACGATCGATGTAGGGACCCAACCCGAGAAGATCCTCGAACCGAGCCAGGGTCTCGTCGAATTCATCGCGGGACATGTCGTACAACACCCGCTGCAACTCCAGAGAAGCACGCAGCGGAACATCCAGATTCGCCCGCTGCTTCTGCCCCATGATCAGGGACGTGCGCATGAGAAAACCACGAGACCGACGAGCCGGAACCTCACCAAGACACCGCACGGTCCCCCCACTCGGTCGCAGCACCCCGGCCAGCATCCGCATCACGGTGGACTTGCCTGCGCCATTCGCCCCCAACAGGGCCACCGACTCACCAGCCGAAACCCGAAACGACACATCCTCCACCGCCGCCTTCCAGTCACCCCGGAACCGCCGCCGATACACACGACTCACGTGCGAGACCTCGATCACCGGCGAAACCTCAACATCACTCCGCATCAATCCACCTCGGCACTCCAGGCCCTCGTCCTCGCGGGCCGGTGCACTTCACCCGTGCAACGAACACCACCGGCGTCATCTCCACTCGATGCGCCCGGTTTCCCCGTGACCCGTCCCGGATGGTATCAATCGCGAGGGACCCTGTCAGTTCCCCCGGCGGACCCCGGGAAACCGGGCAGACCGGTGGTCTTGTTCACCGCGCATAGGCTCGCGGCAACAAGTACCAACCGATGGAGCCATCCCATGTCCACTGTTCTGATCATCGGTTCCACGGGCCAGGTCGGTCAGGTCGTCGTCGAGGAGGCCATCGAACGCGGCCTCACCGTCCGCGCCCAGACCCGCAACGCAGCCAGGGCGCGGCAGACGCTTCCGGACGGGGTCGAGGTCGTCGAGGCCTCCCCCGCGTCCCCCGACGACCTGCGGCCACTCGTCGCGGATGTCGACGCGGTGGTCCTGACCCACGGCGGCGATGTGGACGGTGAGGGTGGAATCAGTTTCTACACCACCGTCGCGACGCTGCTGGAGGCGCTGGGGGACAGCAGGACCCACATCAGTCTCATGACTGCCATGAACACGAGTCGTTCGTCGGGTCCGAGCCACTACGGTTTCGTCGAGTGGAAGCGGCGCGCCGAACGACTGCTGCGCGTCTCGGGGCACCCCTACACGATCGTGCGTCCCGGCTGGTTCGACTACCAGGGGCCCGGTGACCGGCGCATCGATCTGCGCCAGGGCGATCTCGTCACGGGCCAGCCCGGCGTGGACCGGCGTCACATCGCCCAGGTCCTCCTGGCGGGTGCCACTTGCCCATCCGGGGTGCGCCGCACGGTGGAGATCTTCAGCGTCGCAGGCGATCCCGTGACGGACCTCGAATCCCTCTTCGCCACCACCCGACCGGACGAACGGGGCGCCCTAGACGGTGTCCTGGACACCAACAACGTTCCGTTGGGGGAGGAACCCGAACAGGTCCGGGACGACATCGCCCGCTTCTCCCGGTGATCCCATGCGAATAGAAGAAGACATCTGGGACCGCCTGAGCCGGGGCGACGACGTCAGCCTCTTCGAGCAGGATTACACCAACATCGTGCGCCCCGAGTTCGTCCGCTGCCGGGAGATCATGTTCCGCATCAACCAGGCTCCCCCGGCGGATCCGTCGCTGCCGGCACTGTGGGGTGATCTACTGGGACTCGGCGGCCCCCTGGACGCATCCATCAGTCTCCTGCACCCGATGCAGATCGACTTCGGGCGCCGCATCCACATCGCCCCGAAAGTCCTGATCAACCACAGTTTCACGGCCATGTCGATTGGTGGGATCACCATCGATGAGGGCACCTTCATCGGTCCCGGCGTCACCATCGTCACGGACAACCACCGACTCGACGACGTCACGATCCTCAACTGCCACCCAACCCGCATCGGGCGCGGCGTCTGGATCGGGGCCGGGGCGTCGGTGATGCCGGATGTCACGGTCGGGAACGACTCCGTCATAGCCGGCGGGGCGGTCGTCACGAAGGACGTCCCACCCCACACCGTCGTCGCAGGGGTTCCCGCACGGGTCATCCGCGAGAAGTGACGGCCTCCCCCGAAAATACCGACAACCCCGACAATCAGGAGGAAACAATCCCATGACGAACCTCTCCGAGCACAAGGAAGCCATCCGCGAGGTCATTGACCTCTTTGCCACCCTGGAGACCGACGTCGCCGAGCAGGCCAAACTGTTCACTCCCGACACCCACGTCGAGGTGTACGCCGCGGATGGCTCCCTCATGATGGAGTTCGACGGCAGGGACAGACTCATCGAGCTCTTCGGCGGAGCCATGGCGACGGTGAAGACCGCTTATCACATCAACGGTCAGCAGGTCATCACCATTGACGGCGACACCGCCACCGACGTCCATTACGGCAAGGCGCTCCTGGTTCAGCAGGAGGATGGAAAGGACGTGGTCGTGGACCACTCGATCCGCTACACCGACACCCTGGTCCTGGTGGACGGCAGGTGGCTCATCAGCCGCCGCGAACAGCACTTCGTCCTGAGCGAGACGCGGCCCCTGTGATCCGTTGGCGACAATGGCCCTCCCGGCGCCGCCCCGTTCGGCGTGCCCCGGGAGGCCAACCCCGCGCCTCGACACCTCCCCAGATCCTTCCTCGGCGGGCGCCGGGGTTCGTCGTCCCCGCCTCGTCGGCACGGTTGAATTCGATACAGGTCATGACAGTACCTGTCTTGGTGGTGGCCTTCTCGGGAAGCTGCTCCTAGGTTGGGGACATGATGACACCTGCCTCACGTCGCGCGTTTCTCACCCTGACCTCGGCAGCAGCCCTGGCCGCCGGGGGGTTGTTCGATCCTGGGCAACGACGAGAAGAGATCGAGTTCCAGCGCTCAGGGCACCGCCACGGGCCAGACCAGCCAGGTGACGGCTTCCTCGGATCCCGCTGGCACAGTCGTCGTGTACTTCTCCATGCCGGAGACCGACAAGACGACAGGGCTGACCACGGAGGAGGAGAACTCCGTGATCGTGGTGGACGGCGTGGCCCTGGGAAACACGCAGTACGCGGCCCAGCTCATCGCGCAGGGCACCGGAGCACAGATCGCCCGCATCGAAGCGGTCGACGCGTATCCGCTGAACCACGACGAGCTGATCGCCCTGGCACGAACCCAGCAGGACAACAAGGAACGCCCGGCCATCAAACCACTCCCGGACATGAGCGGCTACAGCACCGTTTTCCTGGGTTACCCCATCTGGTGGTCGGACATCCCGATGCCGCTCTACACCTTCCTCGAGGGCACGGACCTGTCCGGCAGGACCATCATCCCCTTCTGCACCCACGGCGGTTCACGACTGGCGGGAACCCCGGAGGCCATCGCCGGGGCCGCCCCCTCCGCGACGGTGGGCAGCAACGCCCTGGTGATCTCCCGTGACGACATGGAGAGCGCCCCCGACACGGTCTCCTCGTGGTTGAAGGACCTGGGTCTGTGAGCCCATCCGAGGACCTTCCCGCGTCACCCCCCGGACACGCGGAAATCGCTGAGGCGCCGCACGGCCCGTTCCCGGGATCCCGGGAACGGGCCGTGCGGTTGAAGCATCTGCTGGCCCGCCTGACCATGTGGCTCGTGGCCGTCCTGTCGCCGCTTCCCATGGTCGCCGCCTACGGAAGCCAGGCGGTGGGTCCCATGTCCATGCGTCAGGAGGTCGCCCTCGGCATCGTCGCCTACACCTGGTGGCTGCTGGCGATCCTGCTCTCCCTGCGGTGGCGGTGGCTGGAACGCCGGGTCGGTCTGGCATCCGTCCACGGACTCCACGGCATGCTGGGACTGGCCACCCTGCTCCTGGCCTGGCTCCACCAGGAATCCACCTACGGGGCCGACCCGTTGGGCGCCTGGCTGGGCACCTGGGCCTGGTACCTCTACCTCGTGACCGTGTCGTTGGCGGTCTTCTTCCTGTCGGGCTGGATTGTCGACCACGTCCCCGGAACCGCCCAGGCACGGGCCTGGCTGGAACGCGTCCTGCCCCACAACATCGGCGTCTGGATTCACCGGATCAACCTCGTGCTGGTGATCATGATCTGGGGGCACACCCATCTCCTGATCCGGCTCCGCGGCGGATATGCGGGTTTCCTCCTCCTGTTCGACGTGGTGACCGCCGCCGTCCTGATCGCGTAGGCCTGGCACGCCTGGCGTCGGCGACGTCCCAGGGCCACCGTCGCCCTCAATGAAGGGCTCACCGCGGACCTGCGTCAGCTCACCATCACCCCGGATGAGCCGGTGGAGGGGATCGAACCCGGGGATGTCTTCTTCATCAAGGTCATCTCGGCGTCCGGGGACGATTCCGGGCGCCCCCGAAGGCGAGGGATCCCCGGCGACTGGCATCCGTTCTCCGTCGTGCGGGCCGATCCCGACCGCCTGGGTTTCCTGATCCGCCAGCTCGGGGATTTCACCGGTTCGCTGTCCACCCTTCCCGTCGGTGCGCGCATCGCGTTCCAGGGTCCCTACGGCCGTTTCGGACGCATCGCGGAAGCCGGGGACGGGCGTCCCCTGGTCCTGGTGGGCATGGGAGCCGGGGCCGCGCCGCTGCTCAGCCTGCTCGACGCCCACGCGGCGAATCGCCCGGTTCATCTCCTGTGGAGCCTGCGCCCGACGGACCTGGGGGCCGCCCGGGGTCTCGTCGAGCGGTACGGGGGCACATCCCGCCTGACGTTGCAGGACCACCGTTTCACCGCGGAAACCCTGGCCTCCGAACTCGACGAGGCCGCGAAGACCGAAGGGCAGTTCTTCATCGTCGGACCTCCCCGGGCCGTCCTGGCGATGCGCCGCACCCTTCGCCGGCTCGGTGTCCCACGCGCCCGCCTCCACGACGAACGCCTCACCATGTGAGGGATCCCGGGGTGGGCAGGAAGTTCTGTCCGTCCGGCCCACGTCACGGCGCTGGTGATCGACGCCGCCGCTCTGGCGCAGTGACAACCGGAGGAACACACGGAACCCCTCCAACGTCGCCGGTCGGCCCGACAGATCCCCCGACTTGCAACACGCTCCTTCTTGACCCCGCACATGGCTCCGGCCTAGTGTCTGATCCCATGGAGCACCCCCGCATGATGCAGCTTGGCGCGCACTTCACCGCCTCCGCGTGCCGGTGTTCCCGCTCGGCCCGCCGGTTCTGACGCATCCGGAAGTCCGGATCGGTCCGGATTCCCCACCTTTGCTGCGTCATTCGCAGTTCTTCGTGCTTTCCCGACACCTTCGCGAACGGAACCGTCGCACCCACTGACGGTCAACGATCCACACCCTGAACAAGGAGTACCCATGTCCATTCCCCGTCGTCACGTCCTGGGTGGCGCACTCGCGTCGTTGACCCTGGCCCTCACGGCCTGCTCCGGGGCATCCCCTGATCCGGCCGCGTCCTCCGGCACCGGATCGGCCGGCAACGGACAGTTCCGGACCCTCGACCAGATCACGTCCTCCGGCACCGTCAGGATCGGGGTCTTCAGCGACAAGGCCCCCTTCGGGTACGTCGATGCCGAAGGCAAACCAGCAGGCTACGACGTGGTCTACGCGGAGCGAATCGGCAAGGACCTCGGCGCGAAGGTGGACTATGTTCCCGTCGAGGCCGCTTCCCGGGTCGAGTTCCTGCAGACCGCGAAGGTGGACATCATCCTGGCGAATTTCACCGTCACGCCGGAACGCAAGGAAAAGGTGGACTTCGCCAACCCGTACATGAAGGTCTCCCTCGGGGTGGTATCCCCCGATTCGGCGCTGATCACGGAGGAATCCCAGCTGGCAGGCAAGAAGATCATCGTGGTCAAGGGCACCACGGCCGAGACCTGGCTTGCCAAGAACCATCCGGAGATCGAGCCGGACAAGTACGAGCAGTACAACGACGCCACCAGTGCCCTGGCCGACGGCCGTGGGGACGCCTGGGTCACCGACAACACCGAGGCCCTCGCGTGGGCGATCGCCAGCAACGGCTTCACCGCGGGCATCACGACTCTCGGTGATCCCGACAGCATCGCGGGGGCCGTCACCAAGGGCAACGAGACGCTGTTGGCGTGGCTGAACGAGCACCTGGTCACCCTCGGCGAGGAACAGTTCTTCCACGCCGACTTCGAACAGACCCTGCGGCCCGTCTACGGCGATTCGGCGTCCGCGGAGGACCTGGTGGTCGAGGGAGGCCAGCTCTGAGCGCGGGAAGAACCACCGGGGAGCGAACATGAACTGGAGCATCGTCTTCAGTTCGGCCCCCGTCTACGCCGAGGCGGCCCTGCTCACGGTACGGGTCGCGCTGTTCGGCATCATCGGCGCCCTGCTCGTGGGGATCTGCTGTGCCGTGGCACAGCATTTCCGCGTTCCCGTGGCCCGTCAGCTGGCCGCCATCTACATCGAGGTCTCGCGCAACACCCCGCTGCTGGTGCAGCTCTTCTTTCTCTACTACGGGTTGCCGAAGCTCGGTGTGAAACTGGACCAGGAGATCTGCGCCATCATCGGGCTCGCCTTCCTGGGCGGCAGTTTCATGGCGGAGACGCTGCGCAGCGGGCTGGATGCGGTTGAGCCGATCCAGTTGCAGTCCTCCCTGAGCCTCGGCCTCACACCGTGGCAGGCGATGCGGAAGGTGATCCTGCCGCAGGCCGTCGCCGTCAGCATGCCGGGTATCACGGCAAACCTGGTGTTCCTGGTGAAGGAGACATCCGTGGTCAGCATCATCGCCCTACCCGACCTGGTGTTCAGGGCGAAGGAACAGATCGGCTCGAAATACCAGACCTCCGAGGCCCTGCTGCTGCTCGTCGTCTGCTACCTGCTCATCCTGCTGCCGGTCTCGCTTGGCGCCGGTTTCCTGGAAAGGAGGTTGCGTCGTGCAACGTTCGGGGATTGAGCTGCTCCTCCAGGGACGAAACTTCCCACGGCTGCTCGAGGGCTTGTGGGCCAGCGCATCCATCGCCCTGATCGCCATGGCCTTCTCGATCATTCTCGGGATCGGGCTGGGCATCGTCATGACGTCGAGAAACCCGGTGGTGAAGCTGCTCACCCGCATCTACCTGGAGGTGGTGCGGATCATGCCGCAGATCGTGCTGTTGTTCCTGGTGTTCTTCGACCTGGCCCGCTATCTCGGCGTCAACCTCGACGGCCAGGCGGCGGCCATCGTCGTGTTCACGCTGTGGGGCACGGCCGAGATGGGCGATCTGGTGCGCGCCGCAATCACGTCGATCCCGAAACACCAGTACGCCAGCGCGCAGGCGCTCGGACTGACGCCCTGGCAGGTGCAGCGTCACGTCGTGCTGCCCCAGGCCGCACGACGGCTGCTTCCCACCACCATCAACCTGACCAACCGCATGATCATGACCACCCCCCTGGTGGCTCTCATCGGTGTGGTCGAGGTGTTGAAGGTCGGTCAGCAGATCATCGACGTCAATCGTTTCACCCATCCCGACGGTGCCCTGTGGATCTACGGCACCGTGCTGATCATGTACTTCGTCGTGTGTTTCCCGATCTCCTGGGGCGCGCGGCGTCTCGAGAGGAAGTGGGCCACCACATGACCCCAACGCTGCGAATCTCCGGTTTGGGGAAGAACTACGGGAACCTCCGGGCCCTGGACGGAATCGACCTGGAGGTCGCCCCCGGTGAGGTGATCGCCGTCGTCGGGCCCTCCGGCTGCGGAAAGTCAACGCTGCTGCGTTGCCTGAACGGCCTGGAGGCGATCACGGACGGCACCGTGGAACTGGACGGCGTCGTCATCACCGGTCCCGGGACGCACTGGACCGAGATCCGCCAGCGCGTCGGAATGGTGTTCCAGAGCTACGAGCTGTTTCCGCACCTGAACGTGATGGACAACCTGCTGCTCGGTCCACGCCTGGTGCAGAGACGCGAACGTGACGAGGCCGCGAAGGAAGCCATGGGGCTGCTGGAACGCGTCGGACTCGCCGAGAAGGCGAGGTCGCTGCCACGCGAGCTGTCGGGGGGACAGAAACAGCGGGTCGCGATCGTGCGGGCGTTGATGATGCACCCGGAACTGCTGCTGCTCGACGAGATCACCGCATCCCTGGATCCGGAGATCGTCCGGGAGGTCCTCGACGTGGTATTGGAGCTGGCCGCCGATGGCATGACCATGCTCATCGTCACCCACGAGATGCCCTTCGCACGGGCGATCGCGGATCGGGTGGTGCTGATGGATGCGGGCCGGATCATCGAGATCGCTCCGCCGGAGAAGTTCTTCACCGCTCCCGAGACGGAACGCGCACAGGCGTTTCTCAAGACGTTCGAGTTCGACTCCGTCCGCCACCGGAAGAACTGACGAGGTGGCGCGAACCGGGGCCTCGCTCGCATGGCGGTTCTCAGCCGCGTCGTTTCAGAAACCGACCACGGTGCTCGCGCAAACCTCGGCGTGGTGTTCACCGCGCACCGCAGTCACTTTTCACGGACCGTTTCCGCATCCTTCCAGAAGAACCCCAGATACATGACGACACAGAGGAAACCCAGCAACCAGAAAAACTGGCTTCTGCCGGACAACTGCGGATAGAGGAGGAGGGGCATCAGCAGACTGGGCGGCAGGAACAGCAGACGCCACCACTTGTTCAAACCCATCCGCGAGACGATGACGGCGGCCACAGCCAGCAGCAGCAACAGACCCCAGGCCAAGAAAATCATCGAGAAACAGAGCCCCTATCTCAGGCGTAGCACCGAGTCAACCAAGAAACAACTTTGATCGGGGAGAGCGGAATGAACTTGACCGAAACGCACCTCCCCTCGCTGGCGGCACCTCCGACCACAGCACTCAAGACACCGCACGCCGCCGCCAAGGCCTTTGATGCGGTAAAGTCCGGCACCACCGCCATGACCGCGCCATCAGCACCCTTGGCCCACGCGGGATCGATCACTCCAACGGGCTCACCACACTCGCCACCCCGACGAATGATTACGCGACCATCTTCCATCTGCTCAAGATGTCACCCTGGAAAGCTCACCACCATGTCGGAAGCGTCGGACTTCTCTTCTACAACTTTGACGACCTGAAATCCATCATTCATTTCACGAAACGCCGCACGATCTTGCGCGATTTCACACACATGCGCTTACCCTGAAGTGATGACATTACGCCTCCACATCGCCTTTACGAGAGAGATTTTCCGAATATACCTCTCGAATCACAGCGAAGGCAGATAACCAAAGTTAACAGCTTGGCGCTTTCACAGGTGGGCCCCACCGGCGCAATCTTCTGGTGAGGGGGCGGCCAAGGATTCGAGAGCCAGAGGCCCGCCGTTCAGAGGGTCTCGCGAAGCGCGCGCAGTCTCGTGAGAGTCTCCTCGCGACCCAGGATCTCCATGGATTCGAACAACGGGGGCGACACCTTCGCCCCGGTCAATCCGACCCGCAGCGGCCCGAAGGCGAACTTCGGTTTGATGCCCAGCCCGTCGACGAGTTTCTCCCGCAGCCCGGCCTGAATCGATGCGGCGTCGAAGGGCACCGCCTCCAGCACCTCGATCCCGGCGTCGAGAACCTCCGCGGCGTTGCCGGGCAGCGCCGCGCGGGCCGCTTCCTCGATCTCCACCCGGTCGGTGAACAGGAAACCAAGCTTCGGCAGGGCATCGCCCAGCAGGGTCATGCGTTCGCTGACCAGCGGCACCGCCCTGCGCAGCACGTCGACGTCGATGGCAGCGTCCCAGTCGCCGCGTTCGGTGTGGAAGGCGACGATCCGTTCGGTCAGTTCGTCGGCACTGAGGGCGCGGATGTAGTGGCCGTTCAGCCAGTCCAGTTTCTTCACGTCGAAAACCGGGCCGGTGGTGTTGACCTTGTCCCAAGAGAAGTTTTCGACGAAATCCTCGAAGGTGGCCACCTCGGAGTCGTCGTCGGCGGGCGGATACCCGAGCAGCTGCAGGAAATTGCGGACGGCCTCCGGCAGGTAGCCCTGTTCGCGGAACCACATCAGGCGGGCGGCCGGGTTGCGGCGCTTGGAGATCTTCGACCTGTCGGTGTTGCGCAGCAGCGGCATGTGTGCGTACTGCGGTTCGGGGAAACCGAGCCAGCGGTACAGCAGGAGGTGTTTCGGGGTGGAGCTGATCCACTCCTCGCCACGCACCACCGTCGTGATCCCCATCAGGTGGTCGTCGACGACCACTGCCATGTGGTAGGTGGGGAAACCGTCGGCCTTCAGGATCACCTGGTCGTCGGGGAAGGGGGCCTTCACCTCGCCGCGGATGATGTCGGTGAAGGTCAGGGGCGCGTCGTCGGGCACGAGCATCCGCACCACCGGGGTCTCGGTGAATCCAGGAAGCTTCGCGCGTTCCTCGCGGGTCTTCCCGAGGCAGAGCCGGTCGTAACCGGTCCTGGCCGCCTTCGTGGCGTCCTGTTCCTTGCGCAGCTCCGCGAGTCGCTCCGAGGAGCACCAGCAGTGGTAGGCGTGCCCGTCGGCGATCAGCCGCTCGACGAACGGCCGGTAGGTGTCGAGCCGCTCCGATTGCCGGTAGGGCCCGAACTCGCCGCCCTCCAGCGGCCCCTCGTCGGGAGAGAGCCCGAGCCAGGCGAGGGTGTCGTGGATCTGCTGCTCGCTGCCCGCCACGAGCCGGTTCTGGTCGGTGTCCTCGATCCGCAGCACGAACGCACCACCGGTTTTGGCGGCCCACGCCTTGTCGAACAGGGCCATGAACGCGGTACCGACGTGCGGATCGCCGGTCGGAGAAGGGGCAACTCGGGTGCGGGCAGGTAGCTGGGCAGTCATAGTGGACCCAGCCTAGTGGTTGAGGCCGTGTGGGAAGCTAAAACCATGCGCGATCCCCACCGACTGCCCCAGCCCGCCGCGGTACCCCCGGCGAACCTCAACGAGCCCGTCGAGCAGGAGCTACCCGATAGCCCGACAGTGCTGAGCCAAAAACTGGTGTGGTGGCTCGACGAGGCGTTTTTCGTGCCCGGCACAAAGTTCCGATTCGGCCTGGATCCGATCCTCTCGCTCGTCCCCGTCGTCGGGGGTGCCGTGCCAGCTGCGCTCGGCTGGACGATCCTGTTCGACGCGATCCGCCTTCGCGCCCCGATCCCCGTGCTCACCAGGATGGTCTTCAACGCCGGCATCGACTGGCTCATCGGTTCGATCCCCTTGATCGGCAACGTCTTCGACTTCGCTTGGCGCTGCAACACCAGGAACCTGAAGCTTCTAGAGCGCACCATCAACGACCGGGAGCAGGTGCGCCGCGCTTCGATCGCCTACCTCATCACGTCCCTGGCCGTGGTACTCGGTGGCGCCCTCCTGCTGCTAGGCGCCTTCGTTGCGAGCGCCATCTGGTTGGTGACGCAGGTGCTCGGCCTCTGGTCGCGCTGACCAGGCACTCGGCACGATCCCGGCCGGCAACGGCGTCATACCGACTAGCTCCACTGCAACGACTTCGAGGATCGCCGCAACCCACTTGCACTTTCCCGGCCTTCGAAACGCAAGTCACTAGGCGCTTCATTTCCCTGCCGTACAGGCGAGGCTGATCTATCATTCCCGGAACGCGCCGACAGCATTAGTCACCACCACCGAAGCGGCCGCGAAGGGCCTTGCCCGGCACGTGCGGTCTAAGCGCGACCTCGTGAGGGTGAGGTGCCGGGCCTCTCCCCGTGCGGCGGGCGCCCCCCAGCCTTGAACCTCTCGGGGGTTCATGTCCCCACCCGGGCACGCATAGCTCGCACAAAACAAAATCTTGCCGCTGGGTAGCCAATCAAAAATCACCCCCAGCAGGCAAAGAAGCTTATTCTTGGCCCTTCCCAAGTGCGTGCTGACTAGGAGGTTTTCTGACTGATGCGCCGTCTGTGAATAAGCCTCAGGATCTGTATCATGTCAGCATCGAAGCACGGCGAAAAGTTCAAGCAGCAGGTCGTGTCGGGTGGTCGTTGAGAAGTCCCGCACGATCAGTGAGGTGGCGAAGTCCTACGATCTGATCGCGCAAACCGCGGGAAACTGGGTCAACAAGTGAAGGAAAACCCATTCCGGCGTTGAAGGCGAGGAAACGACAGCGGCTCAACTTGCTGAGCACAAGAAAAACAAAGCCGAGCTGCGTGAGGCCTGGACGGGAGACGGACTTCAGAGATAAAGCGGTGGCCTTCTTCGTGCGGAGGCCCGACAAAAGCACGATACGCGTACATCCGCCACAAAGAAGGTAACTACCCGACCAGCTTGACGTGCCGCTGCCTGGAGGTACCGCATTTCGGCTACTACACCTGGCGGGGCAGGGGCATATCGGAAACCCGAAAACACTGTGAAGAACTCGCCATTTTTGTGACGCATTTCTTCAATGAGGCTTATTCACAAACGACATGTCGACCGGCAAACCCCCGCCCAGACCGCAGCTGAGGTTGACCGCGAATAAGCCTCAATGAGTCCAAACAGATCCACTGCTGTAGCCCGCATAAAACAAAATCTTGCCACTGGGTGGCCAATCAAAAATCACCCCTGCAAGCAAAGCCCCTAGTCAGAACCAGGTTGGCCTCCATTGCTCCTTGGTCGCGGGGAAAGAATTTTGTTCAAAGGGCGCCATATAGGCGGATCCACAAAGTCCTGGAACGCAATGGCGTTGCAACCAGTCCGGAGACAGTACGCAAGCTCATGCGCCCGGAGGACCTGGTGACGTGTCAGCCCCGCCCCAGGGCCCGCGCCACCGCGCCGGCGGCCCACCTGGCGGGACGTCCCGGCCTGATCGAAAAAGACTTCACAGCCGATACTCCAACCCGGAATCCGGTGGGCGACATCACCTACATTCACACCAGGGAAGGATTCGTGTATCTCGCGACCGTGATGGACTGCTACTCGAAAGGAATTGTTGGCTACGCCATGGCGGAACACATGCGAACCGAATTGCCTCAAACCGCTTTGGACATGGCGGTGCGGAACTCCCGGCCCGTCAAGGGTGTGACGATTCTCCCATTCAGGTTCGGGGATCGCGGTATACATTGACTACACCAACACCATGAAACAGTATGGCGTTCTCACATCACTGGGAAGAATCGGCGTCCGCTACGACAACGCCACAGCGGAATCGTTCAACGCCACACCCAAGAAAGAACTCGTCAACCGGAAGATCTACCGAACCAGAAGAAAAACGATCAAGGATGTGACATCATGGATTGAACACTGCCACAAGCAGACCACGCTTCATTCCTCGCCCGGGTACCGCACCCCGAACGAAGTCCTTCAGGGTTGAAGGAAAACCGAGACAGCAACCTAAATCATGGAGGCCTATCACAGGCGGCGCGTTGGCCAGCGAAACCCTTAGTCAGAGCACACTTGAGGATGGCTGTGAATAAGCCTCATGATCCAAGTTTTTCGCTGCCGTTCACAAAACCTATAGCAGTCCACACCGGCCGCGCGCGGTAGGAGTATTTGCGACCACGCGTCTTCCGACGGTCGATCACCGCGGCCGCGGCCACCGCCCGGCCAAGGGCTATTTCAGCCGGGCGACGAGCTGCTGACGGGCATGGTCCCGGTTCCAGCCCGCGACCTCAATCACCTGGCTCAGGATCGCTGTCCTGCCCTTCTTCGATGTCACAGCATAGGCTGGGCGTACTTCTTGGTGAGCTCAACCCTGACCGCCATCGACAACTTCTCTCGAACCTCCACACCCCGTCATGACTAGCCCCGACGTTCCCGGGGGAACTACGTGAGATACGCCCCCCACCCACGCGGGGACTCTACGTGAGTGTCGTTCGGGGCATCTCAGCAAACCGGCCCTCAACAGGTGGGGCAAACTTTGGTATTGTCTGTGACTCGTACTCTACAACTTCACAACCTTCATCTGGCGTCTACGTAATCACTCGCTGCCACGGCTCTCATATCCCCCAGATAGCGATCTTCGCGAGATCGGCTGCGGCTGGAATGCTTTGACACGCCCGAATAACCCTCCAGGAGGCTGTCATGCCCGAATCGCGTTACCCCGACTTCGGCCTTATGCTGATCGATGCACGTGCCGTCAGCGCGACACTCGATGAGGATGAGCAGCACACGCTAACGGTCATCCACGATGCCTACCTCGCCTTCGACCGAGGTGAGTGCGTCAACCCGCCTTCGCTCTTCCTGCGCTTCCCGACCTTGCCGAGTTGTCGTACCATCGCTCTGCCTGCGATTTCGGCGTCTCCGTCGCCGATGGCTGGGATCAAATGGATCAGTTCCTTTCCGCAGAACGTCGCGCGGGGGTTCGCGCGAGCCTCCTCTGTCATCGTCCTCAACGACATGGAGTCGGGGTACCCGATCGCGCTCCTGGAAGGCTCGGTCATCTCCGCGACGAGGACTGCGGCATCGGCAGCGATCACCGCGCGCGCGCTACTCCCGCAGGGAGCAACCTGCCTGGGGATCATCGGGGCGGGTCTGATCGCGCGCGAAACGCTTCGTTACTTAGCGGCCGCCGGCATCAAGCCGGCCGTGATCCGGGTCCACGACCTCGATCCCCGACGCGCCGTAGCGTTCGCCGAACAAGCGGCCCGGCATGTTCCTGGGGCGAAGTTCGAGACCGTCGGCGTTGAGGAAGCCCTCAGTGCGAGCGAACTCGTGGTCTTCGCCACGATCGCTTCCGAGCCACACGTGCATGATGCCTCGCTCTTCGCGCACCATCCAGTCGTGCTCCACCTGTCCTTGCGCGATCTGGACCCCGCCATCATCTTGAGTGCCGAGAACATCGTGGATGACTTTGAACACGTCACGACCGCGAACACATCGATCCACCTAGCTTCCCAGGCCGACTCGGCCGGTGAGGTCGAGACCCAGACAATCGGCTCCTTGCTCATGGCTCCAAGGAACGAGGGCCGGCGGGAGCGCACGACGATCGTCTCGCCGTTCGGACTCGGTGTGCTGGACATTGCCCTCGGCACAGACGTGGCTGAGCGATGCCGCGCCTCCGGGCGGGGAACCCATCTCGCGGAGTTTTTCTCCGGTGACACCGTGCCGCTGACCGCTGACGGGATGGCCTCATGATCATCAGCGAGCCATGCCAGTTCAACATCCCTGACCTTTTCATCGACATCCCGGAGAGCAACGGACGTTTGCTGCTCAAGTACGAGGGCATGAACTTCGCGGGATCGATCAAGTTCAAGACGGCTGCCGCTCTGGTGGCCTCCCTTGAGGAGTCCGGGAAGCTCCGCCCGGGAATGACGCTAGTGGAGAGCACGTCTGGCAGCCTCGGGATCGCGCTAGCGCAGATCGGTGCTGTGCGCGGCTACCACGTCGTGTGCGTCATCGACCCGCGGTGTTCGCTCCGATCGCGGCAGTTGATGCTCAGCTTGGGGGCCAGGTTGGAGCTCGTGACGGAAGCGCACCCGACAGGCGGTTTCCTCGGCGCCAGGCTCGATTGCGTGCGAAAACTACTCGCCGCAGATCCCGACTGCGTATGGACGGACCAATACCATAACCCGGCAAACTGGCAGGTACACAGGAGCCACACGGGTATGGAGATCGTGCGTGCGTTCCCCAACCAGCTCGACGTGGTGTTCGTTGGCATCGGGACTGCGGGTACCGGCATGGGCGTTGCCCATAGCATCCGGGAGCATTCACCAGGAACGGCTCTGGTCGCGATCGACGTCGTCGGCTCGGTGACCTTCGGCGGGCCACCCGGGACGCGCTATTTCTCCGGCCTTGGCGCGGGTGTGCAACCGGTGTTCTTCGACCGGGCGATGTTCGACGACACGCTCCTCGTCACCGAAGAGGAGACGGTCATCGAGTGTCGTCATCTGGCGCGGCGCGGCTTCGTGCTCGGAGCGTCAACCGGATCGGTACTTGCGGGAGCCAGGCGTTGGCTGTCCGAGCACTCGTGGCGCGACGATCTTTTATGCGTCGCCGTGGCGCCGGACGGCGGGGATCCATACCTCACGACGCTGTACGATGATGACTGGGTCACGACGACATTCGGTCCCGAGGTTCTGGACCTGGAGCGGAAGCTGGCCGCCCGGTGAGTGCCTTGGCTGCCCCTCCGCGGTCGACTGGCATGGGGCATGAGGTTGCCCTTCTCATCGCACGACGGGCCCGCCACTTCGCCTTGGCGCCGGGCCGCGTCATAGGGGTCCTCGCGAACCCCGTCATCTATCTGCTGGTCTTCACCGTCCTGTTCAGCGGAGCCCTCGTGGTCCCTGCCGGTTACCCCACCATGGTCGACTATGTCGCTCCCGGCGTGGCCCTCATCGTCGCACTGTCGGAGATTCCGACGGGTGCCATCGCGCTGCGACTCGACCTCTCGAACGGCCTCATGGACCGAATGCGGAGCCTGCCTACCCGCCGTGCATCAATTATCGTCTCGTTCTTGCTGTCCGAGACGCTTCTGACGCTTGTCGTAACGGCCCTGGTCCTGGGGCTGGCTCGCCTATTGGGGTGGGAGCCACCGGGTTTGGGCGAGCACCTAGGTGTATCTCTCGCCCTTCTTGTGGTGTTCGCGTTCCTGTGCGCAGGCATCGCTGTGTTGGTGGGACTGCTGCTGCGCAGCCCCACCACGATCGACTCCGTGGCTGCCCTGATCACCGTGGTTCTCGCGTTCTTCTCTAATGCGCTGGTCCCCATCACGGCCCAGCCGCCGTCTCTGCAGGCGATCACGGCCTTCAACCCCATGAATCCGGTCGTTGACTCACTACGCCGAATGTGGCATTTCGGCGAACTGGGAGACGCCGGAACGGTCGTGCTCGTGATGCTCGGATGCACCCTGGCCCTCGGCGTGGCGCTCGTAGCGCTCTTCGATCGGGGGGAGCAGTGAATACCACAGGTTCAAGATACCGGGGAGAATACGCGGTCGAGGCAGTCGATGTCTCCAAACACTACGGCGAGAAGGCCGTCCTTGACCGCGTATCCCTCACGGCAGCGACCGGGCAGGTGCTCGGGATCCTCGGCCACAACGGCGCGGGCAAGAGCACCCTGTTACGTATCATCACGACGCTCACCCGACCCGATCCTGGATCGACAGTCCGGATCGCCGGGGTTGACGCGCTGGCCGATGGACGCCGCGCCCGGACCTTGTTCGGCTCCGCGGGGCAATCCAGCACGCTCGACCCTCTTCTAACCGGGTCCCAGAACCTGTGCCTGATAGCCGGGCTGCGCGGCATGCGCCGATCGCAGGCGCGCGCGGCCGCCGCGAACGCCCTCCATGAGTTCGACCTGGCGGACGCTGGGGACCGTCCCGTCAGCACCTATTCAGGTGGTATGGCACGCAGACTCGATTTGGCATCCGCCTTGATCGACACCCCTCCAATACTGTTCCTCGACGAGCCCACCACAGGCATCGACCCCCAGGCCAGACGGACGATCTGGGACCGAATTGCGGCCGTGGCCGCGGCCGGTACCTGTGTGGTCCTGACCACACAGTACCTGGAGGAGGCCGAACAGCTGGCCGAGAGGATCCTTATCCTCCGAGCGGGCCGCATCGTGGCCGACGGCACACCGGCTGAATTGAAGCAGGGCGTCGCCACCGAAAGGCTCGACCTCACCTTCGACTCCGCCGCAGCCTGCACTCTTGCCCGCCAACGCCTCGCTAGGGAATTCGACGTGAGCGATATGGACGAGTCCTCGCTCTCGGTCGCGGTGCCGAGGGGCAACACCGACGCGCGAGCAGCCCTCCAAGTCGTTGCCTCCCTCGATGCGCCACTCCTCGAAGCGAGACGCCGGACCGCATCCCTCGATGACGTTTTCTTCAGCACGTTCACCCATAGCACCCAACGAGGCAACGCATGACCGACCGCGCCCCCACGACCCCGAACCAGGCCACCAACGAACTGCTGCCGCTGCTCAACTCTCAATACTGGATGTGGCTCCGCGTCAAGCAACACGGCGACGTCCCGGCTTCCATCATGCGGTGCCGACTCGACTTCGACGGCCCGGTGGACCCCCAGCGCCTCGCCTGGGCCTGGGCCACGGCTGTCGGGGCCATAGAGTCACACAACATCGAGCTCTCTGTCGTTGACGGAGTCCCCAGACAGCGGGTCGTAGAGCGCGCCCACCCCGTGACCGTCGTCGCAGCAGACGACCACATCGACGTGGTGGAGCTGACGACCACTCAGATCGGCATGGAGACGGCTTGGGACTCCGCCGTCGTCGTACACTCCGATTCCAGCACCCAGCTCTGCGCGGCAGCACACCACCTCGTCAATGATGCCTCCGGGGCACTCGCCCTGTTCCACCTCACTGCCCACCTCTACCGCACAGGCGACCGCGAGGCGCTCGCGGCACAGCAGGGCGGGCTCCGTAGCCTCCTCAAGGAGGATCAGGGGTACCTCAACGGACGGCGCATCGACACCGATGCCGCCTACTGGGCTGCGACGCTGGCTGGCTTCGTGCCGCCTCAGCCGCGCAAACAGGCAACGTGGTCCCCACCCACGGACATTTTGGGTACTTCTTGGCTGATGGACACTACGGTCGCCCGCGCACTCGCCACTCGGATGAGTGACCTGGGCGTCCCCTGGCACACGTATGCATTCGCTTCCACCGGCATCCTCACCGCGCGTCATAGAGCCAGTTCGGACGTTGTTGTGATGGTCCCTGTCTCGCAGCGCCGCACCAAGCGCAGTCGTATGCTCCCTGCCCTATACACGAACTTCCTGCCCCTACGGCTCGACGCCCACCCCAGAACCCCGACGAAGCAGTTCCTCTCCGACGTCGCGGATCGTATGCGACGACTCATCCTGCACCAGGGGTACCCCTCCAGCATGGCCCGCGCGCTCGTGCCCACGGACACGGGTGGCGCGCCCCTTGGCCCCTCGGTCAACGTGTTGCCTGCGCGGGCCCCGTTCGACTTTGGTCATGTGAACGCCCACCTGACCGTCACCGACTTCGGGCCGGTGGACGACCTGCAGTTCACCTTCGCGGAGAACCAAGACGGTTCAGTCCTGGTGTCGTGTCACGTCAACCCGAGCGTCCACGACCTCACTTACGCCGAACAATCCCTGGCCGAGATGCGGGTACTCCTGGAGTCTCTCGCCGACACCGGCGACTTTCCGAGGCACCAGGGCTCGCCGGAGGGACTCCTCGTCGGCCCCGAATCCCCGATCGACCAGACCGCCCTCTTCGCGCGCCTCGACGACGTGGTACGAACCGACCCAGGGCGCATCGCAGTGGTCACCGCCCAAGGGTCCGTCGACTACGGGACGCTCGCTCGGGCGGTCGTGGACCGCACCACGACGCTCCGGGCGGCAGGCGTTCGTCCCGGCCATGCAGTCGTTCACCTGGGTCATCGCACCTTGGACACTCTCGTCAACATCCTAGCCTTGTGGCAAGTGGGTGCCACCTACATCCCGGTGGGCGTTGACTGGCCGCCCAGCCGGGTCTCGGATGTCGTTACCGACTGCACACCCCACCTGATGATCGTCTCGGACGGCGTTGCGCCAGGCATCGTGGAGTCCACCCCTGGAGTACCTGGTCTCCGCACCAGCACCTCAATCCCTCCAGAGGCCCACGCGGTCGGCTCCGGCCTCAACCGCTGGGCGCGAGCAGACGTTCCCTATGTCATCTACACGTCGGGTTCAACGGGCCGCCCCAAGGGGGCCGCTGTTACTTGGGAGGGCATGACCAATCACCTGTCCGCCAAACAGGACCTGCTCGCTGCCTCGGCGGGCGACGCTCTCGCCGTCACCGCACCCCCCACCTTCGACATCTCCATCTGGCAGTTCATCCTGCCGGCGTTTACAGGCGGCTGCGCGGTATTGTTGGGCGACGATGAGGTCCAGGCCGTTCACACCTTGGCGAATCGGATCGACCAGACCGGGATCACTGTTCTGGAACTGGTGCCTGGCCTCCTCGGGGCACTCTTCGAACACTGGCGGCATGTGGGGCGGAACCCCGAATCGCTCCGGGTTGTCATGTCAACCGGGGAGGCGCTACCCCCTTCGCTGTGCAGCGAATGGGAAGAAACCCTGCGCAACGTCCGCCTCGTCAACGCCTACGGACCCACTGAATGCTCAGACGACGTCACCCATTGGGAGGTTACGCACGGTGCCGCCGCATCCGGATCGCCGGTCCTCATCGGTTCGGCGATCCGCAACGCACACCTATACGTCCTGGACGCCTGGCTGCGTCCGGTGGCAGTCGGAGAGACGGGTGAACTGTACATCGGGGGTCCTGTCGTGGGCCTCGGGTACCTGGGTCGTGCAACCCTAACGGCAACCAGTTTCATCGCCGATCCGTTCTCCCGAGTCCCCGGATCCCGCATGTATCGCACTGGCGACCTCGTCCGCCTACACCCTGGAGGTGCCCTTGAGTTCGCAACCAGAGTGGACGGCCAGGTCAAGGTCAGCGGGCATCGCATCGAGATCGGCGAGGTGGAGGCTGCACTGGGCCGGGTGCCAGGGGTCCGGCGCGGCTCGGTGGTTGCTGTGGGCAGCGGGTCGAGCGCCCGGCTCGCGGGTTTCGTCGTCGGCGACGCCACCCTGGACACGATCACCGAGACTCTCGGTTCCCTGCTTCCTCCTTACATGGTTCCCTTGACGTGGCGCTTCGTCGACTCCCTTCCGAGCACCCCGAATGGGAAGGTTGACCGGGATGCCCTGGCCGCGACCGTCGCCCGGCACGGAACGCGCCGCGATGAATTCAGTGACGAGGTGGCTGAACTCATCGGCCACCAGATGGCCGTCGTGCTTGGCGTCGACCACGTCGGCCCGCATGACGACTTCATCGAGCTGGGAGGTAACTCTCTTGCGGCGATTCGTCTCGTGGGACTATTGCGTGCCAAAACCAGTTTACCCATCAACCTCGAAGACATCTTCCTGCACCCAACCCCTGCGGGGCTCGCCCGGTGCCGGACGAACCCGCCCTCAGCCTTCCACACAGACGCCGGCCTGTCGGCCATGCCGCCCGTCGCCACACCTGGCCAGCGGCGCATGTGGCTCTTGCAGGAGTTCCTACCCGATGACTGGTCGTACAACGTCGCACTTAGAATCGACAACACCGGACCCGACGCGGACCGCTTCGTGTGGCACGTCCGTGAAGCCATCCGCAATCACGATGGGCTCCGCACCCGGCTTGTGAACGACACCTGCGGACTGCTGCAGCAGGTCGTCGCCCCGGACGACGTCCCATGGGAGCGCGTCCACGTCGTCCACAATCTGGGCGCCGCACCCGACGATGCCACTCTCATCCGCCTCGCCGCAGACCCCGTGCCCCTCACGACCGACATCCCGGTGCGGTTGCACGAGTGCCGGCACCCCGGTGGGGTCACGCTTCTTCTCGTGGTGCACCACGCGGCCTGCGACGGTTGGTCGCTGCGTCATCTGGCCCAAGAGCTAGACGACACCTTGGCCGGCGTGCAGGTTGCTGCCAGCCCCGATCGGGCATCGCTGGTCGATTACGCGCGGTGGATGGCCTCACCCCGCCTCCGCGAGTCCGCCTGGTATGCAGAACAGCTCGACTACTGGACGACCACCCTGGCAGATACCCCAGGACCGTTCCGCTGGCCAGGAACTAGCACGCATGCCGCCTCCCGCCGTCCAGGACGACGTCCGGCCGCCACCCTTGCGCTCGAGTTATCCTCCAAGGTTTTCGCCGACATCAAGCGGACCAGCCGCGAGGTCGGCGGCACGCCCTTCATGGTGATACAGACCGCAGTGGCTGCCGCCGTGGGCGCTGTGGTCGGTCGCGACGAGGTACTGATCGGCACCGCGGTCCACGGACGCGAGCCACAGTTCGAGGGCACCGTCGGCTTCTTCGCCAACACCGTCCTGCTGCGGACCCCGGTAGATCCAACAGCCCCTGTCGGCGTGCGCCTCGAATCCTCACGTCGTGCGCTCCTCGGTGGCATCGCCCACGGGACCGTCCCGTTTGATGAGGTCCTGGCACATGTGCGGCGGGACACCCCAACCCTGACCCCCGACGTGGTCCAAGTGATGATCTCCTACCAGCGAGAAGAGCGATTCCACCAGTTTGACGCCCGCTCCCTCGGCACGGGAGCCGCCAAGTTCGACATCGCCCTCGAGTGCGAGGAGCGCGGCACTGTTTCCGAGCCCAGCCTGCACATCAACCTGGAGTACGCGACCGATGTCATCCCCGAGTGGGTGGCACACACTTTGGTGCGCGGCATCGAGGCGCAGGTCACAGCGCTGACGTCGGTCCCTCTCAGTTCCCCCGCGCCCACCGCGCCAGGGAACGGGGCAGACCCCGGAATCGCAACACTGCTCAATGCCCTAGACGAGGGCTTCCGGTGCAACCCTGATGGCGTGGCCGCCATCCACGACGGCGCGGAGTTGACCCACGCCCAACTCCATGAACGAACGGTGAGATGGGCCGAGGCTCTCCGCCGACGCGGATTGGGCGAAGGTGCATTTATCCCGGTCGTCGTACATCGGTCACTCGAGTGGCTGTGCGCCTTCATAGCCGTACTACGGTGCGGGGCCGCAGTGGTGCCGATCGACGCCCAGCAACCCTCGCGGCGGCTTCGTCATCACTTCACGTGCGTCGGGGCAACCCATGTGCTGGGTGATGCGTCCTTCGCAGATTCCGAGGCGGCCGAGGGCGTCACGGTGTTGACCCCGGCCGATCTGGACGCCACCGACTCCGACATCGGCGACCTGCCGCGTCCGCGCCCCGACTCCGTCGCGTACGTCATCTTCACGTCCGGCTCCACGGGACGCCCCAAGGCCGTTACTGTCAGCCACCGCAGCGCGGCCACGTTCGTCTCCAACATCCGCGAAGTCGCCCGGAGCAACACCCCAACGCGCGTCGTCCAGTTCGGGTCGACCGGGTTCGACGCGATCATCTGGGAGATGGGCGTGAGCCTGGGTCTCGGGGGCACCTTGCTGCTCCCGAAGCCCGCCGAGCGCTCCCCCGGTCCCGGTCTTGCTGAGTACTTGGAGACATCCCGGGCCACACACATCCTCGTTCCGCCCAGCGTCCTCGGTACGATGCCTTCCAGCATGTCCGTTCCGACTGAGTTCTTCGTCGGAGGCGAGGCACTGCGGCAGTCGCTCATCGACCGCTGGGCAGGCCGCATCCATATGCGTAACGTCTACGGACCGACCGAGACAACCGTTGTGTGTCTGGTCGGTGAGCAACTGGCGGTGTCGGACCCGCCCGCCCTCGGCAGCCCGGTAGCCGACTGCGTAGTCCACGTGCTCGACAAGCGGCTGGCACCCGTCCAGGCCGGCGAGGTGGGCGAGCTGTACCTCACCGGAGAAATGGTGTCGTGGGGTTACATCACCGACCCGCCCCTGACGGCATGCCGTTTTGTCGCATCGCCGTACGGGCCGCCCGGAACACGCATGTACGGCACTGGCGACCTAGTGCGGCTTCAACGGGACGGTGGATTGGTCCACGTAGGCCGGATCGACCAGCAGGTCAAAGTGCGTGGTAATCGGATCGAACTCACCGAGGTGGTCACTAGCCTGGAGTCACTCCCCTACGTCGAAGTCGCCGCCGTTCTTCCCATCGACGAGGGTCCCAGCCTTGCCCTGGTGGGTTTCGTGAAATACGTCGACAATCTACCAATCGACAGTGACGCGGTCTTGGCGCGTCTCCGGGACGAACTGCCCGCCGCCGCCGTACCGCACCGTCTCGTCGCCTTGGACTCGCTGCCGATGACGATCAATCAGAAGGTTGACACGAAGGCGCTCCGAGCGATGTACGCACGGCTGACACACACGGAGGACGCCCCCGCCGACCTTGGGACAGAAGCCGCGCAGTCGGACGATGACGTCACCGACCGGATCGTGGCTGCCTATCGGCAGGTGCTGCGACGTGCGGACGTTGATCCGACCACAGACTTCGTCACGGCTGGCGGCGACTCGATTTCCGCGGTGTCGCTCGTGGCGCACCTCCGCGCCGACGGTATATACCTCTCCCCCCACGACATTCTGTCGCGGCGGACGCCGTCTCGACTGTCTCTCCTGGCCCGTGCCGCACAGGACGACGATCCCGCGACCCACCGTGGCCGCATCACACTGCCGCCGGTAGCGCAATGGTACGCCTCTCAGGTCGACGGGACGGTCGGGTTTACCCATTCGGTCGCGCTGGGCTTACCTACCGGACTGACCATCCGCGACGTCGAAGCGGCACTCCACCACCTCGCCGCCACACACCCCATACTGAGCGCCCGACTAGCCAGCGAGAGCCCGGTCGTGCTGCAGGTGGGCGAACCCGGTCCCTTGCCCCTGACCCGGGGGCTCCCCGTCGGTCCGCCCGACGCAAAACCGTCAGCGTGGCTGGAAAACCCGCTCGACCCCGCTGCGGGTGCCCTGTGGCGGACTCACCTGGTCCATGACGATCAGGAACGCCCGCAGGTCCTGTGGATACAGGTGCACCACTATGTGGTAGACGGCGTCTCGTGGCGCATCCTCCTTGGAGATCTCGACCGTCTCCTCGGCCCCAACCCCGCTGTACGCACCGGCAAGGGTGGCCCCACGGGCGTGTCTTTCCGGCGCTGGTCGTCGCTGCTCTGGCAAAGCCTGGACAGTGAGCCTCGCGACCGCATCGCGGCCCGCTGGGCGCGTCTCATGCCTGCCGGAGAGGACGCTCAAGGTGGTCCCAGAAGCCGGGTCGCCGCCTTGCGCACATCGTGGTGGGACGCTGCGGCGTCGGCGCCCGTCGTCGCCACCGACACGACGACGGCCGAGCACCTGTTACTCGCGGCCTTCGCCACGGCACTCGCTCAGCGAAGCCTCCCCGACGCGGGGGATACCCTACTCATCCGGCTCGAGGGCCATGGCCGAGACTCCCTGCCTGGGGACCTCGACGTGGCACGCACCGTCGGCTGGTTCACAGTCGAGCATCCCGTGGCCATCCCCGTGCGATCCCCAACCGGCTTGCCTGCTTCGGCACTGGAAATCCTCGACCGCACCCGAGACGCCCTCGCCGCACTCCCCTCACGGCGTGCCACGTACGGTCTGTTGCGTTGGGGTCCCGATGGTCACCCAACGCTTGCCACCGAGCCACGCGTCGCCTTCAACTTCCTTGGCCGACTCGACCATGCCGACGCTGAGCATGTGACTCTCGTCCAGGACGTTCGCCCGGACAGGGAAGCACATGCCCCCGCGCTGCACAACGTGGCGCTCACGGCCGCAGTGATAGTCACTCCCGAGGGATCGCAGGTCCGACTCGACTGGGAATGGGACACATCCGTGGTGTCATCGAGCGAGATCGATTGCCTTGAGGCTTCCTTCGCCACCGCACTCGCCAACCTGGCAGGGACACCGACCACCGCATCCACGGGTCCCCTGCGATCCTGGCGTGGCGATATCGCTGGAGCTTTGACCGAGCTTGGCCTCGACCTCGACTGAACCTGCCCCTGGAAAAAGATGGAGAGAACCAATGAACCCGTTCGATGATGACGACGCGACTTTCCTCGTGCTCCGCAACGCCGAGGAGCAGCACTCCTTGTGGCCGTCGTTCTTGGCCATTCCCGACGGTTGGGACGTCGTCTTGCCCGAGTCGACGCGCAGCGAGGCGCTCGCATACATCGAGCGCGCCTGGCCGGACATCCTGCCGTTGAGCGTGCGGAAACGGCTGGGCCGAACAGAGGCTCACCCGACCGATGGCACCGCCGGCGGTGCAGCGTGAGCCTCGTTGTTGAAGAGATCGCGGAACTGACACCCCTGGCATCCTCACTCACCTACCTTCAGCAGACCTCCCGGGACGGAACCGATCCCTACCTGGTGCAGGTGCTTGTCACCCTGACCGGACCTGTCGACGCTGATCGGCTTCGTGAGGCCGTGATGTCCCTTGCCGCCCGTCACGACCTTCTCCGGGCGTCGATTCAGACCAGCAAGCACGGGAACTCGCTGTTCGTCATCGCCACGAAGGTGGACGTGCCGTTCGAAGTGGAGACCTGCCCCTCGGGCGGGCTGACCGCAGCACTTGACGCCGACCTCAGGCAGGGCATGGACCTCAGCCACGCCCCCCTGTGGCGCGTGCGCCTGATCCGTTCCACCACGGACACCACTTTGTGCATCACGGTGCACCACACCATCATCGACGGGACGTCCACGTCGATCCTGCTGAACGACCTGTTTCTCGCGTACACCGGCCAGCCCTGGCCCACTCGTGAGGTGCCTCGCTACAGCGACCATCTCGCCTTTGTCGGCGACGTCGAGTCGCCGGACCGCCTCGGTGTCTGGCGGGACGCCCTCACCGACGTGTCGGCACCCTGCTTAATCGATGCCAATACCCGTGAGGGAGGCTTCGCCGGGGACCGGGTGCCCACCGGTGTGACAGCGGCGACCCTCGCCGACGTTGCCGAATGGTCACGGTCGTGCGGCTTCACGCTACGCACGGCCATAGACGCCGCCTGGGCGCTGACCCTCTCCTCAACGATACGCACTGACCGTGTCGTGTTCGGCACCGTCGTCTCGACCCGCAAGCCTGGCCAGGCCGGTCACGACCTAATGGTGGGACCTTACGTCAATATGGTCCCCCGCGTCGCCGTCCTCGACCCCCGGATGAGTGTCCTTGATCTGCTCGCCGACATCGAGGAGCGTCGGCTGCGCACCCTCGATGCGGAGGACGCCGGACTCGCCGCGGTCCAGCGTGCGCGTGGCATCGGAACCCTGTTCGACACGGCCGTGGCCTTCGAGAACTACGAGCGCCTGCCGAGCAGTCGCCGTCTCGACGCCGACACCCGAGTCGATTCGGTCACCGTGCGTGACGCCACACACTACCCGATTTCCCTGGTCGTCGTTCCCGACCGTGGTGCCCACCTGCTCGTCGATCCGCAGCGCGTCGACCACCGGTTGGCCAAGGCTGTCGCCGAGCTTTTCACCCAGTTTCTGACCCGGCTGGCACAACACCAGCACGACCCGCTCACCCGGGTCCGCGCGGCCGACGGCAAGCCCACCCACGCCGAGGACGACGCGTCCGAGTCACTCCTCACCGAGTTCTTCGCCTGGGCTCGTCGGACCCCTGAAGCAGAGGCCGTTTCCGACGGTGAACGCACGTACACGTACTCGGAGGCAGCCGCCTCGGTCGAAGCGCTGGCAACCGAACTCGTCGACGAAGGGCTCCCGGCCGGCTCGGTGGTCGCTGTCGCGGCACGGCGTAGCGCGGATCTGCCGCTCGCCTTGCTCGGAGTAGCGGCTGCCGGCGGCGTCTTCGTGTGCCTCGATGTCGAGTCCCCACGGAAACACCTCAGCCATATCCTCCGCCAGTCCGAACCCACGAGAGTCCTCGTGGACGACCTCGGTGCCGAGATACTGGCTGACATCGCCCCGCACCTGGACCAGCGCGACCTTCGCCCGCGGATCCCCCACCAGCAGTCCCTAAGGCCCGACGTGCAGCCCTGGCACGGTCAAGCGGGGTTTTGCACCATCTTCACGTCCGGCTCGACAGGCACCCCGAAAGGCGTCCTGCTAAGCCACGCCCGGACCAGCCGAGCCTTCGAGCTCCTCGCCCGCGCGAACAGCGTGTCATCCGCGACACGCTGGCTGTCGGTCAGCGCAATCTCATTCGATCTCGCCCTCTGCGAGTTACTCATCCCGCTCACCGTCGGTGGTCACGGCCACGTCGGCGTCCCGGGTATAGGGCGCGATGTCGACCAGCTAGCCGACCTCATCAAGGCATGGTCGCCCACGATGCTGTCGGCCACGCCGTTGCTGTGGGGCGCCCTTCTCCAGGAGCACCCCCGGATAGCCGACAACCTGGCCGGTGCGATGACTGTGGGCGAGGCACCGCCGTCGGCCGTCGTGACGGCGTTACGCGAAGCTGTCCCGACTGTTACAAACGGGTATGGACCCACCGAAACGACGATCTGCGCATCGATCGGCCCCCTCCGTCCTGACACGCAGGACGTCGGTAGGATCAACGAGGGCTATGAAGCATACATACTCGACCCATGGCTGCGTCCCCTACCTCCCTACGTGTTGGGCGAACTCCACGTCGCGGGCGACTGCTTGGCAGTCGGCTACCTGGGTGCCGCGGGATTGACGGCCGAGCGATTCATCGCGAATCCCTTTGGCACAGACGGTAGCCGTCTCTATCGAACCGGCGACCTTGGCTATCTCGATCGATTGGGTGTCCTTCACCTCAAAGGCCGCGCGGACGGCCAACTGAAGATCCGCGGTAACCGTGTCGAGCTCGGCGAAGTCGAGCAGGCACTCCTCCGGTGCGGTGCCCAAGAAGCGGCCTGCGTACCTGCTCGTCGACAAGACGGGACGCTGGCCATCGCCGCCTTCGTAACTGGCGATGCCTCCGAACCTGTTCTCTGGCGAACCCGCCTGCGCCGCATCGTACCCGACTATATGGTCCCAACCGCCATCGTGCCGCTGGACTCCCTGCCGGCGAACACCAGTGGGAAGGTCGATCGTGCCGAACTCGCTAGGCTCGCGACGGCCGTCCTGGCCCGAGAGGTCGAGGATGTGGCCGCCGACAGCGAGGATCCCGTGGTGGCCGCCATCGTTGAGGAGTTCGCCAGCGTGCTCGGACGCTCGTTCGTCGGGGCGGACAGTGACTTCTTCGCACTCGGCGGCCACTCGCTCACGGGGGCGCAGGTGATCAGTCGCCTGCGGCGTCGGTTGAGGGTGGACCTCGCGGCGAGTGCACTGTTCGAGGCGCCGACACCAACGGCTCTGGCCGGCATGGTCAGGGCTGCGTCTGCGGCGGAAGAACGCCCCGTCGCCGGGGGTGCGGACCGAGCCCCGGTCACTGCATCCCAGCGTATGGTGTGGCTCGCCGAAAAGCTGTCGGACGGCGGGGCAGCGTACGGCGGCGGGCTCGAGTTGCTCTTCCCCGCTCCAGTCGACGAGTACGCACTCACCCGGGCCGTTGACGGCCTGCGGGATCGGCACCGAATCCTACGAAGCACATTCCACGCGGTCGCCGACGGAGTCGAACAGCGTGTCACGGACCTCGGGCCGCTTCCACTCCTTGTGGTGACGGTGCCACCAGACGCCAACACGGATGCCGAGGTGACACGCGCATTCCGGTCGCTGGTGGCTCGCCCCTTCGACCTCACGCACGAGCCACCGCTACGGATCGCCATCGCCCCTTGGGATGGACATCGTCAACGAGTACTGCTGGTAACCCACCACATCGCGGTTGACGGGCACTCCATGACGTTGCTGCTCAATGACCTTGCCCGAGGGTACACGTCTCCCGACGCCCCCGCAGCCCCCCGGCTGCAGTTCACGGACCTCGTGGCGTGGCTCGGCACCAACACCCGCACCAGGCAGGCGCGGCTCGACACCGAGTGGTGGATCGAGCACCTCCGTGACCTACCGGAGACTCTCCCGCTGCCATACCGTTCCGCCGGGGAGATCGGTGGGCCACTCATCGCCGATCGCGTGTCGGCGCGCCTGACGCGAGACACCCATGCTGATCTCGAGAAACTGGCCGCGCGGACCGGTACCACCCTGAGCACTGTGCTGCTGGCAGGGCTCGCCCATGTGCTGTCCTCCTTGACTGGAAGCCGGGAGGTGCCGATTGGGCTGGCCGTGAGCGGCCAAGCCGACGCAGAGTTCGATGATGTCATCGGGATGTTCGTTAACACGGTCGTGGTGCGTGCGGTACCAGGCCGTGCCCTCTCCGTGTCAGATCTGGTATCCGGCATGCGCGGAACGCTCAATGAAGTGCTGAAGCACCAGCAGGCGCCACTCGACGCCGTCGTAGCCGGGCTTCGCGAAGGACGCACTGATCCGGGCAACCCCCTGGTCCGTGTCTACACATCGCACGTGACCCAGCCCGCCCTCCCGGGCGACGCCCCGTTCGAAGTGGGGCCTGTCGTCGGCAGCACCAAAGCCAAGTTCGAGATCTCGGTCGACTTCGTCGAGCAGCGCGACGCCACCGGCAATCCCAGCGGGATTAACCTCGAAGTTGAGTTCGCGGCCAATCTCTTCGACCGGGAGGTGATCGTCGACCTGGTGGCGTCCTTGGCCGGCGTCTACGCCAACCTCGGCACCGATCCTGATGCCGCCCTCCCGGGGGTAACCACCCCCGACCAAGTCGCCCGACTCGAGCGATGGGGGGCCACGGACAAGCTGTCGGAAGTGCCCATTGCGATGGGCACGCTCGCGTCCTTGTGGCAGAACGTGGCGACCCTCGGTCCCGCTCCCGCAGTCATCGACCCTACGCGGGGGGAATGCCTCTCTTACGACGATCTGCGCGACCGAGTCGCAAGCGCCCGCGAACGGCTGCTCACCAATGGCGTCAGCCGTGGTGGGCACATCGCGCTCCTCGCTTCCGACGGCGCCCTAGCCCTTCCGTGGATCTTGGCGGCGTGGAGCCTCGGGGCGGCTTACACGCCTCTGGACCCGGATGCGTCGGCGGACCGCTCCGCACGCATGGTGCAGGACTGCGGCGCCACCCTCATCCTTCGGGAAGCTCATCTCGAGAGCATCGCCGACGGAATCGTCGCTGCCTGTGGCAGCAAAGTTTCGTGCATCGATGCCACGGTAACCGCCCACCGTGCCCGCCGGCTCGGCATAGAAGATCTGCACCCCGACGACCCCGCGTACACCCTGTTCACGTCCGGGTCGACCGGGGCCCCCAAGGGCGCCACCATCCACATCGCGGGGCTCGAGAACCACGTACGTGCCAAGATCGACCTGCTCGGCCTGACGTCCAAGGACGTCATCATGCAGAACGCACCCCTGACCTTCGACGTCTCCATCTGGCAGCTCATCACGGCTCTCGTCGTTGGCGGTGCGGTAATCTGCGTGGACCGCGCCACTGCGGCGGACCCGCACCGCCTGCGGGAGGTCGCCGAGCGACACGGCGCGACGGTACTCGAAGTCGTGCCTTCGTTCCTGCGGGCCAGCCTCGAGCTGTTCCGGCACGAGCGGGCCTCACTGGCAACCTCACACCTCCGGTGGCTCCTCTCGACCGGGGAGGTGCTTCCGGTCGACCTCGCCCGCGCCTGGCTGGACAATTATCCCGATGTCCCCCTCGTGAACGCCTACGGCCCCACCGAGTGCAGCGACGACATCACGCATGAGATAGTCGTCGCCGTTCCGCCTCTCCACATCGGTGGGGCGGCAGTGGCGGTAGGAACGCCGGTGAGCGGCGCCCGGATCCACCTGCTGGACGAGCATCTCGCGCCCACCCCACCAGGGTGGATCGGTGAGGTCTACGTGGAAGGGCTCTGCGTAGGGCACGGTTACACCAACAATCCGGCACGTACAGCCGAGTCTTTCGTCGCGAGTGTCTTCACTCCCGGAGAGCGCATGTACCGCACAGGCGACCTCGCCCGGTGGGAGCTCGACGGCAAGCTGGTCTACGTCGGCCGACGAGACCAGCAGATCAAGATCCGGGGCCAACGTGTCGAAATCCTCGACGTCGAAGCTGCGCTACGAGCCATGGCAGGTGTGGCCGACGCCGCCGTAGTACCCCACCGGGCCCCAACAGGCGACCTTGAACTCGTCGCGTTTCTCGTCTCGAAACTGCCGGAGGCCGACCTAGCCACTGCCGCTTCCCGGTTGGCCTCGGCATTCGTGCCAGCACGAATCCATCGTGTTGATGACCTTCCCAAGTCGACGACTGGCAAGGTCGATCGAAGGCTACTCGGGGCACGCGCCGCCGAGGGACCGAAGGTGGACCCAGCCCACAGAGGCCCTACGGCTGTTGCCGACCTGACAGATACAGTCCGCCGCATTGCCGAAGCCTTCGGCACCGTGCTTGGCACGACGGTCGGCCCCGAAGAAGACTTCTTCTCGCACGGGGGCGACAGCATCCGGGCCATCCAGTTGGCGGCGCTCTTAAAAGCCTCCGGGATCGACGTCAGCCCCAACGACGTGATGCGTGCGCCAACACCCGCCCGGCTGTCAGCCCTTGCTGCGGTCACCCCGGTCGAGGCGGTCCGGGGATCAGGCAGGTTCACGATGCCGCCCTCAATGCGATCAACCCCCCTTGACGTGCTGCTCGCCCCGGAATTCTCTCAGTACGCCGTCGTCCATGTCCCTTCCGCAGTGGACGACGCGGCCCTCGAGCATGCGCTCACCGCGCTGGTCCGGCGGCACGATGCCCTGCGGCTCCAGGTCCTGGACAACGGTGACCTCTTCTCCTCTGATCCCGGCCACGCCTCGTTCGCCCTCTCCAGCCCTCAGGATGGAGATCCGCGCGACCCTGCGGCACTTCGGGCCGCTGTGGTCAGGTTGCGGGCCGATCTGGCTCCTCGCGAGGGTCGGCTCATGGCTGCATGCACCGTCGTCGGCGCGGGCACTGAACGAACCTTGGTCCTGGTCGCCCACCATGTCGCCGTCGATGCCGCTTCGTGGGGCATTCTGCTCCCCGAACTGTTCCACTTGGCCCAGGGCGGTGAGCCCGGCGACCTACCGACAGCCCCGTCCTACCGTAGCTGGGCCGAGAACCAGATGGCTGCGCTGCCTCGCGTTCGGGACGAGGAGGCGTACTGGGCGGCCCAGAATTCGGGCGGGTCCCTCCTCCATCCGGCCGCGGCACCGACCGCGGCCGACGCGCACAGCCGTGGGTCAGTCGCGACCGGCCCCGAGGTCGGGCGGACCATCCGGTCTCTGGCGCGCAGCCTGGCCGTGTCCGAGCAGGACGTCGTCACCGCTGGTGTCCTTGTTGCCATCCGCACCGTCCGCGAGGCCGCACATCAGCCTGATACCCCCCTGACGATCGGTGTGGAGACACCGGGGCGCAGCGGCGCCCTCGGCCTGCCTGCGGACGCCGTCGTAGGGTGGGTTGCCTCTGTCCATCCCCTTCTGGTCGAGCCGGTCAGCGACGGCAAGGACATTCTCGGGCTTGTGCGAGCGGTCCATGCGGCGCGGGCAGCCGCACCCCATGGCGGGGCGGGATATGGCCTCGTCATGCACCACGCACGTGAACGGGCCGCAAGCCTGCTGCATCCGCCAGCTGTCGTGGTGAACTTCCTCGGCGCAGTGGAGGGCGACATCCAGTTCGGGGAGTGGACGCTCGCAATGACCGATCTCGATGACAGGCCCATCAGCGACGTCCCTGTGGAAGTCTCGATCCGACGGGTTTCCGATGGTGACGGTCTGATCCTCACCTGGGTGGCTCGCCCCGATGTCGCTGGCCACCCTGCCCTTGAAAGTTTCTCCGATCACCTCACGGCCGCGTTCGAGCGGCTGGGCACCACGGTTGTGCCGGATGCCGCTGCCCCAAGCCCCGACGCCGCCCTTCCCCTGTCCGGGACCCTGCTTTCGGAAACTGAAGCTGTCGACGCAGCGTTCCAGCCGCTAGTCGAACTCAAGAAGGGCACGGGAACCCCACTGTTCTGCATCCATGGCGGGGTGGGATTGAGTCTCCCGTACCTGTCGCTGACCCCCTACGTAGAAGCAGACACCCCGGTTTACGGGATTCAAGCGTTCGGGGTACCTGACGACACACCCACAATGGCCGACCTCGCGCGACATTATCTCGACAGGATCGCGCCGCTCGTCGAGAATCGCCCCGTCCGGTTGCTAGGTTGGTCATTCGGCGGGAACGTAGCGTTTGAGATGGCCTGCCAGCTCCAGGAGGCGGGCCGCGAGGTCGGGTGGCTGGGTATTCTGGACCAGTTCCCCACGGCCCGGGCGGGGGAGGACCCGTCCCGCCAGGAGATCTTGCACGACCTATTGGTGCTCCTCGGATACGACGTCACTGCGCCCGAGATACGTCATGCGATCGAGGTCGGCGGCACCGATGACATCCTCGCTGCGACTCGGACGGGCATTCTCGCTCAGGTGACCGCCACCCAGTTCAACTCGGTGATGCGGAGCATGTCCCGCCACCACCGCCTCATCGACACCTTCCGACCGCGCCAGTTCGATGGGGACATTCACGTGGTGGTCGCGCAGCACGAACTGGTTCCTGGTGAGCCGAGCGCCGAACTTTGGGAGCCGTGGGTTTCCGGGAAGGTCGTGCGCTACGACGTCGCCACCGACCACGACTCGATCCTGGCCGAGCACGCAGCGTATGCAACGCGCCTGCTGGGTACCCTCAACGAGGACGGCACCGCATGACCTTGGACGCTGGCAGCGCTCCTCACGTCTCCCATCGAGGCGGAGGAGCGCGTCCTAACCGGCCTGTATGACGACGGCTACCCGGAAAGACACGCAGCGGTCACGGGCGGCGGTCCCCGCGCGAATCCTGGGGTTCATCACAGCCCGGGGGTGCTCCACGGCCTATTCCTGCCGGACCGGGCACGCCCCGTGTGGCCACCGGATCCCGCCGGTTCGCTGCCGCACGGTGCGGGACGCTGAGCTGTGGCCGTGACTCCGGCAACCAACGTCATCTTGCTGGGCATCGGCATCGAGACCAACCGGTCTCTTTCCTCCGAGTTTCGCCCGCTCGTCCTCACGGCACAGGAGACAGCCATGGTCACGACGCTGCACGCGACGGATGCCAACACCGCTTGGTTCTGCCTCGCCTTCAGGCCGTCTTCAAGTTCATGTTTCCCTTGGACCGCAAATGGATTGAGATTCCTCTGGATCGTGGAGGCATCGATAATGAGAATTGAGATGTCAAAGAAGCGTAAGTGATAACTGATGCCTCCACACTCCAGGGGAACCTCACTCAGTGCGTCACACTCAACGGCGAAGAGCCCGCTAACCGGACAGACCCAGGGCAAACCATCGTAACGAGCGTCGCAACAAGCCCGAACCTGCCGCAGCCAAGGCGGCGAGTTTCCATAAGTGATAGCTTCGCCTGCATGAGCGAATCGGGTGTCCCCAGCAACTTCATCACCGATGCCATCCGCCGCGACAACGAGGCGGGAACCCACGGTGGCAGGGTCCAGACCCGGTTCCCACCCGAACCCAACGGTTTCCTGCACGTCGGCCACGCCAAGGCCATCGTCGTGGACTTCGGCACCGCCGAGGACTTCGGCGGCACCTGCATGCTGCGCCTCGACGACACCAACCCGGAAACCGAGGAGGAGGCCTTCGTCAACTCCATCGTCGAGGACATCGAGTGGCTGGGTTACGAACCCACGGAGATCCGACACGCCTCCGACTACTTCGAGACCCTCCACGACTGGGCCGTGCAGCTCATCGAGAAGGGCCTGGCCTACGTCGACGACCAGGACGGCGAGACCATCTCGGCCACCCGGGGTTCCTTCAGCACCCCCGGTGTCGAGTCGCCGTTCCGCAACCGCAGCGTCGCGGAGAACCTCGACCTGTTCGAGAGGATGCGCGCCGGCGAGTTTCCCGACGGCTCGCGGGTGCTGCGGGCGAAGATCGACATGGCGCACGAGAACATGCAGCTGCGCGACCCCGTGATGTACCGCATCCGCAACGTCGCGCACCACCGCACGGGTGAGGCGTGGTCGATCTACCCCACCTACGACTGGGCCCACGGTCAGTCCGACGCCATCGAGGGCGTCACACATTCCATCTGTACCCTCGAGTTCGAATCCCACCGCCCCCTCTACGACTGGTTCCTGGAGCAGCTCGAGGTTCCCGCTCCCCCGCGCCAGTACGAGTTCGCGCGCCTGGAGCTGACCCACACCGTCACGTCCAAGCGCCGCCTGGCGAAACTGGTCGCGGACGGCGTCGTGGACGGCTGGGACGATCCGCGGATGCCGACCATCCGGGGGCTGCGGCGGCGCGGCTACCCGGCGGCCGCCATCCGGGCTTTCTGCCGCGAGGTGGGCACCACCCGCACCAATTCCCGCAAGGCCATCGAGGAGCTGGAGAGCTACGTGCGTCGCACGCTGAATGCGACCGCGCAGCGCCGGATGGCCGTCACCCGGCCCTTGAAGCTGACCCTGCTGGACTGGCCCACCGGCCCCGACGGCGGCCCGCTGGTCGAGTGGTTCGAAGTGGTCAACAACCCGGAGAAGCCGGACGATGGCACCCGTCTGGTGCCGTTCACCGGGGAGCTGTGGATCGAGCAGGACGATTTCCGGGAGGTTCCGCCGCCGAAGTACTTCCGCCTCTCCCCCGGCCGTGAGGTCAGGTTGCGTGGCGCCTATCTGGTAACCGCCCGCGACGTGGTCAAGGACGAGGCGGGCAACATCGTCGAGGTGCGTTGCAGCTTCGACCCGGAGTCCCGGGGCGGCACCCCCGCCGACGGCCGGAAGGTGAAGTCGACGATGCACTGGGTCTCGGCCCCGCACGCCCTGGACGCCACCGTCGCCCTGTACGACAGGCTGTTCACCGCCGAGGCCCCCGGGGAACGCACCGGCGAGGCCCTTGACGACCTCAACCCCGCATCCCGCGAGCTGCTCACCGACGCGAAGGTGGAGCCCGCGCTGGCTGACGCCGCCCCGGGAGAGGTGGTGCAGTTCGAGCGGCTCGGATACTTCGCCGCCGACGACCACACCCCGCTGCTGTTCCACCGCACGGTGGGGCTGCGGGACGAGTGGGCCAGCATTCAGAAACGCGGCTGAAAGGCCACCCACAGGAAGCAGCGGCTACGGTTGTCTGCATGCTTCCCACCGACGAAACCGCCACCGAAGTGGCCTTGGATCTGTTGACCATTCTCGGATACGCGGCTATCGGATTCCTGGCCGGCGTCGTCATCTCCGTGATCATCTCGATCATCATGCGGCAACTGGCCAGGCACCAGGAGGACCTGGGTTTCCTCAGCCGGAACCTGCGACTCCCCCAGCGCCTCATCCTGACCGTCTTCGGTACCGGCATGGGGGTGCTGATCGCCAGCGCCCCCACCCCGTGGCAGGCGGCGCCGTCGTGGCGGGCGAACTTCGAGCACGTTTTCCTGATTGTGATGATCTTCGCCGCCGCATACGGCATGACGGGGGTCATCAGAACCATCGAGGACGCCATCCTCGCTCGCAAGAAAAACGCCCGGGAAACCCCTCAGTTCCGGCGCATCCGCACCCAGATGCAGGTCATCGCCCGGGTGCTGATCGGGGTGGTCTGGATCGGGGCCACCGCCGGAGCACTGCTCACCTTCGACCAGTTCCGGGCCATCGGAACCTCCCTGCTGGCCTCCGCCGGTCTGGTCTCGCTGGTTGCAGGTCTCGCGGCGCAGTCGTCGCTCACGAACGTCTTCGCCGGACTCCAGATCGCCTTCACCGGTTCCCTGCGCGTCGGCGACATCGTCGTCACGGACGACAACCAGGGAACCGTCGAGGAAATCACCCTCACCTATGTGGTGTTGAGGAGCTGGGACGAGCGGCGCTGGATCGTGCCGTCGACACTGTTCACCACGAAAACCTTCGAGAACTGGAGCCGGGAGGAACCGCGACAAACGGGGGTCATCGAGTTCGACCTGGACTGGCTGGTTCCCGTGGAGGCCATGCGGATCGAGCTGCTGCGTCTGGTCAAGACCACGGACCTGTGGGACGGCCGCACCGTTGCCCTCCAGGTCATGGACGCCACGGGAGGCTCGGTCCGGATTCGCGCCGTCGTCTCCGCGACGAACTCCGGAAGATTGTTCGAGCTGCGCTGCATGCTGCGCGAACAACTCATCAACTGGCTGCAAACCCAGGCGGTTTACGCCCTGCCCCGCACGCGCCTGGAACCGGACACCGCCACCGCTCCTCCCCAGGAGCAGCGCCAGGACTTCGTCGAGCAGGTCAAAGCCGACTGGGAGGCTGAGCAGGCCGACGAGAAGGAGGCCCAGCTTCTGCCCCCCTCGGAAAGTTCGGAACATCACGGGCAGGAGGAGAACCAGCAGAACTCCGGGGGCCGTCTCGGCTGGTTGAGGGCATTCCGCCGCACCCTCGGCTGAATGTTTCCGACAACCGCCGCTGGTTTCGCGACGCACTCCGTTCACCGATGCCCGCGGGACGGTTCAGCCGCCTTTCCAAATACACGGAAACACGGGAAAGGGGCCCGCACTCTCGTGCGGGCCCCTCCCTCGTTGCCTGTCAGGCGAGGATCACTTGATGATCTTGGTGACCTTGCCGGCGCCGACGGTGCGGCCGCCCTCACGGATGGCGAACTTGAGGTTCTCCTCCATGGCGATGGGCTTGTTGAGGTGAACGGTCATGTCGGTGTTGTCGCCGGGCATGACCATTTCCTTGCCCTCCGGCAGCTGGACCACACCGGTGACGTCGGTGGTGCGGAAGTAGAACTGCGGGGAGTAGTTGGAGAAGAACGGCTTGTGGCGGCCGCCCTCTTCCTTGTTGAGCACGTAGACGGTGGCCTCGAAGTCGGTGTGCGGGGTGGTGGAACCGGGCTTGATCACGACCATGCCGCGCTCCACGTCCTCCTTCTTCGTGCCGCGGAGCAGCAGGCCGACGTTCTCGCCGGCGCGACCCTCGTCGAGGATCTTGCGGAACATCTCGACGCCGGTGACGGTGGTGGTCTGCTTCTCCGGACGGATGCCGACGAGGTCGACGGTGTCGCCGGTCTTGACGATGCCGCGCTCGATGCGGCCGGTGATGACGGTGCCACGGCCGGTGATGGTGAAGACATCCTCGACGGGCATCAGGAACGGCTTCTCGGTGTCACGCTCGGGCTGCGGGATGTACTCGTCGACCGCGTCCATGAGTTCGAGGATGGTGCCGGCCCACTTCTCGTCGCCGTTCAGCGCCGGGAAGGCCGCCACGCGGACGATCGGGAGGTTGTCGCCGTCGAACTCCTGGGCGGAGAGGATCTCACGGAGCTCCATCTCGACCAGGTCGATGAGGTCGGCGTCCTCCTCGGCGATCATGTCGCACTTGTTGAGGGCCACGACGATGGCCGGCACACCGACCTGGCGGGCGAGCAGGATGTGCTCGTGGGTCTGGGCCATCGGGCCGTCGGTGGCGGCCACGACGAGGATCGCACCGTCCATCTGCGCGGCACCGGTGATCATGTTCTTGACGTAGTCGGCGTGCCCGGGGCAGTCGACGTGTGCGTAGTGACGCTTCTCGGTCTGGTATTCGACGTGAGCGATCGAGATGGTGATGCCGCGCTGGCGCTCTTCGGGGGCCTTGTCGATGCTGTCGAACGGGGACAGTTCGTTCAGGTCCGGGTACTTGTCGTGGAGCACCTTGGTGATCGCCGCGGTCAGAGTGGTCTTGCCGTGGTCGACGTGTCCGATGGTGCCGATGTTGCAGTGCGGCTTGGTCCGCTCAAACTTGGCCTTTGCCACGTAGGGCTCCTTCTTGGTCCAACCACGCACCGTGCGTGGCCATTAATCTGGTGCACCCCTGAGCTATGGGTCACACCAGGGGTCCGGCACCCAAGCTTGTTACCCGGGCGCATACCCGTGTAATGCTATCGGCCCGGCCCCGGAAGTCAAACTCAGGGCCGTATCCCAATCCCTTTCAACAACCTTCGCCCAGGAAGGACACATCCCCAGCGTCGAGCTGCCGGAGCTGCGCCACCCGTCCGGCGTGACGCCCACCCTCGAAGGAGGCCCCCAGGAAGGCCTCGCAAATGGCCAGGGCGACGTCGGGACCCACCACTCGGGAGCCGAAACAAAGGACGTTCGCGTTGTTGTGGCGCCGGCTCATCGCGGCCGAGTAAGCCTCGGATACGCAGGCCGCCCGGATCCCCTTGATCTTGTTGGCGGCGATGGAAATGCCGATGCCGGAGCCACAGATCGCAATTCCAACGTCGAAACGCGCGGCGGCCACCTCCCGGGCCAGCTGCACCCCCCATTTCGCATAGTCGGTGCGCTCGGACGTGGCTGGTCCGCGGTCCACCACGTCGTAACCGAGCTCCCTCAGGCGGGGAATCAGGTCGATGCGCAGATCGTGGGCAGCGTGGTCGCTGGTGATTCCAATTCTCATGCGACTACGTTACTGATCCCGCCCTGGAACCTTCCCCGCCCCTGTCGCATTGCCCCCGGTGCACAACGCGCGGAATTCCCGCGTCCTCCTTTTGTCCGACCGGACAGCACCGCCCCCCAAACCACCCAAACCCGCCCTGACAAGCACTTTTGCTCTTTTTTGGGTGGTTTGTCCCCGCGTTTGGGGTGTTTCACGGCCCTCCCGGTCCGAAGCAGACCCGGTCAGTCGCCATCCCATGTCACAGGACGTCGAAACACTGACTGACCTCGGCTTCAAGGCTTACGGGCGAGGCGGCGTGGGCGAGTTCGGACACCTCGGTGACGTTGAAGCGCGTCAGGTCGCCGATCCGGTCGATCACCGCCTCCGGCACCAAGGGCCCAGACGGGGCCAGGGGCTGGCCGCGGGCCTAAAGTGGGTCAGTGGGCACTCATGACATTCCCGCAGCATCGCCCGACCGGCGCAGCGGCCCGGGGCTGCTCGTCGTGGCCGGGGCGGGCCTCATCGGATCCCGCTTGGCGGACATGGCTCGGGACAGCGGCTGGAAGATCCGGATCCTCCACCGCAGCGGACCGGGCAGGGCGCCGCGGGAAGGCCTCGAGGTCGATGCCTCCGGTAGGGAGCACGCCTGGTGGGCCCCCGCCGAGCACCTCCTGGCGCCCGGAACCCTGGAGGGAGCAAGAGCCGTGGTGTGCTTGTCGGGCGCCCCAATCGCGCCGCGTCCCTGGACACCTGCGCGCCGTCGCGTGCTCGCGGCCTCGCGCCTGTCCACCACCGCCCTCATCGCCCGGGTCGCCGCGGGCCTGCCCCCGGCGGTGCGGCCCGAGGTCCTGCTGAGTGGGTCGGCCACCGGCTTCTATGGGAACCGGGGGGATGAGATCTTAACCGAGACGTGCGGTCCGGGCGAGGGATTCCTGTCCGAGCTGTGCCAGCGCTGGGAGGCCGCCGCGGGCCCGGCGGCACGGGTCGGGCTGCGCACGGTCCAGTCCCGCACGGGCTTGGTGGTCAGCCCCTTGGGCGGGCTGGGCAGGATCCTCGGCGCGGCCTACCGGGTGGGGGCGGGGGCCCGACTCGGCCGCGGCGACCAGTGGCAGCCGTGGATCGGGCTGGAGGACGCCGCGGCCGGGCTCCTATGGGCCATCGAGCACGACGACGTCTGCGGGCCGGTCAACCTGACCGCACCCGAGCCCCTGCGCAACCGCGACCTCCACCGGCTGCTGTCCCGTGCCTGCGGCCCACCCTCGCCAGCGGTGGTGCCTCAGGTCCTGTTGAACCGGGCGAGGAGGACCGGGGCGGCCGGCGGTACCAGCAGCATCGGCAGTATGCTCGCCGAGCTGCTCGGCGCCTCCCAGCGTGCGGTCCCCCAGGCGCTGCTCGCCTCCGGCTTCCGCTTCACTGCGCCGGGCGCGGCCTCGATCTGGGGACTCGGCGCCTGACTCCCGCCCCGGCACCGCGATGACCATGATGTGGACATCGCGGTGTCGACTGCCTCGCCGGCCGATGGGAGCGTGGGATGGGGCCACCGGCCGCCGGGGTGCGACTGCCCTGGCCCCGACGGGGTCCGACACCATGGTCAACCTGGGTCTCCTGTCGCATTGCCCTCGGTGCACGACGCGCGGGATCCCTGCGTCCTCCTTTTGTCCGACCGAGGAGCACCGCCACTTCTCAACCCCAAACAGCCAAATCGGCTCTGACAAGCGCTTTTATCTTTGTTGGTGGTTTTTCTCCCCGTCTTGGGACGTCTCACGGCCATTCTGCTCAACCAGGTGCCGGGTTAGTCTCCATCACATGTCACAGGACGTCGAAGCACTGATTGACCTCGGTTTCAAGGCCTACGGGCGAGGCGACAACACGCAGGCTGCGCGTTGGTGGCGAATGGCGGCGGCGCAGAGGCGATCCGACGCCATGGTCAACCTGGGTCTCCTGGTCAACAACCCCGCGGACCGCGACGAGGCCACCCAGTGGTTCTTCCGGGCAGCCCTGCTGGGCAACACCGACGGCATGCTGCTCCTCAGCGGGATCCTCCAGGAACAGGGGGACCACGCCGTCGCGCAGAACTGGCTGCAGAAAGCCGCCGACCTGGGGGATCCCCGCGCCGTCGATGCCCTGACCCGGGCCCGGAACACCCCCAGGCGCATGGAGACCGACCCGAAACACGGCGAGACGGACCAGCTCGACGACCTGACCCTGGTGGACTGACAACCCGAGACTCCTTTCCCCTCCCCTCCCGGCCCCGCCCGCCCCTGTGCGAGCGGGGCCACTCCTGTGGGATGCCATCCAGCGCGCCGGAGGCGCCCGTCCCTGTGCGCACGAGGGCGGCAAAACCGTCCGGGAAGGCAACCGGCCCGGGACCGTGGGTCCCGGGCCGGTTGGGTTTCAGCTCAGCGAATCACTCGCCTCCGCGAGCCTTGGCGACGATCTCCTCCGAAATGTTCTTCGGGGTCTCGGCGTAGGAGTCGAACTCCATGGAGTAGGAGGCCTGGCCCGAGGTCTTCGAGCGCAGGTCACCGACGTAGCCGAACATCTCCGACAGCGGCACCAGGGCGCGCACGACGCGGTTGCCGTGCAGCTCATCCATCGACTGGACGTGGCCGCGGCGGGCGTTCAGGTCGCCGATCACGGTTCCGAGGTAGTCCTCGGGGGTGGTGACCTCGACGGCCATCATCGGTTCCAGGATCGCCGGGTCGGCCTTCCGGGCGGCCTCCTTGAAGGCCATGGAACCGGCCAGCTTGAACGCCAGCTCCGAGGAGTCGACATCGTGGTAGGCACCGTCGGTCAAGGTGACCTTGATGTCCTCGACCGGGTAACCGGCCAGCACACCGAACTGCATGGCCTCCTTGATGCCGGCGTCGACCGCGGGGATGTACTCCTTCGGGATGCGCCCGCCGGTGACGGCGTTGACGAACTCGTAGCCCGAACCCGCCTCGGTGGGCTCCAGATCGATGATGACGCGGCCGAACTGGCCGGAACCACCGGACTGCTTCTTGTGGGTGTACTCCACCTTCTCCACCTTGCGGCGCAGCGTCTCGCGGTAGGCCACCTGCGGTTTGCCGATGTTGGCCTCCACCTTGAACTCGCGCTTCATGCGGTCGATCAGCACCTCGAGGTGCAGCTCACCCATGCCCGCGATGATGGTCTGGCCGGTCTCCTCGTCGGTGTGCACGCGGAAGGTCGGGTCCTCCTCGGCGAGCCGCTGGATGGCCACCGACAGTTTCTCCTGATCCGACTTCGACTTCGGCTCGATGGCCTGCTCGATGACGGGATTCGGGAACTCCATCGACTCCAGGATGATCGGGTGTGCGGGATCGCAGAGGGTCTCACCGGTGGTGGTGTCCTTCAGCCCCATCACCGCGCAGATCATGCCCGCGCCGATCGAGTCGATCTCCTCACGCTTGTTGGCGTGCATCTGGTAGATCTTGCCGATGCGTTCTTTCTTGCCCTTGGTGGCGTTCAGCACCTGCGAACCGGCTTTCAGGACACCGGAGTAGATGCGGATGAAGGTCAGCTTGCCCAGGTGCGGATCCGCGGCGACCTTGAACGCCAGGATCGACAGCGGCTCGTCCTCGGAGGGCCTGCGGGACAGCTCGACGGATTCGTCACCCGGTTTGAAGCCCTCGATGGCGGGCACGTCCAGCGGCGAGGGCAGGTAGTCGACGACGGCGTCCAGCAGCGGCTGCACGCCCTTGTTCTTGAACGACGTGCCGCACACCACCGCGGTGAAGGCGGAGGACAGCACGCCGCGGCGGATGGCCGCCTTGAGCTGCTCGACGGTGATGGCGTCGGGGTCCTCCAGCCACAGCTCCATGAACTCGTCGTCGTTCTCGGCGATGGTCTCCAGCATCTCGGCCCGGGCCAGCTCGGCGGCCTCCACCATGTCGGCGGGGATGTCCGTGACCTCGTAGTCGTCGAGGGCCGGTTTGGTGACCTCGAGCGGCCAGATGTTCGCCTTCATGGCGACCAGATCGACCTGCCCCCGGAAGTTGGCCTCCGCGCCGATCGGCAACTGCAGCAGCACCGGGGTGGCGTTGAGACGTTCACGAATGGTCTTGACGCAGTGATCGAAGGATGCGCCCGTGCGGTCCAGTTTGTTGATGTAGCAGATGCGCGGCACGCCGTACTTGGTTGCCTGCCTCCACACCGTCTGCGACTGCGGCTCCACGCCCGCGACGCCGTCGAACACCGCGACCGCGCCGTCGAGCACACGCAGGGAGCGCTCCACCTCGACGGTGAAGTCGACGTGCCCCGGGGTGTCGATGATGTTGATCTGGGTGTCGTGCCAGAAGGCGGTGGTGGCGGCGGATGTGATGGTGATGCCGCGTTCCTGCTCCTGCTCCATCCAGTCCATGGTGGCGGCGCCGTCGTGGACCTCACCGATCTTGTAGGACTTGCCGGTGTAGAAGAGGATGCGCTCGGTTGTGGTGGTCTTGCCGGCGTCGATGTGCGCCATGATGCCGATGTTGCGAACCTTGGACAGGTCGATCTTGGCCACTGTAGTCCTTTGCTGAAGAAGTCTGTGAAGCGGTGAGAGCCCCCGGGAAACCCGGGGGCCAGGCAATCACCAGCGGTAGTGGGCGAAGGCGCGGTTGGCCTCGGCCATCTTGTGGGTGTCCTCGCGGCGCTTCACGGAAGCGCCGAGACCGTTGGATGCGTCGAGGATCTCGTTCATCAGCCGCTCGGTCATGGTCTTCTCGCGACGGGCCCGGGAGAAGCTGACGAGCCAGCGCATGGCAAGCGTGGTCTGACGACCCGGCTTGACCTCGATCGGCACCTGGTAGGTGGCGCCACCCACACGGCGGGACTTGACCTCGATGGAGGGCTTGACGTTGTCGAGAGCACGTTTCAGGGTCTGGACGGGATCCTGCCCGGTCTTGGCGCGAGTGCCCTCGAGGGCGTTGTAGACGATGGACTGGGCAACGGTCTTCTTGCCGTCGAGCAGAATCTTGCTGACGAGCTGACTCACCAGCGGGGAGCCGTAGACCGGATCGACCATGACGGGGCGCTTGGGCGCGGGTCCCTTGCGAGGCATTACTTCTCCTTCTTCGCGCCGTAACGGCTTCGGGCCTGCTTGCGGCCCTTGACACCCTGGGTGTCGAGGGCGCCGCGGATGATTTTGTAACGAACGCCGGGCAGGTCCTTCACACGACCACCGCGCACGAGCACCATCGAGTGCTCCTGCAGATTGTGGCCGACGCCCGGGATGTAGGCGGTGACTTCGATGCCGGAACTCAAACGGACACGCGCAACCTTGCGCAGGGCGGAGTTCGGCTTCTTGGGGGTGGTGGTGTAGACGCGCGTGCAGACACCACGACGCTGCGGAGAGCCCTTGAGAGCGGGCGTTTTGTTCTTGCTGACCTTGTCGGTGCGGCCCTTGCGGACCAGCTGCTGAATTGTTGGCACCTGTTGGTATCACTTTCGTTGTCTGGATGGGTATCCCTGGCTCGCAGCCGTCCCCAAGGAGCGTCCCGGGTCACCGTTTCCGTGAGCATCACTGGTGCGGCTGCTGTGCGAACTCCGCACAGACCCGTGGACTTCTTCGCAACTCAAGGATCCTCGGGGTCATGCCAGGGCACGCACAAGGTGCCCGCTCGCGGCGGACACATTCGGTAAGGCTACAACGCTCAGTTGTCGGGGTCAAACATGATCTCGGAGGACCCCGTACCATCCCGCATGACCCGGCCGGCGAGATCGCTCGGACGAGATTGTTCTGCGGTTTTCGCGGGGAACTCCTCTTGTTGTTCGAGTGTGGTGGTGACCCAGGTGGTGATGGGGTTGGTTTTGGTGGGGGTGCTGGTGTCGTGGGTGCCGTTGGGGTCGTACCAGAGGGTGGTGTTTGCGCCGAGTGTTCGGGTGTGGAGTGTCCATGTGAGTCCTTGGCGGGGGTTGACGCGGGCGTCTTTGGCGGAGATGACTATCAGGGTTGGTGGTGGGGTGGTGGTGAGTTTGCGTAGGGGGGAGAGTTTCTCCAGACCGTCCTCACATACGGACTCACCCCAACAGGCTAGAACACCCCCGATTAGTGCACACCACACCAACCAAAACCCCTAGCCAACACCCCCTCCAACCCCAAAAACACCAAACATGAGCCAAGTCAGGTCTCACACTTCACAACGCATCGACACATCCATCAGCGAAGTCTTTGACCACGACACACTCAAGAAAGCCCGCAAACAACGCACCTTCTGTCTGCTTGATATTCATCAGGCTGCTACGAGAGACCGGAACAGTGCGGAGCGTCGGTGTACTTCGGCGGGGGGTCCGAACTCGACCAACCGGCCCTTGTCGAGTACGAGGACCAGGTCGGCGATGTTCATGCCGAAGTGGCCGTGTCCGGCAGCGAAGGTGGTGATCCCCCCCATCGTGGTTCGGATGAGGTTCATGATCTGTTCCCGGTTCACCACATCAAGACCGGAGGTGATCTCATCCAACAACAACATGCGTGGCTGACCGACAAGGGTTCTGGCTATCGCCAACCGCTGGCGTTCGCCACCGGAGAACGCATACGCCGACTCCCCCACCGGCGTGTCCAACCCACCCTCACGGGCACTGATCGTCTCACCCAAACCAACCTGACGAATGATCTCCCAACACCGGTCATCATCAATGTCGCGTCCCAACAGCAGGTTGTCACGCACCGTCCCACTGAACAACGGACACGCCTGCTCGATGTAGCCGACCTGACGCCGATACCCATCATCATCGTGCTCACCAAGCGGCACCCGATCCACCACGATCGTCCCCTCCGTGGGAACGATGAACTTCTCCAACAACGACAACACCGTCGACTTACCCGAACCCGACGAACCGGTCATCGCCACCCAGGAACCAGCCGGAACACTGAACGACACACCCGACAACGCGTACTCACGATTCCCACCACCCGCCTGCGGGTACCGCACCGACACATCACGGAAACCAACCTCACCCACCAAACCAGACCCCACCGACGGCACACCACCAACCTGAGCATCAACAGGCCTGATCTGGATCCGGGATGCGGGTTGGTCCGTCACCGCACGCAAATCAATGATCCGCCGCAACGCCCCCAAACACTCCGCCATATCCATCACGGTTCCCGCACTCCCGGTGATCGGGGTGATGATCAACATCACATACATGAAAAACGACACCAACTGCTCAACAGACAAAACCCCCGCCTGCACCCGCACCACCGCGATACACACAATCACCAACAACGTCGCCTGCACACAAATCGTCACCACCGGAGACATGAACGCATGCGCCCGATCTCCCCGATTCGCTGCCTCGAGAAGCTCCTGACTCGACTTGTCCAAACGCCGCACAGCAAACTTGTCAGCCACGAAAGCCCGCAACGTCAACACCGAATCCAACGCACGAGTCACCTCCGCGACATACGCCCCCTGAGCCTCCTGCCGATGAAACGAAAAAGACGTCAACCTGTTCGATATCACAATGATGAAAACCAAACACGTGACCGTCAAACCAACCGCCGAAATGGTGAGCACCGGATCCAACACAGCCATCTGGAACAACGCCCCCACCACCATCACAACCCCACCCAAAGCCTGCACAGGCCCCTGACTGAAAACCTTACTCAAATGCTCCGAATCAATACTGCACCGAGCAACCAGATCAGCCGTCGGATGCTGCACCAACTTGTCCGCAGGCACCCGCAACGCAATCGCAGCAGACTCATCCCGGAAAGCACGCACAGTACGATTACCAGCCTTCGCGCCCACAACATTCACAACAGCCGTGACCCCGGAAGCGAAAACAGCCAACCCAGCCAAAACCACCCCAAACGGAAGCGCAGCCAAAAAGCCCCCACCCTGCAACACCCCCACAATCGACCCCGCCAACAAAGGCTGAACCAACGACACAAGAGACGACAACACCGTCCCAACAAAAACCAGAACCAACGCCCCCGGCTCCAACCGCAAAACCCTCACCAAACGACGAAAACCACCCCTCGGCGGATCAGCAAGAAAAGCTGCAACCGGCCCACCACCCCGAGAGCGACCACGCGACCCCTCCTCGGGCGGCCGGACCCGAGAATCCGGAAAATCCCGAGCGATCTCAGGCAAAACCTGTCGCCGAGGCTCCGGCAATGCCCGCCGAGGCACAGCCCCACCATCGGACGGACCCATACGAGACAAATCCGACCGCCTCGCAAAACCCGAAGCCACCATCACTTCCCCCGCCTCCTCACGGCAACCACCACATCCAAACGACTCACCGATAGTGATATCCGCAAAGCCGTACAGCCATCTCCCCCAATTTCTTCAGCCAGAAACCGAATCCCGACAGCACGGGAGAAACAGTCTCTTGCCCCACAGCACCGTCTCGTTCAAGAATCAATTCGAGCGGCACTCATCAAACCAGAGACGGGGTGGTGGGCGACAGACAACCCCCACCCCCAACCCCCCGCCACATACGGGGCCCACCAGAACCGAAGCTCCAGCACACCACCGTCCGAGAGAACCAAGCGACACGACCACCCGGCCCCATCAACCCGATCCCTCAACTCCACAGGTGATGAACCACCTCACCACCACTCGCAGTAGTAGAAGCTCCTGTACGAACCGCCACCACCGCAGGCCCAGCCCCAGCTCCTGAAGGACCACTTGGTTTCCTGGGTCACCTCAACGGCGTCAGACTGAAGGTTGAGAACGTTGGCCATGATTTTCCCCTCCTCCCACATGCATCGACGACCACACAATGGGGTATGCTCTCCAGTGCTGCCTCGTTCAAGAATCAATTTCGAGCGGCACTCATCAAACCAGAGACGGATGGTTGGCGACCGGCGACACCCATCGCCAACCACCCGCCACATACGGGGCCCACCAGAACCGAAGCTCCAGCACACCACCGTCCGAGAGAACCAAGCGACACGACCACCCGGCCCCATCAACCCGATCCCTCAACTCCACAGGTGATGAACCACCTCACCACCACTCGCAGTAGTAGAAGCTCCTGTACGAACCGCCACCACCGCAGGCCCAGCCCCAGCTCCTGAAGGACCACTTGGTTTCCTGGGTCACCTCAACGGCGTCAGACTGAAGGTTGAGAACGTTGGCCATGATTTTCACCTCCTCCCACAGGTTTTCGGTGTTGGATTTGGACAGCTCACCGCACCCCATTTGGTGTTGTGGGGGTGGGGAGCTAGTGACTCGGTACGACCCCGACGAGGTCGCGTGTCTCCGAGCCAAGCTGTGAAACCGCCGGCTGGTGTAGCAGCGCGGCTGTGCGGGTGCCGACCGGCAAACCCACATAGGGGTGCCGTGACCGGTAGGCGTGCAGGGCCAACGCGACCCCGGCAGCACCGGTACCCAGATCAGAACTGAGACGAATCATCCCGTCACCGATCACACAAGCGTTTTCGCCGTGGGTCAGGAGGCTGTCGAGCAGCAGACCCGCTTGCCGATCGGCCTCTGCCCGATAGTGTTCTCCGGCGGCTGTCAGCGTGACCAGGATGCCGGCACGACCGTGATCCAAACCCGGGTAGATGTAGAACTCCGAAGAACAGGCCTTGATGATCCCGTCACGTTCCTGTGGGGTCAGCACCGGTTCACCGGTGATGCGTTCAAGCGCCGAAGCGATCAGCAGCAAACCCGCGGATCCCCACTCGATGTAGGGAAGCACCCGCTTCTTCTCGCGGTCATCAACCATCACCTCACCGGTAGCCATGGTCACGCACGCATCCAGATCCGCACGCACCCGGACCCTTGCCCTGGCAAGAGGTTCCTCAGCGCCGGTGACCGCATGAGCAACCAGGTCCGTCAACGCGACCCCGGTCAATCCCCAGAACAAACCCCGCCGACGACACAACGAAGTCCACGCCGACCCGTCCGGCGTGAGGCAGGCATCCAACCTGCGATACGCCGCAACCGCCCGATCCATCAGCTCTGAGTCCCCGACCGTTTTCGCGACCTCCAACGCGGCCAGGATCACTCCCGCCTGCCCCGCAGCCAGATCCAACCTGCGACGCCCCACAGCCCGCTCAAGCGCCTCACCGGCAGCGGCCACGGCATCCTGGTGGGCGTCCACCTCGCTGAGCGTCAACGCCACCCCGGCCAAACCATCCAACAACCCCGGCGCTTCCTGACCCGGCCACTCCCGAGCAGCCTTCCGCAACGCATCCACATCACTGTCGGCGGGTTGAGCACCGACACGCTGCTGAGCCAACACCACACCAGCACGCCCGGTCGTGATCACCTCATGACTACACGCCGTGAGCTGGCCGATATCACCGGGAAACGCCCCATCCGGACCGAACTGTCGTGACCACTCAATCCCACTCAACAACCCCGAAATCCCGGAATCCACACCCAACCGCCGTGACGGCACATCAACAGTGACATCACAGGCCGTCACCGGACGAATACCAGCCGCATAGCGGCCCTCCACCAACACCAGCTGCTCAGCCGCCCGTTCGCCGTACACCTCACGAACCCTCCGGCGACACCGATCCCAAAACGCCGGCGACACCGCCTCAATCTCAAAATCAGCGTGATACAACATCATGATGCAACGCGCCACCGCGAACCAGTCGGCCTGCACAGCATCCGCCGACTCGTCAGCACAATACTCAAACACCCTGACACCAATTTCACGTTCGGAGTCCACCCTGCTGGCATCCTCCAGATCGAGCATCGTCACCGTCCCGTCATCGGAGACCAACACATTCCCCGGATGAAGATCACCAAACACCCAACCACGCCGATGAATCGCCTCAACAATCGCGATGAGTTGATCCACAACAGCCACTGCCTGACGGGCATACCCCACGGGATCATTCTCCTGCAAATGAGTGTTCTGCACCATCCACGATGACAACGTCACACCGGGAATGTAATCCACCTCCAGGTAGCGGTGCTCCCACGCGGTGAACACCCCCCGAAGCTGCTGCACACCCTTCACCCCGACAAGATCCCGCAGCACCTCCTCCTCAACCAACTGACGCTGCAACGCGCACCGGTTCCTACCGTCCAACCCGGCATGCGGCCTGGCCTCCCGCAGAATCCTGAACTCACCGCCAGGCAACTCCGCACGATACACCCCACCCGCATTACTGAAACTCAACGGTTTGATACTCACGAAATCATCCAACCGGGACACACACGACTGCTGCGACGCCTCATACGCCGACCGAAGAAACTCCGGAACATCCACCCCATCAGGAATCACAACACGCGGGTCACGATGATCAGGTATCAACCGCATGGAACGGGGATCAACAATCGACTCAACCAGTTCATCATCCACATCAGGCATCTGCACACCCATAATCGCTCCATACCGAACGAACACAGGAGCATCCGGGACATACCTGAGATCAGACAGAATATACGGCCCCTCCTGCCCCCTCAACACACCAGCCAACACACCCAGCAACTCCCCCAACTGGTCATCATCATCCGGATAGATCGTGATGAACTTACCCGCCGCGCCACGAGCCTGATTCTTCGACGATGATTCCGTCAACTCCGCCAACGTCGGCAGGAACTTAAACGACACCCCAAAATCCACACACACCCTCGTGGTCCGAGCCAAAGTCTCCACAGCACACCCAGGCGTCGCCGACACATGAACCTTCCACCCCTGCATGCGCGGCTGCCAGTCCCGGGGCGTCCAGCCTTCCCAGCCCTTCCAGGACTGCACCAACCACCCAGCCGGCAACCCCACCGACTGCAACCGCCGATCCACCAAACCACCAGCCTGCAACTCGACAAACGGCCGCGGCCGACCATAAAAAGGCGAACCCTTCCTCAACCCCTGAAAATACTCGATACGCTTCGGCACAGGTTCCTCCCTAGAACACCTCACGGTACTACCGACCAGAATTTTTCATCCCGGATCGGATCACAACATCCACATTTTCCGTGGAAACACTTGGACGGCCAGCACAGAACTCAGCGACGTCCAAGATTTCAAGATTCAGAACGACAGATCAACAGGAGATTCAACACATTATCACCGACCGCGGCAAGCAACACACCGAACCCGCCACTCGGGATCGCGACTTCCCGACAAAGGCATCTCACCCGAGAATACAGATCGATGAGGAATCCCCGAGATACTGAAGGAGTTTTCCGCGTCCACGACACACTTCTTGGCAGCTAACTTACTTGACAGGGTACAGCGAACCTTGGTCCTGCACACATCTCAACTGCATGGTTTCAATGACGAACCCTGCAGTGCATCACACGCAGGATCCCCCGGGCAGCCATGATGGCGACTCACCCAAGAGAGTCAGCACACTACACGCCCAACGCAACTCGCCGCATATTCAATTCTTCATCCAGTTTTATGGTTGACGATTCAGCTTGTTCCATCATCGCGACGCAACGCTCCTGTCGACAGGATTTCAAGCCAAACAATGTTCACAACGGCCACCAAGACCCGTGGACCCCAGGAGGAGTTCCTCGCACTTCAGCTTTCCCCCATAGGAAAACACACCTCACGAGCCATGTCAACCCCTCCACTCCCGTCGCCGGCAAACCCCCGTGAAACCGGCCTTGTATCACACTTGCAAACTCGCGCGACCCCACCTCCGATTGACATTTCATCTTGCACTACAACTGACGCTCGAACCGCATCACAATCATTGAAGATTCACCAGCCATAAAACACTGAGAGTGTCGTATTTACGGACGGCAAGCCAAAGATATCCACCTTTTCGAAAAAACTCCTCCGACTCGCGCTTTCCCCCTAGAATACGCCTCGCAACCGCTTACTGCTCTTAGCAATCACCGGAGCAAACCGACATGCCTTCATGGGCGTATCCACCCGCGAGGTAAACCGCCCAAGGTTTTGTGCCGTATTTATTTGGGTTGCGATTCCTGAGGAGGATTCTGGAGTAACGTGAGTACATGGAGGCCTGCTCCGCAACCAACCCCGCTCTCACCCCGGCCGGGAGAGCTCTACCGGGTGGTCATGATCAGTGAACAAGCCTCATGGTGTGAACCGCATCAAGTTTTGTGCCGGTTCCTTTCGAGCGAGGAAGGATGGCGTCATGCCGAAACGACTCGATCCCGCTGTGAAGAAGCGGGCGTTACGACTACTACGCGGGTACCGTGAGCAGTACCCGTCGCTGACCGCTGCATGCGCCGCCGTGGCCCGTGAGGAAGGAATCGGGGCCGAAACCCTGCGCCGCTGGGCTATTCAGGCCGAGATTGATACGGGTGTCCGAGAGGGAATGACCACTCAGGCACGCGAGGAGATCCGTCGCTTGCGGCTGGAGAACTCCCGCCTGCGGGAGGACGTTGCGATCCTGCAAGCAGCAACAACTTTTTTCGCGGGGGAACTCGACCCCCACAATCCTTGATCATCGCCTTCATCGATGACATGCGACGCGAGGGGATCGCGGTCGAGTCGATCTGTCGGGTCCTGCGGGAGCAGGGATACGGGATCGCCGCAAGAACCTACCGGGCATGGAAAACCCGTAAGCCATCGGCCCGGGCGATCAGCGACCAAAAAGTGCTGGAGGCCATCCGGAACCTGGTCTGGACGACCGATGCCCATGGGCACGCGCGCCTGACGCCCGAAGGTTTCTACGGGCGCCGACGCATGCTGGAAGCGCTGCGACGGACAGGGGTGGATGCAACTCCGGGAGCGGTGGACCGAGCCATGCGAAAACTCGGTCTCAGTGGGACCCGGAGCGCGAAAGCTTCCCGGGTTCCGTATCCCGCCACCGCGGAAGAGACGAGCGAGTCGCTGATCCGCCCCGGAGGCTTGCCGCTACGGCCCGAGAGCAGAACCTCACTCTCATCCGTGTGAGACCTCGGAACAGTCCGCCACCCTCACGCAGAAACTCTCAGGAAACCAGCCGAGCCATCGAAGCCCCCGGCTCCTGGCACCCCGTACACACACCGTCCGACGAACGAAGCCGGGCGGGCATCACCATGATGCCCGCCCCGTGTGAGGGAAGGTTCAGCGAATATCGCCGAAATCGATGTCGTCCAGCGGAACGCCGGGAACATCCAGATCAGAACCGAACGAGTAGTCGTACGGGTCGTAACTGACGGTGTAGGCCTGCGATCGCGCATCCGCGGTGGGTTCCACCCGAATGTTGCGGTAGCGATCCAGACCCGTTCCGGCCGGGATCAGCTTGCCGAGGATCACGTTCTCCTTCAGACCGACGAGGGTGTCGGACTTGCCCTGGATCGCGGCGTCGGTGAGCACCTTCGTCGTCTCCTGGAAGGAAGCGGCCGACAGCCACGAGTCCGTCGCGAGGGAGGCCTTGGTGATGCCCATCAGCACCGGTCGGCCCTCCGCGGGACGCCCGCCCTCGGTCAGGGCCTTGCGGTTCGCGGCCTCGTAGGCCTGCCGGTCCACCAGCTCACCCGGCATCATCGAGGTGTCGCCCGAGTCGATGACGGTCACGCGACGCAGCATCTGGCGGATGATGATCTCGATGTGCTTGTCGTGGATGGGGGCGCCCTGCGTGCGGTACACGCGCTGCACCTCCTCCACCAGGTGCTCCTGGACCTTGCGCAGGCCACGGATGCGCAGCACGTCCTGCGGGTCCACCTGGCCGGCGGTGAGCTGCTGGCCGATGGTCACGTGCACCCCATCGCGGATCGCCACGCGCACCCCGTTGGCGTCCTCGAACTCCAACCGGGTACGACGCGCCACCGGGTATTCGAGGTCGTCGCCGCCGTCATCCCGCACGATGATGATCTTGCGACTGCGGTCGCCGTCCTCAATACGGATGACGCCATCGGCCTCGGCGATGGGGGCCTTGCCCTTCGGCTGGCGGGCCTCGAACAGCTCCACGACACGTGGCAGACCCTGCGTGATGTCATCGCCGGCCACACCACCGGTGTGGAAGGTGCGCATCGTGAGCTGGGTACCGGGCTCGCCGATGGACTGGGCGGCGACGATACCGACGGCCTCACCGACGTCCACGGTCTTCCCGGAGGCCAGCGACCGGCCGTAGCACATGGCGCAGGTGCCGGTGGCGGCCTCGCAGGTCAGCACGGAACGAACCTTGACCTGGGTGACGCCGACGGAGGCGAGCCGCTCGATCTCGGCGTCACCGAGATCGGTGCCCGCCGCGACGAGCACGTTGCCCTGGGCGTCGGTGATGTCGGTTGCCGCGGTGCGGGCGTAGACGGCGGTCTCCACGTCGGGAACGATGGAGACGGACGCCCCCTCCTCCAGCGGTTCCGCCTCCACCTGGACCTTCCTGCCGTCCTCATCCGTGACGATCTTGGTCCAGCGGGCAATGGTCTTGACCAGACCACGCTCGGTCTGGCAGTCCTCCTCGCGAATGATGACGTCCTGCGAGACGTCCACCAGGCGCCGGGTCAGGTAACCCGAGTCGGCGGTCCGCAGCGCCGTGTCGGCCTGCCCCTTGCGACCGCCGTGGGTGGAGATGAAGTACTCCAGCACCGACAGGCCCTCGCGGAAGTTCGACTTGATGGGCCGGGCGATGATGTCGCCCTTCGGGTTGGCCACCAGGCCTCGCATGGCCGCGATCTGGCGCATCTGGGTCATGTTGCCGCGGGCGCCCGAGTTGACCATCACGAAGATCGGGTTGGTCTGCGAGAAGTTGTCCTTCATCGCATCCGTCAGCTCCGCGGTGGCATCGGTCCACAGCTCGATCAGTTCCTGACGGCGCTCGTCCTCCGTCACCGAACCGCGCTCGTACAGGGTGTCGATCTTCGCTGCCCTGGCGTCGTAGGCGGCCAGAATCTCCGGTTTGCTCGGCGGGGTCTGGACATCCGCGATGGAAACGGTCACGCCGGAGCGCGAACCCCACTGGAAACCCAGGTCCTTCAACCCGTCGAGGGTGCGCACGGTGTCGATCAGCGGGTAGCGTTCGGCGAGGTCGTTGACGATCTGGCCGATCTGTTTCTTGCCGACCCGCTCGTTGACGAACGGGAAGTCCGCGGGCAGGGCCTCGTTGAACAGGGCCCGGCCGAGCGAGGTCTCGAGGATGACGGACCCGTCCGCACGCACCTTGTCGGCGTACCCGGCAGGCGGCACGATGCCGTTGAGGCGCAGCTTGATCGGGGCGCCGACGTGCAGGTCGCCACGGTCGTGGGCCATGATCGCCTCGGCCACCGAGGAGAAGGCGTGACCGGCCCCCTTCTCGCCCTCCTGCAGCATCGTCAGCCAGTACATGCCGATGATCATCTCGTGGCTGGGAACGGTCACGGGGCGGCCGTCGGCAGGCTTGAGGATGTTGTTCGTCGAGAGCATCAGCACCCGCGCCTCCGCTTGGGCCTCGGCGGACAGCGGCAGGTGAACGGCCATCTGATCGCCGTCGAAGTCGGCGTTGAAGGCCGCGCAGACGAGCGGGTGGAGCTGGATCGCCTTGCCCTCGATCAGCTGCGGCTCGAAGGCCTGGATGCCGAGGCGGTGCAGGGTTGGTGCGCGGTTCAGCAGCACCGGGTGTTCGGCGATGACCTCCTCGAGCACGTCCCACACGATGGGGCGCTGCCTCTCCACCATGCGCTTGGCCGCCTTGATGTTCTGGGCGTGGTTGAGGTCGTCCAGGCGCTTCATCACGAACGGTTTGAACAGCTCCAGGGCCATGGCCTTCGGCAGGCCGCACTGGTGCAGTTTCAGCTGGGGGCCGACCACGATCACGGAGCGACCCGAGTAGTCGACGCGCTTGCCGAGCAGGTTCTGGCGGAACCGGCCCTGCTTGCCCTTGAGCATGTCCGAGATCGACTTCAACGGACGGTTGCCCGGCCCGGTGACGGGACGGCCGCGACGCCCGTTGTCGAAGAGCGAGTCGACGGCCTCCTGGAGCATGCGCTTCTCGTTGTTGACGATGATCTCGGGCGCACCGAGGTCGAGGAGACGCTTGAGCCGGTTGTTGCGGTTGATGACGCGACGGTAGAGGTCGTTGAGGTCCGAGGTGGCGAACCTGCCACCGTCGAGCTGCACCATGGGACGCAGGTCCGGCGGGATGACGGGAACGGCGTCGAGCACCATCCCGGAGGGATCGTTGTTGCCGCTGAGGAAAGCGGCGACCACCTTCAGGCGCTTCAGAGCGCGAGTCTTGCGCTGCCCCTTGCCGTTGGCGATGGTCTCACGCAGCTTCTCGGCCTCGGCCTGCAGGTCGAAGGTCTCGAGGCGCTTCTTGATGGCCTCGGCGCCCATGTAGCCGGTGAAGTACTTGCCGTAGCGCTGCTTCATGTCCCGGTAGAGGATCTCGTCGCCCTCCAGGTCCTGCACCTTCAGCGACTTGAACCGGTCCCACACCGCCTGGGCGCGGTCGATCCGGCGCTGGTACTGGTTGCGGAGCTGCCCCGCCTCTTTCTGCGCACCGTCGGAGACCTTGCGCTTGATGTCGGCCTTGGCACCCTCGGACTCGAGCTGGGCGAGGTCCTCCTCCAGCTTGGCCAGACGGCTCTCGATCTCCGAGTCCCGATTCTTCTCGAGCTGCTTGATGTAGGCCTCGTGACGGGCCTGAAGGCTCGGGAGGTCGCGGTGGCGGGCCTCCTCATCCACGTGGGTGATCATGTGCGCGGCGAAGTAGATGACCTTCTCGAGATCCTTCGGCGCGATGTCCAACAGGTACCCGAGACGCGAGGGAACGCCCTTGAAGTACCAGATGTGGGTGACGGGCGCGGCCAGCTCGATGTGACCCATGCGCTCGCGGCGCACGTTGGATCGGGTCACCTCGACGCCGCAGCGTTCGCAGATGATGCCCTTGAAACGCACCCGCTTGTACTTGCCGCAGTAGCACTCCCAGTCCCGGGTGGGGCCGAAGATCTTCTCGCAGAAGAGGCCGTCGCGCTCCGGTTTGAGGGTGCGGTAGTTGATGGTCTCGGGCTTCTTGACCTCACCGTGGCTCCACTCGCGGATCTGGTCGGCGCTCGCCAGTCCGATGCAGAGCTTGTCGTAGACGTTCACGTCCAGCATTGGTTCTCTTTCCCCCGCCGCCCCGGCGGGTGCCTGTGCCTGAAATCTGAGAGGTTTTACTGGTGCCGGGTCACCGGCGTGACTGAGTCAGACTCAGACTTCGGTGACGTCGAGGAAGTGGTCGCCTCCGGGACGTCTTCCGAGATCGATGCCGAAGTCCTCGGCGTTGCGCAGGTCGTCCTCCGAGTCCCGCAGGTCGATGACGCGGCCGTCCCCGGAGAGGACCTCCACGTTCAGACACAGCGACTGCATCTCCTTGACGAGCACCTTGAAGGACTCCGGGATGCCTGGTTCGGGGATGTTCTCGCCCTTGACGATGGCCTCGTAGACCTTCACACGGCCTGGAACGTCGTCGGACTTGATGGTCAGCAGCTCCTGGAGGGCCCAGGCGGCACCGTAGGCCTCGAGCGCCCACACCTCCATCTCGCCGAACCGCTGGCCACCGAACTGCGCCTTACCGCCCAGCGGCTGCTGGGTGATCATCGAGTACGGGCCGGTGGAGCGGGCGTGGATCTTGTCGTCGACGAGGTGGTGCAGTTTCAGCATGTACATGTAACCGACGCCGGTCCTCTCCGGGTAGGGCTCGCCGGAACGACCGTCGAACAGCTGGGCCTTGCCGCCGCCGTCGATGAGACGTTCCCCGTCGCGAGTGGTCAGCGAGTTCTCCAGCAGACCGGTGATCTCGCTCTCGTCGGCGCCGTCGAAGACGGGGGTCGCGACCCTGGAATCCGGGTCGACGTGGCCGAGCCCGACCTCGCGCAGCCGATCAGCCCAGGCCTCCTTGACCTCCGTGATGTCCCAGCCGGTCTTGGCGATCCACCCGAGGTGGTTCTCCAGAACCTGCCCGATGTTCATCCGGGACGGGACACCGAGAGGATTGAGGACGATGTCGACGGGGGTGCCGTCGGCCAGGAAGGGCATGTCCTCCACGGGGAGGATCTTCGAGATCACGCCCTTGTTCCCGTGGCGGCCGGCGAGTTTGTCCCCATCGCTGATCTTGCGTTTCTGGGCGACGTGGACCCGCACCAGCTGGTTGACCCCGGGCGGCAGTTCGTCGTCGTCGCGGGTGTCGAAGACCCGAACCCCGATGACGGTGCCGGATTCGCCGTGCGGCACCTTCAGCGAGGTGTCACGGACCTCACGGGCCTTCTCCCCGAAGATCGCGCGCAGCAGGCGCTCCTCCGGGGTCAGCTCGGTCTCGCCCTTCGGGGTGACCTTGCCGACGAGGATGTCGCCGGCCGAGACCTCGGCGCCGATGCGGACGATGCCGCGCTCGTCGAGGTCGGCCAGCATCTCGTCGGAGACGTTGGGGATGTCGCGGGTGATCTCCTCGGCGCCCAGTTTCGTGTCGCGGGCGTCAACCTCGTGCTCCTCGATGTGGATCGAGGTCAGGACGTCGTCCTGCACGAGACGCTGCGACAGGATGATCGCGTCCTCGTAGTTGAGGCCCTCCCACGGCATGAACGCCACGAGGAGGTTCTTGCCGAGCGCCAGCTCGCCCTGGTCGGTGCAGGGACCGTCGGCCAGCGGGGTACCGACCTCGACGCGGTCCCCCGTCGCGACCAGCGGACGCTGGTTGATGCAGGTGCCCGCGTTGGAGCGCACGAACTTCTCGAGCCGGTACGAGGAGTAGGTGGCGTCGTCGTTGGCGATCTCGATGATGTCGGCCGTGACCGAGGAGACCACGCCGGCCTTCTTCGCGAGGGTCACGTCACCGACGTCCACGGCCGCGCGGTACTCCATGCCGGTGCCGACGAACGGGGCCTCGTTGCGGATCAGCGGCACCGCCTGGCGCTGCATGTTCGCTCCCATCAGCGCCCGGGATGCGTCGTCGTGTTCGAGGAACGGGATCAGCGCGGTGGCCACCGAGACCATCTGCCGGGGTGAGACGTCCATGTACTCGACATCGGCCGCCGGGATGGTGTCGACGTCACCGTGCTTGATGCGCACCAGGACGCGTTCCTCGGTGAGACGGCCCTCGGCGTCCAGGGCCGCGTTGGCCTGGGCGATGGAGAACCGGTCCTCCTCGTCGGCGGTCAGGTAGTCGATCTGGTCGGTGACCTTGCCGTCGATGACGCGCCGGTATGGGGTCTCGATGAACCCGAAGGCGTTGACGCGGGCGAACGAGGCGAGCGAACCGATGAGGCCGATGTTCGGGCCCTCGGGGGTCTCGATGGGGCACATGCGGCCGTAGTGCGAGCTGTGGACGTCGCGCACCTCCATGCCCGCGCGGTCGCGGGAGAGGCCACCCGGGCCGAGCGCGGAGAGCCTGCGCTTGTGGGTCAGCCCGGCGAGGGGGTTGTTCTGGTCCATGAACTGCGACAGCTGCGAGGTGCCGAAGAACTCCTTCAACGCCGCCGTCACGGGGCGGATGTTGATGAGGGTCTGCGGGGTGATGGCCTCGATGTCCTGGGTGGTCATGCGGTCGCGGACGACGCGCTCCATGCGCCCCAGGCCGGTGCGCAGCTGGTTCTGGATCAGCTCGCCGACGGTGCGAAGCCTGCGGTTGCCGAAGTGGTCGATGTCATCGGCCTCGACGGGCAGGCCGTTCAGCTCCTCCTTGTGCTCGTGGAGGGCCACGACGTACTTGATGGCCGCGACGATGTCCTCCATGGTGAGGACCTGGCTGTCGAAGGGCAGGTCGAGTCCGAGCTTCTTGTTGATCTTGTAGCGGCCGACCTTCGCCAGGTCGTAGCGCTTCGGGTTGAAATAGTAGTTCTCCAACAGCGCCTGGGCGGCGTCGCGTGCCGGGGGCTCGCCGGGACGCAGCTTGCGGTAGATGTCCAGCAGTGCCTCGTCCTGGGTGTTGACGGTGTCCTTCTCCAGCGTCATGCGCATGGACTCGAACTCACCGAACTCCTCGAGGATGCGGTCCTCGCTCCAACCGAGGGCCTTGAGCAGGACCGTGACGTTCTGCTTGCGCTTGCGGTCGAGGCGCACGAAGACCATGTCGCGCTTGTCGATCTCGAACTCCAGCCAGGCGCCGCGGGAGGGAATCACCTTGCAGGAGTAGATGTCCTTGTCGGATCCCTTGTCCGGGGTGATCTCGAAGTAGACGCCCGGGGAGCGGACGAGCTGCGAGACGACGACGCGCTCGGTGCCGTTGATGATGAAGGTGCCCTTGTCGGTCATCAGCGGGAAGTCGCCGATGAACACGGTCTGCGACTTGATCTCGCCCGTCTCGTTGTTGACGAACTCGGCGGTCACGAACAGCGGGGCGGCGTAGGTGACGTCGCGGTCCTTGCACTCCTCGATGGAGTGCTTGGGCTCCTCGAAACGGTGGTCGCGGAAGGACAGCGACATCGTCTCGTTGAAATCCTCGATGGGGGAGATCTCGGAGAAGATCTCCTCCAGCCCGGAGCGGGTGTTCACGTCGGTGCGGCCAGCGGCCAGGCGCTCCTCGACATCGGCTTGCCAGGCCTCGTTTCCGATGAGCCAGTTGTAGGAGTTGATCTGAAGATCGAGCAGGTTGGGGACCTCAAGCGGTTCGTGGATCTTCGCGAATGAGATCCGACCACTGGGCAAGACGACATTGGTGTTCTTCAACGCAGAGCGCGAGGCGGCCAAGATTCGGTCCTTCCGGGAACGCGGCTGGTTCGTCGCACAGCAAAGGACCCGCGTCAAATCACGGGCACGATTGCAGAGCAGGGCAACAAACCACTATAGGCCACGAAACCTTCGGAAGCAAACGCACGATGCGAAACCACCGCAGTGAACATGGTAGCGGACCAGGGCTCCAGTGCAACGCGGTCGTCCCGGGGCCTGCCGATCCGGTCCGCGAGGCCCGCATCACCCGAACCGGCGCGCCAGCCAACCGCCCAGCACCCGGCCGACAAAACCGGGGGTTTCCCGTCCGGGACGATCCCGGCGCCTGCCCCGGAGCAGACGCAGCAGGTCCCCCACCCCGATGACGGCCGAGAGCACCCGCAGCGGGCCCAGCTCAAGGGGGCGGTAGTCCTGCGCCGCGACGAATCGCTGGCGGATTCCCGGCTCCAGGGCCGCGAGGTGAAGCCGCAGTTTCAGCCCGTGCAACGGGTTGGAGGCGACCGCTACGCAGCGGGCCGGACCCAGCAGCGGCAATACCCGCCGGGCGTTCTCCCACGTGGTTCGCGACTGCGTCTCGGTGATGATCTCGCCGGTGAATCCCCGGCGACGAAGCTCGGCGGCCAGCAGATCCGCCTCCGCCACCCCGACCCCGGCGGGATCCCCGCCCGAGGCGATGATGCAGGTGTCCGGTCCCAGAAGCCCGGCCGTTCGCAGCGCGACACCGACCCGCCACCGATTGACCCCGTTGATCCGCGACGGATCCTCGTTGCGGAAACCGGGGAGCACCACCACGGCCTCCCGGGTGGCGCTCCCCACGAGGCATCGCGCCGCCACGGCTTCAACGATCTCGGCCGCGGCCCACAGACCCACCGCAACACCCCAGGCCAGTCGACATCCCATTCCTCGACCGTACCCGCGATACACACGACAGGAGGCCCACCCCTGACACGGGGCGGGCCTCCTGGGCGATCGAAGCCGGTTTCCCAGCCGGGATCACTTGAGCTCGACGGAGCCGCCGGCAGCCTCGAGGGCAGCCTTGGCCTTCTCCGCGACATCCTTCTCGACCTGCTCGAGAACAGGCTTCGGGGCGGACTCCACCAGGTCCTTGGCCTCCTTCAGGCCGAGGCTGGTCAGGGCGCGCACCTCCTTGATGACGGCGATCTTCTTGTCGCCACCCGAGGTGAGGATGACGTCGACCTTGCCGGAGTCGGCCTCCTCCGCGGCACCGGCGTCGCCGCCGCCTGCCGCGGGGGCGCCGGGAACCACGGCGGCGACCGGGGCGGCGGCGGTGACGTCGAAGGTGTCCTCGAACAGCTTCACGAACTCGGACAGTTCGATGAGGGTCATCTCCTTGAAGGCGTCAAGGAGCTCTTCCTTGGTGAGCTTCGCCATGATGGGCGTTCCTTTCGATCAAGCATCGCAAGCAGTCACGCTGCGACGGATTTCTTTTCCGCAGCGGATGCTGCTCAGGCCTCGTCGGCCGGGGTGACGCCGCCGGCGGCGGCGTCCTCGTTCGTGGCCTCGGTGGCAGGCGCCGAGCCGGCTCCACCGATCAGGTCCGGGTTCTCCTCGGCGGCGCTCTGCAGCGCGCCGAACAGGCGGGCACTCTTCGACAGCGGAGCTGCCAGGGTGCCTGCGGCCTTCGCCAGGCTGCCCTTCATGGCGCCAGCCATCTTGGACAGCAGGACCTCGCGGGATTCGAGGTCAGCAAGCTTGAGGACCGCCTTGGCGTCGAGGAACCTGCCCTCGAGAACGCCTCCCTTGATAGCCAGGAACGGATGTGCCTTTGCGAAGTCGCGCAGCCCCTTGGTCACCTTGGCGATGTCGCCGGTGATGAAGGTGAACGCGGTTGGTCCGACGAGCGTCGACTCGATGCCGTCGATACCGGCTTCCCGGGCCGCGAGCAGGGCCAGGGTGTTCTTCGCAACGGCGTAGGTGGCGTCCCCACCGAGGGACCGGCGCAGATCCTGCAGGTCCTTGACGGTGAGACCGCGGTACTCGGTCAGCACCACGGCGGCGGAATCGGTGAACTTCTGTCCCAGCTCCGCTACCTTGGCAGCCTTCTCCGGCCTCGCCATTGGGTCTCCTTCCATAACTGTTGTCGCCCTCGACCCCAGAAGATGAAGAAACCCCGACGCCGGCGGCGCGGGGCGGGCAGGAAAGATGCCTGCTGGCTTGCGGTCACCTGCGCGGGCTCCCCGTGCGGGGGAATTGAGACTTGCGTCACCTGCGGTCTTCGGCGTGCAAGATTCTAGGCGAGAACCCGACGGGCCACAAATCAGCCTCCGGGACCCCACCGATCAGACGGCACCGGGCCGAACCCGATCATCCGCCCGTCTCGAACACACCTCGTCGACCGGGAGCGACCGGCCACACACCTCGAACGGCGCCCCACCCTCAAACCCCAGAGGCCGCGGACACTCCGAGGTGTTGGCACGAGCGACCACATCGGCTATCTTTGAGACACCGTGTTGCAGGAGGTTAAGCATGCCTAATAAACATGAAATGGGCAATGCATCCGTTTCGAAATCCGGGAAGCGTGCGACGTGGTTGGTCGGCGCCCTCCGGATCGGATCCGCGGCATTCACGGGAACGGCCCTCGTGATCATCGGACAGGCCTGGGGAGATGCGCTCGGGGGACGGCCCGTGGATGCGGCCACCTGGCTGTGGGCCGGGTTGATCGCCTTGGCGGCGGCCTGCTGCGCCTTCGCCGAGGTGGTGTTCGGCGGCTGGTCGGCCCGCCAGGAGGAACGCCGTCTCAGGGCCCGGTTGCTGGATGCCCATTTCCGTGCCGCCGTGCGTCCCACGACCCCGGCCGACGATTCCGCCACGACGGCGCCCCACACCGCCCCCGGCCCCCGGCCGTGGCGCGGCCGCGGGCACCGCCGCCCCGCCCCCGCGGCAAATCCTTCCCCCGCCCAGCTGGTGACCCTCATGACCGACAACGCGGAGCGCATGTCCGAGTACCGCCAGGTCTACCTGGGAGCGACCCTCGCTGCTCTGGCCATCCCCTTCCTCACCCTGGCCTACGTCACCTCCCTGGACCCGCTGCTCGGTCTCGGGATCATGGCCGTCTGCCCCCTGGTTCCCCTGGCGATCTGGGGATTCATGCGGCTGTTCCGCAAGGTCTCGGCGGCCTCCCGCAAGGAACGCGGCCGCCTGGCCGTGCAGTACCTGGACGCGTTGCGCAACCTGATCCCCATCCGCCTGCTGGGCGCTGGCAGGCGGACCGAGGAACGGCTGCGCGCCCAGGGCGAGGCCAATCGCCGGGCCATCATGCGGCTGCTGGCGGGCAACCAGGTGGTGATCATCGTCCTCGACGGCGCCTTCTCGCTGCTGCTGATCTGCTGGTCCGTGCACCTGATCGGCTCCCGCCTCGCGGCGGGCGCGATCACCCCGGGGCAGGGCCTCTCGGTGGCCCTGCTGCTGACCCTGATGCTGGAGCCCCTGGTGCAGGTGGCCGGGTTCTTCTACATCGGCATGGGCGGGGTGGCCTCGCAGCGCGCCATCGAGCGGCAGCTGTCGCACGTCCCCGCCGAGCGTCCCGCCGCGGCCTCCGGGGCCGCGCCGACCGAATCCGCCATCAGCCTGCGAGGCGTCCACCACGACTACGGGCGCGGGCCCGTCCTGAACGGCCTCGACCTCGAGGTGCCCCGCGGGGCCAAGGTGGCGATCATGGGGCCCTCCGGGGCCGGGAAATCGACGCTGCTGTCACTGCTCCGGGGCACCCTGCCCGCCCAGCGGGGAGCGGTCGTGCTCGACGGCCGGGACCTGGGTGCGCTCGAACCGGAGCAGGTCTGCCGCATCTCGGCCTGCGTCGCGCAGTCCACGTGGCTGTTCTCGGGCACCGTCGCCGACAACCTGCGCATCGCGAACCCCGGGGCCACCGATGACGAGCTGTGGGAGGCGCTGCGCCGCGCCCACGTGGCCGAGGATGTGGAGCGGATGCCGCAGGGCCTGGATTCCGACGTCGGCGAGCGCGGTCAGCTGATCTCGGGCGGGCAGGCGCAGCGCCTGTCCCTGGCCCGGGCCTTCCTGTCGGGTCGCCGCATCCTCCTTCTGGACGAGCCGACCAGTCAGGTGGACGTGGTCTCGGAGGCGGCCATCATCGAGGCCCTGGCCGGGATCGGTCCCGAATGGACGGTGCTGATGGTCACCCATCGCCGTTCCCTCCTCTCCATCGCCGACGCGGCCCACGAGCTGCGCGACGGCGTCCTGCTACCCCTCGAAACGGCGGTTGCCCGATGAAGACCCCGAACACCCCTGGACTGATCCGTTGGCTGACCGGCATCACCCGCCCGGTCCATCCGCCGCTGCTGGTTTCCTCCGTGCTGCGCTGCATCAACCTGGGCCTCGAACTGGTGCTGTTCGGGCTGGCCGGGCTGCTGGTCGCGTCCTTCGCATCCGGTCACCCCATCGGCGGACTGCTTTTCTGGATCGTGGTGGTCGCGCTGGCCAAGGCGCTGGCCTACTACGCGGAACAGTTCACGGGTCACTACGTCGCCTTCAAGGCCCTGGAGCTGCTGCGCGGTCACGCCTTCGCGTCGCTGTGGCCGAAGGCCCCGGCCGTGGTGCTCCGGAACCGTTCCGGCGACCTGCTGCCGACACTCACCCGCGACGTGGACCGCATCGAGGTGGTCTACGCCCACACCTTCGCGCCGGTGGTATCGGCCTTCGTGGTGCCGGCCGCCGCCCTGGTGACGGTGGGGTCGCTGGCCGGCTGGGGCCTGGTCGCGATCCCTGCGGCCTGCATCGCGGTCGCGTTGCTGGTGGTGCCGTTCGTGGGGTTGCGACGGTCGCTCCGTTCGACCGCGGAGGGGCTGCGGCTGCGCGGGCAGCTGACCGCGCACGCCACCGATTCCGTCTACGGGATCGACGAGGTCCTCTCCTACGGCCACCAGCGCAGCCGGGTCGAGGAACTCGACGCACTCGGCACCCGGGTGCGCGATGCGGCCCTGCCGCCGCTGGTCTTCAAGGGTCTGCGGCGCGGCGCGAACCTGGCGCTGACCCTGGTCTCCGCGGCCTCGGTCGTGTGGACCGGGATCTCGGCGCACCTCGATCCGCTGCTGGTGGCCGCCCTGGCGGCCGCGTCGCTGCGGTTGTTCGAGGGTCCGCGGGGCGTGGAGGACGCCGTCGGGTACCTCGACCACTCGCTGAGCGCGGCGAGGCGGCTCTGGGAACTGTGCCACGCCCCCGAGGCGGTCTCGGACGGCCCGCGAGAGCTGCGCCTGGACGCGTCACCGAGAATCGAGTGGCGCGACGTCGACTACCGCTACCCGGGTGCCCTGCCCGGCAACCCGGCCCTGTCCGGGGTCTCGGTGACCGCGAACGCGGGCGGGCGGACGGTGTTCGTCGGTGCCAGCGGGTCGGGCAAGTCGACGACCGCGCAGCTGCTGCTCCGCTACGACGAGCTGGCCGGCGGCGACATCCTGATCGACGGAACCTCCGTGCGCGAATACACCCTCGACTCCCTGCGCCGCGCCATCGTCCTGGTGCCGCAGCGCGGGCAGGTGTTGGATGCCACCATCGCCGAGAACCTGAGGCTGGGCGCACCCGAGGCCACTGACGAGGACCTGTGGCGGGTCCTGGCGGGCGCCGAGCTGGCCGACGAGGTGCGGGCCATGCCGCAGGGTCTGGCGACCCGGACGGGCCGCGACGGGCGGGAGCTCTCGGGAGGGCAGCTGCAACGCCTCTGCCTGGCCAGGGCGCTGCTGGTGAACCCGAGGGTGCTGGTGCTGGACGAGTTCACGGCCAATCTGAACACCGACCTGGAGGCCCGCATCCGGACCAACCTGGAGCGCGACCTCCCCGGGTTGACCGTCATCGAGATCACGCACCGCCTGGAGCACCTCGACTCGGCGGACCGGGTCTTCGAGTTCGACCGGGGACGGGTTGCCGCCCGGACCGTACCGCGGTGAACGCTGATCCCTGATCAACGGCCGGCAATGCCCGCCCTGGAGCCCTCCCCGGCCCGCATCTCTCCGTGCCCGGTGGCGCCGAGCAGGGGCAGGGTTCGGGTGATGTGGTCGAGGGGCATGGGCTTCCTTCCGGCCGGGGCAGCATGCCAGCGGTTTCAGCCGGAGGGGTGCGCCACGCCCCGGGACCCTCCATCTGTTAGGAAGGGGGCATGCAGGATTCCCGCCGCTTCCCACCCGACCCGTTCGTCATGGAGGGCATCTACGCAGCCCCACCGGCCATCGACGTGGGCGCCTGGCGCGAGTACCTGTCCCGCGAGTTCGGTCCCACGGATGTCATCGGCGACGGCGGGCCTCCCGTCTTCTTCGCCTTCCCGGAGCACCGCTTCGACTACGCGGACCGGTCGGGAGTTCCGGCGCAGGCCTTCCTCGCCACGTCCAAGGACTTCTCCGATCCCTCCAGGTACGAAACGGCACTCCAGCAGAGCTGGGACTTTCCCGACGTCAAGGACGTGCTGTCCCAGGGCCGTCACTTCCTGTCCACCTTCGAGTTCCTGGCCCGCGCCTTGGCCTTCGAGGACCGGCTACGGCTGTTCCGCACCCTCGCCTCGGCCCTGGTGGAGCTCACCGACCCGATCGCCCTGTACTCCGGCGCCGCCGATGCCTTCTTCGAACCCCGCCGATGGCTGGAGGTCCAGCGCGAGGGCTACACCTACTACGGCTTCTTCAACGTGCGGTTCTTCAGGATCAGCAACGGTGACGACGAGTTCCTCATGGACACCCGCGGTCTGGGCATCTTCGGGGTGCCCGATCTCCAGTGTCATTTCCGGGGGCTCGACCCGGACGGGGTCTCGGGGCTGCTCTACAACACCGGCATCTACCTGATGCGCGAGGGCGACGTGATCGACGACGGCCACACCGTCCCGGGCATCAAGGAAAACAGCCGCTGGCGCTGCCAGCACGAGAAAGCCATGATCGAACCCGAACGGGAGGTCCTGGACATCTGTCCGGAGGCCCCCTACGCCGCCGGGAACCGCAACCCCTGACGGGCTCCGCGGATGGGGCGCCGTCCGCAGAGGACCGGTTGGGCCGACCCGCTGAAACGTGCGGGTCGGACCAACCGGTTTCCGGGGTGCTCGTCTCGGGCCCGGATCGACGGGCTCCGGGAAGCCCCTCGCCGGGAGGGGTCCTCAGACCAGGATGACGGGTTTGATGAGATCGCGCGGCTTGGTGCGCATGAGCTCCACGCCGTCCTCGACGTGCTCGATCCCGGTGAAGCGGTGGGTGATCATCTTCTCGGGGTGGATGCGCCCGGCCAGGACGAGGTTGGCCATCCTGTCCATGCGGTTGCGACCGCCGGGGGTCAGGCCACCGACGAAGTGTTTGTGGCCCATGCCCACCAGGGTCGACTCGCGGCTGATCTTGATGTTCTCGCCCTCCCCCAGGTAGTTGACGTTCGCGACCCGACCGCCCACCTTCAGGATGTCGAAGGCCTGCTGGAAGGTGTCGAGGTCTCCGCCGGCGACGATGACCCGGTTGACGCCCTGGCCCTTGGTGGCCTCCATGATCTGTTCCACGATCCCACCCTCGCGGTAGTTGATGATGTCGGTTGCGCCGTATTCCTGGGCGACCTCGATGCACTTGGGCCGCGACCCGACGGCGAACAGGCGGCCCGCGCCGAGAACGGACGCGCTGGCCACGGACATCAGGCCAACCGGTCCGATACCGATGACGGCGACGACGTCGCCGGGCTCGATGCTGGCGAGCTCGGCACCGTGAAGCCCGGTGGTGACCATGTCGGAGAGCATCGCGCCGACCTCGGGGGAGATCCCCTCCGGCAGGAGGGCCAGGTTTCCGTCGGCATCGTTGACGTGGATCAGCTCGGCGAAGACGCCGTCCTTGGTGTTGGAGAACTTCCAGCCGCCGAGCGGGACACCGGAGTGCATGGCGTAGCTCTCCTGGGCGGCCACCGAGGACCAGTCGGGGGTGATGGCGGGGATGATGACCCGGTCGCCGACCTTGAAGTCCTCGACCATGGATCCCACCTCGACGACCTCACCGACCGCCTCGTGGCCGAGCATCATGTTGTGACGCTCCCCCACGCCGCCCTCGTAGACGGTGTGGATGTCGGAGGAGCACGGCGCCAGCGCGATCGGACGGCAGATGGCATCCATCGGCCCGCACTTCGGGTCCTCCTTCTCGATCCATCCGACCTCGCCGATCCTGAGCATCGCGTAGCCCTTCATTTTGCCTCCTTGCATGGGGTTGGAACGATTTGAACTTCTTCTTCAGCGAGAGGTCGCGGCGACAGGCCCGGTTGCTGTGGCCGCCCTGGTGACGCGCCGGGCCACATCGCCCCGGGGATGCACACGTTCCCGCGCGCCCTTCGTCATGCAACTCTGCCGGTCCACCACCACGACGGTCCCCGCCACACCGCCCCTGCCCGGGAGACCTTCAGGCCCTACCATCATTACAGCGTGACTCCCCGGCGGCAACTCTTTATGGCACATTTTCCGATCGGAATAAGAAATCGGAATGGAAATCTCCGGGGCCGAGGATTACGGCGTCCTCCATGGGACACGATGGGACCCACACGACAAGAACGCCAACCCGGAGGCGTGATATCCCAGCAGTTCACCGAATCGAATCCCGGGGATTGCGTCGATTGGGCGCCGAGCACCCACCGGGCCGCGTTGCCGTCCTTGACCCCGAGGATTCGTGAGAGCCTGATCACAGGCTTTCGGGGAGGGTTCAGGATGCCGACCCGGACGTGCCTCCGGGTGGCTCAGCGATGGTAGAGACCCGCGATCCGGTCGAGATGGGCCAGCAGTTCGGCCCTGATCTCCGACGGCGCTTCGACGCGGATGCCGGGGCCGAGACGAAGCAGGATCGTGAGCGCGTGGAGATCGTCCATGAACTCCAGGCTCACGGGACACCACTCCCCCTCGGGCGGATCGTCACCAGGTTCGGTTTCATCGACACGGATCGCCCACTCCCGGGCATCCTCCCACCGGTCCGCCCGGAGCCACCCCGTCACGACCACCGGTGTGAACCGGTTGAGGAAGCGAACACGATGCCGCTTCCAGGCCGCTGCGACATCCACCGCGTGGTCCGTGCATGGCGTTGCGAGCAGAGTGGCGGTCCTGATGCGGGCCATCTTGAGGAATCGCACGCGTTTGTCGCTGGTCGCGCACAGGTACCAGTCACTGCCCGCGCTCACCAACCCGTGCGGCTCCACCACCAGGTTCTGCACGGCCGCTCGGGAGGACCGGTAGTCGAGGCGCACCTTCTTCCGCGCGAACACGGCCGTCTCCATCGTTGCGAACGCCTCACCGGGTTGCAGGGCATCGGGTTGGGGCAGCCAGCCGTTCGGATCAATCACGATTCGCGACGCCGCGGCCGCCGCCCGGTCGCGATGCGCGTCCGGGACAGCGGCGAGCAACTTGCGAACCCCCGACACGAAGGCTGCGCTCAATCCCATCGCGTCCGCACCCCACGACGAGAGTGCCGCGAAGAGCGCCCGGCTCTCGTCCTCACTCAACGCGGTCACATCGGTGCGATACCCCGGCAGCAACCTGACCCCACCCCCGGGACCGCGCTGGCAGTACACCGGGACCCCGGCAGCCGACAACGCCTCCACGTCCCGCAGGATCGTGCGGCGCGAGACCTCCAGTCGTTGCGCCAGTTCCCCGGTCGAGAGACCGCCGTGGGCGCGCAACAACCAGATCATCGACAACAACCGGTCCGCCCTCATGGATCCGAGACTGTCACACGAACATGACAGGGGATGTCACCCACGGCCCGTACCTTCTCGGACAACCGACCAGCGCCCTGAACGGGAAGGAAACCTCTCATGACCGCATTCGCCCCCACCAGCGTCATCCTCTACGTCGAGGACGTGGATGCCAGCACCGCGTTCTATCGCCGGGCCCTCAGCAAGAAACCCGTCGAAACCTTCGAGGACTTCACGGTTTTCGCCCTGACCGAGGACGTCACCCTCGGCCTGCAGGCGCGTGGAGGTATCGATCCGGCGGCCGTCGGCACCCCGGGCAGCGTCGAGCTGTCCATGAGCCAGGCCACCCGCGAGGACGTCGACCGCCTTCACCGTTCCTGGAGCGGCTTCGGATTTCCCATGGCGCTCGAGCCCACCGAGCTCGCCTTCGGCTACACCTTCGTCGCCACCGATCCAGACGGACACCGCCTCCGCGTCTGCGCCACCGACACGACGAATCTCTGAAGGCGTCGCGACACCCGGTGACCCATCCTCCGGCATGGGATGGCGTACCCCGATGCGCCTCCGAGGGTCCGGAATCGCGCATCACCCGGAGATCCTCATCCTGCTGGATGTCGACTGGATTGCCTGCTGGATGTCGACTAGAGGTGGTCATGTATCTTCGCCGCACCGTGGACGAGCTGCTGGACACGTTCCTTCCCCAAGCGCCCGCCATTGCGCTGGACGGGGCGAAGGGGGTGGGGAAGACCGGCACGGCACTTCAGCGCGCCACGAGGGTTTTCCTCCTGGATCGCCCGGACCAGCGCGCCCTCGTCGAGGCCGACCCCGACGGGATCCACAGGCCGGGAACGACGTTGCTCGATGAATGGTCCCGGATGCCCGAGGTCTGGGATCTCGTGCGCAGGGAGGTGGACAACGGAGCGGATCCGGGCAGTTTCCTGCTCACCGGCTCCGCCACGCCCGCCACTGCGCAGGGGACCCACAGCGGCGCGGGTCGCATCCTGTCGCTGCGCATGCGCCCCATGGCCATCCACGAGCGTGGGCAACTCCTCCCCACCGTCTCGCTCGCCTCCCTGCTGACGGCAGAGCCGCCCTGTTCGGCCGAGATCGGGGGCCACACGTCCTACTCCCTGGTGGACTATCTCGACGCCATTGAGGCAAGCGGATTTCCCGGCATCATGGGCCTCGGCCCCGACCCGCGAACCGAACAACTCGCCACCTACATCCAGCGCGTGATTGATCGCGACCTGCCGGATCTGGGCTATGGCGTGCGCCGACCCGAAACGCTGCGCCGCTGGCTCGCGGCATACGCCGCCGCGTCCTCGACCACCACCAGCTACTCCAAACTCCTTGACGCCACCACCGGCGGCGATGGCCAGCAACCGACCCGGGACACCACCCAGGCCTACCGTGATCGCCTCACCCAGCTCTGGCTGCTCGACCCGGTTCCGGGTTGGAGCCCCAGCCGCAGCCCCTTCGCAAGATTGCAGCAGGCCCCGAAACACCAACTGGCCGACCCCGCCCTGGCGGCCTCGCTGCTGGGCGCGACCGCCTCCTCCATGACCACCCCCCGCCATTCCCACCTCGCCGGCCCCTTGTTCGAGGCCCTCGCCACCCTCACCGTGCGGGTGGCAGCCGAGGCGGCACGGGCCCGGGTGGGTCATCTACGCACCCGCAACGGCGATCACGAGATCGATCTGATCACCGAGGCCCGCGACGGGCGCATCGTCGCCATTGAGGTCAAGCTGGCCGCCTCGGTGACGGACTCGGACGTTCAACACCTCACCTGGCTGCGCTCCCGCCTGCCCGAGGACGTGTCCGACCTGGTGATCCTCACCACTGGCACCACCGCCTACCGGCGGAGAGATGGTGTGGCGGTGATCCCCCTCGCGCTGCTCGGGCCGTAGGCACACCGCCTCACGCCTTCATCCCGAGCACCTGCCCGCCTCTCCCGGCCTCGACGCCGGGCCCATTTCTCACCGGCCACCGGCGAGCCTGCCGAAGCAACCCACAGAGACCAGCAAACCTGCGGGATCAACCACAGCAAAACGACGACCTGAATCACAGCAAACCTGCGGTTTCATCGTCGGTGACGAGTTACCTGGACGCTTTGGCCAGGCTGTTCCTCATGCTGCTCGTGGGGCCGCGGGAGGCCAACACCCGGAACGAGAGATCGGACGGGCGAAGGTCTCCGCACTGGGCTCCGGGCCGGCCGCATGGTTGAGCGACACAGCCGCCTGCACCTTTCGCTCTGGGCAGTCCTGAGAGCCGGGCCGTCAGCGGGTCTCCTTGAACTCGACGTGGCGCCGGACGATGGGGTCGTACTTGCGCAGCGAGATCCGGTCGGGATCGTTGCGGCGGTTCTTCCGGGTCACGTAGGTGTAGCCGGTTCCCGCGGTGGAGCGCAGCTTGATCAGCGGGCGCAGGTCGTTCTTCCTGGCCATCTCAGAATTTCCTTCCCCGGGCGATGAGGTCCGCGACCACCGCGTCGATGCCCCGGGCATCGATCACCTTGATGCCCTTGGCGGAAACCGTGAGCCTGATCCGCCGCCCCAGCGACGGCACCCAGTAACGCTTCTTCTGGACGTTGACGTTGAAACGGCGGTTGGTCTTCTTCCTCGACCAGGGGACGTTGCGACCGAAACCGGGCGCGGCCCCCGTGACCTGGCAGTGACGCGACATGGGACTCCTCGGGTTGCACGAACTAACATCGATAATGATAATGAGTCGCAATAGAACTTCCAATCCGACCCGCGAAGGCCCACGATGAAACCAGGCATCCACCCCGACTACCACCCCGTCGTCTTCCGCGACATCACCACCCGGGTCATGTACCTGATCCGATCGACGATGACTTCCAGGCAGACGATCGAGTGGAGCGACGGCAACACCTACCCCCTGGTCGACGTGGAGATAACCGCCGACAGCCACCCCTTCTACACGGGCAAGGCGCGCAGTCTCAGCATCACGGGACGCGTCGAGAAGTTCCAGCAGCGCTACGGCAGGACGAGGTGACCCCGCCAACCCTCGCGGAGGACACCCCGGCGGCGCACCACGGAACCCGCCCCGAGAGGAACACGCCGACCGGAGCGTCCGTCACCAACAACTCACAGAGCGGTTCGATCAGCTCCTGGACCGGGTGCATGCCGAACTCACGGCCTCCGGCGGCGCCCTGGACTTCGATGCCCTCTACGACCCCGGGACGGGGTTGCCGCGATGATCGTCGACCCGTCTGCGATTGCCGCCATCCTGTTGAAGGAACCGGAGGGCAGCGGCTTCCGTGAGCTGCTGGGCAGGCGTGGCGGTCGATTGTCCATCTCATCCTGATCTTCCCGGCCCGCTCATTTCCTGCCCGGGCGACGGTGAAGGGGCGGACACCGGGTGGTGCCCGCCCCTTCACCGTCAGTGGCTCACTCAACCGGTTTGGTGACCGTGCCGTCGACCAGAACGCTGGGCGACATGGTGGCGGAGATCGCGACCTTCTTCACGTAGCGCCCCTTGGACGCGGCCGGCTTGAGGCGCAGGATCTCCTCCAAGGCCGCGAAGTAGTTCTCGACGAGCTGCTGCTCGGTGAACGAGGCCTTGCCGATGATGAACTGCAGGTTCGCGTGCCGGTCCACCCGGAACTCGATCTTGCCGCCCTTGATGTCGGAGACGGCCTTGGCCACGTCCATGGTGACGGTGCCGGTCTTCGGGTTCGGCATCAGGCCACGCGGGCCGAGGATGCGACCCAGCCGGCCGACCTTGCCCATCATGTCCGGGGTGGCGACGACGGCGTCGAAGTCGAGGTAGCCGCCGGAGATCTTCTCGACGAGGTCGTCGACGCCGACCTCGTCGGCGCCCGCTGCGATCGCGGCCTCGGCCTTCTCACCGGAGGCGAAGACGAGGACCCGAGCCGTCTTGCCAGTGCCGTTGGGAAGGTTGACCGTGCCGCGCACCATCTGATCCGCCTTGCGGGGATCGACGCCGAGACGCACCGCGACCTCGACGGTCTCGTCGAACTTGGCCGAAGCCATTTCCTTGACCAGCTTCACCGCCGCCTCGGGCGTGTGCAGCTGGGAGCCGTCGCGCTTGTCGGCGGCGGCCTTGTAAGCCTTGCTGTGTTTCATCTTCTGGTTCCGTTCTCTGTCGTCAGCCTCGCGGGCTGATCCACCAGTTCTGGTCCGGGATTCGTCTCCCTGCCAGGGGGTGCGTCACTCGACGGTGACGCCCATGGAGCGGGCGGTGCCCTCGACGATCCTGCTGGCGGCCTCGACGTCGTTGGCGTTGAGGTCCGGCAGCTTCATCGTGGCGATCTCGCGCACCTGGTCCTTGGTGAGTTTGCCGACCTTGTTCTTCAGCGGGTTGTCCGAACCGGACTGGATTCCGGCGGCCTTCTTGATGAGTTCGGCAGCGGGCGGGGTCTTCGTGATGAAGGTGAACGTGCGATCCTCGTAGATGGTGATCTCGACGGGGATGACGTTGCCACGCTGGGACTCCGTCGCGGCGTTGTACGCCTTGACGAACTCCATGATGTTGACGCCGTGCGGGCCGAGGGCGGTACCGACCGGCGGTGCAGGGGTGGCGGAGCCGGCCTGCAGGGCAACCTTGACGAGGGCTGCGACCTTCTTCTTGGGAGGCATGTTGGGTCCTTATGGGTTTGGGTTTGAAACGGTCACGCCGGGTTCACCCGGGTCGCGACGCAACGCGCCATTGTAGGGTCCCGGACGGGCGGGAACCTAACCGACCTTCTCGACCTGCTTGAACTCCAGGTCGACGGGGGTCTCGCGGCCCAGGATCTCGACGAGGGCCCGGAACCGCTGCTGGTTGGCGCTGATCTCGGTGATCGTGGCGTGCACCCCGGTGAAGGGGCCGTCGGTCACCATCACGGAATCGCCGACCGCGAAATCGACGATCTCCACCTTCTTCTTCGCGCGCGCCACGGTGGCGGAGGCCTTGGAGGCCGCCTTCGCGACGACGGAAGGAGTCAGCATGCTGACCACCTCGTCCAGGCTGAGCGGGATGGGGGTCTGGCCGTGGCCGACGAAACCGGTCACGGAGGGAGTGTGGCGCACCGTCGCCCACGAGTCATCGGTCAGCTCCATCCGCACCAGTACGTAGCCGGGCAGTACGCAGCGAGTGACTGTCTTGCGGGTGTTGTTGCGCACCTCGACGACCTCCTCGGTGGGAACGATCGTCTCGAAGATGTAGTCCTCCATGTTCAGGGAGGCGGCGCGGGAGTCGAGGTTCTGCTTGACCCGGTTCTCCATGCCCGAATAGGTGTGGATGACGTACCACTCGCCGAACTTGGACTCCAGCTCCTCACGGAGCTTCGCGACGGCCGCTGCGGTGGCGTCGTCGGTCTCCGGCTGTTCGGGCTCGTCCTCCTCCGCATCGTCGGCGAGGGTGATCTCCTCCTGGGGCTCGTTCTCCTCGTCGAGCGGGCCGAGGTCGATCTCGACCTCGTCGCTGGAGGTGGGCAGCTCCCCCAGGTCGATCTCGAAGTCGTCGGTGTTCTCACTCACTGGGGGTTCCTCCAAACAGGCTGAGCAGGGCCCAACCGAAGCCGTTGTCGAGAAGCATGACGTAGGCGATGATGAACAACACGAACAGCAGGACCGCTGAGAACAGCACGGTGAGCTCCCCCCAGCTGGGCCACACGACCTTCTTGAGTTCGGCCGCGGACTGGCGCACGAACTGCACCGGGTTCTTCGCCCTGTAGGGGTCGTGCTCCCCGCGTTCCGAATCTCGCCTCTTCTTGGTGGCGGAGGTCTTCTTCACGGGGGCCTTCGCTGTCCTGCGTGACACCACCTTCGACGTTTTCCCGTCGTCCTCCGCGGACTCGTCCTCCTCGGCGTCGTCGTCCTCCGCGCCGTCCTCGGAGGTCTCCTCGTCGAACTGGTCCTCCAGATCGGCGATCACCTCGTCGTCGGCGACGGGGTCAGCCTCGGGGAGGTCGTCCCCGTCCTGCCGAGTCTTGTCGTCGCTCACGCGCGGTCCCTTTCGGTCAACAAACGAAATGCCTGCCCACCCACTGGGTGGCAGGCGTTGGAAGCATCTGCTTCGCAGGGCAGGAGGGACTCGAACCCCCAACCTGCGGTTTTGGAGACCGCTGCTCTGCCAGTTGAGCTACTACCCTTCGACGCGGCCGCACACCTTGTTCAAGGCGCGACCAGCCTCGCCAGACCCATACCCTACCGCATACCCGGCACGGTCCGAAATCCCTGATCAGATGCTCACCCCGACGAGGTTCACCTCGGGGACCAGGGTGATGCCGAAACGTTCCCGCACGCCGTCGCGGATCTCGCGGGCGAGGGCGAGGACGTCGGCGGTGGTGGCGTGCCCGCGGTTGGTGAGCGCCAGCACGTGCCGGGTGGACAGTCTCGCCGGACCGGTTCCGTGGCCCGCGGGGAATCCGGCGTGCTGGATCAGCCAGGCGGCGCTGGTCTTGATTCCCTCCCCGGCCGGGAAACGGGGAGCCTCCGCGGGCAGGGAGACCGCCTGCTCCGGGGTGAGGACCGGGTTGGTGAAGAAGGAACCTGCGGACCAGGTGTCGTGGTCGTTCTCGTCCAGGACCATGCCCTTCCTCCGCCGAATGGCGAGCACCGTCTCCCGCACCCGGGCCGCGGGGGTGCGCTGCCCCACCTCGACGCCGAGGGCGCGGGCCAGTTCGGGGTAGCGGACGGGTTGCCCCATCTCCCCCAGCGGCAGCTGGAAGTCGACGCGCAGAACCAGGTGGCGTCCCTTCTCTCGCTTGAACCGGGAGTCGCGGTAGCCGAAACCGCACTCGGCGGCCGCGAAGGTGCGGATGACCCCCTCGGCCCGGTCCCAGGTGCGGACCCGCTGGATGAGATTCGAGACCTCGGTCCCGTAGGCGCCGACGTTCTGGATCGGGACGGCCCCCACGGACCCGGGTATCCCGGAGAGGGTCTCCGTCCCGGACCACTGCGAGGTCACGGCCCGGGCGGCGAGATCGTCCCAGACCTCCCCCGCGGCGACCTCCAGCTGGGCCCCGGAACAGTCCGCGGTCTCGATGCGGACCCCCCGGGTGGCGATCTTCACCACGGTGCCGTCGAAGCCCTCGTCGGCGATCAGAACGTTGGAGCCGCCGCCGAGGACCAGGACCGGTTCGCCCCGGGAATCGCAGTCGGCGACGGTGTCGATGAGCTGCTGGTCGGTCTCGGCCTCGACGAAACGCCGCGCGGGCCCGCCGAGCCGGAAGGTGGTGTGGTTCGCGAGCGGCTCAGTCAATGCGCACCTGCGCCTTCGCGGCCCCCAGCACCGCGTCGTCCCCGCACGTGGCGGTGAGGTTGACGGTGGCCACCCCGTCGGCGATGGCGGTGACGGTACCGGTGAAGCGCACCAGTGTGCCCTCGTCGGTGTCGGGAACCACCACGGGGCGGGTGAACCTCACGAAGTAGCGTCCGATGCGGGCCGGGTCGCCGATCCAGCGGGTGACCAGACCGAGCCCGGCGCCCATCGTCCACATGCCGTGGGCCAGCACCCCGGGCAGGCCGATGGCGCGGGCGTGGCGGTCGGAGAAGTGGATCTCGTTGAAGTCGGTGGAGGCACCGGCGTAGCGCACCACCACCGACCTGGTGACCCGGATCTCCAGGGCCGGTAGTTCCTGCCCCACCTGGATCTCGCGTTCAGTCACGGGGGGCCTCCTCCTCGCGGGTGTGCATCAGGGTGGAGCGGGCGTCGCAGACGGCCTCGCCGTCGACGGTCAACGCCACCAGGATCGTGACCACGTCGAGGTTGCCGCGGTTGCGGACCCGTTCGATGGTGAGCCGGGCCACGACGTCGTCGCCCTCGCGCAGAGGACGGTGGAAGTCGAATGCCTGGTCGGCGTGGACTGTGCGGTGCAGGGCCAGGCCCAGTTCCTCGTCGCCGAAGAGGGAGTCCCACGCCTGGGCCGCGATGACGGCGGCGAAGGTCGGCGGGGCGATGGGATGGTCGCCGGAGTAGGCGGGGTTGTCGTCCTGAATGGCGCGCGCGAACTCTGCGATCTTTGCGCGGCTGACGCGATAGGCGGGCGCCGGAGGATAGGTCCGGCCCGCGTGCTCAGCGGAAATCGGCATGGGGGAAGGCTACCGGGAAAATGGTGAGGGCCGCCCCTTGCGGGTGCGGCCCTCACCGGAAGGGTGCGGCTCAGCGGGTCTCGCGGTGCGCGCGGTGGGTGCGGCAGCGCGGGCAGTACTTCTTGAGCTCGATCCGGTCGGGATCGTTGCGGCGGTTCTTCTTGGTGATGTAGTTGCGTTCCTTGCACTCGGTGCAGGCAAGCGTGATCTTCGGACGGACGTCCTGCCCCTTCTTGGCCATGATCAGTTTCCCTCCGTGTCGTGGCGCGGATGCGCGCCGGTCTCGGCTTTCTGGTGACGAGGGCGGGACTTGAACCCGCGACACAGCGATTATGAGCCGCTTGCTCTACCGACTGAGCTACCCCGTCGAATGTTCTCGCCCAAGAGCTCCCGGACAAGAACAGAGCCCCCATGCGGAATCGAACCGCAGACCTTCTCCTTACCATGGAGACGCTCTGCCTACTGAGCTATAGGGGCCAGCCGTCGGCACACTCTACACGGCATTTCTCGAGAAGCACAAGTTAACGTGATGCCCACCAGCTGCTCCCGCGAAGCCCAGACAGGCCGCAGCGGACCGACCGCCGTGACTCGCCCCGCCGCGGGACGTCCCCACCCGCTCAGAACTCGATGACCCGCGGCCGCTGTTCCGGGTCGTGATTGGCGATGAGCGCCCTGACCCGCGGGTCCCCGGCTGCAGCACGCACCCAGTCCAGGGATCGCTGGGCCAGCGCGGCGTCGACGACGACGGAGGGCCGCAGTCCCTGTTCGAAGGAGGGACGCCCGTAGCCGGCGTCGCTGGACAGGATGACGACGTCGCGCGGGTCCTCTCCCAACAGGGAGTCCTCGCCGGGCGACGAGTCCCCGGCTTCTCCTCCCCGGAGGATCGTGGCGCACAGCCCCCATGCGTGTCCGGGGACGGAGACCATCAGGACGGCGCCATCGCCGAAGACGTCCCACGCGCGCTGGACGGGTCCCAGCCTCGTGTTCCAACCGAAGGTCTGCAGATCCACTCCGGCCCATTCGTGGGGAAGATACCGCGCCCGGTCCTTCTCCGCGGCACGCAGCTCTGTGGCGGCGACCATGATCCTCGGGGCGTCCCGCACCAGGCGCAATCCGTCGGCGTGGTCGCAGTGGAGGTGACTCAGGAGCACCAGGTCGATGTCCCGGGGACGCAGTCCTCTGGCCTCGAGCTGTTCGTGAATGGCCTGCCCCTCGGGCAGACGAGCCCTGTTGACCAGGTACTGGTGGCGAAGATTCCTCACCTGTCCCGGCCACGTGCGGTTGTCCGTGTGCCGGCCGGTGTCGATCAGGACCAGACCACCGGGAGCCTCCACGAGGTAGCAGGAGACGGGGACCTCCACCAGATGACTCCGCCCGCGGGCCAGGTGTGTCCAGGCCAGTGCGCGATCAGTCGTCCGGTGATAGGGAAGGGCTTCGTCGACGATCACCGTTCCCGTGTGCAGGATCTCCAGCTTCACGGGTTTCACGGTACGACGTTTCCGCTGCATCTCCCGGCGATCCGGGGAGAGTTTCCCCATTCATCGTTCAATTCCGCTCGTCTCTGACGATCGCCCCGGTGCCCCGTTCCCAGCACGAGGACGGCCAGAGCTCCGAAGAGCACCGCCGCGGGCCATCCGATCAGGCCCACCAGCGCCAGGTCCAGCCCATCCCCGGGCGCCACCAGCATCGCGGGCAGGGCCGCGAAGGTGTTGAAGGCGCCGTGGGTGACGGCGGCCGGGATGACGCTGCCGGAGCGGACGCGAAGCCAGGACAGCAGCGTGCCGAGGCCGGCGCACAGGCATGTGAACAGGGCGATGCCGGCCACCGCCGGGAGCCTGCCGCCGTACTCGTAGCCCATGACGATCAGGGGCGCGTGCCACAGACCCCAGATCGTGCCGGTGAGCGCGATTCCCCTCCCCGGTCCCAGGGGCTCGAGGGCCGACTGGAGCCAGCCACGCCACCCGGTCTCCTCGCCCAGGGCGACCAGGCCGTTGACCGTGTAGGCGGCGAACACGTTCGCCACCACCGTGAGCACCCAGATCACCGCAACGGGTGGCAGCGGCCCGTCCGGGGCGATGTCGCGCAGGCGGTTCGTGAACGAGGTCAGGGCCCAGTCCGGGCTGAACCACCCGGCCCCGACGACCAGCGCCAGCAGCAGGGCGAGCGCGGCCACCACGACGCCGACCCCGATCGTCGCGAAACCGAGGATCCGGGGCCACCCGCGACCTCCCCCGGGACCGGGGGATCGCAGGGTGAGTCCGCTCGCCCGCAGCCAGGACTCGTGGGTGACGAATCGGCAGACCACCCAGGAGGCCAGGGCGGGGGTGAACATCCGGAGCGCCAGCATCCCCTTGGCATGCGGTGTCCCCAGCCCGCCGGTCGCGGCCATCACGCCGTCCAGGAACAGGGCCACCCCGAAGCTCACCAGCAGGAACACACCGAGCGCCCGGGTGGGGACACCCCGCCGCCCGCCGGTGGTCATTGCGGCTCCTCCCCTGCAAGCGCCTGCCCCGAGGGCAGGAACCACAGGCCGACCATGTCGCCGTCGCGGTTGTAGCTGACGCGGGCCACGAGGTCGGCGGCCTCCATGTGGAGGGGTTCCTCCACCACGATGACCCCGCCCGACAGGGCCAGGGGGGTGGGGGTTCCGCGTCGTTCGAGTTCTCCGCCCAGCGCGATCACCTGCGCCCAGGCGTCGGCCAGTCTTTCGGCGTCGAGCTGCCACCCGGCGCGCGGTCCGGCCAGGTCGTGGGCCCTCTGCCATTCGTGTTTCTCGATGGCATCCAGAAACGCTTCCGCCTTCTCGACGACGGCGCGTAGTTCGGAATCGGTGGGTTTCTTCATGGGCTTTCCTGTTCGTGGGTCGGTCGGGTTGCCGAAACGCTGGAAGGCCGCCTGGCGGCTGGTGCCCAAGGCATCGCCGATGGCCTGCCAGGTGACCCTTCTCCTGCGGGCCGCGGCGACGAGCCGGGCCAGGATCTCGTCGGTCAGGGACTGGAGCGAGCGCGCGGCGGCCAGGGAGTGGGTCACCTCACCCCCCGGGGCGTCCGGATCGTCGGCGGCGGCGAGCTCGGCCGCCACCAGGGAGCTGACCTTCCGAAGGCGCTTCACGAGCTCTTCGGTGGTCACATCGTCGGTCGACATGTGTAAAGACTAAGTTTACATCCTGGCGTCTGTCAAGATCCTCTTGACAGACGCCGGGATGCGTTCAGCCGGATCGCCGGGCCTCCTGAAACCCGCTCCCGGCACGCCGACCCACGGATGACCACCGGGTCCCGCACTATCGGACGGGCAGCGTTCACCAGAGCACCCGCAACCCGGGAAGTTCCGAGAAGACGGGATCGACCGTCACCAGGATCAGGGATTCCCGGATCGCCTGAGCGGCGAGCATCCGATCGAACGGGTCGCGATGCGCCCACTCGAGCCGGCCGCCCAACCGGGCGTGGTGCCACGTGATCGGCAACATCTCCGCGCCGAGACGCGCGACGTGATCCTCGAGCACATCGAGCCACGGCCCCGCGCCGGGAAGTTTGCCGATGCGGTGCTTGGCGAACAGCTCCCACGCGCTGGCCGCGGAGACCACGAGACGGTTCGCCCGGTCACGCGCCACCTCCAACGCTTCTCCTCCCAGCCGGGCAGGCTCGTTGACCGCCCACACGAGGGCATGGGTGTCGAGCAGATAGCCGTTCACGCCCCCTCCCAGGCCCTCAACTCCTCGTCGGGCAGCTCGTCGAAGAAGGTGTCCGGCAACCGATAGCCCCCGAACCCCAGTTCACGCTCACCGGCGTCAACCGGCACCAGCCGCGCGATCGTCCGCTCACCCCGGGCGATGTTGATGACGGAACCCTTCTCCACCTCGACCAGCAGAGCCGACAGGTGCGTCTTCGCCTCCTGGACCTTCACCGTTTTCACGGGACCGATTGTCCCTCTTCTGGTTCATGCTGGTCAACCAACCTGGTCAGCCGTTCGAGCAACGTGAAACACAACCCCTTTCGTCCCCACCCACACTCCCGAGCGCCGGTCCTCCCGCCATCCGCTGGCCTTCCCGCCATCCGCCGGCCCAACCGTCGAACGCCAGCGCTACAGCGCGAGCAGACGACGAGTGGGCAAGCGAAACCGTCCGGTACCGGCCCTTTGGATCCTCGCCGGCAGCTCGTCGGAGAAGACATCACTCGATGTCCGCACGCTAGATTGGCCCCATGGACTCCGTGCAGCTCGTCGACGAGATCCGCGGCGCGCTCGCCGCCGCCGGTGATCCCGGGAAGGCCGCCCGGGAGCAGGCCTACATGAAGTCGGCGCTGCCCTTCCACGGGGTGCGGCTGCCTGAGGTGCGGCGCATCACCAGGGGACTGCTGAAGCAGCACCCCTTGGCCGGCCGCGACCAGTGGGAACGGGCCATCCGGGAGCTGTGGGACGGGGTCACCCACCGGGAACAGTGGTACGCGGCGCTGGAGATCGCGGGACACCGCAGCGCCCGCGACTGGCAGGACCTCGGCGCCCTGGAGCTGTACCGGCACCTCGCCACGACCGGGGCGTGGTGGGACGTCGTCGACGGGATCGCCTCCCCCCTGGTGGGGGACGTGGTCGCGACCACGTCCGGGGCGCGGGCCGTGGTGTGGGGCTGGGCCACGGATGACGACATGTGGCTGCGGCGCGTCTCCATCATCTGCCAGTTGCAGCGCAAGGCCGCCACCGACCTGGACCTGCTCGGCCACGCCGTCGACTCCAACCTGGAGGGGTCGCGGCACGGTTCCGAGTTCTTCATCCGCAAGGCCATCGGCTGGGCGCTGCGGCAGCACGCCCGCGTCGACCCGGACTGGGTGCGGGCCTTCGTCGAGACGCGCGGGCCACGGCTGAGCGGACTGAGCCGCCGTGAGGCCCTCAAACACCTGTGACCCCACTGCCCCGGGCGGGATGACGACGGATTAGGCCGCTTCGTCGCAACCCGCGTGCAGAACCCCGGCCCAATTCCCGTGGCTTTTTCCCGGCTGCGCCGACTAGCGTCGGAGAAACCAGCCGATCCGCGCAAGGCAGCGCGAGGAAGAAGGAACCATGGCAGTCATCACCGTGCTTGGCTCGGGAATCATGGCCACCGCCCTGGCCACCCCCCTGACCGACAACGGCCACGAGGTGCGCCTCGTCGGCACCCACCTCGACCGGGAGATCATCACGTCCATCCAGGAAACGGGGGTTCATCCGAACCTGGGCCTGAAGGTGCCCGAGGGGGTGACCGCCCATCAACTGGAGGACGCCCCGAAGGCCTTCGAGGGGGTCGATCTCGTGATGAGCGGGGTCAACTCGTTCGGGGTTGACTGGGCCGGCGACCAGTTCGCCTCCCTGCTGCGCCCCGGAATGCACGTGATAGCCCTCGCCAAGGGAATGCAGGCCGACGACGACGGCAACCTCACCATCCTGCCCCGGGCACTCGCCTCCCGCCTCCCCGAGGAGCTGCGTTCCCGGGTGAGCGTCTCCGCGATCGCGGGCCCCTCCATCGCGGGCGAGGTGGCGGTGCACCGCCACACCAGCGTCGTGTTCACCGGCGATGACCCCGAGGTCCTGGCGCGCTGGCGCGAACTGTTCGCCACCGACTTCTATCACGTGTGGACCAACACCGACTTCGTGGGCGTCGAGGTGTGCGCGGCGACGAAGAACTGCTACGCCTTCGGCGCCGGTTTCATGCAGGGCCTGCTCGATGCGATGGGCGAGGCCGCCGGGGACCGGTACGTCAACTACAACTACGGGGCGGCCCTGTTCGGGCAGGCCTCCGTGGAGATGATCCAGTTCATGGAGCTGCTGGGCGGCAAACCCACCACCCCCATCGGGCTGCCCGGGATCGGCGACTGTTTCGTCACCTCCATGGGCGGACGCAACGTCAGGTGCGGCCGGCTGGTCGGGTCGGGGATGACCTTCAGCCAGGCCCGCGCCCAGATGCCCGGCGTGACCCTGGAGGGTGCCGCGGCCATCGTCGTGATCGGCCGGGCCGTGGTCCGCCTGACCGAACGCGGCATCGTGCCCCCGGAGAGGTTCCCGCTGCTGCGTCACCTCTACGAGGTGGTCGGCCTGGACCAGCCCGTGGCCGTCCCCTGGGACAGCTTCTTCGGCAGCGACGGTTCCGGTCAGGCCTGATCCCAGACCCCCATCCACCCAACGACGAACGAGCAAAGGAGCCGAGGTGAGCAGGGCAGCACAGATCCTCAACGCCTTGGAGTCCACGCGCGCCACCTCGCCCGATGAGTTCGCCGCCCTGCTCGGGGTGAGCCGCCGCACCGTCGCCGGGGAGATGGCCTCGCTGCAGGACCTGCTCGGCCAGGCCGCCTCCATCACCCTGGTGGAGGGTCGCTACCGCCTGCTGGTGGCCGACCCGCCCCGCTACCGGGCCGTCCGTTCCAGGCTGGCCTCCAGCACCTCCTTCAACGACCCGGCCGCCCGGGCCTCGTTCATCGTCGCCCGTTTGTTCCGCGCCACCCGGCCCGTGAGGATCGAGGAGCTGGCGCAGGAGATGTCGGTGGGCCGCACGACGGTGGTGGCGGATCTCAACCGGGTACGGGAGCACGTCGGCGAGTGGGAGCTGGAGATCGAGGGGCGCCCGCACGTCGGCCTGGTGCTGCGCGGCCCGGAGCTGCAGCAGCGCCTGCTGATCCTGCGACACCACTACCCCACCGCCTACGACCACCACCCGAGTTGGCAGCGGATCGAGCAGGCGGTGGCCGGGCTGATCACCGATGCCGGGCTGGATCCCGTCCACGTCCCCGAACTGACCCGCTGGGCCGTCGTGGCCACGGACCGGGTCCGCCAGTCCCGCCCCCTGGGGACCTTGCCCGCCCGGTACCGGGAGCTGCCGGGCACCCCCGCCCATGCGCTCGCCGAGCGGCTCGCCCGACGCCTGGCCGTCGACGGGGTTGAGCTGACCGGCGACGAGGTGACCTTCCTGGCGCTTCCGATCGCGGGCATGCGCGCACCGAGCGACAGCGAGCTCACCGACGGCCTCGGCGACCACGGCGGACCCATCGAGGAGCTGGTGGAACGGGCCCTGGGGGCCATCCACGCCGAGATGCAGATCGACCTGACGGGCGCCCCACAGCTCGCCGAGTTCACCAGGCACCTGGCCTACATGATCAACCGGATGCGTTACCGGATCTGGGTGGACGACTCGGGGGTGGCCAGCATCGGCCAGGAGTTCCCCGTCGCCCACCGCATGGCGACGGTTGCCGCGCGGGTGATCGAGGAGCGGGTGGGGCTGCCCGTCGACGGCTCGGAGCTGGGTTTCCTGACCGCCTACTTCCAGGTGTTCCTGGAGGCCGTGGACCGCAACCCGCGGCTGTCGTTGCGGGTCGCGGTCATCACCTCGACGGGCCGGGTCACGGCCGAGCTGGTGAGGCTCCAGCTGTCCAGGCTGCTGCCCTCGGCGACCCAGTACCTGCTGCTGCCGTCCGCCGTCACGGAGGACGAGCTGACCGGGGTCGACCTGGTGGTCACCACCGATGACCGTCCGGTTTCCGCCCCGGTGCCGGTCCTGCGCGTGGGTCACATCCTGGATCGCCGCGCCCTGGCCCGGGAACTGGACCGCCACCATCTGCGGCTCCCCGGTTCGGACGGCGGCATCCTGGCCGGCGCCCTCGACGAGCAGCACTTCTTCGCGCTGCCGCCCGGCACCGACTACGCGGACGCCGTCGACTACATGACCGCCCATCTCGAGGCCCGTGGCCTGGTGGAGCAGGGCTTCGGGGAACGCATCCGGGAACGCGAACGGCTCTCCCCCACCCAGCTCGACTCCTGGGTCGGGTTCCCCCACACCACCCTCACCACCGGCTCCGGCGTGCTGCTGGCCGTCGGCGTGGTTCCCCGCCAACCCGACGAGGACGGGGTGCGGCTGATCATCCTGCTGGGGGTTCCGCAGGACCCGCGCCGCGGCGAGAGCGTCCTCGTGCCCGTCTACGACGCCGTGCTGCGGCTCGGCACCCGCCGGGACCTGCTGACCCGGATCTCGCACCTGACCACCTTCGAGGAGTTCTACTACTTCCTCGCCACCAATCCGCTCACAGAAAGCTGAGACGATGACGTTCTGGATCTTTCTCGCGGCCCTGGGCGCCGCCTGGGTGCTGCAGTCCTACCTGTCCTTCAAGCAGACCCAGTCGTTCACGAAACTGTTCGTCGCCATGCGCCGCCGCGGGCGGGTGGTGATGGGACGGTTCAAGGGCGGCATCGTGCAGGGCGCGATCGTCCTGTTCGGCATCGACGCCGACGGCGTGATCACCGAGGGCCACCGGCTGAACGGGGTCACGGTGATGGCCCGGTTCCGCGGGTTCGAGGATTTCACGGGCCAGGGCATCGCCGACATCGACCCGGCCGACGCCGCCCGCCACGGCAGGCAGGTCCGCCACGCCGTCGCGAACGCCCGCGAGAACTACCGGATCATCACCGCCGGCGGCCAGGCCCCCGAGCCGCCGAGCGCACTGGCCCGCACCGTCGACCGGGTCAAGGGCACCTTCCGCCGCAGGACCCCGAGGACGGCCGCGGACTGACGGTCCCCTCCCTCTCCACCTCTTCACGCCCCGGGCACGGCAGCCCGGGTTCCCACCGGGGCCTGGCAGGCCTGTCATGCCCGAAAACACCCGAAAGGAGTTGAGATGTCCGACTTTCTGAACTGGATGGCCGCCGCCCAGGACGGGATGGTCCTGGCAGCGGAATGGTTCGTCGGGCTTTTCCGGAAGGGAGCGGAAACGTTCCTGAGCTGGATGACCAACATCGTGCCGCTCGTCCTGATGCTGCTGATCGCCATGAACTCCCTGATCGCCCTGATCGGGGAGGAACGCATCAACAGGCTCGCCGCGAAGGCAGGCCGCAACGTGATCAGCCGCTACCTGATCCTGCCGTGGATCGGGGCCTTCTTCCTGACCAACCCGGCGGCCTTCACCCTCGGCCGTTTCCTGCCCGAGGCGTACAAACCCGGCTACTACGCCTCCGTCGCCCAGATGGTGCACACCAACAACGGCCTGTTCCCGCACAACAACCCGGGCGAGCTGTTCGTGTGGGCGGGCATCGCGCAGGGCATCATCACCCTGCAGCTGCCCACCGGCGACCTCGCCATCCGCTACCTGCTGCTCGGCGCCGTCCTGAACTTCTTCGGCGGCTGGGTGACGGATTTCACCACCGCCTACGTCGCGAAACAGCAGGGCGTCACGTTGTCGAAGGAGGTGCACGCTCATGTCTGAGTTCCGCACGATCACCGTCTCCAAGGGTCCCGGCGGCTACGGTGGCCCCCTGACCATCACCCCGGACGAGAAACGCAACAAGGTCGTCTACATCGTCGGCGGCGGGCAGAAACCCGAGGTGGTCGACAGGATCGCCGAGCTGTCCGGCGCGGAGCCCGTCAACGGGTTCAACACCCGGGTGCCCGACGACGAGCACTTCTGCGTGGTCATCGACTGCGGGGGTTCGCTGCGCTGCGGGCTCTACCCGAAGAAGGGCATCCCCACCATCAACGTCGTGCCCACCGGCAAGACCGGTCCCCTGGCCCAGCACATCCACGAGGGCATCTACGTCTCCGCCGTCGGGGTCGACCAGGTGCGTCCCGCGGATGCCGACGAGGCCGCCGGGGCGCAGGCCGCGGCGGCCACCACGCCGGCGGAGAGGTCCGTTCCCACCCGGGAGGACGGCCGCCCCATGAAACTCACCGAGCAGATGGCCACGAAGCAGAAGAAGTCGCTGCTGGAGAAGATCGGACTGGGAGCGGGCAAGGTCATCGCGGTGTTCTACCAGGCCGGCCGCAACGCCGTGCAGATGATGATCAACACCATCCTGCCGTTCATGGGTTTCGTCGCGATGCTGATCGGCATCATCCAGGCCTCGGGTCTGGGCGACTGGTTCTCCCACCTGCTGACCCCCCTCGCCGGCAGCTGTTGGGGCCTGATGGCGCTGGGTCTGATCTGCTCCCTGCCCTTCCTGTCGCCGCTGCTCGGCCCCGGAGCGGTCATCGCCCAGATCATTGGCACCCTCATCGGCGTGGAGATCGGCAAGGGCAACATCCCGCCCCAGCTGTCGCTGCCCGCGCTGTTCGCCATCAACACCCAGAACGCCTGCGACTTCATCCCCGTCGGCATGGGGCTCGCGGAGGCGGAACCCGAGACCATCGAGGTCGGCGTTCCCGCGGTGCTGTACTCGCGGTTCCTCAACGGCGTTCCGCGCGTCGCCATCGCCTGGCTTGCCAGCATCGGCCTCTACCCGCAGTCCTGACCACCCGACCAGAACAACCTGAAAGGATTTCCCCATGGGCTACTCAACCACCATCATCGAAGTCGGGCCGGATGCCAGTGACTTCCTCGCGGAGCAGATGGCCATCACCTTCGCGGGCAACGCCCCCGAGGAGCTGCGCTCGTACTGCTTCGTCATCGACGCATCGGAGCTGACGAGCCCGCTGGCCGTCGGCCAGCCGGTGCTGATCGGCGACCAGGAGTGGCGGATCACCGCCATCGGGGATGTCGCGGAGAAGAACCTGGGTGCGCTCGGACACGTCACCCTGGTCTTCGACGGCGCCTCGGAGCCGAGACTGCCCGGCGCGCTGCACCTCGGTGGATCGCATCCCGAGCCCGCCCTGGCCGCGGGCACGCGGCTGGTGATCGGCAATGCCTGACGACATCCTGCGCGACGCGCTCGCCCGCGCCACCGACACGGTCGCCGCGTCGGTGGGCCGCGGGGTGCTGTCATCGGCCGGCGAGCTGATCACCACCCACCTCGGTTCCGGGCCCTTCAAGGTCATCGCCGACGAGAACACCTTCGATGTGGCCGGGCAGGCCGTCCAGGAGTCGCTGCGCGACTCAGGGGCCGCGGTCGCCGAACCGCTGGTCTTCCCGGGCCGCCCGGTGCTGTACGCGTCCCAGGACAACGCCGACCGGATCCGGGAGTCACTGGGGGACGCGGTGCCGGTGGCGGTCGGGGCGGGAACCCTCAACGACCTGGTGAAGCTGGCGGCCTTCGAACTGGGCCGGGACTACGCCTGCGTCGGCACCGCCGCGTCGATGGACGGCTACCCCGGTTCCGGGGCGCCAATGAGCAGCCAGGGGGTGAAGGTCACCCGCGCCTGCAAGGCCCCGGCGGTGATCGTCATGGACCTGGACGTCGCGGCGGCTGCCCCGGCGTACCTGACGGCCTCGGGCTATGGCGACCTGGCGGCAAAGATCCCCGGTGGCGCCGACTGGATCCTGGCCGACGTGACCGGGGTTGAACCCATCGACGCCGATGTGTGGCGCCTGGTGCAGTCGGGGGTGGCCACGGCCCTGTCCGATCCCGACGCCCTCGCAGCGGGGCAACCCGACGCCTTCCGGGGGCTCGTGGAGGGGCTGTGCCTGTCCGGGCTGGCGATGCAGGCCTACGGCGGGACCCGCCCCGCCTCGGGAGCCGAGCACTACTTCAGCCACCTGTGGGAGTTGGCCCACCTGGGCGCCGATCTCGATGTGCCGTTGTCGCACGGGGCGAAGGTGGCCGTCGGCTCCTTGGCCATGTGCGCCTTCCACGAGGCCCTCATCGGCCGGGACCTTTCGGGGATCGACGTCGACGCCGTCGCGGCGCGGCGTGCGCCGTGGCCCGGGATCGAGGCCGACATCCGGCGCCGTTTCGAGGGGGCCCTGGCCGATCACGCGGTGCGCGAGACACGAGCGAAATACCTCGCCGGAGCGGAGCTCGCCGACCGGCTGAGGCCGCTGGCCGCGGGATGGCCCGGGGTCACCGAGCGGCTGCGGGCACAGCTCGTCCCGACGGCGCTGCTGGCCGACCGGCTCCGCCGCGCGGGCGCCCCGTCGCGCCCGGAGGACATCGGGGTGACGCGCGAGGACGTGCGGGCCCTGTTCCCCAGGGCCATGTACTACCGCTCCCGCTACACGGCCCTGGACGTCGCGTGGGAGCTGGGGCTGTTCGAGGACCTGGTGGCGGAGGTTTTCGAGAGAATCTGGGTCTGAGCCCACCCGTTCACGAAACGCCGTGGAACCGGTACCCGACACATGAGCGTCGCGAGAGCCGTTCCCCACGGCGTTTCGTGCGTACGGTTGGACAAATCGCGAATCACGTCCAACACGTCTCTCCTGCCGGTAGATTCTCGTCATGACGAAACAACGACGATTCGGCATCCTGTTCCTGCTCCTTCCCCTCCTGCTGGGACTCACCTCCTGCGTCAGGTATCGGGTGGAGTACGACATGGTCGACAAGGAGCATGTCAGGTTGAACTGGAACATCGGGGTCCGGAAACCGGAGAACGGTGTACACGCTCCCGGAGAAATCACGGTGGAGAACATCTGCCAAGCGGTCGTGGAACACGCGCAAACCCCGGAGGAGCTCGCGCAGGCCCCGTACGAGGACGACCTGTTCCACGCCTGCCGGTTCACGGGCGAGCTGCCCATCAACCACAAGAGACTGATTGGTCCGGCTCCTGACCAGGCCCAGATCATCACCTACGACGAGACCAGAAGGGAATGGACCTTCAGGTATTCCAGCGGATCCGGTGGCGCCTCCACGGAGTCGGCGAGCATGTTCACCGACTTCGAGGTTCGCGTGACCTTTCCGGGTCGCGTGCTGACAGCCAGCGGCAGCGGCAGGATCGAGGGCAACACCGTCACGTGGTCCGACCCGAAGGACATGTACCTCAGGGAGGGTCTACGGGCCACCGCATCCGCCGACCCGGACCTGAACTGGCTGTGGCTCACCCTCGGGGCGATCGCGCTGGCGGGCGCCGGCATCGGAATCGTGCTCGCGGCGCGGAGGCGCGGGCGGCCCCGGCCGCCGGTTTCTTGACCTGGACGAAACCACCTAGTAGGTTAGTTAGTTCACCAACTAACCAGGAGGGTTAGTGTTCGACGACTCCACCCCCATCTTCATGCAGCTGGCCGACCAGCTGTGTGCCGAGATCGTCGCGGGCACCTACCCCGACGGCGCGAAGGCGCCGTCGATCAACGAACTCGCCGTGTTCCACCGCATCAACCCGGCAACCGCGAACCGCGCAATCGCGTTGCTGGTCGAGCGGGGCGTCCTGATCAAACGCCGCGGAATCGGGATGTTCGTCGCCGACGGTGCCAGGCTCCGCCTGATCGAGCAGCGACGCCAGGCCCTGGTTGACCGGTACGTCCGACCGCTGATCGCCGAGGCGGCAACCCTCGGCATCGGCGGGCGGGAATTGATCGCCCTCATCCAGAAAGAGGTCAGCCCATGACCGCCGCCATCACCCTCGACGGCGTGACTAAACGCTTCGGCACCGTCACCGCCGTCGACGACCTGAACCTGGAGTTCCGCCAGGACGTCGTCACCGGTCTGCTCGGACGCAAAGGCGCCGGGAAGACCGTGACCATGTCGCTGGTCACGGCGCAGGAACGCCCCACGTCCGGAACCATCCGGGTGCTCGGGCGCAATCCGCGCGAGAACGCCCCGTCCTGGCCCGCACCTGTTTCATCCGCGACACCCAGCGTTACCCCGACGAGTACCGGCTGGAACACATCCTGCAGCTCGGCTCCGCACTCTACGAGACCTGGGACATCGGCCTGGCACATCGGATCGCCGGGGAGTTCGGCATCCCCCGCAAACGGACGCTCAAGAAACTAACTGTCGCGCGGCCAGCTCTCCGCCCGCCATCCTGATCGCAACGGCCTCCCGCGCCCCCATCACGATCTTCGACGAACCCTACCTCGGCATGGACGCCACGGCCCGCACCCTGTTCTACGACATCCTGCTCGCCGACTGCACCGGGCATCCCCGCACCATCATCATCTCCCTGACGGCCTCCGCCATCACCGCTCCGGCCACCTGCTTCCCCCTGGCGACCGCCGTCGGAATCACCCGGCGTGACGTCGTCCTGGGAAACCTGCTCCACCATCTCCAGGCGGTCGTCCACAACACCCTGCTCCTGGCCTGCATGCTGGTGCTGGAAGGTGTCACCGGGGGCTGGTTCATCGGTCAACCCATCTTCGGAACGGGCCTGTTGGATCACGGGGGCTGGTCCACCTTCTGGTGGCTCACCCCGCTGTCGCTGCTGACGACGATGGCTGTGGGGGCGTCGGTGGCCGCAGCCTGGCTCTGGCGGGGAACGCTCGGCCTGCTGCTCCACGCGGCAACCACCATGATCATCCTCATGACCGCCGTCTGGCTCATCAGCCTCTGCTGGGACTGGGCCCGGTTCGCTGCACACTTCCACACCGGCTGGTTGGGGGGCTCCATGGCCCTGGTCACCGTTCTGGCGCTGGCCGGCACCGCCGCACTCATCCGCAGGGCGAGCGTCCGCGGCAGCTGACCGGACTCGGCGGGTGGGCCACCCCGGCCCGCCCGCCGGACGGGGTCGTAGAATTCTGTGCGTGGCGATGCAGCAGGCTCCTCAGCACGGCCGGGAACAGGATTCCGGCGATGAACCGCTGCCCACGCCCACGGCGCACACGACCAAGCGCCGGTCCCGTGCAGGCCTGGGAGTCCTCACCGCTCTGATCATCATCGGGGCCATCAGCCTGCTCGGCGGCTGGGACGTCATCCTGGCCGAACGTGGCGAATCACTCGCGTCCGTGTCCCCCGGGGAAGTGGCGCACGCGGATCCCTTCGACGTGACATTCCTCAAGGCCTTTCACACCACCGATCTGGATCCGGTGATCCGTCCCAAGAGCGGAAAACGCCTGCTGCTCATCTCCCTGGATGTGGTCAACACCGGCAAAACCAAGGTGAGCTCGGCACTGCTCACCCGCGCGCTGGATCCGGATGTCCCCCTGGTCACGATGAACGACGAACCTGACGGCCCGGCCGATCTGGCAGAGCTCTACCGCTTCCAGGACACCCAGAAGCAGGGGAGTTTCCAACCCGGCCTTCCCCAACGTCTCCTCGCCGTCTGGTGGCAGAACGAGGCGGAACCCCTGCCGACGGAGGTCACGGTGACCCTGTCCGGATACACCTATCGTGAGTCCTTCCTGGGCAGCGATAAATCCTGGTCCGGACGGGAGGCGAAAATCTCTGTCACCCTTCCCGTGGAGGAGCTGAAGAAGAGATGACCACAATCGACCGAGAAATTCCCGGACCGCCCCGGAGAATGCATCCGGACCCGGATCAGGAATCCCCGTCCCGTCGACGCCGGTTGCCACGCTGGGTGACGGTCCCGGCCCTGGTCGTGGCCCTGCTGTTCGGGTCATGGGCGGCGAGCCACCTCCCCACCAGCGAATCCGTCAGGAATGCACCGTTCTTTCGCGCGGGCATGATGGACCAATCCGTGGAGCTGCGCATGGGATCGGTGAAGGTGACCCGGGTCCGCTCCGCGACAGAGGTCCAGTCCGGGCCGGATGTGGCCAAGACTTCGGGAATCTGGTTGGTGGTCGACGTGGACTTCACGCCGAAGGACGAACCTCATTCGCTCCTGACGCCTCAGTTGTCGGATTCACAGGGACGCGACTTCGGTGACTTCCAGGCCATCACCGTGCCGCCCTGCGGCCCGGGGCAGCCCGGCATGGTCCTGGGCTGCACCTTTGCCCTCGAACTACCGACGGACGCCCTGCAGGGTGCCGTACTCCTCCTGTTCCTGGAGAAGACCCTCCTCACCTCCGCCCCTTTTGACGTGGCGAGCATAGATCTGGGCATTGACGAATCCCGGGCGGAGCAGCTCGCAGCGGGCACTGGGCGCATCACCGTTGACCCCCCGCGTGTGAAGGGCAAGGCGTGAGATCCCCATGGTGGGCCCGCAACCTCGGGTGGGTGATTGCCCTGCTGCCCCTTTTGGTGTGTGCCCTGCTGGCCTGCTCCCAGCGCCTCGTGAACCTCTACCTGCCCTGGGATGATAACGGCCACCGCATCAGCGGACAGGACAGGAGGGGGGAACTGCACCAGGAGTTCGTCGTGACCGACACCGTGAACAAGACGAGCGCCACTGCCGAGATCACGGTCGCGGTGCAGGTGACGGATGTCCAGGTGGTCGAGAACGAGAACGGCAAGATCACGGCGGAGGAGGGAGCGCAGCTGTGGCAGGTGGACCTTGAGTTCACCGCGGAGCCGGATCAGATCCTGACGTACTGCAGCGTCCAGCTGGAGGCCGACGGGGTACGGTACGGCTTCATGGAGGCCAAGGTCCACAGCTCCCCGTACGCCGGCATAGCTCCGCTCTCCTGCGTACCCGAGGAAACTCCCGGGCCGTCGTTCAATCTCCTCACCTCGGAGGTCACCGAGACCACACCGCCTCGTCCGAGAACGTGGTCCAGGAGCCTCACCTTCGCCCTGCCCACGGACGTCGTCCCGCAGGCGCTACGGCTGTGGTGGCATCACCCGGTGTACCTGTACATCCCCTTGTAGGGCACGCTTCGGGACGGCGGCGGCACCTCCCGGCCCGCCGCGCGACGCATCGGCGAGCCGCCTCCCGCCGACCACGAGATTCACGGCAGCCGCCAGAAGGGCCATTCCCAGCACGGAACCGACGAGCTGCGACGCCGCGTCGAGGTAGGGAATCAGCACCAGGTGGCGCGTGGGTGAGCGAGGTCCGATCGCTTCGTGCAGCAACCACGCGACCCCGACCCGTGACTGGTTCACCACGACGAATGACAGGCAGAAGATCACGATGGGCGCAGGTCCGGCGACGGTGATCCGTGACAACGCACCCCAGAAATTGTGCAGCGGGGTGATGACCGGTTCGACGAGCTCGGCGAGCACCCGCCGTGAACGCTCCGAGAGCTTTCCCAGACGCATGGCCACGCCCTTGGGAGTGGGCATTTCGCTGCTCGCCAGGTCGGCCTGGTAATTCGCGGCTCCGATGGCGAGCCACGCCAGGGGGATCACGACCAGCGTGCTGAATCCACCGCCGAGACCCGCTGCCCATTCGACGGCGGCCCGAAGCGCATCCCCCACCGGGCCCAGCCATGCGGAGAACGCTTCCCACGCCTTTGCGAGGTTGTCAACGACGGCTCTTTCCCGAATCCACTGGAGGATCTCCTTGAGCTTCGACAAAAACGCTTTGGCGAGAGTGACGACCCACAGCGACTCCAGATACATGGCCCCCAGCGCCGCGACCGTGGACCGGCGGAAGATGTCGGTTATGGAGATGGTCTTGCGAAGGACCAGCGTCACGCCCACCAACAGCAGCAGGTACCACCCCTCCGCGTAGTCGAGCCGTGCCGCTGAATCGGCAACCACGGAGTTGGTGTTGTCGTCGTAGTAGATGTCCTGGATGTAGTAGCGGCTGTCTTCCGCCAACATGCCCTGAGCGGCGTACGCGGCTATGAAGGGAACCAGCACCCGGGCCGTGATCATGAAGTGGTAGTACCACCGCTCCAGAAACGTGGATCCCCGGTAGGTTCCTCGGAAGGCCGACAGCGTCTCCGATGTGACCCGCAGCATCAGCATCAGACTGATCAGGGTGCTCAACGGCGCCAACGGCAGAATCAACATCCCGACCGCCCCGTGGAACTTCGATCCCCACAGGGCGAGCCACAGGAACCCCATGCGCCCGATGATCCCGATCAGGCACAGTCCGACGAGCTGCGGCCAGTGGTCGCGCAGCACCCGGCCGGTGTCGGCCAGCAGACGCCCCCAGAAGACGAACCAGTCCCGCACGGATTCATGTTACTGAAGCGAGCCGTCATGAACGAGACGCCAGTTCTCCCTCTCCGGAACATCGATGCCATGGTTCGATGCCCAGTCGATGAGGAGCTGACGGATGTCGCGCATGTCGTTGTAGAGAACCGGCGCGTTCGCGACCTGCCGGTAGCCGCCGGCCCCGCTGAGTCGGTAGTGGTTCAGGGCGACCGCGAAACGGTCGTCATCGGCGACCGGACGACCGTCCGGGTGGGACAGGTTCCCGATGCGCGCCCCGACGGGCTCGTTCAGGTCGATCTCGTAGTCGACGCCCCACGCGATGTCGTACTGGTAGTCCCAGACCGTCTGGCCGTCGCGTTCGACACCGGTCATGGTGGCGGGGTCGAAACGCTGGCCGCGGGGCAGGTCGGCGTAGTAGCGAGCCGCGTGCTCCAGGTGGGCGCGCAGCTCGGCCCCGGTCAGCAGGACCGCCGCGAGGGTGTTGTCGAAGACGTAGAGGCCGGCGAGGTCACGGATGCTGACCCATCCCTCCGGGATGACGGCGGTCCGTGACGTGGGTGCGGTGAGGCTGATCACGGGCAGGTCCTCGTACGGCCCGCCGGCCAACGCCTCGGTGACGGTGGCGGCCTGGACACGCTGGATGAAGTCGATGGCACCGGTGGCGCGCCACCGGGAGTCGGCGGTGCCGAGTTCCCGCGAAGAAACCGCGACCTGCTGGTTCACGTACGCCCGCGTGGCCTCGTGGGCCTCGGCGACGGCACCGGCCACCCGGGCATCGGGCTTCTCCCCGCGCGCGTGGTGTGGGGTGGCGCCAAGCACCTTGACGCGCCAGGAAACTCCGTCGTGTTCGGCCTCGATGGCAACCTCCGTCAGCCCCCCGGCGTGGGCCCGGGGCTGGGTGAGCAGGACCGGGCGGCCCGTGGCCTGGCAGGTCACCCACTGTTCCGGTTCGTCGCGATGCGTGTGCCCGATGACCATGACGTCGATGCCGGGCACCCGTTCCGCGATCTCGCGCGCCGGGTTCTCGGCGGGTGCGTCGGCGTTCGTGGCGTAGGTGGTGTGCCCGATCCCCGCATGGCACAGGACCACGACCATGTCGAACAGGAAATCTCGGCGCAGCGTGGCAACCCACTGTGAGGCCTCGGCCACCATGTCGGCGACATCGACCTTCCCGGCGAGCTGTTGACGGTCCCAGATCATCGCGCCCGGAGTGGTCAGTCCGAGCACCCCGATCCGGATCTCCCGTCCGTCGATGTGGCGGATCACGGGAGTGAAGGCGGGGAAGACGGGCAGCCTGGAAGTGGCATCGAGGACGTTGGCGCCGAGCAGCATCGGATCGAGCTGTTCGACGAAGGAGTCGAGGAAATCGAGGCCGTAGTTGAACTCGTGGTTGCCGATGTTGACCGCGTCGTACCCCATGACGTTGAGCGCCACCGCGAGCGGATGCCCCATGCCCTCCGATCCCGGCTCGCTCCGGGCGAAGAAGGTGCACAGGGGGTTTCCCTGGATGATGTCGCCATTGTCCACCAGCACCACGCTCTCCGCCCCACGCTCGGCCCGGACACGTTCCACCACGGTGGACAGCTGGGCCAGGCCCGCTTCCTCCTCCCCCACCCGGGGCTGGTCGCGGTAGTAGTCCCAGTTCAGGACCGCGCCATGAACATCGGTTGTGGCCAGCAGGGTGAGTCGCGACATCTGGGCTCCTTCATTCAGGGTCGCAGCGAGCCTATCGCCTCCGTCGGATGAGGACCCCGGGGTTGTGCAACGGATGGTGCACGGTCACAGTGGAAACATGCGTTTCGCTCTGGCACAGCTCCGTTCCACCGTCGATCCCCGGGAAAACCTGGCCCTGGCCGCCGACCTGGCCCGCCGGGCCTCCCGGAACGAGGCCGACGTGGTGGTGTTCCCGGAGGCAACCATGTGTTCCTTCCAGCAGGATCCTGCCCGGGCCGCGGAGTCGTTCGACGGGCCGTGGGCCTCGGCCGTGCGACGCGTGGCCGGTGACCTCGGAATCACCATCATCGCGGGCATGTTCACCACGGCGCACGGCGCCAGGGTGCACAACACGCTCCTGGCGACGGGCAAATCCGAGGGTCGCTACGACAAGATCCATCTTTTCGACGCTCTCGGTCATCGCGAATCAGAAACCGTCGCACCGGGGCGGCGGTCGACGGCGATCGAGGTCTGCGGGCACGGGCTGGGGCTGGCCATCTGCTACGACGTGAGGTTTCCCACCCATTTCATCGACCTGGCGCTGGGAGGAGCAACGGTCATGGTGGTGTGCGCGTCCTGGGCGCCCGGTCCGGGGAAGCTCCACCAGTGGCGAACACTGGTGACGGCCCGGGCCATGGACTCCGTCTCGTTCGTGATCGCGGTGGATCAGGCACTCCTGGGTGATGTGGAGACCCCCGCCGCCGGTCCGACAGGAATCGGCCACTCCATGGCGGTGGATCCCACCGGGCAGGTCCTGCTGGAGCTGGGGGCGAAACCCGATCTGGCCTTCGTCGATGTCGATCCGGAGCAGGTCGCCGTCATTCGCGAAAGACTCCCGGTGCTCGACGGGAACCCGGTCCGGCCACTGTGACGTCGTTCCGGGACGCTTCCGTCCGGGATTTCGTCAGCTTTCCACGAGGCCGTTCTGGTAGGCCAGGATCACGAGCTGGGCTCGGTCGCGGGCACCCAGCTTGGTCAACAGCCTGGAGACGTAGCTCTTCACCGTCGCGGGCGAGAGCGAGAGTTTCTCCGCGATTTCGAGATTGCTCAGGCCCTGCGCGATCAGACGGAGCAGGTCCCGGTCCTTCTCGGGCAGTTCAATGATGGCTTTCGAGGGACGGTGCCCGCGTTCATAGTTGGTCAGAACCCGAGTGATGAGGCTGGGTGAGAGCATGGACTCACCGAGGTGAACCTGCTGGATGGCGTGCATGATCTCGCCGCGGGAGCTGGTCTTGAGCAGGAACCCGGCAACCCCTGCACGCAGCGCGTCGTGGAAGGTGTAATCGTCCTCCAACGATGTGAGCGCGATGACGCGCGCCCGGAGCCCCAGATCAACGATCTGCCGGGTGGCCTGGATGCCGTCGAGCACCGGCATGCTGATGTCCATCAGGATCACATCGGGGTCGATGCGTTTGGCGGTGGAAACGGCCGTCAGCCCGTTCGGGGCCGCCCCGACCACGAGGATCCCGGGCATGGCATCCACTATGCGTTGGATGCGGGCACGCACCTGGTCGTGGTCCTCAGCGATCAGAACACGGATCTCGGCTTCGTTCATGTCACACAATCTAGCCGTTCGACCCAGACCGTCTGCTGCGTCGATCTCCCAAAGTTGACGTACGCGTGCCTCGATGCGGCGGGACAGGTTTGATTGGGATCAACGAAAACAGCCCACACCGAATCGATAGCGAAAAGGGATCTTCCCTTCTCCATATCGGGGACTGCTTACTGAAATTTAATCTTTATCCCTGTTCAAAGTAGAGCATACCATGAAGCACAAGATCACGATCACCCTCGCAGCCATGTTCACCCTCGCCACCCCCCTGCTCACCCTCCCGACCGAGGCCAGCGCGGCGCCCAGCACCACTGTCTCCAAGACCGTTCCTCCAACCAGCACCACCCCCGCATCCAATTTCCTCTGCCACATCTGGAGGGGTTACTGCTGAAGTCAATGAGGCGTGATCCACAGCCTCCCCGAAACTGGTTGAGCCGGACCGCGACGAAGGAGCGATCAACCTCGAAACCACCCGGCAGCCGCACAACAGAGGCCGCTGCAATTCCCTGAAAACGGTCGCCGGGGGTTTCGACACAGCCAGTCCGCAGAGCAACCAGGCCGGCTCAACCAGCTTTCGTTCCTCGAAAACTTGACCACACGCCCTCACCTGAACCCCCGGCCAGAGGAATGTGCCGGCGGGTACCCTACCCACGAATAAGCCTCAATGGCACAGCTGTATCATTTAACGGGTGAAGTTGCGACGCGCCCGCCTGGTCCTCTCCCTCATCAAGCAACTGCCCGTGGAGCCGGTGATCGGCGTTGCGCTATTTGCAATGACCCTGGGTACGCCACAGGGCACACCGGAGCCGACTTCCACAGGAGTTGCACTGGTGATGCTCGCAGCCTCTTTCCTACTTCCTTGGCAACCATTACCAGCCCTTGCACTAGCAATGTGCTACTTCGGCCTGTGGAGCACATTCAATATCCCCGGGGTATCCATGAATCTGTGCGGAGGAGCTTTCGTATACAACTGGTTCAAAAATCGCCGCACCGGTCGCTGGGCACTGGCCATCATCTACCCCTTGTTATTACTGATCACCTGGGAGATTCGCGATTCGTGGAACGACACTCTGATCAATCTCATCTTCTTCACCGGAATCACCCTGTTCGGCGGCGCCACCGGAGCGATCGCTCATAAGAGGCACGAGACCGAGGAAAGGGCTCACCGGGAAAGCGAGGAGGCCCTGCGATCGACCCGCCTCCTCGTGGCGAGTGAGCTCCACGACAGCGTCGCCCAAACCCAGACCTTGGTGGTGATGAGCCTCGAGGACCTCGCGGAGGATCCACGTCTCCCAGGGGAACTGTCTCCCGATCTTCTCGATGCGCTCGAGTTGTCACGCCGCGCGGCGACCGAGCTACGCGCCGCCATGGTGGCTCTTCGAAACGTCGATCAGGACTTCAGTTCTTTCGGACAGCAATCGAACCACTCCCTCGATACGCAGCTGACCCAGGCATTGAGCGCCCTTCGGGACAACGGATTCAATACAGAAACTCATGTCGACATCCCCGGCGACAAGCTCTCCCCCGACCTCGAATACGGCATGTCCAAGATTTTGGGGGAGCTCGTCGCCAACGTCGTGTGGCACGGGGCTCCGGGAACGTGCACCATCGAAGCCCGGGAAGACGACGGTTGCGTCATGCTGAGGGTGGTCAACGACATCGGCACCGCAGCTCCGGCGAAGAGCAACGGAGGCCACGGGCTGCTCGGCGTCAAGGAAAGGGTCAATCTGTTGAACGGCGCATATTCCTTCACCCCCAAGGGACATCAGTGGCATGCCGAGGTCAGGGTACCCCTGACCACCGGAACCAACGGATAGGCCGAGCACACGAGAAGAGCCACTCGACGCGGTCCTCTGCACAGAAACCCGAGCCGGGCAATGGGGCTTGTTCACAGGCGGGGGAACAGGCCAGCGCAATCCTCTGGCGAGGGCCTGTGGCCAAGATCTCGAAGAGTGGAGGCCGGTTGAGCCGGCCGCCTCGAAACCCCTGGCAGCCGTGTCCCGGAAATTGCGGCGGGCTCTAGCGGGGTTTCGATGTGGACCGCTCCTTCGTCGCGGTCCGACTCAACCAGCTTCGGCGGGGCTGCGAACAAGCCTCAATGATCGCATTTTCAATTTCTCTTCCCCTGTCGAGCGGAACCGGGCGAAACGTCTGACCATCCGCGTCAGGTAACCGCCCAGGACACGATCACTCCCCCGGGGAGCCACCCCTACCACCCTGCTTCACGCCCTGTTCCACCACGACCTCGCGCACCATCAACCACCGGCTCGTCCCCGAGATGCCCCACCCGCCCGCCGCATGCGCTCCTCACCATCACACATGAGGCCGTCAACTTTCGGGGTATTTGCTTTGACGCCGCTCGGACAGCTCCGTAATCTCATGGTCAAGAAATACAAATTCAAATGAACCCGGAAGACAACCCGACACACCTCGAGCGAGTCATGCGCAAACCCGAGTGACACCCACTCTCCTGCCGGATCAACTCCTCGACAGGAAAAGAAAAAATTTGCCGTTCAGAAGTCGATCGGACAGGAACACTCCCCTCTCGACCGTATATCTGGCGACGGAAGCCTTCACACGCTCGAGAAGTTGTCAGGCAACGCCTCATCCGTAATTGCCGCACCTGAAAATCGATCACAATACAAATTGTTTGATGGTTTCCTCGGTCTGGTCACAGCGCCATACCTCATCCTTCGATCAAACACACACCCAGCGATTTAGTCATTGAATGTCGCAGACGCCGTTTTAGGAGCCTTTCTCCCATGACCGAACCCACCCTTCCCATGTCCCCTGCCCAGCAAGGCATGTATTTCGACAGCCAGCTTCGGCAGTCCGCCGACTACCACATCGCGATTGAGCTGCGCACGGAGCATCTTTCCCGTTCACGTCTGACCCAGGCGGTCAGCGCAGTCATGGCGGAGCAACCGGCATTGCGCGCGTCAGTGACCAGAAACGAATCCGGGCCCGTGTACATGATCGCCGAATCGGTCGAGGCACCTGTGCGTCACCACGACCTGACAGGTGCGGAGGAGAAGCTGGACAAGATCTTCCACACGGCCCGGAACACACCTTTCCAGCTGAACACCGCCCCCCTGTTCCGAGTGGTGGCAGCTCGTCTGTCCGACGGAGACCGTCTGCTGGTCGTGTGCCACCACCTCATCGCCGACGGACGGTCGGTGAGCATCCTCACCGACCGCATCATCGACATGGCCCGGGGAACCCGGGAGATCACCGCATCACACACCGACCAAGGGCTGTTCACCTATCAGAACGGTCAGCTCAGCCACCCATCGCCCGAGGCACTGGCCCGGCGCGAGAGTTTCTGGTCCGAGAACCTACCCCGCCACCGGGTCCCGCAACTCGATCACTGGTTGCTTGCCTCCCCACACGAGGATGCGGCCCGGGAGTTCCGCCTGACCGTGCCCCACGACACCGCCGAAGCCGTCCGCGAAACCGCGCAGGAGGCCGAGGTTTCCGAGTTCACCGTGTATCTGGCGGCCTTCGGGACACTGCTCGCACACTACGCCGGTGAGGACCAGGTCTCCTTCGCAAGTCCCTTCATGGATCGCCCTCACCTGGAGATGGAGAACAGCATTGGTTGTTTCATCCGAACACTCCCGGTACTGGTTGATGTCTCACCCGGTCTGAGGGTCCGCGACCTGCTGAAGCGTACGCGTTCCGAGGTGATGGGCCTGTGGCGAAACCTCGACTTCCCGGTCGCCCGCAAACTGTCGGGGCTGTCGAGCGCAGGCCTGTTCGACATCACCTTCATCCACGACGCCTACCCCGAGCTACCCGAGGGCGTCCTCGCGGCCACACATCCCGGCGAGGTTCACTTCCCCGGCCGGCTCACCGTGACCATCGAACAGCTCGGCAGCAACACCGACATCGTGATCTGGTACAAGGAATCCGCGCTCACCACCGAGCGTGCGACACGGTTCGCCGAACGCTTCCTGGCCCTGGTCCGGCAGATCCCCACACACCTCGACGCGCCCGTGACGGAGCTGCAGCCCATGTCCGCGTCCGAACGCAGCGACCTGCTGGCCGCCTCACGCGAAACCCACTACTTCGACTGGGACCCGACCGATCTGGGGACCCTCTTCCTCGACCGCACGAGTGCCGATCCGGCACGCGAGACGTGGCTCGACGAGACCCGTGGGTACACGAATGCCTGGGCCCATGACGCGGCCGTACTGGTACAGCGTCACGTCCTCGATGCCATCGGCTCGGACAAGCGTCCTGTCGCCGTGCTTCTGCCGCGCGGGGCAACCCTGCTCGCGGCCGTACTGGGAACGGTGTTGTCTGGACATCCGTACGTTCCCCTGTCCGAGCACATGCCTGCCGCTCGCATCCTGGACATGCTGAGCGACGCCGATGCGGCAGCCGTCATCACCTTCTCGGACCTGGACCTGGAGCTTCCGGACCATGTGACGCGACTCGACCTGGACACCTGTGACGACATCGTCGCACTGACCGGCGATCACCGCGACACCATCGCCGAAATCCCGGCCCCCGTCGACAGGGCACCCGAGGACCTGCTCTACATCGAGTACACATCCGGTTCCACCGGCCGCCCCAAGGGCGTGGCGATCACACATGCGAACGTTCAGAACACGGCGCTGGACCTGGAACGACGATTCCCCCTGGGACGCGACGACGTGTTCCTGCTCAAGACCTCGTTCACCTTCGACATCTTCGGAACCGAGCTCTATGGCTGGCTCGTCGGTGACGGGCGTCTGGCCATTCTCCCCGTCGGCCAGGAGGGTGACCCCCAGGCCTTGGCAAGGGCTGTCCGCACCTACGGCGTGACCCACCTGAATTCGTCCCCCACCATGCTGCGCGTCCTGCTCGCGACCATCGAGAGCACCGGTCGGCGTCACGATCTCGATGGCCTGACCCATCTGTTCTCTGGCGGAGAAGCACTGACCCCGGACATCATCGAACGTTTCCACGCCCTGGGACTCCCGTGCACCCTGGAAAACGTCTACGGCCCCACCGAGGCCACGATGTGGGCCACCCACACGCGTATCCACCCCGAGGACTCGGTGGCGAACGTTCCCATCGGCACCCCCCTGAACGATTATCGGATCTACGTCCTGAATCGCCGGGGCGAGCCGTGCGGCACCGACCTGCCCGGTGAGGTCTGCATCGCAGGGGCGGGTGTCGGTGTGGGTTACCTGAACCGCGAGGAACTCACTGCCCGGCAATTCGTGGACAATCCCTTCTTCGACGCTGACATCGATCCCGAGCACATGCGACGCATGTACCGCACCGGCGATCTGGGTTTCCTGCGTCCCGACGGTCGTTTCGCGTTCTCGCGCCGCATCGACCGCCAGGTCAAGGTCGGGGGTCTCCGCGTGGAGCTCGGCGAGATCGAGCAGGCCCTGCATCGCATCGACGGGGTCGTCGAGGCCGCGGTCCTGGTCGATGATTCGGCGGCGGAACCGCGACTCGCAGGCTTCTACGCGTCCGAATCCCCAATCCCGGCGGACCGGATTCGCGCTTCCCTGGGCAAGGTGCTGATCTCCCAGTTCATCCCATCGGTGCTCATGCAGGTCGATGCCCTGCCGACATCCGCCGCCGGGAAGCTGGATCGCGCCGCCCTGCGCACACTGCTCGATCAGCAGAATGACCACACAGATGCTTCCGTCACCACCACGGTTGCCGCCCGGCTCGCGGACCTGTGGCAGGACGTGCTCGGACGCCCCGTCACCGACCACCACCGCACGTTCTTCGAGGCCGGAGGCACGTCACTGAGCCTGATGCGGTTGCAACTACGACTCCAGGAAACCTTCGGGACCCAGATCGGCATCACCGACCTGCTCAGCCACCCCACCATCGCGACCCAGACCGAGCTGCTGAAGCCCCGGGGAGATTCTCCCGAAGAATCCACCGAGACCACCCAGCCCCTCGGCGACGACATCGCCATCATCGGGATCGGTGTGCAGGTGCAGAAGGCCGAGGACGTGCACGATTTCTGGAATCTTCTGGTCGCCGGTGAGGAAACCATCACCTTCCATGACGACGACGAACTGCGTCGCCTCGGAGTGTCCGAGAACCAGCTGCGCGATCCCACCTACGTCAAGGCCTCCGGCCGCGTCGAGGGAATCGACGAGTTCGACGACCGTCTGTTCCAGATCGCGCCGGCGGAGGTGGACGTCACGTCCCCCCAACTGCGTCTGCTGTACAAGTGTTTCTGGTTGGCCTGCGAGGACGCCGGTTACGATCCCCGAAAACTGCCGGGCCGAGTGGGGGTCTTCGCGGCGGGCAGCGACGATTTCGAATGGTATCGACGCACCCTCATGAATCCCACATCGTTCGGGGATGCATATCAGAACTTCACCCTGGCCACCAACCATTTCCTCAGCACCCGGTTGTCCTACCACTTCGACCTCACCGGCCCCTCGCTGTCCGCCCTGTCCGGCTGCTCCTCGTCGCTGCTGACGGTTCACCTGGCGGTTCAGGCGCTGCGGTCCGGGGAGTGCGAACTGGCCGTGGCCGGTGGCGTCACCGTGGAACTGCCCAACGGAGGTGGCTACCAGTGGAGTGACGGGATGATGCTGTCGCGCGACGGCCACTGCCGACCGTTCGACGCCGACGCAAGCGGCACGGTGTTCTCCAACGGCGCCGCCCTTCTGGTGCTCAAACCGTTGACGAGCGCTCGACGCGACGGCGACCCCGTCTACGCCGTCATCAAGGGGTCTGCGAGCGGCAATGACGGCCGGCGCAAACAGTCCTACACCGCCCCCAGCGAGGACGGGCAGTACGAAACCATCTCCGCCGCCTACCGCACTGCGGGCATCGATCCCGCCACGGTGAGTTTCGTCGAGGCCCACGGGACCGGGACGCTGCTGGGTGACCCCATCGAGGTGGCCTCGTTGGCACGGGCCTTCTCGACAGCACCGCCGGGGAGCTGCCTGCTCGGCTCGGTCAAGGGCAACATCGGGCACACGGACTCCGCCGCAGGTGCTGTCGGGCTGAGCAAGGTGGCGCTCAGCCTCAAGCACCGGTTGTTCCCGGGCACCCTCAACTTCTCCCGCCCCAACCCTCACATCGACTTCGGGGCCACACCCTTCGAGGTGTCGTCGACGAACCGTTCCCTGGATGGCGACCAGATCCGTGCAGGCATCAATTCCTTCGGAGTAGGAGGCACGAACGTGCACATGATTCTCGACGAGGCACCCGTCCTCCCGGAGACGGACGACCAGCCACACGCGTTGCTCCAGTTCTCCGGGGCCAGCCGGGAGGCCATGATCCGTACGGCCGAACGCATCGTGGACCACGTGGCAGCTGACGATTCGGTGAAACTTGCCGACGCCGCCGTCACCCTTCGTTCGCGCGCCGAACTGCCCTACCGCGGCACCTTGGTGGTCTCCCCTGATGAGCCCCGCGACACCGATGCGTGGATCGAACGTCTGCGTCACGGTGAACTGCCCGCCGGAGCGTCACGGCCCCGGCTCGCCCTTCTCCTCTCCGGTCAGGGCAACCAGTACCACCGGATGGGCCACGGTCTCTACACCAGTGACAGCTCCATCGGGGAGATGTTCCGTGGCTGGATGGACGATCTGATCGACATGCTGCCCCGGGACGATGCCCGCGACTTCCGCGACGTGCTCTATGCGGGCTCCGATGACGGCCGTATCCATCGCACCGAATGGTCGCAGTTCGCTCTGTTCAGTACCCAGTTCGCGCTGGCGAAGGTCCTCGAATCCTTCGGGATCGTCCCCGATGTTCTCCTCGGGCACAGCGTCGGCGAACTGACCGCAGCCGCCCTGGCCGGGGTGTGGAGCCCGGAGGACGCGGCCCTCCTGGTACGCGAACGCGGCCTTCTCATGCAGTCCCAACCTCCCGGGATCATGATTGCCACGCTTGCCCCTGCGGCACGTGTCGCCGAGGTGATCGCCGGAACACCGGACGTCTGGGTCTGTCTCGACAACTCGCCCGAACGTTCCGTTGTCGGCATGGCGCCACACGCCGTTGACCCCGTGCTGGCGAAGCTGGACGCCGCGGACATCATCGGCACCCGGCTGCACACGTCCCAGGCCTTCCACACCCCGATGATGGATGCTGCGGCCACCGCTTTCACCGCTGCGGTGGCGAAGGTGACCTCACGGGACCCCCGGCTCCCGATCATCTCGAACCGTTCCGGACAGCTCGTGCGTCCCGGTGACATGACCGATCCCGGCTACTGGGGCGACCACATCACGGGTACGGTGCGCTTCACCGACGGCCTCACCACGCTGCTGGCCGACGGGCCGCTGCTGGGGATCGAAACCGGCCCGGGCAACAGCCTGGCCACCTTCGTCACCCACGTCGGTGGCGCCGATCAGCAGGTGGTGGGTCTGCTGCGTCATGCTGCCACCGACGTGGCCGACGAGGCCCATCTGCTGGCTGCGCTGGGCGACCTGTGGATCGCGGGTCTGCCCCTGGACTGGTCCGAGCACGACACCGGCCGTCGCAGGTCGCTGCCCGGATACAGCTTTGACGCCCATCCACACCCCGTTCCCGGTGGTTCCGTCACCGCCACGCCCGTCGCCGCGCCGGTCCGGGAAACACCGAAGCCCGTCCACGCCACCCGACTCGACGCGTTCCGGGATGCCTTCCGTCAGGTGTTGGGCCACGCCGACGTGTCGGCCGACGACAACTTCTTCACCCTCGGCGGCGATTCCCTCAAGGCAACCGGTCTGACAGCCCAGCTCAAGGCCCTGCTCGGCGTGGACGCCACCGTGGCAGACGTGTTCGCTGCCCCCACCCCGGCGGCCCTCGAGGCACGTCTTCTCACGGAAACCGCCGTCACCCACATGGCCAAGGCACCCGAGGCGGCCGATCATCCCCTCAGCCCCGCACAGGAACGCATGTACCTGGCCGCCCGGCTCGACCCGGGATCCCTCACCTACAACATGGCATCGGCCACTTGGCTGAACGGCCTCCTGGATCGCGACCGGTTGCGTTCCGCGCTGGCACGGCTGGTGGAACGCCACGAGCCGCTGCGCACCACGTTCACGACACGGGACGGCGAGATCCGCCAAGGCCTGACCCGCATCGATCGGAACGATCTTCCACTGAACTTCATCCACGGCCACGCCACCCCCGAATCGGCCGGGGAGCACCTGGCCCGGTTCGTCCGCCCGTTCAACCTTGAGACGGGTCCCCTGTTCCGCATGGAGATCGTCGAGGACACGGACACGAGTCTGCTGCTGTTCGACCTTCACCACATCATCGGTGATGCCACCTCGGCAGAAATCCTCGCACGCGACTTCGGCGAGTTGTACGACATGGAACTGGCACCACTGACCCACCAGTACACCGACTACGTCCACCACGTTCGAGCCGCGGGACAGGATGAGAATCTCGCGGAGGCGGAGAACGCCCTGCTCACACAGCTGACCGATCCGCCCACCGCAGACGTGCTCCCTCCCGACCGTCCCCGGGCAGAACGTGCATCCGCTGCGGGTCGCGTCGCCTGGACGCTCAGTTCCGAACGAACCGCGGAACTGACCGAACTCGCCGAGGCCCGTCAGGCCACCCTCTCCATGGTGCTGCTGGCGGCCTGGGGCGCAGTTCTGTCCCGCTACAACGGGACCGAGGACCTGGTGATCGGCACCCCGGTCAGCGGGCGCACACTGACCGAGACCCGGGAAATGATCGGCATGTTCGTCAACATGCTTCCCATTCGTCTGAAACCGCGTTCCGACACGAGTTTCGACGACTACCTGGCAGGCACCCGCACCACCGTGCTGGATGCCCTGTCCGCCCAGGACGTGCCCTTCGACCGGATCGTGGAGAAACTCGGCCAGCCGAGAACGGCAGGACGCCACCCCCTGTTCGACGTGTCCTTCGACTACCACAACATGGAACACCACCAGCTCCGCATCGGCGGCCTGAAAGGCCAGCAGATCGAAACCGATCCCCTCGCAGTGGGTATGGACCTGGTCATCACGGCAACCGAGACCGCCGACGGCATCCAGTTCCTGCTGGACTACTCCTCCGACCTGTTCGACGCCAGCACCATCACGGGTCTGGCACACCATCTCGACGCCTTCCTGGAACACGTCTGCGCTGACTCCACCGCACCCATCGGTACCATCAGCATCTACACCGGGGCCGATCACGACGCCTGGTTGTCCCGGATCATCGGCGCCCCCTTCACAGCCATTCACGACCTGGTGGCCCGGCAGGCCGTTGAACGTCCCCGGGCCACTGCCGTGATCGACGGCACCGGCCGGTCCTACAGCTTCGCCCAGCTCGATGCCCACGCCAACGCCGTGGCCACCCGTCTTCTGGAAGCAGGGGTGAGAACCGGCGATCCCGTGGCCCTGGTCACGGTGCGCGATGCTTCCCTGCTCATCGCGCAACTCGCCATCTGCAAGGCCGGAGGGGCCTATGTTCCGCTGGACCCCACCCAGCCCGTCGATCGTCACGCCAGCATCCTCGATGACGCCCGGCCCCGCGTGGCCCTCGCCCCGGCCGGGTTCACCAGTACCGCAACAATCCCCACCGTGATCGATCTGGCCACGTGCACCCAGGCAGGAACGAAGCACTTCAATGGCCCCGAGGTATCGGCGGACAGCCCCGTCTACGTCGTCTACACCTCCGGCTCCACGGGACGCCCGAAAGGCATAGCCGTGAAACATCGCGGACTGGCGAACCTGTTCCAGGATCACCTGCGACGGAACATCTTCGCACCGGGTGACGTCATCATCAGCCTGGCCGATCCCACCTTCGACATCTTCGCCTTCGAAAGCCTGATTCCCCTGGCAGCCGGCGCCACCGTCCACCTGTGCCCCTCCGAGGACCAGAAGGACGCCTCCGCCATCGCCCGGCGGATCGCCGCCCATCGGGTGACCCACATCCAGGTTCCCGTCTCGAAGATGACGGCGTTGTGCGGCAACCGCCGGTTCCGCGACCAGCTCCCCCGCCTCCGTGTCATCGTGTGTGGCGGTGAGCACTTCTCCGAGAACCTGGCCGAGCTGCTGCACGACAACGCCGATGCACGGATCTTCAACATGTACGGCCCGACGGAGACCACCGTCACCACCACGGTGAAGGAGCTCGCTCCCGGCGACGCGGTCACGATCGGCTCGCCCATTTTCGGCTCCCACGTCCTGGTGGTGGGAGAAACCGGTATGGCGCAACCCGCCGGCGTCCCCGGCGAGCTGTGCGTCGCCGGGCAGGGGCTCGCCGCCGGCTACGTGAACCGTCCGGACGAGACGCGACATGCCTTCACCACGCTCCCGGAGCTCCCGGATCTCCCGGTGTACCGAACCGGGGACATGGGCGTTGCCCTGCCCGACGGCGAGATCGTGTTGAAGGGCCGTACCGACCACCAGGTCAAGGTCAACGGCAATCGCATCGAACTCGGCGAGATCGAACAGGCCGCCATGCGCGCCCCCGGGATCACCTACGCGATCGCGCTCGTCGAGGACGGTGACATCGTGTGCTACTTCACCACCGACGAGTCCGCCGAAGACCCCGTGATCGCGATCCGTTCCGCGATCGCCACCTCCCTCCCGCGCTACATGACCCCCCAGCACTTCCAGCAGGTATCCGACATGCCCCGTCTCCCCAACAACAAGATCGATCGTTCGGCCCTCAGCACCCTCCGCCCCGACACCCGCCCGGCGACGAAAGCGCCCACCGGAACCGATGTCCTGGACGCCATCATGAGCGCCTGGACCCAGGTGCTCGGCCGCGGCGTGACCGCGGACGACAATTTCTTCGACATCGGCGGCAGCTCCTTCAAACTGATGCTGGTCAACAACCGGCTCAACGAGATTCTCGACCGCGAGATCCCGTTGGTGCAGTTGTTCGAGTACCCCACACCGCGGACGCTCGCAGCGATTCTCGGTAACGGTGGGGCGTCGGAACGGCCACGGACGGAGCCGACCTTCTCCCTGGAGGATCTGAGCGATGTCGAGGACCAGGACACCTCCGATGCCCCGACGTTCCTCGAGGACCGCAACACATCCGCTCCGCCCGTGAGCAGGCGCATCGCCGTTGTGGGGGTCGCAGGAACCTTCCCGGGCGCACCCTCCGTGAGGGAACACTGGAACAACCGCGCGAACGGCGTGGTCAGCATCCGACGTTTCACCCGGGACGAGCTGTTGGCCTCGGGCATCGACCAGACCACCGTCGATCATCCGGACTATGTTCCCGCCCGCGGCCACATCGCGGCCGACACCTTCGATTTCGACTTCTTCTCCTATTCGCGACGCGACGCCGAGACGATGGATCCACAGCTCCGGCTACTTCACGAAACCGCCTGGCACACGCTGGAGGATGCCGGCTACGACCCCCGACGGCTCCACGGTGACGTCGCACTGTTCGCAGGCAGCGGAACCAATTTCGCCTGGCTCACCGGTTTGCTGCAACAACATTCCGGGCCGATGGCCGCCTTCGAGGCGATGACCAGCAATGAAAAGGACTTCCTGGCCACCAAGGTCGCCTACAAACTCGACCTGACGGGTCCCGCGGTCACGGTACAGACCGCCTGCTCCACATCGCTGGTGGCCATCCATGAAGCGGTCTCGTGTCTGCGTCGCGGTGAGGCCGATATGGCACTCGCCGGCGGGGTGGCACTGAACTTCCCGCGCGTCGAGGGGTACGTGTGGCACGACGGCATGATCCTCAGCCCCGACGGCACATGTCGTCCGTTCTCCGCAGACGCCTCAGGCACCGTGGCTGGTCAGGGCTGTGGCATGGTACTGCTCAAGCCGCTCGACCGGGCGCTCAGCGACGGTGATCACATCTACGCCGTCATCGCGGGTTCAGCCATCAACAATGACGGTGACGCCAAGGTCGGTTACACCGCGCCCGGCGTGCAGGGTCAGGAACGAGTGATCCGAAGCGCACTCGCCGACGCGGGGATCAGCGCGGACGAGGTGGACTTCGTGGAGACCCACGGAACCGGAACGGCCCTGGGAGATCCGATCGAGTACACGGCCCTGTCCCACGTCTACGGCCAATCCTCGCCGTGCGCACTGGGAGCGGTGAAAGCGAACATCGGCCATCTCGATGCCGCCGCAGGCGTGGCCGGCTTCCTGGGCGCTGTCGGTGTCCTCCACCAGCAGCAGATCCCGCCGCTGGCCAATTTCACTGAACTCAACCGGGCCATCGACCCCACCGGACAGCTGTACGTCCCCGTCGGCCAGGCCGTGGCGGGCACGGTGCGCAAGGCAGCGGTCAGTTCCTTCGGCATCGGAGGCACCAACGCACACATCATCCTGGAACAGGCCCCACCCACCGATGACGGGGAAACCGCGCTGACCTCCTCGGTGATCCTCGGCGTCTCCGCCCGCACGGAGGAGTCCCGGCGCCGGATGCAGTCCGATCTGGTGGACGCGATCGGCTCAGGGGCCCCCATCAGGGACGTTGCGTACACACTCGCGACCGGCCGCAGCGAATTCGATTCCCGGGCAGCGGCTCTCGTTTCTCCCGGAGCCCCACTGACGTGGATGGATGCGGGCTCCCCCGCCGTGCTCGGTGAGGCCTCGGATGACATCCACCTCGTGGTCGCGGACCACCGCGGCACAGAGACAGAGGACGCCCTCGTCGACGCCTACCAGGAACAGGTCGAGCTGTGGTTGTCGCGATTCGACGCGAAGGCCCGCGCCGCCGTCCAGGACGCGCTGACAGGACACTCCGGGGACGGGATCGTCCATCGCATCGCCCAGTTCGTGCTGCGTGCCGCGCTGCTGTCCACCCTGGGGCCTGATTGCCTGACCGCCCGCCACGGACAGGACCGGCTCCTGCGTGTGGCCCACGCCCACGCGACCGGCATGCTTGATTCCTCCCAGGCACTGTCCCGGCTTCGTTCCCGTGACATCCCGGTTCCCGCTCTGCCACCCGCCGCGGATGGCACCACGGTGACCGGCCCGATCACCGGAGATCTTCTACGCACCCTGCTGGCATCCCTCTGGGTTCGAGGTGCCGATGTCGATCGCAACTGGTTCCACACCGGGGGTCGCAGGATTTCGCTTCCGGGTTATGCCTTCGTCCCGCAGCACCTCCCATCGGATGTACGCCTCGACCACATGCCGGGAGCCACGGAACGGACAGGAGCCACCCCCGCGACAGTACTCACCCCCACCGGCCCGGCTGAGCCGCAGGACGCAGGAGATGCCTTGAAAGCTGCCTGGGCCAAGGTCATCGGCACCGTACCGGAGGAGACGGATGACTTCCTCACCAGCGGAGGCGACTCCCTGACCGCCGTACACCTGTGTTCCCTGATCAAGGAGGCCACAGGTCAGGCCCTGAGCATTCGCGACGTCTTCGCCGCCCCGACCTTCGGTGCGCTGCGGGCCCGGCTGGCCGGATCGGTCGTGAGGAGTGACACCCCGGAATTCGCCGTCGAAGCGGTGCACGGGCTGTTCCCCGCATCCGCCGCCCAACGCAGAATCTATGCGCTCTGCTCGATGCGAAACGACACGACCGCCTACAACATGGCCATCGACCACAAGATCACGGGGCACCTCGACATCGACAGGCTCCGGCGGGCCTGTGCGGCGCTGGTGAGCCGCCACGATCAGCTGCGTGCTTCCTTCCACCTGGAGGGAACCGACCTCATGATGCACATCCACACCGAGGTCGCCGATGTCGTGACACACGAACGTGTGACGGCGCAGGAGGCCAGGCGGCGGCTCGCCGCTGAGCCCAGGACGTTCGACCTGACCCGGGCGTCGCTGTTCCGCGTGGAAGTGCTGACCGTCAGCGACACCGAGCACTACCTGCGGCTCGAACTGCATCACATCGTCGGCGACCAGACTTCGTTGGCGGTGCTCGGCAAGGACCTCACCGCGGCATGGGCGGGTCGCGAGCTGGACGTTGAACCGCTGCCCTATCCCACGTACATGGCTGCCGTGGCGGAACTCGAGGCATCCGGCGCCTTCGCCAAGGACGTCGCCTTCTTCACCGACATGATCTCCGAGGCCCCGCCACGTCTCGAGCTGCCATACGACCAGTCCCCTCCGGAAGAACCCACGTTCTCCGGGGACAGGCTGACGATCAACTGCGCCGTGGGCAAGGACTCCTTGGCCAGTCTGGCCTCGGTTTCCCGGGCCACCCCCTATGCAGTGTTCCTGACCGCGGTGACCAGGGTGTTGAGTCTGTTCAGCGGCCAGTCGGAATTCCTGCTGGGGACCGCGCTGGCCGGCCGGACGCTGGCAGGCGCCGAGAACACCGTCGGGATGTTCGTCAACACCCTGCCGCTGTGCATGAAGGACACACCCGGCCAGAGCGTGCGCAACGCCGTGCGAAACGCACGCGACCACGCGGCCGAGGTCCTCTCCCACCAGAACGCCCCCTTCGAGCAGGTACTCGCGGCCAGCGGAACACACGTCGGTGAACAGGCCCAACCGCTGTTCGACGTGTTGATCAGCTTCGTCAACATGGGCACCGAGGATCTCGAACTCGACGGGCTGACGCTGGAGGCCCTGCCACCGGGAGAACTGCGCAGCCGCTACCCCCTGTCCTTCAGCATCGCGGAACACACCGACCACTACAGCATCGATCTCGAATACCAGACGGAACTGTTCCGCCGGGCCACCATCGCCACGATGGCCGGCCACCTGGACCGCCTCCTGGTCGAGATGGCCGAGGATCCCGATCGCAGCCTGGCTTCCGCACCGCTGGAGTCCGCCGAGGAGCATGCCCGGCGGCGCGAGGCGATGACGGGAAGCGGGTCGCCCGTCACCACGGCCCTGGACACGCCCCTGCGCACGTCGTTCGCCCGTCACGCGAAGCTGCCGGCCCTGCGTTGGGAAGGCGAGGAATGGACCTACGCCGAGGTGGACGAAATCACCGACGCCCTGGCCGGCGGGTTGCAGCGGGAAGGGATCGAACCGGGAACTGTGGTGGGAACCATCATCGACCGCGGTCCCTGGCAGGTCTGGTCCCGGCTCGCGCTGGCCAAGTGTGGGGCCGTCGAGCTCCCCCTCGATCCCGGGGCACCGGCAAAACGGATCAACCAGACCCTGTCGGATGCCCGGGCCCGGGCGGTGCTGTGCAGCGACCCGCGGTCCCACATACTTCCCGAGGACGTGACGGCGTATCGCCCGGACCTTCTCTCCGGTCACTTCCAGCAGCCCGGCGGCCTGATTCCCGACAGCCCACTGATCATGATCTACACCTCCGGCACCACGGGACGCCCCAAGGGTGTGCTCGTCACCCACGGCGGCGTGCTGAGCGCCTGCGCGGACACGGGATACATGCACTACGGACCGGGTGATCGCGTGCTGCACCTGACCAGCTACACCTTCGACCCATCGATGTTCGACGTCTACAGCGCGTTGCTGTCCGGGGCGACCATTGTGATGGGCGGCCACGAGCACAACATGGACATGCACCTGCTGGCCGATCTGCTGACCTCGGAGAAGGTCACCAAGGGTTTGCTCATCACTGCCGTCTTCCATCTGCTGATGGCCGAGAACCCCGAGGCCGTGGCGAACATGTCGGCCCTGTTCGTGGGTGGCGAGGCCATGCAGCCATGGGCCGCCCAGCGCGCCTACGACGTCATGGGCCCGGGCCGGTTGTTCAACCTGTACGGCCCCACGGAGTCATCGATCGTCAGCACCTTCTTCCGCATGGACGAACGTCCTGAATTCACGCGTATGCCGATCGGGTTCCCCACGAACAACCGGGAACTTTTCATCCTGCATCCTGACGGCACGGATGTGCCCCGCGGCGTCCCGGGTGAACTGTGCATCGCGGGTGCCGGCCTGGCCCTGGGCTACCACCAACGCCCGGAGCTGACCGACGAGAAGTTCCCGGAATGCCCGGCGTGTCCGGGCAAGCGCATCTACCGTACCGGGGACCGGGTGGTCCTGGATGACGAGTACAGGGTGGTCTACCTGGATCGCGTGGACCGGCAGGTCAAGCACGCGGGCTATCGGATCGAACTGTCCGAGATCGAGATCGTGGCCCAGGCCCATCCCGGAGTGGTCGAGGCCGTCATCGTCCACACCAGCACGGGCGAGAACGACAGCCGCCTGCTCGGGTTCTACACCGGTGATGCCGATCCTTCCGATCTGCGCGCACATCTGCTGGCCTCGCTGCCCTCCTACATGGTTCCCCAGCAGCTGCGTCGAGTGGCCGGGTTCCCCCTGACCGGCCACGGCAAAGTGGACCGTCACCGTCTGCTCGCCCTGTGCGACACCATCCCCGAGGCGACCGGGCAACCCGCCACGACGACAGAGCCCTCCCCGGACGTGGCAACGGAGGCTGTTTCCCAGGACATCCTGGCCATGGCCAGGGCAACCTTCGGCATGCCCGAGCTGTCCGCCACCGCCAATTTCTTCGCACTCGGTGTCCAGTCGATCCAGGCCATCGCCCTGACACGCAAACTCCGTGAGACCGGCATCGAGGCCCAGGTCAGCGACATCTACCGCTACCCCTCGGTGGCACAGCTCACCCAGGCCCTCAGGGCATCTGATTCGTCCCCCAGCCCAACGGTTCCCGTCGCCCCGGCCGAATCAACTCGCCGACTGACCCAGCAGCACCTGGACCGGCTCGCAACCGACATCGTCATGGACGCCAGTGATCTGGCCGAGGCCTTCGCCTGCGACGCCCCGAGCTACCGATTCGATGCGGGAGTCCTGAGCCACCTGCACGCCTCACGGGCGTCGACCGGCGGGTTCGTCCACACCATCGGCGACACGGACGCCGTCACGCTCCTGGAAGCACTGGCTGACATCGTGGCCGACCACGAGATGCTACGGGCCCGTTCCACCGGTGATGGTTTCGACGTGATCTCCGCTGAAACGGTGGCTGATCTGCCCGTGCTCATCCGGGTTCACGACCTCAGCCGGATTCCGGCCGACCAGGTGATCGACATCACCAGTGCCGTGGCCAGGGACCTCACGAGCGCGCCTTTCGGCTCAGGTCTGCTGTGGCGCTGCGCAATCATCCTGGAACCCGAGAACTCGGCACGCCTGATCTGGGCGTTCCACCACAGCATTTTCGACGGCTTCAGCGCACAACTGCTGCACGACGAGTTGCAACACCGTGTCCTCGGGGACGAGGTTCCCCCGGCCCAGCGGTACAGCGCTTTCCTGACCGATCTCGCCGTGGATCACGACTGGGAGGACGAGCTGCGACGCTTCGACTACTCCCGCTGGTTGGCCTCCAGCGAGTCCGTGACCAGGGCGCTCCGCACCTCCGGGCCCCTGCCGCGTCGCCTGTCAGTGCCCTTGAACGGCGAGAACCCTCTCGATCTGGGCCTGCGTTCGGTCCATTCCCAACTGGCCGAGCTCAGCAACGAATCCGAGATCGCGGTGGGAATGGTCTCCGACTGTCGCCAATGGCAGGACACGAACTACTCGTCCTGCGTCGGGGAGTTCCTGGATGCGGTCCCGGTCATGCTGAACGGCGAGAACGACCAACCTGCAATCACCGCACGACTGGCGGACGCGAAGAACCAGGGCCTGCACTACCTGCACGCGCTGTTCACCACCACGCGTCGGGACGAAGAGCTCCTGGAGCAGCTCCGCTCCACATACCGCGGCGACGACGGAAAGCTCGGTTTCATCCTGGTCAATTTCCAAGGCCGCATCGACCCCGCCGATCTTCCCTCCGAGGATGTCGCTGGCCCCACGCTGGCCACGGCCCAGGTCAACCTCTGGTACGACGACGACGCGTTGCACGTGCAGTGGATCACCGATTCCGCGCAGCTGGTGGTAGGCGGTGCGGCATGAGCAGCGCACCGGCGATCGCCATCACCGGGCTGGCACTCCGTCTCCCCGGAGCCGAGACCCAGGACGAGTTCTGGCAGCTCCTCGCCGACGGGGTGGACAAGACGGCCCCTGTGAGTCAGCACCGACGCGACCTGGCATCGAACCAGAACTGGACGGACACCGTCGGCGAGCTGGACGACATCCAACGCTTCGACGCCGAGTTCTTCGGGATCGAGGCCGAGGAAGCCAGGTTCATGGACCCGCAACAGCGAATCCTGATGGAGGTGGCCCACGACGCCGTCTGCGACGCGGGGCTCGTGGAGCCTCATCGCCCCGCGGATCGTCGTTATGCGGTCTACATGGCACTCGCGACGAATGCCTACTACCCGTTGGTGTGCCAACACCTGGCACGCAACGGCCAGGACAGCGTCCATCCGCGCACGATCATGAACAGCATCAACAGCGCCGTTGCGGCCCGGATTTCCCACCAGCACAACTTCACAGGTCCGGTCATGTCCGTGGACACGGCCTGCTCGTCATTCCTGAGCGCGTTGGTGGAAGCGCTCGAGGCCATCGCGCACTCGCAGTGTGACGGCGCGGTGGTGGGGGGAGCCAACATCCTCAGCTCTGCTTTCTCGAGCATGTTGTGCAACGCGGGTGGGATCACCGCTCCCACCGGTGTGACACGCGTGTTCGACGCGGAGGCCAACGGCACCCTGATCGGGGAGGGCGCAGTGGTGGTGGTTCTGGAACGGGAGGACATCGCCCACCGCAAGAACCGCCACGTCTACGGCCGAGTCCTGGCCCACGCCATCAACAACGATGGCGCTTCACTCAACATCATGGCGCCCAATCCACGTGGTCAGGCCCGAGTGATCCGGGACTGCTACGCCTCTGGCGTGGACCACACCCGCGTCGGCTACATCGAAGCCCATGGCACGGGAACCCGGATCGGCGACCCCATCGAGGTCAATGCGCTGGGGCAGGTCTACCGGATTGAGGATTTCACCGATCGCAAGGTGGGCATCGGCTCCGTCAAATCGAACTTCGGGCACCTGCTGGCCGCCGCTGGCGGCGTCGGCCTGGCAAAACTGCTTCTCAGCCTTCAGCACGGCCGGATGGTTCCCAACCTCAACCTGCGCACCATCAACCCGTTGCTCCAGCTGGAGGAGACCCCCTTCGAGGTGGTGACCGAGTTGCGGTCGTGGGACCGGATTGATGACCAACCGAGGGTTGGGGCAATCACGTCGCTGGGACTGGGCGGCACCAACGTGCACCTGGTGGTGGCCGAAGGAACCACCCCACGCCACGGCACCGCGCTGAAACATCCCGTGCTCTGCCTTTCCGCGACCACCCCGGCCGCCCTCGAGGAACGCACCGCCGAGGCACATCGCCTGCTCGCATCCGGGGCCGATCCCTACAACCTCGCCATGACGTTCAGCCGGTTCCGGCCAGCCCATGAATGGCGCGCCGCACTGCGCTGGGACCCGACCGATCCGCAGGACGTCCGGGTCACGACCAGCAGGCCCCGGGCCACTGTCCGGAAGCTGCTGCTACGACCCACACCGGAAACCCTGGCGCGGGAGGACTTCTTCCGTCGGGTGTTCACCGGACGGGTGATCGTCTCCTCCGCCGCCGCCCGCCGCACCGATCTCGCGGTCGTCATCGGAGAGTCCGAAGAGAAAGACCTCCTCGCTCTCGACCCTGACCTGCCGGACATGGAAATAGCTACCCAGTTGTTCCTGAACGGCTGCCTGCTCGACTGGGAAGTTTTCTTCCCCGACGGCCAAGGAACTCTTCTCACCCTCAGCCCCTACCCCTTTGCGCACACCGCGCACTGGATTCCAGCACACCAACAAGGAGAACCATCATGAACAAGGAAACCATCAAGACCGTGTTGATCAACGAGATCGCATCCGAGCTCAAGGTCGCTTCCACGGATGTCGACGAGTACGCCAGTTTCACACGGATGGGAGTGTCCTCGGTGCAGGCACTCAAGATCATCAATCATCTCCGCAAGGAACTGTCCGTCAACATCAACCCAGTTGCTCTGTTCGAGTTCAACACCGTCGACGACATCAGCACCTACTTGGCCGAAGAGTTCGCCTGAACCGCGGTGAAAAGGAAAGGACAACCCATGACCGCAACAATCCAGCCGGCGACGATCAGGTCAACGAAAAACTTGGCCTACCACGAAAGACTGAAACGCCTCCTTCCCGGAGGGGTCCACTACAACTTCAACATGCCCTGGGAGGAGATTCCCATACATTTCGTCGGAGGTGACGGAAGCCGACTCACCGACATGGACGGCAATGAATACCTCGACCTCTATGCGCGTTTCGGCGCCATGATCCTGGGGCACCAGAACCCCGAGTACCTGGATGCTCTCACCGAGGCCATGCAGCGCGTGCTCTGCGTGAGTCACTGCGACTTCGACGCCGACGCACTGGAGATCATGCACGCCCACATTCCCTCGGCGGAGATGATCCGTTTCGGGCTGTCCGGCACCGAGATCCTCCAGACCGCGTTGCGACTGGCGCGGGCCCACACGGGACGCAATCGCTTCCTACGGTTCGAGAACCACTATCACGGCAATGCCGACAACATCATGGGTGGCCATGTGGTCGACCCCGGGCATCCGGTTCCCGTGGAATTCCGCGGCGACTACAAGGGCACCGCGGGACGAGCGAAGGACATCATGGCCGACCAGTCCTTCCTGCTGCCGTGGAACGACGCCGAACGTCTCCAGCAGTTCTTCGACGAGCACGGCCACATGCTGGCCTGCGTGCTCACCGAGCCCGTGTGCGTCAATGGTGGCTCCATCGAGCCCGCGCCCGGTTTCCTCGAACTGCTGCGAAAACTGTGCACCGAACACGGCGTCGTGTTGATCTTCGACGAGATGATCACGGGAATGCGACTCGGCGTGGGCGGCGCACAGGCCCGCTACGGTGTGACCCCGGATCTGGCAACCTTCGGGAAGGCCATCGCCGGGGGTGGTGTTCCCGTCTCCGCAATCACCGGGCGACGCGAGATCATGTCCTTGCTGGAGAACAAGAAGGTCATCCACGCCGGCACCTACAACGGCTATCCCCTGGGCAGCGCCGCGGTGCACGCAACGTTCGAGATCCTGTCCCGCAACGATGGCGAGGCCCTGCGCAGCATGCACGAACGCACCGAGATCCTGCACAGGATCCTGATCGATTCCGCCGAAACAGCCGGCCTGCCGCTCATCGTGCAGGGACCGGCCGGACTCGCTTCCTTCCACTGCGCGCCGAGACCTCTGCAGCACCCTGCCGAGTACGACTTCGAGGTGATGGCGAAGGACATCATCGTCGCCACCGCGCTGCAGCGTCACGGCGTGCTGGTCTCCAGCATCTCCCGTCTCTACCCCAACATCCGGCTGAGCGATGCGGACCTCGAGTACTTCGCACGCCGCGCTCCCCTCGCCCTGCGCGAGGCGAAGGCCACCATCGACGAGATCTACTGATCGAGGAGTTCCCATGTCCACGCCATCCACGCCCTCACCACGGTTGTCCCGGCGCCCTTGCACGTCCTACGTGGCGGTTTTCCTGGCGCTCACGATCGGCGCCGTGTGGGGATTGTGCCTGTTCTACCTGCTCAACCATGAATTCGCCGCGGCCGTCCTGGGGCCGCTGGTTCTGACCAACCCCGTCGTGATGCTCGTCCTGCACTCCCCTGCGCTCGCGGCTCTCGGCATCCTGCTCGCCTACGACGGAGCTCGCGGCGTGGCCAATTTCCTGCGAACTCTCGTTCCGCGTCGCCGTGACCTGCTGTGGTTGCCCATCCTGATCGCCGTCATGCTGGCCTACGTCTTCGCCGTCCGGCTCGGATGCGTTGCCGCGGGGATCCCCGTTCCCCCTGATCCGATGCCGCCGCTGGACATGCTGACCAGCTTCATCTCCCTGCTCTGGGGTGAGGTCGGCATGGTGGCCATCGGCATCGGTTGGTTCGGGGTCTTCCTTCCCCTCATGCACCGCCTCACGGGAAGCCATCTGTGGTCGGGCATCGCAACGGGTGGAGGAGTCGCCGTGTTCGTCGCCCCCGGCAATCTGTTCTCGTCATTCAACTTGGCCATAGCGTGGCCCCTCTACGCCCTGCAGCTGGTCATTCTCGGCGTGGCCATGAGCCTTCTGCTCTCCCGCATGAAAGGAAACATGCTGTTCTTCCTGATTCCCTTCTGGGTCTCGGCCTCCGGCAGCCTGTGGCGCACGTACTACTTCGCAGCCGCAACCCAGCTCGTGCAGATCACCCTGCTGCTGGCCCTGACCGGCATTCTGTATCTGGTGCTGTTTCACCAGGCCCGCGGGAACATGGCGGCTCCTCACACGTTCCCCGAATACCTTGAGCAGGATTACACCCTCCGCGAGGGGGCGGTCCTCCCGGGCAGGGGCAACAGGAGTTGCGAAACAGCCACCGGCTACACACCGGCGGCACGGAACCTCGCCACCGAAGGAGCGCTGTGATGGACAGCACCTTCTGGAACCTGCGTCGTTCCGAGACCGGGCGTCAACTCATCATGTTCCCGTTTCTTGGTGGTTTCGGGGCCTCCTACAACCGTCTCATCTCCGATCTGGATGGCGACTGGGACGTCTGGACCGCGAACCCACCGGGGCACGGACCCAGCCCGGTGCCGCCGCTGACCGATCTGGCCAGTCTGCGGACCCACTACCTGGGCGCGCTGCGCGACGTCCTGAAGCCGGATGCGGTGTTCTTCGGTCACAGCATGGGCAGCGTGGTCGCCTACCATCTCCTGGCCTGTATGCACCGTCTTGCGGCGTTCGCGGACCGCATGCCATCGGATCTGGTGCTGTCGGGTTCCTGCGCCCCGCATCAACTTCCGGTGGCGGGCAAGGCCGACCTGGCCGACACCGATCTCGTGCTCCATCTCGCATCCTTCGGAGCCATTCCCGATGAAGTGGTCAAGGACAAGTCCCTGATGGATCTGTTCGTGCCCGCCTTCCGAGCCGATTACAAGGTTCTCGAGGAAATGAGAACAACCCCCAGGGAAAATCTACCGATACGCGCCCGCCTCGTGTTCGGTGGACGGGACCCCCAGATTCCGGAGGGCACCCCTGCGGCCTGGCAGAAATACTTTGCCTCTCCTGTGAAAACCCACGTGTTGGAGCGGGAGGAACACATGTTCGTCCTCCATACCACCGAGGCCTTGAACCAGATCCTCAACAGGCTCTGACATCGCTGATCCACCGAAAGGAACACCCATGAGCGTCGCCACCCATTTACCCGAGGATGCTGAAATCCTGTCCGGCACCCCGTCACCCAGCCCACACACCGACACCCATTCCCACCGCAATTTCCGCAGCTTCATGGTGATCTGGGCCGCCCAGCTGGTGGCCAGGGTTGGAAACGGGCTCACGGCCTTCGGGCTCGGGGTCTACGTCTATCAGCAGTCGGGCCTGAGCACCGCCGTGTCACTCGTCACACTGGCTGCTTTCCTGCCGTCGCTGCTGTTGTCCCCGTTCGGGGGTGTGCTCGCCGACCGATATGACCGCCGCCTCCTGATGATCTTCGGCGACACCTTCTCCGCACTCGGCCTGCTCGCCCTGATCGTCGCCTTCCACACCGATTTCGCAAGCGTTCCCGTCATCTGCGCATGCGTGGCGCTGAGCTCGGTGTTCAGCTCTGTCATGGATCCCGCCTATCGGGCCACCGTCACCGACTTGCTCACCCCCGGGCAGTACGCCCGGGCCGGCGGACTGGTCCAGTTGGCCTCCGCTTCCCAGTACCTGATCTCCCCTGCCATTGCCGGCCTGCTGATGGCCTCCTCCGGGATCACGGCGGTGCTCACGATCGACATCGCCACCATGGTTCTGACGGTGGCGTGCATGCTGCTGGTGTGGCGAACCGTCAAAACCCCGCCCCGCCGCACGACAACCGGCTTCTGGGCTGACTTCCGGCAAGGAATCAGCTTTCTGCGCCAGCATTCTGGCATCACCGTGTTGATGGCCCTGATCACAGTGGTCACGTTCTGCATGGGCTTCCTGCAGACCCTGCTCACCCCGATGCTGCTCGATCTCACGGACGAATCCACGCTCGGCGTGGTCCGTTCCGTCGCAGCCGTGGGCATGGTTGTTGCGAGCCTGATCATCGGCGTGTTCAACATGAAGGGGGTCCACCTCACCTACATCACGTGTTTCCTGGCAGCAGGTGGTGTTCTCATCTTCTTCCTGGGAACCACCACCAGCGTTCTGGCCATCGGCGTGCTCGCCTTCGCCTTCTTCATGACCCTTCCCCCACTCAACACGAGCATCGAGGTCATCGCCAGATCCTCCATACCCAACGAAACCCAGGGCAAGGTCTGGGGTCTCATGGGCCTGATCTCCCAGCTCGGCTACGTCCTGGCCTATGCGGTCTCCGGTGTCCTCGCCGACAGCGTTTTCAATCCCCTGCTCCGCGAGGACGGCGCACTGGCGAACTCCCTGGGTGGCCTCATCGGAGTCGGCACCTCGCGCGGCATCGGGTTCATGTTCATGATCGTCGGAGTCCTCCTGATCGGCATGGCGGTTGCGATCCCCCGTGCCCGCAGCATTCGTTCCCTCCAGAGCAACCTGCCTCCCACCGAGAAGAAAGGCGCGTGACATGTGGATCCTCGTACTCATAGGGCTCGGCGTCATCACCGGCCTGGCGCAACTGGCCCTGGCCGGCTTCCCGTCCGGGACCGCCGTCATCATGCACACGCTGCTGCTGCACCAGTTCGCGGTGACCCACGGACTCCTGGCCGTCATCGGATTCTTCACCAACGTCATCACGCCCGGACAGACGGCGGAGAAACTCGGTTGGGCAACGAGCCCCTACCAGATCAAATACGGTTTCCAGCAGCTCGGCCTCGGGATCATGGGCGTACTCACCATCTGGTTCCAGGGCAATTTCTGGGCCGCCGCTCTCATCACCCTCTACATCTACGGTGCGAGCGGACTGTGGACCCACACCCAGGAAGTTGTCCGGAAACATCGCGAGAATGGCACCACGGACTGGGTGGAAATTGGCAACATAGTGCTTGACGTGATCTACCACGTCGTCCTGACGTGGATGTCCCTACTGATCCCCGGCGTCTGGAGCCTGGCATGAAAGACCGTTTGTATCTGCGGTACTCCCGCAACGACCTGAAAAGGAACTGGGGTGTCAACACGGCCCTGATGGCCATCCTGGTCCTCAGCGCCTTCCTCATGGCAACCGGCTGCATGGTGATGGAACGCCTCCTCGGCGGCATCGACCAGCTCTTCGGGGAGGCCAAACCACCTCATTTCCTGCAGATGCACACCGGGGACTACGACACCAAGGCCCTCGACGACTTCGCAGCCGCGCATCCCGAGATCGATTCGTGGTTCATCGAGGACATGGTGGGTTACGACTCCTCCTCCCTGACATGGTCCCGGTCCTCGACAGGTGAATCCGGGAGCCTGGCCGCGAGCCTCATCGACAACCTGTTCATCACGCAGAACAAGAAATTCGACCACCTGCTGGACGCCTCGGGCACCGTCGTGGAACCGGGCAGAGGAGAGATCTACGTCCCCGTTGCCTACCAGGACAAGTTCGGCCTCCGAGTCGGCGACACCCTTTCGGTCCAGACGGACACAGGGCCCCGTGACTTCACGATCTCGGGTTTCGTCCGCGACTCCCAGATGGCCTCCTCACTGTCCTCCGCGACCCGGTTCGTCATCTCGCCCGACGACTTCGCCGCCCTCGGTTCCGCGGGCGGGGGGAGCAGCGAGATCATCGCTGAGTACCGGCTCGCGGATGCGTCCAAGGCCAGTGCCTTGCAGACGGCATACGACTCGGACCACTCCCTTCCCCGCAACGGCCCGGCCGTCACGTTCGACATGATCCGCCTGATCAACGCGTTCAGCGACGGGCTCGTCGCGGTGGCGCTGGTCTTCGCCAGCCTCCTGCTGGTGCTGATCGCCCTGATCAACCTGCGTTTCGTCATCCGGGGAGCCATGGAGGACGAGGTCCGTGAGATCGGTGTCATGCGAGCCATCGGGCTCCCCGCGCGAGCGGTCACGGGGCTCTACCTGGGCAAGTACAGCATCATGGCGTTCCTGGCATGCGTCATCGGCGGGCTGCTCGGCATCCTCGCCACGAATCTGTTGACGGCCAGCATCGTCAAGAACTACTCCGCTTCGGCTCCCGGCCCGGCCACCGTACTGACACCCGTGATCGCCCTGGCACTGGTGTATCTCCTCGTCGTCGGAATCTGCCGCGGCATCCTGCGCGGGATCCGTCGCATCGAGGTGGTCAACGCCCTGGTGCACGGCAGCACCCTGAATGACCGGCAGACCGCGAGGAAAGCTGCGAAGCTGGCTCGCAGGGCGCGCAGCACCAGTCTGAGCGCAGGACACGGCAGCATCAACCAGCGCCTGTCCTTGGCGGATCTGCGCGCCGAGATGGGACAGTGGATCCTCATTCCCCTGGTGTTCTTCCTGACCTCACTGTTGCTGATCCTCCCCATGAACCTGCTCAGTACCTTCTCCAGCCCACGGTTCGTCACCTACATGGGGGCTCCCGAATCCGACATCCGCGCCGACGTGCAGTTCTCGAAAGAAGTCGAGGCCACACGTGGCACGCTCGTGAGGGCGTTGGAGAATGACCAGCGCCTCACCAACATCCGGACCTACGCGAACGTCCTGTACGAGACCCAGGGGAAAGAAGGCTGGGAGACGCTGCGCGTGGAGGTCGGTGACTACTCGGCCAACACCGTGAACTTCCTCACCGGCAGCCGCCCGGCCAACGGTCAAATTGCACTGTCCGTGCTGAACGCGAGGAAATACAACGTCAAGGCCGGTGACACCATGACCATCAGGCTCGATGGGAAACCGAGCACCGTCACGATCTCGGGCACCTACCAGGACGTCACCAGCGGCGGCCACACCGCCAAGATGCAGGGCGCCGTCACGGAGGGAGCAGCAAGCTACGTCATCTACGCCGAGACGGTCGGTGGCGCTGACCCCATGGCGATCGCGGCGGAATACGACTCACAGTACAAGCACGCGAGCATCGTTCCGATGCAGGAATACGTGAAACAGACCCTGTCATACGTGACCGACGCGTTCCGCAGCGCCGCTCTGCTGTCGCTCGTCTTCGGCCTGGCGGTGGCCGCCCTGATCACCGGGTTGTTCCTGAAGCTGCGGCTCACCCGGGAACGCCGTCGAATGGGTGTGCTGTCCGCGCTCGGGTTCTCCAGGAACGAGCTCATCAGCCAGGTCAGACTCAAGACCGTGCTCACCGTGGCGGTCGGCACCGTCATCGGCACGGTGTTCGCGGCCACTCTCGGGGAAGGACTGATCAGCGGGCTGATCTCGCTGACCGGCATCGGCCTGACCAGTCTGAGTTTCATCCCCGATCCGCTGCTGGTCTACATCGGCTACCCCCTGCTCCTCATCACGGTTGGCTTCCTCGCCTCCGTGCCGCTCACCGCCGGGTTGCGTCGCGGCGAATCCAGCGAATGGCTCAACAAGTAAGAGAGACGATCATGCCAACCATCACACTCGACTGCACCGAGATCACCAAGACCTACACCACCACCGACCCGCCGACCCAGGTTCTCCACGGGGTCGATCTCCAGGTGACCGAAGGAGAATTCCTGGTCATCATGGGGGCCTCCGGGTCCGGCAAGTCGACCCTGCTCTACAGCATCAGCGGCATGGACCGACCCACCACGGGAACGGTGCGTCTCGAGGGACGGGACCTGACCGGTCTCAACGACAAGGAGATGAGCCGGGTTCGTCTGACCCGCATGGGTTTCGTGTTCCAGCAGGCGTACTTCCTGTCCAATCTCACCATCCGCGACAACGTGCTGCTTCCCGCGCTCAAGGCCGATCCGAGAAGAGCCGGCGAAGCGGCCACCCGTGTGGATGCGCTGCTCGACCGGTTCGGTATCGGGCACGTCAAACAGCACGGGATCACGGAGGTCTCCGGCGGGCAGCTCCAGCGTGCCTCCATCTGCCGGGCGCTGGCTGGTGAACCGGCCATCGTGTTCGCCGACGAACCCACCGGAGCCCTGAACAGTTCCATGACGGTCGAGGTCATGGATGCCCTGTCCGGTGTCCATGCCGAGGGGCGAACCATCGTCATGGTCACCCATGACCCGGCGTGCGCGGCCCGCGCGGACCGGGTGGTGTACCTGAAGGACGGGCGACTCGTCGCCTCGCGTTCCATGAGCCGCTGGCATCCCGAACAGGCCACGCAGCGCGAGGACGACCTCCTGGCCTGGCTGCGAGGCCTCGGCTTCTAGACCCGGCCCCTACCAGGACACCCCGAACCACGGATCAGGAGCATCCCGCCCCTGACCCGATGGCCGGTTGCGCCCTCACCATCCGGAAAACCGCCGTGAGGGCACCCCTGACACCCACCCCCCACGACACGAGGAGAAACCATCATGACCGAAATCGACTTCATCACTGCACTGGCCGAATTCACCACCCGCACCCCGGAGACGCTCACCCTCGCCGATGACATGGACGCTGTGGGGCTCGATTCGATCGGAGTCTTCGAGTTCGCCATGAAACTGGAAGACGAACTGGGGCAGACCATTCAGTTCACCGACAACGTCACGACCGTGCAGGATCTCTTCGACTGCGTCGAAGAGGCTGCAGGCTGAGGAGCCCTCATGCATGACGTGGTCATCACCGGCATGGGCGTCGTGAGCCCTCTCGGCGCCACCACTGGCGAGTTCGAAGAAAACCTGTTCCAAGGACACCACGGCATCGTTGCCCTCCCCGAGGAACGAAGAGAGGGCCTGAACGTTCAGGTCTACGCTCCTGTGGCGGGATTCGAGCCGGAGAGCCACTTCTCGGCCTTGGAACTTCGCAGGCAGGATCCCTACACCACTTTCGGCCTGGCCGCTGTTCGCGAGGCCGTCGCCCAAGCAGGTGTGCTCGGGCAGGTCGATCCGTTCCGGCTCGGCGTCTATCTCACCTCGGGCCTGGGAGGCGCCACCACAGTCGTGGGCGAGTGCGACACCCTGCGACGAACAGGACCTCACCGGGTCTCTCCCCTGTTGATCCCCAAGTGGACAACCAACGCCCTGGCCGCAATGGCGGCCATCGAGTTGGGGGCACACGGCCCGTCCCTGGCCCATGTGGCGGCATGTGCGTCGAGTGCCATGAGCATCGGTGAAGGCGCACGAGCCATCCGTCACGGCTATGCCGATGCCATGGTGTGCGGTGGGGCGGAGATGCTGGGAACCCGACTGGCCATGGCTGGATTCCAGAACCTGCGAGCGCTCACCCCGGTCGGTGATCCCGATCGTGCGAGCCTTCCCTTCGACAAGGCCCGGACGGGTTTCGTCATGGGCGAGGGTGGTGCGGCCGTGGTCCTGGAACGGGAGGACCACGCCAGGGCCCGCGGCGCCACGGTCCTGGCACGGATCACGGGTTACGGAAACACCACGGATGCGTTTCACATCACGGCCCCGTCCGACGACGGGGCAGCCGTGGACCGGGCCATCGACGACGCCCTGGCAGAGGCGGGTCCCGGTTCGGGGACCGTGCACATCAACGCGCATGGCACGGGCACCGTCAAGAACGACCGCATGGAGTCCCGGGCCATCGCCCGGGCGTTCGGCCCCGGCTCCCCCGTGACCTCGACGAAATCAATGACCGGTCACCTCATGGGTGCGGCAGGAGCGCTGGAGACGATCGCATCGATCCTCGCCCTGCTGCGTGACGAGGTACCGCCCACGGTCGGCACATCAGAGCTGGATCCACACATCGACATCGATGTTGTACTGACGGCCTCCAGAAAAACCACACTCGCACGCGCTGTCTCCCTGTCACTGGGTTTCGGGGGACACAACACGTGCCTGATCCTGGAGAAGGCGACATGACGGTCGATCTTGTCATCACCGACGCCGACGCGCTCGATGCGCACTCGTTCAGAATCCTGAAATCACTGCTGCCACACGAGCGACAGGAACGAAGCGACCGCTACGACCGGAGAGTGGACCGCTACACGAGCGTCGTGGTGTTCGCACAGCTTCAAAAACTGTGGGCGGAACGCCACCGTGGCCCGTTACCGGAGATCACGGTGGGCAGGTTCGGAAAACCGAAATTCAGCACGAACACCGGCCTGCACTTCAGTTGGTCCCACGACTCGGCGTTGTGCGCCTGCGCACTGGCCCCGACGCCGGTGGGGGTCGACATATCGGGCCCCGTCCCGTTCGAGCAGGATCTGTTTCATTACATGGCGGCACCAAGAGAACGCCGCCTCGGGGGGCATCTGCAGCGCAAGAATGATCTCAGCGCACTGTGGACCCGGAAGGAAGCGACGGTCAAACGCACCGGCCTGGGGCTGACAATGCCGCTGCGGCAGGTCGACACCACAACGGCGGAGGACATTCTCACCTTCACCTGCGAGGCGATGGACTTCCAGGTCAGCCTGAGCGTCCAAGGCCTCACCATGGATGCGCTCCGGGACCTGTTGCGGGTGCGGTTCCTCACCCCACGGCCTCCTGCCACATGGTGCGAGGGGCCGCAGCATCCTCTCCGCCAGCTGACCCCCACCCTGATGTGACACCACCGAGGCCGGGACCACGAAATACCGGCCCCGGCCCGGGATCCTTCCAACACCGGTCATGAAATGTGCAGCGTCCCGTCTTTCTGAAGTTCTTTCCGATCCGTTCCCGCCGCACCCTTTTCCTGCTAGCGTGTTGCAATGGCAAGTCGCAGTGCGGTCGTTTCGCAGAAGAGATGGCCACATGGCAAACTCGCCACGCCGTCTGGCCTGCATCGCGAGGCTCATTGCGCTGTCGGCTGAATGTTCAACAATTTCGAGCAGGTCAAGCGGAACTTCCAGGACAAAATTTCATGATTCAATGAAAGGGATGTCATGAAGAAGCACATCAAACCATGGCTGGTTCTGGGCGCCGCGTTCTTATTGTTACTCGCCGGCTCAACGCCCGCCCACTCGGAGGGTCAGAAGCCCAAGAGCCTCTCGATCGTCCACCTCGGTGACTCCTATTCCGCCGGGAACGGGGCGGGAGATTATCACGGTCCTGCCGATTGCCGGCGCAGCGGTCGGAACTGGGGGGCCATCTTCGCTTCCTGGGTCAACTCGCAGGGTATCGCGGCCAGTTATCAGAATCGCGCCTGCTCGGGAGGAACAATAGGAGATCTGTTCTCCTCCCGCACCCTACCCAAACAGTCCGCCAAGGGGGTGAGCGCCAGCTCCGTGGAGGACGCCAAGGCCAAGCTCGAGTCCTCCGACGCCTGTTCCACCCGAGCCGTCGGCGACGACTTCCTGTCGGTCGACTACCACCTGAAGAAGAACAACAGTTGGTGGCCCTGGGCCAAGGACTACACCTACGAGTGCCAGATAACGATTCGTGCGCAGGCGGATTTCGTCGGTCCCCAGACCGATCTCGTGCTGCTGACGATGGGAGGGAACGACCTCGGGTTCTCCCACCTGATGAGCAACTGCTTCGGCCCCAAGATTCCCTTCATCCTGGACGGCGCCCACGCCGTGAAGTGCCGTGACGACATCGCCTCCGCCAAGACCAACCTTCCGAGCACGTTGAACAAGCTCAAGGAGAACATCGCCCAGCTGATCACCACCCGGATGACAGGGAGCACGACCTCCAAGGTGGTGCTCCTGAGCTATCCCCTCCTTTCCACGGACCGGGCCTACGTGTTGAACAACGACGGTGTCCGCTTCGACGCCTCTCGCGGAATCAGGGAACTCGGCCAGTTGGCGATCACCGAGCAGAAACGGGTCATCGGTGAGCTCGAGGCCACGTTCCCCGGTCGCGTGACGTTCGTCGAGGGCGCCCCGGCGGCCTTCGCCGGACACGAACCCGATCCCCGGGCGTTCACGGAGAATGATTCCCGCTGGATCAACGAGTTCCTGGAAACCGAAGGGGACTACGGCTCCGACAACAAGGTCAAAAGCAACTTCTCGAGGACACCCTCGGACTGGTACCACCCGAACCTGATCGGGCATCGCGAGATGTCCAAGCTCACCCAGAGCGCTTCCAACACGACCAGCGCCCAGGAGATCGGCGACCGCCGCGGGAACATGGACATGGCTTTCGTCATCAACGCCAACAGCCCCCTCTCGACCCAGATCGATCAGGTCCGGGCAACTGTCTCCTCCGCCACCAACAAGGTCGCCGCCGAGACGAGTTCCGCCCGCTTCGCGCTCATCGCCACGGACACCACCGGCCAGCACCGGGTGGCGCAACCCTTCACAGCGGACACCACCACCTTCCTCGATGCGGTCACGAAGCTGGATCCCACCCAGGCCGCCACGGGATCCGCGGAGGAATCCACCGCTTCCCTGGACTGGCGTTCCGGGGTGCGTCACACCACGGTCATGGTTAGCGGCGAGAGCTCCGTGGAGGAGTCGCGCGCCAAGAACATCGTTCCCACGGCGGATGCGGGTTCCACCACACAGGTGCTGACCATCGACACCGGAGCCGGCGCATCGCCGCAGGAGACCTCCGGGAGCCAGGGAGCCGAGACCAGCACTCTCACGGTGACGGATGGTGCCGAGCTGGAGAGCACGACCACCGCGAAGATCGACGCTCTGCTCGATGCCCCGGTTGCCACGCTCCAGGGACCGTACATGGGAAAGATCGGTGAGGATCTGGAACTGGATGCCCGCGGAAGCTACGCGTTCGACGGTCAGGTGGCCCAGTTCGAGTGGGACTTCGACGGGGACGGGAACTACGACACGACGACCACCACCGGTTCAACGACCCATGCGTACACGGATGCGGTGGACAACGGTTTCGTGAAGGTCCGGGTGACCGACAGCAACGGTCGCCAGTCCATCACATCCGCTCGTCTCGACGTCACCCAGGACGGCGACACCGTTCCGGACGAGTTCGACAACTGTCCGACGGTCTCGAACCCGCAGCAGGAGGATCTCGACCACAACGGGGTTGGAGATGCCTGCCAGGATTCCGGCACGTGGAGCGCTGAGGAACCGCCGGGCGCGGAGGAGCAGACCTCCGCCGAATCCTCCTCGTCCAGCCCTGCGTCCTCCGACTCGGCTGCGCAGCCGGCCACGCCGGTGTCCCTCGCCCCGGAGGTTCCGGCGCAGGACAGGCCCATGACCCCGAACCATCCCGGTCTGCCCCGCACGGACGCATAGACCACAGGTGTGGCCCCGGTCCCGCTCAAGGGCCGGGGCCATGATCATTCATCATCCGCCATCACGCACGCCGTGATACTCTTGCCGCCGCCGATCAGGGCATCGGCAGTCGAGTGACCACAAAGAAGGTCCTGTCGATTCGGCCTCTCGAACGGAGGGCAGCGGATGCGAGGTCTCGGAACGTGGCTGACTCTGGGGGTTGTTGTTCTCACGCTGCTCCCACCAGCGGCACCCGCGCATTCCGACACGGAAGAACCCCGGAGCCTGTCCATCGTGCACCTCGGGGATTCCTATTCCTCGGGAAACGGCCTCGGAAGCCACCAGGGTCCTCCCTCCTGCCTGCGCAGCAACAACAACTGGGGTTCCCTGTTCACATCCTGGGCCAATTCGCAGGGTGTCGCCACGAGTTATCAGAACCACGCCTGTTCCGGCGGTAACATCGACGACCTGTTCTCCCCGCGCGTCCTTCCCAGGCAACCCGCGAAAGAGGTGACCGCCGATTCCATCGAGCAGGCCCGGAAACGGCTGGAGGAGGCCGATGCCTGTTCTGCCCGGTCGGCGGGCGATGATCTCCTGTCCGTCGAATACAACCTGCGCAGGAGTGACGCGCCGTGGCAGTGGACGGAGCACTACGTCTACGAGTGCGAGATGACCATTCGCGCCCAGACGGATTTCGTCGATCCCCGAACGGATCTGGTGCTGTTGACCATCGGCGGGAACGAGCTGGGGTTCACCGACATCATCATGAACTGTTTCGGCCCACGGATTCCCGGCGCGTTGGAGGGAGCGAACGGGCCGAGGTGCCGCGAGGGCATCACGGCAACCCGGGAGGGGCTCCCTGCGATGCTGGATCGGCTCAAGTCGCAGATCGCCCGGCTCATCACGGAGCGGATGACCGGCAACCCGGGGTCGCGGGTGCTTCTGGTGGCCTATCCCCTGCTGTCCCTGGACCGTCCCTATCTCCTGCCCGATGGTGCGGCACAGTTCGACGCCGCCCGGGAGGTGCGGTCCCTGGGGTGGGCTGCGATCAGGGAGCAGCGACGAATCATCGGGGAGCTGGAGAACCGTTTTCCCGGCCGCGTGAGGTTCATGGAGAAGGTCGCGGATGCCTTCGACGGGCACGAACCGGATCCGCGCGTGTTCACCAGGAACAAGCACCGCTGGATCAACGAGTTCCTGGAATCCTCGGGTGACCACGGACAGAACGGGGGAATCAGCGGGTCCCGGTCCGGGTCCAGCACCGACTGGTACCATCCCAACCTGGCAGGGCATCGCCGGATCGCCAGGCTCATGCAGGATCCGGAGAACCTGGCCAGTGCACGCTCCACCGCTGAGATGCCCGAATCCCCCGTCGCGACGCTGCAGGGCCCGTATACGGGAAAAGTGGGCGAGAACCTGGTGCTGGATGCCCGGGCGAGCCACACCTCACGGGGAGGGAGCACCCGGTTCGAGTGGGACTTCGACGGCGATGGCACCTTTGACGCGGCCACCGGCGACGGACGCGTGCTGCGCAACTACTCGCAACAGATCAGCGGATACGTCCGGGTTCGAGTCACGGATGACTCGGGCGCCCAGGCCACGGCGTCCGCGCTGTTGGACATCACCCGGGACGGCGACACCATCCCCGACGAGTTCGACAACTGCCCGGAGGTTTCCAACCCGATGCAGGAGGACCTCGACGGCAACGGTGTCGGGGACTCCTGCCAGGACCCCGCGGAATGGGGAATCACCGCCCCCTTGGGAAGCGGGGAGCAACCGGTCACACCTCCGGCCGAGGAACTGCCCGTTCCGCCCCTGCCCAAGCCATCGGTTCTCCCGGCATCGCCCGGCCTTCCCGAAACCGGGAGTTGATGGCACGGGGGTCCGGGTTCCTGAAGGAACCCGGACCCCCGTGCTGGTTTTCCCCGGTCTCAGGCGGGAACCACCTCGAAACCGATCCGCGCGGTGACAGCGGGATGCAGCTTGATGGATGCGACGTGGTTGCCGACGGTCTTGACCGGCTTGGCGAACGACACCGACCGCTTGTCGATGGCAGGGCCGCCGGCCTTCTTCACGGCCAGGGCCACGTTCGCGGCTGTGACGGCACCGAACAGCGAACCCGACTCGGCGGCGCGGGCCGGAACCTTGATGGTCAGTTCCTCGATCTGGGTGCGGAGCTCCTGCGCGTGTTCGACGCCGCGGACCTCGCGGGCGTCGCGGGCGCGTTTGATGCCCTCGATCTGCTTCTCGGCGCCACGGGACCAGACGATGGCCTTGCCCTGGGGGACGAGGTAGTTGCGGCCGTAGCCGTTGCGGACCTCGACGATGTCGCCGGCGATACCGAGCTTGTCGACGGTGCTGGTCAGAATGAGCTTCATCTGTTCTTCCTCCGATCAGCGGGCGGTCGAGGCGTAGGGCAGCAGGGCCACCTCACGCGCGTTCTTGACAGCGAGCGCGATCTTGCGCTGGTCCTGGACGGACAGCCCGGTCACACGACGGGCGCGGATCTTGCCGCGCTCCGAGATGAACCTCTTCAGCGTCGCGATGTCCTTGTAGTCGATGTTGGCCACGCGAGTGGTCTTCACCGGCATGATCTTCTTCTTGTTCACAGACTTGCGCTGTGGACCGGCCATTGTGGTGCTCTCCTAGTCTTGCGGGCCTTTCCGGCCCAGTGGGAAGCCCGTCGTGAGACGGAATGTGCCAGCCGACCCGGCGGGTCGGTTGTGCGGGTGGATCAGAACGGGGGTTCCTCCGCGGCCGACTGGTTCCACGGGTCGTTACCGCCCCGGTTCCCGCCGCCGTAACCTCCGCCGCTGCTACCCCACGGATCGTTGCCCTGGCTCTGCTGAGGCTGGTTGCCGTAACCACCCTGCCCCTGCTGGCCCTGGCCGCCGTAGTTCTGTCCGCCACCCTGGTTCTGGTTGCCCTGCCAGTTCCCGCCGCCCTGGCCCCCACCACTGGTGCGGGTGACCTGCGCGGTGGCGTACCGCAGGGAGGGACCGACCTCGTCGACGTCAATCTCGAACACCGTGCGGCGGTCGCCCTGCTGGGTCTCGTAGCTGCGAGACTTCAGCCTGCCGTGCACGATGACGCGCATCCCCTTGGTGAGGGATTCGGCGACGTGTTCGGCGTACTGGCGCCACACGGCGCAGTTGATGAACATGGCCTCGCCGTCGCGCCACTCACCCGTTTGTCGGTCGAAGGTGCGGGGCGTCGAGGCGACGGTGAAATTGGCCACCGCGGCACCGCTGGGGGTGAAGCGGAGGTCCGGGTCTCCGGTGAGATTGCCCACCAGCGTGATCTGGGTTTCGCCTGCCATGTTTTCCTCCGGGATCGGACTTGTCTTTCGTCAACACTATGGCCGCCCGGCCCGACAGAAAATCCTCAGGGTCGGGGATTCGGCATCAGTGTTGAAAGCTCACTTCTCGAGGCGGAGCACCTTGGTGCGGACGATCCGCTCGTCGATGCTCATCAGGCGGTCCATCTCCTGGACCAGCGCCGGGGTGCAGGTGACCTGCAGGACGGCGTAGCTCGCCTCGGATTTCTTGTTGATGTCGTAGGCCAGACGCCTGCGACCCCAGTGGTCGACATTGTCGACCGTGCCACCACCGGCGGTGATGACCTCGAGGTGCTTCTCGATCAGGCCCGGAACCTGGCGCTCGTCGACGTCGGAATCGACGAGGACCATGATCTCGTACTTGCGCATGGGTACTGCCCAACCTCCTTCGGACTGGCGGCCACGGGTCGTTCCCGCGGCAGGAGGGCACGACCGACCGGGTGGTCGGCCGGGGGTTGAGTTTACCCGAGCGGCCCCGTCGCGGGGAAACCTGACAGACCCGGGTGTCCGGACGATTCGATCGCCTCCCAGAAGAGGTCGGCCCAGGCCCGGTAGCCGGCGTCATTCGGGTGGAACCAGTCCGCCGCGGTGTTGGTGTGGTAGCGCAGCGGCCCGAGCTCCCGGGTGGCCTCGTGGACGTGGACCCGGTGGTGTCCGTGGAGGGCAATGAGGTCGGTCACCGCGTCGTTGAACCTCTCCGCCCGCCTGGACAGCACGGGTAGCGTGAACCAGGGCACGTCCGCGACGAAACTGCCCGGGGGCAGTTGGGTGAGGATGTCGACGAAGTGTTTCTCGAAGGATTCGAGGGTGTTTCCCGGTAGCACCACGTCGTTGCCCCCGATGTCCAGGGTGAGGATGTCGGGTGCGCGGTCGAGTTCCGCCAGCCGGGGCAGCTGGTATCGGACGACGTCGCGGCTGGTGGCCATCGACACCGACAGATTCGTCACCACCACCTCCCGTCCACTGGCCCGCGCAATCCGTTCCGCGAGCAGCGCCACGTAGCTGGCCTCCACCCGGCTCGCCCCCACCCCCTGGGCCGCGGAATCCCCGAGCGCGACGTAGTGGATCGCGTCCCCGGGAACGTCGGTGGCCGCTCGGCGCCAGTGCTCGGCGTAGTCGACGGCGTGACGGTTGATCGTGGCGCGCCCCGCGACGTAGGCCACCCCCGCCATGATCCCGGCCGCCGCGAGGGCGGCACCCACCCAGCGTTTCATCGGCGGCGGTAGGGGCCGGGGATGATCGGGTTGCCGTCGCGGCCCCAGGCGATCAGCCCGCCCGCGACCGACTCCGCGAGGATGCCCTTCTCCCGAAGCTCCGCCGCGGCGATGGAGCTGCGCAGCCCGTTGTCGCAGATCACGACGACGGCGGAGTCGCGCTCGGCCAGGGGGTCGCCGCCGTGGATGGCGTCGAGGGGATGGTCGTGCAGGTCCTTGGGATCGACCGGCCGGGCGCCGGGTGCGTGCCCGGCCTCGTACTCGGCCTTGGAGCGGACGTCTATCAGAACGGCGCCCTTGCTGAGCGCCAGCACCGCGTCCTCGACGCTCAGCCCGGAGGAGCGTTTGCTCAGGAAGTCGAACAGACCCATGCGGTCAATGATTCCACGGCTCCCCAGGGCACTGACCGAGCCATGCCGGTCCGGCCGGGAGATGGTCACGGCGGGACGCGGTTCCCCTCCCTATTCTGTGCGCGAAATGCGGAAGAAAACCGGTTCAACGTCACCACACCTCCAGAAGCTGTTGTTGCGCACACCCTCTGAGCCCGCCCGGCGTTGAACCGTCGAACCTCCGCGATTCGTGCACGGGGAGAAGGACGTGAACCGCTACAGCTTTGTGGTCGGGTCTACCTACCGGGCGCCGGATGGTTTCGACACGGGCTGCTCGTTCCTAGCACCCCGGCTCAACCAGCTTTACCCCCGAAGCTGGTTGAGCCGACCCGCGAGCGCCAGCGAGCCGGTCGAGTCGAAACCACGGCGACCACCCCCCAAGGCCCTGAGGTCGGGTCTGTTTCTTGACCGCCGGTGGCGGTTTCGCCACGGGCCGCTCGTTCCTTGCGACCCGGCTCGACCAGCTTCAGGGGAGGTCACCATCGGTCATGATGGACGACCTCCTCCAGGGCGATGCGGTGATTCCAGCCGAAACGGATCAGGTCGGGGACCTCCTGGAGTTTCGTCACGCGACCCACGCACAGCCAGCCGACCGGCCTCACCTGTTCGGGCAGCCCGAGCAGCTCCTTGAGGAAGGGTTCCTGGTAGAACGACACCCACCCGACCCCGAGGTCCAAGGCGGTGGCCATCAGCCACAGGTTCTGCACGGCACACACCACCGAGAACACCCCGGCATCGCTGATGGTGTGGCGTCCCAGGACGTTGGGCCCGAAGCGTGTCGAATCGTAGGTTGCGACGATTCCCAGCCCGGATTCGCGGATGCCCTCGATCTTGATGGGATTGAACTTCTCCCGCTGTTCCCCGTCGAGGGAGTCGGCGTAGTCCTGTCGGCACTGCGCGACATGCTCTGCGAAGGCGTCCAGGGTAGCGGGGTCGCGGACGACGACGAAGTCCCAGGGCTGGCTGTTGCCCACGCTCGGGGCGGCGTGGGCCGCGTTCAAGAGGTCGGCGAGCTCCTCCTCGCCCAGGGGGTCGCCGGTGAACTCGGCGCGCACATCGCGGCGGCGTTTGATGATCGTCTTGAGAGCTTCCTGGCAGTCCAGATCCATGCGGAAGACCCTAGCGACGCCTTTCCCGCGGCCTCGGGGAGGGCGGTCAAACCATCTCCTGCGTGATCGTCCTGGCACCTCGGCCGGGGCGCTGACGCCGCTCCGGCGCCTCGTACATGCCGTCGGCAAGTTCCCTTGAAGCGTTCCCCACCTGTCGGCGACGCACCTTGAGGATGTGTTGTCGAGGGGACCGTGGTCCGCCGAGGAGAAGCGGAAAACACAGGAAACACATCGGGCAGCGAGTCGCTGTGGGTGAGGGACCTCGGCTGATGATCAGAAACGCTTCGACCGGTCCAGTTCCTTCGTGGATCGCTCCCAACCATCCCCTGATGCAAATTTCCCTTGGAAACTAACAATTGGGAAGTTAGTATTCAAGCATGAAGTCACGTGTGGCGCTGCAGCAGCTGGCGGAGGTGACCGAATCCCAGTGGGGCATGGTCACAACCGCCCAGGCCCGCGCGCAAGGCATCGACCACATGACCCTCAAGCGGCTCAACGATGACGGCCACCTGGCCCGGCTCATCCACGGCGTCTACCGCAGCACCGGCGCCCCGACTGCGGAGCACGAGGAACTCCGGGCGGCGTGGCTCGCGACCGAACCCCGCAGGCTCGCTCTCGAACGCCTCCGAGACGACCGCCCGGGGATCGTCGTCTCCGGGGAATCCGCTGCCCAGCTCCACGGCATCGGAGACCTCCGGGCCACTCGGAGCGAGTTCACCTCGCCGACACGGCGACAGAGCCAGCGGCTCGATGTCCGGTACCGCACCCGGGACCTTCCCCGTGAGGACATCACCGTCCGGGACGGCCTGCCCGCGACCACACGAGAACGCACCATCGCCGACCTAGTCGAGGATCGGCAGGACCTCAGCACCGTCGCAGACGCGCTCCGAGACGCCACCCGGCAGTCCGCCCTGGACACCGAACGCCTCACCGAGCTCCTGGCTCCCCTGGCGCGCCGCAACGACTGTGCGGCAGGTGACGGCGCGGCGCTGCTGGAAAAGCTCACCCGGTCGGCGGGAATCGACGAGAACAGCTGGGCCAAACGCATCGCAGAAAACGGACCCCTCATGGCAAAGATCCTCAGCCAGCACATCGCCCACCCCTCCCCCAAGATGCAGGAAACCCTTGAACCTTATTCACGGAACCCTTTTGGCCGTACGCTGACCAAAGGTTTTACTGGCGGATGCGTCGCCTGTGAATAAGCCTCAAGAATATGACATTATAAGATTGAACACTGACTGCAATAAGAGTAGACTTCACTCCTCGCTCGGGTACCACACATCAGGATTCGAGGAAAGCGAAACAGCAACTTAAATCACAATCCAAGTTTTTCGCTGCCACCCACAAAAACCTATAGCAGTCCAGCTACTTCGAGATGGTCGTCTTGACCTTCAGGGAATCGCCAAGATTTTCATGCGGGTCAGCAGTGCCCCAACCCGTCCCCCGCTACTCGCCTGGTTGCGATACCTGCCACGCTCGCTGAGGGCCGGCACACCGCCCCCTCGCTCACACGGCGGTTCCCCACCTGCTGCTGAACAGCGGCTCTTCGCGGACCTCACCTCCGCTCTGAGCGACGATCCTTCAGGCGAGACAAACTTGCCAGAGGAATGGCGCCAAATGGTTGCGGAGATACACTACACTGGTTGGATGTTGCCAAAGGTCCTCGTTAAAATAGACGTGGGATTGGCTGTAGGCTTATTGTGTGGGTGAGGATGGCGTCGGTCGTCAGTCCAGAGCTTGAACGGAGGTCCTGTATTGCAGACAACACGTCTTGTCTCCCTCGTGCCGACGATTGTCAGGCCCAAGACCAAACTTCTGTACCTTGACGGCTGCCGAGCCTTGGCAGTGCCGGTCGCGGAGAAGCCGAGTCACGTGAGCCAGTTGGACTGGGAAGCGCTCTGTCGAGTCAACGACGCCATCGTCAAACGCGTTCGCTACGATCACGATAGGGCACTCTCGACCAACCCGCGCAGGTTACAGACTCCCCAAGAGACCCTCGCGCGGGGGTTGGGTATTTGCATGGATTTCGCTGCTTTGTTTGAGGCATCCGCACGACGTGTCAACCTCAAGGCAAAGTCCGTTATCAGCGATTCGATGAACCACGCTTGGAATATGGTTCACCTTGGGGGAGAGTGGTGGAACGTCGATGTCACTTGGAACGCGGGCGGCATCTTTGCGAGCGGCTCACAGATTCCTGAGTCAGCTAGGACCGACCCCGATTTCCGGCGGCGATACTTGCTCACGAATTCTGACTCAGAAGCTACGCTGTTGACCCTCGGTCTACTCGGGCAAACGCACATGGCGAAGGACATTCGCGACATTGACTTCACACGAACCTTGCACGCCCTAGCGCTTATCGCACGAATAGAAACTCTTCTCGACGACGAAAATCCGCGTATTTCGGACACCCGACGGGTTGGCACTAACTCAAACACAGGCCGTCCAGTGAGGATTCCGACCGGAGACCGCGAAGAACAGATTGCGCGGCTATATGAGGAGTACCTACGCCTTGAAGAGAGCTACCCGCTTGCCGTCTCGTTTCGTCTTGGTATCCGCTCCTCCTACAGAGCAACTGACAATTTATCGAAGCGGCAACAAGGCACTACCGGACAAAGGAGAACCTGATGGTTAGCGGAAACCCTGCCGAGCTGCGGAACACTGCCGCCAAAGCTCGAAGCGCACAGCAGTCACTCGACTCCGATCTGCGTGCTGTAGAAAGTGCCTATAACTCTCTACGGTTCGATGTTCCAAATAAGAGCAGGATCGACGATCTACTAAGAGATGCTCGACAAAAACTCAACACTGCTAAGGAAGGACTTGGTGAGTTTGAAAAACGACTCACATCCGTAGCTCAACAACTTGAGAACATCAATCGCGGGTGAACACGTCACCGGCTAGCGGTGTGGCCTACGGACCAGTTCAGACTCTAGCGAGCGCATTGTGCCCATAACCAAGTACTATGAGGCATTAAGAGTTTGGACTGGTACACATTTCATGGACAGCGAGAGTTATTCACAATCGCCTTCGAACACGACTTGACTAGAGCTTCACTATTCGGAAGACAGCCTGTGAATAAGTCTCGCCGTGTTCCCCTTTCTCTGATTGACGCAATAAGCGCTTCGCCTAGTTAAGCAGGCGAAGCGAGCATTCAAGCTCAGTGCCGAGCTCGGAGACTTGGGTCGATAAGTTGCGAAGTTCAGTCCTCATTGCCTCGATCACGCGTTGATCAAACTGGGGACGGGACTCGTCCGCGAAGGTGGAGCGTGTTTGCTCGGCACGGGCCTTTATCTGTTCAGCGAGGGACCAAAGGTTGCTGGATTGCTGACTGACTAGGGGCATGGAGCACTCCTGGTCACTCGCGCGGGAACATACTGCCGCCCGAACTGGCTTGCGACGAATATACGGTGTCTTCCGTTCGTAATCGCGTATGAACCGTCAGGACGTAGTTCAAGTCGGATTGCGTCACCGCCGAAGAATCCACTGAAGGTATCCGACAGGGACCTAGTTCCATAGCTCCCGTTGGCTTGGTCGGTCGCAGCGAAGCTCGATGCCGTCGATCCGCTGGCAAGCCCGGGTAGCACCTGAGTTTCGAGCAAATCGAATGCGTAGTCGAGGTCTTCGATTGAGTATCCCTTGCCGAAGTCTTGTGGTCCGTTGATTGGGTTCTCAGTCTGGTCGATTTGGGCGACCGGGACCATCGTGAATCCAGGCGGCAGACCGGGGACGGAGCGTGCCCCTAGCCCTTCTGATCCGGGTCCGCTGGTCAGCATAGAGCCGATGCTGGCGGCTGCACTAGTTGGTCCTGTTCCTCCGGCGTTTACTGCGTTGACTTTATCGAGTTTGAAACTCAAGTAGCGTTGTCCCTCGGCTTGGATGCCTTCCAAGCGCTTGAGCGATGCACGAGATCGTGATTCAAAGGCTGAGGCGGCCTGTGAGGCCTGCCTTTGCGCACTCAGCGCAGCGGCGAGACGACGTTGCGCCTCCGCAAGGGCTGCCGCTTCGACGAAGCAGTCGTTCCGGTCCGAACGCCGACACGCGTGTAGCGCATTCTCACATTGGTGCACCTTTGCTTGACGTACTTTGACTGCACCGTCGATTGTCAACAGCATCCGTCTCATCTCATGCATTGTCGAGCGGTGCGCGTCTATAGCCTTGATCAAGGTCGCTTTGAGGGTCAGCTGAAGCGCCCGGAGCGTTTGTGGATCGACGACAATCTTACTCATTGCGCGATCCGCGCCCAAGCTTTTGCGTCGAACGGCGCGAACGATACTGCCTTTGTCTTCTCGCCTGTCTGCTCCCATAGGAGCAGTTCATCCCCGACAAGCCGCTCAGCTTCATTGGAGCCGAGCAGCTGATAGCTACTGTCAGCGTCCATTCGCGCGAAAAGACGGGCGCCGAATTGGCACAACATGTCGGCTTTGGACAGTATGCGTGAAGCGGCGGCGCCTGTATCACTGTGCAACACGACATGGACGCGCCCAGTAGCGGCTACCTCGAGCAGTTCTGACAGTTTGTATGCAACATCCCTGCCATCAATTAGGTCTCGGCTACGGTGGGTGTTAGTCAGGAATAGGACCCTCCTAGTGGATGCCCTTGTACCGCTCTGCTGGGCAAGCATGCGCGCTTCGTCGAGATACGACTCAAACAGGTTCCTTCGTGCGAACCTACGCTGAGGGCTGGCGATCACCTTCTGTATCTTTCCCAACGCAATGTCAAACGGCGTCTGCATGTCTCCGAAATCGACAACATCGAAGGAAATTTTCGCTACTACACAGGTTGCAAGCATCGCCGATAGAGTTCCGATGCTGAGAGAAGAGACGCCTCCTCGGCCAGATCCCGCAACGACCAAGAGATGTCCGTCATCGCTGGGAGGAAGGTGAGCCATCACCGATTCTGAGACACCCATCCCCCTCGCAACCAGCAGCTGTAGCCCGTTGGCTCCATCAGACTTCGCACTCAACTTTGTCGGAGGCCGCAGCCGTGAGAAATCAAGCACCTTTGGACGCCGAGGATTAGATGCCTTCAACGCGAGCGCCTTGACTGTCTTGTGAGCTGAGGCCTTTGTTTCGTTGGTGACCTGGATTTCTCGCTTATCAATGCCAGGCCGCTTCAGAATAGCTTTTCCACTACCTTTGCCTAGTCTGGCGGCGTCGAGGTCTTGTGGGCCCAAGAAGATGCGCGAGTCATCTTCACTGACGCGTAGCACGATTTTCGAGCCGATCATGTTTGTGACCGCCGCAGGCAGGTGCCTAATGCCTTGGAGGCTCTGGGTGGCAAGAACCAGATGGACGCCGAACGCGCGCCCCTCTCGAATCGTACGGTCCAGCAGATCTGATGCGCGCATCGAGGTATCGTCGCTTCCCGTGTTAAGGAGTAACTGGAACTCATCAATAACCGCGACAATGCGAGGTAGCGGACGGACACCCGGAACGGATAGATAGTCATCGAGTTTGTCGGGATTGGCCCCACTAGGTGTGCGCGTATTGCGGAACAGCTCACCACGCTCAGCAATCTGTTCAATCAGGTCTTCAAGCACGAGGATCGTCGACTCGGGCGGTGAATTGACGGTGATGACCTTGGCATGGGGTAGTTTGCCCATCGCGTAAACGTTGAACTCGACTCCCTGTTTTGGATCAAGGAGATACAGTTCGAGGTCATGTGGCGAGTAGTTCCGGACAAGGTCGCAAATCAGCGCATGTAGTAGTACGGATTTTCCCGTACCTGGCTGGCCGCCGATGATGAGCCCCGGCTCGCTACCGGCAGATTCGAACACCACCGTAGCGACGTCACGATCCCCTGTCACACCGATTGCTGCCTCTACGCCTTGGGCTGCACTCTTGCGCCACCAGGTTGACGGATCGTCGGGGCTAGCGTCACGTCCGCGGCCCGGCATCGCTTGAAGGCGTTTTGCTGTGGCCGCTGGGCTGATGCTCCGGGGCTTGGCTCCCGAGACGTCTCTGTCTAGGCGAGCAACTAGGCGCCGCACTTCCGACGAAGTCGAGGGAGACCACGGGGACCCGCGCCAGAACACGATCGGCCTGAGCAAAATGTACCGACGCCAGTCCTTCGACCGTATGTTGTCCACGGTAACCTGACTAGACCCGCTAGGGAGCGTTGGTAGGACACCTCGCATCCTAGGGATCATCTTGGCTGGATCATCCCAGACCTCGTTGCGCAACACAGGCAAGCCGAATGAATACCTGCTTGGGTCCGATGAGAGGATGAGCGTGAACACCCCACATGTTGGACCGGCTTTTACTAGCGTGTCGAGCTTGCGCATCACGTCATCGTCAACTCGCCCTGTCGGGAAGTCCATAAGCACAAGAAGGTGGTATGCCTCCGCGACTTCCCCCGCTGCACGGTTGTACTCCTCCAACGAGCTATGACGCGAACCAAGGTACTGCTGCGTAACACGTGCCACGTGGCGCGTCAGATCATCGAGAAGTGGCTCTAGATCGGCCGCAACGACGCGCACATCGGCGATGACTGCACGTGTCGCATCACCCAAATCACTCAGGAACTTCAGCGAAGCACCAACCTTGACTGGGTCAAAGAGATGTACCTTCAACTGCCCAGCAGGCAATAGCGCTAGAAGTCGTACGACCGCGGACTCCACTGATGTTCGATGATCGGTGGCAAGCCCTCCATCTTGGACTAGGTCGACCAGCGTGGCGAAGGGACTGGCTGATGTCAACCCCGCTGCCTTCTGTGTCGTCAAACCCGACACTGCCGCGCTTCCTAGGTGCGGCACTACGACGTCAACTGCCCATGCAGCTTCGCCAACTTGGATTACGAGTGGCCCTTCGCCCGGGTTTGCCCGATCCAGATCGTGTGCGAAGTCTTGGATGCCAGCAATGAGCTCCGGTGGCTGAGAAACCGGACTAGCGACCTTGGCAGGCAGAGCCCGGCTCCAAGTATCTGCAACTGACCGTAGCTCATCGACCAGCAGCCCCTCAAGTTCGAAGAGCCGCTGACTTACCCACTGGCTCTCCCTCTGACGGAGAGCTTCTTTACCAGACTGGAACCAAGGCATCCGCCCAGTCCGTAGCCGTTGCATTAGGTCAGACGGCGGCGAAACCGAAGAAAAGCGCTGGGCTGGGGGAATTGTGCCGCTCCATCTCGACGCGAACGCCTGCAAGATGGCATCACGCTCAGCAATGATGGCGTCCATCGAATCGGCTCGCGCATCGAGCTGTCTTGTCACCTTCGACAAGTGCGCCTCGATGCCACTTACTGTGCCCACCAGCCCTCGACGGATGGCCGCTATGTAGTCATCCGGCGTTTGTTTCTTGACCCAATAGGCCAATGTGGGAAGGGCCACTCGTGCCTACTATCCGGAGAACGCCGCAAGTACATCGCGAGCGGATGGACGATTGTTGGGATCAGCGTCAAGCATGCTTCGAAGAAGCCTAGCACGCCTCGGGTTAACAAGTCGCTCTATATTCGAGGTAGCCGTAGCCGATACATATACGGTCTGAGTGTCGTCTTCGTTGGGGTCTCGGGGGGTGTGAAGAAGCCTCAGCGCCAAGAGCCCTATTTTGAAAATGTCAGACTTGGTGGTCTGGATGTTGGCTGCGGCACGCGCGCGACTGACGTCATTCTGGGATGCCCCTTTCGCGATCAGTTCGTCGCGCAGAATGGCCGCTGCCCGAACCTCGGGTGGAAACCAGTTCGGCGTGTGCATTTGCCGGATAGGAGGAACTCCGCCCGTGAAGCGGAAAGCGTCCACATCAAGGAATTTCGGTGTGAACTTTCTTCCGCTGGAGGCGATGCCCTTCGCGGGATTGGTAATGACGAGATTCTTCGGGCTGAAGTCGCCGATTACCAACCCATTCCTATGCAAGAAGTCAACGATTTTAAGAACATCCAAGATCAGGTAGAGTCGATCCTTGGGTGTTGCGGCGGGGATTCCACGCTCAGGCTTCTTGGACTCGGGCGTCATGAGGTACTGTACCTCAAGAAGAGTCCTTTCACTCGGACCGACGCCACCAAACTTAAGGTCGAAGAAGAATGGCTCTGGGATGAGCTTCATGAGAATACCTTGAGCAGTACCATTCTCAACCACTAGACCTTGCGGCCAGACGGTGTAGCGACGGACGAAGCGCTGATCCTCGGCGCTCATGGAATCCGGGTGCAGAATGAGCTGGGGCATCGTAGTTGCCAAGGAGTAGCCCGATTCATCAAGAATGTCCTTGTGGTATCGCTTGAAGACGTACTGGCCTTCGGCTCCTGGTATGGGTGGTGGAGAAACCAGCTTGAAGACTGTGGCCTGCCCACCTCGGCCAAGTTTTCTCATCGATCCGAGGGCAGACTTTTGGATGGTGACATCCGCTGGGGTGCGGCTCATGCTGTCGCCCAGACGATTGCGGCGGTTCGATCGTCGTCTGCGTTTGTGTTGACGAACGAGGAAGTGTAGAGAAGTTGAGTGGTGTCAAGTGGCTGCTGCCACGCGTCGAAGAGGTACCGCCCGACGGGGCGCGCACCTTCTCCTATCACATCACCAAACCCATCGGTGCAGAGAATGATCACCTGGCCGGGGCGCAGTTCCCAACTTTCGACGTCAGGGTGCTCCCCGCCGATCGGTAGTGGGTCACTAACGGAGTTGTCTACGGTGCTCGATGCAGGGTCCTTCCCGCTATCAAGAAGACCCCAGCCTTGGACGGGATCAAGAACATACAAGCTTCCATCGCCTGAAATCCGGACACGCCATACTCGCAGCGAGTCGTCCTTCCGGGCGTTGGGGGTGATGAGCAGATCGCAAGTAGTAGACATGAGGCGCGCAATGGTACGATCTGAAATTTCTTGCACGGTGTCATCCGGTCCGACTTGCTGCTGCGCTCGGCGCTTGCCGAGTGTGCGGATAGCTTCTCGCACTTTCCTGCCCACTTCTGACCAAGAGACATCTGCGGGGTCCGAGGCAGCGAGTGCCCGGACTGCCTCCGTAACTGCGACTCGCGTGGCTTCGGACGCCGCCACGTGGGAGAGCTTCCCCTCGGAGACACCGTCAGCAATTCCGATCACTACCCATGAATCATCAGAGCCGATCGCGTAAGCATCCTGGCGCGGGATGCCGGACAGGTGATGGCTGGCGCCCTTGATGCTGACTACCCCGATGCTGACGGAGTCACTCACGATGCCAGAGTCGACAATCGAATCCGGAACGAACGCTCCAGCGAGTTTGCTCCCAACCGAAGGCAAGATTCGGAGCATCGCTCCAACATCGCCTACCTGCACCCTGCCGCGATAGACGCCTTCCTGCACACTGATGTCATCTGGGGCCGCAGGCCGCATCCACCGGAGTTTCTCCCGCGTGTCCACAGGTAGTAGTACTGCTTCGGGATCATCTTCCCCAGACTGCGGGGCTCCTGCTGTCTCTATCTCGGCCCTCGCGTGGATTGTGGATTCCTCCTCCAGTTCAGCGGAGTTGAAGGGTTTTTGGATCTCATCAAACTTATCGAAAGGTGGCTTCTTGTGAGAAGAATTCGGTTGATTCGGACTGTCCGGTCGAAAAACATGTTCTGGAATATTCGCTCGGGATTCCTGCGCAAAAGCTTGGATCCGCTCCTGAGTGGGAGTTTCCGAGTCGAGGATCGGATTGTCCGACATTGCTCTCCCTTCCATTTTTTCCAACCCGTTTCTTCGAAGGGCGGCGTTGGATCGACTCCCCAACATCCGAGTCCCCAAGGCAATTTAGGACTCGATCTCAAGCAGGAAATCTTCGTCCGCAATCGCGTCGTCGTCCCACTTGAAGCCATCGTCGGCCTCGGATGCGTCGCCGCTGCTGACCTTGGCTGTGCTGTTTACGATGCTCAGCATCAGAATCTCGATGAATCCTTTGAAGGCCTCTGAAGCACCCGACCCATCTGCTGTGAGGAAAGCGCGCCCCTTGCCAGCAGTGTATGTTTCAACGACCTCTCGGGGCACATTATGCCCAAGGCCGAACACGGAAAGGTTGGGGCGACGATCGAAGCTCGGGTTGGTCAGCTCTGCGAATGCAGATGTGGGGTCGTCAAGGGGCTCCCCATCTGTGATGAGAAACACTGCTGGTCGGTATACCTTGTACCCGTCGGCCTTCAGCGATGAGTAGTCTGCCTCGAGTTGGGACCGCAGAAGTCTGAAAACCTCGGAGAAGCTCGTACCGCTTGAGGCCTCGAACGTGTGCTGAGCCAAGTTGGTGCCTCTCGCAAGCGGCGAGACTACTTGCGCACGATCATTGAACCCTATAACGCAGAATCTGGCACGCGCATCCGCCAAGGGGTTCTTGACACAGGTTCGAATGATGATCGGGATCAGCGAGTTCGCTGCATCGATCGCGTTGTTCTCGGTGGGTGACATCGACCAAGAGTGGTCAACGGCGATGTACACGGGGAGGATGTACTTCGCGTCCGCCTCAAGTGCTTCGAGTTGCTGGGTCTCAGTGGACACGCGCCTACCTCCGGTTGCTGGGGTCCAGTCGTGCACGCCACCCACAGGCGCTGTGCACGTCAATACTGCTGTGTGAACTTGACGGATGTCAAGCCTAACCAGGAAGATGACTGTGCGTGAACGAGGATGTTCAAGCGCCAACCCATGGGCGCTATGTCTTCATCGTCATCGAGGCTAGACAGGTCTTGAAGGGGCTCGGCTGGACAGCAATGGCCAGAGCACCGTGGCGACGGGGCTATCTGTAGCTTGCGCTGTTCGCTGGACCCCGCTCGAGCTGAATCATGCGGTCGGTGCCAACCGCCGACCAGATTCGACGCAAGTGTCGACGATCGGGGCAGAAACCGCTTCGCCTGGCGTCACCGCAGCGGTGATTGACCAGCTGACGGAACCCCAAGGACTCGTCTCACCATCCAGACGACCGAGGCGCGCTTCTATTGCGCAGTTCTCACCAAGACCGAACTCAATGACGCGCTGAGCAAAGAGAAAACCATACAGCTCAGGGTCTTTGGGGGGCTCATCCGATTTGAGGGTGTAGTTGGGGCCTGAAACTGCCAGTTTCGAGGAGGCAGCGGGCGATGTAGTGGGTCAGGTTCCGGAACCCGAGAGCGGAGCCGCGGAGGTGTTCGAGGCGGCCGTTGAGTGCTTCGGTGGGGACGTTGCTGGTGCCAGAGTGGTCGAAGAACGCGAGGATGTCGGTGGCGCGGCGTTTCAGGGTGCGGCCGAGCCGGACCAGTTCAGTCAGCTGGGCGGGGACGCCGGTGGCGATCACCTCAATCACGCTGGCCATGAGGTGACTACCAAGTCCGGGGTCGGTGCAGCGGTAGGCCTGGACGAGGTGTTGGTAGATGCCCCAGGTGGCTTCGACCTCGACATGGTCATCACCGGCGAACAGGTCTTCGAGTCGGGTGGCTTGTTTGTCGGTGAGCAAATCAGCCCCGGTGAGTAGGGTCCGGCGGGCCTGATACAGCGGGTCACCGCGGCGGCCCCTGTGGCCGCACGTGTCTTGTTGGACGCGTTGGCGGCATCTGTCGACAGCCTCGCCGGCGAGCCGCACGACGTGGAACGGGTCCACCACCGCTGCCGGGTCAGGGAGCTCTTCGGCGGCGGCGGTCTTGAAGCCGGTGAACCCATCCATCGCCCTCGATCTTGGCCCCGGTCCGCCAAGCGGCGGGCCGGGCGGAGAGCCAGCGTTTGAACACCTGTTTCGAGCGGCCCTCGACCATGTCGAGCAGCCGTGCCGGGCCAGTGCCTTGAGCTACGGGAATCAGATCGATGATGACAGTGACGAACGAACTTGTCATCGCCGCGGGTGTGACGCCAGCAATGCTCATCGACCCCCAGCACGGTGACCCCGTCGAACCGAGCAGGGTAATCGATCAACACCCGCTTGCCTTCAGCAATGATCGCTTCATTGGCGATGTCCCACACGACACCATGTCCCGAACCAGACCGCGACCGCCGCAATTCCGACACCAGTCATCAGCATCGACGATACGGCACTCCAACACCGCCCGGCCCGGAGTCACGTGTTGACCGGTCACCTCCAACCCGAACCCATCAAGCCGACAGAACATAGTCAGACCAAGCGCGCTGAAGATAGCGTTGAACACGCCGAGGTCTTCCAGATAAGTAGTGTGAGAGTTCCCATCCTCGGGAAGCCTCGACCCCTCACCCAGCAGCCACGCCGGAACCCCTACCTACCACCCTCGTTTGGGAAGATCCGGTTTGGCTCTTCACAGAAGTGAGTGGATCAGGGGTTTGAATCCGCCCGTGTCGGGGAGGCACCGGGCGGTGTAGTTGACGATGCTGCGGAAGTCTTTGGCTGTGCCGCGGAGGTGTTCGAGTAACCCATTCACGGTCCAGACGGCAGAACGTATCGAGGCAGGGTGGGGTAGCGTTTCGCACAAGGGCCCTTGGGTTTTCAGATGTGGCGTAGACACCCTCATCCTGCCAACCCGAGGGCCCGCCTCACGTCACCAGGCCCGTCCGAACTCCAGCCCCACCACCCACCGCCTTCTGTGAAGAGCCGCTTATTCATAGAGCATAGGCGAAGAAGAGCCCCATGATGGCCTGCACTGTGATTTCGAAGGTGCTGCAGAGGCGGCGACATTCGGCGCGGATGAACACATCAAGTCTTGAGATTAGCAATGACCTACTCAATGAGATAACTGACACGGTTTGACTGAGGGCTTCACTAGTCGGAAGGCATCCTGTAAATAAGTCTTAGTAGTCACGATCGGCTCATTCGAGTGAATAGCTGAGCGAGCATATATCCTACTACACCAAATGCCGGGGCAAGGTCCCACATCCAGAGTTCTCCACCTTTTGAAGTCACAAGCCAGAAGAACCCGACAACACCGCCAACAGTGAAGAGAAACGGCAGCCAAGCGAACCTTTCATCGGCAATCCCAATTATCAGATTGAGAACGAGCACGAAAACGCAAATAAGTACCAAGATAAAGGCAAGATGGCCATAAAGCGTTTCGGGAGCATCCCGGGCAGTTCTCCCATCGTTCTCACTGGCGGCGAAAACCGCGGTTCTGAGGCCAGGGATGACCAGTAGGCCGAAGGACGCCACAGCCGGAGTGAGGAGCCACAGAGGAGCAAACAATCCAAGCATGCCCCCAAATATCTTGAAAGATTCCTTCACGGTCCGTCCGTACCCTGGATGGTTGGCAGTCGGGGCAGGCGGCGGGGGCGGACTGGGAAGGCTTGGTCGTGTCGGAGGAGTAATCGGTGTCGATACGCGGGAAGGCGGACGCGAGGTTACCTTGGGTTTGGATGCGCCGACCAAGTAGTTCGTTGCCCGAGCGGAAGAGGTTGCCCGAGACTGATATCCTGTGCGCCCACTATCGGGGTGCTTATGATGAGTATGAACGACGATACTCTTGTCTTTGCTCGTGAGGCTAGAGAATGCTCGACCGGTCGAGACGTCTCCGTAGATGTGAACCTCAGTGCGCTGGATATTAGGAATAGCAGCTTGGGCATGGTACAGACCGTCGAGGACGCTGGCCCACGCCGCTGACCCGGGTTCATGTGTTGGCCTCGGCATCGTGATCTGCGGCGTCGACAACCGTGCCTCCTGAGCTGGGACCACTGTGATTGCCTGCGCTCCATCAACAACAACGGCCGATACTGCGCTACCTGTCTCTCCCGCCATACGCCGAAGCCGCGACCAGTCGGCATGTTCGCTGAACCCCGCCGTAGCAACGAGTACATAGTGAGTGGCTCCGCGCAACTGTCCAGGCATCATCCTCCCTGCGTTGGCTTGACTTGCGCATTATAACACGGGATCTAGCGTTGATGCCCTGTGCGCCCCGGATCATGGACTGCACCTCGGCCAGGGTTCCATGTCAGTGGGCCAAGAATACAGGTGTTGCTATGAATAGGCTAGCCTCGTCTGCCCCCTACTAGAGTTATTCTTCGCAGCTGCGAACGCTGGCCAGAGCATCTCTGGAGCGCTGCGCATTTCATGGGCAGTGACGAAAAACAGGTTTAATCGAACATGCGAGACACAAGTTTATCATTATGTCAGCTTCCAAGACTTGGCCTCAAGTGGCGGAAACAGCGAGTAGACGTTCGTATACTTCCACCACTTGAGACCAAGGTAATCCCTTGCGCCGCTAACCCTTAACTCTGCCGTTTCGTTGTCGATCGAACTTATGCATCTCGATCATGCACCCGCCAACATCGACCTGGCGATGTCCCAAGAAATCTCCGCTCGGGCCTCGTAGCCATGTTCTTGAAACCACATCGCGTCATCCACACTGCGCACGAGACACCACCGGCGCACGGTCATTGGCTCCAGCTCAGCCATTCCGGCGAACCGTTCCACCCGTTGCCGCACCGTGGCGTTCGTTTCGTCGCCGCCCCGGATTTCGCTCCAGCGGTTGCGCAGCAGCGGAACGACCTCATACGCGGGGTCGCCTTTCAACGGCTTCGGGTCAATGGCGGCCCACGAGTCTTTGCCACGACCAAGGATGTTGGCGTAATGGAAATCACCGTGCAGCAGCGATGACTCCGAAGGCAGGACGGCCAGCTCTGCGCACACATCGACGGCAGAGGAGACGAGTTCCTCGGGGCACGGTTTACCGAGCCGCCGCCACTCCTCGAGGAACTCCGTGCCCCACCGGGCAGCGATGTCACCGACGCTGCGAAGCCCAGCAGGCGCAGGAACGCGCAGTTCGCGAAGGAGGTCAGCGGCAGTGTCAAGCGCTTCCTGAATCGGGACGTCCAGAAGGACTCGCCGCTCATCCAGCCGCTCCAACAACATGGCTCCGGCCACCTCGTCGGCGCGCAACACCGAGACCGCTCCATGACCGCCCCACGTGCATAATGCAACGGACTCGAGCCGGGTCTCGTCGTCGACCCAACTCACTTTCAGGGCACCGCGTTTCCCGTCCTCGCAATGAACGGGCAGAACCACAGCGCACATCCCGTACATCGGCGGTCCCTCCTGACGAAGGCGCCACCTGTCGAGCAAATCCCCCACCGTGTACGGCAACGCCTCCAACCAGTCTCGGGCAGCCTCCCCTTCTCTGTTCAGGATCATGGCAGAAAACTCAGTCGAGATTTGAATCAATTTGACTCTCACATTCTGATTTGATTGAAGACAGCGCTCTCACTCATTTGCATTGAGCCCAAGAGGCCTGTTCACGAGTCATGGGTCGCCGCAGAACTCTCATTCGAGGCGAACTCGAGGACAGCTGTTCATGAAACCTGTGAAGGACCTCGTGGACCTTGTAGTCCTCATACTCACACAGACCATCGATGGCAGCAGACTCGAGGTGGTTTCGACTCGGACCGCTCCTTCGTCGCGGTCCGGCTCAACCAGCTTCATGCGAGACGATCGGAACGTTCCCGGCATTCGCGATCGCTTCGGCGGACTCAATCTGTTTCATGAGGGGTGATCTCCAGCTCATCCGGCGAGAACCCGTCCGGCTGATGGCTCAGTTGGAGCGCCGACGCCGTTCCAGTGCCTCGTACATGCCATCGATGAGTTCCTTGAAACGCTCCTCCACCTGCCGGCGACGCACCTTCAACGTCGGGGTGAGCAGGCCGTTGTCCGTGGTGAGGTCGCCGTCCATCAGTTCGGTGGCGCGGGGTTTCTCCTGGCTCGGGAGTTTGTCGGTCAGGGCGGTGACCCGTCGGCGCAACTCCTCGGCCAGTTCGTTGGACTTCAGCCAGTCGGCCACCTCACCCGGCCACTGCATCAGTTTTCCGAGCTCCTCCACGTGTGGCAGCGACGGTTTGACCAGCAGCGTCACGCAGGGCCGGTTGTCGCCGAGCAGGACGGCGTGCTCGAACAGCGGGTCGGCGAGGATGAGGCCCTCGATGGGCTGCGGCGCGACGTTCTTGCCGCCGAGAGTGACGATGATGTCCTTGATGCGGTCGGTGATGACCAGGAACCCGTCGACGTCGACGTATCCGGCGTCCCCGGTGTGCAGCCAGCCATCGGAGTCGATGGCGGCCGCGGTGGCCTCCTCGTTGTTCCAGTACCCGGCCATCACGTTCGGGCCGCGGAACAGCACCTCACCGTGTTCGCCGATGTGCAGCTGCCCACCCTTGAGAACCCGCCCCGTCGTGCCGATCTTGAACCCGCCCGGCGAGTTGAAGGTCACCAGCGGCGAGGCCTCGGTCAGCCCGTAACCGGTGTAGATGGGCATCCCGACCGCCGAGAAGAACTCCTCGATCTCCTTGCGCAACGGCGCCCCGCCGCACGCCAGGACCGCCTTGTTGCCGCCCAGGGCGACGCGGATCGAGGACAGGACGAGCCGGTCGGCCATGCCGAGCTGGGCGCGCCAGAACCACGCCGGTTTCCTTCCCTTGCGGTAGGCACGCTGGTTGCGCGCCCCCACCCGCAGCGCCCACTTGAAGATGCCGCGTTTGGCCCCCGAGGCCGCGACCTTCGCGTGCGCGGTGGCGAACACCTTCTCGTACAGCTTGGGGACGCTCACCAGCAGCGTCGGTTTCGCCTGCACCAGGGCCTCGGCGACGGTGCGGGCGTCGGGGACGTAGGTGTTCATGCAGCCCTTGAGCAGGATGATGCTGGTCCAGGCCCGCTCCAGCGCGTGCGAAAGGGGTAGGAAACACAGCGAGTGCTCCTCCGGTCCGAAGTGGAACAACTCCTCGATCGCCTCCTTCTGCGCGATCATCGCGGAGTGCCTGAGCATCACCCCCTTCGGATCGCCGGTGGTGCCGGAGGTGTAGATGATCGACGCCAGGTCGTCGGGGCCCGCCTTCGCGAGACGGGTCTCCAGGGCCCGGGCGTCGGGTTCGGCCCGGAAGTCGTCGTAGGTGATGACCCGTTCCGGCATGCCGTCCCAGGCCTCGAGGACCACCACGTGCCCCAGGTCGGGCAGGTCACCGGCCACCTCCAGGACCCGTTCGCACTCGCTGCGACCACCGGCGAACAGGATCCGCATCCCCGAGTCGGCGGCGATGTGGCGAATCTGCTCCGGGGTGGAGGTGGCGTAGATGGGCACCGGGATGGCCCTCACAGTGGCGGCGCCGAAGTCGATCTCCGACCACTCGGGGCAGTTGTTCGCGAACAACCCGATGCGGTCGCCCGGCTGGATTCCCCGGTTCAGCAGCCCCTGCGCCGCCTCGTCGATGCGTTCGCCGAACTCCCGGAAGGTGTGGATGCGCCAGTCGTCGCCGACCCGGATCCGGGTGGCTGGGCGATCGGCGTGCTCGGCGATGGCCGCGCGCATCTGCACGGCGAGGTGCTGGATCATTGGTCCTCCTGGTCGGGAACCAAGGATAGAGGGTCATGGCGACGGCGAGTCCCCTAGGACCTGTCGCGAAGAGTGTCGCCCGGGCGAGGATGCTCCGGACGGGACGTCGGATCGCCCGATCCGGTGCGCCGCGACCGGGCAGGACCTCCGCACCGGGACCCGGCTACGGGCACAGCCGATGGAGCCCGCACGTGACCGTGCCGTCGTCCAGGGTCAGGACCGGACCCGTTCCGGTGACGATCAGGCGGAACGACGGTTCCCCATCGATCTGTTCCAGCGCGGAGGTCAGGGCCCTGTGCCCGTTCGCGATCCGGGCCCCGGCCAGCTTGACCTCGACCGCACCCCAGCGGCCGTCGGGATGCACCACCACGGCGTCGATCTCATAGTCGTTGGAATCCCGGTAGTGCTGGATCCTTCCCCCGAAAGCACCCGCCAGCACCGCCAGGTCGTGGTGAACCGCGCTCTCGAACAGGGCGCCCGCGGTCGCCGGGTCCTGTCGCAACGAGGACAGTGGCGCCTGGAGGGCGACCGCGGCCAGCGCGGGATCGGCCAGGTGCAGTTTCGGGGAGGTCCGGAGCCTGGCCCGCGAGCGCAGCTTCGGCGCCCAGGGTTGTTGCCGCTCGACGACGAAGATCCGGGCCAGCAGGTCCACGTAGCGGCTGACGGTCGCGGCCGAGAGGTCCGGTGCGATCGGCGCGAGATCCCGGGCCAGGGTCTGGAAGGAGACGGCGGAGGCGCTGCTCGCGGCGATGGCGGTGAGCAGTGCCTCGACCACCGCGGGGGAGTTCCGGATCCCCCCGAGCCTCGACAGATCGGTGCGGATGACCTCGTCCAAATAGCCACGCAGGAGCAGGGTCGCGTCCTCGGGCGGGGCCTCACGCCAAGCCGGGAAACCGGGGCGCAGAAGCCGGCCGAGAACCTCCTCGAAGGTCAGCGCATCCGGTTCCCCCGCCGGCCGCTCACCTTCGAAGAGCCCCGACAAGGAGACCGCACCGGACCCGGGGTCGTGTTCCCACCAGGAGAGGGTTCGCATCCGCTGACGCATGAAACGTCCGGCTCCCGTGTGCCGGGTGTGATCGTCCGCCGGGGTCGCAGATCCGGTGAGGATGAACTGCCCGGGGGTGGATTCCCGGTCGACGGCGCGCCGCACCTGGTCCCAGACCTCGGGAATGATCTGCCATTCGTCCAGCAGGCGGGGACGGGCACCGATGAGAAGCTGTCCCGGGGCGAGATCATTGAGCGCCCGCGCGGCGGGATCGTCCAGGAGCACCGACGATCCCGCCGCTTCCAGGGCGGTTCTGGTCTTCCCGCAGGCGCGCACGCCCTCCAGCATCACCGCTCCGGAGATCCTGAGCGCGCGCCTCATCGCGCCGTCCATCACGCGTGGAAGATACGCCCCGGTCATCGTCCACCTCCCTGGCCTTGACTCCGCAGACATTTTAGGCATCAGTTTGCAGACATTCCAGGCATCAGTTTGCAGACGTTGTGGACGTGGATTTGCAGAATCCGTTCTCAGGCGACCGGGATGCAGACCTCGGTGAGGTACTGCGCCGGGTCCTCGGCCTGGACCGGACCGACGATGTAACGGTTGTACATGGGACCGGTGATCGTCAGCCCGGAGCGGGTGATGTACTCGGCCAGTTCCTCGTTGACGGAATCGAACTGGTCGTAGCCGCCGCGGAAGGCCGCCACCGCGACCTGCTGTTCCGGCAGCTCCCGGATCACGAGCGGTTCGGACGCGACGGCGCCGGGGGCGACGGGTTCCCAGATCTCGATGTCGATGTCGGATTCGCGGTACTCGGGGTCGTGGAAGGTTGCCCCGCAGGGTTCGCCGGTGTACGCGAGTCCCTGCGCCTCGAACGCCTCCATGAGCCTCGCCCACGCCTTGGGTTCGTCGGTGTAGGCGTCGATCTTCGTGCGCAGGGCGGCGACGAGCTGCGCGGGACGGGTGGTGACGGTGATGTCGGCCATGGTGGCCCTCCTCGTGGTGTGGGAGATGAGTCGGTCGATCTCGGCGATGCGGTGGCGGACCGCCTCGGCATCGGCGATGAGTTGATCGCGCTGCACGGCAAGTGCGCGACCCAGCGCCTCGGGGTCGTCGCGTTGCGGGAGCAGGACGGCTATGGCGGAGACGGAGAACCCGACGTCGCGCAGCTGACGGATCAGCGTCGCGTCGCGCACCTGTGAGGAGGCGTAGAACCGGTGGCCGGTGAATTCGTCGGTGGCGGCCGGGCTCAGGACGCCGTTGGCGTCGTAGTAGCGCAGCATCCGCACCGACAGCCGGGTGAGGGTGGAGAACTCCCCGATGCGGATCAGTCTCGTCTCGGTCATGGCACCATCGTGGAACCTGACACCGTGTCAGGGTCAACCGGGCCGGATTCCGCATCACGACCACGACCTGCAAGACTCTGCGCCATGAATCCGGCTCCCTGGCGCAATCGGCTGAGTTTCGGGCTGGGCACGCTCGGCCGCGACATGTCGGCCGCGCTGGTCAGCATGTACCTGATGTTCTACCTCACCGAGGTGCTGCACATCTCGCAGTCGGCGACGGCGGTGGTGACGGTGGTTCTGGTGGCGATGCGGATCTTCGATGCCCTCAACGATCCCTTCATGGGCGTCATCGTCGACAACACCCGCTCCCGGTTCGGCAAGTTCAAACCGTGGATCGCGCTGGGCGCGGTGCTGTGGGGGGCAGCCACGCTGGGGATCTTCGTGGACCTCGGGCTCTCGGGGGTGGCCTTCCTGGTGTGGTTCACCGTGGTCTACCTGGTGTGGTCGGTGGCCTACACCATCAACGACATCTCCTTCTGGGGCATGCTGCCCGCCCTCTCCCAGGACCTGAAGGAGCGGGAACGCATCGGGGTGATCGCCAGGATCTGCGCCAACCTCGGTTTGTTCTCGGTGGTGGTGGCGGTGGTGCCGGCGACGAAGGCACTCGGCGGGCTGCTCGGCAGCGAGCAGCTGGGGTGGCTGGCCTTCGCGGCGCTGCTGGTGGTGCTGATGCTGGGTTTCCAGTCGTTGACGCTGCTGTTCACCAGGCAGCAGGTGACGGTGGCCGCCTCGCAGACCCCGTTCCGGGAGCTGGTGCGGGTGATCGGCCGCAACGACCAGCTGCTGTGGGCGGCGGGGGCGATGCTGTGTTTCATGGGCGGCTACATGACCGTCACGAGCCTCGGCATCTACTACTTCAAGTACGTCTACCGCGACGAGGCGACCTATTCGGTGTTCGCCGCCATCCTCGCGGTGACGCAGCTGGCCGGATTGGCGCTCTTCCCGCTGGTTCGGAAGTTCCTGCGTCGTTTCCAGATCCACACCCTGGCCACCCTCCTGTGCCTGGTGGGGCTGGTGGTGTTCTGGTTCGCGGGTTCGTCGCTGACGGTGGTGGCGGTCGCGGGGGTGCTGCTGTTCACCGGGCAGGCGTTCATCCAACTGCTGATGCTGATGTTCATCGCCGACTGCGTCGAGTACGGGCAGTGGAAACTGGGGCGCCGCAACGAGTCGGTGACGTTGGCGGTGCAGCCGTTCATCTACAAGGCCTCGAACGCCATCGGCAGCGGTTTCGTCGGCCTGGCGCTGCTGGTCTCCGGGATCAGCGGCGCCCGAGTGGTCGAGGACGTGACGGCTGCCGGCGTAGCCGCGTTCAAGTCCGTGATGCTGCTGATTCCCATGGTGCTGATCGCAGCGAGCTGGCTGATCCTGCGCGTCGGGTACCGGCTCGACGAGAAACGCTACGCCGAGATCCTCGCCGAACTGGACGGCAGACAAGCCGCCGCCTGACGAGCGCCCCATCCCTCCCGAAGCCGGTTGAGCCGGGACGCGACGAAACAGCCACCCGAGTCGAAACCACCCACACCCGACAAGCAGACCCGGCCACGGTCACCACGGTTTCGACACGACCCACTCGCTGGCGCTCGCGGGTCGGCTCAACCAGCTTCACTACTTCCAAGCCGGTTGAGCCAGCACGTGAGCGCCAGCGAACGGCTGAGTCGAAACCACTGACGCCCGGTAACCAGAACCCGACCCCAGCCACTCGAACACGCGCGAGCGAGCAGGGCGGCCCAACCGGCTTCGTGCGACGCCCTACCCGCGGGCCAGCAGGGCGGCCACCGCTATCTCGAGGGCGTCGTCGAACATGGTTTCGCGTTCGGTGGCCGTGAGGTCGGCGGAGTGGTCGAGGAGGTGGTCGGAGACGGTCAGCACCGCCAGGGCCTCGGCGTTGTTGCGGGCAGCCGCCGCGTACAGACCCGCGGCCTCCATCTCGACCGCGAGGGTTCCCAGCCTGGACAGCTCCGGGATGATGTCGGTGCGGGGGTGGTAGAAGTAGTCGCTGGTGAACACGGCGCCGACGTGAACCGCTCGGTCGCTGCCCCGTCGCGCCTGCGCCACGGCGGCGGCGAGCATGTCGAAGGTCGGCGCCAGCGACAACGTCACCCCGGGCACTGCGACGGTGGCAACCGAGGAGTCGGTGTGCGCGGCGGAGGCGATCACGACGTCGCGGACGTGCACCCTGGGTGAGAAGGCCCCGCAGGTGCCGACCCGGCAGATGCGCCTCACCCCGTGACGGGAGAACAGTTCAGTGGCGTAGATCGACATCGACGGAACCCCCATCCCGGAGGCGGTCACGGTGGCGGGAACCCCGTCGAGGGCGCCGGTCCAGGTTCCGATGCCCCGGACGTCGGAGACCAGCCGGGCACCGTCGAGCCGGTTCCGGGCGATGTGTTCGGCGCGACGCGGATCACCGGGCATGAGGACCAGGGGGGCGATGTCGCCGGTTTCACGGGAGAAGTGCGGAGTTGATGACATGGCAGGAGCCTAGCCACGTACGATGACCGGATGGATGCCCCCTGCGACGTGGTGTTGAGACCACCGGAGATCTCCGACGCCGAACCCCTGCACCTGCTTTTCCGGGATCCCGGGTGACGGCGAGGCCCGCTGCCATCGTCGCGGGGCGGGTACCGGGTCGTGAGAAAGTTCAAGCCCCGGATCCATCCGATCCGGGGCAGTGGCAGGTGTTGGATTTGAACCAACGTAGGCAACGCCGACGGTTTTACAGACCGCTCCCTTTGGCCGCTCGGGCAACCTGCCGAACGCTGGCCGACCAGCGACGGAAAGAGTATCAGTGCTGGGCGGATACGTCCAACCCGAGGGTGGCCACGGGCTCCCGTGAAAAGTTTTGAGGCCGCGGTGGAAGATTTTGTACCGTACACCCCACACTTTCTTTCCACATGACATAACTCGCGGGCTGCGGGGCGGTGGGGCGGCGGGGGGGCGCGGAAGCCGGAAAGGAAGAGATCCTGAGGAAGGCTCAGAAGGATAGCCGCTTCGCCGCTTCAGAACTCGTATGGCGGAAATTGCCTGAGCGGCTCATGAAGGTCCTGTCAGACGACCCCACTGATGATC
>NZ_LR027842.1:595635-645986 GCF_900607225.1 [Pseudopropionibacterium] massiliense | reverse complement strand
GAAGGACCGGGTGGGGCTGGCACAATGGGTGGCCCACGATCCGAGGAGGAACCCATGGCAGCGGACAGCTCTTTCGACGTCGTCAGCAAGGTTGATCGCCAAGAGGTGGACAACGCGCTGAACCAGGCCGCCAAGGAGGTGTCGCAGCGCTTCGACTTCAAGAACACCGACTCCTCCATCCGCTGGTCCGGGGAGGCCATCGAGATCGAGTCGAGCGGGGAGGAGCGCGCGAAGGCGGTGCTGGACGTGTTCCAGTCGAAGCTGATCAAGCGCGGGGTGTCGTTGAAGGCCCTCGACGCCGGTGAACCCCGCATCTCCGGGAAGAAGTGGAAGATCACCTGCACCACCAAGCAGGGCATCAAGCAGGAGGACGCGAAGAAGATCTCCAAGCTGGTGCGCGACGAGGGCCCCAAGGGCGTGAAGGTGCAGATCCAGGGCGACGAACTGCGGGTCAGCTCGAAGTCACGCGACCACCTCCAGGAGGTCCAGCGCCTCATCAAGGAGGCCGACTACGACTTCGCCGTCCAGTTCGTGAACTACCGCTGAACCAGCGGGGTCGCCAGCTCGGCCGCCAGCGACGACGCCAGGTCGCCCCAGTCCTGGACGGCGAAGGCGTCCAGGCCCTGCCAGGCCGCGGCCGTCCTCAGCAGTTCCGCGATCCGGGGCGCGGCATCGCGCGGGGCGTGGGTCTCCGACCACGCCGACTGGACGCGCAGCACCCCGTTCCTGCGGTCGTTCTTGAGGTCGACGCGGGCCGCGAGGCGATCCCCCAGCAGCACCGGCAGCGAGTAGTAGCCGAACCGGCGTTCGCGGGCGGGGGTGTAGATTTCGATCCGGTAGTGGAAACCGTGGATCCGTTCCGCGCGGGGCCGGTGCCACACCACCGGGTCGAAGGGGGTCAGCAGCGCGTCCCGGTGCACCCGGGAGGGCACCGCCGCGTCCCGGTGCAGCCAGGCGGAAACCGGCGCGCCGCCACGCGAGTTCCAGCCCTCGACCACCACCGGCAGCAGCTCCCCCGCCGCCTGGAGTTCCGCGACGGCCGGTCTGGTCTCGGCGGGGCGCAGCCGGAAGTAGTCGGCCAGGTCGTCGAGGGTCGCCACCCCGAGCGCGACCGCTGCGCGCCGCACCAGCTCCATCCGCGCCTCGTCCTCGGGCATCCCGGTCCCGATCAGATGCCCGGGCAGCACCTGTTCCGGCAGGGCGTAGCGGCGTTCGAACCCGACCCGGCCCGCCGTCGCCAGCTCCCCGAAGAGGAACTGGTACTCCAGCAGCCGTTTCACCCTCGACAGCCCCCACCACGGCCCGGTGCGACGGTTGTGCTCGTGGTCGATGTCGCTGGCCCGCAGCGGCCCGCGTTCCGCGATCTGGGCCAGGAGCCAGGCCCGCAGCCGCGGATTGTCGCGGTAGATCTCGCGATCACCGTGGCGGGCGCGCATCCGGGCCCGGCGGAACTCGAACAACGGGTGATCCTCGACCGGCACCAGGGCAGCCTCGTGGGCCCAGCACTCCGTCAGGACGGGAGGATCCCCGGTCAGGGCGTCGAGCCGGGTCCTGTCGTAGAGGCCACACCGGGAGAACACCGGCAAGTAGTGGCTGCGTTCGAAGACGTTCACCGAGTCCAGTTGCAGCACCCGCAGCCCGCGCACCACCCTCTCGATGCCCGCCCGCGACGGCGCGGAGGCCGGTCTGCGGCCCGTGAACCCCTGGGCCGCCAGTGAGACGCGCCTCGCCTGGGCGGCACTCAGGGAATCGGTCATGCAGGCATCCTCCCACGAGTGGATGACCTGTCTCCCCCACCGCGTTCCCGTCCGCCCCGCAGGTGCTCCACGCGCTCAACCGGGTTCCCGCGCCACTGGCGCTCGCGGCTCCTGCCGGGCTCAGGGCCTCGCGATCGCCAGGAACAACGGGAAGTCCAGGCGCTGGCCGCCGGCCACCTTCTTGTTGGCCACCCCGGCGTCGTGGAAGCTGATGTCGCGGTATCCCGCATCCTCCAGCCAGCCGCGCAGCTCGTCACACCGGAAGCCGTGGTGGCCGTGGAAATCGACGGATGTCGAGTGGTAGAGGCCGTCCGCGTCGTGGTCGAGGTCGGCGATCGCCACCACACCCCCGGGAACCACGAAGCGGCGCAGCGTCCTCAGCAGGGCCGGAACGTCGTCGACGTGGTGGAAGAACAGCTGCGCCAGCACCAGCTCGTAGGGTCCGCCCGGGATCCCCTCGGACAGATCGGCCACAGCGGTGTTCCAGTCCTTCAAACCGGCTGCCGCCAGGGCCTTCGAGGCGGCCTCGACCATCGCCGGCGAGGCGTCCAGCAGGGTGGTGGGTCCGAGCACGTCGGCCAGGCAGCGCGACAGCAACCCCGTCCCGGCACCGAGCTCCACGGTGACCGGCCGCCCGGTCAGGGGCAGGTTCGTCCTGATCGTTTCCGCCACCTGACGGGCCCGGGCCAGGCGCGCCGGGTCGTCGTCCCAGGACGCGGCCCGCGAGTCGAAGTTCTCAACCATGCCCCGAGCCTATGCCCTGTTGCGAAAGTCGCGCCCCGGTCTTCCGGCCCTTCAGGCCCTCGCGAAGGCCAGGAACATGGGGAAGTCCTGGCGTTCGCCGTCGACCTCCTTGCCGACCACCCCTGCGTCGTGGAAGCAGGCGTCGCGGTATCCCGCCTCCTCCAACCGGCCACGCAGCTCGCCGCGGCAGAAACCGTGGTGGCCGTGGAAATCGACGGCCGTGGCGTGGGAGCGCTTCGCGGCGTCGTGGTCGAGGTCGGCGATCACCACCACCCCTCCGGGGGTCATCGCCCGGCGCAGCGCCCTCAGCAGAGCCGGCACGTCGTCGACGTGGTGGAGGAACATCTGCGCCAGCGCCAGCTCGTAGGGTCCGCCCGGGATTCCCTCGGACAGGTCGGCCACAGCGGCGCTCCAGTCCCCCAGCCCCTCGGATGCCAAGGCCTTCGACGCGACCTCGACCATCGCCGGGGAAGCGTCCAGCAGGGTGGTGGGCCCGAGCACGTCGTGCAGGCAGCGGGCCAGCATACCCGTCCCGGAGCCCAGCTCGACGGTCACCGGATGCCCGTCGAGGGGCACCACCGAACGCACCACGGCAGCGACCCTGCGGACCCTGGCCATCCGCTCCAGGTCGTCGTCCCAGGTGGCGGCCCGTTCGTCAAAATCTTCGCCCATGGCCTGAGCCTACCGGGCGGGTTCGGCGGCCCGCTTCGGGATCAGGTGAACAACCGCGACGACCACCGCTCCGACCGCGAGGCCGAGCACCGCGGAGCAGGCGGTCTCCACCACCCATTCCAGCGTCTCGCCGGCCACCGGAACCGACACGGTGGCGTGGGCCAGGCCGTGAACCAGCCCCAGGGGCGCACCCCAGCCGAGCTTGGCGGCACCGTCGAGGAGGATGTGCCCACCTACCCACAGCATGGCGGCGATCCCGATCACGGACAGTGCGGCCAGCAGCTTCGGCATGGCGGCCACCAGGAGGCCGCCGAGCGCACGACCCGCCCCCTCGCCCTCCTTCAGTTTCAGGCCGACATCGTCCATCTTCACGATCAGCGCCACCACACCGTAGACCAGCGCCGTGATCAGGACCCCGACCAGCGCCAACGTGATCGCGCGGCGCCAGAAACCCTCCTCGGCGAGGGAGTTCAGGGAGATCACCATGATCTCCGCGGACAGGATGAAGTCGGTGGTGACGGCCCCGCGCACCAGGGTGTTCTCGTCCTTCTCGCCGCGATCCGCGGCCGGTTCTTCCTCGCTGTGGTGCCCGGAGACGGCCTCCCAGACCTTCTCGGCGCCCTCGAAACACAGATAGGTGCCGCCGAGCATCAGGATCGGGGTCAGGATCCAGGGAATGAACTGGCTCAGGGCCAGCGCCACCACCAGGATGATCGCCTTGTTCCGCAGCGATCCTTTTGCGATCCGCCAGATGATCGGCAGCTCCCGGGCCGGGCTCAGGCCTGTGACGTAGCGGGGGGTGACGGCGGCGTCGTCGATCACGACCGCCATTGCCTTGGTGCTGGTTGCGCTGGTCAGTTTCGCGATCATCGCCACGTCGTCCAGCAGCGCGGCCAGGCCTCCGGCCATGTGTTTCCTCCAACTTTTCGGGTCGCCAAAGAAGGTAGCATCCCAGCCATTCATGCCCGCCGGCATTAGCATGCGACGCCATGAGCAACCTGCGTCTGATCTCCCACAACGTCAACGGCATCCGCGCCGCCCTGCGCCGGGGCCTGCACGAGTTGTGGCGACGCGAGAAGGCCGACGTCCTGTGTCTGCAGGAGGTGCGCTGCCGCCTCAGGGACCTGCCCGCCGGCGCCTTCACCGGGCATCACGTCGCCTGGTCCATCGGCGAGCTGGCGGGTCGCAACGGCGTGGCTGTCCTGACCAGTGACGCGCCGGAGCGGATCGCCACCCTCGACGGCACCGCGGTGATCGTCGCGCCTGACGGCACACCCACCGAGTCGGAGGTGGAACGGGTGGGCAACCGCGACCTGGCGGCCTTCGCCGGTGAGGGCCGCTACGTGGAGGTGGACCTGGCCGGGCTGCCCATCCGCGTCGCCTCCCTCTACCTGCCCAAGGGCGCCGTCCCGGAACACCACGCCCGGAAACCCGAGGAGGCCGACACCCCGAAGTACGAACGGAAGATGAAATTCCTCTCGGGTCTGGCACGTCACCTGACCCAGGCCCGCAGGTCGGCAGCGCAGGCCGGGCGCGAGTACGTGATAGTCGGGGATTTCAACATCGCCAACACCCGGCACGACCTCAAGAACTGGCGTTCCAACCAGCGCACCGACGGTTTCCTGCCCGAGGAACGCGACTGGTTCACCGCCCAGCTCGGTCCCCGCAGGCTGGTCGACGTGGTGCGTTCCATGCACCCGGACCAGGACGGCCCCTACTCGTGGTGGTCGTGGCGGGGCCAGGCGTTCGCGAACGACGCGGGCTGGCGCATCGACTACCACCTGGCGACGCCGAAGCTGGCGCGGGCGGCGGTCAGGGCCGAATCGCTGCGCGAGGCCGACTACGATTCCCGGGTCAGCGACCACTGCCCGGTCGCCGTGGACTACGACGCGGCCAGGCTCTCCTGAGGGGCCTTGGCGTCCCATCTCTGGGTGAGTTCGTGGGCCTTCACGGACTCCCAGACCGCCCAGATCAGCAGCAACGCGACCAGCCAGGTGCCGTTGCGGACCGCGAAGACCATGGCCTCGTAGGCCAGCAGGACCGCGGAAATGATGATGGCGATCCGGAGCCGGCGGGTGTTGGGGCGGGTCATGGGGAACAACACCCCGCCCCACAGCAGGTACCATGAGTGGAGGGCCGGGAGGGTGAACGCCGACAGCAGCAGTCCCCACCCGGTGAAGTTGAGGGGGCGGCGTCCGAGGTGCCTAAGGGCCAGCCACACGATCCCGATGGCGCACACCAGGAGCCCGAGGGAACGCATCACGGTCACGGCCATCTTGCCACCCTGGTCGATGCCCACCTGGTTCAGGAGGTACTCGACGGCCTCCCCCAGCAGGTTGAACGGTGAGGCGCTGGTCACCTTGCCGGGAACGTCGACCGCGTTCACCCATCCGAATCCGAGCCCGGTCACGACACTCAGCAGCGCGAACACCGCCACCGAGATCGCCAGCGAGGCCAGGGCCCGGGCCGCTGCGGCGGCCAAGGGACGCAGTCTCCACGACGTCCAGGGGTGGGTGATGAACGGCAGGGCCACCGCGACGAAGACCGCGGGTTGTTTGATGGCCGCCCCCATCCCGACCGCGACCGCCCCCCACCACCAGGTGCGCCACTTGGTGGTGATCCAGATCCCCATCATCGCCAGCCCCATCATGAGGGCGTCGTTGTGTGCACCACCCACGAAGTCGATGATGACGATGGGATTGGCCAGGACGAACCAGCTGGCAGCAGCCGGGTTGATGCCGAAGCGTCCCGCGATCCGCGGCACGCACCAGCCGATCATCCCCACCCCGATCAGCGCGGGCAGCCGCATGATCACCGTCGACCAGTAGGGATCGAACCCGACCAGCACTATCAGCCAGTGGTTCATCCTGAGCGCCAGGGGTCCGTAGGGGGCGGGTGTGTCGCGCCACACCCAGGCAACCTGGTCGGCGAACTGTCCGGGCAGGATCCCGGGACCCACCAGGTAGGGGTTGAGGTTGTTGTTCAGCAGCCACCCCTGGGCCGCGTAGGAGTAGGCGTCGTGGCTGAAGATCGGCGGGGCGACCAGCATGGGGGCGGCGACGATCGCGAGCATCGCCCAGTGGCGCAGCTGCGGCTGCCCCCGCGACTCCCGCCGCGCGGGACGCACCCTCAGCCAGAACTCGAGCATCAGGGCCAGGCCGGCCATGGTGATGACGGTGCCGATCCACGTCCACTCAACGCCGGCCAGTCCGTACGACGCCATCGCCCGGGTCAGGGGGGAGACCCGCGGCAGGTATGCGGGGGTCAGCGATCCCAGCACCAGCAGCACCGAACCCAGACAACCCACCAGCACCGCACGCGCGCTGAAGGCGTCCCTGAACGCCTTCAACCCTCGTGACGCCGCGGCCAGCACCACCGGCATCAACGCTTCTCCCGCTGCCGCGTCCGGTGGGCGAGACGATCAGCGCGGATGCCCGGTGCGCGGGATGTCACGCTCCTCCCGCGCGGCGCGTCGAGGGGACGCACCGGCGATTCACGAGGGAAGTCGTTCGTCCGGGTCATGGAAGGCATACTACGGGGCGGCGACATCAAGAGGGTTCCTCGTTCCCGGAGCCCCGCCCGTACGGGTTGGTTCCGTTCGGGCTGAGAAGCAACAGGATGTGCCGCTATACACTTGCCCGGAGCTTTGAGACTGAGAGGGTTGTTCGTGGCTGAGACGCGGTCGCTGGATCGGGTGGTGATCCGATTCGCCGGGGATTCCGGCGACGGAATGCAGTTGACGGGGGATCGTTTCACTGCCGAATCGGCCTCGCTCGGCAACGACATCGCCACCCTGCCCAACTATCCCGCGGAGATCCGCGCCCCGCAGGGCACCCTCCCCGGGGTTTCCTCCTTCCAGGTGCACTTCGCCGACTACGACATCGTCACCCCCGGCGACCGGCCCGACGTGCTGGTGGCCATGAACCCGGCTGCGCTGAAGGCCAACCTCGGCGATCTGCCCAAGGGCGGGGTGATCATCGTCGACGAGGGCGATTTCACGAAACGCAACCTGGCGAAGGTCGGATGGGACGCGAATCCGCTGACCGACGGTTCCCTGGCCGACTGGAAGGTTCATTCCCTGGACCTGACGGGCATGGCGACAGCAGCGGCGAAACCCTTCGGGCTGGGCCGCAAGGACGCGGGCCGCACGAAGAACATGTTCGCCCTGGGGCTGTTGTGCTGGTTGTACTCCCGCGACACCTCCGGGACCATCGACTTCCTGAAGACCAAGTTCGCGTCAAAACCCGAGATCCGCGACGCGAACCTGGCGGCCTTCCGGGCTGGGCACGCCTACGGGGAGACCACCGAGGTCTTCGAGCACCGCTACCACGTGGCCTCTGCCCCCATGAAACCCGGCCGCTACCGCCAGATCACCGGGAACCTCGCCACCGCTTACGGTTTGATGGCGGGCGCCGACCGCGCCGGGATGCAGCTGTTCCTGGGTTCCTACCCGATCACCCCCGCCTCCGACATCCTCCACGAACTGAGCCGCCGCAAGGACGTCGGCGTGGTCACGGTGCAGGCGGAGGACGAGATCGCGGGCATCTGTTCCGCGCTGGGCGCCTCCTACGCGGGCCTGCTCGGGGTGACCACCACATCGGGTCCCGGCATGGCCCTGAAGATGGAGGCCGTCGGCCTGGGTGTGATGACCGAACTGCCCCTGGTGATCGTCGACGTGCAGCGCGCTGGGCCGTCGACGGGCATGCCTACCAAAACCGAGCAGGCCGACCTGTTCCAGGCGGTCATGGGTCGCAACGGTGAATCGCCGGTGGCGGTGCTGGCGGCCCGCTCCCCCGCAGACTGTTTCGCCATCGCCGTCGAGGCCTGCCGGATCGCGGTGAAGTACCGCACCCCGGTGATCGTGCTCACCGACGGCTACCTGGGCAACGGGGCGGAGCCGTGGCGGATCCCGGATCTCGACGACATCAACCCGATCGTCCCCGGTTACGCCACCGAACCGAACGCGACCGATCCGAAGGGGAAACCCGTTTTCCATCCGTATCTGCGCGACGAGAACCTGGCGCGCGCCTTCGCGGTGCCCGGCACCCCGGGGCTGGAGCACCGCATCGGAGGGTTGGAGAAGAACTCCGCCACGGGGGCGATCTCCTACGTTCCCGACAATCACGACCTGATGGTGCGCACCAGGCAGGCGAAGATCGACGGCATCGTCCGCGACATCCCCGACGTCGAGGTCCACGACCCCTCGGGACGGGCCCGGCTGCTGGTGCTGGGGTGGGGTTCCACCTACGGGCCCATCACGGCCGCCGCGCGCCGGGTGCGGCTGGGTGGCCGCGAGGTGGCGACGGCGCACCTGCGTCACCTCAACCCGATGCCCGCCAACCTGGGGGAGGTGCTGCGCGGCTACGACAGGGTGCTGGTGCCCGAGATGAACCTGGGGCAGCTGGCCTTCCTGCTGCGCGCCCGATACCTGGTGGACGTCCAGAGTTATTCACGGGTGCGGGGGCTGCCCATCTCGGTGGGTGAGCTGGAGGCCGACCTGACCGCCGAGATCGACTCGCTGGAGGTGGAGTGATGCACGGGCTCGCCGGGATTCCCCTCGCGCAGGCACCGCAGACCCGGAAGGACTACACCAGCGACCAGGAGGTGCGTTGGTGTCCCGGCTGCGGCGACTACGTGATCCTGTCCACCTTCCAGGCCATGATGGCCGACCTCGGCATCGCCCGGGAGAACACCGTCGTGGTCTCCGGCATCGGGTGCTCGTCGCGGTTTCCCTACTACGTGGACTGCTACGGGATGCATTCCATCCACGGCCGTGCCACCGCCATCGCCACCGGGGTAGCGGCGGCCCGCGAGGACCTCAACGTGTGGGTGATCACGGGCGACGGTGATGCGCTTTCGATCGGCGGCAACCATCTCATTCACGCGCTGCGGCGCAACGTGAACATCAACATCCTGCTGTTCAACAACCGCATCTACGGACTGACGAAAGGGCAGTACTCCCCCACCTCGGAGCAGGGCAAACTGACCAAGTCCACGCCCTACGGCTCCTTGGACGTGCCGTTCAACCCGGTGGCGTTGGCGCTCGGCGCGGAGGCGTCGTTCGTGGCGCGCGCCGTCGACTCCGATCGCGCGCAGCTGACGGAGGTCATGAACGCGGCGGCCCGGCATCGCGGCGCCGCCCTGATCGAGATCTACCAGAACTGCCCGATCTTCAACGACGAGGCCTTCGACGCCCTGAAGGGCCCGGAGTCGGCGAACGCACTGATCCGGCTCCGCGACGGCGAACCCGTGGTTTTCGGCACCGAGGAGCAGTTCTGCGTGGTCCGGGAACCCGACGGGGGACTGCGGGTCACCGAAACCGCCACCGCCGCCCCGGAGAGGATCGTCGTCCACGACGCGGGACGACGGGACCCGTCGCAGGCCTTCGCCCTGGCGCAGCTCACCGACCACGGCGTGATGCACCGCGCCCCGGTCGGGATCTTCCGGCAGGTGGAGCGTCCCGCCTACGACGACCTGCTGCGCGCGCAGGTGGCCGAGGCCCGCGCGGAAAATCCGCACGACGCACTGCAGGCCGCCATGTCGGGAAAGACCTTCTGGGAAATCGCCTGAAAACCCATTGAAAGGGCGTGGCCCGGCGATCCCACGAATCACCGGGCCCACTGTGAGGGAAGTTGTTCTACCTCTCTTCCCAGACCACCTTGGGATCCTCCTCGGCAACGTTGAGTGTCGCCTTCGGGAATCTCGATCCCTTGCCGAATCCCCAGAGATCGCACGGCCCTGTTCCGCTCGAATCAGTGCAGGTGGCAGACAGGCTTATGCTTCCCAGGTCCCTGGAGGAGATGATCGTCGGCACCGACGAACCGGGTTCAGGAACGACATTCTCCAGTTTGGAGGCATTCTCGGCATCCTGGGTGCGCGTGATGCTGCCTTCAGCGATGGTGCCGCCGCTCCGCAGTGTGCCGCTGATGGCCATGTTGCAGCCTGGATCGAGGTTCTTGGACTCCAAGCACGCCTTTGCCTCCGGGATGACCTTCTCACGGAACAGATCGATACCGGCCTGGCTCACCTTGAGCTTGAGGTCCGGCGATGACGTGTGGGCTGTCCCGCTGGTGACGATGACGGTGGCATCTCCATCGACTTCAAGGTATTTGTTGACGGAAGCGACGACGTAGCTGCCGGGGAACACCGGCCGGCTCGTCTCGCCGCTCTTGACGGCCACCCCGTTCACGGTGATGTCGATCCCCTTGAGAGAATAGAGTCCCAGACTGGGAGGCGACGTGAACATCTTGCCGGATTTGGGGTTAATCGTGTACTCGTCGCTGGCCGACTCACTGCCCACCTTGTAGGTGACGGGAACTTTGTAGGAGCTGTATTCATTCGTGGCTTCACCGACCGTTATCTCGGTGATCGGGGCCCGGGTCAACGAGTCCTTCAAAACCTCATCGGTAAGCAACGATGTGTCGGTGGAGGAGGACCCCAGAAGCTTCTTGGCGTCCTCGGCACGTCCCTCGGAGATCGCGGTGAGGTAGTTCGTGGCAATGGTTTTGGCGGCTTCAGCAGGGTCCTGGGGCAGGCCGGCGCCTTCCCCCTCGGCAGTGCTCCTGTTGGAGAAAACCCCTGAGAAAACCAGCACCAGTGCCACGACCACCACCACGGCAGCAGCGCCCAGGCCGATCCACAGCGGCGTCCTCGACTTCTTCGTGGAGCCTCCGATCCCCTGCTGAACACGGCCGGTCAGATATGGTGGTTGCTGCTGCCCCGGGCCGTACCCGGTTCCTTGCGGCGGAGGCCCTTGGTAGGGGCCCTGAGCTCCCTGATGGGGATTCTGCGGGCCTTGATACGGAGCGTTCGGGTCTCCTGGCACGCGCGAGCCCTGGGGTTGCCCTCCTCCCGGAGGAATGAACTGCGGCGCGTCCGTCTGCGCCGCAGATTGTGGGAGCGCTGAGTCCTGCGGCTGCTGTGGAACTTCCTGCGATTGCTGTGGAGCGGGGTTTTCCGACTCACCTGATTGGCCGGGAGCACCGGGATCATGCGGCGTTGACATCTGATTCTTTCCTCACCCGTTTCCCGAGCAGCTCAGCTCAAGAGAACCGGGACAACATCGAACTCGGTCGTGAGCCCAGGTTGTGCACGGACCCACTCCCACACGCTACAACAAACAGCCCTCTCACAGGAGACGCTCGAGAAATGGCCCCCGGATTTCCCGTACGGTTTCCCACCTCGCCCGCGTAGGGTCAACTGTGCATCTGATCGGCTCGTCAGTGGCAGCGCCGACCCGCGGATGCCCGACGATGGCCGCATCACGCGCGCAGATCCCTTCGCCTGCGCTGGTTGCAGTTCAGCGGATACTGGAAACGGAGGAAATGTGTGGAGGGACCAGACTCATCCAGCCAAGGCCCCTCCGCAAGGACGCACCCCCGCGTCGCGTACGCCGCGGTCCCGGTACCGGTCACTGTCTGCTCTCCGGCGCCGACGGCACCGGAGAGCAGACGGGAACACCAGCACCGGCCCCCGGCACGCTGCCGTTCAGGTTCCTTACCGCAGGATCACCGGTTTCCGTGTGAAACATCGGCAACCCAAGGACAGCCGAGGCGGCGCGCATGGCCGTCACCCCCATGGCGGCCATGCGCGCACTTCGCGCGTCGACGTGTCTCCCCATCCCGGAATCCCCTGAACTCACTCGTGTGAATCGACAGCGCATTGAAGCTATCAGGAAAATCTGTCCTCTGAAAGGACGACAGCAACCGCGCACTTGCCGAACGGCCACGCGGTGGGGAGGGGCGGGATTCCTTGGGCAGAACTGAATCCCGCTCCTCTTCAGGGGGCGCGGTGCGTCTTTGCAACGCTCGCCGCCGGGGGAAGCGGCTGTTTACCCCCAGGGCGCGCGAAGCGCCCCGTTTCAATGGCTCACGGGGAGCCGAGGTCACGTGTTCACGTCATTTTGCGGCGACGTGCTTGGTGAATCGTGATTGTATGCGGTTTTCCGCCTCACACCGGAAGCGCATCACGGTGACCGCGTGTCGAGGCGTCAGAGCACCATCGGACACGGACCGCCTCCTTGGGCAGGTCAGGAGACCTCGTTGATACACCGAGAGCGACACGGTGAATCCGCTGCTGTATTGCGTGCGGAAATGCACACGTTTTACCGATCTCTTCACATTCAGCACTCGGTTGAGCATTCTCCGGGAATTCAATTTCGATTCGGGGAGGCCGTCCGGGGGTCCTTGACCACTTCCCCCGGCACACCGGAGGATGGCGTCATGCGCAGTCCGCGGGAACCGAACCGTGAAGTCACGCTTCGTACCGATTGGTCTCATTCTCGCCTCTCGCGTTTTCCGGCGAGGTCTCCGGCATGCCTGCCCACCAGCGCTCCGGCAATCGCGACCACGCACAACAACCCCACCACGAGTCCGAGCGGAGCCGGCTCCTCAGCCCCGGCTCCCGGGGATTCCGTACTGCTCTGACCCTGCTGGTTGGCGACGAGTGTCTGGGGAAGCGCTGCCCGGGCGATGACCGCGGAACGCGCGCCATGCCCGGTCGAAGGAGAGAGCTCACGCGCTTCGTCCACACCACCCGGCCGTGCATCACGCGTTTGACGCGAGACCGAGGAAAGACGCGTCGTGAAAGACGGAAATTGAGAAAACCGTTTTTCGGAGCACCTTCTTCCTCCATCGGCAGGGACTGCGTTTTTGTCTCTTGAGATCCCCACGGAGCCCACGACGTTCTCGAGACACGATGCTCTCCGGACGCCGCAGGAATCGGTCCGATCGTTCAGCACGGACGACTGCTTCCGGAAAGGATTGGCCTCGCGATCGCCCACGGCGGTGAATCGTCCGCATGCGGGGATTCGGCTCACGCCTTCGTGCATGATTCGCTTTCCATCTTCCACAGGATTCGAGTGGAGCCCCCATCCGCCTCCCGCAAAGCTGGTTCCTCCCTGACGATCCATTCCTCCGAGGACCGCCCACGTTCCGACGGCCAGAATTGCAACCAAGGCGCCGATCACGATTGCTCCCAGAAGACCACCGGTTTCGCAGAGCTTGCGCCCACCCCCGACCTTCAACTCACCCCCACCTCTCCAAAGAGTTGATTCTTTGAACAACACCCAACCTAACAGAAGTTACCTCTTTCCGCGCGGGCAACGCTTGAAAACTCTGGCCGTTCGTCCAGGAAATCCCGTGTTTTCGGACCGAAAGTCAACCTGCGAGGCCGGCGGCAATGAACAAAAACTCTGTTCACAGGGGCTCACGCAGGAATTGAGGCATATTCACGCCCCCCCCTGAAGCTGGTTGAGCCGGACCGCGACGAAGGAGCGGTCCGGCTCAACACCACCCGGCAGCCACACAACAGGGTCCGCTCCAATTCCCCGGAAACCGCCACAAGGGGTTCGACACGGGCAGCTCACGGAGCGAGCGACCGGTCCAACCGGCTTCCACCACAACCCCTCACATCCACCCCGGACCAGAGGATTGTGGCAGCGGGTGCCCCACCTGTGGGCAAGCCTCATCGAGTGGAGCATTCACGACGACATGCACCAACGCACATGGATATCGACGGATGGCCAGACTTCTTGGATGGACCCCACCCGTGGCCACGACTTTCAGGCATCGCAGGTCCTTGTGGCGGGGTCGGGAGGAACCTGCCCCGGTTCGGCCCCTGGTTACTTTTGGTACCGGAAGCGACAGCTTGAGCGGCCCGGGGCACGCCGCGGTGATGCTTGCTCACGCGGGTACGTCCTGGCCGGCGAACTCCTGGAGCAGGGCGAGGGCGGCAGCTGCCATGGAGGAACATCGTTGTTCGCAGCTGCGCTACGGGGTCCGACCCGACCGGGTCGGACCCCGTAGGTTTCGCGGGAATGCTCCGCGTCTCAGGCGCCGGTCCTGGGCAGGCCGGGCCTGACCGGCGTCGGAACCGGAACCGGAACCGTCGGGGTCACCGTCACCCCCGGAACCGGAACAGACGACGACGGCACAGGAGACGGCGACGGATCAGGCGTCAAGGACACCGACGCGTGAAAGAACCATCACCATTGGCCACCCACCCCTCAGGCAGATTCCCACCATCGATGGTTCTCCCCGCAGCCGGGGTGGCGGTGACCTTCACCGTCACCTGTTTCCCGTCCTTGGTGATCTCCGGCGCGGAGTACGTGATCCCGTCGGTGGGAGCGACCTCAACCGTGGGCTCCGACGGTTCCGTCGCACCCGGCGCACACACCCCCGGCGTCACCTCAACCCTGCTCAACGCCGGCTTGGCATCCGAAACGAGAGTATTGGTCAACCTCACGACGAGCGTCGTGGAACCCTCGACGCGCACCTGTGCGCTGGTGGCGTCAGGAACCCCGTCACTCACGCCGTCTCCGGCGAACACGGGATCACCGAAAGTCACCCCCGCAACAGCCGGAACCTTCTCCGTCAACGTCACCACGGTCCCGTTGGGGATGTTGTACAACGACTCGAGCGTACCGTCAGCCCTCAAGGCCAGGGTGCCGGTCCTCACCCGCCCCTTGACGGTGTAGCTGTAGTCCACCGGAAACACGGTATCCGCCGGCACCGCGCCGGCCACGTCATTGACCACGGCCTTCCCCACACTCACGTGTCCGACGGTGTCGTTGCCTCCGGCGCCGGTTCCGCCGCCTGCTGCTTCCCTGACGGCCGCTGCTTCGTAGGAGTTGCCATTGATCGTGACGGTGTTCGGGTACTGGGCGCCGACGAGGATCTCCTCGCCAACGGAAAGGCTGTACTCGAGCAGGTACATGTCGTCCTCGGAGAATTCCTCGGCCTTGGTGTAGGTGAGCTGTATCCGGCTGGTGTCGTCGATGTTCGCGATCACATCCGGATAGTTGCCACCATCGTTGCTGTAGAGCACGGTGCGGCAGTCCGCACGCGAGGTCTCGTTCCAGCACAAGGGGTTGTGGTTGGGAATCCGGTAGAGGGTGACCTCGGCCGGCTTCACGGTCAGGGTCGACCCCGGCACGGTGAACGTGTCATCAATCGTCAGGGTGTTGCCACTCAGTTCCTGCCCGGGAATACGAATCTTCCAGGCCAGGGTGTCGTAGGGATCCCCGAGGAAGAAACCAGCTTTTGAAATGTCATCGGGAACATACGGGGAATAGCCGATGTCGGTTTGCCCGTTCGGGAGCGCGACCTCGATCGGGGTTCCTCCGTTGATGAGCAGCGTGGCGGTGTCTCCCGTGTGGGTTGCCGCCACCCTGGTGTTGATGAAGAACTCGCCACCCACGTCGACCTTGCCGACGACATTGCTGTTCAGGGTGCAGGACACCTCGGACCTGGAGACCACGCAAGTCCCGTAGTCGATGGGATTCTGTGCCGAGCCGACCAGTTCGAAGGTGCCGCTGGTTCCCTCGAAGGCGGCAGGAAGACCGATCGTGAACGTGTCACCCTCCTGGCCGCTGTAGTCATCGATGGCCCAGCGTCCGCTGAGCTCCACGTCATTCCAGACATAGGTGGGTCCAGCAGGTGACGATTTGTCCGCCAGTTTCACACTTCCCGGAACGATCGGATTGATCTCGGCGGCATGAGCCACCTGCACCCCCTGCACCAGTCCCGACAACCCGAGCATCACGGCGACCACCAAGGACATCAGCCGCCCTCTGCTCAACGGAATCGTTTTCCGTCTCACAGCGCATTCCCCCATTCTTCTCAACCAACCGGTCTCGGGAAAGGCCCAGGAACGACCGGCACGAACACTGCGCCAGCCTAGCGACCGAACAAATTTCTCTCATCTCTCCTTTCGACAATTCACACACGGCAGACCCGGGAATAACCTCCGGGCCTCGATTCCAAGGAATCGGGGCCCGGAGATCGTCACACCAGCGGGGCGTCAGGCCCCGGTCCTCGGCAACCCCGGCCTGATCGGCGTCGGAAGCGACCCGACCGGGGTCGGGGTCACCACCACATGCGGGCTCGGAGAAACCGAGGGCGACGGGGTGACCGACGGCGACGGGCTCGGGTCCGGGGTGGGAGCGGCCGGAACCTCGCAGACGGGGGTCTCGGTTCTACCGGTGAAGACGGCGGTCCGCGCGTCGATCCGTTTCCAGCCCTCCGGCATCGAGCCACCGAACTCGTGGCCGTCCCGGGCGGTGGCGGTGACGACGACGGTGACCTGGCCGTTGCTGCTGGTGACCCGGGGTTCGCCGTAGTCGATCTCGTCGGTGTCCTCGATCCCGGTCACCGACGGCGGCACCGGGGTCGTGGAGTCGACGGGGCAGGCCTGCGCACCTACGGACGGGATCACGGGGGTGATGGTCTTCACGCAGCTCGGCTGGGTGATGGTGGTGGTGAAGGTGTAGGTGCCGTCACCGTTGGCCTTCCAGCCCTCCGGCAGGTGCTGGTCGTCGATCTCCCTGCCCGCCGCGGGGGTGGCGGTGACCTCGACGGTCACCTCGTCGCCGGAGGTGGTGAGCCTCGGGGTGGAGTAGGTGATGCCGTCGGTCTCACCGACCTTGACGGTGGGTTCGGAGGGTTCACTGGAGCCCGGTTTGCAGACCCCGGGGGCGACCTCGACGGTGGCCAGTTTCGGGTTCACGTGGTTGGTGAGGGACACCTCAACGGTCTTGAGGCCCTCGACGGTGACCTGGGCGCTGTTGGCGTCGGGAACCCCGTCCTTGACGCCCTCACCCGAGAACACCGGGTCTCCGTAGTCGATGTCGCCGCCGGAGGGCACCTTCTCGGTCAGGGTGACCACGGTGCCGTTCGGGACGTTGTTGAGGGTTTCGAGGGTGCCGTCGGCCTTGACGGCCAGCTCGCCGCTGCGCGCCTGGCCCTTGTACTGGTAGGACCAGGCCACCGGGTAGGTGGTGTCGGCGGAAACCTGGCCGCCCACGACCGTCTTCTTCACGGCGAGATGCCCGACGGCCTCCCCGGAACCGGTGCCACCACCCGAGACCTCCTTGACAGCGGTGGCGGTGCGGTGTTCGGCGTCGACGGTGGCCTTGTTGGTGTACTGCGCCCCCGCGGGAATCGGCCCTTCGGCCCTCAGACGCAGGTCGAACACGTAGAGCCGGTCGGCCTCGAATTTCTTGCCCCTGTTGTCGATGATGGCGGTGGCGACGTCCCGGGAATCGTCAACGGAGACCTCGAGCGAGGGCGAGGTGGATGCGTCCATGTACTGGTGGCACCCGTCGGTGTAGCTCTCGTTCCAGCACTTCGGGGTGTTGGGAACCCAGTAGACGGACGGGCTGCCATCGACGACGGTCAGCGCACTCCCGGCCACCGCGTAGTTGTCCGTGATGACCATGCGGGAACGATCGGCAACCCGGGAACCGGGAACCACGATCCGCCAGTGGACGACGCTCAGGTCGTCGCTCGGAAACCAGCCGGACTTGTTGATCTCGGTGGGAACCTCGGGGCTGTAGCCGATGTTCCTCTGCCCGCCGGGCAGCGGCACCTCGAGTGGGCCGCTGCTGAGGGGGAAAGTGACCCTGTCGGTGTTGACCAGGGCAACCACCTGCGCGCTCACCCACAGTGAGCCCCCGACGTCGTTCTTGCCCTCAACGTTCTCGTTGAAGGTGCAGACCACCTCGGTTTCCCTCACCTCACAGGTGCCGTAGGTCAGCGGGTCACCCTCGGCGCCCTTGAGCTCGAAGCTTCCGGTGGAGCCTCCGATCTCCCTGGGCAGTCCGAGCTTGAAGGTGTCCCCCGCCTTCCCGCTCTGGTCGGGAATCCGCCACGTGGCGTCGATCCTCACGCCGCTCCACAGGTAGGTCGCGGAATCGTCAGCGTCAACCCTCGAGAGCCGGATGCTTCCCCGATCAATGGCGTCCACCTCGGCGGCCCGCGCCACGGGACTCGCAACAACCAGACCGGCGATGCCGATCAGGAATGCGAGCAGGAGCACCATCGGCCTCCACCCGCTGCGAGGTCTGATCCTCTTCAACACGTCTTTTCCCTCCCAATCCATACATGTGGTTCTTGTCGTCCGATCGGCTGACCGTTCGGAGGCTGACGAACGTTAACACAGATTGCTTGAAAGATGCACCATTCGGCCAGTCGCACTCGCCGCCATACCCCAACTTTCGTCCCGGGACCCGCCTTTCGGTCATCGACCGGATCTGCCGTTCAGCGACTCCTTCGTCCGTGCGCCATTCCCCGGGAACCCCCGGGCGGGCTGGTGAAAAGCGGAGGCCGGCCACGACCGGAAAAGGCCGTGCGGAGGTTTCGGTGAGACCTGTTCACAGGTGGATGGACCGCTCTCCTTCGTCTTCGTCGCGGTCCGGCTGGGCCAGCTTCAGGGGCCGTGAACAGGCCTCGGTGCACCAGGTGAGGCACGAGCACCTGGAAGCAGCCGACTCACGGCGACTCCCGGATTCCGACCGCAAACCCGCGGCGGATTCAGGGGTATCCGCGCGCACGTCCGGGACGCGCCGATCATGAGCGCTCGCGAAACGATTCAGCGAAATCTGACGAACATGGTTTTCGCGAGCTCCACGTGAAGGTGGGGCCGAGCGAGAGGCTTCCGAAAACCGTTCAACCGGGTTGTGCGATTTGGTACAGTCACTGAACGCCCAGCACCACGAGAACCCCACCGAGGATTCACCCACACATGACACGCATGCCCACCTATGATCTGCGGGGCCGGACCGCCGTGGTCACCGGAGCCACCGGCACCCACGGATCGGCCATCGTCCGCACCCTCGTCGAGTCGGGGGTCCGGACCGCCCTGATCGCCCGGAACCGCCGCCGCATCGAGCGTCTGCGCGCCCACCTGCCCGACGACGTCCCCACGCTGGCCTGCCCGGCGGACATCACCAGCGCCTACGAGATCGTCGAGGCGCGGGACAGGATCCTGGAAGAACTCGGAGCCCCCGACCTGGTGGTCGTGGCAGCGGGCGTGCGTCGCGCGGCCCCCTTCGAGGAGGCCATCCCCGCCGACTGGACCGCGATGCTGGCCACCAACCTGCGGGGCATGCTGCAGACCGTGCAGATCTTCGCCCCCGACGTGCTGGCCGCGGGCGAACGCGGCGAGCGCGCCGACATAGTCCTGCTCGGCAGTGCCCCGGCCAGGGAACGCCAACACGCCTACTCGGTGTTCTCCTCCATCGGGGCCTCGATCGGCCAGTTCTCCCGGCACCTGCGGGCCGAGTACGGCCCCCGGGGGTGCGCGTCCACCACCTGGCCACCATCTACACCGCCGGGAGTTTCTTCGCCGACAGCAACTTCGGCTCTGACCGCTCCACGAGCGACCACCACGACGTGCTCCAGGTGGATCCGGATTCCATCGCGACGATCGACACGGAGCGGATAGGCGCCGAGGTCGGCTTCATGGTCTCCCTTCCCCCGCACGTGAACATGGCGAGCGCCACCCTCCTGCCCCTCGGGAGCCGTTGATGAGGACGATTCACCGCCTCCGTGAGGCCTTCCACGCCTTCGTGCGCCGGGAGACCTCCGGTGCACTGCTGCTGCTCGTCGCCACCGCCGTGGCCCTGCTGTGGGCCAATCTCGGGGGCCATTCCTACGAGGAGTTCTGGCACACCTATTTCACGCTGCAGTTCAACGACACCGGGTTCGGGATCAGCCTGTCGCTCCAGCACTGGATCAACGACGGCATCATGATGATGTTCTTCTTCCTGGTCAGCCTGGAGGTCAAACACGACTTCGTGATAGGCGAGCTGCGGGAGTGGCGGCGGGCCAGCGTTCCCGTGGTCGCGGCCATCGCAGGCCTGGCCGTACCCGCCCTGATCTTCGTCGCCTTCAACGCCGGCACCGAGAGCGCGGGCGCCTGGGGTGTGGTGATCTCCACCGACACCGCTTTCGTGATGGGCATCCTCGCGGTCTTCGGCAACCGGCTTCCGCTGCAGCTGCGCGCCTTCCTGGTGACCCTCGCGGTCGTCGACGACGTCGGTGCCCTGCTCGTGATCGCCACCGTCTACACCACCAGGATCGACTTCGCCCCTCTCGTGGTCGTGGCCGTGATCGCCGCCGGGCTGTACCTGCTGCAACGGGCCCGGGTGAACCGCACCCTCGTCTACATCGCGGCGGGGGCGACGCTGTGGCTGGCCTTCTGGCTCTCGGGTGTGCACGCGACCATCGCCGGTGTGGTGCTGGGTCTGCTGCTGCCGGTCTTCCCCCCGGAACGCAGCGAGGTGCTCCGCGCGGAGGAACTGACCCAGGTCTTCCGCCGCACACCCATCGCGGCCACCGGCAGCGCTGCTGTGCGGGGAATCCGCGGCTCCGTCTCCATCAACGAACGCCTCCAGTTGGCGCTGGCGCCGATCGTGAACCTGATCGTGGTGCCGCTGTTCGCCCTGGCCAACGCCGGTGTGGAGATCAGCGGGGAGACCCTGCGGCAGGCATTCACCTCGCCGCTGACGTGGGGCATCATCGCCGGCCTGGTTCTCGGCAAGTACATCGGCGTGTTCGGCGCCACGTTCCTCGCCACGAGACTCCACATCGGGGAGCTCGCGCCCGGGCTCGGCCACCGGCACATCAGCGCCGGGGCGATGCTCACCGGCATCGGTTTCACCATCTCCCTGTTCATCATCGACCTGGCCATCACGGACCCGGTCCTGCAGTCCGATGCCCGGATCGGTGTGCTCACCGCCTCACTGCTGGCCGCGCTCCTGGGCCTGCTCTCGCTGTCCGTCACCGCCCGCTACGACGCCAGGCACGCGCCGGCGCGGAAACGCCTGAACCGACCCGTCGAACCCGGACGGGATCACATCGAGGGCCCGGTGAACGCCCCGCTCACCCTCGTCGAGTACGCCAGCCTGGGCGGCATCGACGACGCCAGCGTGGAGGACGTGGTGCAGGAGGTGCGCCGCCACTTCGGCTCCGACCTGCGTTTCGTCTACCGCCACAACACCCTCGACGATCACGCCGCCGAACAGGCCGCTATGGCGATCGAGGCCGTCAACGCGCAGAGCCGCGAGCTGTTCCCGCTGATGCGGCAGGAACTCAACCGGCTGTGCATGGACGAGGAACTCGACCGCCATCTCCTTCGCCGGGCCGCAGTCGACGTGGGCGCGAACCTGTCGGCACTGGAGGAGGCCGTGCGCCAGCAGCTGCACGCGGGCCGGGTCCACGACGACACGGACGACGCGAAGACCCTCGGGCTCGACAGATCGCCGATGTTCTTCGTCAACGACGAGATCTACGAGGGCCCCGTCGAGGCCGAGGACATCATCGCAGCCCTTGAGGCCACCCGACCCGCCCCGGAGGACCAGAACCGGGTGACAGGAGCAAACGCATGACGCAACGAACCATCGTGGTGGCGGGAGGCGCCTCCGGCATCGGACTGGCGACCGCCCAGCGTGCCGTCGCCGACGGGTGGCGCACCATCATCGTCGACATCCAGGACCCCCTCGAACCGGTGGCCGCCCGGTTGGTGAAGTGCGACCTGCTCGACGCGGACGCCGCCCGCACCGCCCTTGAGGGAATCGTCCGCGACGAGGAGCGCGTGGATGCCCTGGTGGCCAGCGCCGGCGGTCAGATGGGTGGCGCGCTGGCAGCCTACGACGTCGAGGAGTGGACGCAGAGGTTCACCGCCAACACCCTTCCCGTGCTGCGTTCCATACGTTCCCTGCTGCCCGCGCTGCAGGCCGCGGCCGCCGCCAACGGGGTGGCGGACATCATCGTGGTCGGGTCGATCGCAGGCGACACCGCCTTCGACTACGCGACGATCTACGGCGCCGCCGCTGCGGGTCGCGACGCCCTCGGCGAGCAGCTGCGGGTGGAGCTGCGCACGGAGCAGATCCGGGCCCGCACGATATCCATGGGCTTCGTCCTGTCGCCCATGACCGCAGGGCTCGACATTCCGGCGGTCACCGACCAGATGGCGGAGGAGCCCCTCCTGCCCGAGGACATCGCGACGATCGTGCACCACGGGCTGAACCTGCCCCCGGACGTGAACGTCCACGACATCGTCGTGGTGCCGACCAGCCAGGAATGGGCCTGAGCTCTCCCGGGGCCACCGCCCTTGGACGAGGGGCGCGGCCGACAACTCAGGCGGAGCGTTCCACCAGGTCGTCGCAGACCCGGAGCAGCAGCTGTTTGGCCTCCCCCTCGGGAAGCGGCGCCAGGTGTCCTCTGGCCAGGTCGGCGTGGCGGCGGACCTCGGCCCGTGCTTTCTCGACGACGGGATGGGCGCGCAGCGCCGCCAACGCCTCCGCGAGGGCCGCATCGTCGCCCAGATCCCCTGAGAGGAGGTCCTTGAGGGGCTGGTCGGCGGGGTCGCGGGAGGCCTCCAGCAGCAGCGTCGGCAGCGTCGGCACGCCCTCGCGCAGGTCCGTTCCCGGGGTTTTGCCGGTGACGTCGCTGGTGATGTCGATGATGTCGTCGCTCAGCTGGAACACCAACCCGATCTCCTCGCCGTAGGCTGCCAGCGCTTCCCGGATCCACTGCGGGGCCCCGGCGATCATCGCCCCGAACAACGCGGAGGCGGCGATCAGCGAGCCCGTCTTGTCGGCGATCACCTGCAGGTAGTGGTCCAGTGCCACCTCCCCCGTCTCCGGGCCGCGGGTCTCGGCGATCTGTCCCTGCACCAGCCGGGTGAAGGTCTCAGCCTGGAGCCGCACGTAGTCGGGGCCGAGATCCGCCACCAGGATCGAGGCCTTCGCGAACAGGTAGTCGCCGATCAGGATCGCGATGGAATTGCCCCACCGGGAGTTCGCGGACGGCGCGGACCGGCGCACCTCGGCCTCGTCCATGACGTCGTCGTGATAGAGGCTCGCGACGTGGGTCAGCTCCATCACGAGAGCGGCCTTGAGCAGCATCTCCTCGTCCACCTCGCCGCCGAACTCCGATGCGAGATACACCAGCTGGGGCCGGAACCGTTTCCCCCCGGCAGCTATCAGGTGGCTGGCGGCTTCGGTGACGAACGGGGAGTCGGCCACGGCGACCTGCCGTAGCCGCTCCTCGAAGCGGATCGAGAGGGCTTCGATGTCGAGGGTCAAGGTGACTCCAGGGGTCAGCGGATGAACTGAGCGGCTCCAGCCGCCAGATCAAGAATGCTACCCGGAACCAAACCGAGAACGATCGTCGCCACAGCGGACACGGCGACAACGCCCCAGGTCCAGCCGGAGGCACCGGCCACCCTGCCCTGTTCGCCGCGTTCGGGTTCCCGGAACCACATCGCCACCACGACCTTCAGGTAGAAGAAGGCAGCCACGAGGCTCGCGATCACCGCGACCAGCACCAGCCAGCCGTACCCGCCCCGCCAGGCGGCGGCGAAGACCACCAGCTTGCCGACGAAACCCGCGGTCAGCGGGATACCGGCGAAGCTGAGCAGGAACAGGGTCATGACCCCGGCGACGAACGGGCTGGTCCGTCCCAGCCCCCGCCAGGCGGCGATCCCGTTCGCCTCTCCCCCGGCCCGCCGCACCATTGTGATGATCCCGAACCCACCGAGGGTCGCGAACCCGTAGGCCAGCAGGTAGAAGGAGATGGACCCGACCGACGAGACACCACCGTCGGCCGTGGCGCCCACGGCGGCGACGAAACCCGCCAGGATGAAACCGGCGTGGGCGATCGAGGAGTAGGCCAGCAGGCGTTTGATGTCCTGCTGCACCAGGCCCACCAGCGCGCCGACCGCCATGGTCGCGACCGCGACGGTGGCGATGATCGGCTGCCAGTCCCAGCGCGCCCCGCCGAGGGCGACGTAGAACACCCGCAGCAGCGCGGCCACGGCCGCCGTCTTGGTGGCGATCGCCATGAAACCGGTGACGGGGGTCGGGGCGCCGGTGTAGACGTCCGGGGTCCAGGTGTGGAACGGCACCGCCCCCACCTTGAACAGCAACCCGACGGCCAGCATCACCAGGCCGGTCAGCAGCAGCACCCGCGGAGACTCGTCGGCGACGATGGCCTGCGCCACACCGGCGTAGGTGAAGGTACCCGCGTAGCCGTACAGCAGTGCCACGCCGAACAGGAAGAACGCGGAGCTGAACGCACCGAGGAGGAAGTACTTCAGCGCGGCCTCCTGGCTCAGCCAGCGGCGTCGCCGCGCCATCCCGGAGAGCAGGTACAGCGGCAGGGAGAAGATCTCCAGGGCGACGAACAGCGTCAGCAGGTCGTTGGCGGCCGCGAACAGCAGCATCCCGAACAGCGCGAACAGGATCAACGGGAAGATCTCGGTGTGCTCGCGATGCTGGCGTTCCGCCTCCCGTTCCAGCGGCGATCCCGGAACGGTGGCGGCGGATGCGGCGAAGGCCGACACCCCGCCCGCGACGGCGCGTTCGGCGAACAACGCCACCCCGCCCAGGCCGACCAGCAGCAGCAGCGACCAGAAGAAGTACGTCGGCCCGTCCACGGCGACGCTTCCGGGTGCGACGATCTTGAAGTCCTCGCCCACCCAGTTGTACACGGTGAATCCCAGGGCGGTGAGGACCGTCAGCATCGCAAGCCCCGTCTGCGCGGGGTAGCGGTACTCGCGGGGAAGCACGGCCTCGAGGAGCACCCCCAGGGTGGCGCCGACCAGCAGCGCGATCAGGGGTGCCTCGAGCATCCACTCCATGGCCGGAACGGTGATCTCAAGCGGGCTCATCAGTTCTCCTGGATCGTGGGGGCGGGATCGGTCTCGCCGACGGTCTGCATCACGTTCCGTGCCGCGTCATCGGCCACCTGGAGCAGGGGCCTCGGGAAGAAACCGAAGAAGATCAGCAGCACCAGCAGCGGCGCCACCGCGAGGCGTTCGCGCAGGTTCAGGTCCGTGGAGACGTGTTTGCGCACGTCGTCGGGCACGGGACCGGTCATGGTTCTCTTGTAGACGGTGAGAACGTAGGCCGCGGCCAGCACCATCCCGAGGGTGAGCACCGCGGTGTGCACCGGGTAGCGCTGCCAGGAACCGGCCAGCACCAGGAACTCGGAGACGAAGCTGGACATGCCGGGCAGGGCGAGCACCGACAGGCCCGAGAGCAGCAGGAAACCGGCCAGCACGGGGGCGGTTTTCTGCACCCCGCCGTAGGCCTCGATGGCGGCGGTGCCGCGGCGTTTCACGAGGAAACCGATGACCAGGAACATCGCGGCCGTGGAGAAGCCGTGGTTCAGCATGTAGAAGATCGACCCGGTCAGCGACTGCGTGGTCAGCGCGAAGACCCCGAACACCATGAAACCGAAGTGGCTGACGGAGGTGTAGGACACGAACCGCAGCAGGTCGGGACTGCCGAGCGCCATCAGGGCGCCGTAGAACATCGAGACCACGGCCCACACCAGGATGACCGGCGTGGCCCAGTGCGAGGCCTCGGGGAAGATCGTCAGGCAGATCTTGATCATCCCGAAGGTGCCGATCTTGTCGAGGATGCCCACCAGCATCGTCGACGATCCGGCGGTGGCCTGCTCAGCGGTGTCCGGCAGCCAGGTGTGCAGGCCGGCCATCGGCGCCTTCACAGCGAATGCGAAGAAGAAGGCCGCGAACAGCCAGTGGCCGATGCCGCCGCCCAGGTCGAGGGCGATCAGGTCGCGGATCAGGAAGCTGGGCTCCCCCGCCCCCGCGGAGACCGCGTACAACCCGGCGACGCCGACCAGCATCACCAGCCCACCGGCCAGCGAAAACAGCAGGAACTTCACGGCAGCCGCGGCCCGTTCCGGTCCGCCGAAACCCGAGATCATGAAGTACATCGGGATCAGCGTGGCCTCGAACATCACGTAGAACAGCAGCACGTCGCTGGCCAGGAACACCAGCAGGGAGAGCCCCTCCAGTGCCAGGGCGAGGGCGAAGAAGGTCCGCGTCGACCAGCGGGCACCCTCCGCGTCGCCGACGTGCCACTCGGCGATCAGCACCAGCGGGGTGAGGATCACGGTCAGCAGCACCATGACGGCGCTCATGGGGTCCAGTTCCAGGGCGTAGGAGGCACCGATCACCCGGATCCACGGCAGCGTCTCCGACAGGTGGGTGCCGAGCCCCAGGACGAAGGCGAGGACACCGAGGACGGTGGTGGCGAAGGCGAAACACAGGCCGGTGACGCGGGCGGCGGTGCCGCGCACGCACGTCAGGACCAGGGCGCCGAGCAGCGGCAGCAGCGCGAGGATGCTCAGGAGGGGAATCGAGTCGTTGATCACGTGAGTTCTTCCTTCCTCAGACCAGCTGCCCGAAGACCACGATGGCCCCGAGGATCACGACGCCGATCACCAGCGTCAGGCCGTAGGTGCGGGAATAGCCGTTCTGTGTCTTCCGCAGCAGGCCGGCCAGGCCCCTCGCCCCGTACCCGGAGCCCCGGACGAGGCCGTCGACCACGCCCTGGTCCGCGAGGCTCAGCGCGGTCGCGAAGCCGGTGACGGGCCAGATCACCGCGTAGGTGTTGATGGCGTCCCCGTAGAGGTCGTTGCGGCCGATCAGCACCAGCGGGTTGCGGGTACGCGGGGCCTGCTTCGGGACCGAACCGCTGTGCAGCCACCAGCCGAGCGCGACACCCGCGGCCACGACCACGAGCGTGACCGCACCGATCCAGCTGAAGGCCAGCCGGCCGGTCTCGTGGGGATGCGACCCGGTGGCCGGGGCCAGCCAGCCCTGGATCCAGTTGTTCATCACCAGGCCGGCTCCCAGCGAGGCGATGGCCAGGATCACCAGCGGAACGGTCATCACGGCCGGGGACTCGTGCGGGTGCACGCCCTCCTCCCAGCGGCTGCGTCCCAGGAAGGTCATCATCATCAGGCGCGTCATGTAGTACGCGGTGATTCCCGCGCCGACGAGCGCCAGGACACCCAGCACGATGTTGCGTTCGAAGGCGGCCTCGATGATGTGGTCCTTGGAGTAGTAGCCGGCGGTGAACGGGAAACCGATGATGGCCAGATACCCCATCGCAAAGGTCAGGAAGGTCCATCGCATCGCCCTGGCGAGGGCCCCGAAGTTGCGCATGTTCACGTCGTCGTCCATGCCGTGCATCACGGATCCGGCGCCGAGGAACATGTTCGCCTTGAAGAAGCCGTGGGTGATCAGGTGGAAGATCGCGAAGGCCGCGCCCACCGGTCCGAGGCCCGCGGCCAGCATCATGTAGCCGATCTGCGACATGGTGGAGCCGGCCAGGACCTTCTTGATGTCGTCCTTGGCGGTGCCGATCCAGGCGCCGGCGAGCAGCGTCACGACACCCACGATCGCCACCGCGAGGGTCGCGGCCTCGCTGATCTCGTAGATCGCGTGGCTGCGCACCACCAGGTAGACGCCCGCCGTGACCATCGTGGCCGCGTGGATCAGGGCGGACACGGGGGTGGGGCCCTCCATGGCGTCGAGCAGCCACGACTGCAACGGCACCTGGGCCGACTTGCCGCACGCAGCGAGCAGCAGCAGGAACCCGAGCAGCGTCGCGGTGGCGACGTCGACCCGCGGCATGCCCGCGTTGACCACCGAGAAGGCGGTGCTGCCGAACAGCGACAGCATCGTGAAGATGGCCATCGACATTCCCAGGTCACCGACGCGGTTGACGACGAACGCCTTGCGGCCCGCGGCGGCCGCGGAGGGTTTGTGCTGCCAGAAGGAGATCAGCAGGTAGGAGGCCAGGCCGACGCCCTCCCAGCCGAGGAACAGCACCAGGTAGCTGTCGGCCAGCACCAGCGTGAGCATCGCCGCGATGAACAGGTTCAGGTAGGCGAAGAACCTGCGGCGCCGCTCGTCGTGGGTCATGTAACCGATCGAGTAGATGTGGATCAGCGACCCGACGCCGGTGATGAGCAGCACGAACAGGATCGACAGCTGGTCGATCAGCATCCCGAAACCGAGGTTCCAGGATCCGGTGGTGATCCAGTCGTAGAGGTGGACGGTGACGGCCCGCTGTCCCTCGTCGGCGCTCAGCATCGAGCTGAACAGCAGCACACCGATGGTGAACGACGCCAGGCAGCAGGCGGTCGCCAGCCAGTGCCCCCACGAATCGGAGAAACGCCCGAGGACCAGCAGCAAACCCGCCCCGGCCAAAGGAATCGCGATCAGGAGCCAGGCGAGGCTGAACAGCCCCGTGGCAGGTACCGTCGCCATGGTTTCCAACAACAGCACGGCAACCCCCTCAGAACTTCAGCAGGTTCGCGTCGTCGACGGAGGCCGACCGACGGGCGCGATAGACGGCGACGATGATGGCCAGGCCGACCACGACCTCGGCGGCGGCCACCACCATGACGAAGAAGGACGCCACCTGACCGTCGAGTCCGCCGTGCTGGCGGGCGAAGGTCACGAACACCAGGTTCGCGGCGTTGAGCATCAGCTCCACGCTCATGAAGGCGATGATCGCGTTGCGGCGCAGCAGGAATCCGAGCGCGCCGACGGCGAACAGCAGCGCCGCCAGCAGCAGGTAGGCCTCGGTGCTCACTTGGCCTCTCCTTCCAGTTCAGCGGCAACCTTCTCGACGTCACCGAAGGTGGTGGTCGTCGGGTTGCGCAGGTCGTCGACCGCCACCACCGCGCCACGGGTGGTCAGGGTGCGGCTCACCGACTTCTCGGCGACGGTGCCGTCGGGAAGCAGCGCGGGCGCGTGAATGGCGTTGGAGCGGGCGTAGACGCCGGAGTTCGGATCCGGACCCGGGTGCACACCACCGACCGCGTAGCGTTCGACGCGGGCCTCCATGTGCTCGGCCTGGCGCCTCGGCTCGCGGAGCCGGTCGCCGTGGGCCAGCACCATGGCGCCCACCGCCGCGGTGATGAGCAGCGCCGAGGTGGCCTCCAGCAGCACCACGTACCGGGAGAACAGCAGCGCCGCCACGCCCTGGGCGTTTCCGCCCTGGACCTCGTTGGCCTGCGCCAGCCCCACGGGGCCGCCGACGAAGACCGCCTGCCCGACGGCGAACACCAGCAGACCGGCCAGGCCGAGCACCGCCAGGATGCCCGCCACCCGCTGGCCCCTGAGGGTTTCCACCACGGAGTCGCGGCTGTCGACGCCGATCAGCATCACCACGAACAGGAACAGCATCAGGATGGCGCCCGTGTAGACGATGATCTGCACCACGAACAGGAACGGGGCGTCCTGGGCGGCGTAGAGGACCGCGAGCCCCACCATCACCCCGGCCATGCAGAGGGCGGAGTGGACGGGTTTGCGGGCGACGACGATGCCGATGGCGAGCAGCACCATGATCGGCGCACACACCACGAAGGCGACGACCTCACCCGTCAGCGGGGGAAGGGGAATCATTTCACCGCTCCTTGCTCGGGTGCCGTTCGGGTGTCGGGCTGGCCGGTGGGCGGCAGCCCCAGGAAGTAGTCCTTCTCGTCGTCGCCGAGGCGGCGCGGATGCGGTGGCTGCTCCATGCCCGCCACCAGCGGCGCGAGGAGGTCCTGCTTCTCGTAGATCAGCTTCCCGCGGGTCTTGTCGGCGAGCTTGAACTCGTTGGTCATGGTCAGCGCGCGCGTGGGGCAGGCCTCGATGCACATCCCGCAGAAGATGCAGCGCAGGTAGTTGATCTGGTAGACGTGCCCGAACCGCTCCCCCGGCGAGAACCGTTGCTCGTCGGTGTTGTCGGCGCCCTCGACGTAGATGGCGTCGGCGGGGCAGGCCCAGGCGCACAGTTCACAGCCGACGCACTTCTCCAGCCCGTCGGGCCAGCGGTTGAGCTGGTGCCGGCCGTGGAAGCGCGGCAGCGTCACCTTCTCCCTGCCCTTCTGCGGGTAGCCCTGCGTGAAGGTCTTGCGGAAGATGGTGTGGAGGGTGATGCCGAACCCGGCCCACGGATCGAAGATTCCCATTACTTCTCCTCGTTCTCGGTCGGCGCAACGGTCTCAGAGCGGATCACCCCGGCCAGCTCGGGCAGCACCTGCCCGGGCCTGGGCGGCACCGGATAGCCGCCCGCGAAGGCGTCGAAGGGCGCGTCCGGGTCCACCGGGGGCACCCGTTCGGGTTCCTTCCTCCTCGGCGCGAAGGCCACCAGGATCGCCACGAGCGCGACGGCCAGGGCGAGGGTGTATCGCGGCGCGAGCGCGATCATCACGATCCACAGCAGGGAGATCGGGATCAGCCGTTTCCAGCCCAGGTCCATGAACTGGTCGTAGCGGAACCGGGGCAGGGTGCCGCGCAGCCACACGAACACGGAGAACAGCAGCTGCACCTTGATGACGAACCAGATCGGACCGAACCACGCGTTGTTGAGGGGTTCGATGAGGTTGAGCGGCCAGAAGGGCAGGTAGCCTCCCAGGAACAGGGTCGTGCACACCGCGGAGACCGTCGCCATGTTGATGTACTCCGCCAGAAAGAACATGGCGTAGCGGAAACCGGAGTACTCGGTCAGGTAGCCGGAGACCAGCTCGGACTCGCACTCGGGCAGGTCGAAGGGGGCGCGGTTGGTCTCGCCCACCATCGCGATGCCGTAGATCACGAACGACGGCGCCAGCAGCAGCGCGTACCAACCCATCACCCCGATGTTGGCCTCACCCTCCACGAAGGGCAGCCGGAAGATGATGGGGGTGCGCTGCGCCTCGACGATGCCGTGGGTGGACATGGTGCCCGCCTGCAGGAACACCCCGACGATGGACAGCCCCATCGCGATCTCGTAGGAGATCATCTGCGCGGAGCTGCGCATCGCACCCAGGAAGGCGTAGGTGGAACTCGACGCCCACCCGGCCAGCACGATGCCGTAGATGCCGATGGAGGCGATGGCCAGCACGAACAGCACCGCCACCGGCAGGTCGGTGACCTGAAGGCGGGTGGGGACCCCGAAGATCTCCACCTGACCGCCGAACGGGATCACCGTCCACGTGGTGAAGGCCGCCATGCCGGTGAGGATCGGGGCCAGGTTGAACACCCACTTGTCGGTGTGTCTCGGCCGGAAATCCTCCTTGACGAGCAGCTTCATGCCGTCGGCGAGCGCCTGCCCCAGCCCGAAAGGTCCGTTCATGATCGGTCCGAGGCGGTGCTGCATCTTGCCGACGAGGCGCCGCTCGTACCAGACGTTGAAGATCGTCCACACCAGCAGGATCACGAACAGGGCGAGGACCTTGATGGCGATGAGCCACCACGGATCCTGGAAGAACACGTTCATTCCTGATCTCCTTCATCGCTGGAGGCGGGCGCCACGGTCACGATGGAACCGGGCACCACGCCGAGACGGCCGGGTTCCCCGGGATTCATCGGCACCCACACCACGTCGTCGACCATCTCCGTGAGCTGGACGGGCAGCAGCTGCGAGGACCCGGGGGCCTCGACGCGACACAGCTCGCCGATCCCGAAAGCTGCGGCCGTCGCCGGCGACATCCGGGCGACGGCGGGCCGGGCGGTCCGGCGCAGCGCGATCTCGAAGTCGATGCCGCTGGTGGCGTCGAGGGCCTCCCGCCAGGACGCGACCACGACCCCTCCCTGCGTCACACCGGCGTCGAGTTTGCGTGGGACGGCGACCCGTTCGCCCTCCCATTCACCGAGCTCCTGGAAATCGGCCCAGGCGGCAGCGGAGGTGCGGAACCCGAGGTCGGATCCCATGGCGTCGGCCAGGGCCGCGAGGATCCGCAGGTCGCTCATGGGGTGCTTCGTGCCCTCGTTGACCAGGGCGACGGGCCGGATGCGCTGCTCCCAGTTCAGGAAGTGCCCGGCCTGTTCCTCCATCAGGCAGGCGGGGAAGACCACGTCGGCCACCTCGGTCACGGCGTTGGCCCGGGTGGAGACGTGCACCACGAAGCTCTTGCGCAGCGCGTGCAGGGCGGAGTCCGCCTCCGGCATGTCGTAGGGGTCGACGCCGGCCACGAGGAACGCCTTCAAGTAGCCCTCCTGCGCCGAGGCGAACTGCTCGACGGCGCTCAGTCCCGGTTCGGTCGGCAGGGTTCCGACTCCCCAGGCAGCGGCCATGTCGACCCGGGCCTCCGCCGACGCGACGGGACGACCGCCCGGCAGCAGACCCGGCAGGCAGCCCGTCGCGATGGCGCCCATGTCGCCCGCGCGACGCGGCATCCACGCCAGTCGGGCCCCGCTGCGGATCGCCTTGGAGGACACCTCGGACAGCAGGCCCGGCTGGCAGGCGGCCCGCTCGCCGACGAGGATGATGGTGCCCTCCCCCAGCTCCATGGCCTCCAGGGTCTGCGCCTCGGCTCCCGGGGCGACGGGAATCAGCGTCGCGGAGAGTTTCTGGGTTCCCCGGGACGCGAACGGCGCGAGCGTGGTGACCTTGAGGCCGTGCTTGCGCACCGCCTTGCGCAGCCGCAGGAACACCACGGAGGTCTCGTCCTCGGGCTCGTAGCTGACCAGCACCACGTGCCGGGCGGCCTCGAGATCCGCGTAGGTGACGTCCATGCCACGTCCCGCGACCCGGGAGGCCAGGAACTCGGCCTCCTCCTCGGATGCGGCCCGGGAACGGAAGTCGATGTTGTTGGTGCCGAGCACGGTGCGCGCGAACCGCGAGTAGGCGTAGGCGTTCTCGACGGTCAACCGGCCGCCCGGCAGCACACCGACCGCGGTTCCCGCGGCCTTCAACCCGGCGACGGCGGCGTCGATGGCCTCGGGCCAGCTCGCGACCTGCAGGACCCCGTTGCGCCTGACCAGCGGCCGGGTCAGGCGGTCCTCGCCGCGTCCCGAGACGAACCCGAAACGTCCCTTGTCGCAGAGCCATTCCTCGTTCACCTCGGGGGCGTCACCCGCCTGGTGGCGCTTGACCTGGTGGTGCCGGTGGTCGGCGCGGATCTCGCAGCCGCCCGCGCAGTGGTCGCAGGAGGTGGTGGTCGACTTCAGGTCGAAGGGCCGCGCCTGGAAGCGGTAGGCCGCCGAGGTGAGCGCACCCACCGGGCAGATCTGCACGACGTTGCCGGAGAAGTACGAGTCGTAGGGGTCCTGTTCGTAGAAGCCGACCTGCTGCAGCGCGCCGCGTTCCACCAGCGCGATGAATGGGTCGCCGGAGATCTGCTCCGAGAACCGGGTGCAGCGGGCACACAGCACGCAGCGTTCGCGGTCGAGGAGGATCTGTGCGGAGACGTTGACCGGTTTCGGGTAGGTGCGTTTCGCCCCGCCGTAACGCGACTCGCCGCGCCCGTTGCTGAGGGCCTGGTTCTGCAGGGGGCACTCGCCGCCCTTGTCACAGATGGGGCAGTCGAGCGGGTGGTTGATCAGCAGCAGCTCCAGGATTCCCTCCTGGGCGCGTTCCGCCACGGGTGAGCTGACCTGGGTGCGCACCACCATGCCCTCGGCCACCGGCATGGTGCAGGACGCCTGGGGTTTGGGGAAACCACGCCCGTTGCCCGCGTCGGGGATCTCGACGAGGCACTGGCGGCAGGCCCCGACGGGGTCCAGCAGCGGATGGTCGCAGAACCGGGGAATGGCGGTGCCGATCATCTCGGCGGCCCGGATGATGAGGGTTCCCTTCGGGACGCTGACCGGGACGTCGTCGATGGTGAGGGTGACGAGATCCGGTTTCGGCTCCACCTTGGCTGCGGTGTCGGTTGGCTGGCTCACCGGGGGTCTCCTTCCGTGGCGAACAACGCGCTGCGCTCGTAGGGGAAAAGTTCCCAGGCGGGCGTGTGGTAGCCCTGTTCGAACTCGGGACGGAAGCGGCGCACCGCGCTGGTCACGCAGGCGACGGCGCCGTCGGCCAGGGCGCAGAACGAGCGGCCTCCGATGCTGGTGCAGACGTCGAGGAGCTTGTCCACGTCACCCTTCTCGGCGGTGCCGGCCTCGAACTTCATCAGCAGCTGCACCAGCCACCACGACCCCTCGCGGCAGGGGGTGCACTTGCCACACGACTCGTGTTTGTAGAACTCCACCCACCGCAGGGTGGTGCGCACCACGGAGGTGGTCTCGTCGAAGACCTGGAGCGCCTTGGTGCCGAGCATCGTGCCCGCCGAGGCCATGCCCTCGTAGTCGAGGGGCAGATCGAGGTGTTCGGGCGTGAGGATCGGGGTGGAGGAACCCCCCGGGGTGAAGAATTTCAGCTCGTGACCCGCGCGGATGCCTCCCGACAGATCCAGCAGCTGCCGCAGCGTGATGCCCATGGGGGCCTCGAACTGGCCCGGCCGGGCGACGTGCCCGGACAGCGAGTAGATCGTCATGCCCTTCGACTTCTCCGTGCCCATCGCCTGGAACCAGGCGGCCCCGTTGTTGACGATCGAGGGCACCGAGGAGATGGACTCCACGTTGTTGATGACCGTCGGGGAGGCGTACAGGCCCGCGACCGCCGGGAACGGCGGACGCAGCCTCGGCTGGCCGCGCCTGCCCTCCAGGGAGTCGAGCAGCGCGGTCTCCTCGCCGCAGATGTAGGCCCCGGCGCCGGCGTGGACGATCACGTCGAGGTCGTAACCGGATCCCAGCACGTTCCTTCCCGCGTAGCCGGCCTGGTAGGCCTCCTTGACGGCCTGCTGGAGCCGCCGGATCACGTGCAGCACCTCACCGCGGCAGTAGATGAACGCCTGGTGGGAGCCGATGGCGTAGGAGGCGATGAGCACGCCCTCGACGAGGGTGTGGGGGGAGGCCATCAGCAGCGGCATGTCCTTGCAGGTGCCGGGCTCCGATTCGTCGGCGTTGACCACGAGGTACTTCGGGTTGGGGTTGTCCTGGGGCACGAAGCTCCACTTCATGCCCGTCGGGAAACCCGCCCCGCCCCGGCCGCGCAGACCCGCGTCCTTGACCAGGGCGACCACCTCGGCCTGGGTCATGCCGAGCAGCGCCCTGCGCAGCGCCCGGTAGCCGCCCGTGGCCTCGTAGCGCGAGAGCTTCCAGGACTTGTCCTGACCCCACTGGTCACTGAGGACCGGGGCGAGCAGGTCGCTCACTTCGTCTCCTCCTCGGGTGCGGCAGGCAGGTTGTCGGGGTCGGGGGCGCTCCAGCCCCTCTCGGCGGCAATCCGCCTGCCGAGGGTGGATGCGTGCCCGGCGGAGGGACCCTCGTCGGCGCGTCCGTCGGGGAACCCGGCGAGCACCCGTTCGGCCTTCTTCCAGGACGTGATGGTGGCCCCGCGCGGGGAGACCACCTCCTCGCCGTTCATGAGCGCGTCGATCAGTTCGTCGAGTTTCTCCGGGGTCATGTCGTCGAAGAACTCCCAGTTGACCATCGCCACGGGCGCGTAGTCGCAGGCGGCGTTGCACTCGAGGCGTTCGAGGGAGACCCGCCCGCACGGGGTGGTCTGGCCCTCGTCGATGCCCAGCCGCTGCTTGGCGCGTTCCAGGAGGATGTCGCCGCCCATGACCGCACACAGGGCCGTGGTGCACACCCCCAGGTGGTGGTGCCCGGCGGGCCTGCGTTTGAACATGGTGTAGAAGGTGGCCACCCCGGAGACCTGAGCCGTGGTGATCCCGAGGATCTCGGCGCACAGCTCGATGCCGCGCGGGCTGATGCGGCCGTCGTAGGACTGCACCAGGTGCAGCATCGGCAGCAGCGCGGAACGCGGGTGCGGGTAACGCCCCGCCAGTTCGTTCAGCTCGGCGATCGCCGTCTCGTCGAGGTTGGTGGACTGGTCCGAGTGGTCCACCGAACCGGAATCGGGAAAATCGCTGACGAAATGACCGCTCATCGGTCCACACCTCCAAGAACGGGGTCGATGCTGGCCACGGCCACCACGACGTCGGAGATCATCCCGCCCTCGCACATCAGCGGCACGGACTGGAGATGGTTGAACCCCGGGTCGCGGAAGTGGGCGCGGTAGGGGCGGGTGCCGCCGTCGGAGACCAGGGTGCAGCCCAGCTCGCCCTTGGGCGACTCGACGGCCTGGTAGACCTGCCCGACGGGCACCTTGAATCCCTCGGTGACGATCTTGAAGTGATGGATGAGGGCCTCCATCGACTCGCCCATGATGTGTTTGACGTGTTCGTGGCTGTTGCCCTGCCCGTCGGGTCCGAGGGCCAGCGACGCCGGCCAGGCGATCTTCGCGTCGCCCACCATGACGGGCTGGCCCTGGGTGCGTTCGAGACGTTCCAGGCACTGCTCCACGATCCGCAGCGACTGCCAGGTCTCCTCCAGGCGGATGCGGAACCTGCCGTAGGCGTCCTGGGTGTCCCAGGTGACCACGTCGAAGTCGTAGGTCTCGTAGCCGCAGTAGGGCTGCGCCCGGCGCAGGTCCCACTCGTAGCCGGTGGAGCGCAGGATCGGGCCGGTGACGCCCATCATCATGCAGGCGGTGAGATCCATCTTCGCGAGGTTCTGCATGCGCAGCTTGAAGATCGGGTTCTCGTTGCAGAAGGTCGCGTACTCGGGCAGGTGCTTCCTCAGCCACGCGATGACGGTGCGCAGGTGCTCCAGGCCGCCGTCCTGGAGGTCACCCGCAACCCCGCCGGGACGGATGTAGGCGTGGTTCATACGCAGGCCGGTCAGCCCCTCCAGGAAGTCGAGGATCATCTCGCGTTCGCGGAAGGCGATGGTCATCACCGTCAGGGCGCCGATCTCCATGCCGCCCGTGCCCATCGCCACCAGGTGGGATGCGATGCGGTTCAGTTCCATCACCAGCACCCGCAGCACGGAGGCGCGCTCCGGGACGTCGTCGGTGATACCGAGCAGTTTCTCCACGGCCAGGCAGTAGACGGCCTCGTTGAACAGCGGCGCGACGTAGTCCATGCGGGTGCAGAACGCCACCCCCTGGGTCCACGTCTTGAACTCCATGTTCTTCTCGATGCCGGTGTGCAGGAAACCGATGGCGGGCCGGATGTGGGTGACGGTCTCGCCGTCCATCTCCAGGATGAGACGCAGCACCCCGTGGGTGGAGGGGTGCTGGGGGCCCATGTTGACCACGATCGTCTCGTCCCCGCGTTCGGCCTGCTCCGCGGCGATCTGCGCCCAGTCGCCTCCCTGGGCCAGGTAGACCCGGTCGGCCTCGGGTTCGCCGGTGGCGGCGAAGATGTCGTTGCTCATCAGTTGTACCTCCTCCGGTGATCGGGGGCGGGCACGGTGGCGCCCTTGTACTGGATGTCGATGCCGCCCAGCGGGTAGTCCTTGCGCTGCGGATGCCCCACCCAGTCGTCGGGCATGAGGATGCGTGTCAGCGACGGGTGGCCGTCGAACAGGATCCCGAACATGTCCCAGGTCTCGCGTTCGTGCCAGTCGGCCATCGGGTAGGTGGCCACCACCGAGGGGACGTGCGGGTCCTCCTCGGGGGCCGTCACCTCGAGGCGGACACGCCGGTTGTGGGTGATCGAGAGCAGGTGGTAGACCACGTGCAGCTCCGCGCCGGTCTGCTGCGGGTAGTGCACCCCGCTGACGGACACGCAGATCTCGAAACGCAGGTGTGCGTCGTCGCGGAAGGCCTTCACGGTCTCGCGGAGGTGTTCGCGGGGCACGAAGATGGTCAGCTCGCCGCGGTCGAACAGCACCAGGCCACCGGCCAGGGCGGGCACGAGCTGCCCGGCGCGGGCGACGATCGTGTCGAAGGGTTCGCCGAAGGGCCCCTGGGTCCGGCCGGGCATGGAGATCTGCCGCTGGATGCGACCGTACCCGGAGGTGTCGCCGGAGCCGCGGCTCCACATGCCCGCCTTCGTCTCGAACACCGGCGCCCTGGGTGTGTCCTGCTGCGGGGTGATCTCGCCGGGGGTCTCGGTCATCGCATGAGTCCCTTCAGCTCGTGGGTCGCGGGCGCGGCCAGGGCGGCCTCCTCGCGGGCAGCGATGGCGGCGGCCTCGTTGGGGCCGATCGGGCGCGAGGAAACCTCCTGGCGGAGCTTGAACATGGCGTCGATCAGCATGTCGGGTCGGGGCGGACAGCCGGGCACGTAGATGTCGACGGGCACGATGTGGTCGCAGCCCTGGACGATGGCGTAGTTGTTGAACATCCCCCCCGAGGAGGCGCAGGCACCCATCGAGATCACCCACTTGGGGTTCGGCATCTGGTCGTAGACCTGCCGCACGATGGGCGCCATCTTCTGCGACAACCGCCCGGAGACGATCATCAGGTCGGCCTGGCGCGGCGATGCGCGGAAGACCTCCTGCCCCCAGCGCGCCGAGTCGAAGCGGGGGGTGGCGTAGGCCATCATCTCGATGGCGCAGCAGGCCAGGCCCATGGTCACGGGCCAGAAAGACGCCTTGCGCACCCAGCCGAAGATTCCCTCGACCGTGGTGAGCAGGATTCCGGAGGGAAGTTTCTCCTCGATACCCATCTGTGGTCCTCCTGTTCAGTCCCAGTCCAGGCCGCCGCGGCGTTTGACGTAGAAGTAGGCCACCAGCACCGTCGCGATGAAGCTGAGGATCGCGATGATCCCGAAGAGCCCGAGCTGGTGATAGGTGACGGCCCACGGGTAGAGGAAGACGATCTCGATGTCGAAGACGATGAACAGCATTGCGATCACGTAGTACTTCACGGGGAACCGTCCTCCGCCGACGGGCTGCGGGGTGGGTTGGATGCCGCACTCGTAGGAGTCGTACTTGGCGCGGTTCCTGCGGCCGGGCCCGATGAGGACGCTCAGGGTCATGGACACGGCCACGAACACCGTGGCCAGCACCACCATCCCGACGATTGGAATGTAGAGGTTCACTGCGTTTCCTTCCCTTCCAGCTGTCTGCTCACGCCGCCGGCGCCACCCGGCACAGGGCGTTGATGATGCGATCCATGGCATCCCCGTCGTGGCTGTCGGTCAGGTTCGCCAGCAGCTTCATGACGAAACGCATCAGGGTCTTGCGGGGCAGCCCGTAGGTGGTGCACAGGTGCATCACGCGCGGGTCGCCGATCAGTTTCACGAAGATGGTTCCCAGCCGGTAGTAGCCGCCGAGACGGGCCTTGAGCTGGGTGCGGTAGCCGTGCAGGGCGCGTTCGGCGGACTCGGTGCCGACCCCGCGGGCCTGTGCCTGGGCGATGGCGTCGGCGGCCAGTTCCGCGGATTCCATGGCGTAGGCGATCCCCTCGCCGTTGAACGGGTTGACCATGCCACCCGAGTCGCCGACCAGCAGCAGGCCGCGACCGTAGACGGGCTGCCGGTTGAAGGCCATCGGGAGCGCCGCCCCCTGGATCTTCCCGAGCCGGTTCTCCTCCCGGAAGCCCCACTCCTCGGGGGTGTTGGCGAGCCAGCGCTTCATCAGCTCCCGGTAGTCGGTCCTCTGGAAGGACCTGGACGTGTTGAGGACCCCGAGGCCGACGTTGCAGGTGCCGTCACCCATCCCGAAGATCCAGCCGTAGCCGGGCATGAGGGTGGATTCGCGGGGTTTGCCGTCCCACAGCTCCAACCACGAGTCGAGGTAGTCGTCGTTGCTGCGCGGGGAACGGTAGTAGGTGCGGTAGGCCACCCCCATCGGGCGGTCGGAACGCTTGTTCAACCCCATGGAGACCGCCAGGCGCGAGGAGTTGCCGTCGGCGGCCACCACCAGCGGGGCGCGGTACTCGTCGCCGTCCCGGGTCCTCACCCCGGTGATGCGACCGGTGCGGTCGTCCAGGACCGCCTCGGTCACGTTGGCCCCCTGGACCAGCCGGGCCCCGCATCCGACGGCGTGCCTGGCCATCAGGTCGTCGAAGTCGGCGCGTTTCCGCACCAGCCCGTAGGAGGGGAAGTCGGCGAGCTTCGGCCAGTCCAGCTGGAAGGGCTCCACCCGCCCGCCGTAGACGCGCAGTCCCTTGTTGTGAAGCCATCCGGCCTCCTCGGAGGTGTCGATGCCGAGGCGCACCAGGGCCCGGGTGGTTCGCGGGGTGAACCCGTCGCCGCACACCTTCTCGCGCGGGAAGTGGCTCTTCTCCAGCAGCAGGACGCCCACTCCCCGCCGCGCCAGATTTGCCGCTGCCGCGGATCCGCCGGGGCCCGCACCGACGACGATGACGTCGGCTTCCTCCTTTGGCATTCGACTCTCCTCGTCTTGCATATCAGGAACCCGGCTCCCAGATTGCCGCGAACCGGACTTCAGGCCTCAGTCTATGGGGTGACCTCTCCTTCTCACCAACCACCCGGACCCCCCTGGCAAATCGGCTCTGACTAGGGAAAACGCACCGCTTTTTGGTGACGGAAAGCGTTCGTTATTCACGTCCGTGCGACTGGGTGTCGCACGCGTGGTGGTTGATCGCCGGCCGGCCCATCTGGCCTCCGTGAGCCAGCCTCAGCTATCGTTCCCCGGGTGAGCCTTGACTTCGCGACGAAACGGTTGCGCGCCACGACCGTCTCCATCGACGATCCGGGGGACCTCGCGCACTTTCTCACCCCCGAACGGGCCACGGCCTTCCTGAGAAGGGGCGAGGGATTCATCACGCTGGGCGAGGTGGCCCGCTTCGAGACCGACTTCCCCGATGCCGCCGACGTCTGGTGGAGCGAGGTCAGCGCGCACATAGACCACGACTCGGAGCTCCCCGGGGTCTGGGGCACCGGCCCCCTGGCGGTCGGCTCCTTCGCCTTCGACCCGGACCGCTCCCGCGTCCGTTCCGTGCTGATCGTCCCGGAGACCATCATCGGCAGGCGCGACGGGCAGGCCTGGATGACCAGGATCAGCGAGGGCCGCCTCAGCCTGGAGCCGCCAGGCAGGGGCGACCCGGTCACGCCCCTCGGGGACACCCGGCTGGTCCCCGACGGCCTGTCAGGTCACGACTGGGCGGGAATCGTCGCAAAGGCCGTGGAACGCATCCGCGCCCAGGAGATCAGCAAGGTCGTCCTGGCACGCTCCCTGAAGGCCGTCGCGGACGCCCCCATCGATCCGCGTCACGTGCTGCGCAGGCTCCTGCAGGCCTACCCGATGGCCTGGAGCTATCTCGTGGACGGCATGGTCGGCGCCACACCGGAGCTGCTGATCCGCCGTCACCGCACCCTGGTGACGTCCCGCGTCCTGGCGGGCACGGTCTCCCTGGACCCCGGGCACACCGATCCCCTCCACCGGGCCGAGCAGCTCGCGGGTTCCGGCAAGGACGTCGCGGAGCACGAGTTCGCCGTCGCGTCCGTGGCCGAGGCGCTGGAGCCCTACTGCGCCGCCATGAACGTGCCGGAGGCCCCCTCCGTGCTGACCCTCCCGAACGTCATGCACCTGGCCACCGACATCACGGGCGTGGCGGAGCCCGGCATCAGTTCCCTGGCGCTGGCGGGCGCACTGCACCCGTCGGCGGCCGTCTGCGGCACCCCGACCTTCTTCGCCGGGGAGATCATCGCCGAGCTGGAATCCATGGACCGGGGACGTTACGCCGGCCCCATCGGTTGGGTGGACTCCGACGGCGACGGCGAGTGGGTCATCGCCCTGCGCGGCGGGTTCATCAACCCCTCCCACCCCGACGAGATCCGCCTGTTCGCGGGAGCCGGAATCGTCGCGGACTCGGATCCTCACGCGGAACTCGCCGAGACCGAGGCCAAATTCCTCCCGATGCTCCACGCCCTCGGCCTGGCCTGAGGCTCATCCCGAACCCACACCTCCACACCTGACGGCCGCCCCACCCCGCCCCTCCGCCCGGCAGCGCAGGCGCTCGCCCGCAGGACAGGCTTGCCTGCGGGAGGACCAACGAATCCGGCGGGAACCACACGCGAACCCACCCGGTGAGAGCGAGGCAAGCCTTTCCTCGTTCCATGTCTCTCACGAGGGGTTTTCCCACGCGCCCCACCCGGCACTCGGAATTCATTTCACAAGCCCATTGTTTTCGAAACACAAAGGGGTGTCAAAGCTTGGGAAATACGCGTCGTCTTTGTGCATTTACCCAAGTCAGCAAAGGGTTCTCTTGCTTGCAGGGGCCTGGAAGCGGACCTAACGTATTTCCCGTCAGATGCACCACAGACGAAAGGTCCTCGAAATGCCCACCATCACCCCCGTCAAGTCCTGCAACACCACCACCTGCGCTTTCAACAACAAGGGCTGCACCGCCTTCGCGATCACCGTCGACGGCACCTCGGCCTGCACCACTTTCATCACCCTCGACGCCCGCGGTGGCCTGCCCACCGCCGAGGGACGCGTCGGCGCCTGCCAGCACCTCGAGTGCGCCCACAACAAGGACCTGCTCTGCAGCGCCCCCGGCGTCACCGTGGTCGACGGCGTCTGCACCTCCTACGAGGCCCGCTGACTCCCCTGAACGGCCCACAGGGCCGCCACGTCTGAAAGCAAGCTCAGGCCCCGCTTCCGCGGGGCCTGAGTGCTCTCGGGGCCAGCCGTCAGATGCACCGCTGGGGGCGCACCGGCCCCGAGTCATCAACGAGACGCGCCACCTGCTGCGTCAGCGCCGACAGCGTCGCGGGACGCTCCTCGAAGCGCGCGAAGACCGTCGCGGTCTCGTGATCCCCGACGTGCATCAACGTGACTCCCGACCGGTCGACGTCGATGCAGAAAACCTTGTCGAGCACGTGCCCGCACAGCCCGGGGCCGCTCGGGCGGAGGCTGGCCTGCCCCGGCAGGTCGCCGTTGATCACGGCCCGGCACACCTGCCGGAGAGCGACACATCCCTGCGCGGCCACGACGTCGTGCGCCTCGAAGTCGTCGCACCAGACCTCGGGCACCTCGGATCGGGTCTCCTGGACGTCCTCCCACGGGATCGGGGTCACACCGCTGTGGTCGTGCACCAGGATCCGATCCGTGACCACCAATCCGATCCGGGTACCGCCGATCCGCGCCAGCTCAGCGATCCGCTCCGGAAGCTGATCCTCGGCGAGCAGACGGTTCACGGCCGTGTTCGGCAACAGCACGAGCTCACCCAGGAGGTGCGCGGAGGCCGCTATCACGGAGAGCATCACGTCGTGGCTGTGTCGGACCAGGTCCATCCGCACCACGGTTCCGACCCCTGCGGGCAGGGTGGACAGCAGGCAGTCCTCGTCGGGCCTGACCGCCACCACGATGTCCCCCTGGGCGGTCAGCCCATGGGCCACGAAATCGTACTGGCTGCCGATCCGCCAGGCCACCAGCGTGCAGGCCGCACCGCCGTTCAGCATCCGCCCCGCCAGGGAGCGCGCGCTCTCACGACACACGTCCTGGGAAGCCTCCGGTGAAGTGGTCATCCGTGCCCGCCTTCCAGCTTGATTAACGTCAGCCTAGCGCACCGAAAACCGGGAAGGAATGCCTGTCCTGCCGTGCATGCGGCGGGGTCAGCGTTTCCGCTGCACCCTCACCTTCTGGGCGCCCCCGCGACGACCGGGGCCTCCGGACCTCTGCTCCTCCAGAAGGCGCTGCTGCTCCTCGCGTTCGTCCATCAGGGCCTGCTGATCGAATCCGGAACGCAGAACCAGCCAGGCGACCACTGCGATGCCCAGCGAGATCCAGGAGGGCCAGCCGAGAACGAGCGGCAGGGTGACCAGAGCGACGATGTCGATGCCGCGGATGAAGGAGAACATCATGCCCGGCGGCATGGCACCGATGCCGACCGAGACCATGGGACCGCCGTAGTTCGGGGGCTTCGCACACACCCAGCGGAAGGCCGCCAGCAGACCACCCGCAGCGGTGATGAGGGAGGCCGAGAACCCGGCGACCACATCGAGCTCACCACCGTCGAAGACCCCACCGAAGGCGGGTGTCGTCGCGACCGCCCAGAGCAGCGCCAGCAGGGCGGGAACCGTCATGGCGGCCTGCCTGACCTCCCCCGGGGAGAACGGGAAGCAGCGTTGGAGACCCTTGGTGCGGGTCAGCACCCGCAGGGTGTTGCAGAAACCGATCAGGGCGGTCATCAGCACCAGGGCGGAGATCGACGGGTTGAGCACCTCGATGCCGAGGGCGTGGACGGCGTAGGGCACGGCCATCGAGGCCAACCAGAACACCAGCGGCCTGGGGGTGCGCCACAGCCGCTGCAGGTCGCGCAGCACGATGGCCCACACGCCACGTCCCGACCCGCGGGTCGGACGGACGTGCCCCCGACGCCGCGCCTGGTCCTCGACCAGGATGTCGCGGACCAGGGCGAAGTCGAGGGCGAACGCGGCACCCTGCATGCCCGCGATCAGTGACGAGCCCGCGGTGAGTCGTTGGCGGCGCATGTGCCGCAGCCGGAGCCAGGCGGGCACGATGGAGATCAGGCCCAGCAGCAGGCCGCCGCCCGCCACCACCCAGGCGAAATCGACGCTCAGCGCGGCCACGAGACCGATGGGCGCCATTCCGGCGGAGATCGCGACCAGGAGGAGCAGGGCCCCGAAGGCGATGATCCCGATCAGCCACAGCAGCGCGGTCGTGATCCAACGTCGTTCCGCGCCCTGCTCGGCGGCCGCGAAGGCCACCAGACCGAAACATCCGAGGCCGGAGGCCAGGGCCCAGGTGAGAATCTCCGTGGCGTCACCGCCGACGAGTGCCGCCACGAGCGCCCCGAGCCCTGCGCCGACGATCAGGGCCACGAGCACCGAGGCGACGAGGCGTCCGGTGAGCACCCTGCGCCGGTCGACGTTGCCGTCCATGATCCAGAAACCCTCGGCGGCCGAGGCCACGATGGGACCGAACATGCGGGCCGCCACGAGCGCGAGCGCCAGGAAACCGGCGACGGCGGCCCAGGGCAGCAGGCCACGCGCCGCCAGGCAGGACTCGGCCGTGCAGCCCGCCACGCTGCGCTGGGCCTGCATGATGGAGCTGATCACCATGGCACCGATCAGGACGAGCGCGAAGACCATCACGTAGGCGTCCTGGATGGCCTGGAAGAGGTTGCGATCCGCCCTGCCCCGTCGCCAGTCGCGCACGAGGAGACGCAGCTGTTTCTCGTCGACCTCGCCGATGGCCCCGAACCGCTCGTCGCTCATCGACGCTCCCCCAACCTCACCTCACGGGCGCCGATGGCGGCCAGCAGGCTCGGTTCGTGGCTGGCCAGCACGATCGCCAGGCCATCACCGAGCTCCGCCCTGAGACGTTTCCCGAGCCATTCGACACCCTCGACGTCGAGCCGCTGCTCGGGTTCGTCGAGGACCAGCAGGCGTCGGGGCCTGACGAAAGCGGTGGCCAGCGCCAGGCGGCGCCGCTGACCGGAGGACAGTGTCGAGGGCAGCTGCCCCGCCTGGGGGACGAGCTGCACCTCGTCGAGGATCTCGTCGACCAGGTCGTCGGGGTCGGCGATCCCGTGGGCCCGTGCCAGCAGGTCGAGGTGCTCCACGACCGACAGGTCGGGGAAGAAATCGAGATCGTCGATGACGGTGGCGACATTGCGGCGGATCTCCGGGCTGGTTTCCTTCATCTTCACGCCCAGCACCTCGACGGTGCCCTCGTCCGGGCGGTCGGCCCCGACCAGACATCTGAGCACCGTCGACTTGCCCGCGCCGTTGCGCCCGGTGAGCGCGACGGCCTCCCCGGCGGCCACCTTGAGGTCGAAACCCTCCACGATGGTCACGGGCCCGTAGGCCTTCTTCAGTTTGTCAACCTTGAGAACGATGTCCTTCTTCGCCACGGCGACCATTGTGACGCATCCTCACCGAAGCCCGGGGGCACACGACACTATGCGACGGTTCGGACCTTCTCTGTCGCAATTCCCCCATTTATGTGTAGGATGCAGGAAATTACCAACGGAGGTAGCCCGTATGAGCGGAATCGCCCATGTCCATCCCGAAGCCACACTGCATCCCGGCAAACTCGACCTGCTCGCCCAATGGCTTCCCGACCAGTGGTGGTTCGACGGTGACCCCTCGGATCTGGAGGTCGTCGCCAGGTTCCGATTCGTCGATCCCGACGACGTGGTGGGCCTCGACTGCATGCTGGTGCGTTCCACGGACGCCGTCTACCACATCCCCGTCACGTGGCGTCCCCGACCGCTGGACGGCGGCGCGCTGATCGGGACCCTCCAGCACTCGGAGCTGGGAACCCGGTACTGCTACGACGCCCAGACCGACCCGGTCTACCTGGACGAGCTGGTGCGGGTGATCCGGGAGAAAGACTCGGACGCCGACATCATGGAGGTCGGGCAGAACACGCCACTCCCGAAGAACATCAAGGTTTTCGGCAGCGGCCTGGTGGCCGGGGAGACATCCGGGTATCCGCACGTGGTGCACAAACTCAACCGCGCCCCGATCAACGACGTCGTGGGCCAGCTGATGGGCCAGTGGCGCCACCACGGAACCGATCGCGTCGATCTGTTGGCCGTTCTGCACTGAAATCCGTCGTGGGCTGGCGATAAGGTGTGCGCATGCAGCAGACCCGAGCCGACCTCGACAAGAAACGCGCCGAGGTCTCGGCCATGTTCGACGGTGTCGCCGCGCGCTACGACCTGTTGAACTCGTTGTTGTCGTTGGGCAGGGACCGCGGCTGGCGCCGGGAGACCGTGGCGGCCGTCGCCGCCCGACCGGGGGAACGCATCCTGGATCTGGCGGCCGGCACCGGCACGTCGTCACTGCCCTTCCTGGAGGCGGGCGCGCACGTCTTCCCCACCGACCTGTCGATGGGCATGCTGAGGGTCGGCAAGCAGCAGCAGCCGAGGTTGTCCTTCGTGCGCGGCGACGCCCTGGCCCTGCCCTACGCCGATTCGGTCTTCGACGCCGTGACCATCAGCTACGGCCTGCGCAACGTGGAGGACACCGCCGCCGCGCTGCGGGAGCTGCTGCGGGTGACCCGCCCGGGCGGGCGACTGGTGATCGCGGAGTTCTCCACCCCGGTGAACCGGGCGCTGCGGTTCGCCTACGCCCACGGCGCGCTGCGGGCGCTGCCCTTGGCAGCCAGGGTTTCGAGCAATCCCGTCGCCTACGGATACCTGGCCGAGTCGATCCTCGCCTGGCCCGCACAGCAGGAGCTGGCTGATCTGATCTCGGAGTGCGGTTGGCGGGATGTCGAGTGGAAGAACCTGACGGGCGGCATCGTGGCTCTGCACCGGGCTTGGAAATGACTTTTCTGCTGGACCCGTACGCGGCGCGAAGCTGTCCCGTCAAAACCTTCAACGCCTTCGATCCCGGCACCCCGAAACCCGAGAAACCCCTCGACGAGTCGCTGCTGGAGGCGTTCTCGGGCGGCTCGGAGTTCCGCGAGTCCATGCTGGAGGCCCTGTGCAGGGGCAACGGGGTGATCGACCTGCGCGACGAGGGGCACACTCCCGCCGAGACGCTGGCCGCGATGGACGCCGGGACTCCCGTGATCGTCGGTGGCCGGTTGCCGGTGGACGTGGCGGGGCACCGCACCGGAAGCCCCGACGCCCTGGTGCGCGGCAGCGACCGTCCCGGGGGCCGTCCCGGGTACTGGCCGGTGCGCGTCAAGCCCTATCGGCTGCTGGAGGAGCAACGCAACGCCAAGGAGCTGCGCGCTTCCCGGCTCGCGTCCCCGACCGTTCTGGAACCGCTCCCGGGGTACCGGTTCCGGTCCTACCGGCAGGGGGTGCTGTTGGAGCTGGCCCACCACTGGAGGCTGCTCCAGGCCTGCGGCCGTTCAGCCGCCACACCCGTCGTCGGGTCGATCGGCTTCGACAACCACAACCGGGGCATGATCGTCTGGGTTCCCCTCGAGCTGCGTTTCCTGCGCACCTTCTCACGCACCTCCGCCAGCGGGCACAGGCTCCGTTCGGCGCTGGAACGCTACGACCACGAACACGGGTTCCGGGTGCACGTCGCGCAGCAGGCGATGACCCGCGAACCGGATGATCCCCGTCCCCCTGCGGTACGCCCCATCCGGGTTCCGGAGTGCGAGTGGTGCGCCTGGTGGGAGACGTGCCGTCCCCGCATGGATGACGACGACATCTCCCTGCGCATCTCCAAGACCCCGCTCGACGTCCGCGAGCTCCAGACCCTGATGGGCCTCGGCATCACGACGGTCTCACAGCTCGCCGATGCGGATGTCGAGGCCCTGTTGCCCGATTACCTGCCGCTCACCGCGCATCGCGACCGCTCCGAGGCGAGGTTGCGCACCGCGGCCCGGCGCGCCCGGATGCTGAAGCGGGGCGTCGCCCTGGAGAAGGTGTCGGTGGAGCCCATCGAGGCACCACGGGCGCCGATGGAGGTGGATCTGGACATCGAGACCGACGACGGTGACCGCACCTACCTGTGGGGTGTTCTGCTGACCGATCGCACCACCGGGAAGCAGAGGTATCAGCACTTCAGCGCCTTCAGCTACCTCTCCCCCAGCGGAGAACTGGATCTCGCGATCGATTTCGCCCGCTGGCTCCTGCGTCTGGTTGACAAACACCCCGATCTGCTCGTCTACCACTACTCCGACTACGAGGTGGTGCACCTGCGCCGCCTGGCCCAACGCAGCGGGCATCCCGACCTGTCGGCGGTCTGTGACCTCGTCAAGGACCACTTCGTGGACCTGTTCAGGCTGGTCCGCGACAACTTCGTCGCCGTGGACGGTCTGGGGTTGAAGGTGGTCGCGAGCAAGGGGGCAGGATTCTCGTGGCGCGACGAGGAACCGGGCGGACTGAACTCACAGTCCTGGTTCGCAACCGCCGTCGACGGCCTCAACACCGCGGAGCGAAAGGCCGCGCGCCGACGCGTGCTGGAGTACAACGAGGACGACGTGCGGGCCACCTGGCACGTCCGGGAATGGATGGAACGACTCGACGCGGAAGCCCGCGAGGATGCACGGGACACCTGACCGCCACCGGATGTCTCGGCCTGTGCACACTCCGGCCGGATCCCGTCAGGAAGCGGCTGCTAGGGTCTTGTCAAGGATCTGGTTGGCCACCCGGGAACCGAACAGATCGTTGTCCACGTGATTGCCGTCGGGCCGCATCAGGCTGCCGTCGACGGTGTCGTCGCACAACGGCCCGGGACCGACGCTCGGTGCGTCCCCGCAGAACAGGGAATCCCCGTCGATGGTGCGGATGTCATCGCGCTGCGCCGCCACCTCCGTTCCTTTCTCGGGGTGGAGCGCCGGGAGGGTTCAGCTGGCGGTGGACCTCATGTCATTCAGGATGGTCTGGACCGTTGCCTTGGCGTCGCCGAAACACATCACCGAGTTCTCGTGGAAGAACAGCGGGTTCTGCACGCCCGCGTAGCCGGCGTTCATGGAGCGCTTGAAGATCACCACCTGGCCGGCCTCCCACACCTTGAGCACGGGCATGCCGGAGATCGGGGAACCGGGTTCGTTCGCGGCCGGGTTGACCGTGTCGTTGGCCCCGATCACCAGCACCACGTCGGTGTCGGCGAAGTCGTCGTTGATCTCGTCCATCTCCAGGACGATGTCGTAGGGAACCTTCGCCTCGGCCAGCAGCACGTTCATGTGCCCGGGTAGCCTGCCCGCCACGGGGTGGATGGCGAACCTCACGTTGACGCCGCGTTCCCGCAGCCGCGCGATCAGCTCCGCGACGGGGTACTGGGCCTGGGCCACGGCCATCCCGTATCCGGGGGCGACCACGACGGAACGGGCCCCGGCCAGCATCTTCGCCACCTCCGAGATGGTCGCCTCCCGGTGCTCACCCAGCTCGCCGCTGTCCGCGACGGGGGCGTCGCCGAATCCTCCGAGGATCACGGAGACGAAGGAACGGTTCATGGCCCGGCACATGATGTAGGACAGGATCGCGCCGGAGGCGCCGACCAGGGCGCCCGTGATGATGAGGATGGTCTGGTCCAGCATGAATCCGCTGAAGGCCGCGGCCCACCCGGAGTAGGAGTTCAGCATCGAGACCACCACCGGCATGTCGGCTCCGCCGATGGCCGCCACCAGGTGGCAGCCCAGCGCCAGGGAGATCAGGGTCACCAGCAGCAGCGGGATCAGCGACAGCGTCGCGACGTACCACCAGCCGAGCCCGGCCACGGCGACCAGCGCCGCCAGGTTGAGCCAGTTCCTGCCGGGCAGCATCAACGGTTTCGAGGCGATGCGGCCGTTGAGCTTGCCCCAGGCCACCAGCGAACCGGTGAGGGTGACCGCACCGATGAAGATCCCGAGCACCACCTCGACGGCGTGCAGCACGTCGGTGTGGGTGGCGGAGAGGTGCACGTTGAAGCCGACGAGCACGGCGGCGGCCCCGACGAAGCTGTGGAGCAGGGCGATGAGTTCCGGCATCCCGGTCATCTCCACCCTGCGGGCCTTCCACGTGCCGATGACGGCGCCGATGGCGATCGCCCCGTACAGCAGGGCCGCGGAGGTCCAGTCGAAACTCGTCCCCTCGCCGGGCTGGGCGATGGCGTAGTTGGTGGCCACGAGGGCGAGGACCATGCCGAGGATGCCGAACGCGTTGCCCTTCTTCGCGGTCTCGTGCTTGCTGAGGCCGGCCAGGGCGAGGATGAACATCAGACCGGCGGCGATGTAGGTGGCGTTGACGAGGTTGTTCAGCACGGCTCAGCCCTTCCGGAACATGTTCAGCATGCGGTGGGTGACCGTGAACCCGCCGAAGACGTTGATGGAGGCGATCAGCACCGCAACGAAGGCGATGATCCTCACCACCCAGTTGTCGCTGGGCAGCTGCGTCATGGCGCCGACCACGATGATGCCGCTGATGGCGTTGGTGACGCTCATCAACGGTGTGTGGAGGGCGTGGGTGACGTTCCAGACCACGTAGTAGCCCACGACGATCGCCAGCACGAAAACGGCCATCAGGGCCACCAGCGGCGGCGGGGCGAGGGTCAGCAGCGCGATCAGCGCCACCGCCCCGGCCCCCGCCCAGGCCACCTGGTACCACCAGGGGCGCGGGGGTCTCGCGGGCGTGGCGGGCGTCGATGGC
>NZ_LR027842.1:586188-595534 GCF_900607225.1 [Pseudopropionibacterium] massiliense | reverse complement strand
CCTTGATCTCGGGGGGCGGGAAGGTCACCTCCCCGTCACGGACGATGGTCATGGTGCGCACCACCTCGTCGTCGAAGTCGATGACGAGGTTCCCGTCCTTGCCGGGGGTCATGAGCTTGAGGGCGTTGACGAGGTTGGTGCCGTAGAGCTGCGACGACTGCCCGGGCAGCCGGGAGGACAGGTCGGTGTAGCCGATGATGGTCACCCCGTTGTCGGTGACGTGGCTCTCGCCGGGCCGGGTGAGTTCGCAGTTTCCGCCGCCGGAGGCCGCCATGTCCACGATCACCGACCCCGGTTTCATGGATTCCACCATCTCGGCGGTGATCAACCTGGGCGAGGGTTTCCCGGGGATGGCAGCGGTCGTGATGATGATGTCCACCTCACGGGCCTGGGCGGCGTACAGCTCGGCTGCCCGTGCCGCGTAGTCGGCGCCGACCTCTTTCGCGTAGCCGTCGGAGCTGACCCCCTGGTCGGCCCGGCCGACGTGCAGGAAGGTGGCGCCCATGGATGTGACCTGTTCGGCCGTCTCGGGGCGCACGTCGGTCGCCCGCACGACGGCGCCCAGCGAGTTGGCGGCGCCGATGGCGGCGAGTCCTGCGACACCGGTGCCGATCACGAGCACGGTGGCGGGGGGCACCTTGCCGGCCGCGGTCACCTGGCCGGTGAAGAATCGCCCGAAGGCGTGGGCCGCCTCGACGACGGCCCGGTAGCCGGAGATGTTGGCCAGGGAGCTGAGGGCGTCGAGGGCCTGGGCGCGGGAGGTGCGCGGCACCATGTCCATGCTGAGGGCGTTGATGCCCTGGGCCGCGATCCTCCGGGTCAGGCTCGGGTCCTGTCGGGGTGCCAGGAAGGACATCAACGTGGCGCCCGGGCGCATGTCCAACAGTTGCGCGTCCGAGGGCGCCCCGACCGCGAGCACGATGTCACGGTTCCAGGCGTTGTCGACGATCACTCCACCGACTTCGCGATAGGCGTCGTCGTCGAACGAGGCACCCAGGCCCGCCCCTGTCTCCACGAAGACGTGGTAGCCGAGTTTCCGCAGCTGAGCGACGGTCGTGGGGGTGGCGGCCACGCGCGTGTCGTTGGTTTCCCGAGGTACACCGATGTCCATGGGGGTCACGCTATCGTCCATCAACCGTCCTGCGCATCCAAGGTGAGACTGAGACCGTGTCCGAAGGGTGACGTCGGGCGGCTGACGAAACCGCCAGCCGCCCGACGTCTGGACCGGACCGGGAACGCCTCTCGGCGAAAGGCCGCTCGCAGCGGCTCAAGGTGGAGCCCGGGGTTACCGCGATCCGGTGAGTCCCATAGTAGCGTGAACTTTGCCGATCACCAGAGCTTGCCGGCATCCCAGGACTTGGAACACCCTTCCAGCTCCGCGGCAAGCTGATCCCAGCGGGGCCCGAGGCGTCTGCCGATGATCGCCGCCCGGGCGCACAGATCACCGAAGTCTCCCTCGTACTCCCCCGCGAGAACGCTGCGCACATCCTCGGCGACGGGCCCTTCGGGAAGTTTCCGCTCAATCTGTCGCAACCTCCAGAGCGACCCGGGCAGTGACACCGCCGCCATCCGGGACCAGAGTTCCAGGAGGTCCTCGATTCCCTCGGCCGCTATGTACTCCACCAGTCGGGCACGCACAGCGGGCACCGCCTTGTCCCCCACCATGTGAACGAGAACAGCGGCGGTGTCGTGAGCGGTGCTGCTCTCGTCCGCCGGATCCCCGGAACCATTGAACTCTTCAAGGATGTCACTTGGTCGCCTCACGGGTTTGTGGAACTGACGCACTTCGTCTTCCCTCCTTGAATGAGTATTCATCCGCCACTCCTTGAAGGCTAGTCCTGGCCCAGGACAATATGCAGTAACTCTCGGTCAGAGCTTGGCCTGGCGAGCATCTGACGCAGCGATTGTATGCAGGTAACTTCTGCCGTCCGCCACCCTATCGAACGGACCACTGAACCCAGCTCAACCCCTTGTGGAGCACGAAACACCCGGTCGAAAGCGGCTGCAAACGCCGGCTGCCCCTGCTCCAGTGAGGCAAAGATCATTCCTCCATGGTCGTCCAAAAGGATGACACGCAAACACGCCTCGTGTCCAACTTCGGGCGTGGCCAACGCACCCAGGTCGTGTTGCAGGGTGAGGTCACCCAGCAACAACGTCGTCGGCGCTCCGGTCGCCAGGGCGATTCCGGTCGCGGTCGCAACGGTACCGTCTATCCCGGCGAGTCCGCGATTGGCCCAGCAGAAACCGGGGTTCGGGTTGATCGGCGCGAGGTCCGCGTAACGGATGCTGGAGCTGGCGCCGAAGACCAGGTTCTCGCCGGGCCGCGTGGCCGCGACCACCTCCGCCGCCACGGCCTCTCCCGTCAGTTCCCCCGGTTCACGGGTCGTCGCGCCCTCCGGCTGCTGCCAGCGGGCCAGCCAGGCCGGGTCGCCGTGCGGCAGCAGGACGCGGTCGACCACCCGTGCGGCGGCGTGTCCGGGATCGATCCAGTCGGCGTGCGGGGCGACGACGATCAGCTCGACGTCGCCGCGGCCCAGCAGCTCGGCAACGGGCCTGGACAGGGTGGGATGACCGAACACCACGACGCGTTCGATCTCCGGCCCGAGGGCGGGCAGCAGCTCCCGGTAGCGGGGCACGGCGCTGCCGGCGCGGGCGTTGCTGGAAGGTTCGGCCAGCAGCGGCACCCCCGCCACCTCCGCTGTGGCCCGGGCCTCCGCCCCCACCGCGGGGGGCGCGTCCCCCGCGAGCACCACGGTGCGAGCCGCTCCCGCCGCCTCGTACACCTCGACGCCGACACTCGGGGCGATGACCGGGCACACCTCCTGGGGTTCGGGAGCCGGGGTGGCGGCGTCGACGAGCGGGGTCTCGAACTCCACGTTGACCTGCACGGGCCCCGGGCGGCGGGTCCTCGTGCCTGCGGCCAGGACGCAGGCCCGGGTGATCGTCGCCCGCCACGCCGGTTCGGTGCCCGTTCCGGAGGCCAGCCGCAGCACCCCGACCGCGGCGGGACCGAGGATCCCCAGCTGGTCGCAGGTCTGGTTGGCTCCCGTGCCCACCAGGGTCGCGGGGCGGTCGGCGGTCAACAGCAGCAGCGGGATCCCGGAGGCGCGCGCCTCCATGGCGGCGGGCACCAGGTTCCCCACGGCCGTCCCGGATGTGGTGGCCACCGCGACGACCCTGCCCGAGGCCTTCGCCATCCCGAGGGCGGTGAAGGCCGCGACGCGTTCGTCGATCCTGACGTGCAACCTCAGCAGCCCGGCGGTCTCGGCCGCGTGGAGGGCCAGGGAGATCGGGGCGTTGCGGGAACCGGGCGCCAACAGCACGTCCCGGATGCCGGAGGCCAGCAGGGCCTCCACGATCACCTTTCCCAGCAGGGGGGAGTTCACGGCAGCCCCACCCCCGCGACCGCCGAGACCCGGCGCAGCCTGTCCAGCCACCAGCGTTCGGTCCGTGCATCGGCGCGGCAGGCCTCCGCCAGCGCGTCGTCGACGTGCACGGGACGCACCTCGATCTGACCCGCGGCCGGCAGCAGCGGGTGCGCGGTGACGTCGCGTTCCAGGAGCCTGCCGGTTTCCAGGCCGCAGGCGAACGGCAGCTCCGGCAGGGCCGCGGCCAACCGCAGGCCCGCATCCAGCCCGACGGAGGTCTCCACGGCGCTGGAGACCACCACGGGAAGCCCCAGCCGCTCCGCCAGGTCGAGGCAGGCGGCGGCCCCACCGAGCGGCTGCACCTTCAACACCACCACGTCGGCCGCGCCGAGTTCCAGCACCCGCAGGGGGTCGGCGGCCCGCCGGATGGATTCGTCGGCCGCGATCGCGACCAGGCCGTCCAGGCGGCGGCGCAGCTCGGCGAGCCCCTCGGCGCCGGCGCAGGGCTGCTCCACGTATTCGAGGTCGAACTGCGCGAGCTCCCGGATCGCAGTTTCCGCCAGGGCAGGCGTCCAGGCCCCGTTGGCGTCGACGCGGATCGCCCCGCCGGGCAGGGCGGCGCGGGCGGCCGCCACCCGGGCCACGTCGTCGTCGAGGTCCTCGCCGGGGGCCGCGACCTTGACCTTCAGGGTGCGGCACCCGGATTCCGCGGCCCGCCGCGCCACCTCGCCGGGGGCGATGGCGGGGATGATGCCGTTGACGGCGACGCGGTCACGCAGCGGCTCGGGGGGACCCTCGCGGGCCTCCGCGACGGCTGCCCGCAGCCAGGTGGCGGCCTCCTCGTCGCCGTATTCCCGGAAGGGACTCCACTCGGCCCAGCCCGCCTCGCCCTCGAACAGGATTCCCTGCCGCCGGGTGACGCCCCGGAACGGAACCCGCAGGGGGATGTCGAAGACGATCACCGGCCGACCACCGCCCCCAGCAGCAGCCCGGCGGCCATCGCCAGCTCCGTGAAGGACGTGGCCTGGAGCATCGCGATCAGGTCGCGTCCGACGGCCCCGCCCAGCAGCCGCGCGGCGGGGCCCAGAACGAGGATGAAACCCAGCAGCCCCAGGCCCGCCCACGGCGTGCTGAGCGCCATCACCACCAGCACCGAGGCCGCGCCGACCACCAGCAGGGCCACGAAGAAGACCCGGGTTCCGGAATCACCCAGCCGGGTGGCGAGGGTGCGTTTGCCCACCTCGGCGTCGGCGGCGAGGTCGCGGAGGTTGTTGACCACCAGCAGGGCGCTCGCCAGGGCCCCGATCCCGACGGCCGCCACCCAGGAGGCAGGCGGCGCGGAGCCGAAGGTGACCAGGGTGGTGCCGACCGTTGCGACCAGACCGAAGAACACGAAGACCATCACCTCCCCGAGGCCGCGATACCCGTAGGGCCGGGAACCGCCCGTGTAGTACCAGGCCGCGAGGATGCTGGCGGCCCCGATGGCCAGCAGCCACCAGTACCCACTGATCACGACGACGACGCTCCCCAGCGCCGCGGCGACACCGAAGCACAGGAAGGCGGCCCGTTTCACCGCTCCGGGACGCGCCAAACCGGATGCGGTCAACCGGATCGGGCCGACACGCACGTCGTCGGTGCCGCGAATTCCGTCGGAGTAGTCGTTGGCGTAGTTGACCCCCACCTGAAGGGCCAGCGCCACCCCGAGGCAGAGCAGGGGAAGCAGGATCAGGCGCCACAGGGGCGGCGTGGGGCCGGTCCCGAGTCCTGCCGCCACTCCCGCCAGGATGGGTGCGGCGGCGGCGGGAAGGGTCCGGGGCCGGGCGCCGGCCACCCATGTGGAGAAGCTCATGATGGGGTCATGCTAGTGGTTCTCACCAGCAATGAGGCCATCGAGCGCCTCGCGGTCCGGTTTGCCCCCGGGGGTGCGCGAGATCGAGGTGACGACCAGCTGCCGCGGCAGCCACGTCCTGGGCAGCGCACCCGCGAGGGTCCTGCGCCAACCCTTCAGGTCACCGCCGGGGGCGAACAGCACCACCCGCCGCCCCCACTCCGCGTCCGGGACGGCCAGCACCGCGGTCTCCGGATCGATGCGGGCGGCGGCTGCCCGCACCTCGGCCAGGTCGATGTTCACCCCACCGGAGATGACCACGTCGTCGACGCGCCCGGTGATCACGAGCCTGCCGTCCTCCCAGCGTCCCCGGTCACGGGTGAGCAGCGTGCCGCCGTCCATGGCCGCGGCGGTCGCGGCGGGGTCGTCCAGGTAGCCGTCGAACAGCGTCGGGCCGCCGATGACCACCCGGCCGTCGCGCACCCCGATCCCGACCCCCGGCAGCGGTTCCCCGTCCCAGACCACCCCGCCGCAGGTCTCCGACATGCCGTAGCTCTCGACGACGGCCAGCCCCGCGTCCCCGGCGCGTTCCCGCAGCCCCGACCCGAGGGGGGCGCCGCCCAGCAGGATCAGGTCGAAGGCCCGCAGCAGCTTCGTGACGGCGGCATCGCCCAAGGCGCGGTGCAGCTGGGTGGGTACCAGACTGATGGCGTCACCGTCACCGGTGGGGGCGAGCCCGTCCAGATCGGACGGAATCACGGGTGTTCCCCGACCCGCCACCGCCGAGCGCACCCGCACCATCAGCCCGGCCACGTAGCGCCCGGGCAGGGCGAGATGCCAGGTCAGGTCACCCCCCACGCGTTGCCGGGCCGCCTCGGCGGCGGCCCGCAACGCCGCCCGGGACAGCACGACGCGCCGGGCCGATCCCGTCGTGCCGGAGGTCTGCACCACCGCCCCCACGCGCCGCGGCAATCGGGGGGCCGGGCCGTCGGCCAGCCACAGAGCAGGGCCGCCCTCCAACATCCGGGACACATCCGAGACCATCGTCACCACCTTTGTTCCTCGGTCGCGACGCGACCCTAACACCGGGGACGGGAATCGGATTCCGGGAGCTAGAATTGCCCCGTGCTCAAGGTGCTTCTGATCGTCGCAGTGGTGATGCTCACCATCTACTGCGTCGTCGAACTGGCACAGGCCAAGGGGGCTCGCGTGCGCGCCATGCCCCGGTGGTTGTGGTTGTTCGTCGTGATCTGCGTCCCGGTGATCGGCCCGTTCGCCTGGTTGCTCGCGGGGCGCCCCTCCTCGCGTCCCAGGCCCCGCCAGCTCGCCCCCGACGATGACGAGGACTTCCTGCGCGGCCTGCACTGAAACCACTTCGACTGCTTCGCGGGGAAATCGCCCGGAAATGGAAAGGACACCCATGCTTGACAGCCCTGATGCCCTGAGCACCTGGCTGAAATCGACCGCCGCGGAGTTCGAGGCCCGCATCGACGAACTGGACGGGCTGGACGCCGCCATCGGCGACGGCGACCACGGCACGAACATGGCACGCGGCATGGCCACCGCCGCGACGATCGTTCCCGGCCCGGACACCACCACGCGTCAGTACCTCAACCAGGTGGGCATGGCCCTGGTGAGTTCCGTCGGCGGGGCCTCGGGGCCGCTGTACGGAACGTTCTTCCTGCGGGTCGGGCAGCTCTGGCAGTCCCCGCACACCGTCTCCAGCATCTGGCAGGCGTTGAAGGCCGGACGCGACGGGATCGCATCGCGGGGCAGGGCACAGGCGGGCGACAAGACCATGCTGGACGCCCTGTGCCCCGCCATCGATGTGCTCGAGCACGCGGCCGTGGAACGCGACGAGGAACCCTCCGCCAGCCTGAAACGAGCCGCCGCCGCCGCGCGGGCGGGGGCCGAGGCCACCCGCGACATGCTGGCCCGTCGCGGCCGGGCGGCGCACTACGGGGAGCGTTCCATCGGGCACCTCGACCCGGGTGCCGTGTCCATGGCGATGATCCTCGACAGCGCTTCCCGCCACCTCTGACCCCACCGGAAAGGTCACGTTCCCGCGGAATATCTGCGCATTTCCGGCCCCGACATGAGCATTTCGCGCAGTTTGAATAGGCTTCGCGCATGGTTTCGCACACCGCACCGCACAAAGCCGTCATTCTCGCCCGTGGTCTCGGGTCACGCATGCGCAGGGCCGCCGACCACATCGCACTGACCGCCGAGCAGAGCAGGGCCGCCGACGCCGGGGTGAAGGCCATGATCTCCCTGGACGGCCGCCCCTTCCTGGACTTCGTGATCTCGGCCCTGGCGGACGCCGGTTTCAGCGAGGTCTGCCTGGTGATCGGTCCCGAGCACGACCTGATCCGCGACCACTACGACGGCATCACCACGCGGCGCGTGCGCATCTCCTACGCCGTGCAGGCCGAGCCCCTCGGCACCGCGAACGCGGTGCTGGCGGCGGAGGAGTTCGCGGGCGAGGACCGGATACTGGTGCTCAACTCGGACAACTACTACCCCACCGAGGCCCTCGAACTGCTGCACGAGGTGCCCGGTTCCGCGCTGGTGGGTTTCACCCGCGAGGGCATGCTGAACCACTCCAACATTCCCGCCGAACGCATCGCGGCGTTCGCACTGGCCACTGCCGATACCGAGGGCAACCTGGCCGAACTGGTGGAGAAACCCGACGAGGCCACGGTGGAGCGCTTGGGTGACGGGGCCGTGATCTCCATGAACTGCTGGCTGTGCACGCCCGCGATCTTCGCGGCCGCCCGCGCCATTCCGAGATCGGCGCGCGGCGAGTACGAGATCACCGACGCGGTGCGACGCGCCATCGCCGACGGTGACCCGTACCGCTTGGTTCGCGCGGATCTCGGGGTGCTCGACATGTCGAACCGCGGGGACATCGCATCCGTGGTGGAGGCCCTGCGCGCCCGGGAAGTGCTCCTGTGACCGCGTGGTTCGTGCCCGGGAGGCTGGAGGTCCTCGGCAAACACACCGACTACGCGGGCGGGAACTCGCTGCTGGCAGCGGTGGAGCAGGGAATCACGGTGGAGCTGGAGGATGCGGCCTCCGGGTTCTCCGCCGTCACGACGGCCTCACCCGGGGAGGAACTGACCCTCCTCCCCGGGCACGCGAGCGGTCTTCCCGCCGGACACTGGGGCGGTTACCTGCAGACGGTGATCGACCGGCTGGCCCTCAATTTCGGTGGGCTGCGTCCCGCGCGGCTGGTCATCGACTCGACGCTGCCGCTGGCCTCCGGCATGTCGTCGAGTTCGGCGCTGGTGGTGGCGGTGGCCCTGAGCCTGATCGACCACAACGGCTTCCGTGAGCGCCCCGAGTGGCGGGAGAACATCGGCTCCCGCACCGACCTGGCCGGATACCTGGCCTGCATCGAGAACGGCATGACCTTCGGGTCGCTGACCGGGATGCGGGGTGTCGGGACCTTCGGCGGCTCCGAGGACCACACCGCCATGCTGTGCTGCCACGCAGACCGGTTGACGCAGTTCCGGTTCTGCCCGATCCGTCAGGGCGATTCCGTTTCCCTGCCCGGGGACCTGAGTTTCGTCGTCGGGGTCTCCGGGGTCCTGGCCGAGAAGACCGGGGCGGCCCTGGAGCTGTACAACGCGGCGTCGCTGCGCACCCGGGAGATCGTCGCCGCGTGGAACTCCGCCACCGGCTCGGAGGACCTCACGATCGGAGACGCCCTCACCGGCGACGGGGACGCCCGGGAGGGCCTCACCGCGGTCGTCGCCCACTCACCCGAGCTGGCGTCGCGGTTGAGGGCCTTCCTGACCGAGTCGGAGGAGCTCATCCCGGCCGCGGTCGACGCCCTGGCCACTGGTGACCTCGACGCCTTCGGGGAGCTGGCCGAGCGTTCCCAGCGCAACGCCCGGGACAACCTGGGCAACCAGGTGCCCGAGACCATCCGGATGCAGGCCCTGGCCCGCGACCTGGGTGCGCGGGGCGCATCCAGTTTCGGGGCGGGCTTCGGCGGCTCGGTGTGGGCCCTGGTGCCATCCGCGGACGCCGACGGTTTCGCCGCCGCCTGGGGGGAGCGCTACGTCGCCGAGTTCCCGGGGGTCGCGGAGAGGGCCAGCACCCTGATCACCCGCCCCGGCGGCCCGGCCCGACGCCTCTGACCTCC
>NZ_LR027842.1:505857-586087 GCF_900607225.1 [Pseudopropionibacterium] massiliense | reverse complement strand
CACCACTACACGAACACACCAACACAACAACCGCCACCCCCACCACAACGGCCCGCCCCACACAACCACTCATCACCCAACACCTCCATTGGTGCCACAACCCCGAACCAGCATCTCCAACCCGGGAATCCCACGACACTAGAACCAACAACAGAACCCCACAGGACACCAGACGAAACTCTGACCAAAAGTTAAGGGCCCCACGAGCCGGTTCGCCCGGGAGCAAGAAGGACCGACAGCACTTGGCGCCAGGTGCCGGAAGCAACGCGTGGACGTTCAGTGTGTTTCGCTGCCTCACCGTCCGCTTGAAGCAGACGCACCCCGCCCAGCAGGAACGGCTCACCCACCTATTTCACTCGCCGACCCGCCGAGCCATGCCCTCGATGATGAACTCGATCTTGCGGTCCAGGAATCCGCGGTCCGCCCAGTCATCGTTGGGGGCGAGCTGCTCCGGTAACTGTTTGGCCACATCCTCGCGGGCGAAGTTCTCGGCAGCGGCCTCCAGTCCGGTCGCCGCCCCACCGTCGCGTATCGGGACCGCCTCCCGGTATGCCTCGATCACCATGTGGGTACAGAGCACGGTGTCACCGATGAAGTCCACGGCGAGCGCCGCATCGTCCGGGCTGAAACCCCGTTCGACGAGCGCATCGGTGCCGGCCTTCACGCCCGTGGCGAAGTAGTGGTGCGCCCACGTGACCACCAGCAGGGTCTCCGCGAGCCCGGGGTATCGATCCAGCAGCTCCCACATCCGATCGGCCTGATGTCGCAGCAGGTCCCGCCAACCGACGTCGGGAATCGGGGACTCGTACTCCCGGACCAGCCGTTTCAGGCAGCCGCGCAGCAGGTCGTCCCGCGACTCGATGGTGCGGTACAGCGCCGGGGTGCCGACCCCCAGGCGTTTGGCCACCCCGGTGAGGGTGAAGTCACGGATCCCGATCTCCAGGGCGGCAGTGACGACGTCCTCGTAGGCGAAGCCCGGTTTCGGACCGGTACGTCTCCCGCGTGATTTCATACGGTTAACGTACCGTTTGCCCATGTCACAGGGCGGCGTTAAGGTGAACCTCATCGAATAGCGAAGAGTGTTTCCTAATCCTTCGAGGTGCATTTGATGACGACGCAGGAAGTCGACCGCGTCGAACCGGACCAACACCAGGCCGATCCGACCGCGGAGAACAAACGGAAGGCGAGGGAGGGGCAGGCGGCGATCAAACGCCTGGCCGCCCCGGTACGCGGACTGCAACGGCTGGGGCAGGCGTTCGTGATCGCGTCGGCCATCCTCACGACCGCCCCCTACATCGCCCTCGTCCAGCTCGGTGACCTCCTGCTGGCCGCCCACGAGACCGGCACGGCCGTCGACGCCGACCGGGCCTGGCCGGCGATCGGGTTGCTGATCGGCGCCTTCTCCACCCAGTTGCTGCTGTACTTCGTCGGCCTGCTCATCACCCACGTCGCCGACCTGAAGCTGCGGACCCAACTGCAGCGAGGCATCACGCAACGCCTGGCGCAGGCTCCCCTGTCGTGGTTCACCGAATCCACCTCGGGGCTGATCCGCAAGGGCATCCAGGACGATGCCCACGCCGTTCACACCGTGATCGCCCACGGTCCCGTCGAGATCCTCAACGCGGTGGTGACCCCGCTGGCCCTGCTCTGTCTGGCCTTCTGGCTGGACTGGCGGCTGGGGCTGCTCAGCATCGCCACGATCCCGCTGCACGTGGCCACCTACGCCGTCTCCATGAAGGGCATGCCGGAGAAGACCGCCGAGATGGACGCGAAGCTGGCGAAGGTCTCCTCCACCATGGCCGAGTTCGTCGCCGGGATCTCGGTGGTCAAGGCCTTCGGGCGGGTCGGGAAGGCGCACGCCGCCTACCTGGATTCCGCCGACCAGTTCTCCAGGTTCTTCCGCGCCTGGGCGCTGCCCCTGGTCTCGATCAGCTGCATCTCCATGGCGTGGATCTCCATTCCGCTGCTGCTCGTGGTGAACCTGGGCGGCGGGGCCCTGCTGATCCAGGCCGGCGCCGTCACGCTGCCCAAGGTGCTCACGACGACCCTGATCGCGCTGGTGCTGCCCGGCGCCGTGCAGGTCGTCTCCTCGATCTCCTGGTCCTACCAGATGGCCGGGGCCGCGGCGATCCGGCTGTGCACCATCCTCGACACCCCGATCCTGCCCCACCCCGAGACGCCGCAGACACCGCAGGGCCACACCGTCGAACTCGACCATGTCAGTTTCTCCTACGGCGACACCCTCGCCGTCGACGATGTCAGCCTCACGCTGGAGGAGGGAACCGTGACGGCCCTCCTGGGTCCCTCCGGGTCCGGCAAGTCCACCCTGGCGACGCTGATCGCCCGCTTCGCCGACCCGGATTCCGGGAGCATCCGGCTCGGCGGGGTCGACCTGAGGCAGCTGTCGGAGGAGACCCTCTACTCGCAGGTCTCGTTCGTGCTCCAGGACGCCCAGCTGCTGCGGGCCACGGTCCGCGACAACATAGCCCTGGGCCGCCCGGGAGCGACCCTCGACGAGGTCAGACGGGCCGCGGGAATGGCCAGGATCGACGACTTCGTGATGTCGCTTCCCGACGGCTACGACACCGTCATCGGCACCGACACGTCGCTGTCGGGCGGGCAGGAACAGCGGATCGCGATCGCCAGGGCGATCCTGATCGACGCCCCGGTGCTGCTCCTCGACGAGGCCACCGCCTTCGCCGATCCGGAGTCCGAGGCCGAGATCCAGCAGGCCCTGACGACCCTGGTGAAGGGCCGCACCGTGCTGGTGATCGCCCACCGGCCCGCCGCCATCCGGGGAGCCCACCGGATCGTGGTGATGAAACAAGGACGCATCAAAGCGGCGGGCACCCACGAGGAGCTGCAGGGCGAACCCCACTACCGGGCGTTGCTGCGCCAGAGCGGCGACCTGTCGGATGCCGTTCCCGCCGAGGAGGACCACCGATGAGTGACATCAACCGCAACGCGCTGCTGCCCCGCTACCGCCGTCTCATGGCGCCGCTCCAGTGGCGGCGGATGACCTTGGGATTCAACATCGGCATCGTGGCGGGAGCACTGTCCGGGTTCTCCCTGCTGGCGCTGCTGCCGGCCTCCACCGCCCTGGCGACGGGCGCCCCGGCCTGGGGGCTGGGTTTCGGCGGCTGGCTGGCGGTTCTGCTCGCCACCGCCGTCGTCACTCTGGTCGTCGACTTCATCGGCACCCGCACCGGATACCTGGGGGCGCTCGGCTTCATGCAGAGCGTCCATCACAGCATCGGCGACAAGGTCGCGCGCCTGCCCCTGGCCTGGTTCACCCCGTCGTCGGCGGGCTCGATGTCGCGGATGGCAACCCAGGAGATGTTCTCCCTGACGCAGTCGGTGGCGCACTTCCTGTACAAGCTACGGGTCGACGTGGCAGCCTGCGTCGTCATCGGAATCGGCGCCTGGTTCTGGGACTGGCGGCTCGGGCTGCTGCTGACCTGCGCGGCTCCCGTGCTGACCGTGGGTCTCGTCATCGGGCGACGCCTCCTGAACCACGGCAAGGCCATCGCCGAACCCTCTGAGGTCGAACTGGCGGCCCGTATCGTCGAGTTCTCCCGCTGCCAGGGAGCCCTGCGTTCCTGCCACGCGCAGACCCCTCCCGGGTTGCGGGACGCGTTCGACGCCAACCACCGCGACTCGCGACGCGCCTTCGCGTGGGAGGCCTTCGGCAACATGGTCAACGGTGCCATCGCCCAGCTCGTGGTCGTCGCCATGATCATCCTGTCCGCGTCCCTGGCCCTGTCGTCGCAGCTCTCCCCGCTCCGGGCGATCGTCACCATCGGCATGTGCCTGCGATTCATGACGATGCTGAGCAACATCGGGGCCATGGTGGTCGGCTTCGAGGAACGCAGGCAGATGATGAACCACATCGATCAGGTCATGGACTCCCCCGTGCTGCCCGAACCCGACGTCTCCACCGCGACACCCTCCGACGGAACCGTCGAACTGGTCGACGTCGACTTCGGCTACCAGCCCGACGTTCCGGTGCTGCGCGGGGTGTCGATGTCGGTGCCGAGCGGTTCGATGTGCGCGCTCGTCGGCCCCTCCGGCAGCGGCAAGACCACCATCGCCCGCCTGATCGCGCGCTTCTACGACGTGGACTCGGGGCAGCTCCGGATCGGCGGGGTGGACGTGAAACAGCTGACCACCGAGGACCTGATGTCGCAGCTGTCGATGGTCTTCCAGGACGTCTACCTGTTCGACGACACGCTGGAGGCCAACATCCGTCTCGGCCGCCCGGATGCCACCGACGACGAGGTGCGCCGCGCCGCCGCCCTGGCGGGGGCGACGGAGATCGTCGAGCGCCTCCCCGACGGTTGGGAAACCCGTGTCGGCGAGGGCGGCCGGGCCCTGTCCGGTGGTGAACGGCAACGCGTCTCCATCGCCCGCGCCCTGCTGAAACGGGCGCCCATCGTGCTCCTCGACGAGGCCACCAGCGCACTCGACGCCGAGAACGAGGCGAACATCGTGTCCGCGATGGAGGAACTGAGACGCTCCTCGACGCTGATCGTCATCGCCCACAAACTGGAGACCATCGCCGCCGCCGACCAGGTGGTGGTGCTGGGAGCCGACGGCCACGTCGCGCAGCAGGGCCGGCACGACGACCTCGTGGGCACCGAGGGCCCCTACCGTGACTTCTGGGAGTACAGGAGCAGCGCCAGCGGATGGTCCCTGGTCTGAGACGAGGAAAACGAACAACGACACGAGAAAGCAGGAATGATGAAACCTTGGAGATTGCGACTGGGCGCCGTCATCGTGGCCGCCGCCCTGGGACTGACCGGATGCGCTTCCGGTTCCGGTGGCGGCAGCTCCCCCTCGGCCTCGGGCCCTTCCCAGCCGGTCAGGATCGGGGCGCTCTTCGCGCCGACCGACTCCCTCGACCCGGTCACCGCCACCTCACCGGGTTCGATGATGCTGGCGTTCAACGTCTACGACTCCCTGGCGGTCATGACCAAGGAAGGGGCGGCGCTGTCCCTGGCCAAGTCCATCGAACCCAACGCCACCGCCGATGAGTGGACCGTCACGCTGCGCGACGGCCTGACCTATTCCGACGGCACCGCCGCCACCGGGCAGGACGTCCTGGACTCCCTGTCCCATCTGGCCCAGTCCCCCAGCTACGCCAGCCTGTACTCCGACATCGACTTCGAGGCCTCCAGCGCTTCCGGGTCCACGGCCACGCTGAAACTGAAGAAACCCGCCTCCGACTTCCTCGAGTCCTCGCTGGGAATGTTCTCCACGATCGCCCCGAAGGGCGCTTTCACCGGCATCGGCGCCGGGCCCTTCGTCGTCGACAAGGGGGATCCCAGCACCGGCTACCAGCTGCACGCCAACGACAAGTACTGGGACGGCACCCCGGCCATCCCGCAGGTCACCTTCGTGCCGATTCCCGACTCGACGGCCCAGGCCAACGCCCTGCGCACCGGCGAGATAGACCTCGCCACCGGCCTCAACGCGGCCGCCCTCACGACCCTGTCCGGGGCGCCTGACGTCAAGGTGGCCGACGCCACCCTGGAGTCCGCGGCGGCCCTGGAGCTGGCGCTCAACACCCGCGTCGCGCCCTTCAACGACCCGGAGGTGCGGCGGGCCGCGAAACTCGCCGTGGACCGGGACAAGCTGGTCAACACCGTCCTCGGATCCACCGGTGAGGTCGCCAACGACATGCTCGGCAAGGGCTACGACAGCTACCCGGAGGATGTGGCCCAGACCGTGGCGAACAAGGAGGAGGCCAAGCGCATCTTCGCGGAGAAGGGAATCACGTCCTTCACGATCGTCGCCGCCGACATGCTGCCGGGCATGGTTTCCTCGGCCGAGCTGATGGCCCAGGAGTTCGCCGAGGTGGGGGTGCAGGTCACCGTCGACAAACGCGATCCGCAGACCTACTACAGCAACCTGGAGGAACTGCACCAGGCACAGGCGGCGACCGCCTACTGGATCAACCGCAACCCCATCACCGAGTTCCGCAGCCAGGTCATGCCCGACTACCCGTTCAACCTGTCCGGTTTCACCTCCGAGACGATCCAGCAGAACCTGACGAAGGCCACCGCGACGCTGGACGCGGCGGAACAGAAGAAGCTGGTGGGTGAGATCAGCAAGGAGATCCACGACCAGGGCGGTGACCTGATCTGGGGCTACCAGAAGCAGGTGGCCGCGTACCGGGCCGGGCTGGAGAACTTCACCTCCGTCCAGTCGGTTCCCTGGCTGGCGAAGGCCACCTTCAACCCGGTCGGCTGATCCGGCCTTGGGACGAACCACTGAAAAGTCGCCGCGGCGACCCACCCTCACCGGTTGGTTGCTGCGGCGACTGGCGCGCGCCGCCGCCCAGTGCCTGGCGGCCTCGCTGCTGCTGTTCCTGCTGATCCAGGCCCTTCCCGGGGACGCGGCCACCGCGACCGCCTCGAGGAACGGGGCCGCCGCGGTGGAGGCGGCCAGGACCCGGATGGGCCTGGACCGGCCGGTCCTGGAACGCTACCTGGAATGGGTGGCGGGCATTCTCCGGGGAGATCCCGGAACCACGCTCATCACGTCCAGGCCCGTGACGGAGACGATCGCGCAACCGGCCCTGGCATCGCTGACCCTGGCCGCGGTGGTGCTGCTGGGGTTGGTGCTGGTCACCCTGCCCGTCGCGGTCATCACCGGGGCACGTCCGAGGCATCCGGCCAGCCGGTTCCTGGCGGGGGTCTCGGTGGCCGCGGCCGCGATACCGGAGTTCGTGGTGGCGATCGCGCTGCTGGCCGTCCTGGCGGTGTGGACCCGCTGGCTGCCGGTGCTGTCGGTGCCCGGCGCGGGTCGCACGGTGTGGGAGAACCCCGTCTGCCTGGTGATGCCGGCGCTGGCCCTGTGGCTGGTCTGCTCCGCGTCCCTGACCCGCCGCGTCCAGGCCCTGGTGGCCACCCACGCCGCCGCCCCCTACGTGCGTGAGGCGGAGCTGGCGGGCCTGACGCGCCGCCGGGTGCTGTCCGGACACCTGCTGCCGTCGGTGGCTCCCGGTGTCCTGCAGCTGCTCGCGCAGACGATCCCCTACCTGTTGGGTGGGGCCGTGGTGGTGGAGACCGTGACCTCCTTCCCCGGCCTGGGGTTCGCGCTGGTGCGGGCCGTCGGGGACAGGGAGGTGCCGGTGGTGATGGCCGCGGGGGCCTTGATGATGGTGGTCGCGGTGGTGGCCTTCACCGTCGCGGATGCGTTGTCGGCGCGTCAGGAACGCATGGTGGCGGTGGTGTGAGGGGAGCATTCCGGCGAGAATCTGGGGTGGCATCGCCCTGCTGATGGTGCTTGTCACCGTGGCCGCCCCGTGGGTGGCGCCGGCCACCGGGGATTCCGCGACCACGACGGCCCTCGCCTATTCGACGGGCGGCCCGGGCGGGCTGGGACACGACTACCTGGGGCGGCCGGTGCTGCCCCAGCTCCTGGAGGGCGGCCGGGCGCTGTTGATCGCGGCCCTCCTGACCGCGGTGGTCTCGCAGGGCGTCGGGTTGGCCGCGGGGTTGTGGCTCGCCACCCGGGCCCGCGGGGTCTGGTTCGTGCGGTTCGTCCTGGACGTCGTCCTGGTGACACCGATGATCGTGGCCTCGCTGGTGGTCTATCAGCGCGCCGGGGCGTCGCTGTACGCCACCATCCCCATCGCAACCGCCCTGACCCTGCCGTTCACGTCCCGCTACTACCGGACGGCCGCGGAGCCGCTGCTGGGGTCGGCCTTCTTCGAACAGGCCCGGGTGGCCGGGGACAGGACATCGGTGGCGCTGATCCGGGAGGTGGTGCCGGTGCTGCTGCGTCCCGTCCTGGCTGACCTGGGGTTGGCCACGATCACCGCCCTCTACCTGATGGCGACCATCTCCTTCCTGGGCACCACAGCCGCCGAGTCCGGGTTCCTGTGGCCGACGATGGTCTCGCGGAACCTCGACGGGCTGGGCCTCAACCCGTGGGCGGTACTGGCCCCGCTGGGCGCGATGGTGGCCTTGACGGTGCCCGTGAACCTGTTCGTCGATGCCCTCGGAGGTCGCCGTGACTGAACCAGCCGTGCAGGTGGAGGATCTGCGGATCCGTTCGGCCGCCGGGACGATCCTGGACGGAACCGCCCTCGTCGCGGACCGGGGCGAGCGCGTCGGCCTCGTGGGGGAATCCGGGTCGGGCAAGTCGACCCTGTCCCTGGCCCTGCTGGGTTCGGTCGCGCCCGGTCTGGAGCTGACGGCGGGCAACATGACGGTGCTGGGTGCGCCCGTCGTGGCCGATGGCCGGCTGGCCTCCCCCGGGGTCCTGCGGGGGCTGCGGCGTCGCGTCGCCCGGCTGGACCAGGACCCGGCCGGGGCACTGACCCCGACCCGCCGCATCGGATACCTGATGACGGAGTTGTCGCGGGGATCGGGTGAGGAGGCGCAGCGGCTCCGCGACGAGGCCCTGGAGATTTTCGGGCTGCCGACGACCCGCGATTTCCTGCACCGTTTCCCGGCGGAACTGTCGGGAGGGCAGCGGCGACGGGTGGCGCTGGCCCGCGCCCTGGCGCGCCGCCCCGAACTGCTGGTGCTCGACGAACCGACCGCCGGGCTCGACCCGTCGGCCGTCGACGCCGCCCTGGGTCTGGTGGAACGGCTCGTGGCGGAACTGGATGCGACGCTGCTGGTGATCACCCACGACTCCGCGGTGGCGGCGCGCCTGACCGGCCGGGTGGTGGAGATGCGCGACGGGCGTCTCATCGACGCCGCCCCGGCGCGGGAGGTCGTGGCCGCGGATCGCCCGGGAGCACCGCGCGGCGATGGCACGCGAGGGGACGCGGAGCCCGTGTTGTCGGTGCGGTCGTTGACGGCGGGCGCACCCGGGCTGGCCGATCCCCCGGTGGCCGGCCTGGATCTGGACGTCTTCGCCGGGGAGGCGGTGGCGTTGACGGGCCCGTCCGGTTCGGGAAAGTCGACGGTGGCACGAACCCTGGTCGGGCTCTGGCCGCGACGCGGCGGCGATGTGGACGTGGCCGGGACGGCGCTGCCGGCGCGGCTGGACGACTGGCCCCGGTCGGCGCGCGGGATGATCGGGTGGGTTCCGCAGGATCCCGCGACATCGGTGAACCCGGCGTGGTCGCTCGGGCGGTCCCTGGCGCGCGCCCGGGCCAGGGCGGTGCGGCTCGGAGGGGCGGGAATGGGCGTCGAGGAGGCGGCCGAGCTGGTCGGGTTGCCGCCCGGCTGGGAAACGCGACGCCCACGGCAGCTGTCGGGAGGCCAGCTGCAGCGCTTCGCGATCGCCCGGGTCCTCGTCTCGGGGGCTCGGCTGCTGGTGCTCGACGAGGTGACCTCCAGCCTGGACGCGACCACCCGCGACGCCATCTGCGAGGTCCTGGCCGAGGTCAGGAAACGCATCCCCATGCTGGTGATCACCCACGACCCGGCGGTGATCGCCCGCTGCGACCGGGAAATCAGGCTCAACGACTAGAGCCAGCACGTGAGCGCCAGCAAACGGCCGAGTCGAAACCACCCCCTTCCCGCCCCTCCACCCTGCTCACGAAACGCGGAAGTTCAACGGTTCAACGTCGCCACACGGCATCGAAGCGTTCTTCTTCCGCGATTCGTGCACGGGGGATCGGCGACGGGAGTACGGGTCACCGGCTGGTATTGCCGAAGGTCTCCTCGATGAAGGGATCGACCAGTCCGTGGTAGGTCTCTGGGGCGTCCCGCCGCACGCAGTGGCCGACGCCGTCGATCAACACCAGGCGCACGAGCGGGTTGGTCACATCGGAGGGGTCAGGGGCCATGTCGCCGTGGCGGGGTGCGAGGTACAGCGTCGGTATCGTCAGCTGGTTGACCGCGCTGACGAGATCGGCCTCGCCGAGAGGGGCTCCGGGAGTGAGGAGAGCACCCGCTCGAGGTCTTCCTGCATGGTCTGCGGTGCCCGGTTCAGGGCTTCGTCGTCCCACCGTGGGGACATCCCGTGCCCCCGCAGGTCCACCGCGAGAACGTGGTATCGGGAGGACCAGCCAGCCACGGCGTCGGGCCAGGCGGCGGCCGATTCCGTCAGGCCGTGTACCAGAAGCAGGGCCGGAGCCGCGGGATTCCCCCACTCGTGCAGTGCGAGCGTCGTCACCTCGGTGACTGTAGTACTGGGGGTGTCCAAGGTCGCGATAAGGGAGCCGTGACCAGGATTCCTGGCGCCTGATCGGGGCTGCACGCCTCCTGTAAAGCATGGCACTGAGCTTTCCGTCCGCTGGTCGAGCCGGACTGTGATGCGGAGCGAGCAGTCCGGCTCGACCAGCGGACGGAAAGGACAGGAGAAAATAGGGCCCTGTGCAAACCGCGGGGCTGATACACATCTGCGCGTCTTTGCCTCCACAGCGGCTTCCCGCTGGTTCCCTCAAGGGCGGACTCCCTATGCTGAACACCATGTTGATCCTCTGCACTGCTCTGCTGCGTCTGCGCAGCCGCTGACCGCGGGAGCGCCCCGTCGCTGCTCCCGTCCCGGCCCCCATGCCGGGCTGCGTCTTTCAGCATGCCCGGCTCCACGACCATCACGGAGCAAGCAGTGCCCACTTTTCATCACGGCCGTCACGAACACGGCCAGAACTTCCTCACCGACCCAGCCGTCATCGCCACCTTCGTTGAACTCGTCGCAGCAACCCGCGGACCCATCATCGAAATCGGACCGGGCGACGGCGCACTCACCGTACCGCTGGCGCGCCTCGGCCGCCCTGTGACGGCCATCGAGATCGACGCCCGCCTGGAGCAGAGGCTGCGCTGTCGCCTTCCCTCACACGTGGAGGTGGTGTCAGGTGATTTCCTCACCCATCGGCTGCCGAGCCATCCCCACGTGGTGGTGGGGAATCTGCCCTTCCACCAGACCACCGCGATACTGAGACACCTCTTGCACTCCTTCGCCTGGAGCGACGCCGTCCTGCTGACCCAGTGGGAGGTTGCCCGCCGCAGGGCTGGCGTGGGTGGGGCCACCATGATGACCGCGCAATGGGCACCGTGGTTCACGTTCACCCTGCATGGTCGTGTCCCCGCACGGGCTTTCACTCCACGCCCTGGTGTGGATGGCGGGATTCTCACCATCCACCGTCGCGAGCACCCGTTGCTACCGGTGACTGAGCAGTGTCGATTCCACGCCCTGGTCCACCGCATCTACACCGGGCCGGGAAACGGACTGGCCCAGATCCTTGCTCGCGCCACTTCCTTCCCTTCACCGCAGGCGGCCCGGGCCTGGCTCGGAAGACACGGCATCGATGCCTCAGCCCTACCCCGAATGATGCATCCGAAGGCCTGGGTGGACCTGTTCAAGACGACGGGATCGTCGCCGCCTGCCCCGCCCACACGAGGAAACCACAGGAGGCGACGATGAGCCTCTCCGCCGCTCAACAGGCCGCGCGCCTGTTGGCTGAGCGACCTGAACACGACTGGCGACTGGACGAACTCGCTGCGCTGGTCCATCTTTCGGTGTCACAGCTCGGGCGAGTGTTCACTCGCAGGTTCGGCCGCACCCCGATGTGTTTCCTGATGTACCTTCGCGCACGTCTGCTGGCCGCACTGTTGCGGGAAACCGACCTCCCCATAGCCGAGGCGATGAACAAAGTGGGATGGCGCAGCCGTGGACATGCGGCCCGTTACTTCAAGGCGGTGTTCGGAGTGTCACCGTCGAACTATCGGGGGAGCGGATACGTCACGAATGATTCGGTGCCCGGTGAATGAAGTGTCCGTGCTCCGGATGCTCCACGCCTCGGGACCAGGGTTCATCACATCGGTGAGGGGCGCTGCTCCAGCGGCTTTGGTCACAACACATGCCGCTGCACGAGCAGTTCGGGCCAGCGCTCCTCAACGTCGAACTTGCCGGCCGTGACGAGCCTCTTCTTCTCAGTGCTCTGGGCTCAGACTACCTACCCAGAAAGGTGATCGCCCACTACGACCGGGAGATCGGGCTCAGAGCCGGTTGAGCCGGCACGTGAGCATACCTCTTCCGAAGCTGGTTGAGCCGGACCACGACGAACGAGCAGGTCAGCTCACCAGCTTCGAGAAGATCCTCATGCGCTTGTTTTCTTGTCACCCGCTCCCTCTGGAGCGCAAGCGAACGACGAGAAGGCAAGCGGATCCACAACCTTCACGCCCTCCTCTTGACATGTGACCATTAAGTCACATATTTTCTCGGGGTGGACATGGATGAGGTTTTCAAGGCCTTGGCGGACCCCACGAGGCGCGCACTGCTCGACCGGCTGTTCACCGAGGGAGGCCTAACCCAGACGGATCTGGAAAAGGACTTCGAGATGACACGATTCGGCATCGCAAAACACCTGCACATCCTGGAAGAAGCAGGTCTGATAACCACGCAACGCGACGGTCGCGTTAAACGGCATTTTCTCAATCCTGTTCCTATCCAACAGATCCACGCCCGCTGGATCGACAAGTACACCGCCCACCAGGCATCCATCCTGGTGGAGTTGAAACAAGAGCTGGAGGATTCATGACATCCACACAGGTGCACCGCATCTTCATCAAGGCCGCTCCCGAGGCAATCTGGGAGGCCATCACGAAACCCGAATTCACCCGTCGCTACTTCTTTGGATCCAGCATCGACACGACCACGCAACCCGGCTCACCATGCGTTTATCGCTCGACCGACGCCCCCCTGGTCGACGGGGAGGTACTGGAATCGGATCCCAACCACAGATTCGTGATCACCTGGCGTTCGCTCTATCACCCACCTTCGGTGGACGAACCTGCCAGCCGTGTCACCTGGCTCATCGAGCCCCAAGAAGGCGGCCACTGCTGTCTCACCGTGATCCATGACCGCCTCGATAGTTCCCCGAACACGGCCAAGAACGTCGGGGCAGCCTGGATGTTCGTGCTCAGCGGCCTCAAAACGGTTGTGGAAACCGGGGAGAGCTGGTGATGCACGGATGAACCGCCACAGATCTTGCGGCCAGTAGCAAGAATCCGTGGCGATCCAGGCGTGGCCCCGGCCCGGGGAACATGGAGGAAGTCCCCGGTGCGGACCACCGCAGCCGCGGGCAGGATCGACGGGCGATCGCGGTTGGGACTGTGATCAGTTGTTTTCCAGGCGTTCGGCGATGAGGCCCACCAGCGCCCTGGCCACGTCGTCCTTGCTGCCGGAGGCCCGGATCACCTCGCGGCCCTGGGCGTCCAGGACCACGACCGCATTGGGCACGTCACCGAACCCGAGAGCGGGGCCGACGGCGTTGACGGCCAACAGGTCGGCGCCCTTCCGCCACGCCTTCGCGACCCCGTGGCTCAGCACGTCACCATCCTCGTCGCCGGTCTCGGCCGCGAACCCGACCACGAGGGTTCGTCCGTTTTCGCCCCGGGGTGGGTCGGCGACCAGCCCGGCCAGGATGTCGGGGTTCTCCACCAGGGTGATCACGGGCGGCGGGACGGGCCCCGTCTCGTCGTCATCCAGGCCGTGTTTCTTGATCTTCGCGGCCGACACGGTGGCGGGCCGGTAGTCCGCGACCGCAGCAGCCATGACGACGGCGTCGGCGTCCGTGCAGAGGTGCCGCACGACGTCGTTGAGTTCCAGAGCCGTGTTCACCGGGATCACCTCGACGGAAGCCGGCAGCTGCGCCAGGACGCCGGGATCGACGTGCGCCGCGGCGAGCGCGACGCGCGCCCCACGGATCGCTGCGGCCCGAGCGATGGCGCAACCCTGCCGCCCGGAGGAACGGTTCCCGAGGAAACGCACCGGGTCGATCGGTTCCCGGGTTCCGCCCGCCGAGACCACCACTCGCCGCCCCTCCAGGCCGTTGGGCCTGCTCCCGGCCTCGGAGGCCTCCAGCACGGCCAGGGCCTCGGTGACGATCCGGTCGGGATCGGGAAGCCTTCCGATCCCGGAGTCCCTGCCGGTCAGGCGCCCGGAGTCGGGGGTGAGCACGGTCAGCCCCCGGCGGCGCAGCGTCGCGACGTTCTCCTGGGTGGCCGGGTTGAGCCACATCTGGGTGTGCATGGCGGGGGCCAGCATCACGGGCGCGGTGGTGGTGAGGATCGTCGCGGTGAGCAGGTCGTCGGCCCGCCCCGCGGCGATACGGGCCAGCAGATCCGCCGACGCGGGCGCGACCACCACGAGCTCCGCCCACTCCCCCACCGCGACGTGCTCGACGGCGGCGGGGTCGTCGAAGACCCCCGACGACACCGGCCCCCCGGAGACGGCCGCCAGCGCTGGGGCGCCGATGAACCGCAGCGCCGCCTCGGTGGGCACCGTCTTGACCTCGTGCCCGGCCTCCCGAAGTGCTCTGATGACGAAGGGAGCCTTGTATGCGGCGATGGAACCGGAAACCCCGACGACAATGCGTCGCGGCCTGGCCGGTGTGGGCTCGGGTGTCTCTGACATGAGGCCATGATCCCACGTCCCCGGGCACGGAACCGGGCCGCGGGTTTCCCCGCGGCCCGGTTCGATCATCGGTTCACTCCACGACGTCGTCGTCGACCCAGTCGAAGGTCTTGGTGACGGCCTTCTTCCAGTTGCGGTACAGGCGGTCGCGTTCGGCCCCGTCCATCTCCGGGCCCCAGCGCTTGTCCTCGGCCCAGTTGTCGATGACGTCCTGCTCACCGCCCCAGAACCCGACGGCGATGCCCGCCGCGTAGGCCGCGCCGAGCGCCGTGGTCTCCGCGACGACGGGACGCACCACGTCGACACCGAGCTGGTCGGCCTGGAACTGCATGAGGGTTTCGTTGGCGGTCATGCCGCCGTCGACCTTCAGCTCGGTCAGCTTCACACCCGAGTCGGCCTCCATGGCATCGAGGACCTCACGGGTCTGGAAGGCCGTGGCCTCCAGGACGGCGCGGGCGATGTGGCCGCGGTTGACGTAGCGGGTGAGCCCCACCAGCGCGCCGCGGGCGTCGGCCCGCCAGTAGGGGGCGAACAGACCCGAGAACGCGGGCACGATGTAGGCACCGCCGTTGTCGTCGACCGTCGCCGCCAGGGCCTCGATCTCGGGGGCGGAGTCGAACATCCGCAGGTTGTCGCGCAGCCACTGCACCAGCGAGCCCGTCACCGCGATGGAACCCTCCAGCGCATAGACGGGCCTCGCGTCGCCGATCTTGTAGCACAGCGTCGTCAGCAGGCCGTTCTTGGAGGGGACGATCTCCTCGCCGGTGTTCATGAGCATGAAGCAGCCGGTGCCGTAGGTGTTCTTCGCCATGCCCTTCTCGAAGCAGGCCTGCCCGAAGGTCGCTGCCTGCTGGTCACCGAGGATGCCCGCGATCGGGACACCCGCCAGGAGCCCCTGCTCGCGACCCACGCCGTAGACCTCGGCCGAGGACCTGATCTCCGGCAGCATCGACATCGGGATGCCCATGTCGGCGGCGATGGAGGGCTCCCAGTCGAGGGTCTTGAGGTTCATCAGCATGGTGCGGGACGCGTTGGTGACGTCGGTGACGTGCACACCACCCTTCACGCCCCCGGTGAGGTTCCACAGCACCCAGGTGTCCATGTTGCCCATCACCAGGTCACCGGCCTCGGCGCGTTCCCTGGCCCCCTCGACGTTGTCGAGGACCCACTTGACCTTCGGCCCGGAGAAGTAGGTGGCCAACGGCAGGCCGACGATCTCCTTGTACCGGTCGGCCCCCACCTCGCCGCCGAGTTCTTCGACGATCTTCTGGGTGCGGGTGTCCTGCCAGACGATGGCGTTGTGGACGGGCTCACCGGTTTTCCTGTCCCACACGAGGGTGGTCTCGCGCTGGTTGGTGATGCCGACCGCGGCCAGGTCCTTCTTGTTCAGCTGCGCCTTCGCGAGGGCCTGGGCGACGACCTCGCGGACGTTGTCCCAGATCTCGACGGCGTTGTGCTCCACCCAGCCCGCGCGGGGGAAGATCTGCTCGTGCTCCTTCTGCCCGACGGAGACGATGCGGCCTGCGTGGTCGAAGATGATCGCGCGTGACGAGGTGGTCCCCTGGTCGATGGCGAGCACGTACTTGGTGTCTGTCATGTGATGGCTCCTTCGTGAGACGCCGGTATCTTTTCGAGGTGCGGATGGGTCACTGCAGCGGGAAGACCAGCAGCGGGGCCGCCAGCAGGCCACCCAGCAGGCCGCCGATCATGGGGCCGACCACCGGGATCCAGGAGTAGCTCCAGTCGGAATCGCCCTTGTCCTTGATGGGCAGGATGGCGTGCATGATGCGGGGGCACAGGTCCCTGGTGGGGTTGATGGCGTATCCGGTGGGGCCGCCGAGGCCGGTGCCGATGACGACGATCAGCAGGGCGACACCGAGCGCGCCCAGCCAGCCAAGGTTGACCGCATCGCCCTTGGCGTTGGTGGTGTAGAGACCGGAGGCGATGACCACGAAGACCAGCACGAAGGTGCCGATGATCTCGGTGAGGAGGTTGAACAACGGGTTGCGGATGGCGGGTGCCGTGCAGAACACACCGAGCTTGGCGCCCTGGTCGGTTTCCTCGTCGAAGTGCTGCTTGTAGGCCACCCAGCACAGGAAGGCACCGATCAGCGAACCGACGAACTGGCCGCCGATGTAGGCCATCACCGTGCCGAAGTCCATGGCGGGCTTTCCCTGGGCGATGTCGTTGACGAGCAGACCGATGGTGACCGCCGGGTTCAGGTGGCCACCGGACTTGGCGGAGGCGATGACGCCCACGAACACCGCGAGGCCCCACCCCCAGTTCACGAACAGGAAACCTGTTCCTTGTCCCTTGGACCTGGCGAGCGCGGTGTTGGCGACCACGCCGCATCCAAGGAGGATCAGCAACATCGAACCGACTGCTTCCGACAGGAAGATGGCGAACATTTCTAGAACTCCAGTTCTGACTACTTTGTCATGGGCGGCGCCGGGGCGACGCCCTTGGGGGGGTGGCGAGGCGGGGGACCTCGTCGCTGTTCGAACTGCTCGAACATGCACAGCCAAGCGCTCTCACTAGGGAAAACGCAAGATTCTTGCACGTTCATGCACGTTTTTTTGAGCATAGTGCACGAACCATTCGCTCATTCGTCGGGCCTGCTCACGGGCATGCGAGGGATCCTCCCGCGAGCCGCTGGGTCGAAACCACCACCGGCATCCGCGGATGACCCGATCGGACACCCTTGCGCCTCACCGGGCAGACACCCACTCGAAGACGTCAACGGCTTCCCGGCGACCGTCGGCGTGAACCAGCAGGTGGAAGGTTGCGCGGGCCATGGCGTCGTGGATCGGCACCACCGCGCGGCCGGGGAGACGGGCAGCGAAGAAGGGGGCATCGGTGACGAAGTAGGGAAGCGACGAGCTGTGTGTGAGCCGCTCGAACACGGCGCGGTCCTCCTGCACGATGAACTCCGAGTGCGGGAAGTGTTCGTCGCACACCTCACGCCAGAACCCGATGTCCTCGAGGAGCAGGAAGGTCTCACCGTCGAGCTCGGCCGCGCCCACGCTCCGTCTCATGGCCAGCGGGTGCCCGACCGGCAGGACGACGGAGAGGTTTTCCACCATGAGCGGGCCCGAACGCGCCATCGGCTGGGCCACGGGGCGCAGGGTGATGCCGAGATCGAGTCCACCACCGAGGACACCGGCCTCCACCTCGGTTCCGGGGAGCATCCGGGAGGTCAGCACGAGCTCCGGGAAACGCTCCGTCATGAGCGCGGTCAGCCGCCACAGCGGCGCGGGGGCGACGGTTCCGACGCGCAGCGCGCGGGTTCGGCGGGCCTGGTCCTCCAGGGCGTTGCGCATGATCTGTTCGTCGCGGAGAAGCTGGCGGGCGTGTTCGAGGGCGACGCGACCGGCATCGTTGAGCACGAGACGGCGCCCGGCACGGTCGAACAGCGACTGGCCGAGCTCGGTTTCCAGGCGCCCCAGCGAACGGGACAGGGCGGGTTGCGAGATATGCAGGACGCGGGCGGCGGCGCTCATGGTGCCCTCGCGCGCGATGGCGTCGAGCTGTCTCAGCTGCTCCAGTTCCACACCCAGTTCCCTCCGCGCTGCCGCAGTGGCCGTTCCTGCCCCGCATCCCGGTTCATGCGCTGTGCGCATCAACCGATCCGGTATCCGCATTTACAAAACCGGATTTCCGACGAGGATTGATGCCAGGCAGAGAACCATCACCACAGGAGCCCCCGTTGCAGTCCTTCACGATGAACAACACCCTGACGATCCCGGCCCTGGGCTACGGCGTCTTCCAGATGACCTCCGCGGAGGTCGCGGATCACCTGCCCGAGGCGATCGCGGCCGGCTACCGGCACATCGACACGGCCAACGCCTACTTCAACGAGGTGGCCGTCGGTCGGGTCGTGCGGGAGAGTCCGGTCCCGAGGGAGGAGTTCTTCGTCACATCCAAGCTCTTCCCGCAGTCCTACCCCTACGAGCGGTGCGTCACGGACATCGACGCCACCCTGGAGCGCCTGGGACTGGACCACGTCGATCTGCTGCTGTTCCACCAGCCCTACGGCGAGTACGTCTCCGGCTGGAGGGCCATGGAGGAGGCAGTGGATGCGGGCAAGATGCGTTCCATCGGGTTGTCCAACTTCTCGGCCGCGAAGGTCCGCGAGATCCTCGACGTCGCCCGGATCGCCCCGGCGGTCCTGCAGGTCGAGGCCCACCCCTACTGGAACCAGCACGCCCTCAAGGCCGAGCTGGCGGACACCGGCATCGTCTTCGAGGCCTGGTACCCGCTCGGGCACGGCGACAGGACTCTCCTGGCCGAACCCGCCCTCACGGAACCCGCCGCCCGGTACGGCAAGTCCGCGGCCCAGGTCGTCCTGCGCTGGCACCTGCAGGAGGGCAACGTCACCTTCCCCAAGACCCTCAACCCGCAGCACATGGCCGACAACATCGACATCTTCGACTTCGCCCTGACCGAGGAGGAGGTGGCCCGCATCAACGCCCTGCCGCAGAAGCCCTACTACGCGATACCCGACGAGCCACCGACCTTCGTCACCACCCCCATGGACTACTCCAAGCAGTCCTGACCGCCCCACCCGACCACCGGAAGGACACCGCAATGCTCCACAAGACCCTCAACAACGGCGTCGAGATGCCCATGCTCGGCTACGGCGTCTTCCAGACCCCACCCGAGGAGACCGAACGCTGTGTGGCCGAGGCCCTCGAGGTCGGTTACCGCCTGATCGACACCGCCCAGGCCTACGACAACGAGGAGGGGGTGGGCGCCGGGGTGCGTGCCAGCGGCATCCCCCGCGAGGAGATCTTCATCACCTCCAAGATCTGGGTGGCCAACATGAACCACGAGCGGGCGGCCGCATCCATCGACGAGTCGCTGCGCAAGCTGGGCACCGACTACATCGACCTCATGCTCCTGCACCAGGCCATGGGCGACTACCCCGGCGCCTACCGCGCCATGGAGGAGGCCTACCGGGCCGGCAAGCTGCGCGCCATCGGGGTGTCCAACTTCTACCCCGAGCGCCTGATCGACGTCGCCCTGCTCGCCGAGATCCCGCCTGCGGTCAACCAGATCGAGACCCACCCCTTCCGCCAGCAGGACGCCGCTCACGAGGTGATGGCCGAACTCGGTGTGGTCCACGAGGCCTGGGCTCCCTTCGCCGAGGGGCAGAACAACATCTTCGCCAACCCGGTGTTGACCACCATCGGCGAGAAGTACGGCAAGAAACCCGGACAGGTGATCCTGCGGGCCCTGATGCAGAAGGGCGTCGTCGTCATCCCCAAGACGGTGCGCCGCGAGCGCATGGAGGAGAACTTCGACGTCTTCGACTTCGAACTGGACGCCGACGACATGGCCGCCTTCGCCGCCCTCGATGACGGCACCCTGCCGCGCATCTTCGACCACTACGACCCCGCAACCGTCACGTGGCTGCTGCGTGACTACGTCAAGAACAACCAACTGGGTGGCGGGACGCTCTACTGACGAGCACCCACCAGTCACGGGAACGCGGCGCGAGGCACCGCCCTGCCATACGCGGGCGGGCCTTCGCGCCGACGACCCCGAGTGCCAACCGATGGTGTGGCCGGGGTCGGTGAGGCAGCGCCTCAGCGTCACCTCCCCCGATTCTCGAAGGTATCCAGGTTCAGTTCTTTCTAGCGGTAGGCCTCCGAGGAGGCGTTCTCGTCATACCTGGCGACCAGGACGAGGCCGGACAGGGTGTAGGGGCCGCCGATGTAGGGCATGACCTGGACCAGGGCGGCGGCCACCTTCTGGCGGGAGGAACCTGCCTTGATGGCTCCGGCCACGTGCGGGCGCAGCTGGGTGGCTGCACCGATGGCGGCGATGGCCACGAGACTGACGAGCTCGCGCTGGGCGACGTCGAGCCCGCCGCGGGTGGCGAAGTCGCCGAACGCCCAGGAGGTCAGCAGGTGGGGCACGAACTCATCGAAGGGCTCGGGCAGGGCGGAGAAGACCTCCCTGACCTCGGTGCCGTACAGCGGGGTCTGGATGGCGGCACCCGCCTCCTCCCGGGCGCCGGGGTCGGTGGCGTCGACGGTGCCGGCGTTCTCCAGGGGCAGGGAGATGCCGTGCGCCTCGAAGACCTCGTTGGCCACACCGATGGCGTTGAGGGTCTTGGGGAATCCGATGTAGGGGGCGCACTGGTAGATGGTCTCGCGCAGCTGCAGGGGGCTGGCGCCGATGTTGAGGGCGGCACCCACGTGGGCCCTGAGCTGCGGGAGGGTCTGCATGGCGGTCAGAGCGGTGACGGTGAGCAGCTCGCGTTCGACGTCGGTGAGGACGCCCGTGGAGAAGACCTCGTCGAAGATCCCGTTCTGGAGGATGTCGAACAGCTCAGGGTCCGTGGGGTGCGGCCGGGGCTCTGCCCCGAACAGCCTGGTGAATGTCTCGCGTGCCTGGGGTGTCAGCGCCATGGATGGCTCCTTACGATGTGCGGCCGGTTTACCTCGAGCATGTCACGTCTGCCGCCCGGGCGACAGGGTTCCTTCGGCCCCTGCGACAGCGGCGGTCCGCGAGACGTGCAGCTTCCGGGCAGCGGCGCCCATGGTGCCCTCGCGCTCGATCCCCTCGAGCCGCATACGCTCCGCATTTCCTCCTCTTGATGCATTCCCTGCATCAGCAGTTCCGGTATTTGCATTTTGCACAAAAGGAAATGCGATGAAGACTGATGCACAGAGGGTTATTCACAGGGGCACCGGCCAGCGCAATCCTCTGGTGGTCGTGCCTTGGGAATTGCGGCGAGCTCTGGTGGTTTCGATGTGGACTGCTCCTTCGTCGCGGTCCGGGGCTCAACCAGCTTCGGAGCGGCTGTGAACAAGCCTCACGGAACAGCACTGCCCGAAGAAAGCACAGAATCGGCGGGAACCCCCATGCTTCACAAAACCTTCGACAGCGACGAGGAATGAACGAACACATGAAACCCGTGACACGACGAGCATTCGGACGGGGAATCGGTGCCCTCGCCGCAGCGCAGGCCCTCGGCATCTACATCTACGCGAGCAGAAACCCCAGTGCCCGGGCCGCCACTCCTGCGCCCGCCCCATCGACGACGAGGACCACCCCTGGGAGCAGCGACAAACCCATCTGCATCAGCCGTCAGGGTGTTTTCCAGGTCGGCGGCACCGTCCAGACGGCCCCCGGCACCTTCGATCCCGTTCACGGGCAGATGGCCGAGGCCGGGCAGACCCGCCACTCGGACCACGCCCACGTCTTCTACCAGCTGCCCCAGGACGCCAACAATCACAGCGTGGTCTTCCTGCACGGCTACGGACAGTCCTCCGCAGGCTGGCAGTCCACCCCCGACGGGCGCGAGGGCTGGTCGGATTTCTTCCTGCGCCGCGGCTACGGTGTCTACCTGGTCGACCAGCCGCGCCGCGGGAAGGCCGGCCAGTCCTCCGTGCCGGTGCAGATCTCGGCGACACCCGACGACCTGAACTGGTTCACCCAGTTCCGCTACCCGACGGCCGAGCGCCTGTCCGCACTCGGCTACCACTGTTTCGTCGTCGACTACCGGGTGCGGCCCTACACCCAGGCCGAGGCCGGGTGTGACCTGGCACGCGCCATCCGTTTCGTGCGCGCCCACGCCGGCGACTACCGCCTGCCCGGTCAGCACACCATCGCGCTGGGCGGTTACTCCGCCGGCGGGATCCTGTGCGGTGAGACCATCCTCAACTGGTCGGGCACCACCTCACCCACCGCCCTCGACGCCGGCTACGCACCCGACGAGCTCGATACGGTCAGCGCCGATGCCGCCGCGACCGCGATGATCTACTCCTTCTACGGTCGCCTGTCGGTGGCGGAGCTCAACCCGGACCGTCTGGCCGGGATCGTGCCGACCTACTACTGCTACGGCACGCGGGATCCCTTCCACGACCAGTTCGAGGCGCAGGTCAAGGTGATGGCGGGGCTCGGCGCGACCCTCCACGCCCGCGTCCTGGACGGATGGCCGCACGGCTTCGGCGCGGAGGGCGGCTGGATCGAGGAGTACGACGCCTTCATGCAGCGGGCCTTCTCCGTCTCCTGACCGTCCGGGCACAACACGCCTCGAACTCGAAAGAATCACCCGCATGCCGGTTCCCGCGTGTCCTCGTCATCGGTGGCATCCGTCCGGCCCTGCACGATCGTCCGTCCCGGCGCCTGAATGAACCGCAACACCACCCAAGGAGCCCACGAACACCATGAACACCACCGTTCCCACCCGTACCCTGGCCAACGGCGTCGAGATGCCGGTCCTCGGCTACGGCGTCTTCCAGACCCCGCCGGAGGAGACCGCGCGCTGCGTGCGCGAGGCCCTCGAGGTCGGCTACCGCCTGATCGACACCGCCCAGGCCTACGACAACGAGGAGGGAGTCGGCGCCGGCCTGAAGAGCTCCGGCCTCGCCCGGGAAGGACGTCTTCCTGACGACGAAGATCGCCCCGGTCAACCTCACCCACGACCGCGCCGCCGCCTCCGTCGACGAGTCCCTGCGCCTGCTCGGCACGGACTACATCGACCTGATGCTCCTGCACCAACCGATCGCCGACTACCCGGGCGCGTACCGTGCCCTGGAGGAGGCGTACCGGGCGGGCAAGCTGCGCGCCATCGGCGTGTCCAACTTCTACCCGGACCGTCTGGCGGACATCGCCCTGCTCACCGAGGTCCCGCCGATGGTCAACCAGGTGGAGACCCATCCCTTCCGCCAGAACGCCGAGGCGCACGAGCTCATGACCTCGCTCGGTGTCATCCACAAGGCCTGGGTGCCCTTCGCCGAGGGCCGCAACGGCATCTTCACCGATCCGGTGCTGACCGCCATCGGCGCGAAGTACGGCAAGACCGCCGGGCAGGTGACGCTGCGTGCCCTGATTCAGCAGGACGTGATCGTCATTCCGAAGTCCACGCACCGCAATCGCATGGAGGAGAACCTCGACGTCTTCGACTTCGAACTGGGCGCCGATGACATGGCCGCCTTCGCCGCCCTGGACGACGGCTCCTTCCCACGCATCTTCGATCACCGTGACCCGACGATGATCGCCTGGCTGGTCAGCGAGCGCATCCGCAAGGCCGACCCGTCCGGAGCGGCCCTCTACTGACACACCGGCGGTTCCCCACCCCCGGCCACCACCCTGCCTGAGAAACCATCGCGATCGGAGAAAGCAACCCATGACCACACCGGACAAACCGCACGTCGCCCCGACCCGCAGAACCTTCCTGACCCGAACGGCGCTCCTGGCCACCGCGGCGTCAGGAGCCCTGCTCGCCGCCTGTGGAACGACCTCCCCATCCTCCGGCGGCTCGACGGCACCCGGTGGTGATGCGACGACCCCCTCCCCGTCGCAGAGCGACGCATCGGCCCGGCCTTCCGCGGGTGGTTCCGTGCTGGTCGCCTACTACTCCGCGCAGGGTCACACGAAAACCGTCGCGGAGACGATCGCGAACACGCTCGGCGCCGGTGTCTTCGTGATCGAACCGGAGAATCCCTTCAGCGAGAACGACCTCAACTGGCGGGACACCTCGAGTCGCGTCGTCACCGAGTACGAGAACGCCGATCAGCGCACCACCCGGCTCGTGGCCAACGCCCCCGACGACTTCGCGCGCCACGACACGATCTTCGTCGGTTATCCCATCTGATGGCAGAGCGCCTCCTGGGTGATGACGGATTTCGCCCGCCAGAACGACTTCACCGGCAAGACCGTCATTCCCTTCTGCACGTCGCTGTCCTCGCCGATCAGCAACAGCGGCACCGAACTCGCCCAGCTGGCAGGCAACACGGGGCAGTGGCAGGAGGGCATGCGTTTCTCGGAGAACGCGAGCGCCGAGGAGGTCGCCCGGTGGGCGGGGCAGTTTCGCCCCTGAGGCGCGAGACGCAACGACACCGGGAACGCAGACCTATCGCGGGTTCACGATGGACAACGTGCTGCACTCGTCGGCGCACGGCGACATCCACTTCCACTTGAGCGTTCCGGACGGGTATGACGCGGCCACACCCCACGCGTTGTTCGTCACGCTGCCCGGCTGGCAGGGGCTCTACTTCCAGGGCGTGGGCGTCAACCTGCGAACCGAGGAATTCGCCTTCGAGGCTCCGGCGCATCGCGGCGACATGATCATCGTGGCGCCGCAGCTGAACGACTGGGGACAGACCTCGGCGGACCAGACCATCGCGCTCGTGGAATACCTGGAGGCGACGTACTCGATCGACCGTACCCATGTGTTCCTGGAGGGGTATTCGGGAGGCGGCGAGACGGCCTCGCTCGCGGCCGCCACACGCCCCGACCTGTTCTGCGCGGTGCTGCACTGCGCCTCCCGGTGGGACGGTGACCTGGCGGCCGTGGCGGATGCTCGGCTGCCCGTGCGCTTCGTGATAGGAGAACGCGACGAGTACTACGGCGCCGAACCCGACCGAACCAGCCACCGCCAGCTGGTCTCGCTCTACGAGGCCCGGGGTGTCGGTACGGATGAGACGGCGCGGTTGGCGGTGCTCGACGTCAAACCGGACTCCTACTTCTCCGAGCGCGGCGCCTCCGACCAGCACGGCGCCGGCAACACCCTGTTCGCCCGGGACCGGGAGGTCATGGCCTGGCTCTTCAACCGCTGATCCTTGCTCACTCGCGGCGCCCCAGCCGGCTTCAGGGTCGAAGCTCGTGCAGTGGGAATGTGATCGTGCCATCCGGCAGGGTCGCCTTGAACCCTGTCCCGGTGATCACCGCTTTGAATGCGGGAGGTGCCATGTCGATCTGGGCGATGGCTGAGGCCAGGCTCTGGGCTCCGCGCTGTACCTGCCCGCCACCGATCTTGACCTCAATGGCGGCCCAGGTTCCATTGGGCATGGTGATGACCGCGTCGATCTCGTGTCCGTTGGAGTCGCGATAGTGGTAAAGGTGCCCTCCCAAGGCCTCGGTGTAGACCAGCAGGTCATGGATGACCGCGGACTCGAACAGGAAACCGAGCGTCTCGAGATCTGCGCCAAGGCGGGCGGCGTCAGCATGCAATGCGGCCGCGGCCAGCGCCGGGTCAGCCAGGTGGTACTTGGGTGAACGACGCAGACGGGCCTTGGAGCGCAGGGAGACCGCCCAGGGCTGGATCGTCTCAAGGATGAAGACGCGCTCCAACAGCTCGAGCAGCTTGGCAACAGTGGCCTCCGACGGTGCGGGTAGCGTTCGCGATATGTCCCGACGCAGGGTCGACTGGGAGACATCGCTTGCGGTGGAACGGGCCAGTGACGTGATGAGCTGCTCGATGACTGCGGGCTCGGAGCGCAGGTTCGCAAGTCGGTTGAGGTCTGTGGTTGCGATGTCCTTGATGTAGCTCTCCATACTGCGTGCCCCGATGTCTGATGGAGCGTTCAGCAGACCAGGGAATCCAGGGCGCAGGATGGTGCGGATGATCTCGTCGAGCGGAGCCGTGGACATGGACGACGACGGGCGGGCCCCGTCGAGCAGCGCGCGCAGCGAGACGCCGTCGTCGTTGAGACGGTTGTCCTTCTCCGCCCAGGTCATGGTGCGCTGCCGGACTCGGATGAACCGTGCCGCACCGGTGTGCCGGATGGGGTCGGCGGCCGGGGTGGCCGAGCCGGTGAGGATGAAGCGCCCGTGCTCGGCAGAGAAGTCGACCTCTCTGCGTGCGAGGTTCCAGATCTGGGGAATGAGCTGCCACTCGTCAAGGAGACGTGGGCTGGCTCCGACCAGCAGCACATGCGGATCGATCTCGGCAGCCGTCTGTGCCTCAGGGGTGTCAAGCAGGGCATAGGAGGACGCGTGCGCCAACCCCGTCATTGTCTTACCGCAGCCGCGAGGGCCTTCAAGGATGGCCGCCCCGGTCGACTCCAGGACGCGGGTCATCAGCGGATCAATGGCACGCGGCAGGTAACTGGTCCCCGTGACCTCAGCGGTGTCCATGCCGTCAGTCTAGGTGAAGCGAGGAACTTGCAGGAAGTCTAGTAGAGAATCTGCAGGCGCCGTAGTGAGGAGTTTGCAGGGATCGACGTGAGGAATCTGCAGAACTGGGGAGAGGTATCCCCCGCCGCCGGCTTGGCAGGAGACGTCCGTGCAGAGCACCGGATGGGCTCATCGACCGATGGTGAACAGCTACCCTTGGGACGGCCACGTCGAAAGGACACTCATGCTTCTGTTCGTCAACGCCTCCTCCAAGCGTGACGGCAACACGACCGCCATGGCGGAGAGGCTTCTTGCAGGAACCGGCTACGAGACGCTCCACCTCATCGATCACGCCATCCACTCTCGCGGCTCTTCACTGCCCGGTGACCAGTGGCCCCGGGTCTGGGAGCGCATGTGCGCGGCGGACGCGCTCGTGTGGGGTACGCCGGTCTACTGGCACGGCATGACCGGTGCCCTCAAGACCGTCATCGAGCGGATGAACGACGAGCCCGCCGAGCAGATCGCCGAAACTCCCCTGGCCTTCTTCTTCCAGGGCTCCGGGCCCGGCCCTGCCGTCGCCGAGGTCATGCGCACCACCATCGAACGGCTCACGGAGTTGTACCGCATGCCACTGCTCGGCATCGCCGACGGCGCCCGCGGCATCCCAGCCCTGCGGCGGCAGATCGCCCGGAACCGAGGCGACAGCCCCGGTCACGGTCGAGGATCGGAATGACTTCCGGGTTTCTTCGCTCGCTTGAGGGCCTTCCTGCACTTGTTCGAGACAACGATCTCGAGCATCAAAGATCCAGGTCTTTGCGCAGGTCAACAACACTGCGATAGCGCGTGGCAGTGCCCGCGGCGATTGCTGCGTCAGTCTCCTCGTAGGCGCGCCGTGCCTCAGCACTCATGCGGTAAGGGCGGGAGGTGTCGAAGGGGAATCCCTGGAAGTCATTGAACGCACGCACGAACATGCGTATGGCATTGGAGGGGGTCGTCCCCATCTGATGAACGAGTTCGACGAACAGGCGCTTGTCCTCGGCGTCGATCTTGACGTTGAGATTCTCCATGGCAGTTGACATCGCACCCTCCTCCCCTGACACAGGGGATAGCACGGCGTATCACGGTGGGACACGATGTCGCCAGTACATCAGCGCGCCCCTTCACCAGGTTCACCCGGCCTGGGCGAAACGAAACCTCTTCTTCACCGACGACGAACGACGTGGTCGCCTGGAGCCGCCAGTCAGCTGGCGCATTTTCGGCCACTACGACCTGCAACCATCACGTGGCTGCTGCGCGACCACGTCAGTTGGGCAGCGCATCTATCGCACACCCGGGCATGCTCTGCCGTTCCGGGGCCGCGCGGTCATCGCTGTGGGGTGTCCTGTCCGGTGAGCGTCACCCGATCGGTGGTGGAGCCGGGCAGCGGGGCGTCCCCGGGCCGGGCCAGCGGACCCACGAGCTCGTGGGGGACGTAGGGTTCCTCGAGGAAGGCGACCTCCTCCCCGGTGAGCGTCAGGTCGAGGGCCCGCACGGCGTCGTCGACGCGGCTAGGGCGCGAGCAGCCGACGATGGGGGCGGCCACCCCCTTGGCCCACAACCAGGCCAGGGCGACGTCGGACATGGGCACCCCGTGACGCCCGGCGAGTTCGGCGACGCGCCCGATGATGGGCATGTCGGTCTCGCGGTCGCGGTCGTACTTGCCGCGCATGGTGGCGTCGGTGGTGGAGCGCACGGAGTCGGAGTCCCAGGTGGGGCGCGTCAGGTGCCCGGATGCGAGGGGGCTGTAGGGGGTCAGTGACATGCCGTACTGGCGGCACACGGGGATCATCTCCCGTTCGTCCTCGCGGTAGAGCAGGTTGTAGTGGTTCTGCATGGAGGCGAACCGGGCCCAGCCGTGGGCGTCGGCGCTCACCTGCATGGTGTGCAGCTGGTAGGCGTACATGGCCGACGCACCCAAGGCCCGCACCCTCCCGGAGCGCACGAGGGAGTCGAGGGTCTCCATGGTCTCCTCGACGGGGGTGTCGTAGTCGAAGCGGTGGATGATGTAGAGGTCGAGGTGGTCGGTGCCCAGGCGCTTGAGCGTCCCGTCGATCTCCCGCTCGATGGCCACCTTCGACAGGTGCCCCTCGTTGAAGTAGACCTTGGAGGCAAGCACCACGTCCTCGCGCCTGACACCGAGGTTCTTCAGCGAGGCCCCGATGAACTCCTCGCTCGTGCCGTGGGCGTAGACGTTGGCGGTGTCGATGAAATTGACGCCCAGCTCCAGGGCGCGGGCGATCACCGCCTGGGTGGCCTCCTGGTCGATGACCCACTGGTGGAAGTCCGGGAAGACCTCCCCGAAGCTCATGCCCCCGATGCACAGCCGGGGAATGGTGATGTCCGTGGTGCCGAGTCGGGTGTATTCCATCGCCTGTCCTTTCAGGTCCCAACGGCTCTCACATCCGGGCGACGGCGACCGGCCGTTCCCCGGAAGCAGCGGGTGGAAGCAGCCCGCCGCGCGGAGCGCATGTCCGAAACGCTACCACCCCTCCCTCCGCGGCCCGGCTGCTGAGAGGGGCACTGTCAGACCCTGGCTCACCTCACCCGGCGCCCACGGACAAGGGGTTGTTTTCTGCCCCGCCATGCGGACGCGACGCCCCACCCCGGTCGATGAGACCCCCGGCGCCTCGTGACACGAGCCGGTGGGGCACGTCAACGGGAACCACTGTTACCCGGTCTGCGCACAGCGGTAGTACAGCACCGCCACCTGGGTGCGGTTGCGCAGGCCCAGCTTGGCCAGGACCGAACTGATGTGGTTGCGCACCGTGCCCTCGCTCATGAACAGCCGCGCCGCCACCTCGGCGTTGTCCAGCCCCTCGGCAACGGCCTCGACAACCTCGTACTCGCGGTCGGTCAGGGCCGCGAAGGCCGTGCTCCTCGGGGCCCGGCCCTGGTCCGCCCCCGAATCGCTCCGGCCGCTCAGCCCCATGGTGGCGCTGCGTTCGAGCACCTCCCCCTCCAGCACGCACACCCCGGCCATCACCGACCGCAGCGCCGGGACGATCTGGGCGACGTCCTGTTTGATGAGGTAGCCGCGCGAACCCATCCTGAGGGCCCGCACGATGTACTCGTCGTCGGAGAAGGTGGTCAGGAAGACGATGCGCGCTCCTGCGTCCTCGGCCAGGATCCGCTCGGCCGCGCTGAGCCCGTCGCCGCCGGGCATCTGGATGTCCATGAGCAGGATGTCGGGTTTCAGTTCCCGGTACCGCTCGACGGCCTCGGGCCCCGAACCTCCCAGGCCGACGACGTCGACGTCCTCCTCGACCGACAGGATCGTGGTCAGGGCCTGGGCGACGAGCGCGTCGTCGTCGACGATGAGAACCCTCATCGGGGTGGCTGCCTTCACTGTTCTCCTTCCCTGCCTGCTGGGTCCCTGGGGATCGTGGCGAAGACCGTGAACCGCGGCCGCGGTGTGATCCGCACCCTACCGCCCAGGGCCTCGACCCGCTCGGTCATGGAACGCAGGCCCAGGCCGGCGTTCCCGCCGTCCACGGGTGGTTCGTCCCCGGGCGCGACGACGCCGTCGTTGTCGACCGTGACCTGCCAGAACGCGGGATATTCGGCGACCGCCACGCGGGCGGAGGCGGCCCGGCCGTGACGGGCGGCGTTGGTGAGGGCCTCGCGCACCACGGCGACGACGCAGCGCACCACCGCAGGCGGGGGCTCCGCCTCGATTGAGCAGTCGACGCTCACCGTGGCGATACCGCAGCGAGAGCCCAGCAGGTTGAGGGAGGTGGCCAGCTCCTCGCCCTCGTCGGACAGGGCGTGGACGGACCGGCGCATGGAGTCGAGGGCCTCGCCGAGCCCCGAATCCAGGGCGGCGAGGTCGGCGACGACGCCCGGTTCGTCGCGGTGGGTGACCTGGAGGGCCTTGAGCTGCAGCAGGAGGCGGGTGAGGACGTGCCCGACGCCGTCGTGGATCTCGCGGGCGATCCGGGTGCGCTCGGACAGGGCGGCGGCGCGCAGCTCGTGGTCCTGGGCGCGGAGCAGCCGGGCGTTCGCGCCCTGCAGGGCGAGGACCTTCTCCCGTAGGTCGTCGCGCATCGCGTGCAGGCGCGCCCGCGAGGTCTCCTCCTGGGTGGTGCGCAGCGCCAGGAGGGCCGCGAGCGCGCAGGCGACCAGGGCGAGCGCCAGCACCGGCGTCCCCGGCACCCGCCCGGCCACGACCACCAGGAACGGTGCGCAGCCAATCGCCGCCACCACCCGCTCCCGCCGGGTCCCGAGGACGGCGAGGCGAGCCAGGTCGTAGGCGGCCAGTGGCGCCCCCGCCACCGATGTCGACGCCGTCGCGAGGGTTCCGAGCAGGAGGTAGCCGGCCGGGACGGCAACGATCCAACGCCGCCGGTCGGCCGCCACGCTCAGTCCGCTCGCGGCCACGGCCAGGAGCAGCCAGATCACGGCGGCCGCGTCCACCCCACCGGCGAGCAGGGCCAGCAAGGCGCAGCCGCACAGGATCACGCCTTTGTCGACCAGGACCTTCACGCCTCGATTATCGGCGATGACCGGCGCTCCGGCCCGCACCCCGTTCCCGGCGCCCGTGACGAGGCTCGTGACAGATGTCATGGCCGCCCGCACCAGGTCATGACAGCAGGCACTTCTGCCGCGACCGGCCCGGCGGGAGCATGGGAACCGTGAGCCGGGAAGCACCGGCAGGAGGCAAGGAGTTGAGATGGAACCCAAGGGGAGAATCCGGGACGCGGATCACGCCGTGGAGGTCGAGTCCCTGGTCAAACGCTACGGGGAACTCGTCGCGGTGGACGGCCTGTCCCTGAGGATTCCGCGCGGTCAGGTGCTGGGCCTGCTCGGACCCAACGGTTCGGGCAAGACGACGACGATCAGCTGCATCCTCCAGTTGCTCACCTACGACAAGGGGTCGATCCGGGTCTTCGGCCATCCCATGGCGCCCACCGCCTACGGGCTCAAGCGCCGCATCGGTGTGGTACCCCAGGACGTCGCCGTCTTCGACGAGCTCACCGTGGCGGAGAACGTCAACGCCTTCTGCGCCCTGTACGTGCGCGACCGCGCCACCCGTCGCCGCCTGGTCGACGAGGCGATCGCCTTCGTGGGCCTGGAGAAATTCGTGAGGTTCAAACCCAGGAAGCTCTCCGGTGGTCTGCTGCGCCGCCTCAACATCGCCTGCGGGATCGCCCACGGCCCCGACCTCATCATCCTGGACGAACCCACGGTCGCGGTCGACCCGCAGAGCCGGGGCGCGATCCTCGACGGCATCAGACGCCTCAACGAGCGGGGCGCCACCGTCATCTACACGAGCCACTACATGGAGGAGGTGGAGCAGCTGTGCGACCGGATAGTCATCATGGACCGCGGCAGGCAGGTCGCCTCCGGCACCTCCGACGAACTCAAGGCCATGATCGGCACCGGTGAGCGCATCCGGGTGGAGATCGCGGACCCGGTCCCGCTGGGCGAGGAGACCCTGGAGGGTCTGCGCCGCCTGGAGCACGTGCGCACCGCCACCTACCGGGAGCCGGATGTCCTCGTCGAGTGCTCTCCCGGGGCGCACAACCTCTCCGACGTCATGGGGGCACTGGCCGCGGCAGGCGCGACCTGCGGCCGGGTGACCTCCGAACCCCCGACCCTCAACGACGTCTTCCTGGAGATCACCGGGCGGGCCCTGCGGGACGAGGCGGCCTGAGATGCTGACCGTCTTCTCCCACCAGGTGCTCAGGCTCCTGCGCGACAAGGTCCTGCTCGTGTGGACGCTCGGTTTCCCGATCGTCCTGTCCATCATCTTCATGGCGCAGTTCTCCAACCTGGAGGAGGCCTACGAGGCCAGCCCCATGAGCTTCGGCATCGTCCAGGACGATGCCTACCGGGCGGCCCCCGGCCTGGACGCCCTCGTGGAACGGATCTCCGCCGACGACGCCGACCCCCACCTCATCACCAGGGTCACCCACTCCACCGCATCCGAGGCCGAGGTCGCAGCGAAACGCGGGGACACGAACGGCTACCTCGCCGTCGAGAACGGCGAACCCGTGCTGCACGTGACCCAGAAGGGCGACGCGCAGGAGTCCCTGCGGGTCCTGCGGGTGGTCATGGACTCCTACACCCAGACCCGGGCCGAGCACGAGGCCCTCATCGAGGCCGGGACACCACCGGAGCAGGTGGCGTCCCTCCCGGCCGGGCACGACTTCACCCAGCCGGTCTCGGTGACGCCGGCCCCCGTCAAGCCCGCGACCCGCTACTACTTCGCGCTGCTGGCCTTCGCCAGCGGCATGGGCACGACCGTCGCGATGATCGCCGTGCAGGGCATCATGGCCACCTCGCCCCTGGGAGCGCGGTACACCTTGGCGGGCCTGCCCCGCTGGAAGGTGCTCACGGCCACGCTCGCGGCCTCGTGGGTGTGCGTCCTGGGCTGCCTGCTCATCGCCTTCGCCTTCATCGCCACGGTGGTGGGGGTGAACTTCGGGCCCCACGTGCACCTGTGCCTGGTGGCGATCGGGGTGGCCAGCCTCATGTCGAGCGCGGCGGGCGCCGCGCTGGGAACGATCGGAAGACTGGGGGGCGGGTTGGTCTCCGCAATCACCTGCCTGCTGTCGCTGTTCACCGGCCTGTATGGACCCGGGGCGCAGTCGCTGGCCGACTCCGTCGAACGCGGTGCCCCGCTGCTGGCGCAGGCCAACCCCCTGTGGCAGGCCGCCCGCTGCTTCTACGGGCTGCTCTACTACGACTCCCTGGAACCCTTCGCCCGCAGCTGCGCGGCCCTGCTGGGCATGACCTGCCTGTTCCTCACCCTTGCCCTGATCCGCGCCAGGAGGCTGAACCATGAGCACCTTTAAGACATCGTTGAAGATCGTGGCGGCCCATCGGGTCTACATCCTGATCTACCTGGTGGCGCTGTCCCTGCTCGGCCTGCTCGCAGGGATGACCCAGGCCCAGGAGACGTCCAGCCAGGTCAAGCAGGCCACGGCGAGTGTCGCCGTCATCGACCGCGACGGCTCCACGATCTCCCACGGGGTCAGGGACTACGTCGAGTCCGTCGGCGAGGTGAGGCCGCTGGAGGACTCCAGGCAGGCCATCCAGGACGCAACCGCGCAGAACCGCATCAACTACATCCTCATCATCCCCGCCGACTACGGGCAGCGACTCCAGGAGGCAGCCCGCCGGGGCACCGAGCCGCCCCGGATGGACACGGTCATCGGCTACGAATCGGCCGCGGGATCGCTGATGAACGTGCGCACCGACTCCTACCTGGGGCAGGTCGCCGACTACCTCTCGACGCTCACCGACGACCCGGCCCGGGCCGTCTCCCTGGCCCGGGACACGATGAACCACTCCGCCCCGGCCGAGCGGGTCGCCCAGGACGCGACGCCCCTGCCGTACAGCCTCATCGTCTACGCCAAGTTCTCCATCTACCCGATCATGGCCTTCGCGATCGTGACGATCTCGACGCTCATGGCGTCGCTGGGGCGCCGGGCGGTGCGTTCCCGTCTCACCGCGGCACCGGTGAGCAGCAGGTCCCGCAGCCTCGGGGTCATGGGCGCCTGCCTCGTCATCGGCCTGGTCGGGTGGCTGTGGATCTCCGGACTGGCCGTCGCGGCCTTCGGGGCCGGTGCAGTGACGACATCGGCGCCGCTGCTGGGGGTTGTCGGAGCGGCCCTGGGTGCCTACATGCTCGTGGCGGTCTCGCTCGGATTCCTCATGGGCCAAATCGGCCTGGGCCAGAACTCGGCCAACGCGGTAGCCAACATCGGCGGCATGGCGCTGTCCTTCCTGGCCGGGACCTGGGTCTCCATGGAGTGGCTGCCCGATGCCGTCGTCCAGGCCGCCAGGCTCACCCCCGGTTACTGGGCCAGCCAGGCGATCTCCGGAGCGTTCACGGCCGCCTCGACATCCGCCGACGTCATCGGTCCCCTGCTCGTCGACTGCGGGATCTGCGCCCTGTTCGCCGTCGCGATCCTCTCCGTCGCCATGGCCGTGGGCCGCACCCGGGCCCGGTCATCGCTGTGAGACGATTTCCCCACGATGCCCGCGGGCGCCGCCGGCCAGGAATACTGCGCCTGCACCTCGGCCAGCAGGTACTCGACGGCCGGGTAGTAACGGTAGAAGGTTTTCTTGTTGATACGCGCCCGCGCACTGAATGCGGCCCACCCGCCAAGGGTACGGCCATGCGCCTCGAGTTGCTCATCCACCCATTCGTGCCGGAACAGGCCATCGACGGCGCTCGCGCGGCCCCGTAGATTGAATGCGGACGAACGGACGAGCAGCAGCGATTCGCACTGCAGGTGCTCCACGAAAGGACCACCGAATGATCTTCGACCGCAACGAGAACCGGCCCGTCACCGCCCTGCTCGGGGCCGGCTCCATGGGCACCGCCATCGTCCGCCGCATCGCCGGCGGCGGACGCATCCTGCTCGGCGACGTCTCCGGGTCGAGCCTGGAGGCCGCCGCCCGCGATCTGACCTCCTCCGGACATGACGTCACCACCCAGCGGGTGGACGCGCTGGACCGGTCCTCCGTCGAGGACTTCGCCGCCAGAGCCGCCTCGCTCGGTGAGGTCCGCCACTTCGTCGACACCGCCGGCGCATCCCCCAACCAGTCCTCGCCCGAGCACATCGTCGCCCTGGATCTGGTGGCCACCGCGGTGGCGATCGACGTCTTCTCCGGCGTCATCGCCCGCGGCGGGGCCGGGCTCGTCATCTCCAGCCAGGCCGGCCACATGATGCGCCTGAGCGACGAGGTCGAGCGGCAGCTGGCGCTGTGCCCCACCGAGGAGCTCGCCGACCTCGACTTCGTCAGGAACGACGCCGTGGCGAACCCCGGGATCGCCTACATGGTGTCCAAGCGCGCCAATCACCTGCGTGTGCGCACGGCGGCCGCGACCTCCTGGGGCGACCGCGGGGCCCGCATCAACACGATCAGCCCCGGCATCATCGTCACCCCGCTCGCCTACGACGAGTTCCGGGCCGCGGGCGAGGGCTACCAGGCGATGATCGACGCGTCCCCCGCGCGGCGCGTGGGAACCCCCGACGAGATCGCGGCGGTTGGCGCCTTCCTGCTCGGGGAGCAGGCCTCCTTCATCACCGGCACGGACCTGCTCGTCGACGGCGGCGTCATCGCCGCGATCAACGCCGGCCGCTACACCCTGGGAGGTTGATCGCGCACACGACGACGGCCCACCGAGGAAGGGATCAGGGCTTCAGGACTCGCTCCGCCCCTCGCCGGCGCGGACGGCGTCGTGGCCGCACCCGGGCCCGGTCATCGCTGTGAGCCGTCCTCTGCCCGGCGCCGTCAGATCGACCAGACGGGGATCGCCTTCACTGTGGCCGTCACGGGGTAGGGCTCCCGGGTCTGGCAGATGACGGCGCCCGCCCCCACGTCGTAGTCGCCGAGGTCGTTGAGAACGGAGAAACCCGCTGCAGCCTCACGAGTCACCGTTGCCGACGTCTTGATCTCGACGGGATGCAGCACACGCCCTTCCTGGATGATCAGGTCGATCTCCCGTTGACGGGCATCCCGGTAGAAATGCACATTCCGGGCGTCGCCGCCGGCGTTGAGACAGGACTTGATGACCTCGCCGACGACGAGGGTCTCGAACATGGGGCCGGCCATCGCCCCTCTGCGCAGGGTCTCCGGAGAACTCCATCCCAGCAGGTGACAGGCCAGCCCCGTATCCGTGAGGTAGAGCTTGGGAGTCCTGGTGAGCCGCTTGGTCGCATTGGACCAGAACGGGCGCAGCAGGCGCACGACACCGGAGGCCTGCAGGACCGAGAGCCAGCTCTGCGCCGTCTTGGTGTCGACCCCGGCATCCCGGGCGAGGTCGCTGTGATTGACGAGCCTGCCCGTGCGTGCGGCACAGGCGACGAGGACCGGCAACAGGTTTTCTCCCCGATCACCCGGCGCTTCCTGACACAGGTGAGCGCGACCCTCGAGGAGGAAACCACGAACGCGGCCGGCAGTGATCACCGCCACTGGCGGTAAAATGTGGCGGTAATCGTCTTCACGCCCCGAACACGACGACAGCGACACCTGAGGGGCAATCGCATGGTCTACGAGCCGCCGCTGAACCGCACCTCCGAGATCGACGGGTTGTGCATGGAGATCGCCGAACTCGTCGGGACGCTCGGCCCCGCATCGGCCCTGGGGACGAACCCCGTGCTGCACCGCGAGCTGCGCATCACCACCATTCACTCCTCCCTCATGATCGAGGGGAACACGCTCTCACGCGAGGCCGTCACGGCCATCCTCGACGGCAAGCGCGTCCTCGGTCCCGCTGATCAGATCCTCGAGGTGACCAACGCTCGTCGCGCCTACCAGCTCATGGATGACCTGGACCCCCTCTCCCCGGACGATCTCCTGCGCGCCCACGGCATCATGATGCGCGGGCTCATCGGCGACGCCGGACGATGCCGCTCCGGGAACGCGGGGATTTTCGAGGGGAGCAGGCTCATCCATGCGGGCACACCGGCCCGATACATCCCCGAGGTCATGTCGGATCTGTTCGGCTGGATGGCCTCGACCGATCTCCACCCGCTGCTGGTCTCCTGCGTCTTCCACTACGAATTCGAGTTCATCCACCCCTTCTCGGACGGAAACGGGCGGACGGGACGCCTGTGGCACACGCTGTTGCTGTCGCGGTGGCGGCCGACGCTGGCGTGGCTGCCGGTCGAAAGCGTGATCCGGGACCGCCAGGAGAGCTACTACAGAGCCATCGCCCGCTCGAACGCGCAGGGCTCAGGTGAGGCCTGCGTAACCTTCATGCTCACGGTCATCCGTGACGCGCTCACTCCCTATACGACGACTCCCTCGATTCGGGACCGCCGAGAACGGGCGCTGTCGTTCCTCGGCGCCAACCCGGATGCGACCATCGCGACGCTGGCCGAGCACCTGGGATGCTCGCGCAGGACGGCGGAGCGCCTGGTCGCCGGGCTGCGTCGGTCGGGACGTCTGGCCCGGCACGGCAGCGCCCGGGCGGGGACTTGGCGGATCATCGGCGACGCCGACCCCACGTGAATGCCGGTCAGGGTCGCAGGGCCTGCAGCGGGAAGGTCACGGCACCATCGGGGAGCGGCATCGTGGGGCCGTCGGCAGTGACGACGGCCCTGAACTCGGGAGGAGGTGTCCGGGTCGTGTCGATATCACCCACGAAAGCCATCAGCGATGCCTGGGCCGCCGGAATCTGTCTCTGCCCCAACTTGACCTCGAAAGCCGCCCATCGCCCGTCGTCGAGCTCGACGATGACGTCGGCCTCCCTGCCCGATTTGTCCCGGAAGTGGTAGATCCGGCCACCCAGCGCCTCGGCAAAGACACGCAGGTGTTGCACGACCTGCGACTCGAACCAGAGTCCGGCGGTCTCCAGATCCTGCATGAGCCGGTCCGCTGATGTCGCTGTCACCGCCGCTGCGAGGGCCGGATCGACGAAGTGCAGTTTCGACGACATCCGCACCGCGTACCGGGACCTCAGATGAGGTGCCCACGCCGGTTGCTCCTCAACAATGAACAGCCGTTTGAGCGCGTTCACATAGGCGATCGCGGTCTCGGCCGCCAGCGACTGCCCCGCGACGTCCTTCGCAATGGTGGTGAATGAGGCCTCGGTCGCCACATGCCGGGCGAGGGAGCGTATGAGGGCCTGCATCCTCACGGGATCCCGCCGCGGTTCACCATCCAGCCGGCCAACATCGACATGAATGATGTCATCGACGTAGTCCCGCAGGTGACGCTGCGCCTGTCGGGTCGTCAGGTCACGGTCCCCCGGCCAGCCCCCGTGGATCAAGGCGTCCAGGGCCTCACGCACACTGATGCCCGAGTCGAACACCGGGCCGGGCATCCGGCCATCGAACAGCTCGGCGAGCGACACACGTGCATCACCCAGGCCGCGCTCGAACAAGGTCATCGGCCGCATCCGGATCCGAGAGACGCGGTGCGCCCCCGAGTGCCGTGCCGCATCCTCGGCCGGGGCAGAGGAACCGGTGAGGATGAACTGTCCCGGGGCCCGGCGGGAATCGACCTCCCTGCGCACGAGGTTCCACAGCGATGGTTCGATCTGCCATTCATCGATGAGGCGCGGTGTATCACCGGTCAGGAGCAGGGAGGGGTCGAGATCCAGGGCCGCACGTAGCTGAGGCAGTCCGGAATCGAGCGCAACCTCCGAGGATGCGTGCCGCCGCCCGGTCATGGTCTTGCCACACGCCCGAACCCCCTCGAGGAGGACGCCCCCCGAGTAGCCGAGGCCATCCTTCACCATCCGGTCCACGACCCGCGGCAGGTAGTCGTCCTGAGCCGCCATTCCTCTCGTCCCCTTCACCAGCTGCCATCCCAACCCGGTAGTTGGCGCCCATTCAACCGTCCATATGGCGTCTTTTCAACCCTGCAAACGGCGCCACTTCAACCGGGCGTTTGGCGCTTCCGCATCAGTTGGACGGCACCCGGCCGTGCTCTCCCGGGACACGACCACTGCGGCATGGATCCCACTCGACGTCCGGGTTCTGTTCCGAAGGTGCCACGCAACCGGGCTTCCTGACGCCCACGCTCGGCTACACCCCGGCACCCCCGACCACGCGGCTGCGGAACTGGTCGGCGGTCAGGTGCCGGCGGGACGCGATCGCCAGGTACGACAACCCGACGGCGACAGCCCCGAACAGCAGCGCCGCCCCGCCGAGCGCCACCAGACCCGACCCACTGGCCAGGAAGGTGCGCACCAGCAGCAGGCCGTTGTGCAGCGGCGAGATTCCTGCGATTCCCTGGACCCAGCCCGGTGTGGTGGAGGTCAGCCCGAGGGCGACGGTGATCACCAGGGCCAGCACCGAGATCCCGCGCCCCACGTTGCCGAACCAGCCGGTCAGGGCGTGGTTGACGACGGCGAAACTCGCCCCGACCATCGTCAGCAGGGCGGCCGCCCCGATGGTGCGTCCCGGCGTCAGGTCGAGCGCCATGCCGACCGCGACACCGAACAGCAGGCCCTGGACAGCGCCGAGCGCGGCCGGGGGCCAGAGGGTGCGCAGCCACAGGGTCGCGCTGGTGCGGGAGGACGCGATCAGGTCGGAGGGAACGGGACGGGCGAAACTCCACGACAGCAGCGACCCGAGCCACAGGGCCGCCACCGCGAGCAGCGCGGCCAGCGGCACCATCATCGCCTCGTAGACGTTTCCGTCCTTCAGCACGGGCGAGGCGACCACCTGCGACAACGTGTCACGGTCGGAGTCGCTGTAGCTGGGCAGTTTCGACTTTGCCTCGGAGAGCCTGTCGTGGAAGGCCCCGAGTCCCTGCGACAGTTCCCGCGACCCCGCTCCCAGCCGCAGCAGCCCAGCGGCGAGCTGGGTGGCGCCGTCGGCGGCCTGGCCGACGCCGGTCACGTACCTGCCGGTGCCGTCGGCCAGTTGCCCGGCCCCGGAGGAGAGCTGCCCCACCCCCGAGGAGAGCTGCCCGGCCCCATCGGCCAGCTGCGATGACCCGTTGGCGAGCTGGTTGGCCCCCTCGGCCAGGCGGGCCGTCGCGGCCGGGAGCGCGGAGGTCTGGTTCCGCAGCTGCTGCAAACCACCCAGCAACCGGGTGGCGCCGGTGCCGAGCTGTTCGGCGTTGGTGCGCAGCGGCTCGGCCTTGGCGAGGATGGTGTCTGCGCCCTCACGAAGCTTCGTGACCCCGCCGTTCAGTTTCTGCACCTGCTCGGTGATCCTCGACGGCAGCTGTTCCAGAGCGGCCAGGGGATCGGTTCCGGCGGGCACGATCTTCGCCATCGCGTCGCGCAGCTTGATGATCGACTCGGTCATGCCCAGCCCCATCCGCGAGAACCCGCGGGCGGTTTCCAGCAGGGTCCTGCCGGTCCTCGGGTCGGTGCGCTGCAGCACGCCGAGGGCAAGTTTCGCTCCCTGCTGGAAACCCGTGGTCAGGGCGTCGCCGACCCCCTCCTGGTAGGCGTCGCGGAGCAGCTTGCAGGTCTCGGCGTCCTCGATCGGGCATTTCCAGTTCGCGACCAGTCGCTGGGCGAACTCCTTCAGCTCCGACGGCGGCGGCGTCTCGCCGGAGGCGTACCCGGCCAGGGTGGAGTCGAGCTTGTCCAGCTGGGCGTCGAAGGCCGCGAGCTTGGAACGCACCTCCTCGATGGTGATGTCGCTCACCCCCGGGAAGTACTGCGTGAGGGCCTGCCGGGCCTCGCGCAGGGTCGGGACGAGCTGCCCGAGGGCCGCCTGCGCCTCCTTCATGGCCTCGGGGTCGAGCTGGGAGTTCAGACCGGATTCGAGCTGGGCCAGGCCGTCTCGCAGCTCGCCCACCCCGTCGAGGACACCGACGGTGCCCGAGGTGTATCCGGGGACCCCCTCCAGCAGCGGCGTGGCCCCATCGGTGAGCTGGTTGACCCCGTCCGCGAGCCGCGGCGCCTGGGCGTTCAGCTGGGCGATGCCGCCCGCGAAGGTTCGGGTGCCGTTCGCGAGGTTCCCCGCCCCGCCCGCGAGGGTTCCGGCGGCGTCGGTGAGTTTCTGCGATCCCTCTGCCAGGGTGGTCGCGGCGCTGTTGAGTTTCTGCCCCTGCGTGGACAGCTCACCCAGCCCGTCGGCGAGTTTCCCGGAGCTCTCGGCGGCGGTTGATGCGCCGTCGGCGAGCTGGGAGCCGGCCTCGTCGAGTTTGCCCGCCCCGTCGACGACCTGCGTGAACTGCTCCCCCACCCTGTTGAAGCCGATGTAGATGTTCTCCAGGTAGGCCTTCGTGAGGGTGGCGTTGATGGTGTCGGTGGCCAGGCCCGCGATGTCGTGGGCGAGGGCCGCATCGGCGAAGGGCGCGTTCTTGGAGACCACGACGTTTATGGTGGCCTGTTTCGCGATGGCGGCGTCGTTGCTGCTGAAGGAGGTCGCGGCCTCGGAGAAACCCTCGGGGATGGTGACCACGGCGGAGTAGCGGCCGTCGTTCAGCCCGGCCTCGGCGTCCTCGGCGTCGGCGATGGTCCACGAGATGTTGGGCCCCTCACGGGCCACCATCTCGGAGGCCAGCTGCCGCCCCAGCGGCACTGTCCGGCCGTCGACGGTCACCGCCTTGTCGTGGTTGACCACGGCGGCGTGGATTCCCTGCTCGTTGCCGCCGCGCACCACCCCCAGCAGCGCACCGACCGCGAGCAGCGGCACCAGGGCCAGCACGACGAGCCCCGGCCAGCCGAGGCGATGTCCGGAATGAATGCTTTCAGGTCTCATCGGATACTCCTGACGGGCTGGCCGACGACGAACACGCCGTCGACGGGAAGGGCTTCGAGGATCGATTCGCTGCTGGCGCACAGCACCAGCGCCGAGGTTCCGTCGCCGCGGAACCGGTCGATCAGATCGGCCAGGCGTTCGTCACCGACGTCGATGGTCTCCACCGAGTCGACGAACACGACACTACCCGGCATCGGACGCAGCAGGACCAGGGCAGCGGGGTCATTGGCCAGGTCGGTGTAGCGGGTGCGGCGGTGCACGGCGGTGGCGGCTCCGGGGAGCAGCTCCCCCGCCACCCGGGCACGCCCCGAGGTGATGCCGAGCCTGCCCGACAGCGCCAGCGCCAGCCCGGTGCGGGAGGAGACGGGACCCGCGACGCCGATCACGTTCCCGGCCTCCAGCACCAGGCTGGTGGGCGGCAGCAGGCCCTCGACCGCCACGTCCTCGGCGTAGAGCACGTGGCCGCCACCGGGCCACCGGGCCAGTTTCAGTTTCTCCGTGAGGACCTCCCCCTCGACGTCGAAGGTGGGCAGGATCCTGTCCAGCCAGCGCGGCAGCCACCAGGCCCGCTCCCCCAACAGCGCCATCACCGCGGGCACCAGCGTCATGCGCACGCAGAAGGCGTCGATCGCCACACCGACGGCGAGGGCGAAGGCGATCTGCTTGATCGAGCCGATACCCTCCGGAACGAAGAACGCAAACACCGAGAACATGATCACGGCGGCGGCCACCACCACCGGCCCGGATGCGACCATGCCGTCGCGGATCGCGTCGACGGGTTTCTTGCCGTGCACGTACTCCTCGCGGATCCGGGAGACGAGGAACACCTCGTAGTCCATGGCCAGGCCGAACAGGATTCCCATCAGCAGGATCGGCAGGAAGGAGATCACCGGCATCCCGCGCTCCAGGTTCACCATTTCCTTCAGGTATCCGTCGTTGAACACGAGTGTGGTGGCACCGAAAGCGGCCCCGACCGACAGCAGGAAACCGAGGGTGGCCTTGACGGGCACCCACACCGACCGGAACACTGCGGCCAGCAAAACCAGCGACAACCCGACCACGAGCACCCCGAACGGCAGCAACGCCCCCACGAGGCGGGAGTTGACGTCGATCTGCAGGGCGGTCATGCCCGTGACTGCGGTCTCGACGCCGTAGCGTTCCAGCCACTGGTCGTTCCGGTCGCGCAGGGTCTGGACGAGGTCGGCGGTGGCGGGGTCGTCGGGTCCGGTGGTGGGCACCACCTGGAGCATCGCGACCTCCGCGTTCTGGTTGGGGGTGGCCAGCGGAACCGCGGCGACGCCGTCGATCGCCTCCACCTCCTCCTTGAGGTCGGCGACCAGTTTCAGCGGGTCCCTGCTGGAGATGACGTCGGCGGTCAACACCAGCGGGCCGTTGCGCCCCGGACCGAAGTGCTGGGAGATCAGGTCGTAGGTGACGCGGTCCGGGGCGCCGACGGCGTGCTGCCCGGAGTTCGGCAGGGCGGTGCGCAACCCCAGCCCCGGGATCGTCAACGCCCCGAGACCAATCACCACGACCAGCAGTACCACGACGGGATGCCCGGTGGTGACGCGACCCCACCGGGCGAACACACCGCCCCCGCGGGACCCGCGGCGCCGGGGCTTCCTCGGCCGGGGCCGCAGTCGCTCCCCCAGCAACCCCATCAGCGCGGGCAGCATCGTCAGCGCGATGATCACCGCCAGCACGATGCCCAGGGCCGCGAAAGCGCCCATCACGGTGAGGAACGGAATCCCCGAGACCCCGAGCCCCAGCAGGGCGATGAACACCGTCAACCCCGCGAACACCACCGCCGAACCGGCGGTCCCGACGGCACGGGCCGTCGATTCCTCCGCCGTCATGCCCTCGCCGAGCTGGTTGCGGTGGCGGGAGAGGATGAACAGGGCGTAGTCGATGCCGACCGCGAGTCCCAGCATCACCGCGAGCATCGGGGTGGTCGAGTTGATGCTGGCCAGGCGGGTGATGAGCAGCATGACCGACATCGTCACCGCCACCCCGGCCACTGCCGTCACCAGCGGCAGCCCGGCGGCCACCAGGGAACCGAGCACCACCATCAACACCACGAGCGCCACCCCCAGCCCGACGGCTTCCGTGACGCTCAGCCTCGGCAGTTCGATGTTGAAGGCTTGCCCGCCCATGTCGAGGGTGGCGCCCTGCGGCAGCCGCTGGGACATGCGTTCGGCGACGGCGGTGAGCTGCGCGAGCTGCTCGGTGGTCGGGGCGCCCTTGACGTCGATCAGGATCGCGACGATGGCTGCCCGGCCGTCGTCGGAGACCATTCCCGTGATTCGCTCGTTCCACGGCGAGGTGGCCGAGTTCACGAAGTCGATCGCCTCCAGCTCCGTGATGGTGTCCTCGATGACGTCGCGGAAATCGTCGACCCGGCCGCCCTCCGGTGCGACGAAGATCGCTGCCGCCTGGGTCATGGCACCTTGCGGGAAGGTCATGCGCAACTTGTCGAGGGCCACCTGGGAGGGGGACCCGGGGATCTTGAACACGTCGGCGAAACTTCCCCGGAAGGCCAGGGCCGCACCGCCGACTGCCAGGACGACGATCAGCCAGGCGGCGAGGACCAGTTTCGCGTGTTGGAAACACCAGCGACCGAGGGCATAGAGCTGAGCAGACATCTTCTTCCATCAGTGCAGACTTGGATTCGGGGCACAGCCTACTGCGCGCACCGATGCCTCCACATCCGGGAAGACCGGGATCCCGGACGAAACACCACTGCTCCGTCCGGGACCCGCCGTCACTGCGAGCGATCCTTCCGGCGAGGTCCCCCGATCTGCTCCGGGGATCAGGTCAAGGAGGCTCCCTCGCCTTCGGCGTGCTGCTCCGACTGGATGGGCTCAGGCCTTCTGCGTACGGACCAGACCGGCGCCACGACACGCTCGTGACCACGCCGCGCCAGCATCACGACCAACACGATGGTCAGAATAGAGATCATGCCCACGGTGACACCGCTGCTCTCGGCGCCGAACTCGCCTCCGGTCAGCCAGTCCGGTCCGGTCACGGTGACCTGCAGGAAGGCCGGCAGCTCATTTCCGGAGACCGGTATCCCCAGCAGCGGGCCCTGCACGACGTTCCAGGCGGCGTGGTAGCCGATCGTCACCCACAGGGAACGCGTCAGGGCGTACAGCGTCCCGAGCAGCATCCCACCGGCCAGGGCCACCGATATGCCTCCCCACAGGGTGGCACCGGGATTGGCCATGTGCATGAGCCCGAACACCAGCCCGGATCCGATGATGGCCGCCCACGTGCCGAACATCTGCTCCATCAAGCGGTAGCCGATCCCGCGGTACAGCAGTTCCTCACCGATAGCCGCGCTGGCACCTGCCCCCAGGATCGTCACGGCGATGGCCCCCAGGTCCGGCTGCTCCACGACGCTCCACCGGTACCCACCGGCCAGCGCGATGACACCGCAGCAGACGAGAAAGGCTGCCGCACCACCGGCCAGGCCGATCGCCAGCCCCCGGACCCAGTGCGTTCTGAGCTCATGGATGTTGCGACGCCGTTCCAGAAAGCGGACGACCAGAAAATACACACTGCTCAGCGTCACTATCTGTATGAGCGCAGCGGGAACGGCAAGGACCGTTTGCAGTTCCTCCGCAGGCACGAAGTTGGCCATGACGGCGGTCAAGATCTGGTTTACCAGGATCGTGCCGATCACGAAGACGACGAGCCGGACGACGATGCCGGCAGCCGTCCCGACCCGCCCAGGACCCCAGTACGCGCGTGTTGGGATGTCGGGCACGAGGCCGTCGGATCGTGGTGTGCCGGGTTTTTCGGACAAGTGGACAGAGTTTGTCACCAGTGAACCTCCTCGTGGTGGAAAACGTGGTTCGGGTACAACATCGACAACAGCAGCACCGGGGCCGTCCCGTTGACGCGAGACCGCTCCCGAAATTTCTCGTCACACATGCTCACGACTCCGTTTCAGCCGCGGGAGAAAGCGGCAATGGCACCGGATACGTGAGTGCTGACGATGCTCAGGAACCTCTCCAGGTCATCACGGTAGTAAAAATGTCCGCCCTCGAAGAGAGATATCCGAAACTCGGCATCGGTGCATTCCCTCCAGAAGCTCAGGGCCTTCGGATCGACACGATCATCGCCGTGTCCGCCCAATGCCACGATGGGGATGTCCAGACGAGGAAGTCGATGACCGTGGTACCGATTCGTCGCATCGTGATCGGCCCGGATCGCGGGCCACACCAGTTCGCGCAGCTCCGGATCGTTCAACACCTCACCAGTGCCCGGATCCATGTCGCACAGCGTCGCGGCCAGCTCCGCGTCGGACTGGTGTCGTCCCGGCGTGAGTGCCGCGACCGGGAGCCTCGCGGAGACCAGCAGCAGCGCGACGGGCAGCCCGGCCCCGCGCAGGAGCACCGCCACCTCGTGGGCGATGGATCCGCCCATGCTGTGTCCGAACAGCACCAGCGGGAGGGGCGCCTCGGCGTGCAGGTTCTCCAGATCAGCGGCGACCATTCGCGCCATGGCGCGAAGGGACGGCACCGGAGGGTCGAGGAGACGGTCCTCACGTGCCGGATAGCGCACGGCAACCAGTTCCACATCCTCCGCGCCCCCTGCGAGCCCGTTCCGCCACGCGGCGTATGCGCTGGCGTTCCCCCCTGCGTGGGGGAAGCACACCATCCGGACACCGGGGCAGGGACCGGTTGCGCCGTAGTCCCGCAGCCATTCCCGGCGTCCCGACATCAGGATCCCACCTTCTCCAGCTCCGGCTCCAGGGTCCCGGTCTCCTCGATCGCACGTACGACATCCGTCCTGCCGTCGCGACGTGACCTGGACTGCGCCAGGCCGATGAGGTCATCCGGGCGCGCATCGGGCACCTCGTCGTCGAACCGGACCAGCGCGTTCCACCGCCTCGTGGAGATCACCAGGGCGAGAACGACCAGGCCGCACACCACATAGACCATGGCGATGGCACGCCCGGGGCCGTCACCCAGCACCGCATGGACCGCGGGTTCGACTCCGGGAACGTTCGCCATCAACCACTCCATCAGAACCGTGCCCTGGGGTGCCAGCACGCCGAAACCCAGCGGCGCACTCGCGGTGGACACCATCGTGTTGATAGCGAACACGCGGCCCTGGAGACGGGCCGGCACCTTTGTCTGGATGATCGTCATCACGACACCGTTGACCAGCAGGATCGATCCTGCCAGCCCGAAAACCCCCACGCACACCAGCGGCAACCAGGGCCGGGAAGCGATGATGAGGGCACAGACTCCCAGCACCACCGACATCACGCGCACCGCATCCATGCGACGGCGGCGTGGGCCACCCCAGATGCTCATCACGATTCCGGCGAGGATGCCCGCGCCGCCGGAGACCGCCGTGACGACGGCAACCTCGCTCAGGGACGCGAAGGTCAGCACCAGTGGAGCGACCAGCGAGAGGAGGGGCGCCAGGAACAGATTGATCAGCGCGAAGTACAGCAGCATGGAGCGGAAGTACCTGTTGCGCATCGAGAACCGGAAACCACCGCGGATCTCCTCCCACAAGGACTCCGGGACCTCCGGCATGGCGGCCGGGAAACGGATCAGGACGACGGTGGCGATCGCGAACACGTAGGAGACGACGTCGAACGCCAGAATTCCCGGCAGTCCGAAGACGGCGAGCAGGCCGACCCCGAACAATGGGGCGATGAAGTTCGCGGCCCCGATGGCGGATTGCAGCATGCCGTTCGCGTGTCCCAAGTAGCGCTTCGGGACGATCTGCGGCAGCGCGGACTGGAAGGCCACACGTTGGAAGGTGACGGCACAGGCCACGAGGCCGAACACCACCATCATGTTCCACAGCTCCATGGTGTTGGTGGTCGCCAACAGCAGAAGCATGCCGAGCAGCGCCATGCAGGCCGCGTCGAAGATCATGATGAGCGTGCGGCGGTTGAACCTGTCCACGATCGCCCCCGCGATGGGGGAGACGATCAGATTTGGCAGGACTCCCAGCACCCCGACGATCCCGAAGAGCATCAGGTCGTTGGTCTGGGTCAGCACCCACAGCGGCAATGCGAACTCGGTCAACGTCGATCCCGTGAACGAGATCATCTGCCCCGATGCGATGATGGCGAACTTCCCCAGTCCGGGTAGTGTTTCGGCGGATTCCCGACCGCTCGGCAGCACGGACCCGAGCCTGGGCTGGTGGCCGGGTCTGACCGTTTCCCTCGCGACCCTGCTGTCGTGCAGCCACCACGTCGCGGCGCCCCCCCGGGCGGGACGGGTGAGACCGGACTCCGTGTGCTCCGCGACCCGGTGATGCACCGTGGTGAGGATCTCGGCCAGTTCGTCGGGTCGGTAGTTGAGGAAGTAGTGGCCGGCGTCCTGGATACAGACGGACGCGGTCCGATCGGAGTACACGGACCATTCGTCGCTGCGTTCCTCCCAGAACCGGGTGGCCTGATCGGCTTCACCGATGACGCTGATCACCGGGGCCTGGATGCGTTGTACGTCGCCGCTGAAGACGTCGGTGAAGTAGTCCTCCGCGAACCGGGTGTCCTGGCGCATGGCCTTGACCATGTGGGCTGCGTGTTCCGCGTCCATGGCGTTGATGTCGGTCCCCATGCCGGCCAGCCAGTTGGCGTGGTTCCTGTCTGCGGTGAGCCGGTCCCGGGCGGACCACCTGGACAGGGTCGCGAGAATCCTGTTGGCCGGCCGGGCCACGGGAAAGGCACCCCCGACGTAGAGGGCCTCGATGTCACGTCCCCGGCGGGTGAGTTCCTCCGCGAGGGCAGCGGCCACGGCAGATCCGGGGACGCAGTGCCCGTAGATGATCAGCCTGCCGTTGATCCGCTCACATATCTCGTCGGCGACGGCTGCGGCCACCTCGGTGGTGGGGAGGACCTCCTCGCCCAGAGTCACGTCGTGGCCCGGTGGCTCCACGGAGTGGAGGGAGTATCCCCTCGGAAGTGCTCTGGCCAGATCGCCGAAGACGCTGGCGTTGGCGCCGCCGTAGGGAACGGCGATGATCGACGCGACCCTTTCCCGGGCGTCGAGTGGTTCGGTGAGTTCGTACAGCAGACGGGTCTCAGCACCACCGCCGCCTCGCCTGTCCTCGATCAGACCCGCCAGCTTCTCGACCGTGGGATGGGAGATGATGTCCATCACGGCGACGACCACCTCATCCCCCACGATCCTCCTGATACGGGAAACGGCCTTCGTCGCCAGCAACGAGTCGCCACCCAGGTCGAAGAAGTCCGCGGCCACGCTGGGGATCTCGATGTCCAGCAGGTCGGCGTAGACGGCGGCGAGAGCCGCCTCCAGTTGGGTGCGGGGAGCGACGTCGGGTGCCGCGACCACGCCGCGTTCCGGCTCGGTCAGGGCGGCCCGGTCCACCTTGCCGTGTCCCTTGGTCGGGAACACGTCCACCGTGGCGTAGGCCCGGGGAATCATGTAGTCCGGCAGGGTGCGCGCCAGGTGGTCACGAATGCCGGCATCGGCGACGGGCACAACACCCTCGGCCCACCGGATCCACCCCACCAGTCGCTCACGGCCGGGCTCGCCCCGCAGGTCGACGACGCACTGCGCGACACCGTCCATGGTCGCCAGGGCGGATTCGACCTCGCCCAGTTCCACGCGGTAGCCGCGGATCTTGATCTGGTCGTCGGCGCGTCCGTGGAAGGCCAGCTGCCCGTCGGGGCGCCAGCTCACCACGTCACCGGTGCGGTACATGCGTTCACCGGCACCGCTCAGCGGGTCGGCGACGAACCGCGACGCGGTCATGCCCGGGCGCGACAGGTAGCCGCGCGCCAGGCGGCCGGAGATGTACAGCTCCCCGCGCACCCCCGGTGGTACCGGACGCAGCCGGTCGTCGAGCACGTAGGTCCGCACGCCGGGCATCGGAGCGCCGATCGGCCACACCGCCTCGGGATTCTCGACGTCGGGATCGACATCGGTGGTGGTGCAGGCCCCGATGGCCTCGGTCGGGCCGTAGTTGTTGATGACACGGCAGTCGACGCTCCTCGCCAGGTCACGCATCCACTGCGAGGGCGCGCCCTCGCCGGAGAGCACCAGACCGCGACGCGGCGCGACGGATCTCGCATCCACCTGGGCGGTCAACGCCGCCATGTGCGAGGGCGTCATCTTGAGGTGGTTCACCTCGTGACGCGCCAGGAACTGCGCCAGTTCCTCCCCCGTGATGCGGCCATCCATGGCGTGGAGAGTGCCGCCATGGGCCAGGGGCAGGTAGAACATCGGCAGGCTGAAGTCGAATGCGAGCGACTGCAGCAGCGCGTACGAACCGCCGCGCACGACACCCAGATCGGAGGCGACGTCCCGCAGATAGCGCACGACCTCGCGCTGCTCGACCTCCACTCCCTTCGGTCTGCCCGTGGTCCCGGATGTGTAGATGACATAGGCGAGGTTGCTCGGGGCAGCCGGGGTGGGCACGGCGACCGACCTTTCGGTCAGGAGGTCGTCGTAGGAGATGGTCTCGACGTCCGTGTCCACGTCGAGGGTGCCGTCGTGGATGCACAGGGCGGCACGGGAGTCGGCCAGGATGTACTCGAGCCGATCGCGTGGCATGGCCGGGTCCAACGGCAGGTAGGCGCCACCGGCTGCCAGCACCCCGAGGATCGAGGTGGCCGCGGGGATCGCCCGGTTGAATGCGATGGCCACCTTCACATCGGGGCCGATCCCCTTGGCCGCCAGGCGTAGGGCGATCCTGTCGGCGCGCCCGTGCAACTGGCCGATGGTGATCATCTCGTCGCCCTCGGCCACCGCCGGACGCGACGGGTCGCCGTCCGCGCCGAACCGGATCAGCTGGTGCAGCGTATGATCGGGCGCACCATCCGGGGCCGGTCCCTGCGCCCACACGCGCGTGACCAGGTCATGTTCGGCATCGGTGAGCAGGTCGATGTCGAGCACACGAGCCGTGGGATCGGCGACGACACGGGTGAGCAGCATTTCCAGGCGATCGGCCAGTGCCCTGATCCGGAACGCGTCGAACAGATCGGTGCGGTACGTCAGGGACGCCACATAGCGGCCGGCGTCATCCGAGCAGACGTGCAGCCCGAGGTCGTAATGGGTTACCTCGGTGGTGGCCCCGATCTCGCTGAACCGGAGCGCACCGGATCCGCTCACGACGGGTTTCACCGCGGTGGCCAGCTCATCGACCGCCAGACCGACCTGGAAGAGCGGCGAATTGTTGGCGACCCGCGGCAGGGCGAGCGCCTTGGCGATGTCGACGAACGGCACGTTCTGGGAGGAGAACGCATCCAGCGCGGTCTCGCGGCTGCGGGAAAGCAGTTCCCGGAAACTCGGGTTACCGTCCAGCCGGGAACGCATGGCCACCATGTTCACGAAGTTGCCGACCACGTCCTCGACCCCGCTGGCGTCGCGGTTCGCCACGGACGTGCCGATCACGAAGTCTCGTTGGGCGCAGTGGTTGGCCAGCAGCACCTGGTACAGCGCGAGCATGGCCATGTAGAAGGTGGCCCCTTCGGCGGCCGCCAGTACCTTGAGTTGTTCGACGAGCCCCGTCGGGAGCGTGAACTCGTGGGTGCGTCCCCGGTTGGACAGGACTGCCGGGCGCGGCCTGGCGATGTCGAGCTCCAGGTTCCGGGTACCTGCGAGTCTTCCCACCTGCTGCGCCAGTCCCCGTTCGCGTCCGGCGACACGCTCAGCTCTGGCTTCGTACACCGCGATGTCCTCGTACTGCAGGGGACGCGCGCCAAGATCGATGCTGCCGTTGCGAACGGTCTGTTCGAGTGCCTGCCGCAGGTCTGATTTCAACAGTTCCGCTGACCACCCGTCGACGATGATGTGGTGGGCCGTGAAGAGCACCACATGGTCATCGTCGGCGAGCACCAACGTCTGGAAGCGCGCGAGAGGACCGGCTGCAACATCAAACGGTGTTGCACACATGCGCGAAAACTCCGTCTCAGCCGAGGCCAATGGGTCGTCGACACCACGCAGATCCGTGACCGGAACCTCCACTCCGGTGTCCTCGTGGAGGACCACCGTCGGATCCCCCAGGTCATCCGCGGGGTAGCTGACACGCAGGATGTCGTAGCGGGCCGTCAACGCCCGGCAGGCCTCCCGGATCCGTTGCTGATCGACCGGCCCCTGAACCCTGAGGCCGAAACCCACCACGTAGGCGGCGGACCCCGGGTTCATGCGATCCTCGACCCACAACCCGGTCTGGGCGGGACCCAGCGGGACGACGGCATCGGCCTGCCTCGGCCCGGGACCGGAGGGAAGCGACCGGGCCCTGCGCAACCGTTCGGCCAACAACTGCTTCCTGCGTTCCTGTGCGACAGCCGCAGCACTCTGCGTTCTCACCGGGTCGGGAATGGATGTGTGGGTCATGATGCGGGTTCTTCCTCCAGCTCGGCAAGCAGAATGGCTTCCAGGATCGCCGCCTGGTCGCGCAGCACGGGCACCTCGAAGATGGTGCGCAACGGCAGATCAACGGCCAGCCGGTCGTTGACACGTGCCGCCACCTTGGCTGCCAACAGTGAGTTCCCGCCGGAGCCAAAGAAGTTGTCCAAGGCTCCAACCCGGCGACCATCCGCGAAAGCCTCCGTCCAGATCTCGGCCAGCAGCGCCTCGACCCCATCCTCCGGGTCGACGTGATCGCGTTGATTTCCCCAGTCCGGAACGGGCAACCGGGCACCGTCGAGTTTGCCGTGTGCTGTGGCGGGGAACGCATCCATCGCGACGATGGACGCTGGTATCGCGTGCGCGGGCAGGACATCCGCGAGAGCCAGACGGCACGCCTCGGTGTCGAAGGTGTCCGCGGGTGGTGCAGCGACCCACGCAACGAGTCGGGACTCATCATCGCCGACGTGCAGCGCCCCGACGTGTGCGGCGAGAACCCCATCGACGGCCAACAACGCCTGCTCGATCTCACCGGGCTCCACACGGAAACCCCTGATCTTGATCTGCCGGTCGCTGCGGCTGACGAACTCGTAGAACCCGTCCGGTCGCAGCCGCACCAGATCACCGGTGCGGTACATGACCGCCCCGGGCTCACCCCAGGTCGCAGCGACGAAACGCGACGCGGTCAGCCCGGGACGACGGTGGTAGCCGCGGGCGAGTCCGACCCCGCTCACGTACAGCTCACCCACCGCCCCGGGGGGAACGGGCCGCAGGTGCTCGTCGAGGACGGCGACGGACAGGCCGTGCACCACCTCGCCGATCGGAACCATTCCGGTTTCGGAGCCGTCCAGGCGGTACCTGGTGACGTCGATCGTCGTCTCGGTCGGGCCGTACAGGTTGAGCACCGGACGTCGTCCCACCTCATCGGCGACCGTGGCCGCCGGCAGCGCCTCGCCGGCGACCATGAGGGCAAGTCTGGGGGGCAGGCAGTCCTTCGGCAGCGCCCTCAGGGTGGTGGGGACGAAAATGGCTCGGCGGACGTCATGGCGTCGCAGGTAGTCGCCGAGCGCAGCGTCCGGGGCACGCAGTTCTTCGGGCACGAGCACCAGGCAGGCGCCGTGGAACAGCGCCATCGTGAGTTCGGAAACCGATGCGTCGAAACTGAACGAGGCGAACAGCAGCATCGTCTCATCGGGGCCCGCGCCCTGCCCTGCACGTTGCGATGCGGCCAGGGCGGCAAGGCCGCGGTGCGTGACAACGACACCCTTCGGTCTGCCCGTGGAGCCCGAGGTGTGGATGAGATAGCACGGATGATCCGTAGAGGGGGGAACGCGCAGCTCACCGACCCGGATCGGCCCGTCGTCGCAGGCATCGATGTCGGCAACGGTGTCCGGGGCGTCCAGCAGCACCGCGGCGTCGAAACGATTCGCGTCGGCAGCGGTGGTGATCACCAGGTCGGCCCCGGAGTCGTTGAGCAGGTAGGAGATGCGCTCGACGGGATGGTCGGGGTCGATGGGCACGTAGGCGGCACCCGCTTTCTCGACGCCGACGATGGCGACGACCGCCCGGACGGACTTGCGCAACGACAGCGCGACGATGTCCTCGGCGCCGATCCCCCGCTGGATCAGCCAGCGGGCGAACTGGTTCGAGGCGGCGTCGAGTTCCGCATAGGTCAGGACATCGCCGCCGCACCGCACGGCATCGTGATCGGGGTCGATCCGAACCGCCTCGGCGAACAGTTCCGAGAACGTACGCGGTTGCCCGGCGACCGGTCCGGTCCGGACCGCGGCGTCGCGTTCCTCGTCGCTGAGGACGTCGATGGCGCTGATCCGCCTGTTCGCATCGGTACCGAGGGCTTCCAGGACCCTGAGGAGCCGGGTGACGATGTCCCCGGCGGCCCGGGCGTCGAGGCGATCCGTGGCGTAGTCCAGCTGGATGCTGAGTTCCGTTCCGTCAGGCCCGGGCACCTCACCGACGCTGAAGTCGAGGTCGAACTTGGCACCCAACGGCCCTGGGTGCAGATCCTCGGTCTCCACACCGGGCAGCGTCAGTCTCGCGGTGTTGCCCCCGCTCTCGGACATGTGATTCACCATGACCTGGAACAACGGGTGGCGGCCCGGGACTCGGGATGGGGCGACGGCGTCCACGACCATGTCGAAGGGCACCCGGGAGTGTTCGACCGCCCCCAGGATCGCCTCCCGGGCCCTGTCGATGGTCGCGGCGACCGTCGGATTCCCGGTGAGGTCGTGCCGGATCGCCAGTGTGTTGACGAAGAAACCGACCAGCGGTTCCAGGGCGGAATCGCCGCGTCCCGCGGTGACGGCGCCGAGCACGACGTCCTCCCCCGCTCCGAGACGATTCAGCAGCACGGCCACGGCGGCATGGCACACCATGAACACCGACGCGCCGTGTTCGGAGGCCAGATGCTGCACCCGGGACAGGGCCTCGGCCGGCAGCACCCCCTCCACGGTGCCGCTGGGACGCGCACCCGAGGACGTGCCTGGTTTTTCTCCCGGCAGCCGGGTCTCCTCGGGCAGCCCCGCCAGGGTGGCGCGCCACCATTCGATCTCCTCGCCCTGCCCGGCCGAGCGTTCATGCTGCCGGAGTGTGTGATCGGCGTAGGTGACGGGAAGCGGGATCCACGCGGGGGCCCGGCCGGCTCTCCGGGCGGCATAGGCGTCCTGCAGATCGTGCAGCAGGGGCGCCAGGGACAGGCCGTCGCTGGCGATGTGATGCATGACCAGCACGACGATGTGACTGTCGACGGCCTCCCGGAGAACCCAGGCGCGGATCGGCAGGTCGCGTTCCAGGTCGAAGGGACGTGCACTGTACTCCTTCACCAGCGCCAGGCGTTCCTGTTCGTCGAGACCTGACACGTCGAGCACGGTGCACAGATCGGAGGCCTCAGGAACCGCCATCAAGCGCTGGAAGGGTTCGCCGTCGATGGGAATCATGACGGTGCGCAGGGTGTCCTGGCGTTCGACGACGTCACGCAACGCCTGCTGCAGCGCGGGAACGTCGAGGACACCCCGCAACCGGGCGACCAGGGGAATGTTGTAGGCGGAGGATGCCCCCTCCAGACGTGTGACGGTCCACAGCCGGCGCTGCGCGAACGATGCCGGCAGCTGCTCGGGCCGGGGGCGATGGACGATGCGTTCGCCCCCGGCCCGGATGTCCGGTACCGGTCCGGCGGGCAAACCGTGGGGTCCCTCCAAGGCGTCGTGCCGGCTCCCGGCCGGGGCGACGGTGTCGTGGGCCGGCTCCAACCGGGCCGCCAGGGCGCGGGCCGTCGGCGCCTCGAAGACGTCGCGCAACCGCAGCCGCTTCTCCGGGCCACCGAGTCGCGACACGATCCGGGCAGCGCTCAGTGAGTGACCGCCCAGCAGGAAGAAGTTGTCCTCCGGGCCGACCACGTCCACCCCCAGTGCCTCCGCGAAAACTGCGCACACCTGTGCCTCCAGGGCAGTGGCGGGTTCCTGCGAGGGGGGTGCCACCGTCGCCGGTGGAAGGGCCCGCCGGTCCAGCTTGCCGTTCGGTGTCCTCGGGAAGGAGTCCAACGCCATGATGACCGCCGGAACCATGTGCGGGGGCAGCACCGCCTCGGCGCGGGACCGGACGGCCGTGGTGTCGACGTCCTCACCGGTGACATACCCCACCAGCCTTCCCGGGGAGTCGGGAGCCTCGATGACGACGGCCCCCGTCACGCCGGGAACATCCGCCAGGCACCGCTCGATCTCGCCCGGTTCGACACGGAAACCGCGGACCTTGAGCTGCGAGTCGGCGCGTCCGAGATACGTGAGCTCCCACGATCTGTTCCACGCCACGACGTCACCGGTGCGGTAGAGGACCTCGCCCTGCCGGAACGGATCGGCGACGAAACGACTGGCGGTCAGTCCCGGCCGGTTGAGGTATCCGATCGCCAGGCCGGGGCCACCGATGTACAGCTCGCCGGGAACTCCCGGTGGAACGGGCTGCAGGAAATCGTCGAGCACGACCAACCGGACGGCATCGAGGCCGCGACCGATCGGTGGTGCTTCCTGACCCGGAGAAGGGGAAAGCGGACCGGCGACGGCGACGGCAATCGTCGCCTCGGTGGGACCGTAGGCGTTGAACAGCGTCCGGCCGGGGGCGAGACGTGCGACCAGGTCAGCGCTCAACGCCTCCGCGCCCGCCACCAGGACTGGAACGCCGTCCAACGGGGTGTCGAGGGTGGTCAGCACACTCGGGGTCAGCAGAGCCGCGTCGACGTGTTCGAGTGCCGTGCGCAGTTCATCACCGGCGAGCGGGCCGGGCTCGGGAATCACGAGGCTCCCTCCGGCCCCCCAGGCCATGCACAGTTCCATGATGGCTGCATCGAACGACAGGGATGCGGCCTGCAACACCCGTATCCCGGGCCAGGCACCGATCCGCCGGGTCAGTGAGCGGGTGAACACACCGAGACCACGGCGGGTCATGCACACTCCCTTGGGGCGACCGGTGGAGCCGGAGGTGTGGATCACGTAGACCGGTTCCTCCGCGGCGAGAACGCGTGGTGGCAGCGGCCCCGGTTCCCCGGGGTCGGGCGATCCCATCTCGAGCACCGGGAGATCACAGGAAGCGGTCATGGCGGACACACCCGCGCCGCGCGCCAGGATCAGGCGCGGAGCCGCATCCGCGGTGACCTGGGTCAGGCGCGCCGTCGGGTAGGTGGCGTCCAGCGGAAGCAGAGCGGCACCGGTTCGCGCGACGGCCAGCACGGCCACGATCATGTCCGCGCTGCGGGGAACGCAGACGCCGACGACATCACCTCGCCGCACCCCTTCTGCGAGCAACCGGTGGGCCCACCAGCGACTCTCCCTCTCCAGGTCGGCGTAGGTCAGCTCCCGGTCACCCGTGACGGCGGGTGCGTCACCGCCCACGAGGGCGTGTGCCGAGGCGAACAGGTCGTCGAGGCCCATCGCGGGAACCTCCGGCTCCGGCGCGGAGGAGCCCATCGCTCGCAGCGAGTCGAGTTCCCCGGGCAGCAGCACGTCGAGTCCTGAGACCGTGGTTGAGGGGTCCTTCGCGAGCTGATGCAGCACCCGCGAGAAGCGGGCGGCCAATTGCTCGACGGTGTTCACGTCGTAGCGGTCGGTTGCGAACTCCAGCTCCAGGGCGAGGCCGCTGCCCACCTGACCGAACGCAATGGTCAGGTCGAACTTCGCACTGGCCAGGCCGTCCTCGACGAGGCGGGCGCGACCGGTGCCGAAGGGAATCTCCACGTCCACCGGTCCACGGTCCTCGAATGACGTGAGCAGCGTCTGGAACACCGGGTGACGGCCGGGTACGCGTTCCTGCCGCAGCGCCGCCACGACGTCGTCGAACGGTACGCGTGCATGGGCCAGCGCTTCGGCGTCACGGCGGCGCACCTCGGCGAGCCAGTCGACGAAGCTCGGATCCCCTGCCAGCCGTGTGCGCAGCGCGATCGGGTTGACGAAGAATCCGACGGTTTCCTCGAGGGCGGCGTCGTCGCGTCCCGCCGTGACGGTTCCGAGCACGAGATCCGGCCCGGCACCCAGACGGCTCAGCAGGGCCGTGAAAGCGGCGTGCACGACCATGAACAGAGTGGCTCCTTCACGACGGGCCAGGGCGCGCAAACCGTTCAGTGTGGCCATCGACACATCGGCACGAATCATCCGGGGGGCGGCAACGCCCTTCTCGGTGGACGACATCCCGGGCAACCCCGACCGGGCGGGCGCATCGGCCAGCCGGGCCCGCCACCACGCGGTCTCCCGTGCCGTCAGCGAGTCCGGGTCGTCGGCATCGCCCAGGATGTGTTCCTGCGCGGCGGCCCAGTCAGCGGGCTGCAGGCCGGGCCTCCGCCAGGACGGCTCCTCACCGTTCTGACGGCAGCCGTAGGCGTATGACAGGTCCCTCAGCAGGGGGGCGATCGAGGATCCGTCGATCGCGATGTGATGGAACACCAGACCGATCCGCCCTCCACCGGCCCTGGGAAGCACCACCACACGCAACGGGATCTCCGCCGAGATGTCCAGGCCGCTGCTGAGCGCCGTGGTGAAGGCGTCGGGGTCCGGCACCACGTGGATGCGCTCCGGTATCCGGGCCATTGCCTCGGTGGATGTCATGATGCGCTGCCAGGGATCACCATCGCGCTCGACGACGAGGGTGCGCAATGCCTCATGGCGGCCGGTGACGTCACCGAGCGCACTCCGCAGGGCCTCCATGTCCAGGACACTGACGTCGAGAACGACCGGGAGGTTGTAGGCGACCGGGTCCGTGACGAGGTCCTGTTCCAGCCAGAGCCGGCGTTGCGCCCGCGATGCGGGCAGCATGCCATCCGCCGGACGGCTCACTGCACGCACCGTCCCCGTCGCGGGGCCGTCACCCGCGAACCGCGCCCACGCCCGTGGCACCGGGTCGGCGAATAGGTCGCTGATGGTGATCGTGAATCCCGCCCCACGAAGCCGGGACACCAACCGGACGGCGAGCAGCGAGTGCCCACCCAGTTCGAAGAAGTTGTCGTCGACACCCACTTCGTCGACACCGAGTACAGCTGCCAGGGCCGCGCAGGCCTGCTCCTCGGCCGGCGTGGACGGCACCCGGCCACTCCGTGTCGCGACAACCGGGACGGGCAACGCCTTGCGGTCGACCTTGCCGTTGCGGGTCAAGGGCAGGGCGTCCAACATCACGATGTGGTCGGGCACGGCCTGCTTGGGCAGCCCGGCGGCCAGGATGCGTCGCGCGGCCACGGGATCGATGTCGCCAACCAGATAGCCCACCAGCACCGCATCGGGCCCGAGGTCGCGGCGCGCCATCGCCGCGGCGGCCGTGACCCCGGGCAGCGCTGCGAGCGCGGCCTCGACCTCACCCAGCTCGATGCGGAAACCGCGGATCTTCACCTGGTCGTCGGCGCGACCGATGAACCGCAGCGCGCCGTCACGGCCCCTGCGCACCAGGTCACCGGTGCGGTACATGCGTTCCCCACTGCCGTCGGGGTCGGCCACGAACCGGCTGGCCGTTGCCCCCGGCCGACCGGCATAACCACGTGCCAACGCGGCTCCTGAGACGTAGAGTTCACCGATGCAACCGACGGGCACGGGGTGCAGGAACTCGTCCAGCACGGTCACGGTCTTGGCCGGGACGGGATGACCGATCGGCACCGGATCGACGTCACGATCATTGACGGGGTGGTAGGAGATGTCGACGGTGGTTTCGGTCGGACCGTAGACGTTGAACAGCCGCACCCGCTGGCCGATCTCATCGACCAGCTGCGCGGGAAAGGCCTCGCCTCCCACGAGCAGGGTCAGTCCCGAGGGGATGTTGGATGCACCCAGGGCCAGCACCGACGCGGGTGTGAGGAAGGCGTGGGTGCAGCGCTGAAGAATCCGCGCGCATCCGGGGCCGAGGTTGCGCTCCTGTTCCGGCACCATCACCATGGTGGCACCTGCCAGCAGCGACATTCCTATTTCCGATACGGCGCCGTCAAAGCTGTGCGATGCGAACTGCATGGCGACGCTCGCCGGCGTGATGCCGTAGAGGGCGTATCCCTGGGCCAGCCCGGCCAGACCTGCGTGGCTGACGACGACACCCCGGGGGCGCCCGGTGGATCCCGATGTGTGGATGATGTAGGCAGCGCCGTACACCCCCGAGGGGCCGGCGGGGACCGCGGTGGCGGCTGAGAGCAGATCCGCGGTTTCCGGCGAGTCGACTGCGAGCGTCGGCGGGGCGAAGCGATGGGCCGAGGCCTCCTCGCACAGCACCAGGGCGGCGCCGGAGTCCCCGAGCAGGAAGTTGATGTGCTCGTCGGGATGGGCCGGGTCGACGGGCTGCCACACTCCCCCGGCCTTCATGATCGCCAGTAGAGCGACGATGGAGAACGCGGATCGTGGAAGACAGCTCGCGACGACGGTTTCCGGCCCAACCCCCAGCCCGGCGAGCACCCGGGCCCACCGGGTCGACTGTTCGTCGAGTTCGGCGAAGGTGATTCTCTGGTCACCGCATTCGACGGCGATCCGGGTGGGATCGGCAGCCACCTGACGTGAGAACAGTTCCGGGAAAGTGGCCAGATGCGCGACGGGTTCCCCGGTTTCGCGTTCCCACCCGGTCTCGGACGGCAGGACGACGGTTGCCTGCGAGAAGCGCATCGAGGGGTCGGCCACCACCTGGCGCAGCACCGAGAGGACACGCTGGCCCAGTTGCTCCACGTCGGCCTCGTCGAACAGCTCGGTGGCGTAGTCGATGGTGCCGGTCATCCCGGCGGCCTCGTCGTCGACGCGGTGCTCGTCCAGGGAGAAGGTCAGGTCGAATCGGGAGAACTGGGAATCCTGGCCCAGTACCGTGACAGGCAACGATCCCAGCGACCATTCCGGTTCACTGTTCGCGGTCATCACGGTCAGCGCCACCTGGAACAGCGGGTGGCGGCCCGGTTCCCGTTCCGGCTGCAGTTCCTCGACCACGGTCTCGAAGGGAACATCCTGATGGTCGAAGGCGTCGAGATCGGCCTCACGCACCCGGGTCAGCAGGTCACGGAAGGCCGGGTTGCCGGAGACATCGGTGCGCAGCACGACGGTGTTGATGAAGAAACCGATCAGGTCGGACAACTCTTTCCGTTCCCGTCCGGCGACCATCGTCCCGAGGGGAATGTCGTCGCCCGCCCCGAGAAGACGAAGGGTCAGGGCCGTCGCGGCCTGGAGCACCATGAACGTGGTGACCTCGCACTCATGGGCCAGGTCATCGATCCGGCGATGCAGTTCCGCGTCGATGGAGAACGGCACCCAGGAGCCGGCGTTGGTCGGCTGGGCAGGTCTGTTCCGACCGCACGGCAGGGGAATCGCGGCGGGCAGGTCGGCGAGGGCACGGGCCCAGTACTCGGGACCGTCCCCCTGGCCGTCCGTTCCGGTGCGCCGCCGCAGCCACTCGGTGTAGTCGGCGTACTGCACGGGCAACGGTTCCCAGTCCGGCGCAGTGCCACGGTCACGAGCGGCGTAGGCGAGACCCAGGTCCCGGGCCAGCGGCGTCAGGGACCAGCCGTCGGTGGCTATGTGGTGCAGCACCAGGGCCAGCACGTCACGGGTCCTGCCCCGCACGACGGTGGCGCGCAGCGGGATCTCGCGACCCAGGTCGAAGGACTCCCGGGCTGTCCGGGCAAGGATCGCGTCGACCTCGTCGGCATCATCTGCCTCCACGACATCCAGGGGCACCGGGGTGCCGGCCGGTAGAACCCGCTGATACGGCGTGCCGTCGACATCCGGGAAGATCGTGCGCAGGCTCTCGTGGCGTCCGGCCAGATCGTTGAGCGCCGCCTGTAGGACGCCCTCGTCGAGTCGGCCCGCGACCTGCAGCACGATGGGAACGTTGTAGGCGGCGGCTCCGTCGCGAGTGCTGAGGAACCACATCCTCCTCTGAGCGGCCGACGGTGGGACGTCACCGTGTCGTTCACACGGCACCAGATCCGGTTGCGACGCCGCTTCGACGACCGACCGGTCCAGCAGACCGAGGGGGGTCGGCGCCTCGAACACGTCGCGCAGCGTGATGGAACCACCGACCGTCTCCTGCCAGCGGCCGACCAGCCGGGTCGCGAGCAGCGAATGCCCACCGAGGTCGAAGAAACTCTGGTCCGTGTGGACCTCGTCCAGGCCCAGCGTCTCCGCGAAGCAACGGCAGGCGGCCTCCTCCCGTGGCGTGGCGGGTCGTCGTCCCGGGCCCGGGTTCTCCACGGTCGGCGCAGGTAGAGCGCGCACGTCCAGTTTGCCGCTGACCGTGAGCGGCAGCGCGTCAAGGATCACGACGGCGGAGGGCACCATGTATGCCGGAAGCTGTCGCGCCACCCGGCGTTTGATCCCCGCCCCGTCGACCTCCCCGACGACGTAGGCGACGATCCGCTGATCCCCGGGGGTGTCCTCACGAACGATCACCGCGGCGGCCCGCACACCCTCGACCGCCGTGACCTCGGATTCGATCTCACCCAGTTCGATGCGCAGCCCACGCACCTTCACCTGGTCGTCGCTGCGGCCGATGAACTCCAGTTCCCCATCCGCACGCCACCGCACGACGTCGCCGGTGCGATACATCCGCTCACCCGGCGCATCGAGGTCCGCGACAAAACGCGACGCCGTCAGGCCGGGACGACGCCTGTAGCCGCGCGCCAGGCCCGGACCGGACAGGTACAGCTCCCCGGGGACGCCCGGGGCCACGGGCCGCAGTCTGTCGTCCAGCACCCGGGCGACGAGACCATCGGTCGGATGCCCGATCTCCGGTTCCCGCAGGCCGTCCAGCGGCCACGACACCACGCTGGTGACGGTCACCTCCGTGGGACCGTAGGTGTTGAGGATCCTGCGCTCACCCGCCCACGCCCGCACCAGCTGCGCCGGGCAGGCCTCACCGCTGAGGTTGATGTTGCGCAGCTGCTCGAAGGCTCCCGGTTCCAGGCTCTGGAGCCGCGATGGCGTGAGCTCGCAGTAGGTGATGCGATGGTGGTGCAGGAGCCGGGCCAGGTCATCGCCCGCGACGACCCCCTCACCGGGCAGCACGACGGTGCCGGCCACCGCGAACACGGTGAGCAGATCGATGACGGACACGTCGAAGCTGAACGACGCCAGCTGCAGGAGTTTCAGGGACCCGTCGAGACCGAAGCCGCGCACCTGCGAGGCAACCGTGCCCGCCAGGCCGCTGTGGGTGACCTCGACACCCTTCGGGCGTCCGGTCGACCCGGAGGTGTAGATGACGTAGGCCACCTCCGAGATCTCCGGGACCGGCCACGTCACAGGACCCGTCACCTCCATCGCAGAGGTGGTGTCAACGACCGGCAAGGACCCGAAACGCCGCCGGTTCACGGAGTCGGTGATCACGGCGATCGGTTCGGCGTCCTCGACCATGTAGCGGATGCGATTGTCGGGCTGGGCCGGGTCGATCGGCAGATAGGCCGCACCCGTGCGGCACACCGCCAGAATGGCCACGACGGCGTCGATGCTCTTCGGCAGACTGACCGCCACCACGGCCCCGGGGCGGGCCCCCAGGGCGTGGAGTCCGCGGGCCAGGGTCTCGACGCGCACGTCCAGGTCGGCGTAGGTGAGGGTCCGCGCCCCCTCCTCGACGGCGATGCCCGTGGGATGCGTCGCCACGGCGTGGTCGAAGAACTCGATGAAGCGCACCGGTTCCGGGCACGGCTCACCGATGCCCCACGCGGTGACCTGATCGACGATGTCGGCCGGGACCACACCCAGTTCGGAGATCGAGGCATCGGGATGTGTGCTGACCCCGGCGGCGAGTTCGCACCAGGCCCGGCCGAGGTAGCGGGCGCGCGCCTCGTCGTAGACGTCGGAGGAGAACTCCACCTCGATCTCGGCGCTGCCGTCGGTCCGGTCGAACAGGCAGAAGTTGAGGTCGAACTGCGACGTGCCGAGGTCGAGGTCGGTGACGGCGGTGGCGGGCACCCCGAGGTCGAGGTCGATGTCGTCGCCCTGCCGGGCCGCCACACCGATCTGGAACACCGGATGCCGGTTCATGGTCCGTGCCGGGTTGAGCTGCTCCACCAGGACGTCGAAGGGCAGGTCGGCGTGCTCCAGGCCTTCCAGCGTGGCGCCGCGCACGTCGTCGCACAGCTCGGCGAACGTGGTGGACGCGGAGACGCGGTGGCGCATCGCCAGGGTGTTGACGAACAGACCCACCAGGTCGTCGAGGCCCTCCTCGTCACGGCCGGCGACCTGGGTGCCGAGCACGACGTCGTCGACGCCGAAACGACTCGCCAGGGCAGCCACCAGGGCCTGGTTCAACATGTGGGGGGTGCAGCCCAGGCCACGTTCGAGGTCCCGCAGGCGGTCCCGCAGAGCCGCGGGAACGGTCACGAACACACGCGACCCCTTGCCCGTGGCGACGGCCGGGCGGGCGGTCGCCAGCGACAGCTCGGTGTCCTGGGGGGCGCCTGCCAGCCGGGTGCGCCAGTACTCGGTCTGCTCGTGGGCGAGCGAATCCGGGTCGTGGATGTCGCCCAGCAGTTCGCGCTGCCAGGCGGCGAAGTCGGCGTACTGGACCTCCAGCGGTTCCCGGGTCCATGGCGTCCGGTCGCGATGGGCGGCGTAGGCCTCGCCGAGATCACGTGCCAACGGCGCCATGGAGATCCCGTCGGCCGCGATGTGGTGCACGACGATCAGGAGGATCCACCCGCCGGGCTCGGCGATGAGGTGCACCCGGATGGGCAACTCCTCGCTCAGGTCGAACGGTTCGACGGCGAGACGGCGCATCGTGGCGTCCGGATCGCTGACACGGGTCATGCACCGCACCAGCTCCGGGAGATCCCCCGGTGCCACGACATCGAGCACGGGCTCGCCGTCGACCACACGGATGTGGGTGCGCAGCACCTCGTGCCGGGTGGCGAGGTCACGGACCGCCCGTGCCAGTGCGGTCCGGTCGACGTCACCGGCCAGGTGCATCGCGAGCGGAATGTTGTAGGCGGGGGATTCGGGCTCCGTCCGGGCCATGAACCAGAGCCGGCGTTGACCGTGGGAAAGGTGCTGAGTCATGTGTTCCTCCCAGAAACTCGGGCGCGGGAGCGTGGGGTCAGGCGGGGACGCGAACGACGCGGTGCGACGACGGCTCGGGACGCCAGCCCGGCCGGTGTGGGGGCCTCGAACAGGTCGCGGATGCCGACCGACCAGCCCGCGGCCGCCACGGCAGCCACCACCCGGGCCGCCGCCAGGGAGTGCCCCCCGATTGCGAAGAAGTTGGTCGTCGGCCCGACCCCGGGGCATCCGAGGACTGCCCCGTAGGCCTCGCAGATGACGCGTTCCACGTCGGTGCGCGGGGCGACGGCGGTGTCACCGGTTCCCCTCCCTCCGGGGTCGGGGAGAGCCGTGAGGTCGAGTTTTCCGTTGGTCGTCAACGGAAGGGCGTCGAGCGCGATGACGTGCGACGGCACGGCGTAGGGGGGGAGTTCCGCCCCGGCACGCTCCAGCACCGCGTCGGCGGAGATCCCGACCGGGGTGACGTAGGCGACGAGGACCGGGTGGCCCGCCCGGTCCTCGCGGACCATCACGTGCACCTGTTCCACCCCGTCGACGGAGCGGATCACGGCGGCGATCTCGCCGGGTTCCAACCGGAACCCGCGAAGCTTGACCTGGTCATCGCTGCGGCCACGGAAGATCAGCTCCCCCGACCGGTTCCAGCACACCACGTCACCGGTGCGGTAGACCCGTTCCCCGCTGCCACCGGGATCGGCGATGAAACGGGACGCGGTCAGGCCGGCGCAGTCGCGGTAACCGAGGGCGACACCGGGTCCCCCGATGTAGAGCTCGCCGTCGACCCCGATCGGGACCGGGCGCAGCAGGGAGTCCAGCACGAGCAGGCGCGCAGCGGCCAGCGGACGGCCGATGGGTGGGCTGCCCCGACCGGCGTCGAGCGGCCCGCAGACCGTGGCCGCGACCGTGGTCTCCGTCGGACCGTAGGCGTTGAACATGGAACGTCCGGGGGCGAACCGCGCGACCAGATCGGCGCCGCAGGCCTCGGCGCCGACCAGCAGCGTGCCGAGACCCTCGACGCCGGCGGGGTCGACCGTGGCCAGGGCGCTCGGCGTGACCAGTGAGACGTCGCAGCGCGACAGCCACTGCGCCAGGTCGTCGCCGACGAGCACGCCCGGCGGTGGAACGACGAGGGTGCCGCCCGCGGGCCAGGCGAGACAGAGCTCCAGGATCGACGCGTCGAACGCCGGGGATGCGAGCTGCAGCACCCGCGTCCCGGGGGTGGGGCCGTAACGTTCCTGCTGTGCCCGGGCGAACACCCCCAGCCCGCGTTTGGGCACCTCGACGCCCTTGGGTCTGCCCGTCGAACCGGAGGTGTGGATGATGTAGGCCACATCGCCTCCGCGTGGCGTGGCATCGGGCAGGCACCCGTCACCGGCCATGTCCGCCAGATCGAGCACGGGGGTTGTCGTGCCGGTCCGCTCCAGGGCCTCGACTCCCCCGCCCCCGGCCAGCACCACACGCATGTCGCAGTCCCCGACGAGTTGACGCAGACGTGCGGCGGGGTGGGTGGCCTCCAGCGGCACCACCGCCGCCTGTGCCCGGGCCACCGCGAGCAGGGCGACGATCGTGTCGACGGACCGCGGCACACACACACCGACCCGGTGGCCCGGCCTCACACCTCGCGTTCGCAGCCAGTGGGCCATCCGGGAGCTGCGATGGTCGAGTTCACCGTAGGTGAGACGACCGTCGTGCGCCTCGACCGCGAGAGCGTCCGCACCGGCGGCGCGCAGCGCGTCCGCGAACAGGGACTCCAGACCGGCCGGCGCGAGGTCGGCCTCCGCGGGTGTCCCCCAGGACCGCAGCAACGCGGCCTCCCCGGGGGCGTGACCGCGCAGCTCGTGCATGCGCAGCGACGGATCGGCGACGACGTGCCGCGCGAGCGAGACGTAGCGCTGCAGGATCGCGGCGACGGTCTCGTCGTCGAACAGGTCACGCGAGTAGTCGGCGACGACACCGATTCCGTCGATGCGCTCCTCCAGGGTGAGGGTGAGGTCGAACTTGGAACCCATGACGAGGCTGCGGGCACGTGCTGCGTCGAAGATCGCCCCCGGAGCCGCCACACGGCGGTGGTCCTGCACGGTGAACATGACCTGGAAAACGGGGTGACGACCTCCGGAACGCTCCGGGTTGAGACGCTCCACGATGCTGTCGAAGGCCACGTCGGCACGCGCCAGGCAGTCGGCGTCGGACGACTTCAGACGGGCCAGCAGTTCGTCGAAGGCCGGATCCCCCGACAGGTCGCTGCGCAGGACCAGCGTGTTCACGAAGAAACCGACGACATCCTTGAGTTCATCGGTGTCGCGGCCGGCGGTGACGGTACCGACCACGACGTCCTCGCCCGCGCCGTGAAGATTCAGCAGCACCGCGAACAGGCCGTGCAGCGCGACGAACGAGCTGACGCCGGCCCGTCCCGCCAGGGCTTTCAACCCGCGCTGCGTCGCGGCGTCGATCTCCGCGCGAACCTGCCCCGAGCCCCGCCCGGATGCCACGCCACGGGCCCGATCCGGCGGGAAGGTGACCTCATCCGGCAGCGACCTCAACCGGTGCTCCCACCACGTGGTCCGTTCTGCCGGAACAGCCGGGTCGGTCGTCGCCGCGGCGTTCGCCCAGTCGTGGTACTGCAACACCGGTTGGGGCAGGTGTGGGTCTCGTCCCGTCGACCGGGCCGCGTAGGCCGTCTCCAGGTCGCGCAGCAGCGGTTCCATGGACCAGCCGTCCGCGGCGATGTGATGCAGCACCAGCACCACCGAGCAACGGTTCCCGCTCCGGATCACGCTGAGCCGGACGGGCAGTTCCTCGGTGAGCCGGAACACGTGACGCGCCGCCGCATCGATGGCGGCATCGACGTCCGGGGCGTGGATCTCGTCGATGACCGGAACCAGCGCGGCCGCCTGATCCGCGGGGAGGACTCTCTGTCGTAGCTCGGCACCCGCCACCACGACACTCCGCAGCGATTCGTGGCGGGCGACGACGTCCCCGAGAGCGGCCTGCAGCGCCGCGAGATCGATGTCCTCGGCATCGAGCACCACCGGGATGTTGTAGGTGGGCGAGGCGCCGTCGATCTGTTCGACGAGCCAGAGCCTGCGCTGCGCCTCCGACATCGGCACGATGCCGTCGGCGGGCCGGGGCGCCCGCCCGATACCGGGCACCGGAGCGCCGCCGCGGGAGCGGGTGAGGAAACCACGCACGGTCGGTGCCAGCAGCACGTCACGCACGGCGATCCGGATGCCGGCCGCGGCCAGCCGCGAGACGAGTTTCACGACGAGCAGTGAGTGCCCGCCGAGGCGGAAGAAGTCGTCGTCGGGGCCGACCCGGGAGGCCCCGAGCACCTCCCCCATGATGCGACAGGCCTCGGCCTGTTCACCGTTCTCGACCGTTCTCCCCGAGCCGCTCGGGGCCGGTGCCGGTAGGGCCTCCCGGTCGAGCTTGCCGTGGATCGTGACGGGAAGCTCGCCGAGGACCACCCAGTGCGCCGGAACGGCATGGGCCGGCAGCGATGCGGCGGCGTGGGCGCGCACCCGCTCCACGTCCACCCCTGCACCGGCGACGTGGGCGACCAGGGCCCTGCCACCAGCGAGATCGTCGCGCAACGACACCGCGGCTCCCGTGACGCCCGGGCCGCGACCGATGACCGCCTCGACCTCGCCGAGCTCGACGCGGAAACCGCGCAGCTTGACCTGGTCGTCGTTGCGTCCGACGAAGTGAAGACGGCCCTCCGCGTCCAGGCGAACCAGGTCGCCGGTGCGGTAGCGGCGGCCCCCGTCCGGCCCCGCGACGAAGCGGGACGCCGTCAGGCCGGGTGCTCCGACGTACCCGCGGGCGACACCGGGACCGCTGATGTAGAGCTCGCCGACCACCCCCGGGACGACGGGGCGCAGGGTGGTGTCCAGAACCTCCAGTCTCGCGCCGTACACGGGTTTCCCGATCGGCACGGAGTCCCCGCGGGCTCCGTCGAGGCGATGCCCGGACGCGAAGATCGTGGCCTCGGTGGGTCCGTAGAGGTTGACCAGCACAGTGCGCCCCGCGAGAGCGGTGGCGAACTGTGCGGGGAAGGCCTCCCCCGCCAGCACCAGGGTCACGCCCGCCGGGATGGTCTCGGGATCCAGGGACAGTGCGAAGGATCCGACCATGAAGGCGTGGGTGACGCCCAGTCGTGTCCACTCGGCAACCAGCCCGCCACCGGCGTCACGGTGTTCGTCGGCGATCACCGCTCCGGCGGCACCGGTCAGCAGACCCATCGTCAACTCGAACACGCTCGCGTCGAACCCCGGGGAGGCCGCCTGCGCCACGACGGCACCCTCCCCCACACCACACCACCGGCGTTCGGAGGCCACCATGTCGGCGACACCCGCGTGGGTGACGTACACCCCCTTGGGGCGGCCGGTGGATCCGGAGGTGTGGATGACGTAGGCGCCGGCCTCGGGTGGAAGGGTCGCGCCGGGGCAGTCGGTGATCGGGGCGATGGTGGCCAGCAGGTCCGCGATGCCGGTGTCATCCGCGACGACCAGGGGCCGCCCGTCCCAGCGGGCCGCATCCTCCGCGAGCGTGATGACGATGGTGGCTGCCGTGTCCGCGACCACCATTCGCTGTCGTTCGTCCGGGTAGTGCCGGTCGATCGGTTGCCAGACGGCCCCCAGCAGGCTCACCCCGAGGAATGCCGCCACCTGGTCCGCGCCGCGCGGAAGCGCGCACGCGACCACATCCTGCTCCACGACGCCCCTGCTGCGCAGCAGGGCGGCCCAGCGGCGGGCACGTTCGTCAAGCTCTGCCCGTGTCCACCGTTCCTGCCCCGCGATCAGCGCGACGGCCCGCGGATCGGCATCCACCTGCGCACTCCACAGGGCCGCGACCGTGGCGCCGCCGACGGAAGCCGGCCCCACCATGTCGGCCGCCTCTCCGGGCAGCAGGAAATCGGTCCCGGCCAGCGGCGCATCGGGGCGGGTGGCGACCTGTCGCAGCACGGATTCCAGCCGACGGGCCAGCCGTTCGGCGTTCTCGGCGCCCACCTCCGCCGCATATTCGAGGGCCCCTGCGATTCCGTCCGGGGTACCGGCCCTGAAGCGTTCGGTGAAGGCCCACGCCAGCTGGAAACGGGCGGCGGGCGCGGGGGTCGGCTGCTGCCGGACCCCGGGCAGGCCCGGGAGTTCCAGGGTGGCCCCGGACGCGCCGTGCGATGCGTAGTCGGGAACGAATCCGCGCTCTGCGGCACCCATGCTGATCAGGACGTCGATCCACGGGGTGCGCCCGGGTTCGCGTTCCGGGTTCAGGGCCTCGACGACGGAGTCGAATCCGATCCCGGAGTTCCGCATCGCCGTCAGATCGCCCTCACGCAGTTGCGCGACCAGTTCCGTGAACGTCCCGCCGGGATCGACGTCACTGACGAGAGCGATCGTGTTGACGAGTGGTCCCACCATGTCCGCCAGCCCCGCCTCGTCGCGCGCACCGACGGCGGCACCCATGCTGAAACGCCGCCCCGCGCCGAGACCGGCCAGCAGCACCGCCATCGCCGCGTGCAGGACGACGAACGGTGTCGTTCGGAGTCGTTGCGCCAGGGCAAGCAGCGCCCGATGAACGCGTGCATCGATGTCGAGCGCGACGTACCCCGCTCGTCCGTGGCCGTCCTCGACGGCGGGTACCTGCGGACACCCGGCGGTAACGTCGCGCAGACGATCCCGCCAGAAGGCGATCTGCTCGGTGGTGGCCACTGGGTCGGCGGCCCGAAGCACCTGCTGGGCCGCCACGTCGGCGAACTGCAGTGGCAGCGGCTGCCACGGGGGCGCGGAGCCCCGGGAACGGGCCGCGTAGGCGGCATCGATGTCGCGGTCCAGCAGCATCATCGACCACCCGTCGCAGGCGATGTGGTGCACGACGAGCACGAACACGTATTCGGCGGGTGTCCGCAGCAGGATCGGCCGGACCACCTCGTCGGCCAGGTCGAAACGATCGTGCACGGCGCGGGCCACGGCCTCCTCGACCTCGCCCGGGTCGATCTCGCGGACCCGAAGGCCGTCCCGGGCGGGATCGAGGGCGTCCACGCGCTGCCAGATCCGTTCGCCGTCGCTGCCGTAGCGGGTGCGCAGGATCTCGTGGCGTTCCACCACGTCCAGCCAGGCCCTTTCCAGGGCGCCGACGTCGAGGCCGCGCCCCAGACGCACGGCGGCGGGCACGACGTAGCCGGAGGACCCGTCGGCGGATTCCTCGGCCAGCCACATCCGCTCCTGCGAGGGTGAACAGGCCATGCGCCCGGTCCGTGGCGCGGGAGGCGGTCCCGGCTGATCCCCGGCGCATCCGGCGTCGAGCAGGGCCGCGACGTCACCGATGCGCGGCGACGCGAGAACATCCGCGACGGCCGGGGAGAATCCGGTACGTACCCGCAGGTCGGCGACGATCCGGGCCACGTCGAGCGAATGACATCCCAGATCGACCAGCGAGTCCTCGACCGTGAGGTCGCCGATCCCGGTGATCCGTTCCACCGCCTCCGCCACCACGCGTTCCGCGGCCGTGCGTGGCGGTTCCCCGCCGGCCCGCAGCCACACCGGTTCCGGGAGCGCGGAACGATCCACCTTCCCGCTCACGGTGAGGGGCAGCTCGGAAAGGATGGTCACCGAGGCGGGCACCATGTAATCGGGAAGTTCACGGGCCAGTGCGGCGCGCAGGCTGCGAGGATCCACGGTGACGCCGGGCAGGGGCGCGACGTGGAGCAGCAACTTGTCGGACTGCGGGCCCTGCCCCGTGGTGACGACCGCACCCCCCACTCCGGGAAACCCCAGGGCCGTGGCCTCGATCTCACCGGGTTCGACGCGGAAACCGCGTACCTTGAGCTGGTCATCGGTGCGTCCGAGGTAGTGGATCTCCCCCGTCTCGTCGATGCTCACCCGGTCACCGGTGCGGTACATCCTCTCGCCGGGAACCAGCGGATCCGCGACGAACCGACAGGCCGTGAGCCCGTGTTGCCCGGCGTAGCCACGCGCGAGACCGGCCCCGGCGACGTACAGCTCGCCGTCGGCGACCGGGGCCAGGGTTTCATCGAGGACGTAGGCGCGCATCCCCTCGATCGGATGGCCTATGGGCACCCGGTCACGGCTCGGATCGAGGTCGTGGGAGTGCAGGCAGGTGACCGTGGCCTCCGTCGGGCCGTAGGTGTTGACCATGCGCCGCCCGTCGCGTGCCCATTCTCGGACCAGGGCCACCGGGCACGCCTCGGCCCCGACGAAAAGGCATTCGGGCCCGCCGACGCCCGGCGCATTGGCACCGGCGAGAACCGGCGGCGGAACCAGCGCATGAGTGATGCCCCAATTCGTCATTTGATCGACCAGGGCCTGTCCGCTCGCCCGATTCGGGGCGGGCAGCACGAGTGTCGCGGCCGCCCACCACGTGCCGATGATGTCCTTCACACTGGCGTCGAAGGACAGAGCCGCGGTCTGCAGAACTCGACTCCGGGTCGTCAGGCGCCAGGATTCGGCCTGCGAACGTGCGAGCGCTTCCAGTCCGGAATGAGACACCACCGTTGCCTTGGGTCGTCCTGTCGTGCCCGAGGTGTAGATGATGTAGGCAGCTGCTGACAATGGAACCGGCAATCGCACGGATGCTCCGGGGACAGTGCTCACATCGCCCATCTCCACCAGGTTCTGCCCGGTCGGGAAACACCCCGCCGTCTCATTGGTGACGACGATTGCCTGCGGCCGGGAATCCTCCACCAGGTAATGCAACCGCGACCGGGGCTGGGAGGCCTCGAGAGGAAGATAAGCGGCTCCCGTGCGCACGATCGCCAGCAGCGCGACGATCATGGCGGCGGAACGCGGGACACAGACACCGACGATGCGTTCCGCCCCCCCGAATCCCCTTGCCACGAGCAGTTGCGCGAGCGCCTCGGCCCGGGCATCGAGTTCACGGTAGGTCAATCGGGCGTCGTGGGCATCTATCGCGATGCCTTCGGGGTTGATCCCGAGGGCCCGGTCAAAAAGGGCGGAATATGTCAGCATCAAGAATCCTTTGCACAGGGCTAGGTGACCCGGGCGGCGGGGCACAGTGCCGAGTGAGCACGGGCATGCAGAATTGGATGGAACTCGAGGTCAGAACGAGGACCGAGAATCCATCTCCTTGATCAATGAGGCGGGCCGCATATCAGTCCAGTGGGAGTCAACCCATTCCATTGCGATTTTCTGTTTCATCGGCCCGGCGACCTTGACCCACCCGGAGGGAATATCAGCGAAAACAGGCCACAACGAGTGCTGGTTTTCCGCATTGACCAGAACCAGGAAATCGGCGTCTTGATCATCGAAAGGATTCATGGGAAGCTCCAGTTGATAAATGATATGAAATACGACTGCATTCGCACGAAAATCGCTGTTTCCTCACGGAATCACCGCCACTTGAAAGCAATCAGGATTCGCGAAGAAAATCCTATTGAACGACAAGCGGAAGGAGAGGAATGGGAATTTTGGAACATCGCATGAACAGCATTGCTCCAGAATTCGAACGTTTCACTCGGGGACCCGTCACAGCAGCGCGGACGGCAGCCACCGCCGGCGATGCCCCGGCACGGTCGCGAACCGCCCCGGGACCCGGAGGACCCGGGGCCACGGGCGCCGCATCAGGAGACGGAAGCCCTCGCACAGGAGCCAACCGACGCCCGCGGGGCAACACGGGGTGAACGAAAACGACGGAAACATCCATAACATCCATGACCCACCTCACTTCGCCCTGCACACCGGGGCCACCCACACGCGGGCGCCACCCGGACACGAACAGGACGGACACCATTCAGGCAACGCGTTGGACGATCCGAATTCCCTCGACACCTGCGAGAGCAGCACATACCCGAGCGACCACGGTCGACACGGATTCGACCGCACCCGCCCCGGCACGTCGAGTGACGGCACCGAACCCCCGCAAGCACACCACCAAGAAGAACAACGACGGCCATCCAGTGGTCACGATCGAACGCAGAGTCGGCAACGGGGATCCACGACACACCGCAGATCCCCAGCGATGCGAACATCGCGACTCCCAGGACAGGCCACATGGCCACTTATGATAATTACCAATACGGCATGGCGCAACCCGATTCGACAAATTAATCCAACGCCACCTGCCCGAAGGTTGTTGAAAGTTTTCCTTCCCTTGTCACGAGGCCATTGCCGCTCATTCGCTTTCGTGAATCAACCTACGAACTGGTGACGTATATTATCATCGAGCCATCCCGCGTCGCCGGCCACGAAAACATCTCGGAAACGCCCTGGCTAAAAGTTATGTATCCAAAGACGGGGCTCCCCCAAACCTTTCGTCACATCGATACGAACTCGACGTACAATCTCGACGTACAATTGCGTTCGCGGAATCCCGACAGGATTCGCGGGAGAAACCCACGACTCGCACCGGACCGCTCCCCTCGGGCTCCGACGGAAAGCGCCCGATGACCCGAACCCGGACGCCATCGGCCACCACGCGCCGGGATACGGTGACGTCGAGGACTCCGTCGCCACGCGGTTCGAACCGACACCCGAACCACACGGATTCACCCCGACAGCGATTCGGTGCCACCGCGAGGTTCAGGTTGACACTACAATGCTTAACATGACCGACCTGACGCCACGGCGGGAGGCCACTGTTGGTCGCTTGGTCAAAGCTGCCATCACCCAGTTCGCCACCCGAGGCATAGACGCCACCAGCGTGGAACACCTGTGCGAAGCCGCAGGATTCAGCCGAGGCGCGTTCTACTCAAATTTCACATCCAAGGACGACCTGTGCATCGCGGTGGCCGAACGCTACCGCGACGACGTACAGGCCAGCCTGCCCGAAGCCGTCGCGAGCCTACCCTCCGGGGAGGACATCGCCCTGGTGGCCGATGCCGCCCTGGAGCGCTTCCTCAAGATCCTCTCCCCCAGCCGGGAGATGACGATCACCCTGTTGGAGATCCGCATGCGGGCGCTGCGCAACCCCAAGCTGGCCAGCCATCTGGAGCGGATCAACACCGAGACCCGCCCGGCGCTGGTCAACTTCGTGGACGACCTGACGAAGCGTCTCGGCATCTCCTTCGTGCTGCCGACGGAGCACATCCTCGACCTCTTCGAGGCGCTCTACTACTTCGAGTTCAACCGCTACGGGAAGTACAGCATCCGCCCGCTCCTGACCCCCCTGACGCTCTTCCTCATCCGTCCGGAGACGGACTCCTGACAACGGGCCCCTCGACGGCGGGGATCCCCGCTCTCCGTGACCGCTGCGGCCACGCACCAGGGATCGCCCGGCGGCGCGCCGTACCCCGCATCGCTCATCCCTCTCAGAGGGTCAGGCCCCGCAGCCTGGCGTAGTCCTCCTCCGAGGGATGGGCGATGATCACGCGTGGCGGGTGCGTGCCCGGATGTGGCATGACGAGGTGGGGCAGCTGCGTGGCGACCTCGGCGTACGGAACGTCCAGGACCGAGTGCCCGTGCTCGAAGGCGATCACATCCACCAGCGGGATGCTGGCGCCAGGCACCCCCTCGGGGACGAAGGCCATCGAGAAGAGTTCGTCGTCGAGTGCGTAGAGGTCCTCGTAGTCCGCCACGTGGTGGGGGTATTCCTGCTGAACGGATTCCTTGAGGACGTTGTAGACACGCCCCTCCGCGCGCTGCCTGAGCCGTTGCAGTCGTCTCCCGAGCTGGGAGGTCCTCGGCGGCAGGCTCAACTGCCATCGCCGGTTGGCCACGACATGGGGCAGCGGGTGGATGCCGTCGCGGGCAAGGGCGGCCTCTTCCAGATCGTCGAGGAGGTCACCCCAGCGGTCCGTCGCGACATTGACCAGGAAGATGTCGTTGCGACGCGCCGGGATCACCGCCCAGGCGGTGCCCGTGCGCTCGCCGAGCCTTCCCAGGAGCTCCTCCATGGCCGCGGCATCCGCGAACCAGGCCGCCTCGTTCCCGGGCGGAGCGGTCAGGACCAGCACATCGGGCCCGAGTCCCATCTCGGAGAAGGCCATGGCCTCCTCCATGGTGCGCAGGTTCCCGATGGCCCTGCTCTGGAGCTCGATGTCGTACTCCGCGATCCTATCGCCCGGCAGCTCCGTCTCGGGGACGATGCGCAAGGTCTCGGGTTCGTCGATGGCCAGCCCGAAGCCGATGAAGTCGGTGAGCCATCCGACCGCGGCGGGGGCCAGCTGCCCCTGCGGCACGAAGTAGTCGGCGCTGCGAACCAGCGGAACGACGGTCTCGAGGTCCATTCCGCCCGCATCCCCGGAGGCACTCACGACGTCCACGGCACGGTGCAGACGGGCAACGCGGGCCGCCTCGGGCTCGTCGGCGCGGACGGGATCGGCCAGGCGGGGGTCGATCCTGATCACCTGCTCGTCCTCGAGGCGCAGCATCAGCATCTCCGAGTCCGGCTCCCCGGGCCGGGACGCGTCCAGCACCTCGACCACCCCGGGATGCGTCGCGAGGATCCTGATCGCTTCTTCTCGACTCATGAGGCCGACCATACGTGCGGGCGGCACGCCACCGGATGATTGACATCAAAACTGGCCACCTGACCGACACAGCCCAGACAAGTACTTGCATACCTGGAAAGTATTTGTTAACCTGACGTCAGTCGATGCACAGTTTCAGGAGGACGACATGACCAATCACCCGAACCCCACCCCCGAAGAGGCAACAGACATGCTGCGGCAGGCCGAGACCGCCCTCACCCGCACCAGGGGCATCGCCGGGTGGCCGACGATAGCCACCCAGATGAGCATGGGTGCCGCCACCTCCGTGTACCTGCTGGCCAACCGCGACACCGATTTCGACGCCGTCTCCTTCGTCGGCATGATGGTCTGGATCCTGGCACCCATGATCCTCGTGGTCGCGTTCGCGAAGGTCGCCAAGAACGGTTTCGCAGTCCGCTGGGGCGTCTACATGGCGGTCTGGGCCCTGTGCTGGGGCATCTCCATGCTCTTCCCCACGGCCGTGGTCCGGGTGCCGCTGGCGGTGGTGATCGCGGTCACCAGCTTCGTCGGCGCTCTCGTGGAGGCGCGCAGATGAGCACCGAACACCCCCGCCACAAGCTGGTCGACGAGTTCACCAACCCGGTTCGCTTCTCGCTGGTGGCAGGACTTGCCGGGGTCGAGCAGATCGACTTCGCCACCCTGCGCAACCACATCCAGGTCTCCGACTCCGTGCTCTCCCGCCAGGCCAGCCAGCTCGAGGGCCTCGGGATCGTCGCCGTCCGCAAGGGCTACATCGGGAAACGCCCCCGCACCTGGTTCAGCCTCACCCCGAAGGGCCGCACGCTGTGGAAGTCCCACCTGGCGGCGCTGCGGGCCATCGCCGAGGACTCCGTCCTCGCCGCTCCGGGTGACGGCTCCTGACCCCTGCGGTCTCCGGAACGATCCGGCCAAGCAGGCAGACTGGGTGGTATGAACATCGAGAAACTGATCACGGAGGCCCCCGGGCAACCGGACTTCACCAACAACGCCTGGATCCTCGGCGACGACCGGGAAGTGATCGTCATCGACCCGGCCCACCAGCCCGACCGCATCGCGCTCGCCGTCGGCGACCGGAAGGTGAGGGCGGTGCTGCTGACCCACGGGCACTGGGACCACGTGACGGCCGCCCCGGCCTTCGCGGCCCTGATGGGCAATCCGCCCGTCCACCTGAACCCCGCGGACGAGTTCCTGTGGCGGGAGACCCACCCGCACGAGGCGTTCCGGTCGCTCGACGACGGCGACGAGTTCACGGTCGCCGGGATCACGCTGCGCGCGGTCAGCACCCCGGGACACACCCCGGGAGCGACGTGCTTCCTCACCGATGGGGTGGTCTTCACCGGCGACACCCTCTTCGAGGGCGGCCCGGGGGCCACCCGTTGGGAGTACTCGGACTTCGACCGGATCATCACCTCGATCCGGGAACGCCTGCTCACCCTGCCCGACGACACCGTCGTCAACACGGGCCACGGCCCCTCCACCACCATCGGGAAGGAACGCCCGCACCTGGACGAGTGGATCGCCCGGGGATGGTGATGCCCACCCCAGACAGCCACTCGAACCAGCCTGACAAGGGCAAACGAAGAGCTGCACATCTTCTCCTCGGACACCCTTGACTCTCCCGCTCGAAGCGACTACATTATCGTCCAATAGCCACTTGACGTCAAAGCCACAAGAAAAGCATGACAGACAACTAGATATCGGGGTACGTTCATGGGTGGCGCATCATTCAATCAAATTCTTTCTGAATTTTGTTTTGTGAACCACCATGAATGAGGTTCATTCACAGCCTCTCCGAAGCTGGTTGAGCCGGACCGCGACGAAGGAGCAGTCCGTGTCGAAACCATCAGAGCTCGCCGCAATTCCCAAGATACGACCACCAGAGGATTGCGCTGACCGGTACCCCCTGTGAATAAGCCTCACTAAACCTCGTCAAGGAGGAAGTTCATGCACAGCGAACTCAAGAAATACTCAAAAAAAATTCGCGCCTTTGGCAATCACAGCAGCGTTTTTCGCTATGCCGTTGTTGAGCGGGTGCGCAGCAGGGGTTGGCACCGCTTGGTGTGATTTCAGCACCAACAATGTTCACAACTCCAAAGGAACACCATCGGACATGGTGGCAAAGTCTAGAGCTACCTGCAGTTCTGCCGTTCATGTGAGCGGGTACATTGAAATCGAGAAACAAGGATTTCTCGGAACGTGGAGCACATACGCCCATCAAGAGATCGAGCCATTCACCGCAACCCCGGGGGAACAAGTAACTCGCCAAGTTGCAGCCCCATGCGCAAAGGGAAGCTTCCGGAACAAAACGCACGTGATAGCATCCTATGATGGCGAAACAAAGTCAGGAACCATGGTTTCTAATCCGACAGAGAATCCTTGTGGGTGATGTGCCGCAAAAGAGCCCTGGAGTCACATTTGGACTCATAGGGCTAGCCAGCATTGCACTAGGATTCATAGGTTGCCCCCCGATCCCTTGGGGGGCAACCGCTATTTCAATTACGTTATCAGTGATACTGACAATACGAAAACGCTTGACATGGTCGAATGCACTCTTGGCCTCCGTCCCAGCAGGAGCAGTTCTCAACACCGCAGGGCTGGCTTGGCATATCGCACCCATTGCCATTCTTCTACTTCAGCTAGCCCTCTCTTTCAGAAAGAAGGCCCCAAAAGAAGTGAAGATTACTTCATTGCACAAGATGAACACGCCACTGACACTTCTGACAACTGCAGGAATAACATGCCTGGCCTCAACGTTCATGATCTGGTACGCAAGTTCAAGGATTTTACTGATAAGTTATTCACCTTGGCTCCCTGTATCATTTCAAATCTTTACCGCCTCTATTATTAACGCACTCATGGAGGAGATAATTTTCCGCAAAACACTGTTTAGAACCTTGGAAGATTTTGAGTCGTCGATAATAGTAGCCGCGTCGGGAATCACTTTTGGACTCGCGCACTGGTCCTCCGGCATCCCCTTCGGATTAATTGGCGTAACCTCCACCACGATTTACGGCCTGGCTCTATCCTTGTTGTACAATAAAACAGGTTCGTTGACACTCCCCGTGCTCAGCCACATCATTGTCAACGCCATAACCCTAGGAAGTTTGACCTGCTAGCACTCGATATGGCATCGCATCATGAACAAAATACTGATACCCAACAAATCCTATCGGAATGACAACACCTGGGCATCCATGGTCGGAGCCAACTGGCTCTTCCATTTACGCATCCTGCACCCAGCGGAGCGCTTGACTTCAGACGGTTCTTGGCGCCCTGTCAGGTGGAAAGAGATTGCTTCAGCAGACATCGAATTGGCTACAGCGAGCTGGTTCGATGTCTCCAAAGTACAGCTACACAGCGGTCCATCCGGAGACGGGTGGGATCGCGAACCCGACATCGGCCCCGAAGATGTAAGTTTTCGAGCGCCCCTTCTGAAGTGCCTGTTCGAGGAAAATCCGACCACAATATGGGTTGGGCAGTGGGATGGCTGGGGAAATTTCTCAAAACCCAAGCAGGCATCCAAACTTGAGATCCCAAGCATGCTCCGCAGCTACTACGTGGTGGCTTTGACCCAAACACTCGAAGAGAATCTGACAAATTGCGAGAAACCAGACATACTACCAGATCTTATATGGGACGAGGCTGGAACCTTCATGTGCGTTTCCGATATCGATCTCCCCAGCACTATTATCGGCTGCAACGAGGAGATCGCCGAGAGACTCCTCCGGAATCCCGCTTTGGAAACCGTGAGAATTAATAGCGGTGCGCCCATTGTCATCTGACCCCACCCGTAAGTATAGTGGGAATGAAATAAGATTCGTGTCGATTGGGCATGTGGCCGATACGGGTTCCTGGCGTGCGACCGACGTTGTTTGATGGTTTCATCACCGCGTTTGTCGTATACTTGAGAAGCGTGGATACGGTCGCGATTTCGGATGATGAGTGTCGGATTCTCCAAGAATGAGGCTTATTCACAGGCGCGCGTCAACCAGTGAAACCCCTAGTCAGAGCAGGCTTGAGGACGGCTGTGAATAAGTCTCAATACAAGAAGAAAGCACCCTTGGTGTCAAGTGGTGGAGGCAACGAGTAGGCGTTCGTATGCTTCGCGTGGAGTTGGGCCACCCCAGGGCTGCTCTGGGGCGTCCACCCAAGCTCTTCAGCGATGGCGCCTGTGGTAGGGCTGATGTGTGGTGATCCGGGTGCCTTTGGGTAGGTACTCACAGATTCAGCCCGCCTGTGTTCTCGATGGGTTCCCCGCTCCCTACGGGGGAGCGAGGACGAGACGAAGACACATCTTCATGTCGGTTGCCAGGGTGAGTGCGGCATGACAGGTGCATCTTTCGAAACCGTGAAACCGAGGGCACGGAGACCCCGCATCACATCAGGGTGTGGTGTCGGTTGTGATCGATCAAAGACATCACACAACCCCTCAGATGTTCCTTTCCCAACGGCAGGGGCGAGGATCATCCACGGATCCGGGTGGTGCGTCCCCTCCAGGATCCGCCGCTGCTGAGGCGCCATCGGTTCCCGATTGTTCAGGACACACCTCCCATGTGTTCCCGGAGGGTTCTACGATCATCCACATCCTCGGGGCGG
>NZ_LR027842.1:500685-505846 GCF_900607225.1 [Pseudopropionibacterium] massiliense | reverse complement strand
ACGGATCCGGGTGGTGCGTCCCCTCCAGGATCCGCCGCTGCTGAGGCGCCATCGGTTCCCGATTGTTCAGGACACACCTCCCATGTGTTCCCGGAGGGTTCTACGATCATCCACATCCTCGGGGCGGCCACCACAATGCTGCACCGTTCCCACGATCGGATCGGGTACGCAGCACCCGCCAGGCGGCGCGGCCTGCGTCTGGTGCGCTTCGAGCACAGGCATGACTCCTATGACGGGCCAGATCCTTCTTGCCGGGAAGGGGTGTAGAACCCTGGTGTGTGGATGGCCTCGTGTGACACCAACTACTCCCTTCAGCTACTTGGGGAGCCCTTGCACAGATTCTCTAGACTTGCTATCACCGGCCTCCACCCCTGGGGTCCCCGCAGCGAATGTGGCAGGGGTGTCCCGGGAACACTCCCAGAACCTGTCCTGCACCCGGAACCTCAAGGGGCCCGATGCGGCATCGAATCCTGCCGGGCCTTGCCGGTCAGGGTCCGGCGTTTCAGGCGTGTTCGCATCGGCTGCCACACGGGCTGATACCCGCACTTCCCGCCGTTACGGTGTATCCCCCTGAGACACCACTGAAACCGATCTGCCAATCCGGTCCGCGATCCGCCGCAGCGAACATCCCTCCTTCAACCCTTTCGCGATCGCCGCCCGGTCCTGCATCATCAACATACGCCGCACCAACAACCCCCTCCCTGACAAGCACTGTTGCCACGACCCTATGACACCGCCGCCAAGCATTCGAAACCTTCATCCGAACAAACACATTCCCCTACCGCCTCACAAAATAATTTTGTTTAAAGCACACTATGAGGCTTATTCACAGGCGGGGCAACGGCTAGCGCAATGCTCTGGTGATCGCGTCCTGAAAATTGCGGCCAACTCTGGTGGTTTCGACATGAACTGCTCCTCCGTCGCGGTCCGGCTCAACCAGCTTCGGAGCAGCTGTGAATAAGCCTCTATAGCTGTTCACCCGGATTATTTCACAGACCACGTATCAACCAAACGCCCCCTTAGCATCTGTGAACGGTCATCCACGGCCCGTAATTTATCTGACTGGCTGTCGATGGAATGGGGCGCCCCGGCTCCGCTGCGGGTTTTTCACAGCTGGATGGCCGCCAGGCAGGCGCGGTCCTCCGGACCCGGGCGTCGGATGACGAACCGGGGCGGGAACGACCCGGAGTAGGGCCTCACCAGGTGGGGGAGCTCCGCGGCCAGCTGTTCGAACCAGACCCGGTGGACGACGGTGTTGCCATCCATGAAATCCACCCGGTGGACCCGGGGAATGCTGGTAGTTTCCACGTTCAGGGGAACCACGGAGACGGTCGCCACGTCGTCGCCGACGAACACTCCCAGGAATTCACCCATGAGGTCGACACCCACGTCCGTCCCGCCGCGACGGTGGAACGCGTTCACGTAGGCGCGATGACTGATCCTCTCCGCGTTGAACCTGAGCGTGTGCAGGCGGCGCAACACGGCTGTTTCCAGGCGTGGAACGTACTCCCGCCACCTGCCGTCGACGACGACGTGCGGAACCGGGTGGACGGTCTCCCGGGCATCGATCCGGGGTTCAAGCAGGTCCAGGAGCTTTCCCCAGTGCCGGGTGGTGGAGTCGACCAGCCACAGGTCCTTGCGAGAAGCGGGGATCGCCACCCACGGGATCCCCGTCCTGCCGGAGTAGTACTCCAGGGCTCTGGCGACGTATCCGGGTCGGGCGAACCACGACACCTCGTAGGCAGGCGGGTTTCTGCACGGCCACGATCCCGGAGTCGTAGCCCATGTCATCGAGCAGCATGTCCTTGGCCAGGGCCCTGAAGTTCTCCAGGACCCTGCTCCGAAACTGGAAGTCCTCGAATTCGGTCCGTGGACGAGGCAGTTCGCTCTCCATGACGATCCGCATGTTGGACGGCTCGTCGATGGCCATCCCGATGCCGATGAGGTCCGTGAGTGTCCCCACCCGCGCCGCCTGCGCCTCGCCGTGCTCCGTGAAGTAGGAGGCGTCGCGCACGATGGGAACCACGTTCGTCAGGTCGAGCGGGGGACGGGTGATGCTCTGCTGCCACATCTCGTCCACGTGCCGGTGCACCTGATCGACGAGCTCCTGCTCGGAGGTCCCGGTTCCACGGGCCGAGAAGAGATCCGGGTTGATCCCCAGGCCCGTGCCGTCGGTCATCCGGAAGTGGACCATCCCGAGTTCCATGAACCTCTCGGGCTGCGGTTGCGGCACCTCGGCGACGGCCGGGTGGAGGGAGATGGTCCTGATGAGTTCTTCCGGCGTCATGCTTCGAGCTCAAGGATCCCCGGCTCACCCCGGTTGTGCAGCACTCAAACCGGGAAAAGGCCCGTTCGGGCCCCGATTCCGGCTTGAGCGCTGCGCAACCGGGAAACCTTCCAGGTACCTCATCCGCGCGGGGCGAACATGATCACCCCCGCCCCGATCAGGCAGATGCCGGCGCCGATGAGGTCCCAGTGGTCGGGCCGGTAGCCATCGGCGACGATCCCCCACACGAGCGCCCCGGCTATGAACAGTCCCCCGTAGGCGGCCATGATCCGCCCGAAAGACGATTCCCCCTGGAAGGTCACGATCAGCCCGTAGAGGGCCAGCACCAGGAATCCGCCGCCGGCCCAGAGCCAGCTGCGGTTGCCCCTGATCCCCTGCCACACCAGCCAGGTACCACCCAGCTCGGCGGCTGCGGCCAGGACGAACAGCACCACGGTACGAACGACACCCACGCCTGCACCCTACGCGCCCCGCCCCGCCGAGGCGCAACGCTTCTGCACGCCACATCATCCCCCGGGGCCCGAATCCCTAGACTGGCCCCAACCGAACCAGGAGACTGCGACATGAAGGTACTCATCACCGGCGGGGCTGGTTACATCGGCAGCACCGTCGCCTCCGCCTGCGAGGACGCGGGCCACGACGTCGTCATCCTCGACGACTTCTCCACCGGACGCCGCGAGTTCGTAGGCGAACGCCCCCTCTACGAGGGCGACATCGCCGACGACGCCCTGCTGAACCGCCTCTTCGACGAGCAGCGGATCGACGCCGTCGTGCACTGCGCCGCGAAGATCATCGTTCCGGAGTCCGTGTCCGAGCCGCTGACCTACTACGAGAACAACGTCGCCAAGACCGTCACCCTGCTGGCCGCCCTGCAGCGCAACGGCGTCGAGCGATTCCTGTTCAGCTCCTCCGCATCCATCTACGCCCCCGACGAGAACTTCGTGGTCACCGAGGCCTCACCGCTGCAACCCGGCTCCCCGTACGCGCGCACCAAGTTCATGGTCGAGCTGATCCTCGAGGACTTCACGCGCGCCAGCGACGTGCGGGTGGCGTCCCTGCGCTACTTCAACCCCATCGGCACCGACCCGAAGCTGCGCAGCGGCCAGCAGCTGGAGAAGCCCTCGCACGTGCTGGCGAAACTCCTCGAGGCCTGGGTGAACAAGGAGACCTTCACCGTCACCGGCGTCGACTGGCCCACCCGCGACGGCTCCGGCATCCGCGATTTCATCCACGTCTGGGATCTCGCCCGGGCACATGTCGCGGCCCTGGAACACTTCGACGAGGCCACCGCCACCGACCCCTACCAGGTGTTCAACATCGGCACGGGCAACGGCGTCACGGTCAAGGAGCTGGCGGCCTCCTTCGAGGAGATCACCGGCGACCCGCTGAAGGTTCGTTTCGGTGATCCCCGCCCCGGCGACGTCGCGGGCGTCTACACCATCTCCACCAAGGCGAGGGACGTCCTCGGGTGGGAGGCGGAACTCACCGAGACCGACGCCGTGCGCGACGCCATCGCCTGGCTGCCCGTACGCAAGGAGAAGCTGGGATATTGAGGGATCTCAGGACGGGTCGGTGGCCTCGGCCCAGAGCTGGCGGCGCTGCTCGGCGCGGCGCCGCTCCAGCAGGCTCGTGGCCACGCAGACGCCCGCCAGCAGGAGAATGGTCCAGAAAAGTTTGCGGATCATGGTGACAAACCTACCTTCTCGGAAGTAATTCCGGATGGAATTCGAGACCGGGGTGGGGGTGGTTCGGGGTGATCCGCGACCACGGTCCGACGCCGCTCCTGCGCACCCCTGAATAGGCTTGCCGACCATGATGGCCGATCTCTCCGAAGCGCATCGTCGCCTGCTGGTGGATGCCGCGACGGCGCTGGGAACGTTTCTGTTCCTGGTGCTTCCCATGGTTGCGCTGGGGCTTCCGGAGGGGACTGCCGTGTTCGGCTGGTCGACCTTGATGGTCGCCTCGTTGGCGTTTCGGCGCGTCAACCCACTGCTGGCCGTGGTCGTGTGCGCGGTGGCGGGCACCGGAATGGTGTTGCAGGTTTCCACCCCCGTGCCCGCGATGCTGGTGGTGCTGCTGGTCGTCTTCTCGGCGGCCAGGCACCTGAACCTCACCGCGGGGCTGGTGGTGATTCCCCTCGGGATCGCCGCCTCCATCCTCGGGCCCCTGTCCTGGCTGGGACGGATCCCGGAGGGCCACCGGTTCCTGGCGGGCGGGTTGCTGAGCCTGCTGTGCCTGTCGCTGATGACCAACGCCTACCTGCTCGGCAGGCGGGTGGCGGTGCAGAACCACGTGACCAGACTCGACGAGACCCTCGCGGAGGAGCGTTTCCTGGCCGGGGCCCGCAGCGCCCAGGAAGCGACGGAGCTGGCCGAGGACAGGGCCCGCACCGAGGTGGCCCGGGAACTGCACGACGTGGTGGCGCACTCGTTGTCGGTGATCGTCGTGCAGGCCGAGGGGGCGAAGGCCCTGGCCACCAAGAAACCCGAGGCGGCCGTCGAGGCACTGAACGTGATCGCCCGCACGGGCCGCAGCTCGATCGGGGAGATGCGCCGGATCGTCTCCCTGCTCCGGGGCGAGTCGGACGCCTCCTTCGGGCCGTCGCCGTCGCTGCCGCAGATCCCGGAGATGGTGGCCAAGGCCGGCCCCAGGATCACCCTCGAAATACCGGAGGAGCTGCCTCCCGTCCCGGATTCGCTGGGTTTGACCGCCTTCCGTGTGGTGCAGGAGTCGGTGACGAACTTCCTCAAGCACGCGGGTCCGACCGCCCGGGCCACCGCCACGATCGTCTGCGAACCGGAGGCCATCGACATCCGCGTCACCGACGACGGGGTCGGCGTCCAGGCCTCCACCGAGGGGCGGGGAGCCGGGGTG
>NZ_LR027842.1:460861-500584 GCF_900607225.1 [Pseudopropionibacterium] massiliense | reverse complement strand
GAGCCGGGGTGCGGGGGATGCGCGAGCGCGTCGCGGCGATGGGCGGTACCTTCAAGGCGGGACCACGCACCGGCGGCGGCTACGAGGTCAGGGCGCGACTGCCCCTGCCCTCCCAGCTGGGACGGGGCTGGCTGAAGTGAGGAGGAATGGATGATCAGGGTTCTGCTGGCCGACGACCAGTCGCTGGTGCGCAGCGGATTCCGCATGCTGATCGACTCCGCCGATGACATGGAAACCGTCGGCGAGGTCTCGAACGGGGCGGACGCGGTGATGATGGTCAGGTCGCAACCGGTCGACGTGGTGTTGATGGACATCCGCATGCCGATCATGGACGGCACCGAGGCCACCCGCCAGATCACGGAACTCGGCGGGGAGACGAAGGTGCTGGTGCTGACCACCTTCGACCTCGACGAGTACGTCTTCGCGGCCCTGCGCAACGGGGCCTCCGGGTTCCTGCTGAAGGACGCCCTGCCCGACGACCTCCTGGGTGCGATCCGCACCGTCGCCGGGGGTGGGGCCGTGGTGGCACCGACGGCCACGCGGCGCCTGCTGGATCACGTCGCCCCGAAACTGCCGGCCGGCAAACCCCGCGACGACTCCCGGCTCGACGGGCTGACCGAACGGGAACGCGAGGTGCTGATGGAGGTGGCGCACGGCGCCAACAACGCCGAGATCGGTTCCCGCCTCTACATGGCCGAGGGCACCGTCAAGACCCACATCGGCCGGCTGCTGGCCAAGCTCCAGGCCCGCGACCGCGTCGGGCTGGTGCTGATCGCCCACGAGTGCGGGCTGCTGGACTGACACCGACCCCGGCAGTCCGTAGCGCGTGCACGGATCCGGTCCGCCACCCGTGACCCACCGGGCCTGCTGAACCGGCGCCCCCCCTTTCTGAAGCCGGTTGAGCCGGGCCGCGAGGAACGAGCGACCCGAGTCGAAACCACCCCGGACACGCGCAAGAGGTTTCGACACGGCCCACTCGCTGTCGCTCGCAGGCCGGCTCAACCAATTCGAGAAGGGCAACCGGCTCGCGGCCTCTCAGCCGACGATGTCCTCCGCGACCATTCGGGCGGCCGAGGCAGCGGCGTCGGTGGGCTGCTCCTCGGCGGCCAGTTCGGCGGCGATCCGCTCCCGGTAGTTCGACTTCTCCCGTTCCAGGCGCTCCTCGTCCCAGCCGAGGACGGCGGCGGCGATCCCGGCCACCTCGTCGACGGCGGCGCCGCCGCGGTCGCGGGCCTCGGAATTGAGGCGCACCCGGGCGATGAAGATGTCTTCCAGGTGCAGGGCGCCCTCGACGGCGCAGGCGCGGTGGACCTCGGCGCGCAGGAACTGCGGGGCCGCCTCGAGGGGTTTCCCGAGGCTCGGGTCCTCGTCGATCGCGGCGAACAGGTCAGGCAGTTCGGAGCCGTAGCGGCGCACCAGGTGGTGCAGCCGGTCGGCGTCGAAACCGTACTTCACCCCCAGGCGGTATGCCTGGTTCTCGGCCGCGTCGAAGCCGTCGGCGCCCAGCAGCGGCAGCTGCGCCGTCACCGAGGGCCGCGCCTTGGCGAGGGACTGCCCCAGGGCGAAGTTGACGGCGTCCTCGGCCATCACCCGGTAGGTGGTGAGCTTGCCGCCCGCGATGGCCACCATGCCCGGGATCACCTCGGTGACGGTGTGCTCGCGCGAGACCTTCGTCGACTTCGACTCGTCGAGCACCTTCGGCTGGAGCAGCGGCCGCAGCCCGGCGTAGGTGCCGATGATGTCGTCGCGGGTCAGCGGCGGGTCGAGGACCTCGTTGGCGTGGTCCAGCACGTAGTCGATGTCCTCGGAGGTCGGCACGGGGTGCTTGAGCTGTTCGTGCCAGGCGGTGTCGGTGGTGCCGATCACCCAGTAGTGCTGCCACGGGATGATGAACAGCACCGACTTCTCGGTGCGCAGGAACATGCCCGTGGTGGCCTTGAGGCGTTCGCGCGGGATGACGATGTGGATTCCCTTGCTGGCGAGCACCTTCAACCCCCCGGTTCCGCCCGCGAGGTCCTGGGTCTGTTCGGTCCACACGCCGGTGGCGTTGATGATCCGATCGGCCTCGATGGTGAACTCGTTGCCGTTCTCCAGGTCGACGGCCTTCACCCCGCAGGCCCGGCCGCGCCCGTCCTTGAGGACCTCGGTGACCTTGACGCGGCTGGCGGCGGCGGCCCCGTACTTGACGGCGGTGCGGATCAGCGTGATCACGAGGCGGGCGTCGTCGACTCGGGCGTCGTAGAACTCGATGGCGCCGACTAGGGCGTTGCGTTTGATCTCGGGGAAGCGCCGCATGGCCCCGGCCTTGCTGAGGTGGCGCTGGATCGGCACGGTCTTGCGGCCCTTGGAGCCGATGCGCGCGAGGGCGTCGTACATGCCGACGCCGACCGCGGAGTAGGCGCGCTCGATGACGGGGGTTTTCAGCGGCCACAGGAAGGGCTGCGCCTCGACGAGGTGCGGGGCGATCGTGGTCAGCAGCCGACCGCGTTCCCTGAGGGCCTCGGCCACCAGTTTGAAATCGAGGTTGTAGAGGTAGCGGAGTCCGCCGTGCACCAGCCGAGAGGACCGCGACGACGTGCCGGCAGCCCAGTCCTGGGCATCCACGACGGCGGTGCTCAGGCCGCGCGCCGCGGCGTCGAGAGCGATCCCCGCCCCGGTGACACCGCCGCCGATGACGAGGACATCGAATTTCTGGGAGGTCATGGCCTCAAGGGAGGTGGCACGCTGTTCCTGGGACAGAACTGTCATTTGAGGGCTCCTTCGCTCGGTGACCCCAGCCTCCCCCCTTGCACGAATGTTCACAACCCAGTTGCACATTCGTGCACGCCCGTCGGTTTCCGACACGGCGCGCGTGCAAGGACGCCGAAATCATCCCGGATGCCCCGCGACCACTCGGCCGTCGCGCAGCTCAAGGACCTCGTCGGCGCGCGAGATCAGCAGCGGGTCGTGGGTGGCCACCACGGTCGCGGTGCCGCGGATCCGGGTCACCTCGAGGATCAGGTCCATGATCCGCTCCGCGGTCTCGGAGTCGAGCTGCCCGGTCGGTTCGTCGGCGATGAGCACCTCGGGGCGCGCCACCAGGGCCCGCGCCACCCCGACCCGCTGCTGCTGCCCGCCGGACAGCTCCCCCGGCCGCTGCCCGGCGTGACGGATCAGGCCCACCAGTTCGAGGACCTCCGCCACCCGTTCGTCACGTTGCCCGCGTTCCATGCGACGCAGCCGGAGCGGCACCTCGACGTTCTCGGCCGCGGACAGCACGGGGATCAGCCCGAAGTTCTGGAAGACGTAGCCGATGCGGTCGCGCCTGGCGGCGGCCAGTTCAGCCTCGGACAGTTCCGACAGGACGTCATCGCCGAGCAGCACCCGCCCGCTGGTGGGGCGGTCCAGGCCCCCGAGGAGGTTAAGCAGCGTCGTCTTGCCGGAACCCGACGGGCCCCGCACCACGGTGAGACGCCCGGCCCTCACCTCGACGTCCACGCCGGCCAGGGCCTCCACCGCGATCTGCCCTGAACCGTATCTGCGTCCCAGCCCGACGCCCCTGAGCACGCTCATCGGTCCTCTCCTCGCCGCACGGTGATGTGGTCCTCCTCGCCGAGGATCCGCACCCGGTCCTTCAGCCCGAGGCGGATCACGTGTTCCTGCGGGATCTGGACGCGCCCCGCCCTGTCGATCACGGTGTACTCCTCGGTGAGGGTGCTCTCCCGGCCGTCCGGGCCGGTGATCCTGCGGCGGATCACCTCGGTGGAGGTGCGGCCGTCGCGGATGGCGACGGTGCGGCGCACGTGGGAGCTGACGCCCCGGTCGTGGGTGACGATCAACACCGTGGTGCCGAGGTTCTCCGCGGCCCGGCGCATCGCCTCGAGGACCTGCGCGGAGTTCTCCTGGTCCAGTTCCCCGGTCGGTTCGTCGGCGAGCAGCCCCCGGGGGTCGTTGGCCAGCGCCGCGGCGATGGCGACCCGTTGCTGCTGCCCGCCGGACAGCTGCGCGGGACGCCGGTCGGCGCATCCAGAAACGCCCAGCAGCCCCAGGAGTTCCCGCACCCGCCCGTCCCGTTCCCGGCGGCCCGCGATGACCATGGGCAGGGCGACGTTCTCGGCGGCGCTCAGGTAGGGCAGCAGGTTGCTGGAGGTGCGTTGCCGGACGAACCCGGTCACGTGCCGCTGGTAGTCGACCCGCTGGGCGCGGTTCATGGTGGTCAGCTCCACCCCGGCGACACGCGCCCGCCCGCCGGTGGGCCGGTCATTGCCGGACAGGATCCCCAGCAGCGTCGACTTGCCCGACCCGGAGGCCCCCACCAGCGCCACCACGTCGCCCTCGTCGATGCTCAGGTTGAGGCCCTGCAGCGCCTGCACCTCGATCCCGTCTGTCGAGTAGATGCGCACCAGGTCCTCGCACCAGATCTGTGGAACGTTCATTCTTCCTCCCCGATTCGCAGCACCCTGCTCAAACTGGCCCGCCCGGCCGCCCGGGAGCTCACCACGACCGCCGCCGCCGCGCCGCACACCAGCGCCGCCACCACCGCTGCCAGGGCGACGAGGTCCGGGTGCCAGGCGGGCCGGTGGTTTCCCGTGGTCAATCCGCTGAGGTCGAGGCAGGACACCAGCAGCCATCCGGTCCCGAGCCCCAGGCCGACCCCGAGGCTCAGCGCCACCCCGACCAACGGCCCCAGTTCCCAGGCGGTGACGCCCCGGGCCTGTTCACCGGTGGCGCCCATGGTGCGGAGCACCGCCAGCAGCCGCAGCCGGTCGGGACCGCCCATCACCTGAACCAGCAGCACCGCCGCGACCGCGAAGACACCGGCCAGCGCACCGGAGACGGCGAAGATGCGTTGCAGCAGCGACAGGGCCGGGTGAGCCGCCACCGCGGCCAGGCCGTCGGCCGCGGTCAGCACCTGGGCGTAGGGTTCCAGCTCCTGCAGCTGGGCCGCGATGGCCGCGGGATCGACCCCGGGCCCGGTGGCCACCAGCAGGACCGCCGGGGAGCCGGGGCTGCCCCGCCACTGGTCGGTCCTGGCCAGCGCCCAGTCGCCGGTCTCGCCGGCCCCGGGCAGCGCGGGCAGCGATCCGACCAGCCGCGCCCTGCCCAGCTCCGCCAGGGTCGCGGTGCCCCTCCCGATGCCCTCGCTGGTGAGCATCTTAGGTTCGCCGTCCTCCCAGAACTCCCTGGGCGGTTGCGTGTCGACGCCCTGGGCCCAGACCCGCGCGAGCTCGGGTTCGGCCAGCCACAGCCTCACGTCGTGGCCCTTGAGGTCGCGCTGGTTCCCCGTGAAGAACAGCCTCCCGGCGGCCACCACCCCGTCGATGGCCCGCACCTTCGCCAGCAGGTCGTCGGTGATGCGCGGCCCCGACAGTTTCACGGCCGCCCCGACGTCCTGCCAGACCGCAGCCCGGGCGCCGTGGGAGACGGTGCCGAACAGGCCGACGCCGGCCACCGCGACGGCGGCTCCGAGCACCACCGCCATGGCGGGAACCCCACCAGCCGCGGGAGCGCGCAGCGCGCGGGTCGCCCCCAGGAACCCCGTCAGCCCCGGGCCCCGCCGGAACCACCGGACCAACCCGGTCAGGGGAAGCGGGTAGAACCGCAGCGCGGCCACGCACCCTGCGGCCGCCAGGGCCAGCGGGGTGAGGGTCGCGAGCCAGTCGATGCCCGCCTCCGAGCCGGCGTCGCGGGTGAACAGCTGCCAGCAGGCCAGTGCGGCCCCCGCCAGCACGGCCACTTCCGCGGCGATCCGCCAGCGCCCGCCGCCACTTACCGACAGGTCTTTGCGCCCCGTGGGGGTGGTGGCCTCGACGCCCAGCGCCAGCATCGCGGCGGGAAGCAGCCCGGCCAGAATGGTGGGCAGCCACTGCCAGGCGCCGATGTCGAAGGGCACCAGGAGGGTCGCTGCCAGGTGCCCCAGCAACGCGGCGGGCATCCCGGCGAGCAGCCCCCAGCCGGCCGCCCAGGCGCGCAGCTGCCGCGGTGAGGCGCCGCGGGACCGGGTGATGGCCAGCGTCGCCCGGTGTCGTTGCAGCACCATCCGGGCCGCCACCAGCATCAACGCCACCGCCACCCCGACGGGTCCCGCGACCACGACGGCGACCAACGAGGCCGTGGTGCGCTGCTGTTTCACGATCCCGTCGAGCACCTCGGTCAGTCCCGTGTCGAACCGGGCCTCCTGGCGTTTCAGGGCGGGTTCCAGCGCGCCGGCCGGAACCACCTCGCGGACATCGGACTGGAAACCGACGAGCTGGGTGCGCAGCTCGGGCAGCGAAACCCGTCCCGCCGCCAGCGACGCGGCGTCGAGGGGGTACCAGACGAAGAAACCGACCCGGGTCCCGCTCTCGGCCGCGACGTTCAGCAGGTCCTCGGGGGCCATGAAGGCGGCAACGGCGGCGGCGGTGCCGCTGTTGGGATCCACCTCCTGCTCCAGCTGGAGACTCGGGTCGAACCGCCAGCGCGGGGCGGCGGCATCGGCGATGCGCACGGTGCCCACCAGGGCGATGCCCTCGCCCAGCGCGTCACCCGCCCGTTTGCCGATCCGGGCCGCGACGTCGTCGGGAAGCACCACCTCCACGTTCCCGGTCTGCGGCGATACCCCGGGGTGCGGCCAGCGTCCCGAGACCAACTCGAACTGGCTCGTCATCTCGGGGTTGGCGGTCAGGGTGACGCGGACCTGGTAGAACTCGGTTCCCTGCGGGATGAAAACGGACTGACCCCCCAGATGGGCCAGTAGCTGGGGCGACCCGAGCAGGCCGCGCAGCGGTTCGGGTTGCGCGGCGCGCAACCGGTTCAGGGATTCGAACCAGACGCCCCACGGGTCGTCGGTGCCGCTGCCACCCACCGCGACCTCGGTGTCCCACCGGGCGCGGAGATCGCCGCGGACGGCCGAGACCTCCCCCACCCGGGAGGCCAGGTATTCCGCGTCGGCCTGCGCCAGGGCGCGCGGCGCCAGGGTGACCAGCCCCGAAACCACGGCGACGAACAGCGCCAGCAGCGAAGGCGCCCAGATGTCGGCGGTGAGCATGCGGCGCGCCAGCCGGGAGAGTTTCATGGCGTCTCCTCCCGGAGGTGTCCGTCCCGGATCTGCCCGCGGATGACGCGGCCCAGCGCCCACGTCGTCGCCGCGATCAGGAACGCGAAAACGGCCAGCAGCGCACCGGGCCAGGCGGGTTCGATGCGCGGCTCGACGGGCAGCGACATCGTCCCGGGCACGACGACGCCGCTGGCCAGGCCGGCCATCAGGGCCCGGCAGAGCAGCCAGGACGCGCCGGCCCCGAAAGCGGCGGCGAAGACCACGACCCCGAGCAGCTCCAGGACCCGGCCGCGGACCTGGCTCCCGGCGTCGGCGCCGAGGGCGTGCAGCACCGCCACCTGGCCGCGCCGCATCCCGGCCTGGGTGAAGGCCACCGCCCCGATCCCCAGCACCGCCAGCACCACCGATCCCAAGGCCGCCGAACGGAACCGGGACGCGACCAGACGACTGGGGTCGTCGGGGGCGGCCTCCGCCGGCGTGACGGTCACCGTCGAGACCCCGGGCATCCCGCGCAGCCGGTCGGCGGTCTCCCGGGGGTCCTCCCCCGCCGGGGCCAGCCACAGCTGGGAGGGGGCGGGCAGCTCCGCTCCCCGGCTCTCCAGTACCCGCCGGAGCGAACCGGCGTCCACCAGCAGGGCGTTCGACCGGGTCGTCCCGGGAACGGCCTCAACGTTGGCGGCGACCACGGCCAGCAGATGCCGGGAGAAGAGCTGGATCTGAAACTCATCGCCCATCACGAGCCCCGTCTCCTCGGCGAGCCGCGGGGTGATGGCAACCGGCAGGCGCTGCCCGGGCGGCTGCACCCCCAGGCCTTCCGGCAGGCGCTGCCCGGAGACCGCGGCCAGCCCGGGGATGTCGGCGGCGATGGCGGTCAGCGCGACCGGGCCGATCGAGGCCTCCGGGTAGCGCCACACGGGGGTCGAGGGCTGGGAGGCCGACCGCCCCACATCCGCGTCGGCCTCCCGCAGGTCCGCGACCACGGGCGCCCCGGCGGCGAGGTTCCTGAGCCGTTGCTGCAGGGGCGGGGCGGTGCCGTCGTATCCCGCCGCCAGGAGGGTGGTTCCGACGGCCAGCACGGTGGCCACGGCCGCGACGGCGAAGGCCCCCGGGTTCCGCGCCACCTGGGCGGCGGCCAGCGCACCCGTGAGGCCGCGGCCCCGCAGCAGCAGCACCTCGGCGAGACGCGCCAGAGGGCCGAGCAGGGCCACCGCCACCAAGGCGGCCAGCAGCAGGAGCAGCGCGGGGGCCGCGGTGGCCAGCCAGTCGGGAACGGGGCGTTCCCGGTCCCATCGGATGGTCGACCCGACACGCAGCAACTGCGCCGCGGCCAGCCCCGCCCCTCCCGCGATCAACACCAGCGACGTGGCGGCCACCGCGGTCCGCAACCTGCCCGCGCGCAGCCGCGAGGTCTCGTCCCGGTCCGGCCCGCGCAGCCGCCCGGCCCCGGCCAGGGCCACACAACCCAGCACCAGGACCGGGGTGGCGGCCCCACCCACCAGCACCGGAGCCACCGGGACACCACCGAGGAGGGCCAGCACCGCCCACGCCAGACCCGAACCGGCGAGCGAACCCGCCAGGGCCACGACGCCCGCCTCCACCAGGTTGGCGGACAACACCTGACCCCCGGTGGCGCCCCGGCCCAGCAGCTGCGTCGTCTCAGTTTCCCGGGTGGTCGCGAGCAGCCTCGTCACCCGGGAAACGGCCAGCGCGGCGACGATGGCCAGCAACCCCGACGGAATCCAGGACAGGGCCCGCGCCACCGCGAGGTTCCGGGCAGCCGCGGTGGCGGTTTTCTCCAGGTCACCCAGCACCTGCACGCCCCGCACACCAACGTCGCTGGAACGCAGCTGCTGCCTCAGGGCGGTGGCGCCCCGGGCGAGGGGGTCGAGATGTTCCGCCGTGATCCGGGCGGGTTCGGGCCGGATCGTCCACCTGGCGAAGGGCTCCGCCTCGGAGGCTCCCGCGATCACGGCAGGATCAGCGACGAGGTCGTGGGTCACCTCGACCGGAACGTCCTCGAAACACGACCCGATGATGCGCCGCACGGCCTCGTCCTGGGCGGCCGGGTCGGCGGCCCGGCGGGTGACGATCTCGGCGTCGGCCGTCCCGTCGACGCTCAGCGCCCGGCGGGCGGCGGATCCCTCCTCGAGGGCCGCCCGGCCGAGCACCCCGGAAAGGACACCCGCGACGACCGCGGACAACGCCAGGAGCACGGCCAGCAACCCCACGGACCCCTGTGCCCGCCGAGCAAGCCATCGCCACCCCGACAACATGACAGGACTGTAGAGGACCACGACAGGGTTTCCAATGGAAACCTTGCCGTGGGGGTTTGTTCATGGACCGCGCGCCGACCGGCACAGCTCTCGATCAGCGCGGGCGTGAGGGTGACCGTGAACAAGTTCGATCGTTGAACAGCTGGGCAGCGCTGCATTTCGCCCGGTCTCAGCGAGGGTGATGGGCCAGATGGGCGGCCAGGTAGCGGCCGGTGGCGCTGCCGGTCGAGCCGCTATCGGCGGAAACCCGTGCGGGTGTGCCGGTGGCAATGACCCGTCCGCCGGCCTCCCCACCACCCGGCCCCATGTCGATGAGCCAGTCGGCGTTGGCGATCATGTCGAAGTCGTGTTCGATGACGAGCACGGTGGCCCCGGTCTTCACGAGCCGGTCCAGGATCCCGAGCAGGACGCGCACGTCCAGTGGATGCAGGCCGATGCTGGGCTCGTCGAGCACGAACACGGTTCCGTGCTGGTCGCGTCCCAGGTCCGTGGAGAGCTTGAGACGTTGCGCCTCGCCGCCGGACAGGGCCGTCGTCGTCTCTCCAAGGGTGAGGTACCCCAGCCCCAGATCGGCCAGCAGACGCAGGTGACGCCGCACCTTCGGGAGATCTGAGCATGCCTGCTCCGCCTGCTCCACCGTCAGGGCGAGCAGCTCGGGCAGGGACAGGGCGTCGGTGTCCGTCCCGTCGGCCGGGACCCGACGGACGGCGTGGGCCTGCTCGCCGTAGCGGGAGCCCGAGCACCGAGGGCAGACGATGTCGACATCGGGCAGGAACTGGACATCGAGAACGATCTGGCCGGTGCCGTCGCAGTGCTCGCAGCGCAGGGAACCGGTGTTGTAGGAGAAGTCGCCTGTCTTCAGGCCCGCCTCCTTGGAGGCCGGGGTGCGCGCGTAGGTACGCCGCAGCTCGTCCATGACCCCGGAGTAGGTGGCCACCGTCGAACGGACGTTCGTGCCGATGGGTGAGGCGTCGACGACGACCACCCGGCGGGTGTCGCGGGCATCGATCGAAGTGACCGGGTCGGGCAGGGGTGTGTCCTCGGCCAGGGACCGCAGCGCGGGGACGAGGGCCTCCAGGACGAGGGTGGTCTTGCCGGAGCCCGATACACCGGTGACGGCGGTCAGCCGCTGCTCGGGGATGGCGACGTCGAGCGCGTGGACGGTGTGGATCGGGGCGGTTTCCAGGTGGATGGCGCCGTGGTCGAAGACCTTCCCGGCCGGTGCCTGCTCGCGGCAGAGGACGTCGGCGTCACCGGTGATGAACGGGGCGATGCGACTGGACGGCGACGATATCGCCTCCGCCACGGGGGCGTTCACGACGATCTCGCCGCCCTCACGTCCCGAGCCCGGGCCGATCTCCATGAGCCAGTCGGCCTCCCGCAGCAGCGCCACGTCGTGGTCGACGACCAGCACCGAGTTGCCGTCGGCGAGCAGGTCCCGCACCAGGCCGGTCAGGCCTGCGAGGTTGGCCGGGTGCAGACCGATGCTGGGTTCGTCGAGGATGTAGAGCACGCCGGTGGTGCGGTTGCGCACGGCCCGGGTGAGCTGGACGCGCTGGCGTTCCCCGGTGGACAGGGTGGATGACGCCCGGTCCAGCGACAGGTATCCCAGGCCGAGGTCGAGCAGGCGGCGGGCGGTGGTAGCCAGCTCGTCGATGATCTGGCGGGCCATGGCGACGAGTTCGTCCGGCATGGTGTCCACAATGCCGGCGGTCCATTCGACGAGGTCGCTCAGCGCCATGGCGCAGGCCTCATCCAGGCCGAGGCCACGCACCGTGGTGGAGCGCGCCCGCTCTGACAGGCGGCTGCCGTGGCAGGCCGGGCACCTCGCCTCGTGGAGGAATCTCCCCACGCGCCTCATACCCCGCTCGTCCTTCACCTTGGACAGCGCGTTCTCCACAGTGTGCACCGCGCTGTAGTAGGTGAAATCCATCTCGGCGGCCATGTCGGTTTTCTCGTTGACGTAGAGGATGTGCCTCTTCTCGGCTGGGCCGTGCAACACGATCTCCCGCTCCTGAGCTGTCAGCTCCCGGAACGGGACATCCGTGCGCACGCCCATCTCCCGGGCGATGTCCTTCATGAGCGACCACATCAGGGTCTGCCAGGGCGCGACCGCGCCCTCGTCGATGGAGAGCGACTCGTCGGGCACCAGGGTCGATTCGTCCACCGTCCGCACCACACCCGTACCCTCACAGCGGGGGCAGGCGCCGTCGGAGTTGAAGGCGAAGGATTCGGCACCCGGCTGGGTGAACTCAACCCCGCAGGTGGTGCAGTGCAGGGGCAGGTCGAGGGCGACGTCGATGGTCGGCTCGTTGAGATGACCATTCGGGCACATGTGGTGGCCCAGGCGGGAATAGGCCAGGCGCAGTGAGTTGAGCACCTCGGTGGACGTGCCGAAGGTGGAACGCACCCCGGGCACGGGCGGGCGCTGATGCAGGGCCAGGGCGGCGGGCACGTGCAGGATCTCGTCGACGTCGGGGCGCGCCGCCTGGGTCAGGCGCCGGCGCGTGTATGTGGACAGTGACTCCAGGTAGCGGCGTGCGCCCTCGGCGTAGAGCACTCCCAGTGCGAGCGATGACTTGCCCGAACCGGACACGCCGGCGACAGCCACGAACTTTCCCAACGGCACCTCGACATCGATGTTCTTGAGATTGTGCACGCGGGCCCCGACCACGCTGATCGCGGTGGGAACGGAAGGAGGGTTTCCAGCCATGCGCGTGAGACTACGCGTCCTCCACACGGACGGGAACGCTCCGCACCATCGGGCGCGGAGGTTCCGTCTCCTGCACGTGCGATGCCCCGCGGGCGAGGACAAGACGACTCCACAATGTGATGATGCGGTGATGCTACTGTGTTCTCATGCGAACGACACTGGACATCGATGACGACGTTCTCGCCGTCGCGAGGGAGAAGGCGCGGCGCGAGGGCACCTCCCTGGGCCGTGCCGTGTCGGACTATGCGCTGCGCGGGATTCACAGTGGCGGACCGGACTCCGGCTCTCGCGGGGTCCCGGTCTTCACGCCCCCTCAGGGGAGCCAGGCCCATACGGTGACCCTGGACCGGGTCGAGAGATACCGCGATGGCGACGAGTGAGCGAACACTGCGCCTGCTCGACATCAACGTGATGATCGCGCTTTCGCTGGCCAATCACGTTCATCACAAGGCCGCCACCAGCTGGTTCGAGGACGTCGACGCGTGGGCCACGTGCTCGATCACCGAGTCCGCGTATTGCAGGCTCCTGCTCAACCCGCGGGTCACGGGGTTCGAACTCGGGGTTTCAGAGGTCTTCGACGCCCTGAGAATGTTCTGTTCGGTCAGCGGGCACGAGTTCATCGAGGACTCGGCATCGCTGACCTCTCCTGCCATCGATGTCAGCGGGATTGTCGGATACCGTCAGGTCACGGACTTCCACCTCGTGGATCTCGCGGCGCGCCGTGGAGCAGTGCTGTCGACACTGGATACCCGGATTCCCCCTGCTCTCGCCGATGGCGATCGCCACTTCGTCGAGGTCATCCCCGTCGACTGAGGGGACGCACCAGTCGGGATGAGTCGGCGTGTTCTCGTACCGGACCGTACCGGTCACGATGGTGGGACGCCGGATCACCCGTTCCGGTGCGCGAGGACTTCCACGACGGGAAGGAGACCCACGACGTGGCCTGCATGGTGATCATCCGGCTCGCCGCCCTGCTCGAACGCCCCGAGTTCGAACCCCGCATGGAAGCGGTCACCCAGCAGGAGCGCCTCGCCATCCGCACAACACGCAACATTGCGGCCCGCACCGGATATCGGTCCATGAACGACGACCTGTTCTGGCTCGCCGTCACGCAACGGGCCCCCGCCATACTGGACCGGCCCCGCGGACGGTGACAGCCTCCCCCCACCCGCGCGGGAGACGAAGGTCGTGCGATCGAGATCAATGAGTTCCTGCACCAGCGGGTGCGGGATTCCCGCTCCCGGCCGCACGGAATGCGCTCGTGGGCGAGAGCGGGACCGCTGGTGGGGTCTCCGGTGTGAACAATCCCGGCCGGCGATGCCGTGCCGGGGCGCCGGTGCGGCCGGTCAGCGGGCCGGGGTTCCCACCAGCGACTGGTAGGCCGTGGCGCGTCCCGGATCGCCGTCGCCCGCGGGTTCTTCCCGCGCGGGCTCCCCGGGGGTGGGCTGAGGAGCCGGTTCGGGTTCGTCGCCGAACATGGAACGGCGACCCTCGAAGGCCCTGCCGAGGGTGATCTGGTCGGCGTACTCGAGGTCCCCGCCGACGGGCAGCCCGGAGGCGGGCCGGGTGACCCGCACCCCGAAGTCGCGCAGCATCCGTCCCAGGTAGGAGGCCGTCGCCTCGCCCTCGGTGTCGGGGTCGGTGGCGAGGATCACCTCGGTGACGGTCCCGTCGGCGAGGCGCTGGAACAGCTCCCGGGTGTGCAGGTCACCGGGGCCGCGGCCGTCGATCGGGGAGATCGACCCGCCCAGCACGTGGTAGGTGCCGCGGAACTCGCCGGTGCGTTCGATGGCGACCACGTCCTTCGACTCTTCCACCACGCACAGCAGCGACCGGTCGCGGCGCGGGTCGCGGCACACCCGGCAACGGGTTTCCTGCGACACGTTGAAACACACCTCGCAGAACCGCGCGGCCTCCTTGACGCGCCGCAGCACGTCGGCGAGCTGGAAGACCTCCTCCTCGGGTGCGTCGAGCAGGTGGAAGGCGATGCGCTGCGCGCCGCGCGGGCCGATGCCGGGCAGGCGGCTCAGCTCGTCGATCAGGTCCTGGATGGGGCCCTCGTACAACTCAGAAACCCATTCCCGGGATCTGGGGAGTGGCGGAGGCGGCCGCCGACTCCACCTGCTGGCGCGCCGACCGGAAGGCGGCGACGATCAGGGCGGACAGGCTCTCGGTGTCCTCCGGGTCGCAGGCGGCGGGCGCGATGGTCACGTCCAGCAGCTCGCCCAGCCCGTTGAGCTTCACCGTGACGAGATCACCACCCGCGGAGGCCTCGAACTCCCTGGAGACCAGGTTGTCGCGGGCGGCGAGCATCTGTTCCTGCATCTGCTGGGCCTGGGCCAGCAGCGCGTTCATGTCGAATCCTTCGGTCATGGCGTCCTTCCGTCGCACTCAATGATAAGAGGTCCCACGGACAAGCGAGTTCTCCCGCACGCCTATCGAACCCCCAAAACCGGTTGAACCGGGCCGCGACGAAGGAGCAGTCCGAGTCGAAACCCCTCCCGAAGCTGGTTGAGCCAGCACGTGAGCGAAGCGAACGGCTGAGTCGAAACCACTGCTGACACCCGGTAGCCAGAACCCGCCCCAAGTTCCCCAGACACGCGCACGAGGTTTCGACACGACCAGCTCGCTGACGCTCGCAGGCCGGCTCAACCAACTTCCCTCCCCACAAGCCGGTTGAGCCGGGCCGCGAGGAACGAGCAGCCCGAGTCGAAACCACCGACACCCGAACAACAGACCCGACCACAAGTCCCCGGACACGCGCAAGAGGTTTCGACACGGCCCACTCGCTGACGCTCGCAGGCCGGCTCAACCGGCTTCGATGAGTCAGATCAGCCGGGCGGGTCCTCGGTGATGATCTCGGCCCCCAGCTCGTCGGCGAGGAGCTTGGCGGCCAGTTCGTCGGCGTTCTCCAGGCTCTGGTCGTCCTCGGCGATCTCGGGTTCGGGATCGGGTTCCGGGGGGGTGGGTGGTGTCGGTTCGGGCCTGCGACGCGGCTGCCTGGGCTCCGGCGGGGGTTCATGCCTCCGCTCCCCCCGTTCCGGGGTGGGGCGGCCTCTGCTCCCGGCGGGCGGGGCGTTCGTTGGTTCCGGACATCACGGCCTGGATGCGCACCTCGACGCCTATGACCGCGACGATGGCCTGGATCAGCAGGTCCACCACCCCGGAGGAGGAGAAGTTCTCCCTGGCCCCTGCGTCACTGAAACCGAGCAGCAGCTGCCCGTCGGTGACGTCCAGCACCTGCGCGTGCTTGCTGAGCATCATGTGGGCGAACCGGCGGCGGCGTTTCACGTCCTCCAGGACGCTGGGCCACACCTGCCGCAGCTCCGGCGTGGTCAGTGTGCGCCCGCCCTGGGCCGGGCGCGGCGCCTCCGGCGCGGGCTGCGGGGGGCGCTGGGGGGGGGGGTCTGCGCGCCGGCGGGCGGGCACCGGCCGGGCGGCGCTGCGGCCCGCCGGCGGGGCTACCGGGGCGGCTGTGCGGGCTCCGGTTGCGACCGTTGCCGCTGCTGCGGCGCGGCGGGCTCGGGCCGGGGGGCCTGGTCGGGTCGCGGATCCGGGGCGGGGCGCCGGGGTGCCGTCTGCCGGTCCTGCTGGGGCGCCTGCCGAGGCAGCTGTTCCTGCTGCGCCGGCGTGGACGCACCGTCGCCGATCATCCCGACCCGCCTCTCCAGGCGGTCCATGCGGGCGTGGAGGCCGCGTTCGTCGGTGTCGGCGCCGGGCAGCAGCACCCGGGCGCACATCAGTTCCAGGTGGAGGCGGGGCGCGGTGGTGCCGCGCATGGCCGTCAGACCGTCGGCGATCACCTCGGCGGCGCGGGTCAGTTCCCCCGCCCCCATGCCCGCGACCTGCGTGGCGAGGCGCTGCGCCTGGTCCGCGGAGACCTCCAGCATGCCGTTCTCGGCGGCCTGCGGCACGGCGGCGAGGATGACGAGGTCCCGCAGCCGCCGCAGCAGGTCCTCGGCGAACCGGCGGGGGTCCTGGCCGATCTCGATGATCTTGTCGATGCTGCGGAACACCCCCGCCGCGTCCCCCGCGGCGAAGGCGTCGACGATCTCGTCCAGCAGCGCGTCCGGGGTGAATCCGAGCAGCGCCGCCGCCTGGTCGTGGGAGACGCCCTCCGGCCCGGCGCCGCCGAGCAGCTGGTCCAGTACCGACAGGGAGTCCCGCACCGACCCGCCGCCCGCGCGCACCACCAGCGGCAGGGCCGACGGCTCCACCGCCACTCCCTCCGTGGCGCAGATCCCGGCCAGGTACTCGCCGAGCAGGCGCGGCGGCACCAGGCGGAACGGGTAGTGGTGGGTGCGCGACCGGATGGTGCCGATGACCTTCTCCGGTTCCGTGGTGGCGAAGACGAACTTCGCGTGCGGCGGGGGTTCCTCGACGAGTTTCAGCAGCGCGTTGAAACCCGCGGTGGTGACCATGTGGGCCTCGTCGACGATGTAGATCTTGTAGCGGCTGTGCACCGGGGCGAAGAAGGCGCGTTCCCTGAGGTCGCGGGCGTCCTCGACACCGCCGTGGCTGGCGGCGTCGATCTCGATCACGTCGATGCTGCCGGGGCCGCCGCGCGCCAGGTCCTGGCAGGAGCGGCAGACCCCGCAGGGTGTGGACGTGGGGCCCTGTTCGCAGTTGAGGCAGCGCGCCAGGATGCGGGCGGAGGTGGTCTTGCCGCAGCCGCGCGGCCCGGAGAACAGGTAGGCGTGGTTGACGCGGTTGTTGTCCAGGGCCCGCATCAGGGGCACGGTGACGTGGTCCTGGCCGATCACCTCGGCGAACGAGTCCGGGCGGTAGCGCCGGTAGAGCGCCAGCGGTGGGGGCGCGGCCTCGGCGCGTGTCCGCTGGTCGTCCGCGACCGGGTTCGGCGGCGCCGCGGACGCGGGGGCCGCCGGTTCCTCGTCCCCGGGCTCGTCGAAGAGGCCCGGCCCCTCCTGCTCGAAGGCGGGCTCGTCGAGGTATCCCTCGTCCAGGGGTGCGTACTCGTCCTCGGGTTCGCCGTCGTACTCGTCTTCCACGCGCTCAACTGTATTGGAGGCCACCGACACTTTCCCGTCGACCACGTTTCTCCCCCGGGATCGGTGAGCCGGATCGCGGGCACCGGCGGACAGTCCGTGTCGGAACCATCCACCGGCCGGGCAGCAGTCCTGCCTGTGGGAGGACAAGGCCCCGCCCCGGGGATCTCCTCAACCCAATATGTTATTCAATAACAGTTAGCTGCTAACATATGAGGGTGAGATCCGTCCCCACCCGAACCCGGGCCCGGCTCCGGGAGACCGCCTTGGACCTGTTCCACCGGCACGGCTATGCCCAGACCTCCGTCACGCAGATCGCAAGAGCCGCGGGGGTTTCCCACATGACCTTCTTCCGGCACTTCCCCACCAAGGAGTCCGTGGTCGTCGGCGACCTGTTCGACCCCCTCATCGCGGCCGCGGCCGCCGCCCAGCCCGAAGAACTCCCGCCCCTGGAACGCGCCGTGCGCGGATTGCTCGCCGCCCTCGACGACCCCGCCGCCGAGGCCGAGCTGGGCTCACAGGAGTTCCGGGAACGCATCGAGCTGATCGCCGCCACCGACTCGCTGCGGTCGGCGGCATGGGCCTCCGGGCAGGCCACCCGGGACGCGATCCGCGAGGCGTTGACGACGCAGGACACCAGGCCTCGCGAGGCCTGCGTGGCAGCGGGGGCCGTGATCGGTGCCGCGACGTCCCTGCTCCTGGCCTGGGCGGATGAACCGGCGGACGAACCGGCGATCCAGGCCCTGCGGGAGGGTCTGGAGCTCCTGCTGGGAGAGGCGCGGTGAGTCCCGCGCTGGCTCTCCGGGGCATCACCCGCGACCTGCGAGGCCGACGGGTTCTCGACGACCTGGATCTGTTCGTCAACCCCGGCGAGTGCCTGGCACTGGTGGGCTTGAACGGCGCCGGGAAGACGACCGCCCTGCGCGTCGCCCTGGGCATGCTGCGGCCCGGATCCGGGAGCGCCGAGGTCCTGGGGCACGACGCCCGGACCTCCGGCGGTGAACCGTGGGGCGCGGTCGGGCACCTGGTGGAGATCCCGTTCTCCTATCCCGAGCTGACGGCCCGGCAGAACATCCTCGCCTCCGTCGCACTGCACGGCCACGATCCCCGGCACGTCGCGGATCACATCGCCGGACTCGCCGATCTTCTCGGGCTGGGCGACTGGCTGGACGTCCCGGCACGTCGTCTGTCGCTGGGTACCCGGCAGAAGGTCGGGTTGGTGGCGGCCATGGCCCACCGACCCCGGTTGCTGGTCCTCGACGAACCGACGAACGCCCTCGACCCGCTGGCCACCGCCGGGCTGCGCGGGATCATCGCGGATCTGACCCGTGACGGCGTGGCCGTTCTGGTGACGAGCCACCACTTCGACGAGCTGGCGCGGATCGCGCATCGCGTCGACGTGCTGCACGCCGGTCGCGTCATCGACTCCCTCACCCCCACGGGACCCGATCTGGAGGCCAGGTTCTTCCGGACCGTGCTGGCCGCCGAAGAGCACGAGGAGAAGGAGAGGAAACGATGATCCCCGGACACCTGTTGGGCATAGAGGCCCGGAAACTCACACGGTCGGCCGTGACCCGGGTGGCGACGGCAACTACCCTGGTCCTGGTGGTGGCCACCTCCGCGGGCGGGTATGCGGCCGCGACGATGGCCCGCGACACCCAGGTGGGCACGAAGGCGGCCGGGCTCATGACCACCGACGGCTGGTCCGGTTTGACGGGGCTGGCGGCCATGGGAACCGGGGTCGCCGTGCTGCTCGCCGCCGGGATCGTCGCGTCCTGGCTGGTGGGCCGGGAGTTCACCGATGGCACCGTGGTGGGTCTGTTCGCCCTTCCTGTCGGCCCGGGCACGATCGCTCTGGCGAAACTGCTCGTCATCACCGCATGGTCCGCGGCGCTGGCCGTCGCATCCGGCGCACTGACAGCCCTGGCGGGCATCTGCCTGGGCCTGCCCGTCACCGGGGCTGCAGGCTGCGCGGGAGCCATCACCCTGGTCGGTGTACTCCTCGGGGCCGGTGCGCTGCCCATGGCGTGGTTCGCGACCCTCGGACGCGGCTACCTGGCGGGGATCGCGGCCGCCCTGGGGATCGTGATCGTCACCAACCTGGCCACCGGTCTCGGCATCGGGGATCTCATCCCGTGGGCGACTCCCGTCCTGTGGGCCACCCCGGGCGGCAACACACCGCCCCTCGCCCTACTACTCCCACTGGCGGCGGGCCTCGCAGGAACCATCCTCACGACGCGGTCCTGGGGTCGGCTGGAGCTGGGAAATCGCTGACAATCCCGCGGCAGAAGAAAAGGCCCCTCGCGCACCCGGAAGAGCTCACTTACCCTTGCTGCCTTCCGACCCTGGGGGAATTGGGCGAGGTACCGCCGCGCGAGGAACCATGGATGAGTGTACATGAGACACAACCCGGGTGACGACCTCACGGGAAAGGCGGTTTCGACACGCCCAGCTTCCCCCGCACAAGCCGGTTGAGCCGGGCCGCGACGAAGGACCAGCCCGAGTCGAAACCACCCCGAAACCGACAACCAAACCCCACCACAAGCTCCCCGAACACCCCCACCACGGTTTCGACACGCCCCACTCGCTGCCGCTCGCAGGCCGGCCCAACCGACCTTGAATCGGCTTCGGCGCGGCACACCCTTTAAGCTCCTGTCGTCCGCCGTTTGAGGGGTTCTGGAATGAATGCCGTTGTCGCAGCCGTCCTTGTGATGCTGATTCTCGCCACCTTCCGGGTGCACGTCGTGCTGTCGTTGTTCCTGGGAGCGCTGGTGGGTGGCCTGCTCTCCGGGATCGGCCTGGAAGCGACAATGGTCGCCTTCCAGGAGGGCCTGGCCGGTGGCGCGCGCATCGCCCTTTCCTACGCACTGCTGGGAGCCTTCGCAATGGCCGTCGCCCACTCCGGGTTGACGCAGCTGCTCGCCGACTCCCTCATCCGCCGGCTCGACGGTCGGAGCTCCGGGCAGAAAACCGTGTTCTGGGTGAAGTGGGGCATGCTCGCGGGCATCGCCGCGATGGCCGTGATGAGCCAGAACCTGGTTCCCGTGCACATCGCGTTCATTCCGCTGCTGATCCCGCCGCTGCTGGCGATCATGACCCAGCTGCGACTCGACCGCCGCGCCGTTGCCTGCATCATCACCTTCGGCCTGGTCACCACCTACATGTACCTGCCGCTCGGGTTCGGGAAGATCTTCCTGGAGGACATCCTGCTGGGCAACATCGCCAAGGCCGGGCTCGACGTCGAGGGCGTCAACGTGATGGCGGCGATGGGCATCCCCGCGCTCGGCATGATCGCGGGCCTGCTGATCGCGGTCCTGGTGACCTACCGAAAGCCCCGCGACTACGACCCCGACGCGAAGGTCGACGTCGCCGCCCCTGCGGAGGTCAGCAAACCGAAGGTGGTCGTCGCCGTGATCGCGATCGGCGCCAGTTTCGTCATCCAGTCGTGGCTGACGATCACCGATTCCAAGGCCGATCCGCTGCTCGTCGGCGCCCTGGTGGGCCTGTTCATCTTCATCGCGACGGGGGTGGTGCGACGCCTGGAGGCCGACGAGGTGTTCACCTCCGGGATGCGCATGATGGCGCTCATCGGTTTCATCATGATCACCGCGCAGGGTTTCGCATCCGTGATGAAGGCCTCCGGGCAGGTCGAACCCCTCGTCCAGGCCACCGCCGGGCTGTTCGGCGACAACAAGGCGATGGCGGCCTTCGCGATGCTCCTGGTCGGCCTGCTCGTGACCATGGGCATCGGGTCGTCGTTCTCCACCCTGCCGATCATCACCGCGATCTACGTCCCGCTGTGCGTGACGCTGGGTTTCTCGCCCCTGGCCACCGTCTCCATCATCGGCACGGCGGGCGCGCTGGGCGACGCGGGCTCCCCCGCCTCCGACTCGACCCTCGGCCCCACCGCGGGCCTGAACGCCGACGGCCAGCACGACCACATGCGCGACACCGTCATCCCCACCTTCCTGCACTTCAACCTGCCGCTGCTGGCCGCGGGCTGGGTGGCGGCCATGGTGCTCTGACCCCGGATCCGGGACACCCTTGGACCGGTGAGGCAAGATCGGTTCATCCCCGGAGCACGCGAGGGTCAGGCCCCTCGCCGGAACGAATCGAGGTGGCCATGAGCCCGTCACACCCCCACCGCACCGCATCCACCGACACGCGCCAGGTGGAACTGAACCCGCTCTTCGCCCGGCCGGGTGAGGCGACCGAACTGCCGCGCGCCCGCCTCCCCAAGGGCGAGTCGCTGCCGGAGACCGCATACCAGATCGTCCACGACGAGGCGATGCTCGACGGCAACGCCCGCCTCAACCTGGCGACCTTCGTCGGCACCTGGATGGACGATCACGCCAACCGCCTGGCGATGGAGTCGGCGGACAAGAACATGATCGACAAGGACGAGTACCCCCGCACCGCTGAGATCGAGACCCGCTGCTGGCAGATGCTCGCCGACCTGTGGCACTCCCCCGACCCCGGGCACACGATCGGCACCTCGACGATCGGATCGTCGGAGGCGGCGATGCTGGGGGGCCTGGCGCTGAAACGCCGCTGGCAGCAGGCCCGCCGCGCCGCCGGGAAACCCGCGGACCGCCCCAACCTGGTGATGTCCAGCGCCGTGCAGGTGTGCTGGGAGAAGTTCTGCAACTACTGGGACGTGGAGGCGCGCTACGTGCCGGTCAGCCGGGAACACCCGATGCTCGACGGCCACGACCTGGAACGGTACGTCGACGAGAACACCATCGGGGTGGTCGCGATCATGGGGGTCACCTACACGGGACGCTACGAACCGGTCGCCGGGATCGCGGCCGCCCTGGACCGCATCCAGGCCGGAACCGGACTCGACGTCAGGATCCACGTCGACGGCGCGTCGGGAGCGATGGTGGCCCCCTTCCTGCAGCCGGACCTGGAATGGGACTTCCGACTGGAACGGGTGGCCTCCATCAACACCTCGGGACACAAGTACGGTCTCGTGTACCCGGGTCTGGGCTGGGTGGTGTGGCGCACCGCCGATGACCTGCCCGAGGACCTGGTGTTCCGGGTCAGCTACCTGGGAGGCGACATGCCGACCTTCGCGCTGAACTTCTCCCGCCCCGGATCGCAGGTGCTGCTGCAGTACTACCTGTTCCTGCGGCTCGGTTTCGACGGATACCGGCGCGTACACGAGACGTCGCGGTCGGTCGCCACCTTCCTGTCCGGCGAGATCGGCGCCATGGACGACTTCGAGCTGTGCAGCGACGGCACCGACATTCCCGTCTTCGCCTGGCGCCTCACGCAACGCCCCGGCCGCAACTGGAGCCTGCACGACCTCTCCGACCGGCTGCGGATGAAGGGATGGCTGGTGCCCACCTATCCCCTGCCCGACGACCTGGCCGACGTGCTGGTGCAGCGCGTCGTGGTCCGCAACGGTTTCAGCTATGACCTGGCCCACGCCTTCCTCGACGACCTGCGCTGCGAGGTCGAGCACCTGAACGCCCTGACGGCCCCCATGCCGTCGATCACCAGGCAGTCCGGTTTCCACCACTGAGGCCGGTCGGGTTTGCCCAGCCACGGGTCCTCGGGTAGGGTTCCCCGCGGAGGATTCGCCTAGAGGCCTATGGCGCTCGCTTGGAAAGCGGGTTGGGTTCACGCCCTCACGAGTTCGAATCTCGTATCCTCCGCCACGCGAACCACATCGCCCGAACCCCCGGTGTCCACGCCGGGGGTTCTTGGTTCTGCCGGACCGACCCACCCACCCCGGGCCACCCACCGGCCCACCCGACGCGAACGCCAGCCCTACGGCCAAACGCCAGCGCTACAGCGCAGGCGTTCGACCACAAGACTGGCGTTCGGCAAGTGGACAGGCGCTCGGCGTCACCCGCGTCCCCCGGGCCACCCCGGGCGATCCGCGACCGCCAGGGCCGCGGGAACCATGGCCGCCACCACGTCGTCCAACCAGGCGGGCATCGGATCGGCACCCACCCCGAGGAAGGGACGCACCAGGCCGTAGGTGGTCTGCTGGACCGCGACCCGCACCAGATCCAGGGGCTCCAGGGACCCGAAACGCCGCCGGGTCAGCTCCTCCATCACCGCCAGGACCTCGTCGTTGAGCCCCCGGACCGCCTCCCGCAGGTCGTCGGGACAGACGGCAAGCTCGTCGTCACCGGCCTCCAGGCGCGCCAGCACCTCCTCGTGCCGGAAAAGCGTCAAGGAGCGGGCCTCCCCGGGGCGCTCGCGACAGTGACGGGGAATGGCGACGGCGGCCGCGGTGAGCGCCTCCCCGGGATCCCCGGACGAGCGGGCGGCCGCCAGGAAATCGACCTGGAACCGCCTGATGCTGCGCACCCACAACGCCAGCAGCAACACCTCCCGATTCGCGAACCGGTAGTAGAGCGACCCAACCCTGGCCCCCACCGCAGCCGCGATGTCGGCCGTGGTCGCGGCCTTCCCGTCCCGGGCGGCCACCGTCAGCGCGGCGTCCAGCAGCGTCTCCTCGTTGAACTTCGACGGCCTTCCCACGGGCCCAAGGCTACCGAGAGGTTCCGCATCACTCCCCGGGTCCGGAGCCATGCTATTTTTTTGAGCATGAAATCAAAAACCTTCCCCCTGGTCGGGTGGAGTCTCGTGATCATCGGGATCATCCACAACCTCTTCGGCATCATCGCCGGGTGGCAGGTTCTGCTCGACGCGACGAGCGCCGGCCTGATCGGGGCCTGGGATTCCCCGCCCACCCGCGGCCTCTTCTGGTTCCTGGTGACGGGGTTCGCGTTGATCGCCATCGGCCTGCTCGCCGCGCGGCTCGAGCGCTCGGGGGTTGCCATCCCGTGGTCCTTCATCGTGCTCCTCGGCCTCCTGACATTGACCGGGGTGGTCCTCATGCCGGCCTCGGGTTTCTGGCTGCTGCTGTTCCCCGTCACGGCGTCCGCCATCCGCCGCACCCGCCACTGATCCCGGGAGGACATCCACACCCCGGCGCGAAAACCCCGGGACCGTTCACCGTCCAACGCGCGTCATTGGCTGTTCACCCCAGTAGGATGTCGCCCAAGGAGGCGAGATGGCGACTGAGGAGAACCTGGAACAACAGCGGCAACTCTACGGAGAACCGCTCGCCGACATCACAGGACGCGTTCGGAGCAGCCTGAACCTGACGCAGGCGGGCCTGGCGCAGGTCCTGGGTCTGTCCGCCCCCATGATGTCGCAGCTGCTGTCGGGCCAGCGCGCCAAGATCGGCAACCCGGCCGTGCTGGGGCGCCTGCAGGCCCTCGTGGAACTGTCCCGGCAGGCCGCGACCCTGACGGCGACGCAACGCACGGAACGCCTCAAGGAGATCCAGGAGGCCACACCGACGATCTCCACCTCCTTGAATCCGGCCATCCGGGAGCTGCACAACGCGGCACCACCGGAGGAGCTGCTGCGACTGGCAGGACTCACCACCGCCCCCGAGCTGACACGCCTGCTGAGGATTGCAGCCAGGCATGGGTGAAGTCTTCGGGGGACGATATGAACTGATCGACCTGATCGGCGAGGGCGGCATGGGTGCGGTGTGGCGCGCCCGCGACCTGAAGCTGAACCGGGTCGTCGCGGCCAAGGTGCTGCGCCAGTCGGACGCATCGGCCCTGCTGCGCTTCGTCCGGGAGCAGGGGCTCCGGGTGAACCACCCGAACGTGATCGCCCCGCTCGGATGGATCGGCGAGGACAACCAGGTGCTGTTCACCATGCGCATCGTCGCCGGGGGTTCACTGGCGACACTGATCGGCGACCACGGCGCCCTGCCTCCCCGCTTCGCCGCCGAGATCCTGCGCCAAATCCTGGCCGGCCTCCAGGCGGTCCACGCCGCCCACCTGGTGCACCGCGACGTCAAACCGGCGAACATCCTCCTCGACGCCACCGGACCAGGGCGCCCCCACGCCTACCTGACCGATTTCGGGATCGCCGTCGACCTCACCGGGCCGCGCCTCACCGAGACCGGCTTGGTTCACGGCACTCCGGGCTACCTGGCCCCCGAGCTGCAGAACTTCGGGGACGTGACTCCCGCGGCGGACCTGTTCGCGGTCGGCATGGTGGGGGCCGCGATGCTCACGGGGGCTCGCCCCCGTGACCTCGGCATCGACACCACCACACCCACCCCCGAAGGCGTACCCGAGAGTCTCTGGTCCCTGATCCGCGACCTCATCAACCCACACGCCGAGGCGCGACCGGACCTGACAACGGCCCTGCACCGCCTGGAGGCCCCTGAGCTGGCATGGCACGAGGGCGCCGCCGAATACGTCGAGGTGTTCCAGCAGCTCGAGCCGCTCGAACTCGCGAGCCCACACACCGGACCGCAGGGTCTCGAACCGTCCGGGACGCTGCTGTCCCCCTACGTCGCATCCTCCCCGACGCCTTCCTCCCAGCCATTCTGGCAGCAGACACCAACCACCGACCGTTTCCCGCAGTGGACCCCTTCGACCGAGCAACCCCTGCATGCGCACCCCGGGATCGCCCAGTCCCGCCCCCCTCACACCTCAACGGTTCTGCAGACCACCCCACCCGTCACCCCGCTCCACGCCCAGTCACCGCAGTCGCTGCCGATGCCCCCGCACGTCGAGAAAGCCGCCCCGAGAAGGAAGGGCAGAGGCAAGAGACACACCTCCGACTGGGTGTTGTTCGCGGCCTCCGTGGTGGCGTTCATTGCAGGAATCGTTCTCCTGGTGCTCTGGTACGTGATCTAGGAAGCGCCGGACGGGATGGAGCCGGGACAACCGGGACGACGGCCGTCCCGGCCCCACGCGCGTCCGCCGCCCCTGGGTTCAGCCACGCTGCCGCAGCAGCACGGAGGCCACGGCACCGCCACCCAGCACGACCAGGGCACCGCCGATCCCGAACAGCGCCAAGGACTTGACGTCGACCGCAGCGGTGGCCTGATCCGACCAGGCCCAACCGGGGTCGCCCCCCCTGCTCTAGCCTCCCCTCTTCGTCGGCGGCGTCTGATGTGTTTAGCCGCGGTGTCCGCGGCCGCGAGTTCATGCGTCGCCTCGGCCCCGAGCTGTTGAAGGCTCGTCTCCAGCGAATCGGCGTCCTTCGCGTCGTAGTAGGCTCCGCCACCCGCCTCGGCGATGCAGGACAGCTGCTGACGCACCGTGTCCCCCACGCCGAAACCGACGATGTCGATCTGAGGGCTCGTGCCGCCCGCGACCAGGTCCCGAACCTCCCGGCAGGGATCGGGCGAGCAGGTCTCCCCCCCGTCCGAGACGAGAATGATGCGCCGCTCGCCACGGTCCCCCAGGTCCTTGGCCCCCTCTTTCAGCGCATACACGATGGGGGTGCTGCCGCCACGGGGCTGGAACTGATTGACGGCACTGGCCAGGACCGCTTTGTCCAGGACCCCGACGGGATGGGCCAGCCGGGAGTCCGCGCAGTAACCCGAAGTACTGTTCACGTCGACGTCCGCACCATAGACCCTGAGCCCGACCTCGACGTTCGGGGACGCGGCATCGAAGGCATGGGCGAGGGCGTTCTTGGCGGCATCCATCTTGGTCCCGCCCGACGGATCCCCGTCCTCCATCGACCCCGAGGAGTCGAGCATCAGCAGCACCTTGGGTGCGGTGTCACGCCCATTGGCAGTAGACGAGAGGAAGCCGCACACGGAAACCAGCAGCAGAATCCCGCAGACTGCCGCCAGACGATGGGACCGGTTCATTGATGCACCTCCTGGACCTTTGCAGGTGCGAATTTAGGCTTCGCTGCCGCAAATGTCAACCTCTGGAGCGACACGCCGCAGCCCCGACGCCATCACGACCGAATCAACCACCCTCGACGGCCCCCGAGGTCCCCCTCAAACTCCGCCCCGACAAAAACGCGCACTCCCGCTGTCCACCACCCGTCAACTTCTCAACGGCCCAGAACGTTTTTCGACGCATCCCACACAGGCGAACCAAGCATCTTTCCCTCAAGAAGGACAGTGACTTTCGATGACGCCTCTAAAGCGGAGCTTTAAACTTTTGACAACCGTCCACTTCTATCGCCAAACTTCTAATATGACCGTACCGCTCAGGGCGCTGGAGACCAGCACCGGACCGCAAAACCAAAGGAAGACCATGTCGAGGATTGAACAGATCCAGCAGCACCTGCAAAGGCTCGTCGCTCTCACCCCTGACCTCGAGGGAGCACTTCTCGTCACCCTCGATGGCCTGCCCATCGCGTCGGCCCTCGCAGGAGGCACCGACGAGGACCGCGTCGCCGCCATGGGTGCGGCCGCGCTGGCCACCGGCACCCGCACCGTCAGCGAGCTGAAGCGTGGCGAGCTGGAGCAGGTTCTCGTGAAGGGAAGCGACGGCTACATCGTCCACATCGCGGCGGGCCCCGAGGCCGTCCTGATCGGCATCTCGAACGGCTACGCGAAACTCGGCATGATCCTCTTCGAGATGAAGGCGACTGCCAAGGATCTCGCTCGCGAACTCGCATGAGAACCTTGGGGGACATGACCTGTCCGGGACGAGCCACGCAGTGGACCTACTACGACGGGAGCAGCCGTCAGGTTGTGGTCACCGACGTGGAAACCCGTTTCCCGACAGGCGAGCTGATCGTGTCGCAGACCGACCGGGACGGGGTGATCACGACGTGCAACGAGGCGTTCGTGATCATGTCCGGATTCAGCAAGGAGGAGCTCATCGGAGCGCCCCACTCGATCCTGCGTCACCCGGACATGCCCAGGGCCGCGTACGCCGATCTGTGGTCCACCGTTCAGCAGGGCAAACGCTGGAGCGGTTACGTGAAGAATCTCCGAGCTGACGGCGGCTACTACTGGGTCTACGCCACCGTGATCCCGAAGGTGCGGGGCGGCGAGATCGTCGGTCACACCTCGGTGCGACGCGAACCGTCGCGGGACAAGGTGTCCGAAATCGAAAAGCTGTATGCGGAAATGGTGAAGGCAGAGGGTCGCTGAAATGACGTTGCAGTTCGCCATCAGTCCCGACGTGAACATTCAGAATGTCACGGACTGGTTCATTTTCAACACCAAGTTGCAGCGGATCACACAGGAGGCCTTTCATCCGACCGCCTACACGGACTTCGCCGATCTGCATGCAGCCTTCGAGGAAAACAGGGCCGACCTCGTCTACGCGAACGCAGCGGATACGGCATACCTGGTTCGGGACAAGGGGTACCTCCCCGTTGCCTGGGCCAGCGGAATGGCGAAGGAAGCCACCGTGGTGGTCGCGGCCGACAGCGAGATCCAGCAGGTCACGGATCTGGCGGCCCCGCTGACCGCAGCCGCCACGGACGCCCCGGACGTCGAGAGAATCTGCCGCATTCTCCTGGAGCCCGCGAACCTCGCCTATCCGGACATCGAGGTCTCTCTCAGGCCGAATCCCGTGCTCGTCGCGAAAGCGGTCATGCAAGGACAGGTGCCGGTCGGTTTCTTCCCGCAGAGCGCCTATGACGAGTTGTCGTCGATGGTGAAGATGCAGCTTCGGGAACTGATTCGAAGCCGAATCTACGTGGTGCGCAGCAGTCTCCTCGCCAGCCCCGGAATCACTCATCTCGTGGAGCCGATCTGGAAAGGCCTGGAACAGCTGAGCGCCGATCCCGCCAACAAGGATCTCCTCACCGCTCTGGGCGCTCCGCAGGGCTGGGAACGCCTGGAAAGGGAGGACACCGAATTCATGATCGACCTCATGGATGCACTGGCACAGGAGGGTTCCCCGAGCCGGTAACAACCGGCGAGAACATCGCCGGAAATACCCGCGCGCAGCGCCTCGGATCGTTCAGGCGACCGGGGCGCTGCGCCGTTGAGGCTTGTTCACGGCCTCTCCGAGGCCGGTTGAGCCGGACCGCGACGCAAGGAGCAGACCGTCTCCACCGGCCCCCCTTCGAGACCCTGGCCACAGCCCCCTCGCCAGAGGATTGCGCTGGCCGGTTCCCCACCCGTGAACAGGCCTCCGCAGCACGGGACGATGGCACCCGGGGAGACGGCCGTCGAGGTCTTGCGCAATGCTGTCGCCTGGTTCCATGAGCGCGGCCTCACCATCGAGCGGGCCCTGACTGACAGTGACTGCGGCCACCGCCCCTACTGGAGATCACACCTATGGCGCGCTTTGAGCAGAACCGTTTCCCGGCAGCCAGGAAGAAATGACAGCCGACCCGGTCTTGACTAGGGGTTTTGCCCGAATGAGCGATTTTTGGTTGGGCGCCCCGTGGCAAAATTCTGTTTTGTGTGAGCTATAGTCGCGTCTCACAGTGGGGGATCTTTTCGCGTTTCCACCCAACCTCGCGCCTTCCGAACTACGCTGCCCAGCGACGCAGGTTCGTCACTGGCGACCGGAGCAAAGTGATATTCCGGCCACCCCTATCGCTGTACCCGCTTCCGTCCAACTCAAGAACAAGGAGTCGCGATGTCCAACAGCGCACAAGCCTCCGCCAAGGCGAGTTCGCTCGTCATCCGCAGCGCCATTGTCGCCGCCGTCGGCGGCCTGATCTTTGGTTTCGACACCGCCGTCATCTCCGGAGCCAACGCTGCGCTCAAAGTCCAGTTCAACCTCGACGACGGGGGCCTCGGCGCCACTGTCGCCATCGCCACCGTCGGCACCATCGTCGGCGCGCTCGTCGGTGGCCGCTCCGCCGACCACTTCGGCCGCCGCAAGCTGCTGTTCTTCATCGGCATCCTGTACGTACTCGGCGCCCTCGGAACGGCTCTGGCGCCCAGCCACCTGGTGCTCATGGTCTTCCGGTTCGTCGGGGGCGTCGGCGTCGGCCTGTCGTCGGTGTGTGCGCCGATCTACACCGCGGAGATCGCCCCGGCGAAGGTCCGAGGCCGCCTCGTCGGCCTCGTCCAGTTCAACATCGTCCTCGGCATCCTCGTGGCCTACCTGTCGAACTACATCGTCGCCCAGATCGTCCACGACCCGCAGATCGCGTGGCGGTGGATGCTCGGCGTGATGGTCGTCCCGTCGGTGCTGTTCCTCGTGTTCCTGCTGGCGGTTCCCGAAACGCCACGCTGGCTCATGGCCAGAGGCCGCGAGGAGGAGGCAATCGCCATCAGCCGTCGCCTCTGCAACACCGTCGAGGAGTCCGACGAGCAGATCCAGGAGATCCGCGACCAGCTCGCCGCCGCCGGGTCGCAGGCCACCTTGAGCCAGTTCTTCACGCGCCGCTACTTCAAGGTCATCGCCCTGGCGTTCTTCATCGCCATGTTCAACCAGCTCTCCGGTATCAACGCGATCCTGTACTACGCCCCCGAGGTCATGAAGCAGGCGGGTGCTGACGACAACGCGGCCCTGCTCATGTCCGTCGGCGTCGGCCTGATGAACCTCGTCGCGACCATGGCCGCCTTGACCGTCATCGACCGCATCGGTCGTCGCTCCCTCATGATCGTCGGCTCCATCGGCTACCTGGTCTCGATGGGCTTCCTGACCGCCGTCATGTTCATGTTCCAAGGCCACTTCAACTCGACCTCGTCGACGCTGGTGCTGATCGGCCTCCTGGTGTTCATCGCGGCACACGCCTTCGGTCAGGGGTCGGTGATCTGGGTGTTCATCTCCGAGATCTTCCCGACGCGCGTGCGCGGCCTCGGGCAGTCCCTCGGCTCACTGACCCACTGGGTGTTCGCCGCGATCACGACCTACGCGTTCCCGCCGATCATCGGCGCCTGGGGCGGCGGCTGGGCGTTCTCCATCTTCCTGGTCTGCATGTTCGGTCAACTCGTCTGGGTGCTGACTAAGATGCCGGAAACCAAGGGCATCCCACTCGAGGAGATGGAAGACAAGCTCGGCCTCAACAAGTAGCCGACCGACAAGGAGGTCCCCATGAGTCAATCCAAGCCCGTCCTCTGCCTCGGCGAGGCGCTCATCGACGTCGTCATCCGCGACGACACCAGGAGTGAGCACGTCGGCGGCAGCCCCCTCAACGTCGCCTGCGTCATCACCAGCCTCGGCCGGCCCGCCCTGATCGGGGCCTGGTGGGGGCGCGACCACCACGGCAAGCTGATCGAGGACTACGCCGCCGACCACGGCGTCGGGATCGTGCCCGGCAGCGACGGAGCCGCCAGGACATCGCTCGCGTACGCCCGCCTCAACGATGCCGGCAGCGCCGAGTACGAGTTCGACCTGTCGTGGGAGGTGCCGTCGCTGCCCGCCCCGGAGGCGATCGCCCACCTCCACACCGGCAGCCTCGCCGCGACCCTTGAGCCCGGCGGCACCCAGGTCCTGGAGGCGGCCCGCGCGATGTCTCAGGTCGGCACCGTCTCCTACGACCCCAACGCCCGTCCGGCGATCATGGAGTCCCCCGACAAGTCGCGCGGGCGCGTCGAGGAGCTCGTTGCGCTGGCCGATGTCGTCAAGGTCTCCGACGAGGACCTCGAGTGGCTCTACGGCAAGGACACCCCCGTCGAGGAGGTCATGCGGCAGTGGCTGAAGCTCGGTCCGAGCCTGGTCATCGTCACCCGCGGCCCGTGGGGCATCTACGTCAAGCTCGCCTCCGCGCGCGACATGCTGGTGATCGACCCTCTCACCACCGATGTCGTCGACACCGTCGGCGCCGGCGACTCGTTCATGGGTGGCCTCATCTCGGGCCTGCTCGACGCCGACCTGCTCGGTAACCGTGAGGCCAAGGTCCGGCTCCGGTCCGCAGGCTGGGACGACATCATGCCGGCGCTGCACCGGGCGACGATCACGTCAGGCCTGACGGTCCAGCACGCGGGTGCCTACGCACCGACCCATGAGGAGGTCACTGCGGTCAAGGCCAAGGACCCACGCCTGGCCTGACCCGGTGTCGACGGCGGGATCAGTCCTCGCTCTCCTCGAGCTGGATGATCTCGCCGTCGACCTTCTCCTCCGCCCACTTCTTGCGGCCCCACTGCACGATCAGCTGATCAGTGGGCTATGACCGGCGGGTCCCTGCCGTCGTGGTCGTGGGTGTCGAGGAACAGGCGCAGGGCGTGGAGGAACTCGTCGTGCAGCACCGGGTCCTCCAGCGACCCCCGGCTCGCCTCAAGATCGGGTCCAGTGCCGAGCAGCCGGCCACGCTCGGCCAGCCACTCCATCATGGCGTCCTCCCACTCGGATTCGGTTATCGTTGGCCAGCCCTTGGTAGCGCCTGGATAGCGGCGATGGCTCGTTGCAGGGACGGGCAGCTCTGGGCGGCGGCGGAAACGTCCCAGTGGCGGGATGCGAACTCGGTCAGGTGCTCCACGAACAGCGGGCCTGGGTGTGCCTGCCCGTGCACAACCTCTTCCCGGATGTCGCGGCTGCGGCTGCGCTGGCAGAGGTGAAGGAGCGTCTGCTTGGCGTGTGGTTTGGCTTCGGGGTCGACCGGAACCGTGTCGGGCGAGACCGCGAAATAGCGGCTGAATCCGAGCCTGTCCGCCATCAGCCATGCCTCGGTCATGGTGTGCACGATCCTCAAGGCGAACAACGGGTTGTCCGGGATGCCTGCCAGCAGTCTTTGGCGCAGGCTCACGGGGCACTGGTTGTCCGAATCCCGGAACACCACCCAGGGCTGGTCACGGGCGGCCCTCGAATAGTTGGCCAGCTTTGGGTCAAGCTTGCTCCTTCCCCGGGCCACGGTCACATGGCGCACTTGCCTTCCAGCAAACTCCACCACCCGTCTCGCGGCTGCTTTGTCGGACTCGCCCTCCACCACGACGTGCATGGCTACCGCCTCGCGGCCTTGATGAGGCCGGTCAGGTCGCCCGGGTTGATCAGCTCCGCCACCACTTCGGACAGGGGAAGGTCGGCGCTGATCTGAGCTTCTACCTCGGAGATCTCGGAGAGCTGGTTGGCGACCGTGGCGTCGCTGGTCACCTGCAGTACCAGAACTTCCCCCGGGCGAATGCCTTCGTCGTCGAGCAACTCCGGGGAGTGGGTCGAGAGGATCACCTGCATGCTGGTCCCGCGCTGGGCCATCGCCAGCAGCGAGGCCAGTTTCTGCACGACAGCCGCGTTGAGCGAGAGCTCCGGTTCTTCCAGAAGCAGCACTCCGCCGTTGGCAGGAGAGCTGATGATGGTCCACAGGAGTCCGATCAGACGCAAGGTACCGTCGGAGAAGTCGGTTTCGTTCTGCTCCGACGGGTTCCTGCGCCAGTTGCGGTATCCGGCAATCAGGTGCGGCTGCCCCGCCTTGTCCACCTCCAGCCGCAGCGTTTCGAATCCTGGAACCGCCGACTGCAGGGCCCGCTCGATGCGCCGGAACCACGCCTGCCTGGTGCGGACCGGCGTCGCGTTCATGTCCGCGATCATGGAACTGCCGAATGCCCGAGGGCTCGCCCCACCCGCCTGGGGGTAGCGGATCATCTGGGGAACCAGATGGAAGTAGTTGGCCTTGGCGAAGTACTCGGCGATGGGCCGGAACCCCTGGTTGGCGGAGATCTGTTCCAGGTGCGTCTGGGTGAGTTGCTCTGGGTCCCGGTCATCGTTGGCGTCCGGGCGGGACAGCAGCTCCCTGCCGTTGCGGGTGACGATCTCGCGGACGACGATGGGGCGGTTGTGGCCGCCCTTCTTCCCCTTGATCGCCAACTCGTAGCGCCATTCGTCTTCCCCGTCGCGCAGATCGACCGTGATGGCGAGTTCGCCCTTGTGGTTGTTTCGGGCGAACAGGCAACGCGCCCTTGACAAGCCACCACGCGCTTCAAGAGCCGCCGACAAACCACCGCCCGGCCGGGAGATATCACCCAGGAAACGGAAGAGGTCAAGCAGATTCGACTTACCCGCTGCGTTTGGTCCGACGATCAGCAGGCGATCCGCCACTGCGAAGTCGAGGTTCTTGAAATTGCGCCAGTTGTGGGCAGTGACATGGGTGATCTGCATGGTTCAGTCCTTCCAGTGCACGTATCGTCTCATTGACCGCTCCCGAGTCCTCACGGAACCTTCGCCTGGGAAATGGTGACTGTGACGCGCTGTCTGAAGGGATTTGCTGTGCCGCAGCAGCTCGGCCAGCCGCTCCATCATGTCGTCCTCCCACTCGGACTCGTCGATCCTTGGCCTTCCTCCTTTGGGCACGGCACCAAACCGAGTTTGCGGCGCCGGAGGTCCGACAGCTCGATGACCTCTGCCGCTGGAGCATCACGTGGTTCTGGGTCGAGCTGCATCCAGTAGCGCACCAGGTGGGCGGGCAGCCCTGTGTACCGGGCCAGAGCCATACCGTTCAATTGGGTGACCCGGCTGAGTGCCTGCTTGAGCAGCAGCGGCCGTTCACTCGCCACTTCGACGGGTTCGATTTCGGGGTCTCGCCAGCCAAGCGAAGACAGCTGGATCCGCAGGCTCCTGGCCCGATCGGGAGAGATCACGCCCAGGTCGCGGGCTCTGAAGATGATGGAACCGACGCTGAGGCCATAGTCGGCCTTGATGGGGAGGTAGCTCCGCAGGGTGGTGCCTTCCGTGATGCGTTTCCTGACCACCTTCTCCGGCAGCAGCAGCGTCCCGGCGAACCGGTGAGCCCTCTTTTCACGGTAGTCCTTGGTGCTGGTCATGGGGCTGGCGAGGTCATTGTCCCAAATGTGGTGGGCGGCCTCATGCGCCAGGGTGAACCGGGCGACAGCTCCAGGGGCTGAGTGAACGATGGCCACCAACGGCCGCTGGTTGTGAGTGGTGGGCAGGCTGATACCGGTCACGGCGTCGGCATCGCCACCCTCAGGATCGAGCCCGTTGATCACCGCGATTCCTTGGCGCTCGAGGATTCGGGTGAGGTTGGGCACCGGTTCTTCCGGCCCGATGCCACCGGCGCGGCGCACTTCAGTGGCCACTTGCTCGATGTCGTCGAGAAGGTCGGGGTCCCGGGTGAATTCGAAGGAGCGGTAGTTGCTCTCGGTCGAGGCACGGGAAAACACCCGCGCCGCTTCACGGGCTAGGCGAAAGGCCCGCTTCTGCTCAGCTACCCGGGCACGGGCTTTCTTGCGGAAGGTGGGGACGACGGCCTCGGTCAAGGGGTCGTGGTGGACGAAGAAGTCCAGCGGGACGTTGCAGCGCCTGGCGAGCGTAGCGGCTGTGCCAGGGCTCATTCGCTGGCTGCCGTTCTCAATCTTGGAGACCTGAGCTGGACTCATGCCGACCATTTCAGCCAGCCGGACGCGCGAGACCCCGAACAGCTCACAGAGCGCCTTGATTCGGCCCCCGACCAGTTGGTCCTGGGGAATCACGCCATGTCCTCCTCGGCATCAGATGGAAGATCGAACAGGAAGAGGTCCTCCTCACCATCCGAACCGGAAAAAGCCAGGTCGCCCACATCGATGCGTCCGCCACGCGGAATAATCAGGTCAAGATCACACAGAGTCGACTTTCCGAACGCGCCCGGCACGAGAGTGTGTACCACACGAAGGATGTAGCCGGCGGTACGATCGGCCGGCTCCACATAGGCCCGCTTCTCCGCCTGCAGGATCGCACTCGCCATGGCCTCGTCAAGTAACGGGGCGATAACGCCCACCCTGTCGAGCACAAGCTCCGCAACTGGCCCCATACCCACACTCCAATCTAATGGAAGAAATTTTTGCATACATTTGCAAGCACGTTCAGAGGGCCTCCTCACCTCAAGCGATGGCGTCCTTCACGCGCAGGGCACCATCATCAGCGCCGGCAGCAGAGCGTCGCGGAACTGGGCGTTGGCGCGGGACTCCCGCACCAACGCTTGCGCCAGCCCAAGTTGCTTGTCAGCATGCACCCCAAAGCTCCCAAGAGCGCCAGTGTCTGCGGTCAACGGGAACCTCAAGCCAGCAAGGTCATCCGCCTTCACTCACTGACGACCCGGTGTCCCACACACTGACCGCCGCCCCTGCAACACCTTCGAACCACAGCACAAGCCATCACGGACCTCGCCTTCGCCTACAACCCCATGAGGCCTGTTCACGGGTGGGGCACCGGCCAGCGCAATCCTCTGGCAAGGGGTTGTGGCCAAGGTCTCGAAGGGCGGAAGCCGTGAACAAGCCTCCACCATGTACGGGACACGCCACTACGATGCTCCGGTGCCACGTTCTCACCACAGCAGTTCGGATGCCGTCTCACTGGCCTGGAGACCCGACGGGAAACGGATCGCCGTGGGTTCCGGGCAGGGCCTCCACATCCAGGACGCGACCGCCGGGAAGCTTCTCACCCCGGAACCGGTGTGGTCGCTGGCCTGGCACCCGGACAGCAGTCGCGTGGTCACGGGGTCGCGGCAAGGTGCCGCCCGGGTCTGGGAGATCACTTCGGGCAGGCTGCTCACCACTCTGGATTCCGGCGATGCCACCCACGTGGTGGCCTGGAGCCCCGACGGCACCGGGATCGCGACCGCAGGGGCGTCGCAGGATGTGCATCTGTGGGATGCCGGCACGGGAACCAGGACTGACGGGATCGACACCGGCCACCGGAACGGCATCCTGGCCCTCGCGTGGAGCCCGGACGGTGACCGCGTGGCCACCGCGGGGGACAGCACGGCGCAGATCCTCGATGTCGCGACCGGCCGGGTGCTGCGCGTCCTGGAGCACGGCGCCCACGTCTGCTCCGTGGCCTGGAACCCGGACGGGAAGCACCTGCTGACCACCACCGACGAGAACTGCCTGGCGAGCCTCTGGGATGCCGGAACGGGTGAGCTGTTGCGGACCCTCGGCTATCGGGAGCCGGTCGAGGACTGGTACCCGTATCCCTGGGATGCCTCCTGGAGCCCCGACGGGAAGCGGATCCTGACCGCCCCCAGCCTCGAAGGTGTCCGAGTCTGGGACGCCACCTCCGGGAAACTGATCCGCGCCCTCCAGGACCCGGGGGTCGAGGCCGTGGGGTGGGGTCCCGGAGGAAACCTCGTGGCCAGCACCACCGGCCGGGCGATCCGCTTCTGGGACACGGAAACCTGGGAGTGTTCCGCGGAGGTCCCGCTCACCGGCTCCCGCGACGCCCCTGTGTGATGTAATCGCCGGTCCTCACACGCCGGCTGCCGCATTCTCTTCCCGAGGGTTCTCACCCGCCTTGCCCACGTTGGTCGTTCCCGAGCGCCCGGTTGCCGCGCGCAACGCGGATCTTCTCAGCTCGTCGGGGTCCGGTCGGTCACGAACCGGGGCGGCACCTCGTCGGCCAGCCACACCTTGTCGTTGCCCCTGTAGAAGGGGATGCCTGCGGCGTGGGCCGCCGCGGCGTCGATGTGCAGGACGACCGGGCGCGGCGCGTGCCGCGCCCCCACCGACCGCGCCATCTCGACATCCGTGGACAGGTGCACGAACTGCCGCGACATGGGCAGCAGCCCCTCGCGCATCACCCGGTCCAGGCTGTCCGGGGAGGTGCCGTGGTAGAGCAGGGCGGGTGGGGTGGCGGGGGTTCGTTCGATGCGTTCGGGAAGGGAGTGTCCGTAGATCGCCCGGATGCGTCCGTCGCGGATCTCGTGTCGCTGTTTGCTGGCCGAGGCCAGGGTCTCCTCGATGTCGGAGACGCCCACCGATTCCCAGCCCGGCCTGCTCCGCAGCGCCGCGACCACCTCGCCGAGATCCACCCAGCCCCCGGGGTCGAGTTCCAGTCCGTAGTGCCCGGGGTCGTGTCGCAGGGCGTGGGAGAGCACGCGACTGAGATCGGTGGATCGTTTCTTCATGGATGGCTCCCGGGTGTTTCCTCGGCGACGGCCCCGTCGCCGAGCAGGAAGCATGCCACACCACCCGGGGAACCGCGACCCCACCCACCGCCTCAGGGCTGTTCTCGCGGCCCCGGGGAACCGGCTCTCCGGAATCCCAGCGACCCGTAGAGGTGGTGTGCCGCCTGCGAGGTCCCCTCCCCCACCCGCAGGGACAGCTGGGCGTCACCCGCGTTCCGGCAGGCGAGCATCGCGCCTGTCATCAGGGCCCGCCCGATTCCCCGGCCGCGGAGCCCCGGGTCGACGAACAGGTCGATGACGAAGGGCCCTTCGAGCCCCTCGTCCCAGATGGAGCGTTCCACCGTCAGCACGGCCCCGGCGGGCCGGCCATCGGCCTCGGCCACGAGGCTGGCCCCGGGACGGAGAACGCCGTAGTCACCCTCGAAGGTCGCGGCGATCTCCGAAAGGGCCCCGGCGGGGTTCGCGGCTCCGATCCCCGGGGGATAGCTGACGAGGTAGAGCCGGGCCAGCGCTTCGAGGTCGTCGGTTCTGACGATCCGCAGCGACGATTCGGGCAGGACACGGGCCGGGAGGAGGGACAGATCAGCGGTGAGCAGGTCGGAGGGCATGGCGAATCCATTTCGGGACGGGGTTGACGGTGTGGGGTGTGGAGTGGTGTCAGAAACGGATCACGCCCATGAGTCTAGATGAGCAGGTCCAAGGATGTGCTGGTGGTCGTGGGCGGTGACGCGGGAACCGTCCCCGGTCATGGAAAAACCCGGGAACGCAGCACCCGAGGCCGTTCCGGGCCCCGAAAGGAGCGTTTTTGAGGTTGAGTGCTGCGCAACCGGGTTTGTTCCCGGCATCTTGGCTCAACCAGCATCCTGTGAACAAACCTCGGTGTCCCTGCGCAGTGGCGCCGGATCGGCACCGATCTCTCTTCGCCGTGGGAGGATTTCCCCATGCATCCTGTCGACCCACTGATCCTGGACGAATCACCCGAGCGGGCGGGGGCCATCGCCGTCATCGACGCCCCGGGGCTCGTCACGGCCGCCCTAGAACGCAGCGGCGACGTGCGGGTGTGGTGCGACGACCTGCGTGACGCGCAGGCCGTGTCCGAGATCGATCCCGGCCTGCTGGTCTCCCATCCTGGCGAGCTGCGCGGGGTGAGCCTGGCCTGGGGACACCTGCCGAAGTCCCTGGCCGCCCTGGACGAGCACTGCGCCAGCGTCCAGGGCGCCGCGGACGTGATGTTCCTCAGCGGGGCGCGGGTCAAGCACATGAACCGCTCCATGAACCAGGTGCTGGCCCGTCACTTCACGGCCGTCAACGCCAGTCTCGGGCGTTCCAAGTGCCGTGTGCTGCGGGCCTGGGGCCCGAACCAGCTCGCCACCGAATGGCCCAAGACCCGCAACCACCCCGACCTCGGCCTGGTCCTCGTCGCGCACGGCGCCACCTTCAACGGCAACCGGATCGACGACGGCACCAGGCTCCTCCTGGACCACCTGGACCCGAAGGAAGGGGTCGCGCTGGACCTGGGATGCGGCAACGGGGTGATCGCCGCGGTCCTGGCCCGCCGAGGCCTCCAGACGACCGCGATCGATGTCTCCTGGTCGGCCGTGGCCGCCACCCGCGCCACGGCCGAGGCCAACGGTCTCGACATCGACGTCCGCTGGGCCGACGGCCTGGCCGGCATTCCCGACCGCAGCGTCGACGTGATCGCCACCAATCCCCCGTTCCACCGGGGACACGCCAAGGAGTCGGAACCCACCCTGCGGATGTTCGACGAGGCCGCCCGGGTGCTGCGCCCCGGAGGGCAGCTGTGGTGCGTGTTCAACTCCCATCTGCCGTGGCGCAGGGAGCTCGCCGCCCGGATTGGTCGGACCAGGGTCGTAGCCCAGGACCGGAACTATCAACTGACGTTTACAAACCTGTGACCTGCCCACAGGAAGCACGCACACAACACACAGGTAACGCACAGATTCCCGGAGTTCTCTATTTCCTGTAGCCAACGAAGCGAACAGGAGAGCCTCATGACGAACCAGGAGAACAACCACCCGGCCCACAACACCCAGGAGGGTCTGCCCGGGAATCCCTTCCGGAACGCAGCCGGCTCCCAACAGCCCGCTTCGCAGGCCGGTCAGACCCCCCAAGCCGGCCAGGCGGCCTCCGGGTCCGAGCAACCCGGCCAAGGCACCCCTACCTTCCAGCCCGCGGGCGCCCCCCTGCCCCAAGGACCCCAGA
>NZ_LR027842.1:382361-460760 GCF_900607225.1 [Pseudopropionibacterium] massiliense | reverse complement strand
GATAAAAGAAACAACACGACCATCAACCGCGTCCGCTATCTCATTGAGCGTGTCATCGCGAACGTCAAAACTTGGCGTGTTCTGCACACCGATTACCGCCGCCCTTACAACACTTTCGAAACCACAATACAAGCCGTCACCGGGCTCGTCTTCGCCTACACCCTATGAATAAGCCTCATTGTTCATGGCGATGGTCAAGACTCGCCAAATTTTGAGATCCTTGGGTAGGGTTTTAAGGAGAAGGTGAGACATCTCGGCGGATTTCTGATAATACTCTAAGGAGGCTTATTCACAGGCGGCGCGTCGACCAGTGAAACCCCTAGTCGGAGCGCGCTTGAGGATGGCTGTGAATAAGCCTCAAGGCCTGCATGGGATGGTTGTCACGAAAGGAGTCACCTAGTATGACAAAAGCCATGGATTTGAATCGTGTGTCGCTGTTTAATGATTTCGCCGTCAGGTGCCGCATAATGGTTGCAATGCGGAGGTCAGCTAAGTATGCCAGCGCATTGGCTCTGATGAAATCAAAAATTTGCCCGAGGGATTCCGGGTTGTGTTGCAATATTTGGGGTAGGGCGTCGGTGATGGTGTCGATCTCCCATAGCTCTGGTGCTTGTGTGAAATCTGTGCCGAGCTCGGCAGCTTTCTGGAGGATGAAATCCTCCACGAGACTGGTTTCTGGTGGTTCCTGGTTTTGGATGTGGTCTGTGATGAGGCGGTGCATGCGGCCTGTTGCTCCGGGGTGGCGTCCTTCGGTGATCAGGTCGCGGCCTTCCAGGGTGCGGCGGATCCGGGTCCAGCGGCCCTTCAGGAACTGCGGTGTCGGTTCAAACACCTCCGGATCGGTCCGTTTCCCCGGAAGACCCGGAAAACCCTGGCGGCCTTCGTCGCCGTCGCCCTGCTGTCGGCCGGGGTGGGTGGGGGCAGCGCGATCGCCGCGAACCACTACCTGGGGGGCAACCAGTCCAGCGCCATCTCGACGGCCACCACCACCCAGGTGGCGCAGCCCTCCGAGAACAGCCCCGACTGGACCGCGACGGCGGCCGCCATCAAGAACGCAGTGGTGGCGATCAAGGTGGAGGGCAGCAACAAACAAGGGCAGGGTTCCGGTGTGATCATCGACGCCAAGGGCCACATCGTGACCAACAATCACGTGGTCTCCGGCGCGGGGCAGGGGGCCAGGCTCAGCGTCACGATCGGCGACAAGACCTATTCCGCCAAGGTCGTCGGCACCGATCCCTCCACCGACCTGGCGGTGCTGAAGCTCGAGAACCCGCCGTCGAACCTGACGGTCGCCTCCTGGGGGGATTCCTCCAAACTCAAGGTGGGGCAACCGGTGATGGCGGTCGGCAACCCGCTGGGGCTGTCCGACACGGTGACCACCGGTATCGTCTCGGCCCTGAACCGGCCCGTCACCACCCAGGCGGTCACCGACAACAACGTCGACGACACCAATTTCAACAGCCAGCAGGACAGCGACGTGGTGGTCACCTCCGCCATCCAGACCAACGCCGCGATCAACCCCGGCAACTCCGGTGGCGCGCTGGTGGATTCGTCCGGTGCACTGGTGGGCATCACCTCCTCCATCGCGTCGCTGACCTCCAACGGCTCGTCCTCCGGCCAGTCCGGCAACATCGGGATCGGTTTCGCGATCCCCTCGGCGCAGGCCAAGTCCGTGGTGGAGCAACTCATCGCCAACGGCACCGTCAAGCACCCGCAGCTGGGCATCCGGGCCAGCAACGGCTCCTCCGACACCCAGCTCGGCGCCAAGGTGGAGGACGTCACCCAGGGTTCGGCCGCCGCGCAGGCGGGGCTGCAGAAGGGTGATCTCGTCACCGCGATCGACGGCACCCCCGTGGTCGGTTCCGAATCCCTCGTGGCGCAGGTGCGCAGCCACGAGGTGGGGAAGGAGGTGACCCTGAAGGTACTCCGAGGCGGCGAAACCCTTGAACTGAAAGTGACTCTTGGAACTGCAAACTGAGAAACCTCATCAGGAAATCGCTGCCGAACTGGCATCGCGGCCCTCCCGAGCCCACTCCGGGAGGGCCGCTGCGTCGACCGGCCTTCCCCGGTGACGTGACCGCTGCATCCGCGACATGGGTCGTCGCCAACGCCTTGGAGCTGGTTGAGCCAGCACGTGAGCGAAGCGAACGGCTGAGTTGAAACCACTGACGCCCGGTGGCCAGAACCCGACCACGATCACCATGGTTTCGACACGGCCCACTCGCTGACGCTCGCAGACCGGCTCAACTACCATCGACACGACCCCACTCGCAGAGCGAACAGCCCGGCTCAACCGGCTTCGGGGAGAAACGACCCGCCTCGCTCCGATTCCGGGATACCCTCGACGCCATGCGTGCCCGCCTGATCGCCCTGAACCCGGAACCCGTCGACCTGCCCTTCGACGCCGCATGGCAGCCGCGGCCCTTCGGTCACGTGGCCCGTGCCGTCGTCGAGACCGACGATCCGGAATGGTTGCGCCTGCGACTCCTGGAGGTCGCCTCGGGCGGGGTGGTCACGGGTCCCCTCGCCGAGCGGCCGGCGCGTCTGGTGATGCTGGACGTGGACTCCACCCTGACCACGACCGAGGCAATCGACCTGCTGGCGGAGCACGCCGACGCCGGCGACCTCGTCGCCTCGATCACGGAACGGGCGATGCGCGGCGAACTGGATTTCGCGGAGTCGCTGCGGGAGCGGGTCGCGACGCTGCGGGGCCTGCCGGTCCGGGTCTTCGACGAGGTCCTGCCCCGCATCGCCTTGTCGCCGGGCGCGCGTGAACTCGTCGCCGCCCTCCACGGGGCCGGGGTGAGGGTGGGGGTCACCTCGGGCGGGTTCACCGCGCTCGTGGCTCCCCTGGCCGAGGATCTGGGCCTCGACTTCTTCAACGCCAACGAGTTGGAGATCCGCGACGGGGCGCTCACGGGCCGGGTGGTCGGAACGGTGGTGGATCGCGACCAGAAAGCCCACGACCTCACCCGGTTCGCCGCGGCGGCGGGGGTTCCGTTGGAGCACGCGGTGGCGGTGGGCGACGGCGCCAACGACCTGGGCATGCTCGCCGCGGCCGGGCTCGGTGTGGCCTACCTGGCGAAACCCGTGACCGCCGCCCGGGCCGATGCGGTGATCAACTTCCCCCGGCTCGACGCGGTGACGGCCCTGGCCCTGCCCTGAGGAGTACCACGGGCAAGGTGGCACCTGGCTGGGCCACCATCCGGCAAAGCCGATACGCTTGCCCTGCATCCAAGTGCAGGTTTTCCAAGGAGGGAATATGTCAGGTCGGATTCACAACGAGGGTTTCCGCTCCAAGTTGATGTCCGCTGAGGACGCGGCCGCTCTTGTCGAGAACGGCTGGAACATCGGTTTCTCGGGCTTCACCGGGGCCGGTTACCCCAAGGAGTTCCCCAAGGCCCTCGCCGCGCGCATCGAAGCCGCGCACGAGAAGGGCGAGGAATTCCGCATCGGCATGTGGACCGGGGCCTCGACCGCACCTGAGCTCGACGGGGCACTGGCCCGCACGGGGGGCGTCGCGTTCCGTGCGCCCTACCAGTCCGATCCCGAGATGCGTACCGCGATCAACAAGGGCATCACCAACTACTGTGACATCCATCTCTCGCACATGGGGCTGCAGGTGTCGCAGGGCTTCCTGGGCCCGCTGCACCTCGCCGTCGTCGAGGCCACCGCGATCACCGAGGACGGCGACATCGTGCCCTCCTCCTCGGTCGGCCTGAACCGCACCTATCTCGAAAAGGCCGACAAGGTCATCATCGAGGTCAACTCGTGGCAGTCCGAGGACCTGTTCGGCATGCACGACGTCTACTACCCCATCGGTGTCCTGCCCCCGAACCGCGGCGCGCTTCCCATCACCAGCACGGGCGACCGGATCGGCGACAAGGTACTCAAGGTGGACGCCGACAAGGTGGTGGCGGTCGTCGAGACCAACGCCGCGGACCGCAACACCCCGTTCAAGCCCCTCGACGACGATTCCCGGGCGATCGCGGGCTACCTCCTGGACTTCCTGACCAACGAGGTCAAGCACGGCCGGCTGCCCGAGAACCTGCTGCCGTTGCAGTCGGGTGTGGGCAACATCGCCAACGCGGTGCTCGCGGGTCTGTTGGAGGGTCCGTTCGAGAACCTCACCTCCTACACCGAGGTGATCCAGGACGGCATGGTCGACCTGATCGACGCCGGGAAGGTCACCGTCGCCTCCGGTACCGCGTTCTCGTTGTCCCCGGAGGCCGCGGAGCGGATGAACGAGAAGGCCGGGTTCTACCGCGACCACATCATCCTGCGCCCGATGGATGTCTCCAACCATCCCGAGGTGATCCGCCGCATGGGTGTCATCGCCTGCAACGGCATGATCGAGGCCGACATCTACGGCAACGTGAACTCCACCCACGTCATGGGTTCGCGCATGATGAACGGCATCGGTGGTTCCGGCGACTTCACCCGCAATGGCTACTTCTCCTCGTTCGTGACCCCGTCGACGGCGAAGGGCGGCGCGATCTCCGCGATCGTCCCGATGGTCAGCCACGTCGACCACACCGAACACGACGTGGATGTCATCATCACCGAGCAGGGGCTCGCGGATCTGCGTGGCCTGGCCCCCCGCCAGCGCGCCCAGGCGATCATCGAGAACTGCGCCCACCCGGACTTCAAGGAACCGCTGCGCGAGTACGTGAAGCTGGCGGCGACGAAGGCCAACGGCCAGCAGACCCCGCACGACCTGGCGACGGCCCTCAGCTGGCACGTGCGTTTCCTGGAGACCGGCTCCATGAAGTGACACCCGGGTCCTGAACACCTGCGGATCCCCCGGCCCCCTGAACGGGCCGGGGGATTTTCACATCCGGCTCACAGTCTCGAGGTCGATCACCGGCCCTTCAGGAAAGCCCCTGAATCATTGCTTTCCGAATCCGAAGCGTTCGGTGAGACCGCGGTGGACAGTGAAGTCCAGCAAGGCATCGGCGCGACGCCCCCGTCATCCGGCCAGCCAGGTCCAAGCCGCACGCCCACCGGTATCATCAGGGACGGTGGCCTACGTAGGCCACGAAGCGAGGGAGGACCCAGTGTGGCTGAGCCGTGGCTGTCCGCAGATGATGTCGCCACCCAGCCGCGGGGTCGCCAGGGGCACTGTCTGTACCCGGATTGCAGGCAAGACCATGCCCCTGCACAAAGTCAGACGCCTCTGGAAGTTCCGAGCCGGCGGAATCGACGGCCGGGTACGCAGTGATAGTGCGGCCGCCAAGCCCTGTCCCGAACCGCCACGATGAGCCATCAGCGCACCGTGAGCCGCCGTTGATGCTTCTTGTCAGTGGCACCCCATATCCTGATTCACGATCCCGAAACTCGGAAGGAGGCACCGGATGAACACCACGTCTCAGCGGCATGACCGTTACGCGTTGTCCTTCACCAGCGGCGCGCTCCTGGCCCGGGAGGCAATGATCGCGGCGCCACTGTTCTTGGTGGTTCGCGACTGGGGTGCTGTTCGGGACCAGCTCGGTGCGGAGAATCTACTTCAGGCGCGAACCGCTTCGTCCGGACTCCGACTGGCTCGCGAGGTCACGCAACGCTTGGCGGTGCTCACGGAGGCCGAGCTGAAGTTGCTGCGAGACACCAGCCCCGGTGAGCGCGGTCATCTGATGTGGATTGCAGCATGCCGTCGCTACGCGTTCATCGGAGATTTCGCCGAGGAGGTTGTGCGAGAACGCTTTCTCCTGCTCATGCCCACGCTGGGCTACGACGACTTCGATAGTTTCGTTCACGGCAAGGCGCTATGGCACCCGGAGCTCGCTGAGGTGAAAAAATCAACATTGCAGAAGCTCCGGTCGACGGTGTTCAAGATGCTGACCGAGGCTGGCCTACTCGCCGACGGCGAGATCATCTGCGTGTCTTTGTCCACGCGAGTCCAAGACGCGCTCAATGGGCAGCTGCCGAACGATATCCGGTTCTTTCCGACTCGTGACGGCAAAGGGGGTGCGTCGTGATGCCGGATGAACTCACTCACCAAGAAGAGCACCTGTTCGCGGTGCTCAGCGGCGAGCGTTTCTTGAGGATGGAGGGCTTGTCGAATGAGGTTCCGTTCTTCATCTATCCGTACGAACCAGAGCATGCCCTCAGCATTGCGAAGGCGAAGAAACGTATCAAGAACCGGCTGGCCAGCAGGGGCGTCGAGGTTCGTGAGATCAACCTTTATGACCTGTCGGTCGAGATACTCAAGGGGCGTGGCGACTGGGAGGAGATTCTTGAGGTCGAATCCGGGCTGGACAAAACCGAGTTCGCCGAGATGCTGCAATCCATGCTCAATCCACAGCAGCACCTGGCACCCGCGATCCGAGAACTACTCTCCGACGGAGAGTTTGACGTCGTGTTCCTGACCGGGATTGGTGAGGTCTTCCCCTACATCCGGTCACACAACGTACTCAACAATCTCCAAAGTATCGTGGTGGGTAAGCCAATGCTCATGTTCTTCCCAGGCCACTACGAGCAATCCGACACCCTTGGCTCGTCGCTGGTGCTGTTCGGCAGACTGAAGGATGATCAGTATTACCGCGCCAAGAACATTCTGGAACAGGAGCCGTGACCGTCATGCGCCTCACCGAGATTTTCGCCAAGGACGTTCAACGGCCCATCGAGGGCGTGATCAAGGCCGACGATGCCCGCCACCTGGGCATTGAGGTGGACGAGTACGTCCTGACCAATGAAGCGGCCAAGGGACTAGAGCAGCTGCTCGAGACGTACACGAACTACACCAATGCGAACGGTGTGTGGATTTCAGGTTTCTTCGGCTCCGGTAAATCGCACCTGTTGAAGATGCTCGCGCACCTTCTCGGCACTGTGGAGGGCGACGACTTTCCCCGCGAGCGGGTTTTGGAGAGCTTCCGCGCCAAGGCAACCGACGCCTTCCTGCCCCCGCTGCTCGACAAGGCCAACCGCATCCCGGCGAAGAGCCTGCTGTTCAACATCGACCAGAAGGCCACCCTGATCAGCAAGGACCAGACCGATGCCCTGCTGCGGGTGTTCGTGAAGGTCTTCGATGAGTCCCGCGGCTACTACGGTGACCAGGGTCACATCGCCTGGTTCGAGCGTCAGCTCGACGACGAAGGTCAGTTCGACGCCTTCAAGGATGCCTTCCGGGCGGTGTCGGGCCGGGAGTGGATCGAGCGCCGCTCCAGCTTCGGACTCCCGACGGTCCGGCACCAGGTCGATCAAGCGTATGCACGGATCACGGGTTTGGAGGTCTCGACCAGCATCCTGAAGACGTATCAGGACAACTACTCGGTGTCGATCGAGGATTTCGCCGACGAGGTCCGTGCCTGGCTGGACAAGCAACCAGCAGGTTTTCGGTTGAACTTCTTCGTCGATGAGGTCGGGCAGTTCATCGGCTCCAACACGCACCTGATGTTGAATCTTCAGACGATCGCCGAGTCGTTGAACACGAAGTGCGGTGGGCGTGCTTGGGTGTTCGTGACCTCGCAGGAGGACATGGACAAGGTCGTCGGAGACCGCACCAAACGGCAGGGCAATGACTTCTCGAAAATTCAGGCCAGGTTCAAGACCCGGGTCAAGCTCACATCCGCGGACGTGGAAGAGGTCATCCGCAAACGCCTGCTGGAAAAGAACGACAAGGGCGCTACGGCGCTCGAAGCCATCTACGCACAGGAGTCGGCGAATTTCAAGACCTTGTTCGACTTCACCGACGGCGCGAAAACCTATCGGAACTTCACCGACGAGTCCCATTTCGTGGGAACCTACCCGTTCGTGAGCTACCAGTTCCCGCTGTTTCAGGCCGCGATCGAGGGAATCTCCGACCACAACGTTTTCGAGGGCCGCAACAGTTCCGTCGGTGAACGTTCCATGCTCGGTGTCGTCCAGCAGGTTGCCAAGGACATCAGTGATGTCGAGATCGGCTCGTTGGCCACTTTTGACGCCATGTTCGCAGGTATCCGCGCCTCGTTGAAGTCCGCAGCACAACGTTCGATCGATCGTGCCGAGCGCGATCTCCCAGACGACGGATCGCCGGTCACCAGACTCGCGGTGCGGCTGCTCAAGGCGCTATTTCTGGTGAAATACGTGGAGAGCTTCCAGGCGACCCCGCGCAACCTGACCGTGCTGGTCTACGACCGGTTCGGGCTCGACCTGCCTGCCTTGTCCAAGCAGGTCCAGGAGGCCCTCACGCTGCTGGAGACGCAGACCTACGTGCAGCGCAACGGCAATGTCTACGAATACCTGACCAACGAAGAGCAGGTGATAGAGGAAGAGATCAAGAACGTAGAGATCGATTCCTCCGAGGTCTCCACCCGGTTGAACAGGATTCTCTCCGGCGAAGTCGTCAAAACTTCCAAGCTCCGATACGCCAAGAACGGGCAGGATTTCAGGTTCGGATACAGGCTCGACGACCAGGCGTTCGGTCAGCAGCAGGAACTCTCACTGCACTTCATCACCCCCGAGTACCCGCACGAGCCGGAAGAAATTCGCATGCACTCGGCGGGCAAGGACGAGTTGCGTGTGGTGCTCGCTCCCGACGACCGGTTGCTGGCTGACCTGCGGCTGCTGCTCAAGACCGAGAAGTACACCAAACGCAAGCAGACCAGCTCGCTGTCGCCGGTCGAGGAACAGATTCTGCGCACCAAGGCGGCCCAGAATGTGCAGCGGGAGAAAGAACTGGTCGAGCGCATTCGTCGCGCTGTCGGACGGGCCGAGCTCGTGATCAACGCCGCTGACCTCTCGGTGGGGTCTCAGGACGCACTTACGCGGATCAATGACGGGTTCCAGGACCTCGTCGCACGAACATACACGCAGCTGGGTCTTCTCGGTGGGCGTACCTATTCGGAGCAGCAGATCACAGGGTTTGCTAACCCCGACCAGTCTGTGATGTTTGATGACTCATCCACGCATGCACTCGCCGCGCCGGCTGACGAGGTGCTGTCCTACCTGCTGCGACGTGACCAGCTCGGTGAGCAGGTCACAGTCAGGAAGATCGTTGATCACTTCCAGGCCAAGCCCTACGGCTGGGACCTTCCCTCTATCGAGTGCGTCACGGCATGGCTCGTTGGTACCTCGAAGATCACTCTCACCGTCGACTCGAACACCCTCAAGCGCAGCGAGGTCGCGGCCGCGCTGCGCAACACGCAGAAGCACTCCCACGCCGTAGTTGCCCCGCAGAAAACCTTCGACCAACACAGGATCAAAGAGCTGCGCACCTTCTGCACGGATTTCTTCGACGAGCCCACCGCGCCGAAGGACCCGCTGGAACTGGCCCGGCACGCGAGCGAACGTCTCCGCGCGAAGTGGGATGAACTCAAGGCGCAGGTCAGCGGCTCGAAATACCCCTTTGTGGCTCAACTCGAAGATCCCATCGCCCTGCTGGAGTCCGTCGTCGGCAAGCCCGACAACTGGTACCTGACCGAGTTCGCACTCGCCGACGATCTGCTCGACGCGAAGAGCAATATCATCGACCCCATTCAGGCCTTCCTCGGCGGCGCCCAGCGCAGGATCTTCGACGAGGCGACCCAAATGCTTGTCAGCAACACAAGCAACCTCAACTATCTTCCCCCGGGTAGCAGCCAGGATGTGGAGCAACTCCTCGCCGATCCGCAAGCCTTCCGCGGCAACCGGATGGCCAAGCTCAAGACCGCCACCGTTGAACTCCAGTCACGCATCGACGACGCGCTCGTGGCCAACCGCGAAGGTGCAGTCCGGAAGATCGACTCCCGGTGGGCGCCGCTACAGATAAGCACGATCTATCTGGAAGCCACGGACAACGCACGGCGCAACGTGAGCCAGAAGATCAACACGATCCTCGATCGGATCGGTAAGGAAAATCAGATTGCCGTCGTCCGGGAGATCGCCAACACCTTCGAGGAAGACACCTACCCGGCCATCCTCGACCAGCTCGCCGCATCCCCTCGCGCCAGCAACGCCGACAGCGACGACACGCCAACATCGGCGCCGATCAAGAAGCAAACGGTTTCGGTCAGGACCATCACAGTCGCCGACGCCCGCGGCGTCTTGGAGACCGAAGAAGACATCGATCGCTACCTTGCCGCGCTGCGTACAGCGCTGGTCCAGGCCCTCAACGACGACAAGCGCATCGCGCTGTAGGAGACAACACGCATGGAGACCGCACCGCTGAAGAGCTTCGCCACGTGGGCCAGGCGTGAACTTATCACTCAGGTCAGCGCCCGTTTGACCGCTGTACTCGCGCCTGCGTCCCCGGAGCGGGTCGAGAACCAGCGTGCCGTGGCTGTGCTCGAACATGACATCGCAGCTGCCGGCGGCGGAACCACAGGCAGGGAAGCAATCGTCGACAGGGTCGCCTACACCTGGTTCAACCGGATCATCGCCTTTCGTTTCATGGATGCCAACGGCTACACCGGAACCGGGGTCGTCTCGCCCGCCCACGGCCAGCAGACCGGGCAACCCGAGATACTCGCCGACGCCAAGCGCGGCAACATCGACCCCGCCGTCGTCGGCAACAAGCGAACCCTCGACACGATCATCGGGCTTCTCGACAGCACCCGCCCCAGCACGGATGCCCAGGGTGAGGCCTACACACTGCTGCTCGCCGAGTACTGCCGCTACTGGAACCGCTCGATGCCGTTCATGTTCGAGCGTGAGGGCGACTACACCGAACTTCTCATCCCCTCGAACCTTCTGGCTGCGGATTCCATCCTCACCAGGGCCGCTACAGCACTCACCGAAGAGGTTTGCCGCGATGTCGAGGTGATCGGCTGGCTCTACCAGTTCTACATCTCCGAGCGGAAGGACGAGGTTTTCGCCGGGTTCAAGAAGGGCAAGAAGGCGGGTGCGGCGGAGATTCCGGCGGCCACGCAGCTCTTCACCCCGCACTGGATCGTTCGCTACCTCGTCGAGAACTCCGTCGGTCGGCTGTGGATGCTCAACCACCCGTCCTCTCGGCTCGTTGAGCAGATGGACTACTACATCGCCCCGGTCGACGAGCAGACCGACTTCCTCAAGATCAGCACCCCCGAAGAACTCACCTTCATAGACCCAGCATGCGGCTCCGGGCACATGCTCGCCTATGCCTTTGACCTGCTGTATGCGATCTACGAAGAGGAGGGCTACGCACCCTCTGAGATTCCCGGGCTGATCCTCAGTCGCAACCTCTACGGCACCGAAATTGACCCGCGCGCTGCGGCTCTGGCTGCCTTCGCCCTGATGATGAAGGCCCGGGCACGTAAGCGTCGTTTCCTGCGTCAGCCGGAGCAGCCGCGCATACGCGTCATTGAGCCGGTGGCGTTCAGCACCGACGAGCTCGACCAGCTTGCTGGCACGAAAATCGGCAGTCCGGCAAGTCACCGCTTCTGGCAGAGCTTCATTTACGCCGACGTGCTGGGCTCCCTCATCGTCCCTGACGCCGCCGCCCTGTCCGAGGCCAAGGAACGATTGGCGGTTTTTGACGCCGACACCCTGGACGCTGCGGATCTGCGCGCTCGCGCTGAGCAGGTGGTAGCCCAGGCGGAGTATCTGACTCACTCCTACGCGGTGGTGGCGACGAATCCGCCATACATGGGCAGCAGCAATATGGGTTCTGTGTTGTCCACCCGGGTGAAGAAGCATCACCCGGAGGCGAAGTCCGATCTGTTTGCCGCCTTCATCGAGCGGTGCCTGGGGCTCGCCGAGGCCGAGCATGGCCTGGTCGCCATGATCACCATGCAGGCTTGGATGTTCCTTGGCTCCTTTGAGAAGCTGCGCCGCCGTATCCTGCACGACGCCCCACCGGTCACGATGCTGCACCTTGGCGAACGGGCATTCGACCTGATCGGCGGGGAGGTGGTCTCAACCACCGCTTTCATTCTGGAACCGCGACGAACCGCCGATGAACCTTGTCAGTACTTCCGTGTTGTGCCTGGCAATTCCGAGGCCGAGAAAGAGCACCTGTTCAAGGAAGCACTGGCCGGCCCATCCGATCTGCATTTCTCCGCCCGTCCCCAAACGCTGCTTGCTCTCCCGGGAGGACGGATCGCCTACTGGCTCTCGCCCGCTGTGACGCGTGCTTTTGCCACGGGTAAGCCCCTTGGAGAGGTCGCCGCACCAAAACAAGGCCTGGCTACTGCCGACAATGCCCGCTTCCTACGCCAGTGGTTCGAGGTCTCCCAAAGCCGCACCTGCTTCGACGCAGACTCCCGCGAGTCGGCCGTCACCAGCGGAGCCAAGTGGTTCCCGCATCTCAAGGGCGGCGCGTTCCGAAAGTGGTGGGGCAACCAGGACTACGTCATCAACTGGGAGAACGACGGCGCGGAGCTCTGGAACTTCCGCCCACGCTCCGTCATCCGCAACCCTGACTACTACTTCAAGCCAGCTATCTCATGGTCAAACGTCTCTTCTGGAGAACCAAGCTTCCGCTTCTATGAGCAGGGAAGCATCTTCGGCCATGTTGGTCAGGCATTCTTTCCGCACAGCGACATCGAGCTGCTCACGGGTTTTTCCAACTCGACGACCTGTCGCTCCCTGTTGGCAGTCCTCTCGCCAACACTCCATTTTGAAGCAGGACAACTAGCAGGTCTCCCCATTGTCGATACCCGTACCTCACGTCCGGATTCGATCTTTGTCAGGCGTCTGATTCATCTATTCCGTTCTGACTGGAACGCCTACGAGACCTCTTGGGGTTTCGAGGGGTCGCCACTCGTTCAGTATGCTCGTTCGAAAGGTTCGTTAGTAGACGCCTTGGAACACTGGTGGCTGAATTCCCTCAGCGCTGCCTGCGAAGCGCGGAAGCTTGAGACGGAGAACAACCGTTACTGGGCCGAGGTTTACGGTCTTCAGGATGAGGTACCTATAGAGGTTCCAATGAGCCGCGTCTCGCTGACCTCCAACCCCTACTTCCGCTACGCACCCAACAAGGGTGCGACACGTACGGACGAGGAGTACCGCCGTTTTTTCACGGCGGATGCTATCCGCGATCTCGTCTCCTATGGCGTCGGCTGCCTATTCGGCCGTTACAGTATCGACAAGCCGGACCTGATCCTTGCCGACCATGGAACAACGGTTCAGGATTACCTCGCCAAAGTTCCTCAACCAACGTTCATGCCTGGCAAGGACAACGTCCTCCCAATCGTGGACGGCGACTGGTTTGAGGGCGACATCGTGGCACGGTTCCGCCAGTTCCTACGGGTTGCGTTCGGTGATGAGCACTTCGAGGAGAACCTCCGATTCATCGAGGAGTCCCTTGGGGTGAAATCGCTGCGGGAGTACTTCATCACCCGTTCGGGCGGTTCGAGGTTCTATGACGATCATGTGAAGCGATATAAGAAGCGCCCGATCTACTGGTTGTTCTCCAGCCCGAAGGGATCGTTCAATGCGCTGATCTACATGCACCGCTACACACCGTCCACGGTCTCGACGGTGTTGAACGAGTATCTACGTGAGTTCGAGTCGAAGCTGGAGGCGAACCTTCAGCACCAGGAGCGTGTCGCCGCCGGGGACGGCACGTCCCGTGAGAAGGCAGCCGCTCTTAAGGAAGCCGAGCGGCTTCGCAATATCCTGGTGGAGCTCAGCGAGTACGAGCACGATGTGCTCTACCCCCTTGCATCGAAGCAAGTCGCGATCGACCTCGATGATGGGGTGAAGGCCAACTACCCGAAGTTCTATCCTGCCCTCAGGAAGATCAAGGGGTTGGAGGCTGCCGATGACTGAGATCGAGTTGGCCGCGAAGGACCAGATGATTGTCGTCTCGCTGAGACGACAATCTGCGAGGTCTGCCTATGTTTGAGCACTTTGAGGTGGATGCGCACGGTCGAGTGCATGCTCACGAGGGAAAGACGCTGGAGTTCAAGCGTGACCTGTCATCACCCACGAAACCGTTGCGCACAATTGTCGCGTTCGCCAACTCCGCCGGTGGCCGTCTGGTCATCGGCGTGGACGACGACGGCATCGTTGTCGGCGTGCCTGATCCCCTAGCTGAGGAGGAACGCATCACCAGCCTGATCGCTGATCGCATCTCGCCGCAGCTGGTGCCGGCAATTGACCTCATGACTGTCGGTGAGGCAACAGTCCTCGTGGTGGATGTCCCGCTGAGTACCCGCCGTCCACATTTCATGGCCGATCAAGGACCAGACCACGGGGTCTACGTACGTCTGGGGTCAACGACACGCCAAGCCGATCCTGCTCTGGTGGCGGAACTCGAGCGCAACGCGCGCGGCGTGGCATTCGAAGACCTACCCGAGCCGCGAGCGTCGCTGGACGACCTCGATCTGAGGACGCTGTCGGAACTCCGGGGGCGCAACACCGATGTCGATGATCTCGTCGCGCTAGGGTTCGCAATCAAGCAGGGAAGCAAGATCGTCCCGACATACGCAGGCATTCTCGCCGCATGTGCAGACCCGACCCGTTTCCTTCCTTCCGCGTGGGTGCAATGTGGTCGGCTGCGTGGTGCCAGCGGAACTGACATCTTCGACCAAACCGAAATTCATGGCCCGATGCCGCGGGCTGTGGATCGAGTCATGGAGTTCCTGCTCAAGCACGCGTACAAGTCTGCGGTGTTCGGCGAGGTGCGCCGTCGCGACGTCTATTCGATCCCGGTCGAGGCGATCCGCGAGGTCGTTGTCAATGCTCTCGTTCACGCCAGCTACGCCGAACGCGGCACGCCCATACGCGTTGGGTTCTACGACGATCGCATTCAGGTTGACAGCCCCGGCCTGCTGCTTCCGGGGATGACGATCGACTCGATGCGACGGGCATCCCGCCTGCGAAACCCGTCGCTCGCCCGCGTCTTCCGAGAAGCTGGGATCATGGAGCAATGGGGTACTGGAGTCCAACGAGTCTACGATCAGATCGCTGCGGTTGGCCTGCCTGAGCCGCATGTCGAGGAGATCATGGATCGACTGCGTTTCACCGTCTACGTGCCCTCCCACGCAGCGGACGCGGGTCTTGGTGCCGACGTAAGGCACCAAGAACAGGCACCAAGGCACCAAGATGAAGCACCAAGTCGGCCTGTGACCAGCCTTTCCTCGACTGAGATCGTGGTCCTTCGTCAGGTCCGGGCCGACCCGGCGAGCCGTGCGGATCTCATGGCGGCGCTGGGCATCACCAACCAGACTCGCGCCTTCCGCCGACACATCGAACCGTTACTCGCAGCAGGACTGCTGGAGCGTACCCTGCCTGACAAACCCACGAGCCGAGACCAGCGTTATCGGATCACGGAACTTGGTCGGGTAACCCTGGCGCAACAGGAGGTCACCGAATGAACTCACTCCGCGCGGTCCTGCCTCACCTAGAACAACGCTTCGAGTCGCAGCGACTCGTCTTCTGGCACGACAACGGGGGCGAGTACACCTCCGAGGTTGACGCACTCGACCTCGCCGGGATCACCACGTTGCGGGTACGAAACAACGAGTACGCGGTGAAGAATCGGGTGCTCCATGACGAGCCGGGCGGCAAGTTCCTCATCTATCGCGATGGCCCGGTACCTTCCGACACCGGGAACTGGTTGCTTGACCTTGAACTTGCGTACGGGGTCTTCACCGCTGATTGGGTCGCGCTGGTACGCCAAGAGCTCGGCTTGATCGGCACCGAGATCGACGAAGTAGTGCGTGAGCACGAAGGCTACTTTCGCGACACCGAGCGGGTCCAACGTCTCAAGGAGCTACTAGCCGCCGACGATGACGTCGACAGGCTACGGGCGAAGATGTGCGCCGTGCTTCTCGATCAGCGAGAGCACAGCATGCTGGAGCTTACACGCACACTACTGATAGAGAACTCACGCGGTGAGAGGGCCAAGTACGAGGCACTGGTTGAGCTGGGGCTCGACAGGTTCCACTGGGCCGGTGCGGCCAAGATCTATCGCTACAGGGCGAGCAAGCCCAGCATCGATGATTTTGTGCTGTGGATGTTTCGGCAGGCGATCAATGGGTTCGCGTCAGATACGCCCGGGACTTTGCGCAACATTCAGCTCGACTTCGCGAGTCTGCGTAACGACCGGCGCAGTGCTGACGCCTTCGCCACCTTAGCGCGACGAGCAGCCGAAAGCCTCGATTACGTCCGCACCATCGAGGATGCCGAACTTCCCGAGCTTGTGGAAAACGATCTCTTTGAGGACGTGGAGCGCAAAATCATCAGCGCACTGGCGCATGCAATCGCCCAGCGTACGATGAGCGCACGTGAGGTATCCGAGACCATTCGTGCCCGCCAGAGCAGTGTCTGGGTTGAGGGATACCGGGCACTCTACGCGGCACTCGCCGCTGCCTCCGACCTGTTGAGCGAGCTCGCTACGGCGAGGTTCGAGATCGCTTCGTTCGATGACGGACTCGACCGATACCGCAAACACTGGTTTCGCATCGATCAGCTCTACCGTCAGTTCCACTTCGCCGCGCGCATGAGCGAGCATGCCGCCCCGCTCGAAGCGCTCCGCGAGGAAGTGGACAAGCAGTACACGAATCGATACCTCTACGAACTCGGCAACACATGGCAGCAGCAGGTCGACGCCGTGCACGACTGGCGTTCAGTCACGCTCCGCCCGCAGACGAGATTCTTCAACGATCACGTTGAGCCGATCATCCGGAAGGGCAACCGGAAGGCCGCCGTCATCATCTCGGACGCGCTGCGTTACGAGATCGCCGACGAGCTGCGTTCGCGTATCCGCCAGGAAAACCGTTTCGACGCGGAACTTGATGCGATGCTCGGCGTTCTGCCGAGCTACACCCAGCTCGGCATGGCGGCTCTCCTGCCGCACAGAACGCTGGCTCACTCGCACGGTGGCGATCCGGTGCTGATCGACGGCCAACGCTCCGATGGAACCGTGAACCGCAACAAGGTGCTGGCCTCGGTGGGGGGGATCGCGATCCAGGCCGAGGAAATCCTCTCGATGCCACTCGGCGAACTGCGTGAGCTGTACGTCGCCCACCAGGTGCTGTACGTCTACCACGACCGGATAGATGCAACCGGCGACAAGGCCCGCACCGAACGGCAGGTGTTCGAGGCTGCCGTTGGGGCGCTTGGCGATCTGGTCAAGCTCATCAAACGCCTGGCAAACGCGAACGCCACGAACATCCTGGTGACGGCCGACCACGGCTTCCTATACCAAGACACCGCGCTGGCTGACGCCTTCTACCTCTCGACCAAACCGCAGGGCGACGAGCTCGTGGTGACGAACCGCCGATATGTGTTGGGCCGGGGGTTCAAGGACGATTCTGCATTCCGGAAGTTCGAGCCCGAACAGATCGGTCTCAGCAGTGACCTTGAGGTGCAGATTCCCAAGTCAATCCACCGGATCAAGCTGTCGGGCGCTGGCTCACGGTTCGTCCACGGCGGCGCCTCGCTGCAGGAAGTCGTCGTACCGGTACTCAGAGTCAACAAGAAACGCAAGAGCGACACCCGGCCCGTGAATGTCGAAGTGCTGCCCGAGACGGACAAGATCACCACCGGCCAGCTCGTCATAAAACTCCTCCAAACCGAGCCGGCCAGCGATAAAATCCAGCCGCGCACGCTGCGCGCCGGTATCTACGTCGGCGACACCTTGATCTCGAACCAGCCCGAGCTGGTCTTTGATCAGCCCTCCGATAACAAACGCGACCGCTACCAGAATGTACGGATGCTGCTCAGTCAGGACGCCAACGAGTTCAACAACCGCACGGTCGAGTTCCGACTCGAAGAGCAAATACCCCACACCACCCAGTGGCGCGTCTACCAGCGGGCCCAGTACCTGCTCAGGCGCTCGTTCACATCGGACTTCGATTTCTAAGGGGAACCAGCAGCCATGACGCACACCGATGACAATCCCGATGGGAAACGCGGCGCCGAGAAGAACGCATCGCAGCAGAGCGATCTCGACTACAAGATCAACGTGCTGTTCGGAGGCTCGGTTGTCCGTAAAGACCTGGTGAAGGCCGTCAAAGGAAACGCGATCGTCCCGTCCTATGTGCTGGAGTACCTGCTCGGCCAGTACGCCGCATCCGATGACGAGGCGACGATCCAAGCCGGCATTGACGCGGTCCGCAAGATTCTGGCCGCCCACTATGTGCATCGCAACGAGTCGGAACTGGTGAAGTCCACCATCAGGGAGAAAGGCCGCCACCGGATCATCGACAAGGTCACCGTGACGCTGAACGACAAACAGGACGTGTACGAAGCCTCGTTCGCCAACCTTGGTCTTCACGGGGTGATCGTCGAACCCGCAACGGTGAAGGCAAACCCGAAGCTTCTGGTTGGCGGCGTGTGGTGCATCTGCGACATCGAGTACTTCCACAGTGATGATTCCCGTTTCGTGCCCTGGATTCTGGGAAGCCTGAAGCCGATTCAGATGTCGAGCTTCGACTACAAGAGCTACCTCGCATCGCGTCGGGGCTTCAACACCGAGGAATGGATCGACCTGCTGATCCAATCCATCGGTTTCAACCCCGAGATGTTCGGGCGACGGGCCAAGCTGCTACAGCTCGTCCGCCTTGTCCCGTTCGTCGAGCGCAACTACAACCTCGTCGAGCTCGGGCCGAAGGGCACAGGCAAGTCCCACATCTACTCCGAGTTCTCGCCCCACGGCATGCTGATCTCCGGCGGAGAGGTCACCGTCCCGAAACTCTTCGTCAACAACGCCAACGGCCGCATCGGGCTGGTCGGCTACTGGGATGTGGTTGCCTTCGACGAGTTCGCCGGCAAGAGGAAGCGCACCGACAAGGCGCTGGTCGACATCATGAAGAACTACATGGCGAACAAGTCGTTCTCCCGGGGCGTCGAGACCCTCGGGGCCGAAGCGTCGATGGTGTTCGTGGGCAACACCGCGCACAACGTGCCCTACATGCTCAAACACTCCGACCTCTTCGATGAACTGCCCGAGGCCTATCACGACTCCGCCTACCTCGACCGGCTGCACTTCTACGTCCCCGGCTGGGAGGTGGACACCATCCGCAGCGAGATGTTTTCCTCCGGCTACGGTTTCGTCGTCGACTACATCGCCGAGGTGTTGCGGTCCATGCGTAGCACCGACTACTCCGATCGATACCAGCAGCACTTCACTCTCGGCTCGGACATCTCCACGCGAGACCGCGACGGCATCCACAAGACATTCTCCGGCCTGATGAAGCTCATCTACCCGGAGGGCGAAGCAACCCCAGCCGAGATCGAGGAACTGCTCCGCTTCGCCATCGAGGGACGCAAGCGCGTCAAGGATCAGATTCTCCGGATCGACACCACGATGGCGGCAGTCAACTTCGGCTACACCGACAAAACAGGCACCTGGCACAGCGTCACCACACTGGAAGAAGACGAATACCCCGACTACTACCGAAGTCAACTTCCCGAGGCTGAGAACGGCGTTGAGTCACCCTCCGAGCTTGAGCCCGCAGCCGAGAATGTCGCAATGTCTGTGTCGTCGCCAGCCGAGGCAGCACCCCCACTGTTCGAGGGCCACCGAGAGTTCCAGGAGAACCAGCGCGGCGTCTCCTACGAAACACTGCTTATGCCATACCTGCGTGGCGCAACCGCCATCACCATCGTCGATCCCTACATCCGAGTACCGCACCAAGGGCGCAACCTCGTCGACCTGCTAGCACTACTCGCAGCCGCCAAAGACCCCGCCGACGAGATCGCGGTGACGCTGGTCACCCGGGAAGACAGCGCTGAGTACACCCAACAACAACTCACCATGCTGGGGGACATCCAGGACAGCGCCGCCAGTGTCGGTATTCGGTTCACAGTCAAATTTGACGAAACTATCCACGACCGTTCGATCTGCACCGACCACGGCTGGAAAATCCTCCTCGGACGTGGCCTCGACATCTTCCAGAAAGGGGCAGGCAACCAGTACGATCTCGGCTCCCGTTGTCAGGAGTTCCGCCAAGTCGTCGCCTTCGGAATCACCTACATTCGTGAGGGCCTGCGATGACCGCGTTCGGAGACCTCAAGAGATAGGCGGCAGAGACAGCCATCGCCGCGCGGGTCCGGTCAACAGCAACCAGGACATCAGGCGAACATCGAGGACATCGCGGGGCGGGAGCCGGTCGAGTCGAAACCACCGCGCGCACATCTAAGGATCCGCGGCCAGGTCTGCTTACCGGCCGCCAGAAATGGTTTCGACACAGCCGCTCGCTTCGCTCACGAGCTGGCTCAACCAGCTTGCAGAGACACGGAACGCTCCTTCGTCACACCCCGGCTCAACCAGCTTCCGGGACGATGGGTTCAGGTTCCCAGCTGGTAGGTGCGGTGTCGTTGCCAGCGACCGGTTCCGGGCGGCGGGCCGCTCCACAGTTCGACGGTGGTGCAGACCTGGCGGATCGGTAGTTTGCTGAGCACCTCTGCCTCCGCCGCCTTCAACTCCGCCAGGGGCGCGCGTTTGCCGATGGTGACGTGCGGGACGGCCCGTTCGGGGACGGCACCGAAGGCGGGGTATTCGGGGAAGACCTCACGGATCCGGGTGACGAGGTTCGTCAGCACCGCCGCCTCACTGGGCACGAGGTACACCGAATCCGTGCCGAACCAGCCGGTGCTGGTGAAATCGATGTGGAACCGCCCGAAGTCGCGCAGCACGTCGATCAGGGCGTCATCGTCGTCCATCGACAGGTTGGTGGTGAACGGGTACAGCAGGTTGAGATGCGCCGACACCCCGTCGGCGGCCGACGGGTCGAGGCGCTCACGCAGGGTCTGCAACACCGGTTCCGTGTCCGAGCATTTCAGCATCAGCGCTGATTGCCGGCGCACCAGATGGGGCTTACGGACGGCTTGCATGAGGACATCTTATGTTTCTCACAGCATTTGCGCTGTATTGAGCGGAGGCGAGTCGCGATGCGGGCGCCTCCCGGTGATCCGCAGAACCGTGGAAGACTTGGTACCCGTGAGCATCCGGGAGTACTGCAACCAGTTGAACACCGAACTCGTGGCCCTGCGCCGCGAACTCCACCAGATCCCCGAGGTGGGCCTCCATCTGCCCCTGACCCAGGCCAGGATCCTGAAGGCCCTCGACGGGCTGCCGCTGGAGATCACGCTGGGCAGGTCGCTGAGCAGCGTCGTCGCGGTGCTGCGCGGCACCGCCCCGGGCGGGGGTGAACGCCCCGTGGTGCTGCTGCGCGGCGACATGGACGCGCTGCCCGTGAAGGAGCTGTCGAGCGAACCCTTCGCCTCGACGAACGGGAACATGCACGCCTGCGGCCACGACCTGCACATGTCGCTGCTGGTGGGGGCGGTGAAGGCCCTCGTCGCACACCGCGACGAACTGGCCGGGGACGTGATCTTCCAGTTCCAGCCGGGCGAGGAGAGCGTCAACGGCTGCCTCCACATGCTGAACGAGGGTCTCCTCGACGTAGCGGGCCGGCGACCCGAGGCGGCCTGGGCCATTCACGTGTGGGCGGGCCTCGATCCCCTCGGGACCTTCTCCACCAAACCCGGCCCGGTGATGGCCAGCACCGACGAGATCAAGGTGCGGGTTCACGGGCGCGGCGGACACGGCTCCGCCCCGCACCTGGCCGCCGACCCGGTTCCCGCGATGGCGGAGATGATCACCGCCACCCACGCCATGGTGACCAGACGGTTCAGCGTCTTCGACCCCGTCGTGGTCAGCGTCGGCCGGGTGCAGGCCGGCACCGCGGCGAACGTGATCCCGGAGGAGGCCTTCTTCGACGCCACGATGCGCACCTTCTCCGACGCCTCCCGGACCCGCCTGAAGCAGTTGTGGCCGGAGCTGCTGGAGGGCATCGCCCGCGCCCACGGCGTCGGGGTGGAGATCGAGGTGGTGGAGCAGTATCCCGTCACCGTCAACGACGAGGCCGCCGCCGATCACGTCGCCGATGTCGTCCAGGAGCTGTTCGGCGAACACCGGCACGTCCGCTGGAGCGAACCCCTGGCCGCGGCCGAGGACTTCTCCCGCATCCTGGAGACCGCGCCCGGATGCTTCATCGGGTTGTCGGCCTGCCTGCCGGAGCTGGATCCGGCCACGGCACCCATGAACCACTCCGCCTACTGCCGCTTCGACGACTCGGTGGTCGCCGACGGCGCCGCCCTGCTGGCCGAACTGGCCCACAGGCGCCTCGCGCCCTCCGCCCAGTAATCTGGACGGTGATGACCACCCAGCCGCCCCCCCCCCCCCCGCACCGGCCCCACGCTTCCGATGGGTCCTGCCCGGGAACACCGCGATGCCCAGCCGGAACGCCACCAGCCGCATCGTCTCCCCGCCCGCCCCGAAGGAGATCGCGACACTTCCGCCGCTGCCGGTGCTGCGCCAGGACGTGCCGTTGTCGAAACGCACGGGGGAACCGCCTCGCCCGTGGAGCGTGCTGGTGGGGTTGGTGCTGTTCTGCCTGGCGGCCGTCGCCGTGACCGCGGTCTACGCGCGACACTGGTGGCTCGCCGTGTACCCCAACACGTATTCGTCGTCGGCCCACCTGGTCCAGTGGGTGGCCCCCGATCCCGGCAAGTGGCTGTCGCTGACCCTGGAGGGGGTGCTGGCGCTCGTCCTGGTGCTGGTCGCGGGCGCCTGCGCCGTCGCCGGCTACCAGGCGTGGATCGGCTGGACCTGGGCGCGGGTCATCTCGGTGGTGGCGCTGGCCCTGACGGGGGTCGCGGTCCTGCTGTTCGACCTGTGGGCCCTGGTCGGGGTGGGTCTGGCCCTGCTGGGCACGGTGTGCGTGTTCCTGCCCGCCACGACCCGCTACTTCCGGTACTTCGCGGCCCACCGGGCGAAAAAGGAGGAAACCTACCGGACCCCGATGCGTATCTTCTACGGTCGCCTGCCACGTTTCCGCTAGAAAGAGCACGCTGACCGCCGCGAACGAGCCGGACCCTTGAAACCGGTTGGCCCGGACCGCAAGTCCCCGGACACCCGCAAAAGGTTTCGACACGACCCACTCGCTGACGCTCGCAGGCCGGCTCAACCACCATCGACACGACCCACTCGCTGACGCTCGCAGGCCGGCTCAACCAGCTCCAAATGGGAATCTCGGCCGGCCCGACCGGCCGAGATTCCCTCGGAGGGATTACTTGGAAGCGAGGACCTCGCCCTTCGGCCAGGTCTGCTTGATGAAGTCCTTGACCTGCTGGCTGTGCAGCAGGTCGTCGAGCTTCTTCACGCCCTGATTGGTGTTGTCCTCACGCCACACGAGGATGTTGGCGTAGGGATTGTTCTCCACCTCCTCGACCAGCAGCGCATTGCTGGTGTCCAGGTTGGCGCTGAGGATGAAGTTGGAGTTCACGAAGACCAGGTCGAAGCCCGGGTCGCTCAGCAGCTGCACGTTGATCTCGGGCTGGTTCTCCTTGAAGTCGAGGCCGCGCGGGTTCTGCTCGGGGGTCAGATTGAGGACGGTGGATTCCTCGGTGAGGTTCTTCAGCAGACCTGCCTTCTCCAGCAGTTTGAGGGCACGGTACTGGTTCGTCACGTCGCTGTTGATGGCGACGACCGCGCCGTCGGGCACCGTGGACAGGTTGGTGTGTTTCTGTGAGAACACGGACAGGGGTTCGATGTGGACGCCCTCCCCGTGGGCGAACTTGTAGCCCTTCTCCTTCATCTCGGTTTCCAGGTAGGGCAGGTGCTGGAAGTAGTTGGCGTCCAGGGATCCGTCGCTCAGGGAGGAGTTCGGGAGCACGTAGTCGTCGAATTCCTTGATCTCGATCTCGATTCCGGCCTCCGCGGCGAGGTTGTCGCGGACGTACTCGAGGATCTTGGCGTGCGGCACGGGGCTGGCGCCGACCGTCACCTTGGTCTTGTCCGACGAGGTACCGCTGCCGCAGGCGGTCAGGGCCAGGGTTGCGGCCAACAAGGCCGCCAGCAGGGACAGGTGTTTACGCATGATGTCTGCGTCCTTTCCGGGCCAACCACGAGTTGGCCGCTGTTGTCACGGTGCGTCGGTTCCTCTTCAGCGGTGATCGACGCGGCGGATCACCACATCCCCCAACACCTGGATGAGCTGAACCATTCCCACGAGGATCGCGATGGTGATCAGCTGCACCGAGGTCTCGAAACGCTGGTAGCCGTAGTTGTAGGCGAGGCGCCCGAGACCGCCTCCACCGATCAACCCCGCCATGGCGGAATAGCCGACCAGCGTGACCACCGTCGTGGTGACGGCGGCGATCAGCGACGGCGCCGCCTCGGGCAGCAGCACCTTGGTGACGGTCTGCATCCGGGTGGATCCCATGGCGTGGGCGGCATCCACCTTTCCGGGGTGGACGTCACGCAGCGCCGACTCCACGAGCCGCGCGAAGAACGGCACGGCACCGATGGTCAGCGACACACAGGCCGCGATCGGCCCCACCGACGAGCCGGTCAGCCAGCGGGTGAACGGGATGAGGCTCAGCATGAGGATGGCGTAGGGAATGGAACGGGTGATGTTGGCGATGGTGGACAGCGTGATCGAGAGCACCGGGTTGGCGACGATCCCGCCGCGCTGGGTGACGAACAGCACCACGCCGAGCGGCAACCCCAGGAGCACGGTGGCGAGGCTGGAGACGCCGACCATGATGAGGGTTTCGTAGATCGCGGGCACGAGGGCCCGGACGATGTCGTCGACGCTCAGTTCGAGGGGGATCATCGGCTGGCTCCGTTCAGCTCGGATGTGGGGGTGCGTTTGGCATCGGCGCCGAGCTGACGCAGGTAGCCCACCACGGCGTCGGGGTCGGTTCCGTCCGGGACGCGCAGCCTGAGGTGGCTGAAGGTGATCCCGGCCAGGTGTTCGACGCTGCCCGCGACGATCGGGATGGTCACCCCGAAGTGCTGCGAGGTGAGCGCGACCACGGGACGGTCGGCGGTGCTGCCGGAGGCCAGCACGTCGATGAGCCGTCCGCCGTTCTCGACGCTGGGGTCGTGGGGTGGGATTCCCAGCAGCGCCTGCGACAGGGGCCCGTCGAGGGTGCGGATCACCTCGGTGAGCGGCCCGGACTCGACGATCCTTCCCGCCTCCAGCAGCGAGACGGAGTCGCAGATGCGTTTGATCACGTGCATCTCGTGGGTGATCACGAGGACGGCCAGATCGAGCTGGGAACGCAGGTCGAGGATCAGGTCGAGGATCTCGTCGGTGGTGCGGGGATCGAGCGCGGATGTGGGTTCGTCGCACAGCAGCACGGCGGGGTTCGTGGCGAGCGCCCGCGCGATGCCGACCCGCTGCCGCTGCCCACCCGACAGCTGCGCCGGGTAGGCGTTCGCCGCGTCCGCCAACCCGACGAGTTCCAAGAGGTCGAGGGCGCGTTCCCGGGCGGAGGCGCGACGTCCTTGGATCTCCAAGGGGTAGGTGACGTTGCGCCACACGGTGCGGGAGTCGAACAGGTTCGCGTGCTGGAACACCAACCCCAGGCTTCGCCGGGCGTTGCGCAGTGCGGTTGAGTGCACCTTGGTCAGTTCCACGCCGCCGATCTCGATCTTTCCCGAGGTGGGGCGGTCCAGCATGGCCAGGCAACGCACCAGGGTGGACTTCCCCGCCCCGGAGTGGCCGATGATGCCGTGGACGCTGCCATCGGGGACGGTCAGGGACACCCCGTCAAGGGCCTGCACCTCGCGTCCGGACTGGTGGTAGACCTTGTACAGGTCGGTTACGGTGATCAAGGACCCTCCTGGATGGTTGGCGTGCTCCTCAGGGGCTGACTCATTGCATCAACCCGAAAGGCCTCACGTAAATTCCTGCCCCGTCATCGCTGCCCGTTTCACGGTCCTCAGGCACGCACGGCCGCGGCGACCGCATCGAAGACGTCGCGGTCGAGGACGGCACCGATCCGGCGGACGTCGTCGGGGTCGATGCGGATGATCCGGTTGATGCGCACCTCGCTGGGACGCCGTTGGGGGTCCCACTCCCCCGTTCCGATGTCCATCCAGAACCGTCCGCTGCGAGCCTCCTGGGCGGCGTCGCGGTCGTGGTCCTTGGATGTGAGCAGCAGCCCGAGCAGCCACTCGTGGTCGCGCCCGATGATCAGGACGGGCCGGTCCTTGCCCTCCCTGTGGTCCTCCTCGTAGGGCACCCAGGTCCAGACCACCTCGCCCGGGTCGGCCTCCTTCCCGGGGGCCGGGGAGTAGGTGATCCTGGGGGTGCCCGTGAAATCGCCCGGGTACTCGCGGCGCCTCGATCCCCCGGTGCGACGGGAACCGTTCGGGCGCTGTCCCGTGTTGCTGGATGTCCCCGTGGTGCGCCTCCTCGTGCTGCGGCTCCGGCGTGACCGGTTCACGTCGGGTCTGAACTGGGCCACGAGGTCGCGAAGGATCCGTGACAGCAGGTCGCCCAGCCAGTTGCTCATGGGTTGAGCCTAGAGGGTCGGGGCACGAACGACGGATGTGTGGGAAAAGTATTCGACGAAGAAGTTGCCTCACAGGCAAGTGTGGGCGTGGAACCTGGTGCCGCGGCCTCCGACAGAGAGGCCCGCGCCCGTCCGATGGGGGGGTTCGGGCGGGCGCGGGCGTCCTTGGGTCCCGGCTAGCCGGGAGCCGGCGGCGCGGTCCGCTGCCCAGATGGGGGGAACAGGCTACGTCTCCTGCGCTCCGGCAGGACATACGTTACAGCACTCGTGGTCCACAGGGAAGCCAATCGCCCTGCGCGTTAACCGTGAATAATCCTTTTCCCGCCGCCGCGTTAACCGAGGGCAATCCTTCGTGCCAGCTCTTTGGCCCTCCCGAAGGGGCATTCACCTTTGTCAGGGGCTGTTTCAGACCTTTGTCAGGGGCCGTTCTGACGCATCGGAGGTGCTTGTCGTCGCCACCCACTCCACCATGCCGGATCCAAACAGCGGTCTTGACTTCGACCCCAGAACGTCTCGGGAGTGTCATGAACCACCGCTCGGGACGCACCGGACCGCGGACGACCCGACCCACTTCTCGCGGACAGGGCCCGGGAGGCCCGTATCCGCTCCTCGCGTTGACCGTTCCATCCCCCGGCTCCGCCCGTGGAGCCACCGGCCGGATGGCATGATTGCCACCATGTCTGACGCACCCCTGACCGGCACCGTTGCGCTGCTCGACGACGCCCCCCTCGACGAACTCATCGGGGTCGTGGAGGTACTCGCCCAGGAGGGAGTGGCGAACCTGTCGCTGCCCACCGGCGCCACGAACCTCAAGGAACTCGCGGCCCTGTACGGCCAACGGATCAGGATCGGTGCGCACGGTCCGGCGAAAACCCCCGCGACGCTCGTGATGCAGGGGGTGGATTTCATCCTTCCGGATTTCGTGACCCCGGACACCGCAACCGTCGCGGAAGCGCTCGAACTCGCCTGCTACGCCACCGCCATGACCCCCAACGAGGTGACGACCGCCCTGAGGATGCCGGTCACCGGTGTGCAGCTGCGTCCCGCGGATGTCGTGGGACCCACGATGGCGGAGCACCTACGGGAACTGGGGCTGATCGAGAAGACGATCCCACGGGGCGGATTGATCCCCTTCACCGCCAAGCAGTGGCTGAAGGCGGGCGCCCCCGCGGTGTGCGTGGGACGGCATCTGATCGGCGACGCCCTCACGGGCGGAGATCTGGCAGCCCTCCGCGACCGCTGCCGCAGCCTCCGGGACTAGGTCGGCCACCCGCACACCGGCGGGGGCGTGTTCAGCGCGGCGGCTAGGGCCTCCAGACGCCGGGGCGTCTCACGTACATCGGCGGGGCCTTCCCCCATCGGAAATGCCCGCCACGGGGCCCCTCAGATCCCGCGGCGCGGTTTCGGGTCTCCTCCGCGGCGCGGGAGTGGTTCCTGCGGCGACTCCTCACGCACCCTGACCTGGGTGATCTCCGAGTCCGTGAAGTCGTCCCAGTCCTCCCCGGGGGCGCGCGACTCGGGCAAGGGCACGTCCTCCCCCTCACGGAACCAGGCGGGCGGCATGGTCCGCGTCTCCTGCGGGGACGCGACCCCCTCGGGGGCATCCCGCAGGAGACGGTCATCGGGATCCACACGCACATCGGTCTCATCGTCCAGCCCCGGGTCGGGTTCCATCGCGTCCTCCGGGAACTCGTCCTCGAGCAGTTCCCCGTCGCCGATCAGGCCCAGCGTTCCCTCATCCGCGTCCCTGCGCCGGGAGCGCACGATGAGGCCGAGCACCACCAGGGCCGCGGCCGCGACTGCGACGACACCTCCGCCGATGAGCAGCCACAGCAGGGAATCGCCGCCACCCTCGCTCTGCGCCGTCGCCGCGGACGGCGACCCGGTGCCGATGGGGCCGCGCGTGCTGGCCGTCGGCGAGGGGGGCTGCGGAGCCGCGTCCTGCGTGGCCTCCCCTTCGCTCGGCGTCGGGCTGCTGTCGGGGATGGGGGCGTTGATGGTGAGCTGCTTCTCGGCCGACCCGGCCTGAAGATTCGAACTGCCCGCGAAGGTCGCGACCAGCTTTCCCTCCCCGACGGCGGCGGCTTCCGGAATCGCCACCCAGCCGTCGAAGTTTCCGTTCGCATCCGTTTGGAGGGTGTAGTCGGAAAGCTCGGCTCCCCCGTAGGAGAAGTTCACCAGCGCACCCGCAATCGGGCCGCCAGCGGCCGTCGTGACCCCGCCCGTCACCCTCACGAGGTCACCCGGGGTGGCGCTCGCCGGTTCGGCCTCCAGGGTGACCATGGTGGCACTCTGCGTCGCGAACTCGATCCGTGAGCTCTGTGACGACGGGGCGTACTGGGCATCGCCCGGATAAGTGATGACGAGCTCCTGGGGACCGGAGAGCTTGTCGGCCGGGACGTTGAACTCCATGGCGAAGGCGCCGCCACCTCCGCTGGCGACGGTCTGCAGCGGTTGCCCCGCGACGGTGGCGGTCACCTGGCCGCCACTCACGCCCTGTCCGGAACCGTCGAGCAGGAGACCCGAGACCTTGACATGCCCCGTGGTGTCCGCGGTGACGTTGGTCTGGATCTGCGTGGGGGCCGGGTCCGCCCGGGCATCGAGGCCCGGGAGGACCAAGGCCAGCAGGGCTGCCAGAAGCAGGCTCAGGGCCGTTCGTCTCGCCCGCAAGATCGGTGAACTCATTCAGATTCCTTTTCAGGAGGGTCCTGTGCAGATTACCGGGAAGGGTCACAGGGTGTCATGGCGCCTGTACCACCAACGCCGGACCCTGGGGTGAGAGTTCTGCCGCGGGCTCACACCCACTCGCCCCCAACAGCCGCCGACACCCCGTCGCCAAGCCCACTTTCCAGCCTACCGTCTGCTGAATCCATCCCAGAAGCCGGCTTGAGGAGATGGGATGACATGAACTTTCGGACATGGGATGATACTTCCGGCACTCAGTTCAGCAGGACGAGGTTTGTGCAATCCGCAACCACAACCTATCCTGAGAGAAGTTCAGGTATTTCTAAGAAATGAGGGGATCCATGGCAAAGGCACGACGCGCCTTCCTGGAGGAGGACGCCCAGGACGTCCTCGACATCACCCCTTCCGCCGTCACTTCCCCACGACGGGAGGCAAAACGACCACGCCTCCTCGGCAAGGTGCTTGCACCCATCGCGCTGTCGGGCCTGGTTGTAGCAGGCTCCTTCGCGATCGCGAGCAGAGGACACTCCGACAAGGTCGCCGACCCGAGCTACCAGAACACCGATCTCGGCGTGAGCCGCGGCGGGGAACGCGCGCCCCTGCCCTCCGAGTCACCGACAGGTGACGCCGAGACCAGCAGCCCGGCTCCGCTGCCGACCCCGACCGAAACCCCCGAGACGACACCGACCGAGACCACCACCCCCACCGAGGAAGCCGCCTCCGCCACCCCGTCCCCGACCAAGACCTTCGATCCCTCAGAGCTCGGCGAGAAGACCGGCGAGATGTACATCGCGTCCTCGGCCAACATCCGCACCGGCCCCGGCTCCGACTACGACGTGCGAACCACGCTCGATGCGGGGTTGGCGGTGACGGTGACGAACATCACGTCGAACGGCTGGCAGCAGATCTCCTACAAGGGCCGCGCGGGCTGGGTGAAGTCCGATCTGCTCACCTCCAAGAAACCCGAGACCCCGTCCGCCTCCCCCTCCACCGAATCCGGCTCCGGATCGGGCGGGGGCGCTTCCTCCGGTGGCACCTGTTCGTCCTCCTCGGCGAAGAGCATCGAATCCGGGCTCACGTCGAAGTCGATCTCCGTGCTCCACGCCGTCTGTGCCGCCTTCCCGGATGTGAAATCCTACGGCGGCTACCGCAACGAGTCCGGGTATCACGGCCAGGGCCGGGCCATCGACGTGATGGTCTCCGGCGACCGGGCCTGGGAAATCGCTCGCTGGCTTCGGGAGAACGCGAAGAGCCTGGGCGTGATCGAGGTCATCCACGCCCAGAAGATCTGGACCACACAGCGTTCCTCCGAGGGCTGGCGTTCCATGTCGGACCGCGGATCGGCCACCGCGAACCACTACGACCACGTCCACATCTCCGTCGGGGGCTGACCACCGCCTCGCCCGATCCTCCTCGGAGGGAAGGGACCGGTCACTCGCCACACCCGAGGCCCGAGGGGACAGAGGCGCGCCCCTCCGTCCCCTGCACCGTGCCGCCGCGAACCGCGGCCGGACCAGATCCTCAGGAGCCGAACGCGTACAGTCGCCATGCCGACCCTCGGCTGTCGCGCCACTCACGTTCCAAGGTCGCGACCCCGCTGCCGTGCTCGTAGATCCCCGGGAACTGGAGCGCCACCGCGTCAGCGGTCGAGGACGCCGGATCGGTCACGAGGGCGTAGCGGACCTTTCCCTCGACGGGGTTGCTCAGTTTCTCCCTGAAGTCCCGGTCCGGGGTGATGACGAACTGCTTGGGTCTCCTGCTGGCCAGGACGATGGGGAAGGAGTAGGCGACATCCGTGATCACGCTGCCCTCGGGCAGGTCCAGGGAATCGAGGTAGGCGGCCACCTGCCCCTGCATGACGTACTGACCACCCTGGGCGACCGAAAGAGCCAGGTGCTCCTCCCGGGCCAGGTGAGAATTCATTGAGGCCCACCAACCGAGGGGCAGCGGGGCGAGGGTGGCGATCAGTACCGTCCAGGCCGTGACCCTCCGCAGCGCCAGGCGTCCTTCCCCCTCCCGCAGAGCGGCCAGGATGTACCCGGCCATCACCAGCCCCCAGGGAATCGCCATGAGTTGGAACCGGAGCCACCCGAAGGACGATCCGCTCATGAAGGCCCATTCATCGAAGGCCAGGATTCCGCCGAGGACGGCGGCAGGTCCCAGCACACCGGCATCCCGCCGGAGTACCCCGATCACCATGGCCACCACCACGAACAGGAGCGCGAAGGGAGCCACCGAGAACAACTGGGCGCCCAGATAGGCCAGAATCCCCTCGAGGTTTCCACCCGTGACCCTGTCGATGGCGGCCCGGGCACTGGTGACCTGCGCCGTGTTCCCGTACAGGGATGTGTAGGTCTCGAACCACGACCCCGCCACCAGGCGCGAGGCCAACGCCCACGCCCCGAAAGACGCCGCGAAGGGCCCACCGGCCAGGAAACAGTCCAGCAGGAAGATCGTCCTGGCTCGCCGCCCACCCCTGGAACGCCACAGACTGACGACGAGGACGACGAGAACGGTCGCGAGCGCAGCCGCCACCGCTTCGTACCGCACCAGATAGGCCAGGCCGAGACCGAAACCGGTGTGTGCCAGATGCCATGGGTCGTCCTCCCGGAGCCAACGCGTCAGATTCAACGCTGTGTAGAGCGCGACCGCCAGGAGCATGGACTCGCTGGCCCCGGTGGCGGCCGAGAGCAGCACCAGTGGTTGGATGGCCAGGATTCCCGTCAGGACCATCACGGCTCCCCGCCCCATTCCGAACAGGGCGAGAAGTCTGCGCGCGAAGACCATCGCCAGGGCTCCGCAGAATGCCGAGACGATCACCCCGGCGAACGCCTTGGAGGCCAGTACGGGGATCAGGGGCGACAGCAGGAGCAGGGGGATCGCCGCCAGCGACGGCAACGGATTCCAGACGAACCCGATGGCCGCCAGGTGGGGATCCCGGCTGAAGACCACGTAGTAGCCGTTGGCGACCCGGCTCATGGAATCGGGGAAGATGATGTCCTGGCTGCTCAACCAGGCCCCGACTCCCAGGTAGAGCACCAGGGCGAGGATGGCCACGACCCAGTCATCGGAGATCCGGGGACGTTTCTTCTCCTCCTTCATCGCACACCTCCCGGCTCGGGGGTCGCGTGGGCGGGCTGCCCATCGACCGGCGATGGGCCGGCCTTCGCGTGAAGGCCGTGTGCTGTCTTCTCCCAGTAGGAGGGGTTGCGAATCAGCTGGACGACGGCCTTGACCGCGGCGACCCACATCAGGAGCCAGTAGGCGGGTACCAGCAGCGCCGCCACCAGCAGGTCGGGACGTTCCATGACACGGGCCACGTACAAGCTCATGTACATGACGACGAGGTTGCCCACCACCATGCACATCAACCCCAGGTGGTAGATCCCGGGTGGGAACAGTCCGGCCACGATCGGGGACTGGGACGTGAACCAGACCAGGGTGAGAATCCAGAACACACCGTTGAGGGCGCTGAGCAGGGGGGTTCCGGCGATGAAGATCGCCATGTCCGCCACGGCCCGCCAGCCGAGCTGCCTGGTGACCAGGCGCGGCGAGCGCATGTGCACCAGGAAGGTTTGCAGGTACCCCTTGTACCAGCGGCTCCGCTGTCGCACCCAGTTGATCAGGTCCGGGTTGGCCTCCTCCAGGGTCGTGGAGTCGAGCACACCGACCTGGTGTCCGGCCCGGTGCAACCTGAGTCCCAGATCGGCGTCCTCGGTGACGTTCCACGGGTCCCACGCCCCGACGGCCTTGAGCACATCCACCCGGAAATGGTTGGACGTACCCCCCAGCGGGATCGGTGCGGAGATGTCCACCAGCCCGGGAAGCATGTTGCCGAACCACGCGCCGTAGTCCAGCGTGAACCACCGGGTCAACAGGTTCTGACGCGAGTTGTAGAAACCCAGCCGGGCCTGCACGCATGCGTACTCCGGCCCCAGGCGCTCCAGGGCAAGAACGGCTTTGCGCAGCTGGAGCGGGTCGGGTTGATCCTCCGCGTCGAAGATCGTGCAGAGCGTTCCACGCGCGGTCAGAAGACCGTAGTTGCAGGCCTTCGGTTTCGTCTGGGGCTCGGCCCTGGGAACCTGGATAACGGTCAGGTGCGCCCGGGGCCGCAACCTGCTGGCCGCAGCAATGGTCTCGGTGTCATCGGCCTCCAGCAGAAGCCGTATGTCCAGTTTTTCCCTGGGATATTCGATGCGTTCCAGGGCCTCGACCAGTTCCTCGATCAACGGCTCCTTGAAAACCGGGACGAGCACCGTGTAGACGGGAAGCCGATCATCGGGGAAGGCCCTGGCATCCTCGTCGGTGATCTTCATCATTCGCCCTCCCCGGGCACCGTGCTTGAAGATCAGAAAACGAAACCCGAGCGCCCAGATGTAGGAGGCCGTTGCCAGCGCCACCACCACCACACCGGTGACCCACGGCAGAAATACCAGGCCGAGCAGGAAAAGAACCACGACAGATATGAGAATCGCCCGCTGCCAACGCGCCAGAACGCTGTGGGCGGAATATGCGGGAGAACGGTACTCCAAGGCATGACAGGCCACGTCCAGAGCTTGCTCCGGGGGCACCAGCCCCGAATCCGGAAATGGCGCCGGAGCTCCCCCGGATCGAGTGCCCACTCCCCCGTTGGATGCGTGCTTGACAGACCGGGACGTCACAGAATCACCCCGATCCGCGACAGGATGACGACGAGGATCAACGCCACACCCACTGTGACATAACGCGAGATCGGAATGCGGGCCAGCTGGTCGGAAGGAGCCCACCCCCGACGGAACAGAACCGCTCCGACGACACTCACCCACACGAGGGCGACGACAATCAAGGCGATCAGGTGGGCGGGCGGGGGAAGTAACCAGACCAGGGCCGGCAGGGCGGCGGGGCAGACCCACATCATGGCCCGGGTGCCACTCACTATCAGCATGCACGTCGCCAGGCAGAGGAGCCAGGCGATGGTGATGGCCGCCGGGTTGCCGGCGGTCGGCCACTGTCGGAGCACCCAGATCCCAGCCCCGAGCAGGATGGCGGCGAGGATCAGGTCGACCTCCCGGTCGTCGATTCTGGGCTGCGTGCGCCGAACGCAGAGCAGGACCTCGGCGACCAGCAGCGATATCAACCAGCCGATCCACAGCTCCGGCAGCGCGGCCGAGTGTGGAATCACGGCCGCGATCAGCACACCGCACAGAAAAAGGAAAGCTGCGTGTCCCTTTATTCCGTGCAGCACGGCGGCCAGCCCGGAATCCCCTCCCCGGATTTTTGTCATCTTGTTTACGGCTTCACCCATGACGTGGTGACCTCCCATGACGCGTTGGACATGACTTGAGGAATATGCTTCGCCTTCGGCCGGACAAAAGAAAGCAGCCACGCTGCACGGCTGCCCAACAGCTGTCCCCGGCCCACGCGAAGGTGATACTCCTCGCAACCAGCGGTTAGGGGCGCATCAAACGGAGCGATGCGACCACGATCATCATAACGACAATCCCCCACGAACCAAGGGAACCAGATTTCCTTAACCAAAGGAATTGGCCACCCCCAACCAAAGGAAATGGAATCCATTGGCCGAAAGTACTGGTCCCGCACGACCCGTTCTTCGCAAAGCCGCATCGGAAAATCAATCATTGACGAGATTCACCGATGGATTGACGCCCGTGATGTCGAGGTTTTCTCGTGAAAATATTGTGCATTCGGGACCTTTCGGGCGGCATGGACACGGGGTTTTCACCGCAGTGTTTTCCCTGGAGGGATGCACCGGCCACGATGGCGAGTCACGTCGCGGGGTACCGGACCACCCGGTCCGGTACCCCGCGGCTGGGCGCGATGTCGGCAACAGGACCTAAGCTGGTGCCATGATCAAGCCGGTTGACGCCACCACCACTGCCGCCTGGGATGAGCTGGACGAGCTCGCCGACAATGCCGAACTGGATCTTCGCCGGGCCTTCGCCGACGATCCGGAACGGGCCTCCCGTTTCACGTACACCGTCGGGGATCTGCACGTCGATCTGTCGAAGAACCTCATCAACGACGACGTCGTCGCGGCGCTGCTTCGGCTCGCCGAGCAGACCGACGTCGCCGGTCGCCGGGACGCGATGTTCCGCGGCGAACACATCAACGTCACCGAGGACCGTGCCGTGCTGCACACCGCGCTGCGGCTGCCCCGCGACGCAGAGTTGACGGTCGACGGGCAGGACGTGGTCGCGGACGTCCACGAGGTGCTGGGCAAGATGTTCGCCTTCGCCGACAAGGTGCGTTCCGGCGAGTGGGTGGGGGTCACGGGCAAACCGATCCGCACCGTGGTCAACATCGGTATCGGCGGCTCAGATCTCGGGCCTGTGATGGTCTACGAGGCACTGCTGCCGTACAAGCAGCAGGGCCTCGAATGCCGGTTCATCTCGAACATCGACCCGACCGACTGTTTCGTCAAGACCGCGGACCTGGATCCCGAGACCACGCTGTTCATCGTCGCGTCCAAGACCTTCACCACCCTGGAGACCCTCACCAACGCCCGCATGGCCCGCACCTGGCTGCTGGACGCGCTCGTCGCCGCGGGAGCCATCGAGGACACCGAGCAGGCGCGCCGCGAGGCCGTCGCGAAACACTTCGTCGCCGTGTCCACCGCGCTGGACAAGGTGGCGGAGTTCGGCATCGACCCGGTCAACGCCTTCGGGTTCTGGAGCTGGGTGGGGGGCCGCTACTCGGTGGACTCGGCCGTCGGCCTGCCCGTGGCGATCGCGATCGGCCCCGACGGTTTCCGCGACTTCCTGGCCGGCTTCCACAGCGTCGACCAGCACTTCCGCACGGCCGAGCCGTCGCGCAACGTGCCGCTGCTGATGGGGTTGTTGAACGTCTGGTACGTCAACTTCCTGGGCGCCACCAGTCACGCGGTGCTGCCCTACGCGCAGTATCTTCACCGCTTCGCCGCCTACCTGCAGCAGTTGACGATGGAGTCGAACGGCAAGTCGGTGCGCTGGGACGGTTCCCCGGTGACGTGCGAGACGGGCGAGGTGTTCTGGGGTGAGCCGGGCACCAACGGCCAGCACGCCTTCTACCAGCTGATCCACCAGGGCACCCAGCTGATCCCCGCCGACTTCATCGCGGTCGCCAATCCGCCGCACGCGATCAAGGACGGCGACGTGGACGTGCACGGGATGTTCCTGGCGAACTTCTTCGCCCAGACCGCGGCGCTGGCCTTCGGGAAGACCGAGGAGCAGGTGCGCGCGGAGGGCACGCCCGAGGAGATCGTGCCGGCCCGGATCTTCTCCGGGAACCGACCCACCACCTCGATCCTGGCGCCCGCGCTGACGCCGTCGGTGGTGGGGCAGCTGATCGCGCTCTACGAGCACATCACGTTCGTGCAGGGAGTCGTGTGGGGCATCGACTCCTTCGACCAGTGGGGCGTGGAACTCGGCAAGAAGCTGGCCCTGGAGATCGCCCCCGCGGTCTTCGGTGACGCCCACGCCCTGGCCGGGCAGGACGGCTCCACCCGCGCCCTGGTGTCCTGGTACCTGGAAAATCGCCGGTGAACCCACGGGGGGAGAAGGCGGGCAGGCCGCGTCGCCGTCGCCTGGAGGTGGCGGCGGCCGTGGCCCTGGCCGTCACGCTCGGCCCGATCCTGTCGGGGGTTTTCATGGTGGCCTCGGGCAGCGCCGAGCGGATCTATGCAGCGGGTGATGACGTCCCGGCCCGGGATGTGATCATGGTGCTGGGCGCGAAGGCCGATCCCGGACGCCCGTCGGGGTTTCTGACGGCCCGCCTGAACGTCGCCGTCGATCTGTTCAAGTCGGGCAGGGGCAAGGTGATCCTCGTCACGGGAGCGAACACCGCGGAGAGCAACTACGAAACCCAGGTGATGGAGGACTACCTCATCGCTCAGGGTATCCCCGCGGGCAGGATCGTGCAGGACATCGCAGGCTACGACACCTACGATTCCTGCATCCGGGCCCGCGATGTGTTCGGGGTGCGGGAAATGACGGTGGTCTCGCAGGCCTACCACCTGCCGCGCACGATCACCACCTGCCGGGCCCTGGGGGTCGACGCCATCGGGGTGGGTGACGTGACGGCCCAGCGGAACTGGCCTGAGCTTTACCTCCAGGGGGAGCTGCGCGAGTTCCCGGCGTACGTGAAGATGCAGCTCGACCTGCTGCGCGGGGCGAAGGCGACGCAGTCGCCGCCGAGCAGCGCTATCCAGGACGCACTTCGAAGGAGTTGAGTCGAAACCACCCCATTGAAGCCGGTTGAGCCGGGGCTAGCAGTCCGACTCGAAACCCCAGCACCCGAACAACAAACCCAGCCCCGGCTCCCCGGACACCCTCCCCCTTGGTTTCGACACGACCCACTCGCTGGCGCTCGTGAGGATCGGCTCAACCGACTTCCGCCCCGTCGAAGCTGGTTGAGCCGGGGTGCGAGGAACGAGCGGCCCGAGTCGAAACCAGTTCTGGCGTCCGGGAAGTGGACCTGGCCACGGGTCCCGGGGTGTGTGCGGGATGGTTTCGACTCGCCCGATGCGGAAAAAAGAACCCCGCGTTGCGGCGGGGTGGGATTCACATCTGGTGGCCAGGGCCGGGGTCGAACCGGCGACCTTTCACTTTTCAGGCGAACGCTACTACCAACTGAGCTACCTGGCCGTTGGGTGGCCTGTGGCTCACCCAGCGACCCCGACGGGACTCGAACCCGCGACCTCCGCCGTGACAGGGCGGCGCGCTAACCAACTGCGCCACGGGGCCAATCTCTTGGCCTGCCGGCTCTCACCAGCCCGGGTAACTCTAGCGGCACTCCCCGGTTTTGGGAAATCGGGGTTCGTCACCGCTCTGCCACCCGGTTCAGGACCACTCCGTGAGGAGTTTCCCTGGCATCCCCAACGGGATTCGAACCCGTGTTGCCGCCGTGAAAGGGCGGAGTCCTAGGCCGCTAGACGATGGGGACCGGCCCCGAGAAGAATAGTGGCGATCCGCCATCCGGGCAACTTGACCCCGGGGAACGTTTTCCCCGACGGTGTTGTGGCCGAGGGAGGGAACCGACGGATGGCTCCTTCGACTCCAGCAGGTTGAGCGGGTCGGGTTCCGCCGAATGCACCATGCCCTCCGGCCCCGGGAAAAGCCGCGGAGCCCCGGGCGTAGTCTTGTTCCTCGTGAGCCGGAGAGTCGCCACCCCGATGTGCCCGTTGCGTCCCGGCGACCCCTGTGGCCTGTGCGTTCCCGGGGCCGACGGTCCCCACAACTGCCCGACGGTGCGTCTCGTGCTGGAGGATCCCGAGATGCGGGAAATGTGGTTGGCGAAGAAGGCCGAGAGACGCGCCGCCGCCCGCTGAGCCGCGCCTCCTCTCAGGCGCCGTGGGGGCCGTAGGTGGCAAGCCAGCGCCGGATCTCGTCGAGGAAACGACGCCGCGGCTCCTCCTCCGAGAGCACCAGGTCGTGCCTGCCACCGTGGATGCGGATGAGGGTGACGTGGTCACCGAGCTGCGGGGCCCGCGCGGCCAGGGCGTCGACGTCGAGCACCAGGTCCGCGCGGTGCATGTCGTCGTTCCAGGTGCGGGAGGAGTCGCTACGGGAGCTGATCAGCATCAACACCGGGACGTCGATCCCGAGACCGGCCGCCACCGCAGCGTGGCCGCGCATCACCGCCGATATCCAGCCGACCCGGGGCAGGAAGGCCGGATCGCCCTTGAGGTTGTGGTTGTAGCTCCACTCCCCCTCCTCGTCCGCGGAGACGGAGCGGCGATAGAGCCCCAGGTCGGGCAGGGGAAGGGAACGGGTCGGGGAGAGCGTCCCCACCGCCCCGAAGGCCGCCGCGAGAGCAGGCCGCCACGCCTGGAGACTCGGCAGCTCGAGCCACGGCGAGTTCAGCACCACCGCATCCGCCACCCCGGGGCGGTCGCGCGCGAACAGCGACACCACCAACCCACCCGTCGAGTGCCCGAGCAGCACCACACGGTCGTGCCCCTCGTCGCGGATCAGCTCGACGGCGGCGTCGATTTCCTGGTGGTACTCGCAGAGATCCGCCGTGTAGCCGGCGAGCTGCCCGTCCCGCAGCGACCTGCCGTAGCGGCGCAGATCGAGGGCGTAGAAGTCGTATCCCCAGTCCTCGAAGGCCTCGGCGAGGTGGGTCTGGAAGAAGTAGTCGCTCCACCCGTGGATGTACAGCACGGCGCGACGAACCCCCGGATCGGAACGCCGGACGAGCGTGGCGACCAGTTCGTGATCCGGCTCCCCCGGGTAGGTCCGCGCCCCGGGCAGGGGGATGTTGAGCTGGCGGTAGCCCGGCAGCTCAACATCCGGAACCCAGGAAATCACCGACGGGGATCAGCGATGCGGGTACTCGTCCTCGGTGTCGTCGTCAGTGTTGTACTGCTCTGCGAGGTCTGCGTACGCATCAGGAATGTCGGTGGTCTCCCGGGACTGATACTTCTCGCCTCGGAGCTCACGCTCCAGAGATGCGAAATCGGTGTCCACTGAGCGATATTTCAAATCGCGGGCCACCTTCGTCTGCTTCGCCTTTGCACGGCCGCGCCCCATATGGGTCGACCCCCTCGTTCAATCATCGCGGGCTTGCCGCGGAATCTGTCAGTAACTCGTGCCTACGAGCCTACCGGAGTCAGTCAACATGCTCAAAGCTTCCCTCCGGGTAGGCTGGCTGAGCCGACTGCCGAGAGCCGAGGAGACCCCGATGGGAAAGATCATCTACACCCTCACCGACGAAGCCCCCGCGCTGGCCACGCACTCGTTGCTCCCGGTGCTCCAGGCCTACGGGCACCTGGCCGGCATCGGCATCGAGGGACGCGACATCTCCCTGGCCGCCCGCATCCTGGCGCGTTTCCCCGACTTTCTGCCCGATGACAAGCGGGTTTCCGATTCCCTGGATGAACTCAGGGAGCTGACGAGGGACCCTTCGGCCAACATCATCAAACTACCCAACATCTCCGCCTCGGTGCCGCAGCTGAAGGCGGCCATCGCGGAGCTCCGGGCCAAGGGGTTTCCCCTGCCCGACTACCCGGAGGAACCCGCCACCCCGGAGGAGCGGGAGATCCGCTCCCGTTACGACCGGGTCAAGGGATCCGCCGTAAACCCTGTACTACGCGAGGGCAATTCCGATCGCCGTGCACCCGAGTCCGTGAAGAGGCACGCGCAGGCCAATCCGCACCGGCTGGGAGCCTGGGCGCCGGACTCGCGAACCCGCGTCGCGACCATGACCTCCGGTGACTTCCGCCACAACGAACATTCGGTGGTGCTGGCCGGCGACGACGTGCTCACCATCCGTCACGTCGCCGGCGACGGGACCGTCACCGTACTGCGGGACGGCCTGGAAGTGTTTCCCGGGGAGGTCGTGGACGCCACCGTCATGCGCGCTGCGGCGCTCGACGATTTCCTGACCGAACAGGTCGCCGAGGCGAAACGAGAGGGCCTGCTGTTCTCCGTGCACCTGAAGGCAACCATGATGAAGGTGTCCGACCCGATCATCTTCGGTCACGTCGTGAAGGCCTTCATCGGTCCCGTCCTGGAACGCCACGGCGAGGCCCTGGCCGCCGCGGGGCTGTCCCCCGACGAGGGTCTGGGCGCAATCCTCGCGGGGCTGGACGACCTGCCGGGGGGCGAGACGATCCGTGCCGACATCGAGGCGGCCCTGGCCGATGGCCCAGCCCTGGCGATGGTCGACTCCGACCGGGGCATCACCAACCTGCACGTTCCCTCCGACGTGATCGTCGACGCCTCCATGCCCGCCATGATCCGCAACTCCGGGCACATGTGGGGTCCCGACGGGGCCGGGGCCGACACCCTCGCCGTGCTGCCCGACTCCTCCTACGCCGGGGTCTACCAGGCGGTGATCGACGACTGCCGGACCCACGGAGCCTACGACCCACGCACCATGGGCACCGTCCCCAACGTCGGGTTGATGGCACGGCAGGCCGAGGAGTACGGCTCCCACGACAAGACCTTCCACATCAAGGACGCCGGCCGCGTCGAGGTGGTGAACTCGGCCGGGGACGTGCTGCTGCGCCACGACGTCGCCGCGGGAGACATCTGGCGGGCCTGCCAGACCAAGGACGCCGCCATCCGCGACTGGGTGGGGCTGGCCATCGCCCGGACCCGCGCCACCGGCTGGCCCGCCGTGTTCTGGCTGGATGAGACCCGCGCCCACGACCGCAACCTGCTGCTCAAGGTGAGGACCTACCTGGCCGAGCAGGAGGTCGACGACCTGGACATCCGTGTCCTGTCCCCCGTCGAGGCCGCCCGGTTCACCGTCGAACGCATCCGCCGCGGGGAGAACACCATCTCGGTGACCGGCAACGTCCTGCGCGACTACCTCACCGACCTGTTCCCCATCCTGGAGCTGGGAACCTCGGCGAAGATGCTGTCGATCGTGCCGCTGATGGCCGGTGGCGGGTTGTTCGAGACCGGAGCGGGCGGTTCCGCCCCGAAGCACGTGCAGCAGTTCCTGGCGGAGAACTACCTGCGCTGGGACTCGCTGGGCGAGTTCCTGGCCTTGGCCGCGTCGCTGGAGCACCTCGCATCCACGGGAAACGCCCGGGCAGCCGTGCTGGCCGCCACCCTCGACCGCGCGAACGGACGATACCTGGCCGAGGACAAGTCGCCGACGCGTCGGCTGGGTGGCACCGACAACCGCGGGTCGCACTACTGGCTGGCCCGGTTCTGGGCGGAGGAGCTGGCCTCCCAGCGGGAGAACACCGGCCTGGCGGTGGCCTTCGGCCCCGTTGCGACGGCACTCGCGGAGGCCGAGGAGGCGATCACCTCGGAGCTGATCGCGGTACAGGGCTCCCCCGTCGACATCGGCGGCCACTACCTGCCCGACGAGTCCCTGACCTCGGCGGTGATGCGCCCCTCACCCACCTTCAACGCCATCATCGACGGCATCTGAGAGACGCCGGGGACGGGCACCACGGTTCCACTTCGGGGAGGGTGAAGCCGGTTGGGCCGGACCGCGACGAAGGAGCAGTCCGAGTCGAAACCATCCCTGACACCCGATCGACAAACCCCGCCCCCAAAAACCCCGGACCCCCCACCCCAACCACCTCCCCGAAACCGGTCGAGCCAGCACCCGGCCCGTGCCTGGCACCCGGATGGGCCACTATCGCGGTGGCGGCGATCGACCGGCACAGGATGAAACTGTGCACGTATTCCCGTGATGTCCGCGAGGTCCTTCAGATCGTGCGGGCCACCAGCGGAGGTCCGTGCGGCACATGCCTGGCCTCGTCCACGAGTGATTGGCTGGGCGAATGGAAACCGAAGGGGCCTTGATCCATTTCGGGGTTCGCGGTGCTTCCAGACCTCTCTTTCACAGAGAGAGGGGAGCCCTCGTTCTGGCGTTTCATTCCGCTTTAAGGTTCGCGGTGGTTTCAGACCCGCAAGCTGCGGAAAACGCGGCCACCGGCCGGAACGAGTTTCAATCCGCTTTGAGGTTCGCGGTGGTTTCAGACGATGGGACTAACATGGGAGCTCCTGCGCTCCTAGTTTCAATCCGCTTTGAGGTTCGCGGTGGTTTCAGACATCATCACTTACCTCGATCGGTGGCGGGACCGGTTCGGTTTCAATCCGCTTTGAGGTTCGCGGTGGTTTCAGGCCCTACCCCTTGGCACGCCGTCCTGACAAGCCCTACCCCTTGGCACGCCGTCCTGACAAGCCCTGTTGCGGCGGTTTTACACACCACCCCTCCTCACCCCCTCCAACAAGCGGACAGAACCTGTCCTAAATGGGGTAAAACCCCTAGTCAAGTGGCATACACACCTGAGGCTGTTTTTGGCCGTTCTCCAACCACCCCTGTCCGAGGGTGTCTCCAAAACCCCCGGCTGCGGGCAGCCGGGATTGCCGGCTTCTTTCAACCCTACCCTCATGCCGCCTCCCGGCCCGTCCTGCCAGGTGTCGGCGGATCCGGATCCGGCAGGATTCTTCACATCACCGTGTAGTGCAGCACCCGGGCCGGTGGGTGGGCCTGACCCAGGGTCCGGGCTTCCTCCCAGCAGGCCGCGCACTGTCTCACGATCCACAGCGAGTCCGTGTTCTCGTCGATGATGCCGGCTGCCCGGCTCTGGATCTCCACCAGCTCCTCCGGGGTGATGCCGAGCAGGAACACGGAGTACTGGATGCGGTCCCCGTAGGCCTGGAGGAGTGCGGAGAGTTGGGCGCGTCGCTGGTCCTCGTGTACGTCGTAGGCGGCCAGGTGCATCATCGCCATGCCAGTCCCGTCCATTTCTGTTCGGGGTCCATGATGGCTGCGCGCAGTCGCTGGGCCTGTTGTTACAGGTGGCCTCGTCTGGTGGAGCGGAAGTCGTCCAGCGCCCCGGCCACGCATGTGAGCATTCTGCGTTCGTAGGCGTCCAGCATCAGTTCCCGTCCCGCCGCGGTGAGGAAGATCCCTCCCTTGTCGGCCACCTCCCGGCCGTGCGACGCGGTGAGGACGTGTTTGCGGGCCGCCGTCACCACGACGTGGTCCACCACGAGTGGGCGAAACTCCTCCATCAGGTCGAGGGCCAGGCTGGGGCGGGTGTCGTGGTCGGCGTGCAGGACACCCATGTCCGGGTCCAGTCCGGTGGCCCGCAGGGCGGTCACGCATTCGCCGAGGAGGATCGTGTACAGGAACGACAGGGCGGCGTTCAGCACATCCCTCGGGGGTTGTTTCGATCGCACGGTGAAAGCCACATCCTCGCGACGCCAGCAGCACTTCGACCCCGTTCTGCAGCGCCCAGTTGCGGGCTCCGGCCGTCACCCCGACCGAGCCGAAACAAACCATTCGGGAAATGTCGCTGACGGGCACGGAAAGCAGTTCGTGGTCGTCCTGGATCACCTGCACCCGTCCTTTTCTTACCTGGATGCGGCTGCCCTGTTTCGCCACGTAGAGGATTTTCTTGTCCGGTTCCCGGATGCGGCCCTCGCCTTCTGCCGGCGGGTAGCGGGGGCCGAAGTCCTCCCCCAGGAAGGCGAATCCCTCCGAGAACGATGCGACTGCCGTTTTCTCCGCTCCAAGTTCCATTCCCAGCTCCTTCAACACCTTTGTTGCTGTTCTCAGGGCCTCGGGTGCGTCCCCGGGTTCTTCGAGGGCGATCACGAGGTCGTCGGCGTATCTGACCACCGGGAATCCCGCATCCACCAGTGCCTCGTCCAGGGGGATCAGCGCCAGGTTCGCGAGCAGCGGTGAAAGTGGGCTGCCCTGCGGCAGCCCGGGGAAGACACCCCGTCGCTTCCCGGGGAACCGGGCGCAGCGGTCGAGCAGCAGGTCCACCACGGCCAGGATCTCTGGTTCGGCTATCAGGAACTCCAGCTGGCGACGCAGCAGGGCCACGGGAAGCGACGGGAAACAGTCGTGCACGTCCGTTCGCAGGACGTGGGTGTAGCCCTCCTCGCGGAGTCGCACCACCTCCTGGGCGGCGTCCGCCACCCCCAGTCCGGGGCGGTAACCGAACGCGGTTGCCCCGAGGAGCGGGTCGATGGCCGGGTTGATGTGTTCCAGGATCGCCCGTTCCACTATCCGGTCCCGCACCGAGGGGATGTCGAGGAAACGTTCCCCGTTCTTCTTCGGGATCACCACCCGGCTCAGGTCCGAGGGCCGGTACGCCCCCGCCCGGAGCTCCTCGGCGAGCTCCTCCAGTCTTTCCTGAACCCCCTCGGCGAACCGCTCCACCGAATCGGAGATGTCGCCGTCCTGGGCGTCCTTCTTCAACACCCTCTCCCAGGCGCAACGAAGCGCGGGCAGGGTGAAACACTCCACCACCTTCTCCTCATCGAGAAGAAGGTTGTCAGTAGTCATTATTTTCCCCTCCACGTCATGCACTAAATCCCCAACTCGCCCTGCGCAAGAAGAGGTCGAATACGACGAAAACAACCCATCGAAGTTCTCAACGATTCCTCATGGGAACAGCTCACCAAACTGACTCAATCCAGTTTTTCAATCCGCTTTAAGGTTCGCGGTGGTTTCAGACACCCATGTTACGGCATGGATGACGGGAATGGAATAGTTTCAATCCGCTTTAAGGTTCGCGGTGGTTTCAGACTGCTGATTATCAGTATTGCCTTCCTGGTGGACGTTTCAATCCGCTTTAAGGTTCGCGGTGATTTCAGACACAGGGAAAAGAACGTGCACTGAGAAACTTGGCAGCAGTTTCAATCCGCTTTAAGGTTCGCGGTGGTTCCAGACCCTACCCCCTGGCACGCTGTCCTGACAAGCCCTGTTGCGGCGGTTTTACACACCACCCCTCCTCACCCCCTCCAACCAGGGGACAGAATCTGTCCTAAATGGGGTAAAATCCCTAGTCAAGTGCCATACACACCTGAGGCTGTTTTTGGTCGTTCTCCAACACCCCTGCCTGAGGGTGTCTCCAAGATGCCCGGTCGCAGGGAGCTGGGCGTCTTCGTCGGAGTCTACCTCGGGCCGGGTCCCGTCCCGAGGCGCGGGATCCGGCCCAGGGCGCGGTCGGGTTTGCTGTTCGGCCGCCGGTAGTGGTTTCGACACAGCCGTTCGCTAGCGCTCACGAGCTGGCTCAACCAGCTTCAAAAACTTTCACCACGAGCTGACTCAACCAGCTTTGAGGAACCTTGATCACGGGCTGGGCCGATCTGCTTCAGGAGAAATGGTTTCGACACGGGCCACTCCTTCGTCGCGGCCCGGCTCAACCAACTTAAAAAAGCATCCGTCGCGGCCCGGCTCAACCAACTTCAAGAAGCTTCGTCGCGGCCCGGCTCAACCAGCTTCATAAATACCCTCAAGACCTTTCCGTTTCTTCTTTTATGAATGTCACCGGGTTTTCTCCTAGCACCTCCACTGATTGCATTGTTTCGGGCCAGTGTGATTTTTCTCCCGCGAAGTTGATCTTCAGGCGTTCGTGGTCGGGTTTCCAAGTGATGACCTGCCGGGTTACCGTGGTCACCTCCTTTTCCTTCTCCCCGCCGCCCGGGGTTTTCCGCAGCCATCCCGCTATCACCCTGCCCGCGTCGATCCTGCCTCGCAGCAGCACCTCGCCGTCGCGGCTCCAGCCCCAGATGTGGCTGTATGGGGGTGCTTCGTCGGGGCAGGGGCCGATGTGGAAGCCGTCGTAGTTGGCCCAGGCGCAGGTGAGTTCGCTCGCTTCTTTCCGCAGCCGGGACCATTCCACCTCGCCCTGCCCGGAAAGGTAGCGGGTCTCGGTGGTTCGTTTCTTCTCAGGCATGCTGCATTGCCTCCTTCTCCTCCTTCTCCTTCAGTAACCGGTGGGTTCTTTCCAGTTCGATTTCCGCCTCGGTGATGCCCTCGACGGCCTCCAGGCTTGTCGCGGTCATCCCGAAACGCTGGAACTCCTCGCCGAGCCTCAGCTTCTCGAACCGCACCGAACCGAGTCCCGTCGAGGTCCGGCCCCCGATTCCGAGGTATCCCTCCTGCAGGTCTCGCAGCGCCAGCAGCAGGGCCTTCAGCACCCAGGCGTGGTGTTCCTCGACGCCGCTCAGCTGCCCAATCACCAGCCGCGCCTGGGAGGTCACCGTCTTTTCGGGAAAGAGTTTCTTCTCCGCCACCCCTCCGGTGAAACGGTCGATGGCGTTGCGGGTTCGCCCCGCCGGGTGGTCGGGTTTCAGCGGGGTGAAGTGGAAACTCCACCTGCCCACCCCGGTTTCCCCGGACCCGAAGACCTCGCAGACGGCGCACCTCCCGCAGCCGCGCCACTGCTGGTCCTCCGCGCCGCAGACGTCCAGGCCGAGGCTGCGTCCGATGTATTCCACCCGGCCCCGGAGGATTCCCTTCCACCGGGTGCCGTGGAACCAGTGGTCCTCCGGTCTCAGCTGATCCGCTAGCTTCTGGGTGGGAAGGTTCAGTCCGTCGATGCGGATCGTCGCTTCCAGGAGGGTGGGTGATTCCCCGGTGTTCACCTTATGTTTGGCGCCGCCTTGCAGCAGCTCGTCGAGGGCGTCTGGTCCGGTGTCCCGCAGTGAGACCCGGGCCAGCAGGTCGGCGGGTTGCGACAGATCCAGGGTGCGGTACCGGATGGCCGTCACCTCGGCGCGGCCGAGGCCCGTGCTGATTCCGCCCCCGATGGTGACCCGCCACTTACCGAGCAGCCGCAGCGCCTCGGCGGGGTCGCCCTCGTGCCGCAGGTAGAGCTGGATGGTTTCGGTGCCGTAGACCTCTTCGACGTCGTGCGACCCGTGGTTGCGGGCCGCGCGACGGTTCCGGTCGACGGCGGTGGCGGTGCGGCGCCTGATCTCCGGCTGTCCGTCCTCGACGCCGGTGAGCCGGGCGCCAAGGAACCACAGCGCGGAGGCCCGGAAGTCCTGTTTTCCGTTCTTCGTTTTCTCCTGGCCCATGAGGAGTTTCCGGGCGGCCTCGTCGATGCCGGCCCGGAAGGAACCGGCCAGGCTCGACGGCGGCAGCGCCGGCCTCCCGGCGTTATCGCGCAGCGTTTCGAGCGCGGCCTGGTCCTGTCCGACCGCTCCGACGCGCCACGGGCCCAACGGGCGGATCGTCACTCGAATGTAGGTGAGAATCATGTCAGTTCCGTCCCTCTCGTAGCCTCGATGCCCACGGGTTGCGCTGCGCCTGTGGGGTGTCGCGGATCACGCGCCGGGCCGCCGCCCGCCGGCCCTCGGTCAGGTTCAGCCAGGCGCGCCTGCTCTCCAGGGGCTCGGTGCCGTCGCCCTCCCGCAGTTCCTGCAGCCAGCCCGCCACCGCCCTGCGGTCCTCCAGCGGCCAGCCGAGCATTGCGTCGAGATCCGGGGTCGCGACTCCCCCGGTTTGTTCCTCGCCGGGTTTCCCACCGGGTGGCCGCCAGGGTTTCGTCACCTGTTCGAGCCATCCGAATCCCTCGGCCCTGCGGGTCCCGAGACCGCGTTCCAGCAGCTCCAGCACCTTGTCCCGGCCGGGTTCCCGCAGTTTCACGACGGCCCCGGGCGCGATGGCGATGTCCCCGGGTTTCGGGGTGCCGGAAGCCATGTGCCAGCCGCTGATCCCCTCGCCTGCGACTCTGCCACCCCAGGCATCCACGACCTCACAACCCTCGAAGGTTTTCATTCCTTTCCACTCGAGGTTGGGTTCGCCCGCGTCGCCCAAGAGGATCGTCGGCGACAGGGTGCGCAGCACCACATCCCCCGATTCGGGCAGCTCGGGTGGTTGTGCCGGTTCAATCCGGATCCGGGCGCGTCCCATGACGCTTCTGCGACCCCCGATGCTGGCGGATTCCAGTTCCGCCAACCTCCCCACCAGGTTCTCGTCGCCGTGGATCAGGCCGTGGTAGGTCTGCCGGCGACGGTGGGCCGCGCGGGAGAACAGGTTACCCTCGAGCGCGGTGCGTTTCTCGGGGTCGATGGCGGTGGTGGTCACCACCTTCAACGCGTTTTTGTCGCCCCAGATCACGTCGCCCTTGAGGTGTTCCCCCACGGCATCCCCCGCGTCCTCGAAGGCGCAGTCGACGTATTCGCCGTCGCCGGGGGCGTACTTGCGGCGCAGCACGGACTGGTTGGCGACGTCCCCCGACGCGGCCAGCAGGGGCCCGAACCGCACCGAGTGGTCGAAGGTTTCCCGGAAGGCAGGGTCCGGGTCGCCGTACCGGATCCGCCAGGCAGTGGCCAGCGCCCCGCGCAGCGTGGAACCGGGAATGTATCCGAGGCTCGGGGTGTGGAAGGCCCGGGTGGCCCCGGTGCCGATGACGATCGCCTGTTCGCTTGTCACCGTTACCCGCCACCAGCTCATGATTCGCTCCCGACCTGCTCGTTCCCGGTCTGCCCGTTCCTGACCCGCTCGATCCTGTCGACCATTGCCTCGATGTCGTCGGCGTCGGTGGTGATGCTCACCCACCCCAGGCCGCGACGCCGGTCGGCGCCGATCCCGTCGACCAGCCGCGCGGCGACGTGCAGCAGCGCGACGTGTGTGTCCAGCTCCTCCGGGGGCAGGGGCTGGGTCAGGGAGATCGTCACGGTGGCCCGGTCCGCGTGCAGCTCCTCCGCGAAGAGCAACGCCCCGGCCCGGGTGCGGCGCTGCTCGTCGATGGCCACCCGGGAACGCACCCGGATCCGCTCCCGGGGATCATCCGGGTGGTCGAGTTTCCCGTCCGAGAAGTTCCACGGGGAGCTGTCGCTGCCGCGTTTCCCGAAGACGGCGTACACCAGGTGATGGTCGACGTATTTGTCGCCTTGTCGTTTTCCCGGCAGGACCATGCGGGCGGCGTCCCGCATGACGCCTTTCAGCGACGTGGCCGGCAGCGGGTTCTCCTCGTCGATCACGTCGTCGACCTCCCCCTGCCCGTATCCCTGGGAGATGCGGAAGGCGGTGTTGAAACGGATTTTCAACTCGATCGTGGTCTTGGTCGTCGTCATGCGTACCACCTCATGATGTTCAGTACCGTCAGGAGTTCCTCGGTTCCCTGGTTCGTCGCCCGCTCCCAGTTCCTTCCAAACACCGCGTTCAGGAGGTCCGCGACCCCGGGCAGCCTGCCGGCCCGGTGTCTCAGGTGCAGGGTGCGGTCCTTCTCGTCTCTGATCCGCAGTTCCTGGCGCAGGGTGGCACGCGCCGCGTTGCCGCGTTCGTCGTCGCCGAGCCGGCGCGCCAGGTCCCGGAGTTCCTCGATCCGCCCCCAGTCATCGAGGGTGAGGAATCGTCTCGGCGGTTTGGGACCCTCGTTGGTGACGTCCAGCCAGGCGAAGGACCAGTCGTTGCCCCTCACCGCTTCCTTGGCGGTGCGCAGCAGGGCGGTGGCCAGCTCCACCTGGTCGCCGATGGGGTAGGCGAGTTTGCAGATCACCATGCCCGCGGAGAAGCTGACCTTCCCCGCCCCCAGTCCGAAGGTGTCGCTGCCCGATTCCTGTTCCAGGTGTTTCAGGAATGCGATGAGGAAGGGCCATGCCTTGGTGGCGGGTACGGTCACCAGCACGTCGTCGCCGCCGAGGATGTGCGGGACGGCGGGCATGCGGTTCGCTGCGGCGACCCGGTCGTCCGTGATCTCCTCGATGGCTTTTTGCAGCGCCTGTTTCGTGGAGTCCTTGACGGCCTTGGAAACCCTCCGCAGCTCCTGCAGGCCGTCCTCCGATTCCGCCGCGGCCGCCCGCAGCTCCCGGAACAGTTTCCCGAAGCCGTTGCCGTCGGCGAAGATGGTGGCGACGTGGTTGTCGGTGTGGGTGCGCGACCCCTCGGAGCCGAGGTCGCCGAGCTGCGCCAGCTCATCGAAGTTCTCCACCTGTTTGAGATTCCCGAATTTCTCCTGCTTCCGGAGCTCGCGGAGCATGACCTGTTCCACCATGAACCCCTGCTGGACGCTACCCAGCCGGGACCAGTTCAGGAGCCTGTTGCGGCCCTCCCGCGGGGCGCGGGAGGCGCAGTCGCCGCACAGCCGCGTCGTCTCGTCACCTACCGAGGTTTCCTCCGAGGCCATGCCTGAGGAGCATTCGTCGCAGTGGTGGGCCAGGGGGAACTCGATCATCGACGGCGGATACTGCCTGGTCTCCGCGGCCATGTCCCGGTCCTCGGCGCGGATGACGTCGCCGTACCCGGCGGCCTTCCGGAGGCTGGTGTGGACGTGCGCGGCGGGCAGGTGCAGTTTGATGTTGAGCGCGAGGGTCTCGGTGGCCTTGCGGACCTCGCCGGGATTCTCGCCCCGGATGTTCAGCACCGAGTCGACGTCGACGGCCTCGTCGTTGACCGTCACCCCGGGGAAACCCTGCAGGATCTCCCCCGCGGTCTCGAAACTGCGTTCCTCGATGCGGTCGGCGGCCCCGGTGGTGTCGGTGAGGTAGGCCAGCATGTCGGAGGCGCCGCGGCGTCCCCACAGGCGACGGGACCGGGCGAGATAACCCTGGATCTGTTTGACCCCGATGGATGCGAAACAAGTCATCTCCGGTCCTTTCAGTTCTCGTTGCTCATGTACTGGATCGGGTCGTTGATCCTGGGGAGGGTGCGCATCCGGGTTTTCTTGTTCTTGCCTCCGGAGAACCTGGCGTAGTACTCGAAGCTCTTGTCGAACTTCTGCTGCTGCACGTCACTGCCCCGCTGGGTGAAGTTGCCCATGGTCGGGTACCAGATTCGGTCGGCGGGGACGCTTTCGGTGCCGAGCGCCTTGACCAGCCCGGTGATCCACGGCACATCCGGGTCGATGACCTGCATGGCGGCCCCCCAAGGATCCACCTCCACCTTCCCCGCGCCGGCACGGTACCTGCCCGCGGCATCCTGGATACAGGTTGCGGTGATGCGGCCGACGGCGGTGCCGAAGCCCAGGCCCTTACCGCCACCGAGGTGGGTGGCAAGTTCACCGTTGACGGTGATACCGGCGCGTTTCGCGAGTTCCCGGGGTTCCAGCGCGAGCATGAGGAGCCCGAGCTGGCGGGCGTCGATGTTCTCGAAGTGGATCCGTCCCTTCAGGACGGGAGGTTTCTCGGTGATCCAGCGCCTGGTTTCCCGGCAGTTGTTGGCACCTTCCGCCGGATAGTGATTGCGGCGCACCTGGCGGGGTGTGGGGGTCGTGTCCTCGGGTTCCTGGCCGTGCCAGTAGAACTTGCGGCCGGCGATCCGGCGCATCCGGGGGCTGTCCAGCCGACCGCCCCACCGCGACGCCGGTTTCCCGAACTCGGCCACACCCGCCTCCCGGTTCTCGCCCTCCACTTTGAGGTGTTCCAGGTAGAACGCCCCGGCGCTCGGGCGCGGGGAGCGGGTCGGTGGGGGCAGCACCAGCCGCAGCGGCACCGGAGCGTCGGTTTCGAAGGCCCCGAACCGCAGGTGGGAGGCGTAGGCGTTGTGTTCCGCCTGGTCGCGTCGCTGACCCTCGGCGCGGGCCTCGATGAAACCGAAGGTGGCGCAGGCGGGGCACAGCTCGTCCGGGTCGCGGCACGGCAGCAGGGACTCGTCGGGAAGCCGGTTGCGGATCGGGCCCTTCCCGAGCTCCCGCCAGCTCGACGACATCGTGAGCCCGGCGACCACGCGCTCGCCGCCCTCGCTCCGGGTGGTGATCCACACCGAATCGCCCGGGGCCAGGGCGCCGTCGCTCTTGCGTCGCTTCCCGATGGCGGTTTCTCTATTCCCTCTGTTCCTGTCCGTGTGCCTGACCATCACCGCCACTCCCGCCCATTCCTCGGCATCCCATGCGGGCGCCGAGGGGGCGAGCCCTCCGCCGGTCACGTCCACCGAGTACCTGCACAGCTCCCGGTAGTCCTCCCAGGTCATCTCGCCCAGCCGGATCGGGGTGGTTTCGAGTTTGCCCACGGCCACATAGATGTGATCGGCGGGGTGGTCGCCCTTCGTCCCGGCATCGGCGACGTGCACCACCCAGTCGCCGCCCTCCGTGAGCGTGGCCTCCCCCTCCGGTTTGAGCTGTTCGCGTTTCACGGGTTTGCCTTTGTTGCCGCCAAAACTCCGTTCGTAGATGGCACTCTCGTCGAAGGAGATCCGCACCCCGGAGCGCAGCCCCGCCACCCCGCCGAACAGGCGCCACAGCGCCTCGGCCCGGATCCACACCACCCGGTTGGTGGGCAGCACCGAGATCACTTTCCCGTCGGAATCGACCTCGTCAACCACTGCCAGCCACTTGTCGGGGCGCATTTCCAGCGACGCCCGGTGGGCGGGCCGGTAGTCGGGGTCGAGTATGGACAGGCAGCTGCTGCTTATCACCTCGAACAGCGACCGGACGGCACCCCGCACGGAGGATCCCGGCACCGTGACGCGCTCTTCGATCCGGGTGCCGGTGACGGTTGTCTCCCCGGGGGTGTTCCAGTCCACCGGCATCATGAGCGGGGAACGGAAGGCGAACTCCACGTCGAGATACCCGGTGAGCCCGCCCTCGACTGCCCTCGCGTGGCCGTGGGGTTTGTCCCGTTTCACCGTGTCGGGCAGCGGAACGAAGGTGTAGGGATTGATGAAGGCGTTCCCGCCGTCGTGGAACTCTTTCAGCTTCTCCCGGATTTCACCGGCCTTCTTGCGTGCGGCTTTTCGCTCAACTTCCTCCTTGGCCGTCTCAATCCACCTGCCAAGACCTTCACCACCCCAGCACAACCGTTTAGGTTCGACTTCCAGGAGATCGAAGTCATGGCTGTAGGCTTTGTCACGGAGAGCACCTTCCAGCCCGCCACTTCCTTCGGGAATCCACAGTTCTTTTCTCCAAGTTTTGCTTCTCTTGGAACCGACCGAACTTCCGGAAATGTGAGATTCCAACATGCACACTTCAGGTAGCTCATCGGTTTCCACCACGTAGTATCCCGGGTTCCCTTTCTCATACCCGAGGCACATTTCGATTTCGAGAGTGAAGCCGTCCTTTCGCGTCAGGACTTTTTCTCCATTCCACGTGAGTTCCGAATCGGTCAGCGGCCACACCCGGACGTGGTCCTCGTCGATCTCCTCGACGTAGGCGTATTCATTCACTGCCAAACCTCCTGTCCCGCGACCCGCCCGGCCGCTCGTCGCCGAATCCCCATTCCCCCGATTCCCCCGCAAACCGGGGGAATGGGGTTCTCCCGGTCCTGCCAATCCCTGACGGACGGGACGGGCCGCGCCGGGAACGACGCTTGTTTCCCGTGGCGATCGCGCGCATCGGAACCCGGTCCGCGATCTCCAGCACACCGGCTCCCCAAGCCGTTCTCGCCCCGATGCCGGTCAGTTCCCCCACCTGGAGGAGCCGGTCGATCAGGCTCGACGTGGCCGCGTCGCCGGTGCAGAGCCAGTCGACCTCCCCGAGCGCGACGCGGACGTCACGGAGGCTGGCCCGGCTGGGATCCCCCTCGGTCCATCGCACGGACTGGAGTTCCACCTGCGTGGGAAACACCGACGCCATCACCTCCCGTGGCAGGCGCTGCTCGTCCCGGTCCCGGCCACAGATCAGCGCGAGCCGCCGCTGGATGCTGCCCAGCAGCAGGTACGGATCGGGCCAGGGCATGAAGATGTCGCCGCGTTTGAAGGTGACGCCCTCGGGAAATCGCAGCCGCCACCCCTTCGACGGCCTGCCCGCGATCTCGGCGAGGTTCACCGAGGCCACCTCCTGGATCCCCTCGACCCGCAACGTCACCATGCCGAGCCGCTCCCGGTTCCCGAACGCGACGCGGTCGACCAGCAGCGGGGTCAGGAAGTCGTCGAACAGCCGCAACTCCACGAGCACGGCGAACTCGCTGACCTGTCGCCACCGCACCGCGTACCGGTGTTCCTCGGAATGCGGCTCGCCGTCGCCGCCCGGCGACCGGTGCAGCCACGACGAGACCATCGCGTGGATTCCCGAGGGTGTGGGGGTCAGGTGACGTTCCCCCGTCTCCGCCCGCAGCAGAACCTGCCAGATCCTGACCCGCACCGCGGGCAGGGATCTCGGCGACCCCACGTTCAGTCCTGCGGGACGGGGTCGAGGAGTTCGAGGTAGGGCCGGACCTTGTTCGATACCGCCTCGAAACATCCGAGTCTGCGGCATCCGATGATGCCGCCGCCCTGGCCGCGGACCTCGCCGTGCGGGAAGAAGAAATCGGGTCTGCGGGCCGTCTCGGCGCTGATCCGCGGCACGATGTAGCCGACCCCCGGCATCGGGTCCGGAACCGGGGCGATGGTTCCCTGCCGGATCCTCGTAACCGGGATCTCGCGTCCCTGAACCCGGAGCGACGGCAGCTCCTCGGACTGCTCCTGGCGCCGCACCCACTGGTCGGGCCCCTCGGGGGCCGCCCACGTGAACGGTTCCCCCGCCTCGGGATAGTAGGTGACGTCGTGCGGGGTGAGGTTGATGAGTTTCCTCACCTCGTCCACCTGGGGCACGCCCTGGGGGAAGACCCCCGTGATGGGGGATTTGTTCCCGGATTCGGTGCGCAGCACCCGGATGTATTCGCGGGCGCCCATACCGGTGTTGCCGAGTTCGTAGAAATCGATCGTCAGGGTGTTGCACCAGCGGGCCGTCAGGGCCGCCATGGCGGCGGGGGCACTGACCGCGAGATGCAGCAGTTTGGCGAGGTCCCCGAGCCTCCGGAGGATTTCACCCACGCGCCTGGCCAGCCCGGCCCCCTCGGCGTGGTCGATCCATTTCTTGGCGCCGTCGGCGGAGGGGGTGTGGAGGTTGATGACCAGCACCGGCGCGTCATCCAGCTTCTTGGCCAGGGCGAGCAGGGGCTGGGGGCGCAGGTCGTCGGCGGCCAGCAGCACGACGACGTTCTTCGCGGGTGCATCCCCCCAGAGGACCCGCCGCAGTTCGGCTCCGGAGGGTATCTTGTCGCGGGGGAACCCGAGGGGGCGTCTGGTCCCGTCGGGGTTCAGGGTTTCCAGGCAGATACTGGTGCTGCGTTCCGCGGGTTCGTCCGCGGAGGCCCAGTCCTTTCCGTAGGTGTCGCGCCAGGTGAAGTGCTCGATCTCGCGGGCGTGCGGCAGCGCCACGCCGAGCGCCCACGCCAGGCTCGGGTGGCAGCCGCCCCGGAAGAGGACACGCCTGATCCGGGCCGCGTGGAGTTCGTCGATGAGAACCGGCAGCGCCTGCTGCAGGCAACGGTAGTCGAGTTCCTCCGGGATCTGCGTGGCGGCGTCCTGCCGGAGCCGGATGTGGAGGTCGGCCTCCGGGACGGTGCGGCCGTCCGCGGGCAGGTGGTTGGGTTCGGGCCGGGTCTGGAGGCCGATCTCGATCTCCCCGTCGTCGAGCTGCGGCCGGCGCACCTTGAGGCGGTTGCGCAGCAGGTCGCGAAGGACCAGGTTCAGTTCGCTGACCGGTTTGCCGCCCTTGCCGTCGGAGTGCAGCAGCCGCCGCTGGAGATGGTCATTGAGCTGTTCCGCCTCCGGGTATTTCGTCTCCAGCTGTTTGCCGGGCGCTTTGAAGTCGCATTCGTCCGGGGAACCGGGTTTCCGGAAGGTGTTGATGATGTGCAGCTGGAAGCCGTCCGGGTCGGCCTTGTGGGCCCCGACCAGCAGCGGCGCCTCGGTCTCGGGGACGAAACTGCTCTCGGAGATGCCGCTGGAGAGCAGCAGAACCCCGCCGCTCAGCCCGTCCTCGAAGGCCTGGGTGATGTTGCGTTCGACCGTTCCGGCCTCCAGGTCGCGGATGTCGCGCCAGGGCACGATCCCCCCGGCGCGCAGATAGGTTTCGATGAACTCGGCGTCGGCGGTTCCGCTCCCCTGGTGGTACGAGATGAAAACGGGGCCGGTGCCCCGCCCCGGGGGTCGTGATGACGTCATCGCAGGTCTCCTTTCGTGGCCTCACCGGTCCCTGACGGACAGGACGGCCGCTGATCCCGGCGACGGGAGGAGACGTGAGCGAAGCCCCCGTGCCCCTGGATCCGTATGTGTCGTGAGGGATTTTCCCGAGGTACACGGAAAGGAGGCACGACATGCTGTGGCGCTGGTGACGTGACGAGCAGCCGAGGCTGCGAACGCAATCTCATCACACGGGGGCGAACCGCCGGGTTCGCCCCCGTGTGCGTTCCCGGGCACCGCTGGATCCGAAAGTCGGGTGAGGCGAAGATCCCGTCTTCGGAACCGAGGAGGTGAATGCTCATGTTGTGGAGTTGGTGATCCGACGGGTGGCCCCGGGCCACTTCTCGCGGGGTGCGCATCGCGCACCCCGCTTTCGCGTCCTCACGACTTCGAGTGGAGCAGCCACCGTTCGGCGACGGTCAGGGCGACCCAGTCGCCCCACTCGCCCGATTCCGCTTTCCGGCGCAGGAAACGGCAGGCCTCGGCGTCGCGTTTCCGACCGACCGCCTCCCAGCACGACGCCGCTTCCGTCAGGGCCGCGACCGCCCCTGCCCGCAGTTCCCGGTCGTCGACGGCGGTCAGCAGTCTCATGGCACCCACCCCTCTCACGGACCAGCGCCGCGCGGCCGCCGCCACCGGGTCGAGGATTTCCTGCCCGATCGTGTCGCAGTGCACCCGCAGCGACGTCCCGGCGCCCGCGTCGAGGGTGTGCCTCAACCGGGTCGTCTGCGCCGTCGTCCCGGCCACCGACCCGGCCCAGCCGCGGGCCCGTGGATCGTAGCCGAGCTGCCCGCTCAACACCGGTTCGGGGACGTCCCCGGAAAGCAGCTCGAAACCGAGCCGGTCGTCCTCACCCGGTTCCCACCCCCCCGGCACCCCACCGAACCAGCGCACCTGCCGCGGCCCGTCCACCGCGACGACGCAGTGGACCGCCCCGTTGACATCGAGATCCACCATCCAGCGGGCATTGTTCTCGTCCGTTCCCACCCAGCCGCGCGGCACCTGTTCCCAGTCGACGGTCGTGGATTCGACGAGCCCGTCCCACCCCTCCGCCCCCGCGGCCAGGGCCAGTTCCGGCCTGAACCGGTCGATGAGCTCGGCGTCCAACCGCCCGGGTGGAGCGGTTTCCTCCCCGCCCGGCCAGGTGGCCAGCACCTCGCGGGCCCAGTCGCCCGAGTCCCCGGACAGCGGGGACCGGTCCGCGACCTGCTCCAGCGCGTCCCCGAGCAGCCCGGTCAGGGGGGCGAAATCCTCCTCGGCCAGGTGGTCGTGGAAATATCTGCACAACTTCGCCAGTTCGGGCAGCCGGTCGGGTTCGTCGGCGAGATGCCCGGTGAGCGAGGCCACCAGGGTCAGTTCCTCCAGCCGCAGCAGTCGCCAGTCGAGCGGCAACGGCGAGCACTCCTGCAGCCACCGCACCACCCCGAGCCGCGCCACCGCCTCGGCCACGTCCTCGTCGTCGGGCGCGAAGGGCATCCTCCCGACCCGCCCCGGCGCGTCCCACCCGGCGGCCTGCGCCGCGAGCCCGGCCGTCGCGTCGCCGTAGAGACCGGCGATCTCATCCCGGGCCTCGTCGACGTCAGCGGCCAGGCAGCAGGGCACCTCCTCGGGTTCTGCGGGATTCACCACGACGACGACGGTTCTCAAGGGCAGCGTGACACTGCCCGCCGGCGCCGGTCCCCCCGCCCCCACCTGCACCGGGCCATCCCCAAGCGCCTCGACGACGATCTGTTTGTCGGTTCCACTCATTGTTTCCAGTCCTGGTCCATGTGATGACACACCTCATCGATGCTCGGGAGCCCCAGCTCGGCGGCGGCGCGCGCGTACTCGGCGATCGCCTCCTCGTCGCCCCGGACAACCGCCCGGGCGCGGTCCTCGTCGGCCCGCAGCCACTCGATGGCGCGCCCGAAGGACGCCGGAAGGTCGGGCTCGAACTTCTCGCCCACGTCCTCCGGCGACGTCTCGTCCTGGTGAGCACCCGTCAGCCGGCGGGAATCCCTGCGTTGTTTCTGACCGCTCGGGATGCCCCAGTAGATGGCCTGCTTGACGATTCTCGACGCCTTCGCCTCCGTGACGGGCCTGCCCGCCATGTCCAGCCGGAAGCAGTCGTGCCAGGCGCGGCGCATGGCGTCCTGGTGGGCCTCCTCCACCTTCTCGGCCCATTTCAGGTACTGCCCCTGGGTGGTGCGCCCCGTGAAGGTGGCGATCATCGCCTGGGCCAACGCCGCGATACCGGCGTGGATCCCCTTCCAGTCCAGGGCGGGGTCGCCCTGCGGGTCGACTTCCTCCCCGAGCGGCAGGAGGTCGTCGTCCCAGGCACGTCTCCCGGGGGTGGCGCCCAGGGGCTTCCATCCGGGACCGGATGGGCCGCTCAGCAAACCGGCGTACAGGCTCCTCAGCGCGATCCGGGCTGATTCATCGACCAGCCCGAGCCTGGCGCAGGCCCGGGAGACCTCACGTCGCGCAATCTCATCAGCGCTTCCCTTCACATACGATTCTTGCGCCGCGAGCGAGAACCGGGAGAAGACCGAGCGTTGCAACCCCAGGAACATGTTCTCCTTGTGTTCGACGACCAGCGGTGGCCGCTCGTTCTCCCCCAGCCCGTAACGCCCGTAGGGTTCGGCGGCCAGGCAGGCGCGTCCCTCGTCCTCCCAGAGCCGGTCGTAGAGCCCCTGGTATCCGGCGAACCCGCGCCGGCCCATCCGTCTGCCCAGCGGGACGCTGTTGCGCAGGAAGGTTTCCCACACCGACTCGACCTCCATGTCGGTGAGCACCACGCCCTGTCTCCACTTCGACCCGATGGCGACGGCGAGCGCCTCGGCGATCCGGCTGACGGTCACGTCCAGTCCCTGCTGTCGCGCCCGGGCCATGGCCTCGTCAACGCCGGTCCGCAGCAGGGCCAGCAGTTTCCCCACCACGTCACGCCGCCCGTCGAGCCAGGCCACCAGTTCCCGGCCGCGTTCGTCGCCGATCCTCTCCCCCCGCCCCACACCCACCCACGCGGGTTCAACGGCGAGGCAGGGACACAACATACGTTTGACAACGAGCTTCACGGTCACGCCATGTCCTCTGGGGGCGTATCGTCCCCAGTTCGGCAGCCGCTCCAGCCACTGTCCGCACCACTGCTCAAAGGATTTGGACATCAGTCTCCTTCCGTCGCCATCCTTTGACGGACATTACCCCCGATGCGGCCGTGACAACGGACTCTCCTCCGTGAGTTCAGAAGTCAGATGACCAAAAGCTAATATCTCGCCATGGACGGCTCACGGAAAAACGAGGCTGCCTCCCCGAAACATCACGAGGCGGCACCCGAGGAGCTGTTCAGCGCCATCAAGAAACTGCGCTCCGACGGAATCCACAACCCCGAACTCCACCTGCCCGAACCCCTGCTGAAGGTGTTGAAGCTCGAACCGGACTCCCCCTTCCTCAGGCATCAGGTGTTCAAGGCGCTGCTGTCCTGCGCGGCGCGGCTGGAGGAGGACACCCGGAGCGCGTTCCTGTTCGCAGCCGGCTTCTCCAAGGACATCACCGGTTCCCCCGGGGAGCGGGTGAACCGTTCCGCCACCGCCTTGAACATGGGGCGCCGCACCCTGTACCGCCACATCGAGAAGGCGGCCCACGAGATCGCCCACCTGCTGCTCGCCGGCAACCGTACCCCCGCGTTGGAGAACATCGACTTCCTCACGACGAGCACCCGATGCCGCCTGGATCTTCGCGACGACTCTCCCACCATCCTCATGGAACGCACGGTGATGGCCCTCCGAGACGGTTTCAGCGCCCTCGACGAGCACCTGTTCCTGCCCCTGCTGCGCGACCCCGAGCTGAAGTACTACACCCTCGAGGGGTGCAGAATAGCGGGGATTCAGGAGAACGGGGGCTCGTGGACCACCCAGCTGCGGCTCCCCCGCTGCCTGAACGTCGGGGAGTCCCACACGTTCTCGGTGTCGGTACGCCTACCCGGCCACGACTGCCTGGAACCGGTCTTCGGGTTGGCCCCCGTCACGTCCATGCACGCCGCGAGGATCGAGCTGCGCTTCGACACACGGCTCCCGAGGCTCGTCGAACGCATCGACCGCGCCTGGCCCTCCCAGATGATGTCCCCGACCGCCCCCGGTCATCCCGTCGAGGTGACGGACAACAAGGCCGTCGCGAACTTCACGAACATGCAGCCCGGCTGGGGCTACGGGATCCGCTGGGCCTGGTGAACACCCGCCTCGCTCTCAGGAGAATCCCTGAGTACTCATACCACGCCGCTGAGCACCCCCTGAGTACCTGAGTTGCCGAACCTTGGTTCCCGACTAGGCATTTCGGCCGAAAGTACGACACGCAATCCGCGGAATACCCAGTCAGAGCGGATTTGCTGAAGCAACTTCTCTGAGTACGGATACTCAGGCGCGTGCAAGCCGGATACCCAGGAAAGTCAGGTAGCACCCCTTATCAAAAGTACTTATCAACTTCCGCGGCATCCGCCACTCTGGTGTGGCAGGCATCTAGAAGGCCCCGTTCCCCAGGGGCAGGGAGGAACCACACCGTGACCATCGCTCTCGACAACGCCACCCCTTGCGTCAAGTTCGCCTCACTCTTCCAGAACCCCCTCCTGGAGGACGAGACCAGCGTCGAGACCGCCGCTGACATCCGCACCCAGGCGGCATTGGCCGCCCACGCCGCGAAGCTCTGCGGAGAATGCCCCCTGCGCGCCCAGTGCCTCACCGACGCCGTCGTCTCCCACGATGTCGCAGGCTTCGTGGCCGGCACCACCGAACCCCAGCGTCACGAGATCCGTGCCCGTCTCGGCGTCACCGTCGAACCCGAGGAGCTGGACAGCTTCGCCGGCGTCTCCTCGGGCCGCAGCTTCGACCACGAGGAGATCTACCGACTGCGGCAGGCCAATCCCACCCAGCCGTTGTCCGCCATCGCCGCGCGCGTCGGCTGCTCCATCTCGACGGTGAAGCGCCACCTCAGGCGGGCCGAGGCCCAGGGCGGGGTGGTGAAGTCCATCGACAAGAAGCGCAGGCCCGGCAAACGCGAGGTGATGAGAGCCGCCGCCGAGGTTCTGAGCCCGGCCTCCTCGGTCGCCTGAATCCGACCCGTCCCTTCCCCAGCACGAACCGGGGGCCGCGAGGGCACCCCTCCACCCGCCGCCCTCACCCAGGCCTAGAACCAGCGCTCCAGTTCCTGAACGGCCCCACCGGAGTCGAAGTCGCCGGTGACGTGATCGGCCGCGGCCCTCACGTCGCGTGGGGCGTCGCCCATCGCAACCCCGCGCCCGGCCCACCGGATCATCTCGATGTCGTTGTAGCCGTCGCCGAGGACCAGCACGTCGGCGGCGGCGACACCGAGTTCCCCGCACACCCGCTCCAGGCCCCGGGCCTTGTCGACGCCCTCGGGGACGATGTCGACCCACGACGACCAGCCGATGTAGTACGACACCTCCCGCAGCCCCAGCGCCCCGACCATCTCGTTGAAGACGTCGTCGTCGGTCTCGGGATCGTGCACCACGATGCGGGAAACCGGACGCGAGGCCAGTTCCTCGACGCTCTCCACGACGAAATCGCCGTTCAGTTCCCCCTCGGGGAAAGGTTTCGAAACCCGCCACAACATGCCGTCGGTGACGGCGATGGCCGCGTTCGGGGCCAACCGGGCCACCCTCTCTATGGAATCGGCGGGATCGAAGCGGATCTCGTGGACCACGTCGACGGGCGGATAGTTCACGATCATCGCGCCGTTCGCGCACACCGACGGGCCGGGCGGCAGGGCGAGGGCGTCGAAGATCTTCTGCGTCCCGGCCCAGGCCCGACCCGTCGTGAGCACCACCGGCACCCCGGCGTCGACGACGCGCCGCACCGCACGGCGCGCGGCGTCGGGCAGGTCGCCGTCGACACTGACGATGGTGCCGTCGATGTCGAGGGCGACCAGGGCAGGGTGAAAGGTCATCGTGTCTCCTACCAGAGGCTGTGAGGAAAGAAATATCCCGGTTGCGCAGCACCCGAACCGGGGAACGGCCCCTTCAGAGCCCGGAATCGAGTTGAGTGCTGCACGACCGGGACGGGAACGAGATCAACCCGCGGCGAGCACCTCCAGGCCACCGAGGTGGGGGCGCAGCGCCTCGGGGACGCGCACCGAGCCGTCGGCCTGCTGGTGGTTCTCGAGCAGCATGATGATGATCCGGGTCATGGCGCACAGCGTGCCGTTGAGGGTGGCGACGTGCTCGGTGCCCTTCTCGGTGCGGTACCGGATCCCGAGGCGGCGGGCCTGGAACTGGGTGCAGTTGGAGGTGGAGGTCACCTCGCGGTAGCGCTGCTGGGTGGGCAGCCAGGCGTAGCAGTCGTACTTGCGGGCGGCGCTGAGACCGAGATCCCCGGAGGCGACGTCGAGGACCTGGAAGGGAATCTCCAGCGCCTGGAGGAACTCCTTCTCGAAACCGAGGAGTCGCTGGTGCCATTCCTCGGCGTCCTCGGGCAGGCAGTGGATGAACATCTCGACCTTGTCGAACCAGTGGACGCGGAAGATGCCGCGGGTGTCCTTGCCGTAGGAACCGGCCTCGCGGCGGAAGCAGGGGCTGAACGCGGCGTAGCGGCGCGGCAGCGAGTCGGCCTCCAGGATCTCGTCGCTGTGGAAGGCCGCGAGGGCCACCTCGGAGGTGCCGACGAGGTAGAGGTCGTCGGTGGAGAGGTGGTAGACGTCCTTGGCGGCCTGGCCGAGGAAACCGGTGCCGGCCATCGCCTCGGGTTTCACCAGGGCCGGGGGGATCATGGCGGTGAATCCCCATTCGACGGCCTTGGTCATGGCCAGGTTCAGCAGCGCGAACTCCAGGCGCGCGCCGACGCCGGTGAGCACGTAGAACCGCGACCCGGAGATCTTCGTGCCGCGTTCCATGTCGATGGCGCCCAGCGCCTCACCGAGCTCCAGGTGATCCCTGGGTTCGAAACCCTCGGCGGCGAAGTCGCGGGGAGTGCCGACGGTCTCGATCACGACTCCGTCGTCCTCACCGCCGCGCGGCACACCGTCGATGACGATGTTGCCGAGCTGCATGATCAGCTCGTTGAAACGTTCCCCGGCGGCCTCCGACTGTTCCTGCGCGGCCTTCACGTCGGTGGCGAGCTGTTTGGTGCGGGCCAGCAGCCCGGCCTTCTCGTCTCCCTGCGCCCTGGGGATGAGCCTGCCGAGTTCCTTCTGCTCGGCGCGCAGCCTGTCGAAGGTCGCGATCCCCGAGCGGCGCGCCTCATCGGCCGAGACCAGTTCGTCGACGAGTTCGACGGAGTCCCCGCGGGCCTCCTGTGAACGTCGGACGAGGTCGGGGTCGGTGCGCAACAACTTGGGGTCGATCATGGGATGAACTCTACGCGGACATCGTGCGCATCCGGTCGCAGGACCACGATTCCCGGCCCTGCCCTTCCCGAAACCGGTCGAGCCGGAACGCTTGCCTTGTGGTCGTGCGCTTGCGCTACAGCGCTGGCGTTCGACGAGAAGGCAGGCGTTGGATGACCGGGTCGAAGCTGGTTGAGCCGGGCCGCGACGAAGGAGCAGCCCGTGTCGAAACCACCCCGCAGTCTACAAGCAGACCCGACCCCAGGCCCCCGGCCACGCTCACCTTGGTTTCGACACGGCCAGCTCGCAGAGCGAGCAGGCCGGCTCAACCGACTCCAGAAAAAAATTTGTCACCGCGTCTCTCGGTCCGCGCCGAGCGACCGCAGCCACTCGGATGCCTCCTCGAACGCCTCGTCGTCGAAGCCGCGGCGCACATCGGCCGGTTGGGCGTCGGCGCGCGGGTAGGAGCCGAGGAAGATCACGTCGCGGCAGATCCGCCGCAGCCCGAGGAGGGCCTCGGCGAGGCGGCGGTCGTCGAGGTGGCCCTCCGCGTCGATGGCGAAGCAGTAGCTGCCGAGGATGGTCTTGGTGGGACGCGACTCGATGCGGCACAGATTCACCCCGCGCACCGCGAACTGCTGCAGGATCTCCAGCAGGGCGCCCGGATGGTCCTGGTGCATGTAGGCCACCAGGGTGGTCTTGTCCGCGCCGGTGCGTTCCGGCACCCCTCCCGGGCGCGACGCCACGACGAACCGGGTCACCGCCCCCGGGTTGTCCTCGATCGAGTGGGCCAGCTCGTCGAGCCCGTAGAGCCGCCCCGCGACCCGCGCGCAGATGGCGGCGTCGTAGCGGGACGCGGGGTCCGCGACCTCCCTGGCCGCGCCCGCCGTGGAACCGGCCTCCGTCACCTGGGCGTCCGGGATCATCGTGGCCAGCCAGTCGCGGCACTGCGCGGCCGCGTGTCCGTGGGTGAGCACCGAGGTGACGTCGTCGAGGGTGGTGCCGGGACGCACGTAGATCCCGAACTCGACGGGTATCACCACCTCGGCCGTGATGATCAGGGGATCACCGTCGACGAGCTTGTCGAGGGTCGCGGAGACCCCGCCCTCGACGGAGTTCTCGATCGGCACGACCGCCCCGTCCACCTGTCCCTGCCTGACGGCGTCCAGGGTCTCGCCGACGCTGGCGAAGGGCACGCCTCCGGAGTCGTCGATGCCGAGCAGCGCCTGATGGGTGAACGTCCCTGCGGGTCCGAAATATCCGAGCACGCGCACAGGGTATCGCCGCGCGACCTGCCGTGCCCGCGGCATCCCCACCGGTGACCCCTCTCGGGCATAGGGTCTTTTTTGACGACATCCGAACCGGAAGAGAACACCATGGCCCCCGAGCACGCGGACAACCCCGTGATGGCGCAGGCCGCTGGACAGGTCGAGACGAAGCACCAGCAGATCCACGACCTCCAGATCCGGCTGCAGAGACAGCTTCCCGTGCTCGCCGCACGCTGGGGCGCTCACGAGTTCACCGTGTTCCAGCACGACTACAGCCAGTTCGACTCCGAGTTCGAGCGTGTGAAACAGGGCCTCGACATGGTGCACGCCAGCCTCACGGGGCAGGCGGAGGTGCCGACACCCCCCGCGCGGCGCGCACCCACGCAGGCCCGCCGGGCACGCCCCGAGAGCCCGCAACGTGACTGCCCTGCGCCACTGCCCGAGGGCATCGCGGGTCTGATCGACGCCAATGCAGAGTTGAACACCCTCCTGGCGATGCTGCACGGCGAACTGGTGGGATCCATGGCGCAGTGGGACGACGCCGCCCGGCACGCCTGGGTCGCGGCGCAGTCCTCATGGGAGGAGTCGAACCGCCGCCAACGAGACATCGTGGCGGGACTCCCGGAAACCATGTCCCGCGCCCACCGGGGTGTCTGGTCCCCCACCACTCCGGTCGCCAGCTGACACCTTCCACCGACACGCACCCGATGCCGTCTCAGGCGTGTGCCGCCAACAGCTGACGGAAATCCCAGCGTTGGGCGTTCGACCACGTGTTGCGGTGTTCCCCCTCGAGGGCGACGTCCAACCGGGCCAGGTAGTCGTCACGAGACAGCTCCACCACCCCCAGACTGGCCAGGTGCGGGGTGAGCCACTGCACGTCGAGCAGGTCGACGCGGGCCCGGGCGAGTTCCGCGACCAGCCTCAGCAACGCCACCTTGGACGCGTCACGGCCCAGTTCGGAGTGGTGGAACATGGACTCCCCTGCGAACATCCCTCCCTGGTGCACCCCGTAGAGTCCCCCGACCAGCCTGCCGTCGGCGTCCCAGGTCTCGACGCTGTGCGCATACCCGGCCTGGTGGAGGGCGGTGTAGGCGAAGGCGATGCGGTCGTCGATCCAGCCGTCGGGGCGTTTCGGGTCGGCGCAGGCGGCCAGCACGTCGGGAAAGGCCTGATCGACGGTGGTGGTGTAGCGAGCCGCCGTCTTGCGAAGCGACCGGGTGATGCGCAACCCGCCCGGAGGCAGCACGGCGCGTCGCAGCGGCGACCACCACCCCATCCACTCCTCCACGGGCATGGGGAAAACCCCGCAGCGGTAGGCGACCAGCGCCAGGGCGGGGTCGAATTCGTCGCTGTACCCGATCAGGTCGGAGTCCGGCCAGGCATCGGGTGATCCGAAGACGTTGTCGAGCACGACTCCCAGTCTTGCAGGCTCACGGGGTCTCCCGTCGCCACAGGTTCCACTTGACCGCTTTCCGGTCGCGGTGAAGGTTTCGCGCGGCATCCGAAATGCCCCCTTTTCACGGTGACATAATGCGAGATAATGCGGGATGGGGTAGAAGGACGGTGAGAAGATGAGCAACGCCAACGATGCCAACAACAAAATGGTCGCGACGGCCGAGGGCCTGACGTCGGACGCCTTCCACCGACTCCTGGAGCTCGCCATCACGGGCCGCGGAAAACTGCTGGGGGCCCGCACCGTCGCGAACAACCAGCTGCGCCACCACCACGACCACGAGGCCGCCATCCGCTGGCTGTCGAACCAGCACATCGCATTGGCCGGCGGTCAGGGATTCGCGACGAACTGGGGAGGTTTCCTCCTGTCGCTCGTGACGATCCCCGCGAACATGGCCGCGGCCGCCTTCATCCAGGCACGTGCCGTCGCCGCGATCGCGCACCTGCGCGGCTACGAACTGGACGATCCCCGGGTCCGCACCGCGATCCTGATGGCCATGCTCGGCCCACGCGGCTCGGCGGCGCTCATCGCCGCGGGCGACCTTCCCAGCTCCGCGGCCGCCGTCGCCACCGCCCCCGCCTTCGACCCGCGACTCGATTCCCGCGTCTCCCGGGCGCTCCTGGAGCAGTCGATGAACCATGTCGGGGGCAAACGACTGGGGGTGTTCCTGGCCAAGAAGATCCCCCTGGTGGGCGGCGGGGTCGGCGCGGTCGTGGACGGCTGGTCGACACGCTCCATCATCCAGTACGCCCAGGAGCAGTTCATCTCCCGGCGCCCCCGATCCGCCGGCTACGTGATCATCATGGAGAGTTGACCACCGCCCGACCATCCACACCACAGGTCACCCCGGCCGTGGACGTCGCCGCGGGCCCCGCGGGGTAACGCGACGACGTGTCCCCGTGAAGAGTGCGGATCGCGTCCTCGACGAGCACAATTGGGACCGTGACTGTGCTTTCCGATCTGGCTGCCCTCGTTCCCGACGCCCGCGACCGGTTGAGGGGAGTGGCCCGCGTCACCCCCGTCGAGTTGAACCAGCGGCTCACGGAGGCCACCGGTTCCGAGGTGTGGTTGAAACGCGAGGACCTCCAGCCCGTGCGCTCCTACAAGCTGCGGGGCGCCTACAACCTGATCTCACAGCTTCCCCCCGAGGCGCGGAACGCCGGTGTGGTGTGCGCGTCGGCGGGAAACCACGGGCAGGGGGTCGCGTTCGCCGCGGCGACGCTGGGAATCAGCGCCGTGGTGTATGTGCCCACCACCACTCCCCGGCAGAAACGCGACCGCATCCAGGCGCTGGGACGCGGCCACGTCGAACTCGTGATGGAGGGCTCCACCTACGACCAGGCCTCCCGGGCCGCGGCGCGGTTCGCGGAGGAGAACGGACGCACCCTCGTGCCGGCCTTCAACGACCCGCGCACCGCCGCCGGGCAGGGCACCGCCATCGCGGAGGCCGTCGAACAGCTCGGGTTCGTGCCGGACGTCGTGATCCTGCCCGTCGGTGGCGGCGGTTTGATGTCGGGGGCCGCGGCATGGTTGCGCACCCACCACCCGCAGGTGCGGATCATCGGGGTGGAACCGGACGGGGCGCCGTGCGTGGCGGCCGCGATCTCCGCGGGCCGCCCGTTCCCGCTGACCAACATCGACACCTTCGTCGACGGCGCCGCGGTCAGTCTCGTGGGCGACTTCACCTTCGACGTCATCAACGAGGCGAGGATCGAGCTGACCCGCATCCCCGAGGGGCAGGTGTGCTCCGAGATGCTCGCCATGTACCAGACCGACGGCATCATCGCCGAACCCGCCGGGGCCCTCGCGGCCGCCGCCCTGCCCACCGGCGGGGTGGGTCCGCGCGTCCACGTCCCCGGCGGGTCGCGGGTGCTGAGCATCGTCTCGGGCGGCAACAACGACGTCGCCCGCTACGCCGACGTCGTGGAGCGGTCGCTGCTGCACGAGGGTCGCAAGCACTACTTCCTGGTCAACTTCCCGCAGCAGCCGGGCGCGTTGCGTCGTTTCCTCGACGAGGTGCTCGGCCCCGACGACGACATCACCTACTTCGAGTACGTGAAACGCTCCAGCCGGGAGGTCGGCCCGGCCCTGGTGGGTGTCGAACTCAGCAACCCCGGTGACTACCGTTTCCTCCTGGCCCGCATCACCGACTGCGGCATGGAGGTCAACGAGGTCGATTCCACCAGCCCCTACTTCCGCTTCCTGGTGTAGGGGGCGCCCGGCTGATTTCGACACGGTCAGTTCCCTCGACGCGAGGCCGTCTCACCCGATCTCGCGGCGAGAGGCCGGGTCAGGGGGTCGGGGCCGACTGCCCGCGCCGCTCACCGGCCGGTGTGGTCGTTCTGCCGCTGCGACGGGGGGCGCGGCGCCGGTCGTCCCCGCCCAGGTCGCGGCGCAGCTCCGGGGGCAGTGCGAACGTGAGGTTCTCCTCGAGGAGGCGTTCCTCGTCGGCCTGCGGGAACCCCCGCTCCCCGAGCAGCGCCAGCACCCCCTGCACCAGTTCGTCGGGCACGGAGGCCCCCGAGGTGAGTCCGATGGTGGAGACGCCGTCGAGCCATTCGTCCTGGATCTCGTGGGGGTAGTCGATGCGTTCGGAGCGCTTCGCACCCGCTTCCAGGGCGACCTCCACCAGGCGCATCGAGTTCGACGAGTTCCGCGACCCAACCACGATCATCAGGTCGCAGTGGGGGGCGATCTGCTTGACCGCCTGCTGACGGTTCTGGGTGGCGTAGCAGATGTCATCGGTGGGAGGGCTCACCAGCAACGGGAACTTCTGCCGCAGCCGGGTGACGGTCTCCATGGTCTCGTCGACGCTGAGGGTGGTCTGCGACAACCAGACGAGGGGTTTGTCGGTGGGCAGGTCGAGGCGGTCCACGTCGTCGGGACGCTCCAGGAGGGTGGTGCGGTCCGGGGCCTCCCCCATGGTGCCCTCCACCTCCTCGTGCCCGGCGTGCCCGATCAGGAGGATGTCGGTGTCCTTGGCGGCGAACCGTTTCGCCTCGCGGTGCACCTTCGTCACGAGCGGGCAGGTGGCGTCGATGGTGCGCAGCTCGCGGCGGGCCGCCTCCTCACGGACGGCCGGGGAGACGCCGTGCGCGGAGAACACCACCAGGGCGTCGGCGGGCACCTCGTCCAGTTCGTCGACGAAGATCGCACCCCGTTTCTCAAGGGTCGAGACGACGTGTTTGTTGTGGACGATCTGTTTGCGCACGTAGACGGGCGGGCCGTAGGTCTCGAGGGCCTTCTCCACGGTGGTGACGGCACGGTCCACGCCCGCGCAGTATCCGCGTGGCGCAGCGACGATGACCCGCTTGCTGGTGCTCATGCGGGCCAGTGTACGGGGCGCGCACCACCCCTCGACGCTTCCGGCCGGCCGCCGGTCAGGCGATCAGCACCCCGGGAATCAGGATCGCCAGCAGGGCCGCGGTGGCGATCATCTCCGTGTAGCCGAGCTGCTTGGTGGTCACCTTGCGGCCCTTCATCACCCCCAGCGAGGGCACCAGCCACGCCCGCAGCGTGCAGGCGACGAAGAACGCCACCAGCCACCAGCGGGGCAGGTGGAAGTCGACGAGCGCGAACAGCACCGCGCAGGCCGCGTGCCAGGCGACGGAGTAGACGATGTAGCTCATCCGGCCGCGTTCCCGCACGTTGGTCTTGACGTAGAACACGGTGCCGAAGAAGTCCCCGAAGCAGGCCAGCGACACCCCCGCCAGCACCGGCAGGCCACCGAGGTTGAGCGGCCCCTCCGAGCCGAGCACCAAGGGCAGTCCCGTGGCGGCCAGCACCGTCACGAAACCGGACAGCAGTGACCTCTCGCGGCGTTTCCACGCCAGCCACAACCCGATCCCGGTCAGCGGTCCGAACACCAGGGCCCACGCCCACCACGCGGGTTTCAGCGCCAGCAGCAGGACGCCGAGAACGGCGGTGATCGCGCCGTAGGTGATCACGGCGCGGCGATACCTGGGTTTGAAGTTCGACTTCAGCCACGTCGCCGTCGCGAAGAAGGCGAAGTACCCGATCACCCACACCGGGGCCAGCAACGCCAGCGGCCACGAGAACCGTCCGGCCCCGATGGCCCAGATCAGCCCCATGACGTAGGGCATGATCAACATCGCCCAGGCCCCGTGATGGTTCGGCACCCAACCCTGCGAATGTCCCCCGGGTTTCCGAGGTCCCTTCCTGCTGCTCACGGCACCGATACTAAGCGACCACGCCAGCGGTGTTTTCCGGGGACGGGAGTCGCGATGTGCCGGGGTGGTCAACCACTCGGCGAACGTCAGGGCGACGGGGGATCGTTGAATTTGACGTTGCCCAGCGCCGCGGCGAAGTTGATGCCGACAATGCCTGCCCACACCACCAGACCCATGATGATTCCAAAGATTCCACCGAGCGAGAGCGCGATCGCTGTCAACGGAATCGCGAGTGCCATCGACACCACCGCCAACAACATCGGGTTGTAGGGACGATTGCGGCGTTGCATGTAGGCCATCTGCGCAGGGGTGAGGGTCGGGGCCGGGAATCCCGGCCTCGGGGTCGTCGCCTGCTGGCGCCTGATCTCGGCGACCACTTTCTCAGCGAACGAATCGACGAGCGCAGGTTCCATCTCCGGACCGAGGTCTTTCCGGGCCGAGAGCGCGGCTTCAAATTCGGATCTGTCGAGGGGCTGCTGACTCATGTTCCTAGCCTAGTCCGAATAAATGTCGGGTTGCATGGGTAGGCTCCCTGACATGGCCCTGACCAGTTCCCCCGAGCATCCGCAGCCGTTGGAGAGAGTCGTCGGTGCAGTTGCGGACTGGGTGGGCAGGCTCGGCGAGATCTGGGTGGAAGCGCAGGTCATCGAGATCAAACGCCGCGCCGCACCCACCCAGTTCCTCACCCTGAGGGATCGGTTCACCGATGTCTCCTGCTCGGTGACGACCACGGCCTTCGTACTGGATGCGGCGGGCCCGCTTCCGGAGGGGTCGCAGGTGGTGGTACGCCTGAAACCGCGGGTGTGGGAACCCACCTCATCGCTCAGCTTCGAATGCCTGGAGCTGCGGGTGGTGGGGGTCGGCAGGTTGCTGGCCGAGTTGGAGGCGCGGCGCCGCAAACTCCAGGCCGAGGGCCTGTTCGATCCCCACCGCAAACGCCCGCTGCCATTGCTGCCCCGGCGCATCGGGTTGATCACCGGTAAGGATTCCGACGCCGAACGCGACGTGCTGCGCAACGTGGCCCGCCGCTGGCCGGCGCGTTTCACCGTCGCACACTCGCCGGTGCAGGGGCCGAACGCCTCCACGTCGGTGATGCAGGCCCTCCAGGATCTTGACGAGGACCCGGATGTCGACGTCATCGTCATCGCCCGCGGCGGCGGGGCCCTGGAGGATCTGCTGCCGTTCTCCGACGAGGGGCTGGTGCGGGCGGTCGCGGCCTGCCGCACCCCGGTGGTCTCCGCCATCGGGCACGAGTCCGACACCCCGCTGCTGGATTTCGTCGCCGACCTGCGGGCCTCCACCCCCACCGACGCGGCCTCGCGCATCGTCCCGGAGTTCGCTGCCGAGCAGGACCTCATCGCCCTGGCCCGTACCAGGCTCAGGCAGGCCGTCGAGGCGCGGATCGGGCAGGCCGACCAGGAGCTCGCGGAGCTGCGGCGACGTCCCGTCCTCGCCGGCCCCGCGGCCGCCCTGGAGGGGCACCGCGACCACCTCGCCCTGCTGCGTCACCGGCTCCGCAGCGCCATCGACCAGCAGCTCGCCAGCAGACGAACCGAACTTGCCTCCCGGCTGTCGACGGTACGGGCCCTGTCCCCCGCCGCCACCCTGCAGCGCGGCTACGCCCTGCTCGTCGACGAGGCCCATCACACCGTCTCCAGCGTTGCCGACGCCCCCGTCGGGAGCACGTTGACGGCCCACCTGACCGACGGCGAACTCACCCTCGTCACGCAGGCCGGTCACCCGAAGGAGCACAGATGACCAAACCCACGAAACTGTCCTACGAGGAGGCCCGCGACGAGCTGGCCACAACCGTCGCCACACTGGAGTCGGGCGGGGTGACGCTGGCGGAGTCGATGGCGCTGTGGAAACGCGGCGAGGAACTGGCCGCCATCTGCCAGGCCCATCTGGACGAGGCGAAGGCCGCCGTCGAGAAGCAGACCGCCGAACAGTGAGGCATGAAGCCCCTTTCTGAAGCCGGTTGAGCCGGGCCGCGACGAAGAAGCAGCCCGAGTCGAAACCCTCGCTGAAGCTGGTTGAGCCAGCACGTGAGCGCCAGCGAACGGCTGAGTCGAAACCACCCGGCAGCCGACAGACAGACCCGACCCCAAGACCCCAAACAAAGTCACCATGGTTTCGACACGGCCCACTCGCTGACGCTCGCAGGCCGGCTCAACCAGCTTGAAATGGGGACGCTCGTAAACGGGCTCAACCAACTTGTGGATTCGGCGCGGCCGGCGTTCATTCCGGAAGCGTTCCGCGACAATGGGACGCGTGGATTTCTTCGGATGGCTGACGACCATCTGGGACGTTGCCTCGCTCCGGGTGGTCGAGGACCCCTCCCTGGGGTTGCCCGGCCTGCCCACCGCCGGGCTCATCGCGCTGGTGGCGGGGATCTCCACCCTGCTCGGGCACTGCGCCGTGCTGTTCATCAACCGCGTCAGGGGTGTGCGGTTCCTGGCGATGCTGGTGGTCGGCGGAATCTTCCTCACCCTGCTGTACGCCATCCAGGCGCTGATCCTGTGGGTCGTGGCGGGCCCGATCACCCAGCACGGCATGCGCCTGGCCGACCTGCTGGCGGTGACGCTGTCCTCCACCGCCCCCCTGGCCTACGGGTTCCTGGTGTTCATTCCCCACCTCGGGTTGCTGATCGGCCGCGTCCTGCAGGGCTGGAGCGCGATCTGCCTGTGGCTGATGGTGATCTCGGCGATGGAGACCAGCTGGTGGCAGGCCCTGATCGCCACCGGCCTGGCCTGGGGCATCATGCAGCTCGCCTCGCGGCTGCTCGGGCGTCCCATCGGGTACCTCACCGGTCGCGTCTGGACCCTCGTGACGGGCCGCCCGGCGATCCTGGCTCCGAGGGACGTGCTGGCCGGGGCGCCGTTCATTCCCGTCGAGGCGAAGGCGGTCCCGTGATCCGGCCGATGATTCTCGTGCTGCTGGAGGTGACGCTGCTGGTGGTCCTCGTCCTGGCCCTGCTGGCTCCCCTCGAATCCCTCGAATGGTGGGCGCGACGCTACCCGACGCCCTCCCTTCCGGCCCCGGAACCCGAACCCGCCACCGGCATCCGGCGGTTCGCGGTGTATCTGTCGGGCATCGCGGTGCTCGACGGCAGGTCGATATCGCGCCGCGAACACGCGGTGCTGGAGGAGGTGCGGAAGCAACTTCCCGACGTGGTCATCACCGAGGACGTGTTCCCCTACGCCATGGAGAACCGGGGCTTGCCGCAGCGCGCCACCGCCTGGTTGTGGCGTCGCCTGGACTGGGCGCGACGCCGGTTCCCCTGGTCGCCGCTGCCTTTCCTGATCAACCTGCGCAACGTCATGCAGGTGCTGGTCTCCGCCGACCCGCGCTACGGCGGCACCTACAACTTCGGGGTCGCGTGCGTGGTGTGGCGTTCCCTCCTGAACGCGGGCTACGACCCCGACAACCCGGCCCCGGTGACGCTGATCGCCTACTCCGGTGGCGCGCAGATCGCCTGCGGGGTGGCACGGTTCCTGGCCGCCCACGACGTGCAGGTCGATGTCGTCTCCATCGGCGGGGTCTACGCCGACGACCCGGGGTTGGATCACATCGGTTCGCTGACGCACCTGAAGGGCAGCCGTGACCGCACCCAGTCGCTGGGCACCATCGCCTTCCCGGGACGCTGGTTCACGGCCCCGCTGTCCTCCTACGGCCGCGCCGTCAGGGACGGCCGCATCCACACCGTGGACATGGGCCCGATCTCGCACGGCGACTACTTCTCCCGGCACATCACCCTGCCCGACGGCCGCACCCCGAAACAGGAGACCATCGAGCAGCTGGTGGCGGCGCTGAGCCGCTGAACCTACCGGCCGAAACGGCGTTCCCGCTGGGTGTAGTTGCGCAGGGCACGCACGAAATCGACCTTGCGGAAATCCGGCCACAGGGCCTCGCAGAAGTAGAACTCGCTGTGCGCCGACTGCCACAGCAGGAAACCGGAGAGCCGCTGCTCCCCCGATGTGCGGATGATCAGGTCCGGATCCGGTTGGCCCTTCGTGTACAGGTGCTCCGAGATCTCGTCGATCTCGACGGTGGCCGCCACCTCCTCCAGGGTGCGGCCCTGGGCGGCCCGTTCCGCCAGCAGCGACCTGAAGGCATCGCGCAGCTCGTGTCTGCCACCGTAGCTGACCGCGACGTTGATGTGCATGCCCTCCACCGCTTCCGTCCTGGCCGCCGACGCCCTGAGGCTGGCGGCCCGCTCCGTGGGCAGCAGGTCGAGGTCACCGACCGCCTGCACCCGCCACCGGCTCGTGTCGGCCAGCGCCACCACCAGTTCGTCGATGACCTCCAGCAGCGGTTCCAGTTCGTCCGCGGCGGAGCGGTCGAGGTTGTCGGTGCTCAGCACCCACAGCGTGATGACGGGAATGCCGATGTCGTCGCACCACTCGACGAACTGCTGCAGCTTCGCGGCCCCCGCGCGGTACCCCGCGACGAGGGGCTGGCCGGGGGCGTTGAGTCGCGCCCACCGCCGGTTGCCGTCCGCCAGCACCGCGACGTGGCGGGGCATGGCGGAGCGATCCAGCTGCTTGATCACCTGGGCCTCGTAGGTGGAGTAGAGCCAGGCGGGAGGCCAGATGCGGTCGATGAACCGGCTTATCGCAGACATGCACCAAGGGTAAACCCGGTAGCGGGACTCATCCGCACGACGTGGGGAAAGCGCCTCCTCAACTGCAGGTCTTGCCGTCCTCGGGAAGAGTGCCGTCCTCGAAGTAGGCGGTGAGCGTCTCGTCGACACACGCGTTTCCCGCTGTGATGGAACCGTGACCGGGGCCGTCGTAGGTGAGCAGATGCCCGGATTCAAGCTGCTTCGCCATGCTGACGGCCTGCTGGTAGGGGGTGGCGGAGTCCCCCGTTGCCCCGACCACCAGGATCGGTGCCGCACCCTTGCCGGTCAGTTTCAGGTTGGGTGCGGAAGTTGCGGTCCAGCGTTCGCAGACCAGGTCCGCACCCATGTTGCCGCCGAACACCGGGGCCTTCTCGGCCGCTCGTTGCCGCACGGCCTCGGTGTCCGCGACCCCGGCGTCCGGTTGGTCGACGCACCGAATGGCCGGGAAGGCGTAGGCGACGGTTTCCCAGCCCTTGTCAGTGCGACCCATCAGGGAATCGGAGGCCTTGAGGATGGCCCTGCCGTTGCCGCTCATCGCCGCCTCCAGGAGCTGGGTCAGCCTCGGGTAGAGCTCTTTCCCCGAGTAGAGGAACAAGGCGATGCCCGTCGCGCCCTGCCCCTGCGTCACCTGCCGGTCCCCCACCGTGAGCGGATTGGCGTCGAGCCCGTGCAGGAAGGAGTTGATGCGGGAAATCACATCGTCGCGCGAGTTCCCGAGGGAACAGGATCCCTCCCTCGCGCACCAGTCCGCGTAGAGCCCGAGGGCCGTGTCGAAACCTTCGACCTGGAGAACCTCGCCCTCGTGGGCGATGTTGACCGCGGAGTCCAGCACCATGTGTCCGGTGCGTTCCGGGAACAGTTCCGCGTACATCGCGCCGATGAAGGTTCCGTAGCTGACGCCCAGATAGTTGAGTTTCTCCGCCCCCGTCAGGAAACGCAGCAGGTCGAGGTCACGGACGTTCTCGATGGTGGAGATGTGGTCCAGCAGTTCCCCGGATGCCTCCCGGCATTCCCGGGCGAAGGCGGCCCAGGCGTCGTCGAGGGCGGTTTTCTCGGCCTCGTCGTCCGGGGTGCCGTCCGCGAAATAGGCCTTGTCCGTCTGCTCGGTGGTGCCGCACTGCACGTGGGTGGATTCCCCGGAACCGCGCGGATCCCAGGCGATGATGTCGTATCCCTTCCACTTGTCACGTCCCAGGTTCGTGGCGAACGATCCCCCCTCCACGCCGGGGCCGCCGGGGTTGACGAACAGCGGGCCCTTCGTCGGGTTCGCGGAGGGCATCTTCGTGACCTTGATGTCCAGCGCCGCCTTGCCGGGGTTGTCCCAGTCCAGCGGCACCTTCATGGTGGCGCACAGGGCCTCGTCGCAGGGCTGCCAGTTCAGGGACTGCTGCCAGTAGGGGGTCAGGTCGTCGCCGAGGGCGGCCGGGAGCTGCACCGTCGGGTTGGATGCCTTGACGTCGAGCTGCCGGTCGGGGTTCTCGGTTGCCTCGCGCGGCCACGTCTCGTGTTCGGAGACGGGGACCGCGGGCACCCCGGGTTTCTGGTCGCCGACGGTGGGGGCGGGTTGTGCCGACGGCCCGACCGTGGGTTTCTCCGTCGCCTGCTGCTTCCCCGGAGCCAGCATTCCGCTGGCGAAGAACGTCACCACGAGACTGACCGCGAGGAAGATCAACATCCCCTGGACCCAGACAATCCCTCTTCGCATCAACTCTCCTCATCCGGTGTGGCGTGGTGCGCCACTCGGTTCTTGTTCCTGACACAGACCTGCATCAGCGGGCAGCGTCTCACACCGTCGGCGGTCCGAACCGCCACCTCCCCCGTCGGCACCACGTGTCCGACCACCCGGCCCGGGCCGTCCGGGGTGGTGACCTGTTCCCCGATCTGCGGTGCCCGGTTCAGGAAATCCACGTACAGCGGGTGTTCGAAGGCCAGGCAGCACAACAGTTTCCCGCAGACCCCCTGGATCTGGAGGGGGTTGGCCGCCAGGTTCTGGCTGCGCGCCAGCCGCATGGAGACGGGTTCCACCTCATCGAGGAACAGGGTGCAGCACAGTTCCCGGCCGCACATGCCCACCCCACCGGCCAGCCTTGCGGTGTCGCGGGAGGATATCTGTCGCAGGTCGATGCGCGCCCCGACGGCGCGGGCCAGGTCACCGATCAGGGCGCGGAAGTCCACCCTGCCGGGGGCCGTGAAATAGATCACCGCCAGCTTGTCGTACTCCTTGGAGGAGTCTATGTAGTCGGTGGCCATCACCTTCATGGGCAGCCCGTGGGCGGTGATCCGCTCGACCGCCACCTCACGGATCCGGCGGCGGTGTTCCCGATTGGTTTCGTCACGCCTCAGATCCGCCTTCGTGGCGCGCCCCACGCATCTCGGCAGCGGAGCATCCACAGTCGTCTCCTCCGGCGCCCACACCACACACGCCACCTCCGCGCCGTCGTCGGTCGGGTAGAGCACCTGGTCGCCGATGCGGTAGTCGACGTCACCCGGGTCGAGGTAATGCAGACGGCCGTACTGCTCGAAGGTGACGGCCATGACTCTGGGCATGACCAACAGAGTAACCGCAGACACCGACCGCCTGCTGAACACCCGGGACCAATTCCCTTCGTTCACCGGCCCTCGCGGGTCCGATCCACCCACCCTGACGAACTGCTCTCGCCCGCGGGGCCCTTAACTTTTGGTCAGAGTTTCGTCTGGTGTCCTGTGGGGTTCTGTTGTTGGTTCTAGTGTCGTGGGATTCCCGGGTTGGAGATGCTGGTTCGGGGTTGTGGCACCAATGGAGGTGTTGGGTGATGAGTGGTTGTGTGGGGCGGGCCGTTGTGGTGGGGGTGGCGGTTGTTGTGTTGGTGTGTTCGTGTAGTGGTGAGGGGTCGACTTCTGGTGGTCCGGGGTCCGGGGGTGCTGGTGTTCAGCAGTCCTCCTCGCCGGTGGCGACGTCGCCGTCGTCGCCGGTTGTGACATCGCCGTCGTCGCCGGTTTCGTCGATGCCGGTGAAGCCGCAGCCGTCGGAGACCTTCACTTCGGAGCAGTTGGAAGCAGCCAACACGGTGATCGAGTACGTCCGTATCTCGGACCAGGTGTTCAGCAATCCGGATGCTGATCTCCAGCCTTTGAAGGACATCACCACAGGGCAGACCCAGGAGATAGATATGGATGATCTGAACGACTATCGCCAGCAAGGGCACGTGCAGACGGGGGCCACGGTTGTTCACATTACGGGTGCGTCGGAGCCGGTCGAGGTTGATGGCATGCGGATGGTGGATGTGCAGATGTGCACGGACGTCGGGCAGGTTGATGTGATCGACTTGCAGACGGGCAAGAGCGTGGCGTCTCCGGAGCGGTCGCGGTATCTCCAGTGGAATGTGACCGTGGTCAAGACCGAGGGTGGCTGGAAGTTCGGGGATGCCACGAACGATAGGGCGATGGGGTGCCCGGCATGAAACACCTCACCGTCATTGTTGTGGCCTGTCTCTTGGCAGGGGTGGGTCTGCCTCCGCAGCTGGCCCGCGCCGAGGGCAATGTCCGGTGTGCGCGCGAAAGCATGAAAAGTGGTGTCTGCACGTTTGAGATCAGGGTGCCGGGGTCTGGTAGTCAGCCCGGCCGTCCGGGCCGGCCCGGGGGGTCTGGGCGGGTTCCTGGTGCCCGTCC
>NZ_LR027842.1:366588-382260 GCF_900607225.1 [Pseudopropionibacterium] massiliense | reverse complement strand
CAATGTGCCCGGTGACGGGCATCGTCGCTTGTGGAGTCCCAGCCCGTCACCGAATCCGACCGGTACCCCCAGCGTGGAGGCTCCCTGCCCCACCAACCACAACAAACACGGCTGCTGACCGGGCGGGTCGGAACAATCCGGGTGCGGCACAGCGGTCACGCGCCGCTGCCCGATCCGCGTCGATGCGACCTGTCGGCCGCACCCGCGAGGAACGACCCGACCAGCGTGCACTTCCCCGAACCGGCCGGGCAGGCACGTGAGCGAAGCGAACGGCTGAGTCGGCACCACGCCGAGCCCGGGAGGCAGACCCCGCTCACGGCCACCATGGTGCGTCGACACGGCCCGCCGTCTCCCGGCTCGGTCGGTGTGTATTCGCTGCTACTGGTCCTGGGCTTCCTTCGCCGCCTCACGGGAGTGCCTGAATGCGGCGTCGATGCCCCAGCCGCCGCCACCGAGGCAGATCAGCAACAGACCGACTGCCCCGAGCAGGAGATCGCGATCCCCGAGGAAACCGTCAAGCCCCGGCAGGAACGGGCTGAACGCACCCCACCGGATGAACGCCAGAGAGCAGATGGCAATCAGCAGAAGCAGGGCCCCGACGACCCGCTGCAGCAGGCCGATCACCAACAGCAGGGCCAGGGCTGCCAACAGGAAACCCCCGATCCACACCACCAAGCGGGGCTCCGGAAGACGGGTGTTGCTCAGGGCCTCGGCGGTGCCGTCGACGTTGGTGAGCCCCTGATAGGCCAGGATCGTCAGGATTGCGGCGGTGACGAGCCGCAGCATGAACAACCCGAAACTCGCCAGTGGGCCGTCGGTGGTGCGTCGGGGCTTCTCCACGAGCGCCCGCGACGCATTCCTCGGGGAGGTTTCGACCACCCCGAGCCTTTCGTTGCGGGCTGCGCGTTCCGCCTCCAGCTTCTCCCGGCGGCGACGTTCTTCCTCCTGCTCCGCCACGGGAATGGGCGAGGCAGCAGGAGTGGGGGCGCGGTCGGGGTGGGGACGGATTCCGGCGATGGCGCCTGCATCACCGCGGTCGCCTCGGGCTGCACGTCCGGCGCCTCGGTTGTTGTCTCGGGCTCGCCGGCGGCGTCGCCGCGGAACAGTCCCGGGGCCGCCGCGGAGGAGGTCTGTTGCCGCTCGTCGGGTTGGGACGCCACGGGCTCGGCGGGCTGCGTCCTCACGCGTTCGAAACGCTGGGTGGCGGTGGGGTCGGGATACTGCGGGGGAACCTGTTCCGGACGGGGTCGCGGGGTTTCCGCGGATTCCGGGGGAGTTTCCTGTCCGCTCTCTCCCCCGAGGCGCTGCTCCAGCGTCAGTCCCGGTTGCCGCGGAGCGGGCTGGTCGTGCTGCTCGGGCATCTGGAGGGGCCACGCGTCGATGTTCATCTGGCTGGATCCCGCCGCGGGCTGCTGCGACGTGACGGGTTCCACGCGCTGCGGGAAGGCCTGCTCCGGCTGCGGCGCGTCGAGGGGCCGCACGAAGGTCTCCTCGTCCCCGGGATCGGTGGGCTTCGACGTCGAGAGGAACGACGGGGCCGGCCTCGGATCCGGATCCCGGGGTTCGGGCATCCTCAGTCCGGAAACCATCGTGGGTTCGTTGGCCTCCTCGTCCTCCTGGGCGCTGGGCGTCGTCGGGGTCTGGAATGAGACATCGGGGGCGTGCAGCGCGACGGACTCCGCCCTGACGCCCTTCTCCCGCGTCTCAGGGGTCGTGGGTTGTTGTGATGGCGCGGCGGAGAAATCCTGTTTTCCGGCGGCCCGGGTGGCCGGGCGGGGTCTGGGATTCGGGGTCTCGACGGGCACCGACTGCTCGGTGACGTGATCGTCCCACTCGGTGGGATCCAGGGCGGTGCCGTACTCGCTCTGCTCGTCCTCCCAGTCGGCTCCGCGGGGCGTGCCCTGCCGCACCCAGTCGTCTGCGTCACGTGAAGACATGAACCCTCCTGAATCAGTCAACGCTTGAGCCCATGTTCTCACCGCACCCGTCGCGCACACATGAGGCGCGCCCGGTTTTGAACCTTCCCCGGCCCTTGTCAGCGATGCGAGGCCCGCCCCAGCCCCAGGAGCATCGCCTCGAGGGCCAGCTGGGGGGCGACGTTGCCCTCGAGGGCCTTGCGCGCCTCCAGCAGGGCGTCGAGGGCGTGCACGGTCTGTTCGGGGCGGGTTCGCCCGGCGAAGGCGGTGATCTCCTCGGCGATGTCGGCGTTCACGAAGGGCACACCGGGGGCGGTCTGGCAGGCCAGGACGTCGCGGTAGTAGCCGGTCAGTTCGGTGAGCACCCGGTCCAGGGCGTCGCGCTGGAAACGTTTCGCTCGGGCCTTCTGCTGGTCCTCCAGTTCCTTGATGGCACCCTGGACCCCGCGTGCCCTGACCCGTTTGGTGCCCATGCCCAGCGCCGCCTGGAGCTCCGCCATCTCCCGGGCATCGAGGTCCGCGGTGAGCTGTCCGGCCTCCTCGGACGCGGAGGCGACGAGGGATTCGGCCGCCGACAGGCAGTCGGTGAGGGTGCCCAGCCTGGCGGGCAGCGACAGGATCTCGTGGCGCCGGTTCCTGGCCTGCTCGTTCAACGCCAGGGCACGGGCGCGACCGATGTGCCCCTGGGCGGCGCGTGCGCAGTACTGGGCCATCACCTCGTCTACGCCGTCGCGCCGGACCAGCAGTTTCGCCACCTCCTCCACCGGCGGGGTGACCAGCCGCAGCTCCCGGCAACGGGAACGGATGGTGACGATCACGTCGTCGGCGCTGGGCGCGCACAGCAACCACACGGTCCTCGGGGCGGGTTCCTCGAGGGCCTTGAGCAGGGCGTCGGCGCCGCGTTCGGTGACGCGGTCCGCATCCTCGATCACGACCACCTGCCAACGGCGGTTCACGGGTGCGACGTTGGCCCTGGAGACCAGCTGGCGCATCTCGTCGACGCCGATGCTGAGCTGTTCGGTGCGCAGCAGGGTCACGTCGGGATGGGCCCCGGACAGCGACGTGCGGCAATCGTTGCAGCGCCCGCAGCCGCCGTCGCGGCACTGGAGGGCGGCGGCGAAGGCACGGGCCGCGTTGGATCGCCCCGACCCGGGTGGCCCGACGAACAGCCACGCGTGGGTCATGGCGTGCCTGCCGCCCGCCACCGCGCGCCGCAGCGTCTCAACGGCCCTGTCCTGACCCACAAGTTCGTCCCACACGCTCACGTGCTCATCCTGCCATCCCCCACCGACGAAGACGCGACCGAGTCGATCAGCTTCAGGGTGGGGCGACTCGGCCGAGCAGTGCGAGCACCTTCTGCTCGACCCGTTCGGCGATGCTCTCCCGCGACTCGCGGGCACCCAGCACCAGGTAGCGTCCCGGGTCCTCACCGGCCAGCCGGAGGAAGTGGTCGCGGGCGCGGCGGTGGAAGTCCAGGCCCGCGGCCTCCAGGCGGTCCTGTTGCCGGATGTTCGCGACCGCCTCGGCGGGGTCGAGGTCGAGCAGCACGGTCAGATCGGGCCGCAGCCCGCCCGTCGCCCAGCGCGCCACCTGCTCCACCTCGGCGAGGTCGAGCACCCGACCCGCCCCCTGGTAGGCGATCATCGAGTCGACGTAACGGTCGCACACCACCACCTCGCCCCGGGCCAGGGCGGGAAGGATCACCTCCTCGACGTGCTGGGCCTTGTCGGCGGCGTAGACCAGCGCCTCGGTGCGGGCTGTCAGTTCCGGGTGGCCGGGGTCCAGCAGCAGTCTGCGCAGCTTCGCGCCGATCGGGGTACCGCCCGGTTGCCGCGTCAGGACGGGCTCGATGCGACGGTTCTGGAGCCGGGTGACGAGTTCCAGCACCTGGGTGGACTTGCCCACCCCGTCGCCGCCCTCGAAGACGACGAACAGGCCGGGGGTGGCCTCGGGAATGGTCATCTGCGCACCTTCGCGAGTAGTTTGCGGATCTTGACGACCCGTTCGGGCCAGTCTGCGACGAATCCGGCGCGGGCCGCGATCAACCCCTGGTGGCATCGTTCCGTCTCCCGGCCGCGTTCGAAGGCCTCCGCCGGGGTGAGGCCGTCCAGGTCCGGGGGGGCGACGTCCGCGGCGCAGTCCCGCAGGTCGCGGGTGACCCGCGTGATGATCCTCAGCAGTTTGGTTCCCGGTTTGCCGTGCAGCTGCACCGCCACCAGCCCGCAGGCGTGCACCTGCTCGGCGGCCGCCAGCGCGGCCCGCCAGTCGGCGCCCGGGGAGTCGGCGGTCAGCGACCGGCAGCGGTCGGCCAGGATGTAGGCCCCCTGCTGGGCGCGCTTCAGCAGCAGTTTCGCCGCGGGTTCGGCGGAGACGTCGCCGAGCCGCGGGGCGCGCACCGCCGCCACCAGCGAGTCCGTCACGTCGAGGGCCGCCTGCCGGGGCGTGGCGGCCTTCTCGACGGCGGATTCCACGGCCTGCCGCCACTCGGGGTCGAGCACGTTCGCCAACCCCCGCACGTGCCCCCGGAACTCCCGGAGGGCTTCCGCGACGGCGTCCTCGTCGCGGTACTGGGCCCGGACGAGATCCTGCAGGTCGGCGGCGAACAGCCTCGTCACGAACGCCTCCATGGTTGCCTCACGGTTCAGCGGACCGGGGTTCGGGAAGTCGGTGCCGCCGGTGGCGGGTGGGCCGAGGCGCTGCTGGAGACTCGGGAACTCGGCGACGGCGTTCGCGGAGACCGCATCCAGCGCGGCCAGCACGTGCTCCAGCTGGTGTTTGCCGAGCAGGTCGGTGGGGGTGAGGGTGGCCTCCCGGTAGCGGGCCGTCGCCATGCCTCCGCGGCGCACCGTGACCCGTTCGTCGCGGATGCTTCCCAAGGGGCCGTCGGGTCCTCGCAGGAGGTACTCGACCCGCTGGCATTCCAGCGCGGCCACCGGCCCGAGCAGGGCGCGACGCACCAGCGGCCGGGTGAGGTCGGCGAACTCCTGGGGCAGCTCGGCGGTGGCCCCGATGGGCACGATCCGCTCGGCCGGCAGGCAGGGCACCCACCCGGGTGCCGCCAGGTACCAGTCCCCCACCCCGCCGAGCACCCGGTGGGCCAGCACCACCCCGGCGCGCAGCAACCGGTCGTCGGTGGTGTCCACCACGGTCACGTCGATGCCGTGGCTGGCCGCGCGCCGCTCCATGAGCCCGGTGATCCCGATGGCGTCCGACAGCAGGGAGGGGGCATCGGCCTGGAAGGGAAGGTCGAAACGCATCACCGCCGGTCGCTCGAAACCCATGGAACCTACCTTCCCACAAGGCCCGGGAAAACCGGAGCGGCGCTCAAGAAGACGAACTGGTTGGACCAGAACCCTTCCCCAAGCCGGTTGAGCCGGGCCACGAGGAACGAGCAGCCCGAGTCGAAACCACCGCACCGCGCCAGCATCTGCCCTGCCGTCGCATTCAACGGCGGCCGGGAAGATGCTGACCCGGGACGCAGCGCCCTGAAATCGCTACGCACTCTTGAATCGTCGACTCGTCATCCAGGCAACGCAGCATGTGGCCAGCGACATCAGCCCGGGGGATTGGCCATCCCAGCCAGCCGCTCTCGGCATCCCGAAGCTCTCGGACCATGCCCGTGGCCCGCTTGTTGGTCAGACCTACCGGCCGGACGATCGTCCAATCCAGTCCGGATTCTTGGACCACTTGTTCCTGGGTGGTGTGGTCGGCGAGGACCGGGGCGAGCATACGGGTTGCCAGGTACCGAATGCCGGGGGGCAGCATTCGTGCGGAAGCGCCAGCGCCCAGCGAGGACTGCACGACGATCCGGCGTAGGCCTGTCTGCCCGGCAGCCTTGAGAACGGCCTGAGTGATGGCCGTTCGATCACGGCTGCCGTCGCTGCCACCATTGACGGTGACAAAAACCGCCGTGGCATCTCTCAACGCGTGGCGCACGACCTCCGGGTCATGGGCATCGCCGGAAACCAGGCGTGCCCCGATGGGACCAGCACCGCGACGGGAGAGGCACGTGACATCGAAGCCCCGCTTCAGTGCCAGCTCCGCGAGTTCCCTGCCCGTGCCGGAAGAGCCTCCGATGACGCTGATTCGACGTCGGGCATTCTCGCGCTGGTGCGCAACGAGGGTCTGGGGTTCCGCGCTGATCGGTTTTTCGACACATCTCATCACACCTGTCGCGATCCGGCGCAGGGGCGGGGTCCAGCGATCCCGGAACTGGATCCACGGCCCAATGGCGTCCCGGTAAGGCATCCGGCCTGCATCGGGGCCGAAGAGCCGGCTCTCCAGTCTGCCGGCCTTCTGGCCAACGAGACCAGCTACCGCCGAGAGAATTCGGAGCCCGACGTTGCTGACGGATCGGACCGGATCCTCATTGGCGATGTTGTCCCTGAGGTGGCAAGCGTACTCCCCGAGTGCCTTCAGGTCGGGAATTCGGCCCTCGTCGTATTCCCGCAGCGGCATCGGGCTGCCAGAGGCCAGCGCGTCGGCCAGCAGCATCGCGTCCTCCAGACCGGAGTTGACGCCCTCGCCTGTCGGCGGGATGACGGAGTGGGCGGCGTCACCGAGGAGGACGAGCCACTCGTCGTGGGACACCCGGGGGCAGCGCACAACGGCGCCACCGAAGGGCGCCCGCCCGAAGAAATCCACAAAGGCGTCGCGAGCGAGCAGGGGGAGGACGAGCGGGGCGTGCTGCTGCAGGTGCCGATGCAGGGCACTGATGTGTTCCTCCGTGGGCTCCGTCGACAGGAGCAGGGCCTCCGCCGGGTCACCCTTGATGGCCGTGACCACGACGCACCACACGCCGTCCGGCAGCGTCGCGGTGTAGATACCTTTGCCCGTGAAGATGTGGTGCCAATTCGGATCCAGTCCGGGAGCCATTGCACCGGGCGCCGAGAAGAGGACGCGGAACTGGACGCCCCAGTCACTCACATCCGGGGCGAAATCAGCAAGCTGCTCGGCCATGATCCGACGCGTCTTCGACCAGACCCCGTCACATGCGATGACCAGGCCGTTTCCCACCTCGACCGTGGTGGTTCCTGTGAACTGCAGGGTTCGGGAGGCCAGATCGATGGCCTCCAGCCTGTGGCCGGTGCTGAGAGTGATTCGCCGGTCCTGTTGCGCTGCTGCCAGGAGGATGCCCGTGAGCCGGGCCCGGGTGGTGCCGATGATGGTGCCAGACCGGATCGACGCAAGCATCCGGCGCCCGGCACGGATCTTGAATCCCTCGACAAGTTCGCCCTGCGCGCGCAACTCCTCGACCAGACGCGGATCGACACGCCGCAACGTCTCCTGACCTCGCGGGTTCACCCCGATCGGGTAGCTGTTCGTGTCGGTCAGAGAAACGGCATCCCGCGCCTCGTGAATTGTGACGCGCCGGTCCTGGGACGCCAGCAGCAACGCTGTGGCCAGACCGACCGGGCCGGCACCGATGATGTGGATATCCGGGTTGGCCATGGGCCGTCCTTGCCTTGTTGGAATTCCTTCCCCAGCTCTGGACGACATACTACTAGAGGTGCCTGGTAACTCCGGTGTGGTCGGGGCCGCGTTGGCGCAGGCCTCGGAGGAACTCGGCCCAGAAGTCGGTCGACTCGCTGTCCCCGACGGACATGCCGAGGATCCCGCGCCTTCCGAGGGCGGAGACACCGACCGCGATCCCACGATGCCCCACCCAGGCCACTGATCAACCCGCCGCATCACCGCGGGAATTGCCACCACGCCATGGGACACACCCTCTTCCTCGACATGGAGGCTTATTCACAGCCTCTCCGAAGCTGGTTGAGCCGGACCGCGACGAAGAAGCAGCCCGAGTCGAAACCACCCGCGCCTGGTAGTCACACCCGACCCCAGCACCCCGGACACCCTCACCATGGTTTCGACACGACCGGCTCGCTGACGCTCGCAGGCCGGCTCAACCGGCTTTGGGGGTGGTCTTCTTTCTCGTGGTTGTCGTCTTCTTCCTGGTGGTGGTCTTCCGGGCGGGTTTCTTCGCGGGGCCCTTGGCCCGTTTCTCCGCGAGCAGCTCGAAGGCGCGTTCCGGGGTGATGGTCTCGGGCGAGTCGTCGCGGCGCAGGGTGGCGTTGGTCTCGCCGTCGGTGACGTAGGGACCGAACCGCCCCGACTTCAGCACGACGGGTTTGCCGCTGGCCGGGTCGGCGCCGAACTCCTTCAGCGGGGGCGCGGCGGCCGCGCGTCCGCGGACCTTGGGGGCGGCGTAGATGGCGAGGGCCTCGTCGAGGGTGATGGCGAAGATCTGTTCCTCGCTGGTCAGCGACCGCGAGTCGCTGCCCTTCTTCAGGTACGGCCCGTAGCGGCCGTTCTGCGCGGTGATCTCGACGCCCTCCGGGTCCTTGCCGACCACCCGGGGCAGGCTCATGAGGCGTTGCGCCGTCGCCAGGTCGATGCTGTCGAGGGACATCGACCTGAACAGCGACGCGGTCCGGGGTTTCACCGACTTCGGGGTGCCCTCCGGCAGCACCTCGGTCACGTAGGGTCCGAACCGGCCGTTCTTCGCCACGACCATGCGCCCGGATTCGGGGTCGACGCCGAGTTCGCGTTCCTCGTCGAGGGGGCGGCTGAGCAGCTCCTCGGCGACCTCGGCGGTCAAGCCGTCGGGCGGCAGGTCGTCGGGGACGTTGGCGCGGCGCCCGTCGGCGGCCTCGACGTAGGTACCGTAGCGTCCGACGCGCACGTCGATGCCGGAGTCGCCGAGCGGGAAGGTGGACAGCCCCTTCGCGTCGATGTCGCCGAGTTCGGTGACGAGTTTCTCGAGGCCCTTCGCGGCGTCGCCGTCGGGGCCGCGGTAGAAGTCGGTGAGGACCTTCAGCCGTTCGGCCTTGCCGCCCGCGATCTCGTCGAGCAGCTCCTCCAGGTGCGCGGTGAAGGTGTAGTCCACCAGTTCGGTGAAGTGTTCCTCCAGCAGCCGGGTGACGGCGAACGCCAGCCAGGTCGGCACCAGCGCGGAACCTTTCTTGAACACGTAGTCGCGGGCGGTGATGGTGCGGATGATGGAGGCGTAGGTGGAGGGGCGGCCGATCTCCAGTTCCTCCAGTTTCGCCACGAGCGAGGGTTCGGTGTAGCGGGCCGGGGGTTTGGTCTCGTGCCCGGCCGCTTTCACCTTCTCGGCGGCGAGCTCCTGGCCCGCGGTGAGCTGCGGCAGCCGCGACTGCTTGTCGTCGCTGGTGGTGTCGTCGTCGGTGCCGGCGACGTAGGCCTTCAGGAAACCGTGGAAGGAGATGGTGCGGCCCGACGCGGTCAGCTCGGCGCGTTCCACCGTGCCCGTTCCGGCCCGCACCGGCGCGGTGGGGGCGGCGGAGATGGCGACGCTGACCTGTTCGCCCTTCGCGTCGGCCATCTGGGAGGCGAGGGTGCGCATCCAGATCAGCTGGTAGAGGCGGTGGGCGTCGCCGGACAGGCCGGTGGCATCGGGGTGGGTGAACACGTCGCCCGCGGGCCGGATGGCCTCGTGGGCCTCCTGCGCGTTCTTCACCTTCGAGGCGTAGATGCGGGGTTTCGCGGGCAGGTAGCGTGCCCCGAACAGCTGCTCGACCTGGTCGCGGGCCGCCGCGATGGCGGAGTCCGCCAGGGTGACGGAGTCGGTTCGCATGTAGGTGATGAAGCCCTTCTCGTAGAGCTCCTGGGCCACCGACATGGTTCGCTGCGAGGTGAAGCCGAGTTTCCGGCCGGCCTCCTGCTGGAGGGTGGTGGTGCGGAACGGTTCGTAGGGGCGGCGGGTGTAGGGCCTGGCATCCACCTTGTCGACGCGGAACGCGGCGGCCTCGAGGGCGGCGGCGAGTGCGGTGGCGGTGGTCTCGTCGAGGACTGCGACGGAGGTGCTGGTGGGCTGACCGGTGGAGTCGAAGTCGCGGCCCTGGGCGACACGCATCCCGTCGAGGGAGGTCAGGCGTGCGGGGAAGGTGCGGGGTTCCGCCTCGGCGCCGCCGTCGAGGGTCACGTCGAGGTCCCAGTAGCCGGCGGGCACGAACGCGATGCGTTCCCGTTCCCGGTCGACGACGAGGCGGGTGGCGACGGACTGTACCCGGCCCGCCGACAGTTTCGGCATGACCTTCTTCCACAGCACCGGGGAGACCTCGTAGCCGTAGAGGCGGTCGAGGATGCGGCGGGTCTCCTGCGCGTCGACGAGGTCGGCGTCGAGCTGGCGGGGGTTGGCGACCGCCTCGGCGATGGCCGTGGGCGTGATCTCGTGGAAGACCATGCGGTGGGCGGGCACCTTGGGTTTGAGTTCCTCCAGCAAGTGCCAGGCGATGGCCTCGCCCTCGCGGTCACCATCGGTGGCCAGGAGGAGTTCGTCGGCGACCTTGAGTTTCTGTTTCAGCTCCCGCAGCGTCGCCTTCTTGTCGGGGGCCACGACGTAGAGGGGGGCGAAGTCGTCGTCGATGTTGACGCCGGTGCGCGCCCATTTGAGTCCCTTGTACCGGGCGGGCACCTCGGCGGCGCCGGTGGGCAGGTCGCGGATGTGACCGCGGCTCGACTCCACCATGTAGCCGTCGCCGAGGTAGCCGGCGATCTTCGTCGCCTTGGTGGGCGATTCGACTATCACGAGTCGCTGCCGTTTGTCCGCCATGGTGTCCCTGCCTCCCGTCGTCCGCATGGGAACAATAGCCCACGAAACAATCCGGCCACGTCGAACGACCCAAAGATCACGGTCGCGGCGACCACGCCAGCGCACATACTCCTCGGATGGCTACGACGCCCGCCGGTTTCCGTCCGTGCCGAACCCAGCCCGTGAGCGCCCGGGAATCTGTGATCGTGTCGGCTTTCCGACTGCCGGGGGTTTCGGCTCCGGATCAGGCACTCTCTGAGCTCAGGGGTACCTCGGTGATGCCGGGGGCCGGTTTCACCCTCACGCCTTCACGGTAGCTGACGGCTCCCTCGAAGGTTTCCTGGTACCTGCTCTCGGTCGTCACCGTCGTGTCGGTGCCCTGGAAGGACGCGGTGTTGACGTAGGTGGCGGCCTTGTCGACGGTGTGGTTGTCGACGAAGACGGAGCGCAGTTTGATGTGGTAGGTGCAGCGGCTGCTCCACGGACCGCTCATGGTGAGGGTGGTTTCCTGCTGACCCGTGGGGTCGGCCTTCAGCCGGAATCCGTCGACGCTCTTGCCCACCCCGTCCGCGACGACACGGGAGAGGCTGGCGTTCGGGTTCAGCGGGTCGCTGCATTCCTCGATCACCCGGTTGTAGGCCCGGTCCGTGGCCTCGGTGGAGAACATTCCCGGGGTGATGGTGTCCTTGATGACCACCTGGGCCCCGGACGCGTAATTCGCGTTCAGCCATGCCCCGGGAGCGGCGACGTCCCAGTTGATGCCCTTGGACGTGGACGTGAGTTGTCCGGCCCGACCGCCCGGCTCGCTCGCGGGCTGCCAGGGTTCGGCGGGTTTGACGGCGATGGGCTTGTCGTAGGGAAGTGGAATGCTCTGGGTCTTTCCACTGAGGCTGACCTCGGTGGCCGCGGCCGTGGTGGGCTCGGTGACCTGGAGGTTGACGCGGATGGAGCCCTTGACCTCGGTCGTGCGGCGGATCATCTCCTTGAAGACGCAACTGATGGTCGAGTTCGTGTCCGTGTTGGCGAGGGTGCACTCGCCTGCCCTGGTTCCGTCGGCGGTTGTCATCGGTCTGCGGGCGGCGGTGTCCTGAAGCCTGAGGAATGGGGGTAGTTCGACCGTGAACTCGTCGCCGAAGGCGACGTGGGCGTTGGTTCCGTCGTAGTTGACGCTGAATTCCACGTTGTCGCCCTGCCAGACCTCCTGGCGGCCGGTGATCGGGACGCCCGACGGGTCCACGTGTTTGAAGATGGCGTCGGTGAAGACAATTCCGGAGTTGATCTTCGCCTGCGCCGGGGGCGTTCCGGCGCCGAGAAGAGCAGCCGACGTCGCGAGAATGGCGGAAACCGCGGTCGCGACACGTCGTCTCGACGTGTGTGCACGATCAAGATTCATTTTCCCTCCCAGGTCTCAACGCCGGAGAGCCTTCAAGGGTTCCCGGAAGCGATGAACATCGCATGGCTGACCATAACTCTTCACGACGGTTTTCGGTAGTCCCCGCGAAAGGCGAACGGCTTCACCTGGCTTCGGGCAGAGGATTGCGCACGCTCGGACGGCACCGCCTCGGACGTGCGGTCCGGGGTCTCGTGCGAGGAGACCTGCCCGGCAGAGGGGAGGAACGGGGCAGGTCTCCTCGCGAGGGTTCGGGGCCGGGAACCCGTCCTGAACTTTCGTCCCGCTGGACGCCGCCGCCGGTCCTGGGCAGTCCGGCCCGATGGGCTCCGGCGACCTCGGGGGCGATGTGGGCGGTGTCCCGCAGGCTGCGCCGCTGCCGTGTGATTCGGGAGGACGGTGGGGCGTGGTCCCAATCGACGGGATCATCGGCTCCGGGATCGATGGGATCCGCCGGCCCGGTGGTCGCGGGGTCCTGCGGGTCGGGCGCCGGGGGTGCCGCTGGCGGAGCCGCGACCCCACCGGTTGTCCTGGTGGCGTTGTTGGTCAGCAGCACGGGCAGGGTGGTCTGGTCGACGACGGTGAAGGTCGCCGACGTGCCGTCCCCGCCGATGGTCACCCGGGTGTCCTCGGAGGAGAACTTCGGCGCTCCCCAGACGAGGTCGGTGGCGGCCGGGTTGGCGGTGGCGACGGCCTCGGTGAGGGTGATCTCGGTGCCTGCGGGGAAGGTGCCCGACGGGGTGGTCTGGCCGACGGTGACCGTCATCCTGGAGGGGTTGGCGGGGGCCTCCCAGCCCGGGAAGTCCGCGGCGGTTTTGCCGCCCGGCAGCGTGTAGGCGACGGTGACGTCGAATTTCTGCCCGGCCGGGGGAACGGCGCCGCCCGCGCTGGCCTTGGTCACCTGGAAGCCGCCGAAGCCCTGGCGGTAGGTGATGGTGGCCTTGAAGGACTCGAAGTAGGAGCGGGTGAACACGTTGGTGTCCTTGTTGGCCTCCACGAGGTGGACCTGGTTGCGGTATTCGTGGCCGGGGACGATCCTGCCGCCGCCGGTGAACCTGGTGTCGAAGTCGATGCGGTAGTTCTTGGCGGTGGAGAGGGTGCCGGTCACCTTGAAGGTGACGGTTCTGCCCTCGGAGGAGGCCTGGATGCCGTAGCCGTCCTTCTTGATCTTCCCGTCGGCGGTGGCGACGACGCGTTCGGTCTCGCCGGTGCCGTCCGGGCCGGCCTGGATCTCGACCAGGTTGATGCTGGAGGGATCGGGGACCTCGAGGCCGTCCTGGATGACGTCGGTGGCGGTGACCGGGCCGCCGTTCGGGTAGTTGGCCTTGAGCCAGGAGCCGCCCAGCAGGACTCGCCAGTTGATCCAGGGGCTGTTGGTGCCCACGCCCTTGGCGCTCTTGGCGAGTCGGGTGCTGGGTTTGAACTGCCTCACCGGGCGGAGCGTGATGTCCTCGTTCCAGGGGTGCGCGACGCTGTGTTCCTTGCCGTTGATGGTGAACACGCTGGAGGTCCTGTCGGTGGTGTCCTGGGCCAGCAGCTGGGCCTGGATCTTGCCCGCGACGTCGACCTTGCCCGCGATGGCCTCGCCGAAGGTGCAGGTGATCCGGCTCCTGTCGACCCTGCACTCGCCGGCCTTGACGGCAGTTCCCTTCGAATCGGTGTACTCGAGGGGCTTGATCACCTCACCGCGGGAGTTCCCGCCGTCCCGGTTGACGAAGGGTTCGGGCAGGTCGATGGTGAAGGACTGGCCCGGCTTGGGGTTGGCCCCGGTGGCGTCGAAGTCGGCGTTCAGGTAGAACCAGTCGCCCTTGTGGAGCTGGCGTCCGGGAGCGGGGATCGCCTCGCCCGTGTCGGTGACGTGGGTGAGGGTGACCGGCCCGAACTTGATGTCGGTGTTCTGGTCGGCCCTGGCGGGGGAACTGCCGACGTTGAACAGCGCCGCGGATGCGATCACGAGGACGGCGGCCGCGCCGGCTGCCCGCCGCAGAAGCGAACGCGGGTGTTTCATGGGTACCTCTTACTGACGGCATGGCCGGGAGGAACGACCTCCTCCCGGTGCGACAAGTCGTTGAAAAACGAATCGTCGCCGAAAGTATAGGCACCTGTCGACCTTTCGGCCAATTGGCCTGCCGGAAGTGATCCATGGACGCCACGGACGGGCTCCGCGAACGGTTACCTTTCGTCGATTCGACCAGTTCTGCCCCCATGCGCAGCAGCCGGTCTCCCGAGCGGGGAGACCGGCTGCTGCGCCTGGGTGGGCGTCAGCCCTGGGGCCAGGATGGCATGGAGAGCAGGGTGAAGATCGTCTGCACCTCGCCGGGGGCGACGATGGCGCTGTAGACCCCCGCCTCGATGCGTCGCATCCCGCGTTCCTGCGCGGCGTGGGCGTCGTGCGCCAGGGACATGACCTCCCAGTGTTCACCATCGTCGGTGATGCGCATGGCGCGTACCGGGAAGCCATCCCAGGAGCCGTGGGTCTTGACGACCCCGGCCTGGGCGATCCGGTCGAGTGCGATGACGATGCGTCGCTGAACACCGTTGTCGTCGCGGCGGAGCCCGATCACGTCGCGGAGCCCGCCGATGTCGTCAAAGTTGAACTGTCCCGGGGAGAAGGAATCGGCCTCCTTGACGCGAAAGGCCTGCATGCTGAGCGGGTCGGGGCGGCCGGGTGGGGTTTTCGTCCCGTCGGCCTTCTTCCAGCCCATGAACAGGCCCCGGTAGGTCGCGACGACCTCGGCGGCCGCTCCCCCGGACTCCCGTCTCAGGATCTGCGCGCCGGCGCGCAGGATCGTCGGGTCGACGTAGAGATGCGAGGCCTGGGGGTCGCTGGGCAGGTCGATGACGCCGCTGCCGTTGAAGGGGGGGAACTCCAGGAAGTCGCCCCTGGCGACGGCGCGCTCCTCGTCGGTGGTGCCGCCCATGGCGGGATAGACGGTGTCGGTGGGCATCAACGGGAAACGCAGTGTGTGGACGACGTCCGCCCCGGCCAGGGGACCCTCGGGGCCGTCGAGGTCGAGCGCGGCGACGAGTTCCCTCGCGGAGTCCTCGGAGCTGATCGAGTCCGCGGCCACGGCGTAACCGAAGTTGAACCCGTACCCGTGCTCGAGGTATGCCTCGAGCAGTTCGGGGACGAGAAGCTTCTCGAGCCAAATCGTCATCTGATTCTCTCTCCGTCGCGGAAATCTGCTACCAGGATCATGTCACTTCTTGGAGCCGCGTTCAGCGAACGCACATGTCGAACGAATGGACAGCGACTCCTCCGGGTCAGGATTTCACGCGGCAGCAAGCTAAATGATAACGGCCGGGCCCGGGAGAGAGTTCCCGGGCCCGGCCGTTCGCCGGATCAGCGGCTCAGTCGCCGGTCCTCGGCAGACCGGGCCTCACGACCGACTTCCTCGGTTCCTTCGCGGTGGGTGTCGGGACACCGGGTGCGGTCGGGTGAACGGTGACGGTGGGATCCGCCGAGGGGATCGGAGCGGGCGACGCGCTCGGATCACCGCTGTGCGACGGCGAACCGCTCGGAGGGGTGGAGGGTGTGGCGCTCGGTGTGACGGAAGGCGACGGCGTGGGGTCGGGGGTACCGGTCGGCCCGGGGCTCGGGACGGAATCCCTGGTGTAGGTGTTGGTGACGTTGACCGTGACGGTGTCGTCCTTGACGACGGTCACCGCCCGACCCTTGTCAACGGTCAGGGTGTAGCCGGCACGAGCAGCCGCCGCCTCGTCCTCGGACACCACCTCACACGAGGTACCCACCGGGAACCTACCCACAACCTTGTCCGCACCGGCGGTCACATCAACCGCCCCCTCGG
>NZ_LR027842.1:222811-366488 GCF_900607225.1 [Pseudopropionibacterium] massiliense | reverse complement strand
AACGGTCAGGGTGTAGCCGGCACGAGCAGCCGCCGCCTCGTCCTCGGACACCACCTCACACGAGGTACCCACCGGGAACCTACCCACAACCTTGTCCGCACCGGCGGTCACATCAACCGCCCCCTCGGCTGCAACCCCACCCTCACCAGCAGCAGAACACGCATACCTCACGCTGAAGGTGTCAGCACCGGTGGAACCCCCGTCGACGATCGTCTTGGAGATCGCGAAGGTGCCGAGGTCCCGGGCATAGGTGTTGGTGACGTTGACCGTGACGGTGTCGTCCTTGACGACGGTCACCGCCTGTCCCGTGTCAACGGTCAGGGTGTAGCCGGCACGCGGGGCGGGAACCTCTGAGGTCACCTCGCAGGTGGTTCCCACCGGGAACCTGCCGACCACTTCATTCACTCCGGCGGTCACCGCCACGGTGCCCGTGGCGGCAACGGCGCCGTCGTCATTCTCGCCCGCCGCGGAGCACCTGTACTCGATGCCGAAGGTGTCGGTGCCCTCGGAGCCGCCGGGGACGATCGTCTTGCCGATCGCGAAGGTCCCGAGGTCCCGGGTGTAGGTGTTGGTCACCGTGACGAGGTCGTTTCTCGTGATGGTCACGGGCTGTCCCTTGTCGACGGTCAGGGTGTAGCCGGCGCGGGCGGCGGCCGCCTCGTCCTCGGAGACCACCTCGCAGGTGGTTCCGACCGGGAACCTGCCCACGACCTTGTTCTCCTCCGCGTTGACCTGGACCGTGCCGGTGGCCGGAACGCCGTCCGCGCCCGCTGCGGAGCACCTGTAGTTCAGCGAGAACGTGTCGGTTCCGGTGGAGCCTCCGTCGAACACCCGTTTGCCGATCGCGAAGGTACCGAGGTCCCGGGCATAGGTGTTGGTGACGTTGACCGTGACGGTGTCGTCCTTGACGACGGTCACCGCCTGCCCCGTGTCCACGGTCAGGGTGTAGCCGGCACGAGCAGCCGCCGCCTCGTCCTCGGACACCACCTCACACGAGGTACCCACCGGGAACCTACCCACAACCTTGTCCGCACCGGCGGTCACATCAACCGCCCCCTCGGCTGCAACCCCACCCTCACCAGCAGCAGAACACGCATACCTCACGCTGAAGGTGTCGGCACCGGTGGAACCCCCGTCGACGATCGTCTTGGAGATCGCGAAGGTGCCGCTGGCGGTCTCGGTGGTGTTCATCAGTGACACCGGGAGGGTCACCTGGTCCTCGACGGTGAAGGTGGCCCGGGTCCTGTCGCCGCTGATGCCCACCTTGTTGTTGGTCGACGAGAACACCGGTGCGCCCCATGCGATCCCGGGGGTCGCGGGGTCGGCGGAAGCCGCGTCCTCGCTGAGGGTGACCGTGGTTCCCTTGGGGAAGGTCGGCATGTACGGCGCGGTGCTCCCGACGGTCACGGTCAGTTTCGTCGGATTCTCGGGTGCGTCCCAGCCGGGGTAGTCCGCGGCCGTGGTGCCTGCGGGCAGGGTGTAGTTGACGGTGACGTCGAATTTCTGGCCCCGCGGCGGGATCACGTCCCCCTGGATGTTCTTGCTCACCTCGAAGCCGCCGAAGCCCTGCTTGTAGGTGACGATCGCCTTGAAGGACTCGAAGTAGCTGCGAACGGCGGTGGGTGTGGTGTGGCCGGCTTCGACGAAGGTGGCGGCGTTGGTGTACTGGAATCCGGGGATCACCGTCTCGCCGCCCGTGAAGGGGGTGGTGAACTCGACCCGGTAGTCCTTGTCCGTGGAGAGCGGCCCCTCGACCTTGAAGGTGACGGTCCGTCCCTCGATGCCGGGGGTCACCTTGAAACCGTCCAGTTCGCCGGTGCCGTTCCCCTTGGCGACGACGCGGTCGGTGGCCCTTCCGGTGGCGGGATCGCCGTACACCTCGATGAGTTGCACGGTGGAGGGGTCCGGCACATCCATGCCCGCGCTGATGGTGTCGGTGATGGTGACGGGCCCGCCGTTGGGGTAGTTGTTCTTCAGCCAGGCGCCGCCGAAGATGACGCGCCAGTTGATGGCCTTCGACCCGGATCCGACCCCGGTGGCGCCCTTGACCGCTCTGGTGCCCGGGGTGAACGGCACGATCCCGGGCGCGACGATGTCCTCGCCCCAGGGGTGTTGGAGCACGTGGTTCTGCCCGTTGATGACGAAGGTGCTGCTGGTCCTGGACGTGACCCCTCCGGCCACCAGTTGAGCCCGCAGCGTCCCCAGGATGTCGGTGCGACCCCGCACCGCGTCGTTCAGGGTGCAAGTGATGAGGCTGGCCTTGATGTTGCAGTCGCCGACCTGGGTCGCGCCGACCATGAGAGGTTTGATGACCTCCCGCTGGGAGTTCCCCGCGTCGCGGTTCACGAACGGTTCAGGAATGGAAATGGAGAAGGTGTCCCCCGGCTGCGGATTGGCGGTGGTGGCGTCAAAGGAGATGTCCAGGAAGAAGAAATTTCCTCGCAACAGCTGACGCCCTGGAGCAGGAACAGGATCTCCGGTCTCGGTGACATGCGTCAGCGTCACCGGTCCGAACTTGATGGCGTTGTTCTCCTCGGAACGGGCAGGTGCGCCATGCACGAAAACACCCGCCACGGCCAACACGAAAGCAGCCAACACCGCGACGAAGCGCCGCCGCGGCGATACCCTTCGGACATCGGTCATGATTCCCCCTCCTGAACCTGCGACCCCGGGAAACTTTCCGGGAAAACACAATCACGGGCCAGCATAAGGGCAATCCCCCGCTCGTTGGAAAGCACGGTTGGAAACACCTTCCTTTCGCCGCGGGAAACAACCTATCCAACCCACCGAAAGGGATATAACTTTCGCCTTCTACCTGATGGAACCAGCACGGAACGCCCTTTTCCCCGATGCCGGTTGGACCAGCAGGGAGTGTCCGGTTGGCAATGAAGATGGCGTTGTGGTCTCGGGGCGGGTCTGACCTACCGAATCGCTGACGCGCTGCTGGTAGCGCTGTCCTGACACCGACGGGTCGACTCGTTCCGGGAGCACGTTGGTTCTGGGTGGACTGGCTGGCTGGGTTTGGCGTGATCAACAAGATCGGCGTAGAGTTCACCGGCTCACATGCGACAGGCATCACGCGGTTCCTGCTTGATGCAGGCATCGAGGTGGTGGAAGTCAACCAGCCTCATCCGCACCTGAGAGCCCGGCTCGGCAAAGACGACAAGACCGATGCTGAAGCAGCCGCACGAAAAGCTCTCCGGTGAAGCCACTGCTGTTCCGACAAGCTCGACAGCATCCGGGTGATCGAAGAACTGGGGTTGCGCGCCTCACATCGCAACACGTTCACTGATGGTCAGGTCATCGACACGATCACCCTGCGTCGCCGGGCAGCGGCCCCGGCCCGGACGAAGTGCCCCTGCGATGTGCTGCCTGGTCGGCTGATGGGCTACGCCACCAGCATCACCGCAACCGTGATGCCGGTCGCCGAGGTCATCAGCAGCTACCACGTGGCGCGTCGAGCAGTACTTCCGGATGAGCAAGAGTGACCTGGCCGCCCGCCAGATCTACCACCGGCAGCGTGACTCGGTCGAGGCCCACCTCACCATCGTGCCTACCGCCCTCGTGATCGCCCGTAACTTACAGACCCGCACCGGCGGGAGCATCAAGAAGGTCGTCCGCGCGCTACACATCCTGCAACACGTCACCATCAGCCTGGCCTGCCAACAACTTCACGCCGAACCGAGGATCCCCGAGGACATCACCGAATTTCTCGCCCGCGCAGGTCACTAAACCCGTGCCAACTCAGGTCAGGGGGTCCTGAGAGCGCGAGAACCGCCCACGCATTTGACGCGACAATGATTCGCGCTGTCAACCAACCCGGCTGGCACGGTCAGTTCCGTGGATCCCAGCGGAACACATGACGAGCGAGAGCCATCGAACCCAGACACCACGCGGCCAAGGGGGCAAGCATGCCAAGGATGCCCCCTGCGACGCTCAGCGGATCGTCCAGAGGCTCACCATTAGGGGATGTGCCCGTGAAAGCGAAGATGATGAGGTCAACGACGGGCGTCATGGGCAACCAGTGGGCCAGCCACTCCAAAGGAAACGGCAACGTGTCAAGGGGAAAGGAGAATCCGGAAGCAGCCATGGCCACCAGGATCAGCGGCATCGTGGTGAACTGTGCAGACTCGACGGTTCGCGTGTGTGATGCACTCACCACCGCCAGTGCAGTCCACGTGGCGGCGCCTCCCACCACAGCTAGCAGAAGGGCCCAGCCGTGCTGGGGAATCGCTCCGAGGACGATCGATCCGCCCAAACCGCATGCCACCTGGATCACCAGGAGAACCACGAGCGGAAAGGCGGGAGCAAGGAGAATCTCCAAGGGCGTGGCCTCGCCCGCATAGAGGCGTTTGAGAACGAACTGTTCGCGCCGCGCCACCAACGAACTGACCATCGTGTAGTACACCACGAAAAGCAGGCACGACGAGATGAGCACCGTCGTCAACCGCATCCCCGAGCTGAGCCCCCCCACCTGCAACATCGTGTAAATGAAGGTCATGAAGAGCGGCAAGCCCAGCGCGCTCATCAAGGCGGGTGGGTTGCGCAACAAGATGGTGGACTCGGCCCGCGCCAGCGACCACAGCCGCCGGGCGCTTAACCTGGACATTGGGACCAGCGCGGTGGGCATCACGACTCCTCCGTGTCAGACAGGGATAGGAACGCCTGTTCAAGTGAAGCGCTACGGGCCTGAAGATCGTCCAGAACGTGAGGTCCCGCCCAGGCCAGCGTCGCGGCGAGAGCGCCTTGAAGATCCGCCGTCTCGATCAGGATGCGTGTTGTGTGGGCTCCTCGTTCCGACATGATGCGGGCCGCAGGAACACGAAGGTCGCTGAGCGACAGGCCAGGTGGACAGTTGAACGTGATGCGCGCGGGCGCATTGCTCACGATCTCCCGAAGGGTTCCCTGTCGTGCGATGCGACCGGCGTGCATGACGGCCAGACGGTCAGCAAACTTCTCTGCTTCCTCCAGATAGTGCGTGGTGATCAATGCTGCTGCGCCACCTGCTACGCGTTCCCGAATCAACGTCCACATCCGGTGACGTGAGTCAGGGTCGAGGCCTGTGGTGGGCTCATCCAAAATCAGGACGTCAGCGCGCGTCATCAAGGTGAGTGCCAAATCAAGACGGCGGCGCTCACCGCCCGAAAGGTTGGCTGTCAGGAGGTGTGAGCTGTGGTCCAAGCCGACCGCATCAAGCATGTCGTCGATTGGATACGGCGACCTCAGCGTGCCGTGCCACATACGAGCCATCTCACGAACCGTCAGGGCTGGGGGAAACCCCGAACTCTGCAGCAGGATCCCGGTGCAGGGGCGCACGAGATGACGTTCGGCGTAAGGGTCCTGACCCAACACGCGAACGTTGCCCTCGCTGGGTGGAGCGAGACCTTCTATGACCTCGACAGTGGAGGTCTTCCCTGCACCGTTCGTCCCCAACAACGCGAACACCTCACCGTGGTGAACGGTCAAGTCGACCCCGCGGACGGCGTCGAACACTTTTTCCGTGCGGCCTCTCCCTGCGCAATAGCGGCGCCACAACCCCTGTACTGTGATGGCAGGCACCGATGACGGCAGAACCCCGTCTGGCCCGATATCGATCGCCCGATTGGTGCCTATCATGCGGGCAAATCTCGACGGAACAGGCCCATCGCATAGCCAACGACTATAGCTAGGACGGCGTACACACACAACAAACCGATGGCCGGACCGGCCGCGAGTGCTTGCCCGGACTGGGCACCGACGGAGGTGTTCTCCACACCCGGTGTCGACGGCCATACCAGCGCGTAGGACAAAGCGCTGGGGAGGAAACGACCCACCCCGCTCAATGACGTGTGCTCGTTGGACAGGAAGGTGATTGTCGGTTCAATGAGGATACCGTACAGGAGCACAGTGGCCGTACTGGCCACTGTGTTGCGCATCAGTAGTCCCACTCCCAAGCCGATCAGACTCCACACGACAAAGACCACCAAGGTCCGCAGGCTCATCCACCAGATAGCTGGGTCTTGGAGCGGATTGATCAACGTACGCGCCCAGACGACGGCAGACACGGTCAGCGTGGCGGCAACGATGCATGCCAACCCGACCGTCAAGGAGGCAACAGTGGTCACGACCACCTTGCCAGCCAACACAGCACCGCGGCCACGGCACATGACAACAAGCCGCGCGGTGCCGCCGGACTCGACATCGCGGGCCGCAATGAGGACGCCCAACAGCAGCGCGGCCAAGTACCCTTGGCGTCCGGGGAAGCTGAAGAGATAGTCCCGGACCGTCGTCGTCCCAGCGACTGAGAAATCCTCGGCAAGGTTGAAGGCGGTTAAGAGTGGTAGCCCGATCATCATCAGGACGGCGACCAGCAGGACGAGTTGCAGTGCGGGGTCAGTACGTGCCTTCACGAACTCGGCGCGGACAGCGGCAAGAATGTCAGTGTTCATGGGGTGCCTCCTGTGTCGTACGGAGGAAGAGCTCTTCCAAGGTGGGCGGACGTTGGGACGTCACGTGGTGGTCAACTCCTGCCCCGGTCAAAGCTTCGAGTGCTTGCGGCAAGTCAGCTGCCGAGATCGCGCTGTACGTTTCCGGGGTGAACAACACATGCACTCCCCGCTGGTTCAAAGTGTCGTACAACTCGTGGGGGTCATCGCCGTCGAGGAGGACGGTGGGCGGAGCATCCGCCCGCCAGTGTTTGAGGCTGCCCTCCCACACGGTGCACCCGTGGTGGATGAGGATGGCATCATCAATGAGCCGCTCGGCCTCATTGAGCAGGTGCGACGACAGCAAGACGGTGCAGCCTTTGTCGGCCAAACCGCGCAGGGTTTCCCGAAGCCACAGGATTCCCTCAGGATCAAGCCCGTTGGTGGGCTCATCGAGAAGGACATAGCTGGGTTCATGAAGGAGTACATCAGCCAACACCAGGCGTCGGCGCATGCCCAAGGAAAGCGCCCTGATGCGTCGGCGTCCACTACCCTCCAACCCCACCCGTCCCAGGACGGAGTCGATCGAGCGCCGATCAAGCCCCAGCCCAGCTGCAGTGATGGCCAAGTGGTCTTGGACACGGCGACCGGGGATAAACCCGTCACGTTCCAGCGCCCACGCCACTCCCTGAGGGAAGGGTGGCAGGTCTTGTAGTGAGCCGTCACCGAAGCGCACGTGACCGCTGGTCGGGGTCGACAGCCCTAACAGGCAGCGCAGTGTCGTGGTTTTGCCCGAACCGTTGGGGCCCAAGAACCCCGTGACGCGACCAGGCTGCACCTCGAAACTCACGTCGTCCAAGGCGGTGACTCGTCCGAACTTCTTGTGAAGATGGTGGGCACTCAGCGTCCCAGAAGGCACGTATGCGTGCCGAGGTGTGTGGTTCCCTTTCGGAGCAGTAAGGCTGGTCATGGCGCACCTCCTCATGCGTCGGGAAGATCAGAGCTCAGGAAAGGCGTATCGATGAGGGCGGGCGCACCCATAGCTGGAAGCTGCCGATTGATGAGGTGCTGATACTCCGCGCAGGAGGCGAACAGTTCGCTGTGGGTGCCCTGGCCGACGACCCGACCGTGAGCAAGGCACACAATGAGATCTGCATCTCGCACAGTACTCAACCGGTGGGCAACCAGGATCTGGGTGCAGTCGAGGTGGTGGAGATGCTCGAACACCCGGTTCTCGCTCCCCGAGTCGAGGTGGGAGGTGGCTTCATCAAGAACGAGGATTCGTGGTCGACGGATGACCGCGCGTGCGATCGCAAGTCGCTGCAACTGCCCGCCCGACAACCCGAGCCCGCCATCACCCAAAGGCGTCGCCAATCCCAAAGGCATGCACCGCACTTCGTCAGCCAGGGCAGCTGCCTCCAAGGCTTCCCACACCTCGCTGTCCGTAGCCCCCGGGGCAGAGATAGTCACATTGTGGCGCAAACTACCACTCATCATGCTCGGCGACTGTGTCACCACCCCGCATTGCTGGCGAAAATGGCGCAAATTCAGGTCCTTCAGCGCATGACCGTCCAGAGAAATAGAACCTCCCTCGGCTTGTAGAAGACCTGTTACGACCCGGGCGAGTGTCGATTTTCCGGAGCCACTGGCTCCCACAATGGCGATACGTGAGTGGGCAGGTATCTCGAGGTCGATTCCTTCGAGCGCCCAAGGGCTGCCTGTCCCGTACCGGAACGACACATTGCGCAAAGAGATCTGGCCGGAGAGGCTGTACTTGGGCGCGTCCTCTTGCACTTCCTCAATGGGCTCCTCGAGAACATCGCGGACACGATCAAGATGGACGCCCACGGTCTGCAAGGACTGAAGACTGTGACCCAAGGTACTGACCGGGGCGAGCGCAGCACCAGCAAGAGCACTGAGCGCCAGCATGTCACCCGCGGTGAGAGAGCCGTTCAGGACTATAACGGCACCGACCAAAGTGACCGCTGGAGGGAGCGCGATGCGCAACCCACCCAGGAGACTTTCGATCTGAACGTCGAGGCGGCGCCTCCTGACCGAGGCATGCAACTGCCGGTCGAACTGCTCGCCCCAGCGGGCGTAACTCTCCGATTCAGCCCCGCACGCTTTGACGGTTTCAATTCCGGAGATAGTTTCCAGCAGCGCCGACTGGGCTTCACTCATGCTGACCAACTCATCTTGAGCGAAACGTTTGGCCGCCGGAAGGGTGACGAGAATCAACAACACCTGCAGGACAGCAACCGCCACCAAGGTGAGGGCCAGGGGCACACTGGTCCGGGCGATGAGCGTGAAGTACACGACCACAAGGAGGCTGTCGATCGCTATCGCGAGCATTTGCCCGCTGAGCACGTCACGGACGAAGGATGTGCTGCCTGCCCGCACCAGAAGATCGCCGCCCCGTCGGGTCTGGAAGTACTTATAAGGCAAGGCGAGCAGGTGACTCATGAAGCGTCGCATCATCCTCAAGTCCATGACGGTCTGCAGCCACAACAAGAGTTCAGCCCGGGCCAAGAAGCACAGGATGTGACACAGACCGAACAAGGCGATCATGAGAGCCAAGAATCCGACCAACCCTACATCACCAGACGGGATGAATTGATCAACAAAGAATCGGGTCAAAAATGCGGGAATAATCGCTAGGAGCACCAACACGAGAGAAGCCACGAAGAGCAGCAGGAGGGGAGCAATCCGGTGAGGGATGTAGCCCGCGATGAAGGCACCAATCGCGAACCGCTCGCCACGCTGGCGGCGGAACTCCGGTCCTGGTCGCGCGCTCAGCGCGATACCCGCGTAGCTTTTCTCAAAGGTGACCCACGACATCGTGCGTCGGCCCAACCCCGGGTCAACCACGTGTACCTTGTCCCCCATGATCCTCTCTAGGACGACGTAGTGGGCATCCTCCCAGTGCAGGACAAGCGGAAGGGGTAGCTCGGTAAGCTTGGCGGCCGGGGCTCGATAAGCATGGGTATCCATGCCCGCCGAACGCGCCAAGGCAACCAACGTCCGCAGGCTCGCGCCGTCACGCCCAATGTCGACGGTGTCACGAAGCGCGCGCAACGTGGTGCGGCGCCCATGGTGTGCCAGGACCATCGCGAGGCAAGCCAACCCGCACTCGGTCGCCGTCTGTTGACGAATCACTGGAACTCTGCCCCTCATGAGAGTAGTCCTGTGATCAGAGGCTTCGGTGGGAACCTGACGAGGACGATGCTCTCACGCGGCACGGCCACCTGCCCGCAGAGATCAGTAGTGAGGCTGACCTGGGTGGGAACGTCGGTCGTGTCCTGTGGCCCCGGGGCGATGATCCCGGAAGCCACCGACCCGGTCGTCGTGATTTCGACCGTCGTTCCCGCGGGCGCCTGGTTGACTGTGGTGAACCGCAGGGTCGCGGTGCTGGCGTCACACGTTTCCAGGATGGCGGTGCCCACAGGGGTGTAGCTGACGAACGTCGCGACGGCGAGCAGGACACCCAAAGTTGCTCCCGCAAGCGTGAGGACGCCCCAACGATACAGGCCGATAGCGGTGAGTGAGGGCATGTCACCACCCGTTGGCAGGGGAAGGCTCCAAGGCCAGTACGTCCGGCAGCGCACCGCGTTCCGCAGCGTAGGCCAAGCCCCATCCGACCCCCGCCAAACCGGTCATGAGGCCTGGGGTGAACACACCACCGGGTACTCCACAGAGCCAGCGACCGTTTTCACCGGAGGCCAGGATGGCTCGCCATGCGTCGCCTTGAGTGTTCCATCCTTCGATTCTGCTCAACACGAGAAGGTTGCCAACGTCTCCGTGGCAGATTGAGTGGTTGCCGATCCCGGTGACCACGTCCCTGCCCCCGAGGCCAGTGTTTGCGAGGGCGGATGCCGCCAGCGACGCCTCCGTGCGTAGACGCTTCTGATCCAGCTGCCCGGCGCCGATGTTGCTCAGGAGCAGACGACCCAAGCCACCACCACCGGCTCCGTGGCACCACGCCCGCATCGGGCCACTGCGGTCCTGCGCCAGGTCACGCAGGTCAGCGGAGTCTCCGGACTGCGAATCGAAGTGCTTGGCTTCGTGTGACATCGCCCCTCGGACGAGATCCCACCACGACTCCTCTCCAGTGTTGCGGGCGTGGATGGCCAGAGCCAGCGCGATGCCCAAGGTTCCGTGCGAGAATCCGACCAAGGGTTCTCCCTGTGCCAAGTCGCTCGCCCACGACGCACGCTCGTGGTCCCACAATGCGAGTTCCTTCAGTCGGGTGGCGGCCGCGTGAGCCAATTCCTCGGCTGCGTTGCTGGGAGGTGAGGAATGCGCGAGCATTAATGCCCCGGCCGCTCCCGAGACGATGTCGGAGCAGCGTTCTTCCTTGACGAGCCGGGCCAAGGGGCTCAAAAGTGTGTTGGCGGCCGCCGACCAGTCGGGGCGGTCGAACAGGCCGGCTGCGTAGTTCAATGCGTAAATGGGCCCCCCGATCACGCCGAATGCACCGCAGTCGGTGCCGTTGATTCCGCCGTGGACGCCCTTCTCATCGGCCAGTTTGCGCATTTGTCGCGCCTGCCGGGCAACGAGGGTGAGCACACCGGTGGCGAATGTGGAGATCTCCTCGTCTCCGCTGACCTTGCCGATGGCAGCCAGCGCGAGAGCAATACCTGGGCTGCCGCTGTAGAGGTCCAGCGTCGCAGGGGAAAGCGTCCACCAGCGCTCATCCACCAGATTGAGGCCTATCCAGCCGACATCGGCACCTCGCCGCACTGCCTTGTCCATCAAGGTGTGTCCGATGCGGCATGCGGCGTCCGTGAGCGTGTCGGTCGGGTAACCCTCACCGGGGACAAGCGGGCTCTCCCAGCCAGGCCAGCGATCGTTCTCACCGTCAACCCGGGCTGCGATGAATGAATAGCGACACACCTCCGTCTGCTGCTCCAAGTCGGTCTCGTTCAACATCGTGAGACGTTGCCGTGCCGCTTCAACCGGGGCCTCACCGCCTTGGCCAATGAGCTTCCCGTCAGCACCGCGCAGGACTCCCGAACCAGCTTGAGTGACGAAGAAGGGGATATCTCCCTGAAGGAGATCTCTCATCTCGGCAGACATCATTCTCCTCCGGTTGGGATCACCTGGATGACCGTGCAGGAGCTTGCTCAGGAACATCGTGCGATCCAAACGGTCGCGCAGGAGCTCAGGGTGGTAGGATTTCAACAGCAGGCGTCCGTACAAGAAAGTTGGGCGTGCGATGAAACGGACGCTGCTCGAAGCCAAAAGCGGCAGCCAAACAGACAATGCTGCTTCCTTCTCGGCCGCGATCACCTGGTAGGCAGTGCGGAAACCCTCGGTGAATGGCTCGCCGCGCTCCACCAGATTGAAGGAGCTTCCATCCGCCGCAACGGGCGCGTTAGGTTGATCGGTCACAATGTGCCGCTGGGGCTCGATGTGCACTTCGTCCGTGCCGACGGCGACCAGGGTGGGGACCGACACAAGCCCCTCTTGGCCGCCATGCCCACCCATGGCGGAGACATCGACGACGTGTGACTGGTCGCCCTCGCGCATGAAAATGCGGTCCGGGAGGATCCCGATCTTGCGCACTGAGTCGGCGAGGAAGTCGTAGGCCACGTTGGTGAGGGTGTCCTCATCGCGGCTGGTATTGCCCTTGTGGAGCAGGGCTTCGAGGTCAATCAGAACCGGGTCGCTGCCTGATGCGGCCACGTTCTCGAAATGAAAGTCTGTCGCATGCAGGCAGTAGAGCAGGGCAGCAAACTTGCCCAGTCGATAGGAGAAGGCGTCTGCGCCGTCATCATCGGTGGTGATGCTGCTGTCCACGAACTCCACCCACGTGTGTGAGCCTTGACCCACGGGACGCAGCGCACGCAGAGGAAGGCGCGGGAGCCTCTCGTTCGTCCAGTCCACGATGGACGCGAATGCGGTGTCCAGATCCCCCGCGCGGGGCTTGTAGACGACGCGACCGGCGTCCGTGGTCACGATCGCGACGGTGCGGCCCTCGCAGTGCGAGTCGCCCGCGCCGAACTCCACGTCGGTGATCATCACAGTATCGGCACCGAGCAAATGGGCCAACTCAGCGCGATCGTCCCGGTAAGCTCGTAGGAAGTCGAGCCGCCGCTCCACCCAAAACATCAGACGGGTGGTGACGATGCGCGCCAACTCCACGTACTTGCTCAGCAACTCTTCGCGCACCTCCGGGTCGTGCAGGAGGTGGATAAAGCTCTCGTAGCGCTCCTCGGGAGTGTTACCAAAGAGTCGCCCCGCCGACTTCATCAGGTGGACCTCAAGGACCCCGGTGGGGGCAATGATTGGCGCAAGATCAGCTAACGGATGCTCCGAGAGTGTGGCATTCAGAGCCCCGCGAACGGCCTCGGCTGGCTCTGGCACCTCGTGCGTGAGCGCTTCCCCGCGCACCGCCAGTTCTTCCAGCGCGCCGTCAACCAACGGGCGCACCAGTTCAATCACGTCGAGCGGGGCTGATTTGGGCAGGTGCTGAGTGCGCTCACCCTGCTCCCAGAGTCGTTGGAAATGCAGATACCACTCGGGCGCAGGTCCTGTCTGCATGCGACGCGCCAAGGATGCGGGAGTTTCACCCAGAAGAGCGCGGAGACATGTGGAAGTGACCCCCAAAGGGGCGAGGACGGCGTCCACATCGTCCGCGCCACGGAGAGGAGGCAGTTGCATCCAGCGACTCCAGCGCTGTGCGCCGAGAGCGGCATCAATTTCGGTGGGTTCACCAAGGCGCTCCAAGAGGCCAGACGCAAGCCACCAAGGAAGACGGGGGACAGACATGCCAGATCGCTCCAGTTTGCTGTGGCGAGGGGTGGGGAAATCCTTGCGATCAGGACTTGGGCACCCAGATCCTGACGACCCGCGCGATTGCCACAAACAAAATCGCCACAACAGCCCCGATGGTGAGCGCCTTACTACCGAGGAAGACGTAGGACAAAACTCCGAACAGTGCGATCAGTATGAGTGCGACGGCAGTAGCTCTGTTGCTCATCAATGACTCCGATTCTGTGGGGGTGAAGATGGGGGAGGGCGCCGCCCTCCCCCATCAGGGGTTAGCGCTTGCAGCCCGGGTGGGAGCAGACAAGACCACAAACTGTCCAGCCCGAATACCACGGGACGCACCAGCAGCAGCCGAAAGTGCCGACCAAACCAGTGCCAGCCGCACCGCTGGTCTCATCGAGTTCGATGTCAGACAGTTCAGTAAGGTCGATGAGGCCAGAGGGATGGTCCACGCCGGCCAGCAGGCCTTCAGAGGAGTTCATGTTCACGTCGTCGTTGCGCATGCTCGCTCACTTCCTTCCCGAGTGTGGTTCAGCAACACCCTCGGGTGCCCATCTGGCACGAACCACACAGGGTTCCGTCAGGCGAGCACTTCGTGGCGGTGAGCGCGATGGTAGCGGTCGCGATGGCGCACCACCATGTGGTGCCACCGTGGGTCATGTCGAGATCCATGTCGTCCGTGTCCAACTCGACAATTCCTGCCGGATTGTGGAGCAGGATCGCCGAATCTGAGCTGTTCATCGTGGTCCTTCCTTTCAAGGAGTTCCTAAAGAGGTCTTTAGTGTGTCATCTGCACTGCGCCATTTGCTGATGCTGCTACTGCTCTGGTGGAGTAGTAGCCTTATGTAGCACCTGCACTTGACGACGCAGTGCCGGACTATGAACATGAGCGCGTGATATGCTGGTGGCACTTCCAATGCCAGCGACATGCCCGTCAACTGGCTCACTATGAACCTCTCCGCGAGATGCGAGCTGCATCTCTTGGGAGAGAAAATATCCACGTTGAGGCGTCGAGTCCAGTTAACTTTTGGTCAAACCTCAATTTTGTGATATGCATGTCGCGAGCAGGCTTTTGGCTAGGTCATATACAGAGATGTACCCGTAATGGTTCTGCCTGAAAGTTAGTGATGGAGGCTTGTTTGCGGGCAGTGTGTTGGCGACTGCTCCCCGCGGGATCCATATCACCCCCGTGTTTCGCCATCGTGTGGTCGCGCGCTTGCGCTGCAGTACAGGCCGTTCGGCTGTAAGGTTAGGCATGCCTGTCGGGAAGGGAAGGTCAGAGGAGTAGGCGATGGCGCGCCGTCTCACCGCCGGGCCACGCCACCCCCATCAACGGCACACCCCCAAAACGCAAACCCCCTGACGCGCGGCCCGGGCCGAAACCACTGCCCCACCCCTCCCGAGGTACGCGACGGATTCAGGTTTTGAGCAGCGCCGCGGTGAGGAAGTCGACTGAGCGTCGCACCTGGGCGGGAAGGTCCGCCATGGCGCTGCGACCGGTGGTGACCTTGACGATGTCCAGGTACAGCGCGGCGTAGATGGTGTGGGCGATGTCCTCGAGACCGGCCGACGGGTCTCGCGGTTTCGCCCGGTGGAGCAGCAACACCTGGAGAATGGCCTGCTCGACGCGCGAGACGCTGCTCGTGGCCTCCTCCCGGTGCTCGACGCTGCCGAACAGGGCCTCGCGTTCGTAGGCGAGCATGTTCTCGGGGTGGGTCATCGACTCCTCGACGAAAGGCCGCAGGATGGCGATGATCGACTCGGCCATCTCCCGTCCCTGCGCCGCCTCCGACAGACCGGCCTCGATGCCCTCGGCGAAGCGGCTGTTCATCACCGCGACGAGCAGCTCGGCCTTAGAACCGGCGTACCTGAACAGGGTGCCCACCCCCACCTCCGCGGCCTCCGCGATCTCCGCCGTGGTCACCGCCTCGTAGCCCTTCTCGGCGAAGAGTCTGGTGGCGGCTTCCAGGATGCGTTCCTGCTTGGCTGTCTTGTTGCGTTCGCGCAGCGAGGTTCCCGGTGCGGGCGCCGATTGCTGCATGGTCATCGTCATCACCTGGCTCGTCACGGGACGTCGTCGGAACTGCTCCCACGATACCATTTTGGAGCGCACTCCGAACGGAGTATGATCCGTTTCATGGATGCCGCAGAAGGTGCGGCGTCGGATGGATGAAAGCTGGGAGACATGACTCGCAGGGCCTACATGATCGGGGCGGGAATCGGGAACCTCGCCGCTGCCGTCTACCTGATCCGCGACGGCGGCTGGAGAGGCGACCAGATCACGATCCTGGGGCTTGAAACGCACGGCGCGAACGACGGCGCGGCCGTCAAGGAGTTCGAGGGCGAGTACGGGCACCACCCGCTGGGTAATTCCGAGGGTTTCCTCAACCGAGGCGGGAGGATGCTCAACGAGGAGACCTACGAGAACTTCTGGGACGTGATGGGCAGCGTGCCGTCGCTGGACCAGCCGGGCAAGTCCGTCACGCAGGAGATCCTCGACTTCGACCACGCGCACCCCACCAAGGACATCGGCAGGCTGATCGACTCCGAGGGGCTGCGGGTCTCGGGTCCGAAGGGCTACCGGCACATGCAGTTCACCAACAAACAACGCCTGCTGCTGACCAGGTTGATGATGCTGCCGGAGTCGCGCGAGAGCGAGCTCGACGACGTCTCGATCCGGGAATGGTTCGCCGAGACGCCGGATTTCTTCGAGACGAATTTCTGGTGGATGTGGCAGACCACGTTCGCCTTCAAGGACGTCTCCTCCGCGGCCGAGCTGCGCCGCTACATGAACCGGATGATCCTCGAGTTCTCCCGGATCAACACCCTGGAGGGGGTCACCCGTACGCCGTACAACCAGTACGAGTCGGTCATCCTGCCGCTGCGCGCCCACCTGCAGGGTCAGGGCGTCACCTTCATCACCAACCGCAAGGTCACCGAGTTCGTCTTCGCGGACACCCCACTGCGCGACGAGATCATCGTCACCGGCCTGAGGTACGAGGAGGTGGACAACGACGACGCCGAGGGCCTGATCGAGGTGGGACCACAGGATCTCGTGTTCGACACCAACGGTTCCATCACGGACTCGACCTCGATCGGGGACCTGGACACCGCGATCGTCGAGGACCACCGCTACGCACCGTCGGCCCTGCTGTGGAAACAGGCCGCGGGACGTTTCTACAACCTCGGCCACCCGGACAAGTTCTTCAACGACCGTTCGCAGTCGGAGTGGACGAGTTTCACCGTCACCACCTCCGATCACGGCCTCATCAACGAGATCTCCCGGCTGACCCGTCAGCTGCCCGGCAATGCGCTGAACACCTTCGTCGACTCCGGCCCGCTGATCTCCCTGGTGGTGCACCACCAGCCGCACTACCACGCCCAGACCCCCGAACAGGGAGTCTTCTGGGGGTATGCGCTCCATCCGCGCCGCCCGGGGGATTTCATCGACAAGCCGTTCATCGAGATGACGGGACGGGAGATGCTGCTGGAGACGATAGGGCACCTGGGTCGCATCGACACCACCGCGCATCCGATCACGGAGCGCGTCGACGAGTTGATGGCCACGGTGGTCAACGTGGTGCCCGCTCACATGCCCTACGCGTCGGCCCTGTTCAACCGGCGCACCACGCTGGACCGCCCGAAGGTGGTGCCCGACGGGTCGAAGAACCTGGCGTTCGTCAGCCAGTTCGCCGAGATGCCGTTCGACATGGTTTTCACCGAGCAGTACTCGGTGCGATGCGCGCAGGTGGCCGTGTACACGCTGCTGGGACTGGACAAACCGTTGACGAAGCTGCACCACTACGAACGGGACCCGCGCGTGCTCGCCAGGGCGACCAGGGTGATGTTCCGCTAGGGACTGCACCGACGGAGGTCGCCCCCCAGCCACCCTCCCCCGCGGATTCGCCTGCCTTCCGGTCATTCGCCTGCGCTGTAGCGCTGGCCCTTGCCGGCAAGGCAGGCATTCGCCCGCGAAGGCCACCAAACCGGGGTAAGGAAGAGGATGATGGAGCGGGCGACGGGAGTCGAACCCGCCTCTGAAGCTTGGGAAGCTTCCGTTCTACCGATGAACTACGCCCGCGCGTCGCTCAGGGACGGCCCCAGTCTAGCGGAGTTCCAGGCCCGCTTGGCAAGCCGGGATACCGCCGGGCACGGCGAAACCCCTATGCTTGCCGGCATGAACATCCTGGGCATTGACGTTGGCGGCTCCGGCATCAAGGGCGCCCCTGTCGACCTGACGCTCGGAGACTTCGCCGAGGCCCGGGTGCGCATCCCGACCCCCGCCAAGTCGAGTCCCAAGAACGTCGCGGCGGTGGTGGCGGAGATCGTCGAGAACTTCAAGGAGCAGATCCCCGCCGACTCCCGCATCGGTTTGACCGTCCCGGCCCCCGTCGTGCACGGGAGGGTGCCGTTCATGGCGAACCTCCACAAGTCGTGGGCGGGATTCGAGGCCTCCAGGTTCTTCGAGGATCACCTGGGGCGACCCGTCACCCTGGTCAACGACGCCGACGCCGCCGGGCTGGCGGAGGTCCACTATGGTGCGGCGAGGGGCAACGACGGCCTGGTGATCATGACCACCCTGGGCACCGGAATCGGCAGCGCCATCATCCATCGAGGGGTGCTGATACCGAACGCCGAGCTGGGACACGTGGAGCTCGACGGTTTCGACGCGGAGACCCGCGCCGCCTCGTCCATCAAGGAGAAGGAGAAGCTCAGCTACAAGGCGTGGGCCGTTCGCCTGCAGCGCTACTACAGCCACATCGAGATGCTGTTCTCCCCCGACCTGTTCGTCGTCGGCGGTGGGGTGTCGAAGGACTCGGAGAAGTTCCTGCCCCTGCTGCAGCTGCACACCCCCATCGTCCCGGCGAAGATGCGCAACCGGGCGGGAATCATCGGTGCCGCGCTCGCGGCCCAGGACGCCGACCTGCACCCGGACCCCTCCCAGGCCGGTTGAGCCAACACGTGAGCGTCCCTCCTCCGAAGCCGGTTGAGCCGGGCCGCGACGAAGGAGCGGCCCGAGTCGAAACCACCCCAAACCCGGCGGACAGACCCGTCCACAACTCCCCGGACACCCCCACCGCGGGTTTCGACACGACCGGCTCGCTGACGCTCGCAGGCCGGCTCAACCAGCTTCACTATTTACATCGTTCTGGGATTACTCAGGCGGCGACGAGACCGGCGAGGATGAGGGCGATGATGACCGCTCCCAGGATCACGCGGTAGACGAGGAAGCTCGTGAACTTGTTGGAGGAGACGAACTTCAGCAGCCAGGCGATGGTCGCGTAGGCGACGACTCCGGAGACCACGGTGGCGACGATCGTCGGCCCCCAGCCGATCGAGGCGTCGGCGATGTGTTTCCCTGCGGTGACGGCCTCCAGGCCGCCGGCGGCCACGAGAGCGGGGATGCCCAGGAAGAAGGACAACCGGGTGGCCGTCACCCGGTCGAAACGCAGGAACAGGCCCGCGGAGATGGTGGCACCCGAGCGGGAGATGCCCGGGAAGACCGGGGCAAGGGCCTGGAAGCAGCCGATGATCAGGGCGTCCTTGATGCTGACGTCCTGCATGCCCTTGGTGAGGTTCTGCTGACGGTCGGCCAGCCACATGGCCACGCTCCAGATGATGAGCGCCCCGGCGATGACCCACATGGAACGAACCGGGCCCTCGATGAAGTCCTTGAGCAACAGGCCGACCACGGCCACCGGGATCGAACCGAGGATCACGCCCCAGCCCAGTGTGTAGTCGGGGTCCTGCCTGGCCTCCTTGCTGGCCAGACCCTTGAACCACGCCACCACGATCCGGACGATGTCCTTCCAGAAGTAGATGATCGCGGCGAGGATGGCACCCACCTGGATCACCGCGGTGAAGGCCGTCATGCCTTCCGAGCTGATCTCGTAGCCGAGCAGCTTCTCGACGATGTTGAGGTGCCCCGTGGAGGAGATGGGAAGGAACTCCGTGATCCCTTCGACGATGCCGAGGATGACGGCGTGCAGCCAGTTCATGGGTCTCCTGATGGTTCTAGCGAACAGCGGCAGGGCCGAGGGTATCACCCGGGATGACCGGGCAGGAACGGCGCCAACATCACGAGAAGGAGGCAGTCCGGCCCTTGGCGCGACAGCAGCGCCCCCGAGCGTCCGGCGGCTCCATGACGGGTCGTTCGGCGTTAACCGCGTGTTATGCCGAACGAGGTTGACACCTGTCGTCCTTTTGGCTGACGTCGCGGCTCGGAATGGGGTGTTATTGCTTGTCAGGGGCTTTTGGGGTGGATTGGTGGAATGTGGTTTGTGCTTGACGTTTCAAGGGTGGCTGTGGGGTGGAGGTGTGGTGGGTGAGGGTATGGGGACCTTGTTTGTTTTGTGTGTAAGGAAAGGGGTGTTGTGCGGTGAAATTCGCGATGGAGAGTGACACGTTGGTGGTGCTGGGGCAGCGGTCGCAGACGGAGTCGGAGGATTTGGGGGTGTTGGTGAGGCGGTTGTATGAGGCCGCTGAGCCGTTGTCGGGTCAGGTGAACGGTCCGGCGAGGGCTGCGTTTAACAAGTTCAAGGTGAGTGTGGACGAGATTTCTGCGTCGTTGAATTCTGCATTGGCCGGGATTGTGGGGTCGATTTTAGGGCAGAACAGGGCGTTCGTGACGGCGGCCGAGGATGGTGCGTCGGTGCATGAGTCGGCGGAGGGGGCAGCCGATTTCAGTTCTGCGGGGTTTTTGTCGCGCATCGGTCCGCAGTAGTTTTTGTTGTGATGTTTTGGGGGGTTGTTGTTTTCTGTTCTTTTGTTGGGAGTGTGTGATGTCGGGCAATCAGATGGATCGTAATGATTACAGTGTGGGTGCGTCTCAGGCTGTGCAGGGGAATTTCGAGGTGGTTGCCTCGGAGTTGGAGGCTGCGTTGGATCGTCGGGATGCTGATGTGAAGCAGGCGATGAGTGCGTATCAGGCTGACGGGGTCTCTGATGAGTATGCGCATCTGGAGCAGCGGTGGAACATGGCGGGGCGTCAGGTGCGTGAGGTGATTGTGCGATTCGCCAGTCGTTGGCGGAGAACGATGACGTCGCGGCACGGGCCCTGTCGACCGCACGCTCGGCCGTCCCCGAATGACGAAGGTCGCGTTTTCTCCCTTCGCCGATGAGTGGGGCCAGGATTACCGGGCCTTGCTGTGCTCGAGTGAACGGATCACGCTCACGGCGGTGGTTCGCGGATTCATCCGGGATGCTCGCGAGGATCGGGTCAAACCGATCCTGGGCACTTCCACGGCAGCTCATCTGGGATGGTTCGTTGCCGACGAGCTGCGGTTCTCCGGCGGGTTGTGGGTCGTCCGGGGCGAGGACGGCGCCATCTACGACGGCCGGTCCGGGTATCGCCTCCAACGGCTTCAGGACCTGTGGGAGAAGCCGCTGGAGGGTCGGGAGAAGCTGTGGTCCTTCCGGGAGCTGGCCCCCAACGCCCGGGGGGCTTTCTTCTTCGATGTGTTCACGCGGGAGCGGGCCCAGGAAAGAACCCGGTGCGGAGCGGTGGCCGAGCACATGGTTGCGGGTCTTGGCGGCGGCAGGTTGGTGCGGTGGGGCGAGTGCGAACCACTGGCCAACGTGTGGAACAGGGATGACGTCACCTGGTCGTTGCGGATGCAGATGCCTGTATCGCAACGTCATCTGGCCCGCGGTGAGAACGGGGAACCGGTGAGCATCCAGGTCTCCCGGACCAGAACGGGGCTGTTGGAGCACACCCGAGGGTTGGTGCCAACCGGTGAGTACGGGAAACCGGAGGGTCTCCCGGAGGGGGCGCCGTTGGCGATGCACCCGGCGATCACCGAAACCCTCCAGGGCCTGGTGAAGGGGTTCCGTCCGAATCTGGCGATGGTCTCGTACAGCGAAGTGGTCGATCTGGACGGTTCGCTGGGGCAGATTGCCTCCAGAAGAAGAATGGACGTGCCGTTGGCGGTGTTGATCGGGGCGCCGGCGGTGCGGGATTTGCAGATCGACGTGGCGGCCCTGTCGGCACATCATGACGTGACGCCGCTGGGTTTGAGGCGGGCGCCGAGTTTGTTGGTGAGGTTCAGCGGTAGGGACGAGTTGTGGCATCAGCTGGTCGGGTTCGCTCACGACCTCGATCAGGAACGCCTGGCGGCTGCGTTGGCGGTCGAGTTCGATGACGCAGCGTCCGGGAGAGAAACGAAAGGATGAACCGGTGGCCACGGAGTTGGTGTTGCTCAGTGATGTTCCCCTCACCGAGGAGGTGCACCATCGCGCGTACAAGCGGCTGGGGATGACGGGGCAAATGCTCGAATGGCTCGACGGTCAGGTATCGACCCTGCACGACGAGACCGGGCAGCATGTTTTGACGGTGCATGCCCCCATGGTGATCCATGATGCCCGGGAGGCAGCGGCCGCGCTGATGGATCCACCGGAGGCATTCGGGCTGTGGAGCGAGATCATGGTGCCTTTTGACAACACGGAGAAAGGCCGCTCGGTGGCTGAAGCGATCGCCACCGAGATCGGCGGTTTGATACGAGAAAGGATATGACTCTTGACGAGTTGGAGAATTGATCCTGCTGGCGTGGAAGGGATCCTGACGAGCGTGGGGGCCGAGCAGGAGGGTTTGGTTGCGGTGCTGGGCGAGGGGGAGTTCGAGGCGATTTTCACCGGGATCAGTGAGGCCGGCGGTCTGATTGCGGAAGTACCGAAGGCGTTGCAGGCGTTGATGGAGAATCAGAAATCGAATTTGCAGGCGGTCACGAACCGGGTCGCTGCCGGCACGAACGGGGTGGCGAACTCGGTTGCCGCCTACAACCGTGGGCAGGAGGCGATGGCCGGTGAGTTCCAGCAGCAGATGGTGTTGTCGGCATCGAGTGGTGATTTCTCGTTCTTCGAAACCCACGGTTACAAGGGCGACCAGTAGATTCTTGGACAAGGAAAGGGTGGTGTGTGATGGGTGAGCAGCCGCAGTCGGGGGATGGGTTGGTGTTGCCGGAGGCGTTTCCGTGTAAGAGCGAGAGTATTGATGCCGAGAATGTGAGGGCGGCGTCTGGGAAGTTGAGGTTGATGGGGCAGGTGATTGATTCCCGGATGGATACGATTGTGGGGTTGTGGAATGGTTTACCGGGGGTGTATGTGGCTCCGGAGGCGGAGCTGGCGTATGGGTTGATGGCTCCGGCCGCGTCGGCGTCGGAGACGATCAAAACGAAGTTTGAGAAGGCTTCTGGGGCGTTGGATGATTTCGCGGATGCGGTAGAGCCGGTGAAGACGGAGCTTGCGGGTTTGGAGGAGGAGGCTGCCGCGTTTCGTACTGCCACGATATCGGAGTATGGGGATAGGTGGCGGGATCATCAGGAGGTGGTGGATCGTAACAACGAGTTGTTGGGGCGGTATGCGAAGGTGGTGGAGACTCTCACCACGGCGGCTGCGGCGTGCGCGAACATGATTAATGGGTTGTTGGATGGGGTGTGTGTTCCGGGGGGGGAGGGAATCTCGGCGGATGCGATCATGCAGTCGGGGGAGGTCATGCCGTGGGGTGGTGCGGTGGAGAAGAATCGTAACTGTGGCGAGTCGGTGGTGCATGGGGCGGGAAACTTTGTTCAGGGCACGTGGGATGGTCTCAAGGCCATGGTCGGGGTCGGTGCGGATGGGTCGTGGTCGTGGGACAATTTTGCGAACACGTGGGTGGGGATGGCTGATTTCATCGGGTCGACGGTTTTGTTGGCCTCTCCGACGTTGAGTGGGGCGATCAAGTTCTTCGGTAACGATGATGTGGATGCTTGGGTGGATGCCCGGCATGAGGTTGCCACGACCGCGTGGACCGGCATGATCGGTTTCGATTACGCGGCCCACAAGGCTGGTCAGGACGGCTGGCACAAGTGGAAGAAGGACGGGATCGCGACTCTGACCGAGTCGGCGTTGAACATCGGTTCGAATTTCATTCCTGGTGCTGGGGCTGGTGGTGCGGCACTGAAAACGGCTGCTACGGCTGGTAGGGCCGGTGGTGTGGTGGTCAAGGCGGTGAATCTTTCCACGAAGGTAGCTGATTTCGCGGTGTCCGGGGGTGGCTGGCTGGTCAAGGGTGCGGTCAAGGTTGTTGATTTCAGCGCGGACGTGCTCAAGAAGGTTGATCTTCATCCCGGGTCGGGCAGGAGTCCGCTATCGGTGAGTGACACCCCGACCGCGGCCAAGTCCGGTCCTTTGTCCCGCTCCGTTCCTGATACTCCGTCGTCCGGGGTGCGTGCCGGTGGCGGGGGCTCGTCGTCGGGCAGGCCGCTGGCAGGTCCTGATTTCGAGGCGCCGACCAACCCGGGTGGGCCGAAACTCACGTCGAACCCGGTGGATTCTCCCGGTACAACACCAGCATCGCATCACGGCGCCGGCGGGGCAGGAGCATCACATGGCAGCAGTGGGTCGGCGAGTGCTCATCTTGGAACCAACAACACCACTCCGCACACCGGCACCGGCGGGGCCGGACACGGGGGTGGTGGATCATCGCATGGCGGATCGTCGGGGCATCATGGTGGCGCGCCGGCCCGTCATGGTGGCGCGCCGGGTCATGTGCCGGAACCGGAGGCTCCATCGCGGCCGAGGCGTTCCCCGGATGAGAACAACACACCGAACGACCCGGCTCCCGAAACACGGCACCGCGGTGGCGAACCGGGAAGTGATGTCCCCGAGGCTCCCCGGAAGAAACCGGACACCGACCTTGCGGAGTCGCCCGAGCAGCACCCCACCGGCGACAGGACACGCCCACAGGGGCGTGGGGACGATGTCGAGCACCCCCGCAGCGATACCGGTGATCCTGCCAAACCCAGAACCGACACCACACCCGACAACCACCCGGCCCGGGACAAGCACCCCGACATGGACAACCAGCCGGGCCGGGACAAACACCCCGACATGGATGAACAGCCGGGCCGGGACAAGCACCCCGACATGGATGAGCAGCCGGGCCGGGGCAAGCATCCCGATCTGGATGAGCAGCCGGGCCGGGGTGAGCATCCTGACGTGGATGAAAACCCTGCCCGGGGTGAGCATCCTGGTGACGGGCATGGTGATGGTGTGGATGGTCATGGTCGTCCGGGTGAGGATTCTGGTTCTGGTTCTGGTGGTGGGTCGGATCACGGGGGATCGGGTTCAGGGAGCGATCCGATAGATGATCTTCCCCGCTATGACGAGAACGGGAACCCGCTCTACGACGACCACGGCGATCCGGTGGAGGTTGATCGTGGTGATGGCAGGAAACACTACGCCTCCGACCCGGAGGGGACTTTCAGGAGCCAGGACAACAAACTACGAAACTCCGACAATGGCCAGTTCGCGGAGGATCCGTATGCTCACCGCCCCAAGGGCATCAAGTACTATGCCCAGAAGATCCTGCTGGGCGATCACGACTGGAACAATCCCGCGCTGGCCGAACGCACCAGGGCCGACACACGCCTCTGGGACGAGGCCCGCACCAGGGCACGCACGGATCGTCGCGCGGCCACTCAGGCGATCAATGACATCGACACCCTGAAAACAAGGGACGGCAAGAAACTACAACTCGACACCACCGACAAATCCTACACAAAACTCGCAAAAGAAATTGACAAAATCAAGCATAAATTGGATCCTGAATCGCAGGCGAAAGCAGACCAGATCAAGAATAGTCTCGAGACCGCTTCGGATTCCGCGTCTGATCTGCGGAAGGTCTCGGAGTGGGCCGGGGATCGTGCAGGGCATCACCACACCCTCGACGGGGCTGATGTGGGGCGCAAACCCTTGCTGGGTGAACCCGCCAACACCCCAGATGGGGCGTCACCCACTGGTGCAGGGAAGGGAGATCGGTTCAGCACCGAGGGTGATTCCCGGTTGGTGTTCGGGGAGAACAGTTGGTGTTCGGGGAGAACAAGGGCGGCGACAGCCCCGGACTCGGCAGCAGAGAAACCGCCGCAGGCCCCAGAGCACAACAGGGAACCGCGGAGTACATGATGGACCTGCTGGCCGGGAAACACCAAGACCCAAGACTCCTCAAGGCCCTGACTGCCTTGGAGCACTCACCAGAACACGCCGGTTTCTTCCAGAAACTGAAAATCGAGGGCGTCGAGGTCGTCTACGAAATGGTGAACGCCCGAACCGACGGCACCGTCAGAGCGGGACAGTTTGACCTCGGTGGTAAAGTCATCCTCAAACTCAAGAACGGACAACTCATCACCGAATTCATCAAGAAAGAAACATAATGCCAAAACCCACTCCGCAGGATTTCATCACCTGGACCAACACACTCGTACAGTTCCCGTGGCCCATCCAACTCAACGACTTCCCCCCCCTACGCCAAACAACTCGGCTGGACACCCACCCCACTACCAGACGAATTCAGCGTATGTGATGACAGCGATGTGGATGATATGACACTTGGCACCATCAGCTCCGAGGAGATATGCGACCTTTCCCATGTCATGGCGAGAAACGAGACCGAGGACGCTGACGGCGCTGCGAAACTAAATGACGTTTTCGTGTCCTACGTGGCGGCCCTGAAAAAGGAGTGGGGGGACCCTTTCCTGCTCGAAGCAGGAAAGGAACCAGCCGCGTCTTGGCGGCTCCCCGGGGACACGTTCGTTCAAGTGACAGGAGGGTTTACGGCTATTCTGTTCCAGTTCATCACGCCTCAGGGATGGTGGTATTTCGCCTAAGCAGTAAGTAAGTCCTAAAACTAACGGTCTTTAGAGACACTGTGGACGACCTTAGACTACCCAATTCATCAAAATGATTAAGCAATATGGCGCGTCACATTTGACCTCAAAAGTTGTTTTTATTTTGATGCAATCTACATGTAAAGGAGTTTCACGAACATGACATGGGATGATTTTGAAAAGAAACTGTTTTCAACGATCATGACGTTTCCATCACACACCATTTTGATTGTTGGCGCCCCGGACCAGAACGGGAAAACGGGAACACCGTTCGTACAGTTCGGTGGAATCTACGCCTTCGGCAAAAACACCACCATGACCGCCGAGTTGTCCTTGTTGAATGCCGGGAACCAGCGGGTCGTCTTCACCGAAGGGCAGCAGGCGGAGTTCCGGGAGTTGGGGTTCGCTCCTGATGAGGACGGTTTCACGTGGAAACAAGAGCTTCCCTGGCCCACACCCAGCGCTACTATCTGGAATGTTGTTCGGGCATGTGTCACCCGGCTCCGCGACAGTGGCGGTGTTGACTCCCCGGAACAGCTCGTCTACAAAGCGTGGAGCTACCCCGACTACCGCGACGAAATCCCCGAAGAAGAACGCAGCGTCGGAACCGACGACCTCACCCTCCCCAACCTCGGCCTCCAACGAGAGCAGGTGTAGACCCAACCCCCAATCAAACAAACCACAAACCCGTCAAAGTCTGTCCGCAGAGCCGCCCACCAAAAATGTCAAGGGCGGCTCCACGAACAGACCTTTTCACCATCCACCCAAACCACTCCATCCCGGGCGGTAAAATCATACACAAATTCAAGGACGGACAACTCGTCACCGAATTCCTCAGGAAAAAACAACCATGAGGCTTATTCACAGGGGGCAACGGCCAGCGCAATGCTCTGGTGGTCGCGCCCTGAGAATTGCGGCCAACTCTGGTGGTTTCGACACGGACTGCTCCTCCGTCGCGGTCCGGCTCAACCAGCTTCGAAGCGGCTGTGAATAAGCCTCCATGGAGGGATTTCATCGCATGGAGCCATGAACTCACCCAAATCCCATGGCCCCTCAAAATCAACGACTTCGGCCCCTACGCGGAGAAACTGGGATGGGCACCCACCCAACTACCGGACTAATTCAAAATATGTGACGACAACGGTACGAGGAATGTGATCCTCGGCGACACCAGAGAAGGGGATGTGTATGCCCTTTTTCTTCCCACGGCAGTGAATGAGACCGAGGATGATGAAGGTGTCGCCGAACTGAACGATCACTTCATCTCCTGCATGGCCACCGGGAAGGAGACCTGGGGAGATCCATTCCTGCTGAAAGCCGGCGATGGCCCAACCGTCACGTGGATGTTCCCCGAACGCGGATTCGCTCAGCTGACGTGGGGCTTCTACAGCCTCGGATTCCGCTTCATCACCCCACAAGGACGAGGGGAATTCATGTAGAAAAACCACACACGGGCCACAAGGCAGTGGAGGCTCCAACCAAGCAACACCAACCCCTACCAACAAGTGAAAACCAAGACTACCTACGAAATAGTAGACCCCGAACCGACGGCACCATCAAGGTGGGACAGTTTGATCTCGGCGATAAACTCACCCTCAAACTCAAGAACGAACAACTCGTCACCGAATTCATCAAGAAAGAAGCATAATGATCAGACCCGCCCCGCAGGATTTCATCACATGGACCAACACGCTCCTACAGTTTCCATGACCCATCCAAGTCAACGATCTCACTCCCTAGATAGTGTCGTGCAGTGTACGGTTGTGGGAAGCGACATGCATGCGCGAAGATGCGGGAAAACTACCGGTTGCGCTCTGTTGGTCCGGCGCAGTTAAGCCGGACCAACAGAGCGCAGATGTCTCAGCCCCGGTCAAGGGGATCCATCAGCATCAGGGGACTTCCCAGTATTCGATGGTACCGGCCGTCACTCCATTTTGAACGACCTTCACTGCGAGCTCGGGGAAGAACTTTCCTGCATCCGGGTCACCTGGATGGCACACGCCATCCGATTCGCCGACCGGTTTGGCCCACACATATGCGTCAGCATGGGCACCGGTGGTATTGCTCGTCGGCCGCGTTCCCACGGCGGCGGTCGGGTTGTTGCAGGTCAGGAACTTCCCGCCTGGGTTGGAGTCGTCCTGAAGGGCAACACCATTGCGGCTGGTGTCGACTACGTAGTGCTTTCCGGCAACGCCCTTCGCTTCGAGGGTCTTGACAAACTGTTCGGCCCACGCCTCTTCGACAGGGGTCGTGCCGGACGAGGAGACGTTCATGGCGAAACCGCGCATGTACTTGATGCCTCCATCGATCACGGCATCTGCAGCCGCCTCCTGATCGAGCTGACCGGAACCGGCATGGATGTAGAGGGCGGCGTTGGGGTTGTTGGCCTGGAACTTCTGCCCGACATAGGTGAGCAGCGGGGCCCGCTCTTTGCGGATCTCCGCTTTGCCGCAGTAGCCGATCGCGTCGGGTTCCACGATCACCATGACGGTCTGGTCGCCAACCATGGCCGAAACCCGGTCGATCCACGCCTTGTAACTCTCAGCGTTCTTGTGACCACCGGCCGAGAGAGAGCCGCAGTCGCGTTGGGGAATGCCGTACAGGGCGATCTGGGCAACCTGGTTGGCTTCCTTGGCCTTGGCCAGCGTGTTCTTGAGTCGTGTGTCTGCATCTGATGACACACCGTCATACCACACCACGCTGGGGGTGTAACCGATGTTGTAGAAGGCGCGTTTTTTCGCCGAGTCAGTCTCGGACCCATACGCCCAGTAGGCCGCGGTACTGGTCGGCAGATAAGGGGTGCCGGTCGCTGCGGCGGGCTTCCCGTCGCTGGGGGCAGCCGGTGCGCTGGGCACATTCCAGCGAATGGCTGCATTGCCCCACACTGCGCCGGTCGTCGTTGAGGTGTTCGCGCCGTCGGTCGCGGTCTCCCATGTATTACCGGCATCCACGATGGCGTTCTTGATGGTCAAGTCGACACCATTCCCGCCGCTGACCGACTGAACCCACAGGTTCCGGTCTCCGGTCTGGTTCATGGCGTCATTGCCGAAGAACAGGTCAACACTGTCGGTGCTCTTCAGGTCTGCCGTCAGTGAAACCTCGTAAACGGTGTAGTCGGTCGAGTTGACCGTGAAACGGCCTTGGTCGACGCCGTTGACCCTCACTTGGAAATCGGGGCCTGCACCATCGCTGAGAGTTGCTTTCGCAGTCACGCTGAGGGTGGGGGCGGCAGTTGCGGTCGGGGTGAAGACCGGCAGCGCCATGGACACCGTTGAGGAGCCAACCACCGCAACGGCAAGACTGGTTTTTCTGAGGTGTGAAACAGTCATGATGCCATCATGCCTCACGAAGGGTTCATGAAAGTTACTCGACATGCCATGGATGATGAATGGCGAGGTCACACCCCGAAAATTTGGGCACCCAGACGGATGCAACGGGACCGTTGGTGTTGCTGGGGCGGAGGCAGCATAGATTAGAGAGTTCTCATGATTGCCTGTTATCGATCGGCGCCGCGCGGTCGATCGGCCTCCAGCATGGGACAAGTTGGAGGAAATTGATAATTTCACCAAGGAGATCACGGACGGGGCCGTGAGCGGTTGCAGGAACGTGATACCGTCAGCTGGGGAGGTTTGGTGTCAAGTGGTGCTGCCGAGTTGAATGATCATCTCGTGTCCTGCGTGACGGCCGGGAAGAAAGCCTGGGGAGAGCCATTCCTACTGGAGGCCGGGGATGGCCCCGGCGTAACGTGGAGATTCCCCGGAGACATGTTCACCCAAGTAACGAGCGGGAGATGGAGTGTCTTGTCTCAGTTCTTCACACCGGAGGGGCGGAGGCAGTTCCTCTAGAAGACTCGAGTTTCACAAGAGCGCGAGACTCTGGGGTTTGATCGGAATCAGTAACCGACCCCACCGAAATCGCTGCTTCACGTTTTGATGCGATCTACACGTAAAGGAGTTTCACGAACATGACATGGGATGATTTTGAAAAGAAACCGTTTTCGAGGGTGTCGGATGGTTTGCGTAAAAGGGGTTGGGCTGATCTGAAGGAGATTGGCTGTGGCCAAGCCTACTGGGAGCAGTGAGTCGTTCAGCCGGGCGGGTGAGCTGGGGCGGGAGCTGATTGATGATCGGCTGCTGGGGTGAGTTGTTGGCTTCGGCCAGTGAGCGGGGGATCGCTTTGACCGGGGAGGGTGGGTTGTTTCCCGAGCTGGTCAAGGCGGTGCAGGGTACGCGGGATGCAGGCCTGGGTTGACCGAGCACCTGGGCTATGAGAAACACGACCCGGCCGGGCGGGGTTCGGGAATGCTTCCGTAACGGTACCGTGCCGAAGCGGATTGATACCGAGGTGGGGCTGGTCGGGTTGGATCGACCCAGGGACCGTAATGGCTCGTTCACCTCGCGGTTGGTGCCCACCGGTGAGCGGAGGCTGGGTGGTCTTGATGACATTGTCATCAGCCTTTATGCGGGCCGGTGTGACGATCCGTGAGATCCAGCATCACCTCGCCGCGACACTGGGCACTGAGTTGTCCCACGAGAGCATCAGCAACATCACCGAGGCCGTGATGGGCGAGGTCACTCAATGGCAGGACCGGCCTGTGGAGGTGTTCTACCCGGTGATCTTTCTGGGCGCTCTGGTGGTGAAGGTCCGGGACCAGAGCCGAGACGGTGAACCGCCACGCCCACACTGCGGTCGAAGTCGATACCGAGGGTGTCAAACACGTGCTCGGGATCCGGGTCCAGGCCGCTGAGGGTGCGAAGTTTGGGGCCAGCATGTGCTCAGCTGGCCAACCGCGGTCTCAAGGATGTGTTGATCGTCTGCTGTGACGGGTTGACCGGTTTCCCCGAAGCGATCGAGGCCGACCTGGCCCGGATCCCTGGTCCAAACCTGCGTGGTGCATCTGATCCGGGCTTCCATGCGCTACGTCGCCTACACCGACCGGAAAGCCGCCACAGCGGCGTTGAAACCGAACTGGAACGGCTGTTGACGCTGATGCCGCGCTGGCAACCCTGGCCGGTGTTCGCCAACTCGCACCTTGGGGTAGGAAGTACCCGGCCGCGGTAGCGACCTGGGAGAACGCCTCGGTTCCGGTTCATCCCGTTCCTTGACTTCGGTCCCGCCACGAGGGAGGTGATCTACACCACCAACAGCATCGAGTCGTTGAACTACCAGCTGCGCAAGATCACCCAGGAACCGCGGCCAGAGCCCTCAACGAACTCGCCATCCGCTACCCCGAACCAACTAAACCCAACCATTTACACAAACAACTTGACAAGCTCGAACAAGGCAGAAACCCGCGCGCTGATCTCCTCGATCCAATCGTTTATGGCCGCCTACCAGCTACCAGAAGTCATTGTGGTTGCCGATGCCGGGATGATGTCCGATGCCAACCTGAAAGCCTTGGCCGGAGCGGGGCTGAAGTACATCATCGGACACCGGATCCCCGAGGTCCCCCATGTTGTCGAGCAGTGGCAGCACAAGCACCCGAACCGGGAACCCGCTGATCAGCTGGTACTGGCCCAGCCGTGGTCCCGCGGGCCTGCCGCAGGTTGAAAGGCATCGATACGCAGATCCGCAAAGCCCAAGCCGCGATCAAAGGCCGTACCCCGGTCAAGCGCAACCGATTCATCAAACTGGTCGGCGCGACCACATCCCTGAACTTGGAGTTGGAGTACAAGGCCCGCGCTCTGGCCGGATGGAAGGGCTACATCACCACCATCGACAATCCCACCCCGGACTTTGTGATCGGCGCCTACCACCAGCTCTGGCAGATCGAGAAAAGCTTCTGGATGTCCAAGCCCGACCTCGCGGCCCGACCCGTCTACCACCACATCAAAGACTCGATCGAAGCCCACCTGGCCATCGTGTTCGTCGCCCTCACCCGCTACCTCGAAGCCGTCACCGGCACCGCACTGCAGCACCTGGTCCGCAGCCTACGGCGCTACCGCACCATCGGAATCCAAGCCGGCGACCACATCATCACGCCTGAAGACCCTCTCCCACCCGAGATCCAGGCCTGGCTAGACACGATCCACGGCAGGACCCAGCGCACTAAATGAGCCAAGTCGGGTATCACCTCGGCCAGCAGGGCTGAAACGCCCTCTGCGCGGCGAAAAGAAGGGTTCCGCCGCGCATCTGGAGGTTCACAGCCGGACGCGTGGGTCCGGCTTACCGGGGTAGTTGAATTCGTAGATCATGTCCCCGGCCTCCCGGTGGCTGGTCCCGTCCGGACCGGTGACGGTCAGCGTCGCGGTGGCCGTGTAGCGCATGTAGGTGGGCCGGATGCCCAGGGCGTCGTACCTCGCCCGCTGTTCGCGACCCGACATCCCGCCGTAGCGGTCACCTCCCTCGGCGTCGCCGTAGACGTCACGGAACTCGATGACGTCGCGTCGCTCGACCTCGAAGGTCACGGTGGTCCCGTCATCACCGCGGAAGGTGTAACGGCTCCGCTGGGGATAGTCCTTGCCGGTGACGTCGTCGTGGTAGGTCACTGTTTCACGCCGGGCCGGGTCCCGGTTGTCGAAAACCACCTCTCCGGTGGCGTTGTCCATGACGCCAAAGATAGGGACGCTGGCGAACCCGAAGCGTTCGGATGCGGTGAAGTCGTAGATGACCGCCGTGTGACGCTGGCCGTGGAAACGCCCCCACAGCCAGTGGTGCCACGCCGCGAAGGGGTGGATGTTCATCCACTGGTGGTCGTGATAGCCCTCCCCTGCGACGTCCCAGGTCCGTCCTCCTGCGGTCACGGTTCCCGTCACGACGCAGCGGGGCACCGACATGTCCGTGTAGTAGAACTCGTCACCCTCGCCCAGCGCCACGTGGGCGGTGCCACCCGCCCGGTAGGGCTTGACCATGGCGTGATAATGCAGTCTGACGCCGATGCCGTTGACGGGCTCCACGACGACGTCGTAGTCCGTCAAATCCCCGGTGACCGAGTGCGGACCGTAGACGACGTGGCAGCGTTGCGTGGACATCTCGCAGCCGGCGGGGTCGACCTGGATCATGTCGACGTATTCCTGCCCATCGGGCGTCGTGATGTTGACGTTGAGATTGGGGCTGGAGGTTTCCAGCCCCATGTCGGCGGGCATCTTCGGGCGGAACCCGACGACGACGGTCGTGCCGTCGTCCATGGCCGCGTCGAAGTACCAGACCTCGTTGTGCATGGGCAGGTCGGTGTCCCGCCGGCCGTCCTCCCACTGCTGGACGAGCCCGGGAACCAGGCCCAGTGATTCCATGTCGGAGGGCGTGGACATCAGTCGTGCGGTACTCATGGGTGTCTCCTTCGCGCTTGTTCTCCGCTTGTTCTCCGGGTTCGCGGCCCGGTCAGGCCCCAGTGCGACGTGCGGCGGCTGCCAGGCGCGCTCCGTTGCGGAACTCGACGGCGTAGTGGCGCAGGTGCTCCTCGACGTCGGAGGCCGGCGCCGCCTGCGGGTAGAAGATCCACAGGTCCGCGACCATGCCGTCGTCGGTGTCCTTGAACTGCTGGACCACGTAGCTCTGGACCGTCTCGTCGTCATCCAGCAGCCCGCGGCCAACGGTGCTGACGTCGTAGGAGGGGTCCATGTGGCTCCTGACATCCTCGGGGGCCTCCTCCGGGTCAATCACGGACACGTGGGTCAGCGTCGGGGAACCTCCCATCGTCTCGACGACACCGACGCTGCCCGCCGCCAGGCCGTAGTGCTCCGGGTGGCTGGGGAACAGGAACTCCAGGCTCGCCGCCTCTCGCGCCTCGGCCGTACCGCCTGCGTCCTTCATGAGGCGCGAGACCATCGAGAACAGCTCTTTGACGGTGATGCCGGTCAGGGTCAGCAGCACGTGCCCGCCGCGAAAACGGCCCTCGGATTCCGAGGCATAGCGCCTGTAGCGGGAGGTGGACGCGTCCACCTGATCGGCGATGAGATCGAGCATGGGCCTGCCGTTGAGCAGCGTGCGCAGGTTGCCCAAGGCCCGCCGCGAGGCGGCGAGTTCCCAGCCGTCGATGGTCGCGTCGTCAGCGTCCCCGATGTCGGTGGCGGCCCGGACCTGGATGTCCTGGTTCGTGGCCAGGATCTCGTGCACGGGGAGATTCATGATGTGCCTTCTTTCGTCGTTCTTTCTGCGTGTGTTCTTGCGGTTGGTGGTCGCGATCAGAGTCCGGTGTGCTCGGCGAAGGGAGCGGTACCGGGATACATGAACTCGTAGATGAGCTGGCCGCTGCGCTCCTGGACGACGTCCCGGTGGGTGAGGCGCAGCTCACCCGCGGCGCTGTAACGGGCATAGGTCGGGTAGACACCGGCTTTCGCGAGCTTCTCCCAGGCCTCCTGCGGCATGTGCTCGCGAGCATCGAAACGGTCGATGACGCGGTCCGCGCGCAGGTCGTACACCACCTGGGTGCCGTCGTGGTCGAAGACGTAACGCGTAGAACGCGGGTAGTCCTTGCCCGAGGCCTCGTCGTGGTGGATCTCCCGCAGCTCGCACCCAGCCAGCTCACCGGTGTTCTCGAAGACGAGATTTCCCTCAGCGTCCTGGATGAAGCAGATCGGGAACCGGGTGAAGCCGTAGCGCTGGGAGGCCACCAGGTCGAAGACCAGGATTGAATAGTCCTCGAAGCCTTGCCGCGCCCACAGCCAGTGATTCCACAGCGCAAGATAGTTGGTGGTGCCCCATTGGTGGTCGTGATAGCCGCGGCCGTGGACCTCCACGACCCGTCCATCCACCGTCAACGTGCCGCTGACCTCAGCCTTCGGCACGGCACACAACCAGGTGAAGTAGTCCTCGTCGCGCTCTCCGAAACCGAAATAGGCGGTGCCCGGGCGGTAGGGCTTCGACTGGCTGGTCACGTGCAGGTCAGCGCCGACGCCATCAATCGGGTCCACCCGGATGTGGTAGGTGCGCAGGTCCCCCTCGAAGCGGTGCGGGCCGATGCGGACGGCGGCCCGGCCCTCGCCCCAGTCGGTCTCCGTCAGGGGGCGTTCGTCGGCGCGCTGGTAGAGGGTGCCGTCGGGCAGCGTCACCTTGATCGTCGCCGTGGGATGGTCGACGGCGTCGTTGACGGTGTCCTTACTCTTGGTGAAGAACTGGATGACCGTCTGGGTACCGTCGTCCAGGATCGCGTCGAAATACCACCATTCCCACGCTCCCGGCCCGGGTTCACTGCGCCTTTGGTCCTCCCAGACCTGAACCTCACCGGGCTGCACGCCGAGGCGTGCGTAGTCCTCGGGGGTGTCCATGAGTCGCACTGTGTCCATGGCTTGCTCCTCCGTTCAGTCGCACCCAATTTATGAGTGCGGATCGTATCCTCACTAGATACGTATCGTATCTTAATTCGCGTTGGCACGTTCCACAACCCACTACCCTTGGGACCAGCGAGAGGAAGCATCATGACCACGACCACACCGCGCACCCATTCCAGACGCCGCGCCGACGACCTTCTCGCGGCCATCGACCACGCGACCCGCGCCGAGCTGGAGGATCGCGGATACCAGGGCGTCACCTTCGACGGGGTCGCGCGCCGCGCCCGCACCAGCAAACCGGTGCTCTACCGGAGGTTCCCGACCCGCGCCCGCCTGGTGGCCCACGCCATGGCGGCCGAGCTCGCAGCGATCCCTATCCTGGAAAGCTCCGGCTCACTGCGCGAGGACCTGTGCAACGCGTTGGCGAGTCTCCTCGGGCCCGCCCGGAAACTGTCGCCGGGTACGTTGCGCGCACTCCTGGGGGAGGCCGACCCCGAGCTCATGGAGGACATGGCCGCTAGCGGCTCGGCCCCGGTCAGGAAGTCCCTCGGCACCGCCATCGCGGCGGCCCGAGACCGCGGCGAGCTGGGACCGGCACACATCCCCGAGGAGGCGGTGCTCGCCCCGGTCGGCCTGCTGCGCTCCGAACTGCTCCAACGCGACGTCAGCGACGATTTCCTCGACCGCGTGGTGCGCAACGTGGCAGTTCCTCTGTACACAACCCTGTCCCACCGGGGAACGGGGCCAGGCGCTCCCGGATGAACCGAACCAGCCGGGCGGGCCGCCCCGCGTCCACCGCACACGGCGCCGGACCCCACGGGGCACGACGATCACCACGGCGGGTGCTGCTCGTCACCACGCTCACACATCGCCGGGGGTGGCCTCGGGTAGGCGTCGCTGGATCGCCAAGGAGATCAGCGCCGCCGTGACCTGTTGGAACAGGGTGGAGATGATGACGGGAAACATCGTCGCCGCGGGAAAGAAGGCCGCGGCAATCACCGCGCCGGCGTTGATGTTGCGCATCCCCGACCCGTAGATCATCGCCACCGTGACCGCCCTGCCCTGCCCCGTCAGGCGCGCCGCCAGCCACCCGAACCCGTAACCGGCCAGGGAGATCAGGAACATGACGCCCGTGATCACCAGGAGCATCGGATCGAGAGTCCTCACGATCGGCGCGATGCGCGTCGAGGACGCCAGGATCACCACGACGATCCCGCACTTCACCACCATCTGCAGCCACGGAATGACCCTGCCACTCACCCTGCCGCCCGTCGCCTCGTTGAAAACGACGGCCAGCACCGACGGCGCCAGCACCATCACCACCATGCTGCGCATCAGCTCACCGGAATCCACGGAGACGTGGGCGCCGGTCAGGAACTCCACCCCGAAGGGCAGCAGGACGGGGGTCAGCACCGCATCCACGAACACGGCGACGAGCCCGAGCGTCAGATCACCCCCGCAGATCGCGATCCACGCGAACCCCGCGCTCGCCGTCGGCACGAGGAACTCCAGGACCATGCCCGCGGCGATGTCGGGGCTGCCCGCGAACCCCAGCCGGGCCACCGCCCACGCGACGACGGGCATCACGACGTGAAGGATCACAAGAACCAGGAGCAGCGGCAGCGGATGACGAAACGTCTCGACAATGCTCCTGGCCCTCAGGGTCGAGGAGCCGGCGAAAACGATGATGAAGAAAACCGGCGCGATGGCGGGCAGCAGGATCCCGAACTGCCCGGGAAAAAGCACCGCGACGACGATCGCCAGCGGGACGACGAAAGGCATGAACGCCGACAACCGGCGGTTGAGTTGGTGCGATGTCATGATGGTGACCCCATCCTTGCACGCCGACCGCTGGAAGTCGCAGGGGGTTGGAAATGTCGCGCCGGATCCCAGAGACCCGTCGACGGCTCTGCTTGTCGGCCGCCGGATGGTTTCGACACGGGCCGCTCCTTCATCGCAACCCGGCTCAACCGGCTCTTCCCCGGCCTCCCGGGTCCGTGCCGGTAGTTTGGGGGCATGTCGCTACCCGAAGAGCTGATCACCGACCTCGACGTGATCCGAACCACCCCGGTGCACGGTGGGGACATCGCACGGGCCTACCGGCTCGACACCCCCTCCGGGCCGGTGTTCCTGAAGACACACCCCTCCCCCACCCGGCTGCTGTTCGAACGCGAGGCGCGCGGCCTGCGGGCTCTGCGGGAGGCCGCACCACCGGAGCTGCGGGTCCCCGAGGTACTGGCCGCCTCACCCCACGGGTTGGTGCTCGAATGGATCGACGAGGGTGGTCGCGGATCTGCCACCGAATCGGCGCTGGGCGTCGGCCTGGCCCGGCTGCACAGCCTGCCCGCACCCCACTTCGGTGGCCTCGACGGCGACACCTCGGGATATCTGGGTTCCGTCGAGGTGGACCTGACCCCCGCATCGTCGTGGTCCGAGTTCTACCTGGAACGCCGGGTACTGCCACTGACCCGGCGTGCCGTCGCGGAGAAACGGGTGCCGGCCGATGCCCTGCGCCTGCTCGACGTCCTCTCCTGTCGCGTCGACGAGCTGTGCGGCCCGCCCGAACCCCCGTCGCTGGTCCACGGCGACCTCTGGGCGGGCAACCGCCTGGTGGACGTCGGGGGCGTCAACTGGCTCATCGACCCGGCCGCGCACTACGCACACCGCGAGTTCGACCTGGCGATGATGGCGCTGTTCGGCGGCTTCGGCGCGGAGGCGTTCGCCGCCTACGACGAAACCCACCCGCTGGCCGACGGCTGGCAGGAAAGGATTCCCTGGCACCAACTGACCCCGTTGCTGGTGCACGCCATCCTGTTCGGCGGCGGCTACGGCGCCTCCGTGATGTCGACGCTGCGACGCCTCGCCGCCTGAGACGCGGTGTGGACACCCATCGAAGTTGGTTGAGCCGGGCCGCGACGAAGGAGCAGCCCGAGTCGAAACCACAGGAAACCGAACAACACACCCGACCTCAGGTCTTCACGCACAGTCACCATGGTTTCGACACGACCCACTCGCTGACGCTCGCAGGCCGGCTCAACCAGCTTCGGGGCGGGACGGTTTCGACACGACCCACTTGCCGACGCTCGCAGGCCGGCTCAACCAGCTTCCGGGCTCGGTGAACCGGTGGTGGAGTAGACATGGGGACATGATCAGTGGAAAGTACGGTCGTCGCGCCCTGCTGTTCGGTGTCGGAACGACAGCCGGAGCGCTCGTTCTCGGCTCCCGAGGCCAGGATGACGCCACAGCCTCGCCTCCATCCGCCACCCCCACCGCGTCCGGCCCCCTCTCACCGACCCCGACGTCCCACATCCCTCCGGAGGCCACTGCCCAGGCCGATCCCTTCCGTCCCGTGTATCACTACACCCCCGCCAGCGGGAACCTGGCCGATCCCAACGGCCTGATCCTCCACCAGGGCGAGTACCACCTGTTCCACCAGCAGGACGGCACCTGGGCGCACGCCGTCAGCCCCGACATGGTGCACTGGGAGCGGCTGGGCACCGCCCTCGAACACGACGCCCTCGGTCTTGCGATGTCCGGCAGCTGCGTCGACGACGGCGCCAACACCTCCGGCCTGGTTCCGGGCGGGGGAATGGTTGCGATCTACACCTCCACCGAGGGCGGCGAGGCGCAGTCCCTGGCATACAGCACCGACCGCGGCCGCTCCTGGAAACGGTACGACGGCAACCCCGTCATTCCGAACGAGGGACGCAAGGATTTCCGCGACCCGAAGGTCTTCTGGCACGAACCCACCAAGTCGTGGGTGATGGTGGTCTCCCTCGGCGACCGCATCGCCGTGTACCGCTCCGGTGACCTGCGGTCCTGGACCCACGCCAGCGACTTCGGGGAGGGAAAGGGATCCCACGCCGCAGTGTGGGAGTGCCCCGACCTGTTCCCCATCGACGACGTCTCCACCGGGCAGACCCGCTGGGTGCTGACGATGTCGATCGGCGACAACGCCGAGACCCACGGCTCCACGGCCCAGTACTTCATCGGCGACTTCGACGGCTCCACGTTCTTCCCCGAGGACGACCGGATCCGGTTCACCGACGCCGGGCAGGACTTCTACGCGGCCCAGACCTTCGAGAAGGTCGAGGGACGCCGCATCTGGCTGGGATGGATGGGCAACTGGGCCTACCCCTACTCGATGCCCACCGAGGGCTGGAAGAACCAGATGAGCATCCCCCGCGAGTTGACGCTGACCACCCGGGACGGGGTACGGCTCCTGCTGCAACAACCGGTGAAGGAACTGGATGCGCTCCGGGGCCGGGCAGCGGACATCGGCGGGGTGTCCGCCACGGACACGACGACCCGACTGGGCACCGGCCGGGTCGTGGAACTGGACCTGACGCTGGACGTCTCCGGGGCGAGCGACGCATGGCTGAGCCTGTGCCGCGGCGAGATCGACGGCACACTCCAGGATGTGCGGGTGGGGGTGATGCCCGCCGAGGGCATCTTCTACCTCGACCGCACCGCCGGTGGCCTGGCGACCGTTCCGGGACGTGACGGTGGAACGGCACAGTTCGCCCTGAGACGTGAGGTCGCCTACCACCCCGTCGACGGCAGGGTGCGGCTGCACGTCTACGTCGACCACTCCAGCGTGGAGGTCTTCGTCGACGACGGCGCCCCGGTGGGCTCACTGCTGGTGTTCAATGATTCCCGGGCCCAGGAACTCGCCCTGGGTGCGAAGGGTACTGCGACGGTGATCTCGGGGGCCGTGACCCCGTTGTCACTCTGATACGCGTTGATGTGGGCGGCCGGGATCCGGGCAGACGGATCCCGGCCGCTTCCGGTTGCTCGTGGTCCCGCCGCGACGGCGCCAGAACCGAGGATGCGGGGTGGTTCCGCGGTCGGACGATGCCGAGAGCCACCGCGGGAACCACCCACCGTCAGGCCACGAGTTTCCGGTTTCTGAGCCGCAGCACGACGTCGGCGGCCCTGGCCACCTGTTTGCTGTGCGTGACGACGATCACGCATTTCCTCTCGTCGTGTGCGGCGGTCCTGAGGATGTCGATGATGTCCTTGGCGGTGTCCTCGTCGAGGTTGCCCGTCGGTTCGTCGGCGAGGATCACGGGGGCGTCGGAGACCAGGGCCCGGCCGATCGCGACCCGCTGCTGCTGCCCGCCCGAGAGTTTCATGACGTTGCGGTTGATCTCCTCCTTCTCCAGGCCCATCCTCTCCAGCACCTCGGCGTCCGCCCGGTGATTCACCAGTCGGAGGTTCTCCAGGGGAGTCAGGTAGTCGATCAGGTTGTAGTTCTGGAACACCAGCGACACGTTGCGTTTGCGGTGTTTCGGAAGTCCCTCCTCCGAGATGTCCTTCCCGTTGCAGAGGATTTTCCCGCTGGTGGGGACGTCCAGCCCCGCGAGCAGCCCGAGCAGTGTGGACTTGCCCGCCCCGGAGCCACCGAGAATCGCGTAGAACTTGCCCTCCTCGAACTCGATGGTGACGTTTTCGAGGAGTTTCCGTGCCATTTTCTCGTAGGCGTAGTTGACCTTTTCCAACGCGAGAACGCTCATCTGTGAATTCCTAACTCATCTTGGAGAGAATCTGCTTCGGCCTGAGCCGCAGCATCGGGATCATTGCGACCACCGCCGACAACAGGACGACGGCGTAGCCGAGCAGCCAGGCGCGTCCGAGGTCGAACACCGTGGCGGCGGCGAAACCGGGGGGTGAAACGTTGAGACCGGAGCGGCCGTCCTCCGTTCCCGCGGCCTGCCCGACGACGAACTCACCGAGCATGCGGGAGACCTGCCCGGAGGCGAGGGCCCCCAGGACGCCCGCGGCGAGTGCAACCACGGTCAGCTCCATCAGGAACTGCGCGAGCAGCCTTCCCTTGGACGTGCCCACCGACAGTAGGATCCCGATCTCGTGGATCCTTCCCCGCACCCAGAACACGAGCACGAACACCAGGATCGCGACACTCGCGAGGCTCACTCCCGCCAGCATCAGGTTGAGCAGCCCCTCGACGGTGGCGATCCCGGAGAGCACCCCGGCGAAGGATTTGGCGTTGTCCTCCACCTGGAGGGTGTCCCAGGGCAGCGTCAGCCCCTTGGCCCGGGTGATCGTCGCGTTCAATTCGTCGGCGCTCGTGACCAGGTAGTGGGCCTCGGTGAGTCCCTGCCCGGCGGCGAGTTCCCCGCTGGATGCGAGGTCGGTGTAGAAGGTGTTCTCCGCCATTTCCGCCGGCAGCGACGCCTTCTGGTTGGTTCCGGTGAACAGGCCGACGATGGTCACGGTCACGGATTTCCCGTCGCGGTTCAGCGTGACCCGGTCCCCCACCCTGAGGCCGTTCTTCGCCGCCAGTTCCTGATGGACGATCGCGGAGTTCTGGTCGCCGTCGGCGACGTGGCGGCCCTCGACGAGGGTGTACTGCTTGGCGGCGAACCCCTGGATCAGGTCGCTGCGGGTCACCCCGCTCACACCCGCCTCGGGCGCCACGTCACCGGAGAGCTCCACGCCGCTGGTGGGCATCTCGACGAGCTTGAGGCCCGAGGGCGTGGCGGTGAGGTCACGCACGTAGTTGTGGGCGGTGACCCCCTGCACCCCGGCGACGGACTGCGCGTCGGCCGGGCTCAGGTCCCCGCTGCCGGGGCGGACCACGAATCCTGCGGGCACCCCGCGGCTGACGTTTTCCCGGAGGGCCTGCATGGAGCCGCGGACGCTGGCCTCCGCCACCAGGGCGGTGAAGATCACCGTCATGATGAGCAGCAGTACCACGCTCTTCCCGACTCGCCTGCTGACCGACAGCCAGGCGCGTTTCAGCAATGACATCGCAGGCACCTCAGGACAGCTGGGTGAGCAGGGCCTTGGGCCTGGCCCGCAGGACCGGGATGGATGCGATCAGCACCGCGACGCACACCAGCGCCAGCGAGATCCCACACACCAGGGCCCACTGCCCGGTGTCCAGCATCACCTGGACGTGGTCGAGGGTCTTGCCCGACAGGGCCGACTCGTTGTCGGCGCCGAGGCCGCCGCCACCGAGCTGCGCGGCCATTTCCTTCGACGTCGACTTCGCGGCCTGGGAGACCAGCTGGTTGCCGATGAACTGGGCCGCGCCCTGGGCCGCGAACCACGCCGCCCCGAAGGCCGGGATCGCTATCAGCACCAGCTCCAGGATGTGCTGGGTCACGATCCCCGGTTTCGAGGCTCCCACCGCCAGGAGGATGCCGGTTTCGCGCCGCCTCTCCCGGGCCCACAGCCACAGCACCAGGGAGAGCACCACCACGCCGAAGACGACCGTGGCCACGACCATCGTGTCGACGAGCCTGTAGATGCTCTGCACCGTGCCCGTGACCCCCGCGAGGATCTGGTTGGTCTTGGAGAGTTGGAAGTTCTTCCAGTCCACCCCCAGCTGACCGGCCTGCTTCATCACCTCGTCGAGTTTTCCGGCGGATTCCACGAAGAAGGTGGCGTCGGTGTAGATCTCCTTGCCGTCCTCGTACTTGGCGACCTGTTTCGCGGTGGTCACGTCGGTGTAGACGGTGTTCTGCACCAGCTCGACACGCGTCCGGGCGGCTTTGATGTTCTCACCCGAGAACAGGCCGACGATCTCGACCTCCACCTCCTCGGTGGACTTGTTCACGTTGTCGGCGTCGTTCGGGTTCCCCTTCAATTTGAGTTTGTCGCCGATCTTCAGACCGTTCGCCTTGGCGAGGGCCTCGTGAATGATCGCCTTGTTGACGTCGGACTCGTTGACGTGGCGTCCCTGGCTCAGCTTCAGGCTGCCGGAACGGAAGTTCACGTCCAGTTCGGTGTTGTTCTCCCCGTAGCCGCCCACCAGGTTCCCGAAGAGTTTTTCCTTCTGGGCGTCGTAGTCGTGCTGGGAGTTGGGCAGTTTCAGCGGCGTCGCCCCCACCAGGTCGGCGGTCAGCGACATGCGGCGGAGGTGGTCACTCACCCCGGGCACGGCCTTGACGGCGTCGATGTCGGCTGCCTTGACGACACCGTTGCCCCGCGGGGTGCCGGAGTTGTTCTTCCGGTTGTTCTCCAGGGTGAAACCGGCCTTCAGCTGCTGACCGACCTGTGACGCCGCCGCGTCGGTGGAACCCTTCACGGCAATCATGCTCAGCATGACCGTCGCCAGACAGAGCAAAATACCGAACATTATCAACGTCTTCAGTTTTTTCCGCACCACGAAGCGCCACGCACAGGTCAGGGCCCGCATATTCGTTTCTCTCCCGCTCACTCCCGGGTCGCGCGTTTCAGAACGCCCTGATCCACGCGACCTCCATCAGCCGCACAAGTCGGCTCCGACAGATTCCAGATCCGCGTGCGTCTCCTCCACGGACATTCGTCGAATGTGCGCCTCCGGGATTTCCCGGGCATTCTCACATCCCATCGGGACAGAGGAATTTTCTTCGGTCCGCTGACCCGGTCATCCCGCTGGTCGGAATCGCTCACGATCTGGCTGGGAGCCTAGCACCGCATCCGGCTGTCGAATCAGGGACGAATAGAACACCCGAATTGCCTTCTACAACCCAGGTCTTGCCCCGTTGAACCCCGATGAACCGGGGCCCAGCGGCCCCTCGGGGACAGGTCGCCCTCCGTCGCGACCGACAAGGGTCGGACCACGGTCGGAGTCGCCCCGCAAAACCGGGTCGACAGACCGATTCACCACGGCCAGCGGTCGGAGAAGAACATGCGTAGGGCTCGCGAGATTTCACACCACAAGCCGGTCGAACCGGGCCGCGAGCGCCCCTCCCCGAAGCCGGTTGAGCCAGCACGTGAGCGCCAGCGAACGGCTGAGTCGAAACCGCCCGGAAGCCGACAAACAGATCCGACCACAAGCTCCCAGAACACGCGCAAGAGGTTTCGACACGATCAGCTCGCAGAGCGAGCAGGCCGGCTCAACCACCTTTGGGGTGGGACCTCACATGCGGTCGGGAGCCTCGATTCCGAGGAGGTGGAGGCCCTGGGCGAGGACCTCGCGGGTGGCGGCGGCGAGTGCCAGGCGCGAGGAACGCACCTCCCCCTCGGAGCGCAGCACCGGGCAGGCCTCGTAGAAGGCCGAGAAGGCCCCGGCCAGTTCGTAGAGGTATCCGCACAGCTTGTGGGGGGTGAGGGCCCGGGCCACCTCGTCGACGACCTCACCGAAACGGCTCAGCACCAGCGCGAGGGTCTGCTCGGCCGGTTCCTCCAGCACCACGACCGCACCCCAGCCGATGTTCTCCGCCTCGGCCCTGCGCAGGATCTGGCAGATCCGGGCGTGCGCGTACTGCAGGTAGGGTCCGGTGTCGCCGGTGGTCTGCACCATTCTTTCGGCGTCGAAGACGTAGTCCTTGTGGATCGCACCCGACAGGTCGGCGTACTTGATGGCCGCCAGGGCGATCTCGGGCGAGGCCTCCTGCTCCGCCAGGTCGAGCAGGCTCGTCAGCGACACCGTCCCGCCGTCGCGGGTCTTGAACGGGCGCGAATCGGGACCGAGCACCATGCCGTAGCCGACGTGCTGGGCCTCGACGTCGTCGGGCAGGTAGCCGGCCTTCCGGGCGGCCTCGAAGAGTTCCTGGAAGTGCTGCGACTGACGCACGTCGGTGACGTAGATGATCCGGTCGGCCCTCAGTTCGCGCACCCGGTGCCGGATGGCGGCCATGTCGGTGGTGTCGTAGCCGTAGCCGCCGTCCGATTTGCGGATGATCAGAGGCGCGTCGAAACCCTCGACCCACAGCACCAGCGCCCCGTCGTCGACGACGGCGATGCCGCGCTCGGCCAGGTCGGCGGCCACCTCCGGGAGGGCGTCGTTGTAGGTCGACTCGCCCGCCAGGTCGTCGTCGGTCAGCAGCACCCCGAGGCGTTCATAGGCGGCGTTGAAACCTGCCAGGGACACCGCGATCAGCTGCCGCCAGATCGCCAGGGTTTCCTCGTCACCGCCCTGCAGCTTCACGACGCGCGCGCGGGCGCGGGTGGCGAAATCGGGGTCGTCGTCGAAGTGTTTCTTGGAGTCCTTGTAGAGCTGTTCGGCCCCGGGAAGGTCGAGGGCGGTGACGTCGATGCCCGCTTCGATGATGTGTTCGACCAGCATCCCGAACTGGGTGCCCCAGTCGCCGATGTGGTTCTGCGGGATCACCTCGTGTCCGAGCGCGGTGAGGACCCGGTTGAAGCAGTCGCCGATGATGGTGGTGCGCAGGTGCCCGACGTGCATCTGCTTGGCGACGTTGGGCGCCGAGTAGTCGATGACGACCCGCTGCGGGTGCGAGGTGCGGCTCAACCCGTGGTGGGGGTCCTCCAGCACGGCGGTGGCCGCCTGGGCCAGCACGTCGGCGCGGATCCGGAAGTTGATGAATCCCGGCCCGGCGATCTCCAAGGGCTCGCACAGGTCGGAGACGTCGAGCTGCTCGACGATGCCGGCCGCAACCTCCCGGGGAGGGCGTTTCTGCTCCTTGGCGAGGCGCAGCGCCACATTGGACTGGAAGTGCCCGAACTGGGGTTTCGTGGCCGGCCGCATCTCCGGGTCCACCCCCGTAACGGCGCGCAGACGGGCATCGAGTAGGGCAGGCAGCGATTGCATGGGGGACATTCTCTCACCCTTCACCAAGGATGGTGACGCCCTCTTCCACCAAGGTGTTCAATTGGGGTCATGACAAGCGCTCCGCCCATCGCACTGAACGACGGCCACTCCATCCCCCAGCTCGGCCTGGGGGTGTGGCAGATGACCGACGACGAAGCCACCGCCGCAGTCAGCCACGCCCTCGAGGTGGGGTACCGGCACGTCGACACCGCCGCCATCTACCGCAACGAGGTGGGTGTGGGACGCGCGATCGCCGCGTCCTCGCTGCCACGCGACGAGATCTTCGTCACCACGAAGCTGTGGAACAAGGACCAGGGGCGTGACCTGGCCCGACCCGCCCTGGAACAGAGCCTCGAGAAACTCGGCCTCGACCACGTCGACCTGTACCTGATCCACTGGCCCTGCCCCGCACGCGGCACGTACGTGGAAAGCTGGGAACAGCTCATCGACTTCCGTTCCGAGGGGCTGGTCCGCTCCATCGGGGTGTGCAACTTCCTGCCCGAACATCTCGACACCATCGTCGACGAGACCGGCATCACCCCGGTGGTGGACCAGATCGAGCTGCACCCCACCTTCCAGCCCGACGACCTCATCAACCACTGCGCGGACCTGCGGATCGCCGTGGAGAGCTGGTCGCCGCTGGGGCAGTCCGCCGACCTGGAGGATCCCGTCGTCCTCCGCATCGCCGAAAGGCTGGACGCCACCCCCGCGCAGGTCGTCATCCGGTGGCACCTGGACCGCGGGTTCGTCGTGATCCCGAAGTCGAAGACCCCCGAACGGATCGAGTCGAACTTCGCGGCCCTCGACGTGAAACTGTCGGCGGAGGACCGCGCCGCCCTCGATGCGCTCAACGTCGGCAACCGTCTCGGGCCCGACCCCGCCACCCTGGAGATGGTCTGAGGGTCACCCCGGGCCGATCCCCGGCCTGAAGCCGGTTGGGCCGGGCCGCGAGGAACGAGCATGCCGGCTCAACCAGCTTCACGGGGGTTCGACACGACCGTTTCGGGCCCGGCCGTGGAAGCCCTGAGGGCATCACCCGCTACCCTCAGCGCATGCGGATTGCGGTGATCGGTTGCGGCTACCTGGGTGCGGTGCACGCGGCCTGCATGGCGGAGATCGGCCACGACGTCGTGGGACTCGACGTGGACGGGGACAGGGTTTCCCGGCTGGCGCGGGGCGAGGCGCCGTTCCACGAGCCCGGTTTCCCCGAGATCCTGACCCGGGGTGTCGCGGCCGGGCGGCTGGAGTTCACCACCGACCCGGGACGGCTCGCCGACACCGACCTGGTGTTCATCGGGGTCGGCACCCCGCAGCTGCCGGGCAGGCTCGGAGCTGACCTCGGCCAGGTCGACGCGGCCATCGACACCGTCGTCGAACACGTCATCCCCCGGCCCGGCTCCCAGGTGCTGGTGGCGGGCAAGTCGACGGTTCCGGTCGGCACCGCCCAGCGACTCACCGAACGCCTGAAGGCCAGCGGCAAGGATCTCCTGCTCGCATGGAACCCCGAGTTCCTGCGCGAGGGACACGCCGTCACCGACACCCTCCACCCCGACCGCATCGTCTACGGCCTGCCCGAGGACCGCTCGGCCGGGGAGCGCGCCAAGGCGATCCTCGACACCTGCTACGCGCCGATGCTGGCCGAGGACATCCCCCTGGTGGTGGCGAACCTTCCCACCGCCGAGCTGGTGAAGGTGGCGGCCAACGCCTTCCTCGCGACGAAGATCTCCTTCATCAACGCCATGGCGGAGCTGTGCGACGCGACCGGCGGCGACGTCACCCGACTGGCTGAGGCCATCGGTCACGACGACCGGATCGGGGGCAAGTTCCTCCAGGCGGGTATCGGTTTCGGTGGCGGCTGCCTGCCGAAGGACCTGCGGGCCTTCATGGCACGAGCCGGGGAACTCGGCATCGACCAGGCCCTCACCTTCCTGCGCGAGGTGGACGCCATCAACCTGCGCCGCCGCGACCACGCCGTCACGCTCACGGAGAAAGCGGTGGGGGGACGGCTGGCGGGCCGCAGGATCGCGGTGCTCGGAATCACCTTCAAACCCGACACCGACGACCTGCGCGACTCCCCCGCTCTTGACATCACCTCCCGGTTGTGGGCGCGCGGCGCGGACGTGCGGGTCGTGGACCCGGCGGCCGGGCCCGAACTGCGCCGACGCCAACCCGAGATGCGGGTCTGCGACACCGTCGAGGAGGCCCTGACAGGGGTGGATGCGGTGCTGCTGCTCACCCCGTGGAAGGAATTCCTCCGTCTGGACCCGGTGGAGCTGAGAGGAATCGTCGCCTCCCCCGCCATCATCGACGGCCGGAATGTGCTCGACCCCGCGCTGTGGCAGGAATCCGGTTGGAGATATTACGGAATGGGCCGAGGAGTCTCCATCTGGTAACCGATCTGGTGGTTTCCTGCCGTCCGAACGGCCATATCTGAAGGTTTCGGTGCGTCCCGGCTTGACATCCCCCCGAGATCGGTCAAAGTATGTTTGCGTACTCAAATTCTTTAAGGAGACACAATGACCAAGCGTGAACTGATCCAGGCCATAGCGGCCAAGGCCGGGCTCACCAACGCACAGGCCGAGGCCGCGCTCGACGCGTTCGGTGCCGTTATCACCGAGGCGCTCGTCGCCGACAAGAAGATCCAGCTTCCCGGTGTGTTCACCGCTTCCACCACGCAGCGCGCCGAGCGCGAGGGACGCAACCCCTCCACCGGCGAGGCCATGACCATTCCGGCTCGCCGCGTCGCGAAGTTCACCCCGGCCAGCGCTCTGAAGAACGCTCTCTGATTCTTCTTCGCACGGGCTGCATGAAGTGCCCCACCCAGCCGGGTGGGGCACTTCTCATTTGCTTGCTGCACACATCAGCAATGGTTTACGCAGGATTCAGCACCCCAGGCGGCTCGTGAGGACCCGGCCCCCTTTCATGACTCCTTCGCCGTGGCGAGAAATTCCCGGCGACGCCGACGAAGCCGAAGAAGTCCGAATGCCATGTCCCAGACATCCGATGTTCTGATCCGGGTTCTGCCGCTCGCGTGACCGGCGTGGAGAACAACGGGAACTTCGACGACACGTTTCCGGTCCAGCTGCGCCAGGTACACAATTTCCGTGCTCGTCAGATAGCCGCGTTCCCGGAGGAACGGAATACGACGTCGCAACCATTCCCTGTCCACGAAAAGGGTTCCCTGACAGTCCCCCACGGTCATGCCCAGGATCACCCGCCGCAGGAGACGGTATCCCCACGACATGACGGTTCGCGGGAAAGACCTGGGAACAGTGCTGTCCGGGTGGGCCTTCGAACCGATCACCAGGGCAGCCGGGTCGCCGACCGATTCCCAGGAACGAATGTCGGTGACGCCGAAGGGAAGGTCGTCGGCGGTGAGAAGAACCACGTCGCCCCTCGCCTCCGAGACCCCCTTGAGGTAGGCGGCGCCGAGCCCCACATCGGATCGAAGAACCCGGACGGGAAACCCCCAGGAACCTCGGACGAGGTCCTCGGCGACCTCCCAGGTGTCGTCGGAGGACCCGTTCTCCACGATGATGACCTCGATGTCGTCACGGCCCAGTTCCCGCGCAAGTTGCCGCAGCGTCTCCCGCAGGCGCGGACCGCTGTTGTGCGCGGGCACCACGATGGACAGCCCCGGCATGACGTCACTCACCCGCGCCGACCTCCACCGGATCCGACTTTCCCGTTGCGGGCGAGCGCCTCGCATACACCCAGTGTTTGTAGGCGAAGTAGTTCCACGCGGTGGTGATGGCGGTGGCGACGAGCTGGGAGGAACCCAACCCCAGGCCGAGAAGGTCGTGACACACGGTCACGACCAACGCCACGACGACGGAATTGAACGCGACGAGAACCGAATAGCGAAACAATGACGCACGCACCGATGCCTCGGAACGGAAGGCGAACAGACGCTGCAGACAATAGGTGAAGAAGAAGGACGCCCAGAAGGCCAGCAGCGCGGAGAGGCTCGTGGGAAGCCCGAGAAACTCCCGGAAGACGTTCAGGAGCAGAACGTTGAAGGCGAAGGCCAGGCCCCCGGCCACCAAATAGCGCAATGCGCCACTGTTGAGGATCCTGGAAATACTCAAATCAATCCTTCGCCAAGGCCCCCGGCCCGATCTCCCAGCGGAACGACGACCAAGTCTAGCCCAGTCCCACGGACACGGGCCCCGTCAGTCCGATCACGGGTTGGTGATGTGAAGGTCCCGGGGCAGGTCGTGGTAGATCTTCAGGGCCTCCTCGTAGCGGGGCATGAGGAAGGCGAAACCGTAGGACATCTGTGGGGCCGGGAGGTTGGTGGATACGACAACGCTGCTGCCCGGCGCCGCGGCCTTCAGGGGCTGAATGATCTCGGTCTCGACGAAACGCTGATTGGCCTGCAACCCCACCCATGCGCTGTCGGCCCAGATCACCGCGGGCAGCCCCAGCAGCACCCAGGTGACCCCCACCAATCCGGCACGCACCCGACCCACCAGCTCCCGGGTCAGGGCGGACACCAGTGACAGCACGGTGATGAACAGCAGCGCGGCCGGCAGGAAGTGAACCCGATCCCCGGACGCACCGCTGCCGAGGACGAACACGTTGGAACCGACGAATCCCGCCCACGACATCACCGGGACCCACCCGAGTCGTTCGCGATCATGAGCCAGCGCCACCCACACCATCAGGAACACCACGGGCAGGGCCACCAGCAGCAGCGTCGCGAACGGCACCATCCCCGGGGGCAGCATCTGCCCGGCATCATCACCGGCGGGCGCACGATGGGTGTAGAAGCCGACGACCAGACCGAGGAGGCCCACCCCCACGGCCGCCGCCGACGGCACCCGGTGCCGACCTCGCGTGGTCACCGCCAGCCACACCAGCACCACGGCCAGCCCCAGCCAGATCCAGGCCGTGCGGCTCCACAGCACGGTGAAGGAGACGGCGACGGCGTGCAGCAGCTGCTCGACCGTGGATCCCGCCTCCGCGACGGCCGTGACGCGTCCGCTGCGCAGCCACAGACCGGGGGCACACATGTGGGCGGCGAACGCTGCCAAGGAGGTACCGGTCAGCGCCCACGCCTTGCCGGACAGTCTGCCTCGGGCGGTGACGATCACCACGAAGGCCACGGCCGCCAGCGCACCCGAGACGACCTCGTGCAGCGAATCGGTCAACGCCAACCCGGCGGCGGTGAGGATCACCCACCGCCATGGCGGGTCGTCACCGTCGAGGATCCGAACCATGCCGGCCAACCCCGCAGCCGCCGCACCGAGAGGCAGGACGTAGTTCATGGCCCCCGCCGTCCAGAACACGGCGTCGCCGGAGAACGAGGGGTTGAGCCACAGCAGGAAGGGAATGACCAGCAGCCCCACCGGGTAGAGCCATGCGCGATCCCCGCGAGGGCGGGTGGCCGCCAGCCAGGCACCCACGGCCAGGCCGGTGGCTGTCAGCATCAGCGGGGCGAACAGCGGATAGAACCACGGGCCGGGACGCAGCACGGCGCGCAGCAGGCTGTCGGAGGTGCGCCCGTTGACCTCACCCCACTCGTGGGCCAGGAACCTCAGCCAGTCGCCGAACGAGAACCTCCCGGCGACGTCCCCTGCCTGCGTGATCAGGAGATAGTCGTCGCCGGACATGAACCACCAGCGATGCAGCAACCACCAGGCCAGCACGCTGGCCCCGGCCGCCCCTGCGACGAGCCACCGGGACCGGGAACCGCACGCGTCAGGTTCAGCGGACGTCAACGAACTGATTCGTGGCGGCCGACTCGATCATCGCCTCGCAGACCCGCACCACCTGGGCTCCCTGCTCCAGCGTGACGACGTCGGAGTCCCGTCCGAGGACGGCGTCGCGGAAGTTCTCGTGTTCGGTGCGCAGCGGCTCCGGTTTCGCGATGGCGAAACGCGTCACGTCGCCCTCGGAGACGCCGCGGAACTGGGCGATGTCGTCCCACGTGGTGGCGATGCGGCCGTTGGCGTAGAAGGTCAGGTCAGCGGTGAGAGTGTCCGCCTTGAACATGCCCTTCTCACCCGTCACGATGGTCAACCGCTCCTTGTCGGGGGTCAGCCAGTTGACGAGATGGTTGGACATCAGGCCGCCCGACAGCTGGCAGGTGGCCGAGACCATGTCCTCGTACTCGCGTCCCGCCTTGAACATGGTGCGGGCCGCCACCAGCTCGTAGTCGCGCTGCGTGACCCACGCGGTCAGGTCGATGTCGTGGGAGGCGAGGTCCTTGATGACCCCGACGTCCGCGATGCGCGCCGGGAACGGCCCCTGACGGCGGGTGCAGATCTGGTACAGGTCGCCCAGCTCGCCCGCCTCGAGGCGTTTCCGCAGTTCCTGCAGCGCAGGGTTGTAGCGCTCGATGTGGCCGACGGCCCCGACAAGCCCCTTCGACGCGAACGCCCTGACGAGGCGCTGGGCATCCTCGAAGGTTTTCGCGAGGGGCTTCTCGATGAGCGCGTGCACGCCGGCCTCGGCCACCTTGAGGCCGATCTCCTCGTGGTACATGGTGGGAGCCGCGATCACGACGTAGTCGAGGTTCTGCCCCAGCAGGGCGTCGATGTCGGGCAGGACTGGCAGCCCCTCGGCGACGCCGTGCGGGTCGCCCTGGGCGTCGGCCACCGCGACGAGGTCGACCCCGTCGATGGCACGCAGGTTGCGGGCGTGGTGACGCCCCATCATTCCGAGGCCGATGAGGCCGGCACGCAGGTTGCTCATCAGGCACCGGCCTTCGCGAGGGTGTTGACGGCGTTCACGATGCGCTCCAGGTCCTCCCGGCTCAGCGACGGGTGCACCGGCAGCGACAGGCACTCCTCGGCGGCGCGTTCGGTCTCCGGCAGCTCGACGGGCGACTGGAAGGGCTTCAGGCGGTGGTTCGGGACGGGGTAGAACATCCCGGAGCCCACCTGGTACTCCTCCTTCAGGGCCTTCGCCAGGCCGTCGCGGTCCTCGGGGACGCGGATCGTGTACTGGTGGTACACGTGGACGGCGCCGTCGGCCACCGGCGGCGGGGTGACGCCCTCCAGGTTCACCGACAGGAACGCGGCGTTCTCCTGGCGGGTCCTCGTCCAGGCGTCGACCTTCGTGAGCTGCACCCGGCCGATGGCGGCGTGGATGTCGGTCATGCGGTTGTTCAGGCCCACGACCTCGTTGTGGTACTGCTGCAGCATCCCCTGGTTGCGGTACAACCGGACGTTGCGTTCGATGGTGGCGTCGGCGCAGGAGACCATGCCGCCCTCACCGGAGGTCATGTTCTTGGTGGGGTACAGCGAGAACATCGCGAATTCGCCGAAGGCACCGACCGGGGTGCCGTTCAGCGAGGCGCCGTGCGCCTGGGCGGCGTCCTCGAACAACAGCAGCGAGTGCGAGTCGGCGATGGTGCGCAGCTTGTCCATCTTGGCGGGGTGGCCGTACAGGTGAACCGGCATGATCGCCTTGGTGTGCTCCGTGATGGAGGCCTCCACGGATGCCGGGTCGAGGGTGAAGTCGTCGGCGGAGATATCGGCGAACACCGGGGTGGCGCCGGTCAGGGCGACGGAGTTGGCGGTGGCCGCGAACGTGAACGACGGCACGATCACCTCGTCTCCCGCACCGATCCCGCAGGACAGCAGGCCGAGGTGCAGACCGGAGGTGCCGGAGTTGACCGCGACGCAGGCGCGGCCGAGCTTGAAGTGCTCGGAGAACTCGGTCTCGAAGGCCGCCACCTCAGGGCCCTGGGCGATCATGCCGGAACGCAGCACCCGGTCGACGGCGGCGCGTTCCTCGTCGCCGATGATCGGTTTTGCAGGGGGAATGAAGGACTGGGTCATCGGGCTTCCTTTACGAGGTTGAGGGTCTCGCCCACCTGCTCGAACTCGTCGCCGGTGTGCGGGTCACGGAATGTGTTGGGACCGGTTTCCTCCAGGGGGAAACCGGAGCGGCCCACCCATTTGATGCGCCGGGCCGGCACCCCGGCCACCAGCGCGTGGGCGGGAACGTCACGGGTGACGACGGAGCCGGCGGCGACCGTCGCCCACTCGCCGATCGTGACGGGGGCGACGCACACGGCGCGCGCGCCCACGGAACTGCCGCGCTTCAGGGTCACACCGACCGGCTCCCAGTCGTGGGCGCTCTTCGATGTGCCGTCGGGGTTGACGGCGCGCGGGAAGGTGTCGTTGGTGAGCACCGCGGCGGGACCGACGAAGACCCCGTCCTCCAGGTGCGCGGGTTCGTAGACGAGGGCGTAGTTCTGGATCTTGCAGTTGTCCCCGACGTGAACGCCGCTGCCGATGTAGGCTCCCCGTCCCACGATCACGTTCTCGCCGATCTCGGCGCCGCCTCGTACCTGGGCGAGATGCCAGATCGACGAACCGTCGCCGATCCGGACGTCGTCATCCAGATCCGCCGACGGAAGAATGCGGGGTTCAGCCATGGGGTCCGCCTCTCAATCACGTGTTTCCGGGTTGCAGTCTAGCCTCAGGAACGCTTCCCGATAACCACGTGAACAGCACCGCGGAGACATCTGCCGGCATGCGGCGCGGCATTTCGGCAAACGACCCGGTGTCCCCATCCGGATTGCGCCGCCCCTTGAGGAGGCGCGTCACCGCACTCCGCTCGTAGGATCTTCACAGAAGGAGATCCCCGACGAGGAGACAGCGATGGACGACAGAATCGAGACCCCGGCGTTCGTGGTGGACGAGAACCTGCTGAGGCGGCAGGTGGATTCGTTCCGCGACGCCCTCGACCGCGGCTGGCCCGGGGCCGTCCTGTCCTACTCGGTGAAGACGAACTCGCTGCCGTGGCTGGTGGCGTGGATGGGACGCAACGGTGTGCCCGCCGAGGTGGTCTCCGAGGAGGAGTGGCAGCTGGCGTTGCGCGTCGGACACGATCCCGCCGGGGTGATCGTCAACGGCCCCGTCAAGACCCCCGGGCTGCTCGCGCAGGCCTTCGACGCGGGGGCGATGGTCAACCTCGACTCGCGGCGCGAGCTGCGCTGGGTGGTCGAGCGGGTCGCCGCCGGAAAACGCGTCGATGCGGTGGGACTGCGCGTCAACTGGGACGTGAACCGCGACGCCCCCGACCACACCGCCAGTGGATCGGCGGGGCTGCGTTTCGGTTTCCACGCCGACAACGGCGACCTCGACTCCGCGATCGCCGAGATGCGCGCCGCGGGGGTGCGAATCGCGGGCCTGCACCTGCACGTCACGTCGCTGACACGAGCGCTCGACACCTACGTCTCCGCCGGCCACACCGCCCGCCGGATCATCGCGGAACACGGCCTGGATCTCGACTGGATCGACATGGGCGGCGGGTTCTTCGGCGGCGACTCGGACCGTTTCCCGACCCCCGACCAGTACGTCACCGCCATCCGCGACGCCCTGGGGGAGGCCGTCGATCCGGCCCGGACCCGGCTGATCATCGAACCGGGCGCGGCCCTGGTCGCGGTGCCCTTCGAGCTGCACACCAGCGTCATCGACACCAAACCGGTGCAGGACCACGTCATCGTCGTCACCGACGGGTCGCGCACCAACCTCGATCCGTTCCTGCGCAAATCGGCCTACGAGCACACCATCCACGGCGACGGTGAACCGTGCCCTGCCCCGCAGATCGTCTCCGGGTTCACCTGCCTCGACAACGACCGGCTCATGACCCTCACCGACGCCCCGCGCCTGCGGGAGGGCGACCGGATCGTCTACCACAAGGTGGGGTCCTACACGATGACCTTCAATCCGTTGTTCATCCAGTACCTGCCGCGGGTCTATGCTCGGCACGCCGATTCCTCGCTGAGCGTCGTCAGGCAGCGCTGGGGGGTCGATGAATACCTGGCCGGCAACACCTGGCAGTGACCGGAGACGAGACGAAAGGGAAACCGGGGCATGAACGTCCTCATCCTCACCGCGGGCAGCCGCGTCCAGACCGTCACCTACTTCAAACGTGCCCTGGCGGGTCGCGGTCGCGTCATCACCACCGACGCCTCCGAACTCGCACCCGCGCTGTACGCGGCCGACGGCCACCACGTCGTGCCCCTGATCACCGACCCCGAGTACCTGCCCACCATCCTGCGCATCTGCCGTGACGAAGACATCTCGGTGGCGCTGTCGCTGCTGGATCCGGAGTTGAGCCTCCTGGCGGAACACGTCGACGACTTCGAGGCGGTCGGCACGGCGGTGATGATCTCCCCCGCCGAGGTGGTGGAACGGGCCTTCGACAAGTGGCTGATGTACCAGTGGCTGACGGCGGAGGGGTTGCCGACCCCGCGGTCCTGGATCGACCTCGGCGCCTGCCACGCCGACCTCGACGCGGGGGTGGCGCAGTTCCCGCTGTTCGTGAAGTCACGGACGGGTTCGGCCTCGGCGGGGATCGCGCGGATCGACTCGCGATCCGACCTCGATGCGGCCTTCGCCGCCACTCCGGGGTTGATCATCCAGGAGTTCCTGCCCGGTGAGCCGGTCGACGTGGACGTCTACGTCGACATGGTCTCCGGCCGGGTGGCGGCCATGTTCGCGAAGAAGAAACTACGGATGCGGGCCGGCACCGCAGACAAGTCGGTGTCGTTCAAGGACGACTCCCTGTTCGCCCTCGTGGAGGACTTCGTGACGCGCTGCGGTTTCCGCGGCACCATCGACGTGGACCTGTTCTCCACCCCCGAGGGCTGGTCGATCCTGGAGGTCAATCCGCGCTTCGGCGGTGTCTACCCACACGCCTACGAGTGCGGCGTCGACTTCCCGTCGATGCTGCTCAACAACGTCGAGGGCAGGGCGAACGAACCCCGCATCGGCGACTACGAGTCCGACTGGGCGATGCTCGGTTACGACGGCGTCATCATGCACCGTATCGAGGGCCTGTCGGAACGCTGACCCGTCCCCGGGCGCGTTCCCCGACGGGACCGGGGGATAGGGTGGCTCCCATGCGGAATCTCAATGTGGCGGAGCTGGCGGCCAAGGTCGTTGAGGGATCCAGGGGCCATGTGGCAAGGGCGATCACCCTGGTGGAGTCGACCAAGCCCGAACACCGGGCGCAGGCCCACGAGCTGCTGCAGCTGATCAATCCGTACACCGGAAGGGCGTTCCGCGTCGGCATCTCGGGTGTGCCCGGGGCCGGCAAGTCGACCTTCATCAACGCGATGGGCATCAAGCTGATCGAGGAACGCCACCACCGGGTGGCGGTGCTCGCCGTCGACCCGTCGTCGACCCGCACAGGCGGTTCCATCCTCGGCGACCGCACCCGCATGGGTGACCTCGCGATGCGGGAGGAGGTGTTCATCCGTCCCTCGCCGTCGGCGGGGCACCTGGGTGGTGTGGCACGCGCCACCCGCGAGTCGATGCTGGTGCTGGAGGCCGCCGGTTACGACGTCGTCCTGGTCGAGACCGTGGGTGTGGGGCAGTCGGAGGTGGCGGTCGCGGGCATGGTCGACACCTTCCTGTTCCTGCACGTCGCCCGCACCGGGGACCAGCTGCAGGGCATCAAACGCGGCATCCTCGAACTCGCCGACGTGATATCCATCACCAAGGCCGACGGCGACAACGAGGGCGAGGCCCGGGTCTCCGCCCGTGAACTCAGCATCGCCATGAAACTCATCTCCAGCGACGCGTCGAGACGCCGCCCCCCCGTTCTGACCTGCTCCTCCTACACCGGGGCGGGTCTCGACGAGGTGTGGGAGGCGGTCACGAAGCACCGCGCCGACCTGGAGAAGGAGGGGGAACTCGTCAGCCGACGCCAGTCCCAGCAGCGCGCCTGGCTGTGGAACATGGTGGAGCAGGAGATCATCCAGTCGCTGCGCACCTCCCCCGAGGTCCGCGAGGTCGCGGCCCGCGTCGAGGCGGACCTCGCGGCCGAGAGGATCAGTGCGGTGGAGGGATCCACCGAGATCCTCGAGGCCTTCGCCCACACCTTCCGCCACCCCTTCCCCGGGACAACCGCCGGGTGAGGACCTCCGGAATCCGTCACCGGCACCCCGACCGCGAACGCCCCTGGGCCAACGGGTAGGTTCTCGTTGGCCTCTGTGAACCGGCCGCAAGGGCCACCCCACAGCACCTCCGGGCCCGTTTCACGGCCCGAGGGCAGGCGAGTCAGGTGACCACGATTGGCCTGTCCTCTAAGCTGGTCCCGTTGAGAGGAGGGTGAATGGGCGTGTTCGACCGCGCTGAGAAGAGGATCGGCGCCGCCGTGGACAAGGTTTTCGCCCGCGCCTTCAAAGGCGACGTGCAGCCCGTCGAGATCGCCGCGGGCATTCAGCGGGAACTGGACTCCGAGGCCAAACTCCTCAGCCGCGACAAGCGGCTGGTACCGAACGTGTTCACGGTTTCCCTCTCCCCCCACGACTACAACAGGCTGTTCCCCTACACCAAGACCCTCAACTCGGAGATCATCCCGGAGCTCAGGGCACACGCCGCGGAACGCTCCTACGTGTTCAACGGTTCCATCCAGATCCTCTACATACTGGAGCAGTCGCTGCCGACGGGACAGTTCCGGGTGACCAGCCAGGCCGTGGCGACGGCACCGGACCAGCCACCAGCGCCCCGGCCCCGTGCATCACAGCAGCTGGTGCTGGAGGTCGCGGGGGTACGTCACCCGCTGGTGCCCCCGGGCCTGGTGATCGGCCGCGGCTCGAACGCGGACCTGCGTGTCAACGACCCGGGGGTGTCGCGTCGCCACGCCATGATCTCGGTCTCCGGGCCGCTGGAGAACCGCTCCATCCGCATCGAGGACCTCGGCTCCACCAATGGCATCGTCGTCGACGGGTCCCGGGTGCAGGCCGCCCAGCTCAGGGACGGCTCCCGCATCGAGATCGGCAACACGAGGATGCTGGTGCATTCGCTGTCGGAGGCGTGAGCCCATGTCCGATCTCGTCGCAGCGGCGATCAAGATTGTCTTCCTCGCCCTGCTCTGGGTGTTCATCGGCATCCTCGCCGACGTGATCCGCAAGGACATGTTCGGCCGGAAGGTGTCGGCCTCCGACCTGCCCGCCAACGAACAGGCCCCGGCGAGACGCGGCAGGGCGAAGCACCAGCCCACCCGGTTCGCCATCACCCAGGGAGCCCAGCAGGGGCTCTCCATCCCACTGGAACCGACCATCAACCTGGGCCGCACCTCCGATTCCACCATCCTCCTCGACGACGACTACGCGTCCTCCCGCCACGCGCAGCTCGTCCAACGCGACCCCGAGACCTGGGTGGTGACCGATCTCGGATCCACCAACGGCACCTACGTGAACGGCAAACGCATCACCGAACCCACCCCGATCGGGATCAACGACATCCTCCGCATCGGCCGCACCATGATGAAGCTGGAGGTGTGAGGCCGATGTTCTCCCTCGACTTCCGCATCCGCTCCGAGGTGGGGCGGGTCCGCAAGAACAACCAGGACGCCGCCTTCGCCAGCCCGAACCTGCTGGTCGTCGCCGACGGCATGGGTGGCGCGGCCGCCGGGGACCTGGCCTCCGCCGTCGCGACGCTGGAGGCCCGCGACGGGAATCGTCGCCTCGACGACGAACACCTGCTCGAACACATGGCGGGCATCGTGCAGCGCGCCAACGACAAGCTCGCCGACCTGATCGAGAGCGACCCGGAACTGGACGGGATGGGCACCACCTTCTCGGGGGCGGCCTTCTCGGGAACGTTGCTGGGCATCGCGCACATCGGTGACTCGCGCGGTTACCTGCTGCGCGACGGCGAGCTGAGGCAGCTGACCCACGACCACTCGTGGGTGCAGTCGCTGATCGACGAGGGGCGCATCACGCCGGAGCAGGCGGCCACCCATCCGCACCGGTCGCTGATCCTGAAGGTCCTCAACGGGGCCGGGGACACGGATCCGGATTTCTTCGAACTGCACGTGCGCAAGGGCGATCGGCTGTTGTTCTGCTCAGACGGCCTGTCCGGTCTGATGACCCGGGAGGAGCTGCACGAACTGCTGGGCCTCGACGACCTCGACGAATGCGTCTCACGCCTGTCGGCCCTGGCGAACGAACACGGCGGCCACGACAACATCTCCCTGGTGCTAGCGCAGGTGGTGCCGCAGAGCGACGAACTCGACGCCGCCGAACCGCAGCTCGCCGGTTCCGCCCTGGAACGCGAGATCCCCGCCATCACGCACGAGGAGGAGGGCCCGGGCTATCCCGAACCGGAGCCCGTCGAGGATCCCGACCACGACTCGGCGGAGAAGGCGCGCTACGCCCCGCAGGAGAACAAGGACAAGCGCCGCTGGCCCACGGTCGTTGTGGCGCTCCTGACGAGCCTGATCGTCGTGGGCGCGACCTTCTGGGGGGTGCGGGTCTACAGCTCCTCCCGGTATTTCATCGCCTCCGCCGATGGGTGGATCGGGATCTACAACGGCCTCCCGGGAGCGCTGCTCGGCCACGAGATGAACACCCTGGTGGAACGCCGCGGAACCCGGGTCGCGGATCTTCCGGTGTTCTTCCAGCGCCAGGTGGCCAACACGATCGGGTTCTCCGACCTCACATCCGCCAATGACGCGGCGAACATCCTCGACGGGTACGCGAGCCGCTGCCTCGACGCGCGCCGGAAGCGTCTCAGCACCGTCACGCCACCGAGCGAACCCCAACCGAGTGAGCCGACGGGACCGGGTCTTCCCGTGGAAACCAGCTCCACCGCACCGCTGTCCCACTCCCCCGGACAGACGAACTACCCGACGATACTCGCCCCGATGAGCCCGACGGCCGCCGAGGAAGCGGATCCGGAGGCCTGCTGATGTCGGTCGCACAGCAGCCCTCGGCGACGGGCGAGTACATCATCTACCGGCAGCGGCGCGGGGTCGAACTGGTGCTGACCCTCATCGCGTGCACATTCGGTGTGGTGGGCTGGGTCGTCTCCTACCTGAATCTCAAGGGTGCGCCCCCGGACGGTCTGATACCCGGCACCCTCGTCTGGTTCGGCATGGCACTGGCCGCGCACTTCGTCATCAGATGGCGCATCCCCTACGCGGACCCGGTGATCCTGCCGAGCGTGTTCCTGCTCAACGGGCTCGGCCTGGCCATGATCGCACGTCTCGACAACGCCAAGAACGCGCACGCCGCCACGAACCAGCTGCTCTGGACGGGGCTCGGTATCCTGCTGTTCGCCGCGGTCGTGATCTGGCTGCTCGACCACCGCAGGCTCCAGCGTTTCCCCTACCTGCTGTTCCTGGCGGGCATGGTGTTGCTGCTGCTGCCCCTGGTGCCGGGGGTCGGTCGCGAGCTGAACGGCGCGCGGATCTGGATCGGGCTCGGCCCCTTCAGTTTCCAGCCCGCCGAGGTGGCCAAGATCCTCCTGGCGCTGGCCTTCGCGGCCTATTTCTACGAGAAACGCGACCTGCTGGCCCTGGCCGGCAGGCGCTTCTTCGGCCTCGAGTTCCCCCGAGCCCGCGATCTGGGGCCCATCGCGGTGATGTGGTTCCTCTCGCTGGGCATCATGGTCTTCCAGAACGACCTCGGCACCGCCCTGCTGTTCTTCGGTTTGTTCACCTTCATGATCTACGTCGCGACGCAGCGCCCGGCCTGGCCGATCCTCGCCGGTGTCGCGTTCGTGATCGCGGGGCTGTTGGCGTGGAGGTTCACCAGTCACGTGCCCCGCCGGGTCAATTCCTGGTTGAACCCGTTCAACGACTACGACGCCAACTACCAGATCATCCAGGCCCAGTTCGGCTACGCCTGGGGCGGGCTGTTCGGGCGCGGCTGGGGTCAGGGTTCGCCGTGGCTGACGCCCATGAACGAGAGCGATTTCATCGCCGCCAGCCTCGCCGAGGAGATCGGGATCGTCGGCATGATGGCGATCGTGCTGCTGTACGGGTTCATCGTCGCTCGCGGCATGAAGACCGCTCTGATCTGCCCCGACGGTTTCGGAAAGCTCCTGGCGGGCGGTCTGGCGTTCACCTTCGCCCTGCAGGTGTTCTCGATCATCGGCGGCATCACCCGTCTGCTGCCCCTGACCGGCCTGACGACGCCGTTCATGTCGCAGGGCGGTTCCTCCCTGATCGCGAACTGGATGATCATCGGCATCCTGCTGGTGATCTCCCACCGTGCGCGCATGCCCCAGCGCGCCACGGCAACCCCGCAGGAGTTGATGACTCCTGCCCAGTCGACGGCGGTGATTGCGAAATGAACGGTCCCCTGCGGAAGGTCAGCATCTTCATCTCGCTGCTGATGGCGGCGCTGCTGGTGAACATCACATGGCTGGCCGTCGCCAGGTCGGAGGACATGCTCAAGGACCCACGAAACGTGCGCGTCAGGGATGCCGAGTTCAACACCAACCGGGGTGCGATCCTGGTCGGCAACGATGCGATCGCGATGTCGGCGCCCGCGTCGGGGAAGTTTCCGTGGCAGCGCACCTTCCCCCAGGGCGAGACGTACTCGTCGGTGACCGGCTGGTACTCGTACTCCTACGGCAAGCAGGAGCTGGAGCGCAACTGGAACGCGGAACTGACGGGCACGGCGTCGTCGCAGACGATCCCCCGGATCATCGACCTGTTGACGGGCAAGAAACCGCAGGGCGCGAACCTGAACACGACGCTGAACCCGAAGGCCCAGGCCGCGGCGCTGAAGGCCCTGGGCAAACAGCAGGGAGCGGCCATCGCCATCGACTACACCACCGGTGAGATCCTGGCCCTGGTCTCCACCCCCACCTACGACCCCAACCTGCTGGCCGCATCTGATCCCTCGACGGAGAAGACGAACTGGGAGACGCTGATCAACGATTCCGCGGAGCCGCTGAAGAACCGCGCGGTGCGGGAGATCTTCCCCCCCGGCTCCACCTTCAAGCTGGTGACCGCGGCAGCCGCTCTGGAGGCCGGGTACAACCCGTCATCCACCGTCGCCTCCCCGACCAGCTATCAGGCCCCCGGCTCCAGCCACGGCATCGGCAACTCCACGGACTGCGGAGGCACGGAAACCACCCTCGAACACGCGCTGGCGATGTCCTGCAACACCGCCTTCGCGAAGCTGGGCGTCGAGCTGGGGCAGGAGAAGATGCTCGATGCGGCACAGCGTTTCGGTTTCAACTCGGCCCCCGGCGTCGACATGCCGACGACGGCCTCCAAGTTCCCCACGCAGATGGATCCGGCCTACCTGGCGCAATCCAGCATCGGACAGTACGAGGTGGCCGCCACCCCGTTGCAGATGCTGATGGTGGCCTCCGCCATCGCCAACAACGGGGTGTTGATGAAACCTCACGTGGTCAAGAGCGTCACCGGAAGCGACCTCAAGGTGATCCAGACGATCCAACCCGAGCAGGCGAGTCGCCCGATCAGTGAGGGCACTGCCAAACAACTCAAGCAGATGATGGAGAATGTGGTCAGCGACGGCACCGGCTCGCCCGCGCAGTCCCACGGACTGACCATCGGGGGCAAGACCGGTACCGCCGAGTCGGCTCCCGGCCGTCCCCCGTACGCGTGGTTCGTCGGTTACGCCACCGAACCGCACGTCGCTGTTGTGGCCTTCGTGCAGAGCACGTCGGTCGAACGCAACGACATCTCGGGTGGCAAGGTCGCCGCGCCTGTGTTCAAGGCGGTCGTGGAGTCCCTCCGATGAGGGCGGGCAGAAACCGCCCCGATGGGCCACAATGGTTCCCGATCAACCGAAAGGACCAGTGCGATGACTGAGCGCGGCACCCTGCTGGGCGAGCGTTACGAGCTCGACCAGATCATCGGGCGTGGCGGCATGGCCGAGGTCTGGCGGGCCCGTGACCTGCGACTAGTCCGCGACGTGGCCATCAAACGCCTGCGCATCGACCTGGCCAGCGATCCCACCTTCCAGGCCCGGTTCCGTCGCGAGGCCCAGTCCGCGGCGGGTCTGAACCACCCGAACATCGTCGCCGTCTACGACACCGGCGAGGAACGCGACACCAAGTCCGACGTGATGGTGCCCTACATCGTGATGGAGCTCGTCGAGGGCGTGACCCTGCGGGAAGTGCTGCGTAACGGCCGCAAGATCGTGCCCGCCCGCGCACTGGAGTTCACCGCGGGCGTGTTGGACGCGTTGTCGTACAGCCACCGGGCCGGGATCATCCACCGCGACATCAAACCGGCCAACGTGATGCTCACCCCCGCCGGCACGGTCAAGGTGATGGATTTCGGCATCGCCCGTGCCGTCGCCGACACCTCCGCGACGATGACGCAGACCGCCGCGGTGATCGGCACCGCGCAGTACCTGTCGCCGGAGCAGGCGCGCGGGGAGAAGGTCGATCAGCGCTCGGACCTGTACTCGGTGGGATGTCTGCTCTACGAGCTGCTGTGCTCGGAGCCACCGTTCAAGGGGGACTCCCCCGTCTCGGTCGCCTACCAGCACGTCCGGGAAACGCCCGTGCCGCCCAGCCAGCGCGACCCTGAGGTGACCCCGGCGATGGACGCCATCACGTTGAAGGCGTTGGCGAAGTCACCCAACGACCGCTACCAGGACGCCCGCGAGTTCCGTGAGGACATCCTGCGGGCCCTGAACGGACAACCCGTGATGGCCGCCTATTCCTCCCCGGTCGAGATGCCGACGACGGTGATGCCCTCCCCCGCCCGGCGCGCGGCCCCGAGCGCCGTGACCACCCCCGCGGATGCGAAGGCTGCGGAGGCCACGTCCGTGAATGGCGCTGTCGGCACCGTGGAGCCCGTGGAGGCCGAGGAGGAACCGAAGAAGAAACGCAAGGCCCTGGTGGTCGTCTCGGTGCTGGTCGGGCTGCTGGTGATAGGCATTGCGACGGCCGTCTACATGGTGCTCAACTCGGGGCCGAAGCAGGTCGCGGTGCCGAACGTCGTCGGGGCTCTCCAGGCCAGCGCGGAGGCCACGTTGAAGGAGCAGGGTTTCGAGACGAAGGTGGAGACCGTCGAGTCCGACGACGCCAACAAGGGCAAGGTGGTCGACACCGACCCGAAGGCCGGGGTGCAGGCCACGTCCGGGAGCACCGTGACCCTCAAGGTGGGCGTGGGCCCGAACCAGGTGCAGGTCCCCGACGTGAAGGGCAAGTCCTTCGACGAGGCCTCGAAGGCCCTCAAGGACGCCGGTTTCACGGGCACGATCTCCAAGGCGGACATGGATCCTGCGAAGGAGGCCGCGGACGCCGTGAAGGATCAGGCGCAGGAAACGGAACCGGCCGCGGGTCAGGCCGCCGCCCCGGACCAGGAAATCACCGTGCGGATCGCCACGGGCAAGTCCGCGGTACCTGACTTCAGCGGCATGACCGCCGACGAGGCCCGGGCAGCGGCCACCGAGAAGGGGTTCAGGAACAGGGTGAGCGTGGTGGAGAAGGAGAGCACCGCGCAGGCCGCCGGCAAGGTCTTCGAGCAGGATCCCGAGGAGGGAACGGCGTTGGAACGCAAGTCGGGGAAGATCACCGTCACCATCGCGAAGGCTGCCCCGACCACCGCGAAGATGCCGAACCTGGTCGGCATGGATGAGAACCAAGCACTTCAGGCCTTCAAGAGCGCTGGTTTCACGTCCAGTCTGCGCATCACGAAGGTGCAGACGAGCGAGCACCCCGCCGACAAGGTGTATTTTCAGAGCTCCCCAGAGAACACAGAATTGGACAAGAACGCGGAGGTTTCGGTCGAGATCGCCATTCCGCCTCAGCAGAACCAGCCCACGGCCAGTCCGAGTGGACAGCAGACCTCCAAGAACCCGGCCCCATCCCCAACCCCGTCGAAGACCGGCTGAGGAGAGATTTCACTGGTACAGGCTGGCCAGGGGGAGCTTCCCGAAGCCGGTTGGGCCGGGGCGTGAGCGAAGCGAACGGCTGAGTCGGAACCACCCTCGCGCGGGTTCCTGCGCTGGGTCCGGGAGAAGCGGGTCCCCTAAACGTCCATGTCGACAGCGACCAAGGGGCTGAGGCGGGCTGCCCGGGCCGGCGCCTCGGTGTCGCCGCAGGTCACGAGCCAGTTCGCGAGCATCTGATAGCCGCCCTCGGTGAGCACTGATTCGGGATGGAACTGCACCGCTTCCATGGGCCATTCGCGGTGACGGATGGCCATGATGACCCCTGTTTCGGTGCGGGCCGTGACCTCCAGTTCCTGAGGAAGCTTCTCCTCGAGGGCCGCGAGGGAGTGGTAGCGGGTGGTGCGCAGCGGCGATGGCAGGCCCGTGAAGACCCCCTTGCCGTCGTGGGTCACGGGCGAAACCTTGCCGTGCAGCAGTTCGCTGGCCCGGTCGACGACGCCACCGAGGGCGACGGCCATCGCCTGGAGCCCGAGACAGACCCCGAACAGTGGCGTGCGGCCACCGAGCCGCCGGATGACGTCGACGCACACACCGGCGCGTTCCGGGGTGCCGGGGCCGGGTGAGAGCAGCACCCCGTCGAAGGCCGCCTCCCAGCCGGTTTCCGCGAACCGTGGGTCGTCGTTGCGCCACACCTCCACGTCGGCACCGATCTGGGCCAGGTAGGAGACGATGTTGTAGACGAACGAGTCGTAGTTGTCGATGACGAGGATGCGTGCCACGGGCGCAATTCTGTCACGCTGCGGCAACCGACGCGCCCGCGCCGCGGCGTCTCCTCACCGGCCCCGACAGAAAAAGCCGTTGGGCCCGCAGGAAGGACCCAACGGCTTTGGCGTCAACTACCCGGCGCTGTATCCGGTTCGGGGCAGTCCAGGTTTGACCGGCGACCTACTGGGCGGGGCCGAGGTCGGTGACGGCAGTCCCGTCGGCGGCGACACCGTGGGGGTTGCCGATGGTGGCCGGGGAGGATCCGGTGGCACCGTCACATCTCCGGAGCCGCTGGCGCTCGGCGACGAGCTCGGGAATTCCGAGATCGTGGGTGAAACGCTCGGCTCGCCGCTCGGAATCGGTTCCGCGGTTGGGGAGACGGTCCGGGTCGGGGAGACCGTGGGACTCGGCGACTCCGACGGAGCGACGGAGGGCGTCACGGTCTGGGTGGGCGATGCCGAAGGGCTCGGTGTCGGGGAGGGTGAGGGCGGAGGGAGGAAATGGTCGGGATCCTCGCACTCGTCCCCGATCCAGTTGCCGTCGATGTCCTGCTGGTTGGGATTTGCGACATCCGGACAGTTGTCGTAGGCGTCGGGTATGACGTCCCCGTCCCGGGTGATGTCCAGTTTGGTGGAACCCACGGAGGTTTCCCCCTTGGCGTCGGTGACCCTCACCATCACGTGACCGCTCACCTCCTTGTCGTAGCGGTGGACGACGATATCGGCGGTGGTGGTTTCATCGAAGGTACCGTCGCCGTCGAAGTCCCACTCGTACTTCTTCACCTCACCACTGGGTGAGCTGGCTGGCCCGGGCGTCCAGCCGAACCTCGGAGCCAACCTTGGCGACATAGGGCCCCTGAAGCCAGGCGAAGGGTTTGTCAGCGGATCCCTCGGTCATGTCATTGGCGATGTCCTTCGGCGTTTTCCCACTCGTGCCGTCGGGGATCGTCCTGCCACCCGTGGCCTCGGCGAGTTCCGCCAGTCCTTCACCCATCGCGGCGGGATCGCCGGCGGGAGCCAACTCCACTTTGCCGAGCGCGTTCAGAACATCTCCGGGATTTTCGGTGAAATCTTGATCCACCCGCGATGGATAATTTCCGGCCACACCGCCGCCTTCCGGGTGGTCCTGATATGTCACGAGAGCGTACCGGGTGTCGCCACCGAAGAAGGAAGGGAGCATGGCCGTTTTAATCGACGCCACCGTCTCCAACCATTTGTCACGCATGGACGAGGTGGCATCAACCACGAAAACCACGTCCCGCTTGGACTGATGCCCACTGAGCAATGGAGCATTCTGCGACACCCCGAGGATTGGATCAAACTGCCCATATTCCGATGTCCAGCAATGTCCGGATGCCAGAAATTCGTGTAGGTGACAGAGAACTTGGACTTTATCTTATCGCCCTCGCCATAGTCCCCCTCCGTCTCCAGGAACTCATTCAGCCAGCGCTGGGGATTTGCTATCTCCCCCTTCCACCAGTTACCGTAGGAAGGGTCCGGCTCATGCCCGGCGAAAGCCGCGGGGGTCTGTTCGACGAATTTCACTCTACCCAGATATTTCATGTTCAAACGCTGCACGAGTTGCTTCTGGTGCTCCACTGCTCTCATGCCCAGTTCACGCACGGCAGCCGAGGCGTCGTACTGCCCCGAGTCGGTCTTGACGAGGTGGGGCTTGTCCAGCGACAGCAGGGGATAGCTCATGAGAATCACCTAGGAAGAAGGATTACCGGACATCTTCTCGGAGAGAAGTCTCTCAATATTACCCTCAACATCTTTCATAATTTCCGACAAGTTAGCACCCGCCCATTCGATGCGCGCCTTGCAGTCATTTCCATTTCCTCCCCCGTATTGGGGCAGCCCCACAGGCACGAAGCAGCTCAGAATTATGTCAGCGAATCTGGCATCATTCCCCCCCATTGCCATGAGCACCAGATCGGTGCTCTTGTCCACCGAATCGGCCTGCGGCACGAGGGTCAGTTTGCACCGATAGGTAAGAACTGAACTCTTTCCGATTCGGTTGATCTGGTACTCGACCCCGATGATGTCATCGCTCGATTTGACGGAGCAGGCGCCCTCCTATTCCAAGCGGGCACGCACATCATCCTCGGAGTTCCCCCTGGCGAAACGCTGGTATTGTTCCTGCACTGTCCCGGGCCCAAAGATGTCCTCGAGTACCCCTCCCGAGCAGGCCCGGTTCACGTAGGTCGCATCGATACCGAGGAAGTTTGCCGATTCCACGAAATTTTGACCCCAGTTCTTGGCGCTGCGTTCGCACCACGCCGCACCGTAGCAGGATCCTGCGCCATTCCCGGCCGAGAATGAATCACCGAGTTGAACGACCGACAGCTACTTGGGAAACGGACGTGGAGGCTCCATCACCTCATCGGCATTCGCCACCGCCGGATGCGATATCCCCGAGGCGGCAAACAGCGCCGCCACCACAACCAGTCGAATTAATTTTCTCAAAACTCCTCCAAATTGTTTCACAGAGGCTTATTCGCAGTCATCCTCAAGCACGCTCTGACTAGCAGTTTCACTGGTCAACACGTCGCCTGTGATTAAGCCTCACAGTTTTGAAATCATCCGAATTTCACCCACCCCCGCTCACGGCTCCTCAAGAACCCTGAGCATGATTATCAGATCGGCCGCGTCATTGTCAGCAATAAAAACACCACAATCACGTCGAGGGTTCTTTTTCTGACCATCCCATACCATCCTGGGCGGCAGACCACTCTCGTACTCCTTCTCCCAACCCGCCTCCTTGGCGAGGGCAACCGCCCGATCAAAAACCTCCTGACGATCATCATCACCCAAGGAAAACACCCTCCTCACCTGGGTGAACCGGGGCTTACCCAAAGGACGCCCATACCCCTTCTCGGACCCATCCTTCAGAGGCAGACCCAACAGATCCTCCGCAGCCATGGGATCCTCCAAAAGCACCGGCAACTGCGACCGATCCTCCTTCAAATCATTCACAACAGTATAAATAGCCAGCACCAGCGACAGACCCCGACGCAACCACGACATCGGACCACCACGATTCCCACTGCCCATCATGCACCAATCCAACCACACCACCCACCCCCACCAGAAGCAGGCCGATTGGACGACAGAACCCACAACTTCACACGAAAACGAAACCCACCAACACGACCCATTCGGGCTGCCCCTCCACCGCTGCCGCACTTCCTTGCCGGGGGCGATTTCACGAGGGACGGTGTTTCCTGTTACCTGGATTTTGCGTGGGTGATTCCCAAGGCGCCCTGGAACGCGGGGAGGGACAGGGAGGATTCCACGCTTTCCCGGTATCCCAGGCCGTATGCGTCGGCGTACTGCCGGTAGACGGTCAATGCCCGGGAATCCCTCAGGGCCGCGGACATGCGCTTGCCGTCGCCGATCGCCTCGATCACGTAGGGCGGCGCATAGGGAATGCCGTGGAGGACGACGGAGTTGCCGACGCACTTGATTCCCGACGTGGAGATGATCCGCTGCCCCTGGATGCTGATCGCCTCCGCCCCTCCCTTCCACAGGGCATTGACGACGGCCTGGATGTCCTGCTGGTGCACCACCAGGGCGTCGTCGTCGACCCCTGCGGGTTTCACGTCGGTGGGGGCGTCGGTGAGGGTCACCCGCATTCCGGGACCGGTGACGGGAACGGTCGCTGCCTGCTCCGCGACCACACGTTGCTGCTGTTCCAGCTCGGGGGATGCACCCTGCTGGTGCCCGAGCTCCTCCACCTCGGCCCGAACCTCGGCGACTTCGCCTCGCAGTTGCTCGTTTCGCTGGGCCTGTGTCGTGACGAGACCACGCAGGTCGGTGTTGCGGTCGGATCGCAGGTCGGTGCCGCGGGCCGCCAGCGCGGACGCGGTGAGCATCGCACCCGCCAGGACGCAGATGATGCCCGTGCCCACCCGACCCCGGAGACTGCGTGGCTTCTCGTCGTCGCGGGGGCTTCTGATGCGCCTCAGGAGCCGGGCCAGACGGGTCTCACTCATGAAACAACCCTACGCGGCACGAACCTCGGATGTGTTTCCGGCCGGTCGACTCCACTAATCTTGGTCGGCAGATGCGAAAGGAGGGGCGCGGTGCCCGAGTCCAAGGTGCGCAAGGAAGCCAAGAGCAAGACGCGCAAGAAGCAGTCCGAAGAGCTCGAGAAGGCTCGCAAGGAACGCAGGGATCGCAAACGTCTGGCTGCCAACACCGAACGCAGGTGGGTTCCTTGGGTCTTCATCCCGGTCGGGCTGCTGGGTGTGCTCTGGATGGTGACCTGGAACCTGGCCGGGGTTCACATCGAATTCATGCGGGCGCTGGGTGACTGGAACATCCTGATCGCCCTCGGCCTGATCATCGCCTGCTTCAGCCTGATGACGCTCTGGAAGTAGCCGATGGGCTGGGAACGCACCGGCGGTGAGGTCGTCGGGTTCTTCGACGCGGTGATCCTGGACCACGACGGCACCATCGTCGATTCCCACGACGCCATGGTCCGCGCCTACACCCGGTGGGGTGCGGAGTACGGCGTCGACGTGAACGAGATGCCGAAGTACATGGGCATGCCGAGCCGCGCCCTGACGGAGGCGCTGGTTCCGGACGCGGCACGCTGGGACGAGGCGGCGGACCGCATCGAGGAACTGGAGATCACCGACACCGCGGGGGTGATCCCCATGCCGGGGGCCGTCGACGCCTTCCGGGCGCTGCCCGGTGACGCGGTGGCGATCGCGACCTCCTGCACGCAGTCCCTGCTCGACGCCCGGTTGGACGCCGCCGGGCTGCCCCACCCCCGGGTCGTGGTGACCCGCGACCAGGTGGAGCACGGCAAACCCGCCCCGGATTCGTTCCTGCTGGCCGCGAAGCGGCTCGGCGTGGAGCCGTCGCGTGCACTCGTGGCGGAGGACGCCTTCGCGGGCATCGCCGCGGCCCGGGCCGGTGGTTTCCCCACGCTCGGGATCCTCAGCACCCACACCGCCGACGCCCTCCGCGCCGACGTGCACGTGACGGATCTGTCGCAGGTGACCTGGGACGTGAGCGGCGAGGGCATCCGCGTGATCGTTCACGACGCCCGCTGACGATTCATCCGCCCCGGCCGTGACCGGTAGAATTCCCTGCCGTGACTGAAGCGCGTACGCCGGCAATCGAACCCACCGACTCGGAGCAGACGACGGTCCGCAAGGAGAAGCGGGCGCGGCTGCTGGCCGCCGGGTCCGAGCCCTACCCCGCGGACCTGGTCCGCAGCCACACCCTCCTCCAGGTGCGCGAGGGCTGGGGTCACCTGGAGGCCGGGGAGGAAACCGATGACGTGGTGCGGGTCGGCGGTCGCGTCGTGTTCATCCGCAACACCGGGAAGCTGGCTTTCGCCACCCTGCAGGACGGTTTCACCCCCGGGGACAACGGTGAACGTCTCCAGGTGATGCTGTCGCTGGCGGAGGTCGGGGCGGAGGCCCTGGCGGCCTGGAAGTCGGACGTCGACCTGGGTGATCACGTCTGGGTGGAGGGTCGAGTCATCTCGTCGAAGCGCGGCGAGCTGTCGGTGATGGCGAAACGGTGGCGGATGGCGTCGAAGGCCCTGCGTCCCCTCCCGGTGCTGCACAAGGAACTGTCCGAGGAGAGCAGGGTGCGTCGCCGCTACGTCGACCTGATCGCCCGCGAGGAGGCGCGCGCTATGGTGCGCAACCGCGCCGCCATCACCCACGCCATCCGCGACACCCTGTACCGGCAGGGTTACATCGAGGTGGAGACCCCGCAGCTGCAGCTCGTCCACGGCGGTGCCGCGGCCCGGCCGTTCACCACGCACCTCAACGCCTTCGACATCGACATGAGCCTGCGCATCGCGCTGGAGCTGCACCTCAAGCGCACCATGGTCGGCGGCGCGGATCGCGTCTACGAGATGGGGCGGGTGTTCCGCAACGAGGGTATCGACTCGTCGCATTCCGCGGAGTTCACGATGCTGGAGGCCTACCAGTCGTGGGGCGACCAGAAAACCATCGCGCAGCTGATCCAGGACATCATCGTCGCCGCCGCCGACGCCGTCGGTTCCCGGCAGGTCGAAACCGATCAAGGAACCATCGACCTCGACGGTCAGTGGCGATGGTTGCCGTTCTTCGACGGGTTGAGCGAGGCCACCGGTCGCGAGATCACCGTCGAGACCTCCCTGGAGGAGCTGAGGGCCGTCGCCGACGAACACGGCGTGGAGTACGACCCGAAGTGGAATGCGGGCAAGTTGTCGTTGGAGCTGTTCGGGGATCTCGTGGAACCCGGGCTGATCCAGCCGACCTTCGTCCACGACTACCCGTCGCTGGCGCAACCCCTCGCCCGCCCGCACCGTTCCGAGCCCGGGAAGATCGAGGCCTGGGACCTGATCATCGGCGGCATGGAACGCGGCACCGGTTTCACCGAACTCATCGACCCGGTGATCCAGCGTGAGGTGCTGGTGCGCCAGTCCCTCGCCGCGGCCGCCGGGGACCCGGAAGCGATGCAACTCGACGAGGACTTCCTCGAGGCCCTCGAGTACGGGGCCCCGCCGATGGGCGGCCTGGGGCTCGGCATCGACCGCCTGGTGATGCTCCTCAACCCGGGAACGGGCATCCGGGAGACGATTCTCTACCCCCTGCTACGTCCCTCCGCGGGCTGAGAAGCCATCGACCTCAGCGGAGCGCAGTCGAGAGCGCCCCGAAAAATATTGCCACTCCCGCACCGACTGCGAACCACTGCATCGGGATGTAGAAAAGGGTGTGGATGTTCTTGAGATGACTGAACACCTCGGGGCTCTCCGCAGCGATCATCTGTTCGACCTGGGCGTAGCCCTCCTCCCTGGAGGCAGGGGCCTGGACGCCGGGGGCCATCTGGAACTGGCCCGCATCAACGCGGGCGCGCAGCTCGGCGCGTCGCTGTTCCTGCCACTGGGCGACCTTGGCGCGGGGACGTATCACATTGAGCCATCGCCCACACAGAAAACCCAGGGCACCACCGACGAGCGCACCGAGAGCGACGAAGATATTGGCAATCGCGCTCTTGTCCCCATACAGACTCATCGGTAGGGCACCGATGGCGAACGCGGTCAATACAGGGATGCCAGCCCCCAGAAGCCCCCAGCCACGAAAAATGATCATGCCCGAATGTTAAGGGGTTTCTCGGCCCCGTGGCGAGCAGTTCTGATCTCTTCAACAAGACTTCGGGGTCACGAGGTGAAGAAGGACGCGATGAAACCTCCCAGGGTCAGTACCCCGATCACCAGACCCACCATGTGGAGCGGCACTCCGTAGAGGGAGTGCTGGTTGAGCATCCTCGGCGACAGGTCCTGGGCCTCGCGCTCCAGCAGCTTTTCCACCTGCGCGTAGCCCTCCTCCTTGCTGGTGGGGGCAGGTGCGCCGGGAGAGATCTGGAACTGTCCCTGATCCACCAGGGAGCACAATTCCACGCGCCGCTGTGCCTTCCATTCCTCCAGTTTGACGAAGGGGCGTTTCTGGTTCAGCCACCGCCCCAGGAACCACGCCCCCACGGCACCCAGAAAGCCCCCGACGAGGGCCAACTTCAGAAACATCGCGTCGGACAGTTTGAGCGACGAAGCGATCGCCAGCATGATGCCGGCCCCTAGAACGGGCAGAACTATGCCCATTCCTCCCCAGCCCCTGTAGATGATCATGCATGAACTTTAGTCAACGGGGGCGACGCTCATTTCTCCTTTGGAAAATCCGGGGCAGACAGCTGTGGTCACTGGTGGCGTTCCCCCGTCAGCATGGTCAGGATCAGGACGTTTTTCTCGGGGGCGTCGGCGGGGCAGTCGACGCGGTGCGTGAGGTGACTGGTCAGGTGCAGCACGATCCCCGGCCCCATCTCCACCACGTCGTCGCCGCAGGTGAACAGCAGCCTGCCCTGTGTGCACTGCACCAGGATGGGGTGTGCCGCTTTGTGGTCGTCGAGGCACTGGCCCGGCGCGAAGTTCATGAGGATGACGTTGGCCCCGTCACCTTGGAGTTGCCTGCGCACGCCGGGGCGTGGGCGCGACGGATCGGTGTGCGGGGCGGATGCGACGGAGTCGATCACGGTCATCGTCCCGCCGCTGCCCGCCACCTCCGGGGCGCCGAAGACGTCGGGGGTGTTGACGGGAACCTGGTTCTGTTCGGCCATGGGATCTCCTTGCTGATCAGGCGGGGCGATGCTGGTGGACACGGTACCCGGCGGCGAACATGCCCTTCATGTTGACGCCGGCCAGTGCGCGGTCGAGCTGCTGCGGATTTGGGGAGACGAACCCGGTGATGGTGTCGACGCCGTGGTCGAACAGCACCGGGTTGAGCGGAACCGATGGGCCGACCAGCACGGTGTGGGCGTCGCGCGACAGTTCGATCAGGCGCGGCGCGGTCTTGTTGACGAAGGCGGAACCGGAGATGAACACGTAGTCGCATTCGGGCAGGAGGTATTCGCAGGCGGAATCGGGGTAGTCGCCGGGCTGCGGGTTGCGCTCCAGGCAGATGTAGTCCCCCGCAGCTTCGAGGGCCTTCTGCGCGAAGGGGAAGTGCCCGACCACCGCGACCCTCTTGCCCGCGACGTCGGTGGCGTAGGGGTCGAAGACCATGCCCCAGTTGATGCCCTGCCCGGTGGGGACGAAACCGTTCGCCTCCGCAGTTTCCGGGCGGCTGTGCCAGGAGTTGATGGCGGCCTGCCCGATGGATGCCTCCGCCAGGTTCCAGCTGCGGATCAGGCCTGCCGCCTCGCGCAGCGGGATGCCGTCGAGGGTGACCCCCGGGAAGGTGTCGGGGCGGGTCTTGACGTTCATGGTCCACGCCATGCCGATGCCATCGGCCGAGTTGATGACCCGGGTCCACTGGGCGCCGACGTTCACCGTGGTCAGGGTCACCTCCTCCGGGATCGCGTCGATCAGGGCGTCGTAGATCTCCCAAGGGTGTGCCATGCCGTTCTCCGTCCGACCAAGGTGTGGCTTACCCATCGGAGAGTACACGGCGGATTTCGTCGCCAAAACCCCTTGGCATCATCGTCGCAAACCGTTATCATCGTCTCATGACGATGAAAGAGACGGAAACTTCCGACACCGAGATGGCAGCGACGCTGTTCCGGTCCCTCGCTGACCCGAACAGGCTGGCCATCGTCAAGCACCTGATGCTGTCGGAGCACCGGGTGGCCGACCTCGTCGGGCACCTGGGGCTGGCGCAGTCCACGGTGTCGGCCCACGTCCGGGGATTGCGGGACAGCGGACTGCTGACCGCACGGGTGAGGGGCCGCGCCACTTTCTATTCACTGGCCGAACCAGAACTGACGACGAATCTCCTAGCCGCCGCCGATGACCTCCTGGTCGCAACCGGCGAGGTCCCAGTCATCTGCGAACCGGAAGTCGAAGCACCATGAGCGAACACCACGACCACGACACCCACGAACACGAGCACCACGACGAGTCCCACGGCCACGATCATCACGGGCACGGCCACGGGCACGGGCATGGCCACAGTCACAATCACGCGCACGGCTCGACGAACCGGACCCGCCTGGGGATCGCGCTGGGCATCACCGGCTTGATCTTCGCCGCCGAGGTGATCGGCGCGATCGTGACGGACAGCCTGGCGCTGCTCGTCGATGCCGGACACATGCTGACCGATTCCCTCGGCCTGGTGGTGGCGCTCATCGCGGCGACGTTGATGAAACGTCCCCCCTCGGAGCGTCACACCTGGGGTTGGCAGCGCGCGGAGGTGCTGTCCGCCGGGGCGCAGTCCGCGATCCTGCTGTGCGTCGGAGGGTACGCCATCTACGAGGGTGTGCTTCGCCTGTTCTCTCCCCCGGAGGTGGAGGCGGGCGGCGTGGCCGTCATCGGTGTGGTCGGCCTGCTGGGCAACGTGGCGTCGCTGCTGGTGCTGCTGGGCGGCAAGGACAGCAACCTGAACATGCGGGCCGCCTTCCTGGAGGTGTTGAATGACGCCCTCGGGTCGGTGGCGGTGATCGTCTCCGCGGTGGTGATCGCCCTGACGGGGTGGACCCGCGCCGATACCGTCGCTGGTCTTCTCGTGGCCGCTCTGATCGTGCCGCGCGCCTTGAAACTGCTGCGGGAATCGGGATCAATCCTGCTGGAGGCCACTCCCACCGAGCTGGATCTGAGCAAGGTGAGGCAACACCTGATGGAAAAGCCCCACGTCAAGGAGGTCCACGACCTCCACGCCTCCGTCGTCTCCACAGAGCTTCCGGTCCTGACGGCCCACGTGGTCCTTGCCAACGAATGCTTCACCGACGGGCACTCGCAGGAGATCCTCGCCGAAATCCAGGAATGCCTGATCACGCATCACGGAATCAGCATCGAACACTGCACTCTTCAGCTGGAGTCGGAAAAGGTCGCGGAAAAACACAAGGAGCACCTGCACGCGTAGAGATTGTGGAAGCGGCAGGACGCACCCTGCCGAAAGAAATTCCAAGCTCGTTCACGGGCAGCTCCGATCAGTAAACAGACTTGTTCACAGCCATTCCCAGAGCACGCTCCAGCCGGGGTTTCGCCGGCCGGAGTGCGACCTGTGAGAAAGCCCTTGCGATCCAGAAGCTGACGCGACCCGCCGACCCCACCAAGGTCGCGCACACCCCCATGGAATCCGGCTCATAGAGGATTATTCACAACCCCCGAAGCTGATTGAGCCGGACCGCGACGAAGGAGCAATCCGAGTCGAAACCACCAGAGCCCACCACAATTCCCAGGACACGACCACCAGAGGATTGCGTTAGCCGGCGCACCGCCTGTGAATAAGCATCCTTATCGCTGTTTTGCTGGCTCTAATCCTGTTTTGCTGGGCTTGTTCACGTTTGCTGGCTTCACAGCGCAGGCAAACGTGAACAAGCCCAGCAAAACATTGGTAAGGCCAGCAAACCGCTGAAGTGGGGACAAGTCGGCCCATCTCGCATCCCGTGAATAAGCCTCAATGAGTAGTAATGGCGTATTTCACTACCGAATTACGTGTCTCAATGAAGTCCGGTCTGGAAGACCGGAACAATTGCAGGAATGTACTTTGAATCCGCATTTGACGAGTCTCAATGAAGTCCGGTCTGGAAGACCGGAACAATGGCTCGCCTCGGAAGGCGGTCCTGATAAGGAACTTTACCAGCCTCTGCGAGCGCTCCGTCTCGCGGGGCTCCGCAACAACACCCTGTTGAGTTGTCAGGGGGTAAAACACCTAGTCAAACCCCTGCGAGCGCTCCCCGGGGGAGACGACACGACCGGAGGTCTCGCAGCGGCTCACACCACCACGGGCCCCTCGTCGGGCAGCTTACGCGGCACCCCAAGCATACGGATGTCGGCGTCTTGCGGGGCACCGAGGTCGATCACTACCACCGAATCATAGGCGAGCGCGATCACATCGCGGATGTCCCGTTCCCACAGCGCGAGTTCAGCCTTGCTCAGGTCACACACGAACACCGAGTACTGAAGCCACTTCCCGTAGCCCTTCATGAGCTTGAAGGTGGCTCGCAACCGTTTGGGATCCGATATGTCATAGGAGATGAGATATCTTCGTCGAGCCATGGGTCACCTCGTCATCAAAGGGGTATAGGAATCCAGCTCGCCCGTGAAGGAAGCCGCCAGCACCCGTGCCTGAAGATCCAGCACCCTCCGATAGGACACCTGATATCCGAACAACGGGTGTTTCAGCTCCGCGTCGAGGCGGCGTTCGTGCGCCTGGATGACGGCACGTCGCCCATCGGTGGTCAGGGCCACCCCGAGATGTCCCCGCATGAAACTCTTCTCGTTGACTTCACCATTGTTGAGGCACTGCAACGCGACGGACTCCGCCACGAGGGCACGGAACTCCTCGGCCAGGTCGAGAGCGAGAGCCGGCCTGCCGTAGCGGGGCTGGTGGAGTACCCCGAGGAAGGGATCCAGCCCCACCCCGGTCAGCACCGCCACCAGGTCCTTCGTCAACAAGCTGTAGCAGAACCCGAGCACCGCGTTGACGGGATCGGGCGGCGAACGTCGTGCCCTACCGTGCGCCTGAAACTCGGCCGCCACCTCGAGTCGGGGGGACAGCAGTTTGTGGAACTGCCCGAAGTACAGTCGCGCTGCCGTGCCCTCGATCCCGAGCAGCGTCTCCAAGGATGCGGCGGACTCGGTTTTCGTCTCCAGTTCCTTGAGCTGTTCCAACACCGAGGCGTCCAGCGGGACCTTCGCGTTGCGACGCAGCAACACACGCTGATTGTGGATCTTTCCCCGAATCATCTGCTGCGCGAACCGCAGGCCGTGGACACTCGCCAACACCTGACGTCGCCTGAGCGTCACATGACCGTTCATCGGGCCCTGCGACCACCCGTCGAGCCAGCCCCCGTAGCTGAGCCAGATCACCACCACACCCCTGCGCCACAATGCCCGGAGTGCCTGGGTGGTGATCTGTACGTTTCCCACCACGCACACCTGGGAGACGTCGAGAAGTCGCCGCTCAGCCACCGTCTCACCCTTGACCGCCACCAGCAGACGAGCGCCGGAAACCTTCACCGACGCGCCCTGCGTGTTCACGTACACGGGCCTGGCATCGGGATTCCTGACGATGATCCGACGCGGTTGTTCACCGGAGCGTTCGAGCAGATAGTTCGTCTCATCGGGCATGCACAGCGGCGCCAGCGAACACCGGGGACAGCGCGAATCGTTCAGCAACGGCGGGGGCGGGAGTTCCTGCGCGGCCACCTGCCGCGCCAGCGCCACCAGCTCCCGCACCTCCGTCTCCGCGTCCTCCCCCACCTCGATCGAAGCCCTGTGGTGCGATCCCAGATAGGAGATGTCGGCGCGGTTTACCGAATATCCAGCATGCCGCAGCAGCACCGCCTGGGTCAGGACCTGCACCCGGTCGGCGGGCCACATACCGCCGTCCCTGGGTCCCGAACCCTTCTTCATGTCGACGGGACTCGACGACCCGTCCTCGTGATCCACCCGGTCGATGACGGCCGTCACCCCGAGGTCCGGATCCGACAACGCCACCTGGATGGATGTGAACGGCTTCTCCTTCTCGTCGGGCGCGGGCATCCGGCCGGAACGGCGATCCGTCGCGTCGTGGGCCACCGCCCCCTGGATCGTGTCGTCGTTGTGTGCCCAGCGGCCGTCCACCCATTCGAGGTGGAACAGCCGCTGGCAGTACACCAGTTCGTTCAGCATTCTCGCGGGCACCAGCTGTGGTCCCGCCGAGTACTCCCCCTGGACAGACATGGCTATCGCTCCGCAGGCCGGAACAATCCGAAACCGAAGTGCGAGAGGGACCCGAGCACCAGGGGTTCCGGGCATCCCCGGGGGCCCTTCGGCAGGGGTTCGTCGAAGTCCAGTTGCAGCAGCATTCCCCGGCGACGTTGCGCCATCGATTCGCTCCAGCGGTATCGGCGAAACCTCACCACGTCCCGGTCCTCCCAGTCGGCGCGCAGTGTCACCCTCACCGACGGTGTGCCCTGGGGGTAGCGGAAACCAAGTTCGCGCTCCACGAGTTTCTGCGCGAACTCCTCCCGCGGTTTGTTCAGCTTGGGGAAACGATCGGTCAGGAACGGGGTCACGGAAACCCATCTCGTGGCCTCGGAGCTGACGTATTCGTGCATCACCACGTCGACGGGGCCCATCAGCTGCAGGTGCAGTTCGGCACCGGAGCGATACTCCTTGGGTGCGTTGATCCAGCGCGGCAGGTATCTCGCCCCGGCCAGCCGGGAGAGCGTGTCGGCGGGTATCCCGTCGGGCACCCACAGCACCAGGTCCTCCACCTGCCCCGTCCGCGTCTGCTCACCGGCAGCATTCGATGTCGGCAGCCAGAGCCAGTGGGGATGCCGGTGCTGGGGACCGTCACCGAAGGAGTCGTGGTGCCCGGCCAGCGCCTCGACCCCGCTGCCCTGCTCACGCAGGTCCGTGTTCTCCTTCTTGGTGCCGAGGATGCGCCCCCGGAGCCCGTGAGCGGCGAGAATGCCGTCCTCGAAGCGGAAGGGGGCGGTGGGTTCCAGCCGCCACCGAACGGTCGTGGGCTGAATAACGAGGGATCCGGACACCGGACACTCCTTTTAGAACCACCGGCCAGTCTCTGTCAGACTGACCGCACTTACAGAGAACAATATCGGATATCATAAATCCCGCAACCCTTACCGCCGTTTGACCGCTCGTTGAGGCTTATTCACAGCCGCTCTCAAACATTTCCCGACTAGGGATTTTACTGGCCCGTGCGCCGTCTGTACATAAGCCTCACAGGAGTCGTCCTCCTTTTGCGATGAATGCGGGACATGGCGGCCTTCCCAGAATTCTACTGTGAGGACATCCCCGCTCTCGCGGGGAATACCTTGGCGGAGGCGCTCGAGGGCCCGGGTGGCGAGGATCATCCCCGCTCTCGCGGGGAATACCGCGTCCACGTCCGACGTATCGAGTCGGACGCAGGATCATCCCCGCTCTCGCGGGGAATACTGCGGAGCGTCTGCGGTCCGCGAGGGTTGGACGGGATCATCCCCGCTCTCGCGGGGAATACCCTTACCCAATGCCTCCGACACCCACTTACGAGGGATCATCCCCGCTCTCGCGGGGAATACTTGTCTTACCCATACCCCCAGAATACAGCAGAAGGATCATCCCCGCTCTCGCGGGGAATACCATTAGAGAACCTCCTGCACAAGAATATACGCTGGATCATCCCCGCTCTCGCGGGGAATACGGGCTCAGAATGACGGCCTACGATCTCATCTCCGGATCATCCCCGCTCTCGCGGGGAATACTCACCGGCAGGGCCCGCAGGTCCGGTGTCGCCCGGATCATCCCCGCTCTCGCGGGGAATACAGGGAGTAGGTGCTACCCGGAAAAACCGCGCAGGGATCATCCCCGCTCTCGCGGGGAATACAGAGGCATGGTGGCTGAGCCAGAGCCAGGGGTGGGATCATCCCCGCTCTCGCGGGGAATACACCCCATTGAGCCACTGCACCACGGTGTCCCAGGGATCATCCCCGCTCTCGCGGGGAATACAGGAGTTACGAGTGGGTATTGATCCGAGGGACAGGATCATCCCCGCTCTCGCGGGGAATACCAGCTTCGACCCGTCCAAACCGGACAGCACCACGGATCATCCCCGCTCTCGCGGGGAATACTGGGACTGGATCAGCTCCACGATCTCCGGGATCGGATCATCCCCGCTCTCGCGGGGAATACCCCTTCGGAAGAGATCATGGTTTCATCCTCAAAGGATCATCCCCGCTCTCGCGGGGAATACTTTGTTCTTGTTGCTGTTGTTTGTCAGGAGGTGGGATCATCCCCGCTCTCGCGGGGAATACTTGACCTATTGTTGGCTCCGAAACGTCCACGCCGGATCATCCCCGCTCTCGCGGGGAATACGACACGGCGTCCGCGAACAGCACCTTGGGGCGGGGATCATCCCCGCTCTCGCGGGGAATACGAGGGCCTTTCGTGTCAGCTCTCCGTCCGGGTGGGATCATCCCCGCTCTCGCGGGGAATACTGAGGCCACGCCTCATCCTCGTCATCCGCGAAGGGATCATCCCCGCTCTCGCGGGGAATACCACGACAAGCCGTCCTTGGACACGTAGCCGAGGGGATCATCCCCGCTCTCGCGGGGAATACCAGGCCATGCGTATCCAGTGGAACCGCGCCGGCGGATCATCCCCGCTCTCGCGGGGAATACTTCGCCGCGTGTTCCTCGGCCTGCTCCGCGGCTGGATCATCCCCGCTCTCGCGGGGAATACTCGATCACCGACTGGTCGGCGGCCTCGAGGTCCGGATCATCCCCGCTCTCGCGGGGAATACACATGGGTATGACACTGTGCCGGGTGCTGTGGCGGATCATCCCCGCTCTCGCGGGGAATACCCAATAGGACACTATCGTGAACAGTCGCCACAAGGATCATCCCCGCTCTCGCGGGGAATACCCATCGGCTCCGGAGCTACTTTTTCCCGGCGCTGGATCATCCCCGCTCTCGCGGGGAATACTAGGTTCCGCTCTGAGATAGCTCGGATACGCGACGGATCATCCCCGCTCTCGCGGGGAATACGTATCGTCGATAACTCGGTGTGGCGCACATATAGGATCATCCCCGCTCTCGCGGGGAATACCTGGGAGAACTCTGGCAGAGTATTGTCGACGGAGGATCATCCCCGCTCTCGCGGGGAATACTACATGAAAAACCGCGCAGTCGAAACTGCGCGGGGATCATCCCCGCTCTCGCGGGGAATACCGATTCTGAGGCTTCTGAGGGGCACAGGCCGAAGGATCATCCCCGCTCTCGCGGGGAATACGATTTTTTTCTTGGCCTCAATCCCCGACGTGCCGGATCATCCCCGCTCTCGCGGGGAATACAGATCGGCAACGGTGGAGCCAATTTTCGAGTACGGATCATCCCCGCTCTCGCGGGGAATACCCACAGCCATGCTGTCTACCCTCCGGAGCACATGGATCATCCCCGCTCTCGCGGGGAATACCCTCACTGCCGACTTGGTCCAGCCGGACGGTGGGGATCATCCCCGCTCTCGCGGGGAATACCCGCCGCATCAAACCCTCCCAGGGGGCGTGATGGGATCATCCCCGCTCTCGCGGGGAATACGGTCCGTTTCGAGGCTTGCGTGACGGCTGTTGAGGATCATCCCCGCTCTCGCGGGGAATACTCCCGCCACTGAGGCGCCCGGGGAATGACAACGGGATCATCCCCGCTCTCGCGGGGAATACCGGGGAAGGAAACCCGGCGGCCAGCAGGCGGGGGGATCATCCCCGCTCTCGCGGGGAATACGTCTTCCGTCATGGCCTTGGATTCTCCCACTGGGGATCATCCCCGCTCTCGCGGGGAATACTCATCAGCGGAGTTCGCCGCCTTGACTATGACGGGATCATCCCCGCTCTCGCGGGGAATACCGTACTGGCTGTACGGATCGACTGCCCGGAAGAGGATCATCCCCGCTCTCGCGGGGAATACGGGATGTAGAACTGCGCGGTGACCTGCTGGTCAGGATCATCCCCGCTCTCGCGGGGAATACCTGTGGACCGTGTGGTGCAGACGATTGGGTGTCGGATCATCCCCGCTCTCGCGGGGAATACCGTAGATGTCTACCTCCCCTTCGGCTGTGGAGGGGATCATCCCCGCTCTCGCGGGGAATACACTCCGGACATAATTGTCTGCTATCGAGGGGCGGGATCATCCCCGCTCTCGCGGGGAATACTGGCTAATGCCCGAAAGATGCACTTGAGGCATAGGATCATCCCCGCTCTCGCGGGGAATACTCGTGGCCGCTATTGGCCTGCTGGCCGCCGGTCGGATCATCCCCGCTCTCGCGGGGAATACCTGGTCGCCCTGATCAGGCTGTGACCGGTGCGAGGATCATCCCCGCTCTCGCGGGGAATACTGATGCGGTCGCAAAAACGGCGGATGGCCGCACGGATCATCCCCGCTCTCGCGGGGAATACGCCAGCATCGCAGCATCAGTGAATACATCCCAAGGATCATCCCCGCTCTCGCGGGGAATACCGGGTATCGGTCGTCACATCGAGGGATCCCAGAGGATCATCCCCGCTCTCGCGGGGAATACGATCCGAGCGGTTCCAGAGCCTCCAGAGCCCGGGGATCATCCCCGCTCTCGCGGGGAATACCTACCGTGCGAATAGTTGATGACAGTGGAATAGGGATCATCCCCGCTCTCGCGGGGAATACCTGATAGTTTTGTCAAACGGTTCGATACCGTGGGGATCATCCCCGCTCTCGCGGGGAATACGGCAGAGATTGAAGCAGTTCGGTCAACAACTAACGGATCATCCCCGCTCTCGCGGGGAATACGGTTTTGGGGTGTTCGTTGATGCACTTGCCCCAGGATCATCCCCGCTCTCGCGGGGAATACGTTTGAGTTGAATGGGAGTCTTTGTTTGTGTTGGGATCATCCCCGCTCTCGCGGGGAATACCGTGCTCTACAGCCTCATCGGACGGCTCCACACGGATCATCCCCGCTCTCGCGGGGAATACATCCTCCGCTTATCGACCATCGTGGTGATCCGGGGATCATCCCCGCTCTCGCGGGGAATACGTCACCACACCGCAGCCCTGAGTGACCACAATAGGATCATCCCCGCTCTCGCGGGGAATACGCAGCCGATGTCAGCGTGATCCGGCCGTCGGGAGGATCATCCCCGCTCTCGCGGGGAATACAGGTAGCGGCTGATGTAGACCTCGTCGGCGACCGGATCATCCCCGCTCTCGCGGGGAATACTGGGTGCCTCGATGCGGCAGCGCAGTGGCACGGGGATCATCCCCGCTCTCGCGGGGAATACTCGATCTCCCCTGCCTTGATCAGCTCGGCGACCGGATCATCCCCGCTCTCGCGGGGAATACTGTTCCGCGGCCTCCCAAGCCCGTAGTAGGGCGGGATCATCCCCGCTCTCGCGGGGAATACTCGCATCAACCCGCTCACCGGCAACGCCATCACGGATCATCCCCGCTCTCGCGGGGAATACCATGGCAAGTCTCCTGCGTAGGCGACTGAGAGGGATCATCCCCGCTCTCGCGGGGAATACCGCGGGGACGAACTCGTCCCGAGGCACGTCGAGGGATCATCCCCGCTCTCGCGGGGAATACCAGTCCGCCGCCACGGCGGGTGACGGCCGGAAGGGATCATCCCCGCTCTCGCGGGGAATACAAACATCCACCAAGTGGCTTGCGAAACGGTAACCGGATCATCCCCGCTCTCGCGGGGAATACGCGGGTGTGTGGTGTAGGTCATGATGTTTTCCCGGATCATCCCCGCTCTCGCGGGGAATACCCTCGCTTCTGCCTGGTTGTGTTTCCTTCGCAGGGATCATCCCCGCTCTCGCGGGGAATACATCACCCAGCTCGCCGCCACCCTCTTGGGCGGAGGATCATCCCCGCTCTCGCGGGGAATACAAAGTGCTGGACTGGACGGCCGGGCCATGGGCGGGATCATCCCCGCTCTCGCGGGGAATACTCAACGCCGGCCATGATGTTGGCCTCCGTGTAGGGATCATCCCCGCTCTCGCGGGGAATACGGGGGCATCCGAAACCGTGCCGCCACGTAGCGCCGGATCATCCCCGCTCTCGCGGGGAATACGGAGGTGACATGGAAGAACCCCGCGTTCGCGTCCGGATCATCCCCGCTCTCGCGGGGAATACGCTCTGGTCGAAGTCCGACCCGGGTTTTGGATGGGATCATCCCCGCTCTCGCGGGGAATACCTTGACGCCTACACGTCGGCGGAGCTGGTGACAGGATCATCCCCGCTCTCGCGGGGAATACCGGGTCGCCCGGGTCGCGTCGGGGCGCGACTACGGATCATCCCCGCTCTCGCGGGGAATACCAGTCGGCTGTCCCCAAGAACGGGTCGGGGGTGGGGATCATCCCCGCTCTCGCGGGGAATACCGGTCGCCGCTCTGGAACCGTTGACGATCATCCGGATCATCCCCGCTCTCGCGGGGAATACAACCGTGCCGCCACGTAGCGCCTTCCGAAGGGCGGATCATCCCCGCTCTCGCGGGGAATACCTGAACTTGGAACTCCCGTCGTGGGTGCGCGACGGATCATCCCCGCTCTCGCGGGGAATACTGGGAAGCGCTGTGGAACAACGTTCTGGCGTTCGGATCATCCCCGCTCTCGCGGGGAATACGCCACCGCGCCACTCGGAGATTCTGCTGCGCGGGGATCATCCCCGCTCTCGCGGGGAATACTGTTCCGCGGCCTCCCAAGCCCGTAGTAGGGCGGGATCATCCCCGCTCTCGCGGGGAATACGTGACGAACACGGTACGGGTAGGGCACTCGATGGGATCATCCCCGCTCTCGCGGGGAATACCTGGTGCGGCTCTTTCTGGTGGGTACGCAGCGGGGATCATCCCCGCTCTCGCGGGGAATACTTCATCCCCGCCCTCGCGGAAACCGCCCGCTGGGGATCATCCCCGCTCTCGCGGGGAATACACGCCCCACAAGGCGCAGGTCACGATGCGTTTCGGATCATCCCCGCTCTCGCGGGGAATACGCCATCCGCCACACCCCCCGCGGTGGCATCCACGGATCATCCCCGCTCTCGCGGGGAATACCCCCACAGTCGAACCAAACCGGAAAGGAACACCGGATCATCCCCGCTCTCGCGGGGAATACCCGCTGCCCCCATGGGAACTGATGGGGGGGGGTCCGGATCATCCCCGCTCTCGCGGGGAATACCACTTTCGATCTCCCGCCACGACTCGCGGCAGCGGATCATCCCCGCTCTCGCGGGGAATACTCCAGCTGGGCTTTGAACCACAGGCCGCGGTCCGGATCATCCCCGCTCTCGCGGGGAATACGGAGCTGGGGGATCCGCCACTGGAAGCGGATGCGGATCATCCCCGCTCTCGCGGGGAATACGTTGGCACCCCGAAGGTTGGTGGCGCGATCTTCGGATCATCCCCGCTCTCGCGGGGAATACCCCCCGCGCGGTTCCGTGCCACATGGGACAAGCGGATCATCCCCGCTCTCGCGGGGAATACCGCTGCCCCCATGGGAACTGATGGGGGGGGTCCGGATCATCCCCGCTCTCGCGGGGAATACGCGTCCGGGACTTGGTACCGCTACCCGCCCCTGGGATCATCCCCGCTCTCGCGGGGAATACGTCCTCGCGAACAATCTCGGCCTGGACCCTCTAGGATCATCCCCGCTCTCGCGGGGAATACCGTAAAGCAAACCCAACGATGACATTGTATGATGGATCATCCCCGCTCTCGCGGGGAATACCCACCGGGGTGACGTCTCGTACATACGCCCCACGGATCATCCCCGCTCTCGCGGGGAATACCATAATCGGGAGGAGCCACGCATTCAGGGCGCTGGGATCATCCCCGCTCTCGCGGGGAATACCTTTAATGCAATTGATCCTTTTATATGATCGACGGATCATCCCCGCTCTCGCGGGGAATACCCACAAACCGACTACCCGACAATCGTGGAGACTGGATCATCCCCGCTCTCGCGGGGAATACGTGACCACACCACAGCCCTGAGTCACCACGATAGGATCATCCCCGCTCTCGCGGGGAATACACTTGCTGACAAGGGATTTTATCAGCTCGATCTGTCAGATCTTGGGAACCCCCTCCTCGCACGTCTCCGCTTCTCGAAGTCGCTCGTCCCACGTCGACGACGGCCGCCATCCTGACGCGGCGAGTCGTCTGGCTCATCGGTTGCTGGGCCTGGGCGGACCATCAGAGTGAGCCCCTCGTAGTCAGCCGGTACCCATGGATCGCCCCATGTCAGGAAGGACATGCCTTGCTCGTTCCTGGCGCGGAACACCATGATTGCCCGCCCAGTTCCCATTGTCTCGGTGACGATCTGCCACAGCCTCTCCCGAACCCGCGCGCTGAGGTTACCCACGAACACACCCGGCGAGATCTGCAGCAACCACCTGGTCACGTGACCGCGCAGCCCCTCCGGCACAGCCGATAGAACCAGAACCACCATCAGCGCTCACCACTCGGCATAGGAGACACCGGCCGCGACCGTTCCCAGAAGATCGTCCCAGAGATGCAGGTCATCGACGATCAGGTCTTCATCATCCTCCTCAAGAGAAGCGCCTCCCTTGCTCAACAGCGCCTTGATGTCGCGAACCGCCTGTTCCAGGATTCTGCTTTCCCTGATGGCGTCCCGCATCCGCCGCCGAGCCTCGGTTCCAACTCCCACTTCAGGGTTCTCCAAGGCGACATCAAACGCGACAGGTATGGAGAGATCAGCCTTGTACAGATCAGCGATGTCATACACGAACGAACGGTAATTGCCGGTATGGACGAACCCCAAACCCGGGGCACATCCCAGCGCGACTATCACAGCGTGAATCAGCCCGTAGAGCGCAGTGTTCGACGCAGACAACGCCTGATTCACCAAAGAGGAGTTGTCGAAGTTGTTCGGATCGTATTCACGACCGTCCCACGGCACTCCTGTGCGTTTGGAGCTTCGCCGATACAGTCTCCTGACCCGCGCCCCTTCACGACCACGAAGTTGCTGAATACTCAGGTTTTCGACGTTCTCACCCTGGAATCGCATGAGATACATCTGTCTGGCCACCGAGGCCCGCAGCACTGGGTCACTTACGGCCTTGGCCTGTGCCTCCAACAAACGGGAGGACCTCGACGGAGGAACACCGTGGGCGTAGTAACGCACGCCGTTCTCCCCCACCCACACCGTGGTGGCGCCGCTCTCCGACAGAACGGACATGGCGCTGTGTGTGACACGTACCCCCGGCCCGATCATCAGAACGGACAACGCTGCCGCTGGGACATGGGCCACGCCTCTGGCATCGGTCACGGTGATCGCGTTGGAGTCCCGATGCACCGTGCACCTCTCCACGTACAAGAAAGTGAGGCGGTCCCGGATCCGAACCAGATCCTTCGGAGCCGGAGGCCGCGCTCCCGGTATGTCCTTCATGGCCGTGCCAACGTCAACAAGCCAGCACCGTAGCCCTTGGCCCGCCCGATGCCATTGGCGAGAGCCGACCGCAAAGCCTGCGGGTCAGTCACCTTGAGAGTTCCCTGGAAGGTCGCCAACTTGAGGGTGACAGGATTTTTGTCCCCGCTCCTCACCCGAACGAAGTTCTCGACACGTCGATCCACCAGGGCAACCAGCAGGTTTCTTCCATCCACTCGTTCACCCGCTTCGTTCTCGAGAACCGGCAGATCCCCTCCGACCTCAGCAGACATCGGGATCTGGAATCCGTTTGCCTCCGCACGGTCCAACAGCCACTGCGTCTGCCGAGCCACGGTGACGTGTCCCATGAGCCGTTTCCTGCCATCACCGTCCGTGTGACGATAGGTCGGGTTCACCGTGATGCGGAATCCCCACAGCTGGTCCTTCTCCAGCTTGGCCAGGAAATCGTCGAGTTTCTTTACCACGACTCCCCCCGCCGTCTCGTATCCCGCCTGTTCGACGAGAGCCGCGGGATCGGGAGCCACCGGCGAGGAAATGTAGAGGCACAGTCCACGGCCCACATCCGTGTCAGTGCTTCTGCTGACCCGACGGTTGTCGCTCGGCCTGTCCAACCGCCACAGCACCCTGCCCTCGCCCTCCGTTCGGAGAGCTCCCGGGGGGAAGCCGGTGAGAACGGCTGCGTGCAGTCTCTGGAGGGACGACACCAGGTGTCGACAGCCGCGACGGTGTGGGTTCAGGTACACACGTGTGAGATACATCAGATCACCGCCATGGGATCGTGATCACCGGGCTTCGGGGCCGGCGATTCCTTGGGTTTTTCATATTGTGGGTTGTGAATCGTCACCCGTGTCTCATCGACCGAACGCAGCCCGTAGAGGCGCCGTGTGGAGTCAAAGCTCACGGGCACGTCCTGCAGGCTGTGGGACGACGATTCAGCATCCGGGAGAATTCCCTTGTCGGCCACCACCCGCAGGGAGACGTGTTCTTCCCACTTGTTCTGCTGCTGCCGGAAGCGAGCGGCCTGCCATGGCAACTGTGTGATGATCTCCCACGCCTTGCCCTCGTGCACCTGCAGGAACAAGGGCAAGGTTGGGGGGCAGGACCGTCTTCCCAGATAGAGCGGGAAAACCGGTCGTCGAATGGCCTCGGCCAGTCCCTCGATGAGTTCGTCCGATCCCTCGACGAATGCCACGAAAACCGCATCCGCCCGGTAGAAACGATCCGAGAGGGGCATGGAGGTTCCCTCACGGTGTGCCGTGTGAAAATCACGCAGCAGCTCGCCGGGTTGATCCACACGCGCCGCCATCCTCAGCTTCGCGAGATCCTCGATGGGGTCGGTGCGACGTCTCCCCTGGGCGGCTGCGAGCAGTCCCACAAGGCCGCTCTTCGTCGGGAAGGCCTCCGTTGAGCGTCGAGTGAAACGGCTGGAGGAGCCCCATGACTGCATGGGACCTGCCAGCCTGAGTACGAGGACCTTGCTCATCGAGCGTCCCGAAGTACCGTGACCGTTGCCTCACCCAGGTTCGCCAGCGGGACACGCTCCCCGAGGGCCTCGATCCCTTGGGCGCGTGCGACCGTCCATGCGACGAGGGACTTCTCTGGCAGCAGGCCGCTGCCCTCGCGCAGTTCCTTCTCGAAGCTGACGAACTCTTTCACGGCCGGCTCGACGAAGCCCTTCTGGTCGGCCACGATGGGACTCTCGAAGGCACCGACCAGGTTGATCGGCTGATCGTCACGCACCTGCACCAGGACCGCGTCGGGCAGCGTCCGGTTCGCGAAGGTAGTGATTTTCCCGGTGGGCATGGAGCGCACGAAACTGTCGATGAAGACCTTCACGGCCTCATCAGCCACCTGCTCGGAACCCAGGTTTTCCTTGAGCAGTTCGAGGTTGATGGTCGCGTAGCGGTAGAGCGTCGCCGATGCGAACTCGATGGAACCGATCATGCCCGCACCCTCGTCCGCCTCGTCGTCGGCGTTCTTCGCGTCATCCACGGCGGTGTAGTAGTCGAACTCCGACTCGACGGCCCCCACCCCCAGCGCATGCGCCACCTGGCATGCTGCGTCGACGTTGAGGCTGTTGGGTTCCGCCACCATTCGCCCGAAGAGAGCAATGTCGACGGAATGGTCGACATCGGCCAAGTTCCTCGGTTTGAGTTCCTTGAACGCCTTCTTCGCATCGTCGGCGTGGGCAACGGAGACGATGGCGTCCGCCACGTGGTCGACCTGCTTGGCGGAGAGGAACACCAGGAATCCGGCTTCCTTGAGCTGCTCGTCGGTCATCTCTTCGGATTTGTTGCGACGAGGTTCCTTCAGTTTGAAACCCATCTCGGTGAGCGCCATCTCCGCCAGACCGGAGGCGGTCTCGGCCAGTGCGGGATCGCGCTGGACGACAGCGTCCCTCAGCACCTCGACGACCCGTTTGGTGCGGATTCCCCGGTTTCCGTCCGGAAGGGAATCGATGAAGTCCTGGCGGGTGGCCCGCTTCACGGCTTGGGAGGAGATCCGCATGCGGCGAACACCGCCGAAGGTGGCCGACTTGGGGGCTCCGGTGTCGTCCCTGTTCGGGTTGGACGGGGGGAGGGTCTGCAGGACGTGAATGTCGACGAAACGTGCCATGGAAGTGATTCCTTTCAATTCAGTTGGGTTCGGGGATAGAGGTTGTGGTGGAGGAGCCGGTTTGTTCCTCATCGGCAGGGGTACGAGCGAAATCACGGCCCCACTGGCGCAACACGCCCGCGCGGCGCTCCGGTTTCTGCCAGTTGTAGAGGTCCGCCGCGAAACGTCCGTAGTCCATCGAGATTTCCGCGCTGCCGAGCATGCTGACCAAGCCCCGCGCGTGCACGGTCAAGGACTCGAAGGTGGGGGCCGCGATCATGGCGCACAACCGCTTGTAGACGGGATGTTCCTCAGCTCGCTCACGACCTCCCATGTCGGAGTACGCCAATCTGCGAACGGAAGCGCCGATGGTGCGTTCGTGTTTCCAGGTGCTGTTCATGGGAGCGTCGTTCGATCCTTGGTGCAGGGCCCACAGGGTGAGCGCGGTGTGCACGGCGCGCTCTCCTCTGGTTGGTTTCTGTCCCAGTTCTTTCTCCGACCCGCTGTCGAGGGTGTAGGACCAGATGGCGGGCACATCCCCGACCTCCCGTCCGGCGGCGGAACGCATGTGGGCGCGGGCGGCCACTGCGGCCGAGTCCTTTTCCTGTCGCAGCTTGATCACGCTGCGCACTCGTTTCTTGACATCGTCTGCTGAACGCAGAGGGCCGTTCCAGCCCGCGTTCTCGGATTCATCGGTCGGGGTGACATCCAGGGTTTCCGCGGTCACTTGTTCTCTCCTTTCGTGGAGTTGGTGGGTGGCAGTATTTTGTTCAGTGCCTTGGTGAAGAAGTTCTCGGCGATTCCGCTGCTCATGTAGGTCATGCCCGTGTCTCGTCCCGTGATCGCGGAGCGGGGGGAAGAAGCGACCAGCTCGCTGGCAACCTGCTTCGCTACTCTCCGGGCGGTCTCAATCCACTCCCGCTCCTTGTCCTCGACATCGCTGTTCCCGTCGAGCGACGCCAGCCAGGAGCGGAACGGATCATCGATGAGAGCGAAGAAACTCTCCTTGGCCCGTTTCTGGGCGCCCTCCCCAGCGCCATCCCCGCTTTCCCCGGCCGCCCTGGAGAGGTTGGCCCCCAGGATTCCGACGGCCTTGGCAACCTCTTCGATGGCAAGAACCTGCTGCTCCACCGAATAGGCGAATTCCTTGCGTTCCTCCTCCAGCAGCACCTTCGCCAAGGTCATCTGGTCGTGGTAGAGGTCCTCGATGACCGCTTCCTGAGGGCCATAGGTCATTCCGACGGCCTCAAGGCGGATGCGCACCGGATAACGTTCCAGACCCGAGGTTTCCAAACCCGCGTGGAAGAACAGGGTGGCGGACTGCTGGAACTTCTGCTGCTCCTGCTTGTCGAAGCCGGGGATTCTCTCGTCCACCGGCAGGGTGGATGGCAGGTTCCGCCAGAAGGCCCGTCCCGGCTCGTGCTTGGCGGGCATGTAGACGTGTTCCTTGAATTTCTTGGACTGCGGCTGGGAGTATCGCCACAGGCTCATGGGTTCGAAGTGCTGCATGTTCTGCGGCCCCAGCTTGTCCCCTTGGGCCAGGACCACCCCGGTCACGCCATCGCGGTCGCCGTGCAGGCGCATCCGCCGGGAATGCCAGGTGAGCAGCCGAGGAATGCCGATCCCGTTCGGGTCCGGTTTTCCATCCCTGCTGTAGTCGCGTCGCACCGCGGTTTCCACCGCCTGCGATTCCCATGTGCATGCCGCCTCGTCGCTCTGCGGGGATGGTCCCTGAAGGCATACCGTATCCGCGGGAACCAGGTTCAGCATCAGGGTTTCCTCGAGGTTACCGCCCCGGAGCCAGACGGCACCGGTCTGCCCACACCACGCCGGACCTATGGGATACCCCTTGCCATTTTTCACGTCATCGTCACCGACGGCGCCCGAACGTATGCCGGAGGGATCGTATGCCTGCGTGTGGATCACCCAGACGGCCGCTTCCGCAGGAGTGATTCGGCTCAGGGCCCGTCCGTGGCGGGTGGTGAAGAGCTGTTCGCCGTTCGGGACGTCGGCGACGATCTTCTCCAGCCCGGACACCGCATCCTTCGGTGTGCGCAGATCCGGGGCCTGCATGAACGGATGCCTTCCACCGAACAGGTGGAAACGATCACGCCACTTCTCCAGATAGGCGCGAATCCGGTCCGTCGGCAATCCCGCGAGCCACAGATTCTTCCAGTCCTTCGCGTCCTCCAATGGCACCACCCGGTAGCAGATGGCCAGGAGCACCCGCTGGATGGCGATCTTCTGCGTCGGCAGGTCGCAGGCGAGATCCTCGATGTCGTAGGCGCGCTCGAACGCCCCGAGAATCCCCACATTTTCCACACTGCCGTCCATGAGCAGGACGGGGATCCATTCCTCGTCCAGCAGGTTGTAGTCACATTCGGTCAAGTTCCTGCACCTCCAGCCCTTTCTCCTGGGTGTATACGAGTTTGCGGTTGTGTAGTTCCGTCTCCAGGCGAGTCGAGTACGCTTCCACGCGGCTCATCGGGAGGATCAGCTCGCCCCTGAGCAGGGGGTGTTCGAGCCACTCCCAGTTCTGGGTGATTTCACAATCCCAGATGGCACTGACAATTTTTTCGATGGTCTCGTCGAGGACATCACCTTTGTCCCTGAAGGACCACGGTGGCAGTGAGACGCTCCAGGACCGCACCTGCCTCACCTGCTCGGCGCTGGGCCAGGTCCCGACGTCCAACGCCACCGGGAGGCCGTCCTCGTCCTCCAGCCACGGCGGAATGATCGGGACGTTGCCCATCGAAGGGTCCATGGGAACGATGAGCACGGGAATCTGGTCCTCCGTGTCCCGCACCGCCGCCTGGGCACAAATACCGTCCTTGTTCAGGCCCTCCTCCCCCGTCGCCGCGTTCCCGGCGAACGAGGACACCAAGGCGTCCGCCTTCCACGTCGGCAGCCTGAGCCCATCCAAGAAGTAGCCACGAGCCTTGGAGATCGACTTTTTGTTCTCATCGTCCTGTTTTTCCCAGGCTTTCCCAATGGTTTCCGCCCACGACCGCGGACCGACCTCTTCCGCCGAGTAGGCGAGCTGCGTGTAGGCCGCGTAGTCGCCGGGTCCCTCAACCACCAGTCCGTCGGGATGATCGGCCAGGACACCGAGGAATCTGAGAAGCGGATACGCCCCGTAGACGACCTCACTGCCGCGCCCGTACCCCCACGGCGAGGCGCTGCGGTCGGTGACGATGACGTGGCAGACGGCCTCTTCCAGCCCCGGTGGCCGTTCCCGTCCCGGGTGCCTGTGCAGGCGCCCTATCCGTTGCAACACGAGGTCCATGGGAGCCGGGTCGGTGATCATCATGTCGAAATCGACGTCCAGGCTCTGCTCGATGACCTGGGTGGCTACCACGATGTGCCGCCCGGGACGGTTGGAGCCGTCCTTGCCGAAGAGCCACAGCATCCGTTTGTCGCGTTCCACCCGATCGCAGGCCAGGAAACGCGAGTGCAGCAGCGTGACCTCATCGGCGCCGAATCTCTGGGCCAGGACGTCGTAGGTTTCCTGGGCTGCCCTGACCGTGTTGCGTATGACGACTGCGCAGCCGCCTTTTCTCGTTCTCCCCCACAACAGGTCCGCAAGGGAGTTCTCGTCGGCCACATCGAGCGGGACGATTCGTTTGGGCGTGTGAACACCGCCCCCCGAGACCACCTCACGGTGAACGGTGCGGCCGTCCTCGCCCACGGTGGTGATCACCGGGTACCCGATGTCACCGTCCAGGCCGGGATCGTCGCCCAGTTCGCCGCGGGTGCGTCCGCGGCGGTAGGCGGCGACGAGGCCGCGCCGACGATCCGACGGGAGCGTTGCCGAGAGCAGCACGACAGGCACCTGGTACAGCCCGAGCCAGGTGAGCGCCGTCTCCAGGTACACCTCCATGTAGGTGTCGGCGGCGTGCACCTCGTCGATGATCACCACCTTGCCCATCAACCCCAGGTGACGCATCAGGACGTGCCGCGATTTCAGGGCGGCCAGCAACACCTGATCGATCGTCCCGACGACCACCGGGGACAGGGTGGCCCGCCACCGAAGCGCCATCCATCTGCTGGCCAGCAGGCCGTTCCCCTCGCCGCCACCCGGCTCGTCGTCGTACACCTGCACGGGGGTTTGTTTCCTGCCGAAAAGCGAGATGAAACCCTCGTTGAGATCGTTCTTGCCGTGCGCCAGGTGGATGCCGATCTCCTGGGGACTGTCCTCCAGAATGGATTCCAGCCAGGCCACGGAACGGGTGTACATGGCGTCGGTGGTGGCCTGCGTGGGAAGGGCGATCATCACCCCTTGCAACCCCCGTTTGCGCATCAATCCCTCGGCGGCGGCGAAGGCCAGTTCGGTCTTTCCCGATCCCGGAGGTGCCTCGACGATCATGAGATCCGGATCTTCGTCGTTGACGATCTCGACCGCCCGCTGCTGGGCCCTGGTCGGCTGCATCTCGGGGCCCCACCCGAACCTGTGGCGATAGTGGTCGCGAGGGTTCGTCTCCTCACGCCTCGGGGCTCTCACGGGGGACAGCACCTTCGCCCGCGACCATCCCCGCTCGACTCTCTGCCGCTGTTCCGCCGGGCTCAGTGGCTCCCGGCGTTCCTCCTGGGGCAGGAGGGGGAAGTAGTCCTCGTTGGAGGCGAGCCAGTCCGCCATGACCACCACCGAGGAATAGGCGGCGGCCACGCTGATCGGCAGTTCGGGCAGCGCCGTCTCGGCACAGTTCTCAAGGGGGAAACCCGACCGACGGGCCATCCACCGGATGATCTCCTGCCTGGATTCGTGCCAGCGGGATTCGCGTCCCTGGCAACCGGGCCCTCCTTCATATGCGCCACGAGCCACCCTGAGAACCGCCGGGTCCGGGTAACGGCCATGGTGGACGCCGACGACGACACCCCACTGGGCGGCGCTCTCTCTTTGGCCGCCGCCGGCCGCCACGGCCTCCACCAGCGCGAACTGACTGGCGAATCCGTGCGGGAGATGCTCGCGATGCTGCACATCCCTCTTCTCCGGGACGGGCAGGCCGAGTTCACGGACGAACTCCGCGAGCCCGGTGTGCTGGCAGCAGAAATGGAGCGAGATCTTCCCGACGTCGTGAACACCCGCCAGGAAAACCAGCGCGGCTCGCGCCTTGGATGCGTCACCGTCCCAGACCGATGCCAGGAGCCGTCGGTGATGCTCCGACAGGTAGCGGTCGAAGAGCAGCCCCGCGACATCGGCGGCGTCCATCAGGTGCTGGCTCACGGACAGCCAGGTCGTCGGATCCGATTTGCCGCTCTTGGCCCAGAAGGAGAGCGTCAACTCCGAGAGGGCGGCCCCGGTCAGGTCCGGCTGCGGATCAGGAAAAGACGGAGGTTTCAGGTCCTTGGGGTCGGGGGCGGGAGTCCCCGGGCACGGACGTGCCATTTTGTTTCTTCCCTCCCTTGGGAAAACCAATAAAAACTGCAACCACAAGAGGAAAGCGGCATGATGCGGCCAGTCACCAGGAGCCGATCAGGTTTGCCAACGGACACGAACAGCCCATCGACATGTCCCCCGACGCAGCACCTGTGAAGCGTCTTCAAACCGCCTTTCCACTCGCGGCTTTCATCATCGTAGCGATGATTCACCCCGTGATGATACCCGGGGCTCATCCAGCGTGAGGGGGAGTGTCACCCGAGACGCATATGATGCAGGCATCATATTTTTCCGACTCGGCCTGCCAAAGAATGTCGGGGCTGAAACCAACAGCCTCAATCCACTCCAAGGAGGATTATTCACAGGATGCTGGTTGAGCCAGCTCGTGAGCGCCAGCGAACGGCTGTGTCGAAACCACCCGGCGGCCGAGAAGCACACTCGGACCCCGGAGTCCTCAGATACCCACGGGGTGGTTTCGACTCGGACTGCTCCTTCGTCGCGGTCCGGCTCAACCAGCTTCGGAGCGGCCATGAATAAGCCTCAAGGACTCATCCACCCCACATGCACTCAACTGCTTACGGATTCCCCATGCATACGGAGTCCCCAACCGGGAACGGGAGGACAGCGACCAACCCAGACTCACAAGGGCCCGAAGGACCGCGCCCTACCGCGCACAACCCACTCCACCTTGAAATGAGTGAGCGCTCACTCATACACTGATGCCTCGTGATGACCCGTGCCCGACCTCTTCCGCCCGCTGAGCGACGTGCGTCGCTGATCGCCGCGACCCGGCAGTTGATCCTGGACCACGGCCCGGAGGTGACCACCCGGCAGGTGGCGGAGGCCGCCGGGGTGGCCGAGGGGACCCTGTTCAGAGTTTTCCCGACCCGGCGCGACCTGATCGCCGCCACCATCGCCGACCATCTCTCCCCCGAGCGGCTCGCCGACATCTTCGACGCGGTGCCGCCCACCGCGACCGTCGACGAGACCACCGAGGTGTGTCTATCCACCGCCGCCGACTACGTCACCACCTTCGGACGTTTCATCCCTCGACCACACCAGGGCGGCGACCAGGACGAGACACGGTTCCGGATCATGGAGCTGTGGGAGGCCCGGGTCTGTGACATCGCGAACTGGATGCGTGGCCGCCTGGCCCCGCACGAGGCCGAGTTGACCATCCCGGTCAACGACTTCACCCATCTCGTCATCACCCTGGCCATGGGATATGCGCACGGCAGATCTCCCGATACCAGCTTGACCCCCGCCACCCTGGCGCGCCTCGCCCTCGATGGGGCCCGCAGGAAGGATTCCCTGTGATCGCACGACTCAACCGGCTGATATTCACGCACCTGAAACCGTACTGGCGGGAGCTGTTGGCCGTCCTGGTCCTCCAGGTGCTGGCGACCGCCATGTCGCTGTACCTGCCGAACCTGAACGCGCAGATCATCGACGACGGCGTCGTCAAGGGCGACACCGACCTGATCTGGCGCAGCGGCGCCCTGATGCTGCTGTTCTCGCTGGTGCAGGCGACGGCACAGATCGGCGCCACCTGGTTCGGCGCCAACGTCGCCATGTCGCTGGGCCGCGACCTCAGGGCCGCCGTATTCGACCGCGCCCTGTCGTTCTCCACCCGCGAGGTGCGCGACTTCGGGGCCTCGTCGCTGCTGACCCGCACCACCAACGATGTCCTACAGGTGCAGACGATCGCCCAGACCACCCTGACCATCATCGTCGGCGCCCCCATCATGATGGTCGGCGGTTTCGTCATGGCGGTGCGCGAGGACTTCGGGTTGTCGTGGATCATCGCGGTCAGCGTCGCGGTGCTGGGTGTGGCGGTCTCGCTGCTGGTGATCGTCGCCTCCCCTCTGTTCCAGCGGATGCAGACCAACCTCGACAACCTCAACCGGGTGCTGCGCGAACAGATCAGCGGCATCCGGGTGATCCGCGCCTTCATCCGCGAGGATCACGAGTCGCGGCGCTTCGAGGGCGCCAACCAGGACGTCTACTCCGTCACGCTGCGAGCCTCCCGTCTCATGGTGCTGCTGTTCCCGATCGCCATGTTCATGGTGAACGTCTCCTCGGTTGCGGTGATCTGGTTCGGCGCTTTCCGCATCGACTCCGGCGACATCCAGATCGGGCAGATGACCGCCTTCCTCAACTACCTGATCCAGATCCTCATCTCGGTGATGATGTCGACGATGCTGCTGTTCCTGGCGCCGCGGTCCGCGGTGTCCGCGGATCGCATCCTGGAGGTGCTGGACACCGAACCCACCGTGGCTCCCCCCAGCGACCCGATCACCCCGGAAAAGCTGACGGGCGTCGTCGAGTTCCGTGACGTCACCTTCACCTACCCGGGCGCGGAGGAACCGGTGCTGAAGGACGTGTCGTTCACCCTGGCGCCGGGCCGCACCACCGCGATCATCGGGTCCACGGGATCGGGCAAGTCCACCCTGGTGAACCTGATCCCCCGGCTGTACGACGCCAGCAGCGGCGAGGTGCTGGTGGACGGCGTCGACGTGCGCCGCCTCGACCCCGACGCCCTGTGGTCGCGGATCGGGCTGGTGCCGCAGAGGCCCTACCTGTTCTCCGGGACCGTGGCCTCCAACCTGCGTTACGGCAGACCCGACGCCACCGTCGAGCAGATGTGGGAGGCGCTGCGGATCGCCCAGGCGGCCGACTTCGTCGAGAAACTCGACGGCGGTCTCGAAGCCCGGATCGCGCAGGGCGGCACGAACGTCTCGGGCGGGCAGCGGCAGCGCCTGTCCATAGCGCGGGCGTTGGTGAAGGAACCCGCCGTCTACGTCTTCGACGACTCCTTCTCCGCCCTCGACGTCGCCACCGACGCCCGGCTGCGCGCCGCCCTGACACCGGCGACGGCGGACCGCGCCACCCTGATCGTCGCCCAGCGCGTCGCCACCATCCGGGATGCCGACGAGATCCTCGTCCTGGAAAACGGCCGCATCGTCGGGCGCGGCACCCACGACGAGCTGCTGGCGAGCAGCTCCACCTACCAGGAGATCGTAGACAGCCAGCTGAGCGCCGAGGAGGCCCGGGCATGAGCACCACCACCGAGAACACCGGGGCCGCCACCAAACCCGCGGCCAACAAACGTCCCGAGCACGGCCCGGGAAGGATCAGCTTCGGGCCCGGCGGTCCCAGCGGCTCCGGGGAGACCGCGGTCGCCTTCCTGCCGTCGCTGAGGCGTCTGCTCGGGATCATGAAACCGCATCGGATCGCTGTGGCGGTCGCGTTGGTGCTGTCCGTCGGCGCAGTCGTGATGTCCACTCTCGGCCCGAAGATCCTGGGTGCGGCCACCGACCTGCTGCTGGCCGGGATCGTCGGTAAGAACATGCCCGCAGGCATCACGAAGGAACAGGCCATCGAAGCGGCCCGCAGCGGCGGGAACGACACCCTCGTCGAGATGCTGCAGCGCGTCGACTTCACCCCCGGCCAGGGCATCGACTTCGGCGCCATCGGGTCGATCCTGCTGGTGGTGCTGAGCCTCTACGTCGTCTCCGCCGTCGCCACCTACGTCTCGAACTGGCTGCTGATCGGGACGGCGCAGAAGTCGGTGCGACGGATGCGCAGCGACGTGGAGGCCAAGCTGGAGCGTCTCCCGCTGTCGTACTTCGACGGGCAGCCGCGCGGCGAGCTGCTCTCCCGCGTCACCAACGACATCGACAACATCTCCCAGACCCTGATGCAGACCCTCCCGCAGCTCATCAACTCGCTACTGACGGTGGCCGGGGTGCTGATCATCATGATGTGGATCTCGTGGCCGCTGGCCCTGGTCACCCTGGTCTCGATCCCGCTGTCGATGCTGATCGTGCCGCTGATCATGCGACGCTCCCAGAAACGGTTCGCCGACATGTGGAAGTCCACGGGCGAGCTGAACTCGGAGATCGAGGAAGCCTACACCGGCCATTCCCTGGTGAAGGTGTTCGGCCGCAAGTCGGAGGTGGAGGACACCTTCCGCACCCGCAACGAGGAACTGTACAGGTCGTCGTTCGGAGCGCAGTTCCTCTCCGGGATCCTCATGCCCGTGATGTTCCTGGTCGGCAACCTCAACTACGTCATCGTCGCGGTCTTCGGTGGTCTCCAGGTGGCGACGGGCCAGATGAACATCGGCGACGTGCAGGCCTTCATCCAGTACTCGCGCCAGTTCACGCAGCCGCTGACGCAGCTCGCGTCCATGACGAACCTGCTGCAGTCGGGGGTGGCCTCCGCGGAGCGGGTCTTCGAGCTGCTGGATGCCGACGAGATGTCGCCGGAGCCGGGCCGCGGCCTGACCGCCGAGGGCGGGCACGTCGTCTTCGAGGACGTCACCTTCTCCTACACCCCGGATCGTCCCCTCATCGAAGGTCTCAACCTGGAGGCGAAACCCGGCCAAACGGTCGCAATCGTCGGGCCCACCGGGGCGGGCAAGACGACGCTGGTGAACCTGTTGATGCGTTTCTACGAGCTGAACTCCGGTCGCATCCTGCTCGACGGGACGGACATCGCGACGGTGGATCGGGGGGCGTTGCGCGACAACATGGGCATGGTTCTGCAGGACACGTGGCTGTTCGGCGGCACCATCCGCGACAACATCGCCTACGGCAAGGAGGGTGCCACGCAGGAGGAGATCCTGGCGGCGGCGAAGGCGGCGTTCGTGGATCGTTTCGTCCATTCGCTGCCCGACGGCTACGACACCGTCATCGACGAGGAGGGCAACAACGTCTCCGCGGGCGAGAAACAGCTCATCACCATCGCCCGGGCGTTCCTGTCCGAACCCGAGCTGCTGATCCTCGACGAGGCCACGTCGTCGGTCGACACCCGCACCGAGCTGCTGCTGCAGAAGGCGATGGCAGCGCTGCGCAGTGGTCGCACGTCGTTCGTGATCGCCCACCGCCTGTCCACCATCCGCGACGCCGACCTGATCCTCGTCATGGACGAGGGCGCCATCGTCGAGCAGGGCACCCACAGCGACCTGCTGGCGGCGAGGGGTCGCTACCACGACCTGTACCAGTCGCAGTTCAACGCCCCCGCCGAGGAGGTCCCCACCCGCTGAGGGGTCGGGTCGATGGTGGTTGAGCCGACCCGCGAGCGCCAGCGAGCAGGTCGAGTCGAAACCACGGTGACCATGCGTGAGGACTTGTGGTCAGGTTCTGCCGACCGGCCGCCAGGTGGTTTCGACACGGGCCGCTCCTTCGTCGCAGCCCGGCTCAACCGGCCTCGAGGTGAATCCGCGCCGCCTCTGGCCTTTACGAGGCGAAACCCGGGATAATGTCCGCACGATCAGGAAGGACACGCCTTGAGTCATCACGACATGGACATGGTGGTCCTGATCGCATGTGGGGTACTGCTGGCCGGTGTCGCGGCGGTGCGGATCTCGTCGCGCAGTTCCATGCCCGGGCTGCTGCTGTACCTCGGCATAGGACTGGGAATCGGTGAGGCGGGCCTCGGGATCCGGTTCGACGACGCCCAGCTGGCCTACAACATCTCCGCGCTGCTGGTGGGGCTGCTGCTGTTCGACGGCGGGTTCACCACCCGCTGGGCGGAATTCAGGCCGGTCGCGGCCCGGGCCGGGCTGCTCGGGACCGTCGGGGTGTTGATCTCGGTTGCGGTGGCCTCGTCCATCGCGATGCTGGTGCTGGGTGTCGACCTGCGCACCGGGATCCTGATGGCCGCGATGGTCTCGTCGACGGATGCCGCAGCCGTGTTCGCGATCCTGCGCCGCCTGCCCCTGAAGTCGAAGGTGCGCACCACCTTGGAGGGCGAATCCGGTTTCAACGACCCGCCCGCGATCATCATCGTCACCGTCGTGGTCTCCGATGCCTGGAACCAGATGTCGGTGACGGGAATGATCGCGAACGGGCTGTTCCAACTGACCGCGGGTGCCCTCATCGGCGCGGCGGTGGCGATGGTGGGGCAGGCCTTCCTGCACCGCATCTCCCTACCCAGCGCCGGCCTGTATCCCCTGGCGACCCTCGCCATCGCACTAACCGCCTACTCCGTCGCCGGGGTCGCGGGAGGTTCGGGGCTGCTCGCGGCCTACATCGCCGGTTTGTGGCTCGGCAACCAGGCACTCCCCCACCACTCGACGACGGAGGGATTCACGGAATCGGTGAGCTGGCTGGCCCAGATCGGGTTGTTCGTGATGCTGGGGCTGCTGGCCGTCGACTCCGGTCTGGTCGAACGCGTCCAGAACCGGCTGACGCTGATCAACGAACACGGTCCGCTGGCGCGCTGGGTGGCGTCGGGCCGGAACCGTCGCCGGCTGCTCGACGGCAACTGAAGCCGGTCGAACCGGAGCGGGGGACGGCACCTCCCCGTGCACGAATCGCAGAGGTTCGACGGTTCAACGTCGCCACACGACGTTGAACCGTTCTTCTCCCGCGACTCGTGCACGAGGGTGGGGTTGCGGTTCCGACACGACCGGCTTTTTCAAGACTTGGCCCAGTCGCCCTGGAGGTAGCGCAGGTCGCCGTACCAGTAGGCAGCCGTGGCTCCACCGTCGGCCAGCACGTCGATTCCGGTGATGAAACCCGCCGACGGCCCCATCAGGAACTCCGCGAGGGCGGCGATCTCGTCGGGGGTGGCGGCCCGACCCGCGGGTGCCAGTTCCAGCATCCTCCGGTAGCCCTCACCCCGCGGCCCGTTGATCTCGTCGGCGGCCAGCGGGGTCATGACGATACCGGGGCTGATGGAGTTCAGCCGCGCCCCACGCCTACCCCATTCGATGGCCTGGGCGGCCACCCGCAGGGTATTGCAGCGCTTGGAGATCTGATAGGCCCGCAGCGTCGTGCCGATCCTTTCGGGTGCGAGCATCTCCAGACCGAGGAGTTCCTCCACGGGGGTCATCGCCAGGGCCTCGTTCTCCTGAACGGACAGGCCAGGCAGCCGATGCCCGGACTGCGACGAGATGACGACCCCGGAACCGCCTGGGGCGATCACCTTGCCGAACTCCTCCAGCAGCACCGCCGTGCCGTAGAGATCTACCCTGAGGATGGTTTCCATGGGAGCCTGGGACGGCGAGACCCCCGCCGCGTTGATGACGTGGGTGACGGCCCCCAGCCGCGTGGCCTGCACCACCAGCGCCTCGATGTCGTCCCGGCTGGCAAGGTCGAGTTTCGCGGGGGTTGCTGCGAAACCCGCGTCGGAGAGCTCCTTCACGCGCGTCTCCGCGACCTCCGGGGAGAGGTCGGCCACCAGCAGGTGCCGGCCGGTCCCCACCCTCCGGGCAATCGCCGTCCCGATCGCTCCCGGACCCGCCAGGACGACGACCTCACGCGGTGTGGTGTCCTCGATGCTCGTCACGATCCGCTCCTTCGCGCAGGTTTCTTCCCCCGAGAGCAATTGTCCCCCGTCTCGTACGAGACGGGGGATCGGGTTCGTGCGCGAGAGAGGAGTTGAACCTCCACGCCCTTGCGGGCACTGGCACCTGAAGCCAGCGCGTCTACCATTCCGCCACTCGCGCGTCCGGGGACGAACTTTAGCACGAGTGCACGGAGGGAACGCAACTCGCTTCGATGCGAGATCCAGAGACCCCGATATCCGCACGGGAGGTTCCGCCCACCAACGTCCGCCTCGGAAACCTCTTACCATGTGAGACCAAGGAGGTAGGAATGAGCAACAACCAGTGGCCTGGGACCGGAGGGCAACCACAGCAGGGATACCCGCAGCAGCCCCCCTCGCAGTCGGGGTATCCGCAGCAGCCGTCCTTCACCACTCCCCAGCAACCCGGCTACCAGCAGCCGTCCTTCACCACTCCCCAGCAACCCGGCTACGGACAGCAGCCCCATGGCCAACAACCATCCTTCAGCGCCCCCCAACCCGGCTACCAGCAACCCAGCTACCAGCAGCCCGGCTACGGACAGCAGGGGTTTCAGCCCGTCCACGGCCCCGCCGGTCAGGGCATGCCCCCGCAAAAAAGAGGCAACGCGGGCCTGATCATCGCGCTCGTCGTCGTCCTGGTCGCGATCCTCGCGTTCGGAACGTGGTGGATTCTCAGCAGGAACAACCAACCGACCGCGAACCCCACATCCAGCACACAGACCACCGCAGCACAGGAAACCCAGGGCTCCGAGAAACCTTCCTCCGCCTCGACGAAGAAGAGCACCGACCCCACGAGCTCGTCGACCAGGAGCAGAGGTTCCAGCACCACGCCGGAGATGCCCGGGTCATTCGGCAACTTCACACTCGACACGAAAGAGGACGGCGCCTACACCTACAAGAACTCGAACGGGGATGTCTTCGTCGCCGCCCACGGTCCGGGGGAAACCGTCGAGGCGAACTCCACCGAGCTCACGAACATCGAGAAGGTCGGGAAATGGACCTGCGGCAAGAACTCCAATGACATTCCCATGTGTCTGGCCGAAGCTCATTCCGGCACCGTGGCGACACTCATGATCGATGAGCCATTCTCCACACTTGCGGAGGTCTCCGACAGCTTCCTCGACGCATGGCGGTAGCCACACGCTCCTGGAGAAAGCGCTGAACGATCACGCCCCACCTGCGCCCCGATCCATGACCGGGCCAAACTCTCCGGACGGACCGGTCCGCTTTCCCCACACCGTGGAGAACCGGATGCGAGGATGAGCGACGAGCAGTGGCCCGGCCACGGACAACAGCTCGATTTCACGTATGCCCAGCAACCACGATGAGGCTTGTTCACAGTCTCCCTGTGATGGTGAGCACCGCCATGGGTGACAACACCCCGCTGCCCGAACTCGTGGAAACCAGCAAGACCTTCCATGAAACCTGAAATGGTCCGCTCGGAGCGTCACCGGGAGGTTCGGGGATCACTGATGCGCCACCAGCTCGCGCAAGGCGCAATCCCGCGACCCCGGGCGGGTTGCCCGGGCCGGACGATGACCCCGGTACACGTCACCCCCCACACCCTTTACCATGAAAAGCAGGAGGCACGAATGAGCAACAACCAGTGGCCCGGCTACGGACAGCAGCAACCCCAACCCGGCTACAGCGGGCAGCAGCCCTATACGCAACCAGGAGGTGGGCAACCCCAATACGGAGGACAGCAACCCCAATACGGAGGACAGCAACCCCAATACGGAGGACAGCAACCCCAGTACGGAGGACAACCGCCCTACGGAGGGCAGCAACCCCAGTACGGCGGGCAACCGCCCTACGGCGGGCAGCCACCTTACGGCGCCGGTGGCTACGGCACTCCCCCACAACCACCGAAGAAAAAACACACCGGCCTGATCGTCGCACTCGTCGGGGTCCTGGTCATCGCCCTGGGCTTCGGAGCCTGGTGGTTCCTCGGCAGGAACAACCAGCAGGCCGCTGATCCTTCGCCCGCCACCAGTACGTCAGCCCAGTCCACGAATTCGCCGTCCCAGCGCCCCAGCAGCCGTGAGTCCACATCGGGTCCCAGCGCGTCGGAAACAGCCGGGACCCCCCGCGCGACGGAGACCACCGTGGGCCGCGGCAAAACCAGCACCGCCCCCGTGATGCCCAAGTCGTTCAACGGGTTCGACTCCCTCTCCTCCCCGACCAACAGCACGGCCACCTACACCAAGGACATGAGCGTCTTCACAGCCACCTACATAGAGGGGAACAATGCGCTCCAGGCCTCGATCGGAATAATGACGGACACCCAGACCATCGGGGACTGGACCTGCGGCACCACCAGCGGCATGACAATGTGTGTGGCGGCCGCCTACAACGGAGCAGTGCTCGCCGGCATGGGTTTCAACGACGACGCCGCCACCGTGGCCGAGAACAGCAAGGCCTTCTTGGAGGCATGGAAGTGACCGCCCGGTAATCCACGAGCCTCGGTTCCCCGGCAAAAAGCACAATCCGGTGTTCCCCGCAGTAGCATCACTGCGGGGAACACCGTTCCCAGAAGAGCCGGAGGAAAACACCATGAGCCATCAGCCTTCCCTGCCGGGAGCCGGACTTCGTGTCGCCTTCGTCACCATGCACACCTCCCCCCTGGAACGCGCCGGAACCGCGGATGCGGGAGGCATGAACGTGCTCATCGCCGCGCTGGCCCGCGCGCTGGGAAGGCTCGGTGTGGAGGTGGAATTCCTCACCCGTCGCACCGACCCCGGCCAGCCGGAACGGGAGGACGTGGCCCCGTCGGTGACGCTGCGGCGTCTCCCCGCGGGCCCTCCGGCACCGCTGCCGAAGAGCGAGATCGACCAGTACGTCGAGGAGTTCCGGGAGGCCATGGAGGCCCTGGAACCCCACGACCTGATCCATTCCCACCACTGGATGTCGGGGGTGGCGGCGCTGCCCGTCGCCCGCGCCTGGGGGGTGCCGCACGTGATGACCTTCCATTCGGTGGCGGCCCACCCGAACTCGCCGCTGCGCGACGGGGAACCGCCCGAGTCACCTGCCCGGGTCGACGGCGAGGTGGTGTGCGCGGAGCAGTCCGATCTGGTGCTGTGCGTCTCCCGGCACGAGGCGGCCGTGGTCATCGGCCGTTGCGGGGCCGATCCGGAGCGGGTGCGGATCGTGCGCCCCGGCGTCAACGTCGACCTGTTCCATCCCGCCACCCATCCCTGGGCACCACCCGGGATCCGCCCCGGCTACGTCGTGTTCGCCGCGCGGCTGCAACCCCTCAAGGCCCCCGACGTCGCCATCCGCACCATGGCCTGCCTGCCCGATGCCATCCGCCCGGATCTGGCGGTGGTCGGCGAGACCTCGGCGGACTTCGCGGACTACGAGGCCGAGCTGCACACCCTCGTCGGCGACCTCGGGTTGCGCGGGCAGGTGCACTTCCTGCCCGGCCAGGACCGCGAGTCGCTGGCCCGCATCGTGCGGCACGCCTCCGTGATGCTGGTGCCGTCGCACTCCGAGACCTTCGGGTTGATCGCCTTGGAGGCCTCGGCCTCGGGGGTTCCCGTCCTGGCCGCCGCGTCGGGGGGCCTGACCGAAGCCATCTGCAACACCCACACCGGCCTGCTGATCCCCACCCACGACCCCCGCATGTGGGCCGAGGCCCTCGAGGCGCTGCTCGCCAACGAGCCGCGCCGCAAGTTGCTGGGCGCCACCGGGAGGCAGCGGGCGCTGGCGATGACCTGGGAGCGCGCCGCGGAAAATACCCTGCAGCAATACCGGAGGATCCTGTGAAAATCGCCTTCATCCACGCCCACCCCGACGACGAAACCCTCGCCACGGGCGCGCTGATCGCCTGGCTGGTGACCTCCGGACACGAGGTGAGCCTACTGACCGCCACCCGCGGGGAACGCGGCGAGGTGGTGCCGGGGCCGCTGTCGCACCTGGCCGGAACCCCCGCCCTGGAAACCCACCGGGAGGGCGAGCTGGCCGGGGCCCTGAAGGTGCTGGGGGTGTCCCGGCACGCCTTCCTGGGGGATCCGCCCGCCGGTTCGGGGCGCCGCTACCGCGACTCGGGGATGCGCTGGATCCGCGAAGGCCTCGCAGGGCCCGCGGAGGACGCGGAACCGGATTCGCTGTGCGCCGCAGACCTCGACGACGTCGTGGCGGACGTCGCCTCCTGGATCCGGGCGGTGGATGCCGACCTGGTGATTTCGTATCACACCGACGGCGGCTACGGACATCCCGACCACGTCCGCATCCACCACGCGTCCCTGGCCGCCGCGCAGCGCACCGGGAAGGGTTTCGCAGCCGTCGTCCACGCCCCGGGCGACGGGGTCCGCTGGTTCGACCTGCGCGACCTGCAGCCCGTCGTCGAGGAGGCCCTACGACACCACGCCTCCCAGCTCACCGCCCACGGCGACGGCACCCTCACCCACTCCGGTGGCCAGTCGGAGGAGGTGACGACCTCCGTCGGGCTGCTTCCCTCTCCCGAAACCCCGTCGGCAACGGGCATGGTGGGCTGCACTGTGCACAGCTATACTTAACCACAGCTTCACTTAACTAAAGTGAATGTTTGATAGATGAAGGTTCGTGTAAGGAGGCTTACTTCACAACCATCCTCAAGCACGCCTTGCCTAGGGGCTTGCCGACAGACGCGCCGCCCGTGAGTAAACCTCAAGGCCTGCACCTATCCAACCCACTTCCACCCCCGAGAAGTAGATATGACCATCAGAGACTTAGTTATTAAGCGTCTGGAAACAAATCCACTTGCCTCATCCATCGAGTGGCTGACCTATCCACACGGCACAGTTCACCGCGAAACTGCATCATGGCAAGACATAGCGGGGCAGGCCTGTCGTCTGGCTCAAGTCCTTCGCACATCGTCACGTGGTCCGGGAGAACGTGCCGTCATCATGCTCCCCACATCACGAGCTTACTGGCTCTCATTCATCGCATGCACCTTGGGCGGGGTGATCGCCGTCCCGCTTTTCGCGCCGACGCCCGCCAAAAGTGATCGCAGTCGGGTCGATGCCATCTTGCATAGTTGCAAACCTCGGTTCATCCTCACGAACCAGACATCGCTCGCCGAAGCCGGTACGTATGTGGGCCACGACACGCTCATCCTTGATGCCGAGGCTCTGATGGGCGAACCGAGCGACGACACCGACATTCAGAGATGCCTCGCCTCCGCTGGGGAACGCCCTGACGATATCCTCTATCTGCAGTACACATCGGGCTCGACCTCACGCCCGTCCGGAGCCATGATCACGCATTCTGCGTTCGAATTCAACGTGAGACAATCCTGCGCAGGCCTCGACATCACCCCCGACAACCGGGTTGTGTCGTGGCTACCGATACATCACGACATGGGCCTCATCTTCGCACTGGGCTTAGGAGTCATGGTCGGCCTCCCGACCACCTGCATGTCCCCGGAATCGTTTCTGCGACGCCCGAGCCGCTGGATCCGCGAGCTGGACTGCCCGGAACCTGCGATCACCGGATCCCCCAACTTCGCCTACGAATACGTGCTTCAACGTGGTGTGGGCAAAGACTACGACGACCTCGATCTCTCCCGCATTCACTGGCTCCTCAATGGCTCCGAGCCCGTGCGACCGTCAACCATTCAGAAATTTGAGGAAGCTTTGGCTCCGTACGGCCTTCCGGCAGGCTCAGTCAGGCCATCGTTTGGCATGGCCGAAGCAACAGTGTTCGTCTCATGCACATCACGGCTCAAAGTACACGCAGCCTCCCGCGACGGGTTGTCCGAGGGATACCTAAAGCCGCCACGGAACAAAACCGACTCAGTCGACCTCGTGAGTTGCGGCCCCATTGCCGAAGGCACGGAGTACCAGGTCGTCAACCCCACCACCCTTGAGACTCTTCCTCAGGAACGTGTCGGAGAGCTCTGGCTCCGCGGCCCGAACATCGCCCAAGGATATTGGCAGGACAACGATCACACCGAGCAGGCATTCCAGTCCCTGCCCGAAGACAATGGTGGTCCGTGGCTGCGAACGGGCGATCTCGTGATGATGATTGACGACGATCTACATATTGTGGGCCGGTTAAAAGCCATGCTTATCATTGATGGACGCAACCAATACTCCGAAGACCTTGAGCACACGGTTCAACAAGTTGATCCCCGAATCAGGCCAGGACGTGTCGCGGTGGTTTCCCACGATACCGGCGAAACCGAAGTCCCCTTGATCATCGCCGAACGACGGAGCCTGACGGAGGAAGACGACAACAAGCTGTCCTCGCTCATCCGCTCTGCGCTCACAACTCATCACGGGCTGACCTCGGCCATCGTGGCACTGGTGCCGCCCGGGTTTATTCCGCTGACAACCAGCGGAAAAATCCAGCGCCCTCTGGCCCGTGACAAGTGGTACGCCTGCGAGGCCGAAAACCCTCGCGCACTGAGTGCACAGACGCTTCAGTTTCGATGAACGATCGCGAAGTTGGTACAAAGCATGCACGATACTTCCAGTTGGGAACACTGGCTACAGGACTGGGTCCGAGATCAGACCGGGAAGCACGACGCGACCATACCTGCGACGAGCACGTGGGCGGATCTTGGTCTGAGATCACGTGATCTCATCGCGCTCAATACCGCTGTGGAAGAGGCGAGCGGCCAGACCTTGGAGGCCACAGCAGCGTGGAACTACCCGACCATCCGCCAGCTCGCCCAGCGGCTTGCCGGGGAACAGCCTTTCACGCAGCCCGGCGACACACCGCCGCAAGACGACAACGAGCCCATGGCGATTGTGGGGATCGCCTGTCGCTTCCCGGGCGCCAAGAACGGACTCGTCGAATTCTGGGACATGTTGTACACCGGCTCCGATGCGATCAGCGAAGTCCCCGACTCCCGCTGGTCGGCGCTTGGGTTCGTCCCGTCACACCTGCGACAGGAAGGCGTCCCCCGGTACGCGGGACTTATTGATGATCCCTTCGGGTTCGACGCCCAGTACTTCGCTATCTCGCCCACCGAAGCTGCACGCATGGATCCCCAACAGCAAATGCTCCTGGAAGTCGCAAGCGACGCTCTCCAAGATGCCGGTTTGCTTCCCTGCCAGATCGCGAGACGCGCGGTCGGGGTCTTTGTCGGGGTCAGCGGACACGAGCACATCCTCACCGCAGCCGCTGACCTCGCCGAGGTGGATGCCTGGACCAATTCCGGGGCATCTGTTGCCATGCTCGCCAACCGACTCTCCTACAACTTCGACCTCTCCGGGCCGAGCATTGCGATCGACACCGCCTGTTCCTCGTCGCTCGTGGCCTTGCACGTCGCAGCGACGAGCATTCGTGCCGGTGAGTGCGACATGGCCTTCGTCGCCGGAGTCAACTTCCTTCTGTCACCCGCTGGTGGGCTCTCGTTCAGCCATGCCGGTGCAATGGCCGACGATGGCCGCTGCAAAGTCTTCGACCACCGGGCAGACGGCTATGTTCGCAGCGAGGGATGTGGGGTCCTCGTAGTGAAGCGATTGAACACTGCCCTGCGCGACGGCAGCCGTATCCGAGGCATTGTGAAAGGCTCGGCCGTCAACACGAACGGCCGCTCCAACGGCCTCCTGGCACCGCGCACCTCCGCCCAGTCGGCGGTTCTGCGGCAGGCACTCGCGAACTCGGGAGTGAACGCCGACGAGATCTCCTATGTCGAGTGTCACGGAACTGGTACAGCCCTGGGCGACCCCATCGAGATTGAGGCTCTGGGCGACGCCTACGGTCGTCGCAGAATCGGGACGCCTCTCCTCGTCGGCTCCGTCAAGAGCAACATTGGTCATCTGGAGGGCGCCGCAGGGATGGCCGGTGTCATCAAGGTTCTGTTGGCAATGTCCGAGGAAACATTGCCGCCATCCATCCACTTCGAGGCCCCGAACCCGATGATCGACTTCTCCGGTTTCGAGGTAGTGACCGGCCTTCGTCCTTGGCCGGATGGCTCCAGACCCCGCAGGGCAGGGGTCTCATCCTTCGGCTTCGGAGGTTCGAATTCGCACGTGGTGCTTGAGCAGCCGCCACCCTATGGCTCGGACGTGGACCCTGCTTGGGTGTTCTCTGGGCAGACATCCCGATGGGCCGGAATGGGGCAGAACCTCCTCGCCGAGCCGGGCTTCGCTCAGATGGTCCACCGTATCGACCCGGTCATCCACAAATACTCCGGCTTCTCGATCCGGGAACTGATCGCAGAGGGTCGACTCCCCTCAGGCCCCATGCAGGTCCAGCCTGCACTATTCACCATCCAGGTGGCGCTGGCCTCACTCTGGTTGGAGCGCGGTTATCGCCCCGCATTCGTGATCGGACACTCTATGGGAGAGGTGGCCGCAGCCTGCATCGCAGGCATTCTGTCCCCGGAAGATTCGGCGCGTCTCATCTGCCGACGTGCCGAATGTCTCCAGAGGTTTTCCGGGAAAGGAGCCATGGTCATCAGTTCCGCTTCCGCCCAGCGTACGGGCGAGATCATCGATGGACTTGATGATGTGTGGGTCGCCGGCCACAACAGCCCAACCATGACCCTAATTTCCGGAAAGCCCGGCGCTGTCAAAGCAGCCGTGGACCGTCTAGGTTCGGAAGCGGCCGAGCCTCGTTATCTGGACGTCGATTTCGCCTCACATTGCCCGCTGATGGACGAGGTGCTCGACCCCTTCCGGGAAGCAGTCGAGACCTTGGAGGTCCTCCCGGGCGAGATCCCGCTTATCAGCACCGTCAGCGGCAGCCATCCGAGCGAAGGCGTCTCACACTGGATCAAGAACTTGAGGCAGCCAGTGTTCTTCACCGAGGCGGTAAAGGAAGTCCTCAACCTGGGAGTCCGGGCATTCGTCGAGGTGTCCCCACATCCCGCACTGCTCACAGCCATAGCCGAGACGGCGTCCGGTGAGGACATTACCGTGCGCCCCGGACTCGTCCGGGATGTCCAGGAGGACCTGCCCTCAAGACGCCGGTGGAACCGGGACACCAACCATGACCAACACCGGCGGCGCAAGCCCGTGTCGTCTGCACCAATCTGCGGCAAGAACCACATGCTGGGGTCCATGCTCAGCCTCCCGGGCACGGCCGACCTCAGGCTGTGGCGCTCGACTTCTATGCCCCAGAAGGAAAGTCATCGCCTAGGCAATCGGCCCGTCGTACCCGCTTGGAAGCTGCTGTCCACGCTCCTCATCGCTGGTTATGGCCACGTGAAGGAGGTCTTGTTCCATTCGCCCCTGAGCTTGGAAAAAGTGCAGGAGGTACTGACGACCACGAATAGCGGCGAGGTCACGATCCATGTCGCCGAGCCGGGCGCTTCTGACGCGACACTGGTCGCATCGGCCCAAACATCCGAGAAGCCTTTGATGGCTCCTCCAAACACCACTGGATGGGAACCCAACGAGTGGGAGGAGCCCACCGACGAGGTGCTGGCCGCGCTGGCAGGGCCAGGCTGCCCCACCGGTTGGTTCCACGACGAGACCCGCGTCGCCTTACGCATAAAACTGCCAGAGAGCCGTAACTCACGTCTCGCTGCGCTGCTCGACGCAGCCTGCCTGCTGCCCTCTCTCGCAGCCGGGACCACGATGACACCCGTGGGCGTGGGTGCGGTAGCGGAGTTAGGCACTTCCACCGCCGACGAGGCGATCGTCACTGGACATTTCGAGGACGGGGTGTGGCAAGTGATCGCGAAAGATAGGGCAGACACTCCGCTTCTTCTCCTGACAGACCTCTCTGCGCACGACCTCGGCAGCTCACCCGACGCGATGCAGGCTAAGGTCATGTGGCGCAAGACCACATTAAACCGCACCGGGGCCACCGTGTGGGCGGTACCAGCTCCCGGCCGGGCAGACCCCAACCCGGTGGCGGCTGCGACGAAACTGGTCCTTGAAGCCCGGCGGCGCCTAGACGCTTTGAAGCCTGGTGAGCGTCTCGCGATCGCGACCAGCGGACTATGGAACACAACTGCGGCCTCTCCCGAGGCCTGTGCACTCTGGGGTCTTGCCAGCCCGATCGCTGCCGAGTATCCCGACCGCTGGTTGGGAATAATCGACTCCCCAACGTCCACCTCGACGGGAGAACTTTGCGGCTGGTCCCTAGAACTCGGTTCCTTCTCGCCAGTACCGCATCCCAGGTCGTTTGACCTTGATACAGAGGACGCGGTGCTGGTGACTGGTGCATTTGGTGGCATCGGGCGGCTTCTCGTTCGTTTCCTGGCCGATCACGGAGCCCGAGTCATGGTGTTGGTGACGCGAAGTCGGCCAGATCCCCTCCTCATGGATGAGCTGTCGCAACAAGGCGTCACCGTCTGGATTGCCACCGTCGACCTCGTCGAGCACGGGGCCCTGTCCGACTGGCTACGCCAGTGGCAGCTCGACACGGGACGCAGAATCGGCTTTGTCTACCACCTGGCCGGGTATTCCCCCGACGTCGCGTTGACGGACCTGTCCACCGCAGAACTGGGGCGAACCCTCGCCATCAAAGCGGGCGCCCTGACGGAGTTGCTGGATGTCTGCGACGAGGGCACGTGCGGGATAGTGTTTTCATCCGCTGCATCCATCAGGGGCGTACAGGGGCAGAGCGCTTATGCCGCCGCCAACGCGCTCGTCGACGGGATTGTGCGTCGCGCAGTAGCGTCAGGACACAACTGGCGGGTCGTGAACTGGGGACCGTGGGCTTCCGTCGGAATGGCGGGCGATGACCGAGCCAAACTGGCATCTGAGGCGTTGCGCTCGCAAGGATGGAATGAGCTCCGACCCGAAGCAGCCCTGAGAGCAAGTATCTGGGCCTTCTCGCAGCAGTCACCCCAAGCCTTCATCGTGGGGGGCAGGGCCAACCGAACTGGCAACACTTCCGATGAGTGGGAACGTGCCGACGAAGCCGAGCGACACCGTTTGGTCGGCTCCATCGTGCGCCACCATCTGGGCATCACCGATAAGCTGTCGTACGACCGTCCGCTAGCGGAATACGGTATGGACTCAATCCTCGCTCTACGTATTCTGCGCAGCCTCAATGAACTCGTCGGAGCCGACCTTCCAGTGGGCTTCCTGTGGAACCATCCCACCATCAACACAATCATCGCCGCCCATGAGCTGGGCCCCGTAACCGACACGGTGAATGCGCCGCCCATACCGGATCCGGATCATGCACATGAGACCTCGGCATTCGAACAACTCCTGGAGGAGGTTGAGGACCAATGATCGAGAAGTCGTCGTACACGCGCCTGGCCGCCCTGGACAGCCGCCAGAGCAATCGGCTTGTCGAAGCGCTTCGGTCAGCGTCATCACAGCTAAGCAGCGAACCCATCGCCGTCCTCGGGGTCGCGTGCCGGCTACCCGGTAACGTTCATGGGATCGCCGATTTCGACCGGCTCCTCGCGGAGGGTCGCACACCGATCTCCCCGGCCGAACCCCGACGTTGGATCGGCGACCCTCATGGCGTCCGGGCCGGGTTTATCTCGGGACTCGACCGGTTCGACGCCAACTTCTTCGGCCTGACCCCACGGGAAGTCGAATCCCTTGACCCTCAGCAACGCCTCGCCCTCGAGAGCGCGATCGAGGCCATTGAGGACTCGGGGCGTACAGTCGACGACCTACGCGGCAGCACTACGGGAGTCTTCCTCGGGATCTACCATCATGATTTCGGTGAGGCTCTGGGAAGCGAATCCACTCCCTACAGTGCCAGTGGCAACGCCCACAGCGTTGCCGCCGGCCGGCTTGCCTACACGCTCGACCTGAGCGGCCCCGCGATCAGTTTCGACACCGCGTGCTCGACGTCGTTGGTGGCCATCCACCAGGCAGCTCGCAGCCTGAGCATGAGGGAGTGTGACGGGGCGATTGTCGTCGGTGTCAATGTCATCCTGTCACGACACACCCACGACAGTTTGGACTCATGGGGGATGCTGTCGCCGCGCGCACGGTGCAGCCCATTCGACGCCGCCGCTGACGGTTTCGTTCGTGGCGAGGGAGTGGGCTCCGTCTACCTCAAACGGCTGTCGGACGCCATCAGGGATGGCGATGAGGTCTTGGCGGTAATCCGAGGTAGCGCTGTCAACCAGGATGGCCGTTCCCAAGGACTGACCGCACCCAGGGGAGCGGCTCAGGTCGCAGTGATCGAGCAAGCGTTAGAGAATGCAGGCATTCCAAGCACGTCGGTGGGTTACATTGAGACGCACGGCACCGGTACCGCGCTGGGCGATCCCATCGAATACGAGGCACTGCATGAGGTCTACGGCAAACCCGCGACGACGGGTGAGCCCTGCATTCTGGGAGCCGTCAAGTCGAATATCGGTCATCTTGAGGCAGCCGCAGGGATTGTCGGCTTCATCAAGGCCGTCATGGTGGTCGGCTCCGGCCGTATCCCACGCAATCCCGGATTCGACCGACTCAACCCCCACATCGGTGAACGCCCGACCCGCCTGCGCGTAGCCGAAAATGCCGTCGAGTGGCAGACTGACCGACCACGACGTGCAGCGGTGTCTGCTTTCGGATTCAGCGGTACGAACGCGCACGTAGTGCTTGAGGAGGGCAGCCGCACCGCCGCATGGCCAAGACCTGCACCGCGCACGTGGAACCACGAGAAGTCATGGCCCCTCCCCATGTCCGACTCCCGCGCTACTCCGGACGGATGGTTCCTAGTGCCTGACCTCGTGGAATTGCCTGCCCTTGCAGGAGCTCCCCGGGCCGTGACGATCGAGGTGCTCTCCGCTACGGGAAACTCAGCCGAAGCACTCGCCGAAGCACTCCGCGCACGGGGAGCAGAGGTTACGTCAGGCCGTATCGACTCGTGGCGGCCCGGTGAAACCCAGGTCACCATCGTTATGCCGGAAACCGGCCGCGATCTCACTGACCTGGACGGTCTGCGCGACGAGGCAGCAGAATTGGCCGGCCTCGCGACGCGATTAGAAAAGCTCCCGGGACACCAGATGGTCATCGCGACGCACTCGGCCCATCCAAGGTTCAATACGGCGGTCGATCCCATCGCCTCCTCGTGGTGGGGATGGGCCCGTGCGTGTGCCTTGGAGATGGGGGCGACGTTCGGCGGCGCCGTCGACGCGGATACAGACGAAACCTTGGCGGAAGGACTGCTGACTCACCTCACCGCTAAAGACGGCGAACTTTTCACTGTCATGGACGCAGGACGCCGCTTGGTGCCCCGTCTGCTCCCCGCCCCTGACTCGGTGACCCAGCTCGCGCCAGAAGAACTCGACGACGAGCACAGCTACCTGATCGTGGGGGCAAATGGTCCTGTCGGGCTCGCCCTAGCCGATCACCTCGTCGCCCGCGGTGCGGTGCACCTGACCCTGACCGGTCGAGGAGAACCAAGTGAGGAGCTGGTCCAGCGCATGACAGCGCTCAACGAGCAGGGCGCCGATCTGCGCTGGGTACAAGCACACGCCGACGATTTTGACCAGATGCGCCACGTGATTGATGCTTTCGGTGCCGACCGACCTCCGCTCACCGGCGTGTTCCTGACAGCATTCGCGGGCAGGCAAATCGACATGGCCGAGCTGACGGCATCGGACATCGACGAGATGTACCGCCCAAAGGTGAACGCTGCCGTCTATCTTGACGAACTGACCGCGGACCTGGACCTATCGATCTTCGCCCTGTTCTCATCGACCACGGGCTGCCTTGGGTCGAAGCAACTGGCGCACTATTCGGGAGCCAGCGCCTTCCTCGACGGGCTCGCTCACCGGCGCAGACAGCGAGGTCTGCCTGCGCTCACGATCGACTGGGGCATCTGGGCGGGTCGCCTTGAGGAGACCACCGACCACGAACGGCGCCACGTTGAAGGGTCAGGCCTCCGAGCCATGGACGACCGGCTCGCGATACATGCACTCGATCAGCTTCTCTCGCAGCCCGACAAGGCACAGGTCATGGTGGCCGATGCCGATTGGGAGCTCCTGCGAACCGCCTACTCCACTCAGACGTCGTTCACCTTGGTGGATGACCTGCTGTGTCCACCGACCGAGCACACAAAAGAAGCACAGGGGGCAGCCACGCTGGCCGCGACTGCTCCCCGGGATCGCGAACGAGCAGTCGTGGCCTGGGTACAGCAGGTGGTGGCCAACTGCATCCACCTCAGCGACCCGGGACAACTCCCCGTCGACAAGGGATTCTTCGACCTAGGGATCGACTCACTCATGGGAGTCCAGATCCAGCGGACCCTGAGCAATGACTTCGGCATCGAGCTTTCACCAACGGCTGTCTACAGTCACCCGACAGTCACTGCTCTCGCCGCCCACATCCGAGAGTTGACGCAGCCCGTGGAGAAGACAGCCCCGGCAGACGCATCGACCACTCCCTCGACGGCGCCCGAGGAACCCATCGCCATTGTGGGTATGGCCTGCCGCTTCCCCCGCGGCGAGACGATCGACGAGTTCTGGACTACTTTGTCCACTGGCAGGGACGCCATCAGCCACGTCCCGTCCCAACGTTGGGACGCCGACAGCTTCTCTGATCCCGACCCGACCGCCCTTGGTACCATCCGCACCGATCGCGGCGGATTCCTGACTCGGTGGGATCCCGCCCAGTTCGACGCCGAGTTCTTCGGTATCTCGCCTCGCGAAGCCGCAGCTATGGACCCGCAGCAGCGTCTCATGCTGGAGCTGTCAATTGAGACCCTCAACGACGCCGGGCTTCCCCCTCTCGGTCTACAGGGGACCCGTACAGGCACCTTCATCGGGATCACCACGCACGACTACATGACGTTGCAGATCCGCGCCAACTCCCCGGAGGACGTCGACGCTTACACGGGGACCGGTATCGCGGCCAACTTCGCAGCCGGCCGGGTGTCGTATCACTTGCGTCTCCAAGGTCCAGCTATGGCCGTCGACACCGCATGCTCCAGCAGCCTGACGGCTCTTCACCTGGCTCTCGGGGAACTTCGTTCGGGGACGTGTGACGCGGCGCTAGTGGGTGGCGTCAATCTCATGCTCGTCCCTGACACCTCTGTCTCGTTTACTCGCTGGGGCATGCTGTCCCCGCGTGGCTTCTGCGCGAGTTTCGACGACTCCGCCGACGGGTTCGTGCGCGGCGAAGGCGGCGGCATGATCATGCTGAAACCCCTGTCGGCGGCGCTGCGGGATGGCGACCGGGTGGTCGCCGTGTTGCGCGGGAGCTCGTGTGGCCAAGACGGTGAAAGCGCGGGACAGACCGTTCCCAACGGGGCAGCCCAGTCCGCCGTAATCTCGGACGCACTTGCCCGGTCAGGGCTGACCCCTGACGACATTGACTTCGTCGAAACTCACGGAGCAGGAACCGCGGTCGGTGACCCAATCGAGTTGGAAGCGCTGGGCGAGGTCTTCGGCGACCGCAAAGATCCGATCATTCTGGGAGCGCTCAAGAGCGTTACCGGCCACATGGAGGCTGCCGCGGGCATCGGTGGGATCATCAAGACGGCCTTGGCGATCTCTCACCGCCAGATCCCACCGAACCTGCATTTCCAGAAGCTGACCTCACAGGTCACCCCACGCGCCTCGCACGTCGAGGTGCCGTCCGTCCTGACGTCGTGGCCTGCGACAGCAGGGCGTCCCGCCCGCGCAGGCGTTTCGAGTTTTGGCGCATCCGGAACCAACGTCCACATCATCATCGAGAGCGGCCCTGCCAACGCGTCCAGCAACGGAGTCTGGCTCTTCTCCGGTCAAGGTTCCCAGTGGGATGGGATGGGCAACAACCTCCTGGAGACCAGCCCGGCCTTCGCCAAGGCCGTAGCGGACTTGACACCCCACTTCGAGCGGGAGACGGGATGTTCCCTCAGGCCTCTGCTGACGGGAGAAGCCCCCCTTGAGGGAATTGAACTGGTGCAGCCGGCCATCTTCTGCATGCAAGTGGCGCTCGCCGAGATGTGGCGGTCTCTTGGTGCTCAACCGACCGCAGTTATTGGTCATTCCATGGGCGAGGTCGCTGCCGCCGTCGTAGCGGGCGCTCTCGACATCGCCGACGGCATGGCGATCATCGCCAGGCGCTCCAAGCTGCTCTCCACAATCTCAGGCAACGGGCTCATGGCAATGCTTGAGGCAACCGAGACAACCGCCCGCGAGGTCGTGCGGAAACATCCCGACGTCGACATCGCAGTTTTGAGCGCGCCCGAGCAGACCGTCCTCTCCGGAACACCCGAGGCTATCCGAGCCATAACCAAGGAGTTCCAAGATCGTGGTCTCTTCGCACGCGAGATCGCGGTGGATGTCGCATCGCACTCCCCGCAGGTGGACCGGCTGCTCCCCACCCTGCGAAAAGTCTTGAAAGGCATCACCCCCCACGAACCAGATGTCCCCTTCCTGTCGACAGTATCGGGTCAACCAACTTTCGACCCGGACTACTGGGCTGACAACCTGCGGCGTCCCGTCCAGCTGATGGGTTCACTCGAGCGGGCATTCGCCGACGGCGAGAAGCAGTTCGTTGAGATGGCACCCCACCCGCTGCTCGGGGCATCAGTCCTCGACTGCGCCGCCGGTCGGGACGTGACGTTCGTCCCGAGCATGCGCCGCCACGATCCCTCGATTCGGCCCAATCCTCGGTCCACGCGTTCCCCGGTAACCTGGAACCGGAAGCGGCATTGGTTCGAGGCCACCGTGCGCGACACAGGGGACTTCTCCCTGTTGGGCCAACACGGAGTGACACCATCGGGGGAGCATGTGTTCACCCGACGCGATCTGCTCGGATCAGCCCCTTGGCTCTCGGACCATCAAGTCAACGGCATCACCGTCATGCCGCTCGCCGCCTGGGTGGCCATGATCGTCGAGGCAGTCGACACGATCAAGAACGAACCAACCTCGGTGAGGATCAGCAACCTTGAGCTGCACAGCATGCTGGCGCTGGGCGAGTCAACGGACGTCACGACCTCCCTTGAACCGGCAGGTGCCGACACATGGCGGGTGCGCATCGGCTCACTGAGCCCCTCTTGGCGCCTCCACGCCTCCGCTCAGGTGACTGTGGTGCCCCCCACGGATATGTCGAAGGCCGATTCTGACTGGAATGGCCCGGGCATCTGGAAGGACTTCCCGGTGACGCGTCTATATGAGCGACTCCGAAGCGTCGGTCAGCAGCACTCCGGGGTCTTCACCCCGGTGGCGGACGCGGCTCTCGGCTCTGACGGCACGGCCACTGCACACTTGAGGATCACCTCACATCGGGCTGCGGGCCGGCGCATGCGTATCTTCCCGCCACTGCTCGACGGCGCCCTCCAGACACTCGCGGTTCCATCCCCAGCCGAAGCGACGGACACGGTTCTCCCGGAACGTATCGGCAGCATCCATGTCACCGGCAGGTTCGGCAACGACGCCACGGCACAGGCTCGCATCATTCAAGATGACGATGGTCGGGCAACGGGAGCCGTGCGCATGACGACCGAGAAAGGCTGGGTTGACATCAGCGGCATCATCCTGCGCCGCCTCGACGCTCCCGCTAGCCCGGAGGTCCCGTTGTTTGACCAGTGCTGGACCGATCTCCCGGACGTATCTGAACAGCCCGGCAGCACCCGGGTCCACATCGTCTCGTCCGGGGAAACATCGACGCAACTCGCCGATCAGCTCGAAGCAACGTTCGGAACCAGCGCCGTTGAAATCGCTTCGACTTCCGATCCGGCAGGTTTGCCGGAGGCTGTCTGCGTGGTTGTCGACTCCACTACCGACCTTGACGTAGTGGGCGTGCTCATGGCCATCCAGCGCGCTGCTACGAGGATCCTGGGCTGGAAGCTACGGGACACACCCCGCCTCTACTGCCTCGTGAAGGTACCGGCTACCGGGACAGAGCAGCCGACCGAGGCGGCTCTGCGGGCATTTTGCCGCGTCCTCGCGTACGAGCACCCCGATCTGCGAGCATCCGTCGTCTCGTTCGACGCCCTGGAAGAAGCCGCGGTTGTCTCGCACGTCCAAGCGGACAGCCCCGAGAGGGATGTCGCGCTGGTAGGAGGCACCACGCGGACGTGCAGGCTTCAACAGGTCCAGCCGATGCCCCGTGAGCTGATCCTCCCCGTCGGGGTTTCTACCATCGCACGAGCCGAGGTGCAGAACGGATCAATGACGTGGGTCGAGGTCCCGAACCCACCCCTTGATAAGAACGAGGTCCTCATACAAGTCGAAGCCGCCGGGCTCAACTTCTCCGACGTCCTCAAGCGGAGGGGTTCCTATCCCCTGCGTCCGGGCGAGACATCGATCCTGGGCGGCGAGCTCGTCGGCACGGTGATCGCCTGCGGTTCTCAGACAGAGTTCAGCCCCGGGGAGCGGGTCTTCGGCTTGGCAACAGGTACGTTCGGCACCACGATTCGCGCTCGAGCAGAACTCCTCAGCCGGGTCCCGGACGGCCTCTCAATCACTGACGCCGCCACTCTGCCGACGGCGTACGCGACGGCCCTGCACTGCCTTGACAATATCGCACGTCTCGGAGCTGGGGAAACGATTCTGGTCACATCCGCCTCGGGCGGCGTCGGTCTTGCGGCAATCACCTTCGCCCGCCACCTCGGGGCCAGAACCATCGTCACCGCGGGCACTCGGACCAAACGCAGCTACCTGCGCAGCCTCGGATTCGAAGACGTACTGGACTCACGTGCTCCGGATCTTGCCGAGCGTGTGAAGAAACTCACTGGCGGGGTTGATGTCGTCCTGAATACCCTCACGGGAACTGCTTTCCATCAACTACTCAGTGTCCTGCGACCTGAAGGGAGGTTCGTAGAGCTCAGCAAGAATGCCACTTTCGGACACGGGACGTTGAATCTCGCGGCCCTCGCCCGGGGTGGATCGTTCAGCGCCGTGGACCTCGCCTACCTGATGCACCACGACATCGGTGCCGCACGCCGTTTGTTGACGGAGGTCGTCGACGGGGTCGCGGATGGTTGGGTGACACCACTGCCTACACGTAGCTTCGAGCTTTCCCGGCTCGACGATGCGCTCGCTGCCTTCAGCGATCAAGACCACCACGGCAAGATCATCGTTACCGGTGCCACCAACATCGAGGCTCAGCCACCTGCAAACCGAGTCGTGCGCCCCAGTGGTTCTTACATCGTCACGGGCGCATTCAGCGGCCTCGGCTGGGTGACAACTTCCTGGCTTGCCGCCCAGATGCCTCGACGACTCGTACTCAATGGGCGCAACGGACCTGACAAGGCCTGCGCGGCCACGATCGAGCAGTGGAAGACAGATGGTCTAGAAATCGACATCGTCCTTGGCGACGTTACGGAAGCAGAAACGATTGCGGAGTTGGTCGGCCACGCGCGCAAGGCCGGCCCGCTGCGCGGGGTCATCCACAGTGCCGGTGTCGTACGTGATCAGACGATCCGCGCCATCGACGAGGACACCATGCGCAGCGTCTTCCGCCCAAAAGTCGACGCAGCCCGGCTGCTGCTGGACGCCATCGCAGACGACGACCTCGACTTCTGCGTTCTCTTTTCGTCCGCCGCTGCTCTGCTGGGATCACCAGGCCAAGGATCGTATGCAGCAGCGAATGCCGCTATGGAAGCGCTGGCTCTGCAGCGCGCCGAGCGGGGGTGCCCGGTCAAAGTCATCAGCTGGGGGCCTTGGGCCGAAACCGGCTTGGCAACCAGTTTCTCGACTCTCGGCTATCATGCCCTCACCAACGCTGAAGGACTCGGCGCGCTTGAACGGATTATCCGCTCCAGCCTTCAACGCACCGGAGTGTTCCACATGGACGCCAGGCAGTGGTTCCAGTCCTACCCGGTCGTGAGCGAGCTGCCTTACTTCTCGGAGTTGGAGATCGATCCCGACACCAGCAAATCAGATGTGTTGTTGCTGGCCGGAGCGACAACGGATGCCGAGGCCCGCGACCGTGTCCACGGTCTGGTGGTCAGAGAACTGGGCGCGGTACTGCGTTGTGATCCCTGCACCATCGATCCCCAAGCCCCCTTCGCAAGCTTCGGGCTCGACTCCTTGATGGCCCTTGAGCTCCGCAACCGTTTGGAACATTCCGGCTGCGTGCGTCTGCCAGTCACACTGATCTGGTCCTCACCAACGGTCGAGCAGCTGACCGATGCCCTGCTACGGGTCTTGAGAGGAGATCTGCTCCGCGAGTCTGCCGAGGAATCGACATCACCGGTGATTTCCGATGAGGACGCGCAGTGGATCACGAACTTGGGCAAGGCCCTGCGCGACGGAGAGGAGGAACGAGCGTGAATCAGATCACAGCCATGGTGGCGGCCTTGACTCCACAGGCACGCCAGTCGCTGCGCAGAGAGTTGGATCGGCAGGACCCTCCGGCAGGATCGGATGCCGCTGCAATTATCGGTGCAGCGGTCCGGCTGCCGGGCGGCGTCACCACCATGGGTGACCTGTGGGAACTACTGGCGAAGTGCGGTGACGTAGTCACACGGGTGCCCGAGGGACGCTGGCCCAGTCACCGTGACGGACCGGCCAACGCGTGTGACTGGGGTGCTTTCATCGATGATGTGGCGGGCTTCGACGCCCTCCACTTCGGGATCTCACCCTATGAGGCCAAGAGGATGGATCCCCAGCAGCGTCACCTCCTCGAGGTCACCGCTGAGGCCATCGCACACGCCGGCCTCAGTGAGAAATCGCTGCGGGGCTCAAAGACCGGTGTCTACATGGGATTGTCGTCGAACGACTACTTGACTGTGGGGTCGAAGCTCGACCAGCCAATCGACGCCTACACCGCAACGGGCAACCCCCACTCGGTTGCGGTGGGGCGTGTCTCATATCATTTTGATCTGCACGGCCCCTGCATGGCGATCGATACAGCGTGCTCGTCATCCCTTGTCGCGCTGGATGCCGCGGTCCATGGACTGCGCGGGAGGCAGTGTGACCTGGCCCTCACGGGTGGTGTCCACCTCATGCTCGACCCGCACAGCACCACGGCTCTCGGGGCTTGGTCGATGCTGTCTCCTGAGGGCAAACTCAAGGCGTTCGACGCCCGTGCTGACGGGTTCGTCCGGGGTGAAGGATGCGTTGTGCTCGTCCTCAAGCGGTTGAAGGAAGCCGAGAGGGACGGGGACCGCATCATGGCTGTGATCATCAACAGTGCTGTGAACCAGGACGGTCGCTCGAACGGTTTGACCGCTCCCAACCAGAACTCGCAGATCGCCGTGATGCGCGATGCGCTCTCTCACACCGACATCGATCCCACCGAGGTGGCATTCGTGGAGACCCACGGCACAGGGACCCCCCTCGGAGACCCCATCGAGTTCGGCGCACTCTCCGAGGTGTACGGGTCAGGCGCCGAGCCCTGCTACTTGGGCGCGATCAAGACCAACATGGGCCATCTTGAGGCGGCGGCCGGTGCGGCGTCCGTCGCCAAATCGGTACTGTGTCTGCAACATGGCCAGATCCCCGCAAACTTGCATTTCCGTTCGTGGAACCCGGCGATGGAGCCGCAGGGCACTCGCCTCACCGTTCCCTCAGCACTCACGCCGCTGAGCGGCCACGGCATGCGCACCGTGGGTGCGGTGTCGGCGTTCGGATTCGGTGGAACAAACGCCCACATGTTACTGAAAACGCACTCCCCTGGGCCGTGGCCCAGTGTCTGGGTCTTTCCTGGGCAGGGCGGCCAGTTCGAGGGCATGGGGCGCCGTTTCATGCTCGAGGACGCAGACTTCGCGACTGCCATCGACGAACTGGACCCGCTGTTTCAAGCCATCGCGGGTTTCTCCCTGCACGAGGTGCTCGACGGCACAACCGCTCTGAGCACGATGGCCACCGCTCAACCGGCCATTTTCGGCTTCCAGGTCGCGGCCGCAGCAATGCTTGAGGCCGCCCAGGGACCTCCCACGGCTGTGATCGGACACTCCATGGGCGAGGTCGCGGCAGCTGTGGTTGCAGGGATCCTTACACGGGAGCAGGGGATCCGGATCATCGTGGAACGGTCGAGGCTGCTGAATACGCTGCCCCCCGGCGGCGCCATGGCCGTGGTCAGGTGCAACGGCGATGATGCGCGTCGCTGGATGGGATCGGGCACCTCGCTCGAGATTGCCGCTCTCAACGGGCCTGCCGAGACCGTAGTGGCCGGTCTGTCCGAGGAAATCGACGATCTCGCAGAACGCTGTTCCAGCGGACACGGACCCGCGGTGTCGATCATCCGTGTGGACGTGGCGTCCCACAGCCAGTTCGTCGAGCCGGTCCTCGCCCGACTCCGTGAGCGGCTGGCAGATCTGGGCGACACGGGATCTGCCCGGTGCCCGGCGTTCAGCACCTGCAGTCTGGGCGATGACTGGGGTACCGAACACTGGGTCGCCAACCTGCGCGAGACAGTCGCGTTCTCCGATGCGATGGAACGGGCCTTGGCGGAGGGCGCAACCAGATTCACCGAGGTGTCACCCCACCCCGTCGTGCAGGAGTCCATGCAGCAGATTGCGGGAAGAAAAGCGACCGTGCGTGCTGTCCAGGTGCGGCCACCGCGCTGGAACCACAAGCGGTTCTGGTATGACGCGCCCGCCGCGTCGGCTGTCCCCCGTCAGCGAAGCCTGTTTGATGCTCACGTGACGATGCCGGACGGCGAGCATCTGTTTCAGGGCGACATCGGCTCCGGACATCACCCGTGGATCACGGAACATAGCCTCTTCGGAACGCCGGTGACGCCTGGCGCTGTTCTCCTGGAACTCTGCGCCACCGCCGCCGCGACCGGACTAGGGAAGGTAGACGTCAGAGATGTGAAGCTGCTCGAGATGCTCCCGGTGGAGGAAAAGGTCACCGTGACTGCCCACGTCCGCCCCGACAACAGGACGATCAAGGTCGTCACCGCCTCCGACGGCTCCTCAACGACCCACGCCACTGCTCGCATCGACGGGATGACTGACGGGCGGCGGCCCGTACCGTTGCAGATATCCGATGACGAGGCAGTGCCACGCGCGGTCAGCCCGGAGGAGTTGCTGACCCGCGCCCGTAGGTCAGGGCAAGAGTACGGCCCCAACTTCCAGCTTCTCGGCGAGACCTTTGACCACGGCGAGGGATGGCTGACAGGGTCTCTACATCGGGCCATCGACGACTCCCCCGGGCACATGTTCGATCCCCGCGCTTTGGACGCTGCTCTGCTGATGATGACTGCGGCACTCCCAGAAAGTGCTCTTGACGGCGTCGTGGTGCCCGTAGCAGTGGACCGACTCTTCGTGCAGACGCCCCGCGCGACGGTCGTCCGGGCAATCGGGTACGGACGACAAACCGGCCGCGACTGGTTGATCGACCTCGATCTCTGGGCCGAGGATGCGGCCGAACCGGCGATCAGTGTCCGTGGGCTCCGGGCACAACCGCTAGGTCGGGAGAAAGCTCCTTTCTCATGGGCGAACGCGCTTTACGAAGTAGCCTGGGTCCCCGAGACCTTCTCGGACGAAACGGTCTCGGGGCACCCAGAAATCAGGGTCCTCGACACGACCGAGGCATCCCAGCAGGTCGCGCAAAGACTGAAAGACGGACATGTGACAAACGACGCTGTACACCTCATCCTCGTGACCAACAGCGGAGCGGAGGGCGGACCTGAGGGAGCAGCACGTCAGCTTGTCGAAGCCGTAGCGGCCATGGTCGCGGACAAGACGACCCAGAATCTCGTCACAATCGTGACACTGGGAGACCACGACGACGCTGCAGCCCGCACCGCACGGGCGCTGGTTCGCTGCGCGAAACTGGAGGTACCCGGTCTCCCCCTTCGCACCATCTCCGCTCCCACACCATCAGATGCACTTGACACTGCGCTCGCCCGAGCATGGAGTGGAGATTCACTACGACTGACCGGTGACGGACCGCTCATGGCGACGTGCGTCCGGGTTCCACCCCCGCAGACGGTAGATGGACGGATCACCCGTCCCGACGGTGCGTACCTTGTCACGGGAGGTATGGGCGGACTCGGTCTCCGGGTGGCTGAAGCCCTGCACCACGAGGGCGCCGGGTGCGTGATTCTCAACGGGAGAAGTCGTCCCGAGCAAGGGATGAGCACGGACTTTGACGATTTCCTCGCCGACGACCGAGTTGAGATCGTTCTCGGTGACATCGCTGACGAGGATACAGCGAGCAGGTGCCGGACCGTCGCCGACGAACGCCAACTCGCATTGCGAGGCGTCATCCATGCCGCAGGTGTAGTCGCTGATCAGACCCTCGCGACACTGGACATCGCGGCGGTCGACCAGATGTGGCGTCCCAAGGTGGTTGGGGCCCGCCGGATCGACGAGGTCACCGTGAACGACCCACTCGACTTCTTCGTGGTGTTCTCCACTGCTGGAACGGTCCTGGGGTCACCGGGTCAGACCGGGTATGCGACGGCCAACGCCGCTATGGAGGGAGTGATCTCCGATCGTCGCGGCCGACGTTTACCTGGCACAATCGTTCAGTGGGGCCGGTGGGGCGAAGTGGGGCTCGCAGCCGGTGCACGCGACCGGATGATGGATCCCATCCCCCCTGACAAAGGTCTGGCCATCCTCCGTCGGCTCGTGGCCGCCGATCGCCCGGAGACCGTGGCCGCCCGACTCAATGAACCGGTGCTACTGGCCAATTTCCCCCAGATCATGACCAACCCGTTCTACCAGGCGCTCGTCATCGGTGGTGAGACCCACGACACGATCAGCCCGGAGGTGCTGCGCGCCATGCCCCGCGCCAAAGCACTCACCGAGATCCACAACGGCGTCACCCGCGTGGTCGCACAACTCATGGGCTACGAGGACTCCGAGATACCACGGGATCGTCCACTCACCACTCTGGGGATCGATTCGCTCCTCGTGTTGCGCATCATCCAAGGCATCAAACGCATTTTCAACGTAAAACTAGGCGTCGCTTCTCTCCTCCAAGGTGCCACCACGGCCGATCTTACGCAGCAAATCGCTGAAGAGATCCTCCTCGATGCATCACCCACGAAGAAGCCTCCGACCCTCGGGGTCGAGATCGCCGAAGTGCGCGCGAAGAACCGGGCCGCACGTTTGAACCGTTTGAGGAGGCGGAACGACCATGACCAGTAGCCACAGCCACGCCGCACGCTATCTCGCGTTCCAACCGCGGCCTCACGCAGCGTGGAGGCTGTACTGTTTTCCCTACGCGGGGGGAAGCGCCGCCGCGTATCGCACCTGGGCCTTTCGAGCTCCCTCCGGCGTAGAGGTGGTCTCATGTCAGATGCCAGGCCGCCATGACCGGTACCGCGAGGCCCACCCCTCGTGCATGGAGCGTTTAGTAGAAACACTCACAAGGGATTTCCTCGACGAGCACGACGACCGACCGTTCGTGTTCTTCGGTCATTCGCTCGGGGCATTGGTAGCCTTTCTCGTTGCTCGCAACCTGGAGCATGAGTTCGGATTCGGGCCCCTGCGCCTGGGCCTGTCGGCGCGGTCGGCGCCTCAGCACCAGTCGACGACGAAACTCAGCAAGCTGCCATACGATGAGCTCCTCAGGGTGCTGACTGCTCTGGGAGGAATGCCGAAGGAGATCCTCGCACACGAGGAACTGTTAATGCTCCTGATGGAGCCCTTGGTCGAGGATCTGCGGCTTTCCGACGAGTATCAGTTCAAAGAACTATCCCCGCTCACGAAACCGATCCCCGAGGTGTTCTCGGGCTGCGCTGACCAAATGGTGCTCCCGGGAACATTGGAGATGTGGGCTTCCAATTTCACTCGTCCACTCCGGATACACCATTTCCGAGGCGGTCATTTCTTTCTCTGGGACGCCACAGAGCAAATTCTCAGCAAGCTGTGCGCCCCGGTGACGAATGGCACAGAATCATACACCGGAGGGATGTGAACCATGACTGATGAGTACGACGCAGCCAACTCTTGGATCGCAATAGTGGGCATGGCAGGCCGGTTCCCCGGCGCACCCGACCTGGACTCGTACTGGGACCTGCTTGTGGGAGGCCGGGACGCCTGCGTTGACTTAGATACCTCCGTTCTCGCGAAGTCAGGCGTACCACACGCGGTGATCTCGGACCCGCAGTACGTTAAACGCGCGTTGAGACTCGACGGCGTTGACGAGTTTGACGACGGGCTCTTCGGATTCACACCCGCCGCGGCCACACTCATGGATCCCCAGCAGCGACTCTTCCTCCAGACCGTGCACCACGCGCTGGAGGACGCTGCCCTCGATCCATGGGCCGTCTCTGCACGAACAGGCGTTTTCGCCGCCACAGGAACCAGCACCTACCTGTTGAACGCTCTGATGAGCGGCAGTCCGTACGACTCCATGGCCTATGGGGCGAACATGCAGGCCGTCTCGCTTGCCTTGAGCAATGACAAGGATTACATCGCCACACGGGTATCGCACACCTTGAACCTGACCGGCCCTGGCATCAGTATCCAAACGGCGTGCTCTAGCGCGCTCGTTGCGCTGCATCTGGCTTGTCAGTCACTTCTCGTGGGTGACTGTGACATCGCGGTCGCGGGTGGAGTCTCGGTGCGTGTTCCACAGGATGTCGGCTACTTCGCCGAGCCCGGGTCGATCATGTCTCCGACCGGCCGGTGTCGCCCGTTCGACGCGGCGGCCGATGGAACCATCTTCGGCAGCGGGGTCGGCGCAGTGATCCTCAAGCCGTACCTCGCTGCACTCACGGACGGGGACCCCATCCGTGCCATCATCCGCGGCAGCGCCATCAACAACGACGGCAATCTCAAGATGGGGTTTAGCGCACCGAGCGTGGAACAGCAGGCGCAGGTCGTCGCGGACGCTTTGGCGATCGCCGGAGTGGCCCCCTCCCAAGTGGGCTTTATCGAGGGGCACGGAACTGGGACCCCTATCGGTGACCCGGTGGAGGTGCAAGCGCTCACAGAATGGTTCACCGGCTCCATCACTACCCCCTGCTACCTCGGTTCCGTCAAGGGCAATGTCGGTCACCTCGAGGCGGCCGCCGGCATGGCCTCGCTCATCAAGACCGTCCTGGCCTTGGAGTACGGGATCATACCGGGGACATGCCACTACGATTCCCCCAACCCTGAGTTCCGACTGGACGGTACCCGGATCACAATCACGTCCGAGTCCACCGAGTGGGATACGCCGACCCGCATTGCGGGAGTGACCTCGCTCGGTGTCGGAGGCACGAACGTGCACGTTGTCCTTCAATCCACCACCCCTCCGAATCCAAAAGCCTCACATGACGGGATTACGACGCTGCGGTTGAGCGCCGCGAGCCCTGAGGCGCTCACACGCTCACGTCTCGCGCTCGCGAACCACTTGGCTGCGAAGCAGCCCTCACTCGCGGCAGTCGAGTCCACCCTTGTGCGCCGCAACCGCACGCACCTGTACCGCTGCACGGTCTCGGCTCGTACCGTGGAGGATGCGACGGCGCTGCTTCATGGGGGCACCGTCCAACAGCGGACTGCCCTCACCGAGAATGATTGCTACGACTTGGTTTTCCTGTACACCGGACAGGGTTCTCAGTTCCCGGGCATGGGGATACCGCTGGCCAAGGCCGAGCCCGACTTCGATGGCCCACTGCAGGAAGCGCTCACCAGCCTGAGCAAGGTATCAGACACCGATTTTGGGGCGTTGCTCACCGGCCGAAAGCGGGTCAACAGCACCGACCTTGCTCAGCCCCTGCTTTTTGCCGTCCAATACGCGTGGACGAAAGCTCTCGAAACCCGAGGCCTGACACCCAACGTGGTGTTGGGACACAGCATCGGTGAATTCGCGGCCGCTGTCGCCGCGGGGATAATGGATCTCGACACTGCTTCCTTCCTCGTCTGTGAGCGCGGGCGTCTCATGGCCGCTTGCCCCACCGGCACGATGATCTCGTTCCATGGGGTTGCTGAAATGGTCATCGACGCCGCCAGGACCGAGAACGTGGACGTGGCCGCGATCAACTCACCGATTGACGTCGTACTCGCAGGGAGCGACAGGAAACTTGAACGCATCACCAATTCTCTGTCGTCTGCCGGAATCACCGGACGCCGACTCATCACGAGCCATGCGTTCCACTCCGCCGCCATGGACCCAGTCGTCCCCCGGTTTACCGATCTCATGGCGACAACGACCCTGCGCGCTCCCCAGATCCCGATGGCCTCCAACATTACGGGAAGCTGGCTCACGGCCAGTGAGGCGGCGGACCCGCAACGCTGGGGAAACCACATTCGACGTACTGTGCAATTTGCTGACGACGTCGACCTCGTCCTGAGCAGAGGACCAGCAATTCTTGTCGAGGTGGGCCCCGGAAGATCGTTGATTTCTGCGGCGAGGTCGTCTGTGTCGTGGGACGAATCCCGTCACCACACGGTTCTGACACTCGGCCCCGAAAGTGCACCTCAGGACGGGATGAACTTGGCCCGCTGCCTCGGCGACCTGTGGGCCAGTGGCCTCCAGATCGACGACCCAACACGTGCCACAGCCCAAGCAGTCCACCTGCCCGGGTACCCCTTCGAGCGCACCAGGCACTGGGCAAAGACGAATCACCGAGTCATTCCGGCAGCTGATTCCCTGAGTACATCCCCTGACGTGGCGAGTTCACGGCAGCAGGGCCCGCGTTCATTCGGCGTCACCGAACTGCTCATCGACCTCATTGAGCAAACGCTCGGGGTGACCGGCGTCACTGCCGAGGACGATTTCTATGCCCTGGGCGGCGACTCGGTGGTCGCCATTCGCTTGGCCGCCGAGATGACACAGCAGGGTTGGCCGCTCAACCCCGAAGATGTGCTGGAGGCAGAAAGCATCGGCGACCTCGCCGCCCGACTCGGTAAGGATCTCATCGATCCCGAGATGGACGAGAACGGCAACGTGATCGTCGATCTGGTCCCCACACAGCTCCGGCTCGTGCACGAGGGGGGACTGCCTTGGCACGCGTGGCGGATCCCGCTCCTACTGCAGAGCCGAACGAGACTCGACAGCAGCACCATCGAGCGAGCGTTCTCAATACTTCTTGAACGCCACGACATCTTACGCCTCACCATCGACGCAACCACACTACCCGTCTCGGGGCGTCTGGTTGCAGAGCGTCAGATGCCAATCACCTTCCACGGCACCGGAACGCTCGACGATGCCGAGAGCATCCTCGGCAGTGCGATCACAAACGCGACCGAGGACGAACCACTCGTGCAGGTACACGTCTGGGACGATGGCGGATCCGGGACTCTGCTGGGGATCATCGTCCCACACGCGTTCGTCGACGCCACATCCCAGCACCTCATTGTCGATGAGCTCTCACGGCTCCTGGGGGGCTCCGACGACCTGCCTCCGACGTCGTCGACCTGGGCCGAGTGGACCCGCGTTGCCTCGCAGCTGTCTCGAAACCCGCTGGTGACACAGAACCAGCTGCCTGCGCCCGGGGTTCCCAAAGGGCCCGGGGCTCCCAAAGGTATGTCAAGGCGGCGGCGATACGAACGACTCACCTCGACGATGGAGCCAGCCCTCACCGCGGACCTACTGACAGCACAGCAAACGAACCGTGTGCCCTTGGAAACGATCCTCGCCGAAGCACTTGGCGAGGCCCTCGTTCATCGCCTACCCGGCTCGGTGCCCGTCTTCGAGATGGCAGGCACCATGCGCTCGGTCCGGCTGAAGGGTGTCGATCTGTCACGGTCGGTCGGGTGGTTCACCACCGTCTTCCCGGTGGCCTGGCTGAAGGAGCAGGGCATCGAGACCCCGCTGCATCAAGGCTTTGGGTACGACGCTGCACGACTCTCGCACGTTCGCCGCCCCGAGAGTTCCGGGCATGGCGGCATCCTGCTGTACTACCGGGCCATCCAGCCTCCTCCGGACGATGCACCGCTCCAAGTCATCCGTTCACATCGTTTGGAGGCCATCACCCAGCCGGGCCTTGGTCACGACATCCAGCTGGAAGTGACACGGGAAGGTGGCAAGCTCGAGATCGCTTGGTGGCGTGATGTCGAACAGGTCGGAAACGCAGACCTCGAAGAACTCGCGAACGATTTCATGGAAACGCTCCGCGCATGGTCGGCCAAGAGCGACGTACCGGACGACCTTCGAAACGCGCTCGCGCAAGAGCTCGGTCTGTGACCGGCTGACCCGGTCTCGGAGCACTGACGACGACAGAAGGAGGAAAACATGCCACGTAGCACCACCCCCTCGGGTGTGGACCGGATCGAGGATGCCTACCCTTTGGTGAGCTCACAGGCGAGCATGCTGTCGGAATGTCTCGCATCCGATGACCCGAGTCTCTATGTCGAACAGACAATCCTGCGCTTCACCGGACCACTTGATCAGGAACGCTTCCACAAAGCCTGGTCGCGGGTGACACAAGCGCTGCCACCGCTACGCACCGTGTTTGCCTGGCGCGGCGCCCAACCCATGCAAGTGGTGCTCCGCTCGGTGGAGGACAACTGGACCGTGAAAGACCTCAGTGGGCTTACCGCCGAGCGACAGGATGACGAGATCCAGCGCCATGTCATCACGGATCGCTTGGCGGGATTCGACCTGCGGAAGGGGCCGCTGTCCCGATACGCCCTCTTTACGCTGGGGCCCGACACTCACGTCTTCGTGTGGACACATCACCACCTGATACTCGATGGGTGGAGCGTCGGGCTGCTGGTCTCACTCGTGGAGAGGGCCTACGCCGAAGGCACCGCGCCAGATCCTCAAGGGGCAGCCCATCACAAGTTCGTCGAGTGGCTCGCTGGACGCAACGATAAGGAAAGCAGTAACTTCTGGGCCACGCACCTCGAAGGTTACGTTCCCTCGCCACTCCCGGGCATTGAAACCGTACCTCAGAAAACACCTGCCGATGAGGACACCGACGCTTGGGTGCAGCACAGCATTCCCGACAATATCCTGGGGCGTTGGGAATGCAGGCTCGCAGCAGGGCGGATCACCCTGTCGACCCTGATCACCGCGGCGTGGGCCGTCACTGTTCAACGTCACGCGGGCTCGGAGGAAACAGTTGTCGGGCTGACGAGCGCCAGCCGCCCCCGCGAAATCCCGGAATCACTCCGGCACGTCGGCGTCTACGTTGATGTCGCCCCTCTGAGGTTGGCGCCTCCCGAGGGTATGACAGTTCGCGAGTGGTTGCCCCATGTGCAGCAGCTGTCCCGTAGGGTCATGTCGCACAACTTCTCGGGCGAACAAGTCCCGCCACACATGAAATCCGTCGATCTCCCACTGCTGCAGAACGCGGTGGTGCTTCAGAATTCCCTGCAGAACAAGCAGGCGTGGACGCGCTTTGCGGACCTGCAGATCAATGACGTTGACTTTTTCGTCCGCACCGGCGTCCCGATCATGCTGATGGCCTTCATCCACAACGGCTTGCAGATGCGCTGCATCTTCGACCCACATCGGGTGGAGGCTGAGATGGCCCGTGATTTTCTCGACCACTTCGTCGTGGTGCTCCAGGCGATGGCGGATACCCCCGACACCCCGGTGAATGAATTACCTATCCTCACGGACGCCGAACGCGCCCTAGTGGACGGGATAAACATCACGGGGGTGCCAGCCGGGAAGCCTGGCGTGCACCACCGCTTCGCCGAGTTGGCGCAGGAGGACCCTGCCCGTCTGGCGCTCACCGGTCCCGGAGGTGACCTCACGTATGGCGAGGTCGAGGAGCGAACTCGTCGGCTGGCGTCCAGACTGATCGATGCGGGCGCCGGGTCTGAGAAGATAGTGGCCATCATCATCGGGCGTTCCTCGGAACTCGTCGAGGCGATGCTCGCCACTCACCGCTCCGGAGCTGCGTTCTGCGTGGTGAACCCTGACGGGCCGAGCCTGCGTTGGGACGTACTACGGGAGGATCTGGACCCTGCCGTGGTGCTCGTCCGGCGGGACGAGGCCCCAGAACAACTCATCAACGACCCCGATGTGATGATCTTCGAGGACGCGGTATCAGAGCCGCCAAAACAGGTCGAGCTACCCACGACGACCGCCCCTGAACAACTCGCCTACGTCGTGTTCACGTCTGGCTCCACGGGGAAGCCAAAAGGCGTCATGGTCACTCACGGCGGCTTGGACAACGTCGTAGGCAGCGAGATCGAGCGGATGGAGTTGGATCGATCAGCTCGGATGCTGCAGTTCTGCGCCACTACCTTCGACGTGTTCATTCTGGAGGTGTTCGCCACGTTCGGTGCCGGGGCGACTCTCGTGGTGGGGCGCGATGAGGATGTGGCACCCACAGAACGCATGGCGCCGTTCATGTCTCAGTTTGGGGTCACGCACGCAATCTACACCCCCTCCGCTCTTGCCGCGCTTCCAGAACCACTGGATGTGCCAACGCTACGGACCCTCAGCACCATAGGTGAACCATTGTCCGTCGACCTCGTTGAGCGGTATGCGAGCAAGTACCACGTATTCAACTTGTACGGCCCGGCCGAAGCGAGCATCGTGACGCTCGGTCACCACTGCGTCCTCGAGAACGGTGATCCCCCCATCGGGGCACCCATCCGTAATACCACCGTGCACATTCTCGGTCCCGGACGCGCTGAAATCCCCTTCAGCACGCCCGGCGAACTCTTTCTCGAAGGCATCTGTCTCGCGCGTGGCTACCTCAAGCAGCCCGAGGTGACCGCACGCGCGTTCCCTGAAACCCATCGCGGTCGGCTGTACGCGACTGGCGATCTCGTCACCAGGCGCCGGGATGGTCTTGTTCTCTTCAAGGGCCGCACGGACGACCAAGTCAAGATCCGTGGTTTTCGGATCGAACCGGCCGAGATCGAGCACGTTCTGCTCGGGCACGTCGATGTGACCTCCGCGGTCGTCGTGGGCCGGGGAACCGGGGCTGAGCGTGGCCTCAGCGCATATGTGGTGCTCGATCCCCAGAAGAGCGAGTGCTCGGAGGATTCCGCCCGGCGCGTTGAGTCCTGGCGCCAGCTCTACGAGTCAACCTACGGAGCAGCCGACCTCGAGGGCGATGGCGTCCGGAGGTTTGTGGGATGGCGAGACTCGTTCGCGAACCAGAGGATCCCGGCAGAGCAGATGAATCGCTGGGGCGCGGAGACGGTCGAACGCATCCTCTTCTCCAAGCCGGGGACAGTCCTTGACGTGGGCTGCGGAACGGGCATCGTCCTGCTTCCACTCGCTGAGGCCGGCGTCGATGTCACCGGCCTCGACATGTCCGAGCGGGCCCTCAATGAGGTTCGGCGCAACATCTTGCAGCTGCCACCGGGCAGCGGCCACATCAAGCTTCAACAGTGCGCAGCCGACGCCATCGGCAGCCTCGAAGGAACATTTGACATCGTGGTCCTGAACTCGGTCATCCAGTACTTCCCCTCCGCGAGCTACCTCTCCCATGTCCTCGACTTGGCCTGGTCCAAGCTCCGTTCGGGGGGGCAACTCTTCATCGGCGACATCCGAGCGTTGCAGCTTCTGCCCGAGTTCCATCTCGCGAGGCTGAAGGAGCAGAACTGCGAGGACGAATCTATCATCACGGCCGAGCAGGTCTTGGCCGCGGTCCGTGACGATGAGGAACTGGTCCTAGATCCTGGGTTCTTCGCTTCCTGGGCCGCGGACAAGGTTGATGCGATAGTGTCTCCGGTCGTTAAGAATCTCCCGGACAGCAACGAGATGTCGCTGTTCCGTTACGACGTCCGCATCCTCAAGCATGAGACCGATGTTCCTCCGGCCAGACTGCCCGAACCTCACGTGACCTATGACCTCGATGCTTTCTGGGCGGCGCTGTCGGATTCAGCAGAGGCGGTGGTTCTGGAAGGCATCCGCGACGCCCGGACTGCGGAGCTCGTCGATGACTGGTGCACACGCGACCTGACGATGCCGACCGTGGCAGGCATTCCGGTGCACGTCGCGGACATCGATGAACGTCTCACCAGCCTCGGCTATGACTTGGATGCAGTCCCCGGTCCGTTGGCTGGATCATTGCGAATTCTCGCGTCGCGGAAGCTCCGGGCAGCTGCACGGCTCGGCCTGGCGGCCCGGTTGGCCGACAACCGGAACCAGGAAAAAACGGTGAACTCCCCTCTGGAACGTCGCAGAGAAACGCGTGTGATCGAGGAATTGCACCAACTCGTCGAGCAGGCCTTCCCTGCGCACATGAGGCCGGACAGCATCACTGTGCTGGACGAGATTCCGAGAAATTCTAATGACAAGGTGAACAAGTCACAGCTACCCGCTCCTATCCCATTCGAGCGTCACGAGAAAAGCGTCGACGCTGCAGACGCTGTGGAATTCACGGCGGCACGGATCTTCGGCGAGGTTCTCCATCTACCGCCGCTGCCCGTGAACCTCAACTTCTTCCACACGGGGGGCAACTCGTTGCTCGGGCTGTCGTTGTGTTCGAAGCTCAGCGAGAACTTCGACGTCGACATTGAAGTTCGGTCGCTGCTCGAACATCCCACCCCACGAGGTATGGCAGGCATGGTCCGTGATCTACTCGCATGCGAGAGCCGTCGCCCCGATCCAGTTGTCCTGCTCAAGAATGGGACGTCACAGCCCGTATTTCTCGTACACGCCGCCGCCGGCAACGCCATGGCGTACCTCCCGCTAGTTCAGGTGCTTCCCACCGATACCAAGATCTACGGGCTCGAAGAACCTAACGTCGATGTCCCCACGACATCAATGCGCGATCTCGCCGCGTACTACGTAGAACGGATCCGCGAGATCCAGCCGTCCGGGCCCTACGTGGTGGGGGGCTGGTCCTTCGGCGGTCTCGTCGCTTCGCTTATGGCGGACCAGCTGACACGTGAGGAGCAGCAGGCCCGCTTGATACTCGTGGACGCCCCGGTGCCACGTTCCGATGTGACCGGTGGACTGAACCGAGCGCGGTTCACCGCCTATCTGAGTCACCGCCTGGGGCCGATCGTCACCGAGGTCGGGGATGCAGTGGGGGACAAGGGAACTGACGACGATTTTGTCGAGCGGGTGATCTCGGTAGCCAACCTTGAGGACGTGGGTGCCGGCATCGTGCAGAAACTCTGGGAATCGTATCGCCGAAGCCTGCAACTCATGAGCACCTTCGAGCCCCCGTCCTTCGGCGGAGAGTCGATCCTCTATCGCGCAGAGGATCAGTCACTGGGCGCCACCGAGCAGATCGACACCAGCATCGACCTCGGATGGGGGCTTTATCTGCCCGGCTTGCAGGTCGTCCCCATCGAAGGGGATCACGTATCAATCATGCTTGAACCCCGAGTTGCGCAGCTCGCTTCCGACCTAGCCCAGAGGTTGGCCGACTGGGATGCGGCATAACTGGTGAGGAATCCCACCCCACATGGGGAGGGCGACCTCGGAGGCCGCCCTCCCCATCCACAGGATTGCAGGAAACCTTTTTCCACCGCACCCTCCGAGCATCATTCCCTGTCCTTAAGGATCTCGGTGACATCGACTTTAGCGAGCTTGATCCGGGCGCCGAAGTACACAATGGTGTAGGCAACCACGACGATCCCAATGATCATCATCACCGAGTAAACATCGAGCAGGAAGGGCGCCCCCATCGGCATTGAAGCAATGATGGCACGCCACACCGGTGCCAACACAAGTAGCCCGATCGGAATGCCCAGCAGCAGGGCCAGAACAACAACTAGCGCGTAGTTGTTGAGATAGAGTCGTGCGACCTCACTCTTCCTATACCCAAAGGACTTCATGAGGGAGATACTGTAGGTGTCACGATCGACGATCATCCTGATGAACAATGCAAGCACAATGCAGATAATGACAACCGAGAGGGCAACCAAGGTTATGACGATCGGTGAAGTTATTTCCACCGTCTTCTCCGCCCCGTTGACGATGTCAGCCCGCGTGATAACCGCCTCGACCTGCCCTTCATCAAACTCAAGGGACTGGTCACTCAGTACCGCATTGTAGTAGTCATCAGCCTGTCCCAGCAGGGTCCGGTTGGCTTGGATCGGTTGGAATATATAAAGCCCTGACGCATAGGGCACGATTTGTGAGACGACCACTCGGTAGGAGTGTGCCGCGATTCGGTCAGTGAGGAAGATCGGGTCGCCCACTTTGAGCCCATAGCGATTTGCGACCGCGTCCGAGACGGCGACGTCCGTGTTGGCCCCCCCGTCCAGATCAAAGTCGAAATACTTGCTGCTATCGGGCAGACCTAGCATGGTCACATTCGACTGCGACTCGTCACCGATGGCCATTGCTGTGGCGAGGACAGGCTCGGCGCCTGCTGGCACCTCGGTGTCCGACACCTGCAGTGTGTACATGTAGTCGAACTTCAGGTCTTCGGTCACCCGCGACGAGTAGTTGCTGATGCTCGTCTGCATGCCAAAACCAAACACCATAAGGATCACTGCGAGCAGTAGACCGGCCAGCATGATGACGTACGACCTCGACTCACGCAGAGCCTGACGGACCCGGAACCTCGGCACGAACGACCAGCCCTTGAATGAGAAACTCCTTCCTCCCACTTTCTGATCAGGGGTTTTCCGCAGAAGACCCAAGGGGCTCTGTGAGAGCTTGCGTCGGAGTTGGATCGCGATCACCACGGCGACCAGGAGCGGTGCGGCGAGAAGACCCGTCGCCAACGCCACCTCGGCGATGCGAGGCTCAGGAGCCGGCACTGAGTAGAAGGAAGTCAGCTGCGCGAACTCGTTGAAGGCCTGTGCTCCGAAACTCCCGCCCGCGGTGCCCGCGATGCAGGCGAGCACTACGACCATGAGCGGTGGCAACAGGTACTGGAAGATGAGTTCTCGCCGACGAAATCCCATGGCCGAGAGAGCACCAATTGACCCGCTGTCCTGGTCGAGGTTGTCGATGGCGAAAGCCGCTAGCATGTATGCAGCCAAGACGAGCAGGAGAAAGCCCGCGAACAGGGCCGTCGTCTGGTTGACCTCAGCGTCGTTAGTCACGGTGATGACTCGCGGGTTGGTGTCGGCCGACTGAAAGCTTGCAAGAATCGGGATCTCGATCTTGGCGTTTTCATCTACGTATTCACGCAAACCCGCGTTGGCGTCCCCCACCTGTTGCAACGCCTCATCCGCGCTCGGCGCCATCGACGCCGCCGTACGGGCTCCTTCCGTCAGTCCGTCGAGCGCATTGATGAGTTTCTGCCGATCCTCCTGCTGCTTGTTCACACGGGTGCGCAGGGCCGGGTTCGAGATCTCGTCAGGGTCAACCTTCATGTCGAGAAGCCAACTCCGCAACTGGTCCTGGGACACGTCGTCAGGAAGCTGGTAAGCATAGCTGTACGTCGGAGTAAGACTTCCGGTCGCAGTGCTCTCGAAATCCTGAACGGAGACGAAAGCGGTACCGAACGCCCCCGGAGCGGTGGACGATGAGGCCACGCTGGGTATTACGTAGGAGTAGTCGGGAGTGGAACCCACACCAGACACCATGAGCTTTTTTCCGGCAAGCTCAATGGTCGAACCCGGAACCAAACCGTGGGCGTCAGCGTAGAGTTTCTCGACCACGATGTCACCTGAGCTCTCCGGCAAACGCCCATCACTCAGTTGGATCGTGTTGATCGTGCCACGAACGGGCTGGAGTCTTACGGTGCTGTCTCCAGGGCCCGAGATATCCACCCATGGCTGTTTCTCAAGTGTCACCCCATGCTGCTCAAGGGACCTACGCTGGGCCTCAGTCAGGGGGGCGCGCGCCTCGAACTCGCCATCCTCGAGATGCGCTGATACCCGGAAGGTGTTCACCGATGTGATCATGGCATCAGAAGATGTGATCAGTGCAAGAACCACACCAAGTCCGCCTGCGACCAGCAAGAAAATAGCCCCGTAACGTAGCGCGTTCTGCCTGATTTCACGCAGCGACCGGCGAAACCATGTGGTCACCATGAGATGTCCTTCACTGGCGTCCGCGAGTCGTTGTGCTGTCGATCGGTGATCTTCCCATCCTGCAGAAGAATAACGTCATCGCCCATTGCGGCGATGCCTGCGTTGTGCGTTACGATGCACATGGTCGCACCAGTTTCGGTATTCACCCGGCTGAGCAGTTCCAAGACATCGATGGAAGTCTGGGAGTCGAGTGCGCCCGTGGGCTCGTCACACAGCAGGAGTTCTGGACGTTTCACCAAGGCACGTGCGATCGCACACCGCTGCTGCTGCCCGCCGGACAGCTGAGAGGGGAACTTGTTGGCGTGCTCCGCCAGCCCAAGCAAGTCGAGTATTTCCCTCATGTCGAGGGGATCGCGGGTGAGATGCTCGCATACTTGGATGTTCTCCCGCACCGTGAGATTCGGGATCAGGTTGTAGAATTGAAAGATGAACCCTAAGTGGCGGCGGCGAAACTCGGTCAGTTCACGCTGCGACCTACCTGTCACGAGTTCATCAGCTACCTTGATGCGCCCCTCGTCGGGTATATCAAGTCCACCGATGCAGTTGAGCAGTGTCGACTTCCCCGATCCACTTGCCCCCAAAATGACGGCGATGGTGCCCCGTTCAATCTCGAGCTCAATCTCGTCCAGAACTTTTACGTACCCGGCACCCACACCGTAGCTCTTGGAGAGTCCGTTTATGGAGATGAACATGCGCATCAGCTCCCCAAACGACAATCGGTCGCACGCGTCTCACGAGGACACGGGATCGGACTCACTGAGCGAAGCGGTGGCAAGACGAGGTTGAGGACCGAGCTTGGGCGTTCATAGTGTACTGTCAAGGTTCTCATCAGACAACTCCTCGTAGGGGTGGTTACGTGTCCTCGTAGGGGTGGTTACGTGAGGTCGAGAACTCGGTCATCACGCTTCATAACCCTACCCTACGTCACCGAAGGTCCTAGGGCAAAGTGCAACAAATTTCGTTAGCAATAACGAAAACGGGCCTAATCGAACACGCAGAGTAAAATTTGTACTGCGAAGCTCATTTGCAACCCTCCTGAAACCTGACTTGGCTCATTTAGTGTCGTTCCCGGGTGTTGTGGATGGCGTCGAGCCAGGTTTGGATGTTGTTGGGGATGGGGTCTTCAGCGGTGACGATGGCGTCGCCGGCTTGGATGTCGATGGTTCGGTAGCGGCGTAGTGTTTTGACCAGGGTCTTCAAGCTGACTTTGGTGGTGGCCTCCAACCAGCGAGCGACGGCGAGGGCGGCGAACACGATGGTGAGGTGGGCCTCGATCGAGTCTTTCAAGTGGTGGTGGATCGGGCGGGCTTTCAGATCGGATTTGCTCATCCGGAACGACTTCTCGATCTGCCACAACTGGTGGTAGGCGCCGATCACGTACTCCGGCCTCGGGTCAGCCAGGTTCGTGATGTATCCCTTCCAGCCAGCCAGCGCTTTGGCTTTGGCCTCCAAGTCCCGGTTCACCGATTTCTGTGCGCCGGTGAGGGTGATGAACCGGTTCCGTTTCACCGGGATCTTCCCTGCGACCACGCGTTCGGCCTTGCTGACCTGCTCGCTGATACCGCGTAGGGTACGGCGTGCTCGGTCGGCCCGGTACTGGTAGTAGATCGTCTCTGTCACTGCTGCCCCGGCCGGGCCCCTCGACCAGGGTTGAGTCAGGGTCAGCCCGTCAGGGGGCTGCTGACCGGAATGGGTCTTCAGCCACTCCCGCACGATGTAGGGGACCTCGGGGATCTTCTGGCCCACGATGAACCGCAACCCCGCCCCGGACAACGCCCGCAGGTTCCCGTCAGACAACATGCCCGCATCAGCCACCACCGTCACCTCCGGCAGGGCGTGAGCGGCCTGGAACGCCTGGAGCGACGGGATGATCGTGGTCGTCTCCGCACGGTTACCCTCGAACGCCTCCACCATCAACGGGAACCCCCGCGCGTCGGTCAACAACCCGATGGTGATCTGGGGTTCCAAGCGGCGTTCCTTGCTGTATCCGGGTTCCCGGAACCCGTCCCCAACATCAGTCTCAAAGTAGAGCGTGCTCACGTCGTACAACACCAAAGTGGCAGGCCCCAACCCGACGTGACAAGCGCACGCGGACGCTATCTGCTGCCGCCACGCCGGCTCGGCATACACGGCGAGCCGACGCTTCACCGTCGCGTAGCCGCAAGGCCGAACCCCGATCTCTTCGAGCACCCGCAAGGTCTCCAACTTGCTGGCCGGCTCGATCAACCGGCCCAGCACCAACTGCTTGAAAACCTCGTCACCACCACTGGCGGTATCGAACCCGAGTCGTTCAAACCCGACCGACAAGGCATTCCACAAGTGCTCTGCCCGCGACCGCCGGATCGGTAGCGCCCGCCGTCGTGGCTGCCCGTCCCCGAAATCGAGTTCGTCCTGACCAGCGGCGATCATGCGCTGCCGCGCCACCGCTTTCAACACCTCAACATCCTCCGGCGTGTGTGCCGACCCGATGTGATCCATCGACCGCGATCCACGAGACGACGACCACACCACCTGAACCGCCGTCGCCCCCGACGCGGTCTTCACCGTCCTCACATACGGACTCACCCCAACAGGCTAGAACACCCCCGATTAGTGCACACCACACCAACCAAAACCCCTAGCCAACACCCCCTCCAACCCCAAAAACACCAAACATGAGCCAAGTCAGG
>NZ_LR027842.1:196022-222800 GCF_900607225.1 [Pseudopropionibacterium] massiliense | reverse complement strand
ACCGTCCTCACATACGGACTCACCCCAACAGGCTAGAACACCCCCGATTAGTGCACACCACACCAACCAAAACCCCTAGCCAACACCCCCTCCAACCCCAAAAACACCAAACATGAGCCAAGTCAGGAATCGAACACGCAGAGTAAAATTTGTACTGCGAAGCTCATTTGCAACCCTCCTGAAACGCATGCTGACCAAGAGTTCCGTCGACCGACAGGCTACCAGTGAATAAGCCTCCATACCGGCACAAAGCACAGTGAAGAATTCAAGCAGTAGGACGAACAGGCGGCGAGCATCGTGCGGACGGTGAAGGCGACCCCACCCAGCCCGAGCACGACGGCCATCAAAGTTTCACCCCGGACGAACGACAGGACGACCATGGTCACGACCAACAACGCCACCAAGGCACCCATCACGATGCGATGATTCATGACATCACCGCTCCCGGGAATCCGGGTGAAATAGCAGATCCCCTCACCCGTCGCGGATGTGGCGCGAGCGCTGCCGAGACGACGGGAACACAGGTCGACGAGGCAGTAGCGATGGATAACACCGGTTCCCATCAGATTCTTCTTCTTGGCAAGTTCGACTGCCGTTTCATTGCCTTCATTGAGGCTTATTCACAGGCCGCCTTCCGGCCAGCAAACCCCGTAGCCAGAGGACATTCGAGGATGGTTGTGAATAGGTCTCATTGCGTACTCCTAGTTTAATCTCCTCCCTGCCGACAGGACCTGTACCCGGGTTCAGGACCCCTCAATTGCAAGGATTCCTCCTCTCATGTCCTACTCCACCCTGATCATCCCCAAGGCAGCGGGCCCGACGGGTCCTGCTCGCCGAACACAGCCGAGCGGGACCCGCAGGGAATCACGGCAATAGGGTCCCTCGGTTCATCGCCGGCCTTTTTCCCTGGCTCCACTGGACCCAATTCCCGCAGCACATAAAGTGTTATTCATGAGGGTTGTTTCTCGGTGAAACGCCGCCAGTAACACAAAGAGCATCGACTAGTTCACGACATGATTGAGTTGCAACATAAACCAAACATGAAAGCAGCCGATGCGTTACCAGTCCACAACGGGGCTTTGCGAGGAAACAATTGACGAGATCACCTGCCGTATCGCCGATGTGATCGAGGGCCGAGGGATGGATCTGTCCAGATGCCGTATCTCCCTGCGGGACCAAGTGGTGGCCTGCCTGCTGATCCTTCGCCAGAACCTGCCCCAGATGGTGGTCGCCGACCTCCTAGGAGTCTGTCAGCCCACGATCTCCAGGATCTGGCGACGTATCACCGTCCTCCTCGAAACAGTCCCGCTCTTCCTCCCGGGCGGACTCGCCGAGGCGATCCAGCAAGGACACCTCATCCTCATCGACGGCACCCATGCCCCCTACCGGGAACCACCCAACCAGTAGACAAGCCAGCCACAACAACTACTCCGGGAAACACAAGACCCAGTGCTTTAACGTCCAGGTCGCCTCCACCGACCGCGCTGACCTCATCGCTGTCTCCGACCCAGTGCCGGGTTCCCGACACGACTTGAAGGCCATCAACCTGTGTGGTTGGCAAGACCTCCTCGACTCCTCCGGCGCCACCTGGATCGCCTACATCGCCACCACCGCCATCACCCCGATCAAGAAGCTGCCCAACCAGTCCCGCACCAACCACGACAAAGACTTCAACACAGTCATCGCCCGAATCCGCGTCAACGTCGAACACTGCATCGCACAACTGAAAACCTGGAGAATCCTGTCACACGGCTACCGCGGACGCCTCAAAGAACTCCCCGGAATCATCCAACTCGTCGCCAACCTAGAAATCCTAAGGACATACACCCACAATCAACCCCATGAACAACGCCTATAGTCGGCTGGACCTGCATTTTGTCACTGAGGCCTGTTCACAGACCACACCGACCGCAAAACCCCTGGTCGGAGCGGATTTGAGAATAGCTGTGGACAAACCCCACTTTCACGAGAACCGCAGCACCTCACCCTTAACTTTTGACCAGACCTTCCTCAGTCCCTGCAGGGGTTTCTCAAACTCCCCGCAAGGACCCGGCGACCGACCCTAGGCTCGGAAGGGTCCCGAGAGCTGGAGAGACCAGCCCGGGTCGCTTTGACGCCACCGGAGGTGTTGAAAATGAAGCAATGCAGTGGACGAATCGGCATGGTCGCCGCAGCCGCCGTCGTTTTCCTGTTGTCATCGTGCGGCGGGGACTCGAAACCGCTGAACACGGATTCGCGAGAAACGACACCCCCGAGCGCCACCAAGAGCTGGCCGTCGTTCTCCACGTCCCCAAAGCCCCAGCCGTCGGAGACCTTCAGCCCGGAGCAGCTGGAAGCGGCGAACACGCGGATCGAGTACTACCGCATCACGGATGAGATATTCACCAATCCCGATGCCGACATGCAGCCCCTGAAGGACATCGCCATCGGGGAGAGTCAGACCATACAGATGAATCATGTAAAGGAGCGCCGCGCGAAGGGTCAGGTGCAGACCGGAATCACGGTCGTCCACATCACCGGCGCCTCGGAACCGGAGGAGACGGACGGCGTGCGGAGCATCGATGTCCAGATGTGCACCGACAGCGAAAAGGTGGACATGATCGATTCCGCGACCGGGAAGAGCATCATCGTGCCGGGGCAGCGGCCTTCGTATCTCCAGTGGAATGTCACCGTGGTCAAGACCAATGACGGTTGGAAGTTCGGGGACGCCACGAACGAGACGGTGCTCAGATGTCCAGCATGAAACGCCTCCCCGCCGCCGTGGCGCTCCTCCTGACGGTGGCCGGTCTGCCCGCACAACCGGCCCGGGCCGATGCCGATGTCGGATGCGGACAACATGACAGTAGGGGTGGATCTTGCGACATCACGGTGCGGGTGCCGGGCTCCGGCGGCCAGCCCGGGAAATCCCCCACACAGCCCCGCGGGAACCCCACCGGCGGCGAGGGCGGAGGCGGCCAAGAAAGGCCGCACTGGCCCGCTGAAGGCTGCATCCAGTACGACCCCGCCACGGGAGTATGCGTCCTTTTCGCCCCCTCCGGCCCATCACCCGATCCAGCCCCGCGGGAGGCGCCAGAACCCGCAGTCCTGGCCAAGATCGCGATCGGACGCATGGACCTGAAGGCACCCGAGATCGGAATGTGGCCCTCGCCCCTCGAACAGCTGCCGGAGGGCCGCAACTACGTGGGCTGGCACAACTGGATGTGGGTCAACAATCCCGGCAGGGACACATGGGGGCCGATCACCAAAACCGTCACCGAATCCGGTTACAGCGTCACCGCAACCGCCATGGTCGCGGGGGTGACGTGGGAAATGGGCAACGGCGACACCAAGGATTGCGGCAAGGGAACGGAACACCCCGAGCACAGAACCCACGACGAGAAATCACCGGACTGCGGATACGTCTACCACCAACGCGGCGACTTCACGGTCACCGCCACCGCCCACTGGGTCATAACTGGCGCGGACTCGGCAAGAACGGCACCATCCAGATGGATCTCTCCTCGCAGGTCAACACGAGTGTGGTCGAAGTCGTCGCGGTCAATGAGGCTTATTCATAGGGGTGTTTTGGTTTCCCTCAGCTAACGCTTTATCCCGAGGGGGATGTGAGGGCGGCTTGCCCGATCTGGGATAATTCAAAGTGTAGAAACAAAAACCTCAGATGAAAGACAAGCCGCTGCCATGAATACTACCACAAGCCTTGACCGCAACCAGATCCTTGACCTGACCCCGCCCCCTTTCCCCTGCGCATGAAACGCGGCGAAACCTGGTTCGAGCGCAATTTCTACACCAACCCCTTTCCCCTTGTACATGTGGAGTGCTACACGTTTCGTGGACAGTGACGAAAAACAGGTTTAATCGAACATGTGAGGTACAAGTCTGTATTATGTCCGCATCTAAGTACAGCGAAGAGTTCAAACGGCAAGTCGTGTTGGAGGTCGTTGAGAAGTCCCGCACGATCAGCGAGGTGGCAAAGTCCTACGGTCTGGTCCCGCAAACCGTGGGAAACTGGGTGAACAAGTGGAGGAAAACCCATTCCGGCATCGAGGGTGAGGAAATGACGGCAGCCCAACTTGCCGAGTACAAGAAAATCAAAGCCGAGCTGCGTGAGGCCCGGATGGAGATCGATCTCTTGAAAAAAGCGGCGGCCTTCTTCGCGCAGGAGTCCCGGTAAAAACACGATACGCGTACATCCACCGCGAAGAAGGCAACTACCCGATCCGTTTGATGTGCCACTGTCTGGAGGTGTCGCATTCAGGGCTACTACACCCTGGCGCAACAGGGGCATGTCGGAAACCCAGAAACACCGTGAAGAACTCGCCATTTTTGTGACGTATTTCTTCAACGACTCCAAACAAACCCACCTGTTATAGACGGGTCCACAAAGTCTTGGAACGCAATGGCGTTGCAACCAGTCCGGAGACGGTGCGCCGACTCATGAGGCAGGAGGGCCTAGAGGGGGTGTCAGCCCCGCCCCAAGGCCCGCACCACCGTGCCTGCTGCCGACCTGACAGGCCGCCCCGACCTGATCGAAAGGAACTTCACAGCAGATGCTCCGGCCCGGAAACTGGTGGGTGACATCACCTATATTCACACCCGGGAAGGATTCGTGTACCCGGCAGGCCGTGACGGGGCTGCCTACTCGAAAAGAATTATTGGCTACGCCATAGCAGGGACACATGCGAACCGACCTGCCTCTAAAACGCTCTGCAAAATTGGCGGTTCGGAACTGCCAGCCCATCAAGGGTGTGACGATTTTTCATGTCGAGTCTAGGGGTCGCAGTACACGTCCGCTGACTACACCGCCACCATGAACAAGTATGGCATCCACTGCTTCGGTGGGAAGAACCGGCGTGTGCTACGACAACGCGGCAGCGGAATCATTCAACGCCACCTGCAGGAAAGAACTCGTCAACCAGCAGGATCTACCACACCAGAAGAAAAGCAATCAAAGATGTGACATCATGAGGCTTATTCATAGGGTGTAGGCGAAGACGAGCCCGGTGACGGCTTGTATTGTGGTTTCGAAAGTGTTGTAAGGGCGGCGGTAATCGGTGTGCAGAACACGCCAAGTTTTGACGTTCGCGATGACACGCTCAATGAGATAGCGGACGCGGTTGATGGTCGTATTGTTTCTTTTATCGGTGTCTGCGAGTTCACCATGGGCGGGTTTCTTAGTGGGGGTGATCATTCCCAATCCGATGTAGCCTTTGTCTCCAATATGCATCGTGGCATCAAGGGCCTCGAGGAAGCCGGATTCCTTGATTGCCTTCGCATCATGCACATTACCCGGCAGGGGTGGGGAGACCCAGGCGAGGTGCCCGGCCAGGGTGCAGGCCACCTGCAGGTTCACCCCTGTGGTGTGGTGTTTGCCTGAGTACAGCTCGGGACGGTCGTGCCATGACCAGCAGGGCGCCAGAGTACCGTCGATGATGTACTGACGGTCCCGGTCGAGGTCCCCCACACCGGGCACCCAGGCTTGGAGGGCCTCGGCGATCAAGGGGGTGTAGACCGCCACCACTCGTGAGATGGTGGCCTGGGAGACCATGAGGATGTCGGCCAGCAACTCTTGGGTGAGATTGTGTCTGAGCGTCAACAAAGTGACCTGGATACAGCGGAACAACCCCAAGGTGCGGGACCCTGCTGCGGGAAGGTTTCCGGAACGGGAGGTGTGGATCAGTTCGCACAGGTCAAGGATCTGGTCGCGGTCAAGGCTTGTGGTAGTATTCATGGCAGCGGCTTGTCTTTCATCTGAGGGTTTTGTTTCTACACTTTGAATTATCCCAGATCGGGCAAGCCGCCCTCACATCCCCCTCGGGATAAAGCGTTAGCTGAGGGAAACCAAAACACCCCTATGAATAAGCCTCCATGGATTGAACTCTGTTACAATCAGACCAGGCTTCATTCCGCGATCGGGTACCGTACCCCGAACGAAGTCCATCAAGATATGGGGGAAAACCAAGACGGCAGCCTAAACCATAATTCAAGTTTTTCACTGCCGTCCACAAAACCTATGGCAGTCCAATGAATCGCGGAAGAAAAACGGTTCAACGGGCGGGTTCAGAGGGTGTGCGCAACAACGGTTTTTGGAGGTGTGTTGTGCGGTTGGATGAGCGGCGTCGTGGGTTGATGTTGGTGTTGTTGGGGCAGGGTCGGTCGTGTCATTCGATCGCGCGGGAGTTGGGTGGTAGTCCTTCCACTGTGCGGAAGGTGGCTGTCGAGGCGGGGATGGTGTTGTCGAGGGGCCGGGTGGGAGGGGTTGGTGGGTTGAACGAGTATCGTTACAGTCCGCGGCGGCGTCAGCGGCGGTTTCGGGGGACTCCGGTGTTGGAGGTGGGAGAGCCAGCGCAGTGGCGTGACGGGCAGGGCCGGTTGACCCTGGCGGGGCGGATCCTGATCGAGGTTCGGGTCGGTGACCGGGTTCCGCTCTCCCGGATCGCTGCAGAACTCGGTGTCCACCGTTCCACGGTCTCCAGGGAGGTGAAGCGTTGTCCTGGCCGGTACCGGGCCCAGCCGGCGCAGCGGCTGGCAGACTGGTCACGTCGGCGTCCCAAGGACAGGAAGCTGGTGCTCGGGACATCGTTGTGGGACGAGGTGGTGACACGGTTGAACAACAAACATTCCCCGCAGCAGATCGCTCACCGGCTGCGTCAGGACTTCCCGGAGGACCCCACGATGTGGGTCAGTCACGAGACGATTTACCAGGCCCTCTACGTCCAGGCCGCCGGCGGGCTGCGTCATGAACTCACCGTCGAGAAAGCCCTGCGTTCCGGACGTACCACCCGAGGTCCCCGGTCACGGCTGTCCGGGCGGGGTAGCCGTAGCTGGATCGGTGAGGCCACCATCACCAACCGTCCGGCCGAGGTCGAGGACCGGGCAGTTCCTGGGCACTGGGAAGGAGACCTCATCATCGGCAAGGGCGGCACCTCGGCCCTGGTGACCCTCAACGAACGCACCACCCGCTACACCATGATCCAACGGGTCACCAGTCATGACTCCACCACCGTGACCGACGCGTTGATCCAGATGGCCCGCCGACTCCCGGCCACCTTGATGACGACCCTCACCTGGGACCAGGGCATCGAGATGGCCCAACACGCCCGCTTCACCCTCGCCTCGGGCTGCCAGGCCTACTTCTGCGACCCCCACTCTCCCTGGCAACGCCCCACCAACGAGAACAGCAACGGCCTGATCCGGGACTTCTTCCCCAAAGGCACCGACTTCACCCACATCACCGACACCCAGGTCCAACACGCCGAAGACCTCCTCAACACCCGACCCCGCCGAGTACTTGACTGGGCCACACCAGCCGAGAAAATGGAACAACTACTCAACGTTGCACACACCACTTGAAACCGCCACGTCGTGTGGCGACGTTGAACCGTCGAACCTCCGCGATTCGTGCTCGGGGGCGGGGGATTGGTGGTCGGGTCCGCTGTTCGCCTGCCAGTGGTTTCGACACGGGCTGCTCCTTCGTCGCAGCCCGGCTCAACCGGCTTCGTCTTGTCCTGAAGCAGGTTGAACCGACCTGCGAGCGTCAGCGAGCCGGTCGTGTCGAAACCAACTCACACATGTCCGGGGAGCCGTGACCAGGCCTGATGTTCAAGCGCCGAGGGCTTCGACACGGGTCGCGCATTCCTCACGACCCGTTCAGCCGGCCAACCACTCCAGTCGGCCCGCGACCCTTCGCACCGACCCTCCCGGCACTGCGGCCGGCCCCTGGCCCCGCCAGGCCAGCACGAGGTCGTCAACGGCGGCGACGTGGACCCGGGTCGCCTCGCTGCCGTGGTTCCGCAGCCAGCCGAGCAGCACCCGACCCCGGAGAGCGTCCGGCTGCCCGGCGAGGATGGCAACGTCGAGGGCATCACCCGGACCGGACCTATCGGGCGGCTGTGGAGTGGATGCGGAACGAGGCGAATCGGCATCACCCCAACGAGCCCGGACGAGGGCGAGTTCCGCCAGCTCGTCGAGGAAGTCGGCATCGCCGCGGGCCAGGTCGGCGGTGCGGGCCAGGCCGACGGCGACGTCGCGACCGAGCTCCGACGCCAGCAGCGCCAGCGCCGACCGGGCGCGCACCCGCGCGAACCGCGGGTCGGTGTTCATCGGGTCGTCCCACCACTCGACCCCCCATTCGCGGCAGGCCGCCTCGGTCTCGGCGCGCCGGATCCCCAGCAGCGGCCGCAGGAAAGGGCCGCGCCGAACCGACATGCCGGCCAGCGACCGGATGCCGGAGCCGCGCAGCAACCCCAGCAGCACCGTCTCGGCCTGGTCGTCGAGGGTGTGGCCCAGCAGCACGGGATGCCCGTCACCTGACAGGGCCTCCAGGCGGGCGTGCCGGGCCGCCGCCTCGATCCCGCCGTCGCGTCCCACCTCGACGCGCCGCACCTCGACGGCGATGCCGCGCGACGCCAGCGCCCCGGCCGCCCGTGCCGCCACCTCGGCGGAACCGGGCTGCAGGCCGTGGTCGACGACGACGCACCCCACCTCGGAGCGCGTCCGGGGTGCGGCCCACGCGGCCCCCAGCGCGAGCGCCATGGAGTCGGCGCCACCGGAGACACCGACGACGACGGGACCGGCGGGCAGCAACTCCGCCACCGCCCGCCCGACCTTGAGCGCGGCGGGTCCGAGTTCACGCCTGGCCACGGCGCCCCTCAGCCATGGACCCGCCGAAGCCAGGCGTCGGGATCGGTGATCTCCGCCACGGTGGGAAGGTTCGCGGGCCCCGCGAAAGCGGCGGTCAAGGCCCCCATCCCGGCCCGGCGATCCACGTGCTGGCAGAACGCCAAACCGTCGCGGTACTGGAGGCCCTTGTCGAGGCCTGGTATCAGACGTCGCCAACCGGTGCCGGCCGCCGGACGGGCGAAGGCCGCGCGCAGCCTGCGCACCGAGGGCACGTGAACCGTCCCGGCGGCGTCCGCGACCAGGTCGGCATGACCCTCCAGGAGGGTCATGGTGGCGGTGAGGGCGCCGAGGTGCCGCTGCCCCTCGGCGGTGACCAGCAGCGAGGTCACCCCCCGGCCCGCGAGGATCCCCTCCGTCATCTCCGCCGGGGAGGGATCGTCGACGCTGAGCGACGCGATCAGCTCCTCGACGTGGCCGAGCAGCCAGGGCGCAGAATTGAACTGCACCGCGTGGGTCTGTTCGTGGATGCCCACCCACAGCCGCAGGTCGTCGGGGTCGAGGCCGCGTCCGCGCCGCACCTCGACGATGCTCGGGGCAACCAGCATCAGCCGCCCCGACCAGGGGTCGTACTGGCCCAGCAGACCCCGCCCCATCGTCGCGAAGGAGATCCCCGCGACCAACCCGTAGCCGATCCCGGAGACGGTGCGTCGCGGACCGGCGGGCTGCTGCTCGAGCGGCAACCGGCCCAGCAGGTCGTCGGCCATCGCCGCGGCCCGCCTGGACCATCCGGGGCGGTCCACCACCGCGACCTCCGCGGCGGCCGGGCCGCCAAGCCGTGAGTGCTCGACCGCCAGGTCGCCGGCCCGCCGGGCCGCGGCCCTGAGGGCGGCGACCTCACGCACCGCCTCCGGTCGCGGAATCCCGGGTCCCGGGTCGGTGAGGAGCCGCTCGACGGCCCGTGCCAGCGGCCAGGAGACGTGGGGTCGGCGCTGCATCAGCAGCCGCACCCCGTGATCAGGGCCGCTCCCTGGTCGCTCCACACCTGGGCTGCCCAGCCGTTGGTGGAGCCGTTGGTCATGAACGCCAACGCCACCTCGCGGCCGTCGGCGGTGACGGTGGTCCCGGCCAGGGTGGACACCAGTGACAGGGTGCCGGTCTTGGCCCGCACGATGCCGCGGCCCGCGGTGGAGATCTCGTCGTCGAAGCGGTTGGCGAGCGACCCCGAGACCCCGGCGACGGGGAAACCCTCCTGCACGACGGAGGCCCCGGGGGTGATCATCACGTACCGGACCACCCCGGCCAGCATCGACGCGGTGACGTGGTTCTCGCGGGTCAGGCCGGAACCGTCGTGCAGCACCGCCCCCTCGTGCCACAATCCCAGGCGGGTGAGTTCCTGCTGCACTGCGGCGGCCGTCCCTGCGAACGTGGTCGGTTGGCCCAGTTTGCGGGCCAGCTGCATGCCGAGCACCTCGGTGTAGGAATTGTTGGAGGTTTCCATCGCGGCCGCGGCCAGGAGGTGAACGCCGGGTGAGCTGACCTTCGCGATCTCCTCCCCGGAGCCCGTGGCCGTCGCGGGGTTGCCCTCGACGGTGATGCCCTGCGCGGCCAGCTGGGTGGCGAAGATCCGGGCCGCGTCGCCGGCGGGGTCGGTGGAGCGCACCTGGTTGGCGTCGCGACCCTCGTCGGCCCAGAGCGCGGAGATCGGGGTGACCTGGTCGCGGTAGCTGGATGGCCAGGTGGTGGCCCACGACTCCTGGAACAGGGAGGCGTCGTATCCGAGGCTGACCGTGCTCAGGCCCTGCGACTTCACCTTTTCCGCGGTTCTCGCGGCCAGATCCTCCAGCGAGGCGCGTTTCGGATACCCGTCGGAGGCGGCGGAGGCCAGCAGCGGATCACCGCCTCCGACCAGCACCAGCTGCCCGGGGGCCGGGGAGACGACGGTGGTGTCGAAGGTTTCGGTGCCGTCGAAGACCGACAGCAGGGCGGTGACGGTCAGCAGTTTCGTGTTCGAAGCGGGGATCAGGAGCTGGTCGGCGTTGGAGGCGGCGAGCACCTCCCCGGTTTCGATGTCTAGGACCTGGTAGGCCAGGTTCAGCGACGTCCCCTCCGGCACATCCTTGGTCAGGGCGGCGACGTCCAAGGAATTGAGGCGCTGCTCCAGCACGGCGCGATCCGGGATCTTGCCGGGTGTTGCCTCCGGGGCCGAGGGAGCGGGACCAGCCGGGGTCGGCTGCGGTGGCGGCGTCGGTGAGGACGGGGATGCGGCGACGGAGGCCGGCGCCCCGGCCTCGAACGAAGCCGCTCCGTGAAGAACCGCGGCGGTGAAGACAACCACCAGCAGCGCCCCAACCACCCCCCAGATGATCACGGGACGCCACGGGATGTTCTGGGGGGACAAATCGACGCTCCTCGTCCGGTAGAGTGCTTGACCACTGGCCGCCAGCGGTCGGCGGCGCATCAATCATAGGAGTGACAGTGAGCGACGACGTCATCGAGAGCATTGAGATCTTCAACCCCGAGAGCCGGGTGCTGTTCGATGTCACGGTCGAGATCCCGAAGGGAACCAAGAACAAGTACGAGATGGATCACCTCACAGGGCGCATCCGCCTGGACCGCACCTTGTTCACATCCACCCAGTACCCCTACGATTACGGTTTCATCGAGGGCACCCTCGGGCTCGACGGCGACCCCCTCGACGCCATGGTGATCGGCGCCGAGCCCACCTTCCCCGGCTGCCTGATCCAGTGCTACGCGGTCGCGATGTTCCGCATGACCGACGAGATGGGTGGCGACGACAAGGTGCTGTGCGTGCCAACCGCGGACACCCGCCGCAGGCACCTGAAGGACCTCGATTCCGTGGCCGAGCACATCCTTCTGGAGATCGAGCACTTCTTCAGCGTCTACAAGGACCTGGAACCGGGCAAGTCCGTCGAGGGCGCCACCTGGGCCGACCGCAAGGAGGCGGAGGAGGAGATCATCGCCTCCATCGAACGCGCGAAGGGCACCTCCTTCGAGCACCACCACGTCAACCTCGCGTGAAACCGACGAGGCATCGAAGAACCGTAGCGGTGGGCATCACGTACGTCCTGAACGGAACGACGGGGAGGATCAGCTCGCCACCACACCGGCAAGGATCCTCCCCGCACCCGCCAACAGGAGACACCCGGTCGCGGTGACGACCGCATACGCTGCCGCCCGCCAGCCCCGGAGGAGCCGCACGGTTTGCAGGCAGGCCGTCGAGAACGTGGTGAACCCGCCGCAGAAACCGGCCCCGGCGACGGCCACGACCGCCGCATCCGCAGTCGAGACGAGCCCCATCAGCAGCGAACCCGCAAGGTTGATACCCAACGTCGCCACCCATGCGGGCCCGTGCCGCACCACGGCCAGATCCACCAGATAACGGGCCACGGCACCCGCTCCCCCAGCCAGTGCGACGAGCAACGACATCACGTCCGGGTCCGCCCAAGCCGAACCAGCCGCGTTCCCAGACGGCGTCCCAGCCACGCCGCACCCACCCCGGCCGGCACCTCGAACACCAGGATCGTCAAACCCGTCACGGAGAGCCCCTGTACAGCCAGTGACGACCATGAGGTGAAGGCCCCGACCCCGCCGACGACCAAGAAACACCGCAGCCGTGGCCGTCGCGACCCGAGGATCGCATCCAGTATCCCGAGCAGCGCGCACCCCAGCAGGTTGGCCACCGCCAGACCGGCGGCGGGCCCCAGCAGGAGCACGACCTGACGTGCGGCGGTGCCGACGAACCCCCCGGCGAGGACGGCGAGGAGATCAGCGGGACGCGAGGTGAACACACGGCGACGATACCCCCGGATCATGTTCCCAGCCGCGGGGATGAGGGGATGTCACACACCATGCGGTTCTTCTGTCCACCGCCTGCGGGATCACGAGGGGCTCACGCTAGGCTACGGCCGTCCCGGGCCCCGTCGAACGCCCGAGACGGAAGGAAAACCCGGTGAAAACCATCAAGTTTCGCGTCCGCAACCCTGTGAAGTGGCTGTCCCCCCTGATCTGCGTGGTGTATCTGATCGGTGTCGTTGTCCTCGTCGTCCAGAACCACGAAGACATCTATGTCCTGACCAATGGCTCCGGGGCCCTGCTCATGCTGCTGCTGTCCCCCGCGCTCGCGCCGCTGTTCCTGCTCCTGTGGCTGCTCGACCCGGTCCGTCAGGTCCGCATGGGTGAGGGCCGGTTCGTGCTCGCGCAGGGCAAGGACGTGCTGGGGCAGATCGGCTACTCGGAGATCGCGCACATGCGCCTCACCGGACGAAATCACCAGCTCGACGTGTTCGACCATGCTGGCGTCAACAGGATCCACATCGAACCCGCGGTGTTCTGGCGCAACGGCAGGGGCGAGGCCGTCACGGCCGCCATCGTCGATTTCATGCGCACCCAGCTTCCCCATGTGGAGAAGTACGTCGAGCAGGGGAAGGGTCAGAAAGCCTACGTGGAGCGCTACGTCGACTGCTTTCCACCCCAGACGCCCCCGGGGCCACAGCAGCCCGCATGGCAGCAGTCCCCGACCCAGCCCGCATGGCAGCAGCCCGCGCAACAGAACACCTACCAGCAGCCCCAGAACACCTACCAGCAGCCCCAGGACCAGTCGGGCTGGCGGTGATGCCGCCGGGCGAGAACTCTTCAGGGCGTGGGCGTAGGGTTTTGCCCCGTGAATGATCCGGTGATCCTGGCCCAGGAGCTGCGCAAGTCCTACGGCAGTTTCGAGGCGGTGCGTGGCATCGACTTCGAGGTCGAGCCCGGGACGTCCTTCGGGCTGCTCGGCCCCAACGGGGCGGGCAAGTCCACCACCATGCGCATGATCGCCGGGGTCTCGCACCGCTCCGGCGGCCAGCTGCGCATCCTCGGGATGGATCCCGACGAGCAGGGACCGCGGATCCGCGCCCACCTCGGGGTCGTGCCGCAGAACGACAACCTCGACGCCCAGCTCACGGTCCGCGAGAACCTCATCTTCTACGGCCGCTACTTCGGCCTGCCGAAACGCTGGCTGGCCGCCAAGGCCGAGGAGTTGGTCGAGTTCGCGCAGCTCACCGACAAACGCGACTCCCGGGTCGACGACCTCTCGGGCGGCATGAAACGCCGCCTCACGATCTCCCGGGCCCTGGTCTCCGACCCGCGCATCATGCTGCTCGACGAACCCACCACGGGCCTGGACCCGCAGGCCCGCAACGTGCTGTGGGACCGGCTGTTTCAGCTGAAGGAAAAGGGCACCACGCTGGTGCTGACCACCCACCACATGGACGAGGCCGAGCAGCTCTGCGACCGGCTGATCGTCATCGACCACGGCGTGATCGTCGCCGAGGGCAGCCCACCGGAGCTGGTACGGGAACACGCCGGCCGCGAGGTGGTGGAGCTGCGTTTCGGTTCCACCCGCAACGCCGGGGCCGCCGAGCGCATCGCAGGCATCGGGAACCGCATGGAAACCCTCCCCGACCGGATCCTGGTCTACTCCGACGACGGCGAGGCCGCGCTGCGCACCATCATGGAACGCGGCCTGGAGCCGAACTCGTCGCTGGTGCGGCGATGCTCGCTGGAGGACGTGTTCCTGAGGTTGACTGGGAGGTCGTTGATTGACTGAGACCCTCTCCCCCGTCGATCACGACGCCCAGGCCGCGCAGGTCGCGCGCTGGGGCGCCTTCCATCACGCCCGCAACGTCGTCATGCAGCTGCGTTCCTGGTGGGTGAGCCTGTTCGCCATCGGCGCCCTGGAACCGCTGCTGACGGTGCTGGCGTTGGGGGTGGGCCTGGGAGTGGTGGTGGATGCCGCCAGCCCGGGGGCGCTCGGGGTGCCTTTCCTGCAGTTCGTGGCGCCCGCGATGCTGCTCTCCTCAGCCGTGCACGCAGCGCAGGCCGAGAACACCCTCGGGGTGTTCTCCAGTTTCAAGTGGCACGAGCTGTACCAGGCTGCCGCCTCCACCCCCACCACCCCGTCGCAGCTGGCGGAGGGACACTGGCTGGGCTCGACGGTGCGTTACCTCATCAACTGCGCCACCGTCATCGTGGTGCTGCTGGTCTTCGGGGCCATCACCCCCGCGAGCGTGCTGGTCCTGCTTCCCGTGGCGGTGTTGACGGCGTGGTCGTTCGGCAACCCGGTGATGGCTTGGACGGCCCTCCAACACGACGAGAACGGCCAGTTCTCCATCTTCTCGCGGCTGGTGGTGCTGCCGTTGACGCTGTTCTCCGGCACCTATTTTCCCCTCGACGTGCTGCCCGGCTGGCTGCACCCGCTCGGCTGGATCTCGCCGCTGTGGCACGGGGTGAACCTGGCCCGCATCCTGACCCTCGGGCAGGCCGCGCCGGCGTGGCTGCCGTTCGTGCACGTCGCCTACCTGACCGCGCTGACCGTCGCCGGGTTGTTGCTCGCCCGGCGATTCTTCCACCTGCGGCTGACCGGGGCCCTGCCCCACCCCCGCCAGAAACGAACCAGGAAGCGGGTCGCGTCGGAACCAGTGGTTGTGAAGCCGGGCGGGCTGCCGGACGGCCAGTCGATGCTGCCCGGGACACGCCACTCGGCCTCGTTCAGCGGCAGATTCCCCGTCGTCGCGGCCCGGGGCCTGAAGGCGAACTGGGGCACCAGCAGCCTGCTCATGGCCTCGGGGGCGGTCGAACCGGTGCTGTACCTGCTGGCGATGGGAATCGGACTGGGTGCCTTCATCGGTCAGGTGCAGTCGGGGACCAGTTACGCCGCCTGGATCGCGCCCGCGCTGCTGGCCACCTCCGCGTTGAACGGGGCGGTCATGGACGCCACCTGGAACGTGTTCATGAAACTGAAATTCGACAAGCTCTACGAGACGATGCTCAGCACCTCGCTGGGGCCGCTGGACGTGGCGCTGGGCGAGATCACCGTCGCCCTGGTGCGCGGCGGCATCTACGCCACCAGCTTCGTCGCCGTCATGGCGCTGCTGGGTCTCGTCGGGTCGTGGTGGGTGCTGCTGGCCATACCGGCGTGCCTGCTGATCGCCTTCGGGATCGCGGCCCTGGGGATGGCGGCCACGTCGTTCTGCCGCACCTTCCAGCAGATGGACTGGATCATGCTGGTGCTGATGCCGATGTTCATGTTCTCCGGCACCTTCTACCCCGTCGACGTCTACCCGGCCCCGATCGCGGCGGCGGTGAAATGCCTGCCGCTGTGGCACGGCATCGAGATGCTCCGCGACCTCAACGCCGGCGCCGTCAGCTGGCTGACCGCAGGTCACGCCCTCTACTTCGTCGTCCTGGCGATGCTCGGGGTGTGGGCGGCATCGCTGCGCCTCAAGGCCCTGTTCCTGCGATGAGCCCCTGCGGCGTCGCGACGTGAAAGACTTGCCCCCATGTCGTCGTACCTGTTGTTGCGCAACCCGTCCGCGAATCGCGTCTACGCGGGCGAGGCGGCCACGCTAACCGCCGCCGAACTGGAGATCACCGCCCCCTTCGTCTCGGGGATCGCGCAGGCCGAGGTGGCGGGCGTCGACTACCTGGCCTTCGACGCCGAGCACCTGGGACGCGACGAACTGGCGGGCATCGCGCGGCAGTCGTCGGCATTCGCATTGTTCCAGCGCGACGGCGACCTGCTGCGACCCGTCGCGCTGCCGCACACCGATGTCCTCGACGACGACCTCGTGACCATCCCCAAATACCAAGGAAAGACCAACGAACAGTTCACCCGGCTGCTGCTGAACGTCACCGTCGCGGCGGCCAGGCGCAACGCCCCCCACCGGGTGCTCGACCCGATGGCCGGGCGCGGCACCACCGTCTCGACCGCACTCATCGCGGGCTGCGACGCCTTCGGAGTGGAGGCCGACGACAAGGCCTTCGACGCGATGGCGGCGTTCTACAAAACCTGGCTGCGCCGCAAACGCATCAAACACACGGCCGCCGTCACCCCGGTGCGCCGCAACGGGACGCGCATCGGTCGTCGCTTCGACGCACGCATCACCGTCGACAGACGGGAGCTGGTGGCGACGGTGTTCACCGGGGACGCCCGCTCGTCGGGGTCGCTGTACGGGAAGAAACGTTTCGACGCCATCGTCACCGACGCCCCCTACGGCGTGGTGCACGGATCGACGTCGGGCGGACGCAGGTCGCGCACCCCGGCGCAGCTGCTGGCGGAGACGATCCCGGTGTGGGCGGGGCAGCTGCACCCGGGAGGGTCGCTGGGGATCAGCTGGAACACCCTCGGCATGCCCCGCGAGGACCTGGCGGCGCTGCTGGCCGACGCCGGCCTGGAGGTCCTCACCGGCGGGGCGTGGGACCGGTTCGCGCACCGCGTCGACTCCTCCATCCGCCGCGACCTCATGGTCGCCGTAAAACCGGTCGCCACTGACTGAAAGATCACGCCGCCCGAGGACCACGCCGACGGATCCCACCCTCCACCTCACCCCATCCGTCGGTTTGCTGGCCTTACCACCGGTTTGCTGGGCTTGTTGATGTTTGCCTGCGCTGTGAGGCCAGCAAACATCAACAAGCCCAGCAAACAGGGAATAGGGCCAGCAAAACGAATCAGGGGCGACGGACCGGCGCCAGCGGAGCTCGTAGACTCACCCCATGCGACGACTCGTGCTGATGCGCCACGCGAAAACCCGGGCCAGCCATCCCCGCGGCGACCACTCGCGGGAGCTGCTGCCCACCGGTATCCAGGACGCGCAGGAGGCGGGCCTGCAGCTGCGTCCCCTCGGCCTGGAACACGCCCTGGTCTCCACCGCAACCCGCGCCCGGCAGACCTTCGCGGCGCTCGGCCTCGACATCCCCGTCGAGTACCTGGACGACCTCTACTACGAGGGTGCCGACGCCCTCCTGCGGCACATCGGCGAGACCGACCCCGCCGTGAACGGCCTGCTGGTGGTGGGGCACGCCCCCACCATTCCCGCGCTCGCCGCCCAGCTCGGCAACGCCTCCGACAGCCGGGAGGCCGACCGTCTCCAGTGCTGGTACCCGACGTCCACCTTCACGGAGTTCACCTTCGACGACGACTGGTCCAGCCTGGCCCCCTTCGAACTGGGACACGTGAAGATGGAACGCACCATCCGCCGCTGAACCTCCACGTCGGGATGGTTTCGACACGACCCACTCGCTGACGCTCGTGAGGATCGGCTCAACCAACTGCCCCCTTTCCGAAGCCGGTTGAGCCAGCACGTGAGCGAAGCGAACGGCTGAGTCGAAACCACCCCACACCCGGCAGCCAAAACCCGACCACAACACCCCGGACAAGGTCACCATGGTTTCGACACGACCCACTCGCTGACGCTCGCGGGCCGGCTCAACCAGCTTTGGGACGAGATGGTTGAAATCGCATTCACATTCCCGTCCGTCACAGGCTAGGCTTGCCTTCGTCATGGAGATTCGAGATCCGGAGGTCGAGTGTTTCTCGCCAACCTGCTCATCGCTCTCAGGGAAGGCCTCGAAGCGGCGCTGGTCGTCAGCATCATCGTGGCCTACCTGGTCAAATCGGACCGCCGCGACGCGCTGCCCAAGCTCTGGGTGGGCGTCGGCCTGGCCGCCCTGGTCCCGCTGATCGTCGGCGCCATCCTGACCTGGGGACCCAAAACCCTCACCTTCCAGGCCCAGGAGATCCTGGGCGGTTCGTTGTCCTTCGTCGCCGTCGGCCTGGTGACCTGGATGATCTTCTGGATGGGAAAGAACGCCCGGGAACTCTAGGGCGAGATCGAGGGTTCCCTGTCCAAGACCCTGTCCGGGGACTCCTCCGGCTGGGGGGTCGTCTGGATCGCCGTGATCGCGGTCGGCCGCGAGGGTGTGGAGACGGCCCTGTTCGTGTGGGCGACGGTGCGTTCCAGCATCGAGAACTCCACGATGCAGACCACCCTGGGGGTGCTCACCGGGCTGCTCATCGCCATCGTGCTGGGCGTGCTGCTCTACCAGGGCGCGGTGCGCATCAACTTCCGCGTCTTCTTCGCCGTCACCGGATACTTCCTGGTGCTGGTGGCGGCGGGCATCGTCGCCTACGGCGTCGGGGATTTCCAGGAGGCCGGTGTCCTGCCGGGCATCATGGACCACGCCTGGGATCTCTCCGACCACCTGCCCGCGACCACGTCGCCACTCCACTGGCTCTACGTGCTGCTCCAGGCGATGTTCCAGTTCAACCTGCAGCCGACCGTCCTGCAGGTGGTTGGCTGGCTCCTCTACATCGTCCCGGTGCTGGTGCTACTCACCATCCAGATCCGGGGCCCGAGACGCCGACCGGAGGTCACGGCCCCTGCCGAATGAGTTCCACAAACCCGAAACCGTCGACGACCGATTCCCGTCGGTCGGTTCGTCGCCCTGATCCATGTCATTCGGTCACGACCATCCGGGCGTGACCCTCACCATCGATACGCCAACAACCGCCGAAGGAATACAGATGCCGAACCTCGCACGCCGAAGCATGCTCACCCTGTTCCCCCTCGCTGCGGCGGCCGTCACCCTGGCCGCCTGCACCGACAACCCGAGGAACTCCACGCCCAATGCATCCGGATCCGGTGGTTCCGGCGGGCCCCAGGAGATCACGGTCACCATCACCGACGACTCGTGCCAGTTCTCCAGCACCTCGTTCCCCTCGGGTGTGATCACCTTCACCGTCACCAACAACGGCTCCTCCCCCAACGAACTCGAGATCCTCACCGAGGACAAGCTCCAGATCGTCTCCGAGCAGGAGAACATCGGTCCCGGAACCACCACGAAGATGACCACCGCCCTCAAGGAGGGCACGTACTACGGCGCCTGCAAACCGAACATGGTGGGCCAGCTCAAGGGCGTCACCCAGCTGACGGTCACCGCGGGCGCGGAGGTCACGGTCAGCGAGGACGAGGCCAAGCTGCGTGAGGAGGCCGTCACCAAGTACACGGCCTACGTGCGTGACCAGGCCGGTCAGCTGCTGACCGCCACCCAGGACTTCGTGACCGCCTACCTCGCCGGCGACACCGCCAAGGCCCAGGCCCTCTACCCGCTGGCCCGCCAGCACTACGAGCGCATCGAACCCACCGCCGAGTCCTTCGGCCTCGAACAGGCCGGCGACATCGACGAGGCCCTGGACGCCCGCATCCAGGACCTCGCCACCGACGCCGGCAAGTCCGTGACCGACAAGGAGGTCATCGACGCCTGGACCGGTTGGCACCGCATCGAGGCCGACCTGTGGGCCCAGGACGCGGCGAGCCCCTTCAAGTTCGCCGACGACGCGTCACGCAAGGCCGCCGCCGACCAGCTCAACGCCAAGACCAAGGACCTCTACGACCTCGTCTACGGCAACATCAACGGCACCGGCGGCAAGAAGTTCGAGCTGGAGCTCAAGGACGTCGCCACCGGTGCATCCTCCCTCATGGAGGAGGTCGCCAGCACCAAGATCGTCGGCGAGGAGGAAACCTTCTCCCACACCGACCTCTACGACTTCAAGGCCAACGTCGAGGGCGCCCAGGTGGCCTACGGCAACGTCGAGGACATCGTCAAGAAGAAGGACTCCGCGCTGGCCGAGAAGATCACCTCCCAGTTCAAGACGGTGGACGAGCTCGTCGCGGCGCACAAGTCCGGGCAGACCGCGGAGGGGCAGGACACCTACGTGGACTACTCCACGATCGCGACGGTCCAGAAGGACGCCGGCGAGGCCCCGGACAAGAACTCCTACACCGAGGTGCAGCGCCAGTTCTCCGACGCCGTCAACGCCCTGAGCGAGTCGCTGTCGAACGTGGCCGGGCTCGTTCTGTAAATCGACCAGCAACAGGTACGTCCTGGAAGGAGTGGACAGTGAGCGACAAGCCGATCGACGAATCGGGCGAGTCGAAGGCCGTCGACGAGGCGACCGGGCCGGAATCTCCGACCCCGGACCAGCCGGACAGTCAGGAGCAGGCGGACCGCCAGGAGCAGGCGGTCGCCGACGGGGCCGGTGACGAGGCCCCCGGGAGCACCGGGTCCGGGGATCCGACCCCTGCCGGCAAGCGGGGCACCAGCCGTCGCGCCGTGTTCGCAGGCACGGGCATCGGCGCTGCGCTGGCGGGGATCGCGGGTGTCGTCGGCGGCCGGGCCTGGGAGGCGTCCACGCGTCCCGAGGAGGCCATCCTCACCGTCTACCCCTTCCGGGGCGACCACCAGGCGGGCATCACCACGCCCGCCCAGGACAACATGTTCACCGCCGCCTTCGACGTCTCCACCACCGCGAAGGTCGAGGACCTCAAGAAGCTCCTGTCCGACTGGGCGGTGGCGGCCGAGCAGATGTGCGCCGGGGAGCTCATCGGCGGCGAACCCAGCTCCAACAAGCAGTTCCCGCCGAAGGACACCGGCGAGGCGTGGGGGTACAAACCCAACGGCCTGACCATCACCTTCGGGGTGGGCAAGAGCCTGTTCGTCGATTCCCAGGGGCAGGACCGGTTCGGCCTGGCCAGCAAACTGCCGGCCATCCTGAGCGAGGGCATGCCGTCGTTCCGGGGGGATCAGCTCCGAGCCGCCCAGTCCGACGGCGACCTCCTCGTGCAGGCGTGCTCCAACGACGCCCAGGTCTGCGTCCACGCCATCCGCAACCTGGCCCGCATCGCCTTCGGAACGGCCGCGCTGAAGTGGAGCCAGGTCGGCTACGGACGCACGTCGTCGACCTCCGTCGACCAGGAGACGCCACGCAATCTCTTCGGTTTCAAGGACGGCACCAACAACATCAAGGCCGAGGACAGCACGGAGCAGCTCAACGAGCACCTGTGGGTCCAGTCGGGCGACGACGCGGGATCCTGGATGGCGGGCGGCACCTACTACGTGGCGCGCCGGATCCACATGTTCGCCGAGATCTGGGACCGCATCCGCCTCATCGAGCAGGAACAGATCATGGGGCGCGACAAGCGTTACGGCGCCCCGTTGAGCATCACCACCCCCACCAAGTCGTCGGAGGAGTTCACCGCGGTGGACTACGCCGCCAAGGACGACAGGGGCGAGACGCTGGGCCCGGAGGACGCCCACATCGCCATCGTCTCGCCGGAGCAGAACCAGGGCCGCAGGATGCTGCGCCGCGGCTACAACTACACCGACGGCACCGACTCCCTGGGGAGGCTGCAGACGGGCCTGTTCTTCGTCGCCTTCGTGCGCGACCCGCGCACCAACTTCTACCCGATCCTGGATCGCATGACGAAGAGCGATGCCCTCCAGGAGTACCTCCAGCACGAGGCGTCGGCCCTGTTCGCCATTCCCCCGGGCTTGAAGAAGGGTGACACCATGATCGCGGCGGCCCTCTTCGAGTAGGTATTCCCACGCCGACCGGGCCGGCTCCGGTAGCGTGCTGGCATGAAGATACCCAGGGAGACTCGTCCCCGTCCGACGGCACCGCCCGTCTATCGGGCCGACCCGTCCAAGATGTCAGAGGCGGACGCCCGCTCCTGGGGCATCGACGACGTCCTGGACTCCATCTTCTTCGCCATCGCCGCCGTCGCCACACTGTGGCTGGCCTGGTTGCTCATCGGATCCGGCTGGCATCTGGAACCGCTGCTCGTGGTCAACTCCCTGCTGTTCTGGGCGGTCCTGGCCTATCTCGCCCTGCCCCGGCTGCACCAGGTGCTCACCTGGCTCTACGTGCCCGACTACTTCATCGGTCGCACCCGCACCGCCGACGGTCTCCTGGGGGATCCGGTCAACCTCGCCGTCAGGGGCGACGAGGAGGACATTCACGAGGCGATGGAGGCCGCGGGCTGGGTGCGCGCCGAACCCATCACGCTGCGCACGTCCTGGCGCATGGTCGTCTCCGCGCTGCTGCGCCGCTCGTACCCGGCCGCTCCCGTCTCCAACCTCCTGCTGTTCAAGCGCACGCAGAGTTTCGCCTACCAGAAGGAGGTCGAGGGCAACCCCTCGCAGCGCCACCACATCCGCTTCTGGTACTGCCCTCCCGGCTGGGTTCTTCCCGGCGGGGGCCGCGTGGACTGGTTGGCCGCCGCCACCTACGACCGCGCTGTCGGGTTGAGTGTCCTCACCTTCCAGGTCACCCACAAGATCGACGCGGACATCGACATCGAGCGGGACTTCGTCGTCGATGACGTGCGGTGGGCCAATGCCGCCGCCGAACTCGAGATCTGGCCCGATTTCTTCACCGCGTATCACGACAAGAACGGCGGCGGGGACCGGGTGGTCACCGACGGTGCCCTCCACGTCCTCGACCTCAACGAGGTGGTGCCCGGCTCCGATTCGGGCCGCTCCCTGGAGCTCGCCCACCGGGCCGACCTCGAGGCCCGGCGCCGCCGCCCGCATCAGCTCGTCATCGCACTCGTCCTCATCGGCCTCATGGTTCTGGTCGATCTCTTCCAGATCGCACGACTCGATGTCGCCGATCTCCTGGAGACCGGGACGGCGTCCGTCCCGGACCACGAACTGACGACGATCCTGCTCGGGACGGCGACAGCGGTGTCCACCATCATCACGCTGGTCATCGCGTCCCTGGGCGTGGCGACCTGGCGCGGTCACCCACGCGGTCGCATCGCCCTCATGGCTTTCCTCGTACTGGGCATCGTGACCGACATGGGGAGGGTTTCCGGTCTCGGGGTTCAGCGCGCCACCTTCGATCTGGTCGTCACCAGCGCCCTCCAGGTTCTGGCCCTTCTGGCGATCTCGGCACGGCAGGTTCACCAGTGGGAACGAGCACGCAAGAAGGAACGCCAGGCGACCCGGAAGACCCGGAGGCTCCGCGGCCGATGAACCGGTCCGAGTCGAAACCATCCCACACCCCACATCAGTCCCCAGACACACGCACGAGGTTTCGACACGGTCCACTCGCTGCCGCTCGCAGGCCGGCTCAACCAGCTACTCCGTGAGGAACGGCCAGGCCCGGAAGGCCTTCTCGAAACCCGATTCCGCCCTGGACGACAGGTCCTCGAAGCGGGTCAGTTCCAGGCGACGCCTGCCGGGGGTTCCGGCCCGTCTCCACGACCCCACCACGCGACCTCCCAGAACGGCGCCGCGTTTGAACATCCCGTTGTTGCCGGGGACGAGTTTCGGGTGGTCGCGTTCGGTGAGGGCGAACAGGCGGTCCTGGTAGCCGAGGATGAACTCGTCGAAGCCCGGCAGCAGGAGTGGCCGCGACACCGACCGCCCGGCCTCGGCGACCTCGTCGGCCAGCCCGGTCCGCTGGTAGCGGGGTTCGTCGCCGGGCAGTTCCTCGAAGCGTTCCCGGATCAGCGCGAACGCCCGCCGGGCGGCGCCGAGGGGCAGTTTGCTCCACCAGGAGAAGTCGCGCAGCGTCGCGGGGCCGCGGCTGGTCAGGTAGCGGTCGAGCAGTTCGGCGCAGGCGGCGTCGCGGTCGGCGTTGAAACGATCCTCCAGCCCGGCGCCGGCGGGCAGCCACGTCCTCGTGAGGGCGAGGTGCTGGTCGCCGTCGACGACCGGCCCGTAGCAGAGCATTCCGGTGGCGATGTGCTGGAAGGTCATGTGATAGTTCGCACCCCGCACCTCCGACAGCCCGGCCTCGGTCCAGCGCGCGTGCAGTTCCGCGCGGGGTCTCGGCCCGTCGGCCAGCAACTCGGCTGCGATCTCGGCGGAACGTTCGAGATGCCCCGCCGAAATCCCGCGGCCCTTGAGGATACGCGCCGACTCCCGCAGCGATTTGTCCGCACACAGCTGCGTGATCCACCGGGCATCGGCGGCGGCCATCAGGAAAACGGTGCCACGCATCGGGTAGCCGCGCACGATCTCACCCCGAGCGCAGGCCGCCACGACGGCGTCGATGCCGCCGCTGCGCAGCGCGATCGACGCCAACACCCCGGGCAGGTCCTGGCCCTGGTGCGCGCCGAACGCGGCCGCCACCTCGACGGGACGCTCCCAGCGGCGGACAACGAGCCCCTGGGAGACGAGCCGGGCGCGGGCCAGGGCGGCGTCAACCATCGTTCACTCCGCCCGGAACCGGCCGTGGACGGTGACCGCACGGTGGATCTCGTCGGGTTCCACGACCCCTCCCCCACCCTCGGGCGCCGCGGCGGCCATCACCATCGCCTCGCCGTGGGCGAGTTGCGGATCCGGTCGGCGGTCGGAGAGCTCGACGCAGACGCCCACCTCCGCGCCCGCCGCCCGGGCCATGACGTCGGCGCGGCGACGGGCCGCCCGCACCGCCTCGGTCAGCAGCTCGTCCTCCAGCCTCTGCTCCGTCCCCGGGGTCAGTTTCCAGGACGTGTGATACACCTCCACACCGGGTGCCGATCCCCACTCCACCGCGAAGTCCGCGAGCGCCTGGAAGTCCCGGAAGACCAGCGTCGCCCCGGCGGAGGCCCGGTACCGCAGGGCGCCCCTGCGCTGCGACCGCCACGTGCACACCCGCACCGGTTCCAGCGTCCACGAGGCGACGGCCTGCGGGTGCAGGGGCGCGACGGCCTCGGCGAAACGCTGCGCCAGGTCGGAGGTGAGGTCCACGACGATCTCCCGGTTCTCGCCCTCGTGTTCCAGTCCCAGCCGGAGCTCCCCCAGCTCGGGTTGAACCCGCCGTTCCGCACACCCCTCGACCAGAATCTCCATGCCCAGATCCTACGGAATCGCGCCGACGAGAAACCCGGCGAACACCGGAGAGGAGAAGACCAGCAGCCCCCCCTCTCACGCCGTGGGGGGTGGGGCGGTGCTGCCCCGCAGGACGAGTTCGGTGGGGATGATGATGCCCCGGCTGCCGTCGCGCACCCCGGAGGCCACCTGTTCCAGCACGAGACCCACCATCTCGCGGCCGTGGCGTCTGAAGTCCTGGCGCACGGTGGTCAGCGGCGGGAAGCTGTACTCGCCGACGTCGAGGCCGTCGAAACCGACGACCGAGACGTCGCCGGGCACGCGCCTGCCCTGTTCGTGCAGGGCCCGGATCAGGCCGAGGGCCAGTTCGTCGTTGGCGCAGAACACGGCCGTCACCTCCGGGTCGGCGGCCAGGCGACGGCCTGCCGCGTAGCCGGCCGCGGCGCTCCAGTTGCCGGGGATCGGTTCGGGGACGGGCAGCCCCGCCTCCCGCAGGCACCGGGCCCAGGTGGCCCTGCGGATCAGGCTCGACTGGGAATCCTTCGGTCCGCACACGTGCTGGATGGTGCGGTGCCCGAGCCCCAGGAGGTGGTCGACGGCGTCGCGCACCCCGCCGACCTGGTCGGCGCTGGCGGAGGGGTAGTGGTCCACGAGCGTGGAGTCCGAGACCGCCACCGGCATCGACGGCGGCAGGGCGAGGTGTTCGCGGCCCGCCCGTCCGGCCTGCACCACGACGAGACCGTCGATGGCCTGGTGGGAGAGCCGGTAGACGGCCTGGCGCAGGTCGTCGGAGGCGGGGCGCTCCACCTGGACGAGGTTGACGGCGTAGTCGGCGGCGGTGGCGGCCTCCAGCACACCCGCGGTGGTGAGGGCCTCGCCGGTGCGCTGGATCTGCTGGGTCAGCACGCCGATCGTCCTGAAGGAGCCCCGCCGCAGGGCCTGCGCCGCGCGGTTCGGGGAATAACCCAGCTTGTTCATGGCCCGCTGCACCTTCTCGCGGGTGTCCGGGCGCACGTGTTCGGAGCCCGTCGCCACGCGCGAGACCGTCTGCACGGACACGCCGGCCAGACGGGCCACGTCACCCATTGATGGCGCTCCCTCCGCGCTCCGGCGTTGCCTCGGCATGACGGGAGGCTATCAGGAGCGCGACAACGACCCCCACCCTAGTTCTTGGTGACGTTATCATGATAGATCATTTCACCGCATCAGTTTCGTGAGATTTTCCCTGGAAAATAGCACTTTGGAGAGGATCTCCAGTATCATGAGAACGTCAACATAAGGACGTCGCACGGCTGCGCGTCCCCTGTGCCCGTCGACCCTCAGGGAGCCCGAACGATGATCGTTCCCGGATACTTCGAGGACCTCGGTGTCCTCCACGAACACACGCTGCCGCCCCGCGCCTATTACGTGCCGGCGTCCGCCCCCGCCACGTCGAACCCGTGGGAACGGGAGGAATCCGACCGTTTCCACCCGCTCAACGGCCGGTGGGCCTTCCGGTACCTGCCCAGCATCCACGACCTCACCGAACCCTTCTGGGAGACCTCCGCCGCCGTTCCGGAAGGATTCGCCACGATCCCGGTGCCCAGCACCTGGCAGCACCTCGGATACGACCAGCACCAGTACACCAACGTGCGCTACCCCATCCCCTTCGATCCACCCCACGTGCCCCAGGACAACCCCTGCGGCGCCTACCTCCGCGACTTCGACCACACCCCGGAC
>NZ_LR027842.1:180543-195921 GCF_900607225.1 [Pseudopropionibacterium] massiliense | reverse complement strand
TCAGGCCGGTGCGGATGCGCTGAATGCCTGCATGTTGTTTATTGGCGGCTACGACCACCACCAACATTCCCTCTTTCTCCTGCGTCGGCAGGGTCGGATGTATAAAGGAGACTGGCTGAACGGCACCTACGCCGGGTACAGCCAGGTCTCCCACGCCACCGCCGAGTTCGACGTCACCGGCCTCCTCCGTCCCGGCACCAACCGCCTGGCCGTGCTGGTGCTCAAGTGGTGCGACGGCACCTACCTGGAGGACCAGGACAAGTTCCGCACCTCCGGCATCTTCCGCGACGTCTACCTCCTGGACCGCCCGGCCGCGGTCCTGTTCGACCACGCCGTCACCACCTCGCTGGGTCCGGTGATCGGCGCGGGCCCGGCCACCGCCGTCGTCGAGATCCGCGGCTCCTACCGCGGCGGGGTCGTCCCCACCACCGCCGAGCTGACCGGCCCCGACGGGCGGGTGCTGGCCACCGGCACCCTGGAGCCCTTCACCGGCGACCCCGACCACACCCACCGCGCCCGGCTCACCGTCGCGGCACCCCACCTGTGGAGCGCGGAGGACCCCCACCTCCACACCCTGGTCCTCACCACCCCCGGCGAGGTCATCACCGACCGGGTGGGCATCCGCGAGATCGAGGTGCGGGACGCTGTCGTGCGCCTCAACGGCCGCCCCATCACGCTGCGGGGCGTCAACCGGCACGACTCCGACCCGGTCACCGGCCCCGTCGTCGACCTCGACCACATGAAACGGGACCTGCGGCTGATGAAGGAACACAACATCAACGCGGTGCGCAGCTCCCACTACCCCAACGATCCGCGTTTCTACCAGCTGTGCGACGAGTACGGCTTCTACGTCATGTCCGAGGCCGACAACGAGAGCCACGGCACCCAGGCCAGATTCCTGGCCGACCCGTCCTGGGAGAACCAGGTGGAGCACTGGAACGAACCCATCGCCGACAACCCCGCCTGGACCGAGGCCACCGTCGATCGGATGAGGCTGTGCGTCCACCGGGAGAAGAACCGGCCCAGCGTCATCGCCTGGTCCGCCGGCAACGAGTGCGCCCACGGTTGCACCCTCGAAGCGGCGCTGCAGTGGGTCAAGGGCTTCGACCCGACGCGCCTGACCCACTACGAGGGCTCCTACCACCGCGACTCCAAGCGCCGCTACGACTACTCCTGCATCGACCTGTACAGCCGCATGTACCCCGGCATCGAGGAGATCCGCGACCACCTGGACTCCGACCCCGACAAGCCCTTCATCCTCGTGGAGTACTGCCACGCCATGGGCAACGGACCCGGTGACCTGGAGGACTACTGGGAGATCATCCGCGACGACGAGCGCATGTGCGGCGGTTTCGTGTGGGAGTGGTGCGACCACGCGGTGGCCGCCGGCACCAGCGACGACGGCCGACCGATCCACCTCTACGGCGGCGACCACGGCGAGGACATCCACGACGGCAACTTCTGCGTCGACGGGCTCGTCTCCCCCGACCGCGTCCCCCACCCCGGGCTGGCCGAGCTGAAGAACGTCCAGCGGCCCGCCCGCGTCGTCGACTACGACCAGGACGAGGGCCTGCTCACCATCCGCAACGACCTCGACCACACCGACCTGTCGCAGTACGTCCGCATCTCATGGGAGGTGCGGTGCGACGGTGTGGTCGTGGATCGCGGGGACATCGACCTGACCGATCCCGTCCCACCCCACACCAGCGTCATGCTGCGCTGCGAACCGCGGATTCCGCACGCCGGGAAATGCCACCTGCTGGTCACCCAGCGGCTCGCGCGCCCCGAACCGCTGCTGCCCGCCGGGCACGTCCTGGGTTTCGACGAGGTTGCGCTGCGCAACACCGACGGGCGGCACCGCCGGGTCGCGGCGCTCGCGCACCGTCCCACCGCCCGGGGCCCGGTGCATGTCGCACGGGAGGGGACGCGGATCGAGCTGGAGGCCGCGGGTCTGCGCTGCTGCATCGACACGCGCACCGGCCTGCCCGCCGCCCTGGCCGTCAACGGGACGGAGGTCCTGGAGCGCCCGGCCGGCCTCAACATCTGGCGGGCCCCCACCGACAACGACCGCCACGTGCGCCTGGAGTGGGAGCGCGCCCAGTATCACCGGGCCGCGGCCCGCGCCTACGCCGTGGACGTCGAGGAAGCACCCGGGCGCGTGACGGTCAGCGCCGATGTCGGCATGGTGGCGCCGACGGTTCAGCCCGCGCTGCGCGGCCGGCTGATCTGGACCCTCACCGCCGACGGCGTCCTGGGGTTGAGCCTGCGGATGCGCCGCACCCTCGGGTTCCCCAGCCTGCCGCGCCTGGGGCTGCGGCTGTTCCTGCCCGAGACCATGAACCGGGTCGGCTACCACGGCCTGGGGCCGTTCGAGAGCTACGCCGACAAGCACCGCGCCAGCCATCACGGGGCCTTCAGCGCGGACGTCGCGGACCTCCACGAGGACTACATCCGCCCCCAGGAGAACGGCAGCCACGCCGACTGCGACGAGGTCACCGTCTCCGGCGGGGGCCTGGGCCTGACGGTGGTGGGGCAGAGCCCCTTCTCCTTCAACGCCTCCCGGTACACGCAGGAGGAACTGGCCGCGCGGCACCGCAACACCGACCTGAGGCCGTCGGGCAGCACGGTGCTGTGCCTGGACGCGGCGATGGCGGGCGTCGGTTCCAACAGTTGCGGACCGGCCCTGCGGCCCCGCTACCGGGTGGACCGCCACGAGCTCGGCATGGAACTCCATTTCCTGCTCACCCCCCCTGACCACGCCGAGGTGACATCATGAACGACGCGACGAGAACGGCAGCGGCGGCCGGCGAGAAGAAGTACCTGAAGTGGTACAACAAGGTGGGTTACGGCTCGGGTGACGTCGCGGGCAACGTCGTCTACGTGCTGCTGTCGGCCTTCGTCATGATCTACCTCACCGACACCGCCGGGCTCAACGCGGGTGTCGTCGGCACGCTCATGATGGTCTCCCGGCTGTTCGACGGGTTCTCCGACGTCATCTTCGGCACCCTGCTGGACCGCACCAACACCCGGATGGGCAAGGCTCGGCCGTGGATGCTGTGGGGTTTCGTCGGCTGCGCCGGCATGATCATCGCGATCTTCGCGATCCCCACCGACCTGGGTGAGACCGCCAAGTACGCCTGGTTCTTCATCGCCTACACCCTCCTCAACGCCGTGTTCTACACGGCCAACAACATCGCCTACTCCTCACTGACCGCGCTCATCACCCGCAACGGCTCGGAGCGGGTGCAGATGGGTTCCATCCGGTTCATGTTCGCCTTCGGGACGAACCTGCTCATCCAGAGCATCACGGTCGGGGGCGTGGCGATGTTCGGGGGCGGCGCCGCGGGCTGGCGGACCATGGCGATCATCTACGCGCTGCTCGGGCTGGCGGTCAACACCCTGTCGGTGTTCTCCGTCAAGGAACTGCCCCCGGAGGAACTGGCCGGCGACGACGACAAGAAACAGGAGGACGACACGCTGACGGTGCTGGAGTCGGCCAGGATGCTGCTGTCCAACAGGTACTACCTGCTCATCCTCGTCGTCTTCCTGCTCACCCAGATCTTCACGGCCATGCTCAACATGGGCATCTACTTCATGAAGTACGTCCTGAGGGACGAGAACCTGCTGGGAACCTTCGCCTGGGCCATCAACATCCCGCTCATCGTCGGGCTGCTGGTGACCCCCGTCGTCGTGAAGAGGTTCGGGGAGATGTACCGGGTCAACCTCGGCGGCTACGTCATCGCGACCCTCGGGCGGCTCGGGGTGCTCGTGGCGGCCTATTTCCACGACGTCCCGCTCATGCTGGTCCTCTCGGCGGTGGCCTCCCTGGGCATGAGCCCGCTGCAGGGGACGATCAACGCCATGATCGCGGAGGCGTCGGAACACACCTGGCTGCGCACCGGCAAGCGCATCGACGGGCTCATGTTCTCCTGCACCTCCCTGGGGGTGAAGGTGGGCGGCGGCATCGGAACGGCCGCCGCCGGGTGGCTCCTGGCCGCCAGCGGCTACGACGGCAACCTGGGTGTGCAGCCGGACTCGGCGATCCAGATGATCCACGTCATGTACCTGTGGTTCCCGCTGGTGGCCAACGCGCTCATCTTCTTCCTGCTCACCCGGCTCGACGTCGAGAAGGCCAACGCCCGCCTCCGGGATGGGGCCGACACCTGACCCCGCGCCGCCCGTCGGTTCGCTGGCCTTAACCCGGTTTTGCTGGCCTTGTCCGTGTTTGCTGGCCTCACAGCGCAGGCAAACGTGAACAAGGCCAGCAAACCGTAAAGAAGGCCAGCGAATCAGCGGTAAGGCCAGCAAAACCGGCGGGGTGCAGGGCGGGGCGGGGTCTCACGCGACCGGCGCTGTTTCCTTCTCGTCGGAGTCCTCCGGTGTCGCATCCTCGGTCTTCTTCTTGGGTGCACCGGACATGAGGCGGGCGCTGGTGCCCTCGCCGAGTTCCTCCAACGCCAGGCGTCCGACCATCTGCTGGTTCGTCGTGACGCGCTCCGCCCGGCCGCGGGTGAGGAAGCTGATGAACCAGTGCAGCAGCGTCGACATCCGCTGCTTGAAGCCTGCGATGTAGAGCAGGTGCAACACCAGCCAGGCCGCCCAGGCCAGGAAACCCGAGAACTTGACCTTCCCCGCGCTGACGACGGCGGAGAACCGGGAGATCGTCGCCATCGACCCCTTGTCCTTGTAGGTGAACGGGGCCTGCGGCCGGTTCCCGGCCAGCTGGCCGCGGATGGCTGCCGCCGCGTAGCGGGCCTCCTGGATCGCGCCCTGCGCCACCCCCGGTACCCCGTCGACGGCGGCGAGATCGCCGATCACGAACACCTCGGGATGCCCCGGCAGGGTCAGGTCCGGCAGCACCTTGACCCGGCCCACCCGGTCGGTCTCCGCGCCGGTCTGTTCGGCGATCTGCGGGCCGAGCGGGTTCGCGGACACCCCGGCGGCCCACACCTTGCACACCGACTCCACCCGTTCGGTGGAGCCGTCCTTGCGTTTGACGGTGAACCCGCGCGAGTCGACCTCGGTGACCATGGTTTCCGTCCACACCTCGACGCCGCGTTTCTCCAGCGACCTGCGCGCCGAACCACCGAGGTCCTCGCCGAAGCTGGGCAGCACCAGGGGTCCGCCCTCGATGAGGATCACCCGCGCCTGGCGCGTGTCGATGCGACGGAACTCGCCGACGAGGGTCTTGGAGGCCAGTTCGCGGATCTGCCCGGCCATCTCCACCCCGGTCGGTCCCGCGCCGACGACCGCGAAGGTCAGGAACTTGGACAGGTCCTCTCCCTCCGGGGCGAGTTCGGCCAGTTCGAAGGCCCCGAAGATCCGGGCCCGCAGCTCCAGGGCGTCGTCGATGGTCTTCATGCCGGGCGCGTACCGGGCGAAGTGGTCGTTGCCGAAGTACGACTGCCCCGCGCCTGCGGCGACGATCAGCGAGTCGTAGTCGGTGACCTGTTCGAGGCCGTGGAAACGCCAGTGCACCTGCCTGGCCGCCACGTCGACCTTCTCGACGAGACCGAGCTGCACCGTCACGTTCTTGTTCTTGCGCAGCACCTCCCGGGTCGCGGGGGCGATCTCGCCCTCCGACAGGATGCCGGTCGCCACCTGGTAGAGCAGCGGCTGGAACAGATGATGGGTGGTGCGTGCTATCAACGTCACATCGACGTCGGCGCGCCTCAAGGCCTTCGCCGCGAACAGACCACCAAAACCAGAACCGATTATCACAACATGATGCTTGCGCATATCGGCTATTGTGCTGGGCAAGGCGGCATCATGCCAAGTCAGACTCACCTACTGGGCGGCGCGAGCCCCGAGCATACACCACCACGCCGGTTGAGCCGTACCGCGAGAAACGAGCAGGTCGGCTCAACCAGCTTTGGGTTTCGGGGTCAGATGAGGGCGACGGCGACCGTGGCCGCGATCTCCTCACCGGAGCGGACCGCACCTTCCATGTAGCCGTTGAACCTGGTCGAGTACTCCGCCCCGGCCCAGTAGAGGCACCCGTCGGGGGCCGCCAGGATGGGACCGTTGGAGGTCCAGATCCCGGGCGCGAAGTGCGCCCCGTGACAGCCTCGCGTGTACTGCTCGGCGCTCCAGTCCCGTTCGAGGTAATCGAGGGGTTCGGTGGCCTCCGCTCCGAACGCACGGACGGCCGACTCGACGAATGCGCGCCGCCGGGTCTCCAGGGAACGATGAGCCAGGGAATCGGCTTCCGTCCCCTCGAAGAAACCCATCAGCAGCCCGCGAACCGAGTCGGCCGGGGTTGTGTCAAACGTGACGCGAACCGCCCCCTCGTCAGAGCTCGACTGCCCTGAAAGTCCTCGTTCGCGCCAGAAAGGCGTCTCGTACACCAAATAAGCCTTGATTACGTTGCCGGGCGCCACCTTCTCCGCGACGTCCCGTCTCCACTGCGGCAGGGGTGGGTCGTATTCCAGGGCGACCGCCAGGCGTGGCGGCAGCGTCGAGACGACGGTGCGCGCCTCGATGGTCTCCCCGGATTCGAGCGTCACGACGGCGGTGTCCTCGTGCGTGACCTTCGTCACGGGGCTCCCGAGACGCACCACCTCCCCGAGATCATCGGCCAGGGCCTCACACAGAGCCATCATGCCGCCGTCGACGCGTTGCTGGTTCAACCCGCCGTTGTTGGCGATCATCGTCTCCAGGCTCGGCCCCGAGTTGATCTGCCGCAGGCCCTCCTCGAGGGTCGCGTGCGGGATCATCGGCCCGAAGGCCGCCTCGTAAACCCCTCCGAAACGGGCCTGCGCCCCTCCGGTACGTAAATTGGTGCGCACCCAGCGTCGTAGGTCCTGCCTCAGCCAGGCACCGTTCGCCGTCACCCATGCCGGATCGTCGGCCAGGCGGTGCGCGAGGCGTCGCAGCCTCAACAACCCCTGGCTGAGGTCGGCGACCTCGAACGGGGTCAGTTCCGCCCCGTCCTCGGCCGACGGCACCTCGAGCAATCTGCCGTGGACACGCACCACCAGATTTCCGCGAGCCGGAGTACCAATGGTCCTCAGCCCGTACCGCTCGATCAGTTCAAAGATGGCGTCGTGTCCGGCGCCGATCCATTGACCGCCGAGCTCCACGTACTGGCCGTCGGCAAGGACCCCGTTCTCGACACGCCCCCCCACGCGGTCCCGGGCCTCGAGCACAACAACACCGAGCCCCCGGTTCCGCAGGTCGCGAGCAGCCACGAGGCCCGCCAGGCCAGCCCCAATGATGGCGCAGTCCAGCATGTTTCCTCCCTATGAACCGGCATGCTATTTCCACCCGGATTTCTTACCCTACAAGGGGTTCGATTCCCGTTTTCAGGCGGCCCCGTCAATAGCCCGCCGAACCGCGTCCACGTCCGCCGGGATGCGCGTCACGTGCCTGGGGAGGTCCTCGATCCCGGCGAAACGATCGGGGCGCGGCGGGACGATGCCGGTTGCCTGGGTGATGGTCTCGGCGAACTTCACAGGAAGCGCGGTTTCCAGCACCACGACGGGTCCGGTCACCTCACCGGAGGCCAGCAGCCGGCGGGCGACGTGCACGCCGTCGGCGGTGTGGGGATCGATGAGAACGCGGTCGTTCTCCCAGGTGGCGCGGATCTCGGCCAGCCGGTCGGCGTGGGTGGAGGAACCCGAGACGAAACCGAAACGGTCGCGGTCCTCGCCGGACAGGTCGAGCCGGCCGGTTTCCGGCAGTTCGCGGCCGAACAGGTCGGCGACGCGCGCACCGTCGCGGCCCAGCAGGTCGGCGACGAAACGTTCGAAGTTCGACGCCTTCGAGATGTCCATGGACGGGGAACTGGTGGCGTGGGTCTGCTGCGCGGCGCGGGGCCGGTAGACGCCGGTGCGGAAGAACTCGTCGAGGACGTCGTTCTCGTTGGTGGCCAGCACCAGGTGCCGGATGGGCAGCCCCATGAGGCGGGCGATGTGCCCGGCCGCGATGTTGCCGAAATTGCCCGACGGCACCGCGAACGAGACCGGTTCCTCGCCGCCGGTGCGCAGCCACGCCGCGAAGTAGTAGACGATCTGCGCCATCAGGCGTGCCCAGTTGATGGAGTTCACCGCGCCGATGCGGTGGTCGCGTTTGAAGTCGGCGTCGGCGTTGATGGCCTTGACGAGGTCCTGGCAGTCGTCGAAGACGCCCTCGACGGCCAGGTTCACCACCCCGGGGTCGTCGATGGAGTACATCTGCGCCTGCTGGAACGGGGTCATGCGGTCCGCCGGGGACAGCATCACCACCCGTATCCCGGGCCTGCCCAGCAGCGCGTACTCGGCGGCCGAACCGGTGTCGCCGGAGGTGGCGCCCAGGATGGTGAGGCGCTCGCCGCGGCGCGCCAGCTCGTGGGCGAACAGCTCGCCGAGCAGCTGCATGGCCATGTCCTTGAAGGCCGCGGACGGGCCGTTGCTGAGGTGCGCCAGCCGCACCCCGTCCGACAGTTCGGAAACCGGCACGATCCGCGGGTCGGAGAACTTCCCGGGCGCGTAGGCGCGACGGCAGATGCCCCGCAGGTCGTCGGCGGGGATGTCGTCGATGAACAGGGAACACACCTCGAAGGCGAGCGCCGCGTAGCCGTCGTCGAACAGCACGTCGCGCCACCGGGAGAGGAGTTCTGCATCCACCCGCGGGTACTCGACGGGCAGGTAGAGGCCGCCGTCGGGCGCCAGGCCCTCCAGGAGGATGTCACTGAAGGCCCTGGTGGTGTGGTCGGTGGCACGGGTGGAGACGTATCGCACGGGCAGCGATCCTACCGGTCGGTATCCGGAACGGCCGACAAACCAACCGGGCCGGGCAGCCCTTCGTCGCAGTACGCCGATCCTTCCCGCCCGTACGAATCGCGGGGAAACCTGAGCCGGTACGCGAGCCCCCTGAAGCCGGTTGAGCCAGCACGTGAGCGAAGCGAACGGCTGAGTCGAAACCATCACTGCCACCCGGTAGGCAGACCCGACCACAAGTCCCCGGACACCCCCACCATGGTTTCGACACGACCCACTCGCTGACGCTCGCAGGCCGGCTCAACCACCATCGACACGGGCCCCTCCTTCGTCGCAGGCCGGCTCAACCGGCCCCGGGGAGGGATCGCAGACTATTTGTTGAGGATGTTGCGGCGTGAGAAGCTGACCGACGCCCAGACCCCGAAGACCACCAGCCAGAAGGCCGCGTATCCCAGGGAGTATCCGTAGTCGAGGTGCGGGGTCGGTTCCTGCCGCACCCCGTCGCCGTTGTAGATGGTGCGGCTCCATTCGCCGGTGATGAGGTTGAATGCGTTGGTGGTCGGCAGCAGCCACGCGGTCTGGGCGATGTCCCTGGAGGATTCGAGGAACAGGGAGAGCGCCAGCCCAGCGGAGATCAACACCCACGTCTTGACCGTCGACGCCAAGGCCATCGTCACCAGCGCCGCCAGCATCCCCACCACGGCCCCGACCAGCAGTGCGCGTCCAACCTGCGCTGCCATCACGGGGCCGGCGGTCAGCCCCCCGAGTCCACGCACGTTGAGGTAGAAGAACACGTCCAGGACCACCATGAACATCGTCCAGAAGGCCATCAGAGCGGCCCCGCAGATCGCCGCGGCCAGGGTCTTCGCCCACAGCAGCGGCAGCCTGCGTGGGGTGAAGGTCAGCTGGGTGCCGATGGAGCCGGTGCTGAACTCGGCCCCGATCATCACGGTGATCAACACCACCACGGCGAACAGGCCCGCCTGCATCGTCAGCCCGAGGGTCGCGATGACGAACTGCTCGAAACTCAGCTGGGGACGCAGGAACCCCTCCACCGTGATGTTCGTCGGCAGCATCGAGCAGTCGCTGTTGGCAGGACCCGACCCGCAGATCACCTCCAGGTTTATCTGGGCGTCGTTGGACTGCCGTCGCGCTTCGTCCCAGTCGAGCGCGGTGTAGGGCCTGAGGGTCTCGGCCATCGGGGCCGCGATCCAGAATCCCACCCCCAGCACGAACACCGCCAGCACCATAACCTTCCGGTCGCTGACCAGTCTGAGGAGCTCGGCGCGCAGCAGATTCAGCATCACGCCACGGCCCTTCCCTGCGTGGTGGTGAGTCGTTCGTCCTCGGTCAGTTCCAGGAACACGGATTCGAGGCTGGAGCGTTGCAGGCTGAGATGCCTCGGCCACAGGTCCGCCTCCCCCAGGACCCGGGCCACGGCGGCCGGGTCGAGCCCCTCGTCGCGGGTGACGCGCAACTGCCCGCCCACCAGCTGGCCGCCGAACCCGGCCTGCCGCAGCGTCTCGAAGGCCGCCGGGACGTCGTCGATCTCCACCGCCACGTAGGCGGAGCCGTCGTTGAGGAACTCCTCCAGGTCCCCGGCCGCGATCACCCGGCCCCGGCCCATGATGGACACCGAGTCGGCGATCTGTTCGACCTCCCCCAGCAGATGGCTCGCGACCACGACCGTGCGACCCGCATCCGCGAGGGCCCGCATGGTGGTGCGGATCTCCTGGATGCCGGCGGGGTCAAGTCCGTTGGTGGGTTCGTCGAAGATCAGCAGGTCGGGTTCCCTCAGCAGGGTCGCGGCGATCGCGAGTCGCTGCTTCATGCCGAGGGAGCAGGTGTGGAACGCCGCCCTCTCGCGTCCCCGCAGCCCGACCTCCAGCAGCACCTCCGTGACGCGACGACCCGGTACCCCGGTGGAGACCGCGAGGATCTCCAGGTTGCGTCTCAGGCTCATGTTCGGGGCGAACGCGGGGCTCTCGACGATGGCCCCCACCCTGTTGATCACCTCGGGTAGCCCGTAGGGCACCTCGTGGTCGAGGATGCGCATCTCACCGCGGTCGGGACGGATCAGGCCGAGCAGCATCCGCAGCGTGGTGGTCTTGCCGGAACCGTTGGGACCGAGCAGTCCGTGGACACCACCGAGGGGCACGTCGAGGTCGAGTCCGGACACTGCCTGGACGCGCCCGAAACGCTTGGCGAGACCGCGAATCCGCACGGCCCACGCCCCGGGGGTCCGCCTCCAGCGCTGCTCGGTCATGCCCGCGACCCTAGCGCCCGGGCGCAGGAAAACGCGTCGGCCCGCGGTCGCGGCGAGGTCAGACCCCGGTCCGTTCCTGGAACACGTCGAGATCCTTCGCCTCGAGGCGTCGCCACGACCACCAGACGGCCAGCCCCAGCAGCGGGGAGCCGAGGGAGACCTGGGTGGAGGCCGCCATCACGACCACCACGGTCGCACTCAACCAGATCCGCTGCCAGCGCCGATCGGGCAGCGTCAGGGCGACGAAGGGCGCCACCCAGGTGAAGTACCAGGGCTGCAGGGCGGGACCGAGCAGCGCGAAGGCCAGCAGCCCGCCGAGCAGCACCACCCAGGGACGCCCCGGCTCCCCGGGTCGGGGCCCGAACCGCACCACGAGCCACACCCAGGCCGCCAGCACCGCCAGCCCGGCGACGAGGGTGAGCGCCCGCATCACCGGGGGCAGCGACGCCTCCTGCCCGAGGAATCTCATCGCTTGGATGATCCACGACAGCGGTGAGTCGCTCATCACTGCCAGGGGACTGCCCGCGGTGGGGCTGTTCCACCCGAACCCCAGCCCGGAACCCACCGAGACGCCGGTGAACACCGCGACCGCAGCCGCCCCCGCAGCCGCGGCCCGGCCCGCGAGCCGCCACCAGTCGCGGCCCGGCGAGGCCGCCCACGCCAGGGCGACGATCCCGAGACCGGCGGCCGCCCCCGACTGCTTGATCGTCAGGGACAGCCCGATCAGAGCCCCGCCCAGCAGCAACCCGGACCAGCCGCCGCGCTGCGCCACCATCACCGCCAGGGCGATCAGGGCCACCAGCACGGCGTCGTTGTGCAGGCCCCCGATCCACTGGAGAATCAGCAGCGGGGTGGCGATTCCCGCCCACAGCGCCGTGTTCACGGGGACCCCGACGCGCGACGCGACGCGCTTCACCGCCCACGCCACCACCAGCAGACAGGCCAGGTGCAGCAGCCTGAACAGCAGGATCCCCAGCCAGGGCAGGCCACCGCTGGCCCAGAAAACGGCCGCGAAGACCAGCAACGAGCCCGCCGGGTAGACCGACGTGGTGTCCACCCAGTCCGCCCCGACCGCGATCCCGGGCAGCTGTGGTTCCCCGAGCGTCATGACGTAGGGGTCGTGGCCGTTGAGCACCATCCAACCCTGCGTCAGGTAGGCGTTGACGTCGAGGCTGAACAGCAGCGGGCAGGCCAGCAGCGGCAGCGCCCACAGCACCGTCGCGACGACGGGATGCGGGAACCGCGGCCCGATCCGCCACCACGCGAGCAGCAGGGCCGCGCAGGGCACCAAGAACAGGGCGGCCAGCAGGTAGTCGACGACCGTCACCGCGGGTTGCGGCACCACCCAGGCGAAAGCGGCCGTGACCACGCTGGCGAGCATCCCGAACCCCACCCACCCCCAGCCTCCGGTGGGGTCGGTGATTCGGGGACGCGGTTCAAGAGCAGACATCGGGCACAACTCTAGGATGTGTCACGACGGCACCGGTGGAACGAGGACGCGACGAGCCACGGCACCCCGGGAAGGCCGGAGGATTTTATCAGGAAAATTTCGGAACGAATGGCTGGTTCGTGTCATACGATTGGCTGAAACACCGACGGCAGGGAGAACCATGAAGGCATTCATCCACGTGCTCAAAGGCATCGCCCTGATGCTCACCCGCATCGTCATGGGACTCATCATGGTCACCCACGGCTGGCACCGCTGGCAGAACGAGGGCATCACCGCGGAGGCCACCATCCTCGAACAGGCGGGCATCCCGAACCCCGGACTCATGGTGTGGCTGCTCATCGGATTCGAGGTGATCGGCGGCATCTTCCTGATCTTCGGGTTGGCGACCCCCGCGATCGGCCTCGGTCTGGTGGTCCTCAACATCGGCATCATCCTCACCCTCAGGTCGCACAACTTCTACGTCCACGACTCCGGCTGGGAGTACAACGCCGTGATGGCGATCGTCGGCATGGTGCTGATGACCCACGGGGCGGGCCGACTGGCCCTGGACAACCTGTTCCGAACACCGAAGGACACCGCGCTGCCCGCGCAGGACACACCTCCCGAGGAGGAATCACCCCGACGGCCGGCCCGTTCCCTCACCGAAGAACCCCCACACTCCCCGGCTCCGGAACCCGCGCTCTCCCCCGACGTGGAGCCCGTCCTCGCCATGTCGGACGGCTGGGCCCTCTCATCCCGGGGAACGCATGTCGCACAGGAGACACACAGCAGTTTCATGGCACAACCTCACTCCGGGCTGTCACAGTAGAGGCATGCCTCCCGCACAGCCCACTGCCCTGACCCGCCCCGACGGCACCCCGCTGCGGGTCCTCACCGTCGACGACGAGCCCAGCCTGACCGAGCTGCTGGCCATGGCCATGCGCTACGAGGGTTGGGATGTGACCACCGCCGCCACCGGAACCGACGCTGTCCACGCGGCCCGCGCCGTCAAACCCGACGCCATCGTCCTCGACATGATGCTGCCGGACTTCGACGGCCTCGAGGTGATGCGCCGCATCCGCACCGAGCAACCCGACGTGCCCGTGATCTTCCTGACCGCCAAGGACGGCGTGGCCGACCGGATCACCGGGCTCACCGCCGGGGGCGACGACTACGTGACCAAACCGTTCTCCCTGGAGGAGGTCATCGCCCGGCTGCGCGGGCTGCTGCGACGCTCCGGGGCGACGACGGTGCAGCCGGAGACCCAGCTGGTCGTCGGCGACCTGATCCTCGACGAGGACTCCCACGAGGTCACCCGCGCCGGCGAGAACATCAACCTCACCGCCACCGAGTTCGAGCTGCTGCGCTACCTGATGCGCAACCCCAAACGGGTGCTCAGCAAGGCCCAGATCCTCGACCGGGTGTGGAACTACGACTTCGGCGGCCAGGCCAACGTCGTCGAGCTCTACATCTCCTACCTGCGCAAGAAGATCGACGCGGGCCGCTCACCCATGATCCACACGATGCGCGGCGCCGGCTACGTGCTGCGCCCGGCCAGCGCCTGATGCGCCCGGCCACCCTCTCCGCCCAGCTGCGGCGACGCGTCACGGCCGTGGTCGCGGTGCTGGCGCTGCTGATCTCGGCGGGCACCATCGTCGCGGCGGGCGTCATCATGTACGAGCAGTTCGACAAACAGGTGGACAACGCCAAAGCCCTCCAGGCGCGCGAAACCGGCCAGCAGAACGGCCGTCCGAAGGGCATCCTGGCGCCCGGCACGCCTCCCGGCACCGTCATCGTGCTGCGCAGTTCAAGCGGTGTCAGTGTCGCGTCGAAGATCGGGCACGGCGAGTTCGACAATGTCTCCGCGGATGCCGTCAACGCCCTGTTGAAGATCAACGCGGATGGCCAGAAACACACCGTGGACGTCCCCGAGCTGGGCCAGTACCGGGCGGTCGCACAGTACAACCGCGACGGCGAACTGACGGTGTTGGCCCTGCCGCTGGAGACCGTCAACACCACCATCGTGCGCCTGAGTCTGCTCGCGGCCGCCCTGGGAACGGCGGCCGTGGTGGCGGCGGCATTCGCTACCCGCGCCGTCGCGAATGCCGCGACGAAACCGCTGCGGTCGTTGTCGGCGACGGCGTCGACGGTCTCGCAGCTGGACCTCGACCGCGGCGAGGTCGACGTGCCCGCGGTACCCGACCCGGCGCTGCCCCCCGAACACGAGGTGGCGCAGCTGACCGGCGCCTTCAACCGGATGCTCGGCAACGTGCAGGGGGCGCTCAAGGTCCGGGAGGCCTCCGAGACCAAACTGCGGCGTTTCGTCGCCGACGCCTCCCACGAGCTGCGCAACCCCCTCGCGGCCATCCGCGGCTACTCGGAGCTGGCGGCCCGCGGCGACGGCGCGGACTCGGCGTTCGCGCTGGGCCGGATCGACTCGGAGTCGCGGCGCATGACGAAACTCGTCGAGGACCTCCTCCTGCTGGCCCGGCTCGACGCCGACGCCCCCGTCGAGATGCAGCCCGTCGACATCGTCGCGGTGGTGCTCAACGCCGTCAGCGACGCGCGCGCCGCCGGACCCGATCACGTCTGGCACCTGGAACTTCCCGAGGAGGGATTCGAGGTGCGGGCCAACGCCGACCGCCTCCACCAGGTGATCGTCAACCTGCTGTCCAACGCCCGCAACCACACCCCCGCGGGCACCACCGTCACCACCGTCGCCGGGATCAGGGACGGCCAGGCGTGTCTGATGGTCGTCGACGACGGCCCCGGCATCGCGCCCGACGTGCTGCCCCGGATCTTCGAACGCTTCACCCGGGCCGATGCGTCGCGTCGCCACAACGAGGCGAAATCGACGGGGCTGGGCCTGTCGATCGTGCAGGCGGTGGTCGCGAGCTTCGGCGGCCGGGTGGAGGTGGACTCCCGCCCGGGTCGCACGTGCTTCACGGTCTGGCTGCCCCTGGCCGACTGACCCGGGAAACACC
>NZ_LR027842.1:92538-180442 GCF_900607225.1 [Pseudopropionibacterium] massiliense | reverse complement strand
CGCCAAACGCCAGCGCTACAGCGCAAGCACACGACCACAAGGCAAGCGAACCCGGTAGAACCCCCACCACCCCCGCCGAACGCCAGCCCTCCTGCCGAACGCCAGCCCTCCTGCCGAACGCCAGCCCACCTGCCGAACGCCTGCCTTCCCGTCAAACGCCAGCGCTACAGCGCAAGCACACGACCACAAGGCAAGCGTTTCCGCCGGGCGGGGTGGCGGACGCGGGGCTGTCCGGCGGTTCGGCCGCGACCGACTACCCTCGACGCATGGAGATTTCCCGGGACGCGCTGGCGCGCATGATCGATCACACCCTCCTGCGAACCGATGCCACACCGGCGCAGGTCTCCGCGCTGGTCGCGGAGGCCAAGGAGCTGGGCGTCTTCTCGGTGTGCGTGTCGCCGTCGATGCTGCCGCTCACCGACGACCTCGCCCCATTGAAGGTGGCGACGGTGTGTGGGTTCCCGTCCGGCAACCACACCCCCGCGACAAAGGCCGCCGAGGCGGCCGAGGCGTCACGGCTGGGGGCCGACGAGATCGACATGGTCATCAACATCGGCCACCTGAAGGCCGGCGAACCACACCGGGTGGTCGAGGAGATCGCGGCCGTGCGCGAGGCCACCACCGGGCTGTTGAAGGTCATCATCGAAGCCGCCGCCCTGACCGACGAGGAGATCGTCACCGCCTGCCGGGCCGCCGAGGAGGCGGGCGCCGACTTCGTCAAGACCTCGACGGGCTTCCACCCGGCGGGCGGCGCCAGCACCCACGCCGTCGCACTGATGGCGGCGACCGTCGACGGTCGCCTCGGGGTCAAGGCCTCCGGCGGCATCCGCGACTGGAACACCGCACAGGCGATGGTCGCCGCGGGGGCCACCCGTCTGGGGTTGTCCGCCAGCCGCGCCATCCTGGAGGGCGCCCCGGCCTGACCTGCTGACAGCACCGCGCAGTCCCGGCCGGCACGGCATTCGCTCCCCGCGGGTCGTCGTTGAACGGGCAAGCAAGTGGGTTCCACCGACGCGGAGTTTAGGTTAGCCTAAGCAATTATGTCGGCGGTTGGTTCTCCGTTCCCGGGTGGGGTTCCGACCCCTCGCCCGGATCGCCCCGAAGCGAACCACGCGACGGTTTCCTCCGGGACTCCCGGAGGGTTCCGGCCACCCACCCCCACCAAGCCCGACTTCAGGGCAGGCCTGGTTGTGCTGGTCGTGGTGGCCTGCGGCACCGGCATGGTCCAGACCCCGGCCGGCACCGCCCTGCTGACCGCGTATCCCATCGTCCTGGGGTTCCTGCTCGGGTCGTCCCGGTTGTCCCTGCAACTGGCCGGGAGCTACGTCGCGCTGCGGATCCTTCACCACCTGTGCCTGCTGGGGGCGCACCTGCCGTTGGTGCCGTGGCTCGGAATCCTGTTGACCCTCTCGGTCCACGGCTTCCCGGCACTCGCCATGGGTCTGGTGGTCTTCACCCGGGTGCCGATGGGTGAGGCGATGGCGGCCCTGGGCACACTGCGACTGCCGGGCACCTTCCTGGTGGTCGTCATGGTCATCCACCGTTACGTCCCCACGCTGCTGGGCGAGCTTCGGACCATCCGTTCCGCGTCCAGGCTGCGGGGTTCGGAGGCCCGGTGGCGTCGCTGGCTGCGTCACCCGTTGAAGGAGCTGGAGCACGGCGTCGTCCCGGTGCTGATGCGTTCGGGACGGATCGCCGACGAGCTGTCGGCGGTCGCGGAGTGCAAGGGCCTCGACCCCGGGCACCGCCGTTCCGCGATGACCGTTCCGCGCCTGGAAGCCGTCGACTGGGCCCTGATGGCGTTCACCCCCGCGCTGGTCGCCGCCGTGAAGGTGTGGGTGAAGTGGTGATCGAGTTCACCGAGGCCACCGTCTCCTACCTCGGCGACGACGACGCCCTGCTTCCCGCGGCGCTCAGCGGCATCGACCTTGTCATCCCCACCGGTCAGAGCGTCCTCGTCACGGGGGACTCGGGGTGCGGCAAGACGACCCTGCTGCGCTGCCTGAACGGCCTGGTGCCCCACTTCTTCGACGCCCACGTCACCGGGAGCATCACCCTCGACGGTGTCCCGGTGGCCCAGCTGCAGGCCCGCGACCTGGCCTCCAGGCTCGGCACCGTCTTCCAGGATCCCCGTTCCGAGTTCTTCACGTTCGACGTGACCAGCGAGCTGGCCTTCTGCTGCGAGAACTTCGCCATGCCCTCCGAGGAGATCGTCCGCAGGGTCGGTGAGATCGCCGCCGACGTCGGGATCACCGACCTGCTGGGCCGCCGCATCGCGGGGCTCTCGGGCGGTGAGAAACAGAAACTGGCGATCGGGTCCGCGATGGCGCTGAGCCCCCGGGTTCTGCTGTTCGACGAACCCTCGGCGAATCTCGACCTCGACAGCCTCGACATGCTGCGCGGGGTGATTCTCGACCTCAAGGAAAGGGATGTGACGACGATCATCGCCGACCACCGCCTCTCCTACCTCGACGGGGTCATCGACCGTTGCGTCGTGCTGGAGGCCGGCCGGGTGGCCGCCGACCTCACCAGCGACCGGCTGCGGCTGCTGCCCGATGCCTGGTTCACCGATCACGGGCTTCGCCGGCTGCGCCGCACCGGGTTCCGGCCGACACCACCGGAGCCCTTCGACCAGGCCGGCCCGAGAATCCAGGACGCCCGGTTCGCCCATCCCCGGTGCGAACCGCTGTGGCGCATCGACGACTTGACCCTGCCCGCCTCCGGGGTGATCGGCATCACCGGCGCCAACGGCGTCGGCAAGACCACCTTGATGAGGGTCCTGCTGGGGCTGCTGAAATCCCGGGGAAGGGTCAGCTGGAACGGGAGAACCTGGACCAGGCGCCGCCGCACCCGCGACTGCGCCCTGGTGATGCAGGACGTCGAGTACCAGCTGGTGGGTGAATCGGTGTGGGACGAGATGCTGATCGGTTCCCCTCCCGGACCCGCGACCGAGGCGCGGGCCGCCGAGCTGCTGGCCCGCACCGGGTTGGAGGAGCTGCGGGAACGCCACCCGCTGACCCTGTCGGGTGGGCAGAAGCAGCGCCTCGGAATCGCCCTGGCCTGCATGAAGAAGGCGAGGGTGATCTGTCTCGACGAACCCACCTCGGGCCTGGACGCCAGGAACATGCAGCGGGTCTCCGACCTGCTGAGGGACGTGGCCGAGGACGGCGCCCTGGTGCTGGTCATCACCCACGACGTCGAGTTCATCGAAACCACCTTCGACCACACCGTCCACATCGACGGCCACCAGGTCGTCCTGGAGAAACTCGCGAGAGAAGAGGAATGATGAGCGAGTCAACGGAATCCACACAGCCCACACCCCCCGCGCAGAACCGCAGGAGCTCCCCGGTCCGTGACGCCGTCACCATCGGCATCTTCGTCGCCCTGTACATCGTGCTGTTCTTCATCTGCGGCATGACCATGGGCGCGATCCCGTTGATCATGGTGCTGCTCCCGGTGATCTTCGGGGTCTTCGGCGGCCTGATCTTCATGGTCCTGCTCGGCAAGGTGCAGCGCACCGGCATCTTCCTGATCACGGGCGTCATCATCGGGTTGATGATGATCTCCATGGCCCCCGGCGGCGTCATGTGCTACATGACGATCGCGGGTGGACTGGTCGCCGAGGTGATCTACTGGCTGATGGGGCACAAGTCCTTCGCGTCGATGACCGTCGCGTACACGGCCTTCGTGACCCTCTTCGCCATCGGCGAGTACATTCCCTTCGTCTGGATGAAGGACGCCTACCTGGAGCTCTACGCGAACAACCCCACCCTGGACGTGGCGAAGGTGGGGCTGGACATGCTCAACCCCGCGACCATGGTCATGTACTGCCTGCTCGCCGTCGTCGCCTGCGTCGCCGGGTGCTTCTGGGGCCGCGCGCTGACCCGCAGGCAGTTCTCCCGCGCCGGCATCGTCTGACGGCCCCATCTCCCGGCCGGAACCGGTCGGGTCCCCTCTCCCACGGAAACCGGAACTCCCCACTCCCCTTCAAGGAGGGAAAATGTAGGCTAGGTCGGCTGCTTGGGCGTCAGTGCCCCCCCACTCCCCTTCAAGGAGGGAAAATGGCCGTCATTGCCCCGCGACAGAATCCAACCAATGTCTGGGAACTGATCAGATCCGCGCACGCGGCGATGCTGCTGGGTGGCGCCGTCGCCTTCATCGGGGCGGCGCTTTCGAACAGACCGCCCGCTGACAGGTCTTGTTGACGGCCCGCCGCTACGGGGTCGCCGCGGCCACCGTGGTGCACAGCGCAGCGCGGTGGCCGGGTTTCCCGGGGAGCGCCAGGTCGTGGATGCGCAGCCCCGCGACGGGAGTTCCCGGGACCGTCCCGGCGCCCACGTAGTCGCGGGAGATTCCGCGCGACAGGCCGGTCCCGATGGCCTTGAGCAGGGCCTCCTTGCGCACCCAGACGCGCGCGAACGCCCCGGGGCGTTCCTCGGCGGGCAGGTCGAGCAACTCCGCCGCCTCCCGCGGATGAAAACTCGAACCGACCTGCTGCACGGTCCGGTCATCGGGGACCTTCTCCACATCCACCCCGAGCGGAAGATCCCCGAGCCCGATCAGCACGGTGGCGTCCTTGTGGGACAAAGAGAACTCGACCCCGTCGACCGACGGCTTCCCGAACTCACCGGTGTGGATCCGCACATCCGCCGCGGGCGTGAGCGTCGCGCGCCCCAGCACCTCGCGCAGCACCACCCGTGCCGCACTCCACGTCTCCCCGAGCCCGGGAACGACGAACCGCGCCGCCCGTTCCGCCTCGTCGCCCGAGAGCACGCCGCCCCGCCGCCGCGCCCACGCCGCCCCGGCCGCCGTGTCGGCGAACAGAACAACCGCTGACCCCGGCCCCGCGAGACACACCACACCCGGCAAGCCCGGGGGTTCATCGCAGTCACCGCCCACACCCAGGCGTCGCCTCAACTCGGCGACGGAAGGGGAAACGGTCATGTCACAACGCTAGCGGAACTCCTCCACCGCCCTGCCTTCGCTGCTGGATGTGATTCTCCGGGAAGATCCTGCTTCCTGAAAAGAGTGGTTCGGTTCTCCGCCCCCCGGCGGATCGGCTCGATCGGTTTGGATGGGCTCCGACGCGACCTCGTAGGCTGGGTGCCATGAGGACTCCCCGGCTGGTCGCGGACGACCTCGTTCTCGAGGCACCGGGCCTGAGTGACGCCGACGACTGGTCGGATGCGCAGGACGACGAGTGCGCCCGCTGGTTCGGGTGGCCGTGCCGGCCGGGTGCGGAACGCTGCCGGACCCATCTGGAGCGGATCGCGAACGACACGGAACCCGATTCCTTCACGTGGGCGATCCGCATCCCGGCCGGGTTCGCGGGAGGGATCGACCTGAAACTCCACGAGGGCCGCTGGAACGTCTCCTACTTCGTGCACCCGGCCCACCGGGGACGCGGGATCGCGACCCGCTCGCTCCGGCTCGTGTGCGAGTGGGCGCTCGGCGACCTCGGCCTGGACGTGGTCTCGACGCGGGTGCGGGTCGGCAACGCCGCGAGCCTGCGGGTGCTGGCGAAGGCGGGGTTCCACCCGGCAGCGGAGGAAACCGCCGACGACGGCCACCCGGAGGTGCTGCACGAGCTGGCCGGGAGCACCCGCCTCCGGCCGTGATGGCACGCCAGAACCTAGCCGGAGGTGTCGAACTGGTGCTGGTACAGCCTCGCGTAGGCGCCGTCGGCGGCCAGAAGCTCGTCGTGGGTGCCGCGCTCGACGATTCTGCCCTTCTCGAGCACCAGGATCATGTCCGCGGAACGCACCGTCGAGAGCCGGTGGGCCACCACGATCGCGGTGCGGCCCTGCCGTGCGACGTCGAGCGCCTGCTGGACGAGACGTTCGGAGGTGGCGTCGAGATGCGCGGTGGCCTCGTCGAGGATGATCACGGGCGGCGACTTCAACAGCAGCCGGGCGATCGCCAGCCGCTGCCGCTCCCCGCCGCTGAGGCGGTAGCCCCGCTCCCCCACCACGGTGTCGAGACCCTCGGGCAGGCGACGCACCAGGTCGGCGAGCTGCGCCCCCTCGAGGGCCTCCCACAGCTGTTCCTCCTCGACCCCGGGTCGGGCGTACTCGAGGTTGGCGCGGATGGTGTCGTGGAACAGGTGCGCGTCCTGGGTGACGTACCCGACGGTCTCGCGCAGGCTCGCCTGCCTCAGGCCCCGCACGTCGGCGCCACCGACACGCACCGCCCCGTACTCGACCTCGTAGAGGCGCGCCACCAGGTGGGTGATGGTGGTCTTGCCCGCCCCTGACGGCCCGACGAGCGCCACCGTCTGTCCGGGCTCGACGTAGAAGCTGATCTCGCTCAACACCTTCTCGCCGCGTTTCTGTTCCCTGTCGGCCTCCGGGGTGAGGGAGGAGAGCGACACCTCCGAGGCCGTGGGGTAGGTGAACCACACCTTGTCGAACTCGATGCTGGGCGGGCCCGGTACGTCGATGGAATCGTGGGCGTCGTAGATGGAGGGGGTGAGGTCGAGCACCTCGAAGACCCGCTCGAAACTGACCATGGCGGTCATCAGGTCGATCCGCAGGTTGCTCAGCTGCATCAGTGGCCCGTAGAGACGCGCCAGGAGCGCCACCATCGCAGTGAGGGTCCCGAGGCTGAGTCGCCCCTCGATGACGGCCCCGCCGCCGAACCCGTAGAACAGGGCGGTGGCCAGGGCCCCCACCAGGGTCAGCGTGGACAGGAAGACGCGCGTCACCATCGCCATCCGCACCCCGTCGCGGGCCAACTGCCCGGCCTTGTCCTCGAACATCGCGGACTCGCGACGCGGATCGCCGAACAATTTCACCAGCATCGCCCCGGAGACGGTGAAACGTTCCGCCATCGTGTCGGTCAGTTCCGCCTGATGATCCATCCTCAGGCGCGCCAACCGAGCGATGCGTCGCGCCACCAGTTTCGCGGGCACCATGAACACGGGCAGCAGCACCAGGGCCGCCAGGGTCAGCTGCCACGACAGCACCAGCATCGACCCCAGGACGAGCAGCAGGGTGGTGGTGTTGCTGAGGGCCTGCGAGAACGTCGACGTGAACGCCTGCTGCGCGCCCGCGACATCACCGGCGATGCGGGAGATGACCCTGCCCGTGTTGGAGCGGGTGAAGAAGGCCAGCGGCATGCTGCTGACGCGGTCGAACAGCTGGCATCGCAACCGGTGTGTCAGACCTTCCCCGATCCGGGCCGAACACCAGCGTTCCAGCAGCGCCAGCAGCGCACCGGCCAGCGCCAGCCCGGCGACGACCAACGCCAGCTGCACGACGAGGTCGGTGTTGCCCGCCAGCACCCCGTCGTCAATGATGCGCTGGAACAGCAGCATCGGGAGCACCGTGGTGGCGCTGCCCAGCAGCACCGCCACGGCGAAGACGATGAACCACAGCCTGAACGGTCGCGCCTGCAGGAGTATCCGACGAGCCGTGCCGCGTGAGAAGCGGTGTTGCAGCACCGAGTGGTCGCGGGCGAGGGGGCTCAGCATCGCCCCATCGCCGCGGCTCACTCCCAGTCCGTCCAGAGGTCTCATGCGAAGAGGGTAGACCCCTTCACCGACTCAATTTCAATGCTGCGGCCAAGTCGCTTTCGAAACGGCCATAGGAGGGGCTCCTGCGACGCAGCAGGCCAAGGTCCATGAGCGCCGAGAATTTCGGCTGGTGCAGCGTCTCCCGGTACGACTCGGTCATGTGCAGTTCGAGCTGTTTCTTGGCGTTTCGGGGGCGTTCGGGATCGGAGTCGAAGTGGGCGCCCCGTTTGATCGCCCGGCTTTCGCAGAGGGACTCGAGGGCGGTATTCGCCGCCTTTTGCCGCCCCGATCTCGAACTCGTACTCGCCTGCCTGCCGTCCTGCGCCCATCACGAAGGTCATGGCAATGCTGAAGTGCGTTGGATGTCCCGTTGATCGACGCCGCACCTCGGCGATGCCGCCGCGTTCCCTGAGCGCATTGTCCAGGTTTTCGCCGGGCGCCTGACTGGTGAATCCGAGGGCGTCGAGCACATTGGACTTTCCGGACCCGTTCGGACCGACCAACAGCGTCAGAGGCCCCAGCGACAGGTTGCAGATCTTGATGCTGCGATAGTTCTTGAGCCGGAGGCGGTGCAGCCGAAACATGGTTTCCGGGGACATGGTTCCAAGGCTATCCCGAGGGCGCACCGGCGGATGCGGCGTCGCGGGGCCGCCGCGCCGATTTTCCCGGCGAATGGTGGACACGGCACCGGAACGTGTCGTGAGAAGAGCACCGAACCAGTACGACACCGGACTGGTCATCACCGGGCATCCCTCGGCGCCGGCCCGAAACCATTAGGCTCGATGCATGCTTCTGAGCGACCGAGACATCCTGGCCGAGGTGACCGAGGGACGGATCGCCCTGGAGCCGTGGGATCCCGCGATGCTCCAGCCGTCGAGCGTCGACGTGCGTCTCGACCGGTTCTTCCGCGTGTTCGAGAACCACCGCTACCCGCACATCGATCCCGCCGAGGAGCAGCCCGAGCTGACCCGGCTGATCGAGGTCGGCGACGAGGAGGCCTTCGTGCTGCACCCGGGCGAGTTCGTGCTCGGCTCGACATGGGAGCAGGTGAGCCTGCCCGCGACGGTGGCGGCCCGCCTGGAGGGCAAGTCGTCGCTGGGGCGTCTGGGGTTGCTGACTCACTCCACGGCCGGTTTCATCGACCCGGGTTTCTCCGGCCACGTGACCCTGGAGCTGTCGAACATGGCGACGCTTCCCGTGAAGCTGTGGCCGGGCATGAAGATCGGCCAGTTGTGTTTCTTCCGGCTCTCCTCTAAGGCCCGGCACCCGTACGGCTCCAAGGAGTACGGCTCCCGGTACCAGGGTCAGCGGGGCCCCACCCCGTCGCGATCCCACCTGAACTTCCACCGCACCAGGGTGTAGGGGAAAACACCCGGCAGCTCGCGGACGAGGTGGACGGGACCGGCGTCCGCGGGGACGCAGCGCCCGGAGATCTCGTGGGCATCCGCCGCCGAACCGGGGCCTCACCGACCGCTGCTCGCGCCCCGCAGCTCCGGCGACGCCACGTCGCGCGTCGTGACAAGCGAATGGGGGCGCCCGGGGGGAGTCGATGACTCCACCGGGCGCCCCCACCCACGCGAATGCGGTTCTCGTGCCGCCGATGTCAATGGCCGGGGGGATGGTGCGTGGAACTGCTTCCGGCGCTCGGCCCGGGGCCATGACGTCGGTCATGACGAGATCACGCCCCGGCTCAGTTCTCGGCGAGGTGGAACGGGTTCAGCTTCTGCACGGCCATGATGTACCACGCGGTGGCGCCGGTGTGCAGGCTCGTGTAGTTCACGTCATCGCCACCCGAGTAGCCTTCCTTCGAGTTGGCCTGGATTCCCTTGCCGTCCGCGTTCGGCCCGGACAGCTGTTCCTTGTGGATGCTGTCCAGATACGCACCGGCCCGCTGCATGTGCTCCTCCGTGCCGCTCACCTTCAACGCGAGCGCCATGTGAGCGGTGCCCTCCAGCCAGACCGTGTCGTCGTTGCGGCTCAATTGCTCCGGGTCGGTTCGCAGGGCGAACCGCACCCCGACGATCGGCTGGGCGGGGTTGGAGTTGTCGGTCACCTCGAGCTTGGCGACCGCCCAGTCCAGTGCCCGGCTGTACGGATCCGAGCGGAGGGCGAGGTAACCCCAGGACTGCACGTCCTCGGGAATGTACTCGTCCCGGTTGATAGTGACACCGTCGGACTCCGTCCCGATGTGGAAGCGCCCTTCCTTCTCGTCCCACATGCTCTTGACGAATTCGCTGGCGTGCCCGCGGGCGCTGCTCCACTTGTCGTCGTTGGTCAGCTGGTGGAGCATCCCGAACAGACCCACCATGTCGATGTTGTGTTCGGTCGAGTTCCACTCCAGCTTCTTGCCGTCGTTTCCGTAGCCGGCGGTGAAGCCTCCGGTTCCCCGGGTGTCGCTGGTCTCCCGCAGCAGCCATTCACCGATGCGCACCGCACCGTCACGGTACTTCGCGTCCTTGGTGACGTGCGCGAGATGGGCCAGCGCCATTCCGGCCCAGGCCTGGTTACCGGCCGCCGAGCCCGTGCCCAGGATGTTCGGCACGCCGTCGGCGTCGAAGAGGTTCTCGGGCCCGTAGGAGTTTCTCACGCGCCCGTCGCCGATGGGATCCTTCGCCTGCATCTGCAACAACGCATCCCCCATGGCCCTCGCACGCGCGAGAGAGTCGGGATTGTCCTTGCGGTTGGCGTAGGCGATGATCACCAGCGCGTCGTCATAGATGACTGAATTGTTCCAGGAGTCCAGGTGCCCCCCGTGGTAACTCGACGGCATGCGAGGAGCCGGCGCCGAGGCCCACTCGTCCATCGCCCCGTCGAGATATAGATAGGCGTTGCTGACCGTCTCCTCCTCGGTTGCCGCACCCGCCGGGGCGGACATGACCAAGGACATGCTCAAAGCGGCGACGAGGATTCGTAGAGCGCGCTTCATCGAAGTCCCTCACTTTCTTTTTCTTTCAGATGGTTTTGTTCTTCAGGTGTTCCCGCCTGCACCGGCACGGCGTGTCCCGCAGCGGAGGCGGCCGCGTCCTCCAGCAGTCCGGTCTGCTCCCGGACGGGGGCGGCCTCGGTCTCGGCAGCGCCGCCGGGCACCGGTGATCGAGCCCGGCGACTGCGCACCTGCTGGAAGTCACGAGTGTTCACCTCGGATCGCTTCTCGGCCCTGCGGGAACCGCATTTCTTGGGAAGATTTGTGAATATTCAAAATTTGTGAAGCCAAGCCATCCCGGACCCCCGGCCGGAACATCGCGTTGCGCGCTTCCCGGCCTCGTGTCGACGGCCCCGCGCGGCGTGCGTTTGTGCGCAGCGTAGCAACGGCGAGGTCCACGCGGACCGGGCCGCAGCGGGGGTCAACGCGTCGCTGATCCCGATGCCGCCAGTTCTCCGGACACCCTCACCCCGGTTTCGACACGGCCCACTCGCCGACGCTCGAGTACTCACGCCGGCACCCGGGTTGGGAACCGTTCCGGTCGGAACCGTCACGGATTCATCGTTGCTCAGCAGGCGGGAAGAACACCGAGCAGCTCGTGGACGAGGTCGGCGTCCGCGGGGGCCCCGTACTCGGAGATCTCGTAGGCCTCCGCCGCTGCGGGGATGCGTCCGTGGCGCCGTCGCAGTTCGTCCGCGAACTTGACCGCGATCCGGTTGGTCTTCTCCCGTTCCCGCCGGCGAAGGAACTCGGTGCGTGCGGGTTCCCCATCCGGGACCTCCGCCGCGAATCCGTTGATGTACGGCAGCCATTCACGGACCTGGCTCTCGTGGGCCATGATGGCGTCCAGTTTCTGCTCCAGCACCACGTCGATGTCGAACACGACGTCGGGGCGGAACGGCCTCGGGTCGGTGAACGGGTCGTGGGTGTGCAGGATGACCGGCCGGGTTTCCGGCACGGGCACGTCGGGGACGATGCCCGGCACCATGAGCAGATATCCCGCGTCCTGCACCGCCGTCGCGATGGCCCGGTGGTCCGGGTGGTAGTCGGCGGGCCTGGGGGACACCACGACCTGCGGCCCGAAGGACCGGATGGCGGTGATCACCGCCTCGCGCAGCGCCCGGTCGGGAAACAACCAGCCGTCGGTGAAACCGAGGTTGGTCACCGTCGCCCCGACCGCTGCCGCGCCGGCCCGGGCCTCCGCGCGACGGCGTTCCACCAGCTCCGGGCCGGTCATCTCGTGATGGCCGCTGGAGCCGTCGGTGGCGGAGACGAACCGCACCACCCCGCCGGCCCGGGTGACGAGCGCCGCCAGCCCGGACGACTCGAACTCGCAGTCATCGGGGTGGGCCCCGAACATGAGTACTCGGACATCTGTCATGGGTGTGATCCTGTCGGTCGGGTGCGCCGGGGCGTCACCGTTGCAGTACATCTGCACGACACAGCATGGCGGCGCCGAAGAGCGACCCGTCGGCGACGTGCTGGGAGACGGCCAGTTCGGGGGCGTAGGGGAAGCTGGCCGCCATGTGGGCCCGGACGACGGGCGCCCACCGGTCGAAGGAGCGGGCCAGCCCACCGCCGAAGACGATGCGTTGCGGATCCAGCAGCGTGCAGAGATTCCCGAGCATCGTCGAGATGAGCGCCGCCGTCTCACCCGCGAACGCGACGGCAACCGGGTCCCTCGCGGCGAACAACTCCCTCGGGGTCACGGCCCGCCCCAGCATCCTCGAGGCCCGCCTGCCCAGCGCAGCGCCCCCGAGCAGTTCCTCCAACGGCGCGGGCGAGGCGTCGTCGTCCCTGACCACGTCGGCCACCGGACTCGGCTTCATGTAGCCGATCTCACCCGCGGCCCCGTGCGCCCCCTGGACGATGCGGCCGTTGACCACCAGCGCGGCGGCCACCCCGGTGCCGAGATTGACGTACAGGCCGGGATCGACGTCCCGCAGTCTCCCGGCCACCATCTCGCCGTAGGTTGCGGCACGCACGTCGTTCTCGAACCGGACGTGCACGTCGCCGAGTTCGCCGCGCACGAGCTGCGCCAGGGCGGCGTCCTCCCAGGCCGGCGTGTTCGGGGAGAGCTCGACGACGTCGTAGCTCATCAGTCCCGGACGCACCACGATGCAGGTGCCGAACCGGGTGTGCCACCCTCGGACCCGCTGCACGTGCCCCCGCAGTTCCTCCAGTGCCGTGTCGCGCGCCGTATCCGGAGTGGGTGTGGGCACCCGGAAGGAATCGATGATGCTCCCGTCCACCCCCACCCACGCGAATGCGGTTTTCGTGCCGCCGATGTCAATGGCCAGGGCGGATGGCGCGTGGAACTGCTCTCGACTTCCCGGCACTCGTTCCGGCTCCATGATGTCGGTCATGACGAGATCACGCCCCGACTCACTTCTTGGCGAGGTGGAACGGGTTCAGCTTCTGCACGGCCATGATGTACCACGCGGTGGCGCCGGTGTGCAGGCTCGTGTGGTTGATGTCATCGCCCCCGGAGAAGCCTTCCTTCGAGTTGGCCTGGATTCCCTTGCCGTCCGCGTTCGGCCCGTACAACTGTTCCTTGTGGATGCTGTCCAGATATACGCTGGCCTGCTTCCTGTGTTTCTTCTTGCCGCTCACCTGCAACGCGAGCGCCATGTGAGCGGTGCCCTCCAACCAGACCGTGTCGTCGTTGTTTCCCTGCTGGTTCGGATTGACCTGCTTGGCGAACTGCACCCCGACGACCGGCTGGGCGGGGTTGGAGTTGTCGGTCACCTCGAGGTTGGCGATGTTCCAGTCCAGCGCCCGGCGGTAGCGCTCCTTCCGGAGGGCGAGGTAGCCCCAGGACTGCACGTCCTCGGGAATGTACTCGTCCCGGTTGATGGTGACACCGTCGGGTTTCGTCCCGATGTGGAAGCGCCCTTCCTTCTCGTCCCACATGCTCTTGACGAATTTGCGGGCATGTTTGAAGGCGCGACGCCACTTGTGATCGTTGGTCAGCTGGTGGAGCATCCCGAACAGACCCACCATGTCGATGTTGTGTTCGGTGGATTTCCACTCGATCTTCGACCCGTCGGACCTGTAGCCACCCGTGAAGCCGCCGGTTCCCCGGGTGTCACTGGTTTCCCGCAGCAGCCATTCACCGATGCGCACCGCACCGTCACGGTACTTCGCGTCCTTGGTAACGTGCGCAAGATGGGCCAGCGCCATTCCGGCCCAGGCCTGGTTGCCGGATGCCGATCCCCAGGTCTGGATGTTCGGCACGCCGTCGGCGTTGAAGAGGTTCTCGGGTCCGTAGGCGTTTCTCACGCGCCCGTCGCCGATGGGATCCTTCGCCTGCATCTGCAGCAACGCATCCCCCATGGTTCTCGCACGGGCCAGGGAATCGGCGTTGTCCTTGCGGTTGGCGTAGGCGATGATCACCAGCGCGTCGTCATAGGTGACGGAGTTGTCCCAGGAGTCCAGGACACCCCCGTGGTAACTCGACGGCATGCGAGGAGCCGGCGCCGAGGCCCACTCGTCCATCGCCTCGTCGAGATGCAGGTAGGCGTTGCTGACCGTCTCCTCCTCGGCGGCGGCGACGGGGGTGGACATGACCAGGGACATGCTCAAAGCGGCGACGAGGATTCGTAGGGCGTGCTTCATCGGAGCCCCTCACTTTTCTCTCAGGTGTTCTTGTTTCTCAGGTGTTCCCGCCATCAGGCACCGGCACGGACCGCCTCGCGCCGGAGGCGGCCGCGTCGTAGAAGGCACGGGCGGCGGCAAGGTTGCGCCAGGCGTCGCGGACGGTGCCCAGCGAATTGTTCTCACCACGGATCCGGTCGACGAGCGGCTGGATCAGGTCGGAGTCGTCGTCCAGCGGCCCGATCCGCTCCCAGGCGGGAGTGGCCTCGCCGCCGGCACGCAGCACCGAGATGTGCGCGTCGATGGTGTCGATCGCCAGCGACCCCTCGGTCCCGTTGAGGGTGGTGGTGATCCGCCACGCCCCGTCCGCGCCGGTCCAGGTGTTCTCCATGGTGGCGACCACGCCGTCGGAGAAGGTGAAGATCGCGTGGCCGTAGTCCTCGACGGGCAGCTGCGGGTACCGCAGGTTCGCGACGTGCCCGACGACGTCCACCGGTTCGGCTCCCAGCAGCCAGCGCAGCCGGTCGATCTGGTAGATCGCGTGGTCGATCCAGCCGCCGCCGGGGGCCTTGTCCTCCTCCACCCACCAGCCGGGCGAGTCGGAGTCCTCCCACGCCTTCGGCAGCACCCCGCACAGCACGAAGTTGGCCGAGACGATCCTTCCCAGCTCACCGGAACGCACGATCTCGAAGAGCCGCTGGTTCTGATCCGTCATCCGCGACCGCGATTCGGCCGGGATGAAGTGCACGCCGGCCCTTTCCACCGCCTGCACGATGGCGCTCGCCTCCTCCAAGGTGCGCGCCAGCGGTTTGATGGAGACGATGTGTTTGCCGGCCCGCGCCGCCCTGATGCAGATCTCGGGGTTCTGTTCGACGCTGAAGAAGGAGCCGATGGCGTCGATCCCGGGATCCTGCAGCGCATCGTCGAGGGAGGTGGAGAACTCCGCCCCCAGGTCGCTGGCGAGGGCCCTGCCCCGGGCCGGGTCGCTGTCGACGATGAGCGGCAGCTCGGTCTGCGGGTGCCTGCTCAACCCCCGTGCCAGCGGCACCGCCGAGTACCAGTGGTCGAGCCCGGTGATTGCGAATGTGATGGAAGTCACGAGTTCACCTCAGATCGCTTCTCGTTTCCGCGGGGATCGCGTTTCTGAGGAGTATTTATTAATACTCGGAGTTTGTCAACTGGCGCCGTCCTGGACCCCCAGCCGGAACATCGCGTTGCGCGCGGTCTCCAGCCCCATGTCGACAGCCCCGCGCAGCGTGGCGTCGGTGTGCAGCGTCGCGACCTCGAGGTCGACGTGGAACGGGCTGCGCCGGGTCACCGCGTCGCTGATCTCGGCGACGTGGTCCTGGAGACGGATCCCGATGCCGCCGCCCAGGACCACGCACTCGGGGTCGAGGACGGCGTTGATGGCGATCACCGCCGTCGAGATGCCCTCCACGAACCGGTCCATGACCTGCCGGGCCGCCGGATCCCCGGACGCGGCCAGCTGCAGGACGGCCTCCGGCGTGGGGTTCACCAACCCCAGCTCCCGGGCCGACGCGGTGAGCGCGCGCGCCGACACGACGTCCTCCAGCACGCGCACCCTCCCGTCGGCCCCCGTGGCGGCGAGCAGGTAGGCGAGCTCACCGGCGGCCCCGTGGAAACCGCGGTGCAGCCTCCCTTTGAGGATGGTGGCCAGGCCGGCGCCGGTACCGATGTGGAAATAGGCAAAGGACTCGCGGCGCCTGGCCCTGCCGTGGATCGACTCGGCGAGCGCGGCGAGGTTGACGTCGTTCTCGATCTGCAGCCGCGTACCGAGTTCGTCGTTGAGCATGTTGATGAGCTTGGGGCGCTGCCAGCCCGGTAACTGGTCCGCGTAGTCCACCACGCCGCGTTTCGGGGCGAAGACACCCGGGGAGCCGATGACCGCATAGGTCCGCTCGGGGTTGAGCCGCAGCCTCGCCTTCGCCTGGGAAACCTCCGCCGAGATCAGCTCCACCAGCGCGGTCGCGCTCCTGGCCACGTTGCGCACGTCGTGCCGGTAGAGCTCGTCGCCCGCGATGTCCACCACCGCCACGCGAACCCAGACGCGACCGATGTCGACGGCGATGACCGACGCGGCGGCGGCGTTCACCCGGTACAGCTTGGCGGGCCTGCCCGTGTCGCGGGCGTCGATGCCCAGCGGGACGACCAGCCGCGCGTCCACGAGCTCGTTGAGCGCCGCGATCACGGTGGGCTGGGAGAGCCCGGAGGTCCGCGCCAACCCGGGGCGGGTCGACGGGCCCTGACTCAGCAGCGAGTCGAACAGGACCCGCTGGTTCATCTCACGGATGAGTTTGGGGCCCTTGCCCATCAGCCGGTCGTTGGCCGTCGGCATGTCGATCCTCTCCACAGTGTTGCCAAGTCAACTCTGTTAGTTAATACTACTTATAATCTGGTGCAACGGAGCTAAGGAGTGTCATGACTCAGCAGAGGCCGCTACGGTTCGGGATCCTCGGGGCCGGCATGATCGCCGGCGACGAGGACGGTTTTCTGCCCAACCTAACCACGCTCGGGGACAAAGTTGAAGTAACCACGGTCGCGGATGTCGTGCCCGAGCACGCGCAGCGCATCGCGGAGAAATTCGGCATCAAAACCGTTTACGAATCGCTCGACGAGATGTTGCGTGACGACCGCGTCGAGGCCGTCGCGAACCTCACCCCCATCTCGGTGCACGCCGAGACCTCGATGCGGATCCTCCGCAGCGGCCGGCACCTGCTGAGCGAGAAACCGCTCGCCACCACCATGGAGGAGGCCAATGCGCTCATCGAGGAGGCCGAGCGGCAGGGCGTGGTGTTCGTGTGTGCCCCTCCCGACACGCTCTACGCCCAGTACCGCGAGGCCCGCCGGCTCATCGACGAGGGCCGCATCGGGCAGGTGTGCTTCGCCCGGGTGCGCAGTTCGCACGGCGGTCCCGGCGGGGCCCCCGACGGGTGGCCTTTCGACCCGACCTGGTTCTACCAGCCGGGCGGCGGGCCGCTGTTCGACATGGGCGTCTACGGCATCCACGAGATCACCAGCCTGCTGGGGCCGGCGCGGCGGGTCTCGGCCTTCGGCGGCATCACCGAGGCAACCCGCACCGTGCGCGGGACGGGCCCCTTCGGCGGGCTGCGGATCCCCGTCACCACCCCCGACAACTTCCTGTTCATGCTGGACTTCGGCAACTCGACCTACGCCGTGATCGACGCGACGTTCAACGTCCTGGCCTCCAAGGCCCCCAAGGTGGAGGTGTTCGGGCGGCGGGGTGCGATGGCCATCTACCACCGCGACGAAAACCCGCTCGAGGTGTTCGTCCAGGACCTGGAGCCCGGCGTCGACGCCTGGATGGACCCGGAGGACCTCTCCCGGGCCAACAACGTCAGGGAACAGGAACTGCACCGCGCCATGCTCATGGAACACCTGGTCGACTGCGTCCGCAGCGGCGAGCCCCCCATCGCAGACGCCTACAGGGCCCGGCACGCGCTCGAGATCATGTCCGCGGCCATCGAGTCCGCGAAATCCGGCCGGGTCGTCGAGCTCACCACGTCGTTCTAGGCCATCATGTCCGACGACGTTCACGCGGAAGAGGCGGCGCAGCTCAGTCCCGAGCTGGCCCGGGAAACCGACGGCCCCCCGCAGGCGGGCCTGGGGTACCGCATCCGGCACAACTACGCCCTGGGGCGCATCCTCAAGAGCCTGATCACGATCTGGGCCGTGGCCACCCTGTCCTTCGTGCTGGTGCGGTGGATGCCCGGCGACCCGCTGCAGGCCTACGTGCAGAGGCTGATGAGCCAGCAGGGCCTGGGACGGCAGGAGGCGCTCGCGCGCGCCTCCTCGCTGCTGTCCTACGACCCGGATGCCTCGCTGCTGCAGCAGTACCTCGCCTACCTCGGCGGGTTGGTGCAGGGCAACCTGGGTCAGTCCATCGTCGCTCCCGGGACCTCGGTGAGCGACTACATCCTCGCCTACCTGCCGTGGACGCTGTTCAGCGTCGGCACGGGGCTGCTGCTGTCGTTCCTGATCGGGATCACGCTGGGGGTCCTGATCGCCTACAAACGCGGCCGCTGGATCGATCACCTGATCACCAACATCTCGTCCGCGCTGAACGCCGTCCCCAACTACATGTGGGCGATGCTGGTGATCGTGGTCTTCGGCGTGCAGCTGCGCTGGTTCAACGTCAGTTCATTGCGGGGCACGGTCACCCCCGGTGTCCAGCCGGGATTCACCGCCGAGTTCATCCTCGACGCGCTGACGCACGCCGCCCTTCCCATCGCCGTCTACACCCTGACCTCCGTGGGGGGCTGGATCCTGCAGATGAAGTCCTCCACCACGCAGGTGCTCGAGGACGACTACGTGACCAGCGCGAAGGCCCGCGGCCTTCCCGGCTCCCGCATCCACATCAGCTACGTCGGGCGCAACGCGATCCTGCCGCTGTTCACCCAGTTCGCCGTCCAGCTGGGCTTCGTGGTCGGGGGCTCGACCCTGGTGGAGCAGATCTTCAAGTACGACGGCGTCGGGTACTACTTCTACGACGCGATCGTGGCCCGTGACTACCCCGTGGTCCAGGGTTTCATCCTGATCATCACGGTCTCGGTGGTGCTGGCGAACCTGATGGCGGATCTGCTCCTGTCCCGTATCGATCCGCGGATCCGAGTGGAAGGTGCCCGCTGATGAGCAACTCCCCCCTTCCCACCACCGATACCACCGTCCTCACCGGGGCCCGGACCCCACACCCCGGCAACGGCCGGTGGCGAAGCGCCCTCGGCGCCAGTGTGACGGGCACCATCGGCGGCGCGGTGTTCCTCCTCATGTGCGTGGCCTCGCTGGTCCTGCCGTGGTTCATCGAGGTGCCGGCCGCCAACTCCGCGCTGATCTACGACCCGCCGTCGGCGGACCATCTCCTGGGCACCGACGCCGACGGGCGCGATGTCCTCACGATGATCCTGCTCGGCGGGCGCGACGTCATCATCGTCAGCATCATCTCGGCCACGGTGTCCACGGGCATCGCCGTCGTGCTGGGCGCGTTGGCCGCGTACCTGCGGGGCTGGGTGGACTCCCTGGTGATCCAGTTCACCGATTTCATGCTGACCATCCCCCAGTTCGCGCTGCTGGTGGTACTGGCCGCCTACGTGCGTCTCGACAGTCCCGTGATGCTGGCGCTGCTGCTCGGGGTTCTCGGGTGGCCGGGCCTGCTGCGCGCGGTGCGGGCCCAGGTGCTCTCCCTGAAGGAACGCGAGTACGTGGAGGCGGCGCGCATCGTCGGTTTGTCGACCCCGGTCATCATCGGCCGCGAGATCCTGCCGAACATGGCCAGCTACCTCATGATCCACTTCATCTTCGCGATGACGGGAGCGACGTACGCGATGGTGGGGCTGTACCTGCTCGGGCTGGCACCCATGACGGGGATCAACTGGGGAATCATGATCAACAACGCCTGGGCGAAGGGTGCGCTGTTCTTCACCAATGCCGCCTGGTCGATCATGGCCCCGCTGCTGGTGGTGAGCGTGCTCCAGCTCTCCGCGATCTGGTTCGCGCGCACCCTGGAACAACTCCTGAACCCACGGCTGGCAGGGAAACAACAATGACGACTCCGACCACTGGTGCGAAACCACTGCTGGAGATCTCCGGACTGGAGATCAGCTACACGACGAACCGGCGACCGTCGATCGCGGTGAGGGACATCGACCTCAGCCTGTACCCGCGGGAGACCCTGGTCCTCGCCGGGGAGAGCGGGTGCGGAAAGACCACGCTGGCGCTGGCGATCCTGGGGCTGCTGCCCAAGGGCGGCGGCATCACCTCGGGCAGCGTCTCGTTCGAGAAGAAGAACGGCGCCACCGTGAAGCTCACGGGCCTCTCGAAGGAGGAGGAACGGGCCCTGCGATGGACGGAGATGTCGGTCGTCTTTCAGGGCGCGATGAACTCACTGAATCCGCTGCTCACCGTCAGGCAGCACTTCGTCGAGACGGCCCGCGCCCACGCGGGCAGCCCGAAGGGCGAGAAGCTCGAGGCGTGGATGGCGGAACTTCTCGAAATGGTGATGCTGGAACCCGGGCGGGTGCTCGCCTCGTATCCCCACCAGCTCTCGGGCGGGATGCGGCAGCGGGTGCTGATCGCCCTGGGGCTGCTGCTGTCCCCCCGCCTGGTGGTGCTGGACGAGCCGACCACCGCGCTGGACGTCCTGACCCAGAAGGCGATCATCACCATCCTGCGTTCGCTGCAGGAACGCATCGGGTTCTCGATGATCTTCATCACCCACGACCTGGCGCTCGCCGCGGAGATCGCGGATCGGGTGGCGGTGATGTATGACGGCCGCATCGTCGAACTCGGCACGGCCCGGGAGGTCTTCACGCATCCCGGGCACCCCTACACCCGCGCGCTGCTGGAGACGATTCCCCGCTGGGACGGCGAACCCGGGCGGCTGCGGACGATCAAGGAGTCGCTGGCCGACTACGAGATCGCCACCGACGAGGGCGCGGCCCAGCAGCTCACGCTGCGGGAGGACCCCGAGGTGTGGCTGAGCGAGACCCACCGCGTGGCCCACATCCCCAGGAAGCGCTCGGAAGGGCGGGCCGATGACTGAGACATTGATGGAGATCCGTGACGTCACGCAGCGGTTCCGCAGCGCGGCACGCGAGGTGGTGGCGGTCTCGGGGGTCAGCGTCCAGGTGGATGCCGGGTCGGTGACCTGCCTGGTCGGCGAGTCCGGTTCGGGGAAGACCACGCTCGCCAGGATCGCCGCGGGACTGGACAAACCCACCGCCGGCAGCATCCACTACCGGGGCCGGGACATCTCGCAACTGCGGGGATCCGATTTCATGCATTTCCGGCGAGAGGTGCAGTACGTGCACCAGGACCCCTACGCCTCGCTCAACCCGACCCGCACGGTGCTCAGCACGGTGCTCTCGGCCCTGGGCGCCCGGAGGAACCGGACCAGGCGACGCGCCACGGAGCTGCTCGAACGGGTGGAGCTGACCCCGGCGGACCTGTTCCTGGAGCGCTACCCCCATCAGCTCTCGGGTGGGCAGCGTCAACGCGTGGCGCTGGCCCGGGCGCTGGCCACCGAACCGGCGCTGATCATCGCCGACGAGACCACCTCGATGCTCGACGCCTCGATCCGCGGCAGCATGATCAACCTGCTCTCGGAGCTGCGCGACGACCTGGGCGTCGGTTTCCTGTTCATCACCCACGACTTCACCCTGGCCAGGCACTTCGCCTGGCGGGGTCGCACCGCGGTGCTCTACCTGGGCGAGCTGGTGGAGTACGGGCCGACCCCCGAGGTCATGGACACGCCCCGGCACGCCTACACCAAGGCGCTCATCGACGCGCTTCCCATGATCAGGTTCGACGACGCCGACGTTCCCGGTGGTGCGCCATGACGGGCGGCATGCCCCGCCAGGCGATCGCCGCGGGACTCACGATCAGCCTCCTGGCAGGCATCAGCATGCTGCGGATCCCCTCCGGTTCCGCGGCCTGGGTGATGTCGGCCCTTTCCCTCACAGCAGGCGCGCTGCTGACCGGCTGCGGAGCCCTGCTCCTACTACTCACCAGAGGATCCCCGGATCGCACAAGGAAAACCCCCCGACCAAGAGAGGAATCATGACCCACACGACACCACGACGAGGGCTCGGTCGTTGCATCGTCGCAGCGGTGAGCACGGTAGTGGCCACGGCGATGCTGCTGACCGGTTGTTCCGCCGCCGGCCGCTCCCCCACCGGAGGCGGCGCCGCCGCGGGCCGCAATTTCGGCGCGGACCAGTCCTTCGACCTGCCCCCCAAGGGCAACTTCCACACCCTTTCGGGCGTGACCGGTTCCATCCCCACGAACCTCGGCTACCTCAACGACATGATCATGCTGCCCGGTGGCATCTACAACTGGGAGAAGCAGCAGTACTACTACCTGCTCGCCGACGAGTCCTCCGCCCTCTCCCCCGACGGCCTCACCTTCAACTACAAGGTGCGTGAGGGGCTGAAGTGGAGCGACGGCTCGGCCCTGACGGCGAAGGACGTGTACAACACGTTCGTGATGCGCTACGCCATGCAGCAGCCGGTGTTCAACTACATCAAGGACATCGAGCTGGTCGACGACTCCAACGTCAAGTTCACGCTGAACTCGCCAGCACCCATCGCCGTGTACTGGATCATGCGTGAACGGCCCGCCTCCAGCGCACAGTACAGCGCGGTGGTCGAGGACGCCGCGGCGTTGTTCAAGAAGAAGGCGGCCCCCGACTCGGACGAGGCGAAGGCCCTGTCGGCGCGCATCGCGGAGGTCAAGATCGATCAGCCGATCGTGTCCGGCCCGTTCACGATCAACACCTCCACCATGACCAACTCGCAGTTGACGCTGACCCTCAACAACAACGGGTATCGCGCGGACAAGGTGGGCTACGACACCATCACGGTCCACAGCGGATCCACGGAGACCATCACCCCCCTGGTGCTCTCCGGTGACGTCCACTACGCCACGGACGGGTTCCCCGTCGCCACCACGAAACAGTTCGAGCAGCAGGGTTACAGGATCCTGCGTCCCCCGACGTACACCGGTCCCGCCCTGTTCTTCAACTACAACAAGCTGCCCGAGTTCAAGGACAAGCGGGTGCGGCAGGCCTTCGCTTTCTTCCTCAACCGTGACGAGATGGGCACGATCTCCCTCGGCGACTCCGGCAAGGGCGTCCGGTACATGACGGGCCTGTCGGACAACGCCATCGAGAAATGGGTGACCCCGGAGGCGGCCGGCAAGCTCACCGCCTACGATCTCGACCAGGCGCGGGCCACGCAGCTGCTGCAGGAGGCCGGCTGGACCAAGAACGGCGACCAGTGGGTCACCAGCGAGGGCAAACCCGCGCAGTACGACCTGGTGTTCCCCGGTGACTACGTCGACTGGGCCGCCACGGGCCAGAGCCTCGCGGAACAGGCCAGCGCCTTCGGCATCAAGATCACCCCGATCGGCGTGGATTCCAGCCAGCAGGAGGTCGACGTCCAGGAGGGCAACTTCCAGTTGGCCATCCAGGCCTGGGGCGCGTCGAACCCGTTCCCCACGGACTCCTACAACGCGACGTTGATCAACTTCAACTACCCGATGCTCGGTGAGGGCAAGGGCACCGGCTTCGATCTCCAGGTGCAGACCGACGTTCTCGGCGCGATGAACCTGGAGCAGGAGGTCCGTGACAGCGCGTTCGGCACGCCGGAGGAGCAGGTGGCGAAAACCACCCGTCTGGCGCAGGCCTTCAACGAACTGCTGCCGGTGCTGCCGCTGGTCGAGCGTTTCGGGAACAACCCCGTGGTCACCACCAAGGTGGCGGGGTTCCCGGAGAACAGCGACTACTACACGAACTCGTTCTACTCCGACAACTTCGTCCCCGTCTTCTTCTACGAGGGGATGCTGTCGCCGGTCCAGTGACCGATGCGCTCCGCATCAAGGAGGGTGGCCGGGCCAGTGGCCCGGCCACCCTCCTTTGAAGCCGGTCGAGCCAGATCCGACCCCAACTCCCCGGACACGCGCACGAGGTTTCGACACGCCCCACTCGCTGACGCTCGCAGGCCGGCTCAACCGGCCTTGACCGGGGCGGCCTCAGCGGGCCTGTTCGATTCGAAGGCTCACACCGTCGCCGAGGTTGAGGACCGTTCCGATCGGGACCGTCACTGATTCGCCGTTCTCCAGCAGGTACGGTTCCTCGGCGTTGAGCTGGATGGTGGTGCCGTTGGTGGAACGCAGATCCGTGACACGTGCGTCGTTGGGGCCTGCGGGTTCGATGAGCAGGTGGCTGCGGGAGATGTCGTTGCCGGGGCTGGGGACACGCATCAGCGAGGACCCCATGGGGCCGCGCGCCGCGTCGGGGGCGCGGCCGACCACCAGCCCCCCGACGACGTTCGAGAACTCGCCGGTGTTGACCTGCACGCCGATGCCGACGGGACCGTACTGCTGTGGTTCGTCGGCGTAGCCCATGGCGGGACGTTGGAACTGGGAGTCCTCACTGTGGGCGGCCGCCATCTGCTGGGTTTCCGGCATGCTGACGGGTTGCAGCGGCTCGGAGACGGGCTGGGGTTGTTGCACGACGGGTTCGGGAAGCTGGTGGTCGGTGTCGGGCAGACGCACGAGCTGATCGGGATCGGTGGTCAGGTGCAGCGCCGAGGCGCCGACCGCCCCGATGATCAAAGGTAGGTGGAGAAGCGCGTCGTATTCGAGGACCCCCATGTCGACGCGAAGTCCACGGATGGTTCCCAGCGGGGCCTCGTGCCAGGTGAGCGCCCCCGACCCGTCGAGTGCGGTCTGCCCCGTCGCCATGTCCACGACGGAGATCCGGCCGCGGGCCAGGCCGTGCAGCGACCCGCCGTCCCAGACGAACGCCGCGAAGTCCGGCATCTGGTCCAGGGAATAACCGCGCAGCACCTCGAGCAGCGATGCCAGCGAACCGGCACCCTGCATGTCGGTCCACAACTGGTTCACGAGTACCGACATTTTCGGCGGCGCGGGCTGCATGACCGCGACCAGACGCGGCCCGGCCAGCACCAACCACTGGCCGGGCGTGTAGGTAAGCCGCCAAGGGCCCAAAGGAAGCGACATCGACTTCTCCCGTCGTCAGATTTCTCCTCAGCCTAACGCCGGAAAGCGCACCGGTGGAGCCGGAACACCCCCGGGCAGCCAAACAGGGAACAGAATTTGTCCTGTCAAGTACCTGCAGCGAGTGAAAGGGCGAAGCCGGTTGAGCCGGGGCGCGAGGAACGAGCGACCCGAGTCGAAACCACCCCCGGGCTGTTCTCAGGCCTTGGTGATCCTCACCCTGAGGCCGAGTTCCGGTTCCTCCGCGGTCGGGTCCTCGACCTCTCCCTGCTCCAGGTCGACGGCCAGGACCTCGTCGGCGATCAGGTCGGCGTGTTCGCGGATCGCCTCCAGCAGCTCAGCGCTTGCGGCGAGGCGCAACAGGATCCGGTCGGAGACGTCGAGCCCCGACGACTTGCGGGCCTCCTGGATCACCCGGATCACCTCGCGGGCCCGGCCGGCGCGCACCAGCTCTGGGGTGAGCTCCAGGTCGAGGGCGACGGTCTCGCCCTGCTCGTTGACCACGCTCCAGCCGTCGCGGGGGCGCTCGGTGAGCAGCACCTCCTCGACGGAGACCTCCAGCGATTCGCCGTCGAGGTCGATGCGCGTCTTCCCGTGCTCGCGCAGTTCCCGGGCGAGCCGGGCGGCGTCGGCCGCGGCGATCGCGGCCGCGACCTTCGGGGTGAGCTTCCCGAACCGTTTGCCCAGGGCCCGGAAGTTGCCCTTGGCGATGTGATCGACGAGGTCACCGGCGGAGGTGAACGACGCGATGTCCTGGACGTTCAGTTCGGAACGCACCTCGGCGACGAGTTCCTTGGTCAGCTCCGCCAGGGCGGCCGTCGGCACGAGCATCCGTTTGAGCACCTGCCGCACCTTCATGCGCGACTCGGCGCGGGCCGCGCGCCCCAGCTCCACGATCCGCCGGGCGGTGGCCATCGCGCCCATGAGGTCGGAATCGATCAGCGACTCGTCGGCGACGGGCCAGCTGGCCAGGTGCACCGACTCGGGGCCGTCGGGGTTGGTGGCGGCGAACAGGTCCTGCCACACCCGTTCCGTGACGAACGGCATGATCGGGGCCATCAGCCGGGTGACGACGTCGAGGGTTTCGTGGAGGGTCGCCAGCGCACCGGCCTCGCCCGCCCAGAAACGTCTCCGCGACCTGCGCACGTACCAGTTCGACAGGTCGTCGATGAAGCCCGCGAGCAGCGCGCCGGCCCTCTGGGTGTCGAAGTCGTCGAGGGCGGCGGTGACGTCGCGGACCAGTTCGTTGGTGGCCGAGACCAGCCAGCGGTCGAGGACGTGCCGGTCGGTGACGGCGGGCACGGAGGCGCCCGGTTCCCACCCGGAGGCGCGCGCGTACAGCGACTGGAAGGCGACGGTGTTCCAGTAGGTCAGCAGCACCTTGCGGACCGTCTCGGCGATGGTGACATCGCCGACGCGGCGCGCCATCCACGGCGACCCGGAGCAGGCCATGAACCAGCGCACCGCGTCGGCGCCGTGGGTGTCCATCAGCGGGATGGGTTCCAGGATGTTGCCGAAGTGTTTGCTCATCTTCCGGCCGTCCTCGGCGAGGATGTGGCCGAGGCACACGACGTTGCGGTAGCTCGACTCGTCGAAGACGAGGGTGCCGACCGCCATCAGCGAGTAGAACCAGCCGCGGGTCTGGTCGATGGCCTCGCAGATGAAGTCGGCCGGGTAGTTGGCCTCCAGTTTCTCCGCGGAGCCGGGGACGTGCGGGTAGCCCCACTGCGCGAACGGCATCGACCCGGAGTCGAACCAGGCGTCGATCACCTCGGGCACGCGACGGTAGGTGGCGCCGTCGCGGACGATCTCGACGTCGTCGATGAAGGGGCGGTGCGGGTCGAGGGAGCTGAGGTCGCGGCCGGCCAGTTCGCCGAGCTCGGCCAGGGAGCCGACGCAGATCAGGTCGGTGGGGTCGTCGATGTTGCGCCAGATCGGCAGCGGCGTGCCCCAGTAGCGGCTGCGCGACAGGGCCCAGTCGATGTTGTTGTTGAGCCAGTCGCCGTAGCGACCGTGCTTGATGGAGGCGGGATACCAGGTGGTGGCCTCGTTCTGCGCCAGCAGCTGGTCCTTGATGCGGGTGGTGCGGATGTACCACGACGGCTGCGCGTAGTACAGCAGCGCGGTGTGGCAGCGCCAGCAGTGCGGGTAGGAGTGGAGGTAGTCGAGCCTGCGGAACAGCAGGCCACGCTGGGTGAGGTCGTCGACGAGGAGCGCGTCGGCTTCCTTGAAGAAGACGCCGCCAACCAGTTTCACGGCGTCGTCGAAGGCGCCGTTGGCGCGGATCGGGTTGACGAACGGCAGGTCGTAGGCGCGGCACACGAGCATGTCGTCCTCACCGAAGGCGGGCGCCTGGTGCACCAGGCCGGTGCCGTCGGAGGTGGTGACGTAGTCGGCCAGCACGATGTAGTTGGCGGGGGCGGGGAACTCGACCAGGTCGAAGGGGCGCTGGTAGTCCCAGCGTTCCATCTCGGAGCCCTTGAACGAGCGGCCGCGCGTCCACTCCTCGCCCAGCACCGCGTCGAACAGCGGTTCCGCGACCACGAGGCTTCCCTGCTCGGGATGCGTGCCGACGACGTAGTCGACGTCGGGATGCACCGCGACCGCGGTGTTGGAGACCAGCGTCCAGGGGGTGGTGGTCCACACCAGCAGGTCGGCCTGGCCGGCGAGCGGCCCGGATGTGACGGGGAAACGCACGTAGACCGACGGGTCGGTGACGTCCTCGTAGCCCTGCGCGAGTTCGTGGTCGGACAAGGTGGTGCCGCATCGCGGGCAGTACGGGGCCACCCGGTAGTCCTCCTGGAGGAGGCCCTTGTCGAAGATCTTCTTGAGCGCCCACCAGCACGACTGCACGTAGTCGGGGGTCATGGTGACGTAGGCCTCGTCGAGGTTCACCCAGTAGCCCATGCGGCGGGTCAGCTCGGCGAAGGCGTCGACGTGCCGCAGCACCGATTCGCGGCACTTCGCGTTGAACGGCTCCACCCCGTAGGCCTCGATGTCGGGTTTGCCGGAGAAACCGAGTTCCTTCTCGACGGCGAGTTCGACGGGCAGGCCGTGGCAGTCCCAGCCGGCCTTGCGGTCGACGCGGTAGCCCTGCATCGTCTTGAAGCGCGGGAACAGGTCCTTGAAGACGCGGGCCTCGATGTGGTGCGTCCCGGGCATGCCGTTGGCGGTCGGCGGGCCCTCGTAGAAGGTCCACGGTTTGCCGTCGCGGGTGCTCTCGAGGGACTTCGCGAAGGTGTCGCGTTCAGTCCACAAGGCGATGATCTCGCGCTCCAGGGCGGGGAAATCAACGGTTGCGGGGACTGCGTTGTAGGAACTCATCGGTACCTCGGTTGTTGGCTGGACGAACCGGAGGGACGAGCCGGAACCCGCGGTACCACCCTCCTTGGACGCGCTGGGCGTCCCACTCGATTGTCGATCGCGGCCGGGTCTAGTGAGCGTGCGCCGTTCTTCCGGCAGCTCCGGGGTGATGGCCCCATCAATGCCTTGCGATGCGGGATCAAGTATGCGCGAGACATCCGAATCGGGCAATTCGAGAGGATCCCTCTTTTCCCGAAGCTGGTTGAGCCGGGACGTGAACCCTCCTTCTCCGAAGCTGGTTGAGCCAGCACGTGAGCGAAGCGAACGGCTGAGTCGAAACCACTACTGGCACCCGGTGAGTAGAACCCGCCCCCAAGACCCCAGACAAGGTCACCATGGTTTCGACACGACCCACTCGCTGACGCTCGCAGGCCGGCTCAACCAGCTTGGGGATGAGATGGTTTCGACACGACCCACTCGCAGAGCGAACAGGCCGGCTCAACCAGCTTCGGGATGGGGTGACCACCTCAGGGGATTCCCCGCCCGTGGAGCCTCTAGGATCGGCCCATGGCCATCTTCGACATCCCCCTTGAGACCCTCCGCCGGCGCCGCAGCATCAAGTGGGCCCGGTTCGCGCCCGACGTGCTGCCGATGTTCGTCGCGGAGATGGACGCCCGGCCGGTGCCGGCGGTGGTGGATGTCCTCTCCCGGATGGTCGCCGAGGGTGACACCGGATACCCGGAGCTGCCCGACTACCAGGAGGCGTTCGCGTCCTTCGCCTCCGATGTCTGGGGCTGGGACATCGATCCGGCGACGGTGTCGCTGGCCTGCGACGTCATGACGGGCATGCGGGAGATGACACTGGCGACCACGAAACCCGGCGACGCCGTCGTCATCAACCCGCCGATCTACCCGCCGTTCCGGGCGGTCTGCAACGAGACGGGCCGCCGCATCGTCGAGGTCCCCACCACCGAGGCGGGGCGCCTGGATCTCGACGCCCTGGAGGTCGCGTTCGAGAAGGAGCGCCCCGCCGCCTACCTGCTGTGCTCCCCGCACAATCCGTCGGGGGCGGTGCACACCGCCGAGGAACTCACCAGGGTGATGGAGTTGGCGAACACCCACGGTGTCGCGGTCATCTGCGACGAGATCCACGCTCCCCTCTCGGGCGCGGAACACACCCCCATCCATCGGGTGCCGGGTGGTGAGCGGGCCTTCGTCGTGACGTCGGCGTCAAAGTCGTGGAACCTGGCCGGTTTGAAGGCCGGGTTGATCGTCCCGGGTGCGGAGGTCGCAGATGTGGTCAAGGGTCTCAGCGGTTACGTGCCGGAGTCGGCCAGTTACCTCGGGGTGGTGGCGCACGCGACGGCGCTGAACGAGGGTCGCTACTGGCTGGCGGAGGCCGCCGCGGAGATCCGCGAGAACAAACAGCACTTCGCCGACGAACTCCACCGCGCCATCCCGGAGCTGACCTACACGCCGTCGCAGGGCACCTACCTGGCGTGGCTGGACTGCTCCCCGCTGGGTCTCGACCACGCGGGCCAGCATTTCTTCGAGAAGGCGAAGGTCCGTTTCGGTCAGGGCACCGACTACGCCCCGTCGGCCACCCAATTCGTGCGCGTCAACCTGGCGACGTCGAAGGAGATCATCTCCGAGGCGGTACGCCGAATGGCGGCTTCTCTGTAACCCCCACCCGCCACCCGGTCCCACCACCACCCGGCCCCGCCGTCGTTTTGCTGGCCTTAATCCGGTCCGCTGGCCTTAATCCGGGTTTGCTGGGCTTGTTCACGTTTGCTGGCCTCACAGCGCAGGCAAACGTGAACAACCCCAGCAAAAAGGTGATAAGGCCAGCAAACCGGCGTGTCGGGGAACAGCCCCGAGGAGAGTTTTCCACAGGCGAAAAACTGGTCCTTGACAGCGCAGAGTCGACGTGGCGTCCAATGGTTTCATGACACGCACAACCCTTTGGACCCACGAGCATCTCACGACCCTGGGAGTAACCGACGCCCAACTCAAACAGCACCTCCGCGACGGCACAATGGTGCGCCTCAGGCGCGGTGTTTACGCCCCGACGCAGCAGGCGGACGTGTTCGCGGAGCACCGCCGACGAATCCAGGCGGCCGCCATCGACGTTCACGACTCGAGCGTCTTCAGTCACACCTCGGCCGCGGTGCTGCACGGCTTACCTGTTCCCATTGAGTCGCTGCGGGAGGTGACCATGACCCGCCGCACCCGCGGGCATGGCGATCACAGCGACCTCCTCCGGGTCCGTCGCACCGCCATCCACGACGACGAGGTCACGCGCATCGCCGGGTTACCGGTGACCACCCTCTCGCGCACGGTTACCGACCTGGCCCGCACGTCGCCCTTCGAGTGGGGTCTCGCGGTGGTGGACGCCGCCTTGGGTCGCGGTCTCAAACGCGACTTTCTCCAAGATGAGCTGCACAGGCATCCCCGGCTTCACGGGGTGAGGCAGGCCAGGCGGGTGCTGGCGCTCGGCGACGGACGGGTGGAGTCTCCCGCCGAGTCGCTGAGCAGGTTCCACATGATGCGGGCGGGAATCCCGGCTCCGGAGCTGCAGTTCGAGATCTTCGACGCGAACGGCGAGTTCGTCGCCCGCACCGATTTCGGCTGGCCCGAGCACGGGCTCGTCGGGGAGGTCGACGGACGCATCAAGTACCGGGAGCTGCTCGGCCCCGGCCAGTCCGCGGCGGATGTCGTGATGGCGGAGAAGCGTCGCGAACAACGCATCCGTGCGTGCGGGTACTGGATCGTCCGGTGGGGTTGGCGGGAGGCCAACGACCAGGCCTCGCTCACGGCCCTGTTGAATGCCGGTTTCGCGAGCGCCAGCCCCGCCTGGACCGCCCGTCGCAGCTCCTGACCCCGATTTGCTGGCCTTACTCCTGATTCGCTGGCCTTGGCAATGGTTTGCTGGGCTTGTTCACGTTTGCCTGCGCTGTGAGGCCAGCAAACGTGAACAAGCCCAGCAAAACCGGATTAAGGCCAGCGACCCTCAGATCTCGACCCTCGCCTCCTCCTGCGGACGACCCAGTTGCGTCAGGCAGCCCTCCAGCACCCGCATCACCTCGACGGTGTCGGACAGCGGCATCGTCGCCGACTGGGTGCGCCCGGCGAGCAGGCAGTCGCTGACCTCCATCAGCTCGTGGGCGTATCCCCTGCCGATCTGCTTGGCCTCGATGATCCGCGGCAGCACCCCCGAGCGGTGCACGGAGATGGTGGTCGGATGGTGGAACCTGGGCTGAGCCTCCACCCATCCCTTCGTCCCGAGGATGATCATCCGGCCCGGCCCGTGGACGTCGAATCCGCAGGTGAGCGCCGACGTCCCCCCGCCGACGTAGGCGATGTTGATCGTCGCCGCCGACTCCACCCCGTTCGGCGCGTACCGCCCGGCGCAGTGCACGTCCCGAGAGCTTCCCAGGAAGTCCTGGGCCATGGAGATGACGTAGACGCCCAGGTCGAGGAGGGCCCCGCCGCCCGTGGCGGGATCCCACAACCGGTTCTTCGGGTCGTAGGGGCGGAACGCACACAGGTCCCCCTGCATGCCGAGCACCTGCCCGATCCTTCCCCACGCCACGACCTCCCGGGCCGCCTCCACCGCGGGCAGGAACCGGGTCCACATGGCCTCCATCGCGAACACCCCGGCATTGGTGGCGGCCGCGACCACCTCCTCGGTTCCGGCGAGGGTGGCGGTGAAGGCCTTCTCCACCATCACCGCCTTTCCCGCGGATATCGCGGCCAGGGCGATGTCACGGTGATGAGGATGCGTGGTCGCGATGTAGACGACATCCACACCGTCGGACTCGATCAGCGAGCGGTAGTCTCGGTGAATCGCGGGAATTCCGTGTCTGCGCGCCAGTTTCCGCGACCTCTCCAGGTCACGTGACGCCACCGCGACCAGTTCGGCCTGGGGCACGAAAGCGAACTCTCCCGCAACGGTGTCCGCAATGCTTCCGGCCCCGACGATTCCCCATCGAATGCTCTCCATGGCCCAAGGCTACTCTGGAACATCGGGGGCTGACCATAACTTTGAGATGACAAATTTCGGGACGCGGACACCGCGACACCTTCGGGTTCCGCCCAGCCTCCGCTCCCGTGGGAAAATGCCGACGATGCAGTTTCAGGAACCAGCCAGAAGAATGCGCCGACTGATGGGTTTCGGCGTGGGTCTGGCCGCGGCCCTGCAGGGCCTGACCCCCGTCGAGGACCTGCTGACCCCCGGTTTGGACGGTCTCGCCGTGTCCGGGCTCGCGCTGATGGCGCTGGCCCATCTGTTGGCCGCGCTCGGGGCCTTCCTCGACCTTCCCCTGGTCTGGCCCGTGGCCCTGGTCAACACCATCGGGTTCTGGCTCGCCGGCGCCGGTATGTGGCTCGGTGAGGGCCCGGTGGTGTGGCACTCCAACCTGTGGGTCTGGACGATCCTGATCTACCTGCTGCAACACCGGCGCGACAGTCACGGCCCCTGGATCCTCATGACGGTCGGCGCGCTCGCCCCGATGATCGTGCTGCTGCCGCGCCTCGACTGGCGACAGCAGCTCCTCGACATCGGTTTCACGATCGTCGCGATCGGCATCATGACGTTGGCCTACCGCACCATGCAGGCCCAGCTGCAGGACCTCGAGGACAGCGTCGCCGACGATGCCCGTCGCCGGAGCGTGGAGCATCGCACCCGGCTGTTGGAGAGCACCCGCAGGGAGAACATCCGTCGAGTCCACGACACCCTCCTGCACCTGTTCCAGCAGGTCGCGAGCGGACGCGGGGAGATCACCCGCGAGGAGGTGCTGCGGCTGGGTGAGGAGTCGCGGGCAGGGCTGGGCACCTCCGACCTGGATCTGGAGGCCTCTCCCCTGTTGAGCGCCCTGGAGCAGGCCGTCACCGATGTCGGCTGCCCCGTCGCGCTGCGCATCGAGGACGAGGCCAGCCTGCCGTCCAAGGTGACCCGCAACATCGCCGAGGCAACCCGGGAGGCGGTGCGCAACGTCGCCAAACACGTTCCCGGCGGCACCGCCCAGGTGACGGCCCGCACCTCCGGCAGTGGCTGCACCGTCGTCATCAGCGACTGGGGCCCCGGTTTCGATCCCAGCGAGGTGCCGCGCAGCCGCATGGGCATCAAGGAGGGCATTCACGGGCGCATGGCGGAGGTCGGTGGGCACGCCACCATCCATTCCGACGTCGTCGGCGGCACCGCCGTCACCCTCACCTGGAACCCGATCCCGCACGCGGCCCGCATCGGCCCGTCGGGCCGGCGGTGGTTGTCACTGATCGCGCTGCCGAGCCTGTTCGGGACGGGCCTGCTGCTGATGTTGCGGAACGTCGGGCCGAGTCCGCTCATGGCATGGACGCTCTTCGTGGCGACGGCGTTCGTGGTGGCGCTGACCAGCCGCGTGCTGCGCAGGCGCGGCCTGCACATCCACGAGGCGATCCTGGCCAACGTCTGGGGCATCGGGCTGCTCATCGCGAACCACGCCTGGTTGTCGACGGCCTCCGGCAACAACCGCTACGACCTGTGGACCGTCGGCCTGACCACCGCCCTGATGGTCCTCACCATCCCGGGACGGCAGTGGAAGGAGGCCACCGGGTTGGTGCTCGCCAACGTCGCCGCCAGCATCGCCGGGGCGCTGGGACTTTTCGGGCGGGTACCGGAGGGCACCGACATCGGCTCCCCCGGGGTCGTCATCACCGCCGGTGTGGTGACGCTGGTGTTGGCGCTCGGCGCCTCGGACATCGGGAAACGCGCCCACCAGGCGCAGGAGGAACGCACCGAGGAGCAGCTCGCCGAGCAGCTCAGGAACGAGCGGGTGGCGGAGCAGGAGGCGTGGATCGCGGCACTGGACCGGATCTGCGGCCCCCTGTTCACCGGGCTCTACACCGGGGCCGTCGATCCCGCCGATCCCGCCGTGCGCGTCGAGGCCAGGCACGTGGAGTCGCGGCTGCGCGACGCCCTGCGGTTGTGGCCGGGGGGCATTCACCTGGCCACGGCCCTGGACCGGTTGCGTCGCGCGGGCTGGGGATGCCTGCTCGACGTGGAACAGGTGGAGGCCTTCGAGGCGACGAGATTCGCCTCCCTGCTGAACCAGCTGGACCCCGCCGTCCCCGGCCAGCACCTGACCATCACCCGCCGTCAGGGCACTCTCGTGGCGACTGTTGCAGAACCGGGTTTAACGGAGACGCGACAGGCAGGCCTCACAGGTGCCAGAATCTTGCTTACCGATCCGGATTTCACCCAGTTCAGTTGTGAGGAGGACAAGCCGTGAGCATCAAGGTGGCAGTCCTCGATGACCACGAATTCATCTGCCGCGCCATTTCGGCGCTCGGTCGCGACTACCCGGAGTTGGCGGTGGTGTACACCAGCACCTACCCCGAGGAGTTCCAGGCGTGGTGCCTCGAGAACCATCCCGACGTGGCCATGGTGGATTTGATGTTGCACGGCCAGTTGGCCGGGCACGAGACCATTCGAGTACTGAGTCAGGCGGGCATTTCGTGCCTCGCCTTCACCGCGGACCATCGTCGCGTCCCGATCAGCATGGCCATGCGGGCCGGCGCCCGGGGCCTCGCCCTCAAGGACGAGTCGCCGGACAAACACTTCGAGACGTTGCGGGAGATCCACGAGACGGGATGGTCGCCGTCCTCGGCGATGGCGGCCGCGCTCATCGAGGACGCGGCGGAACTGCCCGCGTTGTCGGCCCATGAGCTGCGCTGTCTGCGACTCGCCTCGGAGGGGGTTCCCATCAAGGCCATCGGCCGCCAGTTCAATCCCATCATCTCCCTGTCCACCGTCAAGACCTACCTGGCGCGGGCCTACGAGAAGTACGCGGCCGTCGGCAGGCCGGTCGGCAACACGACCGCGGCCGCCACCCAGACCTGGGAGGACGGCTGGTTCGATCTCGACGGGACGGCGGAATCCAACTGAGGGGTGGGGCCATCCCCGGGACCTGATCCCACCCCACCCGCCGGTTTGCTGGCTTTACCGCCGGTTTGCTGACCTTGTTGATGTTTGCTGGCCTCACAGCGCAGGCAAACGTGAACAAGGCCAGCAAACCCGGATCAAGGCCAGCGAACGCGGGACGGGAACCCGCGCAGGGGCGCCTCCCGTCGGCTCGTTTTCAGCGAAGATTGCTCATGCTGGACGGGATCTGGGGGTTCCCGGCCTCGTCCGGTAGCCTTCCCTGTCGGTGAAGGAGGTTTGCGTGGGACGCATTGTTCAGAAGTACGGTGGCTCCTCGGTGGCCGACGCCGAATCCATCAAGCGCGTCGCCCGGCGGATCGCGCGCACGCGCGCCGACGGGCACGAGGTCATCATCGTCATCTCGGCGATGGGCGACACCACCGACGAGCTGATGGACCTGGCCCTGAAGGTGAGCCCGAACCCGAAATCCCGTGAACTGGACATGCTGCTGACCACCGGGGAACGCCAGTCGGCGGCGCTGCTGGCGATGGCCCTGGCCGACCTCGGGGTCGAGGCCGTCAGCTACACCGGCTCCCAGGCGGGCATTCTCACCACCCCCACCCACGGCAACGCGCGCATCATCGACATCACCCCGGGGCGCGTCGTGCGTTCCCTGGAGGAGGGCAGCGTCGTCATCGTCGCCGGTTTCCAGGGCGTGGCGCAGACCACCAAGGACGTCACGACGCTGGGTCGCGGCGCCTCCGACACCACGGCGGTCGCGCTGGCCTCGGCCCTGGGCGCCGACCACTGCGAGATCTACACCGACGTCGACGGCGTCTACACCGCCGACCCGCGGATCGTGCCGAGCGCCCGCCGGATCACCGAGATCGGCTACGAGGAGATGATGGAGCTGGCCGCCTCCGGCGCCAAGATCCTCCACCTGCGCTGTGTCGAGTACGCGCGCCGCGAGAACGTGAAGGTCCACGTCCGTTCGTCCTTCAGTGACAAACCGGGCACCTGGGTGAAACCCCACGACGAGGTCAGGAAGGCAGGCAAAATGGAAGAAGCCATCATCACGGGCGTGGCCCACGACCGCAGCGAGGCCAAGATCACCGTCATCGGCGTCCCCGACCAGGTGGGTGCGGCCGCCTCGATCTTCGAGGTCATCTCGGACGCGGGCATCAACATCGACATGATCGTGCAGAACGTATCCAGGCTCTCGGACGTGAAGACCGACATCTCCTTCACCCTGCCCATGTCCGACGGCCGCAAGGGCATCGAGGCGCTCGAGGCGAACAAGAACAAGATCGGTTTCGAGGAGGTCCTCTACGACGACCAGATCGGCAAGGTCTCGATCGTCGGCGTCGGGATGCGGTCCCATTCGGGTGTGACCACCACCTTCTTCAAGGCCTTGGCGGCCGAGGGCGTCAACCTGCAGATGATCTCCACATCCGAGATCCGCATCTCCGTGGTGGTCAGCACAGACGAAGTGGACCGCGCCGTCCGCGGCGCCCACGCCGCCTTCGGCCTGGACGGCGAGGAGGAGGCCGTCGTCTACGCCGGAACGGGCCGCTGAGAGGACACGGGGCCGGCAGGACCGGCCCCCGGGCGCGCTCCTGGTGGGACACCGCTCCTGGTGGGACACTCGGATCGCCCGATCCAGCGCACCGCGACCGGCGTGACGTCCTAAGCTGGGGCCATGCTCACCCGACTCCAGGTCGACGGGTTCAAGAACCTGCTGGGACTCGATGTCCACTTCGGCCCCTACACCTGCATAGCGGGCCCCAATGCGGTGGGAAAGTCGAACGTCTTCGACGCCATCGAGTTCCTGTCCCTGCTGGCGGATCACACCTTCCTCGAGGCGGCCCAGCGCCTCAGGTTGCGCGGCGGGCAGGTCGTGGACCCGCGGTCCCTGTTCTGGAACAACGCCGAATCCAGTGATCCCGTCATCTCCTTCGGTGTCGAGATGATCGTTCCCGCGGAGGTGACCGACGACTTCGGTCGCGAGGTGTCGGCGACCACCACCTTCCTCCGCTACGACCTGAAGCTGCGCTACCTCCCACCCGACCCGGCCTCCCCCCGGATCGGGAGGATCCAGCTCGAACACGAGAGCCTGACCCACATCAATCTGGGCGACGCCCCCAAACATCTTCCATGGACCCGTGGTAAGAAGCAGTTCCGCGACGCCGTCGTCAGGGGGAGGCGCGCCGGTGTGGCCTACATCTCCACCACACGAGGGGAGGCCGGGGAGGCCGTGGTCAACGTCCACCAGGACGGGGGCAGCCGGGGGAAACCGCGCCCCTCGGCGGCCGCCCGGGCGCCGCGCACGATCGTGTCCACCACTACCGCCGCCGACGACCAGACGATCCTGTCTGCCCGCCGGGAGATGCAGCAGTGGCGGCTGTTGGCGCTCGAACCTTCCGCCATGCGCGCCCCGGACAGCACTCTCGTGGATCCTCACCCCACGACGTCTGGGGCGCACCTGGCGGCGACGCTGTATCGCATGGCCAGGGAACAGGGCGACGACGTCTACGCCGAGGTCGCCTCCGAGGCGGCGGTACTCACCGACATCCGCGGCATCACGGTCGACTACGACGAGCGCCGCGACACCCTCACCCTGATGGCCTCCATGGGCACCGGCCCGTGGCTGCCGGCACGTTCCCTGTCCGACGGGACGCTTCGTTTCCTCACGCTGTGCATCATGCGCGTCGACGACTCCTTCGGAGGGTTGCTGTGCATGGAGGAACCCGAGAACGGCATCCATCCGGCCCGCATCGAGGCCATGGTCGATCTGGTCCGTTCCCTCGCCGTGGACCCGCAGGATCCACCGGGGCCGGGGAATCCAATGCGCCAGGTCATGGTCAACACCCATTCCCCCCATTTCGTCCGCTATTACGACGACAACCTGCTGGCTGCGGTTCCCACCCGGGTTCGCAGGGACGGGAGGATCACGACCACGGTGCAGCTGCGCCCGCTGCCGGAAACATGGCAGGCGATACAAGGGGCACGCACCGTCCTCAAGGCCTCCCTGTCGGACTACCTGACCGAACCACCGAACACGCTGTTGTCGATCGAGGCCGTCTCGTGACAGTCGGGAGCATTTCCTTCGTGCTCCTGTGCGAAGGGTCGTCCGACGAGGGGCTCAGAGCGCACCTGGAGACCCTGTTGATTCATTTCGGCGCCCGGGAGGCCACCGGAATGACCGACGCACGGAAGGGGCCGATCGCCACACGGCTACGACAGCTGCTCAGGGAAGGCGCGAATCTCGACATGGTGTTCATCCACCGGGACTCCGACGGTCCCGATCGTGACGGACGGGAACGCGAGATCCGACGCGGAGTGGAGGACAGCGGTTTCCCACACCCACACGTTCCGGTCATTCCGGTGCAGGAAACCGAGGCCTGGCTTCTCCTGGACGAACAGGCGATCCGGGATGTCGTGGCCTGTCCAAAAGGGAAACAACCCCTGAAGCTGCCGAAACCGAATGCCATCGAGGGCATCAGGAATCCCAAGGAAATCCTGAAGAAAGCGCTTCTCGCGGCGAGCGAGACAGGCGGACGGCGGTTGCAGAAGCAGAAGAACGGCTTCAACCGTCACCGCGGGGTGTTGCTGCAACGCCTCGATCCCTTCGGCGCCGTGCGGGGCCTGCCCTCCTGGCAATGCCTGGAGCGCGACATCCAAAGGGCCCTGGCGCAGCTCGAAAATCAGAACTGAAGGGAACAGCCCGTGCTCAGCCACTTTCCCACCTGGTCCGTCCGGAAACCGGAACGCACCCGGCCCGATGTCGTCTGCAAGGTGGGCGGAGCCCCGATCGGGTGGTCGCGGGACTGGCCGGTGTGTGCCTTGTGCAACCTGCCCATGAGTTTCCTCGGCCAGTTCACCGGTGACCCCCTGGCGCCCCGGCTCCCGGCCGGGCACACGCTGTTCCTGTTCACGTGCGAACGCGACTTGGTCTGCGACTTCTGGGCTCCCGTCAACAGCGCCAACGCCTGCGTTCTTATCCCCCACGACGAGCTGGGCGCGCGCCCGACGCCCAGCTCGGAGGACACCTCCGTGCTGCTGGAACTGTGGGTGAGCGGCTGGGAGAGCAGGGACGACGGCTTCACCGCACCGTCCAGCTGGACGACGACGCGGCATCCATCGCGAACTTCTGCCTGGACGGCATCGGTTTCGTCATGACCCACGCGGGAGACCCGGGGTTCTACTTCATGATCAACCGCTGATCCCGCACGTGCGGGATCGGTGTATCCCGGTTCCACCCGGTTGCGCAGCACTCAACCCCGAAAACCGCCGCTGATGGCGGAAAATCCGAGTTGAGTGCTGCACAACCGTGATGTGGACACCGCAGCTTGGCGTCATTCCGGTTTCCTGGACCAGTGCTCGACCATCAGTCGCTTCGCATCCGGTTCCGACAGATTCGCTATTTCCTCCATCGGCAGGTGCAACTCCTCCCGAAGTCCCCTGACGAGCCAATCCGGTAATCCGGCAGGTTGGGTGGGTTCGGGAGTTGCAGGAATATCGCTGTACAGCCTTCCCATGCGCTCAAGCACCTCGGCGAGTGGTTTCGCCTGCGGATGTCCTGCCTTCCGCGCCTTTTCCACCCTGCGTTTCATCTCCGAGTAGACCTCTCCGTCCTCGCGGGCCCCAGCGGCCCAGACCTCGGAGATGTCCAGCACGGGGTTGTTTCGCACGTCCGTCGTCTCACGCCACACGATGCGCCACGAGCGATCGCCGACGACGAGCTTGCGGAACCCGACCAACGCGCCGACGAGAGGCTCACCCGCATCGCTCACCCGTTCGAGCAGAAGCATTTTTGCGAACAAGTCGCGCACGATCCGGGGATCTTTCCTGTGCAGCCTGCGGAGGTCGTCAATGGCGTCGTCGGTGAGGCGCACGCGCTTCGCGTTCTTCGTCACGGCAGGGTGTGCAGGCCGGACCTGATCTCGGACTCGAGTTCATCCCGGTTGATTCCGAAAGCCTCCATCGCGTCGTCGAGCTCCGTCCGATTGCCCGAATCGGTGATCATCCGGGTCATGACGAGGACGACATCGCGGAGAGTTTCCCGGTCACGGCGGAGCAGGTCCATCTCTTCCCGGGAAACGATCTCGGCAACAGGTTTTCCGTGACGGGACAGGGTCACCACCCGCCCGGATTCCGCGGAACTGACGAGCCCGGAGATTCCGACGCGGTTCGCATCAGTTATGGAGAACACGCTCACGACGACAATTCTACCTGGAAATCTACCTGGAACAACGAGGCCCAGGGGATCGTGGTCGCCACTCGGCCGCGCAGACTGACAACCACAGTGACACACCACATCGACAATTGTCACTGTAGATGTACATGTGTCACTGTGACGCGAGCTGCACAGCAGGGCATGCGCGGAACCAGAAGGCTTATTCACAGGCGGGGCACCGGTCAGCACAATCCTCTGGTGGTCACGTCCTGGGGATTGCGGCGGGCCCTTAGTGGTTTCGACACGGACTGCTCCTTCGTCGCGGTCCGGCTCAACCAGCTTCAGAAAGGCTGTGATAAGCCTCCAGGTACCGGTTCACGACAAGGTCACCCGGTTGCGCAGCACTCAACCCCGAAAACCGCCGCTGATGGCGGAAAATCCGAGTTGAGTGCTGCGCAACCGGGATTCCCCGCCGTTCAGGCCTCGGCCACCGGCCTGAGGAACTGGAACAGCGGCGTCTCCTCGCCGTCCGGGTGCAGGATCCGCACCTCCACCCCGTAGACCTCACGGATCAGGTCCTCGGTCAGCACGTCCGCGGGACGCCCCAGGCACACCGCCCGGCCCTTGCACAGGACCAGCACCTCGTCGCAGAACGTGGTGGCGAGGTTCAGGTCGTGCAGGGCGACGACCACTCCCAGGCCCGTCTCCCGCAGGGTCGCGAGGATGTCCAGCTGGTGGGAGATGTCGAGGTGGTTGGTGGGTTCGTCCAGCAGCATGACCTGCCCGTCCTGGGCGAACGCCCGGGCCAGGTGGGCGCGTTGCTGCTCACCCCCGGAGAGGGTGTGCCAGTCACGGTTCAGGAGGTGGTCGATGCCGGTGCGGCGGGCGGCGGCCTCCACGACCTCGCGGTCGCGGGGACTGGGACCGGCCCAGCGACGGCGGTGCGGGATCCGTCCCAGGTCGATGACGTCGCGCACGGTGACGTCCTGGTCGGTGGTCGCCTTCTGCTGCACCACCGACAGCACCCGCGCGATGTCGCGCGGCGCCCAGTCGGCGTAGGGGCGGTCGTCGAGTCTGACGACGCCCGTGCGTGGCTGAATGGTGCGGGCCAGCATCCCCAGCAGCGTCGATTTTCCCGACCCGTTGGGTCCCAGCAACCCCAGAATGCGACCGGGCATCGCGGGCACGTCGATGCCGTCGACGATGATGGCCGGACCGGCGGCCCACGACAGGTTCTCTGCTTCTATCTTCATCGTTTCCTGGTCCTGGCGAGAATGGTGGCGAAGATGGGCACGCCGAACAGGGCGGTGATCACCCCGACGGGGACCTCCAGCGGAGCGAACAGCGTCCGGGCGATGGTGTCCGCCCACAGCAGGAAGATCGCGCCCAGCAGCGCCGAGACCGGCAGCAACCCCCGGTGCCTGGAGCCGACGAGCATCCGGGAGATGTGCGGCAGCACGAGCCCGACGAAACCGATCGATCCCGACGAGGAGACCACGACCGCCGTCATGAGGGCCGCGCATCCCAGCAGCACCACCCGGGTGCGCTGCACGGACACCCCGAGCGAGACGGCCTCCTTCTCACCGAACATGAACGCGTCCAGGGAACCGGCCATGCCGATGGTGAGCACGAGGAAACACCCCAGCACCGCGGCTGTGAGCGCTACCTCCTCCCAGGAGACGTTGGCGAAGGAACCCATCAGCCAGTACAGGATGCCCCGGGTGACGTTGGCGTCCGCGCCGATCATGATGATGAACGACGTCAACGCGGAGAACCCCTGGGTCACCGCGATGCCCGCCAGCACGATCTTGTCGGTGGTGCCACCGGCCAGCCGGGACAGCAGCAGGGTCAGCGCGAAGGCCCCCAGCGACCCCACGAACGCGCCCGCCGAGAAACTGATGACCCCACCCCCGAGACCAGCGATCAGCACCAGGACTGCGCCGGTGGAGGCGCCCGAGGAGACACCCAGCAGGTAGGGTTCGGCCAGCGGGTTGCGCAGCAGCGACTGCATGATGACGCCGCACAGGCTCAACCCGGCACCCGCGACCGCGGCCAGCAGCACACGGGGTAGCCGCAGCTGCCACACCGTCGCGGTGCGCAACGGACTCAGTTCGGGGTCGGGTCCCAGCCCCAGTTTGTTCGCGACCACCCCCCAGACCTCGCCGATGCTCAGGTCGGAGGGTCCGAAGGTGATCGCGTAGAGGATGGACCCAACCAGCAGGACCAGTCCGATCAGCAGGACCGGTGTCACCGGAAGCCGCCGGCGCCGGCCCCGGGTCGTCGCGGATGGCGTCACTTGAGGCCGAACTGCTCGATCCCGGCGACCAGCTTCTCGGCCAGGTCGACGGTGCGGATCGACGGGTTCATGTCGCCGCCCGCGACCTTGATAAACCGCTCGTTCTTGACGGCGTCCATCTGGGAGGTGACCGGGTTCGACTTCAGGTATTCGATCTTCGCGTCCGCGGTCTCCGCAGTCTGGGACTTGCGGGTGAGATCACCCATCACGATGATGTCGGGGTTCTTGGCGGCGACGTCCTCCCAGCTGACCTGCGGCCACTCGTCGCGCTGGTCGGAGTAGATGTTGGTGATGCCGAGCTGGTCGCTGACGAACTGGGACGCACCGGAACCGCCCGCCAGGTAGGGGGCCTCGGAGTTCGCGAACCAGAACATCACCTTGACGGGCTTGCCGGGTTTCTGCGCTACCGCCTTCTCCAGGCGCTGCCTGAGCTGGGCGACGAGCTCCTTGCCCTTCTCGGGCACGCCGTGGATGCGGGAGAGTTCATCGACCTCCTGATACACCTTCTCAATGGTGAAGTTCTCCGCCGGGGCGTCGTCGCCGCTCTTCTTGCCGCACTGGTTCGGCGCCAGGTAGGCGGGCACCCCGAGGGATTCGTACTTCTCGTAGCTGCCCGCGACCTTGTCGGTCAGCGTGCTCGGGAAGGATGCCGTGACGAGGTCCGGTTCCTTGGCGATGACCGCCTCCGAGGTGGGGCCGCCGTCGGAGATCCGCTCCACCTTCGCGTTCTCGCTCTCCAGCGACGACAGCACCGGATCGGTCCAGGTGGCGGTGCCCACCATCTTGTCGGCGATCCCGAGGGAGAGCTGGATCTCGGTGGAGGACTGGTTCAGCGACACCGTCCGTGCGGGCGCCTTCTTGAACGTCAGCTGGTGTCCGCAGTTGTCGATGGTGAGGGGGAAACCGGCGGCGGAGGCCCCGGAGGACTGGTTGGCGGAGGCGTCGGCAGGCTGGTCCTTGGCCGCGCCCGCGCAGCTGCCCAGCAGCAGAGCCGACAGCAGCGCGAGCGAACAAACGGACTTATTCACGTGCATCTGGGTGATTCCCTTGAGTTGTGAGATGTTTTGGGGGTGACGGCAGCCACTGGAAATGGCACACAGGATCTTGTCTCGGGGGCCGTTGCGCGAGGCCCTGAACGGCAGGGCACGGTGGTTCGCGTGCCCATCGCCGATCGGTCTTCGGACTCGGGTTCTGCCACCGGACCGCCTTCCCGGGCAGGTCGCCCAGTGGCTTGATGATCCGGTGTCACCCTCACCGCTGCGCGTCAGTTCCGGAGTCGCACCGGATTCCCTGCCCGTGGGCGCTCGGCGACGCCGACAAGGCTAGCCCTCCCACCGGGTGCTGTCCACACATCGGGACGCGGTGGCGAAGATGCCGCTGCAAGGCCCCACGTGCTCGATCACCTTTTCAATCGTCTCGGCGATCGGCCCCGCTCGGTATGCCCCGCCACCGCACCTCCCCCGCTCTCCATCAAACCCTTCCGGGCGCGACGGAACCCCGCCCGGCTGGACCGCCGAAGTCGGTGTTAGGCTGCCCGAGGAAGCGGACAAGGGAATCCGGTGAGAATCCGGAGCTGACGCGCAGCGGTAACGGCGTTGTCGCCAAGTACGCCACTGGACGGGATCGTCTGGGAAGGTTCTGGGGACGGGAAAGCTGAAGCCCGAATACCTGCCGTCTCCGGTTGGTATCCCCCGGCCTCGCGAAAAGGCCCTAGCCAAGGACAGGATCGTCGTGCCCACATCCCGTGTTTCCCGAAAACCCCACCTCACCCTCGCAGCGCTGAGCGCAGCAGCCCTGCTGGTCGCCGCCTGCTCGTCCGGTTCCCCGTCGCCCCAGGCCTCCACCTCGGGTTCCGGCCCCGTCACCCTGACCAACTGCGGCACCGAGGTGACCTACCCCAAACAGGCCTCCCGCATCGTCGCCACCAGCAACTCGGCGAACATCGGAACCCTGATCCGCATCGGCGCGGTCCAGAACCTGGCGGCGGTGTCGCTGCAGAAGGGAAACGACGAGGTGCTCTCCGCCCTCTACAGCCCCGGCATCGAGAACGTTCCCCGCCTGCAGAACCCCATCTCCATGGAGTCCATCGTCTCCACCGAACCGGACCTGCTGATCGGCTCCTACAGCGGGCTGTTCTCCGGTTCCTCGGGTGTGACCCCCGAGGCGGCGGCCGAGCAGAACATCCCCACCTACGTCATCAGCGACTCGTGCAGGCAGGATCCCGCCGCCGGTTCCTCCTCGAAACTCGGCACCATGGACCCGTGGGACGCGGTGCGCACCGACATCCAGAACTACGGCGCCCTGACCGGCAGGACCGCCGAGGCCACGGAGGCCCTCACGGAGTTCAACACGCAGCTCGCGGAGCTGCAACAGGCCCCGGCCCCGACGAAGAAGCCCCGCATCCTGCTGTTCGACAGCGGCACCAATGAGCTCTACACCTCCGGGCGCAACGGGCCGCCGCAGGGCATCATCGACGCGGCGGGCGGCGTCAACGTGTTCGAAAACCAGGACACCACCTGGTTCAAGGCCAGCTGGGAGTCCGTGGCGGAAACCCAGCCGGACGTGATCGTCGTCCTCGACTACCGCAAGGGCGACGCGGACGAGATCAAGAACAAACTGGAGACCATCCGCACCCAGCCGGCGCTCGCGAACCTCGACGTGGTCAAGCAGAACCGCATCATCGTCCTGCCCCTCGTGCTGTTCACCAGCGGATACCCGAACCTGGAGGCGGCGGTGCAGATCCGCAAGGGTCTCGAGCAGATGGGCATGGCCCCCGAGAGCCCGGTCAAGGGCAAACTCCCGGAAAGCCTCGGCTACGGCGTTCTCAAGAGCTGAACGGCCCGGGACCCCTCCGGTGAACGTGAAAACCCGTTCCAGGACCGGCAGGGATCAGGTGACCTCTTGGCGAGCGCCGGTGGCTCCCCTGATCGTCTGCCTGCTGATCGCCCTGGTGGCCAGTCTCGTGCTGGCCACCGGTTTCGGCCCCAGTTCCGTGTCCCCCGGCACCGTCGTCGACGTGCTGATGGCGCACCTGACCGGCAGCCCCGATGCACCCCAGACGGCCAACACCATCGTCTGGAACATCCGCGCTCCCCGCGTGCTGCTGGGAAGTTTCGTCGGCGCCGGGCTGGCACTGGCCGGTTCCGTCATCCAGACCCTCGTGCGCAACCCCCTCGCCGATCCCTACCTGCTCGGCATCTCCTCGGGCGCGAGCGTCGGCGCCACCGCCGTGATCACCATCGGCTTGTTCAGCTCGCTGGGCACCCTGGCACTCACCGCCGGCGCCCTGGCGGGGGCGCTCGGGGCGGCCGTCGTCGTGTTCGGCATCGCCATGGCCCAGGGCGGCCTCACACCGCTGAGGCTGGTGCTCACCGGCACGGTGCTGGGCTCAGCGTTCTCGGCCATTGCGAGCTTCCTGGTCATCCGCAGCCAGGAACCGCAGGCCGCCCAGTCCGTGCTGTTCTGGCTGCTCGGCAGCCTGACACGCGCGAAATGGGATCAGCTGCTGTTCCCGCTGGTCGTCGTGGTGCTGGCATTCATCGTCATGATGGCAGGCAGCGGCTGGCTGGACGCCCTCGCGAACGGTCCCGACGTGGCCGCCAGCCTCGGTGTGCCGGTGAAGCAGGCCCGCAACGCGGTCTTCGTGCTGCAGGCCCTCCTGGTCGGCGCCCTGGTGGCGGTCGTCGGCGGGGTCGGTTTCGTCGGGCTGATCGTCCCCCACCTGGCCCGGCTCATGGTGGGGGCGCGCCACCGCTGCGTGCTGCCGGTGGCTGCCCTCATGGGGGCTCTGTTCATGGTGTGGGTGGATGTCGCGGCCCGCGTCATGGCCCCACCCATGGAGGTTCCGCTGAGCGTCGTGACGGGCCTGATCGGCGCCCCGGTCTTCCTGCTGCTGCTCGGCAGGCGCCACTACCACTTCGGAGGTGCCGGCTGATGAACACGATGCTCGCCACGCAGGACCTGGGCTGCGCGCTGGGGAAGTATCCGATCCTGAACGGGGTCGACCTGGAGGTTCCCGAGGGGGAGATGATGGCCCTGGTCGGCCCCAACGGAACCGGCAAGTCGACGTTGCTGCGGACCCTCGCGGGGCTGCTGCCGATCCCGTCGGGCAGGGTGCTGGTCGCCGGTCGTGACCTCGTGAAACTGAGCCCGCTGGAACGCGCCAGGACCTTGGCGATGGTCGGTCAGCAGGAGGAAACCCCCGCTGACCTGCGGGTCGCGGAGGTCGTCGCGCTGGGGCTGCTGCCCCACCGGCCGCCGTGGTCGGGTGGCGGCCGCAAGGAACGCAACGCCGTCGCCGAGGCCCTGGAACAGGTGTCGATGACCGCCTACGCGAACCGGGGTTTCCACCAGCTCTCGGGAGGCGAGCAGCGCCGGGTGCTGCTGGCGCGTGGCCTGGCGCAGCGCACGGAGCTGCTGCTGCTGGACGAACCCACCAATCACCTCGACATCCGGCACCAGCACGCGCTGCTGCGGATGGTGCGGGGGCTGGGACGCACCGTGATCGCCGCCATCCACGACCTCGACCTGGCCGCCACCTATTTCGACCACATCGTGGTTCTGAACGACGGCGGGGTCGCGGCGGACGGGAAACCCTCGGAGGTGCTCACCCCGGAACTGGTCGGCGACGTGTTCGGAATGGCCGCCTCGATGGTGACCGACCCGGCCACCGGGGAACCCCGGCTGCTGCTCAGCTACCCGTGAACGAGGAGCCCCACCCGGTTGCGCAGCACTCAATCTCAAAAATCGCCCCAGAAGGGGCGAAAATCGAGTTGAGTGCTGCGCAACCGGGATTAGGGACGCGACGCATCCCGGTCTTTCCGCACAGCAAGAGCAAGGCGTCAAGGTAAACTTGCAGAAGCCGACCACCCGCAACAATGTTGAATGCTTGATGATGACGGATCGGGGCAGCCCTCGAAATGCGGTCCCGTTTCCTCTCTCGCCCACCGTCTGAGCGCCGTTTGGGGAATTGAATGACGACCAGAATCACGTGTCACGGCATAACGAAGTCGTATGGCGAGAACGTCGTGCTCAAGGATCTTGATTTCTGGGTCGACGCCGGTGAGTTGGTGACGCTCGTGTCGCCGTCCGGCGGTGGGAAAACCACCTTGTTGAACATACTGGGAGGTTTGACCACGGCGGATCAGGGCGTCGTCGAGGTGGCGGGGCAGGACCTCAGCCAGTTGGACGAGGACGGCCGGGCCGGCCTCAGACGTCACGCGATCGGCATCGTCCACCAGTCGAGTTATCTGTTTCCCTGGCTCTCGGTGAACGAGAACCTGGAGATCGGTCCCGACCCCCGCGCTCCCGCGCCGTGGCTCGCGGAGGTCAGGAGAAACCTGGGAATCGACGACTTCCACGACACCGAGATCAACAAGCTCTCCGGCGGGCAGCGACGCCGGGTGTGCATCCTGAGGGCCCTGCAGATGGAGGCGGAGGTCCTGTTGCTGGACGAACCGACCACGGGCCTCGACGACCACCTGGCCTCCTGCGTCCGGCGGGCGTTGCGGGATCTGGCCGACCGGGGCTGCACGGTCGTCGTCGCGACCCATGAGGAGGCCACCTCAGCGGCGGCGGATCGCGCGGTTGCTCTCCGCGGAAGGAGGACCATCCTATGAGCACCTTCGCCCTGGTGAGACGCAGCCTGGCCAGGACCGTGCGGCGGCACAGGTTGATCGCGGTGCTGGTGCTGCTCCTGGTGTTGGCGACGGTTGTCCTGTCCTGGCTGGCCCGAGGGGCCACCCACGGCACATCCCGGGGATTGACGGAAAGCCTCGGCGCCAAGGAGATCGAGGTCATCCAGGGCTACGGCAGGCCGGACAGTCCACCGCTGAACACGGACGCGGTCAAGCAACTGGGGGAACTGGACGGTGTGGAGCACGTGTTCCCGTCGGGCATGTCGGGAATCGACCCGCCCGCGGACATCGCCGACTCCGAGGACGGCGCGGGGCCGTGGTGGTTGATGCCCCGCAACCCGTTCGACGACCGGATGAAGGACGCCCACGGCGATCCCGCCGCTTTCCCGGAGCCCGGTCAGATGCTGGTACCCGGAAAACACGAGAACCTGGTGGGAAAGACGATCGAGGTCAACGTCACGCGGGCGGTCAGTTCCAACAGCGGAACGGGCGAGGCGAAACAGTTCGAGGTGATCGGCACCTACGACCCGGCAACCATCCAGGGGGAGCCCCCGGACGCGGTGTTCATCAACTCCTCCCAGTTCAACGAGATCCAGGCGGCAGCACTGCCACCGGACACGCCTGGCTACAGCTCCATCTACCTCTACGTCGGGGATGTGAACGACGTCGCGAAGGTGCAGAAGTCGGTGGAGGACCTGGGCTACGGCACCCGCAGCGCCATTGGCTCCGGGGTCCAGCTCGACAGGGCCCGGCAGGGACTCGCGGTGGCCTCCGTCCTGGTGCTTTTCGTCACCATCCTCGGGGCGCTGTTCGCGGGCACATCCGTGGCGGGAACGTGGATGACATCGCGCATCGAGGAGATCGGGTTGTTCAGGTCCCTGGGGTGGACGCGACGGGCAATCGTGAGGTTCTACCTGCTGGAAGCCCTCATCTTTGCGCTGTGCGTCTCAGCCATCGGGGTGCTTCTGGGCACGGGGCTGGTCGTGGCACTGGCGGCGCTGCCGTCCCTGCTGACGTCGGTGACCGGCTTCAGCATGGATCCCGGGGCGTTGCTGGCCCAGGCCTGGGTGGTCGCGGTACCACTGATCGCCGTACCGCTCGGTTTCATCGCCGGAGCGGGTCGCAGGGCCGCCACGCTGCTGCGCGTCGACACGGACACGCTCCTGCGTCAGATCTGACCCAAGGCCCCGGACACCCTCACCATGGTTTCGACACGGGCCGCTCCTTCGTCGCAGCCCGGCTCAACCAACTTCAAGAAGGACAAAGCTGGTTGAGCCAGCACGTGAGCGCCAGCGAACGGCTGAGTCGAAACCGCCCCGTCACCCGGTAGACAGGCCCGACCTTTATCGCCGCCTGCCCGTGCCGAACAGGCCCCGGACGATCTCCCGGGTGACGGTGCGGATCACCTGCATGATGCCGCGGCTGGCGATCCGTTCCACCGCCGACGTGCGACCACGACCCGATCCCGACGACCGCTCCTCCGAGCGTTCCGCCTGACGCTGTTCTTTCTCCTCCTGGGCGCGGCGTTCGGCCTCGGCTTTCTCCGCCTCGGCGCGCTGCCGTTCCTCCTCGGCCGCTTTCGCGCCGGCCTCCAGTTTCGCGGTGAGGATCTCGTAGGCCGACTCGCGGTCGATGGCCTGCCCGTACTTCGCCATCAGCGGCGAGGCCGCCACCGCCTGCTGCATCACGGCGGCGTCGGTGGGTTGCATCGACGTCTCGGGGGCCCACAGCCGGGTCCAGGCGACGGGGGTGGGTGCGCCCTTGGGGTTCATGACGGTGACGATCGCCTCGCCGATCCCGAGGCCCTGCAGCACCTCCTCCAAGTCGTAGCCCGACTTCGGGTAGGTCGACACCGTCGCCCTCAACGCCTTGACGTCGTTGGGGGTGTGGGCGCGCAGCTGGTGCTGCACGCGGCTGCCGAGCTGCGCCAGGACGTCCTCGGGCACGTCCTTGGGGGTCTGGGTGACGAAGAACACCCCCACCCCCTTGGAGCGGATCAGCCTCACGGTCTGGGTGATGGAGTCGAGGAAGGCCTTGGATGCACCCTTGAACAGCAGGTGCGCCTCGTCGAAGAAGAACACCAGTTTCGGTTTGTCGGCGTCTCCGATCTCGGGAAGGGAACTGAACAGGTCGGCCAGCAGCCACATCAGGAAGGTGGAGAACATCTCGGGTCGCGACGCCAGGTCGGGCAGCTCCAGCAGCGACACCACACCGCGGCCATCGTCGGCGACGCGCAGCAGCTCCGAGGGTTCGAACTCGGGCTCCCCGAAGAACACGTCACCGCCCTGCTCGGAGAGGCCGACGAGGTTGCGCAGGATCACCCCGGCCGTGGCGGCCGAGACCCCACCGATCCCCTTCAGCTCGTCCTTGCCGTCGTCGGAGGTGAGGAACTTCAGCAGCGCGACGAGATCCTTGAGGTCGAGCAGCGGCAGGCCGTTGTTGTCGGCGTAGTAGAACACCAGCCCGAGGGAGCTCTCCTGCACCTCGTTGAGCCCCAGCACCTTCGACAGCAGGATCGGGCCGAACGACGAGATCGTCGCCCGCACCGGGATTCCGGTGCCCTGCCCGCCGAGCGCCAGGAACTCGCAGGGCGCGGCCTTCGCCTCCCACGGCTGCCCCTGCGCCTCGACCCGCGCGGCCAGTTTCTCGCTCGCCACCCCGGGGGAGGCCATGCCGGACAGATCGCCCTTGATGTCGGCGGCGAAGACGGGAACACCCGCCTTGCTGAGGGCCTCGGCCATCAGCTGGAGGGTCTTGGTCTTGCCGGTGCCCGTGGCCCCGGCGACGAGTCCGTGCCGGTTGAACATCGCCAGCGGAATCCGGATGGGCGCCTCGACGACGGGGGCGCCGTCCAGCAGAACGCCCAGCTGCACCGCGTCGCCGTCGAACCCGTATCCGGCCTGAATCGTTGCCACCAGTTCTTCACTCACCCCCCTAGGGAAGCACTGATCGGCGCCGTTCCCGGCGAGGACACCCCGGGCGGGAGAGAGGGCTTTCCGACGCGGGGCCTCCGTCGTCGCGCACCGACTCGACCGATGCCGAGCGAATTCCTGTCCGCGTGGCCCGTTCGACACCTCGTACGGGAAGGCGTTGCCCGGGTTGTATGCCGGTGAGCCGATTGACACGATGATGGCTAAACTGACCGGTGTGATCTTCAAGCGTGTCGGCGATTCCCGCCCCTACCCGGACCATGGCTACGTCCAGAAGCAGTGGGCCGCCATCGCTCCGCACCAGGTGCGGCTGGATGAGCTGGTCACGACGAAACGCACCCTCGACCTCGAGGCCCTGCTGGAGGAGGACTCCACCTTCTACGGCGATCTGTTCGCCCACGTCGTCTCCTGGCGCGGCGACCTGTACCTGGAGGACGGTCTGCACCGCGCCCTGCGTGCCGCGCTGCAGCAACGTCAGACGATGCACGCCCGCGTGCTGGAACTCTCGTGAGAGCCTGCTGAATCGTGCGCGCCTTCCGACTTCTCGCCACCCCGGCCCTGTTGATCGGTCTGCTGATCTTCCTGATCTGGGGGGCGAACCTGGGATGGAACGCCCTGACCGCACCGATTCCCAGCCCACCACCGACTCCATGCGTCACCCAGCAGGTGAGCACGCTCACACCGAATCAGGTGACGGTTCTGGTGTACAACGGCGGTTTCACCAGCGGCCTGGGCTCGAAGGTCGGGCAGGCGCTGAAGACGGCGGGCTTCGAGGTGGCGAAGACCACCAACACCAAGGAACGCGTCACGAAGACCATCATCCGCAGCGGCGAGAACAACACCGAGGCGGCGAAACTGGTCGCCAGCTACCTGACAGAGCCCACCGTGGAAACCGACTCCCGGGTCGACGGCACCGTCGACGTGCTGGTCGGCTCCGATTTCGCGGGCCTGGCGGAATCCGGCCTGACCGAGATCCCGATCGAATCCGGCACCATCTGCCTGGCGCCGAGCCCGTCGCCCTCCGCGCTGCCCAGCTGAAAACCCTGCCTGCGCAGCACCGATCACCCAACGGATCGTTCCGAGGCGCAACCAATGCTGCGCAGCCGGGGTTCCGCGCTACCACGATTCTCGTGACACAACGCCCTTCGAGGCTTGTTCACCGACGGGACAGCCGCCAGCGCAATCCTCTGGCCAGGGGTGCAGCTGAGGGGTGGAAACCGGTTGAGGTGGACTGCTTCTTCGTCGCGGCCCGACCCAACCAGCTTCAGGAAGGCTGTGAACAAGCCTCCTTGGCCGCGTTCCATTCCCACAGCAGTGAACCCCTCAGCGACTAAAATGATGCAATGCGACACCAAAACCATCGCTGTGGTTTCCCTTCGCGCTCACCGCAATTCTCGTATTCCTGTCAATCCTCGTTCTCGCCCAGTCGCCCGGGAAAGCCGTGTATTACGATTACGATCAGTCCGGCACCAGGACCTCCCCGGACAGACGAGAGGTGGCGTGCAGGCCTTTGCCCGATCCCAGCAATGGTTTGTACTGCGTTCCCGCCCGGCAAACTCACTTGGCCTGGCTGATGTTCCTGGGCCCCGCCGCCGTCGGGAGCATCGCCTACACCGGCTGGACGTACCGGCGATTCCTGCAAGCGGAATGGGAGGAGGATGAACAACGCAATAGATCCCGGGAAACCCCGAGCGACAAAAACTCATCTGCCACGTAATTCCCGAAAATCCCGTCACGGTTTTCCCGTACCGGACGAGCACTGCCTTTCGGAGGGAGCACGTTGGCCGCGAGGGCTCTGAGGGGTCACCTGCGAAGCACTTCCGCGACGCTGGCACACGGGCTTGAACCCGCGCGCGGCTACCATGTATGCATGACCGACGCGAAGCCTCCGTCAATGGCAATACCCTTCATTCTCACCGGGATTCTGATAGTTTTGAGTTTTCTCGTCATGAACCACTCCCCCCCAGAAATCCGAGATGGTTTTAGACGGCAGGACAAGTCAGCTGGTGTGCCACTCCTTGACGAAATTGACAAATGACACCGGCATAGGTGAACGTGATGAACGGAGAAGCTCTTCTTCGGGAGCACAACTGACCGAGAGTGAGGTCAGAGGGATTTTGAAGGGGCAGCTGGAGGACGTTTCCTACTGCAACTCCGCTCGGCAGGGGCTCCTTTCCTGGATGATGTTCCTCGGCCCCGCCACCATCGCCAGCGCCGCCTGCACCCTGCGGCGCGGCCGCCAGGTGTGGAGACACTGGGTGACGCACTGAATCCCCGGGGTCCGATACCCAGCAGCTCAGCGGCGCATGGTGCGCGGTGCAAGTCCAGGGCGACGATCCCAACACGGGGTATCCCTGCGTCGGATCAGGCATCTGATCGGTGAACCGGTTTTCGATGGTCCACCCGGAGGGATACACCGCACATACCGGGAAACAAGGATATTGAGGCTTATTCATGGGGTGTAGGCGAAGACGAGTCCGGTGACGGCTTGTATTGTGGTTTCAAAGGTGTCGTACGAGCGGCGGTAATCGGCGTGCAGAACACGCCAGGTCTCGAGGTTCGCGATGACACGCTCAATGAGATAACGGACACGGTTGATGGCCGTGCTGCTTCTCCTGTTGCTGTCGGCGAGTTCACCGTGAGCGGGCTTCTTCACGAGGGTGATCATTCCCAAACCGACATAGCCCTTGTCCCCAATATGACTTCCAGCATCAAGGGTTGTAAGGAAACCGGATTCCCTGACGGCCTTCGCATCATGAACACCACCCACCAGCGGTGTGGGGAGACCCAAGCGAGCTGCCGGGTCCGGGGCGCGGATCTTCCACACCGGGCACACATGCTTGGAAGAACTTCGGCGACCAAAAGGGGAGCGTGGACCGCCACCACTCGCGAGATCGTGGCCCGGGAGACCATGAGGATGTCGGCCAGCAACTCCTGGGCGAGATTGCGCCGCAGCATCAACACAGCGACCCGGATACAACGGAACAACCCCAAGGTACGGGACCCTGCCGGGGGAAGGTTTCCGGAACAGGAGGTGTGGACCAGCTCACACAGGCCAAGGACCCGATCACGCTCAAGGCTTTTGATAGTCTCCATGGCAGCGGCTTGTCTTTCATCTGAAAGTCTTTGTAGTAGAACACTGTGATTGTCTCGGATCTGGCAAGCCGCCCTCACATTACCCTCGGGTAAAACGTTAGTTGGAGAAAGTCAAAACACCCCTATGAATAAGCCTCCAGGCAAGAAATACACGCTGAAGTTCCAAGAGGCTTGTTCATGGTCTCTCCGAAGCTGGTTGAGCCGGACCGCGACGAAGGAGCAGTCCGAGTCGAAACCACCCCATAGGTGTCTGAGGACTCCGGGGTCCGAGTGTATTTCTCGGCCGCCGGGTGGTTTCGACACAGCCGTTCGCTGGCGCTCACGAGCTGGCTCAACCAGCATCCTGTGAATAAGCCTCCAAGCACTGACAGGTTACGAGTAGACGAAGCAAGGTCGGCGACACCGCCGCCGATTCGGATGTTCAACAAGGCGGGCCGCGTAGAGTTCACGGCCATCGATGCTGAAGACCTGACAATCGACGCGGGACTAGGTCGTGTTGCGAAATGTGGGGTGGGTGGCGGGGTGGTGTCTGGGGGCGCCATCCCCGCCAACGACGCGCCCGACACCCGTTCCCCAAGCCGCTTCCTGTGGTGGCCGATACGCAGCCAGGACTGTGGCGCCCGCGATGGTGCTTGCCGCGTCGTCGTGGATGATGCCGTTTGCCCTCAGCCCGTGGCTGCTGGGCCGCGCCATCGATGCGGGTGTCGTCCGCAGCGACGCCTGGGCCACTCTCTCGTGGGTGGCCGTGCTGATCGGGGTGATCGCCTTCGGCGTGATGGGAGGCATCCTCTTTCATACCTTGTCGGTGCGAATGTGGCTGTACCGCATTCAGCGCCGGGTGGCGCGGCGCTCCGCCGCGCTGGGCAACGTCCTCAACCGGCGGCTGCCCACGGGTGAGGTGGTGAGCGTCTCGGCATCCGACAGCGACCAGTTTGGCGCCACGCTCGATTCATTCGCTCATGCCCTCGCTGCCGTCATGAACTTCCTGATCGCCTGCGCCCTGATGCTGCACACATCCGTGGAATTGGCCCTCATCGTGCTCATCGCGACGCCGCTGCTGCTCGGTGTTTCCGTACCCGTGCTGCGGCCGTTGGCCGGGGCACAATCGGCGGAGCGCACGGAGAATTCGACGCTGACCTCGGTGGCCACCGACATCGTCACCGGGCTGCGGATCCTGCGCGGCATCGGCGGGGAACACAGGTTCGCCGAGAACTACCAGCGCCAATCCCAGAAGGTCCGACGCCTCGGGACCCGGCTGGGCACTTGGCAGGGCGTCGTCGAGGCGATCAGCGTGCTGCTATCCGGGCTGCTGCTCGTCGTGCTCGTCTACCTCGGATCTCGGCAGTTGCTGACCGGGGCGTTGACCATGGGGCAACTGATTCAGTTTCTTCGGCTACGCGATGTTCCTCGTTACCCCATGCAGGCCATCTTCGATTTCGGCCACAAATGGTTTCAGGGCCTGGTCAGCGCGGGCAAAACAACCATCGCGTTACAGGGGTCGCCTGGAGCCCTGACGGCGCTCTCGTCGCCACCGCCGACGTCTCGGGACTGATCCGGATCTCCCACCCCGACGGCACCCTGGAACGCGCCCTCATCTCCGTGCGACCCCGCATCCCCGGAGTGGAGAGCCACGCCAGCTGGACCCCCGCAGGCCTCGACGTCCTGGAAGGAGAGGCCTGGCGGGTTCTACGCGTCCCGAACCCGGAAGACGGAAAGTAGCTACGGACCAAGGAGAGCCAGCGGCACCACCGCCACCCCGTCGGGACGCCGGTAGGCGGCCTTGCCCGCCGGGTCGGCCACAGGCCCCGGTGGGCGTGGACCTTGGGACAGGGTGTGACACCCCCCAGGCCCTCCAGGCTGTATGAGCCGGCTGTATCGTCCCCTTGAGGCTGGTTGCGATGCCATTGCGTTCCACGACTTTGTGAACCCACCCCATGGCAGGTGGAGGCTTGTTCACAGCCTCTCCGAAGCTGGTTGAGCCGGACCGCGACGAAGGAGCAGTCCGTGTCGAAACCATCAGAGCCCACCGCAATTCCCAGGACACGACCACCAGAGGATTGCGCTGGCCGGTGCCCCCTGTGAACCAGCCTCCTTATCAAAAGTTACCCTGCCATCGCCTACTATTGGTATATTTACCTCGAGGGTGGAAATGTTACGCTAAGGGCAAGAAGCAATCGATTCAAGAAAACGGAAAGCGCGATCGTGTCAATTTCAATCAAAAAACGCCTCATCGCAGGTCTCGCGACACTTGGACTTTTGGTGGGAGCAGGGCTTCAGTCGGCACCAGCAAGCGCTCAGACAGCTAGCGAAGACGCTGCCATCTCCACGCTGACGGAAACTCAAAACAACCAAAAAGCAGAGCCGGCAGTCTGGCACCTCGTCCTCAGAATCCTCATGACCAAGGCCGGCTGTGAGAATGTGCGTCGCCTGATGCCCAACAAAAGTGATCTCAAGTGCATCAAGGCCGGTAAGGTCTGGGTTCTCATCCCTAAAGGGCAGGGCTGGTGAATGACGGAGATCAACGACGTTGATTTCGTCATACTGCAACCGGATGATCCAACGGTTGTCAGATTTCGTGATCTTTTCGATACCCGCAAGGATGAAATCATGGGTATCGATCTGAAATCCCCGTGGTCAGAAGCCTCACTTCTGGCAGCCGAGCAAGCGTATGTACAGCTATCGGAAAGCGAAGTTAACCATGTGAAAACACTCTACGAGGCCTTCCTTGGTGAAGGGCTGGTCAGACTTCATGGCGGAAACTGGGTGAAGCTCACTGCCTACCTCGAGGGGAACGACTCATCCCACGGATACGGCATTCATTACAATCTTACCGGCCATGTCGACGTGGTGACAAGCCTGCTGCCGCTGGCCCGATGTATTGCGACTGGCTCACACTGGGCGGCAACCTACACATCAACGGCCCAGCTTCTCGAGCAAGAAAACCGCTAACCACACTTTAAGCTCTTGTGGATATTTACCTAGAGGCTTATTCACAAGATGCTGGTTGAGCCAGCTCGTGAGCGCCAACGAACGGCTGTGTCGAAACCACCCGGCAGCCGAGAAGCACACTCGAACCCCGGATTCCTCAGACACCCACGGGGTGGTTTCGACACGGACTGCTCCTTCGTCGCGGTCCGGCTCAACCAGCTTCGGTGCGGCTGTGCATAAGCCTCTGGGTACCCGGCGCGGGGGACTTCGGCACTCAAGGAGGCTTATGCACAGACGGCGCACCGGCCAGCAAAATCTCTAGTCGGGAAAGGCGGTGGGTGGCTGTCTGGGCTCTAGAACGACTTTATGCCCCGGCCACACAGACCGGGCGACCGGGGTCGCATGGCATCCCACAAAGGATCTCATCGCCACCGCCGACGTCTCGGGACTGATCCGGATCTCCCACCCCGACGGCACCCTGGAACGCGCCTTCATCTCCGTGCGGCCCCGCGTCCCCGGGGTGGAGAGCTACGCCAGCTGGACCCCCGCAGGTCTCGACGTCCTGGAGGGAGAGGCCTGGCGGGTGCTGCGTGTCCCGGAGCCAGAGGGTGGAAGCAGGCGCCTCGAAATACCGGGCCTGTCCTACGAACCACCGAACGACTGAGGCGACGGACGCCCGGGACTGGGTGCCCACCCTCCAGGTGGTTTCGACTCGGGCCGCTCGTTCCTCGCAGCCCGGCTCAACCAGCTTCGTCCCCGCGCCCAACGCCAGCCCTCCCGTCATCTGCCAACCTTCCCGACAGAAAGGCCAGCCCGACCGTCGAACGCCAGCGCTACAGCGCAAGCAGATGACCACAAGGCAAGCGCAACCGGCATCGGAACTGCGGTTTCGACACGGGCCGCTCGTTCGTCGCGGCCCGGCTCAACCAGTTTCGGAGGGCATCCCCTTCGCATCCGCACCGGGTCAATCACCTATCCGGAAAGCCGCTGCAAAAATCGATCCTTTGTCAGACTTTCAGTCATTTCATTACGCAAACATCTCTCCGGATCCCGCCCTCAACCATTGGATTATTTCACGTTCAACTTCCGACACGCCCGGAAACGAACGGCACGAAACCGGCGAAAGTGCTTGTGACAATCGTTCGGCCACCTTCGGACACACCGAGAGTTCCCCAATGAGCCCCGAGACCGGAAAATCGGCATATGATCATCAGCAATGCGCAGTTCTTGCTCATGGCTTCGTGCCACATAGCCACCACCCAGGCTGCAAACACGGGCCATCCGTTCAACAGAACTGCGCACTTCTTGATATCGAGGCAAGGGGGTATCACATGCACACCCGACCACACAGCCCACGCGTGTCCGTCGTCATCCCGACCAAGGATGAGGCCAAGAACCTGGAGGTGTTACTCCCCGACATGCCGGATGTCCACGAGGTGGTTCTGGTGGACGCGGGGTCGGACGACGGCACGGTCGAGGTCGCACGCCGCCACCTGTCCAACCTCCAGGTCATCAACCAGACCCGCACCGGCAAGGGCAACGCCCTGGTCTGCGGGATGTACGCCGCCACGGGCGACATCGTCGTCACCCTCGACGCCGACGGCTCGGCCGACCCGTGCGAGATCCCCGCGTTCGTCGACGCGCTCGTCGAGGGCGCGGACTTCGCGAAGGGATCGCGATACATGACGGGCGGGGGCTCCGTGGACCTGACCCGGCTGCGCTCGGCCGGCAACTGGGGCTTGAACGTGTTGAGCAACCTCAGCCTGGGCACGAAGTTCACCGACCTGTGCTACGGCTACAACGCCTTCTGGCGGGACATCGTCCCTGCGCTGAAACTACCCGACCCCGACCTACCCCAACCCGACGACGGCGGCCGCATCTGGGGCGACGGGTTCGAGATCGAGACCCTCATCACGGTCCGCGCCGCGCAGGCCGGCCTGGCGGTCACCGAGGTGCCCAGTTTCGAACTGAGCCGCATCCACGGTGAGAGCAACCTGCGCACCTTCGCCGACGGGCAGCGGGTGCTGCGCACCATCGCCACCGAGACGGCCCGCAACGGCCGCGCCAAGCGCACCCGGCTGGTCGCCGCCCCGGCACGCCACCACCTGCCCACCTGCCGTCTGCGCTCACGTGAGTGGGATCACCTGAATGTCTGAGGACCCATCCGAATCACCGGCGGGCGACAACGTCCACGACCTGGAAAGCGTCACCGTTGTCGTCTGCGCCTACACACTGGACCGCTGGACGGACCTGCACGACGGAGTGCTGGAGGCCGCCCGGCAGCTCGAGGCCTCCGGCCGCGCCGGCCGGGTGCTCGTGGTCGTCGACCACAACGACGACCTCCTGACCAAGGCGGGTGAGCTCTCGGGCCCCCTGGTGGACGTCGTCGCGAACACTCGCAGGCGGGGGCTGTCCGGGGGTCGGAACACGGCGATCGGACTCGTCGACACAGAGGTGATCGTTTTTCTCGACGACGACGCGACCCCCGAAGCCGGTTGGCTCGAGCACCTCCTGTTTCCCTTCAGGGATCAGGAGGTGCTCATCACTGGTGGCGCCGCCACGCCCCGCTGGCCCGACGACGCCACCCGGCCCGTCTCGCTGCCCGCCGCCCGCAGCGGCCGGGGCGAACTGGACTGGGTGGTCGGCTGCACCTACGAGGGGCAACCCACCACCCTCGCCCCGGTGCGCAACGTCATGGGCTGCAACATGGCGTTCCGGACCAGCGTGTTCGACACCGCCGGATTGTTCGGTGAGGACCTCGGCCGCGTGGGTCGCGTGCCGTACGGCTGCGAGGAAACCGAGCTGTGCATCCGGGCGACCCGCCACCACCCCGACGCCGGGATCCTCTTCGAACCGCGCAGCCGGGTGCGCCACCACGTCAGCCCCGACCGTCTCACGTGGAGCTACCTGTGGCGCCGCTCCTACGCCGAGGGCATCTCGAAGTCCGCCGTGAGCGAACGCACCTCACGTCAGGCGTCGCTGTCCACGGAGATGTCCTACGCCACGCACATCCTGCCGCGTGGTTTCCTGCGGGAACTGCTGTCGGCCCCCCGCACGCGCGGGCGCGGCCTGGGGGGAGCGTTCGCGATCGCATCCGCGTTCGCGATGACCGGTATCGGCTACGTCGTCGGGCACTTCGCCATTCGACGGAACCGACGCAAGCAGGAAGGAACCCCCCGGTGAGCATCACCTGCCGCCTGTGCGGCAACAGCGACCTCATCTCCGTGCTCGACCTCGGAGCCAGCCCACCGTGCGAGTCCTTCCTGTCCGAGGAGCAACTCGACCAGCCCGAGGCGACCTACCCGCTGCACCTGAGGCTGTGCCCCGACTGCCTGCTGCTGCAGATCCCGGCCCTGATCACCCCGGAGGACACCTTCGGCGGCGACTACGCCTACCACTCCTCCTACTCCACCTCGTGGGTCGAACACGCCCGGCGATTCGTCGACCGGACCGTGGATGCCCTCGGCCTCGACCCGGACGGTTTCATCGTCGAGGTAGCCGCCAACGACGGCTACCTGCTCCAGCACGTCGTGAACCGCGGCATCAGCTGCCTCGGCATCGAACCGAGCCTCAACTGCAGCGAAGCGGCCCGCGCCAAGGGCATCCCCATGCTGCGGGCCTTCCTCGACGAGGAACTCGCGACACGGGTTCGCGCCGAACACGGCCCGGCCGATCTGGTCGTCGCCAACAACGTCTTCGCCCACATCCCCGACATCACCGGTTTCGCCACTGGGCTGCGGGGCCTGGTCGCCGACACCGGACGGATCTCCATCGAGGTCCACCACGCGCTGTCGCTGATCACCGCGGCACAGTTCGACACCGTCTATCATGAACACTTCCAGTACTGGACGGTGCTCGCCGCCCGACACGGGCTCGCAGCAGGCGGACTGAGACTCGTCGACGTGGAGCTGCTGCCCACGCACGGCGGATCGATCCGGCTGTGGGCGGTCCCCGAGGAAACGGATGTCGCCGAACATCCGCGGGTGGCGGAGGTCGAGGCAGTGGAGAGGGCCGCCGGGCTCGACACCCCCGAGGCCTACCTCGGCCTCGCGGAACGGGTCGCAGGGATCCGCGACGACCTCGTCGCGTTCCTGATCGAGGCCCGGCGGGCAGGTCGACGGGTGGTGGCATACGGTGCGCCCGGCAAGGGCAACACCCTCCTCAACTACTGCGGCATCCGCCCCGATCTGCTGGCCTACGCCGCGGATCGCAACATCTTCAAACACGGCCGCTACACCCCCGGCACCCGCATCCCGGTGGTGTCGCCGGAGCATCTCGTCGAGGACTGCCCCGACGACGTGCTCGTGCTGCCGTGGAACCTCCGCGACGAGATCACCGCCCAGCTCGCGGCCACCCTGAGGCCCGGAACCAGGCTCGTGTGGCCACTACCCGAACTTGAAGTCGAAACCCTGGGGCAACAATGAAAGTCGTACTCTTCTGTGGCGGTCACGGCATGCGCATGCTCGGATGGAGCGGCGAAGGGCTACCCAAGCCCCTCCAGCTCGTCGGTGACCTTCCGCTCGTGGTTCACGTGATGAGCCACTACGCCGCCTACGGTCACACGGACTTCGTGCTGTGCCTCGGTCACGCCGCCGACCAGATCCGGGAGGCGGTGGCGAGCGTGGTCGCGAACCATCCGCGGGCCCGGCACTGGCACGTCGAATACCTCGACACCGGCCCGGAAACCCCGGTCGGGGAACGCCTGAGACTGGCCCGCCCCCTCGTCGCCGGCGAGGAGATGTTCTTCGCGAACTACTCCGACGTGCTCACCGACGTCTCCCTCGACGACATGGTCGACAGGATGAAGGCGTCCCCGACGGCCGCGGCGATGATGCTGTCGGTGCGCCCACACGCATCGTTCCACGTGATCAACATCCGCGAGGACGACACCGTCTCCGGGTTCCACCGCCTGGAGGAGCTGCCGATCCGCGAGAACGGCGGCTACCTGATCCTTCGCCAACCGTTCTTCGACCATCTCGGCGTCGGGCGCAACCTGGACGTCGCCTTCGAGGCGCTCCTGCCGACCCGACAACTGCTCGCCTACCGGCACGACGGGTTCTGGCTGCCCGCCGACACCTTCAAGGAACGCGCCCTGCTGGACGCGATGTACGCCTCCGGAAACGTGCCCTGGGGTCGTCGCGGCGTGGTGACGGTGCCATGATCCTCGAACCGGTACGCCACCTGGTGCTGGCGGGGGCGCACTGCGACGACATCGCGATCGGCGCGGGCGCCACGGTGCGCATGCTGTGCGAATCCAACCCCGGGATGCGGGTGACGGCACTGATCCTCACCGGCGCGGGAACCGTCCGCGAGGACGAGGAACGGGCCGCCCTGGCGGAGCTGTGCGCCGGCACGAATCTCGACGTGAACATCTCCGGTTTTCCCGACAACCGGCTCCCTGCCCACTGGGGCGAGGCGAAACGGGCCGTCGTGGCGCTGCGCGAGGCGGGGGAACCGGACCTGGTGATCGGCCCCCAGCCGGGCGACGCCCACCAGGACCACCGGCTCGTCGCCGAACTGCTGGCCCAGACCTTCCGCCGCCAGCCGGTGTGGGGCTACGAGATCGCGAAGTACGAGTCCGACCTGCCCACCCCGGCCACGTTCGTGCCCGTGCCCGAGGACGTGGTGCGCCTCAAGGCCGACATCATCACCCGCCGCTACCCGAGCCAGGCCGAGGGGCATCCCTGGTTCGACGCGGAGGCGTTCACCGCGCTCATGAGACTGCGCGGCATCCAGTGCAACCACCGGTACGCCGAGGCGTTCGTCGTGCCCACCACCACGATCAAGATCGGAGTTCACGCATGAAGGTCCTGCTCACCGGCCACCAGGGCTACCTCGGCACCGTCATGGCCCCGGTGCTGCGGGCCGCGGGCCACGAGGTCACCGGCCTCGACGTCGGCTGGTTCGCCGACTGCGTGCTCGGCCCCGCCCCCACCGACCCGCCCGGCATGCGACTCGACCTGCGGGACGTGACCGCCGCCGACCTGGAGGGGTTCGACGCGGTCGTCCACCTCGCCGCGTTGTCGAACGATCCCCTCGGTCATCTCGCCCCCGAGATCACCTACGACATCAACCACGCGGCCTCGGTGCGGCTGGCGCGGCTCGCGAAACAGGCGGGCGTGGGCCGGTTCCTGTACTCCTCGACGTGCAGCGTCTACGGCGCGGCGGGCGACGGGCTCGTCGCGGGGGGCGCCGACCCGGCGCCGGGCACCCCGTACGCGATCAGCAAGGGGCGGGTCGAGTCGGATCTCGACGAGCTCACCGACGCGGACTTCTGCACCGTCTCGCTGCGCAACGCCACCGCCTTCGGTTTCTCCCCGCGGCTGCGCGCCGACATCGTGCTCAACAACCTCGTCGGGTACGCGCTGCTGTCGGGGGAGGTGCTGGTGCTCTCCGACGGCACCCCGTGGCGGCCGCTCGTGCACGCCGCCGACATCGCCGAGGTGTTCGCGGCCGCGCTGGCTGCGCCCGCCGACGACGTGCGGGGCGAGAAGATCAACGTCGGCACCGAGACCAACAACGTCACCGTCGCGGAGATCGCGGAGATCGTCGCCGCCGAGACGGGAGCGGCGGTGCGGATCACCGGCGAGGCCGGCAACGATCCGCGCTCCTACCGGGTGGACTTCTCCCGGCTGCGCCGCCTGCTGCCGGGCGCGAACATGCGCCGCAGCATCGCCGACGGGGCCCGCGAGCTGGTGGCCGCCTACCGCGACCACGGCATGACCGAGGACCTGTTCACCCACCGGTTCGTCCGGCTCGCCCGGATCCGGGAACTACAGGAGTCCTCCCGGATCGACGCCGGGCTCCGGGCCGCGACATGAGGCCGCGACTCTCAGGATCCGCGGAGCCGGGCCACCAGGTCCGCCCAGGAACCCGCCCCGAGGTCGCGTTCGCTCACCACCGGCTCCCCGGGACGCCACGCGATCCCGAGGTCCGGGTCGTCGTATCGCACCGCGACGTCCTCGGCCGGGTCGTGGGGCCGATCGATGCGGTACTGCACGTCCGCCGGGCCGCGCAGCACCTGGAATCCACTGAGACATCCGGCGGGAATCCACACCGCGACGAAGTCGTGGTCGTCGAGCAGCAGCGAGACGTGGGACCCGAAGGTCGCCGACCCACATCGCGCGTCCACCACGACGCCGAGCACCGCGCCGGCGGAGACCCGCATGAGTTTGGCCTCGCCCTCCCCCGACCTGCCGTGCAGGCCGCGCAGCACACCGGGGGCCGACCGCGACTGGGAATCCTGGGTGTGCTCGCCGAAGACCACCCCGTGGCGCGCGCCGACGGCCGCGTCGAAGGTGCGGGTGAACACCCCCCGGTCGTCGCGGCGCGGCCGGGGAACGAACGTCAGCACCCCGTCGATGCCGGTTTCGCGTACCTCCATGCCCTCATCATGCCGGAGAAGGAGACACGACGTGGCTGAGTGCATCCTGTGCGGCTCCGGTGAGGGTGTGATCGTGCTCGACCTGGGTGCCCAGCCGTCACCGCGGCACTGGCCGCTGCCCACCGACCCACTGCCCGACCCCACCCACGCGCTGGCGATGCGGCTGTGCACCGGCTGCGGGCTGGCGCAGCTCGACGCCGACGACACCACCGAACCGGAGGTCGCGGTGCCGGAGCCGCGGGCGGTCGTCGACCAGGCCCGCCGGGCGGTCGCGGACCTGGGACGGCTCGGGCACCTCGACGGCCGGGCCACGGTCGTCGAGTTCGGGTCCCCGCACGGCGGCAGCTGGCTGCCGCTGCTCGACCTGACCCCGACCGACGGGCCCGCGGACCTGGTGGTGGACAGCTTCGGGCTGATGCACGAACGCGACCTCCCGGCCACCCTGGCCCGCCACGCCGAGGCGCTCGCCGACGACGGCCTGGCGGTCTTCCTCATCCAGCCGCTCGGCGACGTCGTCGCACAACGCTCCTGGACCGCGCTGCGCCACGGCCATCACGGCTACTTCACCCTCACGTCGCTGAGGACCGCGCTCGGCACGGTCGGGATCACGCCCACCAGTGTGCTGCGCTACGACCTCTACGGCGGGGTCGCGGTGGTGCTCGCCAGCCGCGGCGGGCGTCCCGACGCCGACCTGCTGGCCGCCTACGACGACGAGTCCCGGCGGGGATTGGCGACCCCGGAGGGGCTCGCGTGCCTGGCGGAGGCGGTCTCGGTCTCGACGACGCGGCTGCGCACCTACCTGGAGGGCCACCGCGCCGCGGGTACGCGTCTGTTCGCCTACGGTGCCGCGTCGAAGGCCGTCGCGGAGCTTGCGATGGTGGGGGATGCGGCCGGCGCGATCCTCGCGGTCGGGGATGCGTCACCGGCCAAGCAGGGACGCTGCATGCCCGGGAGCCGCATTCCCGTGATCAGCCCGGCAGAACTCGTCGCGGCCGATCCCGGGGAGGTGCTGCTCCTGCTGCCGGACCTCCACGACGAACTGCTGGCCACGCATCCCCGGCTCACGGGCCGGATCGCGCTGCTCGGGGCAGGTCCTACCCGGACGCCCTCGCCCCCGCCAGCCAACGGTTGCGCCATTTACCCAGACACGCCTGGACGTAACGGAAGGGACCGGTGAGGGCACTGCGCATCTCCAATGCCCCGAGAGCGGCGGTGTATCCCTGCGGAAGTCCGAACTCCGCGTCGGCGCTGGCCGGATTCGACGAACCACCCTGCGCGATCGCCCGCATCCTGGAGATCGCGCCCGGCACCTTCCCCACCGCCAGGCGCAGCAGCGACGGCGTGAGGAGGATCTTCGTGCACCACGCCCCCATCCCGGCGCCGTACCCGCGGGCCTGGGCCCTGAGCGCGGGAAGGTCGGAACGGTGACGGTGCCAGGTGATGGCCGAGGGTTCCACACTGATCGAGTACCCGGCCGCGAGCATGCGCAGGTACAGGTCGATGTCCTCCGCCCCCATGGTGGGTTGCCCGGTTCCCAGGGTGACGTCGAACCCGCCGACGTGTTCGAAGGCCGCCCTGGTCACGGCGTTGTTCGCGCCCGTGCCGTAAACGCCGACCTGGAAAGGGAACAACGGCAGCTCCGGTGGCGGCGCGGACAGCGAGTACACACGGGGCTCCCGCGCCTCGGCCCAGGTCACGCGATGATCGAACCACGCCTGCGTGCGGGTGCGGATCTCACCGCTGGGCACCAGCCCGCACACCAGGCCGACGTGGGGATCACGGCCGAAACCACGTGCGATCCCCGTCAACCAGTGACGGTCCACCACCACGTCGTCGTCGATGAAGGCGACGTGCTCGTTCACGGCCACCCGCAGACCCCGGTTGCGTCCGTAGGAGAGTCCCGCGAGGGGCTCGTGGGCGTAGCGCACCCGGGGGTCGGGGTGGCGCAGGGCCACGTCGCGGGTCTCGGACGTGGCACCGGCGTTGTCGACCACCACGACCTCGAAACTCGGGTAGTCGCTGGCCAGGACGGAATCGACCGCGTCGCGGAGCAGCCGCCCCCGGTCGCGGGTGCAGATCACCACGCTGATCGGCGGCCGGAACGGCTCCGGTTCGGGTGCGGCTGCTGGAAGCGTCTCCACGTACCTGCGCAGATCATCGACCCGAATCCTCCCCCGCTCCACGGCGACGGTAACGAAACCACGCACTGCCTGCCCCTCGCGCACCAGGAACCGGGCCCTGCGATAGCCCGACCCGCCGGACAGCTCGAACGACGAACCGGCAGGCGCCGACGTCACGTCGCTAAGATCAAGTTGACCGACCCACACCGCACCGGCCCACTCGGGGGTTCCGCTGCTGTGCATAGGATGTTCCAGCATGGCGTGACTCTACCCGAGGACGGGCATGATCGACCGCCCACACAGCGCGACCCAGCGCATGGCAACGAGGGGAATCCCAGATGAGCATCGACTCCCGGAAGGGTGGAGAAAAACCCACCATCCCCGCGCGTGTCTCCATCGTTCCCGACCCGGAAATGGAACCCGTCGCCATCGCATCGGCCTCGACGAACGACGAGGACCTGCTGAACCGGTTCTGGGTGGCCCTGCTCGTCGCCTTCCTCGGGGTGGTGGGCACGGTGCTGACGATCACCGGCGGCCAGGGTGGCTTCCAGGGGCTGCTCGTGGCCATCCTGCTGCACACCGTGCCCGGCCTGGCCATCGGGGTGGTGTACCGGCTGCACGGTCTCGACCTGATCCTGTCGTGGTTCGTCGGCAGCCTCGCGGTGCTGATCCTGTGCTCGTTGCCGATGGCGCTGACCAGCTTCTGGCATCCGCGGGTGATGGCCACGCTGATCATGGTCGCCTCGACGGCGGTGGCCGTGTGGGTGGCGTACAAACGACCGCCGACCCTGGAGGCGACGTGGATGCGCCGGACGGGCCGGGCGATGATCGGCCCGATCGGCCTCGCCACGGCCGGGTTCCTCGTCGCGGTGCTCACCGCGGCCGCGCAGCCCCAGTCCCCGGCCTTCTACGGCGCCGCGCTGGCCGCCGGCCCGTTGTGGTTCCTCGGGCTGGGAGCGATCGTGTTCGCCGTGTGCTGGGCCTTCTCCAGCGTCGGTGGACGCAGCTGGAGCATCGTGCTGCTGGCCACCGTCGTCCCCATGAGCCAGGCCGTGATGTACGGCACACCGACGGTGCAGGTCGCGGCCCGCCACCTCGGCATCGTGAACCTGCTCATCGCCGATGGTGGCCTGGACCGCGGGGCCGGGATCTACCAGGCCTACTCGGGTCTTTTCGCGTCCAGCGCACTGGTGCAGCAGGCCGCGGGCTGGCCGGATCTGATGATGTACGCCGCCGTGTTCGGTGCCGTCGGTGCGGGCGTGAACTGCCTCGCGGTCGCGCAGCTGGCACGCTACTTCGTCGACGACGAACGCGCCTGGTGGGCGGGTCTGGTGTTCGCGCTCGGTTCCAGCCTCACCACCAGCTTCTACGCCCCCCAGGTGGCGGGACTGGCGTTCGTGACGACCGCCACCACGGCCCTGCTGCGCAACAGCACGGGCCTGAAGTGGTCGCGGGTCTGGGCCGCGTTGATGCTGTCGGTCACCGCCTGCGTCACCCACCAGCTCAGTCCCTTCCTGGCGACGCTGATCTGCATCGCCCTGGTCGTGGCGCGTCTGATGAAGATGTGGTGGGCGCCGGTGGTGCTGGTCGCGCCCGCCGTGGTCTGGGCGCTGCTCAACCGCGGCGTGCTGAAGTCGTACGTGTCCCTCGACGAGCTGTTCAACATTCTCTCGAACTTCAAGACCCCCTCCAGGCCGAGTTCCAGCGCCCTCTCCCCGGCCCTGATCAACACGATCACGTTCTGGGTGCCCGCCATCGCGCTCGTGTGCATCGGTGTGGTCGCCCTGCTGGCGTTGTTCCGTTTCCACAACCGCATGACCATCGGTCTCACACTGGCCGCGGCGAGTCCCGCAGGGCTGTTCGCGGCCTCCGCCTACGGCTCGGAGGGCATCTTCCGGGTCACGTTGTTCTGTCTGCCGTGGCTCGCGATCATCGGATCCATCAACCTGCCACAGACGGGACGACGGTTCTGGACCGTGCCGTGGCATCCCGTCCGCAACGCCGGTGTGGTCGCGCTGACCGCGGTGTTCGTCATCGGCACCACCGGCATGGACTACACCCGGGTGATGAACCCCGAGAACGTGAAGGCCGTGGCGTGGGTGGAGGAACACGTCACCCCCGAGACCCAGGTGTTCACGCTCGGCAGTGAACTCGCCGAACCGCTGCGCCTGTCCGGGAAGGACATGTTCTACCTGTCCCGGGAACTGGTGCTGCGCGACAAGACCACCGAGGTCTACCCCGCCACGACCGGGGCCGACTACGATCCGCAGGCCGACCTGGCGATGCTCATGAAGCACTGGATGGCCGTGCCGGCGAAGGTGCGCTATGTGTTAGTGAGCGACCGGATGAAGGCCTTCGACGAACGCTACGCCCAGTTGCTCGCATCCGACCAGACCCGCCTCGAACAGGCGCTCCGGAACACACCGGGGGTCACCGTCGCCTACCAGGGGGACGGGGTCGCCGTGTACGAACTCCCGGGAAGCAGCGTTTCATGAGCATCGCAGTGGTTCTCCTCGCCCACGACAAACCGCAACTCCTACGGCGACTCGTGGGGGCGCTCGACGGACTCCCGATCTTCCTGCACGTCGACGCGGGCGTGCCGCCGCAGATGCACGCCGAGCTCACCGCTGCACTTCCCGAGCGGGTGCGGCTGCTGCCGCGGATCTCCTCGGGATGGGCGACCTTCGGGTTGTTGGAGGCCGAGCTCGCCGGGTACCGGGAGGTGTGCGCCACCACCGACGCCCAACACATCGTGATGATGACGGGGGCGGACTACCCCCTGGTCGACGTCGAGGGACTCGTGGAACGCTTGGACCGGGCACGGGGCAGGTCGTGGGCCCAGATCCGCAGGCTGCCGATCAAGCACTGGGGCCCGATGGGGGGCTACGACCGTTTCGTGTTCGGCAACCGGGTCAGGGATCGCAAACGCGTCTGGTCGCTGATCCCCAGGCGCTGGCCGAAGGGGATTCGTCCCGCCGGCGGGTCGCAACTGAAGATCCTCGCCCGCCACCACGCCGAGCTGATCCTGGAGATCGTCGATTCCCGGCCAGATCTCGTCGACTACTTCCGCACGACGTGGATCCCCGACGAGACGATGATCCCCAGCCTGCTCACCTCCCCCGCGTTCGGCGCCCGATGGGAGTCGAGCCACCTGCCGGGGGCCGCGTGGTACATCGACTGGGGCACACAACCCAGCCCCAACCCGCGGTGGCTGGACGAGACCGACCTGCCCGCGCTGCGCGCCGCCCGCACCCGGGAGGTCTCGCCCGTCCTGTTCGCCCGCAAGTTCCGTGAGGACTCCACCGCCCTGCTGGACAGGATCGAGCAGGACCTGTGGCCGCTGCCATGACCCCCGGGGAGAGGGACGCCGATCCGGCGGGAACGGCCAAGGCCACGGGCAGGGGCGGCACCTCCGACCTGTTCGGCCGGGGAATGCTCTACGTCGTGATCTGGTCCATGCAGATGGTCGTGGCGACGGTGGTCTCCCCCGTGCTCACCTACACGCTGCCGGTGGCGGAGTTCGGGTCGCTGTCGGCGGCCATCGCGCTCTACCAGTTGCTGATCGTTCTCACCGTGCTCGGCCTCGACCAGGCGCTGGAGATGCAGCGGGTGGAGGACCGCGACCCTGCCCGTGCCCGCGGACTGCTGGCCGCGGGATTGGCCGTCGACGTGGTCATCGTCGGGGGCATCGCGCTGCTGTCTCCGCTGTGGGCGCCCGCCCTGGGGTTCTCCAGCTACACGCTGGTGCTCATCACGCTGGGCTGGACCGCGCCCGGCGCGGGGGTGATGCTGGCGCTGTCGCTGCTGCAGGCCGAGGACCGGTTCGCGCGGTTCGCCACCGTGTCGCTGATCTCGACGGTGGGGGGTCTGCTGTTCGGCCTCGTGCTGTTGTTCACGTGGGAGCGCACCGCGGAGGTGTACGCGCTGGGTGGGATCATCGGGCAGGTGGTCGCGCTCGTGCTGGGGCTGGCGTGGACCCGGCCGCGGCTGGCGGGCCTGTTCGACAAGGAGACGCTGCGCCGCGGGCTGCGTCTCGGGATCCCGCTGGCCCTCACCGGTTTGTCGACCTTCCTGCTCACCGCCGGGGACCGATTCATCATCCAGCGCATGCTGGGCGAGGTGCAGGTGGCGCGCTACCAGGTGGCGTTCACCATCGGCAACGTCGTCACGCTCATGCTGACGTTCACCAACCGCGCCTGGCTGCCGCGCCTGAAGAACGTCGCCGACGACACCCAGCGGTGGCGGGTGATCGCGACCTCCCGCGACGGCGTGTTCTCGCTGGTGGCGTGGGCGGTGCTCGGCGTCACGGTCGCCGCCCCGACGCTGCTGCAGATCTTCGCGCCCGCCACCTATGCGCAGGAGGAGCTGGTCTCGGTGGTCGCGTTGATCGGGTTGGCGGCGTTCCCCGTCGCGGCGGCGGCCGCGAGCAGCCAGATGCTCATCACGATCCGCTGGTCGGTGCCGTTGGCGTGGGCGTCGGTGGTGGCGGTGGCGGTGAAGATCGCCGCGACCTTCGCCCTCATCGTGCCGTTCGGACTCAACGGCACCGCGGCCGCGACCTTCCTGGCGCTGCTCGCGCAGGCGGTGGTGCTGCGTCTCGCGGTGACGCGACGTCACGCCCCCGTCCGGGTGGCCTGGCCGGTGGTGGCGCTGATCGTGGTGGCGGTGGCGGGTTGCGTCGCATCGGTCCTCGCCCCCCAGGAACCGGTCTGGAGGATCGGGCGGTTCGCGTTCTCCTGCTGCTGCCTGGTGCCGTTCTTCCTGGGTCTGCGGCGCCTCCAGGCCATCTGACCCACGACTCCCCGACGCTGGTCGAGCCGGGGCGCGAGCGCCCTTCCCTGACGCTGGTTGAGCCGGGGCGCGAGGAACGAGCGACCCGAGTCGAAACCACCCCCGGCGCCCGGTAGCCAGCACCCGACCCCGGCCTCCCTCGCCATGGTTTCGACACGACCCACTCGCTGACGCTCGCAGGCCGGCTCAACCAGCGTGGGACGTGGACCTCCGGCCCCACAGCCACTGCCGCGCCGACCAGGCGTGCCAGGAGACGTGGGCCGCGGCGGGCGCGAGGTGACGCAGGACGGTCGGGATCTCGTAGCGGGGATCGTTCGCGACCTGTTTGAGGAATCGGAGGTGTTCGCCGAGTTGCTGCCGGTTGTGGCTGCTTGAGAACGATTCCGTCCACATGCGGAACGCGGCGTGGGCCTCGGGTTGGCCGATCATGTCCCCGCGGGTGAGGATCCGCAGCCAGGCGTCGATGTCCATGGCGAACACGATCGCACCGTCGAAACCGCCGATGGCGTCGTAGTCACGGCGACGAAACATCACGCACGCGGGTTCACCGACCGGGTTGATCCCGAACCGCACCGCCACCCTGGCGACCTCGGAGACGCCGTGGCGCCCCAGCAGACCCGGTAGGCCCGCGTTGCGGGTCAGGACGTTGCCGTTGCCGTCGATGAAATCGCGGCGGCACGCGACGAGGGCGAGCGTCGGATCCTCCATGAGCGTGGCCTGGGATGCGAGACAGTCCGGACGGATGAGGTCGTCGGCGCACACCACCTTGATCAGTTCCCCACGGGCCTGTTCGACGGTCGCACACCAGTTGGCCGGCAACGGAAGGGTTTCCTCGGAGCGGATGGATCGGATGCGGGGGTCGTCGAAACCGGCGATCACGTCGCCGGTGCCGTCGGTCGAGCCGTTGTCCCGGATCACCACCTCGAAGTCGGCGCATTCGCTGGCCAACACCGATCGCAGGGTCGCCGCCAGGGTTGACGCCCCTTGATAGACCGGGATGCAAACGGAAATGTGCGGTTTCATCAGTTGTTCACCGGGCTCCTCAAGAACCTGCGGGTGCCGTACCGACCCCCCGACCCGCTCGTCCCTGAATCGTAGCGTGTCGCTCCCCTTCTGGTGGGGATCACACGGGTTTCCGAGTTCGATCGGGGTTGGGTGATGGCCGATCGCAAGTTAGGGTTCTTCCGTACCGTTAAGGGAGGGACTTTGATACCAAACCGAATAACTCGACCCCTGATGGCCCTGGGCCTTGCCGCCGCGACGATCACAGGTGGGTTGTTCTTACAACCCCACGGCACGGACCAGGAAGTGGCCGCGAACCCGGCCTCCCTCAGTTCCAGCAGGGTCACTCCGAAGGCGGCATCGCCCAGCCCGAGCAGGGCCGTCAGCGCGGAGGCAGCAGTTACGCCGTCATCAGAAATTACGGGGAGCGAGAGCTCACCCACGGCGAGCGAATCACCAACCCAGTCGGCAGCAGCCGAGTCGTCATCGACCGGAGCCTCCACGTCAACGCCGTCGGCGAGTGACTCCCCGGCCGCGGAGAAGTCCTCCGTGTCGAGGGCGTCGGGGGAGCGTTCGCCCCTGAGTTCCCCGTCCGAGTCCGACCAGTCCCCGGCGGCCGAGTCCGCAGCGCCGCAGCAGACCTCCGGGGGATCGTCCGGCCAGGGCCGCTCCGAGGCCGAGATCAACGGCTGGAACATCGACTACTTCGAGGGCTTCGACTCCTCCCTCGAGGAGCTGGGCTGGGAGCATTACGGGTGGGGCAAACCCGAGGTAGGACACGGCGCCATGGGGGTGATGTCCGACGAGAACACGTTCGTGCGCAACGGCGAGTTGATCGTGCGCACCGAGTACAAGGGCGGCAAGTGGCACGCCGGCGGCACCGGAACCGAGAAGGTCTTCTCGGCCTCGCGTGGCCGCTGGGAGGTTCGCGCGAAGTTCCCGAAGGCCAAGGGCATCGGCTACGTCTTCCTGCTGTGGCCGAAGAACCAGAGCTGGCCCCCGGAGATCGACTTCGCCGAGGGACGGGTCAACGGACCCGAGATCATGGGCACCTACCACTGGGATTCCGACGACAAGCAGGACCACAAGTTCGTCGACCACGAGGACATGACCGGCTGGCACACCTACGGCGTGATCGTGGAGCAGGATCACATCATCTTCACCATCGACGGCAAGGAGTGGGGCCGAATCGATCAGCCGAACGTCACCGACACGCAGATGTGGTTCGGGGTTCAGACAGGCGCGATGGATCCCAACGGCAAGGAGAGCCACACCGAGACCGTCGACGGCGGTGTTCCGGGGGACCTCACCCCGCAGGTCTCCGACATCCAGATCGACTACGTGGCGCACTACACCAGGAGCTAGGAGCTGGTGCGGGAACGAGGCGCTGTGCGTCCGACTGGTGGTCGGGCACACAGCGCCTCGTCGCTTCGGACCCTTTGAAACCGGTTGAGCCGGGGTAGCGGTCCGAGTCGGGACCACCCCGCTGCTCCACATCATTCGTGGCACCGCCGGAACGCCAGCGCTACAGCGCAAGCACATGACCACAAGACAGGCGAACCACGGGAAGGTGGACAATCGGTGCGACAGGCCCACCGGACCGCGATCCCAGAGTCGCCTGCCCGTGGCCTACGTCTCCGGTGCCTGTGGGCAATCAAAGAACAGACGTATTGCTTCCGTTTCTTCCCCAATACTCACGCGAACCTCGTATTCTCCGGGTTTGAGGTCCGTCACGTCCCAGCGGCGCATGTCGAACGCCAGGGTGATGCGCACCTGCTCATCCTCGCCCGCATTCTCGAAAGCCTCCTGAGGCGGTGGCGGCACGCGCAGCAGTTCGCTTCGGTGACCCGGACCGTTCACATCGACGACCAGGTCGGAAGCGCAGAGCTGGGTGGGCGTTCCATGGATGAAACCTGCGAGATACAGGGGCGCTCCTGGCACGTGCGTGTTGGTTCCGGCGCCCACGATCGTGAGCAGTCCGTTTGCCTCCTGGGCGAACGAACACAGATGCAGGACGAACTTCACCCACGTCTCAGGCCGGGACACGGTCATACCTGTACGCCCGCGTGGTGGCCATGAGCGGTTCCCCCCGCTTGGTGATGGTAGGGCGATGATCCGCCGGGCGCCTCGGATCGAGGGATGCGGCGAACCATTCGTTGATCCTGGCGACCTCCGCTTCCGTCGGGACGTCCCAGTCGTCGTGCCGATGCCCCTTGGCCCGCAACCATTCGTTGACGAACTGCCACTGCCACAGCGGGGAGCTGTCGGTGAAACAGTGGGGCTCCGGGAACTCGTTGTCCCTCGAGTTGTTCACCCATTTCGACACGGCCTGCTTGGACACACCCGAACGGCGATGGATGTCGGCCATCGTGACCAGCTCCGGCATGACCGAGCGTACGCTCACGCCGCTGAGTCGCAGGTGCTCGGCCATGGCCTTGGCGGCGGCGACGGCATCGGCCGCGGAATCCTCGCCCTCGATCAGAGTCCGACCGCACCGTCGCGAGACGGCGAAACGCCCGTCGGACAGCAATGCTTCCTCAACGTCCCGAGGTACGTCCTCGACCAGGAACGTCACAACATAGTCACGCTGCATGAGCTTCTCCTGTCCTCGGCTGTCAATTCCACACCCAGCGGTTGACTACAGTCAACCCTACCCGTAGATCAATCAGTTCCGGAATCCGGTTCATGGACGCAGCTCTCCAGAAAGCGACGGAGACGTTTCCCCTCATTGCCGTCGCTGCGCGGGGTCCCGGCCACCGAGCGCATGCACCCGTCCCGCGTGGCCAAGGGGCAGAACATCTTGACGCCGTGCCCCAACTTGCACACCCTCCATCCCCGATCCAGCGCCGCGAGCAGCACCTTGGCTGTCTCCGGGTACCCCTTGTACATCTTGCGGAGAGCTGCCGCATCGAGTTCCTTCCCGTCTCCCATGATCAGCCACCGGTCATGGGATTGCAGCACACGAGCATAGCGCCCGAAGCAACGACGCGACGCATGGTCCTCCCTCGGGGATTCAAGCCGTTTGGATGACAGAAGAATAGCCCCAGCCTCGCCTCCGGGCTTTCCGGGAACGTCTCCGTTAGGCTTGCCCGCTCCTCACTTCGCCGGCTACTGGTAGCCGTCGATCAGGGCCGCGGCGACCTCGGCCCACGCCTCCTTCGTGCGGGGATGGACCCGTTCCAGGCTGATGCGGTCGCCGTCGGCGACGGTCTGGTCGTTCGGCACCACGAACACATGCCGGCTGTGACTTGCCAGATGGGTGCGCACCATGTCCTTCTGCACCCGGATGGACACGTTGTCCTTGTCGGTGAGGACGATGATCGCTTCCTGGGCCAACTTCTCGTAGCCGTGATGCACGAGCCAGTCGACGGTGCTGACGGCCCGTTTGACACCGGAGAAGGCGTAGCCGGTGGCGATCACCACGCTGTCGGCCTTCGCGAGGATCCCGCTCATGGCGTTGTGTGTCACGCCGGTGCCGCAGTCGGTGAGAACCACGGAGAAGAAGTTCTGCACGAGCTCGTGGACGCGCCGGTAGCCGTCGGCGGTGAGGCTGTCCGAGACCGCCGGGTCCTGCTCGCCCGCGACGACGTGCAGCCGGTCGACCTGTGTGATGTAGCCGGACAGGTCCGTCCACGTCTTCACCCGTGGGATGTCACGAACCAGGTCGGTGATGCTGCGCGGTTGCAGCCGCAGCATCTCGTCCTCGCCGAGCAACCGCTCGGCCAGGTCGCCCGAGTCCGGGTCGGCGTCGATGGCGATGGGAGGCACGCCCCGCGCCTGGGCGAGGGCCAGGCCCACCCCGACAGCCGTCGAGGTCTTGCCGATGCCACCCTTGAAGGAGAGGAACACGGTGCTGTAGGGGCGTTCCAGCGACCGGGAGATCCGCGAATCCCTCTCCGCGAGACGGATCTGGGTCTGGCTGGGGCCGAAATTCACACGCCCCGACGTCAGCCGGTACATCGCGCCGCGGAGTCCTCCCTGCGGCACGGCCTTCGGAGGACGCACGAGCAGCGACGACGGCGCCGAATCCGGCACGGAGGGCTGCGGCGCGGGCACGTTCATGGAGATCGATCGGAACGGCACATCCGGGAGGCCGTGGGCGGGGAGACCTCCTGTGGTTCGGCCTCGGGGGGCCCTGCCTCGGGGACCGTCCGGTCTGCGGGGGTTCGACCGCGGGGCCCCGGGGGCTTCGGGGCCTGCCTCACGGACGTCGGCGGGACCGGGCCCGGCGGCGCCTTGCGCGGCACCCCTGGTCGGGGTCCCTCCAGCTGTCGGGGAGCCTCCGAGCGGCCGGGGGCCGTCGTCTGCCGGGGAGGTTCGGATGGCGGAGGTGCGTCCGGCGGCACCGGGGAGACACCGGTCTCCGGTGGTTCCGGCATTCGCGCCCGCGCGGGGGAGGCCGAGACCCTGGGGCTGGAGGTCTGCGATTCCGCCTTGGCCAGGGCCCGGGCGGGCGACGGCTCCACCGATGGTTCGGGGGCTTCGTGGGCGGCTTCCGGTTGCGGGGCGGGAGCGCGGCGCGGCTTCGGCAGGGCCGCCCTGCTGGGGGCCGCGGACCGGGTGCTGTTGGACATCGCCGCGGGCGGCTGCGCTGCGGCCGCCTGCCCATCGGCGTCCACCGTGAACCACGACACCCGACCGCCCCGGGTCTCGTCCACGCCACGGGCGAGCACGGGACGACCGGCCTGGCGCGCCTCGGTGGCGAGGTGCTGGAAGACCGACGAGTAGACGTTGCTGGGCACCACCATCTCGACCTGCACCCCATTGACAGTCGCATCACTTCTACCCGTGATGATGACGTCCCAGTAGGGCGACTTCATGGGTCTCCTTCCTGTCGAGAGAGCTTCGCCTGACCTAAAGTCAATGCCCGAACGGTACCTAGGCTAGCCCTTGCGGAGAGCCAGCCCAATATGCTGCCCCTCCTCCTGCGCGCCGGGTTTCCGGAAGCATGAAGCTACTATGACCTCCCCCTTCACCGACAGTCCCTCTTCCCTCGACGGCGCCGCCTCGGAGGGGTTTTCCCGGTCACCCGGGCCACCTCGACGACGAACCCCCTAGTCAGCGAGCTTCTCCGGGACCGGAAGGAATCAGGTTCCCGACCAAAAGGAGGACAGGACCCCGACACGATCAGGTCAAGGGTCCTGTCCATTTCGCGAGATCGTCGCGTACCTCAGGTGCCGGTTCTGGGCAGGCCGGGTTTCACGGCCTTCCCGCACGTGGGGATCGCGACCGTCCGGGTGAACACGAAGGATCCGTCCCCGGCGGCGGCCCATCCGTCCGGCAGGTTCTGCTCGTCAATGGTCCTGCCCGCCTCGGCGGTTGCGGTGACCTGGATCGTCGCGCGGTTCCCGTTGCTGCTGATCCTCGGTTCGGAGTAGACGACCCCGTCGGTGGGAGTGACCCTGACCGACGGTTCCGTCGGCTCGGTGCCGCCGGGAGGACACACCCCGACCTGCACATCGACCGCACCCAGAACCGCATGGTCGCTCACCGCGCGATCGCTCGCCGGAGCGCCCACCGGGTTGGTGAGGGTCACATCGAGGGTCTTCAGGCCCGCGACCGTCACCTGGGCGCTGTTGGCATCCGGGGTGTCGTCGGTCACGCCCTCCCCGGAGAAAGCGGGATCACCGAAGCCGACCCCCGCCACGGAGGGAACCTTCTCCGTGAGGGTCACGACAGTCCCGTCGGGAATGTTGTTGAGGGTTTCCACGGTACCGTCGCCCTTCAGCGACAACTCGCCGCTGCGGGTGGCGCCCCCGTGCTGGTAGGACCAGGTCACCGGGTAGGCGACCCCGGGGTCAACCGTGCCACCGGTGACGACCTTCTTCACCCCGATGTGTCCGACGACCTCACCGGTCCCGCTGCCCGCGCACGAGTGGTTCTTCTCGGCGCTGCCCAGGAGCTGCTTGTCGCTCACGGTGGCCCGGTTGACGTACTTGGACCCAATGGGGATGTCCCCGCCGGTCCTCAGCTCCAGATCGAACACGTAGATCCGATCGGTCTGGAAGTTCTGTCCCTTGTTGTCGAGGGTGACCCTCACCTGGTCCTTGTCCTCGTCGATGGCGACCTCGGCCGACGGCACACTGGCGTTGCCCAGGTCATGGCGGCAGGCCGAGCTGCTGAGTTCTCCCCAGCACTCGGGCGACGCGGGGACCCAGAAGATCTTGGGATCCCCCTCGGACACGGTCAGCGTGGCCCCCGCCTGTCGGTAGTCGTCGACGATGGTCACGCTGGAGTGTCCGGAGATCTTGGAGCCGGGAATCACGACGCGCCAGTACACGGCGGTCCGGTCGGTTCCGGGGAACCACCCGGATTTGCTGGTCTCGGTCGGGAGGACGGGGTTGTATCCAATTCCCCGCTGGCCGTCGGGAAGCGGAACCTGAACCTTAACCCCATTGTTCGTTTCAAACTCAAGCGTATTGGCCGTCGTCAATTCCTTCACCTGGGTCCTCACCCAGAGTGATCCGTTGACGTCGTGTCTGTTTTCAACATTCTCGCTGAGAATGCACACGACCTCCGCGAGGGTGGCTTCGCATCTTCCATAGGTGAGCGATTCGTCATCCTCGTCCCTCAGATCGAAGGTGTCTGCGAACGCCCCGAGCTCCTTGGGCAGCACGAGCCTGAAGGTGTCTCCGGCCTTCCCCGAACCATCCGGGATGCTCCAGTTCACATCCACCCGGGCGACGCTCCACTTGTAAATCGCGGCTTCCTCGGCGGTCAGTTTCGTGATTCTGATACTGGAAACGTCGATCGCGGGGATCTCGTCGGCCCTGGCATCGGAACTCGTTGCGACAATCCCGAACAGGCCGAGCAGAAATGCGAGGAAGAACGCCACCGAACTTCTCGCTCCACGAACTTTGGCTGTTTTCAACATTTCCCCTCCTTATGCCACGAAATTCTATGCCACCTGCCCTTTTCTCGACGACCCGTACATCAGCCAGTTCACAAAGTCAGCACTCACCGCGACGAAAAGCACCGATCGTCCAATCCGTCGGAATCCGCCGGCGTCTTTCGTCAATTCTCCTTCGGCGATCCTGTTGATTCCGAGATGGGTCTGAACGTGATGGAAGTGTTCGTGAATGAGGTTTGTTCACAGCCGCTCCGAAACTGGTTGGGCCGGACCGCGACGAAGGAGCAGTCCACCTCGACACCACCCCGTGGATATCCGAGGACTCGGGGTCCGAGTGTGCTTCTCGACCGCCCGCTGGTTTCGACACAGCCGTTCGCCAGCGCTCACGAGCTGGCTCAACCAGCATCCTGTGAACAAACCTCAAGATGTCCGGGCCACGGTCTCCTGTTCAAGTTCTCCCGCTCAGCCAGCCGCCTGAGGCTGCGGGGACGTGTCGGGGTCGGATGCCTCCAGGTACTGCAGCACGGCGATGACGCGACGGTTGTCGTCGCCGGAGGGCGCCAGCTGGAGCTTGCAGAAGATGTTGTTCACGTTCTTGGCGACGGCCTTCTCGGTCACGAACATCGCCCTGGCGATCGCGGCGTTCGTCTTGCCCTGCGCCATGTGGGTCAGGGTCTCGATCTCCCTCGGGGTGAGTCGGTCGAGCGGGGGACGTCCCGTGCGGCGTCCGAGGATCCGGGCGACGACCTCCGGGTCGAGGCAGGTGCCCCCGGCCGCCACCTGCTGCACGGCGTCGAGGAACTGATCGCCACCCAGCACGCGGTCCTTGAGGAGGTAACCCACCCCGCCGCGCCTGTCCTCCATGAGTTCGCGGGCGTAGAGGGTTTCGACGTACTGCGAGAGCACCAGCACCGGCAGCCCGGGGCGTTTCCTGCGGGCCTCAATCGCGATTCGCAGTCCTTCGTCGGTGAACGTCGGGGGCAGCCGAACGTCCACGATGGCGACGTCCACGTCCTCGGTCAGCAACGCCCTGCGCAGCTCGGAAGCGGTCTGTACGACCGCGACGACCTCATTGCCCAGCGCCTGCAGCATCCGGCTGAGACCGTCGCGCAACAGGAACTGGTCCTCAGCAATCAACACACGCACCACTCATCACCTCCGGGAAGGAGTCTGCCATCCCACACGAGGCTACGCGGGGCAGGGTGTTTCCCGAGGCCGGGTGTGCAGCCCAATCATCAGATGGTTTCGACACGGGCAGCTTCTCCGTCGCAGCCCGGTTCGGACCATTCTGAAAAGTGGTATTTTCACCACTGTTTTCCGGGCCGGACGCCAGCAGGATTGTGGGCATCAGAGAGTCAAGGAGATGACATGAACACCCACCTCAGCGCACCGGCCTCACGCAGATCGGTCATCGGTTCGAGCTTGCGAGCCCTCGGCCGGTGTCTTCTGCTGCTGACCCTGTGGCCGGTGTCGATCGCACTGTTCTTCGCGATCTGGATGGCCGCCGCCCTGATCCCACTCGGCATCGGAATCCTGCTGGTGCCCGTCGCGGTGAAGGCGATGCGATCACTGGCCGAATGGAAACGCCGCATGGCCCATCAGTGGTCGGGGATCCGGGTCGAGTCCCCGTACCTGCCGCTGCCACCGGCCGAGCCGGGTTTCAGGGGCCGGTTCGACGAGGCCGTGCGGCTTGTGAAGGACCCCGGAACCTGGCGCGACGTCGCCTGGCTGCTCATGGACCTGTGCGTTTCCCCCATGCTCGCGCTTTTCAGCATGGCCACTGTCATCGGCGGGCTGTTGGGGTTGGCGATGCCCATCATCTGGGAACCGTTCGCCAAGAACTGGCCCGACGGCAGTTTCTACCTGTTCGTCCCCGTGAACGAGACCACCGCGCCCTTCATGCCCATTCCCGGCCTGCTGGTGCTGCTCGCCGGGCTGCTTCTCGCACCCTGGTGGGTGAAGCTGCACAGCCGTTTCGTTCGGTGGGCGCTGGGCCCGACCAAGCGCACCCGGATGGCTGCCCTGTCACAGACCCGGCGGGAGACCCGCGACTCCTCCGCGGCCGAGCTGCGCCGCATCGAACGCGACCTCCACGACGGCACCCAGGCCCGTCTGGTGGCGATGGGCATGACCATCAACACCGCCCAAGCAATGATGCGCAGCAACCCGGAGGCCGCCGAGGCGCTGCTGACCGAGGCCAAGAACGCCTCCGCCACGGCACTCGGCGAGCTGCGTGACCTGGTGCGCGGAATCCATCCTCCGGTGCTGGCCGACCGCGGGCTGGGCGACGCCGTGAGGGCCCTGGCGGCGGACTGTGCGATATCTGCGGAGGTGAACATCGAGATTCCCGAGCGAGTGGGTCCGGCACTGGAGTCGGCTGCCTACTTCGCGGTCTCCGAGCTGCTGGGCAACGTGGTGAAACACTCCGGCGCCAACCGGGTCGACATTGACCTGCGGGTCGAGAACGACGAGCTGCGGATCAGCGTCACCGACGATGGTCGGGGCGGGGCCAATCCCGAAACCGGCACCGGTCTGCGCGGAATCGAACGACGCCTGGCGGCCTTCGACGGCCTCCTGGTGATCCAAAGCCCGATTGGCGGTCCGACGTCCGCGCACATCACACTCCCCGTCGAGTCCTGAACATCTCGGGCTTCTGCCCTGACCATCCCCGGTCTCCTGTCGTCATGTCATTCGGAAAGGTTTTGCGTCGCACTCGACACACAACCTTTCACGACGCGAGCAGAAATCTTCTCACTGGAAAGAGAAATCCATGTCAAAAATCCCCATGTCCCGACCCGCCCGGTCGGTCTCCGCGCCGGCCGAGAACACCGTCGACCGGTCGTGGAAACCGATCATCATCTACACAGCCCTGGCCTTCGGCCTGGGATGGATGATGTTCATCCCGGGGCTCCTGCTCAACGCCGGACCCACAACACTCATCGGCACAATCTTCTCCACCACCTTCATGTGGACCCCGGCGGTGGCAGCAGCAGCGGTGGTCCGCTTCATCGAGAAGAAGCCCCTGTTCTCCACCCTCAAGATCAGCCTGAAAGGGGTCTGGAAGAAAACCCTCCTCTGGTCACTGCTCTCCATCCCCATCGCCTTCATCCTGATCCTCGCCTCCCTCGGTTCCTCGGCCCTGCTGGGCACCTACCACTTCGACCTGATGAACCTCTCCGAATTCCAAAAGGTCCTGGAAGCATCAGGGCAGACCGGACTCACCACTTCCCAGGTGTGGGACGCTTTCTGGCCGCGAATGGCAGGAGTCATCCCCATGCTGTTCCTGGCCGGCATGGTGGGAGCCCTGGGTGAGGAGATCGGCTGGCATGCCTGGCTCTACCCACGCCTGCGCGACCGCCTCGGCGTCACCGCCTCCCTCGCCCTGACCGCCATCATCTGGGGTCTGTGGCACGCCCCCATCATCCTGCTCGGGCACAACTACCCCGACAACCCCCAGCTCGGCGTCCTCATGTTCATCATCACCTGCGCAGGCCTGACCATCCCCATCCAGCTCCTCATGAACTGGGGCGGCTCCGTCTGGGCAGCAGCATCCGCCCACGCCGCCATCAACGCCATAGCGCCAGCACTGCTCATCTTCGCGCCTCTCAACGACGTCAACCACCCCTACGACCCCGTCGCCGCCGCATTCACCGGATGGGGAGGCTGGCCCGTCATCGTGATCCTCTTCATCGCAGGCGCCATCATCCTCAAGCGGGACAACACTTCCCAACCCAGCACTCCCGCCGCTGGCTGAAGAATCACCCGACGGAATCGTTATGTCATTCGGAAAGGTTTTGTGCCGTGTACGGCACAAAACCTTTCACGATATGACCAAAAGTTTTCCACGTAACATAACGATGAGGCTTATTCACAGACGGTGTGCCGGTCGGAAAACTCCTGGTCAGCGCACACTTGGGGAGGGCCATGAATTAAGCCTCGATGGATCTGGCCGGCTCAGCCGGCGTGGGAAGACGGAGCGGTCAGGTCGGCGACCGTGGCGTCGAGGGCCGCGATCGCGTCGTCGGCCTGGAGTTTCACTCCCACCCCGTGGGCCCCGCCTCCCATGGAGATGGACCGGCCGACGATGGAGGAATCGGCGAACACCGGCCAGGGATGGGTGGAACCGAAGGGTGTGATGGTGCCCCGTTCATATCCGGTGGCCCGTTTTGCCTCGGCGGCATCGGGCATTGAGAGCCGGGAGACCCCGAGCAGGGTCCGCAACTTCGACCAGGAGAACTCGCGGTCCCCGGGCACCAGGACGAAGACGTAGTCGCCGGCGCCGCGACGCACGACGATGGTCTTCACGAGGTCGCGCACATCGATGCCACGCACCGCCGCCGCCTCCGCGACCGAACCGACGGGCCCGTGCCGCACCTCGGTGTGCTCCACCCCGAGTTCCCGGAGTCTCCTGAGCGCTGGGGTGTCGTCCATGGGGCGAGTCTACGGCGCCTCGAATGAGGGCTGGCCTCGATTCCGTGGAATCGGGGCCAGCCCTCGGGTGTTCGGGATCAGGCGCCGGTCTTCGGCAGACCGGGCCTGATCGGGGTCGGCGTGACGGTTGCCGTCGGGACCGGGGTCGGGGTCACCGACGGAGGGGCCGTCGGTGTCGGCGAGACGCCGCAGGCCGGCTGGTCCTTCACCGTCGTGAAGGTGGCGGAGGTCTCGTTCACCCGCGTCCACCCCTCGGGCAGCGGACCACCGATCTGGTATCCGGCCTTCGCCGTAGCGGTGGCCGTGACCCTCACCTTGCCGTCCCTCACCTCGATACTCGGCTCGGAGAACTCCAGACCCTCCACCTCATCAAAGACCGCACTCGGAGCAGTCGGAGTGGTCGCCCCGGCAGGACAGGACCCCACATCAATCCTCGGAACCACCGGAACCACGCATGTGGGAACGTCGACCTCACCGGTGTAGGTTGAGGCCCCGTTCACGGGGGCTCCCCAGCCCGCACCGAGATTGTCGGTGTCGATCGCGAACACCTCGTTAGCCGGGCTCGCGGTGACGGTGTACCTGAACTTTCCGCCCACGACCTCACGGCTGGTCACCGCGTAGGTGATGCCCTCGGTGGTCGGCAGCGTGATCTCGGGTTCGCTGGGCGTGGTGGAATCTGCCTTGCAGACGCTCGCCGAGACCGTCGGTGCCACCGGAATCACCTTCGTGGGCTGACACACCGGTTGGTCCTTGGTGGTGGTGAAGGTGGCGGAGGTTTCGTCCACCCGCGTCCACCCCTCCGGCAACGGACCGCCGATCTGATACCCCGTCTTCGCCGTCGCAGCAGCAGAAACGGTCACCTTGCCGTCCCTCACCTCGATCCTCGGTTCGGAGAACTCCAGGCCCTCCACCTCATCGATCGACGCGCTCGGAGGCGTCGGGGTCAGCGAATCCGCCGGACACGTACCCGCATCAATCCTCGGGACCACCGGCACCGCACACCTCGGCTGGGTGAGCGTCGAGGTGTAGGTCACCACACCACCGACCACACCCCACCCCTCGGGCAGGTTCGCCACATCGATCCGGTGCCCGGTCTTCGCGGTGGCGGTCACGGTCACCGTCACCCGGTCGCCGTTCACGACGAAGACGGGTTCCCCGTAGTCGATCTGTCCGGTGTCGTCGATCCCCGTGACGCCCGGCCGGGTGGGGGTGGTCGAATCCACCGGGCACGCGCCCGGAGTCACGTTCGGGACGGCCGGCACCACGTCGCGGATGCAGGTCGGTTGGGTGACCGTCGTGGTGAAGGTGAAGGTGCCGTCCCCGTTGGCGACCCATCCGCTCGGAAGGTTCTGGTCATCGATTTCCCGGCCCGCCGCCGGGGTGGCGGTCACCTTGACCGTCACCTGATCCCCGGCTTTGGTGAACTCCGGCGCCGAATACGTGATCCCGTCGGTGGGAGCGATCTCAACCGTGGGGTCCGACGGCTCCGCCGCACCCGGGGCACACACCCCCGGAGTCACGCTGACCGTGGCCAGCTTCGGATTGACCGGATTGATGAGGGTCACCTCGGCGGTTTTCAAGCCCTCGACGGTGACCTGGGCGCTGTTGGCGTCCGGAACCCCGTCGGCCACCCCGGTACCGGAGAACACGGGATCGCCGAAATCGACCCCGGAAACCGCCGGGATCCTCTCCGTGAACGTGACGACCACACCGTTGGGGATGTTGTTCAGAGTTTCCACGGTGCCGTCGCCCTTGACGGACAGTTCTCCGGTGTGGGTGGCGCCCTTGTACTGGTAGGTCCAGGTCACCGGGAACATGGTGTCACCGGGGACGTTGCCGTTCGCAACGGTTTTCTTCACGCTGATGTGCCCGACGGCGTCGCCGGCTCCTGTGCCGCCACCCGAGGAGGTTTTCTCGGCGCGGGCGGTGCGCAGCACGCCGTCCACGAAGCCCCGGTTGACGTACTGGGATCCGACGGGGATTTCGCCGTCGGTCTTGATCTCCAGGTCGAACACGTAGATCCGGTCGGCCTGGAAGTTCTGGCCGTTGTTGTCGAGGATGACACTCACCTGGTCCTTGTCGTCGTCGACCGTGACGGTGCTCGACGGCACGCTGGAGTCGCTCAGGTCGTTGCGGCACTCCGCGGTTCCGAGTTCGTTCCAGCACTTCGGGGTGCTGGGGATCCAGAAGATCTTCGGATGTCCCTCGGACACGATGAGGTTCGATCCCGCCTGCCGGTAGTCGTCGATGATGGTCACTCTGGAGCGGTCGGCGATCTGGACCCCGGGTACCACGATGCGCCAGTGGACGGCGGTCTGGTCGGTGCCGGGGAACCACCCGGACTTGTCGATCTCGGTCGGGACGTAGGGCTTGTAGTCGATGCCCTGCTGCCCGTCGGGGAGCGGCACATCCACCTTCGTCCCGTTGTTCACCTCGAAGTTGAGCTTGGAGGCCGTCGTCAGGGCGACGACCTGGGTTTTCAGCCAGAGCGAGCCGCCGACGTTGTTCTTGCCCTCCACGTTGGCGTTGAAGGTGCAGACCACCTCGGGCCTGGTGATCTGGCAGGTGCCATAGGTCAGCGGATCGCCCGCCCGGCCCTGGAGGTCGAAGGCGCCCTCGACTCCCCCGAGTTCCTTCGGCAGCACGATCTTGAAGGTGTCACCGGACCTCCCGGTGCCGTCCGGGATGCTCCAGTTCGCATCCACCCTCACGTTGCTCCACATGTAGATCGCGGCCTCTTCGGCGTCCATTTTCGTGAGTGTGATGCTCGCCGTGTCGATGGCGGAAACCTCGTCGGCCCTTGCCTCGGAGCTCGTTGTCACGATCCCGGCCAAGCCGATCAGAAATGCCAGGAAGACCGCCAACGATCTCCGCTTCCCGCGGGTCCTGATTGTCCTCAATTTCTTCCTCCTCGTCACGGCATTGTATGTCATCGATCAGTTCCCGAACGACCTGCTTTTCAGGAATTGCGGAAGGTTGATGTCAAGCGACGCAGATGCCGTCCATCGAGGCTTGTTCACAGGATGCTGGTTGAGCCAGCTCGTGAGCGCCAGCGAACGGCTGTGTCGAAACCACCCGGCGGCCGAGAAACACACTCGACCCCCGGATTCCTCAGACACCCGCGAGGTGGTTTCGAGGTGGACTGCTCCTTCGTCGCGGTCCGGCTCAACCAGCTTCGGAGAGGCCATGAATTAAGCCTCACTGAAGAATTCAAACAGCAGGTCGTGTCGGGTGGTCGTTGAGAAGCCCCGCCCGGTCAGCAGCCGTGTTTGTTGTGGTTGGTGGGGCAGGGAGCCTCCACGCTGGGGGTACCGGTCGGATTCGGTGACGGGCTGGGACTCCACAAGCGACGATGCCCGTCACCGGGCACATTGGGGTGGGTTCGGGCGTGTCTCGTCCGACGCCGACCTGACCGCCGCCCTCGACCTGTTCCGGGGCCGCCCCACCGTCGTGCTCACCGGTGCGGGCATTTCCACCGGCTCGGGCCTGCCCGACTATCGCGGTCGCGACGCCGTGCCGCGCTCGCCCATGACCTTCGAGGAGTTCACCGGCAGCGACCTCAGCCGTCGCCGCTACTGGGCCCGTTCGACGGTGGGCTGGAGTTGGTTCGAGACGGCCCGTCCCGGTCTCGCCCACCTGGCCCTCGCCGAGATCGGCCGCCGCACCCCGCTGACCGGGATCATCACGCAGAACGTCGACGGCCTTCACCAGGCGGCGGGATCCGCTCCGGTCGTCGATCTCCACGGCACTCTGGCACGCGTGGTCTGTCTCGGTTGCGGGAGGTTCTCCGGACGCGCGGACCTGCAGTCCCGGCTGCTGGCTCTCAATCCAGGCCTCGCCGCCGGCCTCGACGCTCTGGCGGAGAGGGCCCGCACCGCACCCGATGGTGATGCGGAGATCGACGACATGACCGGGTTCGTGTATCCCGCGTGTCCCGTCTGCGGCGGCATGCTCAAACCGGATGTCGTCTACTTCGGCGAGAACGCCCGGCGCGAGACGGTGGAGGCCGCCAACGCCCTGTTCGACGCCGCCGATGTTCTTCTCGTGCTGGGTTCCACGCTGACGGTGATGAGCGGCCTGCGGTTCGCGCGCCGGGCCGTGAAACAGGGAAAGGACGTGATCATCGCGGGAGACGGGGCCACCCGGGCCGACGACCTGGCCACTCTGCGTGTCCACGGCCGCCTGGAGCGGATTCTGCCCTTCTGGGCGAGGGCATCGCGGACCAGCTGAATCGGCACGGGCTCCCGCGACCGGTATCAGGAAGTCAGGTCGGTGACATGAGGGCCCCGATCCCTGACGGGATCGGGGCCCATGTGAGATGTTGCCGTGATCAGGCGCCGGTCTTCGGCAGGCCGGGCCTGACCGGCGTCGGAACCGGAACCGGAACCGTCGGGGTCACCGTCACCCCCGGAACCGGAACAGACGACGACGGCACAGGAGACGGCGACGGATCAGGCGTCAAGGACACCGACG
>NZ_LR027842.1:0-92437 GCF_900607225.1 [Pseudopropionibacterium] massiliense | reverse complement strand
CGTGAAAGAACCATCACCATTGGCCACCCACCCCTCAGGCAGATTCCCACCATCGATGGTTCTCCCCGCAGCCGGGGTGGCGGTGACCTTCACCGTCACCTGTTTCCCGTCCTTGGTGATCTCCGGCTGGGAGTAGGTGACGTCCTCACTCTCACCGATCGTCACCGTGGGCTCCGACGGTTCCGTCGCACCCGGCGCACACACCCCCGGCGTCACCTCGACGGTAGCGAGTTTCGTGGCGATCGGGTTCTTCAGGCGGACGAAGGTGCCGAAGAAGCCGTTGACCGTGACCTGGGCGCTCCGGGCGTCCGGAACACCGTCGGTGACATCGCGTCCGCTGAACACCGGGTCTCCGAAGCTGACCCCGGGCACTTCGGGTTGGTCCTCGGTGAGTGTGACGACGGACCCGACGGGAACGTTGTTCAGAGTCGCCGTCCGTCCCGGCCCCGTGATCCTGAGGGTTCCACTGCGTTCCTCACCCTCGTAGGTGTAGCTGTAGCGAACGGTGAACACCGCATCCGGCGGGACCGGTTTCGCGTTCGGGACCTGGTTGCGGACAGTCTGCGGCACAGGCAGGAACTGCGGACCGACACCCGGCGGGGGTACCTGATCATTGAACACCTTGCTGACGGTGACGCTTCCCACGGCCGGTTTCTCGCCTCCGGCCGGAATCTTGGCAACGGATGCACGCACACGGTTGTCGTTGACCTGGGCCTCGTTGTTGAACCTTGCTCCCGCCAGGATCTTTTCCTTGACCTTGAGGCCGATCTCGAGGACGTAGATGTACTCATCGGTGAACTTGGCACCATTGGCATAGATCACGTCGATGCTGTCCGCGTCATCGTCGATGTTCACGGTGGTCTTGCCGGTCGCTTCGCCTGCCTCGGGGTAGAGGGCCTGGCTGCAGCCAGCGGAGCTTCTGTTCTGCCGGCACTGATCGGTGTTGCGGACCCGGTAAAGGGCGACCCCGTTCTCCTTCACGTCGAGGGTGGAACCGGTCGTGCCGTACTGGTCCTTGATCGTGAGCGTGTCCTTGTCCGTCATGCGACCACCCGGAGTGGTGATGGTCCACTTGACCCCGTCGGCCGGATCTCCGGTCAGGACACCTTCATTGGCGATGTCGCCGTTCGCGATCGGCGTGATTTTGGCGTCATCCTGCCTCACGAGGCTGGGTGCATTCACCCCGCCGGAATCCGCAATCAGGCCATGAGCGGATGACGGGCCGAACAACGCCCCCGTCAAACCCGTCAATGCCGACACGAGCAGAGCAGCTGATCGCCGCCCCGCTCGCGATGTCGTTCTTCTCCTCACGGAATCCCCCTTCACTTCTCGACGAACGGCTCCGGACAACGAGAAAAAAAGTTTCAGCGCCGGAGCGATGGTCATGCTAGCCCTTCGCGCGTTTCACTTCATCTCTACTTCCAGGTATTAACGATCGATGTTGTCGAGGATGAGGATTAATTCACGACCTCTCCGAAGCTGGTTGACCCGGACCGCGACGAGGATCGAGACGCGACCACCCCGTGGGTGTCTGAGGAATCCGGGGTCCGAGTGTGCTTCTCGGCCGCCGGGTGGTTTCGACACAGCCGTTCGCTGGCGCTCACGAGCTGGCTCAACCAGCATCCTGTGAACAAACCTCGATGTATCAAACCCATTCCTGAACCTCGAAACGTAGGCTTATTCATAGCTTCCCTGAAGCCGGCCCAACCAGCTTTGGAGAGCCTGTGAATAAGCCTCACAGGCCTCGGGACCCGTTTTCCGGTTTCATCCGGCGACGAATTGGGCCGATTCCTCGATTCGTACCCGACCCGCGCCGCCGTCGACCGTGACGGTCCTGCCGTCGTGGAGGCGGGTGGTGGCCTCAAGGACCCCCAGCACCGCGGGGATGCCGTATTCGCGGGCGACGATGGCGGCGTGCGACAGCAGTCCCCCGGTTTCCGCGACCACCGCGGAGGCGGAGGCGAACAGCGGGGTCCAGGCGGGGTCCGTGGCCCGGCAGACCAGGACGTCGCCGGGCCGCAGGCGCGCGAACTCGGCCGGGCCAGTGATGATCCGCACCGGCCCCGACGCGACCCCGGGGCTGGCCGCCACCCCGGTCATGCCGCTCCCCGGTTTCACGGGATCGTGTTCCGGCTGCCACGCCGCCAGGGCGCGGGGCCGTGCGCGGCGGCGTCGCCCGACGATCCCCGCGACATCCATCGGTTCGCCGCGCAGCCAGCCCAGCAGCTCGTCAAAGCCGAGGAACACGACCTCCCCCGGCTCGGCCAGCAGCCCCTCCTCCACCATCCGGCGGCCCGCTTCGAGGGCCAGGCGGCGCATCTGTTCCCCCAACTCCTCGAAGTCCACGACCCCGGCCTCCCGCGTGACGTGCCCGGCGCGGTAGTCGTCGACGAGACGCCGGAGACGGCGGCGCAGGAACCGGGGCAGCCGGCCGACGGCCTCGGCCAGCAGGTCGGCGTGGGGGCGCGCGGCGACCGGTTCGCGCCGCTCGGCGTGCGCCATCATCGCGACCGTCCCGAGGAAAGCGGGGACGTCGTCGCGCCACGAGCGACTGGAGAACGGCTGGTACATGCGGGTGGTGCGGGCCCCGTGCTCCGCCAGGAAGTCCTCGGCCCTCCCCCACCACTCGGGATCCCGGCGCGCGACGGCATCGACGTCGACGGGGTCCTGCGCCAGCAGCCGCCGCACCGGCTCCGGGGTGTCTGCGACGAGCCGGCCGAGTTCCCGGTCGACGACGACGGTGGCGTAGTCGAGGTCGCCGAGGAGGTCCTCCGGCCGGGTTTTCACCCTGGCCAGGCGCAGCAGGGCGCGGAGCCGGACCCCACGCAGGACGTGGAAGCCGAGGTAGTCGATGAAACGGGAGGTCACCATGGCCTCGGCCTGGACGAACGCCTCCGCCAGGACGTCGGCGATGTCCGTTCCGGGCAGCGTCGCGACGGGCAGGTCGCGCAGCCGGGCGGTGAACCGCCGTATCTTGGCCCCGGTGTCGGCGTCCCAGCCGCGCGGGTCGCGCCACGGGGTCCGGGCTATCCGCACGATCCCGGCGGGCAGCCGCCACCACGAGAGCCGGGGATGGCCGATGGTGACGGCGCCGTCGGCGTCCATCCCGACGAGCCCCGCGATGGGCCGCATCCGGAGCCCGGCGAACCCGGTGGCGGCGTCGAGGCACCGCACCAGGCAATCGATCATCACCATGTCGAGGGGGCACGGGGAGGGGAAGTGTTCGATGATGTCGTTGCGGATGAAGCGGCTCACCCGCCCGGTGCGCCGTCGTGGCCGCGTCGGGGCGGCGGTGGTGATGGGCCGGGCCTGGAGCAGCCACGTTTTCCCGCCGGCCAGGGCCCATTCGACGTCCATCGGCCGGCCGTAATGGTGCTCGACCCGTTCGGCGAGCCGCGCCACCGCGAGCGCGTCGTGGTCGGTGAGGGAGGCCCGGCCGCGTTGCTCGTCGGAGAGGTCGGTGGTGGTGGTCGCGCCGGTGGTGGTCATGTCGATGCGGATGCGTTTGTCGCCGGTGTTTCGTTCGGCGATGCGGCCGCGTTCGACGGCGAAGGAGTCGGGGATCACGGCACCCGAGACCACGATCTCGCCGAGTCCCCAGGCGGATTCGATCACCACCCGCCTGCGCCCGGTGACCGGGTCGACGGTGAAGGCAACACCTGCGGCGTCGGCCGGGATCATGCGCTGCACCACGACCGCCAGGGCGACGTCGTCGTGGGCGAATCCCTGCTCGTCGCGGTAGGCGATGGCCCTCTCGCCCCACAGCGACGCCCAGCAGCGGCGCACCGCCTCGACGACGGCGTCCCCGCCGACCACCCCGAGGTAGGTTTCCTGCTGACCCGCGAAGGACGCGTCCGGGAGGTCCTCGGCGGTGGCCGAGGAACGCACCGCGACCGGCCCGTCGAGGTCCCCCACGGCGTCGCGGATCCGCTCGGCCAGCCCGTCGGGCAGCGGGGCGGCGGCGACGAGCTCCCGCAGCCGGTCGTGATGCCCGGAGCGCAGCAGTCCGGCGATCTCCTCCCGCAGCGGCGCCATCGCGGTCCGGTAGGCCTCGGCGGTGACGCAGAACCCGCCGGGGACGGGGAGGCCCGCCGCGATCAGTTCCCCGAGGTTGGCTCCCTTGCCGCCCACCAGGGGGATGTCGGTGGCGCGCACCCGGTCCAGTCCGATGATCATGGTTTCCTCTCCTTCGTGCCGCCACGGGTGAGCCACACCACCAGCCCGAGGGCGGCGAGGACGGCCAGGGTGGCGAACAGACCGGTCAGGGCGGGGCCCGCCGCGAGTCCGGAGACGATCCACAGGCTCAGGGCGGGGATCCCGGCGGCCGCACCGGCGTTGCGGCCGAACTGCAGCATTCCGCTGGCCCGCGCCATGTGGTCCCTGGGTGCGGACGCCTGTGCGTCGAGGAGCAGCAGCGGCAGGATCAGGCCGGCACCCGCACCCGTCAGGGTGATGCCGGCCAGGAAGACGACGAGCTGCGGGAGGGCCGCCAGCACCAGGCCTGCGAGGCTCAGGGCCCAGCCGAGGGGACGCGCCCAGGAGCTCCGGGCGAGCCGCCCGGAGGCGAGGGTTCCCGTCCCGATCCCGAGGAGCATGGGGATGAGGAACCAGCCGGTGGTGGTGGCGTCGACGCCGTGGAGCGCCTGCAGGGCCAGCGGCGCGTAGGTGATCGCGCCGATGGAGATCACCCCGGACAGGGCAGCGAGCACCACCAGGACGCCGAGGCCACCGCCACGCGACGACGAATCGCGCGGCGACGACCTGCGCGCCGTGATGCGCCACCAGCCCTCGGGCGGGGCGGCGGTGGGGAAGCTCCGGGCCGCGAGCAGCGCGACCAGCGAGAACGGCGCTCCGGTCAGCACCCCGAGCCGCCACCCGGGTCCGTCGGTGAACCAGCCGCCGAGCGGCGGGCCGATCAGGTTCGCTACCAGCTGGACGATCGCCAGCCGGGAGAGCGCGCGGGCGCGGGAGGTTTCGTCGAGGCTCAGCCCCAGCGCGGCGAGCACGGCGGGCATGATGGCGGCCGCGCCGATTCCCTGGACGGCCCGGGCGGCCAGCAGCGCCGGCATGGTGGGCGCCCAGGACATCAGCAGCGTGCCGGTCAGGAAACAGGCGTGCCCCGCCACCAGGACGCGGCGGGCCCCGATGCGGTCGGTGTACTGGGAGAACAACGGCAGCAGGAGGGTGGAGCAGACGAGGTAGCTGCCGGCGACCCAGCCGTACAGTTCCGGGGCGGCCAGTTCGTCGACGATGCGGGGGGTGGCGTTGCCCAGGAGGGTCTGCATCATGGCGGAGGCCGCCATGCCCGCGCCCGCCGCGGTCAGCAGGGCGCGGCGGTTCTGGGTGGGGTGGTTCACTTCAGCCCGTTCAGGAGGATGTCGAGGGAGGTGGCGAACCGGTCACGCAGGGACTCCCCGCCGGGGTGCGTGGCCCACATCAGCACGCACATGTAGTAGTTGCACTGCAACGCCAGGACGGCATCGGTGAGGGGCACGTCGTCGCGCAGCTCGCCGCTGTCGCGGCCCGCGGTGAGGATGTCCGCGACGACCCCGTGGAAGCGTTTCTGGTTCTCCGAGCCGAGGTCGAGGGAGAGGTTGAAGGAACGCGCCCTGACCATCTGCCGAGCCGGTTCGGGGTGGGCCTCCAGCCAGTCGGCGGCGGCGTCGAGCATCCGCCGGAGGCGTTCCTCGGCGGTGCCGTCGCCCACGTCCGCGTCGAGGACGACCCGGACGACCTGCTCCCCCAGGTACCGGAAGACGTCGCGTTTGCTGGGGAAGTGCGTGAAGAAGGTGCCCTTGCCGATGTCGGCGGCCTCGGTGATGTCGGCGACGGTGACGGCGTCGAATCCCCGTTCGGCGAACAGGCGCATGGCCTCGGTGAAGATCCGCTCCCGGGTCCTGGCGCGCCTGCGGCTCACTCGATCGCTCATGGGTCCACGCTAGACCAGAACCTGACCTTGGTCAATATCTGACCAAGGTCAGAAACTGGGATGGGCAGCGCCGCCCCCCGTCGAACGCCAATCCTCCCGTCGAACGCCAGCTTCCCCCGCAAACGCTTGCCCTCCCGTCGAACGCCAGCGCTACAGCGCAAGCACACGACCACAAGGCAGGCGAACCCCGCAGATTTGACACAATTGGGTGTGGTAACGGGCAGCGAGAAGGAGCCATCATCAACGCCACGACGAACCCCGAGAGGTCGCCGGATCCGAGGAGCCTTCTTCCCGGCCGGGGCGACGACTGGGTGATGTACCCGCTGGACGAGTTCGCCGTCGCCACCGTCGCCGAGGTCATCACCGACCTGATGGCCTCGGCGGGCATCAGCCTCGACCTGGACCCGGCCACCCTGATCGCGAACTGGGGTGCCGAATCCGACGCGGACCCGGCTGCCGCGGATGATGCGGCGGCGAAGAAGTCCTCCCTCCGCATCAAACCCGGCGTGATCTTCCGCGCACCCCGGCTGCTGTTGAAGATCCTGCGACACAACCCGAGTCGCTGGCGGTGGGAGGAGCGTTTCCTCCGGAACCGGCTCGACCGCCTCCGGCACCGCGCCGCGCAGGCCGGATCCCTGAGCGACGAGGACCTGCTGGCCCTGGTCGACGACATCACCGCCCTGTTCCAGGAATGCCTGCGCAACGGGGCGATGTACTACGGCCTCGGCCTGGCCTGGACGAACTGGAGAGCCAACCGCCTGCTCAGGAAACGACCCGACGCCGCCGACGACCTGGCAGACAACGTGCTGACCCATTACCTGCAGTTGCTGGTCGACCGCAGGAGCCGCCTGTCCTCCCTGTTCAGGCGCTACCAGGAGCTGCAGGAGGACGCCCAGCACCTCCACCTGCCGGAACGCGTGGAGGAAATCCCGGAAGCCGACATCCTGAAGACCCGGAACCCGGCGGACCTTGAGAACCTGATCCTCGAGAAACTGCGCGCCCTGCCCAGGGGCCGCAGGTTCGAATCGCGGATCGACGCCTTCCTCTCCGACCTGCCCGTCCCCCTCGACCGGCTCGACTGGCCGTTCTCCCCCCGGACGAAACTCCCGCCACGGCTGCTGGTCATCGCCCTGAGCAGCGAACCCGTCGACGGACTGGACGGCTCGCCCCGCGGAACGAATGTCGCGAAACGGGTGGCGAGGAAACTACCGCTCAGGAAACGCCCGCGCTGGCACCGGCTCGTCGCGAAAACCCAGCGGATACTCACCGGCGCGGCCGGGACGGTCTCCTGCTGCTGGAGATCGTCCCGGTCTTCCACCAGGCATTCGACGAGGTGGCGCGGCGCATGGTGGAGCATCGCCGGGTGGCCGCGCCGGAGGATCTCGTCCTCCTCACGTTCGACGAGATCTCGAAGAGCCTGCTGGGCCGGGAACCGCAGCACGAACTCGTCGCCCGACGTCGCGCGGAGCACCGCGAGAAAATGATTGAACGCCGGGCCGAGCAGGCAGAAGCCGCGGAGGTCAGGGAGGAGGACGGCAACGCGACCCCCGTCTCGCTGGCCAAGCTCTTCTCGCCGTCCGGGTAGGGCCCCGCGAACAGGGGCGTCGCGAACGAGAACCGCCTCCCCGGCAAAACCCTCCGCTGCCGCGACCCCGCCGTGATGTCAGCGCCACGGTCGCCACATGGAATCACGTCAGAACAGGGATCGTCGGTCCGGAATTTGACACAATGAAGGCGGTAACGGGCAGCGAGGAGGAGCGATCATCAACGCCACGACGAACCCCGGGGGGACACTGGACCCGAGAAGGTTCATCCCCGGCCAGGAGGACGACTGGGCCACCTACCCACTCGATGAGTTCCTCGTCACGACCATCCTCGACGTCATCACCGATCTAGTCGATTCGGCAGGCATCGGCATCACGCTGGACCCGGCCACCATCATGACCTCGTTGAACGCCAGGACCGATCCCGCAGCGGACCCGGCGGTCGTGAAGGAGGCTCCCGCGGAGAAGAAGGACGAACCGCCGCCCTTCCGTCTCAAACCCGGCGTGTTCCATCGTGCCCCCCGGGTGCTGTTCAAGGTCCTGCGACACGACCCGGCTCGCTGGCGACGGGAGGAGCGGGGCTTCCGGAACCGGCTCGACCGTCTCCGGCAGCGCGCCGCGCAGGCGGGTTCCCTGAACGACGAGGACCTGGAGCGCCTGGTCGAGGAGATCGTCGGCCTGTTCAAAACCTGCCTGCACAACGGCGCGATGTACTACGGCCTGGGCCTGGTCTGGATGTACTGGCAGGCCGGCCGCCTGCTCAAGAAGCAACCCGATGCCGACGACGAACTGGCCGAGAACATCGCGGCCTATTTCCTCCAGCTGCTGTTGATCGATAAGAGCAACCCCCTGGCTCCTCTGTTCGAGCATTTCCGGAGGATGAGCGAGGACGCCCGGGCCATGGATCTACAGCAGGTCGTGGTTTCGATTCCGGAGCCCGCCTTCGATGTGGCCGAGACCCCGAAGGACATCGAGGACGTCATCTTCGCGGTGGTTCGTTCCCTGCCGCGGGGGGCGGCGATCGAGTCGCAGGTCGACGCCCTGCTCACCGGTCTGCCCGTCGAGCTCGAGAAACTCGACTGGTCCTTCTCGCCCCGCCCGTCGATTCCGTTCCGTTTGCTGGTGGCTCTCCTCGGCAGCGAACCGATTGACGGCCTGGACGATCTGCTCACCGACGAGGACACCGCGAAACAGGTGGAGCGGAAGCTGCCCTTCAGGAAACGCGCCCGCTGGAGATGGAACGTCACGAGGACCCGCACGTTGATGACCGGGGCGGTCGGGACGATCTTCCTGCTGCTGGAGATCATCCCGGTCTTCCACCTGGCGTTCGACGAGGTCGCGCAGCGTCTGCAGGACCGGAATCAGGTGGCGGCCTCGGAGGATCTGATGTTCCTTCGCCTCGACGAGGTCCTGAGGGCGCTGGACGATCGCGAAAACCGCCGGGATCTCGTCCTGGAGAACCATCACGCGCGCATCAAGAAACTGGCCGCCCGCCGTCGCGCCCGGCAGCTCGAGGCCAAGAAGGCCGAGGCGCTCCGGGAGGGCGACGACGAAACTCCCGTCCCGCTGGACGGGTTCACCTCCGAGCCCTGAGGGGTCGCGCGGTTCCCGGGGTTGCTGCCGGGACGGGCCCCGGGCGCCGGCCGTGGAGACCCCCGCTTCTTGTATCCCCTGTGAAAGCTATTACCATCGAATTCAGGAACCGGACCCGCGCCGCCGCGGGCCGTCGGTCACCGCTGCCGGCATGAACAACCACACCGAGGAGACGTCATGAACACTCAGCAGATGGACCGGATGCGCAACGGCAAGGGATTCGTCGCCGCCCTCGACCAGTCCGGCGGCTCCACCCCACGCGCGCTGGAGGGCTACGGCATCGGGCCGGAACGCTACTCCACCGAGGCGGAGATGTTCGACCTGGTCCACGCCATGCGCACCCGGGTGATCACCAGCCCGGCCTTCGATTCCCGGCACATCCTGGCCTCGATCCTCTTCGAACGCACCATGGACTCGCAGATCGAGGGCCGCCCGAGTGCCGACTACCTGTGGGAGGTCAAGGGCATCGTCCCCTTCCTCAAGGTGGACAAGGGCCTGGCCGACGAGGAGAACGGCGTCCGCGTCATGAAACCGATGCCCGGCCTCGATGAGCTGCTCGCACGGGCCGTGAAGGCCAACATCTTCGGCACCAAGATGCGTTCGGTGATCCTCCGCGCCGATCCCGAGGGGGTGCGGGCCATCGTCGACCAGCAGTTCGAGGTCGCGGAACAGATCCTCGACGCGGGCCTGGTGCCGATCCTCGAACCCGAGGTGGACATCCACGCCCCGGACAAGGCCGAGGCCGAGCGGCTGCTCCTCGACGACCTCACCGGGCACATCGACGCCCTGCCCGAGGGCCGCGAGATCATGCTGAAGCTGACCATCCCCACCGTCGACGGCCTGTACTCCGGGCTCATCGCCCACCCGCGGGTGGTGCGGGTGGTGGCGCTGTCAGGCGGCTACAGCCGCGAGGAGGCCGACGAGCACCTGGCCCGCAACCCCGGTCTCATCGCCAGCTTCTCCCGCGCCCTGCTCGCGGGCCTGCGCGACGACCAGACCAAGGAGGAGTTCGACTCCACGCTCGCAGCCTCCATAGCGGAGATCTACGCGGCCAGCATCACCTGACGAACCCCACCCGGCGGGGCGGGGCCGGGTTGCGCGCGGTCGCGGCCGCCAGGGCCGCGACCGCAGTGAAGATCCCGGCGGCACCAACGACACCGACGCCGGAACCACCATCGGCGAGGCCACACCGCCACGCCGTCATCCGGCTCATCGCCCAACACCTCCATTGGTGCCACAGGCCCGAACCGGCCATTCCGCCGCTTGTGCTCGTTGGGGGATCAGCAGCCTCACCGCCGAGGAACCGAATCCTTTCCGCTGCACAGCGTCAGCGTCACTGCTCCTCGTGGAACTTCCTGTTCGGTTCATAGATCCATCGTCGGCACAGGACGTGGGTGAGGCCGCCGACGCACACCACCCCGACCACGTGCCAGAACAGCGGATGCCCCAGCAGGGGCACCACGATGGCCAGCCCGTTCAGGACGGAGACGGTCGCGACGAACCGGGACGAGAGGAGATCCTCGGGGCGAGCGCGTTGCTGGTGGGGTACCAGCCCGATCGCAACCAGCACCAGAGCGAGGAACACCAGAGCACCTCGCCAGAGGGGGAACCATCCCACGAGTACCGCCAAGGTCACTCCGGCCAGATACACGGCCGCTTTGTAGGCCACCATCAGCACAGGGACCGGGATGGATGATCCTTGCCGTCGATCCGTCATTCATTCATCCGTTCGAGATACTGCATGCCAAGACGCCTGCAACGAGCCCACCGACGATGCCCGCTGCACCTCCCCGGAGAGCGACCCGAGGAGCGACCCGGAGGAGCCACGAAGCGAATTTCGCATATTTTCCAGCTTTCAGCCACCCGACTGCCGTGCCATCAAGCAATTTGATGACGCCTGACCCGACTGACCATGAGAGAACACATCTGACCCACCCTTCGTCGCCAACTTTTTCAGTACTGTTCCCATCACCCGCTGGACGGTTTGACATGCCAACAGAGTTCAAATTACGCGCAGCGATTTCCAAATCCCTGCTCTCAATACCAGCTGCCGCAGCGCTCTTTGCATCGTTCACCCTCCACAGTCCGCTCTGATCCTGCGTGAGATAGACCTCGAACACCGTCCGGATTTCTTCTGTCAGCTTCTCATGCTCATGAGAAAAAGATGATGACTGAACTTCGCCATCATTCGAACCGTCATCAGCAAACGCCTGAGGAACAAATCCAAGGAAAATCGCGAGAGCAAGTGAAATGGTGATTCGTTTTATCATTGAGTAAAATCTTTCCAATTTTCGAAGACCAGTAACGAGGCTTATTCGCAGCCGCCTTCGAGTGAGGTCTGACCAGAGGCTTCACTGCTCGGAGGACAGCCTGTGAACAAACCTCCACAACCTGCACATCCTTCAACAAAGGCTCCGCACCACAGTGGCGTTCAACAGCAGGTCAAGCGAGCCTCGCGTATGCAGTATTCTTAACTTTCGCGTTAGTTTAGGCAACTCCCCCCCTAGGTCAAGCACATGCGCGAGAGAATTCGTTTTCCCTTGTCACTTCAGCGTGCCGGTGGTTCGCGAGGTCACGACACCGCCCCGGAGTGGTGCCAGATCAGGGAGTAGCGCCACAACGGGAGGTGCCGCCACACCATCCCGGGCAGGAGCTCGGCGGCCAACCGCCGGATTGTGGTGTAGTCGTGAGCCGGTGGCCACACCGTCGGGGCCGCATGCTCCCAGAAGCCGTACCGCACCGAGAACCACCAGTGCTGGAACAGACCCGGGACATGGATCAGTCGGTCCCTGAGCCTCGTCGCCCGCGCCAAACCGACGACCGCCAGGACCCCACCCGGTTGTGTCAGGCCGGGTCACGCGCGGCCGCGGCCACCAGGGCCGCGGCCGCGATGAAGATCCCGGCTGCCATCAGCATCGCGACGCGGAAACCGGACGGGGAGGCATCGGCCGCGACCACGCCGCCCAGGACGGCGACGCCGACGACGCTGCCGGTCTGCCGCGCCGCGTTCACGACCCCTCCGGCCGTTCCCGCGAGTTCGTCCGGGACGGCCGAGACCGCTGCGGCGGTCGCGGCGGGCATCGCGAAGGCCATTCCGAACCCCGCGGCGAAGGTGACGCCGGAGACGATCAGGGGCGCCGTGCCGGGGCCGATGAACGCGGTTCCGGCGAACCCCGCGGCCCCGAGGACCAGCCCCGTCAACATCGCCGGAAAAGCCCCGAACCGGGCGGCCGCCCTGCCCCCAAGCGGGGCGGCGACAACCGCGCTGCAGGCCTGTGGAGCGAGCGCGAGACCCGCGTCCCAGGCGTCGAGACCCAGGGTTCGCTGGAAGAACAGGGACAGCACGAAGAGCTGGCCGAAGAAACTCACATTCAGGCAGAACCCGACCGTCACGGCCACCGTGAAACCCCGCCCGGCGAACAGGCCGGGGGGCAGCATCGGTTCGGGAACGCGACGTTCCACGGCGACGAAACCGATCAACAGCCCAGCGGCGACGGCCGCCGCCGCGAGCTGCGGGATCCCCCAGCCGTGTTCGCCTGCCGAGATCACCGCCCAGGTTCCCGCGGCTAGCCCGAGCGCTGAGAGCCCCGGGCCGAACAGGTCCAGGCCCCGGGGCGCGGCCCCGCGCGTCCCGTCGACCGCCCCGACGGTGAGCAGAACGGCCACGGCAATCACCGGAAGGTTGATCCAGAACACCGACCGCCACCCGACCGCGGTCACCAGCATCCCGCCGAGGATCGGCCCGACGGCGGCGGCCACTCCCCCGGCTCCGCCCCACAGGCCGATCGCCCGTGCCCGCGCGGCGGGGTCGGGGTGGATGGCACCCAGTAGCGTCAGCGACCCGGGCACGACGGCCGCCGCTCCCACTCCCTGCACGGCCCGGGCCGCCACCAGCGTCCCGCCGGTCGGCGCCATCGCGCAGGCGAAGGACAGGACCCCGAACCCCAGCAGGCCGATCAGGTAGACCCTCCGGGCGCCGATGCGGTCGCAGGCGGCCCCGGCGGCAAGCAGCAGGGCCGCGAGCACGAGCGTGTAGGCGTCGACGACCCATTGCAGCGTCCCGATCCCGATCCGCAGGTCGGCCCCGATGCCACCGAGGGCCACGTTTACGACGGTGACGTCGAGCATGACGACGAAGAAACCGAGCAGCACCGCGGCCGTCGCCGCCCGCCTGTTGCCGCGCACCATCCAAGCCTCCTCGTTCAGTCCCGGTCATCAGAGTTCGGCAACCATGGTCACGCCCGGATGATTCGGCGCGCACCGAACCCGGGGCGGCGAGAATGGAGAGGTGCCCGATCGTTCGTTTCCCGAGAGAATGCCGGAGATCTCCTTGGTCGCCGCCGCGTTGGGAGATCCGTCGCGCGCCGCGATGTGCACCGCGCTGATGACGGACCGGGCCTGGACCGTCGGCGAACTCGCCCGGTACACGGGCCTGGCCCGCTCCACCACCAGCGAACACGTCGACGTTCTTGTCGCCCGGGGCATCGCCACCGAGAAACGCCAGGGCCGTCACCGCTACGTCACCCTCGCCGGCGAACACGTGGCGCGGGTCATCGAGGGCCTCGGGGCCGTGTCCGACACCCTCCTGCCCACGCCGCGGAGCCTGCGGGCGTCCTCCGACGAGGCCCGGTTCCGGGAGGGCCGCACCTGCTACCGGCACCTCGCGGGACGACTCGGGGTCGGGCTCGCCGACCAGCTGCGCGGACAGGACCTGATCGACGCCACCTGGCGGCCCACGGAGGCCGGCCGTGATCTCCTCGACTCGTGGGAAACCGGGCTGGGTTCCCTGGCGGCGAGTTCCTGCATGGATGCGACCGAACGCCGCCTCCACCTGGCCGGGCCTCTCGGGACGCGGCTGTGCGGGCTGTTCCTGGAGCGCGGCTGGATCACCCGGGTCGGATCCACCCGGGCGATCCGTCTGACGGAACGGGGAGAGGCAGAGTTCACCGGTTGCGGCATTGATTTCACGTCGTGACGGGGCGGTGCCAGATCAGGGAGTAGCGCCACAACGGGAGGCGCCGCCACACCATCCCGGGCAGGAACTCGGCGGCCAACCGCCGGATTGTGGTGTAGTCGTGGGGCGGTGGCCACACCGTCGGGGCCGCGTGCTCCCAGAAGCCGTACCGCACCGAGAACCACCAGTGCTGGAACAGACCCGGGACGTGGATCAGCCGGTCCCTGAGCCTCGTCGCCCGCGCCAAACCGACGACCGCCAGGACCCCACCCGGGGCGGTCAGCGCGGCCAACCGCCTCAGGCCCGCCCGGAGGTCGGGGACGTGGTGCAGCACGGCCACCGAAGCCACCACGTCGAAACGACGGCCGAAATCATGGGTCAGGAAATCTCCGAGCACCCAATCGACGTCTCCGCAGTCCCGACGCGCCTGGTTCAGAACCCGCTCATCGGCATCGATGCCCACAACCTCGGGTACGACCCGTTGCAGCTCCCGGGTCAGCAGCCCATTGCCGCAGCCGACATCGAGGGCGGTCCGGGCCCCTTTGGATATCTCCCTGAGGATCACGCCGTGGTAGTGGATGTTGTGGTTCCAGCGGCGTGAGGTGGTCGGCATCACCCAAAACTACGTCACCCGCCCGGCAAGGCCCAGCCTCGCGTTGAGGGCCGAGTCGATGGACCGCTCCTCCGCGTGAACTCCTGGCTCTCATACTATGTCCGCTAGGAGGCCACACATGAACGATCACCCTTCAGCGAACAATATGAATCAGCCCGGCGGGCAGTCGCCCTGGGAGGCCAAGCCGAACCAGGGACCACAGCCCCAGCAGGGATATCCACAGCAGCCGTCCCAGCCGTACCCCCAACAACCTCAAGGACCCGGGCAACCACCACAGCCATCCCCCCAGCAACCCCAGGGACCCGGGTAACCACCACAGCCATCCCCCCAACAACCCCAGGGATATGGACAACCGGGCCATCAGCAGCCCTACACCCAACCCGGCTACCAACAGCCCTACGCCCCCGGCTACGGACAGCCACCACAACCACCCGGCGGAGGCCGCGGAGGAACAAACCGCATCCTGCTCATCACGATCATCGGCATCCTGGTGATCGCCCTGGGTCTCGGGGCCTGGTGGGTCATCGCCAACAACACCAAACCAGCCGACCCCAGCACACCCACACCAACCACCACCTCCCCCAGCCCAACAGCCACACAGCCCAGCAAGACGACCACCTCCCCCAGCCCTACGCCCAGAAGATCCAGCTCGACACCAACCCCGTCGCCCACCACTGCACCGGAGTTGCCCAAACAGTTCGGCGACTATAATTTCGTTAAAAACATTGACCGAAGCAACGTTTATGAAAATTCTTCGGGCGACCGGATTGTGGCTCAATTCTTGGCGCTCGAAATCCTTTTCGACGTGGAACGCAAAAAAATGGAAGACCTGACCGAGGTCGGGCAGCTCACCTGTGGCCGGAGCTTCTACGAGGACAAGGAAACGAAAAAGAAGAAGTACTTCATGATGTGCATAACCAAAAAGTACGGTGGAGTTCTTGAGCTCGGTTCCAACGAGAGCGCCTCTGCCCAAGAATTGGGGGCAGAAGGACAGAAATTCCTCGAGGCCTGGAAGTAGGAGACTGCGTCAACAAAAACCCGAGGGTTGGGCGCCAGTCAGGAAGACGGGGCGTCAGATCGCCAGATCCGGCGCGCCGAGGCTGGACGTGGTCTCCATGACCCACACGGGGAGGCCGGGGATGCTGCGTGCGGTTGCAGCGGCGTAGGACCGGCATTTATCGAGCCCACCCGCCCATCTGACCCGCCCGTTCTCCTACCATGGTTCGCGAGGAGCTGTACATGACCAACTATCCCTACCCCAACATGAACCAGCCCGGCGCGCAGCCGCCCTGGGGAGGCCAACCCCAACAGAACTACCCCCAGCAGGGTTACCCCCAACAAGGTCAGCCCCAGCAGGGTTACCCCCAACAAGGTCAGCCCCAGCAGGGTTACTCCCAACAGCCGCAGGGTTATCTACCCCCCCAGCAGCAGGGTTACTCCCAACAGCCGCAGGGTTACTCCCAACAGCCGCAGGGTTATCTACCCCCTCAGCAGCAGGGCTACTCCCAGCCCTACGGGACGCCCGGGTACACGCAGCCCCCGCAGCCACCCGGCGGAGGGGAGGGCCGGATGGTGCTGGTGGCGCTCATCTGTGTTCTCGTGGTCGCCCTGGGCCTGGGCGCCTGGTGGTTGATCACCAAAAATTCCAATTCCACCGCGTCCCCCACATCACCCTCCACGACCACGAGTTCAACCCCCGCGGCCACGAGTTCCGCCCCTAAGACAACGGGGCCCGCCACCGCCCCGGAATTTCCCAAGAAGTTCGGCGACTTCAATTACAGCAAGACCAGCCAGGAAGTCAGTTTCTACGACTCCCCGGACAGCACCCAGATCATGGTCTTCACGGACTCCCCCAACAAGTTCGAGAGCGTGCGCGGCAAACTGAAGGATCCGACCGAAGTCGGCGATTTCACCTGCGGCCCCCAGGAGCTCTCCCTCAAGAACAACAAGAAGACGACGGTGATGACGTGCATCACCGACAAGAAGTATGACCGCCTTCTGGTAATGGGCACGACCAAGGCGCTCTCGCCCCAGCAGCTGGGGGACAACGGCATGAAATTCCTGGAGGCGTGGAAATGATGAGCAGGAGGCTCCGCGGGCCTGCTCAGCCGACTGCGCTACCGCCAGAACTCCCAAGAGGAGCCCATCCCCGTCGCTAGAGTCCGTTCTTGACCGCTACCTCTTTCGTCTCCGTCAGAGGATCTCGTTCCTCCACGGCCTCCGGGACCGGCGCGCCGGTGAGTTCCTCCACGGCCTGCCGGGCCCTTTCACGCCAGGTGTGGGCGTCGCGCTGGGCCAAGACCCGAGCACGAACCTGCTGAATCTCCTGCGGATCGTTGGCCAGCCTCTCGAGAAGTTCGACCACAGCATCGGGCGAGTTGTCCACCGTCCAGCCTAGTTCCATCCTCTCGACCATGTCGCCGACCAACGACCCCTTCGTCACCATCACGGGTTTGCCGGCCCCGATGTAGTCGTACAGTTTCACGGGAACCCCGAGTTTCCAGTATTCGTCCAGATCGACGACGATGGCGGCGATATTGGACCGCTCGAAATACTCTCTCAGGCCGTTCCCGTGACCATGAACCACCTCGATGGCGGGGCATGCCCATTGCGCGTACTCGTGCTCGACCGCGTCCCACTCCTCGGGACGCAGACACACGATCAGGTGCACGTCCAGGTTCTTTTCCTCCCATGCCCTTTTGACCCCCGCGAACAATTCGTGAAGCTTGTAGCCGGGGCCGATCCCGCCGACGTAGAACAGCGACGCCCCTTTCTCCGGGCCGGGCAACGGTTCGGCGTGCCCGTGCCCCGGTTCGAGGGCCGGGACCGGGACGTTTCCCAGATTGATGTATTCGCCCACCTTCAGGCTCGGGAGGAATACCCTGTCCGTGTGACGGCGAAGCGTTCGCATGTCCCATTCGTAAGCCGCCAGGGCGGCCTGGAGTTTGGGGAATGACAACGATTCCCTGTAGGCGGGGAAAACCCAGTAGATGTCTCGCAGGAACTGCCCGACGGGAACCCCATTCCCGCGCAACATCCGAAAGAACCTGAGATCCAGGAAGGGGCGCACCGGAAGGTGGGTGGGATTGGTCATCGTCATGGGCATCGTCGAGGACTCGGAGTAGCAGAAATCGAATCGCACCCCGCACCGCACGGCGTATCGCACGTCGGCGGCAAGCCTGGCCCGTTCCGGCGTGTACCCGGTGACCTCCCACACCTCGTAGCCGAGTTCCTCGAAGGCACGTTTCATCTGGACCGGCCTGATCCCGGACGCCGACGCGGCATCCGCGATCAGGGGCAGCGGGTGATGAAATATCATGCGTCTGGTCACGTAGTTCTCCGGGTGGAAATCGCCGCCGCGGCAGCGGCGGAGAAAAGGAATATCAGGTAGTAGCGGAAGGTCGATGAGGGGACGATTCCGAGGATAGGCATCAGCGCGACCACGGCGACGCTCGCCAAGGGCTGCCAGTCAAAGCTCTCCAGTTCGAGTCTCCAGGCACCACGCCAGACGATCTGGGCCCAGAACGCCACGAACAGCAGCGCCACCGGCAACCCGAACCAGATCAGGGCTTCCAACAGCACATTGTGGGGATCCATCAGCTCGCCCGGATAGTTCTGGCGGGCCGCAAGCTGATAGTTGGGCTGCGTGCCCCAGCCGAACCAGAACTGCAGGTGGGATTCGGGGGTGATGGAGAGGATTCTGTTGATGACTCCCCCGCGTTCCCTGGTCGAGTTGTCCTGGACCCACGGAGAGTTCCAGATGAGCATTCCGCCCGCGATCGCAGCCATCAACGCGACCAACGTCAGCAGCGACATGATCCGCGACGAGACCCGCATTCGCAGGTTGATCCAGACCGCGGCCGCGATGCCGACCAGCAGCGCCAGCAGGGCGCCGCGAGACCCCTGGATGAACACCAGGCCTGTGGTCAGAACCACCAGGAAACCCCGCAAAATGGTCCTGAAACGCGATGTGTGGTCGAACAGGATGCGCACCGCGAGCAGGGTGACGAACATCGCCAGCACCACGGAGAAATCGTTGTAGTTCGGGTAGAAGGCCGACACCTCGAATCGGCTGTTGGCCGTCTGGGTGGTCGGGGCGGAGTAGAAAATGTTGCTCACCCGGAAGCCGGTGACGATCTCACCGAGACCGATGAAAAGGGTGATCCCGAAGCACCAGTAGCAGGTGGTGATCACGACCCGCGCCAGACGCTGTCCGAGAACGGTTCCGATCAACGTCCAGGAGACGAGGAGGAACGTCGCGGTGATGACCGGGAAACCGACCAGCTCAGGTTCCTTCACCACCGTCACGAGAGCGACGGAGCTGGTCACCGTGCCGAGCACCAACGTCCACAGCCACAGCCGCGCCCGCTTGTGGGGAATGTGCAGCGGAACCACGAGCAGCTGCAGCACGGCTATCGCCACGGTGGCGAACAGGCTGCCCGGGATCCGGAGGACCAGCGACGTCACCATGACGGCCGTCATCCATTCGACGGTTCGATCAACCGAGGCGAAACGCTCTGTCAGGCGGGTTCTCTCGGTGGCGGGAGCGTCTGTCAAAACCGGTTCCTGACGTCAGGAGCGGCGAGGTAGGAGGGCCGCGGTTCCCACCCCGACGATCACGCTCACCAGGACAACGGCGGCCAGCTGCACGCCGCGTCCTGAACGCGCCGGGCCCACCGTCACCTGGGGCAGGGGATCGAGTCCGATGCGCAGGTATTCCGGCGACTGGGCGAATGCCTTGGGAGCGTTCTCGGCGAGACTGGCGGAGATGTCGCGCAGCAGGGCCTCGGCCTTGACCGGGTCCGGGTCCGTGACGGACAGGGAAACGCTGATGATGCTCGGGGTGTCGAAGGTCACGCGGTCGGCGAGCGCGTCCAGGTTCTGGATCTCGGGGTGCTTCTCCAGGATCGGACCGCCGACCGACGGGTGTTTCAGCAGGGTCGTGTAGGTGGTCACCAGAGCGGGCAGTATCGCGGCCTGCTGGGTGGCCTGGGATTCAGCGGTCGTCTCGGGGAACTTGAACACCAGGAGCTGTTTGGCGGTTTGTCCTTCGGGTTTCATGAGCACCCAGCCGCATCCGACGGCGAGGACGATGAGGAAGGACAGCAGGAGAGCTACTTTTCTCTTCCAGATGCGTCCCAGCAATTCGGGAATGTTCAGGATCCTGCTCTGCGCTTCGTTTTCCATGGTTCGATTCACTCTCCGTCGCCGATTCGGAAGAACGCGGTACCGGGGAAGTTCTGGCGTTTCAGCACGCCGCGTCCGTCGATGATCACGGTGGCGCCGGGTAGGTCGGTCGGGGTGAGGTCGAGGTACTCGGGATGATCGGCCTGGAGGATCACGGCATCAACCGGCTCACCCCGATGATAGGGGACGAACCTCCACCACGGCCTGCTGCACATCAACACCAACAACCTCATGACCCATGCCAGCGAACTGGACTGCCAACGGCAACCCGATCTTCCCGAGCGCAACAACGGCGATCCTCACGAACACTTCCTTCCCAAGCACGTCACAAGGCTCACTGCCTCACTGCCGCGGATGATTCTACCCATCGTGTTTCAAGAACCACAGATGGATCGGGAAGCCCGCCGGTTCTCGGCGTCGGTGCCGGGTCAGCGTTCGAGGTAGCCGCGCAGTGCCGTCGCCGAGGCCTTGCCGCTGTGCCAGACGCGAGTGAAGCTGATTCCCTCGCGCCCCACCTTGCGGTAGTGGTCGCGATTCTCGAGGATTGCGACGATGGTGTCCTCGAGTTCGTCGGGGGTGGTCTGCACGATGGGCGGCGCCTCGGGCATCAGGTCCAGCACCGGGCGTGCGAGGCGTCCGACGGTGACCCGTCCTGCGCTCATGGCCTCGATGGCCGCCACCCCGTAGGAGCCGGCCAGCAGCTGATCCACCACGATGTCGACGCCGTGGACGAGGAACCGCATCTCGGAGTGGGGTACCGAGGAGGGGCAGACGTACTCGATCTTTCCGGCGTCGTCGAGTTTCCGCAGCACCGGGTCCACGAACTGGGTGCCCTTGATCGGAGGGGTTCGCTTGCTCGGGATGTGCAGCACCCGGGGTTTCGCGCGTTCCAGGAGAGGGGAGTCTGTTTGCCAGTCCATGAGGTCCAGGCAGACCGGCAGCCAATCGCCCTCCGGCAGATCGATTCCCAGATCGGGAGTGGAGTAGAACACCGGCCTTCCGGAGTTCTCGGCGATGGCGCGGTGCAGCCGGGCGGCGCGGGCCAGGTCGTCGCGCCATTCCGCGTCCCCCGCGAGATACATGGACCATTTCCCGTTGATCTCGATGTGTCGCTGGGGGTCCCGGACGTCGCTTCCGTGCGCGATCAGGGCGGTTTCGTATCCCGCGGAGTTCAACCAGGCGAGATCGCCGGCGAATTTGCGTCTGCGTTTCAGGTGGAAGTAGGGCTCGAAGCCATCGAGAGCGACGTGGGTGACGTCACCGAACAGTTTCCTGCTTCGCATTCCCCGGGCCACCGGGTTCCGGAACAGGGCGCGGTGAATGGGTTTGTCGATCTTGAACCGGAACCCATCCGGGCCGGCCGGGGCCTCGGCGAACGACCACGCCTTCACCTCGAGATGTTTCCTGACGGCCGCCGCCCAGGCCGTCGCCTGTCCGGCATAGTTCGCCGGACCGATGGCCAGACTCGGCGGCTTCATGTTGTTCGAGTTGTGGTCCGACACGACGTCAGGCTATCGCAGCGCCACGCGATCGAAGGAGTCGCGTCCGCGGGGACCTCTTATACTTGCCGCGTGCCGAGCCAAGCCAGGACATGGGTCAGGCCGCTCGCTTTGGCGGCGGCCTTTCTGCTCCCGATCCTCGCGGCCGTGGCCCTGTACCTGCCCAGTGGTCTGTTGATGCCGGCCCGATTGGTGGTGCTTCTGCTGGCTGGGATCGCGGTGGCGCAGTTCCTTGACAGTCGCGAACCGCTCCCCCGGAACGTCGGCATCGCGGTGGGGGCGGTGTGTGTCGCGTTCGTGGTCTGCGGAGCCGTGGGGGCCCTCCGGTTCCCGGGGGCCTCGTCGATCGAGGTGGCGACGGTGTTCTTCCTGCTGCTCGGGTTGGCCGCGTCCCTGGTTCTGTCGGATTCCCTCCGGTTCGTCGGGGCGTTGATCGCGGGATGGGAGGTCTCGGCCGCGCTGGCGGCCGTGGTCGCGATCTGGGAGATCGTGACCGCCAGGCATCTGCCGCTCAGCGTCGGCGCTCGTTCCTTCGATGGCGTCGAGGGCTGGAACGAGATCACGTCCTTCTTCGACAACCCGAACCTCTACGCCTACCACTGTGTCGTCGCGCTTCTGCTGCTGCCGATCGCGTGGGGTTTGCTGGGACGTTCCCGGTGGCGATGGGGACTGCCGGTCCTGGGTTTGCTGCTGGTCGGGTTGTTGGTGCGTTCCCACGGTCAGATGGCGTTCATGGCCTTCGTTCTGGGTGCGGTCTGGTGGTGTCTGGGGTCGCGGCGGGGGCGGGTCGCGTTGCTGGGCGGGTTCGTCATCGTGGCAGGCACCATGGCCCTGCGGCTGCCTCCCGGGTGGAACCTGTACCGCTTCGCGGAGGTGGCTCTCGACGGCCTCCGGTGGGAGGACAAGTCAACCTACATTCGTGCGCACCTGGTGCAGACCGGATGGTGGATCTCGGAACGCACCGGTTTCCTCGGTGCCGGGCCCGGGGGTTTCGAACGGATGGCCCTCGACGAGGCGAATCCCCACCGGTCCACGGGTTTCTCGAACGCCCACTGGGGGATGATCGAGGTACTCGTCAACTACGGGGCCCCGACCCTGGTGGTGTTGTTGGCCGCTTTGGCGGCCGGGGTTGTGTGGGCGGTCCGCTCCGCGCGGAGGCTCCGGATCGGTGGCGATTCCGCCGGGGCCGCGGTGATGTTCGGGGCGGGGGCCCTGGCGCTGACCCTGCCGGTGGTGTCCATGTCGCACTCGACGTGGTTGGTGCAGCCGCTGACCTCTGCGCATCTGATGATCATGGTGGCCGCCTTCGCCGTCGGCGGGCGGCGCCTCGGGAAGCTGGAAGAATCTGGGCGTGATGATTGAGAAGCTCCGCGACAAGTTGTCGAAGCACGAGTTCCTGAAACACGTGCTGGTGCTCATGAGCGGCACCACCATCGCGCAGGCCATTCCGATCGCGGCCTCCCCCATCATCTCGCGTCTCTATTCGCCCCACGAGGTGGGGGTTTTCACGATTTTCATGTCCTTCGTGACGGCTCTGGTGACGGTGTGCACGGGGCGTTACGAACTGGCCGTCGTGCTGCCGCCGGAGGAACCCGAGGCGCGGGCGCTGGTGAAGCTGTCGCAGCGGGTCAGCACCTGGTTCTGCGCCATCGCCGGCGCCGTTCTGTTGTTGTTCTCGAGCCCCATCAGCGAGGCGGTCAACGCCCCCGATGTGAGGTTCTGGTTGCCCTTCGCGGGTTTGGTGGCCTGGGCCTACGCCCAAGTTTCGATCTTCAACTACTGGTGCAATCGGCGCAAGAAGTACCGCTTGATGGGCACCAACCGGATCAACCAGCAGGCCACCACCGTCAGCACCCAGCTCGGCATGGGTTTCCTCCACTTCGGGACCACGGGACTGATCGTCTCCACGCTGCTGGGACAGCTGACGGCCAGCTTCACCATGTGGTTCAGGAACCGCTCCGAGGTGAAGGAGCAGCCGATCGCCTCGCTGAGGGCCGCCGCCTCCGACCACAAGAAGATGCCGCTGGCCAACGCCCCGGTTGCGGCCCTCGACGCGGTTCGCACGGAGGGCACCCCGCTGATGATGGCCGCGATGTTCTCGACGGCCGCGACGGGCCAGTTCGGGCAGGCCTGGAAGCTGCTGCAAACCCCCGCCAGTCTCATCAACACGAGTCTTTCGCAGGTGTTCTTCCGATCCCTGGCGACGACCCCGCGCGGTCACATGTCGGCGCTGGTGCGCAAGAGCATTCTGCGGTCCGCCCTCATCGGCGCGGTCCCGTTCCTGATCATTTTCTTCGCATCCCCGCCACTGTTTCCCTTCGTCTTCGGGGATCGCTGGGCCGAGGCCGGTTTGATCGGTTCCGCCCTGGTTCCGTGGCTGTACGTGAACTTCATCACCTCGCCGATCTCCATGCTGTTCGTGGTGGCCCGCAGGCAGGGAATCCAGCTCTGGTTCGCGATCCCGTTCACCGCCACCCCGTTCGTGTCGATGTTCCTGTTCCACGACACCATCCTCCAGGGCATCTGGGCGCTGTCCCTGGCCATGGCGACGATGCTGCTGGTGTTCCTGGGGTTGGCGTTGTGGGTCGCGCGGTCCTACGACCGGGAGGCCGAGCCCGGAACCGACGAGTCACCCGATTCCGCAACGGGATCCGAGGAGCCCACGGAGGCCGAGGACAAGACCGCCGACTGACCGGCAGGTCTTCTCCTCGAAACTCCTTCTATCACCCCGGTTGGAGCGCTCCTCATACCCCGGTCCATTCCTTTTCGGAGAGCTTTTTCTGCACGATCCGAGGGGCTAGGATTCCGGCGTGCCCCGGTTCGGGGGCCCCTGATCGGGTGCTCTCGAAATCCGGGAAAGCACATCAGGTATTGAGCGAGGTTTTCCCGCCATACGGCAGATCCGCAACATCGCGGCGTCGCCTTTCGGGAAATCCTCGAAACGAAAACGTTCGGGTTTTCCCGGCGACAATTCGGGCCTGGTCCCGGGAGCATCCCGGACCGGCAGAAAGGCAATCACCTTGAACCGCCCAAGACGCATCCTCGTCCTCGCCCCGCACACGGATGACGCCGAGCTCGGGGCGGGCGCCTCCATTGCGAAATGGATCGAGGAGGGCAGTGACGTCCACGTCTGCGTCTTCTCGACGGCGGAGGATTCCCTCCCGAAGGGGTCACGGCCGACCCGCCTCGCAGAGGAGTGCCACGCTTCCCTGGATGTGCTCGGCATCCGTGACGACAGGCGCACGGTTTTCCGCTACCCGGTGCGCAAACTCAGCTATCACCGGCAGGACGTGCTGGAGAACATGGTGCAGCTCGAGCACGAGATCGCCCCTGAATGGGTGGTCATTCCCTCTGGTTCCGACCTCCACCAGGACCATGCCACCATCCACGACGAGGCCCTGCGCGCCTTCAAACACCGGACCGTGCTGGGCTACGAACTTCCCTGGAACCACATCACCTTCTGCGCCTCGGCCTTCGTGACCCTGGAACGCCGGAACCTCGACAGGAAGTGGGAGGCCCTGACCCGGTACACCTCCCAGCTCGAACTGGGCAGGCCGTACTTCACCAAGGAGTTCCACGAGTCCCTGGCCGGGGTGCGGGGCCTCCAGGTCAAGAGCGACTGGGCCGAGGCCTTCGAACTGATCCGTGTGGTGTTCTGACCCGTGAAGGAGCCGATCAGCTCTCGGGGCGTTCCAGTTCGATGCCGTCGAGCCCCTCGCTGGCCTCCTGCTGCGACTTCTCCCGGGCGGCCTCCGCGTTGCGCTGGTGGGTGAGTTTCGCCAGCGACTCCGGGTCCGAGCCGTCGACGGTGTCCAGCAGCGCCGGGTCGAGCGGCGGGACGCTGACCCGGTTGATCAGCTCGTGGTTGGTGGCGGTGCGTTCCTCGTCACCGCTGAACAGCACCTCGTGCATCTTCTCGTTGGGACGCAGGCCCGTGAAGATGATCTTGATGTTCTTCCCGGAGCGGCGGATGAGACCCTTGGCGACGTCGAGGATGCGGACGGGCTCGCCCATGTCGAGCACCAGCACGTCGGCGGGCCGCCCGATGGCGCCGGCCTGGATGGTCAGCTCACAGGCCTCCGGGATGGTCATGAAGTAGCGGGTGATGTCGGGGTGGGTGACGGTCAAGGGGCCGCCCGCCTCGATCTGGGCGGTGAAGGTGTGCAGCATCGAGCCGCGCGAACCCAGCACGTTGCCGAACCGCACCGAGAGCCAGGTGCGACCCGTCCTGTGGGCGTAGAACGCGGTCAATTCCTCGGCCAGGCGTTTGGTCTTGCCCAGCACGCTGGTGGCGTCGGCGGCCTTGTCCGTGGAGACGTTCACGAGCCGCTGCACCCCGTACTTCTCGGCGGCGCGCAGCACGTTGAGGGTACCGAGGGTGTTGGTCTTCCAACCCTCGAGGGGGTACTGCTCCAGCATCGGAAGATGCTTCAGCGCCGCGGCGTGGAAGAGCACGTCGGGGCGGTGGTCGGCGAACACCTTGTCGAGGGCGTCGTAGTCGCGGATGTCGCAGAGCACCATGTTGGGGGTGTCCAGGAGACCCTGGTTGAAGATCGACAGCTGCGTGCCGTGCAGACCGGACTCGTCGCGGTCCAGCATCACGAGTTCCTTGGGGCCGAAGCGGTAGACCTGTCGCGCGATCTCGGAGCCGATCGACCCGCCCGCACCGGTGATGAGCACGACCTTCCCGGACAGGTAGTCGGCGATCTCACCCAGGTTGGTCTGGATCTGGGCGCGGCCCAGCAGGTCGGTGACGTCGAGGGCGTGGAGGTTGGACAGCTGCACCTGTCCGCTGACGATCTCGCGAGTGGGCGGCATGACGAGGACGTTCAGGTCGGCCTCGTCGGCGATCGCCGAGATCTCGCGCATGAAGTTCCGGTCCGCCGTCGGGATGGCGACGATCACGGTGCGGGCCCCGTTCCGGGAGGCGGCGTCCACGAGGTTCTCGCGCGTGCCGAGCACCTTCGCGCCGGAGATGTGGAGGTTCTTGCGGCTCGGGTCGTCGTCGATGAAACCGACGATGCGGTAGGGGGCGTCGGGGTCGTACTCGAGGAGCCGGCCGAGCTGCTGGCCCGCATTGCCCGCGCCGTAGACGATCACCGGCTCCGCGGACGGGTCGTGCCGCGACGGCCGCATCACGGAACGGGCCATGAACCGGCCGGCGGCCATGAGGATCACTGCGACGAAGGGCACGGTGAAGGTCACGACCCTGGGATAGGTGGAGGGTGCGTAGAGGGCGAACAGCACCGCGAGCCCGGCGCCGATGCCCAGCGCCACGACCGCGAGGAGGGCGGTCTCCTCGAACGATGCGATGCCGTGCCTGCCCCGGTAGAGCTTGGTGGCGAACCCGATCGCGATCTGCAGCACCATCGCGGAGGCCGCGTAGATGAAGACGATCTGGGTCTGTTCACCGGTGAGGACGAAGTTGTAGCGGGTCAGCACGAGACCCAGGGCGGCAACCGCCCAGGTCAGGGCGTCCCAGACCGCCAGCCCGGTCCGCACCAGACCGACGCGATTACTCTTGCTCAACGCTTCACTCCTCACAGCCGGAACCTCAAGCGTGATCCTATCGTGGCCGACGGGACGAACCGCCCGGCCGGGCCGCGCGACCCAACCGGGCAGTCGTGCCGCGTGGTAGCGTTGCGGCATTGTCCCGACCCGGTTTCAAGAGGTGATGGTGCCCGAGCGCGAAGCCCCGGCCAGCCGATGGCGCATGCTCGGGTCGGCCGTCTCCTTCGGTGTCGCCCCTCTGCTCCTTCTCCTCGGAATGGTCGACTCGAGGCGGATGCCGAACGGTCATTTCGGACCGTGGACGCTTTTCCTGATCGTCGGTGGCGTCGCGGTCGCCGTTGGCGTGCCGCTGGCGTTGAAGGCGGGGGCCCTGGCCCGCACCTCCCGCGCCGGGCGCTGGCTGGTCGCGGCCTTCACGTTGCTGATCGCCTGGGGGGTCGTCTCGGGACTCACCCATGTCCAGGTCGCCTACGAACGCCTCGGGTCGCGGGGATCGGTCGTCGTCGACCACGCCTACGTCGTGGTGCCGATGCTGAGCGCGCTGATCGCCTGTCTCCTGGGTTGGGTCGTCGCCCACGCCGTCGAGCGACGGCTCCTGCCCGCGCTGCTGGCCTGCGTCGGTTGGGCAGTCCTGGCGGTGGTGGTCGTGGCGCTGCTCCGGATGGTGGCGAGCGGCTCCTGGGGTCAGCGTCTCAACACCCCCTTGGCGGGGGCGGCGAGCGTTCATGTCGCGTTGCTGCTGGGTGCGGCGGGTTTCCTGGGGTTGGCGGCCTCGGGCCGGGCACGCGCGGTGAACGCGACCGCCGCGTGCGCCACCCTGCTGGGTTTGTTCCTGACGGCCTCCCGCGCGGGGGTGGCCTCGGCCGGGGTGCTGCTCCTGGTGCTCCTGCTCAGGTGGCGTCCGCGACGCCACGCCGTCGCCTTCCGGCTGGCCCTGGGCGGGGTCGCGGCGGCGGCGGTCGTGGGTGTGGCGGTGTTGCACCCCGAGTTCTCACGGCTGCTGAGCCTCACCGACGAGTACCGCGCGAGGAACACCGCGACGGGCCTGGCGGCCGTTTCCCGGGACCTGGCGACACTGCTGTTCGGAACGGGTGAGGGCACCGTGTGGCCGTGGATGGCCTACGAGTCCGCCCTGGTGCGTCTCGAACCCGACTGGGACCTGTGGACCCCGTTCGGCCCGGTGCTGCCGAACCCGCACTCCACCTACCTGTGGGCACTCGTGGAGTTGGGGATCGTGGGTCTGGCACTGCTGCTGGCTGCTCTGTGGCCGGTGCTGCGGGGTGGACTGCGCCGGGGGCTGCCGCCGCTGGTGGCCCCGATGGCGATGGCGCTGCTGCTGTCGTTGGTCTCGTTCGCCACCGACACCCATCTGGTCAAGAACTTCCCCGTCGCCCTGGTGTGGTGGTTCGGGGCCTTCGTGATGCTGCGCATCATCGCCGAGGACGACGGAACCGGGGCCGAGACCCCCGTCGAGGAAAGGAAGAGGTCGTGAAGATCCTGCTGCTGGGCAATGCCGCGTCGATACACACCGTGAAGTGGATCAACGGGTTGGCCTCCCGTGGCCACGAGGTCCACCTGGCCACCCAGGACGCCGCCGCCGAGCACCGGATCTCGGACGATGTGACGGTCCACCGGATGCGTCACGGCGGCGGGCTCGGGTACTTCCGAAACTCCGGAGAGCTGCGTCGGCTCGTCTCCGCGATCGAACCGGACGTGGTCAACGCCCACTACGCCAGCGGCTACGGCACCACCCTCAACCTCGCCCGTCTGAAGGTACCCACCGTGATGAACGTGTGGGGTTCGGACGTCTACGATTTCCCCCACACCTCGTGGCTGCACCGGGCGTTGATCCGTTCGAACCTGCACCGCCCCACCCGGATCGCGTCGACGAGCCGCTGCATGGCCGCGGAGATCGTTCCCCTGATCGAGAACCGTGACGTCGCGATCACGCCCTTCGGTGTGGACGTGGCGGTCTTCTCCCCGCCGGAACCCGACGAGCGGCCGACGGGACTGATCGGAACCATCAAGAAACTCGACTCCAAGTACGGCATCGACACCCTCATCGAGGCGTTCGCGAAACTGGAGTCGCCGGTGCGGCTCGTGATCGCAGGCAGCGGCCCCGACCGGGAGGCCCTGGAGGCCCTGGCGCTCCGGCTCGGGGTTCGGGACCGCGTCGACTTCCTGGGTGCGATCCCGAACTCGGAGGTCCCCGCCCTGCTGCGCCGGTTGGACGTCTACGTCGCCCTGAGCCGCCTGGACTCGGAGAGTTTCGGGGTGGCGATCGTGGAGGCCGCGGCCTGTTCCTGCCCGACGCTCGTCTCCGACGCCGCCGGGCCCGCCGAGGTGGTCGAGAACGGGGCGACGGGGATCATCGTCGCCCGCGACGACGCGGACGCGGCCGCCGCGGCCCTGACCCGGCTGCTGCAGGACCCGGGGCTGGCGCGAGGAATGGGTGAGGCCGGCAGGCGCCACGTGGTCGCCAACTACTCGTGGGACCACTGCCTGGACGTGATGGAGGACGTCTACGAGACCGCCATCGCCGACCACCGGGCCGGTAGGCGGCGCTGAGAGGCGCGACGGGGTAGCATCGTCGGCCACCACAGGAAGGACCCCCATGAGCGCAGCACCGAACCCCCGGGACTCGCACCGTCACGTCTGGATCGTCAATCATTACGCCGACATTCCCTCCAAGGACGGCGGATCCGCGCGGCACCTGGACCTGGCCCGCTACCTGCCGGAACACGGCTGGTCGGCCTCCCTGATCGTCGCCAGCACCACCTATCCGCAGGGGAAGCAGGCGATGAAGGGGTTCCGCCTCAGGAAGATCACCGAGGAACTCGGCGTACCGGTGCTGTGGGTCCGCACCATGGCCTACGGCACCTCGACGGCCCTGCGTTTCGTCGGGATGGTGATCTTCGCCCTCATGACCCTGATGCCCGGCATGACCCGCGGGTTACGTCGCCCCGACGTGGTGATCGGCAGCACCGTGCACCCGTTCGCGGCCTGGGCGGGCATGCGGCTGGCCCGCAGGTACCGGGTGCCGTTCATCTACGAGATCCGCGACGTCTGGCCCGAGACCCTGATCCATCTCGGCAAGCTCTCGGCGAACAGTCCGCTGGCGAAGGTCATGTCGCGGTTGTCGCTGAAGCTGTGCCGCAGGGCCTCGCTGGTGCTCTCCCCGCTGCCCCACGTCGACGAGTACCTGCGGGAGAACGGCATGGCCGACACCCCCTTCCTGTGGGTTTCCAACGGTTTCGACGGCGCCCCGGAGGATCCCGAACCGACCCTGCCCGAACGCGACACCTTCACCTTCATGTACCTCGGCAACCACAGCACCGGCGACGTTCTCGACGGCGTGATCGAGGCCTTCGACAAGGCCAGCGCCGCCCGCCCCGACCTGGCTCTGAGGCTGCGGCTCGTCGGCGACGGCACCCTCAAACCGGAGTTGCAGAAACAGGCCGCGGCCCTCCCGTCGGCCGCGAACATCGTCTTCGACGACTGGATCGCCCCGACGAAGGTGCTGGAGCGTTCCCGGGAGGCGGACTGCCTGACGGGCAGCCTCCTCGACAGCCCCCTCTACCGCTACGGGATCAGCCTGAACAAGATGTTCAGCTACATGTACGCCTTCCGTCCGGTGGTGTTCGCCACCAGTGCCCCGAACAATCCGGTGCGCGAGGCGGATTCCGGGATCGTCGTGGCGGGCGACGACCGCCAGGCCCTGGCCGCGGCGATGGTGGAGATGGCCTCCGCCCCGATCGAGCGGCGCAGGACGTGGGCGAGGAACGGGTACCGCCACCTGCAGGAGCACTACACCCCGCGGATCCTCGCGGGCCTGCTCGCCGAGGGGCTCGACTCGGTGACCCGCTGAGAGGTTCCGCGCACGGATGCCGCCGGGGGCCGGGGAAAGGTATCCTCGGCCCGTGACCGAACGCATCTTCCTCTCCCCACCCGACATGACCTCCCTGGAACAGGAGGCGCTGTCCCGCGCCTTCGCGGGGGGCTGGATCGCGCCGCTGGGCCCGGAGGTGGACGCGTTCGAGACGGAACTGGCCGCCTACTGCGACCGCGAGCACGCCGTCGTCCTGTCCTCCGGCACCGCGGCCCTGCACCTGGCGGGCCTCACCCTGGGCTTCAAACCGGGGGACGTGGTGATCACCGCATCGATGACGTTCGCCGCCACCACCAACGCGATCCTCTACACGGGCGCCACCCCGGTGCTGGTGGACTCCACCCCCGAGGGCGACATCGACGTGGAACTGACCCGCAGGGCCGTCGCCGAGCAGCGGGACAGGGGACGCAACGTCGTCGCGATCGTTCCCGTCGACCTGCTGGGGCACGTCGTCGACCAGGAGGGTCTCAGGTCGGTGGCCGACGAGTTCGGGCTGCGTGTCCTCAGCGACGCCGCCGAATCGCTGGGCGCGGTTCACAGGGGGCGGCCCGCCGCGGCCTACGGGGACCTGGCGGCCGTGTCCTTCAACGGCAACAAGGTGATGACCACCTCGGGCGGTGGCGCGGTGCTCACCGACGACCCGGAGCACGCCGCCCACATCCGTTACCTCGCCACCCAGGCCCGTCAACCGGTGCTGCACTACGAGCACAAGGACATCGGCTACAACTACCGCATGTCGAACCTGCTGGCGGCGCTGGGCCGTTCCCAGCTGGAACGGCTGCCGGGGATGCTGGAGCGCCGCCGCCAGCACCGCCTGTTCTACCGCGCCCTGTTCGACGGGGTCCCGGGCGTCAGGTTCTTCGGGCAGCCCGACGGTTCCGAGCACCCGATCGGTCAGGGCGACCACGACAACTTCTGGCTGACCTCGGTCGTCATCGACCCGCGGGTCGCGGGTTTCTCCCGCGACGACGTGATCAAGGCCCTGGCCGACGACGACATCGAGTCGCGGCCGCTGTGGAAACCGATGCACCTGCAGCCGGTGTTCCAGCACCTCGACGCCTACGTCAACGGCAACTCCGAGCACCTGTTCGCCAACGGCGTCTCCCTGCCGAGCGGATCGGCCCTCGGCAACGCGGCGATGGAGCGTGTCGCCGACCGGCTGCGCGCCGTCATCGGACGGTCCCGATGAGACGCCGCCCCTACGACGTCGCCAAACGGGCCATCGACATCCTGGTGGCGGGCCTGGCGCTGATCCTGACCTCCCCGATCCAGCTGGTGGTGGCCCTGCTGGTGCGCATCAACCTGGGATCCCCGGTGCTGTTCACGCAGCAGAGGCCGGGCAGGAGCGGTCGCATGTTCACGATGTACAAGTTCCGCACGATGCGGGACATCACCGAGGATCTCGTCAGCGACGAGGACCGCATCACCCCGTTCGGTTCGTGGCTGCGCTCCACCAGCCTCGACGAACTCCCCGAGCTGTTCAACGTCCTCAAGGGCGACATGTCGATCGTGGGCCCCAGGCCCCTGCTGCCGGAGTACCTGCCGCTGTACACGGCCCGCCAGGCCCGCCGTCACGAGGTGCGCCCCGGGGTGACGGGTCTGGCGCAGGTCAAGGGCCGCAACGCGATGCCGTGGGCGGAACGCCTGGCCTGGGACGTGCGCTACGTCGACACCCGTTCCTTCGCCCTCGACTGCCGCATCGTCCTGGACACCTTCAAGGTGGTGCTCACACGCGAGGGCATCACCGAGGAGGGACAGGTGGCCATGACCGACTTCGAGGGCGCCCCGGACGTGGAGGTCTGACGAATCGCCCATTTCGTGGACATTTTTCCCTTTCACACCCCGGTCGTACTAGGTTGAAGCGTTCGTCGTGAAGGTTCCGCTGCCCTGGGGGCACCGCCCGGCCGTGGAGCCTCGCAAAACCCTCGGAGCTGAATTCAATGGACAAGCGTGCGCCCAAGCAGGAGAGCTTCAACTCCCGCAGCTACTTCATCCTGGCGGCCATCGGGTCGGCCGTCGGACTGGGCAACATCTGGCGCTTCCCGTACGTCGTGTTCAAGAACGGCGGCGGGGCCTTCATCCTTCCCTACCTGATCGCGCTGCTGGCGGTGGGTATCCCCCTGCTGTTCTTCGACTACGCCCTCGGGCACCGCTACCGCGGCTCGGCGCCGCTGGCGCTGCGGCGGATGGGGCGCTGGACGGAGAGCCTCGGCTGGTGGCAGGTGATGGTCTGCTTCATGATCGCGATCTACTACGCGGCCATCATCGGCTGGGCCGGGATGTACACCCTTTTCAGCATCGACCAGGCGTGGGGGGCCGACCCGAGGACCTTCCTGATGCAGGACTTCCTGCACGTCGCGGAGGCCCCGGGGGTCGGGTTCGACTTCGTGTGGTCGCTGCTCGTCCCGATCCTGGTGGTGTGGGCGGTCACGCTGATCACCGTCGCGCTGGGCGTGAACAAGGGCCTGGCGATGGTGAACAAGATCTTCATGCCGCTGCTGGTGGTGATGTTCCTGATCCTGGTGGTGCAGTCGCTGTTCCTGCCCGGCGCGGCCACGGGGCTGGACGCCCTGTTCACCCCCGAGTGGGGCGCGCTCGGCGATCCCGCGGTGTGGGCGGCGGCCTTCGGGCAGATCTTCTACTCGCTGTCGGTCGGGTTCGGCATCATGCTGACCTACTCCTCCTACCTGAAGCGCCGCACCGACCTGACCGGCTCCGGCCTGGTCGTCGGCTTCGCCAACTCCGGTTTCGAGCTGCTGGCCGGCATCGGTGTCTTCGCCGCGCTGGGTTTCATGGCCGGGCAGACGGGCCAGGGGGTCTCCGACGTCGCCGGCCAAGGCATCACCCTGGCCTTCGTCGCCTTCCCGACGATCATCTCCCAGGCCCCCTTCGGCTCGCTGATGGGTGTGCTGTTCTTCGCCTCCCTGACGGTGGCGGGACTGACATCGCTGCTGAGCATCGTCGAGGTGGTCGTCTCCGCGGTGCGTGACAAGCTGGGCATCCCCAAGGTGTGGGCCACCCTGGTGATCGGCATCCCGATGATGCTCCTGTCCGTCCTTCTGCTGTCGACCACCACGGGGTTGTACTTCCTCGACATCACCGACGAGTTCGTCAACAAGTACGGCATCCTCGGCGGGGCCCTGGCGTGCATCATCGCGACGGTGTGGCTCGTGCGCAAACTCCCGGTGCTGCGCGACCACCTCAACCGGTTCTCCAGTTTCAAGGTGGGCCGGGGCTGGATGGCGCTGGTCGGCGTGGTCGCCCCCCTGGTGCTCGGCTACATGCTGATCAACGACTTCATCGGCAAGCTCGGAGAACCCTACGAGAACTATCCGCAGCACCTGCTGGTGATCTTCGGCTGGGGCATGTCCGCGACGCTGATCATCATCGCGGTGGTCCTGACACTGTTCCCGTGGCGTCGCAACATCCGCACCGATTTCGACGAGCAGAACAACGAGCACGAGGTTTCCGAATGAACGCATCAGCCGTCATCATGATGGGTATCGCCATCCTCACCCTGTGGGGTGGCTTGGGGGTGGCGGCCATCAACCTGTTCCGCCGCCCGGACCTGTCGGCCCTGGACGACGAGATCCCTCAGGAGGTGTGACCGGTGGCCTGTCACGAACCTCACGTACACTTTGGGCCATGAAGACGCGCGCGCCCAGAAGCAAGGGCAAATCCGTAGCCATGTTCCTGGCCATCAGCGTACTGTGCGGACTCCTGCTCTCGGGTCTGGCCGTGCCTTTCGTCGCCCTCGCGAGCGGCCTCGCCAAGGCCACGTCCGACAGCATGCAGTACCTGCCGGCGGAGTTCGAGACCCCGCCGCAGTCGCAGAAGTCCAGGATCCTGATGGCTGACGACTCGGAGTTGGCCACGTTCTTCGCGGAGAACCGCACCTATGTCGCCCTCGACGACATCTCCCCGCTGATGCAGAAGGCGCAGATCGCCATCGAGGATCATCGGTTCTACGAGCACGGCGCCATCGACATCCAGGGGCTGGGACGTGCGATCATCCGGACCCTCAGCGGCTCCACCCAGGGCGCGTCCACCCTCACCCAGCAGTACGTGAAACAGGTGCAGATCGAGACGGCCCTTGCCCGCGGCGACAAGGAGGCGGCCGCGGCCGCGCAGGCCGTCAGCATCGAACGCAAGATCCGGGAGATGCGCTACGCCATGGCGGTCGAGGAGCGCCTCAGCAAGAACGAGATCCTGGAACGCTACCTGAACATCGCCTACTACGGCGACGGTGCCTACGGGGTCGAGGCGGCCGCCCACCACTACTGGAACACCACCGCCAAGGACCTGACCCTCGCCCAGTCCGCGATGCTCGCCGGCATCGTCCAGAACCCCGTCGCCTTCAACCCCGTCCAGAACCCCGAGAAGGCCATCGAGCGCCGCAACCAGGTGCTGAAACGGATGGCCTCCGACGAGGTGCGCGCCATCACACAGGAGGAGGCGGACGCCGCCATGCAGGAGGGTTTCGACACCTCCAACCTGCAGACCACCCCGAACGGCTGCACCGCATCCCAGTTCCAGATCCTCTGCGAGTACGTGAGGCGCGTCCTGATCTCCGACCAGATGCCATCGCTGGGATCCACCCCGGAGGAGAGGAACGACCGGCTCAACCGCGGCGGCCTGACCATCAAGACCCTCATCGACCCGAAGGCCCAGCAGGCCGCCGAGGAGGCCGTCGCCAGCACGGTCGGCGCCACCGACCCGGTCTGGGGGGGATCGGTGCTGATCCAGCCCGGCACCGGCCTGATCACCGCCATGGCCCAGAGCCGCACGAAACTGGGCGACGGCGAGGGCCAGACCTGGCTGAACAGCAATGCCCCCGACGCCTTTGGCGGCGTCGGAGGTTTCCAGGCAGGCTCGACGTTCAAGCCCTTCGTGATCGCCACCGCCCTGGAACAGGGCGTCCCGACCAGCACCTCCTTCGAGTCCAAGTCGAATATTCAGTTCCACGGGATGAAGTTCAAGAACTGCGAGGGACCGTTCACGTACACGGGATACTACGACCCGAAGAACTACGACGGTGACCACGGCAACATCAACATGCTGGAGGCCACCCAGAAGTCCGTGAACACCTATTTCGTCCAGCTGGAGGCCAAGGTCGGCATCTGCGCCTCCATCGACACGGCGCAGAAGCTCGGCGTGAAACTCGCCAACGGCACCGACATGCGCAGCATGGCGGATTACCCGTCGTGGGTGCTCGGTGTCGCGGAGGTGACTCCCCTGTCGATGGCGGAGGCCTACGCCACGTTCGCGGCCCGGGGCGTGCACTGCAACCCGATCATCCTGCAGAGCGTGCAGACCAAGGACGGCACCGAGGTCGAGATCCCGTCGGCCGACTGCAAGCAGGTGATCAGCCCGGAGGTGGCCGACGGCGTCAACAGCGTGCTGTCGACGGTCATGAACCCCCCGGGCACGGGCACCCCGGCGCGCATGCCGGACGGCAGACCCCAGGCGGGCAAGACCGGAACCACCAACGAGGCCCAGAGCGTGTGGTTCGCCGGCTACACCCCCGACATGGCGGGCGTGGCCTACATCGCGGCAGACGTCACCAGCTCTCGTTTCAAGGGCAAGGACGTGAAATCGATCGACAGGATGCGAATGTCGACGGGGAAGATCCTGGAGGGTTCGGGCGGCCGAGATGCAGGCGGAATCTGGAAGTCCGCGATGTCCGCGGCCCTCAAGGACGTCCCCGCGAGCAACTTCCAGGAACCGGACAGGCGGATTCTGGAGGGCGAGAAGGTCCCGGTGCCGAACGTCACGGGCATGACCGAGGAGCAGGCACGGCAGGCACTCGAGGCCGAGGGCTTCAGCGTCGGCAGGCTGGAACAGTTCAGCCCCCAGCCGGCCGGGACCTACCTGGGCAAGGTGGCCCCCAACAGCAGGGCGGCGAAGTATTCCACGATCCAGATGGTCTACTCCAAGGGACCCATGCCGACGAACAACCCGACGGTCGCTCCCGGGCAGGCACAGCCCAGCGCTCCCGCCACCCCGGAGGGTGAACGGTGATCAAGGCCTTCACGGTGGCGAAGGGGCTCGCCGCGGCGGCGGCGGGCTGCTTCGCCTGGGGGATGGTGGAGGCCACCCGGTTCCGGGTGCGGCACGTGACGGTTCCGGTGCTGCCCGCGGGTGGGTCCGAGCTGCGGATACTGCATGTCAGCGACATCCACCTGCTGCCGGGACAGCAGCTGAAACTGAACTTCCTGCGGTCGTTGGCGGACCTGGAACCCGACCTGGTGATCAACACGGGCGACAACATCGCCAGCGACGCCGCGACGCGGCCGTTGGTGTCGGCGCTGGGTCGGTTGCAGGAGGTGCCGGGGGGGTTCGTCTTCGGCTCCAACGACTACCACAAACCGGAGTTCAAGAGCCCGCTGCGCTACATCACCCGGGGGCGTTCCGAGGTTTCGGAGGCGCCGGAGCGGCTGGCCACCGACCAGCTGCGGGCGGTCCTGACCCGCAGCGGGGCCTGGCATGACCTGAACGACCGCCGCGCCGTCGTCGAGGCGGGTGGGTACCGCATCGAGCTGCGGGGCACCGACGACGCCCACCACGACCTGGACCACTATCCTGCCGTCGTCGGCCCTCCCAGTGAGGGTGTGGATCTCAGCCTGGGTGTCACACACGCCCCGTACCGCCGCATCCTGGACGCCATGACCGCCGACGGGGTGGAGCTGATCCTCGCGGGCCACACCCACGGCGGTCAGGTGTGCGTTCCCGGCCACGGGGCGTTGATCACCAACTGTGACCTCCCGACGGACCGCGCCAAGGGCCTGTCGGAGCACCGGGTCGAGGGGCATCACGCCTGGTTGCACGTCTCCGCCGGTGTCGGTACCTCCCCGTTCGCCCCGTACCGTTTCGCCTGCCCTCCGGAGGTCACGATCCTGACCCTGGTGGCGCGCTGACCAAAACCACCCGCCCCGGGCCACGACGCATTACCCGAAGCCGGTTGAGCCGGGCCGCGACGAAGGAGCAGCCCGAGTCGAAACCACCCCGCACCCGAAAAGCAGACACGACCCGCGGGGCTCGGCTCATCCGTAGATGAACGATCCCTGGGGTGTGAAGAAGGTCGAGAGGATCAGGTCGGAACCGCCGACGATCTCGGCGACGGTGTGGTTGGGCAACCGCCAAGCGACGGTGGGATCCTCGCAGGGATCGGTGTAGAACGGCCTTCCCCACGCCTGCGTCCCGGTGGTCTCGTAGGAGAGGAACAGCTCGTTCAACCTCGCGGCTCCTTCCGCGGATTCGCCCTCGGGATCAGCCAGGGGGAAGGACATGTTGTGAATTCCCCCCGATCTGCCCCCAAACAGCACCATCCGCCTCGATCCGTTCGAGAAGTCCACGACGAACTCCCAAGGTCTGTCGGTGGGCGACCATCCGAAATCGACGGCTGACGTGTGGAAGGCGTCGAGGGTCAACGGCCAGGGCAGCTTCGCGAGCTGATCGGCCCATGTGACGAAGTCTTCGGCACTCAGCGGATTCACGACCCCTCCTCGGATCAAACGGCAATCGCACTGCCCCCCACCGTCAGCCTATCCTGAACCCCCGGTCTCCTACCCTTGAATCATGAGCGGTCACGTAGGTCTCCTGGATCAGGATCTACTCGTCCTGCAGCAGATCCGTAGCGGCTTCTCCGCCGAATTCGACATCCTCGATGACCGGGAACGGGTCGTCGGCACGGTGGGTGGCACGGAGGGCGGTGCCCGCCGGTTCTTCCTGGGGCCTCGCGAGTTCGACGTGCTGGATGCCGACGGCAGGCGGTTGGCGCACGTCAGTGACGTTCGTGACTTCTGGCGGGACACCTACGAGATCGTGCGGGGTGACGGTTCCATGCTGGCCACCGTCACCAGGAAGATGGGATTCTTCTCCCGCAGGTTCTCCATCGCGCTCAGCACCGGGGAGGAGTTCATGGTGGAGGGGGATTTCCTCAGCCGCGAGTTCGATGTGGTCGACGCGAACGGCGGCGGGGTCGTCGCGCAGGCCAGCCGGGAGCGGGCGGGCTTCGCCAAGGCGCTGTTCGGCCACGACCGGTACGCCCTGTACTACCCGGCCGGCACATCCCCGGACCGGCGGCTGGCAATTCTCGGCGGCATGATCGCCCTGGACCTGATGCGCGCCAAGGACTCCGATTCCGCGACCAACAACAACACGTGAACGCCTCTTCCCGAAGCTGGTTGAGCCGGGCCGCGACGAAGGAGCAGCCCGAGTCGAAACCACCCCGCACCCGACCACAAGTCCCCGGACACCCGCACGAGGTTTCGACACGCCCCACTCGCTGACGCTCGCAGGCCGGCTCAACCACCATCGACACGACCCATTCGCAGAGCGAGCAGGACGACTCACCCAACTGCCCTCTCCCGATCTCGTCGTTTCCCAATTGACGACGTCGATTGAGCTTTATTGACCGATACGCGACATACTGGGTTCGTGAGTGCTCCCCCCGACACCTGCCCCTGCGACACCGGTCGCCCCTACAAGACCTGCTGCGGCCCCCTCCACGACGGCAGTCGACCCGCGGCCACCGCAGTCGCCCTCACGCGATCGCGATACAGCGCCTACGCACTGGGACTCACGGACTACCTGCTGGAAACCTGGCACCCCAACACCCGCCCCGAATCAATCGACCCCGAACCCGAACTCCGCTGGACCGGCCTGACCATCGAACACAGCGGAGCGGGCAAGGCCTGGGACGAGGAGGGAATGGTCGCATTCTCCGCCACCTGGGAGGAAGGCGACCAGACCGGCACCATGCGGGAGGTCAGCTCCTTCCTCCAGGTGGACGGCCACTGGTTCTACGTCAACGGCATCCCCCACACCGCAGGCCACCACACCCCCGAGGCACACGAGAGGGCGTGAACCTTCCGGCCGGCCCCACCGGGTCCCGCACGAGGCAGGTGCTGCTCGTCTCGGTGGCGCAGGCGCTCAACGCGTTCGGCAGCGGCATCGCCCCCATCGCGGTGGCCTTCGCGCTGCTGGGTGACCGCGACGGGGTGGCGAAGTTCTCGGCCGTTCTGGCGGTGGGTGCGCTGGCCCCGGTGGTGATGACCCTCGCGGGGGGTGTCCTGGCGGACCGGGGACGCAGCCCGATCCGCACCACCCAGGTGCTGCGGTGCCTGGCGGGTGTGGTGCAGGTCCTGCTCTGGGTGGGCCTGCTGCACGCCAGGTCGAGCATCGTCGTGATCGGCGGTTTGTTGTTCCTGGGGGAGGCGTTGTCCTCCCTGACCCTTCCGTCGTCGCGGCGGATGATCGCCGAGGTCGTCGAGGGCGGGGAGTTGACCAAGGGCGTCGCGACTCAGGCGACGCTGGTCAATCTGGCGCGGATCGCCTCGCCGGCCGTCGCCGGTGTCCTGATCAGCGTGGTCTCCGCCGAGGTGGCCGTCCTGGTCGACGCGGCGACCTTCCTGCTCTCCGCGGCGCTCCTGCAGGCGGTCGGGAAGGGGGCCGGTCCTACCGGCGGTGGTGGGGGCGAACCGGATGCCGGGGTTTCCGCCGGGGGGTTTCGTGCGCTTCTGCGAGGCTCGCCGTGGCTGATGGCCTGCGCCGTCTGTGGTTTCCTCGCGGCTGGCGCGTGGCTCTCCGGTTATCAGCTGCTCGGGCCCGTGCTGGCCGCCCGCGGCTACGGCGGCGCCGCCGGCTGGGCGATGTTCTCCACCGCCCATGTCGCAGGCCTGCTGGTGGGTGGTGTCGCGACCCGCTGGGTTCCCGATTCGAGGCCGCTGCTGGTCTCCTCCGTCTGTTCCGCGGCGGCCGCCGTCGCTTTTCTCCCGCCGGGTCTCGGCCTGCCCGGTGCGGTGGTGGTCGCCGGGTTCTTCCTGGCGGCCATCGCGTTGGGGATGGCGATGAACCTCTGGTTCGTCGGGTGCGTGAAGGTGCTGCCGAAGCGCTTCCTGGGCCGCGCCATGGCGGTTTCCAGTTCGAGCGAGCTGGCGGGAGGGTTCGTCCTCATCTGGGCCTGCGGGCTGCTTCTTCCGCACGTCTCCCCCGCTCTGCTGGCCCTCGCGTGCGCCGGGGTGCTGCTGCTGTCGGGGATCGCGCAGCTGTGGGCGCTGTTGGTCTGGCCACCCACCCCGACGACCCCACGAGCCAACAACTGACCCCGCCCGCCCGTCGTTATGTCATTTGGAAAGATTTTGTACCGTACACGCCACAAAATCTTTCACGATCTCGACAGAACCTTTCCAAATGACATAACGACGTCGAGGGCCGCGTGGTCGGGACGAGGCGGCTACCAAGACTCGACACGGATCTCCCGGGCCCAGGATGCGACGGCCGGCACCGGGTGGGAGCGGGCGGTTCGCAGCCGGGCGCGCCAGGTGTCGTCCCAGCCCGTCTGGTCGCCCGCGTGTTCCAGCATCGCCAGGGCGATCGCTCCGGTGACCGCGTCGCCGTGGGCCAGCAGGTCGTCGGTGACGGCGGTGAAATCGACGTGCAGTCGCGCCTCGCGCAGCTCTTCGAGTGTCTCCTCGGTGAGTTCGAGGAGTTCGCGGGCCCGCATCGGATCGGCGACGACCTCGGCGAGATCGTTCAGATCGGTCAGCGGGTCGTCCCAGTCGATGGCCGCAAGCAGCACCTGCCAGCGTTGCCGGGCCGTGTGCGGGAACTCCGCCAGGGCCGCGGCCAATTCCTTCAGCCGGTCGCGCTGCTCCATTCGTGCCCGGGGGTTCTCCGGCAGAAGCGCGACGATCACGTCCTCCAGCAGGCGTTGGTTGGGCAGCTCCTCCGTGGAGTCGACCGGTTCATCGGCCGCTGCCGCCGCGATCCCGGCCACCACCACCAGCAGCATGCCCCACCGCAACCCGGATCCCGCACTCCCCAATGCCCACACCGCCGCCTGCCGGACGGGAAGTTCCTTCGAGGAGAGCAGTTCGAGGATTCGCCCGGCCACCTTCGGGGTCCAGAAACTCCACCTGGGCAGGGCCCTGACCAGTGCCGGTTCCGGTGACGCCTTCGCGAGGATCTCCCCGAATCGTGCCCGGTGCCTGACCGACATCCGTGCCGGGGTGATGCCGGCCAGCACGAGAGCGGCCTCGCGGCCACCGGCGGCCGCATCGGACAGCGCCTCCCACGCCCATTCGTCGTCGAGAAGGTCGATCAGGCCCGTGGTCGCCGCGAACCGGACGTCACGATGAACGGTGACGTCCATGGCCAGGTCCACCAGCATCTCGGCGGCCTCGGGGCGATGCAGGCGCGCCACCTGCCGCACGGCCTGCGTGCGGACGCTCACCTTCCGCCACTGGTCGGTGGCGACGACCATCAGGGCCTCGGTGGTCGCAGCGGGCGACAGTTCGTCGACGACACGGGTCGCGGCGCGCATCGCGGCCGGGGCGAGATCGGTGTCCAGGACCGTCAGGAAGTCCGTCAGCGACCACTCCACCGCGGGAGAGCGGAACGCCGCGGTCAGCTGCGCCTCCCGGATCCCGATTTCCGGGCTGTCCGGTTCGAGGGCCTCGGGGGTGATCCAGGGAAGCCGTCCCAGCACCTTCACGGCGGCCAGCCGCTGCCACCGGTCCTGGGTGGTGTCGTCGACGAAACGTGCCAGGGCCTGCGCGTAGGAGCGGCTCTGCTCGGGCAGCCAGCCGTCGAAGGGCCCGGGTGCGATCCCGACGTAGGGGGTTTCGTCGTGCAGCCGCCCGGATATCGGGATCTTCCGGTACAGGATCCCGGCCAGGTCGGGGCGGTGACGGCAGATGTGTTCCTGGACGTGTTCGAGGGTCGCGAACGAGGGGTCGAGCTTCAACAGCCCCGCGAGCCGTTCGCTGCGGGTCCGCGGGGCCGCCAACCAGGTCAGGATCGCGCGGTCGATGGTGCGAGGATCGTGGGATCTGATGGCCCGACGCATGATTCCGGTGATCTCCGGCAGGTCCTGGCGTTCGCGACCGAGGATCACGGCCAGGCAGTTCGCCTGATCGTACTCGCCGCGGTCGGCCTCGGTTCTGAGGGTCTGGGCGAACCCTCGCGCCAGGGTTTTCGCGGCAACGACCGGGATGGGCAGGATCGGGTTTGCAGCCAGCACCCGGCCGGTGGCCGCGAGCGCGAGGCCGGAGCAGGACTGGGGAAGCCGGGTCAGCAGCTCCACCTGCTCCTGCACCGGCGCTCCCAGCTGGGCGCGGTGGATCAGCAACCGCCAGAGCGCGCCCTGCAGGTTCGCGAAGGTCTCGGACGAGGTGTCGCGGGCGCCGACCAGGGCGTCCGTCAGCTTTTCCAGGCGTTCGGTGGGGATCAGATCCAGGAGTTGCCCGCTGGCGACCGCCAGGGCGGCCGTTGCCGCGTGCCGCACCGGGTCCTGTTCGGTGGCCAGGATCTCGATGCGCGCGAAGGCCACCACGACCGCCCGCGGATCGCGACTGCGCAGCGCGGACGCGAGGATCGCGTGCCAGGCCGCGCCGCGTTCCTCGGCGTCGCTGGAGTTCAGGCAGGGTTCGGCGACGGCGAGGGCCTGTTCGGGGGCGAGATGGGCGGCCAACCGCAGCTGCCCCTCCCGTCCCTGGTTGACGGGCAACCCCGCCATCCGGGCCGCCTCCGTCTCCCGCAGTTCCCGGGGCAGGACGTCGAGCATCTCCTCGCTCCAGTCCCGGTCGCGCAGCTCGACTCCCTCGTGGGCGTCGGCGAAGGCCCGGGCCCGTTCGCCGGGCGGCAGGCCCCGGAGGAGATCGACGACCTGTCGTTCGTCTCCGCACGCGGCACGCAGGACACGGGTTCGCTGTTCGCGGGTCAGCTCCCGGAAATGCCGGCGGATGCATCCGCCGAGTCCGTGCCCACCCGAGAAGTGGCTGGTGGGGGTGACGGCCAGGAGCTGGGACATCTCGTCGGGGGCTGCGGCCAGCAGTGATCCCGCGACGTCGCGGAACACCGGCGGAAGCCCCCGCGATGCCTCCGCCGCGGCCACCAGGAGCGCGAGTTCCCGCGGTCTGGCTCGGGCCAGGTGACGAGCGGCGGGCGCGATCCACCGCCAGATGGTGGCGCGACGATCGGCGGGGGCACCGTCGAGGCGCCTACGTGCCTCGGTGAGCACCACGTCGGGATGCCGATGGGCCAGGGCGGCCAGGTTCGGTACCAGGTCGCCCAGCTCGGGGAGGTGATCCGTGATGGTCCCGGGATCGCAGGCGATCAGCATCCCGGCGCGTTCCCGGTCGGGTAGGGGCGCCTTCAGCAGTGCCGAGGCCAGCTCGCGATGGCCCTCGTCGATGATCCGCCGGCGAAGACGTCGTCGCTCCGCGACCGGCCGGGTCGCGTAGTCGGTGGCGAAGGCCGTCGGGTCCGTTGTCCTGAGGGGAAGCAGAGCCGCGGCCCGGAGTCGAACGCGCCGCGAGGGATGTTTCGCGAGCTCCTTCAACCGGGATCTGTCGTCCAGCGCCCGGGCGGCCTCCACGGCCAGCAGGGCGTGATAGCTGGATTTCCCCGCCAACGCGTTGAGCAGCACGGGCAGTCGCGGGTCGTCGGCGTGCGCACGAACCAGCTCCACCACGTGATGCACCCGGCTGGAGTGCGACGTGACGGGCAGGCTGCGGTTCAGGGCCGGCAACGATGGCAAGGGCACTCATCGAGGCTATCGGATGATCATCCGCCCCGGGGGCTCGGGCCCGAATCCACAGGAGGGATACCCGCGCGAAATACACGGTTGCGCAACACTCAACGCCGCGTCGAGACCGAGAAGACGCATTCGTCACGTCGAGTTGTTGCGCAACCGCTGTTTCACCGCCGCCGGGGATCAGGTCAGAACGCCGCTGCCGCTGATGTGGCTCTGCAGTGCCCGGATGGTCGGAGAAGGACCGTCCAGGATCCCGTCCTGCGTCTGCCCGAACTTGGCCTGGAGCGCCCGGATGGTGACCGGGCCGATCAGGCCGTCCTGGGCGACACCCACGTACCATTGCAGGGACCTGATCACCTGTGCACCCTGCGCGGCATCGTCGGGAACCCACTCCCAACCGCCGGCCAGGCCGGGATTCGGCCCGGCCCAGGAAGCGGGCTGGCTGTCCACCCTGCCGGTGGGAGGGACACCGAGGAAGTCCTGCAGGGCCTTGGTCGTGGAGGTGCCCCACCAGCCGTCGGCGACGATGGTACGGGCGTTCGCGGCGGGAGCCCCGAGCAGGTTCACCACCCCGAGCACGCCCATGGCGGGCACACCCAACGCAGCGGTGGTCAGTAGGTGTCGGCGGGAGATTCCGGGTTGTTTCATGATCATTCCTTTTCGCCCGGCTTTCGGTCTGGGTTTGGAAAGCGCAGGCCCGGGGCGGAGATCGAGGCGGCCAGACCGGCCATCCTCCCCCATACCTGCGCAGGCCGCTTCATCCGAGGTACTTGTTGATCTCGTTCTGGAGCGCAGCGATGGTCGGGGAGGGACCGTCCAGGACCCCATCCGCGGGCAAGCCGTAGTGGTTCTGCAGGGCGCTGATGGTGTAGGGCCCGATCATGCCGTCGTCATAGTCATTGCCGTTGGTGATCCCCATACCCAGCCACCATTGCATCATGCGGATGATGGGTGACCCACCGTTGTACTCTGCCTCGTCATCGGGGACCCAGTCCCACCCGGATCCCAGACCGGGGTTCGCCGCCGCTTGGGAGACCGGCTGGTAGACGATGTGGGTGTTGGGTTTGAGGGAGCTGAGCGGGAACACGACGTAGCGGAGAAACTTCCAGAGCCCGCTCGTCGTTGCCTCCCCCCACCAGCCGTCAACGGTCACCGTCTGCGCCTTCGCGGCGGGTGCTCCGAGCAGGTTCACCGCTCCGAGTACACCCATGGCGGGCACACCCACCGCGGCGGTGGTCAAGAGACGCCGACGTGACATACCAGCTCGTTCAATGGTCATTTCGATTCTTCTTCTCACAGTTTTCGGGCGCGCTCCACCGCCAACGATCGATGCGGTTCTCGATTCCGAGTGGAGCAGGCGCCATCGGAAACACCCGGGGTTCACGGGTGTCGGCGACCGATGCGGGTTCCTCGTCCACGTCGAGGGGCACCGGAGCGCATTTCTGGTGGTTACGGATACAAATAGCCGGTTTCGGTTCTCCCGGACGTCAGGTCGTCGGGGAGATGTCGGACGATTCGGTCAGTCGCGACCCGGCAAGTCGGGTTCGCTCCTGCAACTTTCCATGAATCAACGATAAGCGACGAGGGGGTCACCTTCAACCATCTGCACCGGTTCTTCTCGGCTTCTCGCGCTTCCGAGATCCGCGTCACGGGAGTGAAAAAAATTTCACATCAACCACGATTCCCGAGGACGGGACACCGACTAGCGCGGACGGCTCTTCGCGGTGTGGTGGGCCTTCGCGGCGATCTCATCGACGGGCAGCGACGCCAGGTCCGCCGGCATGCCTCGGCGTTCGAGGGCCCTGGTGATGAGGAAGTCCGCGACCTGCGGGTTGGCGGGCAGGATCGGGCCGTGCAGGTAGGTGCCGATCACGTTGCGGTACCGCAGCCCCTCCCGCTGGTCCTCGCCGTTGTTGCCGGCGCCCCGCAGCACCCTGCCGAGGGGCTCGTGGCCGTCGTCGACGTAGGTGCGGCCGGAGTGGTTCTCGTATCCGACGACCTCCCCGAACTCCGGGGATTCCAGGGTGACGTTGCCGATCAGCCGGTCGGTGCCGGCGCGGGTGTCGAGCGGCAGGATGCCCGCGCCCGTGATGGTCTTTCCCTCGCCGGTGACGAAGGTGCGGCCCAGCAGCTGGTACATGCCGCAGATCAGCAGCATCGGCGCGCCGTCCTCGACGAGGCGGGCAAGTTCGTCGGTGTGGTGTTGGAGGTCCTCTTGGATCTTGTCCTGCCCGGCGTCCTGGCCGCCGCCGCCGAGGAAGATGTCCCCGGAGCCGAGGTCGGTGTCATCGCCTGGGTTGTGATCGACGATCTCGGCGTCGATTCCGCGCCATTCGAGGCGTTTCTGGAGCACGCGCGCGTTGCCCCAGTCGCCGTAGAGGTTCATGTCGCGCGGGTAGAGCTGGACGATGCGGATCATGCCACCGCCTCCTGATCCTGGCCGAGGGCCAGCCCGGACATCAGTTTTCGAAGCGCCGTCATGGCGGTGTAGGTGGTGTAGATGCGTTTCGGTTTGCCCGGGTTGAGGGCGGCGAAACGGTCGAGGGCGTGTTGCAGGTCGGCCTCGATCTCCCCGACGGGAACGTCGTCGTAGGCCAGGCGCAGCGCCATCCCGTCGGCGCGGGTTCCGGTGACCAGGGCCACGGAGTCGAGGGGGGTGAAGTCGACGTCCCACAGCCAGCTGATGTCGCGGCCGTCGGCGTAGTTGTCGTTGATGGCGATCATGTTGTCCGCCCTGCCGTCGGCGAAGGACAGCAGCGACAGCCGGAAGCCGCTGGGGTTCTTCACCAGCACCAGTTCCATCGGGACGCCCTTGTAGGTGATGGTCTCGCCGCGGCCGAACGCGGGTCGCACGTTGCCGAGGGCCTCGAGGAGTTTCTCCGTGGGCACCGTATCGCCGACGATCCGCCGCACCAGGGTCAGGGCGGCGGCGGCGTTGATGAGGTTGTAGACGCCGTTCAGGCCCATCTCGACGACGTGGTCGGCGCCGTCGATCTCGTAGGTTGCGCGCCGCCCGTCGATAGCCTTGAGCAGCACGTCGGCGTGGGCCTCGTGGTTGGCGTGGGCCTGGCCGCCCTTGAGGGTGTCGTCGGTGGGCATCAGCGCCAGCAGCTCGTCGGTGGTGCCGAAGTAGACGGCCTCGGCCCTGGTGCGTTCCCGGATGCGGTAGACGCGCGGGTCGTCGCGGTTGAGGATCACCGCCTCGGTGGCGGCCTCGGCATTCTTGGCGAGCATCTCGGCGGCGGTGTCGATCTCGCCGAACCGGTCGAGCTGGTCGCGCATCACGTTCAGGAACAGGCTCATGCGTGGTTTGACCTGGCGGACGAAGTGCACGGCCCAGGCCTCGTCGAGCTCCAGGACGGCGATGTCGGCGTCGAGCCTGCCGCGCCAGTTGACCAGCGGCAGCAGCTCGGAGATGACGCCGCGGGAGAAGTTCGATCCGGTGCGGTTGGTGAACACCTTGTACCCGACGGCCTGCAGCAGTTCGGTGACCACCTTCGTGGTGGTGGTCTTGCCGTTGGTGCCCGAGACGAGCACGACGCCACCGGGGAGGGGTTCCAGGGTGCGCCTGAGGTATCCGCGGTCCATCCTCTCGACCACCAGTCCGGGCAGCGCGGAGCCGCTGCCCCGGAGCCGTGCCACCTGTTTGACGAGCTTCCCGATCATGGTGCTGATGGTGTGACGAGGCATGAGGGGAATCCTAGCCAAAGGACAAAGCCGGTTGAGCCGGGCCGCGAGGAACGAGCAGCCCGGGTCGAAACCACCCCGCAGCCGACAGACAGACCCGACCACAAGACCCCGGACACCCTCACCATGGTTTCGACACGGCCCGCTCGCTGACGCTCGCAGGCCGGCTCAACCGGCTTCGGGGAGTGGCTACTTGTTCTCGGGTTGCGTGTACTCCTCGCCGTATTCCTCACCGTTGGGTTCTTCCGCGTGGGGCTTCTCGGGGTCGGTCTCCTCGACCGGGGTGTTCTCGGTCTTCCCGGCGTCCTCGGGGGTTCCGGATCCGGTGGTGTTCATGACCTCGCGACCCTTGTCGCTGAGTTCGCGGAAACTGCGGCCGATCTCGTCGACGAATCGGTTCAGCTGACTGCCGAGCTGCTCAAGGAACTCCCTGGCGCCGGGCGATTCGACGTCCGGGTGGGTTTTTGCGTACTCGGCGCGCTGCTCGTCGTAGAAGGCCCTCGCCTTCTCGCCCACGAGCCCGGCGAACCCCGCGACGGCGTAGGCGGCGTCCGCCATGAACTTGAGTGCGGCGTCGTCGAGTCTTTCGTTGTCCGTCCTGCCCTGCCCGGTCTTCTCGGGAATGATCTCCCCCTCGGGAGCCCCGGTATCCCCGGGTTGGATGTTCTCGGCCTCGTGGGCCTGCTGGTCACGCTGCTCTTGGCTCATGTCGTCCTCCATTTTTCGCTGAGACCCCGGGTTCCAGTGTCGCCGCGTGGCCGCGGCGACACCAGAGCTGCACACCCCTGAGTTTTCCCGGAACGATCCCTGAGGTCGGTTCGACGGTGCGGGGAACCGGTTCAGAGAACGCCGCTGTTGAGGTTCTTCTGCAATTCCTTGATGCAGGCCGAGGCCTCCCCGAAGTACCCGTCCTGGGGTGTGCCGCAGTACTTCTCGAGGGCCATGATGGTGCCGGTGCCGACCAGTCCGTCCGCTTCGATTCCCAGCCTTTGCTGGAGCGCGGTGATCACCAGTGATCCCGCCGCCTGGTCGTCGGGGACCCACTCCCATCCGCCGGTCAGTCCCGGATTCTTGGCCTTCCAGGAAATGGCCTGGCTCGACACCTGACCGTCGACGGAGGTTTTGAGCACCTCCTGGAGACGCCGGGTGGTGCTGGGTCCCCAGTAGCCGTCGACGGTCAGCACCGTGGAGGGCGGTGAGGCGTAGCTGAGCGCCGGGATCAGGCCGCCGTTGGTCCAGCTCTTGGAGCCCGACGGTTCGGTGGTGAAGTATCCGACGAGGCTGTTCTCGTCGCGCGCCTCGAAGGTGGTCACCCCGTCGCCGCAGGAGACGGCGATGGTTCCGGGGAACCACAGGAGTGCCCCCGGTGTTTTCTTCGCCTCGTTGAGGTCGATCACCGTGCAGGCGTTGATCTGCTCGCCGGAGGCCTCCGGGAAGGAGATTCCGAGCTGCGCCAGGGCCCAGTGGATCAACCCCGGGCAGTCAAAGGCATCCGGGCCCGAACCGCCCGAGGCATAGGCGCACCCTGCCTTGCTCGTGACCACCTGCAGGAAGTCCCGCCCCGACGCGGCGGCCGCCGCCGGTAGCGCACCGAACCGGGTGGCCGCACCCAGACAGCCCGCGACCGGGCCCCCGAGAACAGCCGCGGTGAGCAGATTCCTGCGCGATAATCGTGACCGCACAACCGTCATGGCGGACTCCTCCAACCTCAAGATCACGGCCGAACCCCTGGTGGATCAGGTCCCTCCCCCAGAGAATCGAGCCCTGCTTCCACGCCGATTACTTCACGACGCTGCCGCGAGCCTAACACCACGGGGCGAGGGTCCACGGGGAACCCTCTCGAAATCGAGTGGGTCCGGTGGAAGGTTCATCAGGACGCCCCTGCCTCGGCGGGAAGGCGCCACGGCAGCGGTGCACGTCGTGACGGGGACGCTGTTCCGACCAACGGACCTCGTCGCGCGGGAGCCGTGCGACGAGGTCCGTCGGTCGGGAATGGCCGGGACATGGGCCCGCTCCGGGTCCCACGCCCCGCGACGTCAATTCAGAAGGTGCCGCTGTTGAGCTTCTTCTGCAGCGCCATGATGCAGGACGACTGTTCCGAGAAGCACCCGTCCTGGGTGGTGCCGAAGTGCTTCTGGATGGCCTTGATCGTGTTCGGGCCGATCAGGCCGTCGACCTCGGCGCCCACTTTCTGCTGGACCGCACGGATCACCTCGGAGCCGGTGGCGGAGGCCTCGGGGACCCACTCCCAGCCGCTGACCAGGCCGGGGTTCTTGGCCTGCCAGGTCTTGCTCTGGCCCGAGACCACGCCGTCGACCGGGGTTCCCAGGACCGATTGGAGAAGCTTCGTGGTCGAGGCCCCCCACCAGCCGTCCACCTGGAGCGAGCTGGGGGGAGTGCCCGGGTCCCCTGGCACGTTCCCGCCACCGCCGGGATCCGGCTCCGGGGCGACGGGCATCGGGTCGCCGGGGGTTGGTGGAATCTGATCGGCGGAGCCTGCAGCCAGGACCTTGAGCTCCTGGATCCTGCTCACGTAGGTTCCCGGGCAACCCGTCGAGACGAATGCCTTGTGGGGTTCGAGCCAGAGCGGGCCGAAGCGTCCGTTGAGGTTCTGGATCAGTCCGCGCAGCCGCTGCAGGGTGCCCTCGTCCATCTCGGGGGAGCACTCGATGCCGATGCTCTGCGCGTTGATGGAGTAGACGCCGGCATGGTAGGCGGTGTCACCCAGATCCACGATCTGCGTGATTCCCTCGCTGCTGACCACGTAGTGGGCCGACACCTCGGCTGCGTTGTCACCAGCCAGGTAGTTGACGACGCCCTGATGCGTCTGACCGTTGGGTTCTCCCCACCAGTGGATGACGATGCCCGTCAAGGAGGCTGCTGCGCCGGATGCGAAGGTACGGCCCGCGTCGTAGTTGACCGCCTGCTGGAAGTCGTCGGCGAAATCAGCGGCGTGGGCCGGCAGGGACCCCGCACCCATGAGCCCGAAACCCGCCAGACCCAGGACAGATGCGGACCGTAGAACCGCGCGACGACTCAATCCGCTACCGGTGGAATGTGAATCGATTGAATGCATGGACTATCAGTTCCTTCCAGCTCGGCCCGCTACCGGGGGTTCCGAGCTGAGTTCGGTTGAAATGAATCAAAAATGGCTAGGGACAATGACGGGGATTTCAGCGATGTCGGCAACATCTGCCCGCCATGGAAGGTCCCGGAAATTGGGTAGGGGCGCAGTAAATCCAGCCGTCGGATTTTCCGGTCTCACGACACAGAGGAGAGACACATCAGGTCGTTGCGAAAAGCAGTCTTGGTGGCGAAACCGGAACGTCGGAAAGGTGATGGGGAATTCGGTGCGGGCCCCGGCGAGAAAGGGGCCCGCACCAAGAACATCAGAAGGTTCCGTTGTTGAGCGCCTTCTGCAGCGCCATGACGCAGGAGGACTGATCCGAGAAGCACCCGTCCTGAACGGTTCCGAAGTGACCCTGAATGGCCTTGATCGTGTTCGGACCGATCAGACCGTCGGCCTCGACGCCCACCTTCCGCTGAACCGCGCGGATCACCTCGGAGCCGGTGGCGGAGCTGTCGGAGACCCACTCCCAGCCGCTGGCCAGGCCGGGGTTGCTGGCCTTCCAGGACCGGGCCTGGCTGGAGACGATGCCATCGACGGGTGTGCCGAGCACCTCCTGGAGCTTGCTGGTGGTGGCGCTGCCCCAGTAGCCGTCAACGTTCAGCGAACCATCGGAGTTCGTGCCGCCGCCACCGCCGCCACCGCCGGTGCCCGGCGCGCCGCTGTAGTCGAGGCCCGGAACCAGACCGGCCGCGGTCCATCCGGTGCCGGTGAAGTACCCGACTCCGACCTCTTCGCTCTGCGCCTCGAAGGAGGTTCCACCGTCACCACAGGAGATGCCGATGTGCCCGGGGAACCACAGGATGGCGCCCGGAGTCGCGTAGCCCTGGGCGAGGTCGATCGGGTAGCAGGAGTTGTACTGCTCACCGGAGGTGCGCGGGAAGGAGATCCCGAGCTGGGTGAGCGACCACAGAACCAGTCCGGAGCAGTCGAAGCTCGAGGGTCCGGCATCGCCCCAGATGTAGGGGCAGCCGTTCTTGGTCGCAGCAGTCTGAAGGAAATCAGAGCCCGAATAGGCGGCCGCTGCGGGATTTGCGCCAACAAGGTTGATGGCTCCCAGAACTCCCATTGCGGGAACGCCGACTGCGAGGGTGGAAAGGATGCTCCTACGAGACATCCGCGGTTGCATAATCGTCATCGATCCATTCCTTGTTCGTTGACCTTGTTCATTCAGTGATAGTGATCCGTGACGAATGGGCCCCTTCGTCAGAAGATCAAACCCTTGTGTGCATCGAAAACCTCACGACGCTCTGCGAGCCTAACATCGAGGGGGTCACCCCCCTGAGGAAATTTCAGGCTCCTCCCAGCTTTCTCGTGCGACCCCGTCGCTCCGCACCGGAAGAACCGGAGAGGGGCGACGGAGGCGTCGACGCCGCCGCGGCAACCACCCCGCGAGCTCACCCAAGCGGGCAAAACGGGCTCTGACTAGGCATTTTGCTCCCGGATTCTCTCGGACCACGGGCTCGATCCGGCGCAGGAAAGCCCCGGGAGACGGCCCGGATGAGTCGTCACCGGAACCTCAGGACTAGCCGAAAGGACGACAAATCAGGCCACTTAGCTTTGCAACTGAAAATAAACAGCGGGCAATCCGAGGCCTCCCACAGGGATGCCCGGGCCCCGCCGGCACCCGGTGTCGCGGAGGCCCCAAGCGCCTGTTCCCCGTCCGTCCGGACGCCGGTGGCGGATCGGCGGGTTCCGGGGATGCCCACCACTCCTTCGTCCCTTCGTCACGGCAGGGCAGCGTCAGGGGACCTGGTTCGCCGCAGCCGTTCGCCGGCGCTCACGTGAGGGCTCACCGACTTCGACGAACGGGAGCCCACGGCCATCGTCTCGGGAACCATCCCCTTCAGGACGTCCCGCCCGCGGCCACCACGGTGTGGCGCACGAGGCCCCGGGCCGCCTGATCGTACTGGTCATCGCTGGTTCCGGTTCTCCAGTTCCGGTGTCACCACCCGGTCCCCGGTGACGCCGGAGGCTTTCCCCCGTTGTCTCCCCGGCACCCCCCTGAGGCGACGGAGCCGACGGAACTCTGCGGTCGCGGTCAGGTCGCGGGTCCGTTCCCCTGAGGATCCCACGCGCCGCGGCAGCCGATCAGGCGACCCAGGCGAGGTCGGGAACCAGCGCCCCCGGCACCGACCTCGTCTTTCAGAGGCACTGCAGTCAGTCACTCATGCGCATGCCCCTCTAGAACTTTCCGGCGTTGAGGGCCCTCTGCATCTCGACGATGCCGGGCGCCCCCTCCGGGAAGCTTCCCTCCTCAGCGACTCCGAAGTGTCGCTGAATGGCGCGGATCGTGTTCGGGCCGATCAGGCCGTCAACCTCGGTTTCCACCACCTGTTGAACCGCCCGGATGACGGTCGATCCCGTCGCGGCGGCCCCGGAGACCCATTCCCAGCCGCTGACCAGGGCGGGATTGGCGGTCTTCCAACCGGTGTCCTGCTTCGACACCACGCCATCGACGGGTGTGCCGAGCATCTCCTGGAGCCGGCGGGTGGTGGCGGATCCCCAGTACCCGTCCACGTCCAGGAGCCCGTCGTTCGCATCGACCACGCTGGGCGTCGGCGGGAATTCCGTGGAGCCGGCCGCCAGGACCTTCAGCTCGGGAATCCTGCTCATGTAGGCGCCGGGGCAGCCGGTGGAGGAGAACGCCTGGTGCGGTTCCAGCCACAGGGGCCCGAAACAGCCGTTGAGCTTCTGCACCAGGTCACGGACCCTGTCCAGGGTGGCGTCATCCATCTCGGGACGGCACTCGATGCCGATGCTCCGGGCGTTGATGTCGTAGACGCCCGCGTGGAACGCGGTGTCCGCGAGCCCGACGAGCTGGGTGACCCGGTCGCTGCTCACCACGTAATGGGCGGAGGACCAGCGGACGTTCTCGCCGGACAGGTAGTCCACGACGCTCTGATGGGACTGGCCGCGGGGCTCCCCCCACCAGTGGATGACGATGCCGCTGACCCCGGTCGCCTCACCGGATCTGAGGTTGCGGCCCGGCTCGCAGCGAACGGCCTGCTGGAAGTCGTCGGCGAAATCCGTTGCCCGGGCCGTGGTGGCGGCGCCCGCCGCGAACCCGAACCCGGCCACGCCCAGCATCGAGGCGGAACACAGAATTGCACGCCGGCTCGGCCCGCCGGCGGACCTGGACTCGATCGGTTGCACGTGTTCACATCCTTCCTGCAGGGCCTTGGTTCCAGTCACCGTGCCGAACACGACGACACGGCAGCGAGCGTAACACCGGCGGCCGGGTTTTTCTAAAGATTCTCAGCCTTCCGCCGGGGGCGGATCGGGCTTGCGCGAGGTTCTTCACAGCCCCACGAGTCCGCCCCCATCTCATCACCGGCCCATCGCGGGAGGCATCAAAACCACTTTGGCTAGGGAGTTCACGAAATCTTCGACTTCTCGCGACGGAGCTCGGGTGCGCCGAACCGGCCGCCGCTCCGGACCACGCCGGCCCGCGCCTTGCAAGCCGCCACGCCGTCCAAAAGTACGACAACGATCACTTCAGGGTTCGTTATCTGAGGAGTATCTGAGAGCAAACTGAGACACCGGGGTGGCCCGTGTGGAAGACCGGGGATCCCGGCCGACGAGGGTCGGCGGTCAGGGGCGCGCGACCGCGACCCCCTCGGGGATCACCTCGCCGTCACGGTAGGGGATGACTGCGTGGAACTGGGGTCCGTCGTCGAAGACCAGCGGCAGGAAGTGGCGGTCGCCCTCCCACATGGGCAGGTCGCCGAGCTCGGCGAGGGGAACCCAGCGCAGCGGGCCGTCGTCGTTGCGTTCCGGGGGTTCGCCGTCGAAGGCGTCGACGAGGAAGACCAGCCCGAACCAGTCGCTGCCGTCCGAACCGAAACCCGGCCAGGCGACGGTGCCGCGCAACCGCAGGGAGGTCACCTCGATCCCGGCCTCCTCGCGGAGCTCCCGCCTCAGGCAGGCGGCGGCGTCCTCTCCGGGCTCCAGCTTGCCGCCGAGACCGTTCCACTTGCCGCGGTGGTCGTCGCCCGCGCGCTGACGGTGCACCAGCAGCACCCGGCCGTCGCGGACGACGTACCCGAGGGTGCCGATGACGGCCCGGAACACTCTCGGCCTCAGGCCACGCGACGCAGCCAGCCGTGCCGGTCCTCGGCGCGACCGAACTGGATGTCGAGGAGGTGGGTGCGCAGTTCGCGGGTGTGCGGCCCGGGTTCCCCGTTCCCGACGGTCTGCGCGCCGTGCTCGGGGGAGTCGAAACCGACGATCGGGGTGATGACGGCGGCCGTGCCGCAGGCGAAGGTCTCGACCACCCGACCCGAGGCGATGCCGTCGCGCAGCTCGTCGATGGAGATCTGTCGCTCGACGGGGGTGAGGCCGTGCTCGGGCGCGAGGGTGAGCAACGAGTCGCGGGTGACGCCGTCCAGGATCGACCCGAGGGCGGGGGTGATGAGCTGGTCGTCGGCGGTGACCATCATGAAGTTCATGGTGCCGCACTCCTCCAGCCAGCGGTGCTCGGCACCGTCGAGGTAGAGCACCTGCCCGCAGCCGTGGGCGGCGGCCTCGTTGGCGGCGGCGAGACTGGCGGCGTAGTTCCCGCCGCACTTCGCGGTGCCGGTGCCGCCGGGTGCGGCCCGCGTGTAGGTGGGGGTGACCCACAGCTTCACCGGGGCCGGGTAGTAGGCGCCGACGGGCGAGGCGAGCAGGCCGTAGCGGTAGTTCTTGGCCTCACGCACCCCGAGATAGGGTTCGTCGGCGATCTCGAAGGGACGCAGGTACAGGCTGCGCTCACCCTCGGGTTGCGGCACCCAGGCCTGCTCCAGCGCGACCAGTTCGTCGAGGGATGCGAGGAACAGCTCCTCCGGGAGGGGCGCCATCTCGAGGCGCTCCGCGGAGGAGATGAAACGTCGCGCGTTCCTCTCGGGACGGAACAGCCACACCGAGGAGTCGGCGTGGCGGTAGGCCTTCAGCCCCTCGAAGATCTCCTGCCCGTAGTGGAACACCGCGGCCGCGGGGTGCAGCTGCCACTGGCCCGTCGGGATGATGCGGGCGTCGCGCCAGCCGAGGCCCTCGGTGTAGTCGGCGACGGCCATGTGGTCGGCGTAGAACTTCCCGAACACCGGATCCGCCACGATGGCGGCGCGCTCGGCCTCGGGCGTGGGACGGTCGGTGCGGCGGAGTTCAAACAGTGACATGACCGCAGACTAGTCCACCGGCGGGGACGAAACGGGCATCACCCTCATTCCCGGAACAGCTCCGGCAAAACGGTCCAATATCCTTTGTGAACAAAAGTCAGCAAGGCAGCGCGAGGACCACGTTTCCCCCGGGGCACCCGACGCCCGCGGGCCGGACGACGCCCCGGCGCACATTCCGACAAAAGCGAATCGACCAGGGTTCATCCCGACTCTCCCCTGAACTTGACTTCCTGAGAATCCTGAGAGACCCTTTCCACGTCCGTACCCACAAACAGGAGATGCGATGCGCAAACTTGTGATCTGGCTCACCGCCGCAGCGGTGGCCATCGCAGGAATTGTTCTGGCAGCATCGGCAACGGCCCAGGGCGAGAAGCCCGAGGTGGGACCATCGGCGGTCGGCATCCATGCCCCCTGTCCCGTCAGTCACCCCTGGCCGGGGGACGACGCCCCGATCTCAACGATCAGCACCCAGCTGGCCGAGAACTTCGGGGTGACGCTGGCCGGTGACGGATGGAACGACGCGAACCGCACCCAGATCAGCGTCGTGTGGCAGGCGCTCGACGCCGTCTCCTGCACCGACTTCCTGCCCAACCTCAAGGCCAAGGTCACCGGCACCGTCGGCATCAACGCCGCACGCATCAGCGGGTTCGCCTGGGGCGACTGGTCGTTGACGAAACCCGGTTACCTGACCTTCGACTTCACCAAGTGGAAGGAAGCCGTCGATCTCGGCGACATCGGCCGCCTGTCGCGCATCGTCATCCACGAGTTCACCCACATCTTCAACGCCGACCGGGACTCGAACCCCCAGTACTGGACCGACTTCCAGAAGCTCGCGGCCAAGCAGGGCGTGTTCAGCTCCTACGCGGGCAGCAACAATCTGGAGACCCTCCCGGAGGTGGTCGGCTACTACGTGGCCCGCTGCGCCAAGGACAACCCCTACGACACCGGCAAGTTCAACGACTACTACGAGTGGGTCAAGACCACCATCTTCGCCGGCCGCGAGTTCGGTCCCGCACCCGGCACCAAGGCCAGCTGTGACGTGACGCAGGACCAGCTCCCCACCCCGACCCCCACTCCCAGCCCCACGCCTGACTGGGTGAAGGCACTCAGCGGCGACTGACGACCGCGCTCCCGGGGACCGATAGGCTCGGGGCATGAGCAAGACCAACATGCCCTCCGTGCAGGGCCCCAAGGGTTCCAAACCGACTCTCACCTTCCCCGGCCCCGACGCCCCCGACGGCCTCCAGGTGCAGCTGCTCGACGCCGGAACCGGCCCGGAGGTCAAGGCGGGCGACACCATCTCGGCCCACTACCTGGGGCAGTCCTGGAACGGATCGGTCTTCGACAACTCCTACGACCGGGGCCAACCGCTGAACTTCCGCGTCGGCATCGGCGAGGTGATCCGAGGCTGGGACGACGGCCTCGTGGGCCAGCGCGTCGGTTCCCGTGTCCTGCTGTCCATCCCCGCCGAACTCGGCTACGGCGACCACGGCGTCCCCCAGGCCGGCATCAAGGGCGGGGCCACCCTGGTCTTCGTCACCGAGATCCTCGGCGCCTCCTGAAAGGTTCCCTCACCCCGAGCCGGTTGAACCGAACCGCGAGGAACATTCCCCAAGCCGGTTGAGCCGGACCGCGACGAAGGAGCAGTCCGAGTCGAAACCACCCGCGCCGCCCGGAGCCTCTACACTTTCCGCGGACGTGGCGGGAAAGGAGCACGAGGTGGCAAGGACCGGGCGGCTGGCCTGGATCGTGTGGGGCGTCGGCATCCTCGCCTACTGCGTCGCGATCATGCAGCGCACCAGCCTCGGGGTCCTCGGGATCCAGACCGCGAACCACTTCGGCACCAGCGTCGGCATCATCTCCACCTTCGTGATGGTCCAGCTCGCGACCTACGCGCTGGCGCAGCTGCCCGTCGGGGTGCTGGTGGACCGCTACGGGTCGCGGATGGTGATGATCGCGGGTTCAGCGGTGATGGTCGCCGCGCAGGTGATCATGGCCTTCGCCGACTCCCTGCCACTGGCCTTCGCCGCCCGCATCCTGCTGGGCATCGGCGACGCCTGCATGTACGGGTCGGTGCTGCGGCTCATCCCCGAGTGGTTCGCACCGTCGCGGGTGCCGGTCCTGACACAGCTGGCAGGACTGCTGGGACAGATGGGGCAGGTAGCCTCCGCGACCGTCCTGCTTCCCCTGTTCAACGCCCACGGCTGGACGTGGGCGTTCCTGGGCGCGGCCCTGGCATCCGTGGTCGCGGGGGCCGTGAGCGCGATCTGGGTTCGCGACGTACCACCCGGCCGGACCCGCCCCGCCCCCAAGGAGGAGAGGCTCTCCGACCTGCCCCGCGGCATCGCCGACGCCTGGCGGCATCCCGCGACCCGGCTCGGGTTCTGGGTGCACTTCACCAGCGGCTTCAGCGTCAACGTGTTCGCGATGATCTGGGGCATCCCGTGGCTGCAACGGGCGGAGGGCCGCTCGGAGGCCGAGGCGGCCTTCCTGTTCAGCCTCACCGTCTACGGTTCCATCGTGTTCTCGCCGCTGCTGGGCTGGTTGACCTCGCGCCACCCGCTGCGTCGCAGCAACCTGGCCCTCACCGTCATCGGGATCAACGTGGCGGTCTGGGCCGCGGCGCTGCTGTGGCCGGGAAGGGCACCGTGGTGGCTGCTGATCCTCCTCGTGGTCGCGATGTCCGCGGGCGGGCCAGGCACCGGCATCGGATTCGACTATCCCCGCACCCTGCTGCCCCCGCACCGTCTCGGCGCCGCCAACGGCCTGGTCATCACCGGTTCCTTCACGGGCGCGACCCTGAGTCTGCTGGCCATCAGCGCCTTCCTGGGCTGGCTCAACCCCTCCGGCGACTACACCGCCGAGCAGCTCAACCAAGCCATGGCGTTGCAGTTCCCGTTCTTCGCCGTCGGCCTGATCGGCATCTTCGGCACCCGCCACCGGTTGCGCACCATGATGCGTCCCCACGGGGTGATCGTCCCGACCTGGCGGGAGGTCGTGGAAAGAATCCGCGCCAGCAGGCGTCGCTGAAAACCGTCGTGCAGCCAGTTGAGCCGGGCCGCGACGAAGAAGCGGTCCGAGCCGAAACCACCGGAACCCGAACAGCAGACCCGACCACAAGTCCCCGGACACCCACACGAGGTTTCGACTCAACCAGCTTCGGGATCAGAACAGGCCCTCGGGTTCCTGGGGTTGGGCGTAGGCGGGGTCGACCCCGTTGAACAGTGTGGAGACCGAGTTGCCGCTGTGGATGCGGGCGATGGCCTCCGCGAACAGCGACGCGACGCTCAGCACCTTCAGGCCCGGGAAGTTCTCGGGGGCGGGGACCGTGTTGGTGGAGACCACCTCCGAGATGTGCGTGGCGGATGTGAGACGCTCCACCGCCGACCCCGCGAACAGGCCGTGGGTGCAGGCGATGGAGGCCTCGACGCACCCGAAGTCGGCCAGCCGGGAGACGATCTCGACGACCGACCCGCCCGTGGCGATCTCGTCGTCCAGCACGATGGCCTTCTTTCCCGCGACGTCACCGACCACCGACGAGATCACCACCTTGTTGTCAGCGAGGCGCTGCTTGTTGCCGGCCGCCACCGGCAACCCGAGCAGACGCGCCAGCAGCGTCGCCTGTTTGGCGTTGCCGAGGTCCGGGGAGACGACGACGTGGTTGCTGAGGTCGCGGCCGCGGTAGTGGTCGGCGATGACACCGAGCGCGGTGAGGTGATCCACCGGAACGGAGAAGAACCCGTGGACCTGCGGGGCGTGGAGGTTCATCGTCAGCACCCGGTCGACGCCGGCGGTGACCAGCAGGTCGGCGACGAGACGGCCTCCCAAGGAGATGCGGGAGGCGTCCTTCTTGTCGGAGCGGGCGTAGGCGTAGTGCGGGATCACCGCGGTGATCTGCGCCGCCGACGCGCCGCGGGCCGCGTTGACCATCAGCAGCAGCTCCATGAGGTGCTCCTGGGTGGGTGGCACGAGCGGCTGCACGATGTAGACGTCACGCTGCCTGCAGTTGGCGAGCAGCTGGGCCTGGAGGCAGTCGTTGCTGAACCGGGAGATCTTCACGTGGCTCCGGGGAACCTCCAGGTGGTCACAGATCTCGTCAGCCAGCGCATGATGGGCGGAACCGGAGAAAACAACGATGCCCTTCACGGTCTCTCCTTGGTAGACGGCTGTACGTCCCCACCCTAGTGGGGAGGCATTCGCCGAGACCGTCAAAGGGCGTTGCGACACGGTACTCGTCAAAACTCCTGTCAGCGATCGCTCGCCTCGACGCCAGCCCTCCCGTCGTCCGCTGGCCTTATCGTCGTCCGCCGGCCTTCCCGACGGAAACGCCACCCCAACCGTCAAACGCCAGCGCTACAGCGCAGGCAAACCGCGACAAGACAAGCGAACCCCACCGGGTCCCACCCCCGGGCAAGCGAACCCCCACCGACCCCGCAAGGCGGGCAGACGCTATCCCCGGCCCGCGAGGCGACGGCGCAGGGCGCGTCCCATCCGGGTGAAGTCGTCGCCCAGCTCGTTGTCGGTGACGGTGTAGGCCCAGGTGGCGCTGGGGATGCGACTCCCCAGCGACTCCAGGTCCAGCCGTCCGTCGACGACCGGGGCCTCCAGGAGGGTGGCGACGGCGTCGTCGAGGATGCGTTCGGCGAGCCCCTGGTAGGCCGCGCCCATCTCCTTCTCGAACTCGGTCAGCGGATCCTCGCGGGCCAGCACCCGCAGGTGGATGCCCTCGCGCAGCTCGGCGGCGTGCCCGAGGTGCGCGCTCCAGGCGGCGTCGACGGCTGCGACCAGCGCCAGTCGCGCCCCTTCCTCGAGTTCGTCCTCCCCGACCCGCTCATCCAGCTCCGCGACCTCCTCGGGCGCGTGTTCGGCGAGCCGGTCCAGGGCCTCGGGCCCCTCGAGACAGGTTTCGCGCACCTCGACGAGATGGGCGCGTTGGCGGCGCAGCAGTTCGCCGTAGCGCCACGACAGCCACCTCAGGTTGCGCTGGTCGCCGTCGCTGACCCGCTGCGCGTGGTCCACGACCCCCAGGACACGACGGTTCGCGCGGCACTGTTCGACCTCACCGCCGCCGTCCACGACCGCGGGTTCGGGATGGTCGGGGTCGTTGTCGGTGACGAGGCGGTCCGCGAGGCTGGCGAGGAACACCGACTCCCCCGGATCGCCCTGCCGGCCGGCGCGGCCGCGGAGCTGGTCGTCGAGCCGAGCGCTGGGGAAACGCCCCACCCCGACCACCAGCAGCCCGCCCGCGTCGACGGCCTCGGGTGAGGGCACCACGTCGGTGCCGCGCCCGGCCATCTGCGTCGAGACCGTGACCCGGCCCGCCTCACCGGCCCGCGAGATGATCGCGGCCTCCTCGGTGGCGTTGCGGGCGTTCAGCAGCACGCATTCGACACCGAGGCCGCGCAGCAGGTCCGCGATCCGCTCCGATTCCCTCACGCTCTGGGTCGCGACCAGCACGGGTCGCCCCCGCTTCCCGGACTCCCGGACGAGGTCCGCCAGGGCCGCGTCGCGATGCTCGGAGGTGGCGTGGAGCCGGGTGGGGTGGTCGGTGCGGCGGCACGGCAGGTGCGACGGGATCACCGCGACCTGCAGCCCGTACAGGGATTCGAGTTCCTCGTCGGCGGCCCGCATGGTCGCGCTCATGCCGACGAGTTTTTCGTAGCCGCCGACCAGTTCGGCGATGACGAGCTGGTCGAGGACTTGGAGTCCGGGTGCGGTATCGAGGGCCTCCTTCGCCTCGACGGCGAGCTGCAACCCGTCGGGCCAGCGTTGCAGCCGGTCCACCCTTCCCCGCGACCCACTGACGAGCCAGACGCGGTCGTCGGCGACGAGGTAGTCGACGTCGCGTTCCAGGGCGGCGTGGGCGTGGAGGGCGAGGTTCAGCGAGACGAGGAACTCGGAGTCGGTGCCGAACAGGTCGCGGTCGGGGTGGTCGTCCTCGACGCGGCGCAACCCGTCGTCGGTGAGGTGGACGGTGCGGCGGTCGGGCGCGACGACGTGGTCGCGGCCCGCCCCGAGGCCCCGCACGTAGGCGGCGAGCCCCAGGGCGTGTTCGTCGCGGTGCGGTTCGGCGTCGGCGGCGAGCACCAGGGGCACGCGGGCCTCGTCGAGCAGGACCGCGTCGGCCTCGTCGACGAGCACCACCTCGCGGCGGGCCCCGGTGCGCTCCCCGGGCCGGGCGGCGAGGCGGTCGCGGAGCAGGTCGAAACCGGCCTCGGCCACCGAGGAGTAGGTGATGTCGGCGGCGTAGGCGACCTGCCGGGCGGGCAGGTCCTGGTCGGCCTGCACGGCCGCGCAGGTCAGTCCGAGGCCGCGGTACAGCGGACCCATCCAGTCGGCGTCGCGGGCCGCGAGGTAGTCGTTGGCGGTCAGCACGTGGACGTGGTGCCCCTCCAGGGCCCACCCGGCGGCGGCCATCGCACCCACGAGGGTCTTGCCCTCCCCGGTCGCCAGTTCGATGGAGAACCCCCGCAGCAGGGCGGCGGCGGCCAGGTACTGGTTGGGGAAGGGGTCGAGCCCCACCTCCCGGCCCGCCACCTCACCTGCGGCCGCCAGGAAACCGGCCAGTTCGGCGTCACTGGTTGCGTCGAGGGATGTCGGGGTCTCGGGCGGGTTCTCCGGCATGGCGTCCACCACCCGCTGGAGGCGTTTGAGGCGTTTGTCGTTGGCGGAACGCCACATGGACTCGCGCAGACGGCCGGCAACGGATGGTGGTGACACGATCACTCCTGGGTCGGGTGTCACCCAGCCTAGGACGTGTCGCGGAAACCGCGCCTGACCACGGGAAACGGAACGCCCCCCGTGTTACGGTGAATGCAGATCTGTATCCAAAGAGGCATCAGGAAGGACGCCACGCATGCCGGACAAACTCTCCCGCCGCTCGACCATCGGCCTCATGGCGACCATCGCGTCCGGGGCACTGCTGCATCACCAGCCGCTGCGGGCCTCGGCGGCGACGCCGAACACCTCCTTCAGTTTCACCGCATCCAACGGTTTCAGCTCCGGGTGCCGGTTCTACTCCGCCGGCGCGACGAAGTCCGGGCTGGTCGTCTACCTCGACGGCGACGGCCAGCAGCTGCACGACGAGGACCACGACGGCGATGACGCGAACTTCCCCGGTGGCCTGGCCGGCCCCGGCAGCATCGTGGAGGCCGCGCTCGCGCGAGGCCACGACGTTCTCTCGGTGCGCACCCCCAGCGCGGACGGCATGTGGTGGCACACCGACCTCGACGCGAAGGTCACCTACCTCACCGAACTGCTCCGACACGTGCAGGTCACGTACGGGGCGAACACCGCGGCCCTCTGGCTGGTGGGCTACTCCGGGGGTTCGGAGTTCATCACCCGGTACTTCTTCCCCCACCGGGCCAACGACATCGAGACCGGCGGCTTCCTCGTCTTCGGCGGCGGCGACGCCCCGGAGCCGGAATGGAAAGGCTCGTTCTCCGGATACGCGAAGTCGAACCTGTCGCTGAACCTGGTGACGGGAGGACAGGACCGAACCGCCGACTACGACGCGCTGGGCGGCGCCCAGGAGACCGTCGCCTTCTACCGTTCCGCGGGATTCGAGCACGTGTGGTCCACATGGCCCGGGGAACACGATCACACCTCCATCACCCACGACTTCGGCACCTACCTCGGCATCGTGATCGACGCCTACGACGAGGACGAATGAGACCTCACCGGGCGAGCGACTGGAGGAGCGTCAGGACCGGTGACCCGGTCCCCGTGTTAGCGTGAGGTCGACAAATTCAGTCAGACGGTTCCGCGGATGGTGGGAAGAAGAGCGGGGACCGTCGTGGGGCACAACCGACAGAACACGCAACGGGACCGCACACGGCCCTGTTGTCGGTGTGTCACCGGGACGGTCGTGGCGATGCACCCCGTCTTCCGCAGGAATCCCAGGGGATCGAAAGGAAGGTTTTGTCCATGTCAGCTCATCTCTCACGTCGCGCCGTCACGGGCCTCATGGCGGCGACCCTCGCTTCCGGCGCCTACCTGTCGCAGGCGACCCCCCGGGCCTCGGCCGCGGTGAACAGCACATCCTTCACCTTCACGGACTCCGCCGGCACGAGTTCCAGCGCCTACTTCTACCCGGCCGGTTCCGTGAGGACCGGGCTGGTCGTCTACCTCGACGACAACGACCATCCACTGCACGACGGGGACCACGACGGCGACAACCCGAACCTCCCCGGCGGCCTGGCCGGGCCCGGCAGCATCGTGGAGGCCGCCACCGCGCGAGGTCTCGACGTCGTCTCGGTGCACGTCCCCGACGGCGCCGATACCTGGTTGCAGCCGCTCGCCACCACGCTCGTCAGCTACTTCACGGAGCTTTTCGCACACGTGCGGTCCGCCTACGGGGCGAATCCGGAGGTCCTGTGGTTCGTCGGTTACGCCGAGGGCGCTGACTTCATCACCAAGGAGCTCTTCCCCCGATACGCCAACAACATGCCGGACGGCGGTTTCCTCGCCCTCGGTGGCGGCGATGCGCCCCCGATTCCGGGTTGGGGCGGCGAGCCCTCTCAGCGCGCGAAATCCACCCTGTCGCTGAACTTCGTGACCGGCGCGAACGACGAAACCTCCTACAGCAACGCCATCAACAACGCGAAGATGGGCGTCAGCTACTACAAGGAGGCCATGGGTTACGAACACGTCTGGTCGGAGTGGCCTGCGGGGCGCGACCACGACTCCATCGTCCCCGAGTTCGGCGCCTACCTCGGCAAGGTGCTCGACGCCCACAAGGGCTGAGCGGAGGGAGCATCCGGGTGCGTCCCTCCCGGGAATCCGGGCCCACCGGTTTCCCGGGAGGGACCCCTGACCCGGCGAGCATCACGGCACAGGAGCTACGATTTCCCGCATGTTGGCCGCAGTGATCACGTGTTCGGACCGAGCAGTCTCCGGGGCCTACTCCGACCGTTCCGGACCATTGCTGCGGGAGGCACTGAGCGGGCTGGGGTTCGAGACCCGCGACCCGAGGGTGGTGCCCGACAATCTCGTCATGATCCGCGCCGCCATCCGGGAGGCCGTCGCCTCCGGGTCGCGGGTGGTGCTCACCACCGGAGGCACGGGCGTCGGGCCGCGCGACGTCACCGTCGAGGCCACCCTCGACCTGCTCGCCTGCGAACTGCCCGGAATCATGGAGGCCATTCGCCGTCACGGCGCCGAGAAGACCCCCCGCGCCCTGCTGTCGCGGGGCCTGGCGGGGGTGGTGGAGTGCGCCGGGACCCGCGCGATCATCATCAATGCGCCCGGCTCCGAGGGCGGCGCCTCCGACACCATCGAGGTCGCCGGCCCGCTGCTGCAGCACCTCGTCGAACAGCTCGACGGCGCCGATCACTGAGCAGGGAAACCTCGTGAAATCGGTTGAGCCGGGCCGCGACGTAAACCTTCCCGAAACTGGTTGAGCCGGGCCGCGGCGAAGGAGCAGCCCGTGTCGAAACCACCCCGGCGGCCAAACGACCACCCCAGCCCCCTCGATCACCCGAGGTAGACTCCGACGAAGATGCTCAACCCCCCGTAACTGGGCATCTTAGAGACACCCCCGGACAGGAGTGTTGGAGAGCCACCGAAAACAGCCTCAAGTGTGTATGACACCTGACAAGGGGTTTCAGACAGGTTCTGTCCGCTACTTGGAAGGGACGGAAGGGTGTGGTGTGTAAGAACACCACAACAGGGCTTGTCAGGACAGCGCGTCAGAGGGTAGGGTCAGCAACCACCGCGAACCTTAGAGCGGATTGAAACAGTTCAGCGAGTTGAAACTGGCCTTTGCCTCCGCGTCTGCAACCACCGCGAACCTTAGAGCGGATTGAAACAAAAATCCGACCTTCATCAGATTGGAATTTAAAAGAAGTCTGCAACCACCGCGAACCTTAGAGCGGATTGAAACGACGTGCATGTTCTCCAACCAGACGAAAATTGGTATGGGTCTGCAACCACCGCGAACCTTAGGGCGGATTGAAACCAGAGCCACCACCGTTTCGGTGTACTTGTTTCGGTGGTTCGGGATCGCCCAAGTCCGGAGGCTTGTTCACAGTCATCCTCAACCGCACCCTGGCCAGGGTTTCACCGACCGTGGCGCCGTCTGTGAATAAGCCTCCTTGCCACCACCGCGGCTTTGGGCGTTGAACATTGTGAGGAATCCGGCTTCCTCGCTCCCCGCTTCCCCTCCCGAGACTTTGCTGACCTTATCGCTGTTTTGCTGGCTCTAATCCTGTTTTGCTGGCCTTGTTCACGTTTGCTGGCCTCACAGCGCAGGCAAACGTGAACAAGGCCAGCAAAACATCGGTAAGGCCAGCAAACCACTGGCGCGGGTTCAACTAAGCCCAGCCCGCACCCTGTGAATAAGCCTCTATACGACACGCCGATGTTTCTCGGCGGTGAACGTCACGGTTCCACCACGAGTTCATCGACGGCACCGCGGCGAATGGTTTCTGCACGGGCGAAACATTCGGCGAGTGCGCGGCGTTCCTCCTGGCGACGCCGCTCGAAGGCGGCGATGTCGCGTCCGGAAACACGCCGGTCACGGCCGACGCGATGGGACGGGATCCGTCCGGAATCGAGAGGCCTGTGCAGATGGGTTCGGTCCATCCGCAGGTGCTGCGTCACCCGGGTGGGTGTGTGGTCGGCGTCCAGGTCACTCCCCCATGGTCGGGGGCTGGTTGCCGTCGTCGCGCTGGGCGAGGAAACGCTCCACCGCCGCCGCGATCTCGTCGGCGGAGGGCAGGTCCTCGCCGGTGGGTTCGGTGTAGCGGTCGTACTGCTCCTCGAGCTGGCGCAGCAGCTCGCGGGCGGTCTCGTCGCCGCGGGTGTCGGCCTCGATGGACATCAGGTTGGCCTCGGCGGCCAGGTCGAGCTCGTCGGTGGGCAGGGCCAGTCCCGTCACCTCCACGTACTGGTGGAGAATGGTGGCCGCGGCCTGCGTGAAGGAGGCGTTCGCGAGGTAATGGGGCACGTGGGCGGCGGCACCATAGACGCTGATCCCGAGAGCACCCAGATGGTACTCGAGGTAGAACGCGAAGGAGGCCGGGATCTCGAGACGATCGATCCAGCGGGGGTTCGCCTGCCTCAGTTCCGGATCGGTGGAGTGGATGGCCAGGGGCGTGGGGCGCGTGTGCGGGAAGGCCATGGGCATGCCGTAGCCGGTCAGCAGCATCGAGACGTCGAGCTTCTCGATCAACCCGACCAGCTCGTCGCGGAACAACTGCCAGCGGTGATCGGGTTCCGGGCCGCGCATCACGAGGTACGGCATCCCCTCGGCGTCGCGCGCCAGGTGCAGGTTCAGCACTGGCTCCTCGAGCGAGGCCCAGTGGTCGCGGTCGAAGACCATGGCGGGACGACGGGCGCGATAATCGTGGACGAGGTCCATGCTGAACGACCCGAGCAGCTGAGGCTCGGAGTGCTCCAGGAGGGCCTCGATCAGCGTCGCACCGACGCGTCCCGAATCGATGAAACCGTCGAAGAAGTAGAACAACGGCGGTTCTGATCCCGCGACGGTGCCCCACAGGTCTTCGTTGATGGCAAACCAGTCGGACATGCCCCCAGCCTAACCGCTGAACTCCTGTTTCGCGCCTCCGCCGGAACCGCAGGGGCGAGCAGCCGCGCGGAAACAGAGGCCCGGAAAGCATTCCGAGCCGACCGGACCCGCCCCGGTCATCCGCGACGAACGACCTGCCGGGCCTCGCGCACGGGAATCATCACGACCAGCCCGGCGGCCAGCACCAGCACGATCCCGAGGATGCCGAAGTGCACCGCCGACTCGCCCGCCGGGACGAGGAACGATCCCAGCCACAGGGACAGCACCCACAGCGACGACGCCAGGAAGGACACCGCCCGGCCGGTCGTCGCGTACAGCCCGAACACCTCACCGGAGCGCCCCTCGGGGATGAGACGCGCCAGGAAGGACCGCGACGCCGACTGCGCCGGACCGACGAACAGGGTCATGGCGATCCCGAAGATCCAGAACACCACCGACCCCCGGTCGTGGAGCAGGAAGATGCACGACCCCAACCCCACCAGCGCGCCCAGCGAGATCAGGATCACCCGTTTCGGCCCGGTCCGGTCGTCCAGGTGCCCGAAGACGATGGTCGCGAGCCCCGCGACCACGTTGGCCACCACCCCGAAGACGATCACCTCGCCGGTGCTGAACCCGAACACCAGTTTCGCCAGCACCGCACCGTAGGTGAACACCCCTGCCAGGCCGTCGCGGAACAGCGCGGAGGCCAGCAGGAACCAGGTCGTGTGCGGGGAGACGCGGTGGATGCGGATCACGGAACCTATGAGGTCGCGGTAGGCCCGCACCGGCGACTGGCGCGGCGGCGGGGAGGCCACGGGCCGGTCCTTGATGGCCATGAACAACGGAATGGTGAACAGCACCGTCCACACCCCGCACAGCAGCATTGAGTTGCGCACCCCGTCGGGGCCGATGTCGGAGCCCGCGACGGCGACGATCAGCAGCAGGATCGCGATCCCGCCGAGGTATCCCATGCCCCAGCCGTACCCGGAGACGCGGCCGACGTTGCCGGGGGTGGCCACCTGGTCGATGGCGGCGTAGTAGTTGACGTTGGCCACCTCGGAGACGATGTTGCCGATCCCGAGCAGCGCCAAGCCCAGCCACAGGTACTGCTGCCCGGGCGCGACGAACCACAGCGCCGCCGAGACCGCCGCCAGCGCCCACGTCTGCCAGCGCAGGTGAAACATCCGCCTCCCGGAACGATCGGTTCCCTGCCCCAGCACCGGCGCCAGCAGCGCGATGAGAACCCCCGCCACGGCCATCGCGACACCCATCATCATCGCCGGGGTGTCGTCGCCGGACCCGGCCCCGAACAACGACCCGGAGGAGATGTAGGTGCTGAACACGAAGGTGGTGATGACGGTCGCGAAGGGCTGGGTTCCCCAGTCCCACATGCACCAGCTGAGGATCCTGCCCCAGGAGGTGCGTCGTTCACGCAGGGCGGCGGCGGGCGCCTGGGTCCGGAGTTGACTCACGGGAACAACCTAGTGCCATCCGACCCACCCCGCACCAGGATTCCACGACGAACCGGCGACCCGGGAGCGGCGTTTGCGGGCAACGCTCCCAACACTGCTACGGTGTGCTCGTCGGTGGCGCCCCAGGCGCCGGGGAACCCGGTGGGAATCCGGGACTGACGCGCAGCGGTGAGAGGGACCACACGGACACGTGGCCACTGGGAGGAATCCCGGGAAGGCGTCCGTGACGGAACGAACTCGAGTCCGAAGACCAGCCGACGACCCTGATCCACGCCTCGCGAAAAGGCCCTACTGGAAAGAGTTCCCATGCGTCCGCACATCCGTGTCCTGACCGGCGCCCTGGCCGCCGGCCTGCTGCTGGCAGGCTGCACCGGCGCCCCCACCAACACCGCGTCCTCCCCCGCCGGTTCGTCGTCCTCCTCGGCTCCCGTGACGTTGACCAACTGCGGCGTCGAGGTAACCTTCACCGAGGCACCGAAGGCCGCGGTGACCCTCAACCAGGGCGCCACCGAGGTGATGCTGGCCCTCGGTCTGGAGGGCAGCATGAAGGGCACCGCCTACCTCGACGACGCCGTTCCGGAACGCTGGAGGAGCGCCTACGACTCCATCCCGGTGCTGGCGGAGAAGTACCCGTCGAAGGAGGCCTTCCTGGCGGTCAAACCCGACTTCGCCTACGCCTCCTACGCGTCCGCGTTCACCGAGAAGAACATCGGCACCCGCGACGAGCTGAAGGGCGAGAGCGTGGGCACCTACCTGAGCCCGTCCGGCTGCGAGGAGCAGGGCAGCGCCGAGACCCCCGCCACCATCGAGGCCGCCTGGGGCGAGGCCACCGACATCGCCCGCATCTTCCGGGTGGAGGAGCGCGCCACCACGCTGGTCGAGGAACAGAAGGCGAAACTGGCGGAGCTGAAGCAACAGGCGGCCGGCAAGGGCCGGAAGGTGCTGTGGTACGACTCCGGGGACAAGGACGTGTTCGCGGGCACCGGCGGGGGCGGCCCGCAGATCATCCTCGACGCGGTGGGCGCCACCAACATCTTCGCGGACCTCCCGAAGGGCTGGGACAACGTCGCCTGGGAGAAGGTGGTCGAGGCCGATCCCGACGTCATCGTCCTGGCCGACGCGTCCTGGTCCACCGCCGCGGACAAACAGGCCCACCTGGAGTCCGACCCGGTGCTCAGCCAGCTGAGGGCCGTCAGGAACAAGGCCTACGTCACCATCCCGTTCTCCGAATCCACCCCCGGCATCAGGCTGGTCGACGGCGCCACGTCGGTGTCCGAGCAGCTCGCCAAGATCTGAGCGTGAACCGCTGGCTGGGATCCACCCTGCTGGGGGTGGTCCTCCTCGTGGTCATCGCCGCGACGGCCACGGTGGCCCTGGGGACGGGTTCGGCCGACATCTCGGCGGGCGACGTCGTCGACGTGGTGCTGCGGCGCCTGTCGATCATCGCCGGGGAGAACGTGACGGTGGAGACCGACCGGATCGTGTGGGAGCTGCGGATGCCGCGGGTGCTGGGCGCCCTGTCGGTGGGTGCGGCGCTGGCGATCTGCGGGGTGGTGCTGCAGTCGCTGACCCGCAACGAGCTGGCCGATCCCTACCTGCTGGGCATCTCCTCCGGGGCCTCCGTCGGCGCGGTGGCGGTGCTGGTGTTCGGCATCAGCCTGCCGTTCGTCCCGGCTCCCCTGACCCTGACGGTGGCGGCCTTCTGCGGCGCGATCCTGGCGATGATCCTGGTGCTGGGCATGGCGACGGGCCGGTCGGGCGCGTTGCCGCCGGGCCGCACGATCCTGGCGGGCGTGGCCGTCGGGCAGCTGTGCGGTGCGTTCACGTCGCTGGCGATCATGGTCTTCGGGCAGCGCGACGTCGCCCGCTCGGTGATGAACTGGACGCTCGGGTCGTTCGCGGGCATGCGCTGGCCGAACGCGACGGTCATGGTCTGCTGCGCCGCAGTGGCCGTGCTGGCGCTGCTGTTCGCCGCCAACACCCTCGACGCCTTCGCGTTCGGGGAGACCTCGGCGCGTTCGCTGGGGGTCAGCGTCAACCGGGCGCGCTGGGCGCTGCTGGTGGTCACGGCGCTCGTCACCGCCGCGACGGTGGCGGTGGCGGGGCCGATCGGTTTCGTCGGGTTGACCATCCCCCACCTGGTGAGGATCGCGACCGGCCCGGGACACCGCACGCTGCTGCCGCTGGCGGCGTTGGCGGGGGCGGCCCTGCTGCTGGTGGCCGACACCCTGGCCAGGACGATACGGCCCGGCACGGAGGTCCCGATCGGCGTGATCACCGCCGTCATCGGCGCACCCGTGCTGGTGTTCCTGCTGCGCAGACAGGCGGACCAGTCATGATCCGCCTGGAGAACATCGCGTGGGAGGCCGGCGGGCGGCGCATCGTCGAGGACATCGACGTCGATTTCGCCGCCGACACCGTGACCGCGCTGGTCGGCCCGAACGGTTCCGGGAAGACCACCGTCATGCACCTGGCCGCGGGCCTGCGGACACCCTCCGCCGGGCGGGTGCTGCTGGACGGCGAACCCCTGGCCGCGCTGCCGCCCCGGGAACGGGCCCGGCGGATCGCGCTGGTGGAACAGCACCCCAGCACCGACCTCGACCTGACCGTCCGCGAGGTCGTGGCGCTGGGACGGATCCCGCACGTCGGGTCCTGGCCGGGTGCGCGGGACCGCGACCGGGGTGCCGTCGACGAGGCGATGGAGGTGGCGGCCGTCACGCACCTGGCGTCGCGGCGCTGGCCGACGCTGTCGGGTGGGGAACGCCAACGCGTCCACCTGGCGCGGTCGCTGGCGCAGCGGCCGCGGATCCTGCTGCTGGACGAACCCACCAACCACCTCGACCTCAGCCACCAGCTGGACTTCCTGGAGCGGGTCAGCGGCCTCGACCTGACCGTCGTCGCCGTCCTGCACGACCTGGACCTGGCCGCCGCGTTCTGCCGCGACATGGTGGTGATGCACCGGGGTCGCCTCCACGCCCACGGGGCCATGGCGGAGGTGCTCACCGCGGAGATGATCGACGAGGTCTTCGAGGTGACGGCGCGCGTCGAGGTGGACGATCGCAGACGTGTGAACTGGAGTCGCAGATGAGAACCCTCCTGGTCACCCTCACCCTGTCCGACGCGGCACGCTGGCCGGAGCTGGCGGAGGTCGCGGGCGGGCTGGGGGCCGACGCGACGGTGCTGCAGGGCGAGGGGCCGGCGCTGGTGAACCAGCTGGACGCGCTGGCCGGGACCGGGCCGGAACCGGTGCATCTGGTCGGCGTCACCTTCGGCGACGACCTGGGTCCGGCGTCGTGGCTCGGACGGGTGGCGCGCTGGTGGCTCGACTCGCGGGGACCGCTGCTGGAGCTGTGGTGTTCCCGGCGTCCCCTGCGCGGGCTGCCCGGTCAGCTGCCCGGCCTCGACGACTCCCGCGTCCTGGGGCCGCGCGACTCCCTCACCAACCCGAACTGGGAACAACCCCCGCCCGTTTCCCGGCATGTGCTGGTGTGTCGCGGGCCGCGCTGCAACGCGAAGGGCGCACCCGAGACGCAGGAGGCCCTCGGCCGGGCGCTGGCGGAGGCCGGGGCGCTGGACGAAACGGTGCTGCTGACCGCGACGGGCTGCTGCTACCCGTGCAACCGGGCCCCCGTCGTCGTGGTGCAGCCCGACATGGAGTGGCTGGGTCCCGTCACCCCGGACGACGTCCCGGCGCTGGTGGCCGGCCTGGCCCGGAGGTGACGCCGGCCCGGAATGGGTGACCCCCAGGGGTCGTAGAGTCTGGTGCGCGTGACGGCCCCGGCCAATGGGGGTCCACCGGCAGGGACGCGTCGAGCAGTGTGACGGGCACACAACGGTACCCGGTACGGATCGTCTCGCATCGGTTTCGAGATGGACGTGAGGAGGACACCTTGAGCGTGGGTATGCAACTGCGAATCGGCGCACAGCGGCAGGCCGCGGAAACGGTGCTGGACACGTGCGAAGATCTTTCGGAGGAGGTCAAGAAATTCGCCGAGTCGGTGGAGGATCACCTGAAGAACGTGACGGGATCGGCAGCGGTCTCGGTGGCCGACGTCACCAATCACTGGGCGGAGTCGTTCAAGGTGTTTCACGAGGATCTCCAGAGGTACGCGCATGCGCTGGTGGAGGTCGACAAGGCCGCGGCCGAGAACGAGGAACGGGTCAACAAGTCTTTCGAGGACATCGTCAATTCGATCAAGTCCAGAATGGAGGGTTGACATGGGAGAAAGAACCTTCATCTACAAGGAGGCCGAGGCGCAGGCCCTGCAGGATGCCTTCACCCAGATGGCCTCGGATCTTCACACCGACATGAGCGACATGCGCTCCCGGATGAACTCCGACCTGTCGGGCTGGAGCCAGGACACGGAATCCCGGCAGGCACAGCAGAAGAAGGACCAGGACTTCAATGACCGTGCCGAGGAGCTGGCGGACGTCCTGGACAAGGCCGCGACCGCCATCGGAGAACTTCGCGATCTCGCCCACAAGGCCGAGGTCGACAACGTCGCGGTCCTGGACTGAGAGGTTGCACGATGCCTTCATACGATTTCGAGGTGGACCTGGAGTCCTTGGTGAACGCCGCCCAGAAGACCGCCGAGGTGATACAACTCAAGAAGGACAACGACGTGGAGGACTACGTGCCGACACAGAAGGCAGTGGCCAATGATGACCTGTGGGAAGCGGTTGACGAGTTCCAGGATCGGTGGGAACGGACCATCAACGCGATGACCAAGGACGTCGAGGAGATATCGGGTCGCCTGAGCAAGGTGGCATCGAACTACATCGACTACAACACCGCCGCCGAACAGAAGCTGGCTCCCGTGAAAAGCGCGGCAGAAGCCCTTCCGACTGATTCCCTGATGGGAGGTTCCTGATGACCGAGCCGGAATACGGATACCCGGATTTCATCATCAAGGGAAGCCCGGACGAGATTCGCAGCCGCACGAGCATCATGAGGGAGCGCGCATCCGATTTCGACACCTTGGCGGATTCCCTCAGGTCGGTGAGCACGGACGGCTGGGTGGGGCGGGCCGCCGATCGCTTCCATGAGCGTTTCAAGCCCGAACCGGACAGGTGGACCAAGGCCGCCAACGGCTTCCGCAAGGCGGCCGAGGCCCTGGATTCCTACGCCGACAGCCTCGCCTCGGCGCAGGCCGACGCACAGATCTGCAAACAGAATTTCGACGCGGCCAATGTCCGGTCGGCACAGGCCAAGGCCGACTACGACAGGTCGGTCGAGGAGGGGTATCGGAAGAAGGCCGAGTGGGAATCGCAGAACGGACCTGGCACCTACACCCTGACCATCGAGCCTTTCCAAGACCCGGGCGAGGCGCAACGCAGCAAAGCGGTGACCGACTACTTCGGTCTGTGTGACGACATGAAGGCGCAGGGATCGACGGCGGCGGCCACGGTCCGAGCGTCATGCGATGGGGCCGACGCGGCACGCAACTGGCTCGAGTCGGGGGTGGCCTTCGTCGGTGGGATCCTCCTCGGGGCTTATGAATCACTGAAGAAAGCCTCGGACTTCGTCTTCGATATTCAATTCGGCAGGACCTTGGGTCTCGTGAGTGATCTGGCACGAGTCGCTACCGGCGACCTCACCACGGAGGAATGGGCGGCGAAGATGCAACTCCCGGCGAAGGAGGGCGCGGCGGTGCTGCAGGCAGCGATTGCGGATCCGAAGGCCTTCGGCGGCGCCGTGGTCGATTCCATACTGGACATGGACAATCTCAAGGACGATCCTGCGCGGGCCATCGGCGGCTACATCCCGGACCTTGCACTGGCTGCCGCCACCTTCGGCGGCAGTGGAGCGGCCAGTGCCACGTCCAAGACGGCGGGTAGTGCATCCAGGGTGGCCGAGGCGGCCAAGACGGCCAGGGACGTCAAGGGAGTAGTTGACGACGCAAACAAAGCCGTGGATCACGCGAAGGCGATGGACCAGGAATTGGACGGCAAACGCAGGCAGGACGCCCTGGACAGCGTCGACGAGGCCACCCAGGATTCCCACCCGGAAGGCCTGCTCGACATGGCCGAATCCCTGTGATCCCGGGCCGCGTCCCTCCCCCGCAGACCGGCCCCGGCTCCACCCTCTACACTGCGCCGCATGGACGCGCTTGAACGGGCCGAACTGGCCGAGAAGGCCGCCGAACGCGAGGCCGCCCGGGCACAGGTCCTCATCGACCGGTTCGTCGCCGAGGCCCTCGCCTCCGGCCCGAAGCCGGTGCCGTTGCGGGCCAGGACCCTCGACGGGCACGTGGTGAGGACGGATCGCCGCGGCTGGTATCTGCGCCGCGACCGTTCGATCGCCATCGACACCGACGGCGGGTATCACGTTCTCCACGTTCCCGGCGGCCTTGTGGCGCGCCTCAGGGGCGTGAAACTCGAACCCACCCGGCCGTCGCTGCAGGTGGGGCGGGGAGGTCGCGACGGGGAAACCGGAGACCTGCGTGAATTCCTCACCTGGGTGCTGGAGGGAAGAACCCCGCAGCATCCCTGACCCCTCCTCCCGGGTCCTCACGTGCACGAAAGTGAGGAATCCACAGGAAACACACTTTTCCACACATTCCCTGTGGAAAGTTTCGCGGAAAAACCAAGGTTCCCGCGCGTGACGCCACCGGCTCCGGCCATCACCCCGGTTCGCCGAACAGGCCTCCCGGCTGGCCGAAAGTTCGTTTTTCCGCGGTCTCTCTCCCGCATCGCCCCGGGTGCTACTAGGCTTGATGCACCGGACGCCACAGGCGACGCCCGAAGAGATGAAAGGCATCATCATGGAGACCACGGAGGCAGTAAGCGAAACCAGAAGCGTAGCGGTCACCCGGGTGGCCCCTACCCAGCTGGAGGCCGTGTGGAGGGCCCTCATGGCCCCCGCCGGCGCGCAGGCACTGCTCGGCGCAGGCGGGCAACTCGGCAACAAGGGGGAGTCGTGGAGAGCCGAGGACGGCACCTACGGCATCACCCGAAGCTTCCACCCGAAGGAACAGATCCGATTCTCGTGGCACGCGTCCGAGGGGGCGCCGGCCACCCTCGTCGACCTCAGGATGCGTGTCGTCGACGACGGCACGGAACTGAGGATCGTCCACGAGAACCTGCCCGAGGACGCCGACCTCGAGGCGCTCCGCTCCCGCTGGGAGACGACCCTCGAAAACCTGATCGCCGCTGCCTGACAGCGCCGCGACCACCCGCGACGCGGGACCGTGCGCGCGGCCCGGTCGACGGACCATCCGTCGACCGGGCCGCGTGCCGTTCTCGCCCCTCGAAATTCCCCCACACCCCCTCCCGCCCCGCACCCACGGGCGTAAAGTGAGCCGGGACAGACTGGCGACGTAGCCAGTACACAAATGATCGCTAGGGAGCATCATGACCGAGCTACCGCGAGAAGCGGTGACAGCACCAGAAGAGAAAGCCCTCCGCGCCGCGACGGACCCACGGCCCGCCCGGCGCAATCCCACGAAGGGCATCGGGCTGCTCGGAGCCGCGGTCGGCGTACTCTGTCTCACCTCGTGCGATTCCGGTGGCGGCCAGTCGGGTAGCCACATCGGCGGGGAGGCGAACCTCCAGCTGCCCAAGCTCGATTCCGTTTCCTTCCTCGGCCTGCCGGGCAGCGTGCTGCTCGGTCTCGGACTGATCGTGTGCGCCCTCGGCCTGGTGTTCGGGATCATCACCTATTCGCAGCTGAACCGCATGCCTGTGCACACGGCGATGCGGGACGTCTCCGAGCTGATCTACACCACCTGCAAGACCTACCTGAAACAGCAGGGCCGGTTCCTGCTGCTGCTGTGGGCCTTCATCGCCGCCATCATCGTCATCTACTACCTGTTCCTCGTCAATTTCGGGGTGGGCAGGACGGCCGTGGTGATCCTGTTCTCGCTGATCGGCATGGGCGGCAGCTACGCGGTGGCCTGGTACGGCATCCGCGTCAACACCCTGGCCAACTCCCGCACCGCGCACGCCGCGATGTCCGGGCGCCCCTACCCCTGCCACGACATCCCGCTGCGCTCCGGGATGAGCATCGGCATGGTTCTGATCTCCGTCGAGCTGGCGATGATGCTGGTCATCATGGTGTTCCTGCCCGGCGAGATCGCGGGTTCGTGTTTCATCGGTTTCGCGATCGGTGAATCGCTGGGTGCGTCGGCGCTGCGCATCGCAGGCGGGATCTTCACCAAGATCGCCGACATCGGTGCCGACCTGATGAAGATCGTCTTCCACATCAAGGAGGACGACGCCCGCAACCCCGGCGTGATCGCCGACTGCACGGGCGACAATGCCGGCGACTCCGTCGGCCCCTCGGCGGACGGTTTCGAAACCTACGGCGTGACCGGTGTGGCGCTGATCACCTTCATCCTCCTCGGGGTCCAGGACCAGATGGTGCAGGTGCAGCTGCTGGTGTGGATCTTCGTGATCCGCGCCGTGATGGTGGTGGCCTCCGGGATCTCGTACTTCGTCAACGCCGCCATCACCCGCGCCCGCTACCGCGATGCCGCCGAGATGGACTTCGAGGCGCCCCTGACGTCGCTGGTGTGGCTGACCTCGGTGCTGTGCATCGCGTGCACCTTCGGCACCTCCGCGGCGCTGATCGGTGGCCTGCCCGACGGGATGTGGTGGAAGCTGTCGCTGATCGTCAGCTGCGGCACCCTGGCCGGGGCGCTGATCCCGGAGCTGGTGAAGGTGTTCACCTCCACCAATGCCCGCCACACCCGCGAGGTCGTGGTCTCCTCCAACCAGGGCGGGGCGTCGCTGAACATCCTCTCCGGCCTGGTTGCGGGCAACTTCTCCGGCTACTGGATCGGGCTGGCGATCACCGGGCTGATGGGGCTCAGCTTCATCATCTCGACCATGGGGCTGGCCCAGATCATGATCGCCCCCGCGGTGTTCGCGTTCGGTCTGGTGGCGTTCGGATTCCTGGGCATGGGACCCGTGACAATCGCCGTCGACTCCTACGGTCCGGTCACCGACAACGCCCAGTCGGTGTTCGAACTGTCCACCATCGAGGAGATCCCCGGCATCGAGGAGGAGCTGGAACGCGACCTGGGCGTCCGCCCCGACTTCGAACGCGCCAAGCACTTCCTCGAGGCCAACGACGGCGCCGGCAACACCTTCAAGGCGACGGCGAAACCGGTGCTGATCGGCACCGCCGTGGTGGGGGCCACCACCATGATCTTCTCCATCATGATGGGGCTGACCAACAGGCTCACCGAGAACCTGGAGAACCTGTCGCTGCTGCACGCCCCGTTCCTGCTGGGCCTGCTGCTGGGCGGCGCGGTGATCTACTGGTTCACGGGCGCCTCCATGCAGGCCGTCACCACGGGCGCCTACCGGGCCGTGGAGTTCATCAAACAGAACCTCCATCTCGACGGCGAGACGAAGGCCTCCGCGAAGGACTCCAACAAGGTGGTCGAGATCTGCACCCAGTACGCCCAGAAGGGCATGTTCAACATCTTCCTGGGCGTGTTCTTCGCCACCCTCGCGTTCGCCTTCGCCGAACCGTTCCTGTTCATCGGGTTCCTCGTCGCGATGGCGCTGTTCGGGCTCTACCAGGCCATCTTCATGGCGAACGCCGGCGGCGCCTGGGACAACGCCAAGAAACTCGTCGAGGTGGACCTCGACGCGAAGAACACCCCGCTGCACGACGCCACCGTCGTGGGTGACACCGTCGGCGATCCCTACAAGGACACCTCCTCGGTGGCGCTCAACCCGGTGATCAAGTTCTCGACGCTGTTCGGGCTGCTGGCCGTCGAACTGGCCACCGCGATCACCGCCCAGGGCCTGGGCACGCTGGCCCACGTCCTGGCCGCGGTGTTCCTGCTCGTCTCCGCCTTCTTCTGCTACCGCTCCTTCTACGGCATGCGGATCGGCGAGAGGATCGAGGACATCAAGGCCTGACGGCCCGAGGGACGGGTGGGACCGGGAACCGACACCCCGGCCCCACCCTCCGTTCGTTCCGGGACGGGAATGTGCAAGAGTGGATGTAGTCGAGTGCGCCCGCGTGGAGAGGAACCATCATGAGCAGCCCGCAGTACCCCCACGACCCGTACGGCGGCGACCAGCAGGGAAACGTGTGGGAGCAGTCGCAACCCACCGGGAACGTCTGGGACCCACAGGCGACGGACGCCTGGGGCCAGCAGGCGGTTTCCAGTGATTCCCCGCACGGACTGCCGCCCTCCCCTCCCCCGGGCGGGCCCATGGGTCAGTCGGCGCCCCCACCCCAGCAGCAGCCACCGCAGGTCCAGCCCCGCCCGAACAACTTCTTCGCCGCGCTGTTCGACCTCGGTTTCACACGTCGCATGAGCACCGCGGCCCTCAGGATGACCCATCTGCTCGGCACCGTCACGGCGGCCCTGCTGGCGGTCGCGATCCTCGCCGTGGGCCTCACCAGCCAGAACACACTGCTCATGGTCGTCACACCATTTCTGGCTGTTCTCGGGTTTCTCACCACGATGGCCGTCATCCGTGTGATACTGGAGACGTATCGGGCCGTTGCCGGCGAGCCCGACTGATGAGCCGGTTGGGCCGGGCCACACACGACAGAGACTCAGCCCGGTCCAACCTTCATCACCCGGCCATCCCCGAGAAGCCCGCCAGCGGACCCGCCGCAGCCGGTAGGTTGTAGTCGTGAGCATCACCGTCAAGACGATCAGCGCCGACGAGCACCTCGCCTTCGTGGCCGCTCGTGGGCAGGCGAGCTTCCTGCAGCTTCCCGCATGGGGAGAGGTGAAACCGGAGTGGCGTTCCGAGTCCGTTGGGTTCTTCGACGGCGACACCCTCACCGGAGTGGGACTCGTCCTGTACCGACAACTGCCGAAGCTGCCCCGCTACCTGGCCTACCTGCCCGAGGGACCCGTCCTCGACTGGGAACGCCCCGACATCGACGCCCACCTGGAGGCGCTCGTCGCCCACGCCCGCCGCAACAAGGCGTTCGCCGTGCGGATCGGCCCGACCGTGGTGCACCACCGCTGGTTGGCGCCCACCGTGAAGGCCGCCATCGCCGACCCCGGGATCACGGCCCTGTCGCAGGCCACCCCCGACGAGACCACCCTGGTCGGCACCCGGGTGGCGCGAACCCTGGACCATCTCGGTTGGCAGCCCCAGGGTGAGGGACACGGCTTCGCCGCCGGACAGCCGAAGTTCAACTACCAGCTGCGCCTGACCGACACCGAGGGAACGCCCCTGACCGACGAGCAGCTGCTCAAGGGCATGAACCAGCTGTGGCGCCGCAACATCAAGAAGGCCGACAAACTCGGCGTGACGGTCACCCGGGGGGAACGCGCCGACCTGGCCCGGTTCCACCACATCTACCTGGAAACCGCCGAACGCGACCACTTCACCGGCCGCGGGCTGCACTACTTCGAGACGATGTGGGACGCCCTCAACGCCGAGGAACCCGACAGGATGCGCGTCTACCTCGCCGAGCACGAGGGCGACCTGGTGGCGGCCACCACCTTCATCCGCGTCGGCACCCACGCCTGGTACTCCTACGGCGCCTCCACCACCGCGAAACGCGAGGTCCGCGGCTCCAACGCCATCCAGTGGCGCATGATGCGCGACGCCCGCGACGCCGGGGCAGACATCTACGACCTGCGGGGCATCACCGAGGGCCTGGCGGCCGACGACCCGGAACTGGGGCTCATCCAGTTCAAGGTCGGCACGGGAGGCGAGGCCGTCGCCTACCTCGGGGAATGGGACAAACCCATCAGCTCGTTCCTCCACTTCGCCTTCCAGCAGTACCTGAAGCGACGGTGACATGACCCTCACACTGACCATCGACACCCGCGCCTGGCGCGATCACCTCAAACACGTCCACGAGGAGTTCCCCGGCCTGGTGCCCGTCGCCAAGGGCAACGGCTACGGCCTCGGGCTGGACGTCCTGACCCGCGAGGCCGAGCGTTTCAACAACGACTACCTCGCCGTCGGCACCGCCCACGAGGTCGCGACGGTGCGGGAGGCGGGATGGTCGCGCGACGTGATCGTCCTGAACCCGTGGCGGCCCTTCGACGACGCGGCCACGGCCCTGCTCGACGATCCCCGCGTCATCACCGTCGTCTCCCGCCTCACCGACCTCGACGAGCTGCGCACCACACACCCACGGACCCGGGTGGCGGTGGAACTCATGACCTCGATGCGCCGGCACGGCATCGCGCCACAGGAAATCACCACGGTGGACACCGGACAGCTCGGTTTCGAGGGCTGGACCATGCACCTGCCGTTGAAGGGGCAGCTGTCGGAGGCCAGGCAGCTCGCCTCGGAGGCCGTCGCCCACCAGCGGGGAGCGGTGTGGGTCTCACACCTGGGCGTGAACGACTACCGCAGGCTGCGCACCCAGCTGGGCGTGCAGACCCGGATGCGGATGGGAACCCAGCTGTGGCTGGGGGCCCCGCAGGCGCTGAGGACCACCGCCACCGTCCTCGACGTGCACCGCGTCACCCGCGGCTCCCGCTACGGCTACAACCAGTCCCGCGCCCCCCGGGACGGCTGGTTGGTGATCGTCAGCGGCGGCACCTCGCACGGCATCGCGCTGTCGGCGCCGTCGCCGGCCCGGTCGCTGCGGCAGCGCGGCGTGAGCCTGGCGCAGGGAGTCCTGGACGCCGCCGGGGTTTCGCGCTCACCGTTCAGCATCGAGGGTCGCAAACGCCCCTTCGCGGAACCCCCGCACATGCACGCCTCCATGGTGTTCGTCGGGGGCGCGAGCGCCGGGGTCGAGGTCGGCGACGAGGTCCCCGTCACCGCCCGCCAGACCACCACCACCTGCGACGAGATCGTCTGGAACTGAGAGGCACCACCACCGATCAGGCCGGCGGTGAAGGCCACCCACAAACACCAGGGATTGTTGAATACAATGCTCCTTGCCCCGGGCTGGGAGTAAAGTATTCAACATGGGTCGCAGGGCTGTCGATTTCACTCCGTACGCGCGCGAGGCCGCCGAACTGATGGGGGCCAACGTGCGGCGAAAACGCGCCGCCATGGGATGGACCCTCGATGAGCTGGGCGCGCGGGCGGGATGCACGCGATACACCGTCGCCGCGATCGAGCGCGGCTCGCCCAGCGTGTCGGTGGGAAACCTCTTCAACGTCTACGCGGCGCTCCGGCTTCCGCTGTTCACCCCCGACCCCGTCGAGCTCTCCCGCCTGAACAGGCTCAGCCACGACCTCGTGGCGCTTCTGCCGGGCAGGGTGATCCCCGACACCGAGGTTGACGATGACTTCTGAACGCCTGTACGTCTGGGCCTGGCTGCCGGGCGCCAGCACACCGATCGTGTGCGGCGTGGTGGAGGAGCAACGTGGCCATCACCGCTTCAACTACGGTCGCAGTTATGTGGAAAACCCTGACGCGATTCCCCTGTACGGGATACCCCTGAGGCAGGGGGCCGCGCCTCTGCCGAACGGCTTGACCCTCCACGGGGCCTTGCGGGACGCCCTGCCGGATGCGTGGGGGCAACACGTCATCCTGCAGCGGCTCACCGGGCGATCCGGCACGTCCGGCGACCCGGCAGAGCTGTCGATGATGACCTACATGAGGGAGTCAAGTTCCGATCGCTTCGGGGCGCTCGACTTCCAGGAGTCACCGACGGTCTATGTCGATCGCAGTGATTCGGCGAGCCTGGCAGATCTGGACGAGGCCACTGAACGTCTCCAGCGAGGAGACACGCTACCGCGGACCCTGGAAGCCGCCTTTGCCCACGGCACCAGCATCGGAGGAGCACGTCCCAAGGCCACCTTGACCGAGGGCAACCTCCACTGGATTGCGAAGTTCTCCTCGACCACCGATCGGCGTCCCGCCATGCGGCACGAAGCACTTGCCCTGTTCCTGGCCCGGCGAATGGGTGTCGACACGGTCGACTTCAAGCTCACCGAGGTCCGGGGTCGTGATGTTCTGCTGGTGCGACGTTTTGATCGCGCCGAGGGCGGGCTGCGGTTCATGACGGTATCCGGACTGACCATGCTCAACCTGGATGAGATGTTCGGCCGCTACGCCACCTATCCCGATCTGCTGGACGTCCTGACAAGCCACGGAAATGATCCGGCCCGCGTTGGACGAGATCTCTTCCGCAGGATTGCCGCCAACATCGTGCTCGGAAACAGTGACGACCACGCACGCAACCACGCTGCCCTCTGGGACGGCAGGCACTTGAGGCTTTCGCCGGCTTTTGACATCGATCCCTGCCGTTCCCCGGGCTGGGACAGCAACCAGGCCATGGCCTACGGACGCGAAGGTCAACGAGCCTCGACGTTGAAAGGGCTCATCGGTTGCGCGCCGACCTACCGTCTGTCAGCCACCGAGGCCTCGGAAATCGTCGATCAGTGCGTGTCCGCCGTTGAGGACAACTGGGCCTCGGCCCTTGACCATGCGAGACTGACGGCCTCTCAGGCCAAGGTCCTTCGAAACGTCATCCTGAACAAGGGGATCCACGACCACCGGGACGCGCCGGGGAACGGGTAGGGGCCGGGCCCGCGACCTCGTTCAGCACCCCGCCGATCGGGTCGGCGACCTGCGGGGTGCGCAGCGGATCGCGGTCCGGATCGGCGGCGTCACGCAGGCAGGAGACGAAGATCCATACCTCCACGACGATCCGCAGGATGATGGTGGCGAAGTAGATGTTCGGGTTCGAGTTGAGATGCCCGGCCAGGTATCCCCAGATCGCGGCCCAGTAGATCACCTGGGTGAGGGTGAAGGCCACCCATTCCGGGCGGCAGGGACGCCCCACCAGCAGCGCCAGCAGCAGCCACAGCGCGGTCTGGGGGGCGTAGGTGGCGCCGAACAGCACCGTCGGGAACACGAACAACACCACCAGGGTGCCGACGCGCGGCCGGTGTCCCCGCAGGTAGAGCCAGGCCACCATGACCAGCAACAGCAGTGCCGTCAGCATCAGCCCCAGCGACCCCGCGGCCCGCACATCCCAGCCGAACAGACGCCCGAGGTAGAACAGCGACCCGTAGGACAGGGCCTTCGTCGCCTCGCCCTGGTAGTACCCGGCGACGGCCTCCCAGTTCAGGATCAGCAACGGCAGGTGCAGCGCCGCGACGGTGGCCGTCGCGGCTCCGAGAAACGCCCCGGCCTTCCCGACCGGGCCCCGAAGCGCAAAGGCCAGGGTCACCGCCAGCACCACCGCGATCGCCACCAGGCCCGCGCAGACCGCGAGTCCGAGCACGATCCCCGACCACACCGGCCGTCCCTTGGAGAACAGCAGCAGCCCGAGGGCCGTCAGCGAGACCGCGAACAGGTCCCACGACACCAGCCCGGAGGCCAGGACCACGGGCGAGGCCGCCAGCCACATGCCATCCCAGGAGCGGTACCGGCCTCCTCGTGAATCACGCCCCATGAAGGTCTGGCACAGCACCCACAGCAGGAAACATGCGAACAGCAGCACCATGCAGACGGCGTAGAACACCTGCGCGCCGTCGAGCTGTGCCTGCACCCCCAGCGACACGCCGACGGGGGCCCCGAGCAGACCGGAGATCCAGATCGCGACGAACAGCAGCAGACCGAGCAGCGGCGGGTAGAGCATTCTTCCGCCGTCGAGGGGATGGGAGCCGAGCGCGAAACCGCTGCTCGCCCACGCCAGCGGCACATCCGAGTAGCAGAGCATGATGAACGCGTTGACCCGGGCCCCCTCGGTGGTCTGGACGCACGGTATCTGCCGCAGCGAACAGACCACGAACAGCGCCGTCGCGACCAGCAGCGACCACGGCAGTGGATCGAACCACGGTCCCGAACGCCGGGCGTAACGCCCGGCCGGCCCTCCGAGACCCTCCAGCAGCGCACTGTTCATGCGAACACCTTAGAGGCTGCGTGAACAGATCCAGGCAGCCATGGACCGCGATGACACGACCGCGGACGGGGGACGGAAACCCCGATGACGCGGGGGCGTCCCCTCGTCAGCCCCCGTCCCGTTCACGGCCGCTGTTGCCCCGCTGGCCGTCCCCGTCTCCCTGCTGGCCGCCGCCGGGGCCTCGCTCGTCGTTGCCGGGATTGGTCGGCTGGGTGTTTCTCCCACCCGTCGGTTGCTGCGTCGCCCTGCCGCCGTTGGTCGGCTGGGTGGTGGGCCACTGCGACGACCTGGTGCCGCGACTAGGCGACGACGTGGGCGTGCCCCGACCGCCTTCCGAGTTGCTGGGCTCGGATGTGGGCCGCCGGCCCTCGACCGACGGTTCAGGGGTGGGTTGGGCGCTCTGGGTCGGTTGGGCGCTCTCGGTGGGTTGGGCGCTCTGGCTGCTGGGGGCCTCCGTGGGTGCGGTCGACTTCCCCTGGATCGGTTTGGCCTTGTCGAACTGCTTGACCTCCTGCCCCTTGGTGGCGGTCTGCATGTACTCCACCCACGTCGTCAACGGATAGGTGGAGCCGAAGAAGGTCTTGTCCCCGGGTTTCTTGTAGGCGTCGAGGTCCTCGTTGCCGGAGTCGCCCGCGACGTACATGACGGCCGTGGAGATCTGCCGGGTGTAGCCGACGAACCACGCGGACGTGATGGTGTCCTCGACGCCGTTGGTTCCGGTCTTGCCCGCGACGGGCCGGTTCAGCTGCGACGCCTTCGTGCCGGTGCCCTCCTCGACGACGGAGGTCAGGGCGTCGGTGACGTTGGCCGCCACGTTCTCCTCGACGGCCTGGGTGGCCTCGTTCTTCGCCTCGTAGACGGCGTTGCCGTTGCGATCCAACACCTTCGCCACGAAGTGGGCCTCCTTGCGTTTCCCGGAATCCGCGAGGGTGGCGTAGGCGTTCGCCATGTTCAGCGGGCTCACCTCGGCGGCCCCCAGGGCGATGCGGTTGTTGGCGTCCCAGCCGGCCCCGGTCGGCGCGCCCGCGTCGTTGGCGGCCTGGATGACGGCGCCGGCCCCGTTGTTCATGGACTCGGTCATGTCCACGAACGCCGTGTTGATGGATTCCGCGACGGCCTTGCGCAGCGTCACGTCACCGTACTGTTCGTTGAACTCGTTGCGGATCGGGACGCCGTCGCCGCGCGGGGTGAACGTGTCGCCCTTGAGGGTGCTGTCCAGGGAGTAGCCGTTGCGCAGCCCCGCCACGGTCGCGAACGACTTGAACGTGGACGCCGCCGGACGCGGCGTCGTCGACCAGTTGCGGGAGTTCTGCGTGTAATCGGGGCCGCCGTACATCGCCAACACCCCTCCGGTGGCGGTGTCGATCGACGAGATCGCGACGTGCAGCTGGGACGCGTCCTGCTGGGGTTTCGCCTTGGTCGCGGCCTCCTCCGTGTACTTCTGCGCGGTGGCGACGGCGGCGTCCTGCATGTTCTTGTCGAGGGTGGTGACCACCTTCAGGCCGCCGCCCTGCACCTCGGCGTCGCTGAAACCGAGGTTCGACAGCTCCTGCTCCACCTGGGCCACGAGGAATCCCTTCGGGCCGCCGTAGCGGTCGGAGACGGGCACCTCCGGGAACTCGGGGAGGGCCGGCCGGGCCGCGTCGTGATCGGCCTGGTTGATGTAGCCGTTCTCCAGCATCTGGTCGAGCACGTACTGGTAGCGGCCCAGGAGCCGTTCCCTGCTCTTGTCGCCCGCGGACGGGTTGAGGCCGGCGGGGTTGTTGAGGATGGCGGCGAGGGTCGCGGCCTCGGACAGGCTGAGTTCGGAGGCCGACTTCAGGAAGTACGACTTGGCGGCCGCCTCGATGCCGTAGGCGCCCCGGCCGAAGTAGATGGTGTTGAGGTAGCCCTCCAGGATCTTCTCCTTCGGCACCTCCCGGCCCATCTTCATGGCCAGGATCAGCTCCCGGACCTTGCGGCCCGCGGTGCGTTCGGAACTCAGGTAGAGGATCTTGATGTACTGCTGTGTGATGGTGGAGCCGCCCTGCACGTCACCTCCCCGGGCGATGGTCCACAACCCGCGGAGCATGCCGGGCAGGGAGAACCCCGGGTCGGTGAAGAAGGTGGAGTTCTCGGCCGCCACCACCGCGTTCTTCATCACCTGCGGCATCTGGTCGTACTCGAGGGTGATGCGGTTCTGCACGGCCAGTGAGCCGAGCTGCTCCTGCCCGTCGTTGTAGTAGATGAACGTGGTGTTGGTGGTGAAGTCGCTGTTCGGATCCGGCAGTTTCGTCGTCGCGTACAGGTATAGAAAAGCGCCCACCCCCGCCAGACTCGCGACGAGGAACAACACGAGCATCGCCAGCCCGGTCCTCGCCAGAATCTTCCGGGCGCGGGACTTCGGGCGTTTCGACGCGCGTTTGCGCTTCTTCTCCGGTTCGGGCACCGGCTGCTGATCCTGCTGTTCCATAAGCCCCAGATTATGCGCTGAAGGCGGGCGACTCGTCCACGAGGGTGAATCTCATAGGCCACGGATTACGTGGTCCGGGCGAAACCGGGATTCCGACGACGCCCGGCGGGGGCCGTCATGGTGATCAACGCGCCCCACAGCAGCGGGGAGGATCCCAGGTCGGGTTTCCTCCGCCAGGCGGCGAGTTTCCGGCGTTGCAGGCCGCACAGCGAGGCGACCGGGTCGGCGTCGGACTGGGCGTGGTCGACGGCCTGAGCCAACCATTCGAAGGCCCCCACCGCCTTGGTGTCCACCAACCCGATGGCGTGATCGGTGGGCAGCGTCCACAGGGTCGCGTGCACCACCTCGGCGCCGTTGATCAGCAGCGCGGTGCCGAGCCCGAAGGGTTCGTGCTGGGTCAGGTCGGTGCCCGAGGCGCACGCCACCACCCCGACCCTGGGCGGCATCCGCCACCTCCCGGCCTCCCGCACCAGCCGCGAGGCCCGCAGCCTGTTCGCCTTCCCGTCGCCCACGAGGAAAATGGTGTCGGCGGTGTCCCGGGCCTCTCTGGCGCAGTGCCCGATCATGAGCAGTCGCGCGATGTTCCCGGCCTCCGTTTCGAGGAGGGCCCGGAGCTTCTCAAGGCCGCTGTACCCGGCGGAGAACTGTTCCGCGCCGTGCCCGTGACAGCCGCAGGGGTCGAAGTTCTCCGATAGCACCCGTCCGCTGCTGGTTCTCGGGTCGACGACGTGCAGCGCCCGGCCAGGCGTCGCGGGGGTGGCGCCGGGTGCGTCCGGGTCGATGTCGCGGGGCAGGACCGGGGCGATCCAGGAAACGTCGGCGACATCCAGCAGCCGCATGTCATCGTCATCGAGCACCAGCAGCCCCCACGGCACGACGGCGGCGGGCGGGCTGGGCGCCACCCGCACCGCCACGCGTTGCCCGCCGGCCGCCGCCTCGATCAGCTGGCGGCGCAGGTCGCCGGGCAGCAGCGCCCGCGACAACGCCCGCATCAGCTCCAGCTCGTCGTCGCAGCGGGTCAGGGGGCCGTACAGCCCCAGCCTCCCCAGGACGTCCTGCCGGCTCACGGTTCCGGAGGTCGCGAGCCGCCGCGGGCTGTCGCGGTTCTTCTTCCTGTCCGGGTCCGGTTCCCGGGGCAGGGCGGCGCGGAACGCCGCGACCGCATCCCGGAGCCCCTCGACGCGATGCACCCCGACCGGGCGGGCGGGGTCGTTCCAGCGCCACGTCACCCAGTCGCCGTCCGCGCCGTCGCCGACGATCTGCACCACCCGGCCGCACCGTCCCGTTTCCTCCACGTCACGCCCTTCCACGCGGATGCCAGACTTGTCCCATGCCTCAGGATGCCATTGCAACACCCGGGCCGCGGCGGATCGGCCCCGATGTCCACGACGACGTCACGGCGGGGCTGCTCACCGAGCGGCTGGCCGTCCCCGGGGACGCGACGATCGAGGTCGTCTTCCGCGACGAGGCGGTCGCGGCGCTGTGGGAGGGGCATCCGCGGGTGCGGGCCGCCGCCTACGGGAGGCGGCTGGCGCGGCTGGTGCTGGCGGTCGCGTCGCCGTCGACCCCGGAGCGGGTGGCGCCGCCGCCGGTGATCGTCGGCGACGGACCCCTGAACGCCACCATCGCCGAGGAGCTGGTGGCGGGCTGGTCCGAACCGGGCCAGCCGATGGTTGTGCACTGCGTGGGCCGCGACGAGACCTGGGCCCGCGACGTGGCCGACTGGGCGGGCGGGGCGGCGCGGATCTCGTGGTCGCAGGGGTCGCTGCGGCCCGAACCGGTGCTGCGGCGGATCAATGAGCTGCTGGCCGGCTGGGACGCTCCCCCACCCGGTCGGGGCACCCCGACCGGGCCTGCGGTGATCGTCGCCTGCGCCGACGAGATGCTGACCCCCGTCGTCGCGGCCGCGGTGGCCCGGGACGTGCGGAAGGCGCGGGTCGCGATGATCACCCCCGGTGGGATCCGCTGGCCGCAGTTGCCCGGGGTGGCGCAGTTCACGCTGGAGGAGTCGGCGGTGCTGGCCCTGGATCCGCGGTTCTCGCCGACGCAGCAGCTGGCCCGGTTGATCCTGGACGACGCCGCCTGGCTGGGTGCCGCGGACGCCGAGGCCACCCGGCCCGAGGGGCCGATCCTCGCCGATGTCGTCCGCTCCCCGGAGGGCCGGGCGGTCTGGGAGGCGCAGTCGGAGGAGCTGCGGGGGCAGCTGACGGGGCTCGCCGGGGCCTGCGGGGAGCTGCTCGCGACGGGGTCGGTGGAGCTGGCCCCCGGTGGGGTGCGGGAGCCGTCGGCGATCCTGCTGGCCCCGGCGGAGCTGGCCGCGATGGCGTCGCGAATACTGGGGTGGCTCGGCCGGGACAGGACTCCGGGCACCTGGTTGACGGCCCTCGAACTGGCGTCGCGGCTGCCGGTGCTGGCCGCCCGCGCCGGTTTCACGCCCCGCCGGCCCGCCGGCCACGACCCGCTGCTCACCCCGGAGCTGGTGGAGCTGCTGGCCCCGCAGGTGCACCTGGCCTACCAGAGGATCGGCGAGGAGACGGACAACGCGACGGGCTCGCCGCTGGCGCTGAAGCTGTGGGAGGACCTGGACGATTTCAACAGGGCCAGCAACCGGGCGGCCATCACGGGCAGCGCGGTCACCCACGCCGCGACGGGCCTGACGTGGCGGCGCCCCACGGAGGAGGGAGGGGTGCTGCTGGACGAGGCACTGCTTGAGGAACTCGGCCGGCTGGAGCACCGTCGCTGGGCCATTCACGAACGCCGCAACGGTCGCGGGGACCACAAATGGGCCAAACCCTGGAACGAGATCAAGGATGTCCAGCACTACGACATCGCGATCATGCGCCACCTGCCGCGCATCCTGGCCGCCGCGCACATAGAACTGGCAACCGCCCCGGCCGACGCCGGCTGAGCCGGGTGCCGGGTCGGGGTCATCGCCCCTGCCCGCCGGTTCGCCTGCCTTACGGTCGTCTGCTTGCGCTACAGCGCTGGCGAACGACGCGAAGACAAGCGCCACCGTCGGATTGGCAAGCGGACGACAAGAAGACCAGCGAACTCGGCACACGGGAGGAGCCGGGATCAGCCGACCCCTGCCGGGCCGCGACGAAGGAAAGGCCCGTGTCGGAGCCTGTCTCCACAAGCTGGTTGAGCCAGCGCGTGAGCGAAGTGAGTGGCTGTGTCGGAATCGCTTCTGGCGGCCGGTAGAAGGTCCCGACCTGCGGGTGGGGCTGGCCTGTCCGGGCTCGTTGGGGGTTTTGTCCGTCAGTAGGGTTCGTACAGGTTGTTCAGCGAGGTTTTGGGAGGTTTGTCGTGTCGATGCCGCCAACGAGCCCTGAGAGCCCCAGCTCTTCTGGGTGTTCCAGGTATTCGGTGTTTGTGAGTTATTCCCGTCGGGATGATGTCGGGGGGTGGGTGGAGCGGTTGGTGGAGGCTTTGCGTCGGGAGGCTGAGGAGGTTCTTGATGACGGGTTCGAGGTGTTCTTTGATCGGCATGGGTTGAGGACTCGGGAGGAGTGGCGGACCCAGTTGGCGTGGGCGGTGCGTGAGGCCGAGGTGTTGTTGGCGTGTGTGTCCAAACCGTATTTCGAGAGTGATTTCTGTTTGTGGGAGTTCCGGGAGTACGAGGTCAAACCGGTGGGTCCGGATTCCCGGGATGGGTTGGTGCCGGTGTTTCTGGAGGACACCACCGTGTGGGATCAGCCCGATCAGGAGCATCGGGACTGGCATGACCGGGTGACGGGGATGCAGGGTCAAGAACTGAAGGATGTGTTCAGCCGTGATGCCGATGCCGTCTTGGAGGGTGCGGAGGCGCGGGTTCGTGCCTTGGGTGATGAGCTGTATCGGCAGAGACAGAATCGTCGCCGTTGGGACGCGACTCCCGGGAATCTGGTGCGTGGTACGTCCCGGTTCGTGGGTCGTACACGGGAACTTTCCCGGCTTGGTGCGGTGTTGGCGTCGTCGTCGAGCATTGGTGTGGTGACCGCGGTGCGGGGTTTGGGTGGTATCGGTAAAACCGAGTTGGTCAGGCATTACGGGAACCGGTATCGGGGTCGCTATGCGGGAGGTATCTGGCAGGTTCCCGCGGAAGGGGCGAGGGAGATGCTGCCCCTGCTGGCCCGGCTCGCCCCGGAGCTGCCAGGTCTTCTGCTTCCTGAGGAGGCCCGGGGTGATCCGGAACTCACGGGCAGGCACGTGTTGATGGAGTTGCGGCGCCGCACCACCAAAGGTCATGTGTTGGTGATACTCGACAATGAGGCTTATTCACAGGCGACGCGTCGACCAGCGAAACCCCTAGTCAGAGCGCACTTGAGGATGGCTGTGAATAAGCCTCAATGTCTCCGAAGCGGCTCTGCTGACCGATGTCCAGGTGGGTGTGTTGCCGCAGGACAGTGATATGCACGTGGCGGTGACCACCCGTCTCGGCACGGAGGATTTCGCTGGTTCCACCCGTCTGGAACAGATCCACCTCCAAGGGTTGAGCATCAACGAGTCCGTTTCCCTGTTGCGGGCTTTCCAACCCGACCACAAGGGGGATCGTCGTGCTGATTTTCGTAGTGAGGATGACCGGGCGGCCGCCGAGGAGTTGGCGGAGCTGCTCGACGGGTTCACCCTGGCGGTTGAGCAGGCCGGGGTGTATCTGTCCACCCACCCGGAGGACACGGTCCGTGACTACCTGACCCATCTGCGTTCCCGGAACCTGACCGCAAGCGACACCATGCTAGACGATGACAGCAAAACCCGGATCGAGCATCGTGAGAAACTGTTGTCGGTGATCCTCGATCAGTCACTCACCGACCTGGAACACACCCTCCCCGGCTCCTTGCAGGTGCTTCGACTGGCCGCCGCCATGCCCCCCGACACCATCCCCTGGCCCTGGCTGGAGGAACTAACCAAACGGACCGATCCGGAGGTGTTTGAACCGACACCGCAGTTCCTGAAGGGCCGCTGGACCCGGATCCGCCGCACCCTGGAAGGCCGCGACCTGATCACCGAAGGACGCCACCCCGGAGCAACAGGCC